>NZ_BMXT01000001.1 GCF_014651895.1 Rhodanobacter panaciterrae
AAGAGTAGGTCACCGCCAGGGGCTTTATCCCAAAAACCTCCACCCGAAACGGTGGGGGTTTTTTCTTGGTTGGGCGTTGCTGTGGCGACCGTAGGTCGCGACCCGCAACAGGTCACCGCCAGGGGCTTTATCCAAGAAGGCCTCCCCATCCGGGGAGGCCTTCGTCTTTATGGCGTTTGAAAGCGGCCACTGTGGCGATCGACGATCGCTGGCTGCAACAGGTCACTGCCAGGGGCTTTATCCCTAAAACCTCCACCCGAAACGGTGGGGGTTTTTTCTTTTGGGCGATCCAGGCGGCTGCGGGGATAGGGCAAATTGTCGCGGCGAATTTGTGTTGCGCAGTATTTTGCGAAGATCGGTGGTCGACTTATAGCCACCCTTATCCCGGATATGCATGACGTCTCCCAGCAAGAATCACCTAGGTCCCCTGTCGCAGCTGATCTTTTCCTCACGCTGGCTGCAACTGCCGCTGTATCTGGGACTGATCGTCGCTCAGGCGATCTACGTAGTGCAGTTTTTGCGCGAATTGTGGCACTTGGTGGAAACCACGTTGTTCCACAACGGTATCGACACAGCGGCAGGTGCCGATAGTGCCGAAGCGACGATCATGTTGACCGTGCTGGGTCTGATCGATGTAGTGATGATCTCGAACCTGCTGGTGATGGTCATCGTGGGCGGCTACGAGACATTCGTATCCCGTCTCAAGCTCGAAGGGCATCCGGATCAACCGGAATGGCTGTCGCATGTGAATGCCACGGTGCTGAAGGTGAAACTGGCAATGGCGATCATCGGCATTTCCTCGATCCATTTGCTTGCCACCTTCATCAAGGCGCGCGCCATGGATGGCGAGACCATCATGTGGCAGATCCTGTTACACCTGACCTTTGTGATCTCCGCGGTGGCGCTGGCGTATATCGACAAGCTGACCCAGCCGGCGGGAAGGCACGTCGAGGCGCATTGAACGCCGACGTTGTGGATCGCGCACTGCACCGACCTGCTCTACTCTTCGCTGACAAGTTTTTGATACGCGACGAATGGACGTTACATGGCGCAGCGCTACATCTTGGCAATAGACCAGGGAACGACCAGTTCGCGCGCGATGCTGTTCGATCGCATTGGCGGCGTGGTCGCATCGTCACAGCGCGAATTCCGGCAGATTTTTCCGCAGCCGGGCTGGGTGGAGCACGATCCGCAGGAGATTCTTGCGAGCATGCTGACGACGGTCGCTGAAGTGCTGGCGACGACGCAAACCGAGACGGATGCACTGGCCGGCATCGGCATCACCAACCAGCGCGAAACCACCATAGTGTGGGATCGTCACACCGGCCAGCCTATCCACAATGCGATCGTGTGGCAGTCGCGACAAAGTCTGGCGATCTGCGAGCAGTTGGAAGCGGACGGCTATGCCTCGCTGGTGCGTGAAAAGACCGGCCTGCTGATCGACGCCTATTTCTCCGGTAGCAAGATCCGCTGGATTCTCGATCATGTGGACGGCGCCCGTGCTCGCGCAGAACACGGCGACTTGCTGTTCGGCACGATCGACAGCTGGCTGATCTGGAACCTCAGTGGCGGCAAGCTGCACGTGACGGATGTCAGCAACGCAGCACGTACGCTGCTGTTCGATATTCATGCGCGATGCTGGGACGACGAACTGCTGCGCATGCTGGATATTCCACGCAGCATGTTGCCGCAAGTGCGCTCCAGCAGCGAGGTCTATGGACATACCGTGGCGTTGCCCGGTCTGCCTGCCGGCATACCGATCAGCGGTGTGGCCGGCGATCAGCAGGCGGCTCTGTTCGGTCAGGCCTGCTTCGAGTCGGGCATGGCCAAGAACACCTACGGCACCGGCTGCTTCATGCTGATGAATACCGGTACCCAAGCGGTGCCATCGCGACATGGCTTGCTGACCACGATTGCATGGGAAGTGGATGGCACCGTCGAGTACGCGCTGGAGGGCAGCATCTTTGTCGCTGGCTCGGTGGTGCAATGGCTGCGCGATGGTTTGCAGATGCTGGAGCATGCCAGCGACTCACAGATTTGCGCGGAGAGTGTGCTTTCCAGCGAGGGCGTGTATCTGGTGCCGGCATTTGTGGGGCTAGGTGCGCCGTACTGGCGCAGCGATGTTCGCGGGGCGATGTTCGGTCTGTCGCGGGGTACCCGCAAAGAGCATGTGGTGCGTGCGGCGCTCGAGTCGATGGCCTACCAGTCGCGTGACGTACTGGCCGCGATGGAGGCGGACGCCGGCATTCCGCTGAAGGAATTGCGCGCCGACGGCGGTGCGATCGCGAACGATTTCATGGCGCAGTTCCAGAGCGACATGCTTGGCGTACCGGTGTTGCGTCCACGCGTGACCGAAACCACCGCGCTGGGTGCAGCGTATCTGGCGGGGCTGGCGGTGGGGTTCTGGGAAAGCCGCGCACAGATCGCCGCGTTGTGGCAGATGGATCGGCGCTTTCAGCCCACGATGGACGAAGCTACCCGCGAGCGCCTGTATCGCGGCTGGCAGGATGCGGTGAACGCGACCATCGGATTCCGCGTCGACTGATACGAACGAGGCTCCCAGCGTGACGCGAGAGCCTCGAGGTCAAGTCGCTCGTGTAGCGATCAATCCAGTGCGTAACCGAACTGATCGAGGAATTCCGCAGCGAACTCGGTGTAGCTGAAGCGCTGGTTCTGCGTGCCGGGATGTTCGACTTTCAGCGCACCCATCAGCGAGGCCATGCGACCGATCGTCGGCCAGTCCTTGCCGCGCATGATGCCGAAGATCAGGCCGGCGCGATAAGCGTCGCCGCAGCCGGTCGGATCCACGATCTGGCGTTCGCGCGCAGGCGGAATGTGGTGAGTCTCGCTGCCGACGTGGATGATCGAGCCGCGCGGCCCCTGGGTCACGATATACGCGGTCACCTGGTCGGCGATCTCGGCGGCGCTCAAACCGGTACGCGTCTGCAGCAACTGCGACTCGTAGTCGTTGACGATCACATAGGTCGACTTGGCGATCATCGAGCGGAACTCGTCACCGCTGAACAGCGGCATCGCCTGGCCCGGATCGAAGATGAACGGCACACCGCGTTCGGCAAACTCATCCACGTGCTGCAGCATCGCATCGCGACCATCGGGAGCGACGATCGCAAAGTCGATCTGCGGGATATCGCGTACGTGGTTTTCCTGCGCGCTGGACATCGCGCCCGGATGGAAGGCGGTGATCTGGTTGTTGTCCAGATCGGTGGTGATGAAGCACTGCGGGGTGAACTGGTCGTCGAACTCGCGCACGCAGTCGAGCCGGATGCCGCACTGTTCCATATGCTTGCGGTATGGCGCGAAGTCCTGGCCTACGGCCGCCACCGGCAACGGATCGCCGCCGAGCAGTTTGAGATTGTAGGCAATATTGCCGGCGCAGCCGCCGAATTCGCGACGCATCCGCGGGACCAGAAACGACACGTTCAGAATATGCATCTGATCGGGCAGGATGTGATTCTTGAACTGGTCCTGGAACACCATGATGGTGTCGTAGGCCAACGATCCGCAGATGACGGCAGGCATGATGTGCGGGAGTCCCCAAGCAAGGTGAAAAGGCCGCGCACGTCGTGATCGGCGGACAGCCGAACCAGAATGCTGCGGTCAAAGGATGGAATCGTACCGCCATATGCCCGCGTTGGCGACTTTTTGCAGCAACGCGCTGCTCACTTCAAGGTGCAGGAAATGCGCATATGGCAGTGTTGTGAAAGGATTTCTTAACGTAATGGTCCTTGCGCATGCGGGCCACGCTGACTAGACTGGCGAGCTTACTTTTTAGCCAAGCCGACCCACGGCGGACCCATGTTCAAGAAGTTTCGCGGGATCTTTTCCAACGACATCTCCATCGACCTCGGCACGGCCAATACGCTGATCTATGTGCGCGGCCAGGGCATCGTCCTGAATGAGCCGTCGGTGGTGGCGATTCGCCAGGATCGTGGTCCCGGTGGTCCACGCACGATTGCCGCAGTCGGTAGCGACGCCAAGCGCATGCTTGGCCGCACGCCGGGCAATATCGCCACGGTGCGACCGATGAAGGACGGCGTGATCGCCGACTTCACCATGACCGAGGCGATGCTGCAGCACTTCATCAAGCAGGTGCACAAGTCGCGCTTCCTGCGACCGAGCCCGCGCGTACTGGTCTGCGTGCCATGCGGTTCGACCCAGGTCGAGCGTCGTGCGATCAAGGAATCGGCCGAAGGTGCCGGTGCACGCGACGTATTCCTGATCGAGGAGCCGATGGCCGCGGCGATCGGTGCCGGCATTCCGGTGCACGAGGCGCGCGGTGCGATGGTGCTGGATATCGGCGGCGGCACCTCCGAAGTCGCGGTGATCTCGCTCAACGGCATCGTCTATTCGCAGTCGGTGCGCGTCGGTGGTGATCGCTTCGACGAGGCGATCATCAACTACGTGCGTCGCAACCACGGCACCCTGATCGGTGAGTCGACGGCTGAGCGGATCAAGCTGCAGATCGGTTGCGCGTTCCCGCAGAGCGAGGTCAAGGAGATCGAGATTTCCGGCCGCAATCTCGCCGAAGGCGTGCCGCGCATGTTCACGATCAATTCCAACGAAATTCTCGAAGCGTTGCACGAGCCGCTCGCCGGTATCGTGGCGGCGGTCAAGTCGGCGCTGGAGCAGACTCCGCCGGAGCTGTGCTCCGACGTGGCCGAGCGCGGCATCGTGCTGACCGGCGGCGGCGCGTTGCTGCGTGATCTGGATCGTCTGATCTCCGAGGAGACCGGCCTGCACGTGCAGGTGGCGGATGATCCGCTGACCTGCGTGGCACGCGGTGGCGGCAAGGCGCTGGAGCTGATCGATCAGCACGGCAGCGATTTCTTCGCGCCCGAATAACCCACGCTAGGCAGGGGCGGCCATGGCGCGCACGCGCGACGAATCCTCGCCTCTGTTCGCCGGCAATGCGGCCGGCACGCTGCGGCTGATTATCTATCTCGCGCTGGCTGTGGTGCTGATGGTGCTCGATCAGCGCAACGGCTGGTTGTGGCGTCTGCGCTACGGTGCATCGGCGGTGGTGGAGCCGGTGTATCGGCTGGCCGGTCTGCCGGCTGCGGGCGTGCGCACCATGAGCGTGGCGTTTGCCGATCGTCAGCGATTGACCGAGCAGAACCAGCGGCTGCGCGAAGACCTGCTGCTGGCCAATGCCAAGTTGAACCGGATGGCCGCCGTCGCCGAACAGAACCAGCGGTTGAAGGAACTGCTCGATACCCAGCACAGTCTGGAGCTCAACGTGCAGTTGGCGCGCGTAATCGGCGTGGATCTGGGTGCCTACCGCTACCAACTGACCTTGAACGTGGGTAGCCGTGATGGCGTCAAGCCGGGTCAGCCGGTGATCGATGCGCATGGCGTGATGGGTCAGGTGAAGGAAGTGCTACCGACCACCGCGGTGGTGATGCTGGTTACCGATCCGGCCCACGCCATTCCGGTGGTGATCGAGCGTTCGGGTTTGCGCACAGTGGCGTATGGCTCGCGCGACGGCGATCAGCTCGCTCTGCCCAATATCCCCTTGGCGGCCGACGTGCGTGCGGGCGACAAACTGCTTACTTCCGGCCTCGGCGGGCGCTTTCCGCCGGGCTTCCCGGTGGGTGAGATCGTCTCGGTGGCGCCGGCAGCCACGGGCATGTTCCTGGTGGCGCAGGCGCGCCCGGCAGCGGATCTCGATCGCAGCGAGGACGTGCTGCTGCTGCACGATCAGGCCGAGCCGGACGGGCCGCCAGCCCTGGTGAAACCGATGGGGCCACCCAGCGATCTGACGCCGAACGGAGCCGCCGCGCCTGCGGCAAACGCCACGGTCCAGTCAGTGACGACGCCGGCGACGGTCGGGGTGCCGCAATGAACAAGCAGCGTTTGAGCCTGTGGTGGTTCATCGGCACGCTGGTGTTTGCGCTGGTGTCGATGCTGGTGCCGTTGCCCGGCGTGCTGGAGCCGTTCAAGCCGTACTGGCCGGCACTGTTCCTGCTGTACTGGTCGCTGGAGTCGGAGGACCGGGTCACCTTGGGGCTGGCCTTCATGGTGGGACTGGGCGCGGATCTGCTCAATGGCGTGGTGCTGGGCGAGCAGGCCTTGCGTCTGTGCGCGCTGGTTTTTATCGCGCTGCGCTTTCGCTCACGGCTGCGTTTCTTTCCGATGTGGCAGCAGGCGCTCGCAGTGCTGGCGCTGTTGTTGAACGACCGCATCCTGCTGCTGATCGTGCGTGTGCTGGCCGGCGGGACGCTGCCGCCGGCCAGCTGGTGGATTTCGCCGTTCGTCGGTGCGGCGTTGTGGCCGTTCCTGTTCCTGCTGCTCGACGACTTGCGCGCACGTCTGCGGATTCAATGAGACATGAACCAGTGACATGAAGATCCGGCGATCGCTCAAGGACCCTCGTGGCGAAAGCCTGCTGTTCCGGCGTCGTGCGCTGGCGGGGTTCGTGCTGATTCTGCTGGGTCTGTGCCTGCTGGTCACTCGCTTCGTGTTTCTGCAGGTGACCCATCACGACGAGTTCGTCACCCGTTCGACCAACAATCGCGTCAAGCCACGTGCGATCCCGCCGGCGCGCGGACTGATCTACGACCGCAACGGCGTGCTGCTGGCCGACAACGTGCCGGCGTTCCGGCTCGAAGTGGTACCCGAGCAGATCACCGACATGCCGGCCTTGCTGGAGCAGCTCGGCAAGGTGGTGCCGCTGGGCCAGGACGACCTGGATGCGTTCCGCAAGCAGCTCAAGCAAAGCCGGCGCTTCGACAGCGTGCCGTTGAAGATGCACCTGACCGAGGACGAGATCGATCGTTTTGCGGTGAACCGTTGGCGCTTTCCCGGCGTGGACGTGGTGCCTTATCTGACCCGGCGTTATCCGCTGGCTGGACTGTTCGCCCATGTGGTGGGCTATGTCGGGCGTATCGATGCGGACGATGTCGAGCGGCTCGATCCGAAGCGCTACCAGGGCACCAGCCACGTCGGTCGCAGCGGCATCGAGCGCTCCTACGAGGATGTGCTGCACGGCACGCCGGGTTACGAATTGCTGGAAGTGAATGCCGATGGACGCACTCAGCGCGTGCTGGAAACGCATGCGCCGATACCTGGCAGAAATCTGTACCTGAGCATCGACGTGCGCCTGCAGAAAGCCGCCGAAGCCGCGTTCGCCGGCCGGCCCGGTGCGGCGGTGGCGATCGATCCGCGCAATGGCCAGGTGCTGGCGATGGTCAGCGTGCCGACGTTCGATCCGAACCTGTTCGTCAACGGCATCAACCACGCCGACTACAGCGCGTTGACCAACGACCCGGACAAGCCGCTAGTCAACCGCGCGCTGAAAGGTGTCTATCCGCCCGGCTCCACGGTAAAGCCTTTCCTTGCGCTGGGCGGGCTCGAATATGGTGTGCGCCGGCCCGAGGACACCGTGTTCTCCACCGGCCAGTTCTGCCTGCCAGGACATGGCGGCAGCAACTCGACGGGGCGCGGAGGTTGTTACCGCGACGATACGCGTGGCGGCGACGGCACGGTGAACATGGTGCGTGCGATCGAGAAGTCGACCAACACCTACTTCTACAAGCTCGCGCTGGATATGGGCATCGATCGACTGAGCGAGTGGATGAGTCGCTTCAGTTTCGGCGGCAAGACCGGCATCGATCTGCTCGGTGAATCCGAAGGCATCCTGCCCTCGCGCCAGTGGAAGGCCGCGCACAGCAAGTTCGGCTGGTTCCCCGGTGAAACGGTGATTGCCGGCATCGGTCAGGGTTACTGGGCGGTGACTCCGCTGCAGCTCGGGCATGCGATCGCCACCTTCGCCGGTCATGGCGTGCCTTACGCACCGCGGCTGGTGATGGCCACCACCGCGGTGGCCGACACGCAACAGCGACCGTTGCCGAATCCACCCAGTGGTCCGTCGTTGATCCGCAGGCCTGCCGAATGGGACGTGATCAACCAAGGCATGCGTGCGGTGATCGTCAGCGGCACCGGCAAACTGGCGAAATTGAACGATGGCTTTCCCTATCTGATCGCGGGCAAGAGCGGCACCGCCGAGCGCTTCTCGCGCACATCTTCAGCGTATGACACCAACAAGAACCTCGCCTACCTGGCGACACGCCATCGCGCATGGTTCATGGGTTATACGCCGACCGATGACCCGCAGATTGCGGCCGCGGTCGTGCTTGAGGCCGGTGCGTGGGGCGGTACCGATGCCGGACCGATCATGCGCAAGATTTTCGATGCGTGGGTCATCGCGAAGGGCGGCCCCACGCCACGGGATGTGCCCCTGCCTGCGCCGGGTTCGTCCAGTCAGGAATCGCCGGATCAGGGCTTGCCAAATCAGCGTGATCAGCGCGCGCCGACCGAGAGCGCGCCAAATGACAGCACGGCACCGGTGGAAGATGTTCCGGTGGAAGACACTCCTGCACAGGCATCCAGCAGCGACGGGGCCACGCCACCATGATCGGAACCATAAGCGTTCGCCTGCAGCGCTTTCTGCGGCGCAGTCTGACCCGGCCCCGCATCGATCTGCCGCTGGCGCTCGGCTTGTTCGTACTCGCTTTGATCGGCCTGGTCACGCTGTACAGCGCCAGCAATGCCAGCCTCGGCATGGTCGGTGGGCAGGCGGCCCGTTTCGTGCTCGGCGGCGTGTTGTTGCTGGTGGTGTCACGCATCCCGCCGGCAGTGTTGCGCGGCTGGACGCCATGGCTTTACGCCGGCAGCACCGCGCTGCTGGTGGTGGTGGCGATCCTCGGCGAGGGGCGCGGCTCGGTGCGCTGGCTGGACCTCGGGGTGATGCGCTTTCAGCCGTCCGAATTGCTCAAGCTGACCATGCCGATGATGGTGGCCTGGTATCTGCATCCGCGCCAATTGCCGCCGGGCTGGAAGGACATTGTGGTGGTCGGCGCGCTGATCGCGATCCCGGCTGGACTGATCGCCGAACAGCCAGACCTGGGCACCGCCGTACTGGTGACGGCCGCCGGTGCGTTCGCGCTGTTCCTGTCCGGCATGGCGTGGTGGCGCATCGGCCTGCTGGTCGGTGCGGTTGGCGGCATGATTCCGGTCGGTTGGCACTTCCTGCATCAGTACCAGCGCGATCGCGTGCTGACCCTGCTCAATCCGGAATCCGATCCTCTCGGCAACGGCTGGCACATCATCCAGTCGCAGATTGCGGTGGGCTCCGGCGGCATCTTCGGCAAGGGCTGGCAGCACAGCACACAGTCGCGGCTGGATTTCCTGCCCGAACACACCACCGATTTCATTTTCGCGGTGTTTTCCGAGGAGTTCGGCCTGGTTGGCGTGTGTGTGCTGGTCGCACTGTATGCATTCATCATCGGCCGCTGCCTGTGGATCGCGATGGAGGCGCGCGACACCTATTCGCGCCTGCTCGCCGGTGCGATCGGCATGAGTTTCTTCGTCTACGTGTTCGTCAACGGCGGCATGGTCGCTGGCATGTTGCCGGTGGTCGGTGTGCCGATGCCGATGATCAGTTACGGCGGTACGTCGGCCGTGTCGCTGCTGGTTGGTTTCGGTGTGCTGATGTCGATTCATGCCAATCGCAAGGCGCACCTGTGAACACAGCCAGTGCAGCGCCCGCGCACGGCCCGAAGTTGCGCCGGTGTGCGTGTTAGGCTTTCGATGACATCAGTTTTCTGCGAGCGGAGCCTCCACATGACAGCCACTCCTGCGCCGCGCGCGGCATGTTTCCTCGCCATCCTCAGCCTGCTCTGGGTGACTGCGCCGGCGCTGGCGACGACGCATCCCGGCCAGGTCGAGCTGGTGCGCGAGGTGGCGCGTGATACCGGCAAGAGCCCACAGGCGCTGAACGCGTTGCTCGATGGCGCGAAGATGCAGCAGAGCATTCTCGATGCGATCAGCCGTCCGGCCGAGGCCAAGCCGTGGAAGGATTACCGGCCGATCTTCCTCAACGACAAGCGCATCAACGACGGCATCGCTTTCTATCGCGAGCATCGCGCGATGCTGGAGCAGATCGGCCGGCAGTACGGCGTGGCGCCGCAGTACATCGTGGCGATCGTCGGCGTGGAGACCAGCTACGGCGGCAACACCGGCAAGTACAAGGTGCTCGATGCGCTGGTCACGCTGGGCCTGTATTACCCGCCGCGGGCGAAGTTTTTCCGCGAGCAGTTGAAGGAGCTGCTGGAGATGCCCGCCAACCATCTGGCCGGCCCGATCGACACGCTCACCGGTTCGTATGCCGGCGCGCAAGGCTGGGGCCAGTTCATGCCCACCAGCATCCGCGACTTTGCGGTGGATGCGGATCAGGATGGTCGCATCGACCTGAAGAATTCGCTGCCGGACATCTTCGCCAGTGTGGCGAACTACTTCGCGAAACACGGGTGGGTCAACGGCGGTCCGGTCGCTGCGCGGGCGCAGCCGGATGTGGCGGCGCGACCGATCGAGGCGAAGGACGCCAAGCCGCAGTGGCCGCTGGAGCAGCTCGAAGCGTGGGGCTATGCGCCGTTGCAATCACTGTCGCCGGCGCAGCCGACCAGCCTGCAGACGCTGGACGGTCCGAACGGGCCGGAGTACTGGTTCACTTTCCAGAATTTCTACGTGATCACGCGTTACAACCGCAGCCCGCTGTATGCGATGGCGGTCGATCAGCTGGCGGGCGCCATCGCCGCCGGCGTGGCGCAGGCGGACGCAGCACCATGAGGTTGATGGGCGTAGTGGCGCTGTTGCTGGCGATGCTGTTGCTGGCTGGCTGCGGCGGTGCGAAGACGAAACCCTCCCATGCCGGCAGCAGCCGTTCGCAGCCGAGCCGGGCCGGCGGCAACGTTGCCGGCGGCGACAGCTTCCGCGATGACCTCAGCAAATCGCAGAGCAGCCGTTATCGCGACGGCAGCGACAGCGTGCCGGGCGACGTGCCGGACGTCAGCAAGCTGACCGAGCCGGTGCCGAAGTCGGAGCCGCGCTCGCTGTACGGCAACAAGTCGCCGTATACCGTGCTTGGACAAACGTACAACGTGCTGCCCAGCGCGCGTGATTACGACGAGCGCGGCATCGCCTCGTTCTACGGCAACAAGTTCCACGGCTACAAGACCTCCAGCCTGGAAACCTACGACATGTACGCGTTCAGTGCCGCCAGCACCACGCTGCCGCTGCCCAGCTACGCGCGCGTCACCAATCTGGAAAACGGCAAGAGCGTGATCGTGCGGGTCAACGACCGCGGCCCGTTCCACCAGAACCGGCTGATCGACCTGTCCTACGCGGCCGCCGTGAAAATCGGCATCTGGCCCAAGGGCACCGGACTGGTCGAGGTGCGCGGCATCGATCCGGGCCATCCGGCGCCGGAACTGCCGCCGCCGGCTGTGGTCACATCCGGACACCCGGGCATCTACCTGCAGGTGGGCGCGTTCTCGGATGCGGACAATGCCGAGCGGCTGGCCCAGCGTCTGCGCCAGGCCAACTTGGGCGACGTGCAGGTGATGGACGCCGACGTCAACGGTCGCCGCGTGCGGCGCGTGCGGGTCGGGCCGCTGGCCGATGTGGATCGCGCCGACCAGGTCAGCGCCCGGATCGAAGGCATGGGTCTGCCGCGGCCTCAGGTCGCGGTAGACTGAGCAGGATTTGCGTGCCCCTTTTTAATCACTCGGCACCCGCGGTGCCGATATTCAGAGACTGAACAACCCGATGAATTTCTTCCGCCGTAGCCTGATTCCGTTCGCCGCCGCCGTATTGCTGGTCGGTGTTGCCGTTGCCCAGACACCGCCGCGTCCGTCGCCGGTGCCGCGCCCGGTGGTGCCTGACGCGCCGGTGCCGCCGCCGCCGGATGTCGACGGCAAGAGCTGGGTGCTGATGGATTACGCCACCGGCCAGATCCTCGCCAGCAAGGAACCTGATCTGCGCGTGGAGCCGGCCTCGATCACCAAGATCATGACCGACTACGTGGTCTCCGCCGAGGTCGGCAACGGCAAGGTGCACATGACCGACCCGGTGACCATCAGCGAGAACGCCTGGCGCGGCGGCGGTGCCGGCACCGACGGTTCCACCAGCTTCCTCAAGCTCAACAGCCAGGTGCCGCTGAAGGATCTGCTGTACGGCCTGATCATCCAGTCCGGCAACGACGCCGCGATCGCGCTGGCCGAGCACACCGCCGGTTCCGAGTCGGCCTTCGCTGGCCTGATGAACGCGTACGCGAAGCAGCTCGGCATGGTGAACTCGAACTTCCAGAATGCTTCCGGCTATCCGATCGCCAACCACTACACCACCGCACACGACGTGGCGATCCTGTCGCGCGCGCTGATCCATGATTTTCCCGAGGACTACGCGATCTCCGCAGTGAAGGAATTCGAGTGGAACGGGATCAAGCAGCACAATCGCAACACGCTGCTGTGGCGCGATCCGAGCGTGGACGGCATCAAGACTGGCCACACTGCCGCCGCCGGCTATTGCCTGGCCGCCTCGGCCAAGCAGGGCGAAGCGCGCATGATCGCGATCGTGATGGGTGCCAGCAGCGAGAAGGCGCGTGCCGATTCGGCGATGGCGCTGCTCAACTACGGCTTCCGCTTCTACGAGACGCACAAGCTGTATGACGCCGGCAAGCCGCAGGCCACGCCGCGGTTGTGGAAGGGTGCGGCCAACCAGCTGCCGATCGGCGTCGCCGACGACGTGCTGGTCACGGTCAAGCGCGGCGACTACGACAAGCTCAAGGCCGACATGGACATTCCGGCCACCCTGATCGCCCCGTTCACGAAGGGCCAGCAGGTCGGCACGCTGCGCATCACGCTGGCCGGCCAGCCGGTGCAGACCGTGCCGCTGGTCGCATTGAACGATGCGCCGCAGGGCGGTTTCTTCTCACGCCTGTGGGACAGCATCATGCTGTGGTTCCACAGCAGCAAGAGCAACACCGAACAGGCGCCGGGCACCAAGTAATGCAACCGATCGACTTCAGCAAGGCGAAGCAGGACGGCAAGGGCTTCCAGTTCCCTGGCGAGTTCGAGATCACCGCGGTCGGCAGTGCCAGCGCGAACCTGCCGACCCACGTGCCGCAGTTGCTGGAGCGTGCCGGCCTGCATGTGCTGCACGAGAGCGTGCGGCACCGGCATTCCGGTGCCGGCAATTTCGTTTCGGTCACGGTGAGCTTTCGCTGCGAGAACCGCGAGCAGTACGAAGCGGCGCACGTCGCGCTGCGCGCGAGCCCGGATATCCGCTACACGATGTAGCGCGGGGATCATGATCGTTGCCCCGAACTACCGTCTCCCAGGTCACCCGTCATGTCGTTGCCGTTGAAAATCCGCCGTCTTGGTCGCCAGTCGTACGAGACGACCTGGAAGGCGATGAGCGCGTTCACCGACAACCGCACGGCGGACACGGCCGACGAGCTGTGGCTGTTGGAACACGACCCGGTGTTCACCCTCGGCCAGGCCGGCAAGATGGAACACGTGCTGGCGCCCGGCGATATCCCGGTGGTGCCGGTCGATCGCGGCGGGCAGGTGACCTATCACGGCCCCGGCCAGATCGTCGGCTATCCGCTGATCGACCTGCGCCGGGTCGGCGTCGGCGTGCGCGAGCTGGTCCACAAGATCGAGCAGTCGCTGATCGATACGCTGGCGCACTGGAACGTCGTGGCGGTGCGGCGCGAAGGCGCGCCCGGCGTATACGCGGGCGACGCCAAGGTCGCCGCGCTGGGATTGCGCGTGCGGCGCGGCTGCAGTTTCCACGGGCTGGCCTTCAACGTGGCCATGGACCTGGAGCCGTTTCATCGGATCAACCCTTGCGGTTACAAGGGTTTGGCGGTCACACAGCTGCTAGACTTGGGCGGTCCGTCGCAGCTGGCCACGGTCGAGGACGTGCTGGTGGAGGAGTTCTGCCGCCAGTTCGGTTTTGTCGCCGAGTCAGCTGCCCCTGTCTTACCCGAACTCCCCGCTCGTGCAGCGGTCTGAGCTGTCTACATGAGCGAAATCTCCACCTCTTCCGCCAAAGTCATCCCGATCACCGTCGTCAGCGGTGCGCCGGCCGGTGAAAAGCAGGTCGGCAACGACAAGATCGCGCTGAATCGCGCCGGCTTCGATACCGCCGTACCGACCCTGCGCAAGCCGTCGTGGATCCGCGTGCGGCTGCCGCAGGGCAACGCCGTGGCGCAGCTGAAGGCGCGCCTGCGCGAGAACGCGCTGGTCACGGTATGCGAAGAAGCGTCATGCCCGAACATCCACGAATGCTTCAGCAAAGGCACCGCGACGTTCATGATCCTCGGCGAGGTCTGCACGCGCCGCTGTTCGTTCTGCGACGTGGCACATGGCCGTCCATCCGCACCCGATCCGCTGGAGCCGGCACGGCTGGCCGAGACGATCCGCGACATGCGCCTGAAGTACGTGGTGATCACCTCGGTCGACCGCGACGATCTGCGCGACGGTGGCGCCGAGCATTTCGCGGCGTGCATTCGCGCGACCCGTCACGCCAGCCCGAACATCAAGATCGAGATCCTCACGCCGGATTTCCGCGGCAAGGGCCGCATGGAGCGCGCGCTGGAAGTGCTCAAGGATTTTCCACCGGACGTGTTCAACCACAACCTGGAAACCGTGCCGCACCTGTATCGCGAAGTGCGTCCGGGCGCCGACTACCAGTGGTCGCTGGACCTGCTCAAGCGCTTCAAGGCGCAGCATCCGGACGTGCCGACCAAGTCCGGCATCATGCTGGGGCTGGGCGAAACCTGGGATCAGGTGATCGAAACCATGGGCGATTTACGCGCCCATGACGTCGAGATGATCACCATTGGCCAGTACCTGCAGCCCACGCCGCACCATCATCCGGTAGTGCGCTACTGGACTCCCGAAGAATTCGAGGCATTGCGCGAAGCCGGTGAGGCGATGGGTTTCCATCACGTCGCCTCCGGTCCGCTGGTGCGTTCGTCCTATCACGCCGACCTGCAGGCCCATGCAGCCGGTGTCACCGAGTCAGCCTGAGAGCCTCCATGAAATTTCGTCCTGCGCTGGTCCTGTTGCTTGCCCTCACCGCGACCTGTGTCTTCGCGCAGTCGGCGGCCGATCTCGGTGCCGGCAGCACGGGTCGCAAGGCGGCCAGCTGGCCGCTCACCTCCACGCCCAGCGAGGCGCAGGCCGCGCAGCTGTCGGCGCGCTTCCTGACCCGCTTCCACTACGACGCGCAGCCGCTCGACGACGCGATGTCGGCGCGCATCTACAAGGCCTACTTCAAGCTGCTCGACAGCGAGAAGGTGTTCTTCACCCAGGTCGACATGGCGAAGTTCGCGCCACTGAAGACCCAGCTCGACGACGCGATCTGGAACCAGGATCTGTCCGCACCGTTCTCGGTGTTCAACCTGTACGTGCAGCGCGCGGTCGAACGCATGACCTACGCGCGTGGCCTGCTCAAACAGGGCTTCGATTTTTCCGTCGATGAAAGCTACACGTTCGATCGCGACCATGCCGACTGGCCGAAAGACCAGGCCGAACTGGACACGCTGTGGCGCCAGCGCACCAAGAACGACTGGTTGCGCCTGAAGCTGGCCGGCAAGAATGACGACGACATCCGCAAGACGCTGGACAAGCGTTATGCCGGCTACATCGAGCGGGTCAAGCAGCTCGATGGCGAGGACGCGTTCCAGACCTTCATGACCGCGTACGCCGAAACCACCGACCCGCATACCGACTACCTCGGCCCGCGTGCCGCGGAGAATTTCGACATCGCGATGAAGCTGTCGCTGGAAGGCATCGGCGCCCAGCTGCAGGCGCGTGACGACTACACGATGATCTTCACCCTGGTGCCGGGCGGCCCGGCGATCAAGTCCGGCAAGCTCAAGTCCGGCGACCGCATCGTCGCCGTGGGGCAGGGCGACAACGGCCCGCTGACCGACGTGATCGGCTGGCGGCTGGACGATGTGGTCAACCGCATCCGCGGCAAGAAAGACACCACCGTGCGGCTGGAGATCCTGCCGGCCGATGCCGGCCTGGACGGCAAGCACGAGATCGTCACCCTGGTGCGCAAGAAAGTCAGCATCGAGGATTCGGCGGCGAAGAAGAAGGTCGTCGACATCAAGGACGGCGACGTCACCCGCAAGATCGGCGTGATCGAGCTGCCCTCGTTCTACTCCGACTTCGGTGCGCGCAGCGAAGGCGACAAGGACTTCAAGAGCGCCACCCGCGACGTCGCCAAGTTGCTTGGCGAACTCAAGGCCGAGGGTGTGCAGGGCATCGTGGTCGATCTGCGCAACAACGGCGGCGGCTCGCTGGCCGAGGCCAATTCGCTGACCGGCCTGTTCATCGACAAGGGCCCGGTCGTGCAGGTGCGCGACTCCAAGGGTCAGGTCGAAGTGCAGGGCGACGACAACGCGGGCATGGCGTGGAGCGGCCCATTGGCCGTAATGGTCAACCGCGGCACGGCGTCGGCGTCGGAGATCTTCGCCGCGGCAATCCAGGACTACCACCGTGGCCTGATCGTCGGTGAACCGACCTTCGGCAAGGGCACCGTGCAGAACCTGGTCGATCTGGATCGTTTCTCGCAGAGCGACAGCGAGAAGCCGCAGCTCGGCGAACTGAAAATGACCATCCAGGAATTCTTCCGCATCAACGGCGGCTCCACCCAGCTGAAGGGTGTGACGCCGGACATCGCCTTCCCGAAGAACGGCGACGACAAGGATTTCGGCGAGTCGACCTACGACAACGCGCTGAAGTGGACGCAGATCGCGCCGGCCGACTACCAGCCGGTGGCGAACCTCAATGCCTATCTGCCGCAACTGCTGCAGTTGCATGACGCGCGCGTGACGAAGTCGCCGGCATGGAAACTGATGCTCGACGAACTGGCGCAGTACAAGACCATGCGCGCGAAGACCTCGATCTCGCTGAACTTCGCCACGCGCGAAGTCGAGCGCAAGCAGCAGGATGCGATCCAGTCCGATTTCCGCGCGCGGCACAAGGCCATCGACGGCACCGATGCCACGCTGGGTGACGAGCAGAGCAACCTCGACGACGGCCTCAACGCAAACGAGCGCAGCCTGAAGAGCGAACTCAAGCAGGAGAAGGACGCGAAAAAGGCGAAGGACGTGCCGCTCAACGAAACCGCGCACATCCTGTTCGACGCGATCGGCCTGGCCAAGGCCGATCCGAAGCTGGCAGCCGAAGTGCTGCCGTATGGCGGCAAGTCCTCCAGTACGGCAGCAGTGGCGCCGTCGTCGCCGAGTCCAGCGGCGGTGCCGGCCGCACAGCACTGATTGCATCGGCGGTTCGCGACAAAGCATAAAAAAACCCGGCGCCAGCGCCGGGTTTTTTTATGGCCGGATCATGCCGGCGGTGTATCTGTTTCTACTTCGTCGTGGTCTTGCGGCGCTGCTGTTCGTGCTGCTGCTTCATCCATTGCTGATATTTCTCGATATGCGGCATGTCGCGCAGCAGCTTCGAGTGCGGGTCAATGATCAGCAGGCTGCCGGTCGGCACCTGCAGCTGGCCGCTGCCGTCGCTCATCGGCAAGCGGTGCACGGTATCGCCGACCTGCACTTCCACCGGCAGCGGGAACGGCTTACCGTGTTCGGTCACCCAGCGCAGCTTCAGCGTGTCGCCGTCGCGCTGCTCGTCCAGGCGCGGCAGTGCGGCGTCGCGCAGGTACACATCGAAGAACCAGTCGAGCTTGCGACCGGTCACCTTGTCGACGATGGCGACGTAGTCGTCGGTGCTGGCGTACAGCGGGCTGAAGTTGCCCGGCTTCGGGTCCGGCCGGCCATACACCAGCTGGCGGATGCTGTCGAAGAAATCCTTGTCACCGATCAGCTGCCGCAGCGTGTGCAGCATCAGAGCGCCCTTGTTGTAGATGTCCTGCCCGGGCCCGGCCGTCTCGTCGTAGACCTGTTCCTCGGTCTTGCTGCTGCCGGACACGATCGGGCGGTGGTCGCGCAACATCAGGCGCAGGCCATGCAGCCAGCTGAAATAATCCATGTCGCCGTTGAGGTACTGACTGTAGAGCGGCTGCATGTAGGTGCCGAAACTCTCGTGCAGCCACATGTCGTCCCAGTCGGCATTGGTCATCTGGTTGCCGAACCACTCATGCGCGAACTCGTGCTGCAGCAGCCGGTCGTAGCCGTAGCCATCCAGCCGGTAATTGTTGCCGTAGGCGTTAAGGGTCTGGTGTTCCATGCCCATGTGCGGCGTTTCCACTACGCCCATCTTCTCGTCGCCAAAGGGGTAAGGGCCGATCTGCTGCTCGAAGAAATCCAGCATCTTCGGGAACCCGGCAAACAGTTCCTTCGCCTGCGCCTCGTGACCGCGCAGATACCAGAATTGCATCGGGATGGTATTGCCGTAACGACTCTTGTAGTCCGCCTTGAGTTCATCGAAGGGGCCGACGTTGATCGAGATGGCATAGGTATTCGGATGCTTCGCACGCCAGTGGTAGGTGTGCTGATCGCCTTCCTCGGTGATGCCGACCAGCACGCCGTTGCCAGGTGCGGCCAGCGACTTCGGCACGGTCACCCAGGTGTCGACCAGGTCGGGCTCACCCTGCGGTTGGTCGATGCACGGCCAGAACAGGTCGCAGCCTTCGCCCTCGACCGCACTGGCGATCCACGGCTGGCCATCCGCGGTATGGCTCCACACGAAGCCACCGTCCCATGGCGCGTTCTTCGCCACGTGCGGCTTGCCGCCGTAGTGGACGGTGGCGCGTACCTTGCCGCCGCTGACGAGCGGCGTCGGCAACGCGATACGCAGGCGGCCGTCCGGATTGCTCCAGGCGCTCGCGGCCAGCGGTTGGCCATCCAGTTCTATGGCGCTGATCGGCAGGTTGCGATCCAGGTCCAGCAGCAGCACGTCGGTGGCGGCCTTGGCGGTGAAGCTCAGCGTGGCGCTGGCGTCGAGGCTTTGCCCGGCCGGGTTGATCGTGAAGTGCAACTCGGCATGATCGAAATGCAGGCGCGCCTGTTCGGCTGGCATCACACCGCCCGAGTTCAGCGTTTGCGCCGTCAATGCCGGTTGGGTCGGCGCGTTGGTCTTGGCGACCGGTACGCTGGTGCAGCCGGCGAGGCCGAACGCGACGCTGAAGGCGAGCAGGTGCAGGCGATGATGCATGACGGGCTTCTTCCGGCAAATTGAACTGGCAGGATGCAGCCTTTCGGGCTGTCATGACAACGCCAGAAGTCATGCCGCGCGGCATCTCGTGGGCGCGATGGCAGCGTCAACGGTGGACAGGCCACCGCTTCGCGCGTAAACACGGTCTGCAGCCGCCCCTCACGAGAACCCGCATGGACATGTTGCCGAACGTCGCGCTTGCCGGTGGTCTGGCCTGGGCCAGTGGCATCCGTCTGTACGCCACGATTTTCGCGGCCGGCATGCTGGGCCGGTTCGGCTATGTGCACCTGCCGGACGGCCTGCTGCCGCTGACCGACACCTGGGTGCTGGTGGTATCCGGCGTACTGATGCTGTGCGAATTCCTCGCCGACAAGATACCGGCGTTCGACAGCGTCTGGGATGCGGTGCACAGCTTCATCCGCATTCCGATCGGCACCTTGCTGGCCTGGGGCGTGTTCAAGGATTCCGGCGCCGGTGCGCAGTTCGCGGCGGCCCTGCTCGGCGGTGCGATGGTTGCCGGCACGCATTTCACCAAGGCCGGCACGCGTGCGCTGATCAACACCTCACCGGAGCCGTTCAGCAACTGGGGCGCCAGTGTGGGCGAAGACATCAGCTGGGCCGGCGGTCTGTACCTGATGTGGCAGCATCCGCTGGCGCTGCTGATCCTGCTTGGCCTGTTCGTGCTGCTGATGTGCTGGATGCTGCCGCGCATCGTGCGCGGCCTGCGCGCCTTGCGGCAGCGGTTGCAACGGATCGGCGCGACCCTGTCCGGCTCCGCTCAGCCGCGATAGCGCTGCTGCAGGAACGCGAACAGCGCACGCAGGCCCATTGCCTCGCCACCGCGAGGGCGGCCGGGACGATCGGCATCGTTCCATGCGTAAGTGTCCAGATGCAACCACGGCATGCCGTCCGGCACGAAGCGTTCCAGATACAGCGCCGCGGTGATCGCGCCAGCGTGGCGTGACGGGCCGGCGTTGGCGAAGTCGGCCAGGTACGAGTCGAGCATGCGGCGGTACGGCCGCCACAGCGGTAGCTGCCACAGCGGATCGTTGACCGTGCGACCGGCGGCCAGCACGGCGGCGGCAAGGCCATCGTCGTTGGCGAACAGCGCCGGCAGATCCGGTCCCAGCGCCACGCGTGCGGCGCCGGTGAGCGTGGCGAAATCGACGATCAGTTCGGGCTGCTGTTCGGTGGCGTAAGCCAGCGCGTCGCACAACACCAGCCGACCCTCGGCATCGGTGTTGTCGATCTCCACGGTGAGGCCGGCGCGGGTGGTGATCACTTCGCCCGGACGCATCGCGTTGCCGGCCACGGCATTCTCCACTGCAGGAATCAGCAGGGTCAGTCGCACCGGCAGCTTCGCCTGCATGATCAGGCCGGCCAGCGCGATCGCGTGCGCGGCACCGCCCATGTCCTTCTTCATCCAGCGCATGCCGTCGGACGATTTCAGGTCGAGCCCGCCGGTGTCGAAGCACACGCCCTTGCCGATCACCACCAGCTTCGGATCGCTGGACTTGCCCCAGCTCAGCTCGATCAATCGCGGTGCGCGATGGCTGGCGCGACCGACCGCATGGATGGTCGGGAAGTTGGCCTTGAGCAGTTCGTCGCCGACCCACTCGCGCACCTTCGCCTTGTGCGTCTTGCCGAGCTGCTTGATGGCGTGGGCGAGCTGCTGCGGGCCCATGTCCTCGGTCGGCGTGTTGACCAGATCGCGTACCTGATGGGTCGCTTCCACCAGCGGCGCCAGCTGCTGCAGTTCGGCGGCGGCGATGGCGAGCCGCGCCGGTGCGCGTTTCGGCTGACGATAGCGGGTGAACTGATACGCGCCCAGCGCCCAGCCCAATGCCGCCATCGCCGGATCGGTCAGCACGCCTTCGGCGGCGAGGTGATAGTTCGCCTCGGGCAGGCTGCACGGCAACGCGGCCAGTGCGCTCAGCGGATCATGCGGATCGACGCCGACCAGCACGCGCACCAGCTTGCCCGCGGGATCGGACAGCAAGGCGACGCTGCCCGGCGCTGCCGCGAAACCGCTGTCGCTCAGCCAGCGTCGCTGTGCCGCGCTCAGTCGCCGGCGCGTCGCGGCGTAGTGCGCGGCGTCGGTGGTCTCGATGGCGATGCTGTGGCGGGCGCCGGACTGGCGTTCGATCAGGGCGGACATGCGGAATCCTTCTGGCTGGCGGCGGCATGAAGCGCGCCGTACTGGTGACAATCAGTCGGCAATGATGCGCGTTTTGCCCGTGCCTTGCCTACTTGCTGGAGACCGGATGCTGCGCATCGAGCCAGTCGGCCAGTGCGGTCATGTCGCGCAGATCCAGCTCGGGCGGCGCGCCCAGTTCGGCCGGCCACGGCTGGCCGTCGCGGTTGATCCAGGCGGTGCGCAGGCCGGCGTCGCGCGCACCGACGACATCCATGACCGGATCGTCGCCGACGTGCAGGATCTGCGCGGGCGCCACGCCGAGGCGCTCGGCGGCGGCCAGGAAGATCCGCGGATCGGGCTTGGCCACGCCGCTGTCGCGCGCGCAGATGTGGTGGGCGAAATGCGTGTGCAGGCCGATGCGCTGCAGGTCGGCATTGCCGTTGGTCAGGCTCGCCAGCGGCCAGCGTGCGGTGATCCGCTCAAGCGCCGGCAGGCTGTCCGGATACAGCTCCACGCTGTTGCGCGCGGCGAAGTAGATTTCCCACAACGCCTCGATCGGCGCCGCGGCGATGCCGCAGGCGGCAAACGCGTGCTGCATGGTGAGCTGGCGCTGAGTGGTGAAGTCATGCGCCAGATCGAGCCGCTCGGCGGCGACCTGATCGCGCAACTCGCGCATGGCCGCTATCGGCCACGCGCGAGCGACGTCGGGATGGTGTTGCCATAACCAGGCATCCACTGCCTGGTCGGCACGTTGCAGTGCCGGCAGCACCGGCCACAAGGTGTCATCCAGATCCAGCGTCAGCGCGAGGATGCGCACGTCCCCCGGCGTCAATCGCGGCCAATGCGCAGCGACTGTCCCGGCTTGACGTTGTCGCTCTTGAGGTGGTTCCAACTGCGCAGCTCGGCGACATCCACCGAGTGCGACTTGGCGATCGAGGACAGCGTGTCACCGCTGGCAACCTTGTAGGTCTTGCCCGAGCCGCCGCTGCTCTTGTTTGCCTTGTCTGCTTTGGCGCCCGAGGCAGCGACACCGCCCTGGACGTGCGCCAGGCTGGTCACGTGGACGCTTGCCACGCCGCCCTTCACACCGGTGAGCTGGGTCTTCTCGCTTTGCGCGAGCTTGTCGGCGGCGTTGCGCTTGTCCAGCGCGAGTTTGGCGGCGACGGTATCGGGCGAGGTCGGAGCCACCGCGGCGCGGGCCGCATAGGTCGCGCCCGGTGCCGACACCGGTGTGATGTGGCTGGCATGGGCGCCGACTTCAGCGAGGATCGCGCTGCGGCGCGAGCCGTCCATCGCGGCCAGCGCGCTGCCGTCCTGGAAGGGCAGAACGGCATGCTTGCGCAGCGCGGCCTTGGCCGGTTCGGTCTGCAGGAAGTCGACGAAGCTCTGCGCCGCGGCGGCCTTCGGGCTGCTCGGGTTGGTCACCAGGTACAGCGGGATGAACAACGGATAGCTGCCGTCGGCGATGTTGGCGACGCTGGCGGACTTGCCGTTGATCGGAATCGCCTTGAGCTTGGAGTTGCCGCTGATGTCGGCCAGCGTGGCGACACCGAAGCCGTTCGGGTTGAGCTCGATGCCTTCTTCCAGCTTGCGCGTGTTGACGTACAGTCGCGGCGCGGCGACCGGCTGGTTGCCGCGGCCGAACAGCAGCGTGCGCAGGCTGTATTCCACGCCGTCGCCGGGGCTGGCCACGGCGTACACGTCGATCGGCGCGTCGCGGCCGCCGACCTCGCTCCAGTTGTGGATCTTGCCGTAGTAGATGTCGTGCACCTGTTTCAGCGTGAGTCCGCTGATCGGATTGGACGACTGGGTGATGATCACCAGCCCATCCCAGGCCACCGGGGTGAACGTGAGGTTCGCGTTCTGCGCGCTACCGTCGCCGGGGCGCGCGCTGCCGGCCAGATCCGCGGTGCCGGTAGCCACCGCGTCGATACCCGAGGCCGTGTTGAACGGCTGCAGTTCGATACGGCCGTGTCCGTTCTTTTCCCATGCCTGCGCCACCTCGTTGACGACGCCATTCGCGGTGGCGATGTCGCCGCGCCAGATCAGGGTAGGGCCTTTCGCGGGCGCAGCGGCCTTGGCCTTGGGATGACTCTTGGCGAATGCCGGGGCAGTGACGAAGCAGGCCCCGATCAGGGCGACGGACAGCAGGCGGGTAAGACGGACGGACATGGTAATGGGGAGCCCCGGCGTGATTTGGGTGATGTGGAAGGCGCGAGTATGCCGCCTCGAAGGCGTACATAGGGTGAAGTAGCGAGGATATTCCATCGGCCTGAACGCAGAACATCAAGCACTTTCATGCATTTGCGTGCAGGCAAAGCGTCAGGCTGTGCGCCGCGACACGGCCGGCCAGCGACCCGTGCCACGGTTTCGCTGGCGCGCCAAACCTCAATTGACCACCACGTAGCGACTGCCGTCGGCGTCGGCGACCACCAGCACCAGCTGGCGCGGCTTCACCCCGGCCAGTCCGCGCAGCATGCGCAGGCTGGTGATGCGCTGGTTGCCCACGCCGATCACCACGTCGTCGGTGCTCAGCCCGGCCAGCGCGGCGCGGCTGCCCGGTTGCACCACGCTGATCGCCACGCCGTAGAAACCCTGGCTGCGCTGGCGCTCGCTCAGGTCGCTGAAACGCACGCCGCTGAGGCGGGGATCGAGCTGGCCGCCGTCGATGCTGGCCAGTTTCTCCACGCTCAGCGTGGCGCTGACTTCGCGGCTGTGGCCGTCGCGCAGCACACCCAGTTGCACGGAGCTGCCCAGCGGCAGCAGGCCTTCGGCGTTGCGCAGCTCCTGTTCGCTGCGCAGCGGCTTGCCGTTGAGCGTGGTCAGCACGTCGCCCGCCTGCAGGCCGGCATGTTCGGCGGCGGAGTCGTCGCTGACCGCGGTGACCACCACGCCGTTGCTGTCTTTCAGATTCAGCAACTGCGCGATGCGCGGCGTGATCGCCTGCGTCTGCACGCCCAGGCTGCCGCGCTGCACCTTGCCGTGCGCCACCAGTTGCGCCATCACTTCGGTGGTGATCGCGCTGGGAATCGCAAAGCCGATGCCGACATTGCCGCCGGATGGCGAGAAGATCATCGTGTTGATGCCGACCAGTTCGCCACGCAGGTTGACCAGCGCGCCGCCGGAGTTGCCGGGGTTGATCGAGGCGTCGGTCTGGATGAAGTTCTGGTAACCGGTGCCGCCAAGGCCCGAGCGACCCAGCGCGGAGACGATGCCGGCCGTGACGGTCTCGCTCAGACCGAACGGCTCGCCCACCGCGACCACGTAGTCGCCCACGCGCAGCTTCGCGGAGTCGGCCAGCGGCAGCGCGGTGAGGCTCTGCGCGGGAATCTGCACCACCGCCACATCGGTGTCCGGATCGGTGCCGATCAACTTCGCCTTGAACGTGCGCCCGTCCTGCAAGGTCACCGTGATGTCGTCGGCACCGCCGACCACGTGGTTGTTGGTCAGCACGTAGCCCTTGGCCGCATCCACGATCACGCCCGAGCCCAGGCTCTGTTTGGTGCGCTCCTGCGGCGTGTCGGGCAGGCCGAAGAACTGGCGGAACACCGGGTCGTTGAAATACGGATTGCTCACCGCCACCCGCGTCTTGGTCGAGATGTTCACCACCGCCGGCGTCACGCGCTCAAGCATCGGCGCCAGCGACGGCATCGGTTGGCCATCGACCGCTGTCGGCAGGGTGGCGGCGCGACTGGTGCCGGGCACGCTGGCAACGACGATCACGGCAAGCAGGCCGGTCAGCCAGTGCAAGAAGCGGGAGTGCGGCTGCGACATGGAATCCTCCTGGAGGTGATGAGGCCTGGGGTGATGGCGACTGGGGCGATGGAGCCGGTGGCGATGAAAACGAGCGCTGGTAAGACCGGGCCGGTGCGCGACGGTTCCATTGCACCGAATGCTGCCGTGGGTACTTTACTTCCAGTGGCGTGGGAGTTAACTTGCCTACCCGGTAGCAACCACAACATCTTGTGTTCGATTACCAGTATTTGGACAAGTACTGGTGGCGATCGCCGCACTCTTGAGGGGGAGTCGTTGTTGTCGGAAACAAGCGGCACATGGGCTGGAGGGCAATCCTCGTGGTCTGTCCGTTGTCGCCGGGATAGCGTGAACGACACCGTCGTATCTAATAAAAATCAACGGGGGCCGCGAGGCCGCACCGAGAGGTCAGGAAGCCGATGAGCACACTGCGTGCCCCAGCCACAAATCCAGCTACAGGTCGTGATGCCGTCGTGGAAATTCCACTGCAACCCGCGTCCTACGATATCTGGGACAAGAAGTACCGCCTGAAGGCGAAGTCCGGCGAGCCGGTCGACGCCACCATCGACGGTACCTATCAGCGCGTGGCGCGCGCCCTGTCCGATGTCGAAATCAGCGACGAGCTGCGCGGCCACTGGTACGAGCGTTTCCTGTGGGCGCTGCGCCGCGGTGCGATTCCCGCCGGCCGCATCACCTCCAACGCCGGCGCGCTGGCGCACAAACCGGCCACCTCCACGATCAACTGCACCGTCTCCGGCACCATCCGCGATTCGATGGACGACATCCTGGAGAAGGTGCACGAGGCCGGCCTCACCCTGAAGGCCGGCTGCGGCATCGGCTACGAATTCTCCACCCTGCGTCCGCGCGGCGCGTACGTCTCGGGCGCCGGTGCGTATACCAGCGGCCCGCTGTCGTTCATGGATATCTACGACAAGATGTGCTTCACCGTGTCGTCCGCCGGCGGCCGTCGCGGCGCGCAGATGGGCACGTTCGACATCAGCCATCCGGACGCCAAGGAATTCATCCGCGCCAAGCGCGAGGACGGCCGCCTGCGCCAGTTCAACCTGTCGCTGCTGATCACCGACGGCTTCATGGAAGCGGTCGAGCACGACCAGGACTGGCCGCTGGTGTTCCCGGTGCACGTCAAGGAAAAGGACGAGATCGACGTCGACGATCCGGCCAAGGTGGTCTGGCGCGAATGGCCGACCCACGAGAACTACGTCGACCGCGAAGACGGCCTGGTTGCCTGCAAGATCTACAGCCACATCCGTGCGCGGCATCTGTGGGACATGATCATGGTCTCGACGTACGACTACGCCGAGCCCGGATTCATCCTGATCGACAAGGTCAACGAGATGAACAACAACTGGTGGTGCGAGCACATCCGCGCGACCAACCCGTGCGGCGAACAGCCGCTGCCGCCGTACGGCTCGTGCCTGCTCGGCTCGATCAACCTGACCACCTTCGTGCGCGATCCGTTCGGCCCGAAGGCACGCTTCGACTGGGACGAGTACCGCGAAGTGGTGAAGGTGTTCACCCGCATGCTCGACAACGTGGTCGAGATCAACGGCCTGCCGCTGGAGCAGCAGCGCAACGAGATCATGTCCAAGCGCCGCCACGGCATGGGCTTCCTCGGCCTGGGTTCCACCGTAACCATGCTCAAGCACCGCTACGGCAGCGCCGAAGCGGTCGCGTTCACCGAGGAAGTCTCGCGCGAGATGGCCGTCGCCGGCTGGGAAATGGCGCTGGATCTGGCCAAGGAGAAGGGCGCCGCGCCGATCCTGCTGCGCGACTTCACCGTCACCGGCGACATGCTGCGCAAGCGTCCGGAAATGGTCACCGACGGCTACAAGGTCGGCGACTCCATCCCCGGCCGCGTGCTGCACGCGAAGTACTCGCGCTACATGCAGCGCATCGCCAGCGTGGCGCCGAACCTGGTCGCCGAGCTGGCCGAGACCGGCGCGCGCTTCACCCACCACAGCTCGATCGCGCCCACGGGCACGATCTCGCTGTCGCTGGCCAACAACGCCAGCAACGGCATCGAGCCGAGCTTCGCGCACAGCTACTCGCGCAACGTGATCCGCGAAGGCAAGAAGTCGAAGGAGAAGGTCGAGGTGCTCAGCTTCGAGCTGCTCGCCTACCGCGCGCTGATCAATGCCGATGCCAAGGTGTTCACCGACGAGGCGGACAACAAGCTGCCCGACTACTTCGTCTCCGCCGACGACATCAGCCCGAAAGAGCACGTCGACATCCAGGCTGCCTCGCAGAAGTGGATCGACTCGTCGATCTCCAAGACCGCGAACGTGCCCACCGATTACCCCTACGAAGACTTCAAGGACATCTATTTCTACGCCTACAAACAGGGCCTGAAAGGATGCACCACGTTCCGCTTCAACCCCGCCGCTTTCCAGGGCGTACTGGTCAAGGAAGCCGACCTTGAAAATACCCTCTACCGCTTCGAGCTTGAGGACGGTAGTGTTGTCGAACTGAAAGGCAATGAGCAGGTGGAATACGACGGCGAAATGCACTCCGCCGCCAACCTCTTCGATGCCTTGAAGGAAGGCTACTACGGCAAGTTCTGAGCTTTTGTTTGCGGTTTCGAATAAAGGCTCACAACTGGTTCTGACCGTCGCACGTCACCAGCGTGCGACAACTCAAGCGGTCCATCGGAGGGGAACATCAGCATGTCCATCGACAACGAATTTGAAGTGAACAGCAACGCCGCACCGGTCGTCGACGCACCTGCCGTCGTGCTGCCCGTGCTGCCCGACGTACCGGCCGCGCCCGTGGCTGCTGCTGCACCGGCAGTGAAGAAGCCGGCAGCGAAGAAGGCTCCGGCCAAGAAGGCGGCGCCGAAGAAGGCCGCAGCAAAGAAGGCCGCGCCGAAGAAGGCAGCGGCCAAGAAAGCTGCGCCGAAGAAGGCTGCAGCCAAGAAGGCCGCACCGAAGAAAGCCGCTGCCAAGAAAGCTGCGCCGAAAAAGGCTGCGGCCAAGAAGGCTGCACCGAAGAAAGCTGCCGCCAAGAAAACCGTGAAGAAGGCCGCCGCCAAGAAGGTGGCCAAGAAAGCCGTGAAGAAGGCGGTCAAGAAGGTGGCGAAGAAAGCCGCCGTCGCCAAGAAAGCGGTGAAGAAGGTCGCCAGGAAAGTCGCCAAGGTGGTGAAGAAGAAAGCCGCCAAGGTCGCAAAGAAGGTCAGCAGCAAAAAGTCGGCCAGCAAGAAGGCCGCACCCAAGAAGGCGGCAGCGAAGAAGTCCGCCAGCAAGAAGGCCGTCGCCAAGACGGCCAAGAGGTCCACTGCCAGCAAGAAAGCGAGCGTCAAGTCGGCAAAGAAACCTGCCGCCAAGAAGGCCGCTGCAAAACGGAAGTAAGCAACACCGCATGCGGCCCGGCCCTGCGCCGGGCCGCATGTTTCTCGCACCACGCCGCGTCCACTCCGGCACCAACACCTCAAGAAGAAGCGAACACCATGGCGATCAAGATCGAAAAGAAGATCACGGGCTACAACGTGGTCAAACCCGAAGACAAGGTTGCCGCCAACCCGGTCACCGTCGCCGCGCCGAAAGAAGTGCGCCAGGCCGAAGTGATCCAGATGCACGAAAGCGTGGAGCGCCCGGAAACCCTGGTCGGCTCCACCTTCAAGGTCAAGTCACCGCTGTTCGAGCACGCGCTGTACGTCACCATCAACGACATCGTGCTCAACGCCGGCACCCCGCACGAGCTGCGCCGCCCGTTCGAGATCTTCATCAACTCGAAGAACATGGACCACTTCCAGTGGATCGTGGCGCTCACCCGCATCCTGTCCGCCGTGTTCCGCAAGGGCGGCGACGTCACCTTCATCGTCGAAGAGCTGAAGGCCGTGTTCGACCCGCGCGGCGGCTACTTCAAGGCCGGCGGCGTCTACATGCCGTCGATCGTCGCCGAGATCGGTGCGGTGATCGAGCAGCACATGAAGAACATCGGCCTGATCCACGATCCGGAAATGGATGCCGCCACGCGCCAGCTGATCGCCGACAAGCGCGCTGCCTACGAGGCGGCCGGGGCAAAAAAAAACACTGACGTAAGTGCGGCGGCCAGCGCCAAGGGCGAGATCAACGACTCCGGCTTTCCGCCCGGTGCCACGCTGTGCGTGAAGTGCAATACGCAGGCGCTGGTGCTGATGGATGGGTGTCAGACGTGTTTGAATTGTGGGTATTCAAAGTGCGGGTGAGTAGAGACGATTGATGGGGACCAAAGCACAAGAGCGGCAGCGATGCCGCTCTTGTGCTTTGGTTCGTGATTATCTGGATAGCCATTGGCTCCAATGGCGTTGTGGGCCACGATGAACGGATGTAGACTTCTATCTAAGGACGTAGAAAATTTTCGCGGGCGACCGTTGACCGAGGGTGCTCGGTTCATAGCTTCGCTTGTCGTGAACATGGTAATTCGGAACGCGCTGGCAATGTCCCCGCGGCAGCCTTGATGAGTTTGCGGTGATTTGGATGATCAGCCGTTCCTATCGTGGATAGCGGCTCCTAGCGGGTAACGGAGTATTGAAGTGAGTGAAGAGCTTTTGCAGACGACAGCGCAGGCTGTTGGAAAATATGAGTACTACAAGCTGGGAGCGACAACGCTTGGACAGTTGGCTGTTCATGGAAAAGTAAAAAAAAGCGCCGCTGTGGTAGCGCTTGCAACTAAGAAGCCTGATGGGTTGGTTATATATCAAGGAAAGATCGTTGCAGTTATTGAATACAAGCAACCATCCAAATTAAAAACTGACGCTCATGTTAAAGCGGCGATCAATCAGGAAATTGCTGTCGCGAAAGCCTTGTGCAATATTTTGATCGTCACCGATGGATCAAAGAGCATTTGGGTGAACGCCCACACTGGCGACCAAATTACACATTCTAATGGATCGAATGTAACGTTCGTTTTCCATCCAAAGAATGTCAGCAACACAAATCAACTTGAAGCATTACTAGACCAGATCCGCTCTTCAATATCAAAGAAGAACAGCAAACTTATCGGCGCTTCGGTGATCGATCCTACCCCATTAGCTGCGCGGCTATGGCAAACGATCTGGGTTGCGACGGGCAAGTCCCCTGTAAAATGCCTTTATAATGTAGTCGAACTTTTCATATTTAAGTTTCTCAGTGACCTACAGGTTCTCGACGACGATTATGCTTTTCCAAAGGTGTATGACATATCGCGCGTCGATGTCGATAAAGCTCTTGAGTTTTACGCCGTTAATACCAGAAAGCAAATACTTAAGCTTTTTCCAAAATCAAAAGTTGATAACACGACAATTATCAACGGAACTATATTCGTCACCGAGGATGGCTCCCCAAATATTACACAGTCATTGCTATTCGCGCGCTCGCTAGAGCATCTTAATAAGTACTCTGAGGAATTCGGAAGTCTCACTAAGATCGACAAACAATTCAAGACAAAGCTGTACGAGAGTTTTCTGAAGCAAGAAGTAGAGGCTTTAGGCCAATACTTTACGCCCCGCTCGGTCGTACAGTCTGTCATCCGCATGGCAGGTCTGAACGAACAATCCTATCAGTTTGCGGGAAAGCGGTTTTGTGACCCGTTCTGCGGTGTAGGTGGCTTCCCATTGGAGCTTCTTAATCTCAATGAGGCGATGCAAAATGCTTATCGGCCCAATAAAGATAAGATGATTGATCCTGGGTTCGTTCTACAGGGTTTTGACAAAGGCTTTGAGCGTGATGATGAGCGAACGATCATACTCGCGAAAGCGAATATGCTTATCTATATTGCCGAATTGCTTTTTTCAAATCCGACCTGTACCACGGAGTTTGCAAAGGCTTTTAACGAGACTTTTCGTCTCTTCAAGGATAACGTCGGAACTTTCGGCCATATAATTACGAAGGAAGAAGAGAAGTATGACGTTATTCTCAGTAATCCGCCTTATGTAACGAGCGGCTCGAGCATTATCAAAGAGGAGCTTCAGAGCAAGGCCCTCACAAGGGACGCCTATCCGATCAATTCCCTTGGCCTAGAAGGGCTGTCGATCGAATGGATAGTGAATTCGCTAAAGGCTGGTGGCAAAGCTTTCGTCATTATCCCTGATGGCATTCTTGGTCGTGTCAATGGCGGAAAGCTGAGAAGCTTCATTCTCGAACAGTGCTACCTCGATGCTATTGTTGCCTTGCCACCCAGAACATTCTTCTCGAACGCCGAGCTGACTTACGTTCTGGCGATCACGAAAAAAACCGAGATTGATGGACTATTGCCCACTCAAACCGATCCGGTATTTACCTATCTCGTTACGAGTATCGGCGAGAAGCTAACTAGTGTGAAGCGAGAAGAAATTACAGATAACGATCTTCCTGAAATGGAGAAGCTTTTTAAAGTATTTTTGGCTGCAAAAAAGGCGACCAAGTCGATGCTTGAAAAGGAAAGTGCACGATGCAAGGTTCAGAAATTCGAGCTATTCTCGAATCCTGGTCACTGGGTTGTGGACCGTTGGTGGTCAAAAGCCGAACTAGTCGCTCTTGGGGTCGAGAAGGAGTTGGAGCCGATCGGTCACGATGAGCTAACCGCGGAGCTTGCAAAATTTCGGACGGATGTTGCCAAATTTCAGAAACTGTACGACGCGAGTATTGCGTCTGGAATGATGACGACTGTCAAACTGGGACAAGCAGAACTGTTTGAGTTGACCATCGGCGAACGGGTTGTAAAGAGGAATATGTCAAACGGGATAGGTGAAATTCCGGTATTTAGCTCGAACGTGAATGATCCTTTCGGTTTTGTTGCCCATAAGACCTTTGACAGCTATTCGCGACCGACCATCATTTGGGGCATTGACGGAAATTTCGATTTTGCTTTGAAGGAAGCGAAGTTTGTATTTTCGATCACTGACCACTGCGGCGCGCTTCGCATCAAAACGCCCGATATCTCGCCAACCTATCTTTTGTATGCGCTGCGTCATCGCGCCGTTGTTGAGTCATTCAGTCGATCATTCCGCGCGTCGCTCACCAACATGCGTGCATTTGAGATCGAAGTCCCCGTAGACGCGCTCGGTCGATTCGATCGCATTGAACAGACGCGGCTTGCTAAACAGTATGCGAAGATCGACAAGGGGCTTTTAGATCTACGCGAGAGCAAGAAGAACTTGGATGAGATGTTTCTTCGATTCACTTCACCTATGGCTTTTCTTGCGTGAACAAGCGACGGGTGGCGAGGTTCGTGACTCTTGCGCGTCAAACCAAAACGGAGGTCACCATTCCGCCGTCCGGGTCATAATAAGCAAGCACTTTTGCTCTTCCTCGGCGATGCCGAGGGTAGATGTCCGTCTTGCCGCGGCCCCCCAGCCGCCGTGTTTCATGTGGCGCAAAGATCGCGCCAGTCGCCGTTCTGGTTAGGGCCGCGTCAGCGGCCCTTGCTGCTTGCCAAACACTCGTCGGTCATCGCGGACCCCGCTCAGGTGCGCGTCGTGCGTCGCACAGAGTCTCGGGCTCACGGTCCACTCCTTGAGGGCTCGGTTCGCGTGAGGTCCTGCGCGCACGCGGGTGCCGACAGTTGCGACCTTTCAGAGCAATGGCTCAAAGCCAACCCACTTTCCAGTCGGCGACCGTCGGCGTAATCAACCGAAGGCGCGTGCGAGATCGAACGTCGTGCTTTCGTGCAGCATGTGGTGTGGTAGCAGTCGCGAGCCAGTTTGTGCGCCACCGCCTGCGCGACAGCTTTTGACGACCCTCCAGCACAGGCATAGCATCAGTGCGCTGCTGTTTTCTCCTGGGGGAAAAACCATGCCACGCGCTTCCGTTCGATCCCGCCCGGCACTGACGCGGCGGATGTATCCCTGGGTGCCGTTGGCCGTGGGTCTGGCCGTGTTTGCCGGCTTTGCCCAAACCTACTATCTGAAGATCGCCTTCGCCCAGCCAGCACTGCCGTTGCTGGTGCATTTGCACGGTTTGCTGATGAGTGCCTGGGTGGTGCTGTTCGCCAGCCAGACCTGGCTGGTGGCGAATCACCGGGTCGATCTGCATCGGCGTATGGGTATCGCCGGGGTGGTCATGGTGGTGTTGATACCGATCGTCGGATCGATGACGGCGATCGAGGCCGCACGTCTGGGCCACACGCCGGGTCCGCCGGCGCTGGTGTTTCTCACCGTACCGCTATTCGATGTGGCGGTTTTTACCGCGCTTGTCGTCGCCGCGCTGCTGCTGAGGCGCCGCACTGACTGGCATCGCCGGCTGATGCTGACCGCAACGCTGAACCTGCTGCCGCCAGCGCTGGGCCGATTAGCGCCGCTTTACCTGCACCTGCCCGGTTTGCCATTCGCCTTCGGCCTGACCGACCTGGTGCTTATAGGCGCGGCAACCTACGACACGCTGCGGCATCGCCGGCTGCATCCGGCTTTCGCCTGGGGCATCGGCTTGACCTTGGCATGGCAGGTGGCGGCGGTCATGCTTGGTTCGACTGCGGGCTGGCTGCGCGTGGCGCACTGGCTGACCGGCACCGGTTGAGCCGCCAGCGCACTGCCGGCTCGCGCTCAAAGGGGGCGGAGACATTTTTCGCAATTTCAGATGCCAGTGATCCGCATCAAAAAAGGACCGGGATGAAGTTTTTGCTAGGCTGCGACCTGCATTTCATCGGGGAACAGGGATGACGTTTGAAGTTGATCAGAAGCTCCGGCCGGAGCTGGCGCGGGGTGAACGCCTGTTGTGGAGCGGGATGCCGCAGCAGGGCCTGCGATGGCGTACCGCCGACTGGTTTGCTGTGCCCTTCACCTTGTTCTGGCTTTACATGTTGATGTTCGGGACTTTCCGGCACGGCATCCAGACAGACCAGCCGCCGCTGTACCTGATGCCGGAAGGCATTCCCTTCGTGCTCGTCGGTTTCTACATGCTTGCAGGACGGTTCCTCGTGGACTGGTACCAGCGGACGCGTACGTACTATGGCCTCACCGATCAGCGCGTCATCATTCTCGGCGGTCTGTTCAATCGTCAGATCAAAAGCGTAACGCTGGCAACTCTCAGCGACATCACCCTGAGTGCGCGATCCAACGGTAGCGGCACCATCACGTTCGGGCCCGGCGCGTCGACGTCTTCGTGGTTTGGCCGCAGTTCCTGGGGGAGTGTGAACAACCAGCAGGCGCCGGCCTTCGACATGATTGAGGACGTGCGCAAGGTTTATGCGATGACCCGCGAAGCGCAGCAGGCGAATCGGATACGCGCGGTGGTGTGACCAAAACAACAAAGCGGAGTTGGCCGGGTCAGTGCCTCCTCCTGACGAGAGCCGGCACTGCTATCGAACAGAAGGCGGAAAAGTGCCAGGGATAATTCCTGCCACCTTTTCGGTGGCTGCGATTCGATATTTGCCATAACGCCGGCGTTAGCGATTTCCCACAGCAAGCCAGCGCATGCCGCGGTAGGAATCCGCCACCACCCAGGCGGCCGCCGTCAGCACCCAGGTGGCATAGGTCTCGCCCCAATTGAAGGCGCTGATATGGCCTGCCGCGACCATGGGTACCCATATCAACAGCAGGAACAGGCCCATTTGCAGCGCCGAGAGCGCGGCCGCCAGCCGTGCACACACACCGATGATTATCGCCACGCCCGCAGCGAGGTAGGCGCCGCCGGTGAAATACGCCCAGAACACATGCGCCGGCAGCCAGCCGGGTACCAGCGGTGCGGTCAAATTGAGATAGGCGAAATGCGACAGGCCGAAGGCGATCAGGGCCAGGCCGTAGAGCACCCGCGCCATGCGCACGCCCTGGTCACCGATGGCGAAACCGAGCCAACGCCTGTCCCCGTCGGTGGCGAACCGGGCATAAAGTACCCAGGCGCCGGCCACGACCACCGCCATCTCTCCGCAGTATTGATAGGAGCCTTCCACGCCGGGCGATTGGACGATGACGGGTAGCTTGAACACCAGCAGCCAAAGCAGGAGATAGACGAACAGCACGCGGGCAGCGGGGGCAGTGGCGCGCCGCCAGAACAGGCCTGCGCCACACGCCAGCGAGACAAAGGCGCAGAGATAAGCCAGTGCTCCGGCCGCGGGCACATGATCGAATACCGGCTGCCATATCACGGTGAAGCCGCCTTCGATCAGGCCGATGATTCCGAGGGCGATCATGGTTGCCGCAAAGACCGCATGACCCATGCTTGCGATGCGCATTGCTCGATCCTCCGGTCGAAAACCAACGGGGTGCGGTTGATGAAGCCGAGCTATTGGCTGGTGCCTGTTGACGCGTGGCAGGCCGGCGAAGAGTTCGGCCCGCCGCCCTGACGTTTCAGCCTGACTTGCGCGATGTTGGAGCAGGCGCCACCACTTGTTGCAGCGGTCCCACGGTGACATGCCCGGCCCAGCCATCGAACACGTTCGCGGCGGCTTGATCGAGAGCCTTGGTCATCGCCGGGATCGGCGGGCATTGTGCCGGGTCTCCCGCCTCACCCGCATCTGCCAGCGTCGTGAGGCCTTCCATGCAGTAGTGGCCATTGCCCGAACTCAGGCGTTCGAGTGTGGCCATGCCCTGCGCATAGCGCCGTTCGGCCCGGCTGGCCGCCGTGGCATCGGCATAGGTCGGACGCATGCTCGCCAGCAACCGTTCGGCCGCTTGCCGTTCGGTCGGCGTGGCGCTGGCATACGCCGAGGTGTACGCATTCTGGAACTTCGACTGCGGCCGTTCCGCCGCCAGGCTCAGCCATGCCAGTGCCAGCGCGCGGTTCACCGGCTGGTGATCGCCATGGAATGCCATGATGCCGAGCACGTACTGTGCCGGCTTGCTGGCCCAGCTGGCCGCGGTGGCAAAAAATTTCTGCGCCCGGTCGAAGTGGTGCTCGCCATAGCTCTGCGTGGCCAGGCAATAGTAGTAGTCCGCCGGCAGGAACTTCTCCTCGCCAATCGCACACCCCGTGTTGGCCAGATCGGTGTCGCTCGGTGATTTGCTGGCTGCCTGCGGCGTCGCGGTTCCGCTGGTCGCGGCCGTGGCGGTCCAAGGTATTCCGAAAGCACCTAGCAGCAGCGCAGACAAGCCCCACCTGCGCAAAAATTTGCAGCACATGCCATGCATGCCGCTCTCCCGTGATCGATTGGATGGCCAGGCTGACCCAGCACAAAGGTTAACGTCGATACCTCGCTGTCGGTGGACAAGGGGCGGAGGAAGTGAGTTGAGGCAGCTGTTCCTCGAGCTGCCTTTTGTCCCCGGACGTATACTGAATTCAGTGCCGCTCCATTGTCGCGATTCGTGGTGGTTCGGCCGCCGTCATTGTATCGATCCGGGAAATTCGCCATGAAATCCTCCCCACTTCCCCGCCTGTTGTGTGTGGTCTGCCTCGCCCTCGCTTCCGTTACCGCATGGGCGGCGACACCGCCGGACAACGTCAGCGTGCACTACAAGGATCCCCAGCACTTCACCGAGGCGAAGCGCAGTGCCGGGGTGCACGCGATCGACGCCGACGCGTATCTGAAACCGCTCAAGGACTACATCGCCCAGCGTGCCTCGCGCATCCTGGCGCCAGGCCAGCGGCTGGACATCGAGGTGACCGATGTGGATCGTGCCGGCGAATACGAGCCCTGGCGTGGCCCCAGCTTCAACGACGTGCGCATCATCAAGGACCTGTATCCGCCGCGCATTGACCTGCACTTCACCTTGTACGGTGCCGATGGCAAGGTGCTGCGCGAGGGCGACCGCAAGCTGCGTGACACGGCCTTTCTCAGCGACAGCTCGGCCGTCGATCAGGATTCGTTGCGTTATGAAAAATCCCTGATCAATCGCTGGCTGCGCCAGGGCACCGGGAAGCTCTGAAGATCGGTAGCGGGGCGGAGGTAGTTGCCTGTCGATGACTACTTCCGCGATAAAGATGGCAGGGACATTCCGGCGCCAACAGGAGCAATACCATGGACCCCGACTTCTGGCACCAGCGCTGGCGCGAAGGCCGCATCGGTTTCCACCAGGACACGCCGACGCCGTTGCTGCTCGAGCATTGGCCGGCGCTGGCACTCGCGCCGGGCAGCCAGGTGTTCGTGCCGCTGGCCGGCAAGTCGCTGGATCTCGTCTGGTTGGCGGCGCAAGGCCACCGCGTGCTGGGAGTGGAACTGTCGCCGCTGGCGGTCGCACAGTTCTTTGACGAACACGGCCTGACGCCGCAGGTACACGACTCGCGCTATGGCCGCCACTATCGGGCCGGCGATATCGAACTGATCTGTGGCGACGTGTTCGGCCTCGATGTCGATGCGTTGGTCGACTGCGCGGCGGTGTACGACCGCGCTGCGCTGATCGCGCTGCCGCCACCGTTGCGCCGTCGTTACGTGCGCGAGCTGCATGCGCTACTCCCGGTAGGCTGCCGCGGCCTGCTGATCACGCTGGAGTATCCGCCGCACGAAAAGCAGGGGCCGCCGTTCGCCGTGCCGGAAGCCGAGGTGCGTGAGCTGTATGGTCACGACTGGGACGTGACGACGCTGGAGCGTCGCGACATCCTCGTGCAGCAACCGGGCTTCGTCGCCGAAGGGGTGAGCGCGCTGGAGACGGTGGTGTATCGGTTGTCGAGGAGATAAGCAGGTCAGCGCCCGCCATCCAGGCTGCGGTCGGAATCGAAACAGTGGCCAGAGCGCACGTTCTTCGCGAGTCGATTCAGTGCGCGAATAGCTCACGTCACTTATCCTTGGCGAGTGAGTGTTTCTGCTCCGTTCTTCCCTTGCAAAGCGAGTGACGTGATGACGACCCCAGCCCCCTATCCGATTGGCACGCCTGGACAACCCTGGGGGGCCGAGGAAGTCGCTATCTGGCGGTCGCGGCAGATCGTGCAGCGCAACTACGAAGCGGATGTTGTCAGCGTGATCGAGACGCTGCGCACGCGCTTCGACGTGTCGGAGTACGGCCGTCTGCATTACGCGCCCGACAGCTACCCGCTGTTCGCGATCAAGAGCCGCGACTGGCGCGACGAACTTCCCTGTGTGCTGGTGACGGGCGGCGTGCACGGCTATGAAACCAGTGGCGTGCACGGCGCGCTGCAGTTCGTCGAGCGACATGCGGCGAACTATGCGGGGCGAGCCAACCTGCTCGTGGCGCCGTGCGTCAGCCCGTGGGCCTACGAGCGCATTCACCGCTGGAATGCGGAGGCGCTCGACCCGAACCGCTCGTTCCGCGAGAACAGCCCGGCACAGGAATCGGCGGCGCTGATGCGTCTGGTCGCGCCGTTCCGTGATCGCGTGGTGGTGCATATCGATCTGCATGAAACCACCGACAGCGACGAGAGCGAGTTTCGCCCGGCGCTGGCGGCGCGCGATGGCGTCGATTACGAACCGGGTGAAATCCCCGACGGCTTCTATCTGGTCGACGACAGCGAGCATCCGCAACCCGCCTTCCAGCAGGCGGTGATCACGGCGGTGGCGAAAGTCACCCATATCGCGCCGGCCGATGCCCAGGGCGAGATCATCGGTTCGCTGGTGGTCGCGCCGGGCGTCATCGAGTACGCGCTCACGCAACTCGGCCTCTGCGCCGGCATCACCAGCGCGCCGTACAAGACCACCACCGAGGTCTATCCGGACAGCCCGCGCGCCACGCCCGAGCAATGCAACGACGCGCAGGCGGCGGCAGTGTGTGCGGCGATCGATTTCGCGCTGGCGCACCGCGCGATCAGGCAGGGGTGAAGTTGCACTTTCGGTAAAACGACTGTCTGCACCGGGTTTCCATACCAATGAGCCAGATGCTGATCTCATGAAAGTCAGACTGCTAGATGCTACCGACGCCCGTGCCTACCAACGGCTGCGGCTGCAGGCGCTTCAGGAAAGTCCCACGGCGTTCAGTGCAAGCCATGCCGACGAGGTGGGCCGGTCACTGGATGACGTGGTGGCGCGGATCACCGCGGCTGCCGATGGATCGGTATGCACGTTTGGCATCTTCGAACAGGATCAGCTGGCCGGGTTCGTGGCCGTCATCCATCCGCAGCGGGAGAAACTGCGGCATGCCGTTGAACTGGCCGGCATGTATGTGGCTCCGTCATGCCGTCGTCGCGGATTCGGCCGTGCACTGCTGCAGGCGGCCGTGGCTCACGCCCATGCCATCGCCGGCGTTCGTCAGATCAGGCTTGGCGTCAACGCCTCGAACGCGGAAGCCAGGGCGTTGTATCAGTCGATCGGCTTCACAAGCTACGGCGTGGAGCCGGGCGCATTGCAGGTCGACGGCATGTGCCATGACGAGGCGCACTATGTGCTTCGCTGGGGTCTTGTCGCCGGATAATCCGGAAGGGACCGCTCGACGCGGCCGGTTGTCCGAAGCATCACGCCGCCGCTGCAAAAACACCGTTAGTCTGGGATTTGCTCGATATCCGAACGGGAGTCAGTAATGGAAGAAGCGACGAAACGATGCCCGGCATGTGCGGAGGTAATCCAGGCGGCTGCGCACAAGTGCCGGTTCTGCGGCACGAACCTCGACAGTTACGTGGCGGCACACGAAGCGACGGTGGAGAAGGAACTGTTTTCGGGGCATCCGAAAGTCATCTACACCTTCAGCCAGTATGTGCTGGTGGTCTGCACGCTCGGCATCGCCTTGCTGGTCTACTGGGTGCGCAGTCTGGGCATCAGGTTCACCATCACGACCCAGCGTGTGCAGATCGAACGTGGGGTGTTCTCCAAGGTGAAGGACAATCTCGAACTGTTCCGGGTCGATCACTTCGATGTACTGAAGCCGCTCGGCATGCGCTTGCTGGGACAATGCCAGGTGCATCTGCACTCATCCGACCAGGGCATGTCGTCGGTCTACCTGTACGGTATTCCCGGGCTCGAAGGCATGGCGGACTCGCTCCGCGAGTGCTCGCTGCGCGAACGCGCACGCCGCCGGGTGTTGCCGGTGGAGCAGATGTAACTGCATTCGCGGAACTTGCCGGATCAGAGCGTCTGGTCGTTCTTCAGCGGCTGGTGTCCGCAAAACGTCAGGATTTCGCCTGCCGCAGTTCAGGTGTGACGGCGATGCTGCGCACTTTGCGACGACGGAGTTTCCATATGTCTTTACGCCTGCTGGCCGGCGCCGTGCTGACCCTGTGCCTGATCCTGCCGACCGCTCACGCGGAACAGCCGTCGGCGAAAACTTCGCATGGCATCGATCGCAGCGAATGGAACGCGCCACAGAAACCATTCCGCATCTACGGCAACACGTTGTACGTGGGGCCGTATGGCTTGTCCTCGATCCTGCTGGACACCGGGCACGGACTGGCGCTGTTCGACGGCGATCTGCCGCAGTCGGCGCCGGTGATCGAGGCGAATCTCCGTGCACTGGGGTTCCACGTGCGCGACATCAAATGGATATTCAACTCGCACGCGCATGCCGATCACGCCGGCGGCATCGCGGCGCTGCAGCGCGACAGTGGCGCGCAGGTGCTGGCCAGCGCGGCCGGTGCGCACGCGATGGCGCTGGGTGGCGCCGATCGCGCCGACCCGCAGCACGGTGATGCTCCCGACTATCCATCGGTGCGCCAGGTGCGCGTGCTGCGCGACGGCGAGGTCGTGCAGCTGGGTGACGTGGCGATCACCGCGCATTACACGCCGGGGCATACGCCGGGCAGCACGTCGTGGACGTGGACTTCGTGCGCGGATGGACGCTGCCTGCGCATGGTGTATGCCGACAGCCTCACTGCGATCAGCGCGCCCGGTTTCCGCTTCAGTGACGATCCGCGTCGCGTCGCGGCATTTCGCCAGGCGATCGCCACGGTGGCCGCGTTGCCTTGCGACATCCTGCTGACTCCGCACCCCGACGCCAGCGATTTCTGGCAGAAGGTGGCGCGGCGCAGGTCGGACACGGATGTCGCTCCGTTGATCGATGCCAACGCCTGTCGTGCCTATGCCGCCACCGCGGCGAAGACGCTGGACGCGAAGCTGGCACAGGAGCAGGCAGAGACGCGGAGCCGGGGCGACGGGAAAAGGGAGCGGCAAGGTCATTGAATCCCGCCCTGGCCATCGAGTGATCGTCGAGGCGGACTGATCCGGGTGCAGTTTCTCCGAATCTCGCACAAACTCGCCTTTCACTTGACTCCAAAAAACTAGCGCGATGCTTCGAGACGCCACGCCCGCCGATTTTCCCGCCATCCTCGCGCTCAATGAGACCTTCGTGAGGGTGCTCAGTCCGCTCGACGGCGAGCGTCTGGCGCGGCTGCATGCGCAGGCGGCACTGCACCGCGTGATCGAACAGGACGGCCGGATCGAGGCGTTTCTGCTGGTGTTCCGCGAAGGGGCGGATTACGACAGCCCGAACTACCGCTGGTTTGTGCAGCGCCATGAGCGCTTCCTGTATGTGGATCGCATCGTGGTGGCCGCGGACACGCAGGCGCGTGGCGCCGGCAGCCAGCTCTATCGCGACGTGTATGCACTGGCGTTGCGTGATGGCGTGCCGTTGATCACCTGCGAGTTCGATATCGAGCCGCCGAATCCGGCGTCCGAACGGTTCCACGCCAGGCTGGGGTTTCGTGAAATCGGCCGGCAACAGCTCGATGGCGGCCGCAAGACCGTCTCGCTGCAGGCACTGGATATCACGACGGGCAACACGTCGTTGGGCAAGATCGACGCCGGCTGACGCAAGCACCTCCATCGCACGCGCTGCATCTTTGTCCGGTTGTCCGCTATCGCCTTGTCCGCTGTCCGCGGACAACCGGTCGGCATGCTTCGCATTTCATTCTTCTTCGAAAACTCAATGACTTAGTCCTCCTGCACGGATTGGCACAGCGATTGCTCTACAGACAGCACAGGGCTTATCGCCAATCACGGAGACACGTCATGAAATTCGAATCACAGATCCTGGCCGCGCTGTTCGTTGCCTGCTTCGGCGTTTGCGCATTGGTCATGGGCGCCATGCTGAAAACCACGCCGGCCTCGGTGCAGTTGGCCGGTACGAGCAAGGCCACTGCCGTCGCTCTGGTTTCGCCGGCAAGCTGCGCGTTGCCCACCAGCTGCGCACGTGCCGGCGAGTGATGTTGCCCGTGACGACTGCTCTGGCGTGTGCGCGAGCCACACCGGTACGAGCAAAGGAACCAGAGGCAGGCTTCTGACAATCTCCGGTTCCTTTGCCTGCCACACGATCAATCGGAATCGTGATCAGCACGCACGATGGCAATGCCGTTCGTGGCAGCGCTGTTGATGGTCGCCAGTCCCTTCAAGCTGAAGTCGCCATCCTCGTCCACGTCGAAAATGGATACATGCGAGACGCCGCCGCTGGCGTCGATCACCGCGGCCAGGTCGTTGCGGTAGGTGATGTCGGTCGGGTTGCCATTGAAGGTCGTGACCACGGCCGCGTCCTGAATGATTTTTTCGCCGTAGACCGCATAGCGCGACACCGACTTGCTTGGCGAATTGGCGGAGAACAGGAAGGGTCCGTCCAGCGTCACCCAGCACGGTGCGGATTGGGTGCCCGAGCCGGTGACGGCCAGCACCGTGTTGTTTCGCACCAGGCTGATCTCGTTCGCGTGGGCAATCGTCACGTAGGCGTCATTGCCGCGCGTGGCCAGACCGAACGGCGCATTGACGTTGGCGGGGATGTTGGCCACCAGCTTGGTCGAGCCGGTAACCGCACCTTGTCCATCCAGGTTGACCGTTTCGATCGCATTGCTTTTTTCGCTGATGACCAGCTGGCCCCGCAGCACTCCCACTTGCGCGGCAGAGCCATCGCCGATGACCAGCCTCGCTTCACCGTCCGCGGTCGATGCCACGCCGTAGCGATCGATCCGGTGCGATTCGATATAGGACGCGGTCAGGATGTACAGGTGATCGTGGCCGAATGCGACGCTTACGGGGTTGGTGATGGCCGGAACCAGTTTCTCGTAGCGCAAGCCCGCATGCTCAAGGTCCTTGTCGAATACGGACACGTTGCCCGAACCGAAGTTGACCACGGCGAGTCGATCGTGATTCTGGGCGATGCCACCGGCATTGCCACTGACGCCTCCCGCACCACCGGTGGGCAGCTGTTCGAGCAGAACGCCGGTCGTGCTGTAGACCATCAGTTGGTTGTGCGTCGTATTCGACGCCGTGACGATCAGTGACTGCTGGTTGTTCGACGATGGAGCGCCTTGCGCCGCTACCGCGCCGGCGATGACCAGCGAAAGCAAACCCACACCACATGCTGCTTTTTTCATGTGCGTATCCTCGAGTGTGACGATTCGAAATGGCGACCCGGTTTGGAGTCGTCCTGCCGTACGACCGGGATTGCGCCGGTCATCCATTCATTCGTTGGGATACAGAGAAAGTTACGAGTGCTCTCCCGCTGCATGGCTCATGACGATGGGGGACTTGGTTGTCGAATGAAGTCGGAATCGGCGCACTATTTCGCGAGCAGGCGTTATTGCCCTGGCAAAGGCCTATGCTGGCAACGCAATCACGCCAAAGGCTTCAGTCATGAGCAATGTTTCCGGCAAGACCCGCAACGGGTTCACCTACGAAGGGGACTACCACCCCGCGAGCGCCGGCCGCGTCAACTGGACGGCGACCTTCCGCCATAACGGTGATTACGCCGGCATGCGGCATGGCTGTGTCCACGGGATGCTCGACGTGCCCACGGCGGCCGTGGATGACGCCGTGAAAGGCGACATCGAGTCGACCTGGACGGATCCCGCTTGACGGAATAGCCGGGCCAATGTGCAGACCTTCGCTCATCATGGCTCGGTTGAGTTTCTGCATCGCCCGAAATCCATAAGCTGACCTCGGAGACCACATGTACAAGCTTGCCGCGTCGATCGTGATGGTTTCCGCACTCGTGGTACTGGGCTCTTCTGTAGCAGCTTCCGGATTGCCGTCTACGAACACACCGCCTGCGGATCCGCTGTTCAATAAAATCTCAGCGCTCGATACCGCTGTGTTCGACGCATTCAACCATTGCAGTGAACCGGGCCAGCTCGAACGGCACGCCAGCTATTTCGCGCCGGATGTCGAGTTCTATCACGACCAGGGTGGCGTGACGTGGACGCGCGACGCGATGATCGCGAACACCAGAAAGAACGTCTGCGATCACTTCCGCCGCGAGTTGATCCCCGGCACGCTGAAGGTTTATCCGATCAAGGATTTCGGCGCCATCGAGCAGGGCGTGCATCGCTTCTGCCAGTTCAAGACGGGCGACTGCGAAGGCATGGCCGACTTTATCGTCATATGGCGCCATCAGGGCGATCAGTGGCAGATCACGCGGGTTCTCAGTTATGGCCATCGGCCCAACAAATAGCGCGATCGAAAGTTCAGTGACGTCCGGCGACGGCTTCACTCGCTGCGACCGCCAACCCCGACACCACGCCAAGCGACGGATCGCCTTGTACCAGCGGGATCTCCGGGAAGCAGGCCTGCACGCGCGCCTTGACCTGCGGTGAGCGCGAGGTGCCGCCGGTAAGGAAGACACTGGCGGGGAGTTCGTCGAGGTCGTTGCGCACGGTCGCCAGGGTGCGTTCCAGCTGGCCGAGAAAGGGTTCGATGGCGGCGAGGAAATCTTCGCTGCCAAGCTCAACGGCCAGATCGCGTTCGATGAAGTCCAGCTCGGCGCGATGGCGTGACGAGGTGCTCAAGGTGATCTTGCTGCGCTCGGCCATCTGATTGAGACGTGTAGTGGCGCCGAGTTCCTGCAGGGCGCGCAGTCGCGCGCCGTACGGCTCGTCGACGAGACGGTAGTTCTGCTGACGGAACTCGCGCTGTTTGGGCAGGTTGTGCACGCTGGCCGCATCCACGTAGCGGTGCGCCGGCATGCTGATCTGATCCTTGCCCAGCTGTGGCATGAAACTGTGCAGGCTGACGCTCACGTCGAGGTCGGTGCCGCCTTTGGGCAGGCCCCAGCTGCGCGCGATGTACGCAGCTTCACCGCCGCCGAGCTGGGCGTGCGCCACGTCGGTGGTGCCGCCGCCGATGTCGACGATCAGCGCGTACTGCCGTTGCTGCAGACTCTGGTGGTAGTGCATCGCGGCGGCGGCCGGTTCTTCCAGAAACGACACGTGGTCGAAGCCGGCCACGGCGGCGGCTTCACGCAGGATCTCGATCGCCTGTTCCGATCCCTGCGCGCCCATCGAGCTGCGGAATTCCACCGGCCGGCCGATCACCGCGCCGCGGACCGGCACGCCGAACTGGTGGCTGGCGCTGAGGCGGATGTGTTCGAGGATATGTGTGGCGATGTGCATGATCACCTTGCGCACTTGCGGATCGAGTCGGTAGCCGAACATCGACTTGGGCGACTCGATCAGATTGCCGCCGCCGCTTTCCAGATAGCCTTCCACCGCCTCTTCGCCGAACAGCGCGTGCTGGAAGCTGGCGACCGAGGCGCTCGTGGCGCGGGTCTGTTCTTCCATCCACTGCCGGCGCACCACGCGCAGCGCCTCGCGACGCAACTCATCGTCGCTGCGCGACACCGGTGCCTGCCCGCGTGCGGCTACCGCTGCGGCCTGCTGACGCTGCTGGGTTCGCGCCAGACGCAGCTGGGTCTCCAGTTGCGCTTCCAGCGCCGGCGTCAGGGTGAAGTCATTGGGGTCCGGCACCAGCTCGGGAAAAAACACCGCGGTGCGGAACTGCTCGGCGTCGCCGAAACGCACCAGGCTCAGTTCACCGTCGATGATGGCCGCGGCGGCTGAATAGCTGGTGCCGAAATCGATACCGATGTGCATGGGTCATGTCGTCGCGGTAGGCCAACCTGGCATTATGACGGCTGCGCCGGTAATGGCCTAGACATCGAGGGGAAGGAGCCGACGCTACGATGGTTTTCTGCACGCTGGCGTCGTGAAGAAACGGAGGTCATGGATACATCGCAAGCCGATGGCGTAGCAGGTGACACTTGCCGCTGCCCGCAGGCAATAATCGGCAGCCCGCTTCTGGCAGCTTTTTGCGCAGCGGGTGGATCGCCAATCAAACAGGGGAAGGGAATGAATACCTACAATCCGTACGAGGCGCCCAAGGCCGATGTCACCACGCCGGTGGCGGACGAACCCGGCATCGAAAAGGTGGCCGGCGCACAGAAGCTGATCATTTACTCGATCCTTGCCTACTTTGTCGCTGTGGCCATCAAGGCCGCGCTTGGTCCAATCGGTTTTCTGGTTTTGCTGGTCGCGCTTTGCATGGGCGTGATCGGTACTTGGCGTCTTTGCACGGGCCTGGGCTATTCGATGGTGGTACGGGTCATCTTGATGGTGCTGATGTTCGTGCCGCTGGTAAGCCTGATTGTGCTGCTGGTATTGAACGCCAAAGCGACCGGCAAGCTGCGGGCGGCTGGATACACGGTGGGATTGCTGGGGGCGTCGCGCTGAAGCGTCGTTGCGGAGTCGGCGTCAGCGTCATTCGGCCGGCGCTGATGTGCTGCTGACGCAGTTCGCGCGCAGCGGCGGATGCAGGGCAGCCGTTTTGATGGGGCGCGTCATTGATAAATGGACGGCCCACGGCAAAGTTGTCGGGCATGGCCGACTTGGCGTTTGCACACACTGCATGTGGAGAAGGGAGATCCGCGGCAGACTCGGCAGGATCGAGTTGTCGATACTCAATCTCTCGATGTTCGCGCTTCCAGCCATCTGTGTCGTGAGTGCGTTGGTCGTGTTGTATCTCTACTGGCGTGGCGGCAGCGTGGCATCTTACTGGTGGTCGCATTTCCGCTGGCGGCTACGGCCCTGTATCTCGCCTATGCGATCTGGCTGAGCAAACGTGGGTGACTCAATGCCGGCAACGGGTCGCGTTTAGCAGTAGCGTGGTCGGCACATGGCGTCTTTGCGCGAGCTGGCGTTGGTCTATCTCTGGTCTGACTGCACCAGGCCAAGCTTGTAGCTCAGCGCAACTGCTTTGCTCCTGGAAGCAACACCAAGTTTGCCGAGAATGTTTCCCACGTGAAACTTGATCGTGTCTTTGGTGACGGCCATTTCCCGGGCAATTTGAAGGTTGCTATGCCCTCGCACCAGCCATTGCAGCACTTCCAGTTCGCGCGCGGTCAGGTCGGGGCGGACGGCGATCTCGTCGGCCTTGCGTCCCACCGCAGGCGACAGATATCGACCGCCACGGAACACTGTGCGGATGGCGCCCAGCAGTTCCTCGGAAGGAGCGTTCTTGAACAGGTAGGCATGCGCGCCCGCCTGCAGGGCCTTGCCGATCTCGCTGCCGCCCGCGTTTGCGGTGAGTACCAGGAATCGTGCGACGGCGGATTGCCGGCGCAGGATCGTGATCAGTTCGATGCCACTGAGGTCGGGAAGCGACAGATCCACCAGGGTGACATCGGGCGTCTTGAGCGCAAACAGCTCGATCGCTTCGGCTGCACTTGCCGCCTCGCCGACGAGTTCCAGATCTTCCTGATAGCCGACAATCGAACAGAGTCCGGCGCGGACGACCGGATGGTCGTCAACCACCAGCACCTTGATTTTCGGTTGCATGCTCATCCGTCGATTCTCGACACGCCGGCGCCGCGCAGGCGTTGCCACCACCTCGTCAACAGGCCGGGTCGCGGAATGCTGAGGAATATCCTTGTACCCGTTCCGACTTCACTCGTCACCTCGAGCCTGGCGCCCAGCGACAACGCACGATGACGCATGTTGCCCATACCGTGTCCGCGCGCATGTTCGCGTGCATCACTATCGGGATCGAAGCCGGTCCCGTCGTCCGTCACGGCGAGGCGCAAGGTGTCCGCAGCAAACGTCAGATTGATCGATATGGTTCGGGCGCTGCCGTGCTGCATGGCATTCGACACGGCCTCCTGCGCGATCAGAACGATGTGGTGCTTCGCTTCCGCCGGTACGACCCACGCTGTTCCGGACGAATGTACATCCAGTTCATCCACGCGTCCGCCGGTCAGTTGCCTGGCCATCGCCGAGAGTGATTCGAGCAGACTCTTCTGGTCCAGTATCGGTGGGCTGAGGTTCAACACGGAATAGCGGGCGTCATCCAGACTGCTCTTTGCCAGGTCGCGGGCCGCTATCAGATGCTTCGACGTCATCGCCGGCGCACGCTCCATGCTGATAAGCGCGGCCTCCGTCTGGAAAACGATGCCGCTGAGACCCTGGGCCAGGCTGTCATGGATTTCGCCGGCAATGCGCTGCCGCTCCTCCAGTACGGCGGCTCTGGCATGAAGCCAGTTGACCCGCATCCTATAGAAGCCCAATAGCACCAGTATTGCCGCGAGTCCTCCCAGCAGGTGAAACCACCACGTCTGGTAGAACTGTGGCAATAACTCAAAATGGAGGATGCCCTCGCGACTGCCCCAGCGGCCCGCATCATCACTGGCGCCCACGTGAAAGGTGTAACGCCCAGGCGACAAGTTGGTGTATTGCGCCACGCGCTGCGCGGAACCGGCAATCCACTGCTCATCGAAACCGTCCAGGCGATAGCGGAACCGCGTCCGCTTCGGTGTCGAGAGGTTGGGCGCTGTGTAGTGAATCTCCAGCCGGCGCGTGCCCGCTGCCAGTCGCACCGGCGCGGCAAGGTTGGTATCCACCTCGTCGGCGAGCAACTGCTCCACCATGGCGGGCCGCGGCTGATCGCTGAGGGAAATCCGTGCGGGATCGACCACGACCAGGCCCCGAGGGGTCGGAAACCACAATCTTCCATCGTGTGCGCGCCAGCTGGAAGGTTGCGTACCCGTATTGGTTTCGCTGCTTTTCATGCCGTCGGCTTCACCGAAGACCAGCGGCTGCATCATCGTCCCAGTTCCCACAGCTATAGCATCAAGCTCGTGCGTGGTGAGGCGGTAGATGCCCTTGTCGGATCCGATCCACAGATTTCCGGCACGATCATCCTGGATGCTGTTGACCGTATCGTTCAGCAGCCCCTGACGGGTGGTGTAACGGGTGATGTGACCGTGCTCCAGCCGGAACAGGCCGCGTCCTATGGTACCGATCCACAACACGTGCTTCGCGTCGATATGCAGCGCGACAATCCATGCATGCGCGAGCAGCGGATTATCCGCGTAGCTCTTGATGTGGCCGTCGGTGACGCTGTTGAGTCCATCACTGGTCGCGATCCATAGTGTTCCCTTGTCATCCTCCGTCAGTGCGTAGATGAAATTGGACAGTAAGCCGGTCTCCCTCGAATACGTGGTGACCCGGTCATCAGCACGACGCACCAAGCCCCCGCCGCGGGTCGCGATCCAGAGTGCGTGCTGGTGGTCCTCGACGATTGCGGTGAGGAGGTAATCAGGAATGCCGTCACGTGCCACGAGCCCGGGTACGACATGCCCGTCGGTCATCCTGGCCAGCCCATTCCGTGCCGTCCCTATCAGCAGGTTTTGCTGATGATCCTCAGCCAGCGCCCAGACGTCATTGCTTGGCAGTCCGTCAGCTGTCGTGAATACGTGGAAACGATCGCCATGCAGCTGGTTTAGCCCTGCAGGAGTGGTCACCCAGATATCGCCCGCGTGATCCTCCATCACCGAATAGGTGCGGTCGCCAGCGAGTCCGTTCTCTCGGGAGTAGCTGGTAAAACTTCCATTTTGGAAACGATCCAGGCCTCCTTCGTTGGTACCGACCCAGATATTTCCGGCGCGATCCTCGTACAGGGAAATAATCTCGTTGCTGCTCAGTCCATCCTTCGTCGAGAAATGTGTGACCTGCTGGCCGCTGATTTTGAAAAGCCCTGCGGTCAAGCTGGCGATCCAGAGGTTTCCATCGCGATCTTCCAGAATGTCATGAATGCCTGCGCCGGCAATGCCCGGAATTATCCAGGGCTGGAAATGGCCATCCATTCGTCGCGTCGGTTCTGCGTTCTGGGTCTTGACCCACAACATATCCTTCGCATCGAGGCCCATGTCGATCACGTCGTTGCCAGGCAGACCGTCCCTGCTCGTATACGCCACGAACTTGTCGCCAGTCAGTTGGTCAAGCCCGCTAGGCGTCGCAACCCACAACGAGCCGTTCCGATCACCGAGGACACGTGCCACCGGGTCGCCAGATAAACCGTCAGCGACGGTATAGGTTCGGATCACCTTTCCGTCTTTGACGTGGGTCATGCCGCCATACCCGCCCAGCCAGACACTGCCGTCAACGGTGACCGCGAGAGTGAGCGCGCCGCGCGCAGCCACCGAGTCGAAATGGGAAAACCTGCCGCCGCGATAGATCGTGACGCCGCCATGGGATGTGCCGATCCATAGCGTTCCATCGCCGTCTTCGGCCAGGTCGCAGATCCAGTCGTCCTCCAGCGCCGGCGTGTTGCTGCGATCGAAATTCGTGAAACGCACCCCGTCGAACCGGGCCAGGCCCGCTTGCGTGCCGATCCACAGATAGCCGTCTTTCGTCTCGAGAACTTTCATGACCGAGCTTTGCGGAAGCCCGTCGGAAGTTCGCCACGAAGAGTGCACGTACTGCGTCAGGGCCTTGGACGGATCGAGCGCGATCGCCGATCGCAACGGCGCCATCGCACAAAGCAGTGCAAGCGCCAGCTGCAAGAGTCGCCGTTGCAAGCACACCATCATCGTCTCGTCCCCGCGTGGTCGAGACCCACTGTAGGCCATCCCACGCGACGGCGTGGCATCGGCGCGCGTGCGGTTCCCTAACCTACCCATTGGAGTAGGGCGAACCTACCGGCACTGCGGTCGTCCCGGCGAATGCCGTGTGCCAGAGTTGCTGCAGATAGCCGGGGACGCTTTCGAACCGTCGCGCGACGCGTGCGGTGAATCGTTCGGCCAACGGGCACAGCCAGGGCAAGCAGTGTCCGTTACGTAATGCCAGGGTGGCTCAGATCTTTCGCGTTCCCGGAATCATCCGGGTTGTTTCGTAACCACCTTTGCATGGGGTCGAATGACCATGAAGACGTTTTACTACTCTCCATTTCAGGCGCTGGCCCTGAGCGCGACGCTGGCACTTGCCGCCGCTGCGGTCATGTCCGCGCATGCCAGTGACATCATCATAGGCACGGACGTCGCGGTGAGCAGCACCACCACCCTGCGCCAGGGCGATGCTTTCGCCGGCGTGTTGCCGCATACGCAGCCGCTGCACATTGTGGTGGCTCTGAAGTTGCGCAACCCCGTCCAGCTCCAGAGCCTGGTCGCCGCGCATGGCACGCTGGCACCAACCCAGTTCTCCGCGCTGCACGCTCCCACGCAGTTGCAGGCACAAGCGGTCGCGAAGTACCTGAGCCAGACCGGCTTCACCCATGTGGTGATCGCGCCGAACAACATGCTGGTGTCGGCGGACGGAACCGCTGGCATCGCGCAGGCGGCGTTCCGCACCTCGTTCGCGCGAGTGCAGACGCTCGATGGGCGCGCGGCTTTCGCCAACGACAGCGACGCGCACATTCCAGCGATACTGCAGGACAGCGTGCTGTCGGTGATCGGCTTGCAGAACGTCTACCAGGTGCACAGCTTCGCGCAGCGCATGCAGCCGAAGGCCAACGGCGCCACGTTCTCGATCACCGGACATAACCCGCTGGAGTTTTCGTCGATCTACGGCGGCACCGGCGTGCAGACCGGCGCCGGCGTCACTGTCGGCATCATCAGCGAAGGCGATCTCACACAGACCATCGCCGACCTCAACACATTCACCGCCAACAACGGCCTGACTACCGTGTCCACGCAGGTCGTCAATACCGGCACGCCTAGCGGCGATACCAGTGGTACCACTGAATGGGATATCGACGGGCAGGACATCGTCGGCGCGGCTGGCGGACAGATCGGCAAGATCATTTATTACGTTTCTCCCGCGATGAGCAATCCGGACATTGTGGCCGCCTTCAACGGGGCGATGAACGCCAACGCGGCGAAGATCATCAATGTCTCGCTCGGCGAATGCGAAATCGGCGCCAAGGCTGACGGCTCGGCAGCCGCGGCGGCACAGATCTTCCAGGCTGCGGTCGCGCAGGGTCAGACCTTCGCCGTCGCCACCGGCGACAGCGGCGCGGATGAATGCAAGAACGGCGGCATCACGCCGAGCTGGCCGGCCAATTCGCCGTACGTACTCGCGGTAGGCGGCACCACACTCAACGCCTCGACCACGACCTGGGGCAGCGAAACGGTCTGGATCGGCGGTGGCGGCAGCCCCAGCACCTACGAGCTGAAACCGAGCTGGCAGAACGCGCTGGTGCCCGGCCTCAAGCGCGGTGTGCCGGATATCGCGATGGAAGGCGACCCCGACTCGGGCGCGATCATCGTCGTCAACGGCGGCTATCAGCAGTGGGGTGGCACCAGCCTGGCGACGCCGATCTTCGTCGGCCTGTGGGCGCGCATGATCGCGATCAAGGGAACCTCGATCGGCTTTGCGCCGCCGCTGCTATACCAGCTTCCCTCTACGGATTTCCACGACATTACCGTCGGTACCAATGGTGGCGAAGCGGCGAAGATCGGCTACGACTTCGCCAGTGGCCGCGGCAGCGTGATTCTCAACCGCTTGGTCGGACAGCTCGGCGCACCCAGTCCGCTGGTGCCGGACTTCAGTGTCACCGCCAGCGGCCTGGTCGCGAAGTTCACCGACCTTTCCACCGACAGCGCCGGCACGATCACTTCGCATCTATGGGCATTTGGCGACAACGGCACATCCACTGCCGCCAATCCCAGCCATCTGTACCCCAAGGCAGGTGTCTACACCGTGTCGGAGACGGTGACGGACAACGCCGGATACGCCTTGGCAAAAACCACCAGCGTGACGGTTGGCTCCGCGCCGCCCAAGTAATCGCGTCATGGCTTGCTGCGCGTCCGCGCCGCTGGCCACCACCGAATGGATCGTCATCGCCGCCGCACCGCGACCGGAACCCCGGACGCGGCCCGCGCGATTCCAAAAAAACCGAAGGGGTCTGGTCAGCTGATGAATGCAAACACGAGCAATCGAACAAAAGCACTTCGAGTCGACCAGGCCCCCAAGGTCACGCCCCTCACGCACGCGGTGCGTGCGGCGCTGGCCATCTCCTTCACGCTGTTCGCCTTGGGCGGTAGCGGAGCAGCCATCGCTGCCGGCACCTGCGTCACCACCGTGTCGAACACGGTCTCGTGCAACGGCGATTTCACCGAGACACTGCCCGGTACGGTATTCGCCCCAGTCGCCGATCTCACCCTTGTCGTCGGCGACAGCCTGCCCAGCAGCGTGATCCCGGGCGCCGGGCTCATCGGCATCGACGCGACTTGGGGGGGCAACGTCGGCGTGGTCAGCGCCGCCAACATCACGACCGTCGGTGCGGACGGCATCCATGCGGTCGGCACGACATCGGCCCTAGTCACCAACAGCGGCAGCGTCAATACGGATGTGACCGGCTCCGCCGCAATCGCGCTGAACGTGGTCGCCAACGGCGACGTCGGCGTCGTTAACAGCGGCAACATCAACGCGTACAGCACGGATGTCGATGACGTCACCGCGGTGAATGTCTATACCGACAGCGGCAACGTCACGTTCGACAACCAGGCCACCGGCGGCATCACGGCCACGGCGCAGGACGGCAACGCCATCGCGGTCAATGCGTCGGCCGCCGCGGGCATCGCAACCTTCAGCAACGAAGGCACGATTACCGCCAGCTCGGTCAACGGCATCGCGATCGGTGTCCTCGTCAGTGCCTATGGCGACGTGGGCGTCACCCATAGCGGCAACCTGTCGGCGACCTCCACCAACTATCAGGCCGTGGGTCTGCTGGCTTCGTCGGCCACGGGGATCGCCACGGTCGATAGCAGTGGTTCGATCAGCGCCACCGGCGGCCAGGATCAGGCGATCGCCCTGGAGGCCTTCGGCCAGACCGGTGCCAGCGTCACCAATAGCGGCTCCATCAGCGCGACATCCGCCACCGGTACCGCCACTGGCATCCTCGCGCAAACGGTGTACGGCAACGCAACGATCGACAGCAGCAGCGGCCTGAGCATCACCTCGGGTTACAACGCCGTAGGCCTCTCCGCCATCAGCACCTACGGCGACGCATCGGCTTCGGGTTCGGGCTTCACCCAGGTGATCGGGCACGGCGGCATCAGCCATGTGATCGAGGCGTACTCGGTGAATGGCAACGCGACCGCCAGCAACAACGGCTTCAATCTTTCGGGTGCCTACAACGGCAGCGCCGTCGGTGTGTCAGCCATCAGCGGCAACAGCACTGCCAGCGCCAGCAACAACGCCTACATGCAGATCATTGCCAAGGGCGACAGCTCGAATTACGCCACCGCCATACTCGCCAAGACCTATAACGGCGATGCCAGCGCCAGCAACAGCGATACCGCCGTGGCCTATTCCAGTCATGGTGTCGCCATCGGTATGAAGGTTGATGCTGCTGGAGGTGATGCACTGGCTACCAACACTGGCACGATCATCAGCCAGAATTTCCTGTTCGCCAACGCGGACGGCATCCGCGCGGTGTCCTCCACCGGAAAATCGACGGTGAACAACTCCGGCACCGTGGTCGGTGACTCGCTACAGATCCTTGGCTACCCGTTTTCGTTCACGACGGTGCTGGGCATCGGTGCGCAAAGCTATTCCGGTACGAGTGTCACCAACTCCGGCATCGTTCAGGCTGTGGGTCCCTGGTTTGTCGATGGCATCAAGGCCATTGCGCTGTACGGCGATGTCGGCGTGACGAATACGGCCAGTGGCACCGTATTCGCGAGTGGGCTCGCGCCCGTCGGCATTGGCGCCTACGTCGGCTACGGCTTGTCCTACCATGCCACGGTCAACAACGACGGTGCGGTCCACGTCGTGCAGACGGGCGACTGCTTCTGCAGCGGCATCACGCCGGACGGCATCGGCATCGCTGCAGCGTCCAACTATGCCGGCGGCGTGCAGGTCAACAACAACGCGACCGGCAGTATCGTCATTTCGACTCAGCACGGCGGCACCGGCATCAGCGCGAATACCTATAACGACGTGGCTGGGGTGGACAACGCCGGCAGTATCGCCATCAACAGCAGTGCCTACAACGCATCCAGTTTCGGCATTTTGGCGTTCAGTGCCTACGGCGCCGTGGGCGTGGTCAATAGTGGCAGCATCACGCTCACGGCTGCGCCCGCACCCGGCCTGGGTCACTATACCTTTAACGACATGATCGGCATCTACGGCAAGACCGGTCGCCATCACAACGTCGGCTACGGCTCGGGCTATTACGGTGCGCTGGACACTACCATCACCAATAGCGGTGACATCGACATCCGCGCCTCGCAGGGTGATGGCATCCTCGGTGTCGCACAGTACGGTTCGGCGCTGGTATCGAACTCGGGCAACATCCGCATCGACGATACGTTTGGCGGTTACGGTGTAGTGGTGCAAACCGGTTTCAACGGCCTGACCACGATCGGCAGCGCCGGCATCGACAACACCGGGCTCGTGCAGGTCTACGGTTCGCAAGGTGCACGCGGCCTGATTGCCCGCGTTTCCGGCGGCAACGCGATCGACATCACCAATGAAGGCGACGTGGAGGCCTCCGGCGAACTGGGTGCCGCAGGCATATTCGCCCGCAACTACAACTACACCGGCAACGCGATCAACGTCACCAACACGGGCAGCATTGGCGCGCACAGCGCCACCGGCGCGCTCTACGCCGCCAATGCCATCAGCAGCAGCCTCCACGCCGAAGCAATCGGTGTGCGCACGTACAACTACTCGGGCGTCACCACGGTCAACAATGGCGGCGACATCGTGGCCACCGCAGCCACGTCCAACCCGTTGTCCAGCAGTGCGATCGGTGTCTACACGAAGAACGGCTACGCCACCCACTATGGCGACACCGTCATCGCCAATACCGGCACGATTACCGCGGCCGACATTTCCAGCAATGGCAAGCCAGCCTTTCATGCACAACACGGCGCCTGGGGCGCGGGTATCGCCGCGGTCGGCACGTACGGCAACTTCGATATCAGCAATACCAACAGCATTGTCGCCAGCGCCAAGTCGGCGTATTTCGACAATAGCGGACTCACCACGGCCAATGGCATCTCGGTGATCTCGAAGGTCGGCAGTGTCGCGCGTACGCTGACGCTGGGTGACATCTCGCTGGTCAACAGCGCGACCGGATCCATCTCGGCCAGCGCCGAAAGCAGCATCGGTACCGGTACTACCACTTTCGCCAGCGGACTCGATGGTCTGGTGACCGTGGGCTCATACGGCAGCGGCCTGGTCAGCACCCTCCATGGCATCACGATCGACAACGAAGGTAGCGTGCTGACAAGCGCCATTACCGACGCTGCAGCCGCCGGCTCGTCCACCGCGATCGGCCTGTCGGCAGTGAACGGCTCGGCGCAGGGTTACGCCAAGGTCATCAATAACGGCATCGTGTCGAGTCAGGCCAACAGCGAGAGCGTGGCCAATGCCACTGGCATCTTCGCCACGGCGAACGACATCACCGTCACGTTGAACGCCGCCAGCAACATCGTGGCCACGGCGACTGGTGGCAGCGGCACTGCGATCGGTCTGTTCGCTTCCGGTGCGACCATTGCGGCAAGCAATGCCGGCATCATCGACGCCACCTTCATCGGCAGCGGCGGCAGCGCCAATGGCGCAATGATCACCTCGGCCAGCGATGTGGCCTTCACCAATACGGGCAACATTGTCGCCAGCGCGGATAACGCCGTGGGCGTAAACCTCGTCAGCACCACGGCGACCACACTGACCAACAGTGGCATGATCAGCGCGGTGTCGCCGAGTGGGAATGGCGTGGCGGTATTGACGGGTGCGTCGAGCGATACCATCACCAACACCGGCACAATCAACGGCGCAATTCAAACCGGTGCTGGCGACGATACCTTCACCAATGCCGTGGGCGGCGTCTGGAATGCGGTGGGTGCCTCGGACTTCGGTGCCGGTGACGACATCATCACCAATGCCGGCACGATCCACCTGAGCAACACGACGATCAGCCTGGGAAGCGACCCGATCGGTAACCAGTTCGGCAATGCCGGCCTGATCACCGTTTCAGGCACCAATGCCATCACCATGATCACCGGCACGTCGGCGAACCCGAATGCGTTCACCAACAACGGTACGTTGAATTTCCAGAACGGTGTGGTGGGCGACACGCTGGCGATCACTGGCAACTTCGCCGGCAACGGCACGATCAACATGGACGTGAGTGGCCTGCACGGTACCAGCGATCAATTGGAGATCATCGGCAACGTGCTCGCCGGCAGCGTGAACACGGTCAACGTGCACGTGCTGGATGATCCGACCGCCGCCTCGACCGTCATCCCGCTGGTCACAGTGACCGGAACTTCCGTCGCCGGCTCCTTCGTGCTGGGCAACGTGGTGCAAGACAAGAGCTTCCTGGAACTGAGTGAGGTGCTGCTCACCAACATCGACCCCAGCAACACAACCAGCGATGCGTTCTCGCTCGGTCAGACCGTGACAGCGCCCCCGGCTCCGCCCGCGCCCCCGGCTCCACCAGCACCGCCCGCCCCTCCGGCTCCACCCGCCCCGCCACCGATCGTGGGCATCGGCGAAAGTGTGAGCGGTCTGAGCAACCTGGGCACACTCGCGGTGTCGGCGGCACCGGGTGCGCAGAGTCTGATGAATAGCCAGATCGGCACCTTGGAACAGCGCATGGGCGCAGTCAGCCAGACGCTCAAAGGCGGCGTGAGCCTGTGGGCTCGTGTGTTCGGCGACAGTGGCACGGTTGATCCCAGTCACAATGCCGGCAACTTCGGCCAAGGCGGTAACTTCTCTTTTGACCAGAGCAACACTGGTGAGGAGGTGGGCGTGGACTTTGCGTTCACCGACGAGCTGAAGGCTGGTCTGTTGGTGGCAAAGAATCAGGCTAACCAGCATCTCGATGGCAGCAACTCAGGTTCTGGTCAGATCAAGGGCACCACCAGTGGTGTCTATGCGACCTGGATTTCGTCGACTGGCGCCTACCTCGATGCCTCGTTTCGCTCGATGAGCTTTACCAGTCATCTCAAGTCGGCCGCAGGCGAGGCATGGGTCGAGGGCGATGCCGATGCCTTTAACGTGGAAGCAGGCAAGAGCTGGACACTCGGCAACGGCCTGCAAATCGCTCCGCAACTGCAGTACACGTGGAACCGGGTCAACAGCGTCAAGTCCGATTCGGCCACGTTGGCGGGCTTCCAGTCCGGCGGTGACAACTCGTCGCGCGGCCGACTGGGTGTGATGGTCAGCAAGAGCTATACGGCGGATGCAGGCACGACATGGACGCCGTATGTCGGGATCTCCGCGGTGCATGAATTCGACGGCACCAACCGTTACACGATCAACAACACGTTCTACGGTGAAACCAGCACGCAAGGCACCAGTGCGTTGGTCGAGGGCGGCGTCAACGTGAAGATCCGCAACCTCGCCCTGTACGGCGGCGCAAGCTGGCAGGACGGCGGCGCGATGAAGAGCTTCTTCGGTGGGCAGGTCGGGTTGCGCTACACCTGGTAAGGCAGCGGGGAGGGAGTCCGGTAGATGCAGATTTTCCGGGCTTCTTTTCCCGAGGACACAGCAAATGGCAGCAGCCCCGAATGATATCGAAGGCTGCTCTAGGGAGAGCGTCATAGTAAACAAGTTACATGGAGCAGGGTCCGTCGAATCTCAGATGAGCCTGGCTCAAGATGGTGCCCGGGTATTCACGCCTGGTCAGCAGCGTGTTCTAGAACTGGAAGATGGAGACAGTTTCTTGTTGCAGACGATTCTGGTCGACGAAGACAACAGTGTCATCCCGCGGTGGCGTTACCGCAGCGCGTCACAAATCGCTACTCGTCTGACGAGCTGGGCGCGGGAGCGCCATGTGCTGGTCGCATATCGCATGATCGACAAGAACACCGCCCGGATCTGGCGACTCGGTACGATCTGATGAAGCAGGCATGAGCATCACCGTATTCGAGGGTTACACGGTCGGCAAGATCGAGCGGGGTATCCCATTTCCGAACGGGAGCAGGAGGCCGCTTTCCATCGAACAGCAGCGGGTCCTGCAAATGAAGGAGGGCGATAGTTTTGTGCTTGTAGTGCGCTTCGATGGGTTTTCGACCGACAACGCTAGGCGACTCGCGCAGTGGGCGCGAACGAAGGGCATTCGCATCATGCAGCGCAAGATCGACCACGACTCTGTGCGAATCTGGCGTGTGGGAGCCATGAAGTCCGATACGCCAGACCAGCCACAGAAATGATCATGAGCCACGCATGCAGGGTTGGCCCGGACGACACCCCCGATTTTCTCCTGGCCATCGTCGAGGATGGCGCTTCGAGCAAGCTGCGTGGTCAAACATCTGCCGGCGCATCATGATCTGAAGGCGTACTCTCAGAGGGTGAATACTTCGACGCGAAGTCAGTCACGAGAATGTGGAGAATGATGTGACAAGCAAGCAGGAAATTTCGGGTCACGCTGTGTCGATGGCTGGCATCCCGGGCGACTTCGAGGCAGGTTCACAACCTGTTGTACCTGAGGTTTTTTTACCAGCGGATCCTGCGAAATCTGCACTGTCATCTGCAGATTCGCCCGTAGAGATCACCGCACAGGCCGCTGTGGACGTTCCCAAGCCACGAGTCGTCGACAAAAGCTGTTCACGCGGGCTAGCGGGATGGCTGGCCGGCAACAATTTGTCGCTGGCGATCTCGTCCTATCAGACCGGTCGCGTCTATCTGGTGGGTAGCGACAAGCAAGGCCGCGTGTCGTTCTTCGAGCGACTGTTCGAACGTGCCATGGGCATTGTCGGCAACGCCCAACGCATTTATCTGGGCGGCCTGTACCAGCTGTGGCGCTTTGAGAACGTGCTGCGTTCGAACGAGGTCATCCACGACCAGTTCGACAAGTGCTATGTGCCGCGCAACGCGCAGACCATCGGCGATCTGGATATCCACGAGCTGGGCATCCGCAAGAATGGCAAAGTGGTGTTCATCAACACAAAGTACTCGTGCGTCGCCGAGCTAAGCCAGACGCACAGCTTCAAGGCGATCTGGAAGCCGGATTTCATCAGCAAGATCGCACCGGAGGATCGTTGCCATCTCAACGGGCTGGCGATGGTCGACGGCGCCCCCAAGTACGTCACCGCCGTGTGCAAGAGCGATGCGGTGGATGGTTGGCGCGATCGGCGCCACAACGGCGGTGTGGTGATCGACATCGACACCAACGAGATCGTCTGCGAAGGTCTGTCGATGCCGCATTCGCCGCGCTGGGCCAACGGCAAGCTGTGGGTACTGAACGCGGGCACCGGGTATCTGGGCTGGGTGGATTTTGCGACCAAATCGTTTGTGCCGCATGCGTTCCTGCCCGGTTTCGTGCGCGGCCTGTCGATCTTCGGCAATACCGCAGCGGTGGGTCTGTCCAAGCCAAGGAATCAGCGCTTCGAAGGCCTGCAGCTGGACGCGGAACTGACCAAACACGACGTCGAGCCGTGGTGCGGCGTGCAGATCATCTCGCTCACCAGCGGCGATGTGCTGCACTGGATCCGTTTTGATGGCGACATCTCCGAGATCTTCGATCTGTGTTTCCTGCCGAACGTGCGCAACCCGATGATGGTGGGACTGCGTACACCGGAGATCCGCGAGCTGATCACGTTTGAAACCGAACTGATGATGGAGGTGACCTCATGAACCTTACTTGCGAAGGATGGGTCCGGTGATTTGCATAACCGCAGCACAACTCGTGGTCAACATGGTGCAGGCGCCGTCGCGCTGAGGTCATACGTGGCTTTGCCATCAGCAAACACGTCGCCGCGACATGTGAGCCTCGCGCGAAGCACTGCACCGGATCATTGCTGGCGCGGACAGCCGTACGTCTTGCGCCGCTGCACGAGCAGATGAGCGACGCGTTGGAGGCCGCGATGTGCGCGTACTTCAAGAAGCGGCGTACTACGGCGGGCTGGAAAAGGCTGATCAGCGCCCGGATCTGGACGGCTGCTTCCAGTAAGGGCCTGTGTGTTTTGGTTGTAGGGCGTAGGAGCAGTGGTTACTTGCAATGCCGCTGTTGGCTCATGCTGCTACTTGGATGGGATGTCACGTAGCTTCCTGAATTCGGGCGCCTAACTCTGCGGTCAGCTCCACTGCGCAAGAGAAGGCACTTCGTGCGCAGATCGTCGTACGACTCCAGATGATCGTCCAGCCACCGCTTGAATCGCGAGGTGAACAAGCCGTCCGCCTTGTTTTCCATGGGGCGTGGAAGGCCGCTGATGGCGCCGTCCTTCCAGGGCTCGTGCTTCAGATCCGCAATGCTCTGGCTGCAGGTGTCCTCGAGCCGGGTGTTGGGTCGCAGATCCAGGAATTGACAGATCCGCGTCCATTCATCGTCCGGCTCGCGGATCAGGTCTTCCAGAAATACGAAGGCGTGATTGGCGCGCCCGATGCATGCCTCATGAATCTGCATCGCGCGGTTCCAGCGGCGCGCCCAGTGCACCGAACCACCGCCAAAGGCATCGTCGTTCTCGAAACGAAGGTAGGCGTCCACCAGCGAAGCCAGCACGTCCTCGCCCGGGCGTATCACGTGGATGAAACGTGCGTCGGATGCGCAGGCTTCGATTTCCGGCATGTACAGAAGATGGTTCGGTGTCTTCTCCACCCACAGCGAGCAATCGGCGTGCGACGCAAGCGAGTCGAGCAGGTCGATGAACTTGGCGGCGCAGGCGTTCGAGCTGAACGGTACTCGCTTGATCTGGCTGCGCTCGTCATCCAGCGAGTGCAGCAGCGGAACGATCGAAGGTCTTACTCCCTTGCGCATCAAGCCAAGGCGCTGTCGCCACCGGCGTCGTCGCGGTTTGGCACGGTAATCGCCCCAGCGCCATTCCAGATCGGCGTACAGCTGCTCAAAGAAAGCCGTCTCTGGCAGGGTGAATACATCCGGGTGTCTGGCCAGCAAGGCCTGCACGACCGTGGTGCCAGATCGCGGACAACCAACAATAAAAGTCCGTTTCATAGCTCAGGATCTCCTTCAACTCACGTCGGAAGCGACAAGCCCGACCATTTACGTTCAAACGTGCCTGAAACCCGGCGGTTGACCTGTGAAAGCATCGGGATGCGTGACCCATATCGCGAAGTGCCGGCAAGTCAGGCCACTCCATGAGAATCCGGGTCACTTGATGTCTGCCGTGTAGTGCCGGGTTCCGCTGCATGGTCGCGCGGCGCAGCCGCCGACAGGCTCGCTGTGCCTTGCACAGGAGACGAGCTGTTTCAGTTGCGAGGCGAATCGGCACAAGACGATCAGCCGATGCGCGGTGTTGCTCGCGGCGACGCTGCAAAATCGCTACGTCGCGTTGGCACCGATGGCGCCGTCGTTGCGGGTACGTCCGTGGCGGGTGGTGCTGCTGAAACGCAGCTTGTACGTCATGGATGTTGCGGCTGATCCGCTGGATCGGATGACTTGACGATTTCGCTCTCCACGACCATGTCGAGCACGAGCGCGGTGGCCGGTGCATCGGCGAGCGGCTGCTTCAGCGTGTAACGCTTCACGCGCAGCACGTTGCGTGTGCCGGGCTGGTGCACGTAACCCTCGATGTCCTGTTGCAGCGTCTGCCATGGGCCGGGTTGGCCGCTGCGCAGACCTTGTGCGTCGTAGTGGCGTTCGCGCACCAGCAGGCATGACTTGTCCGGGATCAGCGGGTGATGGCACGGCGTCGTGTTGGATGCCACTTCCAGAAACATCGTCTCGCCGGGGCCATCGTAACGTGCCTCCGCTGTCGGCTTGCCGGCGAACGTCAGCGACAGGCCGCTGTCGGCCGCCAGCGTGAGCAACGGTGTGTCGCCGGCCGTCGTCAGGATCAGTGTGGGTCGGCTTTGCAGCACAGCCTTGATGGTGGACTCGCGCTGCATCAGGGTCGGCTCGGCGCAGGCCATCATGGTATGCAACAAAGACGTCGTGACGAGATGGCCCTCGACGATGGTGTAGCCGCCGTGGATGCCATTGCAGGCGTTGCGCACGCTGATCGTGTCAGCGCTGAAATCGAGCTGCAGCGGTTGATCCGGCTTGTCGAGCAGTACGTCGAGGCGCCGATTGTTGCCGTCGACGGCGTCGTGCAATTGCCAGTGGTAGCGCGCGAGGGTGATGGTGGATGTCGGCACGCTGGCGCTGGCTGCCATCGGCGCAGCCGGATGCGTGGTCGATTCGGGTGCCGACATGCAGGCAGTGAGTGCGAGCGACAGCAGCAGTAGGCAGGCTTTCATGATGGGTTCTCCTGAGAGGACGATTCAACAATCTCGCACGTGAACATGGCTTGACGATGGCGTTGGCAAGGCGAGACGTGCATACACAAAAAAGCCGCGTCGAGCTTGCGCCGAACGCGGCAAATGTTTGAACCGATCCACTGCCAGTGCATCGGGTGCCGCCAGCGGAGGGTTCCGACTGGCCCGGGCCAAGTTAGCGGTTGCCTGTCTCACGGACTGGGATGGCGTTTGGCCGGTGCCGGATTTCGCTCGTCACACGGCCTAGACGGCTCTGGCGGGCACGATGCGGTTCTTGTTGGCCAACACGGCACAACATCCCCATGAGAACGTGCCATGTTGATCACCATCCTGATTGTCGTCCTTGTCCTTGCACTCGTCGGCGGTCTGCCGACTTGGCCGCATTCCCGTTCGTGGGGTTACGGGCCGAGTGGCGGCATCGGCCTGATCCTGGTCATTCTGCTGGTGCTTTTTCTGCTCGGCCGGCTGTGAGGCCGGTTCTGAGGCGATAACGAGCGCGCGCTCAATCCGCTGGCGTGACACGTGGCCGGCGTGGGCCCGGTGCGGAGTGCCGGCCCTGCGCCGCGTCGATCTCGTCGATCCAGCCCGCGCGCGAGATCGGAAACGCATCGGCGTAGGGCACGTACGGCTTGATGTCGAGGATCGGTGTGCCGTCGAGCAAATCCATCCCGCGCACGCGTAGCGCATGTTCGCCGACCTCGACCAGCTCGACCGCGGACAGGCCGATCGCATTCGGCCGGTGCGGCGAACGGGTGGCCAGCACGCTGCGCTTGCCGCCACCGCGCGGTGGTCGTACCTCGGCCTTCCAGCCTTCGCTGCGATGGAACACGAACACCAGCCAGATGCGCTCGAAGCCGGCCAGGTCGCGAAATGCCGCGGTCGGAAAGTCCGCCGTGAACTGGATGATCGCCTCGGCCGCCGCGCCGGTCTCGGTGCCTTCGACCACGGTGGGCTGGTGCGGCGCGTCGATGCGCTGCGCATATGGCGAGCGTACGAACGCGATCGGGTGGCAGGAGAACGCGCTGGAGGTATCGTTCATGGTGGTCAGCGTGGCGGGATGCCGGCATTATCCATCCTCCGCACACCTTCCCATGGCTTTATCCACCTTCCCCTGTCGAGGACGCCATGAAATACCTGGTCATGATCTATTGCGACGACGCCTTGCTCAACGCGTTGCCGGACGGCGAGTTCGACACGATGATGCACGGCTGCTTCATGCATGCGGACGAATTGCAGGCGCAAGGCCATCTGCATGATTCGCAGCAGCTGGAGGCGCCAGCCACGGCGCGAACGCTGCGCATGCGCAACGACCGCGTCAGCGTCGTCGACGGGCCGTTTGCCGAGACCAAGGAATACCTGGGCGGCTTCAACCTGATCGAGGCCGACAGCATGGACGAGGCGGTGCGGATCGCCTCGGAGTTTCCGTGGTCGCGCACCGGTGCGATCGAGATCCGGCCGGTGCGCGACATGGCGGCGGTGCGCCGCCGGGTGGGCGCGTGATGATCGGCGCTTCCCCCGCGGCGGCGTACGCGCCACCATGCGACTCCTGCCTGTAGTGATCCACCCATGAATTCATCCGACGACGAATATGAAGGCGAGCGCGAATTCGACGATGTCGATGAGGACTCGGTCGAGGCGAAGGTCTGGCAGCTGCTGCTGCTGATCAATCCCGGCGACGAGGAAACTGCGCTGCTGCAGTTCAACGACTACCGCGAGGCGATGGCCGATGTTGACGCTGACGAGGTCGAGCCGATCGAGGTGATCGGTCGGGTGATCGACTGGCGCTCTGGTTTCATCGTGGGCACGCACGACCTGCGCTCGCTGGTGCAGGCGATCGACGAACTGTCCTCACGCTGGAACCTGTCGGTCGACTGGAACGGCGATCCGGACGACGACGAGTTCTTCGACGACCTGGATGCGGCCGAGTTATTCTCGATCGCCTACGACCGCCTGGCGGAGTTCGGCTACACGCTGTGGGCGTGGGAGACCGACGGCGACACCTACGCCGGCTTCATGACGCTGACCCGCGACGGCGAACCGTTGCGTGAACTGGCCACCACGTTAGGCATCAATCTGCGACTGGGTAGCGAAGTGAGCTGAGCCGCACTCCAACGCTCAGTAGTAGCGCGGGATCGGGCCAAGCTGCGGCGTCATGCGGTCACGCAGGTCGAACATCACTTCATCCACGTAGCACCAACCCCATCCTTCCGGCGGATCGTAGCCTTCGATGATCGGGTGCTTGGTGCTGTGAAAATGTTTGGTGGCGTGCCGGTTCGGCGAATCGTCGCAGCAGCCGACATGCCCGCAGGTGCGGCAGATGCGCAGGTGCAGCCAGACGTCGCCGGACTGCAGGCATTCCTCGCAACCGCGCGCGCTGGGTGTGACCTCCTGAATGCCTTCGAGATGGGTGCAATGCGTGGCCATCGAAAGTCTCCGTCGGGATCCGCAAAGCCGGCCCATGAATGAGGGGCGAGCCGGGCGCTTATCATAGGCCGACTTTCGGTATCTGTTCCGGTACAGACCCCACCCAGGATGAAAGGTTGACGGCATGCTGCAACTGATCGGTTTCGATGGCGACGACACGCTGTGGCATAGCGAGGGTTACTACCGGCAGGCGAACGAGGAGTTCGCCACGATCGTCGGGCGCTACGTGGATCTCGGCGACCAGCAGGTGCACGACAGCATGCTGGCAACCGAGCAGCGCAACCTCAAGCTGTTCGGCTACGGCGCGAAAGGGATGGCGCTGTCGATGGTGGAGACCGCGATTGCGGTCAGTGCCGGCCGCATCACGGCAGCCGACATCCATCGGCTGATCGAGCTGGGCAAGGACGTGCTGCAGCACCCGGTGGAACTGCTGCCCGGCATTCGTGAGGCGGTCGAGGCGGTAGCGCAGCATCACGCGGTGGTGCTGATCACCAAGGGCGACCTGTTCCACCAGGAAAAGAAGGTCGCGCAATCAGGTCTGGCCGAGCTGTTCCGCCGCATCGAGATCGTCTCGGAGAAGAACGGCGACACTTACCGGCGCGTGCTGGCCGAGTTCAAGCTGCAGCCGGCGCAGTTCGCGATGGTCGGCAATTCGCTGCGTTCGGATATCGAGCCGGTGGTGAAGCTCGGCGGCTGGGGCATCCATCTGCCGTATCACGTGACCTGGGCGCATGAACTGGAGCACGATCTCGGCGACGACCATCCGCACGTGATCACGGTGGAAGCGCCATCGGCGATTCCGGCAGCCGTGGCGCAATTGCGCGAGCGGGCGGCTTGAATCGCGCGCGGCGCGTGAGCAGGTTTGATTAGAAGATTTCATTAATTCGGAGCGCCACGCCATGCATGCCTTGTTGTTTGAAAAATTCGGCGGTCCCGAGGTGTTGCACTGGGGCGAGCAACCCGATCCGGTTCCCGCGCCCGGCCAGGCGCTGGTGCGCATGCGCAGCGTCGGGCTCAATTTCGCGGACGTCTACCGGCGCAACGGCAACTATCACCTGAGCGGCACGGCGCCGTGGATCCTCGGCTACGAGGGCGCGGGCGTGATCGAGCAAGCAGCCGCAGGCGATTCGCTGTTTCCAGTCGGTACACGCGTCGGTTTTGCCGACATGCCGTACGCGAATGCGGAGCTGGTCGCGGTCGATCTCGACAAGCTGATTCCGCTGCCGGACGACATCACGTTCGATACCGCCGCGGCGACCCTGTTGCAGGGTCTGACCGCGCAGTATCTGGTGACCGACAGCTATCGCGTACGCCGCAGCGATGTCGCAGTGGTGCATGCGGCGGCCGGCGGCGTGGGCCAGCTGCTGGTGCAGATGCTGAAGGCGCTGGGTGCGCGCGTGCTGGGCGTGGCGTCGAGTGCGGTGAAACGCGCCGCGGTGCTGACGGCCGGCGCGGATGCTGCGTGTGGTTACGACGAGCTATCCGTGCAAACGAAGCAACTGAGCGAAGGTCGCGGCGCCGACGTGGTCTACGACTCGGTCGGACGCACGCTGGGCGACAGTCTGGCCGCGGCACGTATCGGCGGCACCGTAGTGTTCTACGGCATGGCGGCGGGCGATCCCGATCCGGTGGATCCGCGCCTGCTGATGGATCGCTCGCTGACGCTGACCGGCGGCGATCTCTGGAACGTGCTGACCAGTGCGGCGATCCGGCGCGAGCGGGCGGCGGCGTTGTTCGCGCAGATCCGCGCCGGCCAGCTGCAGCCGAACATCGCCGCGCGCTTTCCGCTCAGCGACGGCGCGAAGGCGCATGCCTATCTGGAAAGTCGCGAAGCGATCGGCAAGGTGCTGCTGACGCTGTGAGTTGCCACAGCTCGGCGCTCGATATGCGCCGGACGCGGAATTATTCCGGCTCGCTGCCCGGCTTGTCGTCGTCAAAACCGGTGTAGCCGTCCGGGAAGATCGGCGTGCCATCCTCTTCCAGTCCCAGCATGTCGGCAAGCGCCTTGGCGGCGGCGGTCTCGGCGATGGTCTTGTCGCGGAAGCTGCGGTTTTCGCAGATCGCGAAATACATCGGGAAGCCGCTCTTGCGCGGAGTCACCGCGAGATAGGCGGTGTAGCGCGAACCTTCGAGCGTGGCGCCGGAGCGGGCAAGGTAGTTGTCGAACTCGCGCTCGGCCATCGGTGGTCATCCGCTAGAGGGAAGCCACAGTGTATCGCCTGACAAGTACGGTGCAGCATCAGCCGGACAGACTCGTATCCTCATCCAGCGGCAGCACGTCGTGAAAGACGCTGTAGTCGATGACGTTGACACCGCTATCGTCGACGTGGACGAGATCGAGGTAACGATGATTCCAGCGCAGCTCCTGGTGACCCCATTGCTGGCGCGCCAGCATGGATTGCGAGGTGGTCTCGTCGACGCCTTCGATACTCAGCAGGAAGGCCGACTGGGTACTTTCCAGGGTCTCGGGGGTTTCGCCGTAGAGCGGGCTGCTCTCATCGATCACATGCATCAGGCTCCAGCTCAGCACGAAGATCGGGTGACGATCGCGGACCAGTTGCAGATCGTGGATCTTGCGCAGCCTGAAACCCTCCGGCGACGTTTCTAGGCGCAGCAGATGCAATTGGGCCGAGGCTTCGGCGATCACGTTCTGGCGGGTGTTGGCGGCACGGATCATCAGGGTTTGCCGGCCGTCGATGACCCGCACGACCGGGTGGTTGGCGAAGATGATCTTCGCGCGTGGCCGCGAGAAGCGCGAAAAGATCAATCCGGTCATCACCGCGATGCAGGCCATGCCGGTGAAGATTTCCACCGTGGCCACGACATGCGCGTAGACGGTCTGTGGATGCATGTCGCCGTAACCGACCGTGGCCAGGGTCTCCACGCTGAAAAAGAACGCGCCGGCAAAACCATGCGGATACTGGTTCGCGATCGGCTGTGTGCCGAGCTGGTAGATCCCGGCAAAGATCGTGTTGAGCAGCAGGAAGGCTGCCGCGGCGAGGCTGAAGAACACCGGCCAGCGCATGATCAGCGCGCGATGATAGATATCGTCCCAGATGCGCCTCGACAGGCCCTGGCTGACGAAGGTCCGGCCGCCGATGTTGAGGGTGCGGGGCTTGTTGAGGAAGTTCGGCATCGGCTTGGCGCTCATCGTCGGCGTGATACGCAAAGATGGATGCCGTCCACGCTGAGGGCGGCAGTGCCGTCGATTGTAGCGCGCCGAACTGAGGCCCCGTGCCGCCAGTCTGTGGCAAGCTGGGTCATCCCTGCTTCGGTACACGCCCATGCTCACGCCCTTCGACATCTCCTGCCCGTATTGCGGCGAACCGATCGAGATCCTGGTCGATGCCTCGGTCGGCGATCAGCACTACATCGAGGACTGCCAGGTCTGTTGCCGACCGATCACGCTGAGCGTCCGGATCGATGCGGACGGCGAGCCGCATGTGAGCGCGACATCCGAAAACGACGCCTGATGGAAGCGCCGGCACTCATGCATCGGTGCTACCCGGTGCTGCTGCGATGACTCGCGCCGAGCTTCCGGTGCCGCGCATCGTGCTGGACACCAATGTGTGTCTGGACCTGTTCGTGTTCGGCGACTCGCTGTGCTCGCACGTGCTGGCGGCCATGCGCAGTGGGGCGGTGCAGGCGGTGACACGCGACGACTGCCGCGAGGAATGGCAGCGGGTGCTGCACTATCCGCAACTGCCGATCGACGATCGACAACGTCCGAGGTTCCGCGATGCTTTCGACGCGTTGATCCAGCTGCTGACGCCCGAAGCATCGATGGTAGGCGAGGACGATCTTCCGCTGCCGCGCTGCGCCGACCCGGACGACCAGAAATTTCTGGAGCTGGCACTGGCGTCGGGTGCGCGTTGGCTACTCAGCAAGGACAAGGAACTGCTGAAGCTGGATCGCCGCACGCGCAGTGCCGGACTGTTTGCGATCCGCTTGCCGCAGTTGTGGTCGATCGCCGAGGTCCGATCGCTCCGAGCGCCTGAGCCCGGATGACCCGCCGCTTCATTCTCGCCTCAGCTCACTTGCTTCGGTAATCGTGATGCCCTGCGTCAGCAGGGTGGTGCGGGTCGCTGCATCCGTATCCAGTGTCACCGGCCGACTGAGATCCCACAGCAGGTGGGCACGGAAGCCGAGTTCCACAGCATCCTGCGCGGTCCACAGCACGCAGACGTCGCGCGCCAGTCCGCACACGAAGACCTCCTCCACGCCGCGTTCGCGCAACCAGCCGGCCAGGCCGGTACTGGGGCGCGCGCCAGCCGGGCCGTGGTTCTCGCGAAAACCGCTATAGGAATCCACGCCCGGATCACTGCCCTTGCGGATCACTGCATCGAGTGGCGACCAGTCGATGGCCGGATGCAGTTCGGCGCCGGGCGTGCCCTGCACGCAGTGATCAGGCCACAGTGTCTGCGGCTGGCCGTACAGGTCGATCTGTTCGAACGGTACCCGGCCTGGATGCGAGCTGGCGAACGAGATGTGTCCGCGCGGGTGCCAGTCCTGGGTCGCCAGCACATGGCGGAAGATGCGCGAGCGCAACAGCTCATCGATGCCTGGCACGATCGCGTCGCCCTCGTGGCAGGCCAAAGCGCCGCCGGGCATGAAGTCAGGCTGCACGTCGACGATGATCAATGCGGCGTGGGACGAGAGGATGTGGCTCATGCGGAGGTTCGCGGATGGGCAGACACTCGAGTCTAGCGCGCTGGCGTCACGAGCCGGATGAGCGAGCATGCATAATGCGCGGGACAACCATCGACGGATATCGCAGCACCATGCATTACGACCAGAGCTGGATGGGCTACGGCATCATCGGCGGCATCGAGGCCGGGGTGATTTCCGCGCTGGCGGGCCTGCTGCTGTTCGGCGTGTTCCACTGGTTGGGGCGGCGCAACGGCTGGAGCTACGGTCCGCAGATCGGCTGGTCGTTCCTGCTGGCGACGGTGCTGACGGCCAGCGGCGATCTATGGGATCTGTTCTATTTCAATTACGCGCGCTTGCAGTCGCTGCAGTTGCTCAAGGCCAAGCTGGCACAGGTGCATGATCCGGACGGCATCGGCACGCGGGTGTTGTGCGAGTTGCTGGGTGTGGTGCTGGGCATCTATATCGGCTGGGTGTGGTGCAGTGGCAACGGGAGCCGGCGCGCCGGTAGCCAGGATAAAGACCAGGATAAACGGGGATAACCGCTGCCTTCGCTGGTCAGCATTACGGCTCCAGCGTGGTCTGGTCAGCATGGTCTACAGCAGCGGATCGAACAACCGCGCCACGTGCATCGCCACCCGGCGCAGGTACGGTGCATCGCGGTATTCGCGCTCGTCCACGGCGGCGGCGTGACGAAAATCTTCGGTCAGCATCGCCGCCACGTCGGCGGCGAAGGCAGGATCGACGGCCAGTGCTGCAACCTCGAAGTTGAGCCGGAACGAGCGGCTGTCCAGGTTCATGCTGCCGATCGCGGCGGCGTCGCGGTCGATCAGCAGCGCTTTTTGATGCAGGAAACCGGGCTGGTAGCGGAACACGCGGATGCCGGCGCGCACCGCGTGATATGCATGCAGGGTGGAGGCGAGAAACACGGTGCGGTGATCCGGCCGCGAAGGAATCAACACGCGCACGTCGACCCCGCGCAGCACCGCCAGCTGCAACGCCGCCCGCACGGCGTGGTCGGGTACGTAGTACGGCGTGCTCAGCCACACGCGCTGTTGCGCCGCGTTGATCGCGGCGGCAAAAAACAGCGAGCCGGTTTCCTGCGGGTCGGCCGGACCGCTGGCGACGACCAGCGCACTGGCATTGCCGTCACCGGACGGCGACGGCAGCAGCGGCGGCGGCGCGCCGGTGATCCATTGCCAGTCGTCGGCAAACAGTTGCTGCAGGTCGGCCACCACCGCGCCGTGCAACTCCAGCTGGGTATCACGCCACGGCGCCAGCGGCGGCTTCAGGCCCAGGTATTCGTCGCCCACGTTGAGGCCGCCGACGAACGCGCGCGCGCCGTCCACCACCACGATTTTGCGATGGTTGCGAAAATTCAGCTGGAACCGGTTGCGCCAGCGATGCGTGGCAAAGCGGTGGATCGCCACGCCGCCGGCGCGCAGCGTGTCTACATAGTGCTGCGGCAACGCATGGCTGCCGATGCCGTCGAACAGCACGCAGACATGCACGCCGGCAGCCGCGCGTTCCAGCAGTATCTGCTGCAGACGGCGACCGAGTGCGTCGTCGTGGATGATGAAAAACTGCACCAGCAGGCACTGCTCGGCGGCGGCCATCGCCGCCAGCATGACGTCGAACGCGGCCTCGCCGTCGATCAGCAGGCGCAGTCGATGACCGCCACGGAATGGCCGCCCTTGCAGTGCGCTGATCGCGGCGAAGCGGGCGCAGCCGGGATCGATGGCGTGTGTATCCGCCGCGGCCAGCACTGCGCGCGGCGACAGCGGGTGATGCCCCACGCGATAACCGAGGAAGCGGCTGGAGCCCAGATACAGATAAGGCAGCAAGGTCACATACGGCAGCAACAGCAGGCCGAGTGCCCAGCCGATCGCGCCCTGTGGTGTACGCGTATGCATCACGGCGTGCATCGCCGCGAACATGCCGAGCAGATGCAGCAGGGCGATACCGAGGGTGAGTGCGCTGGCGGTCATCGCGGGCGCCGGTGACGGCTAGACGCCCAGCAGCCGATCAGCCAGATTGCGGGCCTGCTGGCGGATCTCCGGCATCGCGGTGGATTCCCACAAGGTGCCGCGTAGCAGACTGCCGATCGCGAACAGATGCGGCCAATCCTGGCCGCCATGCTGGAGCCGTCCATCCGTGCCGGCCTGCACGCCGAGTCCGAGCGGATCGGCCGCGATGTGCGCATTGGTCAGCAGCTGGCTGATCAGTCGATGGCTGGTGCGGCGCACGTCGGTGTCCAGGCCGACGGTCTGGATCACCAGATCGGCGCCCAGCGTGTGCGTCTCGCCAGCGTGGCTCAGGTTCAGCTGCAGGCTGTCGCCGATGACGTTCACCGATTGCATGCGTCCGCGCTGGCGATGCAGGCGGCCGCTTTGCTCCAACGCGGCGATTGCGGCGTGTACCTGCGGCGGCATGCGGTGACGGACGCGTTCCCACGCCCAACGCGCATGACGCATGAAGCGCGCACGTTGCTCCAGCGACAGCTCGGCCCACAGGCCGGGCACATGCGGTCGCAGGCTGTCGACGACGGTGCGCCACTCATTGTCTTCCTGCACGATCGCCTCGCGCAGCAGGTGCATCCAGCGGTGGATCTCTGGCGCGTCGTGCATCGCCTCGATCAGTTCGGCGCTGTCGTCGGCGGGCGCGGCGGCCGCGTGCAGATGCGCCTCGGGCAGCAGGCCGTGGCGAGAGATCGCGATGAATTCGGTCTGCGGCCATTGCGCAGAGAGTTCGAGCAGGACGTCGACCGCGGTCAGCCCCAGCCCGATCAGCACCACCTTGCGTGGCGGCGGTTGCAACTGGCCCACCGTGGCCAACAGTTGCCACGGATCCACCACGTAACGACCGCTGGCCAGTGCGTCGGCACTGACGCCGGGCAGCGGCTGCGGCGGCAGCGCGCCGAGTGCCAGCACGGCAGCGTCCACGTGATGACTTTCCTCGCCGTGGATCACGGTGACGCCGTCGTGCTCGGGAACCAGTGCGTCGACCGCGAACGGAATGATGTTCACGTCATGTCCGTGCGCCTTGCCGTGCTGCAGAACGCGCGCCACTTCCGCCTCCAGATAGTCGCCGTAGCGGCGGCGCGGCAGGAAGTCGGTGCCGGCGATCGCCGGGTCGTCGCGCTGCACGAAATCCAGGAAGCCGCGTGGCTTGCCGGCGAACATGCTCATCGAGGCTGCCCGCACGTTCAGCAGATGGCGCTCCGACAGGGTGCCGTAGGCTACGCCGCGCGCGGGCGTGCCGCCGCCGGTATACCAGTCCAGATGCAGTGACTGCGGCGGCTGGCGCTCCAGCAACTCGCTGAGCAGCGTGGCGGCCGCGGCACCGCCGCCGATGATGGCGACCCGTCGAAACATGAAATTCCTTGTGTGTGGTGTCGTGCGGATCAGCGCTGCAGGCGACCGGCGATCGCGCTGCGCTGCGGCTGTGCGATCCAGCGTCCGTCCGGTTCCGCCTGCTCGTACGCGAAGTACTGTGCCAGATCGCCACCATAAACGTGAAGCGTGAGCGCCGTATCGTGCCGGGACAGATTGCGGCAGCGGTGCGCGTGGTGCTGATCGCCTTCGAACCAGGTGCCGTCGCCCGGCCCGAGCCAGTCGCGCCCTTGCATACGCAAGTCGCCCGTGACGGGATCACGCGCATACGACTGCACTTCCAGCGCGCCATGCAGGGTCAACTCCAGACCCCACAGGCCGGCGTGATCGTGCACCGGGGTGAGGTGATTCGGCGGCCACGCCATCACCAGCACACTGAGTGCCGGCTTGCTGCGCTCGGCCAGCAGCCAGCGTTCGAAGCCGCGTTGGCGCGCGCGCAGCGGCGCCAGGCGTGCGGCCAGTGCCGTGGCATCCTGATGCACCACCTGACCCAGTTCACGTGCCATCGAGGCGAGATCGGGCTGCTCGACGGCGCCGTGTTCGAGCGCAATGGCGCGCAGGGTTTTCAAGGTGTTCGCGTGCTTGCCCATGCGTGAAACCTGGCAGGGTGGATGGGCGTCAGTGGAGCATGCGTATCGTTAAAGACGCGTAAGCCGGCGACGAATATTCGCCATGCTGGCGTGCCGCACCGGCATGCGGAGACAGAAGGTTGGCGTGGGGAGCCCGGCCGGAATACCGGCCGGGCTTGCTGGCGGATCGGTCAATCGCGCAACTGGAAATTCACCGGCACCCTGGCCCATGCACGCACTGCCTGCCCATTCACTATCGCAGGCTGGAAACGCCAACCGGCGAGGACCTGGTCACGTGCGCTGCGGTCGAGCAGGGCATAGCCGCTGCCCTGTTCCACCGTCACCTGCATTGGCTTGCCGGTTTCATCCACCAGCACCCTTAGCAGCACGGTGCCGTGCATGTGCTGTTGCCGCGCCTGTGCCGGGAAACGCAACGGCGCTACCTGATAGGCCAGGCTGGCTTCGACCGCAGGCGCCACCCCAGCGGTGCCGGGAGTGGTGTCGCTGGGTAGCAGCGTTGGTGGGCTGATCGGCGGCGCGGCGATATTGCCTTCCACGCTGGGCACGACGACCGGTGGGCTGACCGGTGTCGGTCGCACGTGCGCTTGCGGCAGTGTCGGTGGGTGCGGTAACGGCTTCAGCTCGACCGGCAGCGGTGGCGGAATCACGGCTGGGCGCTCGATGATCCGGATCAGTGACGCGGGAGTCAGCTGGCTGACCACGGCAAACTGCGCCGGAGTGACCGGTCGTGTGGCAATCACGATGACGGCCAGGTTGAGTGCAATCGCGGCGCTGAGAGCAGCGATGCGTGCACTGTCGGGGTGTGCGCGATGAGCAACGGCCAGGCTTGCGGACGACATGGCGACCTCCTGACATCGGTGGGGATGTTGCGGCAGTCACGCTGCGTGAGCAGGGGGATCGTGCTGCCGCGACTGCAGCGTATGCCTGTCCGGCGATCTTGCGCAAGTAGACGGCTGGATGGCCATGTTTGACGGGCCGTTGTCCGTGGATCGGGCAGGTTGTGAGGAGCGACGATGAGTTTGATCAAATGAGCGGCTGGGGCGGTAGTAGGCAAGCGTCGACCTGCCCGCTAAGGTAGTCGGGGCGCTGTCGGGCGCCGGTGCGTTGCCAGGAGTTCCTCCATGTCCGTCACATCCGGTGTGCTGACCCCGCGCTACAGCTTTGGCGATGAACTGGCCAGCAGTGTCATTCACGGCATCGGCATCGTGCTCAGCATCGCCGGGCTGGCCACGCTGGTGGCGTTTGCGGCGTTGCATGGCAATGCGCTCACCGTGGTGGCCTGCGCGGTGTTCGGCAGCTCGCTGGTGCTGCTGTATACCGCTTCGACGCTGTACCACTCGATTTCCGTCGCCGCCGCCAAGCCGGCCTTGCGCGCGCTCGATCACATCGCGATCTATGTGCTGATCGCCGGTACCTATACCCCGTTCACCCTGATCGCGCTGCCCGGCGCCTGGGGCTGGAGCCTGTTCGTGGCGGTGTGGACGCTGGCGCTGATCGGCAGTGCGCTGGAGCTGGGCCTGTTCAAGCGATATCACAAGCTGGCCGTGCTGCTGTACGTGGGCATGGGCTGGATCGGCATGATCGCGTTCAAACCGCTGAGCGAGCACCTGCAGACCGGCGGCATGCTGTTGCTGATCGGCGGCGGCGTCGCCTATACGCTGGGCGTGCCGTTCTATCTGTGGCGACGGCTGCCGTATCACCACGCGCTGTGGCATGTGTTCGTGCTGGCCGGCAGCGTGCTGCATTTCCTCGCCGTGCTGCTGTACGTGATTCCCGACGCGCAGGCATGAGCATGCCGGCCGCACTCGACGTCATGCGTGGCGAGCTAGAAGATGCGGCCGCGCATCTGGGCAAGCTGCACGATCTGCGCTTCAAGCCGATGTTTGGCGGGCTGATGGCCTGGCTCGACGAAAAGCCATGTGCATGGCTGACGCCGAGCGGGTTGGCGTTGAAGCTGGCGGCTGCTGATCAGTCGGCGTTGTTGCAGCTAGCCGGCGCGTCGCGGCTGATCGCCATGCCGGGGGCGGCGCCGAGCCGACACTACATCGTGCTGCCTGCTGCACTCAGTCGCGATACCGTGCAACTCGCCAGCTGGCTGGCCAAGCATGCCGAGGGTGCGGTGAGCCGACGTTCCGCAGCATCGTCGCCACGGCGTCGCCGCTGAGACCACACCATCGTCGCGTGGACGGTCAGTGCTTCTGCTGGGCCGGCACGAATTGCGTGCGCACCGCCGCGGCCAGCTGTGCCGGCGGCAGCAGGCCCTGGCCGATTACGAAGTCGTTGAACTCCATGCGGTTGAACTTCGGCCCGAGTGTGAGCTCGGTTTCCAGGCGCAGTTGCTGGATCCGCATGTAGCCGTAGAAATACGAGGCGGCCTGGCCTGGACTGTTGAAGGTGTAGCGGTCGATCTCCTCGCGCGCCATCGGCTCGGACAGGCCGACGTCGTGCATCAGCACTTCCATTGCACGCTCCTTGCTGATCAGGCCGAGGTTGAGCATCGGATCGAGGTAAGCCCGCGCGGCACGCATCATGCGGTGCTGCAGGGCTATGAACTGACCAGCCGGGGGTTCATACGGCAGCATCTCGGATTCCGAATACAACGCCCAGCCTTCCACGTTGACGCTGTTGAACGCGAACAGGCTGCGCGCCAGCGATACGCCGCGCTCGAGCATCGCGGCGAATTGCAGCTCATGGCCGGGGCGGCCTTCGTGCGAGGTGAGCGTCCACGCCGCCGCCTTGAAAGTGAAATCGTCGTAGCTCTGCTTGCTGTCGCCCTTGCTCGCCGGCTGACCGGTGCTCAACACGAACGTGCCCTGCTCGCCGTGATTGTTGATGAACGGCGGCGGGTCCATGTGCGGCGCGGGAATCTGCGCGTTCTCGGCATCCGATGCCAGTCGCATCGCCATCTTGCGCTGGGGCAGGGTGATGATGTGCTCGCGACGGATGATCGCCTCGATCTGGCCGAGCACGTCGTGGTACCACGGCAGCACCTGGTCCTTCGGCAACTGCTGTTTCTTCAGCGCCTTCAGCACATCGCGGTAGTCGGTAGCGTCGATACCCTCGGCCTTGGCCACCACCGGCGCCAGCATCTGCATTGCCCCGCGCATCTCGACGAATTCCAGCTCGGCCTGCTTCATCAATTCCTGCGGCGGAATGTCGATGCCGACCTGTTTGAGGGTGTAGGCATACAGTGGCTCGGGCATGCGGAAGTCGGTGCGTGCATGCGGCAGCACGGTGCTGCGCGTCCAGCTGTCGTAATCCTTCAACTGCTGCGCGAGCGTATCGAGCGCGGCCTTGCCTTCGGCATTGTCCAGCTTGTACTTGGCGAACAGCTGGCGAATGCCGTCGACGTAATGCGAGGTGTTGTCCAGTTGCTGTTCGATCTGGCCTTTGTAGGGGCCGAGCAGGGCCTTGTTGCCCAGCCGCTCGGTGGTCTGCGCCTCGGCAAGCTGGGTGATTGGCATGCAGCCGGGCGTCTTGCCGATGTAGCACTGCAGGCGGGCCAGTGCAGACGGTCGACGTTTGGCATCGACGTCGTCCTTCAGCAATGCAAACTCGCCACCGAAGATTAGCTGACCGACATCCTGGAAGGGCAGCAGGTATTTTGCGTTGAGGTCGATACCCTCGATTTGTTGCGCGGTGGCATCGATCATGATGTGCAGGTCCTGCTGCACGTTGGCGTCCTTCTCGGTCGCCAGCATATTTTCCAGCTTGCCTTTGGCATCCACCAGCGCTGCGCGCGAACGTGCGTCTATGCCGGGCTTGAGGTCGGCGACCTTGTCATCGTAGCCGGCGATACCGATCTGCGAGGCGAATTCCGGGCTGAAGCGGGCCAGCGTATCGAGCATCACCTGGGCATCTACATTGCTGCGTGCAACCCAGGCGGACGGCGCGGTGGCCTGTGCATGGACCGAGCCGGCAGCCAGCGTGGTTGCCATGGCGAAGGCAAGATATTTGGACATGGGTGGGATCCCGGTGAGGTGGCTCAGCCTAGGTGAGGCCACCGGCATTGCACCATGTGCCGAAGGTCGTGGTGATCAGCCGAGCAGCATCGCCAGCCCGAACAGACCGACCATCACGAACGAAAGCACCAGCTTGATCAGCGTGCCGAACAATAATCCCAGCCAGGTGCCGACGCCGACGTGCGCCGAACGCAGCACGCTGGTGCCCGACGCCAACTCACCGCAGAGCGCACCGAGGAACGGCCCGAACAGCAGGCCCGGGATGCCGAAAAACATTCCGACCAAGGTCCCCAGGCTGGCACCCCACAGGGCCAGGTTGCTGGCACCGACACGTTTGGCGCCGAGCGTACTGGCGACGAAATCGACGATCACGCCCACCGCACCCAGGGTGCCGATGATCAGCAGCCACCACAGGCCGAGATGGCGGTAATCGTCCACGGCGGCGACCAGCCAGATGCCGCCGAAGATCATCGGGATGCCCGGCAGGCTGGGCAGCACGGCACCGGCAAGTCCGCCGACGATCAGCAAGGCGGCGAGCGCATACAGCGCGATATCCATCATGGGCGTTCCGCCGCAGCATCGAGGTGAGTGGAGCCCGCAGCATTTCAGGAGTTTGCCTGGCGCGCCAGTACAGCGACGGCATCGCACTTGTCAGGCGGCTGCTTTCACTTCTCCACGAACGCCCGCTCGATCACGTAATCGCCCGGCTCGCGCGTGCGCGGCGAGGCCTGGAAGCCGCGGCCATCGAGCAGGGTGCACAAGTCGTCCAGCATCACCGGGCTGCCGCACAGCATCACGCGGTCGGTTTCAGGATTCAGTGGCGGCAGGCCAATCGCCTCGCTCATCACGCCATCGACGATCGCGTCGGTGATGCGGCCGCGATGGCGGAACGGTTCGCGCGTCACCGTGGGGTAGTAGATCAGTTTCTCGCGCACCAGTTCGCCAAGGTATTCGTGCCGCGGCAGCTCGTGTTCGAGGTAGTCGGCGTAGGCGAGGTCGTTGATGTGGCGCACGCCGTGGGCCAGCACGATCTTGTCGAAGCGTGCGTAGGTGTCCGGGTCGCGGATGATGCTCATGAACGGTGCCAGCCCGGTGCCGGTACCAAGCAGGTAGAGATGTTTGCCGGGCTTGAGATCATTCAGCACCAGCGTGCCGGTGGGTTTGCGCGTGACGATCAGCGGATCGCCCGGTTGCAGATGTTGCAGGCGCGAGGTGAGCGGGCCGTTGGCGACCTTGATCGAGAAGAACTCCAGGTGTTCCTCCCAGTTCGCGCTGGCGATCGAATACGCGCGCATCAGCGGACGGCCTTCCGTTTCCAGCCCGATCATCACGAACTGGCCGCTGTCGAAACGGAAGCCCGGATCGCGTGTGGTGCGGAAGCTGAAGAGCGTGTCGTTCCAGTGCTGCACGTCGATCACGTACTCGGTCGCCATTGCCACCATGGTGGTTGTCTCGATGTTTCGGGTCAGGGGTCGGCACCACGCACGCTGTAGCGATGCCTGCGCAGGGGAGTGATGGACTGCGGGGCCTGACACATGCTGCCGGTGGCGCAGGGCCGCGTCGGCATTTTACGCGATCCGGCACGCCGGGTGCCTGCACGGGATCTTTGTCGGTTTCCGCTGAGAACGTTCTACGGCATCCAGGGGGTGATCATTACCGCATTGATCACATGGGCTGGCGGGGTAATGCGCCGCGCTTCGCTCCGGATGGAACGATCGAGTAAATCCTGAGCCGTTTGGTCAGCCGGCGATTCGAATGGCCGGGGTCAAGAGGTGCGCTGCTGCATGCCTGGGGCAGGATTTTCCGTCGCGCAGCGTGGCGGGCACGGCGCGGAGAATGGTTGCCAGTGCAATGCGGATGCTTTGCCACAGGAGGTGCGGTCGCAACATGTCGCACAGGCAGGCCGCCGTTCCATCGGCGACCTGCCGCCAATGATCGTCAGCCTTGCTTGACGGTGTTCGCTGGCACGAAGGTATAACCCATCGTCTGCAGGCCCACGACGATCTGCTTCAGGTAGCTGATATCCAGGTAAGGATGGAAGAAGAAGCTCATTACACCGTCGGTAATCACCGTATTGCATTGCGCACTGGCCAAGATGTCGGCCGGAAAGCGCGGCGGATTGTGATTGGACGCGAGCAGCTCGACGTTGCCCAGGTTTTCCGGGATCACGTTGGAGCCGTAGATGTCGCGCACGAGGTATGGGAAGAACTGGCCGTAGATGCGGGTGTAGTCCGGGGTGCCGGTGCCGCAGTTGCCATTCGGGCACCAGCCAACCGCATAGAGGCCGCGGTCATAACGTGTGCCGAACATCTGCTGGAACACCTGGTAGTCCACGGCGGATGCGGCGTAGTGCGGCGGTTCGAAGATGGTCGGTGCCGACAAGCCGGCGGCGGCAAACACTGCTAGGCCGGAGTTGATACGACCGGATGCCCACAGGCCGGTGTCCTGCGGTGGGGGAGTGTCGTAGATGACATAGTTGTCGCTGCTGATATGCGACAGATAGAACTCGAAATCGTCCGCGCTCACTCCAGAGTAGGGATTGGCGACGTTCGAGTACTGGTGGGTGTAGCCATGCATGATCAGCGTGCCGCCTTTGGATTGCATGTACTTCAGCGCCGATACGATGCCTTTGACCTTGTTCAGGGGGACCGACATCGGTACGCCGTTGTTGTAGTAGCCGTTGGGATCGAGATACAGCGGGATCACTGCGACGCTGAAGGGTACGTGCACGCTGTACAGATAATCGGCGATCGCGCGTAGTGAATTCGGGTCATCCTCGGAGTTGACATCCTCGATCCGTACCAGCGCGCGCTTGCGTGCCTGCATGGCTGGATTGGAGACATTGCCGACCATGTCGATGGCGGCAAGGTAGCGATCGCTCATGCCGACATAGCTGAAGGGTACTTCGCCGATATAGGTGAGATTGCCCGAGCGGGTAGCCCAGTTGGAAACCACGCCGGTGTCCGAGGCAGTGCCGGTCGCGATGGCTTGCGCTTTGGTGGGGTCGGAGATCACCGTCTCCAGCAGACCCGAAGGTACCGCCAGCGGATCGCGCGTCAGTGTCACACCCTTGTAGGTCACACTAAGCGTGTTGCCGAAATCGAAGTAGCCGGGAGTCCAGCCGTACTGAGCGGTGAAGTTGCTGGCGCGCGCTGACAGCTGCCAGATATTGTCGTTCAGCCACAGCACCGGCTTGGTCGTGGCGAGTATGTCGTCCAGAAGCGCAGTGGGCAGCGGCTCTCCGTAGGTCGAGCCGACATAGATCAGGCCGGTATAACCGGCCAGTTCACCCGACGTGTAATTTACAGCGGGCTGCAGGGTGTACTTGCTGCCATGCGAGACCAGGTTGCCGGCTTGTACACCATAGGCCTCACCCAGCCAGCCCCACGCGCCGGTAGTGTCGTAAAGCACCAGGGTGTTCTGGTTTGGATTTGCTCCCGGTGCACCGGGGTAGTGGTTCGATGGGGTTGCTGCCTGTTGCAGCGTCGACTTCACCCGACTGGCTGCCGTCGAGAGGGTGGTCAGCGATCCCTTCGTCGGCAGTGTTGCGCTCGGCGGTGGTGGTGGCGCGGGAAGCATGCGGTGATCAGCAGGCCGTACGGCCGACACGGGCGCAAAGGCTGGCTGCGTTGCACTGGCGGCGGGCATCGAGCTGGCTGCTGCAACCAATACAAGTACTGCACTGGCGACGAGGGATTTGAGAGTCGACAGCCCGATAAGCGTTGACCTGGTCATGGGGAATCCTCACTGCATTGTTGGGATTGGCGCGCAGTTACCGCGCGCATTGCTGTAAAAAACGCAATACACATCCCGAATGCCCAGGCCCCTGTCCCGTGAAAGGGACGCCTCGCCGTCCGTTGGCAAGCCTGCTTGCGACCGGATTGCCCGGTCTCCTGTTTCATATTATAAATATAAAAATATGTCAATATCAACAACGCAAATATTCACCAATAATTATCGTTAATTTAACGTTGAGTTGGCAATATAGAACATCAAGGCAGAATTTTTCGACTGCCGATACCGGCTGGACCACAGGTACTCCCTCCCCGCCCAATCGAGGCGCCTGCGGCTAGCTGTTTGCAACTGAAACGACAGGGGAAGGGCAGGATGCCCGTGGGGCAGGATTGTGTCGTCGTCCTGCGTGGGGGGAGGGAGCGCATGCAGGATGTCCTGATCATCTGCGGCACGCGTCCGGAAATCATCAAGCTGGCGCCGCTGTATCACAGCCTGCGCGCCAGTGGGTGGGCGCAACCGCGCTGGTTGCATACCGGGCAACACGACGAGATGGCGCGTCAGATGCTTGCCTGTTTCGGCATTGTTCCCGACGTTTGGCTCGAGCGCGGTGGCGATGGGTTGAGCGAATTCAGTACGCGCTGCCGCACCCTGCTCGACATGGTTATTTCAAGCGGAACATGGTCGCTGGTGGTGGTGCAGGGCGATACCGAGAGCGCCTTCCTCGGTGCGTTATGCGGTTTCTATCACCACGTTCCCGTTGCGCACGTCGAAGCCGGTCTGCGTACTTATGATCTGGAGCGGCCATTCCCCGAGGAAGGCCTGCGCCAGATGATCAGCCGCATCACCCGATTCCATTTCGCACCGACCGAGCGCGCTGCGCTGGCGCTGCGTGATGAGGCGATTGCGCTGGAGCGCATCTTCGTCACCGGCAATACCGTGATCGACGCGCAACACTGGGTGGTGCGGCACCACCGGATACAGCGTCGTGTGGAAAGTCGCGGTCACCTGTTGGTCACCGCGCATCGCCGTGAGAACTGGGGTAGCGACCTGCGCGAGATCTGCTATGCGATCGCCGATGTCGCGAGTCGCCACCCGGAGTTGCAAGTGCTGTTTCCGGTACATCTCAATCCGGTGGTGGGTCAGCCTGTGCGCGCCATCCTCGGCGAGCTGGCCAACGTGCATCTCAGCCCCCCGTTCGACTATCTGGAGATGCAGCAGGCATTGATCGACTCCTGGCTGGTACTGACCGATTCCGGCGGCCTGCAGGAAGAAGCGCCCACCTTTGGCGTGCCGCTGCTGGTGCTGCGTACGGAAACCGAGCGGCCGGAGGCGATCGAGGCGGGCTGCGCCCGACTGGCCGGCACACAACGCGTGTCCATCGTGAGGCAGATCGAGGAGCTCTGGTCGGACCCGGCCGCGTACCAGTCGATGGCGCGCGCAGGCAATCCGTTCGGTGATGGCCAAGCCAGCGTTCGGATCGTCAATCTGCTGCAGAACGCGTTGGCGTGCGACGAGCGCCTGCGTGCGGTGATTTAGCTAGCGAAGGAGACGCAACATGTGGTGGCTGGATGCATTCTCGACCTATCTCTACGGACTGAGCGTGGTCGTCACCGCGATCGCCATGCTGATGCTGGTCAGTGGGCTGGACGATTTGTTTATCGACATCGTTTATTGGTCGCATCGGCTGTGGAAGTCGCTGTTCATCTACCGCAGGTACGAGCACACCGACTACCAGGAGCTGTACGGACCGGCTGAGAAGCCTCTGGCAATCATGGTGCCTGCCTGGCATGAAACCGGCGTGATCGGTCATATGGCCGAGCTGGTCGCGACGACGCTGGACTACGAGAACTATCACATTTTCGTCGGCACCTATCCGAACGATCCGGATACCCAGCGCGACGTCGACGAGGTGTGCGCGCGTTTTCCCAATGTGCACAAGGTCGTATGTGCGCGGCCGGGGCCGACCAGCAAGGCCGACTGCCTCAACAATGTGCTGGACGCGATCCTGCAGTTCGAGCGGCGCGCCCATATGACGTTCGAAGGCTTCATCCTGCACGATGCCGAAGACGTCGTGTGTGAGCATGAGCTGCGGCTGTTCAACTATCTGGTTGGCCGCAAGGATCTGATCCAGATTCCGGTCTACCCGTTCGCGCGGCAGTGGAACAACTTCACCAGCCTGCATTACCTGGACGAGTTCGCGGAACTTCACGGCAAGGACGTGCCTGTACGCGAAACGCTGGCGGGGCAGGTGCCCAGCGCCGGTGTCGGTACCTGCTTCAGTCGGCGCGCCGTGCTCACGTTGATAGAGGCGGGCAACGGCATAGCGTTCGACGTGCAGAGTCTGACCGAGGATTACGACATCGGTCTGCGCCTGAAGGCCTGGGGCATGGAGGAGATCTTCGTGCGCTTCCCGGTGCTGCGCCATCGGCGCCACCCTGAAGGTGAGAGCTGCCTGGGTCAGAGCTGGCGCGAGTCCAATGTGATCTGCGTGCGCGAATACTTCCCCGATCGCCTGATGACGGCGGTACGGCAGAAGTCGCGCTGGATCATCGGCATCGTCTACCAGGGCTACCGCACCCACGGTTGGAAACAGGGCCCGGTGCTCAATTACTTTCTGTGGCGTGATCGCAAGGGCGCGATCAACAACTTCGTCAGTTTTTCCGCGATGCTGATCCTGCTGCAGCTGATCTTGATCTGGCTGCTCCAGCAGGTGTGGACGGACGCGCCGCGCTTCGTCTCGATCTTCGAGGGGCGAGTGTGGTTCGACTACATACTGACGGCGAACATCGTGCTGATGGGCAACCGCATGCTGCAGCGGATCATCTTCGTGTCCGGCTACTACGGCGTGAAACAGGGGTTGCTGTCGATACCGCGGTTGTTGTGGGGCAACCTGATCAATTTCCTCGCCAACTGGCGTGCGATCCGCCAGATCATCAAGTGCGGCGATCCACGTCGCGTGGCCTGGGACAAGACGACCCACGACTTTCCCAGCATCAGCGGCGACAACCATGCCAAGCGCTCGCTCGAAGAGATACTCGTCGCGAACGGCATGGCATCGGAGCAGGCGTTGCACGAAGCGGAATTGCACCGTATCGACGGTCTGCAACTGGGCAGCTCGATGGTCCATGAAGGCCGGATCACGGCTGCGCAACTGGCCTGCTCGATCGCCGAACAGATCGGCGTAAGTTGCGAGTCGGTGGATCCGACCGGGTTGCCGCGCGATCTGCTGGGGGTGCTTCCGGCGCGCACGGCGCTGCACTACGCGATACTGCCGCTGCGCCACGAAGGCCGCACGCTGGTTCTCGCCAGCGAGTGCTACATCGACCCGGTGTCGTTGGCCGCGATCGCGCGCCAACTCGGCCGGCCGGTGCGTTATGTGATCGCGCACAAGGGCCAGGTCACCGTCGGTCTGCGACGCTGGTACGCACACGCGTGCGACCACGATCGCGACCCGCACCATTTGCTCGACATCGCGGCACGCAGCGGGCACCTTCATGGCAACCGCGTGGCGCTTGTGTGGGACAGCTATGTGTCGCGCCAGGTCATGCTGGGCGAGATCCTGGTCGCGCAAGGTCACCTGGATGAAGTGGCATTCAGGTCATTGCTGTTGAGCCATGCGCGCAATCCTCAGCCACTGGGTGAATTCCTGGTCGAGCGGGGTGCGATCAGCCGCGAAATACTGGATCGCATGCTGGTTCTTCAGGCTGCACTGCAGCCAAGCATCGCCAATCTCCTGTTGAGGGAGGTCGCGGTGTCGGCGCAGCTGGCGACGCCGACGGAACAAGCGGCATGAAACGGTCATGGCCGAGCCGATGTGCCATGGCGCTGTTCGTGATGGCACCTGCGTGGCCGCTCCATGCGGCAGGCCAGGAACCGGTCGCCGACAGCAGCCGCTACCGGCAGTTCATGGTCTATCCGCATCGTCAGGCCGGTTATGCGGCCATGCGTGCCGGCGATGAGCGCGTCGCGATGGCGGAGTTCATGCGCGCACGCGCGCTGGCACCGCAGAGTATCGACACCGCCCTGGATCTGGTCGAGGCCTATCGGCATTTCGGTCACGCGGCGCAAGCGCAGAAGTTGCTGGACGAACAACATCGCTACACGCCGAACGATCCACGCCTGCGAGCCGCTCAATCCGTTGCCGCGCCATCGGCGGTGGACTGCAGTCGCGACGGCAGGCCGGTATGCCGCGCCCAGCGCGGCTTCGACGACTTGCAGGCGGGCAATCTGGCCAAGGCGCAGGCAGAACTCGATGCCCCGGATTTCGCGCGCAGTCCCGAAGGCCGTTCCTTGCGTCATGCACTGGTTCAGCGCGCGATTTACCTCGGCGACCGTCAGCGCGCCGACGCGCAACTGGCTGAGCTGGATGCCAACGACAAGCTCAGTGCCGATGAGCGCAGCCAATGGTTCAATCTGCTGCTTCAGCTCGGCAAGCTGGATGCGGCGCGTCAGCTGCAATCGCGTGGCGGGCTGGATGCGCCGGCGCAGGACCTGGCCATGGCTCAGGCCATCGCCAACCACAGCGATCGCAAAGGGCTGGCCGCCTACATGGCGTCCCGCCAACCTGCATTCACCACCGAAAAAGACGAGCGGCAATGGGTGAATCTGCTCGCGTCGGTGGCGCACGATCGACCGGAGCTGTTGGCCCGTTATGCCTCGCGCTATCCCGCCAACGCGGTGTTGCAGGCGCGGCTTTCGGTGCCGTTGGCGATGGCGCGCGGCGACAGCGCGATGGCGCAACGCATGTTGTCGCGCTTGCCGGATGGCAGCTTTCGCGAGGATCGTTTCAGCCTGGATCTGCAGCAAGGTCGGTATGCCGAAGCCAGCCAGCAGGCCGAGCTACTGATCGCCCAGCCGGAGGGCTACCGTCTGCTCGATCCGCTCAGCTACCGCTTGATGGAGGCCGGTGCGCGTGGTGAGGCAAAACAACTGCTGTTGGCGGCGTACCCGTTTGCCGGCAACCCGGGTTCGGCGGCCCTGTTCTCTCGCCTGGCGGTGCTGGCTGGCGAGCAGCCGGCGTTGTTTTCATCCGATGATCGCGTACGCCTGCGGCGGCCGCTGGAAAGCGTGCCGCTGCGCATGGCGCAGGTCGCCATCCTTGGCGCGTTGCACGATTGCGATGGCATCCGCCAGGTGATGATTGACCTCTCACCGAACTATTCCGCCGAACAGTGGCGGCAGCTCGGCGATTGCTACGGCAACGACCGGCCCGGTCTTGCCGAATACGCTTACGCCGAGGCCAACAAGCGCAAGCCTGACAGCGACACCACTCGGGCATTGGCCTATCAGGCCTATAGTGCGCAGGACTATGCAACGGCCTTGCAGGTCTGGCGTTCGATACCGGTGGTGCACATGCAGTCGGCCGATTTGCTGGCCGCCGCGACCACCGCGCTCACCGTCGACGACCCGGCCGTCGCGCGCTCCTGGCTGGATACGTATGCAGCGCAGGGCGGCCAACGGGATCACACGTATTGGTGGTTGCGCGCGCAAGCCGACGATCCGCGTGATCCGGCGCTGGCCCGTGCGGATCTGGAAAACGCCGTGGCCATGCATCCCGATCCGCGTTATTACGCGCGCCTGGCGGCTTTGCAAAGTCAGGCCGGCGAGGCGCAGCAGGCGCTGGTTTCATTGCAGCGTGCCAGTGCGCTCGCGCCCAACGACAGCAAGCTGGCTGCCGCGTTGGGCTACGCCTACCTGCAAGTCGGTGCGCCGGACAAGGCGATGGTGCAGTTCGAGCGCGCGCACCAGGCCAACCCGGACGACCCGGCTTTGACCCGGCAATTGCTGTACGTGCATCAGCAGCTTGGCGACAGCGCACAGGCGCGCACGTATGCAGCGCTGGCGATCGACCAGCTCGGTCCCATCGACGCCCCCGGCACCGGGAGCAGCGACAGCACGGCGCAGGAAGACGAGGACCAGCAGCGCTATACCCTGCGGCGCCTGCACGAAGATCTCGGCCGCCAGTGGCGCTTCAATGCCGACATGACCCTGGGCGATACGGTGTCCTCGGCGGCCAACACGGCGGCGCCGGGCGTTTCCTATCGCAGCTATCTGCAACTCGAAGCGCAATACCGCTTTGATCCGCATCTCACCGGCGGCGATGCCAATACGCTGGCCGCCTACGCACGCGTGTTCGCCGGTAGCGGAGCCAGCGGCTCGGTGTGGCCGATGCATGCGCCAATGCTGGGCGTGGGCCTGCACTGGAAACCGCTTCTTTCGCAGAACGTTGTGTTGTCGATCGAGCAGCAAACACCCGTCGGCAACAGCCGCGACACCCGCAACGACACCATGCTGCGAGCCAGCGGATCGTGGTCCTTCAGTCCACGGCTGAGCGACGACTGGCACGCGACCGGACCAAGTTGGTTCACCCAGAACTTCTACGTCGACATCGCCCGCTATCTGCGTGCGAGGCAGACCGTGTTCACGGTGGACTACCAGCTGGGCTGGCAGCGCAAACTGATCGACGGCCAGACCATTGAGCCCTATGCCCATGTGCAATACACCGGCATCGACCGTGCGCATGGCGCGGGCTATGCGCGTGACGCACGCCTCGGCGTCGGCCTGCAGTGGAACCTGTGGTACGGCGAAACCCGCTACGACGCCTACCCGCACCGCTTCAGCATCGCGGTGGAAGGGCAGCACGCCTTCACCAGTTATCTGCACGAGAACAATGCGGTGTTCCTGATCGCGAGGACGCAGTGGTGAGGTCTGCGCTGTGCTGGCTGATAGCACTGCTGTTGTGGGTGCCATGGTTGGCCGGTGCGACCACGGCGATCTTCTACCAGCCGCAGCTGCGCGACCGCGAGGTCGCGCAGGCGCAATGGCCATCGGTGTTTGCACAAGTGCGCGCGCGTGGCTTCGATACGCTGGTGGTGCAGTGGACCCAGGACGGCGATGCGTTCGGCGACCCTGCCGGACATGCATGGTTGCTGCAGCGGGTACACGAGGCACACGCTGCCGGTTTGCGTATCGTGCTGGGGCTCTACAACGATCCTGCGTTCTTTCATCGGCTGGAAGTGGAGGCGTTGCAAAAAACGCAGCTGGCAGTGCCGGACGACTACCTGCCCGGGCTGTTACGCCACAACGCCGAGGTCGCCCGACGCTGGGGCGCCGACCTTGGCGGCGAAGCGATTGCTGGCTGGTATTTGCCGATCGAGATCGACGACATGCACTGGCGCAGTCCTGCCGCGCGCAAGCAGTTGGAGCATTACCTTGCCGCGGAGCGGCGCCAACTGGATGGCATCGCACAACGGCCGGTCTACGTAACCTCGTTCTTCAGAGGCAATATGACGCCATCGCGCTATGCCGAGCTGCTCAGCGACGTTCAGCGCAGTGGCGTGCGTGTCTGGGTGCAGGACGGCGCGGGTATCGCGAGTGCCGAGGGTCTGGAGGGCGGCGTGCGTGCGCTGTATCTCGGGGCGGTAAGCCAGTGTGCGAGTCCGCATGTGCACGGGATTATCTACGAAATCTTCCGCCAGACCGGCAAGGACGCGGCGTTCACTGCTGCGGCTTTGCCTGCTGTCGAAGCGAGTGCGGCATTGGCGCAACGAACCCCGTGTGGGGGCGACAGTGTCTTCTTCGAGCTGGGTTACCTGCCTGAGATGGCGGGAGTGTTGCGGCGCTAGCCACGAAAGAAAAAAAGCGCCTCCATCAGGAGGCGCTTTTCTATTTTCAAGAGCGATTGCGCAAGGTAACCGATCTATCGCATGGAGCGGTCGCTGGTTTACTGCGGCACTTTCAGCGGAGCAATCGTCTGATTGAGTGTGGTCCAGTACGCCTTGGTGTACGGAACCATTTGCTCGGCGTAATTCCACCAGAAGAAACCACCGACAAACCGCGGGTTCTTGATGGTGTTGACCATCGGGTAGTACGTCTTGATCAGGTTGGTCTGCACCGACGTGGGCGCGCTGGTGCTCGACGTGCCGATCTCGCCGAAGCCGAGCCTGGCGTTCGGGAAGATGCTCCCCAGTGCGCTGAAATCGGTCTCCCACGAGGGCGACAGTCCCGGGCAATCCTGGTACGGGTAATAGCTGAAGAATGCGTAGTCGGCGCCCAGGCGCACCGCGGCGGGCAGGAAGGTGGTGGGCCAGGTCTTCCAGTAATCCTGCGACTTCTCCCAGCAATTGGTGCCCTTGCTGTCGTCGTTGTAATAGAGCGTGATGGCTGTCTTGCCGCCAACGCCCTTCACGATCGTGTTGGCAGCGGCGACCATCTGCCCGATGGCAGTCTCCTGGGCGTTGACCGTGGTGTTGTTGCCGTTCGGATTCGGTCGCAGCCATTCGCCATTGATCTCGTTGGCGATCTCCCACACGTCGACCGTACCGTTCAGGCCGTAGACCAGTTCCTTGGTGCGCGCCGTATAGGTGTTGATGTCAGTCGGGAAGTAGTACGAGTCCATGATCTCGCCCATCACGTTGGCCACCGTGTGCAGCTTGACCAGCGCGGGGTAGTACTCGGCGGCGGTGGTGCCTGGGTCGAACACCACGCGGACCGTGGGCTTGTACGGCAGCTTGGTCAGCGACGTGACGATCGCATTGATGTTGGACAGGTCATCCAGGGTGACGCCGTAGATCGGTGCCTTGAGCGTTGTCGCTGCCTGCGCATGCGCGTTCGAAGCGAGCGGTGCGGCGGCGGCATAGAGCGCGATGGATGCGGCAAGTGGAGCCAGAAAGGTCTTTGCGACGGTTGCAAGATTTGTCATCGATTGAAATTCTCGTACTTGGGCGATCCTTTACCCGGTCTAGGAGTAGTTGCGGTGACGCAAGTGGTTTGCCACGGCATGAAGACGGCGCCGTGGAAAAGCCTGCGGAATGGGTTTTGCCCGTGCGGGTCCGAGCACTAATGGAAATCGTCCATAAACGGCGGCCTTCCCCTGCAGCAAGGCAAAGGAGTGGCAATGGAGCTACCGTTGGGAATACCAGCGAAGATGGCGAATACTGCGTGGACAGCCGAACCATGTCGGACCATCCATCAGCACAACCGATCGAGCCAGCCTTTATGGAACAAGACTGAGGGTACTGGCCCAGAGAAACCGTACCTGGACATCACTGGCGCGGCGAGTCTAGCGAATCGATCTTCAGGAAGATCAAAATTTGGTTAGTTCATGCCAACTTGCAGGGAAAAGCCTGCGCTTTTGTGACGCAGTTGACAGGTGAGTGGTTTGTCAACACGGGTCCATTCGTCGAATGCAGTGGGCGCCACGGCGCCCACCAATGCCAGGCTGGTAGCATTCCTTTCAGGAGGAGCTCGTTGCCCGGCGGTGGTCTTGCTGAGGAAGTTTCCGTAAATCAGTGGTGTGCGAACCTGCATCCGCCCGCCCTTGTCCCGCCGGACAAGCGTCGCCATCAAGTGTGCCGACCCGTGTGCCGAACGGCATGCTGCCGAGGATGCGCAGTGACGCAGTCGGAAATTAATGGACGTGAAATGCATGACCTGGCGTTGTGCCACGTCGAGCGCAGACTTTGAAAAACGTGCATAACTCATTGAACACACAAGACTATAAAGTGTGCGTCGCGCCGATGATGGACTGGACCGATCGGCATTGCCGCTACTTCCATCGGCTGCTGTCGCCGCGGGCGCGGCTGTATACCGAAATGGTGACCAGTGCGGCGTTGGTGCGCGGCAAGCAGATGCGCTTGCTGGAACATAGTCAGCAGGAGCATCCGCTGGTACTGCAACTGGGCGGCAGCGACCCGCAGGAACTGGCGCAGGCGGCGCGTTTTGGCGCCGAGGCGGGCTATGACGAGATCAACCTCAACGTGGGTTGTCCGTCGGATCGGGTGCAATCGGGCCGTTTCGGTGCCTGCCTGATGTACGAGCCCACGTTGGTCGGTGATTGCGTGAAGGCGATGCGCGATGCGGTCAGCATCCCCGTCACGGTGAAGTGCCGTATTGGCGTGGACGACCAGGACGACTACGCCGGCCTGCAGCACTTCACCGAGATCATGCTGGACGCCGGCGTCGAGGTACTGATGGTGCATGCGCGCAAGGCATGGCTCAAAGGACTGTCGCCGAAGGAGAACCGCGAGATTCCGCCGCTGGATTACGAGCGGGTCTATCGGCTCAAGCGCGAGTTTCCGCAGCTGGTGGTGGTGATCAATGGCGGCATCACCACGGTCGAACAGGTGCAGGCGCATCTCGCGCAGCTGGATGGCGTGATGCTGGGTCGCGCGGCGTACCACGATCCGTACCTGCTGGCGCAGGTCGAGACGGCGCTGTACGGCGAGCCGCTGCCGCAGCGCGACGACGTGCTGCGGCATATGCAACCTTATGTCGAGGCCGAGCTGGCGCGCGGCACCGCGCTCAAGCACATCAGCCGGCACTTGCTGGGCTTGTATCAAGGCGAACCGGGCGCGCGCGCGTTCCGCCGCACGATCAGCGAAGGGGCGCATCTGCCGGGGGCGGGCTGGGGTCTGCTCGAACAGGCGTTGCTGCCAAGTTCGGCAGCGGCGTGACAGCAGACGGTCATCCGGTCAGTATTCAGCCCTGATTGCCTAGGCTAGACGGCATGGCAGGTGCCGGGCGGAATCTTCGACGCATGACAACGCACAAAAACTTCATCCCTGCTCTGCTGATATGGCTGCTCATGGGTGCCGTGGCAACGGCTTCGGCGCAATCGGCCGGGCCGACACTGACGCTGGATCAGGCGGTGGCCAAGGTGCAGCAGGATACCGGTGGCCGAGTATTGTCGGCCGAGCCGCACCGGGTGGATCGCAAGCTGAAATACCTCATCAAGGTGCTCACGCCGGACGGGCATGTGCAGAGGTTGGTGGTTTCGTCCGAAGCGAGCAAGAATCCCGCTTCCAGTCAGTCAACCAAGAATCCGCCCGCGAAACGCGCGGGCAGCAAGGAGAAACACTGATGCGCATCCTGTTGGTGGAGGACGAGGCGCCGTTGCGCGAGACGCTGGCGGCACGCCTGAAGCGGGACGGTTTTGCGGTCGATGCAGCGCAGGATGGCGAGGAGGGCATCTACCTCGGCCGCGAGGTGCCGTTCGACCTCGCGATCATCGATCTGGGCCTGCCCAAGATGTCCGGCATGGATCTGGTCAAGGCCCTGCGCGAGGCCGGCCAGCGTTATCCGATCCTGATCCTGACCGCACGCGGCAGTTGGCAGGACAAGGTCGAGGGGCTGAAGTACGGCGCCGACGACTACCTGGTCAAGCCGTTCCATGTGGAGGAGTTGCTGGCCCGGATCAACGCGCTGGTGCGCCGCGCCAGCGGCTGGTCGAAGCCGATCCTGGCCTGCGGCATGATCAAGCTGGACACCACCGCGCAAACCGTGACGGTGGAAGGCAAGCTGGTCGACCTCACCAGCTACGAATACAAGGTGCTGGAATACCTGATGCTGCACGCCGGCGAGCTGGTCTCCAAGGCCGACCTCACCGAGCATATCTACCAGCAGGATTTCGATCGCGATTCCAACGTGCTTGAAGTGTTCATCGGCCGCCTGCGCCGCAAGCTCGATCCGGAAGGCACCCTCAAACCCATCGAGACGGTACGTGGACGCGGATACCGCTTTGCCATCCCGCGCACCGACGGCGACGACGAATGAACCGGAATCGCCGCGCCGTCCGCTTTCATTGGCGGCGCGCGCGGCGATTGCCACCGGTTTCGTGCTGGCCGGCTTCCTCGGCCTGGTCGGGTTGACCCTGTCGCAGGCGAACAAGCAACGCGCGCTGAGCGCGTTGCATGATCGGCTGCAGAACTTCGCTATTGCGTACATCACCAATACCGAAGTCAATCGCTATGGCAACAAACTGCTGCCGCCCTCCGCCGACACGCTGCCCGACCCGAATTTTCTGCATCCCGGTTCCGGCTTGTACGCGGTGGCCGTGGGTGACTATGGGTATCACTGGGAGTCGTCGTCGGCGGTCGGCCGCGATTTCAGTTTCCTGAAGCCGCTGGAGCCAGGTCAGAGCCTGTTCGTCGGCCCGGTCGATACGCGCATGGGCCGGCTGTACTACTACAGCTACGGCGTGGCGCTCGATACCGATGAGAAGGGCAAGTCGGTGCGACTCACCATGACAGTGGCGCAGACCGAGTATCAGTTCGAGGACCAGAACGCGGTGTTCCGGCACTCGCTGGTGATCTGGCTGTCGATCCTCGGCGTAATGCTGATCGTGCTGCAGTTGCTGCTGCTGCGCTGGAGCCTGACCCCGCTGCGCAAGGTGGCCAGCGACATGAGCCGGGTCGAAAGTGGTGACAGCGAGCAACTGGACAGCCAGTACCCGCTGGAACTGACCGGCCTGACCGAACGCATCAACGCCTTCATCACCAGCGAGCGCGAGCAGCGCACGCGTTATCGACACACCCTGGCCGATCTGGCACACAGCTTGAAGACGCCGCTGGCGGTGATCCGCTCGCAGCTGGAATCGACCACCGGCGACGAGCCGGCGCGGCGCAGCAGCGTGCTGGACCAGGTGCGGCGGATGAACGAGCTGGTCGCCTACCAGCTCTCGCGCGCCGCCACCTCCGGCCGGCAGACCTTCGCCAGCGCGGTGCCGATCGCCGGTCATGCCGAGGATCTGGTGCAGAGTCTGGAGAAGGTCTATGCGACCAAAAATGTGCTGTGCGAATTCGACATCGAGGACGGTGCGGTGTTCTACGGCGAGCAGGGCGACCTGCTGGAGCTGATGGGCAACCTGCTGGAGAACGCGTTCAAGTGGGCCGGTCACCGCGTGCTGCTGGTGGTGAAGATGCGGCCGCAACCCGGCCGGCAGCGACCGGGTCTGAGTCTGAGCGTGGAAGACGATGGTCCGGGCATCGCCGCGGAGAAGATCGAGAAGGTATTGCAGCGTGGCGTGCGCGGCGACGAACGGGTGCAGGGCCATGGCATCGGCCTGTCAATCGTGCAGGACATCGTGCATGCCTATCAGGGCGAGCTGGTGGTCGATCGTTCGCCGGAATTTGGCGGTGCCCGCTTCAGCGTGAGCCTGGCAGCGAGCTGAGTTGCTTCTCGAACGATCAGCGCGAACCGCAGAAGCCAAGCGACTCGCGACCCGCGGCTGGTGAGCGGCCATAGAACGCTTGCAGCAGATCGGCGACCGCCGGTTCCGCCTCGCGCAGCAGCGCTGGCTGCGAGTAGTGCAGTTCGCTGACCACGGCGAAATATTCGCTGGCGCTTTCGGTGGCGTAATGATCGATCGGGCTGTCGTGGCTGTGCGGCGGTGCGCTGGCCAGTCGGTCATAGGCGAGCTGGAATTGTTCGATCCAGCGCCGCCGCGGAATGTCGACTAGCGGCGGTACGCCGTCGGGTGGGCCGTCCAGCATGTCCAGCTTGTGCGCCATCTCGTGCACGACCACGTTGTAGCCGTCCCACGGCTGTTCGAGGTCCAGTTGCACATCGGCCAGCGACAGTACCAGCGGGCCGTGTTCCCACGCTTCGCCGATCCGCGCCTCATCGCCTACGGTGACGACACCGGTGTGGTCATCGTGATGGCTGCGGCGTACCTTGAACTCGCCTGGGTAGATCAGTATCTCGCGCCAGCCACGCAGGCTGGCGGCGCCTTGCTGCAAGGCGGGCAGACAGGCCTGCATGGCAATCACCAAGCGCCAGTAATCGTCGAGTACGGCGCCGGCCAGTGCATGAAAGTTTTTGCGGGCGAGGAACAGCGTGGCCAGTCGGCGCAACTGATCTTGCCGTTCGGAATCCAGTCGGCGCGCCAGTGGGCAGCCAGTCAGTGCGCGCCGCCATAGAGAGTCGGCAATCGGCGCAGGTTCGAAACGAGCCCGCAGCGAATGCCACCAACGCCCGGGCATGACGCCGAGTGCTACTGGATTGATCCAGGCAGCAACGATTGCCAGCCCAGATGCGGCCGGCGGGTTGGCGCCGGTGCGGAGGAGCCGCCGCCGGAGCGATCGCTGCTATTGCTGGACGTGCTGCTTGAGTTGTTGCTGGTCGACGGGCATTCGCGATTCAGCCCCAGCGCATCACCGCCGCTGCTGGTGTTGCTGTCGCGCGGACTGGCATTGTCGATCGTCGCGTGTGGGGAACTGTCCACGTCCTGGGTTTCCAGACTCGCCGCGGCGGCACTGCCGATTCCGGCAATGCACAAGGCGCAACCGATAAACCAAAGGGTGGCACGCATGGCGATCGAACTCCCTGACCCGCAAGCGAAGACTTGGATCGTCTCAGAAACACTGGCGCCGTGCCAGTGCTGCCGTTTTTGACAGTCGCTGCGCGCCGCATGGCAGGCCAGCCGGGCTAAAATCCGACGATGTCCATCCTGTCCCGCTACCTCTTTCCTCATCCCCATCGGTTGGTGATGGCCTCTGCGTTTGGGGCTGGCTGATGCAGCCCGCGCAGTTGCTGGCGATGCTTGCCGCGGGTGAGCCGCTTCCCGGCGCCGGTCTCGCCGCGCAGGCGGGGGTGACCCGCGCGGCCATCTGGAAACAGGTCGAGGCCTTGCGCACTCGTGGCGTGCCGATCGAGGCACGTGGCGCAGCCGGGTATCGACTGCCATGGCCGTTGCAGATGCTGGACGCCACGCAGATCCGTGCCGCCTTGCCGGCATCCATGCTGCGTTCGCTGGGCGCGCTGGAAGTGCATTGGGAGCTGGATTCCACTTCCAGCGAACTGCAGCGCCGCGGCGCCACCGCCAAGGATTTCAGCATCGTGCTGGCCGAAACCCAGACTGCCGGGCGCGGCCGGCGTGGCCGCGAATGGCTGTCACCGCCGGGAATGAACCTGTATCTGTCCTGCCTCAAGCGCTTCGAGCAGGGCTTTGCTGCCTTGAGTGGCCTGTCGCTGGCGCTGGGCGTGATCGTGCTGCGCGCGCTGGAGAATCTCGGCATCGACGGAGCTGGCCTGAAATGGCCGAACGACGTGCTGGCCATCGCCACAGGTGAACGTCCAGGCGGCAAGCTGAGCGGCATCCTGGTCGAACTCAGTGGCGAATATCAGGGGCCGTGCGCGGCAATCATCGGCATCGGCCTCAACCTGCGACTGACCCCGGCGTTGCACGCCCAAGCCGGCCAGCCGGCCTGCGATCTGGCCACGCTGGCCGGCGGCGCGCCACCGGACCGCAACCGTGCCGCCGCTGTGCTGATCGAGGCGCTGGTCGAGGGCCTGCGGCAATTCGAGCGTGACGGTTTCGCCGGCTTCGTCGACGACTATGCGCGGCATGATCTGCTGTGCGATCAACCTTTGCAGCTGAGTGGCGTACACGGCGCGTTCGATGCCATCGGCGCTGGCGTGGATGCGCGTGGCGCGCTGCGGGTGCGCATGGCCGATGGCAGTGTGCGCCAGATCGACAGCGCGGATGTCACGGTGCGCCGCGCATGAGGCTGCTGCTCGACATGGGCAATACGCGGCTGAAGTGGGCCCTGCAGGTGCAACCAGTCGGATGGTTGGCGCGTGGCGCAGTCGACTGGCAGCAGGACATGACAGCGGCGCTGGAATTAGCTTGGGCCGACCTGCCACGGCCAGTGACGGTGCTCGCGGCTTCGGTCGTCGACACCATGCGCGAGGCAGAGGTAGCAAGCGTCATCGAACGCTTGTTTGCCTGCGCGCCAAGCTGGCTGCGCACGCCAGCCATTGCCTGCGGCGTGCGCAACGTGTATGCCGAGCCGCAACGGCTCGGCGTGGATCGCTTCCTGGCAATGGTCGCGGCACATGCCGAAGGTTACGCGCCCTGTGTCGTGGCCGGTGCAGGCACCGCACTCACGCTCGACGCGTTGGCCGCCGATGGTCAGCATCTGGGCGGCCTGATCGCGCCGGGCCCGCAACTGATGCAGCAATCGCTGCTGAACGCGACCGCCCGTGTACGCCCGGAACGGCCCGGCGACATTCTGGAGTTGGCCGACAACACCGCCGATGCGGTGGCCTCGGGCTGCTGGCAGGCGGCGGCCGCGCTGGTCGAGCGCTTTGCCACACGGATGGCGCCGCGACTCGGTGTCACGCCGACGCTTATCCTTGGTGGCGGCGATGCAGCGCGCCTGGCGTCGCTGTTGTCGCTACCAGTCCGGCTGAGCCAGGACGGTGTACTGCGTGGTCTGGCGGTGTGGGCCAACACACCATGACGACGGTGCTGTCCATCTAGAATGGCGGCTGCTGCCGGTTGCTGGGGGTTCGATGTTTCTGCGTTTGCTGTTTGTGCTTTTGAGCGCGCTCAATATTGCAGTGGGCGCGTGGTTGCTGCTGGGGCAGCCGTATGCCCGCGGCGGCCGTCCCAGCGATCCGGGGGTGACGGAATTGCGTCTGCTGTCGGAATTGCCGCAAACCGCGCCGGCGGCCTCGACGTCGGCGACAGTGGCCGCACCGGCAGCGGATCCGACAACGACACCACGCGTGCTCAGCTACAGCTGCGTGGCGCTGGGACCGTTCGCCACCCCGCAGGATCTGCGCAATGCGCGCCAGGCGCTCACCGCGCAGGCTACCCGCATGCGCTCGCGCCAGGAGCAGGCCAGTCAGACCAGTGGCTGGTGGGTGTATCTGCCAGCCGCCGGCAGCCGCGCACAAGCACTGGAGCAGGCGCGGCAGCTTGGCGCGCATCAGATCGGCGATTACTTCGTGGTCAGTTCCGGCGATCAGCCCAATACCATTTCGCTGGGCCTGTTCAAGGATCCGGCGAATGCGCGCAAGCGTCGCGATGAAATCGTCGCCGCCGGCTTCCCTGCCCGCATGAGCGAGCGCAGTGAAAGCGTGCCCGAGTACTGGCTGGATCTGGTGGTTGCCGACAGCAGCCGCTTCGACTGGCGCAGCCGCGTCCGTGTCAGCGGCATTGGTTCACACAGCACCGGCTGTTTTTGAGCACGCGGCCCTGCGGCCCTGCTAGAATCCCCGACCTTCGCCGGCATAGCTCAGTTGGTAGAGCAACTGATTTGTAATCAGTAGGTCCCCAGTTCGAATCCGGGTGCCGGCACCATGTAGTCACGCGCTTAGGCCGTCCTTCGGGTCGGCCTTTGTCGTTTTGGGGCAGGTCGGACACGGGATCGGACCGATGCGTCATCGTCTGCCATGTCTGAACCGTTCCCAAGACACTTAACGCCATTATCGCGATCCATATACTTCGAATTGTTCACGCTCAAATCCTCTGAAGGTGCGAGGACACATCATGGGAATGCTTTACGTGGTGCAGGGTTTTTGCGAGATGGGTGGGGATGTCATTCCCGATAAACCTATCCTTCACGGCATGGAACAGTTGGCGCGCACGCGCGGCGAGATGCTGGCCGGACAACGCGATGGCGTGCTGGTGTATGCGCAAGAAGCGGATATTGATCGCGGCGAATATTCGGAGCCGGTCATTCTCGCGAAGTACGGCTTGGTGCCGCATCCGGAACAACAAAGCCTCTGTCAGATGGGCTAACGCCATACCGGAGTCAGTGCCCGTAACGCGTGCTGCCTAGCGGTGGTCCGGGCATCGATCCCGTATCGACGCCACGCAGCCGCCGGGATTGTTTCCAGCCCACCTCGGTCGCATGGTCTGTCTGCGAACCTGTTGCGCACAAAGTTCATGCCAGGCTGCGGTAAGATTTCCGAATGGAAAAAGATTCTAAATAGAAAAAATTATGTGCACGCGGCGTGAAAGCTTGTAGGATCGACTCAACGGCTGCACAGGGGCAGTCGGGAGTAATGACATGCAAACGCTTCTTGCACATTCCGCCTTCTGGCGTGGAGTGTCGCTGTTTGCAGGGATGCTGGTGGCAAAAATCGCGCGTGATTCGAAACCCATGGTTGCGCCGGTTCGTCGTGACGAACTGGTGTCTTGGAGTTCGGGTGCGCGCTCGCGCCGCGAAGATGAGTTGGCGCGTAGTTGTCGGGATGAAGTCCACTAAACGAGCGCCTTGATTCCGGTGCGTGTTGTCGCAAATAGCGATAGCCGGGGCCGTGCGCTTCGATCTGCCGAGATCAGCTTTGTCCTGTGTTGGGCGGGAGAGTGGTCATGTGCATCGTGCCGATACTTCGTGTCGGTAGTCGGTGCGTATCCATGCTATTCGCCCTCTCGGCTCGTGCCCGGATCTGGGAACCTGCGGTCAACAGCAGGTCGAGCACGGTTGCGCGACGAGAATCATCGATCCCGATCGGAATATGGTTCCTGCTGGTTTTGAACGTGCGAATCGCGAGGTGATTGGCGCGATTCGACAGCCGCCTGCTGACGGAGCATGACGCTGTGCGAGAGGCTGCGTAACGGCGTAGGCCAGGCCATTCCGGTAAACTTCGGCCAATTCGTGACGCTGCATGTCGCGAATATCTTTCTCGCACGGACGCCGGCGATTCGCCTGGGAGCGGTGGCTTGAAGTCACCTTTCACTGGCCGCCGCACCGACATCGACGGCGCGTGACGGCTGTGGCCGTGCCCGTCGGCGTGCCACAGCCAGGTAAACAGCGATATGAGCAGACAGACCATTTCACTGATCGGCGCGCCGACTGACATCGGTGCCGGCCATCGCGGTGCCGCGATGGGACCGGAGGCGCTGCGGGTGGCCAATCTGGCGGAAAAGCTGGAGCGCCGAGGACTGACCGTGGTTGACCGCGGCAATCTGCAGGGGCCGCTCAATCCGTGGCAGCCGCCTGTGCATGGCTATCGTCATCTGGATGAAGTGGTGGCATGGAATACGGCCGTCTATACGGCTGTTCATCAGGAGCTTCAGGCGGGTCGTTTGCCGATCCTGCTGGGTGGCGATCATTGCCTGGCGATCGGCTCGGTCTCGGCGGTGGCCCGCCATTGCCACGACGAGGGGAAGCAGCTGCGCGTGCTGTGGCTGGATGCGCATACCGATTTCAACACGGCGCAGGCTACGCCGACCGGGAATATCCACGGCATGCCGGTGGCTTGCCTGTGCGGTACTGGTCCAGCCGAGCTCACCACTCTCAGCGGTCACGCGCCGGCGACTACGCCGGATGTGTTCCGCTACATCGGCATCCGCTCGGTCGACGAAGGCGAGAAGCGGTTGGTACGCGGGGCGAACATGCAGGTGCACGACATGCGCCGTATCGACGAGGTCGGCATCAAGCGCGTGATGGAGGAGGCGCTGGCAGGCATCGACGAGAACACCCATCTGCATGTGAGTTTTGATGTCGACTTCCTCGATCCCAGCATCGCGCCGGGCGTCGGCACCACCGTGCGCGGCGGCCCGAATTACCGCGAGGCGCAGCTGTGCATGGAGATGATCGCGGATACCGGGCGGATGGCGTCGCTGGATATCGTCGAGTTGAATCCGGCGTATGACAAGCGCAACCAGACTGCGAAGTTGGCGGTGGATCTGGTCGAGTCGCTGTTCGGCAAGTCCACGCTGATTCGCTGAGCCAGGCTGACCTGAAGCCGGCTGGCGTGATAACGGCGCGCCCCGGAAAGGGGCGCGCCGTTGCGCTCACTCCTCAACGAGCTTGGCGTCCGGCGCGTTCGCCATCACCGAGGCGATACCCGCATCGCGCGAGTGCTCGCTTTCATACATTTCGCTGCTGCCGATGACCTGATGGTTGGCGGCCTTGAGATTGAAGTGGAATTTGCCGTTGACCGAGGTCTTCTTCTCGTAGTGCGCCGCATTGGCTGCGTTCTTGCGCACCGACTCGATGCCATTGTGCGCACCGGACTTGTCCTTGTAGCCCTCGCTCTTGAGGATGATCTCGCCATTGCCGGCCTTCAGATTGAAGTAGGTCTCGCCGTTCTTGCCAGTGAATACCGTGAACTTGCCACTCATGGCTGAATCTCCTTTGCGAACGATCATGGGTCGGCAGAATCTGAACCGGCAGACGTGATTTTTTTGGCAAGGGACAGCACCAGTCGTGGCGAAGTGAGCCGGCCCGCCTGTTTTCGCGAGGAGCAACCCGACGGTCGAAACCCTTGCCGCGGAAGGGCTGGCTGGTCGAGGTGCCGCGCGGGATGTCGTAGACTGGCGTTTTACTTGCGCGACGCAGCATGAATACCCGAGTCCTGACCGGCATCACCACCACCGGCACGCCGCATCTTGGCAATTACGTGGGTGCGATTCGCCCCGCCGTCGAAGCCAGTCGGCGCGACGACGTCGATGCGTTCTATTTCATGGCCGATTACCACGCGCTGATCAAGAGCGACGACGCGGCGCGGATCGAACGTTCGCGACTGGAGATCGCCGCCACGTGGTTGGCAGCCGGGCTCGATCCGGCACGGGTCACGTTTTATCGCCAGTCGGACATTCCGGAAATTCCGGAGTTGACCTGGTTTCTCACCTGCGTCGCGTCCAAGGGCATGCTCAATCGCGCGCATGCGTACAAGGCGGCGGTGGACCGGAATACAGAAACCGGCGAGGACGCCGATGCCGGCATCACCGCCGGCCTGTACATGTATCCGGTGCTGATGGCGGCCGACATTCTCGCGTTCGACGCGCACAAGGTGCCGGTCGGGCGCGACCAGATCCAGCACATCGAGATGGCGCGCGATCTTGGCCAGCGCTTCAACCATATCCACGGCCGCGAGTTCTTCGTGCTGCCGGAGGCGCTGATCGAGGAACAGGTGGCCACGCTGCCGGGTCTTGACGGGCGCAAGATGTCGAAGAGCTACGACAACACCATCCCGCTGTTCGCCGGCGGCAAGAAGCAGCTTCGCGAAACGATCATGCGCATCGTCACCGACTCGCGCCTGCCGGGTGAGGCGAAGGATCCCGACAACTCCGCGTTGTTCACGATCTTTCGTGCCTTCGCCTGCGAGACCGAAACTTCTGCATTCCGTCAGGCGCTGATCGACGGCCTCGGCTGGGGCGAGGCGAAGCAGGTGCTGTACGAACGGATCGAGTCCGATGTGGCGCCGATGCGCGAACGCTACGAGGCGTTCATGGCCGACCCGGCAGCGATCGAGGCGATCCTGCAGCAGGGTGCGCAGAAGGCACGCGCGATCGCCACGCCGAAAATCGTCGCTTTGCGCGATGCGCTGGGTCTGCGTTCGGCCACTGCGGTGACAACGACGACAGGCCAGCCGAAGGCGACGCCGAAGCAGGGCAAAATGCCGCGCTTCGCCAGTTTCCGCGACGCCGATGGTAACTTCCGTTTTCGCCTGTTCTCCGCGGACGGCGAGGAGTTGCTGCTGTCGATGCCGTTCACCGATCCGAAAGCGGCCGGTGCGCTGCAGAAGCGCCTCAAGACGCTGGGTGCGGCCGCTGCCGTGGTGCAGGCCCAGTCATCAGGCATGGCCTTGGTGCTGGATGGCGAGCCGGTTGCCAGCACGCCCGAGCACCGCGACGAATCGGCACGCAACGACGCCCTCGCGCGACTGCATGAGGCACTGGATCAACTCGCCGCGCAGGAATGATGCGTCGCGATTCATGAGTGATTGACCGATGCGTTACCTCGCCATCCTGCTGCTTGCGCCGTGGCTGCTGATTCTGTGCTGGGCCTATTGGGCCTATCCGAAGAGTCTGCCGCGCACGTCGGGCCGCCGCGTGCTGGATGTCGCCGCCTTGCTGCTGGCGCTGATTGCCGCCGCGCAGTGTGCGGTGATCGGTTTCGACATGGCCGAATTGCCGGTGGTCGACGGCTTCGGGCGCTCCAGCGGCGCGATCTGGCAACAGGTGCTGCCCGCGTTGTACGGCTACGGCGCATTCACTGCTGTACTGGTGCTGGCGATGTTGCTGCGCCATGTGATCTGGGGACGTCGCCGCTGACTCTCTGCCCGATGGCAGTAGTGCCGTGTCGACGACGCTATTGCGCGTGAAGCAGTAGCCGTCAATCACGGCGAGCAGCGACCAGCCACAAGTCATGCGTGACTTATGGCTGTCGATGACAGCTAAACGCAAAGTGCAATCTATGCATCCATATGACGCGGCGAATTCATCGCCACGTGGCGCAATCCTGCGCAGCATTATCTGGAAATCCCCCACGACATGCGCATGGCATGCCTGCTGTTTGTGATCTTTGCGCTGCCATCGGCGTCTGCATGGGCTGTCGATATCGACGGCCACATCAAGCCCGATGAATGGAAGGGCGCGCGCCACATCACCGATTTCCGCCAGACCCAGCCGCTCAGCGGCAAGCCGGGCTCCCTGCATACCGAGGCGTGGATCCTGGCCACGCCGGAAGGCCTCGCCGTGGCCTTTCGCTGCGAGCAGCCGGCGGATGTGCCGCGCACGCGACAGCGCGTGCAGCGCGACTTCGAGGATCAGGTCGATCGCGTCAACCTGATGGTCGACTTCGATGGCGATGGACGCACTGGCTACGACTTCGTGGTCAGCTCGACCGGCGGCATCAATGACGCCGTGGTCACCAACGAAAACAATTTCAACAAGGACTGGGACGGCAATTGGCAGCATGCGGTCAGCGAGGACGCCGCCGGCTGGAGTGTCGAGATCCTGATCCCGTGGTACATCGCGCCGATGCATACGGCCCGCGACGGCAAGCGTACGCTCGGTGTGTATCTCGATCGCGTCGTCGGCACGACCGGCGAACGCGTGGCGTGGCCGGCCGCCAGCTTCACGCGCCCGCGCTTCCTGTCCGAGTTCAGCCGGGTCGAAGTGCCGCAGTACAGCCAGTCGCTGCTGGCGATCACGCCGTACGTGTCCGGCCTGTATGACAACGTGCGTGGTCGCAGCCACTTGCAGGAAGGCGCCGACCTCCTGTGGAAGCCGAACGGCCAGTTCCAGTTGACCGCGGCGCTGAATCCGGACTTTGGGCAGGTCGAAAGCGATGACCTGGTAGTCAACTTCGGCGCTACCGAGACCTACGTCGCCGACAAGCGACCGTTCTTCACCGAGAACCAGGGCATCTTCGATTTCAGTCTGCTCGACGACAACAGCCAGCTCGTCTATACCCGGCGCGTCGGTGGCCCATCCGACGATGGCCATGGCGCCGCCGACATCAATGCCGCGATCAAGCTCAATGGCAGCGTCGGCACCACTAGCTACGGCGTGATGGCGGCGGACGAGGATGGCGAGGCGGGCCGGTTCTTCGGTGCTGCCCGGGTGACCCACGACTTCGGCGACCAGAGCCTGGGCATGCTGCTGACCCGCGTCGATCGGCCGTGGCTGGACCGCGAGGCGACCGTACTCGGCGTCGATCACCATTGGCGGCCGACGCCGCAGTGGACCATCGCGACCAACGTGATCGCCAGCGACATCCTGCAGTACGGCACGCATACGCGTGACAGCGGGGCGACTCTGGTGGCCAATTATGAGATGGGCGGCGGCTGGCGCCAGCAGTGGCTGGGCATGCATTTCGGCGATCAGCTGCAGGTCAATGACTTCGGCTACCTGTCGCGCAACAACTTCAACTATGGCCACTGGGAAGTGCGCAAGCGCTTTACCGACTTGCCGGCCGACTCGGCGTACAGCTCGCATGATTTGCAGTTCCGCATCGATGCGCTGGACAACGATCACGGCCTGCGCCTGCGTCGCCAGTTGCGCATCGGCGACCTCAGCAACCTGCGCAACGGCGCCACCGACCAGGTGCAGTTCAACTTCAACAGCGCCGGCTGGGACGACCTGCTGACCCGCGGTCACGGCGCGCTTTTCCTGCCGCCTTCGGTGGACCTTGCGTACGAGCGGATCAGCCCGCGCCATGGCGACTGGGCGTTCAAGCTGGATGCGGAGGTCGTCAGTGGCGGTCTCAGCGGCAATCGCCAGATCGGCTACAACGTCAAACTCCTGCCGACGTACTTCATTAGCGACGCCTTCAGCGTGTATGCCGGCCCGTACTACGAGCACGTACCGGACTGGCTGGTGTGGCAGCACGACAACCTTATCGGCCGCTTCAACGAGCACAGCCTGGAACTCGACGCCGGCTTCGACTGGAACATTGACAGCCGCCAGGAGCTGCGGCTCAAACTGCAGGCGATCGGACTGGATGCACGCACGCGTGGCGGCTATCGCGTCGGCGGCAACGGGCGCGCCGTCGCCACGGATGACCCGGTCGATGACTTCAGCGTGCGCAATCTCGGCCTGCAGATCCGTTATCGCTACGAACTGGCACCGCTGTCCTATCTGTATGTGGTCTACGGTCGCGGCGGCTATGCGCAGGACGACTTTGCGCACAGCACGACCGACGTGTTCAACAACAGCTTCGCGCTGCGCGACGACGAACAGTTACTGGTCAAGGTCAGCTACCGCTTCGATATCTAGAGTTCAGTCCCAACGATTGAGGTGCGGCCCGAACGCCGCGCGCTGCGGCTGCACCACGCAGAAGCGATGGCCGCTGGGTGCCTCCATCACCCACCAGCGATCGCGCACTAGTGCAACACGGTGAGCGCCGAGCTTTTCCAGTCGGGCCACCTCCGCGTCCAGGTCGTCGGTCTCGATATCCAGATGCACGCGGCTGGCGTGGTCCACTTTCTGCAGCAGGATGATCGGCTCGTCCGCGGCGGTCTGCAGTTCGGCGTACCTGCCATCGCCATCCTGGTCGGCACTGGCGACCGGTTTGCCGAGCGCGTGGCTCCAGAACGCGGTAGCCACGTCGAGATGGTCGATGTCGCAATCGATGACGATGGTGCTGAGCCGACTGTGATGCATGGGACACCTCCGCGGATAATCGAAGTGGCTGTTCTACGCCGAAGCGCGTGAACCGGTGCAGTGCGAGAATACCCGGCATGATCCCGCTCAAATATCTCCAGGCCTACCCGACCACCTTGCAGGACAAGGTGCGCGAGCTGATTGCGCAGGAGCGCCTCGGCGAGCATCTGGCCAAGCGCTATCCGGAACGCCATCCGGTGCAGAGCGACAAGGCGCTGTATGCCTACACGATGGATCTTAAACAGCAGCATCTGAAGAACGCGCCGGGCATCGACAAAGTGCTGTACGACAGCAAGCTCGACGTGGTGCGCAATGCGCTGGGCCTGCACACTGCGATCTCGCGCGTGCAGGGCGGCAAGCTCAAGGCGAAGAAGGAAATCCGGGTGGCCGCGTTGTTCAAGGCGGCCGCGCCGGAGTTCCTGCAGATGATCGTGGTGCACGAACTGGCGCACCTGAAGGAATACGATCACAACAAGGCGTTCTACCAGCTGTGCCAGTACATGTTGCCGGACTACCATCAACTCGAGTTCGATCTGCGCGTGTATCTGACCTGGCGCGAGTTGCCGACAACGGCCAATGCAGACAATCGGGACTGACGATGAATAGTGCGGCACTACAGAAATACCTGCTGCGGCTGTTCGAGCGGCACGATGTCGAACTGGATGCGGACGAGGACGGCTGGCTGGTCACCGATGACGATTTTCCCGCGATCCGTGCCGAGTGGCATGAGGGCATTGCAGGCGAGCCGGGTCGTCTCGATATCGACGTGGTGCTGAGCGAGGAGCGTCGCATCGAGGAGAGCTTCGCCGGTATCGGTGGTGGTGACGCCGGTTGTCGCGATGCCCTGCACGCATTCGAGCAGAATGCGTTCCACATCTTGCTGGCGGCCTGCTGGTACGTCACCGACGAGCGCAAGATGCAGATTGCCGCGTGGGATATCGGCGTGCGTACCTGGGACGTATTCGTCGGTCCGTTCAACGTGCGTGGCACGACCGCTGATGCCGTGAGCATTCCGGCCGAGGCGTTGGCGGCGATCGAGGCTGCGGTGAAACGCGAAGCGCTGACGCCCGAGCTGCACTGGCTGCGCCTGGTGCACAGCCATACTGCTGCCGGGGACGACTCGCGCAGCGAGGCGTTGCTCGACAACGAGTTGTGGACGGCCGGGACCTTGGCGCTGACCGCGGTGGCGTGGCCGCAGGCTGGCGACTACAGCGCGCGCTGTTTCATGTTGCTGGACGTGCGCGATTACTGATCGCTAGTGAAAGAAACAAACAGGGCGCCCGAGGGCGCCCTGTTTGTTTTACATGTGCAGCCAGCTCAGTTCGGCAGCGCCAGATCGTCGAGCATCGCCTTGAGGAAGCGCGCGGCTTCACCGCCGGTGGCGGCACGATGATCGAAGGTCAGCGACAGCGGCATGCGGCGATGCACTTCGATGCCGCCGATCACCGCGACCACGTCGTGGCTGAGCTTGCCGGCGCCGACGATGGCGACGGTCGGCGGCACCACGACGGGCGTGGCGTAGCGGCCGGCGAACATGCCGAAGTTGGACAGACTGATGGTGTAGCCGGACAGCTCCGACGCCGGGATGGAACGATCCTCGACCTGCGTGCGCAGGCGCTTGATCGCAGCGCGGATGCCGGCACCGTCGAGCACGTCGGCGTTGCGCAGCGCCGGCACGAACAGGCCGTCGTCGGTATCCACCGCGATGCCGATGTCGACATGCGGATGCAGGGTACGGGTGAGGTTCTTGCCGTCGAACCACGCGTTCAAGCCCGGCACCGTCTTGCAGGCAAACACGATCGCGCGGATCAGGCGCGCGGTGATGTCCTGCTTGCCGATCCAGGCATGCAGGTCGGCGTCGTCGACGAGGGTGGTCGGCACGACCTGCGCGTGGGCGTCGGCCATCACGCGGGCCATGTTGCGACGTACGCCCTTCAGTTGTTCCGGCTGGCCGCTGGCCTGCTGCGACGGCGGTGCGGTGCGCACCGGTTTGCCGGCGAGCGACACCGGTGTACGGGCGGCTTCAGGCTGCGGCAGTTCGGGCGCAAGATGGCGACCGGCGGAGGCGGGCACACTGCGGGGCACACTGCGTGCCGGCGCAGCACCGAGCGCAGCCGAACCGTTGGCGGCGGCGTCCTTCACATCCTTCATGGTGACCACGCCATCGGCGCCGCTCGGGCGCACGCGGGTCAGGTCGACCTTGAGCTTCTTCGCCAGCGCGCGCACCGCGGGCACGGCCTTCACGCCGCCGATGTTGGCGGCCTGTTCGACGTGCACATGACTGCCGCTGACCATCGCGCCGACCACGGTGCCTTCGTCTTCGCGTGCCGCGGCAGTCTCTTCGACTTCGCCACCCTCATCCGAAGCGACCACCTTGTGGCTGTCGTCCGTGGCTGGGCTGCCGACACTTTTCTTCGGGCCATGCTGGTGGCCCGTGTCCTGCGATTCGGCGCGCTGCTTGGCGTTCGCATCCGGCTCGAACTCGGCCAGCGCGGAACCGGTCTCGATGATGTCGCCGGCGGCGCCGTGCAGCTTGGTCACTTTGCCGGTGTACGGCGAGGGCACGTCGACGACCGCCTTGGCGGTTTCCATCGAGCACAGCGGGGCGTCGAGCTTGATGCTGTCGCCCACCTTCACGTGCCACTCGACGATGGTCGCGTCGGGCAGGCCTTCGCCGAGGTCGGGCAGGTAGAACGTCTTGATATCAGCCATGAGCAGATTTCCAGGTATGAGTTGTCCGGTTTGCTCCCTCCCCTGCATGCAGGGGAGGGCTGGGGTGGGGTGCTCTTTGCCTGAGTTTCAGATCAAGAGCTTTACCCCCTCCCGGCCTCCCCCTGCAAGCAGGGGGAGGAGCGAGACTTAGCTTGCCGCTAGCGTACGCTTCGCCGCGTCGACGACGCGCTCCACGCTCGGCATGTATTTCATTTCCAGGCGAAACAGCGGGATGTGCGTGTCGAAACCAGTGACACGCTCGACCGGCGCGAGCAGGTCGTACATGCACTCCTCGGCCAAGCGGGCAGCGATCTCCGCGCCGAAGCCGGCGGTCTTGGGTGCTTCGTGCACGATCACGCAGCGGCCGGTCTTCTGCACCGATTCGGCAATGGTGTCGAAGTCCAGCGGGGTCAGCGTGGCGACGTCGATCACTTCGGCGCTGATGCCCTGGCTGGCCAGTTCGTCGGCAGCTTCCAGCGCCTCCTTCACCTGCGCGCCCCAGGTCACCAGGGTCACGTCGGTGCCGTCGCGCAGCACGAAGCACACGTCCAGCGGCAACGCCTCGCCGTCGTCCGGCACTTCTTCCTTGTACTGGCGATAGATGCGCTTCGGCTCGAAGAACATCACCGGATCCGGATCGCGGATCGCCGCCAGCAGCAGGCCGTAGGCGCGCGCCGGCGACGAGGGCATCACCACGCGCAGGCCGGGGATATTGGTGAACAGGTGCTCGTTCGCCTCGGAGTGATGCTCCGGCGCGCGGATGCCGCCACCCCACGGCGCGCGGAACACCGCCGGCACGGTGAGGCGGCCGCGGGTGCGGTTGCGCATGCGTGCGGCGTGGCAGGCGATCTGCTCCATCATCGGATAGATGAAGCCTTCGAACTGCGCCTCGGCGACCGGCTTCATGCCCTGCACGGCGAGACCGACGGTGACGCCGGCAATGGTGGTTTCGTCCAGCGGCGTGTCGAGCACGCGCAGCTCGCCGAATTTCTCCTGCAGGCCCTGGGTGGCGCGGAACACGCCACCGTTGAGGCCGACGTCCTCGCCCAGCACCATGACGCTGTCGTCGTGGGCCATCTCATAGGCGAGTGCCTGGGTGACTGCTTCGATGAGAGTGATTTGTGCCATGACTCAATGACCCTTGGTTTCAAGCGAGAGGACGTAATCGCGCTGCTTGGCGAGATCGGCGGGGACTTCGGCGAAGATGTAGTCGAACATCGCCGAGACCGGCTGGGTCTTGGTTTCGAGGTAGGCGTTCACCTCGTTGTCCATCCACTCGTCGCACTCGGCCTTCCAGGCCTCTTCCTTCGCGTCGTCCCACACGCCCTTGGCCACCAGCCAGTTGCGCAGGCGCTTCATCGGCTCCTTTTCCCAGCCGTCCTTCACTTCCTGCTCGCCGCGGTAACGGCGTGCGTCGTCGGCGGTGGTGTGGTCGCCGAGGCGATAGGTCACCGCCTCGATCACGCTGCCACCCTTGCCGCTGCGCGCGCGCTCCAGCGCGTCTTCCATCGCCTTGCGTACGGCGATGATGTCGTTGCCGTCGACCTGGATCGAGAACAGGCCGGCGGCGATGCCTTTCTGTGCCAGCGTGGGCGCGCCGGACTGGATCTTGCGCGGCACCGAGATCGCCCACTGGTTGTTGACGATCACCGCCACCAGCGGCAGGTTCTGCGCGCCGGCGATGTTGATGGCACCGTAGAAGTCGCCCTTGGACGAGCCGCCGTCGCCGATCGTGCACACCGCCACGCGCTTCTCGCCGCGGATCTTGAACGCCAGCGCGGAACCCGCGGCATGCAGGCACTGCGTGGCGATCGGCACCGACCAGGCGAAATCGTGGCGTGCCGGCTCCTTCTGGTAGTCGTTGCCGCGCTCGTCGCCACCCCAGTACATGTAGACCTCGCGCGGCTGCACGCCGCGATACAGCTGGGCGCCGTATTCGCGATAGCTTGGCGCATATACATCTTCGGGTCGCATCGCGCTGCCGATGCCGACATGCGCGGCTTCGTGGCCGAGGCAGCTGGCATAGGTGCCGAGCTTGCCGGTGCGCTGCAGCGCGATCGACTTGGCGTCGAACACGCGGGTCGACAGCATCAGCTTGTACAGCTCGACCATGTGGCCGAGGTCCTTGGCGAACTCGGGCAGATCGTCACGGACCTGCTTGCCCTCGGCATCGAGGTATTGCAGGTATTCGATTTCAAACTTGGCGGCGATGGTCACGACTCGCTCCGGGGTGAGGAAGAGAGGGGGTAAGCAGGGAACACGACATTTTACCGGGAGTCGGTGAAGGCCGTATGTCCGGATAAGACCGCGCTTGATAACAGGCGAGCATGTTGCACTGCAAGGTACGGTGCAGCATGCGGGGGCGTACGGGGTGGCTTGCGACAGCCGCTAAAATGACCGTCTTTTGCCGGACTGCCTAGCAGCATGAGCGAGAACCAGCGCGATATCGAAGCCGGCATCCAGACCGACCTCAACGGTCAGATGACCTACGGTGGTTACCTGCATCTGGACACGTTGCTGTCTGCGCAGCAGCCGCTGAGCCAGCCGCCGCATCACGACGAGATGCTGTTCATCGTGCAGCATCAGGTGTCCGAGTTGTGGATGAAGCTGCTGATCCATGAGCTGAAGGCAGCTGTGGCGCATCTGCAGGTCGACGACATCGACGCCTGCCTGAAGATCCTTGCGCGGGTGAAGCAGGTGCAGCGCCAGCTGTTCGAGCAGTGGGCGGTGCTGGAGACATTGACGCCATCGGAGTACTTGGAGTTTCGCGGCGTGCTGGGGCCGTCGTCCGGCTTCCAGTCGCTGCAGTACCGGCAGATCGAGTTTCTGCTCGGCAACAAGAACGCCGGCATGCTCAAGGTGTTCGCCCACGATCCGGCCGCGCAGGCCGAGCTGCGCGCGGTGCTGGAAGCGCCCAGCCTGTACGACGAATTCCTGCGCTACCTGGCGCGGCGTGGTCATGCGGTGCCGGCCGAACTGCTGCAGCGCGACTGGAGCCAGGCGTATCAGCGCAGCGAGGCGCTGCTGCCGGTGCTCAAGCGCATCTACGAGGGGCGCGCGGATTTCTGGCCGGAATATCACATGTGCGAGCAGCTGGTGGACGTGGAAGGGAGTTTTCAGCTGTGGCGTTTCCGTCACATGAAAACGGTGGAGCGGATCATCGGCCATCGTCGCGGCACCGGTGGTTCGTCTGGCGTGAGCTTTTTGAAGAAGGCGCTCGATCTGGAGTTCTTCCCCGAGCTGCTGGACGTGCGCACCGTGCTGGGCAGCTGACACTTTCGTAGGAGCCCGCTGGCGGGCGATGCTCTTGATCTGAGTCTCCAATCCCAAAGCAAAAGCATCGCCCGCGAGCGGGCTCCTACAAATGACACCTTGAGGGGAATCCATGAACCAGGCTGTCGAGACAAGCGCCGCACCGAGCTATCCGCAGATGCTCGGCCATCCGCGTCCGTTGTGGATGCTGTTCATGACCGAGTTCTGGGAGCGCTTCGCGTTCTACAGTGTGAGCTGGGCGCTGGCGCTGTACATCGTGGCGCATTTCTACAACGGCGACGCCTCCGGCCAGGCCTGGGCCAGCAGCATCTTCGGTGCGTATACCGCACTCATCTACGCCTCCAGCATCTTCGGCGGCTATGTGGCGGACAAGGTCATCGGCTACCAGCGCTCGATCCTGCTCGGTGCGCTGGTGATGGCGCTCGGCTTGTTCGTCGTCATGCTGCCGAGTCGCGAAATCTTCCTGGTCGGCCTGGCGATGGTGATCGTCGGCAACGGACTGTTCAAACCGAACATCTCCACCATGGTCGGGCAGCTGTATGGACGGGATGACCCGCGTCGCGATCGCGGCTTCACCTTGTTCTACATGGGCATCAACGGCGGTGCGTTGCTGGCGCCGCTGCTGACCGGCTGGATGGCCGGTTATTTCACCGACACGCCGATGCAGCAGAACTACCGGATCGTGTTCGGCGCTGCCGGCGTCGGCATGCTGCTTAGCCTGCTGTGGTTCTGGTTCGGACGACGCGGACTGCAGGGCGTAGGTCGGCCAGCGCCGGAGGCTGCCGGCCGGATGCGCGTGGTGTGGGTGTTGCTGGGCATGATCGTCGCGGTGCCGCTGGTGTATCTGCTGCTGGCGTTTGTCACCACCGGACTGTCATGGATGCTGGGCGTGCTGTTCGCCGGCGTGGCCGTGATGCTGCTGGTCGAGGCAGTCCGGCACGGGCGGGTACAGGTGGATCGCGTGGTGGCGATGCTGATCATCTTCGCCTTCAATATCCTGTTCTGGATGTTCTATTTCCAGCTCGGCACGTCATTCAATTTCCTGGCGGAGAACCTGGTCGACCGGCAGATGTTCGGCGGCTGGACATTCCCGGTCGGCTGGTTCCAGTCGGTGAGTCCGCTGGCGATCATCGTGCTGGCACCGGTCGTCACCGTGGTCTGGAGTCTTCTGGCGGCGCGCAAAAACGAGCCGTCGATCCCGCGCAAGTTCGGCCTCGGCCTGGTCTTCAACGGACTGGGTTTCGCGGTGCTGATGTATGCCTTGTCGCGACTGCTCGGTGCGTCTGGGCTGATTCCGTTCTGGCCGCTGGTGCTGTGCTACGTGCTGCAGACCGTGGGCGAGCTGTGCCTGTCACCGATCGGGCTATCGATGGTGACCAAACTGGCGCCGCCGCGGCTGGTCGGTCTGGCGATGGGTGGCTGGTTCCTGTCGCTGGCGGTGGGCGGCAACCTGTCCGGCCTGCTCGCCGGACATATCAGTGGCGACAGCGGTATGACCGCCGCCTCGGCATTGAGCGGCTTCACTTTCAGCTTCTGGCTGCTGGCCGGCTCGGGTGTGCTGTTGTTGCTGATCTCGCCGTTGATCAACAAGCTGATGCACGGCGTGCGCTGACGCTTTGTACGATTCATCGTAAGTTTTTGCTGTTGTCGGGGTGGTTCAAACAGCAGAAGATGCTGTGCGGCTTGATTTCACAACGGTCGTTCCTCAGGGGGACAAACATGGCATCAAATTTCGGGGCGCGATTGCGTCCTTGCGTGCAGTTGCGTGTGTCGAAAGCATGGAGGGTCATTGTCGCAACGCTGTTATTCGGGTGCCTGGTGAATTTCGCCCATGCGGCACCCGCGCGTTACCAGGTGATCATGCAGTTTCCGAATGCCGACGGACTGGGTGCGGCGGGTTTTGGTTTTGCCATCGCACCCAACGGCACTATGTACGGCACGTTTGGGTCTGGGGGTGGGATGTACGGCTTAGGCGGTATTTATTCGGTGAGCCCATCAGGCGTATTTACCGATGTTCACGACATGGGCCTGTACGAAGGGTCCCAGCAACTTCCAGGTGGTAGTCGTGCCAGCGTCCCCTTCGTTCAATCGGTTGGTTTGACGAGCGACGGTAGCGTGTATGGGACGACTTATGCCGGAGGCCCGTATACCGATCCCGTAAATGGCCCGCAGCCGCAGGGTACGATATTCAAGCTTTCCCCGGATGGCCAGTTCACTACATTGCATACGTTTTACGGCAACACCCTTAGCACGAGCGATGGGGCGACGCCGATGGGTGTGACGCTCGGACCGGACGGCAACTACTACGGATTCACGCTGTACGGGGGAGGCACCAACGGTTCCAACGGCGGAACTATCTTTCAGTTAACGCCGGGTGGTCAGGAAAAAATCATCTACAGTCTTTATGGCCCTGGCAACAACGCGACGAGTTTTTTGGTGGGCTCGGATGGCAACATTTATGGATCCCTGCTGGCTGGATCACAACTGACCTACAACGGGGCACCACTTACCGCCGACGTGCTGTTCAAGCTCACAGTGGACGGCAACCTGTCGGTGATCCACCAATTTGCTAGCGCGGTCGATGGCACCAGGGTGAGCCACCTGATTCAGGGTGTGGATGGAAACTTCTACGGAACTACGACGGGTGGCGGTGCGAACGGGTTCGGGACGGTCTTCGAGCTCGATCAAACGGGCACGTTTTCCGTCCTGCATTCATTCGACAATACCGTAAAGCAGGAAGGCTTTTCCGCCGGTCCGTTGGTGCAAGGCACGGACGGAAATCTATATGGTTCAACCACTCTCGGTAGCCTGAATGGCTTGGGTGCCGTATACAAGCTGGCTCCCGACGGCGTGTTCACTCTCCTGCAGAAAATTGACGGCACGGCGGCCAACGGCGGGTCCCCTTCCACCATCGTTCAATCCGGGCCGCGGACGTTCTATGGTACGGCGGGCGGGGGGCTCACAACGCCTAATCCATCGGGGGTCTACAAGCTGGTTGTGCCCGTGCATGATGACGTCACCGCAGTCGGTCGAGCTAGTGTGCTGGCCAGTGGCCCGGGTGTTTTTTCGACGACGCTCATTACTACAGCCGGTGCAACCCAAGGCGCGTCGCTGGCGATTGCAGCCGGTTATTACCCGGCTGCAATCGGCGACTTCAATGGTGACGGCGTGACGGATATCGTATGGACCAGCGCCAACAATGATCTGTACATCTGGTTTGGCAGTGCCAGTGGATACACATCGAAATACGCCGGCACTTATCCGGTCGGTTGGAGTGTAGTAGGCGCGGGCGATATCGATGGCGATGGCAAGGACGATCTGCTGTGGGTCGACAACCACGCACACGAATTCGCCTACTGGGTTATGGATGGCACCACGCGCACTGGCTATCGGATCTTCAACATCACGCCAGGTTATTACCCAGCGGCTATCGGTGACTTCAATGGCGATGGCAAGTCGGACGTGTTGTGGACCAGTGCGAACAACGATCTTTACATGTGGCTCAGCACCGGCAGTGGCTTCACTTCGAAATACATCACCACGTATCCAGCCAGTTGGAAGGTAGTGGGACGTGGTGATCTCGATGGCGACGGCCGCGACGATCTCGTCTGGCAGACCAAAGACGGTGTTAGCTGGGGTTATTGGCTGATGAACGGTGCATCCATCGAAAAAATTGTCAGTCTGAGTGTGCCCGTGCAAGTTGCCGGCTACACCATTGCTGCAACTTCAGACTACAACGGAGATGGCGTTGCCGACATCGTCTGGTCGAACGGGAGCGATCTCGTGCTGTGGTCAAATCTGGGACAGTGTTCCGTCATGGTGGTATGTACATTCAGCGCCTCCACCGGTCCGATCTCGGTTCCGGCGGGAGAGGCCATTTTCAATAGCGGTATCCCGTTGTCAGTAACCACTCAGTGACATCAGTGACATCAGTGACAGGCATGATTCGGGGAAAGAAGTTCGGATTGAGTTCTCAATATCAATGGTGGTCTTGATCGAATTTTCAGGTGGAAGAAAAGGGCAGCCAAAGTTGGCTGCCCTTTTTGTATCCATATCGGCATGTTTCAGCGCTTTATCGGTAGCAATTTGCCGAGGATGCGACGCAGTCAGTTGCGATTTCTTTCGTTGAGATTCTCAAGCACTTCGCGCTCACGCGTTATCGGCGCTACTCGTCGTTCATGGTCCGGCCCACCTCGGTCAGACCGAGGATCGAGCACTACATGTTGCCGTGGGTGATTCGATGGCGGGCTCGGCTTCGACCAGTTCGCCGAGACGTGGCTCACCGCAACCTTGCCTATCGCGGTGCGCTCGGCGCGCCTCGCGGGCCGATAGATCGTTGAAGCGGGCCAGCATAGCCATTACCCACGATTCGGTCGCTGAGATGTCGCAGCGGTGCCGATGTACGCCTTGCACTTGCTCGATAGCCGTGGATTGATCCCGTTTGGGCCGATAGAGCTGTGCTAGGTTGTCTGTCGCCGATCGGTCTGTCGATGGTGACCAAGCTAGCACCATCGCGGCTAGTCGGCCTGGCGATGGGCGGCAACCTGTCCGGTCTGCTGGCCGACTCCGGCGTGCTGTTGTTGCTAATCTCGCCACTGATCAACATGCTGATGCACGGCGTGCGCTGATTCGGGAGGTTGGCAGCGGCACATGAAGGGGCGGTCCTCGGGTCGCCCTTCTGCATTCATGCCGGGCGCGTTCCGTGCGGGAGCGACGCGTCGTTGTTGCAGTGCATTTGACGGCAGCGGTGGTCAGCGGTTACACCTTCCGCAAGAATTTACGTATCCGCACGTGACGTGCCGACCCGCCAGCAGGGAAACCCATGAGCCAAGCCACCGACACGACGCCGCGCGCCGTGCCCGATTATCCGCAGCTGCTTGGCCATCCGCGCCCGTTGTGGATGCTGTTCATGGCCGAGTTCTGGGAGCGCTTCGCGTTCTACGGCATGCGCTGGGCGTTGACGCTGTACATCGTGGCGCAGTTCTTCAATGGCGACAGCGCCGGCCAGGCCTCCGCCAGTCGGACCTATGGCGCGTACCTGGCGCTGGTGTACGCCACCGCCGTATTTGGCGGTTATGTGGCGGACAAGATCATCGGCTACCAGCGCTCGATCCTGCTCGGCGCGGTGGTGATGGCGGCCGGTCTGTTCATGGTGATGGTGCCAAACCAGCAGATCTTCATGCTCGGGCTGGCCACGATCATCGTTGGCAACGGCCTGTTCAAGCCGAATATTTCCTCGATGGTCGGGCAGTTGTATGCGCCGGGTGATTCGCGTCGTGACCGTGGTTTCACCCTGTTCTACATGGGCATCAATGCCGGTGCGCTGATCGCGCCGGTGCTGACCAGCATGCTGGCGACCAAGGTGTTCGGCACGCCCGGCCACCAGAACTACCACGTGGTGTTCGCCGCTTCGGGCGTCGGCATGCTGATCAGCCTGGTGTGGTTCTGGTTCGGTCGGCGCCAGCTCGGTCGCGTCGGCATGCCGGCGCCGGAGATCGCCAACCCGATGCGCGTGGTCTACGTCGCGCTCGGTGTGCTGGTGGCGATTCCGCTGGTCTACCTGCTGATGGCCAAGGCCGGCGCCGTGGTCCTGCAGTGGCTGCTCACCGCGCTGTTCCTCGGCGTGGGCGTGATGCTGGTGGTCGAGGCGATCCGCACCGGTCGGGTGCAGATCCAGCGGGTGATCGCGATGCTGATCATCTTCACCTTCAACGTGCTGTTCTGGATGTTCTTCGAGCAGGCCGGCAGCTCGTTCAACTTCCTTGCGCAGCACATCGTCGATCGCCAGATGTTTGGTGGCTGGGAGTTCCCGATCGGCTGGTTCCAGTCGGTCAATCCGGTCGCCATCGTGCTGCTGGCGCCGCTGGTGACCCTGGTGTGGGCGTGGCTGGACAAGCGTCGCATCGAACCGTCGATTCCGCGCAAGTTCGGGCTCGGCCTGATCGGCAACGCGCTGGGTTTCGCAGTACTGATGTACGCCCTGTCCAGCCTGGTCGGTGACAACGGCATGATTCCGCTGTGGCCGCTGGTGCTGTGCTACGTGCTGCAGACCGCCGGCGAGCTTTGCCTGTCGCCGATCGGCCTGTCGATGGTGACCAAGCTGGCACCGGTGCGGCTGGTCGGACTCGGCATGGGCGGCTGGTTCCTGTCCACCGCCATCGGCAACAACCTGGCCGGCCTGTTCGCCGGACATGTCAGTGGCGAGAGCGGGATGACCGTGGACTCGGCGTTGTCCGGCTACACCATGGGTTTCTGGATCCTGCTGGGTGGCGGCATCCTGCTGTTCCTGATCGCGCCGTTGATCAACAAGCTGATGCACGGCATACGTTGATCCAGTCGAGTTGATTCGCCATGAAGGAGGGCGGCCATGGGCCGCCCTTCCTGTTGCGGCATTCAGGGCTTCGCCGGTTGCAGTTTGTCGAGGATGCGTTCCAGCCAGGCACGTTCCTCGGCGTCGAGCTTCGCCAGCACTTCGCGTTCGCGCGCACGCGCCATCGGCGCGACTTCGTCGTGCATGGCCCAGCCTGTTTCGGTCAGGCCCAGCACCGAACGGCGCTTGTCGTCGTCGTGGATCGCCCGGCTGACCCGGCCGGCCGCGACCAGCCGCGCCAGCGCACGGCTCACCGCCACCTTGTCCATCGCGGTGCGTTCGGCCACTTCGCGAGCGGACAGTCCGTCGAAGCGGGCCAGCACGGCCATCACCCGCCATTCGGTCACCGAGATGTCGTAGCGGCGCTGGTAATCGTCGGCAATCGTCTGACTGATCGTGTTGGACAGGATCGACAGCCGATACGGCAGGAAATGTTCCAGCTGCAGCGGAGCGTGCTCGGCGGTGGCGGGGGCAGGCTGACGTTTGGCGGGCATTGCGGCGGTGTTCCTTGCAAATGGTTTCATATGAAACTATAACGTACGATTATCCGGATGGTGGCACGCTCAGGCACTGCCATCGTGCACCGACAGACAGGAGAGCGCCATGAACGCCCAGCCGAACCTTGGCATGCAGGTCACCACGTTCGAGAACCCGATGGGTATCGACGGTTTCGAATTCGTCGAGTTCGCCGCGCCGGCCGGTCGCGCCGATGAGTTGCATGATCTGTTCAAGCGGATGGGTTTCAGCGCGGTGCTCAAGCACAAGACGCGCGCGATCACCGTATACCGGCAGAACGGCGTGAACTTCCTCGTCAACGAGACTCCGGATTCGTTCGCTGCCGATTTCGCCGACAAGCACGGCCCCAGCGCCTGCGGTTTTGCGATCCGCTTCAAGAAGCCATCCGACGAAGTGCTGGCCACGGTCCTCGGCAACGGCGGCGAAGCGGTGACCGACAAGGCCGACAGCAAGGCGGTGAACGCGCCGGTGGTCAAGGGCATCGGCGACTGCATGCTGTACCTGATCGACCGGTACGGCAGCGCCGGCAGCATCTACGATGCCGACTACGCGCCGATCGAAGGTGCGGATCAAAACCCGCAAGGTTTCGGTCTGACCTTCATCGATCACCTCACCCACAACCTCTACTTCGGCAACATGCAGAAGTGGTCGGACTACTACGAGAAGCTGTTCAATTTCCGCGAGATCCGCTACTTCGACATCAAGGGCGTCAAGACCGGCCTGGTGTCGAAGGCGATGACCGCGCCAGACGGCGTCGTGCGCATTCCGCTCAATGAGTCGAACGACCCGAAGAGCCAGATCAACGAATACCTCGACGCGTACCACGGCGAAGGCATCCAGCACATCGCCTGCTTCACCGACGACATCTACACCACGGTGGAAAAGATGCGCGCGGCGGGCGTGGAGTTCCTCGATACACCGGACGCGTATTTCGAAGTAATCGACGTGCGCGTGCCGAACCACGGCGAGGACGTGGCGCGGCTGGCGAAGAACAAGATACTGATCGACGCCGACCTGGAGACCAAGCAGCGCAAGCTGCTGCAGATCTTCACCCAGAACGCGATCGGCCCGATCTTCTTCGAGATCATCCAGCGCAAGGGCAACGAAGGTTTCGGCGAAGGCAATTTCCAGGCGCTGTTCGAGTCGATCGAGCGCGACCAGATGAAGCGCGGCTTCCTGTAAGGATCTGTCCTCATGGCGACGATCGTCAGCAACGGTTACCAATCCGGCTTCGGCAACGAGTTCGCGAGCGAGGCGATCGCTGGCGTGCTTCCGGTAGGGCAAAACTCGCCGCAGCGGGTCGCGCACGGTCTCTACGCGGAGCAGCTGTCCGGCACCGCATTCACCGCACCGCGGCACAGCAACCGGCGCAGCTGGCTGTACCGGATCCGTCCGGCGGCAGTGCATGAGCCGTTTCAGTCGTTGGCGCATGCCACGTTCCATAACCGTTTCGACGAAGCGCCGGCGACGCCGAACCAGCTGCGCTGGAATCCGCCGCCGATGCCGTCGCAGCCGACGGATTTCGTCGATGGCCTAGTCACGCTGGCAGGCAATGGCGGCCCGGCCGAGCAGGCCGGCGTGGGTATCCACGTCTATACGGCGAATCGCTCGATGCAGGGGCGGTTTTTCTACGACGCCGATGGCGAGCTGCTGGTCGTGCCGCAGCAAGGTGCCTTGCGCCTGGCCACCGAGCTGGGCGTGCTGGACGTCGAGCCGCAGGAGATCGCGGTGATCCCGCGCGGTGTGCGTTTCCGCGTGGAGCTGCTGGGTGATGAGGCTCGCGGCTACATCTGCGAGAACTTTGGCGCGCTGCTGCGCTTGCCGGACCTGGGCCCGATCGGCTCGAACTGTCTGGCTAACGCTCGCGATTTCCTCACCCCGCACGCGGCGTACGAGGATGTCGAGGGTGCGTTCGAGCTGATCGCGAAGTTCCAGGGTATGTTGTGGTCAGCGAAGATCGGTCACTCACCACTGGATGTGGTCGCCTGGCACGGCAACTACGCGCCGTACAAGTACGACCTGCGCCGCTTCAACACGATAGGCTCGATCAGTTTCGATCATCCCGATCCGTCGATCTTCACCGTGCTGACCTCGCCCAGCGAGCAGGAAGGCACGGCGAACGTGGATCTGGCGATCTTCCCGCCGCGCTGGCTGGTGGCGCAGCATACGTTCCGGCCGCCGTGGTTCCATCGCAACGTGGCCAGCGAGTTCATGGGCTTGATCACCGGCGTATACGACGCCAAGGCCGAAGGCTTCCTGCCCGGCGGCGCGTCGCTGCACAATTGCATGAGCGGGCACGGTCCGGATGCGGCCACGTTCGAGAAGGCGTCCAACGCCGACCTGTCGAAACCGGACGTGATCGGCGGCACGATGGCCTTCATGTTCGAGACGCGCAAGGTGATCCGGCCCACGCAACAGGCGCTGGATTCGGTGCAGTTGCAGGACAATTATCACGAATGCTGGCAGGGCATCCGCAAGCACTTCGATCCGTCGCAGGCGTAAGCCGCCGCACCGTTCTGTCTGGAGAAACGCATGAAGCTGGGAAGTCTGAAGGAAGGCGGCCGCGACGGTACGCTGATCGTGGTCAGCCGTGATCTGACGAAGGCCGTGAAGGCCAGCGCCATCGCGCCGACCTTGCAGGTCGCGCTGGACGACTGGTCCAACAGCGCGCCGCGACTTAACGCGCTGTCGGACGAATTGAACGAAGGCAAGGCCAGCGGCGCGTTCGCGCTGGACATGACGGCACTCGCCTCGCCGCTGCCGCGCGCGTACGAATTCGTCGACGGCTCGGCCTACCTGCCGCATGTCGAGCGCGTGCGTCGCGCGCGTGGTGCCGAGGTGCCGAAGTCGTTCTACACCGATCCGCTGATGTACCAGGCGACCAGCGCCGGTTTTCTCGGTCCGCGCGATCCGGTGGTGGTGCCGAGTGAGGACTACGGCATCGACCTGGAGGCTGAAGTGATCGTGATCACCGACGACGTGCCGATGGCGGTGACACCGGCGCAGGCGTCGGAGCACATCCAGCTGATCGGCCTGATCAACGACGTCAGCCTGCGCGGATTGATCCCGAAAGAACTGGCCAAGGGCTTCGGCTTTCTGCAATCCAAACCGCGTTCGGCGCTGTCGCCGGTGCTGGTGACACCGGATGAACTGGGCGACGCGTGGCAGGGCGACAAGCTGCATCTGCCGATGCGCACCTGGTTGAACGGCGCATGGTTCGGCGAGGCCGAGTGCGGTGTCGATATGCAGTTCAGCTTTGCCGAGCTGGTCGCCCACGTGGCAAAGACGCGTCCGTTGACGGCCGGCAGCATCGTCGGTTCCGGCACCATCGCCAACGAGGACACCGGCAAGGGCGCGTCATGCCTGGCCGAGCAGCGCACGGTGGAAACCTTGCGCGACGGCCAGCCGAGTACACCGTTCCTGAAGTTCGGTGACCACCTGAAGATCGACATCACCGATGCTGCTGGTGCTTCGATCTTTGGTTCGATCGAGCAGCAGATCGCGCCGTATCGGGGCTGATAGCGTTGCTGACAGGGTCTGCATTGGCCCTGTCACACACACGCCTGTGACAACTCGCGCTTTGACCCGCTGGCCGTGACACGGCACCATCCGGGCATGCGATCCAGCGTCCCGCCATTCCAACTTGCCGAGTTGCCCAGCTCGATTGCCGACGACGGCGATGAGACGCGTTTCTGCGGTACCTGCGCGTTCTCCAGTGCCTGCATCGCGGCAGGTTACGACAAGCCCGAGCTGGCCGAACTGCAGTGCCTGGTCGAGCATGTCGGGCCGTTCTGCGCGGGCGAACACATCTTCCGCACCGGTGATCCGTTCCGCGCGATCTTCGCTGTGCGCGGCGGCACCGTGAAAACCCGCATGGTCGACAAGGACGGTCGCGAGCAGGTGCTCGGCTTCTACTTGCCCGGCGAAGTGATCGGCCTCAACGCGATCTATCCCGAGCGTTTCCCGTGCGATGCAGTGGCGCTGGATACAGCGTTCTTCTGCCGCTTCTCGTTTCCCGCGATGAGCGCGCTGGCCTCGCGCGTGCCGGCGGTGCAGCAGCATCTGTTCCGCATGCTCAGCAAGGAACTGGGCAGTGCGTCGCTGCTGGCCGGCGACCATAGTGCCGATGAGCGGGTGGCCGCGTTCCTGATGGACCTGGCCAGCCGCTACGCCGCGCGCGGCTTTTCCGCCACGCATTTCCACCTCAGCATGTCGCGTGGTGACATCGCGAACTACCTGCGGCTTGCCGCCGAAACGGTTAGCCGCGTGCTCAGCCGCTTCCGGGCGCAGAAGCTGATCCAGATCGAAGGGCGTGAATTGCATTTGCTGGATGTGCCGGGTCTGCGCGCGATCGGGCAGGCGTTGTTGCCGGATTGATGCCGCCGCTGCTGAGCGGATTCACCAGCGTGATTTGACCCAGATCATGGCCGCCGCTCAGGGCGGCACGCATCATGGCGGATCGTTCCCACTCGGTCTGGCTCGCGTCATGTCTGAATCATCGACTGCAAAGGCCAAACCGGCCACGTTCGCGGAGTTGCCGGCGCTGCTGACGTCGGCGCCGCATCGGCTGCTGTTTCTGGCCGGTTCCGTCGCGGTGCTGCTCAGCATGGCGTGGTGGGCGTTGGAGCTGACCTGGATGCGTTTCGGGCTGGGCAGTTGGCCGCAGCCGTCGATACCGCCGGGCTGGGCGCATGCGATGTTGATCCAGTACGGCATGTTTCCGCTATTCATGTTTGGCTTTCTGTTGACCGTGTTTCCGCGCTGGTTGCATCGGCGGGCGTTGCCGCGGGCGTGCTATGTGCCGGTGGCCGGCTGCGTGTTCGGCGGTTACGTGCTGGCGAACGTGGGCCTGCTCGATCTGCCGTGGTTGCTCAAGCTCGGTTTTGTCGTGATGCTGGCCGGCTACCTGATCGGCGGCTGGACGCTGGCGACGGTGCTGCGTGCGTCCGAGGATCGTGATGATCACGCGCGCTCGTGCCTGCTCGCGCTGGGGTTCGGCACGCTGGGCCTGCTCGCGTTTCTGGTCTATCTGTTTGGCGGCCCGGTGGCGTGCGCGATGCTGGCGATCCGGCTGGGCACGTTCGGTCTCTTGTTGCCGATCTTCTTCACGGTGACGCACCGCATGCTGCCGTTCTTCAGCGGCAATGTGGCGAAGGACTACGTAGTGGTGCGTCCGCGCTGGAGCCTGACGCTGGTGTGGGTGCTGCTGTTGACGCACGCGCTGCTGGACTGGCGCGGTGCGCTGGGCTGGCTGTGGCTGGTGGATATTCCGCTGGCGCTGGTGTTCGGTTGGCACGCGCTGGCGTGGCAACCATGGAAGGCGCGGCGGCCGGGTTTGCTGGCGGTGCTGCATCTGGCGTTTGCGTGGTTGCCGCTGGCGTTCGTGCTGTTTGCGGTGCAGGACGTGATTTACGCGATCAACGGCCAGCAGCTGCTCGGTCGCGCGCCGTTGCATGCCTTGGCGATCGGCTATTTCGGTTCGATGCTAGTGGCGATGGTTACGCGCGTGACCCAGGGTCATTCGGGTCGGCCGCTGCAGATGGGTGCGGTGGCGTGGCTGTGCTTCGGCTTGCTGCAGATCGTGGTGCTGCTGCGTATCCGTGCCGAGCTGGGCGGTGATGTTTACTGGTGGCTGGCGATCGCAGCGTACGGTTGGCTGCTGGCGTTCCTGCCGTGGGTGCTGCGTTCGGTGTGGATTTATCTGACCCCGCGGGTAGACGGCAAGCCGGGTTGAGGCGCCAGCGTAGCCATGCGCACCTGATCCAAATCAGCGCGTCTACCAATGATGACATGCAGACTTCGCTGATGACGTCCCGGGAGAATGCGCATGGCTGCTTGGTATCCGTGGATCGTGTTGCTGCACCTGTCCTGCGTGATCGTGTTTGTTGGCGCAGTGGCGTTCGAGGTATTGGTGGTCGAGTCGCTGCACAAGCACTTCGATGCCGCCATCATGCATCGCATCGAGCAGGCGGTGATCGCGCAGGTGCGCCGGTTCATGCCGGTGGTGGTGATCGTGCTGTTCGTCAGCGGCGGCCTCCTGTTTGATATCCGTTGCGATGGTTTCGGCTGCGTCGGCTCGCGCTTCGGCAACCTGTTGCTGCTGAAGGTGCTGCTGGCGTTCGGCGTGCTTGGTGTGTTCGTCAATGCGATGTGGGCGTCACGGCGTGGCAGCATGGACGTCTGCCGGTTCCGGCACACCCACCGCATCGTGCTGGTCCTGATGATCGGGATCGTCTTTCTGGCCAAGACCATGTTCTACTTGTAGGCCGTTTTTTCCTCACGAGGTGCAACATGTCCAACGTCACGCTCAAGGGTCAGCCGATCCGCATCAACGGCCAGTTTCCGGTGGTGGGTACGCCGGCGCCGGCGTTCACCCTGGTCGGCGGCGACCTGTCCGATGTCACGCTGTCGAATTTTTCCGGCAAGCGCAAGGTGCTGAACATTTTCCCCAGCGTCGATACGCCGACCTGTGCCATGTCGGTGCGCCATTTCAACGAATCGGCGAGCCAGCTCGACAACACCGTGGTGCTGTGCATCTCGGCCGACCTGCCGTTTGCGCAGGCGCGCTTCTGTGGCGCCGAAGGGCTGAAGCAGGTCATCAACCTGTCGCTGATGCGCGGTCACCAGTTCCTCAACGACTACGGCGTGGCGATCGTCAGCGGCCCGCTGGCCGGCCTGGCCGCGCGTGCAGTCGTGGTGCTGGACGAACACGACAAGGTGATCCACGCCGAACTGGTCGGCGAGATCGCGCATGAGCCGAACTACGACGCGGCGCTGAAAGCGCTGGCGTGATGGCGCAGGAGCGCACTCGGTGCGCTCCTGCGGAGCTTTTCTCAGCGGCTGATGCCCACGATCGGCACGCCGAACGGGTGTGCCTGCGGACGCAGGCCGAGTCCGAGCTTGAGGCTCTGGCCGATGCGCTGGGCATATTCCAGCATCTGCGCAGCATGGGCTTCGTTCAGCTCCTCCGCACAGGTTTCGCGCCATAGCGTGAGCCAATGATCGAAGTGTTCGGCGCGGATCGGATGCGGCCGATGCGCCGCCATCGGGTTGCCGCGATAGCTGCTTGCACGCAATGCCACCGAGGCCCAGAACGAGGTCAGCAGGTGCTTGTGTTCGTCCCAGTCATGCACGGCCGCGTTGAACACCGGGCCGAGTTCCGGATCGAGCCGCACTTTTTCGTAGAAGCGGTCGACCAAAGTGGCGATCGCAGACTCGTCGAATGGAGTCGATGGGTTCATGGCGAGCATCGTGGGTCGCGATTGCAGAGCGTGCTTGAAATATGTACTGCGCTGGGGCCACATCGGTGTGGTGAAGGGCAGCGTTGCGATTCTGCGCCGTTCGCGAGCCAGTCGCGCTGATCTGGATCAAGGCCGTCATTAACGAAAAAGCCGCACCAAGGGGTGCGGCTTTTCATTTCGGGGATGGCACGCCTTATTTGGCCGCGACCACGCGCACCATTTCCAGGCACTTGTTCGAGTAGCCCCACTCGTTGTCGTACCAGCTGACCAGCTTGACGAAGGTGTCGTCGAGCGCGATGCCGGCTTCGGCGTCGAAGATCGAGGTGTGTGCGTCACCGCGGAAATCGGTGGCGACGACCTTGTCGGTGGTGTAGCCGAGGATGCCCTTCAAGGCGCCTTCGCTCTGTGCCTTCATCTCGGCGCAGATCTCGGCATAAGTTGCGGGCTTTTCCAGTTCGACGGTGAGGTCGACCACGGACACATCCGACGTCGGCACGCGGAAGCTCATGCCGGTGAGCTTCTTGTTGAGCTCGGGAATCACCACGCCGACAGCCTTGGCGGCGCCGGTGGAGGAGGGAATGATGTTCTCGAGGATGCCGCGGCCGCCGCGCCAGTCCTTGTTGCTCGGACCATCGACCGTCTTCTGCGTCGCAGTGGCGGCGTGCACGGTGGTCATCAGGCCACGCTTGATGCCCCACTTGTCATTGAGCACCTTCGCGATCGGCGCGAGGCAGTTGGTGGTGCAGCTGGCATTGGAGACGATCGCCTCGCCCGCATACTTCTTGTCGTTGACGCCGTAGACGAACATCGGTGTGTCGTCCTTCGACGGTGCGGACAGGATCACTTTCTTGGCGCCCGCATCCAGATGCTTCTGCGCGGTGACCTTGTCCAGGAACAGGCCAGTGGACTCGATCACCACGTCGGCGTTCACCTCGTTCCACTTCAGGTTGGCCGGATCGCGCTCCTGGGTCAGCCGGATGGTCTTGCCGTTGATCACCAGGTGGCCATCTTCCACTTTGACATCGCCCTTGAAGCGGCCATGCACCGAGTCGTAGCTGAGCATGTAGGCCAGGTAGTCCGGCTCGAGCAGGTCGTTGATCGCCACGATCTCGATGTCGTTGCCGAAGTTCTGCACGGCGGCGCGAAGCACATTGCGACCGATGCGGCCGAAGCCGTTGATGCCGACCTTGATGGTCATGGGTGAACGTCCTCCAGAAGGGAATGAAAACGTGGCCGCGGCAAGCGGCCGGCAAAGCCGCAATTTTACAGCCAATCGGCTCCCGGCGCTCGCTGCGGCTGGCATGCCTTTGCCGGATCGCGCCATAAATTCCGAACCGACTGTGGCAGACTGCCGCGATTGCCTCGAAGGACCATTCGCATGAGCTTTACTCGCCGCGCCACCACTGCCCTGCTTGCCTGCCTGCTGGTCGCACCGGTACAGGCATGGGGACCGCTCGGTCACAGCGTGGTGGCCGAACTGGCGCAGCGCCATCTGAGTCCGGCGGCCGAGGCCGAGGTCGAGCGGCTGCTGGCGCCGGAACATACCCAGTCGCTGGCTGATATCGCCAACTGGGCCGACCAGGTGCAAGACGATCCGGCGCGCGCCGCCCTGTGGAAACAGACCCGCGCCCAGCACTACATCAATTTCCGTGGTGGCAGCGATTGCGATTACGTGCCGCCGCGCGACTGCCGCGACGGTCGCTGTGTGGTGTCGGCGCTGCAGTACTACGTAGGTGTGCTGGGCGATCGCAGCCAGCCGGATGCCGCGCGCCGCGAGGCGCTGAAATTCGTGGTGCATTTTGTCGGCGACATCCACCAGCCACTGCACGCCGGCTATCTTGACGACAAGGGTGGCAACACCTATCAGGTGCAGTTCGACGGCAAGGGCAGCAACCTGCACAAGGTGTGGGACTCGGGCATGTTGCGCACCCGCGGCATCGAATGGCAGGCCTATGCGCAGCAGCTCGACTCGCCGGTTCCGGTCGCGATGCCGATGCCGATTGCGCCGCTGGACAACCCTTACGCGCAGTGGGCCGAAGAGTCCTGTCGGATCACCGCCGAAGCCGGTTTCTATCCGGACGGCCACAGCATCAGCGCAGCTTATGTGAGCGCCGAATTGCCGGTGGCCGAACAGCGTCTGCGCGAAGGTGGTCGGCGCCTGGCCGAGGTGCTCAATCTCGCCCTGCAGGGTGATGCGCCGGCAGCTGCTGGCGGCTGACGAAGCACGCGGATAGTTCTGCTAGGCTCCCTGCATGACTACTGAAACCCCCACACGCCGTACCAAGATCGTTGCCACGCTCGGGCCCGCCACCGACGCGCCGGGCATGCTCGAAAAAATCATCGCCGAAGGTGTCGACGTGGTCCGGCTGAACCTGTCGCATGGTCAGCCGGACGATCACCGCGCACGTGCCAACGCGGTACGTGTGGCGGCGGCGGCGGCCGGGCGCGAGGTCGGCGTGCTGGCTGATCTGCAGGGGCCGAAGATCCGCATCGAGACGTTCGCGAACGGGCCGGTGGAATTGGTCGACGGCGCCTCGTTCGTGCTGGATTGCCGCCCCGATGCGCCGCCCGGCGATGTTTCCCGCGTCGGCGTCAGTTACTACGAATTGCCGCAAGACGTGCATGCAGGTGACGTGTTGCTGCTGGACGACGGTTTGGTCGCGTTGACCGTGCTGGCCGTGGTTGGCGCCGAAGTGCGTTGCCAGGTGCTGATCGGCGGCAAGCTGTCCAATCGCAAGGGCCTCAACCGGCAGGGCGGTGGATTGTCGGTCACGGCGCTGTCGGACAAGGACAAGGCCGATATCAAGCTGGCTGCCGAGATCGGCGCGGATTTCCTGGCGGTGTCGTTCGTGCGCTCGGCCGATGACATGCATCAAGCGCGTCGATTGCTGCATGAGGCCGGCGGCAACGCGTCGCTGGTGGCGAAGATCGAGCGCGCCGATGCGATCCCGGTACTGGGCGAGATCATCGACGCCTCCGACGTGGTGATGGTGGCGCGCGGCGACCTCGGCGTGGAGATCGGCGATGCCGAGCTGCCCGGCCTGCAGAAGAAGATCATCCGCGAATCGGTGCAGCGCAATCGTGCGGTGATCACCGCCACCCAGATGCTGCAGTCGATGGTGCGTTCGCCGATCCCGACCCGCGCTGAGGTGCTGGACGTGGCGAACGCGGTGATCGACGGCACCGACGCAGTGATGCTGTCGGAGGAAACCGCGGCCGGCGCGCATCCGGACAAGGCAGTGGCGGCGATGCGCCGGATCTGCCTCGGTGCCGAGCGCCAGTTCGAGCCGAAGGAAGACCTGACGGGCACCAATCACCAGATGAACCGCACCGATCAGGCGATCGCACTGGCTGCGATGGTGCTGGCCGGCCAACTGGGTGTGCGCGCGATCGTGGCGTTGACCGAGTCCGGTGCTACCGCGCAGTGGCTGTCGCGCTACCGCAGCGCGGTGCCGATCTACGGCATGTCGCCGTTCGCGGCCGCGCGTCGGCGCATGCAGGTGCTGCGCGACGTGCAGCCGGTAGAGTTCAGCCATGGCGAGAAGCAGAGCATGGCCTCCTCCACCCGCGCCGCGGTGCAACTGTTGTTCGAGAAGGGCAAGCTGGTCGAGGGCGACAGTGTGGTAATCACCTACGGTGACCGCGTCGGCCACGTCGGCGGTACCAACACGCTGAAACTGCTCTCGGTCGGTGCCGGCGGCACGATCGAGAGCCTGCGCGATCTTTGATGCTGTCTGGCAGCCATCTGACTGGCTGCGGTCGGCAGCTCCCGATCCGCCGGACGGTTACACTCTCAACTTGGTGCAATGTGCGCAGGAGATCGCCATGAAAACGATGTTTCGCCCGTTTCGTCAGACTCTGTTGCTGGCATTGGCGCTGGGCTTCGTCGCGCCGTTGCTGGCGCAGTCGCGCAAGGTCGACCAACAGGATCTTTACCGCTACTGGATCCTGTTGAATACCAAGGTGCAGATGGATGCGCCGAACAGCGGGTTGAATCTGGACAAGCCCGGTTGTGCGGCGGTGACCTATACGATCGGTTCCAACGGCGTGCCGATGGATGTGCAGGTGGTCAAGGTTGTGCCCAAGAGCGACCTGGGCCCGGTAGCGCGCAGTGCGGTTTCCAATTTCCGCTACGGTCCGTCGCTGAGCAACCGCATCGGTGATCCAGTCGCCACCTATTACGTGGTGCCGTTCAACTCACCGCAGGATCCGGCGCAGCGTCAGCAGTTGATGGACGCGTGCAAACTGCCCGGTTACACGCCCTGAATCGGCATTGACACGGCGCCAGCGGGCCCGGCGGCGGCCGATCGCGCCGATCTGGCCTATAATTGACGTTTTTAACCATGCCGCTTCGCTCTCGAGGCGGTTTCAACCTTGTGCGGGCACGCATCGTCCTCGCTATACGGAGTCGTCATGAGTATTGAAGATCTCGAAAGCATCGCCTTGGCGATGGTCGCGCCCGGCAAGGGCATCATCGCCATCGACGAGTCGACCAACACCATCAAGAAGCGTTTCGAGGCCGTCGGCATCGAGAACACCGAAGAGAATCGCCGTGCCTACCGCGAGTTGCTGCTGACCACGCCGGGCCTGAACGAGCACATCTCCGGCGCGATCCTGTACGACGAGACGATCCGTCAGTCGACCAAGGACGGCGTGCCGTTCACCCAGCTGATGAAGAAGCTCGGCATCATCCCGGGCATCAAGGTCGACAAGGGCCCGCAACCGCTGGCCGGCTTCCCCGGCGACGTGGTCACCGAAGGCCTCGACGGCCTGCGCGAACGCCTGCAGGAATACGCCAAGTTGGGCGCACAGTTCGCCAAGTGGCGCGCGGTGATCAACATCTCCGAAGACAACCCCAGCTCCACCGCGATCGAGGCGAACTGCCACGTGCTGGCCCGTTACGCCGCGCTGTGCCAGGAAGCGGGCATCGTGCCGATGGTCGAGCCAGAAGTGATCATGGACGGCGACCACAGCATCGAAGTCAGCTACGAAGTGCACGAGGCCGTGCTGCGCAGCCTGTTCAACGCGTTGTACGAGCAGAACGTGATGCTGGAAGGCACCATCCTGAAGGTCAGCATGGTCATCCCGGGCAAGGATTCGGACGAGCAGGTCGACGTCGAGGAAGTCGCCGAGGCCACCGTGCGCGTGCTCAAGACCACGGTGCCAGCCTCGCTGCCGGGCATCGTGTTCCTCTCCGGCGGTCAGACCGACCTGCAGTCGACTGCGCATCTGAACGCGATGAACCAGATCGGTCCGCATCCGTGGCCGCTGTCGTTCTCCTACGGTCGTGCCATGCAGCAGGCGGCGCTGAAGTTGTGGGCGAAGGATATGAAGGCGAACTACGCCGACGCACAGAAGACCGTGCACGCCCGCGCCCGCGACAACGGCCTGGCAGCGCTGGGTCAGTGGAAGGGCTGATCGAGCGGGGACGTATTTCTAGCGCGACTCAGCGCTCGCGATGTAAATAAAACGGGCGCCTTAAGGCGCCCGTTTTATTTACATGGTTCTCAATGGATCTGTAGCGGTATTCGGCGACGAGCTAGCTTTGCTTGCCGCACGATTTTAGATCAATAGCTTTGCGAACTGCTTCTTTCTCGCCCCTGATATTTGCAAGCTCTGATGCCTCGACGCCATCACCTTGACCATAACCAAGCCAGAAAGCCTGAACTTTACTTGATTTGCGGCGCTGCTCTTGAGCGATTACAAGCTGATCCTCGCGCCGAGCCAGAGTGTTGAGTTCTATGCCGAGGCGTGGGCAATCATAAGGCTCGTATTTGAGCTCAGACGTATACGACGGAGTGATTTGGGATGGCTGAGTTGCCAAGTTGAAACAACCTCCGAAAAGCGGCGTAAAAGCGGCGATCAATGCGATGCGCGAAATGATTTTCATAGTGGCCCCTGTGCCATTTGGTGAAGCTATTGCATAGATGAACGTAACATATTGCGATTTTGACAAACAGGGTCGCAAATAAAAACGGGCGCCTTGCGGCGCCCGTTTCGTTTCTTTCCATGTTGCAGACGGATCAGAAGCGGTATTCCGCGCTGGCCGAGACCATGTCGGTGCTCAGATCAACGTTGCGCTTCTGCGCGTCGAAGTAGTCGTAGTTCAGACCGACACTGAGGTTGCTGGTGATGTTGTAGCCCACACCGGCACCGGCGTACCAGCTGTTGTCGCTCAGGCCCTTGCGGACCGGATTGACGTCGTTGCTCATGCCGTGGCCGGTCCAGCTGTAGAGGCCGGCGCGACCGCTGAGGTACCAGTTCGGGCTCAGGTCAAGGTGGGCATTGGCACCGGCGGTCCAGCCGTGCAGCTGGGACTTGCCTGGGGCGATCACCGGCTGGCTGTTGAAGACGTTCTTGGCGTGGATGTTGCCCAGATCGTTGTAGCCCACTTCGGCGCCCAGCGAGAAGTTCGGCGCCAGCGACCAGCGGTAGCCGCCGTTGAGGGCGTAGCCGGTGTCATGGCCGTCGTACGGACCTTGGTTGATGGAGGTGCGGCCGACGTTACCGTTGATGAACCAGCCGCCGTTGTCGGTCGGCGCGCTCTGCGCAAACACGGCAGGAACGGCCAGCAGGCCGGCGGTGGTGAGGGCGAGGGCAAGCAGGGTCTTTTTCATTTTGAGATGCTCCAGTTGTCATGGCAGTCGGCCCGAAAGGGGGGAGTGGCCGCTGCTGAAGGTGCGCTGCCCAAGTCAGGCGGCGACACTTGTACCGTTAGATGGGGTGCTGGCTGAAAGATTCAATACCGACTAGTTCAGTATTAAGCCAAGGTTAATGCAGCGCGCAAAGATGGCGCGGAAATGAGCCTCCGCACCATTCGTTGCGTATCTTCAGAAGCGATATTCCGCCGTCAGCGATGCGGTATCGGTGGACAGGCTGACGCGGTCCTTCTTGGCGTGGAAGTAGTCGTAGGACAGGCCCAGGCCAAAGTGCTCGCTGAAGTCGTAGCCCACGCCGGTGCCGGCGTAATAGTCGACCTTGTCGAGGTCGTGCCGATTGATGCTCTGGTTGTCGTAGCCCTGACCTTTCCAGCCGTACACGCCGGCGCGGCCGCTGAGGTACAGGTCTTGCCACACGTTGATCTTGCCGTTCACGCCGGCAGTCCAGCCGCGCAGGGCATTGCGCTGCGAGGTCAGGTTGACGTCGTTGCTGTTGAAGGCGTTCTTCAGCTTGAAGTTGCCCAGGTCGTTGTAGCCGACATCGACGCCGAGACCCAGATCCTGGCCCACTTTCCAGCGGTAGCCACCGTTGATCGCATAGGTGGTCGGGTGGTCGTTGTACGGGCCCTTGTTCAGATGCGCCTGGCCGACACTGCCGTCGACAAACCAGTTGCCACTGCCGACCGGCTGATTCGGCTGATAGTTGCCGCCAGCGGGCTGGGTGCTGCTGGTTGTCGTGTCAGGCGTTGAGGATGCCGGTGCCGCGTCCTGCGCCAAGGCGGGCAGGGCAAGCAGGCTGGTAGAGGCGAGTGCAAAGGCAAGCAAGGTCTTTTTCATGGGGTTCTCCTTCTTATAGACAACGCACCGTCGGGCACTTGGGGACGTGCGCAGACGGTGGCGCGCGGAAGCCACGCGCCGGCCATTGAACGCATTCCAGCCTGAAGCTCGGCGGTATCCGCTCCGGAGAAATTAAGGATGAGTTAATTCACGGCACACTATTCGCGCGCATCGAAAAGTAGTGTGCAGACGAGGTGACCGGGGCGACAGCGCCAGGTCGGATCGGCGACAATCAGCGTTTTGCCAAGCCTTCCGGAGATGTGCCGATGACCACCCGCCGCGAACTCGCCAACGCCGTGCGCGCCCTTGCCATGGACGCCGTGGAGGCGGCCAAGTCCGGTCATCCGGGCATGCCGATGGGCATGGCGGATATCGCCGAGGTGCTGTGGAACGATTTCCTGCAGTTCAATCCGGCCAATCCGAAGTGGTTCAACCGCGACCGCTTCGTGCTCTCCAACGGCCACGGCTCGATGCTGCAGTACGCGCTGCTGCACCTGACCGGGTTCGACCTGCCGATGGATCAGCTCAAGCACTTCCGTCAGCTGCACTCGAAGACTGCCGGCCATCCGGAAGCCAGCGAAACCCCGGGCGTGGAAACCACTACCGGTCCGCTCGGCCAGGGTCTGGCCAATGCGGTCGGCTTCGCGCTGGCGGAGAAGGTGCTGGCGGCGCATTTCAACCGCGACGGGCATGCCATCGTCGATCATCACACCTACGTCTTCCTCGGCGACGGTTGCCTGATGGAAGGCATCTCGCATGAAGTCGCTTCGCTGGCCGGCACCTGGCAGCTGGGCAAGCTGGTCGCGATCTACGACGACAACGGCATCTCGATCGACGGCGAAGTGCACGGCTGGTTCACCGACAACACGCCGGCTCGTTTTGAAGCGTACGGCTGGAACGTGATCCGTGGTGTCGATGGCCATGACGCCGAGGCGGTGAAGAAGGCGATTGCCGCCGCTACTGTGCAGAACGACAAACCCACCCTGATCTGCGCCAAGACCATCATCGGCTTCGGTGCGCCACACAAGCAGGGCAAGGAAGAAAGTCACGGCGCGCCGCTGGGCAAGGACGAGATCGCCGCCGCTCGTGCGCAGCTGGGCTGGAACTACGCGCCGTTCGAGATCCCCGCGGAGATCTACGCCGGTTGGGATCACAGAAAGTCAGGTAATGAAGCCGAACAGGCCTGGAACGACGCGTTCGCGAAATACGCTGCGGCGCATCCGGAGCTGGCCGCTGAATTCAAGCGCCGCCTGGCCGGCGAATTGCCGACCGACTGGGCCGCGAAGTCGCAGGCGTATATCGCAAAGCTGCAGGCGGAAGGTCCGGAAGTCGCTACGCGCAAGGCCTCACAGATGACGTTGGACGCGTTCGGTCCGCTGCTGCCGGAACTGATCGGCGGTTCGGCCGATCTGGCCGGCTCCAACTTGACCAAGTGGAAGGGCAGCCTCGATGCCGCCAACGGCAACAGCGCGGACGGCAAGGGCAACTACGTCTACTACGGCGTGCGCGAATTCGGCATGACCGCGATCGCCAACGGCCTGGCGCTGCACGGCGGCTTCATTCCGTACGATGCCACCTTCCTGGTGTTCTCCGACTACGCACGCAACGCAGTGCGCATGAGCGCGCTGATCCCAGCGCATGCGATCCACGTCTACACGCACGATTCGATCGGTCTGGGCGAAGACGGCCCGACGCATCAGCCGGTCGAGCACATGGCCAGCCTGCGCTACATCCCGAACAACCAGCTGTGGCGCCCGTGCGACGCGGTGGAGTCGGCGGCGTCATGGAAGGCGGCGATCGAGCGCAAGGGCGCGCCGTCGTGCCTGATCTTCTCGCGACAGAACCTCAAGCATCAGCAGCGCAGCGAGCAGCAGGTTGCCGACATCATGCGTGGCGGCTATGTGCTGTCCGATCCGCTGGACACGAAGTTCCAGGCGATCCTGATCGCCACCGGCTCGGAAGTGGAGCTGGCGATGGAGGCTTCGCGCGCATTGGCCCAGCAAGGCATCGCGGCACGCGTGGTGTCGATGCCGTGCACCGAGGTGTTCGATGCGCAGCCGCTGGAATACCGCGAAGGTGTGCTGCCGGGCTGGTGCCGCGCGCGCGTGGCGGTGGAAGCGGCGACGGCCGACTTCTGGTGCAAGTACGTGGGCCTGGACGGCGAGGTGGTCGGCATGACCACGTTCGGCGCGTCGGCGCCGGCACCGCAGTTGTTCGAGCACTTCGGCTTCACGGTGGCGCATGTGATCGATGCGATGAAGCGCGTTATCCGCTGAGCATCCGCGACGGATACAAAAAAGGCCGCGGTTATGCCGCGGCCTTTTTTCATGTGCGGCATGGAATTCAGCCGAGCAGCAGTCTGGCCAGTTCGTCCGGTGTCGCGGCGATCGCGCTGGCGCCGGCTTGTTCCAGTTCGGCACGACTGCCGAAGCCCCACAGCACGCCGAGACCGCGTACCTGGTTGGCGACCGCGCCGTCGATGTCGAAGTGGCGGTCGCCGATCATTACCGCATCGGCCGGGTCGGCATCGAAGTCCGTCAATGCCTCGGCAATCATCGAGGCCTTCTCGCTGTGCGGGCTGTCGGGATGCGGACCGTACAGGCGCAGGAAGGCCTCACCGAACGGCAGGTGGGCAATGATCGGCGCAGCATGTCGTTGCGGCTTGCTGGTCACCACGGCGAGCTGATGGCCGGCGGCGAGCAATCGCTCGATCAGCGCTTCGATGCCCGGATAGATTTCATGCTCGCGCCAGCCGTGCGTGTTGAAGCGCTCGTGGTAGAACTCGACGGCCGCCTCGATCCGCGCGGCGTCGTGATCCAGCAGTGGCGCGAAGCTGTGCCGCAGTGGCGGGCCGATCCAGCCACGCAGTTCCCCATGCGCCGGCGCGGGAACATCCAGTCGTGCCAGCGCATGTTTCACGCACGCGGTGATGCCGTGCTCGGAATCGATCAGGGTGCCGTCGAGGTCGAACAGGCAGAGCATTACTTCGCGGCTCGCGCCTTCAAGGCGGTGACCGCCGGCAGTTCCTTGCCTTCGAGGAATTCGAGGAAGGCGCCGCCGCCGGTGGAGATGTACGAGACATCATCGGCAATGCCGTATTTGTCCACCGCGGCCAGCGTGTCGCCGCCACCGGCGATCGAGAATGCGCTCGAGGCGGCGATGGCGCGCGCCAGCGTCTCGGTGCCCTTGCCGAATGCATCGAACTCGAACACGCCGACCGGACCGTTCCACACCACCGTGCCGGCCTTGGCGATCATTTCGGCGTAGCGCCTGGCGGTCTCCGGCCCGATATCGAGGATCATCTCGCCGGCGCCGACCTGGTCGACCGGTTTCACCGTGGCCGGGGCCTGCGCGGAAAACGCTGGCGCCACCACCACGTCGACCGGCATCGGCACTTCGGCGCCGCGGCGTTTGGCGTCGGCCAGCACTTTTTTCGCGGCATCGATCAGGGCCGGCTCGTACAGCGAGTTGCCGACCGAATAGCCCATCGCGACGATGAAGGTGTTGGCGATACCACCGCCGACGATCAGCTGGTCGACTTTGCCGATCAGGTTGTCGAGCAGGGTCAGCTTGGTCGAGACCTTGGAGCCGGCGACGATCGCCAGCAGCGGATGCGCCGGATGCTCCAGCGCCTTGCCCAGCGCGTCGAGCTCCGCCGACAGCAGCGGGCCGGCCGCAGCGATCGGTGCGAACTTGATTACGCCATGAGTCGAGGCCTGTGCGCGGTGCGCGGTGCCGAACGCGTCCATCACGAAGATGTCGCACAGTGCGGCGTACTTCTTCGCCAGCGTCTCGTCGTCCTTGCCCTCGCCGACGTTCATGCGGCAGTTTTCCAGCAGCACTACTTCGCCGGCAGCGACTTCGACGCCATCGAGATAATCGGCCACCAGCCGCACCGGCGTGCCGAGCTGCTCGCGCAGCCACGCGGCGACCGGCGCCAGCGAGGACTCGGCGTCGAACTGGCCTTCCTTCGGTCGGCCCAGGTGCGACAACACCAGCACGCGTGCGCCGACATCGCGGGCGGCCTTGATGGTCGGCAATGCGGCGTCGAGGCGCTGGGTCGAGGTGATCTGGCCGTGGTCGTCGATCGGCACATTCAGGTCTTCGCGGATCAGCACGCGCTGGTCGCGCAAATCAAGGTCACTCATGCGGATGACTGACACGGCAGAACTCCAGTAGTGGGTTGAGTTCGCCCTGGGTGGGCGGCAACCGCCTATTGTCCGACGCGTTGCCTGTCGACGCAAACGCCGGCCGGCCACGCAGGGTGCCCGAAGGCGGCGTTGCGGTTGGCCATGTGTCGAGCCCACACTGTGGCTAAACTGCGGTTACTCGTCCAGGGGGATGGTTCATGACTACCGGTCTGGTGCTTTACGGCTACTGGCGCTCCAGTGCCGCCTATCGCGTGCGCATCGCGCTGAATCTGAAGGGTCTCAGTTACGAGACGCGACCGGTGCATCTGGTGCGTGATGGCGGCGAGCAACATGCGGAGGGCTACCGCTTGCTCAACCCGCAGGAGCTGGTCCCCTGTCTGCTCGATGGCGACCGGGTGATCACCCAGTCGCTGGCGATCATGGAATACCTCGACGAAATGCATCCCGAGCTGGAGACGGCGCTGCTGCCGGTCGATGCGCGCGGCCGGGCGCAGGTGCGCGCGCTGGCGATGGCAGTGAGTAGCGACATCCATCCACTGGGCAACCTGCGCGTATTGCAGCAGCTCGAAGCGCAGTTCGGTGCCAGCGAGGAACAGCGCGCGGCGTGGTCGCGGTACTGGATTGCCAGTGGTTTCAAGGCGATCGAGGCGATACTGGCCGACAGTGCGGCGACTGGTCGTTACTGCCACGGCGAATCGCCGAGCATGGCTGACATCTGTCTGGTGCCGCAGGTCTACAACGCGTTGCGCTGGAAACTGCCGATGGACGATTACCCGATCATCTGGCGTATCTACCAGGCCTGCAACGAACTGGAGGCGTTCCAGCTGGCGGCGCCGGAAGCGCAGCCGGATGCGCCGAAGAGCGAGAAGTGAGTGATGAGAAGTGAGCAGGGCGAGATGGCTGTGCCTTCTCTCACTCCATACTCCTCTCCTCTCACTCCTTGACTCTAGAAGCCCATCCCGTACGGATCGTTGCCAACCAGTTCCTGATCGCTGCCGCCTTCGGCCAGCCGGATCTTCAGCGCCAGGCCATCGCGCGAATCGGACTTGTTGAGTACTTCTTCCAGCTCCACGCGACCCTCCTTGTACAGCCGGTACAAGGACTGGTCGAATGTCTGCATGCCTTCCTGCAGGCTGCGATCCATCGCTTCCTTGATCTCGTGGGTTTGGCCGCGACGAATCATGTCGCGGATCAGCGGCGTGTTCAGCAGCACTTCTGCAGCCGGAATGCGCCGGCCGTCCTTGCCCACTACCAGGCGCTGGCTGATCACCGCGCGCAGGTTCAGGGCTAGGTTCATCAGCACGTTCTTGTGCGCCGATTCGGGGAAGAAGTTGAGGATGCGCTCCAGCGTCTGGTCGGCGTTGTTCGAATGCAATGTGGCCAGGCACAGATGGCCGGTTTCGGAGAACGCGATCGCCGCCTCCATCGTGTCGGTGTCGCGGATCTCGCCGATCATGATCACGTCCGGCGCCTCTCGCATCGCGTTCTTCAGCGCCTCGTGATAGCTGTGCGTGTCCAGTCCGACTTCGCGCTGGTTGACGATGGATTTCTTGTGCCGGTGCAGGTATTCGATCGGATCCTCGATGGTGAGGATGTGCCCGGGGGTATGCGAGTTGCGCTGGTCGATCATCGCCGCCAGCGTGGTGGACTTGCCCGAGCCGGTGGCGCCGACCACCAGGATCAGGCCGCGCGGCTCCATGATCAGATCGCGGAAGATGCTGGGCAGCTGCAGCTGATCGATGCTGGGGATCTCGCTCTTGATCGCGCGGATCACCATGCCCACTTCGCCGCGCTGCTTGAACACGTTGATGCGGAAACGGCCGGCTTCCTTCACCGCCAGTGCCATGTTCAGCTCGAGGTTGCGCTCGAACTGGGGCACCTGACCTTCGTCCATCAGCGAGTAGGCGATCTTCTTGACCATGCCGCCGGGCAGGCCGGTATTGCCCAGTGGATACAGCTTGCCCTCGACCTTGATGTTCACCGGGGCACCCGTCGTCAGGAACATGTCCGACGCGCCCTTGTCTACCATAAGCTTGAGGAAGTAACCGATATCCACGTGTGACCCCTGTTTCTATGCGCGTTGCAATGATGGATTATGCCTGTCCACAATACGCCGCGACACACCATGAGGAATGTGATGTACATCTTTTCCCCGCTGGCCGGATCCCTGGGCCGCATCCGTACGGCAACGGCTGTTCTGGTACTGACACTGGCGCTGACCGGCTGCGCCACGGTGCCCCCGCCCGATGATTCGATGAATCTGGCGCAGACGCAGCTGCAGGCGGCGCGCGATGCCGGCGCCGCCGACTATGCGCCGGTCGATCTGGGCTTCGCGCAGGACAAATTCCAGCAGGCGCAAGCGGCCATGGCCGAGCGCAAATACGCCGATGCGGCCAATCTGGCCGAGGAGTCGCGTGCCGACGCCGATCTGGCCCGGGCCAAGGCGAGGCTTGGCGCGGCGCGGGCGCAGATCCAGGGCAAAGTGCAGGAAAATACCAGTTTGCGCAGTCAGGGCGAGCAGGCTGCTGCTGCCGAGCAGCAACAACAGGCACCTCCGGCGGCGTCTTCCAGCTCAGTACCCACTGAGGACATGCCGGCACCGTCCTCGTCGGAGTTGTCCGCGCCAGCCTCCGGCGCCGGTTTCCAGACCCTGCCCGAGAACGGCCAGCAACCCGCCTCCAGCTCCAGCACTCAGGAGGTGCAGCCATGAAGCGGCTCAGCATCATCATTGCCTCGATGGCATTGGCCATGGCCGCGGTGGGAGCCGCGCACGCGCGCCAGGACGATATCGACATCAACCGGCTGACCGGCAGCCTCGACCAGCTCGCCAACGACCCCAGTCTGGGCGGTTATGCGCAGGCCGAGCAGGCGCGCGCGCGCGATGCGATCAACCGGTTGGCACAGGCGAGTTCGCGCGAGCGTCCGCATGACCTGTATCTGGCCGAGCGCCGCGTGGATCTGGCCAAGGCTGCCGCGCAACTGCAGGATGCCCAGCTCAAGCTGACCCAGCTTGATCGCGAACACGACCAGATCCTGCTCGACAACAGCCGCCGAGATGCCGAAATGGCGCGCCGCGAGCTGGAGCGTCAACGCCTGCAGTACCAGTTGTCGCAGGAAGAAGCTGCCCGGCTGCAGCAGCAGGGGCAGGAATACTCGCAGGCGGCCGACCAGGCGCGTGCCGAAGCCGAGCAGGCGAAGAAGCTGGCGGCGGCGCAGAGCAAGGTGGCCAATGCGGCTCGCCGCGAAGCCGCACTGGCGGCGCAGGCGGCCAAGGCGATGCGTTCGCAGATGCAGGATGGCGGCACGGTCGAAACGGCCCCGGCCCCGAAGAAAAAGGCCACCAAAAAGCATACAGACCAACCCTGAGCTGGCGTTGCCGGGTGGGCTGAAGGCCGCCATCTGGCGCACGCCAACGGGTGGGGCGGGTGAACTGCCGTGGTCCGGTTATGTAAATGTAAAATGCTGTTTTGACAGGTTTTTCTTCGACGTTCCGATGATGGCTTGCGCGCCTGACAATGGGCTTGCGCCACCCGGATCGGGAGAGTAGGGTCAAAGCCCCACGAGGCATCCAGGCCTTGTGGGTCACTGACCTGAACCATGCGCCTATCCCACGTTCAAAGTTCCACCTGCGTTCCGATGTATCGGCGTGGGTTGTGGCTGTGTGCATCGTTCAACGGTCTGCGGATGCCCACTGTCGCGGCATCCGGCAAGTCCACTCGCGAGGAGGTCGGATCATGTTTGAAAACCAGCAGCGTGATGATGTCGAGGCATTGATGAAGGCCGATGCCGAATTCCGTCGGCTCTATCAGCACCACCGAGAACTCGACAGCAAGGTGCACGACGCCGATATCGGCGTGCTGCCCATCGACGATGTCACCCTTGCCAGCATGAAGAAAGAGAAACTGCTGGCCAAGGCACGACTCGAGCGCATGTGGCAGAGTCGCGCGCACCTCATCCACTGAGTCTGCGATTTCACGTGAAGCGCGGCCCCGGGTCCTTCCTGCTGTATCGGATAGGACGCCGGGGCCGCGGCGTTTCCGGCGTACCGCGGAGTGGCTCGGTTATCATGGCGGTCTTGCCGGACTGATACGCAGCCTGCGTGACCGGCGTTCCCTGCGACGGAGCCCCCATGACGGTCCACCAGAGTGTTCTTGAACTGATCGGACGTACCCCGATGGTGCGCGCACAGCGCCTCGATACCGGGTTGTGCGAACTATTCCTCAAGCTCGAGAGCGCCAATCCCGGTGGTTCGATCAAGGATCGCATCGGCCTGTCGATGATCGAGGGCGCCGAGAAGGATGGCCGGATCCGGCCGGGCGATATCCTGGTCGAAGGCACCGCCGGCAATACCGGCCTAGGTCTGGCGCTGGTGGCGCAGCAGAAAGGTTACCGCCTGATCCTGGTGGTGCCGGACAAGATGAGCCGCGAGAAGATCTTCAACCTCAAGGCGATGGGTGCCGAAGTCGTGCTGACCCGTTCGGATGTGGCCAAGGGTCACGCCGATTACTACCAGGACATGGCCGAACGCATCGCGCGCGAAACGCCGGGTGCCTATTTCATCAATCAGTTCGGCAACCCGGACAATCCGGCGGCGCACATCCAGACCACGGGTCCGGAAATCCTCGAGCAGATGGATGGCAAGGTCGACGCGATCGTGGTCGGCTGCGGTTCGTCCGGCACGCTGAGTGGCCTGTCCAAATTCTTCGCCGAACATTCGCCACAGACGGAGCTCGTGCTGGCCGATCCGGTCGGCTCGATCCTCACCCAGTACATCAACGAAGGCACGCTCTCGACCAAATCCGCCAGCTGGATGGTCGAAGGCATCGGTGAGGATTTCCTGCCCGGTATCAGCGACTTCACCCGAGTCAAGAAAGCCTATGCGATTCCCGACAAGGAGAGCTTCCTGACCGCGCGTGAGCTGTTGGCGAAGGAAGGTATCCTGGGTGGCTCATCCACCGGCACGCTGGTCGCCGCAGCATTGAAATACTGCCGCGAACAAACCACGCCGAAGCGGGTGGTGACCCTGGTCTGCGATACGGGCAACAAGTACCTGTCGAAGATGTACAACGACTACTGGATGCTCGACAACGGTTTCCTCGAACGCGAACAGCACGGCGACCTGCGCGACCTGCTGTTGCGCCCGTTCGCCCAGCGCGACACCGTGGTGATCGGTCCGAACGAGTTGCTGATCACCGCCTACACCCGCATGAAGCTGTACGACGTGTCGCAGCTGCCGGTGATGGATGGTCACAAGCTGGTCGGCATCGTCGACGAGTCGGACGTGCTGATGCACGTGCACGCCGACGAAACGCGTTTTCGCGACCAGGTGTCCACCGCGATGATGACCAACCTGCAGAAGCTGCAGGTTGGCGAGACGATGGAGGCGCTGTTGCCGGTATTCGAGCGCGGCCATGTGGCGATCGTGGTCGATGGTGAGGACTTCCTCGGCCTGATCACCCGTATCGATCTGTTGAACTATCTGCGCCGCAAGGTGAACTAAGCGGTTCATTCGATCGCTCGCATCATGAAAGTTTGCGGTAATGCGGCCAGCTCAGAATGGCCGCCTGTGACGGAGCCCCGACTGGCTCCGTGTTTATCAAAGGAAGTCCTGCCATGTGTGGAATTGTTGCTGCTGCTGCCCAACGCGATGTCGCGCCGCTGCTGATTGTTGGCCTGAAGGCGCTGGAATACCGGGGCTATGATTCCTCCGGTGTGGCCGTGCTCGATCATGGCGTGATCCAGCGCGTGCGGGCCAAGGGCAAGGTACGCGAAATGGAAGCGCTCTATCTCGCCAACCCGTTCCCCGGCGGCACCGGCATCGCGCATACCCGCTGGGCCACGCATGGCGTGCCGAATGAGGCAAATGCGCATCCGCACATCGCCGGCCGCGTCGCCATCGTGCACAACGGCATCATCGAGAACTACGTCAGTCTGCGCGCCGAACTGCAGGCGCGTGGCCACGTGTTCACCTCCGATACCGATACCGAGGTGATGGCGGCGCTGATCGATCAGCGCATCAGCCAGGGTATGAAGCTGCGTGAAGCGGTACTGGCCACCGTGCGTGAGCTCGAAGGCGCCTATGCGATCGCGGTGATCAGTCGTGACGAACCGGGCCGCGTGGTGGGCGCACGCCGTGGTGCGCCGCTGCTGGTCGGCATCGGCATCGGCGAGAACTTCCTCGGTTCGGACGCGCAGGCGTTGATCCAGGTCACCAACAAGATGCTGTATCTCGACGAGGACGATGTCGTCGAGATCACCCGCGACAGCGTGCAGGTGTTCGGCCTCGACGGGCATCCGGTCGAGCGTGCGGTGCACGAGAGCGAGCTGTCCTCCGATGCGGTGGAGCGGGGTGAATATCGTCATTACATGCAGAAGGAAATCTTCGAGCAGCCACGCGCGGTCGCCGATACGCTGGAAGCACGCATCGGCCCGCACGGCGTACTGCCGAACATCTTCGGCATCGACAGCGATGCGCTGTTGCAAGCCACGCGTGGCCTGCACATCATCGCCTGCGGCACCAGCTATCACGCTGGCCTGGTCGCCAAGTACTGGATCGAGGAGTACGCGCGGCTACCGGTCAGCGTGGAAGTGGCCAGCGAGTATCGCTATCGCGATGCCGTGGTGCCGGCCGACACGCTGTTCGTCGCCATCTCACAGTCCGGTGAAACCGCCGACACCCTGGCCGCGATGCGCGAGTCGCGCCGCCGCGGCTATCTGGGCACCCTGGTCATCTGCAATTCGCCCGAGTCCTCGCTGGTGCGTGAGGCAGATCTGAAGCTGATGACGCGCGCCGGTCCGGAAATCGGCGTGGCGTCGACCAAGGCGTTCACCACCCAGCTCGCCGGCCTGGCTCTGTTGACGCTGGAGCTGGCGCGCCGCAATGGACTCGATCCGCAACGCTACGCCACTTTGTGCGCCGAGCTTCAGCATCTGCCGCGTGCGATCGAAAGCGCCTTGAAGCTGGAGCCGGCGATCATCGAACTGGCGGGTGAATTCATCCATCATCAGCACGCCTTGTTTCTCGGCCGTGGCGCGCAATATCCGGTCGCGCTGGAGGGTTCGCTCAAGCTCAAGGAAATTTCCTATATCCACGCCGAGGCCTATCCGGCCGGCGAGCTCAAACATGGACCGCTGGCCTTGGTCGACGAGCACATGCCAGTAGTGGCGGTGGCGCCGAATGGCCCGCTGCTGGACAAGCTCAAGTCCAACCTGCAGGAAGTGCGTGCCCGTGGCGGCCGCTTGATCGTGTTCGCTGACGGTGCTGCCGGCATGGACGATATGGCCAAACATGGCGCGATGCTGCGGGTGGAATCCGGCGGCAGTTTCATCGCGCCGGCGGTGTTCACCGTGCCGCTGCAACTGCTGGCCTATCACGTCGCCGTGTTGCGCGGCACCGATGTCGACCAGCCGCGCAACCTGGCAAAGTCGGTGACGGTGGAATAATTTCCAACGAGGTGTTGTTCGTTGGTATGACCTAATAAAGCTTACAACTCTTTAATAGAGCTTCCAACTGAACTGTAAATTCGAGGCCAGCGGCGCGAATAGACCTTGCAACGTCTAAAATAGCCTGAGCTTATCTGCGGGACCATCCGGGATACCGCTCGGTTTCGAGCGGCGCCCATGTCTCCTGATTAGAGACGATCCAACGGGCTTATGGTTCGCCGGATGGCTTGATGGACGTGGGTGTAGATCATCGTCGTCTTCAGATTGCGATGGCCGAGGAGTAACTGGATGGTGCGGACGTCGGTGCCTTCTGCAAGCAGATGCGTGGCAAAAGAGTGACGAAGGGTATGCACGGAGGCGTGCTTTGAGATACCGGCATCAGCAAGTGCCCGTTTAAGGCAATCTGAACGTTTGACTCCGAGGCGTGCCAACGCAGAAGTCGACCGCTGAGGGGACAGACTGGAGTTACCAGGTTTTCTTGGACAAGAGCTAGCATCTGAGTTCGTGGCTGGAGGTAATTGCCATATCTGGGACAAGGCTCCAAGCAAAGCTAGGCAAACGTACAAGTTCATCGAAGCGCATCGGGATGAGTTCAGCATCCAAGTGATGTGCCGGCTTCTCGGCGTTGCCCGCGCCAGCTACTACGCATGACTGGATCATCCGGTATCTGACCGAGCTCAGGAAGATGCGCGACTGCCCCGACTTATCCGCGCATCCTTCACTGCAAGTCACGGAATTTATGGTGCCCCTAGTCGCCGCGACGTTCAATTGACCCCCACATCTTTTTTGTAGCCCATCGATCGTGATCGGCCAGTCAGATCTTCAGGCAGGTCTGCAGCGCTCCAGTGCCGTGCCAACGCTCGAAATCTTCGGTACCGGGATGCTGGTCGCCCCGGACCGTGTCACCCCGAGGGAAAACTGTGAAAGACTTGGCAGAGTAAAGTCAGAGGGGTCTGACTATCGCCGTCCAGGATTACTGGTGGCCGCGACGTCACAAACAGGGGAGGTTGCATATGTTCTACCGACGGTCGCCGGGGTTTGCCCGGAGTAAGGCAATGGCTTTTTGCGCTGCACGACAACTGGCCATGGTGATGGCAGGCGTGCTTGCAGGGGCTAGTCAAGCATGGGCCGCTTCACCGCACTACAGTCTTTTTGCGCAATTTTCGCCGCCTAATGCTGGGCCACCAAGCACCGGCACTGAAATGAGAAACCCGCAGACCATCATTCTTGGTTCGGACGGGCAACTCCTTGGCGTGTCTACCGCCGGTGGATACTTCGGTTCCGGTGGTGTTTTTTCCGTCAGGCCTGACGGCATCATCGACTCGCAAATTGACTACGGCAGCACCGCTGACAGCAGTATTGGCTGGATGCTGCCGCCCTCACTGCCGGCCAACAATTTCACCCCTCTCGCTTTAATGCCGAATGGCAGCATCCTGAGTACCTCCAACGCGGGTGGTTACTATGGAAGCGCCTTTGGAACCCCTTCAGGCGTGCTCTACGCATATACGGGAAACGGTGGCTACGGTAAATTGCATACGTTTTATCCGAGTACAGGCGACGTCACTCAGCCACAAAGTGTTGCTGTGGGAAGCGATGGCAGTGTTTACGGACTTGCACTCGGAGGCACCTGGTCCGGCGGCAAGCTCACCAGCAACGCCAACCTGTTCCGGTTCGCTCCGGTTAGCTTGAATGGTGTGGTGACCAACCTTTTCAGCTTTCAAAGCTACAGCCCCACCAACTTCGTACTGGGCGCGGGTGACAACATGTACGTCACGCTGCCAAAAGGTGTCGTCTTGCCCGGGGCCGTCACAGGGTCCTCCGGCGACGTGATCTACCAGGTGACCAAAGGCGGCGCAGGTAGCGTCGTCCACGTGCTCGATCCTGCCACCGAAGGTCAAGGGATCGACGAACTCGTAGGCGACGGCCAAGGCAATCTGTACGGCGCCGCCCTGAACGGGGGAGTGCTCGGCAACGGCGACGGAACGGTCTTCAAGGTCAGTGCCACGGGTGAGTTTTCGGTACTGCATAGTTTCAGCAGTTTTGTCGGCGCGAGCCAACAAGGCTTCTGGCCCAATTCCCTGGTGGCCGGTTCCGATGGCAATGTCTACGGCATGACACGCCTTGGTGGGTTGCCGTCCGCTCCCAATGGCACTTTGTTCCGAGTCACGCCCTCCGGCGCTTACTCAGTACTGCATGTGTTTGGCGCTCCACAGGTCGAAGGCGGCAATGCACGCTCGCTGATCCAGGCCGGACCAAGGAGCTTTTACGGCATCGTGGACGGAGGACCCACCACGTCAGGTGCGATCTTCAAACTGGTCGTGCCCATCCAGGACGATATCTATGGCGCAGGTAAATCCTCCCTTCTCATGAGTGGCCCGGGAGCACTAAGTGTCGGCACCACCACCAATATCGGCGCGCCGATCTCGATCGCCAATGGCTACTACCCCGTGGCCGTAGGTGATTTGGATGGCGACGGCATCGCCGATATTGTCTGGACCAGCCAGAACCATGACCTCTATGTCTGGTTCGGAGGCGTCAACGGCTTCCAACCTAAATATATTGGCACCTACCCTGCTGGATGGACTGTCGTGGGAGCGGGGGACATCAATGGCGATGGCAAGGACGATCTGATCTGGATGAATGACCAGGTGCATCAGTTCGCCTACTGGCTGATGGACGGCTCCACTCGAATCGGATCACGCACCTTCAATATCACGCCAGGCTACTACCCTGCCGCTTTGGGTGATTTTGATGGAAACGGCAAGCTCGACATCATGTGGACGAGTGCCAAGAATGATTTGTACGTCTGGTTAGGCGATGGCGCTGGGTTTTCGTCAAAGTACATAACGACCTATCCAGCCGGCTGGCGTATCAGTGGCCGAGGCGATCTCGATGGCGACGGTCGCGACGATCTCATTTGGTCCACCGCTGACAACCAGCATTGGGGCTATTGGCTGTTGAATGGCGCATCCATCATCAAGATGGACAGCTTCGGCGTTCCAGCCGGACTGAATGGTTATGCCATTGCAGCAACCTCCGACTACAACGGTGATGGTCTGGCCGACATTGTCTGGACGAACGGGTCAAATGTTGTTCCATGGTCGAACCAGGGGCAATGCTCCGCCACCGTGAGTTGCACCTTCTCCGCGGGCGCCACGCTGCAAGTTCCGTCTGGTCAGACCATCTTCAATAGCGGCATTCCACGAGTGCCGTAGTGAGGTCATAGGTTGGCTATGCAGGAGAACAGGATGGGGCTGCCTATCCTGTTCTCCGTGGGCGACTCTCGTAGTGCGTTCGATACGGCAACAAAAATAGGGGCGGCTGAATCCACCAGTTCTTCCCAATGGAATGGGCGCCACGCGCCATGCGCTGGTGATGTCGCCTAGCGGCATAGAGTGGCATGCCGCGTCCGCCATTCAGCGCCTGGATCTGATCGGCCACAAACCCCAGGTCCATGTCCGCGGACTGCGCGGGCAGCACCCAGTCACTGTCATGGCGACCTGTACGCTCGGACGATCCGATGGCCGCGCAACGGTTGCCAGTTGCGGCATTCACTGGCATCGGTAAAGGCTGGAGCAAAAACAATACTTCGCAAAACCAGCGATGTCTGTATCGTCATGAGCTCTGTCGTCTGGACTGTTGATTGACCTGAGCGATATCGAACCGAAAATATGGGAACGGGTTCTCCCCGCTTTGATTTCTCCTCTGAAAACTGGGCGATCAGAACGGGTGCTGCCGGTAAAATTGCTCAAGCTGCCGATACACATCCGACAAGTGCTGGCGCAAAGTTGTCGGCTGGGCGATGTCCGATCGCAATGACGAACCGCTCGTCTCGGTCGCCTTACGCATGGTCGTCGCTCATTGGAAGCCAGCCGCAGGCCTCATCCATCACACCGATCGCGGCGTACTGTACAGCTCGGGCAACTACCGCTGCCTGATGGCCCGCCACGGCCTGCTTCCCAGCATGAGCCGTCATGGCGACTGCTATGACAACGCGTGTGCCGAGAGCTTCTTCTCAACGTTGAAGAACGAACTTATCCATGGCCAAGCCTTTTCGCCATGCGAGGCGAGGCGAGGATAGCATCGTCAATTACATCGAGGGCTTCTACAGCCGCAAACGGCTGCATAAGACAGGTTGTGGATGACGAAGCCATGAGTGCTTAATGAAAAAGCCGGGTCACCTCAATCCTCAAAATCCTGTTGAATACCCATTACATCGGTTACTACACGTATTCGGGCAAGTCGCTCAAGGAAACACCTGCTTGAGCTCAAGTTCGCACAAACAATTTCTGGTGACGCCATCATTGAGCGGGGTTCCAGCTTCTGGTGAGTCCCCGGGATTGGTGCTGTGAAGCTTCACGCAGGAGAGTCATCTGAGGGGTGGCGACTGACCCCGTTGGAAAACGTTACGCTACGGTGGAATAAATCGTGCCGTAAAGTCCATAAAAAACCGCGCACTCGGCGCGGTTTTTTATGGACCGTGCAATGACTCACGCGCGACCGTAGACGTCGTCGAAACGCACGATATCGTCTTCGCCCAGATAGCTGCCGGACTGCACCTCGATCAGCTCAAGCGGTGTCTTGCCGGGATTGCGCAGGCGATGTTTGCTGCCAAGCGGGATATAGGTGCTCTGGTTCTCGCTGAGCAGGAACACCTTGTCGTCGCAGGTGACTTCGGCTGTGCCGGAAACAACGATCCAGTGTTCGGCACGATGATGATGCTTCTGCAGGCTCAGGCTGGCACCGGGCTTGACCACGATACGCTTGACCTGGAAGCGCTCACCCGCTTCGAGTGAGTCGTAGCTGCCCCATGGGCGATGCACCACGCGGTGCAGCGAATGTTCGCTGCGGTTGGCGGTCTTGAGCTGCTCGACGATTTTCTTGACGTCCTGCGCGGCGTCGCGATGCGCCACGAGGGTGGCGTCCGGTGTGGTGACAACGATCAGGTTGTCGACGCCGACGGTGGCGATCAGATGGCGGTCGTGCGAACGCAGCAAGGAGTTGTGCGTGTCGATCGCCATCGTGTCGCCTTCGCACAGATTGCCCTGCGGATCCTTGTCGCCGGTCAGCCACAGTGCCGACCACGAGCCGATGTCGCTCCATGCACAGCTGACCGGGATCACCGTGGCGCGCTGGGTTTTTTCCATCACCGCGTAATCGATCGAATTGTCTGGCACCAGCGCGAACGCATCGCGGTCGATGCGCACGAAATCCAGGTCGGTGGATGCCTTCGCATGCGCCTCGCGCACGGCAGCGAGCATCGCTGGCGCGTGTGTGGCCAGTTCTTCCAGATAGCGCGAAGCCTTGAACAGGAACATGCCGGAGTTCCAGTCGTAGCCGCCATCGGCGAGGTACGACTCGGCGGTCGTCAGGTCTGGCTTTTCGACGAACTGTTCCACCCGGTAACCATCACTGCCGATCGCCTCAGCGCGGCGGATGTAGCCGAAGCCGGTTTCCGGACGATCCGGTCGGATGCCGAACGTGACCAGCCAGCCTTGTGCGGCCAATGGCATGGCTAGCTTCACCGCATCAACAAAGGCACTGGTGTCGCCGATCAAGTGATCGGCCGGCAGCACCAGCAGCATGGCGTCGGCATCGCGCTGCAATGCTTGTAGCGCACCCAATGCGATCGCCGGCGCGGTGTTGCGCGCCAGCGGCTCCAGCACAATGGTGGCGTTCTCGATACCCGCTTCCAGCAACTGGTCGGCGGCGAGGAAGCGATGATCCTCGCTGGCCACCACGATCGGCGCGGCGAGGTCCGGCAGCTGGCGGGTGCGCGCGATGGTCTGCTGGAACAGCGTGCCCTTGCCGGCCAACGCGAGGAACTGCTTGGGCAGATTCTTGCGCGATACCGGCCACAGGCGTGTACCGCTGCCGCCACTGAGAATGAGGGGTATCAACATGGCTCAGGATCCTGAAGTGACCAGCTGGCGGATGACCTCGTTCAGGCCGTGCTGCCAATCGGGTAGCGGAAAATCAAAATGCTGCTGGAAGCCGCGATTGTCCAGCAGTGACCACGCCGGGCGCACCGCCGGCGTGGGGAATTCGGCGCTGCCGATCGGGACCACACGCGGTTGCCGTGGGATCAGACCCTGCGCGGTAGCTTGCTCGAAGATTGTGCAGGCGAAGTCATGCCAGGTCGTGGCGCCGCTGGCGACCAGGTGATACGTGCCGCTGAGCTGCCTGCGTTGTGCGGCATCGGCGTGTTGCCAGTGATCGAGTGCAGCGAGGCTGGCGTTGACGATCAGCGTGGTGTCGGTCGGCGCACCGTGCTGGTCGGCCACCACGCGCAGTTCCTCGCGTTCGGCGCCGAGTCGCAGCATGGTGCGCAGAAAGTTGTGGCCGTGCGCGGCATAGACCCATGCGGTGCGAAGCGTCAGATGATTAGCGCCGCTGTCGCGCAGCGCCTGTTCACCGACCAACTTGCTGCGACCGTAGGCACCAAGCGGACCAGTGGCAGCATCGACGGCATACGGCTGTGATTGGCTGCCGTCGAACACGTAGTCGGTCGAGTAATGCATCACCAAGGCGCGGTGCGCCGCCGCCCATGCACCGAGGACACCTACCGCTTCGCCGTTGACGCGGGTGGCGAGTGCCTCTTCCTGCTCGGCCCGATCGACGGCGGTGTAGGCGGCGGTATTGATGATCACGTCGGGCCGCACGCGGTCGAGCAGGGCGGGCAGGTTGGTCGGTTCGGCAAGATCGGCGATCTCGCCGTGGCCGCCCGTCGTCAGCACGCCGTCGCGGCTGGCCGCGATGACTTCGCCGCAGGCGCTCAGGCCAGCGTGCTTGAGAAACGTGCGGCCAAGCTGGCCGTTGGCCCCGAGCAGCAGGATCCTCATGACACGAAAATCGGCAGTCGCTCGGGTGGCACGTCTTTCAGTAGGGGTGTCTTGCTGTCCTTGTCGGACAGCAGCGGCACGCTCAGCGGCCAGTCGATGCCGAGATCAGCGTCGTTCCAGCGGATGCCGGCATCGGCCTTGGCGTCGTACAAGGCGGTGCATTGGTAAGTGAAGGTGGCAAATTCCGACAGCACGCAGAAGCCGTGTGCAAAACCTTCCGGCACCCAGAAGTGGCGATGGTTGTCGGCGGTCAGCATGACGCTGAATGACTTTCCGAAGGTGGGCGAGCCACGGCGGATATCCACCGCCACGTCATACACCTCGCCTTCGAGCACGCTGACCAGTTTGCCCTGCGGGTTCGGCCACTGGTAATGCAGGCCGCGCAACACACCCTTGGCCGAGCGCGAGACGTTGGACTGGATGAAGTGGTGATCAATACCAGCTTCGCGATACTTCGCCTGGTTGTAGCTCTCGTAGAAGAAGCCGCGGGCGTCGCCGAACACCTGGGGTTCGAGGATCAGCGCGCCGGACAGTCCGGTGTCTATCACTTTCATCGTACGAGGCCCTGCCTGGTCAATTGCTGCAGATACTGGCCGTAGCCGGTCTTGGCCAGCGGCGCGGCCAGCGCCAGCAACTGCTCGGTATCGATCCAGCCGTTGAGGTAGGCGATCTCCTCCGGGCAGCACACCTTGAGGCCCTGCCGGTTCTCGATCGTCTCGATGTAGTTGCCGGCTTCCATCAGCGAGTCGTGCGTGCCGGTATCGAGCCACGCGAAACCACGGCCAAGCTGTTCCAGATGCAAGGAATTGTCATCGAGGTAGCAGCGGTTGAGGTCGGTGATCTCGAGTTCGCCGCGCACCGAGGGCTTCAGCGCCGCCGCGTAATCGCAGACGCGGCCGTCGTAGAAGTACAGGCCGGTGACCGCGTAGTTCGACTTCGGCTGGGCCGGTTTTTCTTCCAGTCCGATCACCCGGCCAGCGGCATCGAATTCGGCCACGCCATAACGCTCGGGATCCTTTACCCAGTAGCCGAAGACGGTCGCGCCGTGATCACGCGAGGCCGCGCGCTTGAGCCGCTCGGTCAGGCCAACGCCGTAGAAGATATTGTCGCCGAGCACTAGGCAACTTGGCTTGCCGCCGACGAAATCGCGGCCGATGGTGAACGCCTGCGCCAAACCATCCGGTGACGGCTGCACGGCATATTGAATGTCGATGCCCCACTGCGAGCCATCGCCGAGCAGGCGCTGGAACATTTCCTGCTCGTGCGGCGTGTTGATCATCAGCACTTCGCGGATGCCGGCCAGCATCAGCGTGGCCAGCGGGTAATAGATCATCGGCTTGTCGTACACCGGCAGCAGCTGCTTGCTGACCGCGCGGGTGATCGGATACAGCCGGGTGCCGGAACCGCCGGCCAGGATGATGCCTTTCTGCGTCGTGCTCATGAACCGAGGCGCTCCATGCGATAGCTGCCGTCAAGCACGCGCTGGCTCCACGGCTGGTTGGCGAGGTACCAATCCACCGTCTGCCCAATGCCTGTTTCGAACGTTTGCGACGGTCGCCAGCCCAGCTCGTTCTGCAACTTGCTGGAGTCGATCGCATAGCGGCGGTCGTGACCGGGTCGATCCTTCACGTAGGTGATCAACGACTCGCGCGAACGACCATCGGCCAGCGGGCGGCGCTGATCAAGCAGCGCGCAAATGGTTTTCACCACCGCGATGTTCTCGCGCTCGGCATTCCCGCCGACGTTGTAGGTCTCACCGATGCGGCCCGCTTCCAACACGCGACTGATCGCGCTGCAATGGTCGCCCACGAACAGCCAGTCACGGATGTTCTTGCCGTCGCCATAAACCGGCAGTGGTTCGCCGGCCAGCGCCTTCTGGATGATCAGCGGAATGAGCTTTTCCGGGAACTGGTACGGCCCGTAATTGTTCGAGCAGTTGGTGGTCAGTGTTGGCATGCCATAGGTATGCTGGAACGCGCGCACCAGATGATCCGACGCTGCCTTCGAGGCGGAGTACGGTGAATTCGGCGCATATGGCGTCTGCTCGGTGAACTTGCCTTCGGCACCGAGCGAGCCATACACCTCGTCGGTTGACACGTGCAGGAAACGGAACGCGTCGCGCGTGGCACCTTCCAGCCCGCGCCAGTAGTCGCGGGCGCATTCGAGCAGGCCCAAGGTGCCGACCACGTTGGTCTGCACGAATTCGGCTGGACCGTCGATCGAACGATCCACGTGGGATTCGGCGGCGAAGTTCACGATGGCATCGGGGCGGTGTTCGGCGAGCAGCTTCGCCACCAGCTCACGATCGCCGATATCGCCCTGGACGAACGTGTGGGCAGAGGTTTCCTTCAGCGAGCTGAGCGTGTCCAGATTGCCGGCATAAGTCAGCTTGTCCAGGTTGATCACGTGCAGGCCGTCGGCCACCGCCTGCAGCACGAAATTCGCGCCGATAAAGCCGGCGCCGCCGGTTACCAGTAGCGTTTTGGTCCCTGTGGATGGGCTATTCATCAAGTACGTCCATGGTTTGACGGAGAGTGGCCAAGGCAACTTGGCCACCTGGCAGACAGTAAATGATGCCTGTTCTTGCCTTGTCGACCAAGCGCAGAGGGGTCGTAGGGCCAGGTTGGGCGAGAAAAGGCCGCAGTTTGCCCATTCCTGCATGAACGCGAAGCTTGGCGCCATTCGGCAACGAGGGGCATAGAAGCTAAGATGACGGACTTCATAACACGAGGCAGCCCGCCAGGCGGGCTGTGAGAACAGCGATGAAAACTGGTGCAAAGCGTAGCCAACATGGCATGGGAACCCGGGCCATTCATGCCGGCCAGCATCCGGATCCCAGCACCGGCGCGATCATGACGCCGATCTACGCTACCTCGACCTACGTGCAGGCAAGCCCCGGCAAGCACAAAGGTTACGAGTATTCACGCACACAGAATCCCACCCGTATGGCGTACGAGCGCTGCGTGGCGGAACTGGAAGGTGGCGTGGCCGGCTTTGCGTTTGCCTCCGGTTTGGCCGCGGCCGCGACGGTGCTGGATCTGCTCGATTCGGGCAGCCATGTCATTGCGATGGACGACCTCTACGGCGGCACCTATCGCCTGTTCGAAAAGGTGCGGCGGCGTTCGGCCGGGCTGGATTTCAGCTTTGTCGACCTGAATGACACCGGCGCCATGAAGGCGGCGCTGAAGCCCAACACGCGGATGATCTGGGCCGAAACGCCGACTAACCCGATGCTTAAGCTGGTCGACCTGACCAAGGTCGCCGCATTCGCCAAGAAACACGGCCTGATCCTGGTGGTCGACAACACGTTCTGCTCGCCGATGCTGCAGCGTCCGCTGGAATACGGCGCGGATCTGGTGCTGCATTCGGCCACCAAGTACCTCAACGGCCATTCCGACATGGTGGGCGGCATCGTGGTCGCCGGCAGCCAAGAACTCGCCGAGCAGATGGGCTTCCTGCAGAACTCGGTCGGCGCCGTCGCCGGTCCGTTCGACTCTTTCCTTGCGATGCGCGGCCTGAAGACCCTGCATCTGCGTATGAAGGCACACTGCGAAAGCGCGCTGGAACTGGCGAAGTGGCTTGAAAAGCATCCGGCGGTCGAACGCGTGATCTATCCCGGCCTCAAGAGTCATCCGCAACATGCCCTGGCGAAACGCCAGATGGATGGCTTCGGCGGCATCATCACGATCGAGGTGAAGGGTGGCCTGAAAAAGGCCAGACGCATGCTGGAACGCTGCGAATTGTTTGCGTTGGCCGAATCACTCGGCGGCGTCGAGAGTCTGATCGAGCACCCCGCCATCATGACCCACGCCTCGGTACCGGCGGCCAACCGCAAGCGGCTGGGTATCAGCGACGGGCTGATCCGGTTGTCGGTGGGCGTGGAGGACATCGAGGATCTTCGCCACGAATTGTCCGAGGCACTGAGCTGAAGGAGGCGCCACAAAGCTGCCGAAGACTGTTCAAGAAATGTTCCCGGGTTTTGAGCTTGTCACATCAAGAGCGCGAGCATTGGCAGCGGGTGTTTCACTCCTCCGTAAAACAAGGCGATGCATTTGAACAACATGAGTTGGCTATTGAGTCCTGTCGGGGCTCTGCGAGAACACCGGTCACTGACCTTCGAGCTTGCGAAGCGCGATGTGCTTGGTCGCTATCGTGGCGCCAGCTTCGGACTGCTTTGGTCCCTGATCAGCCCGTTCCTCCTGCTATGCGTGTACACGTTCGCTTTCGGTACCGTAATGGGAGGGCGCTGGCCGCAAATCGGCGATGGCCACGCCCATTACTCGATCATTCTTTTTGCGGGAATGATTGTTCATGGATTCCTGGCTGAATGCATCAATCGGGCGCCCCAGCTAATCGTGGGGAATCCGAATTTCGTGAAACGGGTGATATTTCCGCTGGAAATTCTTCCGTGGCCCATGGTCTTTTCGGCGCTGTTTCATGTGTTCATGAATCTGATCGTATTCATGGCGCTGCGCTGGTTCATGGATGGGGCGTTTTCATGGACGATCATCATGTTCCCATTAGTCATGTTTCCATTGGTCGTGTTGGCGCTTGGCGTTTCCTGGTTCCTGGCCTCGGCAGGTGTCTACATGCGCGATGTGGGCCAGGTAACTGGCGTGCTGACCATGGCATTGCTTTTTCTTTCTTCGGCCATGATGCCGATAGCTTCGGTACCTGCATCGTATCGTTGGGTGTTCATTGCCAATCCTCTGACGTTCATCATTGACCAAGCTCGCAATGTGATGCTGTGGGGTCAGATGCCGGACTGGGCCGGGCTTGGCATTTATCTGTTGGTTGCGCTAGTCGTGGCCTATTTGGGGCGCGCTTGGTTCGTGGCCACCCGGAAAGGATTTGCGGATGTCCTCTGATGCTGCCATTCAGGTGCGTGGCCTGTCCAAAGCCTTCCCCATTTACAGCAAGCCTCATCATCGCTTGCTGCAGATGATTGCACCGGGACCGAAGGATCGTTGGTTCCGCGAATTTCACGCCTTGCGAAATATCGATCTCAACATCTCCCGCGGCGAGACCGTTGGGATCGTTGGCCGCAACGGCTCCGGCAAATCGACGTTGCTGCAGCTCATCTGCGGTACGCTCACGCCGAGTGCTGGCGATATCCAGGTCAATGGACGAATTGCCGCATTGCTCGAGCTGGGCGCAGGCTTCAATCCGGAATTCACCGGGCGCGAGAATGTTTTTCTCAATGCGACCGTGCTGGGATTGAAGCATGCCGAGATTATCGAGAAATTCGATGAGATTGCCGCATTTGCGGATATCGGCGACTTTATTGATCAGCCGGTAAAGAGCTATTCCAGCGGCATGTACGTTCGTCTGGCTTTCGCGGTGGCGATCAATGTTTCGCCGGAAATCCTGGTGGTGGACGAGGCGTTGTCGGTGGGCGATGAAGGGTTTCAGCGCAAGTGTTTCGCGCGCATTGACGCGATCCGCGACTCGGGTGCGACCGTGCTGTTTGTTTCACATTCCGCCAGTACCGTCGTCGATCTGTGCGACCGCGCGATCCTGCTCGATCGGGGTGAATTGTTGACGCAGGGTACACCCAAGCATGTGGTTTCGCGATACCAGAAGCTGCTCTATGCGCCGGCGGATCGGGTGGTACAGATCCGCGAGGAGATTCGCGCATCGTCAGTAGACGGCGCCGGGGCGGTGAAGCGATCCGTGGCCTTGGGTAATGACGATGCCTCATCAACAACGGACTCGGCTCCTGTTGCAGCACCGGAAGAGGAACGCCAGCCCTATTGGGAGGAGGGCATGGTGCCGTCAAGCACCGTTTCTTACGAAAATCGCGGTGCGGCCATCGAGGCTCCTCACTTGCAGACGCTGGATGGGCACAAGGTCAACGTGCTGGTCCCTGGAGGCACTTACGTCTACACGTACAAAGTGCGGCTGGAGCGCGCGCTGGTGAATGTGCGGTGCGGGATGATGATCCGTTCCATCACCGGCATCGAAGTGGGTGGCGCAGCCACCTCGCAGCCGCATAGTGGGTTGCCGGTGGTCGAGGCGGGTGAGGTGATCAATGTGCGCTTCCGGTTCCGGTGTCTGCTTGCACCGGGTACCTATTTTCTCAACGCAGGCGTGCTCGCGACGCTCGGCGAAGGTGAGGAGTACGTTGATCGTCAGATCGATGTGGCCATGTTCCGCGTGATGCCTACCGCGGATCGACTGGCGACCGGTTTCGTCGATCTGGACGTTGTGCCGCAGCTGTCGATTGCTTCATGACCGCGGGCAATTCCACTGCCATTCTGGTTGCGGGCATGCATCGCAGCGGCACCTCGGCCCTGACGGGTGCGCTGAATGTGCTCGGCATATCGCTTGGCGAGCATTTGCTGGCTCCCGGCGAGGACAATCCCAAAGGCTATTGGGAGCACCAGGGCGCGGTCGAGATTCATGAACGCTTGCTCGTGGCGCTGGAGCGGCGCTGGGACGACGTTCGTCCGTTGCCGGCCGGATGGTTGACCAGCGACGCAGCACAAATGGCGTTGGCTGAAATCAGCGAAATGGTTTCGCGGGAATTTGCCGGGGCACCTGTATGGGCGGTCAAGGACCCACGGATATGCAGATTTCTGCCGCTGTGGATTGAGGCGCTGCGGACGCTGGGCATCCGGCCGGTGGTCCTGTTTGCCGCCCGTCGGCCGAGCGAAGTGGCGGCATCGATCGCCGCTCGAAACCATTGGTCTGCGCCGGTCAGCGAGATGCTGTGGTTGCGACATGTGCTGGAAGCGGAGGCGGCCAGTCGGATGGTGCCGCGCGCCGCAGTCATCTACGACGATCTGCTGGCTGATCCCGCCGACACAGTTTCAACTGCCTTGGCGCGGCTGGATATCGGGATTACGCGCCCGTCTGCCATGGAGCAAGGCGCTCTTGCGGAGTTTGTGGACAGCGCTGACCGGCATCACGCGCACCGTACGACGGAAGAGCGTCCCACCACGCTGGCCCAGATTGCTGATGCGGCTTATGCATCACTGACCGAAATTGCCCATGGCGTGGATGCTTGGCAGTCGCTGCAGCACTGCGGCACTCGTTTCGAAGCGGAATGGCAGCACTGCGGATCCAGCATCGAGGCGGTTGCAGACATGGCTTATCGCTTCAGTATGAACGAGGTTGCCGCCGGTATCGAAGCGAGCCGACTGGCAAGCGACCTGAATGCCCAGATCCGCTGGTCGGAAGAGGCTGTTGAAATACGCTCCGCCTTGCAGGCGAATCACGACGAGCTGTCGGCCCAAGCGCAAGCGCTTGCGCGCGAGCGCCATCATCTCGTCACTGAGCTTGAGCGGGTGACGGGCGATGCGATGCGGGTCGGGCAGGAACTGTCGATTTCCGAGATTCGCGTGGCGCAAGTCGAGTCGGAGCTGTCGCTTTCTCAGACTCGCGTGGCGCAAGTCGAGTCGGAGCTGTCGCTTTCTCAGACTCGCGTGGCGCAAGTCGAGTCGGAGCTGTCGCTTTCTCAGACTCGCGTGGCGCAAGTCGAGTCGGAGCTGTCGCTTTCGCAGGCCGAAGCAAGTTCACGGGCTGCTGTGATCGAAGAGATGTTGCAGTCCCGCTCCTGGAAAATCACGCGCCCCATGCGCGGAATCGCTCGAGTGTTCCGAGGCATGGCACATCGGCGCTGATTGCCTGCCATATCAAGTTCCCACACAGCGTTTGCATTTGATCGTTATCATGGTGGCTTCGGGATGGGGCCACGTAAAAAATTCTGACTCAGGGTGTTCTCGTGATCTTCTATACCTCGATTTGCTCCAACTACCTGCCCAAGGCCATGGCATTGGCGGAATCCGTCAAGCGTCATTGCCCCAACGCGTACTTCGTACTCTGTCTGGTCGAGAGGCAGGTACCCGACGTGGCGGCTGCATATCCGCATTTTGACGAGATCATTCTTGCAAAGGACGCGGGTTGGGAGAATTTCGACAGCTTCATGTTCCGTCACTCCATCGTCGAGGCTTCCACTGCGGTCAAGCCGCGTTTTATGCAGCACCTGGTCGAGCGCTACCAGTCAGAGTCCAAGTTTGTCTATCTGGACCCCGATGTGCTGGTCTACAGCGATCTGATGGAACTGGAGGCATTACTCGACCGTGAATCCATTGTGCTCTGTCCGCATCTGCTGCGTCCGGGCAATATCGACATGGAGATCAGCTCGCTCGCCCATGGCAGTTACAACCTTGGCTTCCTCGCGGTGAGTCGGGCGCAGAATGCCATCGACTTCCTCGACTGGTGGGCGGAGCGCCTGTTCCTCTTCTGCTATGACGACAAGAGCCGCGGTATCTTCACCGACCAGAAGTGGATCGACCTGGTGCCGAGCTTCTTCGACGCGCACATCCTCAAGCATCACGGTTACGACTTCGCCACGTGGTCACTGCTTGGCAGCGACATGCGCCAGGTGGATGGCCGCTACATGATCAATGGCGATCCGCTGCGTTTTATCCATTTCTCCGGGCTGGATTCGGGCACGATCGACAAGGCGATCGGCTGGTGGCTGACCGATGACAACAAGGACACATTTGTCTCGCTGTACAGGGAATACCTGAGCCTGTTGGCCCGCCATGGGCAGGAGAAGCTCGGCAAACTGCCCTGGACCTATTCAACCTACGCAGATGGCCGCCCGGTTGGAAAGGCTGCGCGAATTGCCTACCGCAACAGTGAGCTCTGGCAGATATTTCCGTCGCCATTCGATGTGGATGATGCACAGATCCTGCAAACGGCAGGCAGTGAAGGTGTCATGGTCGACTCGAATGCACCGTCGCCGGCTGTTGTGTCTGACGGTATCCTCGACCGGTTCGCCCGGTCGAGCCGGCAGATCGGACTAGGCCCGACCATGCTCAAGGCGTTCCGGAAGATCACGCGTCCGGGAAGCGGGGTCTGACCGTGCCACGGGTCTCGATCATCATCCCGTGTTACAACGCGGGTGAGTTGCTGACCGAAGCGGTGCAATCGGCACTTGCACAGACCTGGGAGGATCTGGAGGTCGTGATCGTTGACGACGGTTCGACCGATTCGGCCACGCAGAAGATTCTCGAACAGGCCTCCTGGCCGCGGACCCGGATAGTTCACCAAACTAATGCAGGGCCTTCTGCCGCGCGCAATCGCGCCGTCCAGATGGCTACGGGGCAGTACATCCTGCCGCTGGATGCAGACGATACCATCGAGCCCCAATACGTTGCCAAGGCAGTTGCCGTGCTCGATGCAAGGCCGGAGGTAGGCGTGGTCTACTGCAAGGCAAGAAAGTTTGGGGCGGAGGAGGGGCCGTGGAATCTGCCGGCCTATTCACTGCGGGAACTGGTGATCGACAACGTGATCTTCGTGACTGCCCTGTACAGGAAGGCGGATTGGGCAGCTGTGGGCGGCTATAACGAAAAGTTGCGCCATGGCGTCGAGGACTACGAGTTCTGGGTGAAAATCGTTCACTTGGGCCGAGAGGTAGTGCAACTCGATGAAAGCCTTTTCAATTACCGCATTCAACAGAAATCAAGAACCACCTCTTTTCAGGATGGCAGGGCGGCCGTCGTGGAGACCTACGCTGAGATATTTCGTTCAAATATCAGCTTCTATGCGGCGCACGCAGATTTTCTCTTTGAACATCGATTCGGGTTGTATGACGAATTAGGGCATTGGCGTTCACGCTATGGAAAGCTGGACGCATTCTTCAATCGTCATCCAGTGTTATTGAAAATCGGCAGACGACTGAAAAGGATTTGCAGATATTGACGATATCAGAACTGTGGTTTTGGATCGTTGCGAACGAGCGGGTCAAATACATGTGAAAGTTACCCACGCATGGCTGCGCTTCACGGTTACAGCAAAAAAGGTTGTTTTGGAAACACATTCATCACTTGCATTGCTGGTATGTACTTCAGGAGAAAAACATGACTGCGAAGGTACTTTTAACCTCAATTTTCATCGGCATGCTCACGCTTGCTGGATGTGGGAATAATGATCAACAGAACGCCGCTGGCGCGAAGAGTACGGCAGCTTCAGCGAACACACCTGCAGCACCTGAGGTGACAACGGTTGTAGCCGAAGACAAGATCCAGCTGATTGGCGCGGATGTGCTTGCCGCCGCGCAGCGCACAGGCGATACGTGCTCGCTTGATTCGGTTGACGGAAACTACTCCAGGAATCAGGTGAAATTAGCCGAAGGAAAGCCGCACGTGTTTCGCGGTTGGTTGCTGGATGAAGCCAAACATCCTGCGGGTCAGTTCAGCCTGGTGCTGAAAGGCGCACAGGATTTTGAGATTCTGGTGTCAACGGGCGTTGTGCGAACAGACGTGGGTGAGTTTTTCAAGGATCCAACGTTGGGTGATGCGGGCTTCAATTTTTCATCGGCTCTGGCCTCGGTTAAAGCGGGCGATTATCACGTCATATATATGACCAAGAATTCCGAGAAAACATATTTTTGCGACACGGGTAAGACGCTGACGATTGAATGAAAATCCGCGGATTTTCTTGAATATCGCGTGTCAAAAAAACCTTGCATGACTATCAAGCGAGATTGCGTATGCGGCTGTACCGCAGGTTGACCATCGGACTCTTCGCGACAATCGCTGTGACCTTGGCGGCGATTCATGCCCCGGGACAAATGTCGGTAGATTCAGTGACGGCGCTGTATGAGGGTGTGACAGGTACGGCAGTGGGCTGGGGACCGACATTTTTCGCTGCGTTTCTGGCGTGGCTGGGAGGCAGTCTCGTCGGAACCAGCATGTTCATCGCGATCAATTGCTATGCAATATATGGCTGTTTCGCTGCTCTGCTGACGAGCGGCGGATGTAAGCCGGTGCCGCGCTGGCAGCTGTTGGCGGCATTTGTGCTTGCGCTGAATCCGCTCTTCATGTTCTACGTCGGCATTATCTGGAAGGATGTCATGCTGGCGACGTTCGCGATGGTTGCCGCGACGTTCATGCTCCTTGCAGTCGATCGAAAAGGCCGCGGACGCTACCTGCTGCTCGCCGGCGCCCTGCTCGCGATCACCAGTCTGACGTTGATTCGACAGCAGGGATTCCTGGTGGCTACTCCATTCGCTGTCGTGGCAGCGTGGCTGATGGCCAGGACATGGAGAAGCACACTTCCGGGTCGAGCCATCGTGTTTTTCACATGCATCGGGTTTGTTGCCGGGACTTGCCTGATTCTTGAGAGTCTTTCAAACCAAACCGTCAAGCCGGCAGCAACTAGTCAGGTGTCAGTTGGCTTGTCGACAGTCCGCGCATACGATATTGCCGGAATAATCAATTACGCCAAACTTGGCGATGCGGCAGGATGGGCGGACGCTCCTGCTGCAGTTCAGGCCAAGATCAAGTCGTCTTACAGCCCGGAACGGATAGATACAATCTGGCATGAGCCGGTGATTCGAAATTACTTTAACTCGCTAAGTCCCAGCCAATATTCGCTGATTTGGGAGCGTGGGATCGAGCATGATCCGAAAGCTTATCTGGAGCATCGCATCAGTGCATTTATGTCACTGCTGGGATTGCGAAGCATAGAACGCTGCGTGCCGGCATACTGGGGCATTGCAGGAATCCCTGAACAAGTCGCAGCGCTCAGTCTCCGAGAAGAAATGGATGCTCGGGCCAGGGTCATAGGGCGAACTTCGTTGGAGCTGCATGAAACGCCAGTGTTTCGCAACTGGTTCTACGTGCTGATACTGCTTGTGTCGACAGCGTTTGTTGTTCTAAGGACGCACGGTGAGCAAAGGTGGGCCGCGGGTGGGATTGCGATTGCAGCATGGTTGTATCTGTTCTCATTCATACCTACGACCATCGCGTGCGATTTCCGTTATCTGTATCCGGTGGCTGGCTTGTCCACGGTTCTGTGTCTATTTCTGTTAACTCATGTTCCGCTTGCAAGGCGGGACATTGCATGACAATACCTCGTCTCGTTTGCCTGTCACGTGGACATGATTCGTCTGCGACAGACTCCAGTTTGGTATCTGTCTGGTACCGAACAATGTGGAATATTGGCCACAGTAGCGGCCTACTCGACGAGGGAATTTGATGAGCACGTGTCCAATTTGCGGCGCAGAGTTGTTTGTTGGGTTGAGATCATGGCATCTGGTTTGCGGAGTTTGCGGTTACGAAGGCAGCACACTGAATGCCCACATTCTCAGCCAGGCACCCGGCGGAGATCTCGACGAAGTGGCGCGCGAGGATGCGCTTGAGACGCTCAGGCGCTCAAATTTTCAGCGCCTGTTAGCAGCAATTCGTGGTCTGACATCGAAGACCTCCTCATGCCAACATCCGATGCGTCTGCTGGATGTGGGTTGCGCGCACGGTTGGTTTCTGGAGCAGGCTCGTGGGAATTTCGATGCGACGGGCATAGAGCCGGATCGCGGTGTAGCGGAGGCTACTGCAGCCAGGGGGCTACGCGTGCGCAAGGGCTTCTTCCCCGACGTCCTTGCTACGGATGAGCGTTACGACATTATCGTGTTCAACGATGTTCTCGAACATATCCCCGATATCAACGCCACGTTGCAAGCCTGCATGCTCCATCTGGTACCTGGTGGCCTGCTGGTGATTAATGCGCCGAATCGCATGGGCACGCTTTATCGAGTATCGAAAAATTTACTCCGGCTTGGACGATCGGGTACGTTTGATCGCATGTGGCAACTGGGATTCCCATCACCGCATGTCCACTATCTCGACACCGAGGCAGTCACAGCGCTGGCGGAACGGCATGGTTTCACCCTACTCGCCAGTGAACGATTGCCATCGGTATCGATCTCCGGACTTTATTCACGCGTGCGTTATTCGAAAGATGTATCGCCGGTGAAAGCATTGCTGTTGACGTTGGCTGTCGCAGTGGCTATCCCCGCCTTGGCCGTGCTTCCTCCCGATATCGAGGTCTGGTTCCTGAGACGCGAACCGGACGCTTGAAGCAGTTGCAAGACTGTGGCCCTATGAACGCAGTCATGTTCAAACTTGCTGCAGATTGGGCGTGCGTATAATGACCGATGGGTCAAACCAGTCTTTTAACGCCTGACATCAGGCCATTCGCCAGGCACGGACGCCGGTCTGGCAAGCCGGCCGCAAAGAGAATACAGCTATGAGCAAACGTATCGGGGTCGTGATACCAAGCTACAAGGTGCGGGATCACATCTTGCAAGTCATCATGGCGATAGGTCCGGAAGTCGATCGCATCTATGTAGTCGATGACTGCTGCCCCGACAAGACCGGTGATTTCGTTGCTGCCAACTGCATGGATCGGCGTGTGGTCATCGTACGCCATGAGCAGAATCAAGGCGTCGGGGGAGCGGTGATGAGCGGATATCAGGCTGCGATTGCCGAAGGTATCGACATCATCGTCAAAATCGATGGTGACGGGCAAATGGATCCGGCACATATTTCGGATTTCGTTGCACCAATCCTGCTGGGTGAGGCTGATTATACGAAGGGTAATCGTTTCTTTGATCTGGAGCAGATCCATGCCATGCCTAAAATGCGCCTGTTCGGCAATGCAGGCCTTTCACTTTTGACTAAAGTATCTTCAGGTTATTGGGATCTTTTTGACCCGACCAATGGTTATACGGCCATTCACCGTGATGTGGCTCGTCATTTGCCCTTCGAAAAGATCAGTCGGCGCTATTTTTTTGAGACTGACATGTTATTTCGCCTAAACATCCTGCGAGCCGTTGCGGTCGATGTGCCGATGCACGCGAAATACGGAGATGAGGTAAGCAATCTGAAAATTTCAAAGGTCATTGGCGAGTTCTTTGTGAAAAACATGCGCAATTTCTTCAAGCGAATTTTCTACAACTACTATTTGCGTGATATGTCGCTTGCTTCATTCGAACTTCCAATCGGCGTTGTCTCCGTGCTGTTCGGGCTGTTCTATGGCATAGCCCATTGGGTAAGCAGTGCAAGTTCAGGCGCCATTGCGTCGAGCGGCACTGTGATGCTTGCTGCGATGCCTTTCCTGATCGGCGTCCAGCTGATTCTGGCCTTCATCGGCTACGACGTCAGCTCCACTCCAAAGCGTGCCATACATTCCAAACTGAGCCGTTCTGCCCTCTTGAAGACGGGTGAATCGTGACCTACCTCATCGCGCTTATCTGCGTCATCGGCATTGCATCGGGCCAGATTCTGTTCAAGTTGAGCGCTGTTTCGCTCAAAAAGACCGGCAGTTTTTTCGACCCCTCGACGATGACGCTGTTGTTTTTAGCGTTCGCTCTCTACGGAATCATGACCATCGCCTGGATATGGGTTCTGCAAAAGGCTGAGCTTGGACGTATCTATCCATTGATGGCGCTCGCATTCGTTATCGTTCCGATCGGCAGCTATTTCGTTTTTGGCGAGCGGTTTCAACCTCAATACTTTGTGGGTGTAGCTTTGATCATGGCGGGCATCGTGGTGGCGGTCAGATCAGCGTAGATATTTACGGCATGGTACTCGGCCACAAGACACCACGACAGGTGATGCGCGCGTGGCGAGAGAAAAAGCCGGAACTGTTTGTCAGGCGTCCGAAGAGCCAGGCTGGACTAGGCACTGGACCACATTCTCGGGTGACGTGCGCCAAATTCTTAGTCACCTCTGCCACTCTCTATTCACATGGCGAGCGGGAGTAGTCGGTGTGATCGACGTGACCTTATTGAGCGTGATTCGACACAATAGGGGGCTCGATTTCCGATGCATTTCCAGGTTCAATTTTCGGCGCCCATCAACAATCACCGGAGCACGTGTTGGTGTTGTGTTGCGGCGAAATGAGCCTGGTGCAGATGCTGGATCGAACGCAATCGGTTCGCCGTTTAAGACGGGGTGCGTGGCGACCAAGACTACAAACGTCATGACGAGACGATGCAGTTCGCCGCGCTCAACATGTTGGACGGTCAGGTCAACGCTCGCGAATTGCCTCAGCAATGTTCCGTCAAAATTTCACACATTGCACCTGCTACCGCAGTGGTTGGTCGGCAGGTTGATTTGGATGTCGCCGCCTCAGAAGAGATCTGTTTAGTGATGGAACCGTCTGTTCGCAATTTCAAAGGTAACTGGCATCGATCGGACAACGTGGGCTTGTCTTTGGTCGTGTTACTAGGGGTGGTCGCTTGTCTCGGCACGTTTCTTCTGGATGGGCGTATCGGCTTCAGTCTGTGGGACGAGGGCTATCTCTGGTATGGCGTGCAGCAAGTGCTGCATGGCGAAGTACCCATCCGGGATTTCATGTCCTACGATCCGGGCCGGTATTACTGGGCGGCTGGCCTGCTGAGGCTCTTTCATGCGGATGGCATCGTGGCAGTGCGCGCCGCGACGATGGCGTTCGTTGCCATCGGAGTCGCTGCCGGCGGCGTGCTGGTGTGGCATCAATCTCCGGGTCGCGACATAGTGCGGTTCGGCAAGTGCGCATTGGCCATCGCGCTACTGGTCATGTGGGCTGTGCCGTGGTGGAAGGGGTACGACGCTGCGTTATCCGTCATTCTGACCGCGAGCCTGGCGTGGGTACTCACGCGCCCCTCCGCTGCGCGGTTTTTCCTGCATGGCGTCGTGATTGGAGTGGCAGCCATGATCGGCCGCAATCATGGCGTCTACGGCGTGATCGCTTGCTTGGTGGCTGCTCCGCTGCTGCTGTTGGGCACCAGCAAGCCGGCGTGGCGTCAATGCATACCGGCATGGACTGCGGGTGTCGTGCTGGGATTTGCGCCGATTTGTTTCAGCCTTGTGCTGGACCATCGTTTCGCCGCGATGTTCTGGGACAGCATTCGATTCATGCTGTTCGAGTACAAGGGCACCAATCTTCCGCTGCCCGTGCCATGGCCGTGGACGATGCATGGCGGAGGTGCGCTGACACTTTCGCTAGTCACACAGTGGCTGACAGGAAGCCTCTTCGTGCTGTTGCCGCTTTTCTGTATTGTCGGTCTTGCGGTTGTGCTGAATGGACTGCGCCGCGAACGCAATATGGCCCATGCTGGATTTGTCGCTTGTGTTGCCACGGCCATTCCCTATCTCAACGTAGCGTTCTCGCGGGCCGACGTTTCCCATCTCGCGCAAGCGATATGCCCGCTATTGATCGGTCTGCTGATCTTTCCCGTGCACGATGTTGCCCGATCCATGCACCGCTGGTTGGTCGTTCCATTGCTGCTTATTGTTTCTTTGCTAATCACGATTCCGCTGCATCCCTGGTATCAATCGCGAGTGCAATCTGGCTGGCGAGTAATCGATGTGCGCGGCGACAAGCTCCGCATGAGCGATGCCGCAGCGGCTCCTGTCGAAGCCGTCGAGAGGCTCGCAAACCGTTGCATACCCAATGGGAGCACGCTCCTCGCCGCTCCGGTATGGCCGGGGGCGTACGCGTTGCTTGGGGTGAAATCGCCGGTCTGGGAAATCTATCCATTGTTTCCGCGCGGAGATGGCTTTCAGAACCAGGAAATCGCCCGGCTGCAACAGGCGCGTCCATCGCTGATACTGATTTACGACATCAGTGTCGATGGGCGTGAGGATCTGCGTTACGCCCATACACATCCACGTGTATGGGAATTCGTGAGCGCGAATTATCGACAGATTCCGGGACCGGACAATTTGCCGGGACTCCTGGTCTACATTCCGAAGTCGACAGTGGACTGAGGATAGGATCAACCTTTGCTCAGCGGTTCCGTTGGCGATGCAGGACGAACAGGCAGGCCAGTCCCGCTAGGGCGATCAGGGGCGTGAGCAGGCGCAATGCAATCGCGATGGCATCCCCATCGGTAGCGGATGCGCCCAGCCACAGCATGATGCCGCGGCTGCCGAGTTCTGCCACGCCTATCCCGCCGGGGACCATGCTGGCGACGACAGCCAGCATGACGCCGCCAAGCAGGATGCAGACCTGGCTGAAGTCCAGCCTCACATTGATGGCAAGGATGGCGACCCACCACAGACCGGCATAGAGCATCCAGATCACGATCGTCAGCAGGCTGGCCTGAACGATGCGCTGTTTGTGGCGTAATGCCTCCAGATAAGGCTGCAGGCGAGATGGCAGCCGGTGCAAATGGCCGGTCAGCAGACCGAACAGCAAACCAGCGAGCAGCGGCAGCAGCAGGAGCAACGGAGCGAGCCATGCGAACCCGAAGTGCATGGCCAAGCCGCACAAGCCCATGCCCAGCACGCCGCTGAGATCAAGCAGCCGTTCGACAAAGAATCCGGAAGCCCCGAGCCGCCAGGCGCTGCCGTGGTGGTCGGGGATCAATCGTATCTTGATGATCTCCCCGAGCTGGAACGGCGTGAGCGCAGCGAGCCCCGCTGCCGCACCATTGGCGCAGAACGATTGCCAGAACCTCCGGCGATTCGGCTTGATCCCGAGCACGACCAGCCAGCGCAAGCCGCGCAACGAGAAGATCGCAAGTAGTAGGGGTAGCGTGCCGGCCAGCAGCAGGCCCAGACGCATGCGCGAAAGTGCATGGGCTACCGCGTGCCAATCGAACAGCCTGAGCGTAGCGGCCACGCAAACCACCACGATCAGCAGCACCAGCAGATGGCGCAAGCGATGGCGCATCAAAGTGCGCGCCGGTGGCAGTCGTGGATTGCGGCGCGATATAGCCGGATTCCTGACCGATGCGGGATCGAAGCCACGATTACTTCATGCCATGGGCTCATGACGTGTCCCGAATTGGCAAGCATGAGCCTCAGGCTAGCCCCAGAATGTGCTGCGCGGCCTGCATGACGTGATCATGCTGATCCTCCAAGCCAACCCAGAGTGGCAGTCGCACCAGACGGTCACTGGTGGCGTCGGTGTGCGGCAGTGGCCCAGCTGCACGCCCATAGCGTTGGCCGGCCGGTGAGCTGTGCAGCGGAATATAGTGGAAAACCGTACCTATGCCGGTAGCCATCATCGCCTCGATGAAGTGCGTTCGTGCTTCCAGATCGCGTAGCAGCAGGAAATACATGTGTGCGTTATGCATACAGTGATCCGGCACGATGGGACGACGCAGCGTGCCGTTCCTTTCCAGCGGAGCTGCCCATCGGTGGTAATGATCCCAGATCGCCAATCGTCGGGCGGTGATGCCTTCGGCTTCCTCCAGTTGTGCGGCGAGAAAGGCAGCAATCAATTCGCTGGGAAGGTATGACGAACCGATGTCGACCCAGGTGTATTTGTCGACCTGCCCGCGGAAAAACTTGCTGCGATTGGTACCCTTTTCGCGAATCACCTCTGCGCGTTCGATCAGCGCGGGATCATTGATCAGCAGCGCACCGCCTTCCCCGGAGATCACATTCTTCGTCTCATGGAAGCTCAGTGCGGCCAGGTCACCGATGCTTCCCAGGGCACGGCCCTTGTAGCTGGACAGAATGCCCTGAGCAGCATCCTCGATCACTTTCAACCCATGTCGTGCGGCGATCGCCATGATCGTGTCCATCTCGCAGGCAACGCCGGCATAGTGCACCACGCAGATCGCACGGGTGTGCGGCGTGATTGCCTGCTCGATCAATGTCTCGTCAATATTCAGCGTATCCGGCCGGATATCCACGAATACCGGCACGGCACCGCGCAACACGAAGGCGTTAGCGGTTGAGACGAAAGTGAATGACGGCATGATCACTTCGTCGCCTGGTTGCAGATCCAGCAGGATCGCCGCCATCTCCAGTGCCGCTGTGCATGACTGCGTCAACAGCGCCTTGCATACGCCGAGGCGCTGCTCCAGCCATGTGTGGCAGCGCCGGGTGAAAGCACCATCGCCGGACAGCTGGCCATTGGTATGGGCTTGCGCGATGTAGTCAAGCTCGCGGCCAACAAGATAAGGACGATTGAACGGAATGGTCATGGGAATGTTAGCCGTGTCGGCAATCGAAGCCATTGGCTGGCGAGACGCTGGGCTATCGAGGGTATTGGCACGATGCCCGTATTATTCATGCGGCACCATGGCGATGGCCCCAGATGTATTCAGGTGCCTGTGGCCCCGTGTTGAAGATCAGGTCGACGATACTTACCGCGTGTTCGAATGGCGGATACAGCTGGACATAGTCCGGGTAGTCAGAATAGTTTTTGAACTGAAGCTCGATACCCATTGCTTCGAATCTTGAAGGATCGAGGTAGTCAGCAGCCATCGGCCCAGAGATGTAACGCGTAGCGCCACTCAGTTGGAGAAGATCCAGGATGCGATCGAGCTTTGCCCCTTGCGCCGGATAACTGCGTGAATCGGAGAAAGTGGTATGGATACCAAGCAAGTCATGGGCTATGCGCTGCGTCATTGCCCTGTTCATGTGCGAAAGATTCGTCCAGGTCTTCCCGAGATACAGTTCTTCGAAGAAGGCAGCGTACTGCCGAAAGTAGGGCGCGCGCGAATAACTGTGACAAAGGGTCTTCCAGTGCTTCTGCTGCCAGCTCGATTCGTCCAGGCTCACTTCGCAGATGAGGCGATTGCGATTGGCGCCGGCCGGGACAGTCAGCCAGCTAGTGCCATTTGCAGTCTTGATGCGGTTTCTGGTGCGCCAGTCACGTACCGTGTACTGGACGTCATCGAGAAAAATGAACTCATCCACATCGTGGATGATGTCGAAATATCCCTTCCACGGAATATACGACGATTGAATGATGGCGACCTTGTGTCTGCTCATGGCACTAGACAGGCATGGCGGGCGGACAGCAGGCTGTCCACCATGTCGATCCTGCTGGTTAACTGTGCAGGAATTCGCGCCGCGATGCCTGCATGTGGGCTCAAAAAACCACCTTCGCGCCGGACAATCAATGCGTGCATGTATCCGGCCTGCACCGCACCGACGCCATCGCGAAAATAGTTGTCACCAATCATCACCAGATGCTTCGGTTCGGTGGAAAGTGCACGTGCGGCCTGGAGGAAGCCGGCGCTGTCGGGCTTTTCGTTACCGTGGTCTCGTGCATAAATCACGGCATCAATGCCGCGCAATTCAGGCGCATGCTGCACTTTGGCTTCTTGCGTGGCGTGCGGGTTATCGGTGAGGATAGCCACGGGCAGACCAGCGGCCCTCAATGCAGTGAGCATGGGCACAACATCAGGAAACAGGGGTGTGTCGGACACGATGGCCGCACGATAGGCTGCGATGGCGCTGTCACGCAGCGTGGTCGGGAGAGCCAGTAAGGCGAGCAAACGGTCGATGAGAAGCGCCCGCTCACCCTCGTCAATCAGTTGCGTCGCGCGCATGAGGAAAGTCGTCTCCTCGACGTGCTCGGAGAATATTTCCGGAAAGATCGCCTCGAGTTTTCGCAACATCCACGCCTTGTGATCAACCAGTGTGTCGTCGAGGTCGAAAACGATACCTTTCGGCGGATGCGCCAGACGGGGGATCACGATGTCCGTCAGTACGCGAACGGTCTTGCCCATCTTACGGACTGGCGCGGGGCTGCTGACCGCGCCATCGGCGGAATCCATGAAGAACCCGGGTAGGTTGATACATTCGCTGAGCGCATGCGTCGCGGACGTGCCGATGCGCGGATTGACGTCGGAAACAAATGGCGCATCCGTGCCGGATTGCAGCATTTGTACGTTGAACAGACCGCGGCCACCTGCGTGACTGAGGCTGTTGGCAGTGCGCTGCGCGGTATCTCCCAGTACGGTATCGGCAACCGACTCGGAGATCACCGCGAACCCGCCGGAGGTCCGCAGCCGCCTGCGCAGGACGATCGTCGAGATCTCGCCGTGCACGCCGATCGCAAAGTCGGCGGAGAACTCCTCGAATTGCGCCAGCCAGGGTGTCCATACATGTGTTGACAAGTCGCCGTGATAGGCATGCGCCTCGTCGCGGCTGTGCAGCATGACGGTCCCGCGGCCACCCCAGCCATGGCGAAGGCGACCAAACAAGGGTTGGTCGTAACTGAAGGTCAGCGGATCGACCAGTGCGGGTACGGGCAGGCCGGCCGCATGCAGGAACTCATGGGTAGATTGCTTGTCGAGCAGTCGATTCAGCAAACCTTCTTCCGCGATGGCAACAAGTACACCGCGCGCGTGCAGTTGGGCCTTCAATTGCGACAGCGCATGCAGTTCAAGCGCGGTAGCGGGGAAGATCACATTCACCCGTTCACGTGCCACCGTCTCCAGCAGGAAATCGGCGAAGCCATGCGTGTCCGAAAGCGGCGGGGCTACTAGGTAGCCATCGCAGATGTAGCGGGTAATGTTTTCCGGATAAAGGTCGCAGACGAGCACTCTCGTGTCGCTACGTTGTTGCAGTGCGCTGACCAAGGTCAGTCCCTGAAAGCCGCCGCCATTGACGACCAAAGCCGTTTTTTTCATGGGGCGCGTGCGATCAGCAGGATCCCATTGGCGATATCGGGATACTCGTAACCCACATCGATGAAGGCCTTCTCGACGCGCTCATCCAGCGACAGCTGGCGCAATTGCGATGTCGTCAGTGGCTTCAACACCAGGCCCAGTTTGTGCAGCAGGGCATAGCCGGATTCCTCGACCAGTTGGGTGATTGACTGGCTGTCGAAATAGCGTTTATGGCCTAGCTCCCGATCGAACTGGCTCAAGGCGTAGATATCCTGCATGAATCCCGCGGCCTGACCAAGCAGCCGGTGCAGCGAGCGCGCATTGGGCACCGATGCGAACAGCACACCACCCGGTTTCAGGAAGGTCCGGAAACGGCGCAGAATCAGACCCGGATCATCGACATGCTCCAGTACGAACCCCATTTCGACGGCATCAAAAGTCTGCTCGAAATGGGCGTTCTCGAAATATGTATGGTGAATCGTGACCGATGGCGGTGGTGAGGTTTCAGCTCGGTATCTTTCGATGATGTCCTGCGAGCCCTCGAGTATGTGGTACTCGGCAATATCGAGTTGCTCAAGCATCGTCCGACTGACCCGCTGTCCACCGATACCCAAGCTGAGCAGTTTGAGCGACGAGCGATCACGCAGCTGTTCCACGATCTTTTGCGCATAGGCCATCAATAACAGCTCTTCATCCCAATGGTAGGGGAACTGCTCGGTATAGGCGGCCTGATAGGCGTCGAGATTTTCTCTCATCCGGTCAACCTCAGTCGTGGAATTCGCGAACGATGAACAGCGGCCGGTTCTGTGTTTGCGTATAGATACGGGCGATATAGAGCCCGACGATGCCGAGTACGGTAATGACCATGCCGGCCATGCCGATCGTCACCAGCATCAGGGAAGTGAATCCTTCCAGCACTGCTTCAGGATGCAGCAGTTTTCTGACAAGTAGCACGATCCCGACCGTCATCGCGAGCAGGGTGACACCAAGCCCAGCCAGCAGCACCACCTTGAGCGGTGCCGTGGAAAACGAAGTGACGGCTTCCAGCAATAGTGAGAGTCGCTTGCGGAAGGAATAGGTAGAGGCACCTTCACGCTGGGTTTTCTGCACCACGATACCCAACTGCCGGAATCCCGACCAGTACATCATGCCGCCAAGAAAGACATTTCGATCGCCCAGCGATAACAACGCCTGCACGTAGCTTCGCTTCATCAGGCGTTCGCTCAACACGTTTTCCGGAATCTTGGTATCACTGAGCAAATTGAACAGTCGCCAGAACAGGGCTCCGCCGGTACGCTCTACCAGCGCTCCCTTGCGCTTCTCCTGCACGCCGTAGACGACATCCACGTCGGTCTCGCGCAGGGTGTCCAGAAAACGCTGCAGTACACCGGGGCGCACTTCCAGGTCGCAGTCGATGATGAACGTAAGATCGCCTTTCGCGTATGACAGCCCCGCCAGCACAGCCTTGTGATGACCGAAGTTCCGCGACAGGTCGACGATCTTGATGCGCTGGTTATCGGCGTGCGCGCGGATCAGGTAGGGCAGTGATTCGTCAGGCGACCCGTCGTTGACGAAGATCAGCTCATAGTTTTTGATGCCTGCCTTTTCGACTGTGGCCACCATCTCGTCGATGAAAGGGGCAAGGAATCGTTCGGATCGATAAACCGAGGTCACCACGCTGAGCGACGGTATCGTACTGGTCGGATCCTGGGGATTGGTTTTGCCGGTGGGTTTCAGCATGTGCAGGTTTCCTGCGGGTTGAAACGAAGTGACAGCCGCTCAGCAGGCATCTGCTCTGTACTTACCGCAGAGACAAGGATATCCCGGGAGATTAACTGTTAAGTATGCCCCGGATGCAGAGCCGCCCCGACAATGCGGGGCGGCTCTGCATAGTTCTCGCTCTGGATGCCGCTCAGCCCAGCACCTGTTCCAGCTCCGGAATCAGCTTGAACAGATCGCCGACCAAGCCGAAATCGGCAATCTCGAAGATCGGCGCCTCGCCATCCTTGTTGATTGCGACGATGGTGCCGGCGTCCTTGATGCCAGTGAGGTGCTGGATCGCGCCGGAGATGCCGATCGCCATGTACAGCTCGGGGGCAATGATCTTGCCGGTCTGGCCGACCTGCATCTCACTCGGCACGTAGCCGGCGTCGACGGCGGCACGCGAGGCACCCACGGCGGCCCCAATCCTATCGGCGAACTTGTAGATGATCTCGAAGTTCTCTTTCGAGCCTACGCCGCGGCCGCCGGAGACAACCTTGCTGGCGCTTTGCAGGTCCGGGCGATCGCTGCTGCCCTGCTTGAGTTCGACGTAGCGGGTATGCGTGGGCAGCGCAGCATCGATGGCCAATACTTCGATCGGGGCGCTGTTGGCACCATTGCTCGCAGCAGCCCATGAGGCGGAACGGATCGTGGCGACCACGGTGTGATTGGCGTCAGCCTCGACCGTGATGATCGCGTTGCCGGCGTAGATCGGGCGCTTGAAGGTGTGTGCGGCTTCCACGCTCATCACGTCGCTGACCTGGGCCACGCCGAGCAGGGCGGCGACGCGCGGGGCGACATCCTTGCCGAACGTGGTGGACGGTACGAATACATGGCTGTAGCCGGCGGCGACCTTGGCGATCTGAGGCGCAAGCACGGCGGCCAGCGGTTGCGCGTTCTCGGGCCTGGCGACGGTGAGTACGCGGCTCACGCCGTCGATCTTTGCCGCCTCGACGGCGATCGCGTCGACATTGTCGGCGAGTACCAGTACGTCGATGGCATCACCCTTCACCGCGATCGCAGCGCTCACCGCACGCGCGGTGGAGGAGTTGAGTTTGCCGCCGAGGTGTTCGGCGATGACCAGAATCTTGCTCATGATGTGTCTCCGAAGCTTTGTGTAGGAGCCCACCCTGTGGGCGATGCTTTTCGCCATGCATCCAGAGCATCGCCCACAGGGTGGGCTCCTACAGATAATGGGGTTACAGCAGACCTTTCTGCTTAAGCGCGGCGACCAGTTCGGCGGCATCCTTCACCATCACGCCCTTGCTGCGCTTGGCCGGTGCCGCGTAGTGCGTGATCTTCAGATGATCGTGTGCCGCGACGCCGAGTGAGTCGAACTCGATCGTGTCGATCGGCTTGGACTTCGCCTTCATGATGTCCGGCAGCTTGATGAAGCGCGGTTCGTTGAGGCGCAGGTCGGTGGTGATCACCGCCGGCAGTTCAGCCTCGATCACCTCCAGGCCGGCGTCAACCTCGCGGGTCACCGTGGCCTTTCCATCGGTGATCTCGACCTTGCTGGCGAAGGTGGCTTGCGGGCGATCCCATAGCGCAGCGAGCATCTGGCCGGTCTGGTTGGCGTCATCGTCGATCGCCTGCTTGCCCAGGATGACCAAGCCCGGCTGCTCCTTCTCGATCAGCTTGAGGAAGACGCGGGCGGCGGTCAGCGGCTGCACCGATTCGCTGGTGAGTACGTGGATCGCGCGGTTCGCGCCCATCGCCAGGCCGTTGCGCAGGTGCGCTGTAAGGTCGGCCGGACCGATGCCGACCACGATCACTTCTGTGGCGACACCTTTCTCGCGCAGGCGCAGCGCCTCTTCCAGCGCGATGTCGTCGAACGGATTGGCGGACAGCTTGACGCCATCGGTGACCACACCGCTACCGTCGGGCTTGACCTGGATACGCACGTTATAGTCCACGACGCGCTTGTAGCCGACCAGAATTTTCATCGGTGGATCCTTGCAGTTTGTACGATAGGGCAATAAAGGCTGCCATTGTAACGTGAGCCCTCTTTTCACGCTGCATAGGCACTTCACGGCCCTGGAGCAGGCCTTTCGCTAAGCCTTGTGGCCGCTGGCGGTGATCACCTCGCCGCGGCCGGTGTAGTTGTCCTCGACACGAAGCGCTTCGGCCCATTTGCCCAACTGCCACAGTCCAGTCCCGATGCAACGCAGTGGTTCTTGGACATGGATGCTGTCGAAGGCGAGGTCGGCTGTCTCTGCACCTGTCACGTTGCAGACATCGTCGATGAACTGTTGTGCGCCGGCCTGGATGCGTTCGATCATGTTCCACTTACTCGTGTTCACCGCATTCGGAAAGTGCACGGGGAGGGGGGTGCCAGAGCCGGATTCGAAGTGTGAAAACTGGCCATCCGGAGAGGTAAGGATGGCCTCGAGCATGAGGTGGAACTTCATTACAGGCGATTCGGAGGGGTCGCCGCGGCGCTCATCGAAGAAGCGGGCGCGAGCCCAGCCGTCATTTACCTGCACCTGGTCCATGGCCTGTTTTGCAGCGAAGTAGGCACCACCCAGCGTATGGCCTGTCAGTTTCGAAAGTTGGGTCTGGATGGTCCCTGCGTATCCGATGTCGGCGACGATGACGCTGCCTTCGCCTGCTTGGGCTTCCCAATATTTCATGTAGAGATCGCGCTCTTCCCTGGCGATATCGAGGATGGTCGCAGCGAGCGGGCGCAGCCAATCAATAATCCTTGTGCTCATCTGCGGCAGGAATACCTCGGTGGCGACGAAGGGTCTGCCCAGATGTTTGGTTGCGACAGCAGTAATGCGTGCACCGAGTCTGACATTGAGCAGGTTTTCCAGCGATCCGGTATAGGGCGCGCTGAATATCCCCGCCAGATCCTCGATCGTGCGCAGTGCTGGGGTGTTCACCCCGCGTCGCGAAACCAGCAGGTAGCGTGCCTGGATGACGCCGAGATGGGGGCTTGCCATCTGCAGTCTCTGGAATGCGCGCTGAAGCAAGTAACCTTCGCGGCTGAGGAAGAGAATCCTTCCCGCCCCGCTGTCCAGCGTCAGGCGAGCTAGCCAGATGACGTAGTCGAGAACCAGCGGGCCCATGACGGTGTAGCCCAAGGTCTCAGGTTCTTCGATGGCCAGAGGCTGGCCAAAGGTGGTGGGATGGCCGTCGGCCAGTTCGTTGAAGTGGTTGGCGACCAGCCCAAGCCATAACTGATCCTGCCAGCGGTCAGGCTGCCCTGATTTCGGGCGCAGGCTGCGCAACGCAGGGACGACATCCAGCAGTGAGCTGGAGCGCAAGGCATGTACGGGGTGAATAAATCCCATCGCCAAGGGAAGTTGAACGTCGGAGTGCTCGTTGTCTCCAACATGCAGCCACTGTCCGGTTGGGACATTCTCGATTTTCGGCAGATGCCGCCATGCCTCGGCGGTGTCCTTGCGCCAGCCGTTCTCGCATGAAACGTGGATTTTCTGGAGAGTGTCCGAAACCACCGGAGGGAGTACGCGGCGCAGTTCGTCTGTGCTGAAATACATGTCGGATACGGCAACGATACGTTTGTCAGAGTGGGCAAGCTCACGGATGGAATCGATCAGGGTTGCCCTTGGCTTCAGTAGACGCTTTTCAGTGTCGAGCTCCAGCTCGCGGAGATCCGCCACGGAGATCCCTCGCAGTTCGGCCGTGTTTGCCATGGTGTCGTAGATGATGGTGCAGTCGACATCGCGCCCATGCTTAATGCGCGCCATCGTTTCGGCGCGGGACCTGAGAGTGGCGAAATCCATCAGTCCAAATTTTTTCTCGACGAGATGAGCGAGGTAATCCCGCGCGCCCGACGGATGCAGGAACGGGCGCGTCACCAGGGTATCGAACAGGTCAAACGAGACGATCTTTGCATCGATCGCGGCGAAACGGACCTTGTGCGCCAGCGGAGCGGTGAAATAGGTCATCCAGTTCCGCTCTCCCTCGCTTCTCAACGTCGCCGTGCCATCCGCAGGAATGACTCCGAGCACCATGCCCTGGTGCCGAACGATCAGACCGAGCATTCGCTCCACGACATGCTGTGTGGTGCCGTCGGTCTGGCCCTGCTCTTCCGGGAAGGCATCCAGCGGCAACTTCAGTTCGTACAGCGGACGCAATGCATCGGTGCGGGCCCAGAACATCGAGCCGGCTGGGTAATCCAGATACGCCATGGGATTGATGCCCACCCCAAGTCGCGTCCCCAATTCGCGCGCGGGGCCGCTGTTGGATAGCCATGTATGCGCCCACAACGGCATCGAGATGAAACTTTCCGGGTAGACCATGCCGAGGCGCGGCATGGCCTGGAACATGCCAAGGATCCAGGCCACCCGATCGTTGCTACCGAGCAGGGCGTCAATCAGGTAACGCCGCCACTTCCCCTGTTCGCTGCCGGAGTAGAGCGACTTCTTGGTGTGAATATGGCAGATGAGATCGAGAGCCAAGACCTCTTCGCGGAAGGTCAGCAGGAACGGTGCAATGTCACGACCACGGTTGGGTACGACACGGACATGCAAGGTCTGGACGTTCGGAATCTTTCCGAAACGCGACAGCGCCGCGATCCTGGTCTGCTCATCGATGACCGAAACCATCAGGACGAACGGAACGGGTACATGCGCGACATCATTCGCGAGTTCGTCGAGCAAATCCGCGTAGAAGACATGGATCATGATGCCGAGACTGAGTTCGAGCTGGCTCAGCTGGCTGGCTGTCGGAAACGATATGGCATCGGGTGAAGTAGCGGCGCGGGGCTCAGCTTGTCGCGATGCGCGGATTCGCTGCGCGAAGCCGCTCCAGCCGAGCGCCCGGACGACCCGTAGGCTTCGGGCAGCCACCGAGCGCACCCCAGCCCATCCACCGCCGTGTCGGTCAATGGCGGCGCGTATCAGGTCCACGATGGCAGCGAGTTTTCTCATGACTACCATTGGCGCAACGTCGTCGGGCTATCCATGAGAGGCATTCGCGATCAACCGAGAGTGCGCTGCAGGACGGCGGCTGCGGCGTCCGTCGAGAAATGTTCGCGCACGTTCGCCATGCCGTTGACGCTAAGGGTTTCCCATAGCCTGATGTCGTCATGCAGGCGCACTACGGCGGTGACGAAGGCGGCAGCATCTTCTGCCACCAGTACATCAATCTCATCGTTCAACTGCATACCTTCGACGGCGATCGATGTGGCAACCACGGGTACACCGTAACTCATTGCCATATTGATCTTGCCTTTCACGCCGGCCCCGAAACGCAAGGGTGCCAGCGACGCTAGGCAGCTTTCGAGCCATGTCGCCAAGTCCGGCACTCGCCCATGAAAATGGAGACCTGGCGAAGCCAACTGCTGACGTATCAGCTCGGGCACGTCACCCAGTATATGCACGCGGATATCGGGCAGCACTTCGCGCAATCGCGGCAGGATCTCGCCAGCGATCCAGCGGATCGCGTCGCTGTTTGGTGGATGGCCGTAGCCGCCGATGAAGACCAGACCCTTGCGTTGTGCGTGGGGATGTCGGCAGCCGTGGACATCGTGGATATTGGATAGCAGCTCCACCCGGGCTTGCGGCAGCATCTGCGCAAGCAACGCCTGTTCGTGCGGGCTGACCACGAAGGTGGCATCGCATTGACCGATCAACGCCAATTCGCTGCGACGTGACGCTTCGGCCTGACGGGCCATGGCGGAATTGCTGCTCAGTTCCGCGGCGCGTTGTTCGCGCAAAAAGTGCAGATCCACCGTGTCGAACAGCAGCTTTGCCTGTGGTGCGTGTTTGCGCACCAGGTCGGCGTATTGGCCGGCTACGGTGTGGCGGCACAGGATCACTGCGTGCAATTCGCTGCCGTGTTCACGCAGCCACCCAGGCAGCTCGGACACCCACGGCTTGCACAACACCTCGACACCAAGCGAGCCGAGTGCCGTGATCTCCTGCGTGCTGGCGCGACCATCGTCGGGTAAAAAGCTGGTGGACCAACCCTGTTCATCCAGCAGGCGCAGGATCGCCGATAGCCGCAGCGAGCCCGAATCGCGCGCAGGCTCCGGCGTCATCGTATCCACCACCAGGATGCGGCCGCGCGCACGCCAGCGAACCGCGCGTTCCAGCGATGTGCCGACGGGCGGTTGCGAGGCAAGTTCGACCTTCCATTTATCGACGAACTTCGCCTGATTGATCACCTGATGGCGTTTGATGCCGCTGGTGAGGTCGGTGCCCGCTGTTATGCCTTCGCAGTGGATGATGGTGCTGGTCGGCTCGTAATAGACACGCAGGCCGAGTTGACGTACCGCGAACGCCAGATCGGTGTCCTCGTAATAGGCCGGCGCATAGCGGTCATCGAAGCCGCCAACGCGCTGGAACACCTCGCGGCGCATCAGCAGCGAGGCGCCGGAGACGTAATCAGTTTCGCGGCGATAGCGGAACGCGGGTGCGTCGCGTAGTTCGAAGCGGCCGGTGGCCCAGCAACTGCCGTCGGCGAATACCAACCCGCCGGCCTCCTGCAAGCGACCATCCGGATAGACCAGTCGGCTGCCGGCGATGCCACAGTCGGCGCGTTCGGCGAAGCAGCGCAGCAAGGCATCCAGCCAGCCGGATGTCACCTGCGTATCGTTGTTGAGAAACAGCAGAAACTCGCCGCGCGCCACGGCGGCACCGGCATTGCAACTGCCGATGAAACCGAGATTGCGCTCATTGCGCAACAACCGCAGGCCGGCGACTTGCGCCAGTGCGGTGGCGCTGTCGTCGGGCGAGGCATCGTCCACCACGATCACCTCGAACGGCGCTTGCGCACCGTGTCGGGCCAACGAGCGCAGGCAGGCGAGGGTATGGGCGAGCTTGCCGTGGATCGGTATGACGATGGAAACCTGTGATTCTTCAGCTACCGGCAGCGTAAACGGCGCGAACGCCTCATCCAGCGGCAGCAGCGACAGGTCTTCGTCGTGTTCAGGTCGTGACTGGAACTCCTGACGCATCCGCGCCAGCGTGCCGCGCCAGCCACGCAGGGCAAAGCTGCCACGTGTACGTTGCAACAGATAACTGAGGCGTTTCAGGCGCCATGGCAGATTGCCGATCAGCGGAATGCCCTCGGCCGCTCAGAGGTTCTGGTAATTTGGCCCGGAGCCGCCTTCCGGCGTGACCCAGGTGATGATCTCGTACGGATCTTTGATGTCGCAGGTCTTGCAGTGCACGCAATTCGCCGCGTTGATCTGCAGCCGCTTGGCGGCGCCATCGTCGACGATCTCGTAGACATTGGCGGGACAGAAGCGGGTGCACGGGTTGCCGTATTCGGTGGTGCACTGATCGATGCAGATATTGGTGTCGGCCACGTGCAGGTGGATCGGCTGGTCCTCGTCGTGTTCGGTGGCGGCGAAGTAGACGCCGGCGAGGCGATCGCGCGGAGCCAGCGTGCGCTGCACGTAGTCGCGCTTCGGCTCTTCCTGCGTGCCCAGCTTGTGCAGCGACGACCAGTCGGCCTTGTTCTTCAGCGTCCACGGCGAGGCGCCGCCGGTGACAGTTTCCCATGCGGCATTCAACATGCCGAACCACAGGCCCTTCTTGAAGGCGGGTTTGATGTTTCGGACTTTCTTCAGCTCCGCCATCACGTCGGAGCCGCGCAGCTTCGCGTCGAAGCCGGCAGGTTTCAGCCCGTTGGCGACCAGGTGCTCGGCGGCAAGCATGCCGCTCTTGATCGCCTGATGCGTGCCTTTCACCTTCGGCACGTTGAGAAGGCCCGCGGTGTCGCCGATCAGCAAGGCGCCAGGCATCTCGCATTTGGGCAACGACTGGTAGCCGCCGGTGACGATCGCGCGGGCGCCGGCCGAGAGAATCGTGCCGCCGTCCAGCAGCGGTTTCATCATCGGGTGGTTCTTCCACTGCTGGAACGCCTCCCACGGCTGGTAGTTCGGGTCGCTGTAGTCGAGTCCACTGACGTAGCCGAGCGCGATGCGATCCTTGTCCAGGTGATACAGGAAGCTGCCGCCATAAGTATGTGTATCGGCCGGCCAGCCGAAGCTGTGCACGATCTTGCCCGGGGTCACGCGCCCGGCCGGCAACTGCCACAGTTCCTTGATGCCGATGGAATAACCCTGCGGGTCGCTGTCCTGATCCAGCTTGAAGCGCTTGATCAGCTGCTTGGTCAAGCTGCCGCGAGCGCCTTCGGCGAGTACGGTGACCTTGGCCTTGATGTCGATGCCTTCGGTATAGCCGGGCTTGTGCGTGCCGTCCTTCGCCACGCCCATGTCGCCGATGCGCACGCCGGCGACTGAACCGTCCTCGTTATAGATGGTGTCGGCGGCGGCGAAGCCGGGGAACACGTCCACGCCCAGCGCTTCGGCCTGCGGCGCCAGCCACGCGCACATCGCGCCCAGCGAAACGATGAAGTTGCCATGGTTCTTCATGCCTGGCGGCACCGGTAGCTTGCGCCCGCCGGTTTTCGACAGAAGCCAGAACTCGTCTTCACCGGCCGGCACGCAGATCGGCGGTGGGTTGTCGCGCCAGCCCGGCAGCAGCGCGTCCAGCGGCTGCGGCTCGATCACCGCGCCGGACAGGATCTGCGCGCCGATAGTCGAGGCTTTTTCGATCACACACACGCTCACATCGGGCTTCAACTGCTTGAGGCGGATCGCGAACGACAGCCCGGCCGGGCCGGCGCCGACGACGACAACGTCGTATTCCATGGTTTCGCGTTCGCTCATGGCGGACTCCGTTGTGTTGGGGCTGGTGCAGGCGGTTGCCGTGCGTGGCGGTATGGATCAGACCGCCATTGTCCGGTTTCAGATGCTGCGCGGCAACGCGTGCTGCGCTACCGCTTGCAATCACTTGACCAGACGCGGCGATAATCGCGACATAAACGTAAGGAGTACCCATGAATTCGATGCCGCCGATCGCCGATCTTGACCTGCGTCGGGCCTCGTTGTGCCAGCTGCTGCACTGGCTGGCAGTGGGCCGGGTGCAGCCGCAGGCGCTGGCCGACGCCTATCAGCACGCGATCGAGCGGCTCAACCCCGAACTCAACGCCTATGTCGACCAGCGCTCGGGCCTGCTGCAGGAGCAGGCGCACATGGCCGATCGGCGCCGCCGCGACGGCGTGATCGGGCGACTCGACGGCATCCCGTTGGCGTTGAAGGACAATTTCGACATGGCCGGCTGGCCGACACGAGTGGGTTTGCCGGGTCGCGAAAAACCGGTGCAGGACGACGCGCACGTGGTGGCGCGGTTGCGTGCGTCCGGTGCGGTACTGGTTGGCAAGACCAATATGGACGAAGGCGCGCTGGGCGCAGCGACCGACAATCCGCATTTCGGTGCCACCCACAATCCGCATCGGCATGGCTACAGCGCCGGCGGTTCCTCCGGCGGCGCAGCGGCGGCGGTGGCGGCGGGTCTGGCCGTGGCGGCGGTCGGTTCGGACAGTCTCGGCTCGATCCGCATCCCGGCCAGCTATTGCGGTGTCTATGCACTGAAGCCCACGCATGGCGAGATTTCCGCCCGTGGCCTGGTGCCGGCGGCGCGTCGACTTGATGCAGTCGGCCTGCTGGCGCGCAGCGTAGACGATCTCACCGTGCTGTTGCAGGTGCTGGCCGGTTACGACGCCGACGATGCGCGCTCGCGCCGGCGCCGCGTCGCCTTCGCGCTGCCGGACTGGGAGCCGGGCAATCTGCGTGCGGGTCTGCTGCCGGATCTGGCCGCGGTCGGCGTGCAGCCGGAAGTCATTGAAGTATTCGAGGCAGCCATGGCGAAGCTGCCGCATGCGCTGGGCGATCGGCGCACGGTCGATTTTGCCGACTGGAATTTCAGCCGCACTCGTCGCGCCGGTCTGCTGCTGATGGAGGCGGAGATGCTCGGTACGTTCGCCACCGATCTGGCGAACACCGAACGTCCGGTGTCTGCACGTTTCCGCGACATGCTCGGCTATGCGGCGGGCAAGAGCGCGGCCGACTACGCGGTGGCTGATCGCGTGCTCGACGCGGCCACCTTGAAGATGCGCCGCTTGTTCGCCCAGGTCGACGTGCTGGTGTTGCCGACCACGCCGCAGGGCGCGTTTCCGCTGGATGGCCCGGTGCCGGATTCGCAAGCCGACCTCACCAGTTTCGCCAGTCTGGCCGGTTGTCCCGCGGTGAGCCTGCCGATGGGCAGCTTGCCGAACGGCATGCCGGTCGGGCTGCAGCTGGTCGGCGCGCGCGGTTCGGACTTGCGTCTGCTGGAACTGGCGGCGGTATGCGCCGCGACGCTGGATGCGGAGCCAACGTATCCGGTGATCGCCTGAGGATCGCGTAAGATGTCGAGTCTTGCACGGTGTCGCGCGGCACCGTTGATACGCCGTTGCGGCAAAAACATTCTGACTCTTCCGGCATGACGACAGCTTCCCTGCAAACCCATTCCCACCTCGACGATCTCGAGGCCGAAAGCATCCACATTTTTCGCGAAGTGCAGGCGGCCTTTCAGCATCCGGTGATGCTGTATTCGATCGGCAAGGATTCCTCGGTGCTGCTGCACCTGCTGCGCAAGGCGTTCTATCCGGCGCGACCACTGATGCCGGTACTGCATGTCGATACCACGTGGAAGTTCCGCGAGATGATCGCGTTTCGCGATCAGGTCGCGGCCGCCGGCGATGTTGAAGTGCTGGTGCACATCAACGAAGACGGCGTGCGCCAGGGCATCTCGCCGCTGACCCACGGCGCCACCGTGCATACCGACGTGATGAAGACCGTGGCGCTGAAACAGGCGCTGGACCAGTACGGTTTCGACGCGGCAATCGGCGGGGCGCGCCGCGACGAAGAGAAGTCGCGTGCGAAGGAGCGCATCTTCTCGTTCCGCAATGCCCAGCATCGCTGGGACCCGCGCAACCAGCGCCCCGAGTTCTGGCACACCTACAACACGCACATCCGCAAGGGCGAGAGCGTGCGGGTGTTTCCACTATCCAACTGGACCGAGATGGACGTGTGGCTGTACATCCAGCGCGAGAACATTCCGGTGGTGCCGCTGTATTTTGCCAAACCGCGCCCGGTGGTCGAGCGCGATGGCGCGCTGATCATGGTCGACGACGAGCGCTTCGTGCTGCGTGAGGGTGAGTCTGTGCAGATGCGTGAGGTGCGCTTCCGCACGCTGGGCTGCTACCCGCTGACCGGTGCGGTGGAGTCCTCGGCCGACACGCTGGCGAAGATCATTGACGAAATGGCCAACTCGCGCAGTTCCGAGCGACAGGGTCGGGTGATCGACCAGGATCCGACCGCATCGATGGAGCGCAAGAAACAGGAAGGCTATTTCTGATGAGCGTATCGACCGCACCTGGCCTGCTGCGCTTCATTACCTGCGGCAGCGTGGACGACGGCAAGAGCAGCCTGCTCGGTCGTCTGCTGTACGACGCCGGCATGCTGCCGGACGATCAACTGGCCGCGCTGGCCCGCGACAGCCGCCGGCAACATGCCGATGCGAGTGACGTGCTGGATTTCTCGCTGCTCACCGACGGTCTGGATGCGGAGCGTCAGCAGGGCATCACCATCGACGTGGCGTATCGCTACTTTCATACCGCGCGGCGCAGCTTCATCGTGGCCGACTGTCCGGGCCACGAGCAGTACACGCGCAACATGGCCACCGGCGCGTCCAATGCCGAGCTCGCGGTGGTGCTGGTCGATGCGCGCAAGGGTGTGCTGCCGCAGACGCGTCGACATACCTATATCTGTGGCCTGCTGGGCATCCGGCAGGTGGTGCTGGCGGTCAACAAGATGGATCTGGTCGATTACGACCCGGTGGTCTATGCGGCCATTGCCGCGCAGTACCGCGTGCTGGCGCAGGAGATGGGCATCGTCGAGGTGCATTGCCTGCCGGTGGTGGCGTTGACTGGCGACAATGTGGGTGCGCGTTCGTCACGGATGCCCTGGTACCAGGGCGACAGCCTGCTCGAACTGCTGGAAAAGGTCGAGGTCACGCCGTTCCGTGCCGCCGATTTCCGCATGCCGGTGCAATGGGTGAATCGCCCGGATCACGCGTTCCGCGGTTACGCCGGCACGATCTGCGGCGGCCGGGTGAGCTGCGGCGACGAAGTCATCGTGCAACCGGGTGGACAGTCGGCGCATATCGAACGCATCGTCAGTGCCGATGGCGATCTGCCGAGCGCGGCGGACGGGCAGGCGGTGACGCTGTGCCTGGATCGCGAGATCGACGTCAGCCGCGGCGACGTGATTGCCGATGCGCTGCGTCCGGCGCCGGTGTCCGATCAGTTCACATGCCATCTGCTGTGGATGGGTGATGCCACCTTGTTGCCCAACCGTACCTACTGGCTGAAGATCGGCACGCGCACGGTCAATGCGCGGGTGATGTCGATCAAGTACAAGGTCGACGTCAACAGTCAGGCCAAGCTCGCGGCACGCCATCTCAGTCTCAACGAAGTGGGTTACTGCACGCTGGGGCTGGATGACGAGATCGCGTTCGAAGCCTATGCCAGCAACCGCACGCTGGGCGGCTTCATCCTGATCGATCGCCAGAGCAACGCCACCGTGGCATGCGGCATGCTGGATTTCGCGCTGGGCCGATCGGCCAACGTGCACTGGCAGCACGTCGATATCGACCGCACGGTGCGCGCCGCCAGCAAGGGCCAGCATCCGTTGTGCCTGTGGTTCACCGGCCTGTCTGGCGCCGGCAAGTCCACCATCGCGAACCTGGTCGAGCGGCGGCTGCATGCGCTCGGTTATCACACCTATCTGCTCGACGGCGACAATGTACGCCACGGCATCAACAAGGATCTGGGCTTCACCCCGGAGGATCGCGTCGAGAACATCCGGCGCATCGCCGAGGTGGCGCATCTGATGGTGGACGCCGGGCTGATCGTGCTGGTCAGCGCAATTTCGCCGTACCGCAGCGAGCGGCAGTCGGCACGCGAGCTTTTTGACAAGGCGGAATTCATGGAGGTGTTCGTGGATACGCCGCTGGAGGAATGCGAACGGCGTGACGTCAAGGGTCTGTATCGCAAGGCGCGTGCGGGCACGATCCGCAATTTCACCGGTATCGACGCACCGTACGAACGACCCGAGGCGCCGGATATCCACCTGTTGAGCAACGGAGAACGCGCCGAGCAACTGGCCGAGCAGGTCACCGTAGAGCTGTTGGCTAGACTGGACAACAGCGGCAGCCACGAGTGACGCGGCGGCATGATCGAGCGGGCAACGCTTGGATTGCCCGGGGCCGGCGGCGATAATACGGAACTCCCCCCGTAAGGCGCCGCCGTGATGACCGAGAAGACCGTACTCAACGCCACTCACCGTGCGCTCGGCGCGCGCATGGTCGATTTCGGCGGCTGGGACATGCCGATCAACTATGGCTCGCAAATCGAGGAGCATCATGCGGTGCGTCGCGATGCCGGCATGTTCGACGTCTCGCACATGACGGTGATCGACCTGCACGGTGCGCGCACGCGCGAGTTTCTACGGCACCTGCTGGCCAACAGCGTCGACAAGCTGAAAGTGGTTGGCAAGGCGCTGTACTCGTGCATGCTGAACGAGCAGGGCGGCGTGATCGACGATCTGATCGTGTATTACCTCGGCGAGGAGTTCTTCCGACTGGTCGTCAATGCCGGTACCCGTGCCAAGGATCTGGCGTGGATCGAACAGCAGGCCGCCACGTTCGAGGTGCAGGTCAAGGAGCGCCCGGAATTCGCGATGATCGCGGTGCAGGGCCCGAACGCACGAGCCAAGGTGCTGGGCCTGTTGCATGACGTGGATCGCCCGCGCATCGAGAAGCTCGGCAAGTTTGCCGCGGCTGCTGCACAAGGCCCGCACGGCATGCCGCTGTTTGTGGCGCGCACCGGCTATACCGGTGAAGACGGTTTCGAAATCATCGTGCCGGCCGAGCATGCCGTCGCGCTGTGGGAGGCGCTGGTCGCTGCCGGCGTCGTGCCGGCTGGCCTCGGTGCACGCGACACGCTGCGGCTGGAAGCTGGCATGAACCTGTACGGGCAGGACATGGACGAAAGCGTCCTGCCATGGGAAGCAAACCTGGGCTGGACCATCGCACTGGACGAGGGCCGTGCGTTCATCGGTCGTGCTGCGCTGGAGCAGCAGAAAGCCGCCGGCGTGCCGCGTGTGATGGTCGGCCTGGTGCTGGACGACAAGGGCGTGTTGCGCCACGGCCAGAGCGTGCTCACCGCGAACGGCGCAGGCGAGATCCTCTCCGGCAGTTTTGCGCCGACGCTCAACAAGGCGGTGGCATTCGCACGCATCCCGGCCGGCGAGCCAGGTGATGTTCGCGTCGACATCCGCGGTCGCGAAGTGCCTGTGCGGCTGGTGAAGTATCCGTTCGTGCGCGACGGCAAACCCTGCGAAGGCATCTGAGCCGCCGCGTCACAACTTACCCATGGCGGTTGTGGCTAGAATCACCGCCTGTACCCTGACTCACACCCAACTACTGGACCCCATCATGAGCGAGATTCCTGGCGATCTGAAATTCCTCAAGTCCCACGAGTGGGCCCGCGCCGAAGACGACGGCCTGGTTCGCGTGGGTATCTCCGACCACGCGCAGGGCCAGCTCGGCGATCTGGTCTATGTCGAACTGCCGGAAGTCGGTTCGGCCGTGAAAGCGGGCACCGGTGCGGCCGTGGTCGAGTCGGTGAAAGCTGCCTCGGACATCTACTCGCCGGTATCCGGCGAAGTCGTCGAGGTCAACGAGCTGCTCAACGACAAGCCCGAGATCATCAACGAAGACGCCTTCGGCGAGGGCTGGATTTTCCTGGTGCGCCCCAGCGATCGCGCGGAGCTGGATGAGCTGCTCGATGCGAACGAGTACGAAGAGCTGATCGAGAACGAAGACCACTGAGTCTTCCGCCATGGTGTGACGATACCGGCCGCCCAGTGCGGCCGGTATCGTTTCCGGGGTAGTGATCGGCGAGGCGCGTCGAGCCGTTCGTTTGTCCGGGCGAAGGCCGACGTGCATCGTGTCGTCACGCCGTGCATGCAGCGCACGCATTCGTTGCACCGCTCGTCGATCTGCATCGACGGTATCGACACAATCCGCGTTCTGTTTTTCAGTGGGATCGCGTTGACATTGGCGTCATGTGCGCACGTCATCGTCGATGCCGTTGCACAGAAAAATGTCGTCGCTCTCACTGCCTTCGACAACGAGCACCGAGGTGTCGGTCATCTCGATCGAAGTCCTTGCGAGCCAGGGTGGCGAACTTTTTTGCTCGGGTCGGCGGGCCGGCTGAAATAATTTCAGTCGTGTCCCGTTCATCTGGCGGAGGCGCCGGAATGGTCCGAATTCGACCTCGTGGAAAGCGCGATTATGAGAGGCGCATTTTTTCTTCGCGGTGATGGCGGTTGCGATGAAATCGTTGTGCAGCAATGGTTTCAAGGGTTTTTGCCATTTTATGGAGAAAATCGTTTGGACGTATGGATGTCCAAATAATATTCACCTTGAATGCCCTTGAGGCCTTGCTGGCACCGGGTTTCGGTCGGTATGGGGAGGGTGCAGTGGTTTGATTTCATGACTAAAATCAATTGACAGCCGAAATCTTCAGGGATAGCTTTCGCAACAGATCACGGGGAATGCGCTTTATGGCGACAGCAAAATTCATCAAGCCTTATGTCGAGCACGGTGAAAAGGCCAATGCAGTACGCAAGATCACTGTCTCGATTCCGCTGCATGTTCTGCGGCGGCTTTCCGATTTGCGCACCCACCGTCAAGTGAACAATCTTCGGCACGCCACCAACAGCGACTTGTTGGTCGAGGCGTTCCTGCACGCTTTTACTGGGCAACCACTGCCAACTGATGAGGAGCTTAGACGAACTATGGCCACTGCCAAGAAATCCGCTGCAAAGAAACCGGCTGCCAAGAAACCGGCCGCCAAGAAATCCACCGTGAAGAAGGTTGCCGCCAAGAAGCCGGCTGCCAAGAAAGCTGCCGTGAAGAAGGTCGCGAAGAAGGCTGCGCCGAAGAAGGCTGCCGCCAAGAAAGCTGCGCCGGCGAAGAAAGCTGCCGTGAAGAAAGTTGCGAAGAAGGCTGCGCCGAAGAAGGCTGCCGCCAAGAAAGCTGCACCGGCCAAGGTGGTGAAAGCCACCAAGACCGCGAAGGCTTCCAAAGCCAAGAAGTAAGCGACACGCAACAAGCGACACCTCCAATAAGATAAGTTCATCGATACTTCTCTCCCCGCGGTGCCCAGCGCGGGGAGAGTATTTCGAGAAGCCTTCGTCCCGGCCTGGCCGGGACGCTTCGTTTGTGGGGTCGAAAAGCTCGGTTGCGGCGGCAGTGTGCGGCCCAGACCCGCCTCGTTACGGGCAAGCGGGGGATTTCGATTGGCTCAGCGCCATGCTGATGCCCGACCACCGGCCATGGAACAAAATCCTGACTCGTGCTGTGAACTGACCGGCGATTTGCTGTGTTGAGTCATTGGAGTTACCTTTCGCACATCCGCGCCGCGGTGAGTCCGGGGGATTCATTCGCTCCTACAGGGGGAAAAAGCGCGGGTATCTGTCGACACTCAGTGAGAGACCATGGATACCCGAGACATACTTGATACACGCAGGCATGCGCGTGGGGCCATTCGGCCCGTTGTCATCGCCATCATCGCCATCTTCGCCCTGCTCGCCGTGGGTGCATGGTTCCTGATCATCAAGCCACATCAGGAGCTGGTCATGGCCGACTCGGGCGGTCACCCGTCCACGCCGGTATCCGCGACGACCCGGGCGGCGCCACCACCGCCAGCCAACGTGGCGGCGATGGACGTCAACCAGCTGCTGGCCGAAGCGCGCACGGCGATGAACGAACAGCGCTATCTGGCGCCGACCGGCAACAATGCCTTCGAGTTCTATCTGCGTGTGCTGGAGAAGGATCCGGGCAACAAGGTTGCATCCGATGCATTGCGCGAGACGTTTCCGTTCGCGGCCACTTCGGCGGAGCAGTCGATCAACTCGCGTGACTTCAATGAAGCGCAGCGCCAGATCGACCTGCTGGCCAAGGCCGACCCGACCAACTTCACGTTGACCATCCTGCGTTCCAAGCTGGATGCCCAGCGCAAGACGCTGGACAAGCAGCAGCAGGATGCCGCCGATCAGCAGAAGACACAGCAGCTGGCGGCACAGAAGGCGGCGGCGGACAAGCTTGCAGCGGATCAGCTGGCAGCCGAGCAGCAAAAGGCCCAGTCGGCGGCCGAGCAGCAGAAAACGCAGCAGACCCGTACGGCGCAGCAGCCGAGTCAACAGCCATCGACGGCTCCGACGACGGCGGCTGACAACTCTGCGGCAGCCAGTGCGGACGGTGGCAACGCTGGTGCCCCGACCAGTGACGCGGTGTTGGTGAAGGCAGTCGGTGCGCGCTACCCCACGGCAGCGATGCGCGCGCGGCAGGAAGGCTGGGTGCTGGTGTCGTTCACGGTCGATGCGAATGGGCGGACCAGTGACGTCAAGGTAGTTGACGCGCAGCCGCACCGCATCTTCGATCGCGCCGCACTGGACGCGGTGGAGCGTTACCAGTTCACGGCGGCCAAGAAGGACGGCGTGGCCGTTCCCAGCACCAAGCAGCAGCGGATCGAGTTCAAGCTCTGATCGTTATGCGCTGAGGTGAGAGCAGTAACCGGACGGCGCATGGTTCCCATGCGCCGTCTTTCGTTTCGGGTGGTTGTCGCGACTCAGTTGTGGTGTTTCGCACGATGCTTGCGCGGCTTTTTCCTTTGCGGTGTCGCTGCCGGCGTCTTGATGCTGCCTTCGATCTCGGCCCAGTCCACATGCGGCAGGTCCAGCAAATCGTCGAACACCATCGGCATCAGTCCGCTGGGGACTGGGCCGGTGGAGTTCCACAGGGTGACCACGCCGGCGTGGTACTTCGGGAAGAAGCCGATCATGGTGCGATAGCCGGCCACGGCGCCCGCGTGAAAGATCAGGGTTTCGCCGCCGTAGTCGTACACGCGCCAGCCCAGTGCGTAGTGTGCATCGGTCAGCCGAGCCTGACGCCATGGCGTGGCATGCAGTTCGCTCGGTGTGGCTACGCCCGGAGCGTGCAGCACATCCAGCAACGAAGTGGGCAGCACGTCCTGGCGATCGCCCATCTGCGCGATCAGCCATTTTTCCATGTCGCGCAAGCTGGCGTTGACACCAGCCGCAGGCGCGACCCGGTAGTAGGTTTCGCTTGGTTCGAAGGGTATCCAGCCGTGGCTGGATGCGCGATGCGGGCGTGCCCAACTCTTGCTGGATTCCAGTGCGGCGCGACCATAGCTGGCGGTGGTCATGCCGAGCGGATAGAAGATGCGCTTGTCGACCTGGCGGTAGAAGAAGTCGCCGGTACGTGCAAGCACCACATCGCCGATCATGCCGAACGCGACGTTCTGATAGCCGTAGCACTGACCGACGCCACAGACAAGGTCGACCTCGTCCAGCTTGCGCACCAACTCTTCGTAGGGGATGTCGCCCTCGAGCATGTTGTCATAGGTGTTGCGTGGCAGGCCTAGTCGTTGTCCCAGGATGTCGCTCACGGTGGCTTGTGATGCAGCCTGCATGTCCTTGAGCTTGAAGTACGGCAGTACGTCGACCAGTTTGGTATCCCAGCTCAGCTTGCCATCGTCCACCAGAATACCGGTGATGGCGGTGGCAAATGCTTTCGACAGCGACGCGAGCCGGAACACGGTGTCCGGTGTCACCGGCTGCTGGGTGACGGCATCGGCGTAACCAAGAGTGCCTTCGTAAACCACTTTGCCATCGATCACGACCGCGGTGACCAGGCCGGCGACGGCATGTCGCTCGACAACACGGTCCAACCAGCGCTGGTAGTCGGCGATGGTCTGCTTGACGCGTGCCGGTGGCAGACTTTCCGTGGTGCTGTGAACCCGCGCAGCCGGCGCCGATGCAGCGGGAGTGGTGGCGCGGACCGGTGTGCAGGCCAGTCCGAACACGCCCGCGATCAACAGGAAGATCTTTTGAAACTGCATGGTATTCTGATGTGGTTCCGGCGTGGGGATGCGCCTCAGGGTGGAGGGTCTAGCAATGGGTCTGATCATTTTTCTGGTTGTTGTCGTTCTGATTGTCTTGTACTTCGTGGCGATCTACAACGGACTGGTCACCTCGCGCAACAGCTACAAAAATGCCTTTGCGCAGATCGATGTGCAGCTGACCCGCCGGCATGACCTGATTCCGAATCTGGTGGAAACGGCCAAGGGTTATCTTGCGCATGAACGCGGCACGCTTGAAGCGGTGGTGCAGGCGCGCAATGCGGCGGTCAGCGGACTGGCCAGCGCCAAGGCGAACCCGGGTGATCCGGCTGCGATGCAGCAGCTGGGCAGCAGCGAAAATGCTTTGACACAAACTTTGGGTCATTTGTTCGCGTTGCAGGAGTCGTATCCCGACCTGAAGGCGAACCAGACCATGATGCAGCTCTCCGAAGAGCTGACCTCGACCGAGAACCGGGTCGCGTTCGCACGACAGGCATATAACGATTCGGTGCTGACCTACAACAACAAGCGTGAAGTCTTTCCCGCATCGTTCGTGGCCAACAGCCGCGGCTTCCTCGCGGCCGAGCCGCTGAAGATCGAGGATCCGGCCGTGCGTGACGTGCCGAAGGTTTCCTTCACCTGATCGCCGCTGCATCGCGACGGTAGTCGTGATGCACACGTTCAGCCGCCGGAGCCTCCATGGATTTCTTTGCGCAACAGGCGCGCGTACGCGGCAGCAGCCGACGACTGGTCGCGTTGTTCGTGCTGGCCGTGATCGCGATCGTGGCGGCGATCGATACGGTGGTGTGGTTCGCGATGGGTCACCACCCGGTGGATGGCGAGCCGGCGCGATCGAATCTGTCGTTGCTGTTTACCAGCAGTGTCGTCGTGCTGGGCGGGATCGGGTTCAGTTCACTGTTCCGCATCATGAGTCTGTCCGGTGGTGGCAAGGCGGTGGCCGAGAGTGTCGGCGCGGTACCGGTACCGCCGGATACGCGTGACCCGCAGCTGCGTCAGTTGCGCAACGTGATCGAGGAAGTGGCGATCGCGGCGGGCGTGCCGGTGCCGGACATCTATCTGATGGAAGAGGAGCCGGGCATCAACGCGTTCGCGGCCGGCTATTCGGCGTCCGATGCGGCGGTGTGCGTGACCCGCGGCTGTCTGGATAACCTGAGTCGCGACGAGTTGCAGGGTGTGATCGCGCACGAGTTCAGTCACGTGCTGAACGGCGACATGCGACTCAATATCCGCTTGATGGGCCTGTTGTTCGGCATCCTGGTGCTGGCCATCGTCGGGCGCAAGGTGATCTGGTTCGGTGGCGGCCGCAGCAGTCGCCGTGACGGTGGCGGTGGCCAGGTGTGGATGATCGGGCTGGCGTTGATCGTGGTCGGCTACATCGGGTATTTCTTCGCGCGGCTGATCCAGGCTGCGGTAGCTCGTTCGCGCGAATCGCTGGCCGACGCATCGGCGGTGCAATTCACCCGCCAGACCGACGGTATCGCCGGCGCCTTGAAGAAGATCGCGATCCTCAGCGAAGGCTCCGAACTGCAGGTGGCGAACAAGCAGGAAGTGGCGCACATGCTGTTTGGCGAAGCCGGCACATTCAACGCGCTGTTCGCCACCCATCCGCCGCTGCTGCAGCGCATCCGTGCCCTGGAGCCCGGTTTTCGCGAAGAGGATCTGGCTCGGCTGGCGGCATCGTTGCAGCAGGATGCCGAGATGCCGCCCGCTGGACCAGCCACCAGCAAGCCGAGGAGTCCACTGGGTGTACCGGGAGTGGCCGTACCACCGCCATTGTCTGGCGTACTGGCCGGTGCCGTGCTGGCACAACAAGGTGCCGACGGTGGCGCCACAGCATCAACGCGTTTCCAGCGCGCCGCCACGGTGCATCAGGCCATGCCGGCCACGTTGACCATCGCCGTACAGCAACCGGAATCGGCGCTGGCGGTCGTGCTGGCCTTGGCGATGTCGGCGCAGGCCGAACTGCAGGCATCCCAGCGCCGGATCGTCGCCGATGCGTTTGGCGACGATCTGCAACAAGCGGTGCAGGCGATTGCCGTCGAGGTCGCGGCGCTGGCGCCGGAGTCGCGGTTGCCGCTGGCTGCGCTGGCGTTCCCCACATTGAAGCAACTGTCGGCAGGGCGCCAGCAGACCTTGCAGAGCGCGCTCGATGCGCTGGTGCGGGCGGATGGTCGGGTCGATCTCGACGAGTACTGCCTGGCCCGGCTGTTGCGCGTGCAATTGATCGAGGCACAGCAGCCGCGGCGTACGCCGATGGACGGACTGAAAAAACTGCCGGCGTGCCGCGACAGCGTGATGCTGGTCTGTGCGGTCGTTGCCGCTAACGGCAGTGCCGACGAGACCGCTGCACGTCGCGCCTGGCTGTTGGCGATGCAGCAAGCCTTTCCCGGTGAAACGCTGGAGTGGTCGGCGCCACCGGCGGCGTGGCAGACGCCGTTCGAGCGCGCGCTGGATGATCTCGACGGACTGATGCCGCCGGCCAAGGAACTGGTGATCCAGAGCCTGGCCAGCGCGATCCATGCCGATGGCGTCGTCAGCGTGGAAGAGGCCGAGTTGCTGCGGGTGATCTGCGCCAGCCTGCATTGCCCGCTGCCGGCGTAGCCGCTCAGCTTTTACCGCGCGATCAACGCGCTGGCCCGCTCGGTCAGCATGAGCGTCGATGGGTGTGTATTGCCAGCACGCCACCGACCAAGTCGGCACCAGCGATTGATGCAGCCGCGATCGTTCAACGGCCTGATGTTCTTCACTGGACGGACGTGAGCGCATGCTAGGCTTGCCGCGCCCCACGCTGGATGTGCCCGTGAGTTTGCCCCGCCAAACCGTTGTGGAACAAGCCGCCGCGCCGACACTGTCCGCGCTGGCGTTTTTTTTCGTGATGACGTCGTACTACATCATCCGGCCGGTCAGGGATCAGTTGAGCGGTGCGGTCGGTTCGCAGTCGTTGCCGCTGTTCTACGGCGCGGTGTTCGTGGTGATGCTGCTGCTGACGCCGGTGTTCGGCATGCTAGTGGCGCGTTTCCGGCGCCGGCAATTGCTCGGCTGGAGCTACAGCTTCTTCATCCTGTGTCTGCTCGCGTTCGTACCCGCGTTCATGGCGCAGGATCGCATCGGTGCGCGCGAGCTGGGCGTGGTGTTTTTCGTCTGGGTCAGCGTGTTCAACCTGTTCGTGGTGTCGCTGTTCTGGAGCTTCATGGCCGACATCTTCTCCAGCGGGCAGGCGCGGCGGGTGTTTTCGCTGATCGCGCTCGGTGGCATGGCGGGTGCGATCTTCGGTCCGCTGGTGACCAAATTGCTGGTGCAGCTGATCGGCGTGGCGCCGCTGTTGCTGGTCTCGGCGCTGGCATTGGGCTTCTCGATGATGTTGTTGCTGCAGCTTTCCGCGCAGCACGATCGGCAGGCGGGCAGCCGTGGCGATGAGGCTATTGGTGGCTCGTTGTGGGCGGGCATCAGGGAGCTGTGGTCGCGTCCGTTCCTGCGTTACATGGCGTTGTTGATGTTGTTCGGTGACGGCATCGGCACGCTGGCCTATGCGCTGGTGGCCGACTATGCCAAGGCGCATTTCACCAGCACGGTCGCACGCACGTCGTTCTACAACGATCTCGACCTGGCCACCAACCTGCTCGGTGCAGCGTTGCAGCTGACTTTGACGCCATGGTTGCTGATTCGTCGCGGTGCCGGCTGGGGACTGGTCCTGCCTTCGCTGGTGAATCTGGCCTTGCTGGCCGTGGTGGCGTTGATCGGTGGCGGCAGCTTCCTGTTTTTCGGCCACAGCGTGCCGCTATTGCTGGCGGTGATGCTCGTAATCACGCGCGGCTTCGCCTACGGCATGACCAAGCCGGCGGTGGATGCGCTCTACACGCGGGTGCCGCGCGAGACGCGCTACAAGGGCAAGAACTTCGTCGAGACCGCGGTATGGCGCTTTGGCGACGTGGTGGTGACCAGTGCCGTGAGCGGCCTGCGCATGCTCGGCTGGAGCATCAGCGGCTTGGCCCTGCTGGGTGCCGGTGTGGCCGCACTGGCGACGGTGGTGTCCCGACGTGCCGGCTGGTCACCCGATCTGGCGCCGGACGAGCATGCGCGAACTGACGGCGCCGATGTGCCGTCCGCCTGACGAAGCCTGCGCCGCGCCCAGCTGGTGCTGCCTTAACTGGTGCTGCCTTAACTCGTGATGTAGCGCTGCAGATGCTCGATCTGTTCGGCCTGTGCGTCGATCACCGCCTTGACCAGATCGCCGATCGAAATCACGCCGATGACCCGCTTGCCTTCCACCACGGGCAGATGCCGAATGCGACTGTCGGTGCACAGGCGCATGCAGTCGAATACATCGGTATCCGGGCCGACGGTGAGCGGCTCGCTGCTCATGATGTCGGACACGGCGGTTTGTGACGAAGAGCGGCCCTGCAGGATCACCTTGCGCGCGTAGTCGCGTTCGGACATCACGCCGACCAGCTGGTCGCCGCGCATCACCAGTAGCGCGCCTATGCGGTGCTCGGCCATGTGCTTGATCGCTTCGAGCACCGGCGCATCCGGTGCGATGCTGAAGACCGTACTGCCCTTGCTTTCCAGCAGATGCTTGACCTGACTCATGCTTGGGTCTCCCTCCGGCCCGGACGGGCCGTTTGTCACGAGTCTACCGCCGGTACTGCCCTCGCGTGTAGCAAAGTTGTGAAGCTGTGCAGCGAGCGCGACGGGCTCAGTGCGGATCCCCGCGGCAGGCGTTGTTTCCCGATGAAATACGGTGGTCGCGACCTGCTTTAGACTCGACTCAATGCTTCGCTCGTGGCGGCGCACGACCTTCGATGTAGGCGGGGCCACCAAGCTGGTCCATCTGTCGCTGGATCCAGTTGGCGCGGCGCTGCACGTATGCGCTGGGCCGATCCGCGTGCAGGCGACGCGGGCTCGGCAGTACGGCGGCCAGGCGCGCGGCCTGCGCCGGCCCGAGCTGTGCCGGCGAGGCATGGAAGTACGCCTCGCTCGCGGCACCAACGCCATAGATGCCATCGCCCAGCTCGGCGATGTTCACGTACACCTCGAGGATGCGCTGTTTCGGCCAGGTCAACTCGATCAGCACGGTGAAATACGCTTCCAGCCCCTTGCGCACGAAGCTGCGGCCGTTCCACAGGAACAGGTTCTTGGCGGTTTGCTGGCTGATCGTGCTGGCGCCGCGCAGACGCTTGCCGTCATCGGCCGCATCCATCGCATCCTGGATGGAATCGAAGTCGAAACCATGATGGTAAGGGAACTTCTGATCCTCGCCGGCCACCATCGCCAGCGGCACCCAGGGCGATACCTGTTTCCACGGCACCCAGTGCTGGCGCAGCTGGAAATCCTTCTCACCATGAACCCACGCGCCGAGCTGGCGCTCCAGCATCACCGCCGACGTCCACGGCGGTACGAAGCGCAGCAGCAGCACCATCAGCCAGCTCAGTGCCAGCCATGCCAGCATGAGGATCGCCAGTGAGCGCAGCAGACGAATCAGCAGGGGGCGGCGGAACACAAGGTGCATGGCGGTACGTGCGGGAAGATGGGGCAGTATAAGGGGCGTTGTCCCGGCGCTGCCGCGCCCCCATCTGAAGCGCTTGACCTCATCCGGAACGCTTATTGTGGAAACCCTGCCTGTCGACGATGTACTGCATCGCTTTCTGCTGGAACGTGCCGGCGTGCGCGGCACGCTGGTGCGACTCGGACCGGCCTGGCGCGAAGTGGCCGGCCGCGCTGACTATCCGCCGTCGCTGCACGCGTTGCTCGGCGAGGCCTTGGCCGCCAGCGCGTTGCTGACCGGCAACATCAAGCTGGACGGTGCGCTGTCGATCGAGCTGAAGAGTTCCGGCGCGTTGCGCCTGCTGTTTGCCGAGTGCAATGACCAGGGCCGCCTGCGCGGGCTGGCGCGCTGGAATGAGCCGTTGCCCGAACCGCTGGTACTGGATGCGCTGCCTGACGCGATCATGGCGATCACCATCGGCAATGTGGATCGCGACCAGCGCTATCAGGGTCTGGTCGACCTGCAGCACGCCGGTTTGGCCGAGTCGCTGGAAAATTACTTCGTCAAGTCCGAGCAATTGCCGGCGCGGATCGTGCTGGCCGCCAACGGTGAGCACGCGGTGGGCCTGATGTTGCAGAAGATGCCGGACGAGGGTGGCCGTGACGCCGCGCTCGATGATGATGCGTGGAACCGCATCGTGCACCTGACCGCCACGCTGGGCGCCGACGAGTTGCTGAATACCGCACCGGAGCAGTTGCTGTACCGGCTCTACCATGAAGAGTCGGCGCGTCTGTTCGAGCCACGCGCGCTGGCGTTCGGCTGCAACTGCAGTCGCGAGCGGGTGACGGCGATGCTGCGCTCGCTCGGTCGCGATGAAGTCGAGGCGGCGCTGGTGGCGCGCGGTGACGAGATCGAGGTGATCTGCGAGTTCTGTGCGCAGCGCTATCACTTCGATCGGATCGACGCCGAGCATCTGCTCAGCCACAGCGCAGCGCCGGCTGCGCCGGAGACGCCGCAATGAATCCACGGCAATAGATCGGGGCGGAGCGACAGGTCGGTCGCGGATCAGGCCAGCAACAGCGGGTTGTCCGCGTTCAGCCAGGTAGAGGCGGGTTGCGGCGTGGCGAACAGGAAGCCCTGGCCATAGCGGCAGCCGACCCGCAGCAGCGCCTGCCGCTGCGATTCTTCCTCGATGCCCTCGGCGATCACCTTCATCTGCAGCGAGTCGGCCAGTACCTGGATCGCGCGCACCAGCGCGAGGCCCTGGGTTTCGGTGTCGTCGACGGGCAGCTCGGTGATGAAGGAGCGGTCGATCTTCAGCGTCTCGAACGGGTACTGGTGCAGGTAGCTGAGCGAGGAATAGCCGGTGCCGAAATCGTCGAGCGCGATGCCGACACCGTGACTGCGCAGGTTCTGCAGCATCTGCTTGACCTGGGTCGGGTTCTCCAGCAGCGCGTGCTCGGTGACCTCGATGCGGATGCAGTGTGTCGGCACCGCATACTGCTCGAACAGGGCAAGCAGCCGCAGGTCGAGGTCGGCGGAACGGAAATGCCGGCCGGAGACGTTGATGCTGATGAAGCCCTCGGTGCCGATCAGCCGCACGGCCTGGGTGCATACCTGCTCGAAGATTTGCCAGTCGATCGCCTCGGCACAGCCGCACTCCTCGGCGATCAGCAGGAAATCGTGCGGCGGCAGCAGACCGCGCTCGGGATGATGCCAGCGCAGCAGCGCCTCGTAGCCGGTGACGTGGCCGTCGGCGAGTTCGACGATGGGCTGGTAGAACGGTTCGAATTCGTTGCGGCTGAGCGCGTGGCGCAGGTCGCTCTCCATGTCCAGCAGCGAGAGTGCCTCGCGGCGCAGGCGGTCGTCGAACATCGCTGCGCGATGGCGCCCGCCATCCTTCGCGTTGTACATCGCCGCATCGGCGTCGCGCAGCAGCTCCTCCGGCTGACGGTAATGCGGGCTGGCCAAGGCGATGCCGATCGAAGCGGAGGTGAAGATCTCCTTGGTGCCGAGCCGGAACGGCGTCTGCAGCTCGCTGATGATGCGTTCGGCGATCAGCGATGCCTTGCCGATCTCGACGATGCCTTCCAGCAGCACGGCGAATTCGTCGCCGCCCAGACGTGCAACCACGTCGCGGGTCTTCAGGCAGGCGCGGATGCGACCGCCGACCTGGAACAACAGATCATCGCCGACCAGATGACCGACCGAGTCGTTGATCACCTTGAAGCGGTCCAGGTCGATGAACAGCACGGCGAACTGTTCGCTCGGATTCGCGACATAGCGCTGCATCGCCTGTTCCAGCCGTTGCAGCAGCAAGGTGCGGTTGGGCAGGCCGGTCAGCGAGTCGTGCAGCGTTTCGTATTTCAGCCGGCGCTCGACCCGTTCGCGCTCGGCGATCTGCTCGCGCAGGTCGCGGTTGGCCAACGCCAGTGCGCGGGTGCGCTCGGTGACGCGACGTTCCAGCCCGGCATAGGCATGCTTCAGCGAGGACGCTGCCTGCTTGCGTTGCAGCGCGTTGGCGATGTGGTAGCTGACGAAGGTCAGCAGCTCCTGGTCGCGTTCGTTATAGGTGTGTTCGGGTGAATAGCTTTGCAGCGCCAGCACACCCATCGCCTTGTCGCCCCAGATCAGCGGCACGCCGAGCCAGCAGACCGAGCGTGAACCGAAGTGGCTGATTTCGCCGACCGCAATCAGGCGGTCGATTTCCACCATGTCGGCCAGCAGCGGCTTGGCATGACGCAGCACATATTCGGTGACGCCGCGACCGTGCGCACGCGGTGGCCGCACACTGTCGACGTCGTCCACCGAATAGGGGAAGGTCAGGTAGCCGCTTTCCTCGTCGACCAGCGCGATGTAGAAATTGCGTGCGTACAGCAGGCCGCTGATCACCTGATGCATGGCCGCGTAGAATTTTTCCAGGCTCTCCGAGGTATTCGCCAGCTCGGCGATGCGGAACAGAGCCGCCTGCAGGCGTTCACCGCGTTGTCGCTGCAGCACCTGCTGGCGCAACACGCGGTTGGCTTCGCGCAGCGCGGCGGTGCGATCGGTTACCCGACGGCCCAGTTCGATATGCGCCTCGCGTCGCTCCAGCGTGGTTTGTACATGCTGGGCCACATAGCTCAGCAGTTCCAGATCATGCCGCGAGTAATGGGTGTCGTCGCGGTAGCTCTGCATCACGATGCCGCCGACCACGCGTCCGCCGCGCAACAGCGGAACCCCCAGCCAGTGTTCGCAACTGGGTCCGACCAGGACAAAGCGGTCGCCGAATTGTTGCCGCAGTTCCTCGATCGACCCCATCAACGGGCGACCTTCCTGCAGCAGGTTCCAGGTCAGGCTATGCAGCATGTCGTGCAACGGCATGTTCTGGTCAGGTGACGGCGGATCGGTATCGGCGATGTCGACGTAATAGGGAAAGCGGACGCTATCGGTGGCTGCGTCGTACAGCACGATATAGAAGTTTTCCGCGTACATCAGGCTGCTGACGATGGCATGCAGCGAGCGCATCATCTCGGGCATGTTGTGTTCGGCGCCGGCCTGTTCGGCGATCGCATACAGCGCGCGTTGCAATCGCTCGGACACGGCCAGGCGGGAAATCGCTTCGTACAGGCGACTGGTTTCGGCCAGCTGGCGCAGGCGGGTATTGGCCAGCCTGCCCAGCCAGTCCAGCCGGTCACGTACGAGTTCGGGCAGCGGCAGGTCGGCCCATTCGAGCGTCAGCGTGCGCGGGCCCTGGGGGTCTTCGGCCAGATCGAGCTGGCCGGCCAGGCGGGTAGCCGGTTCGTCCATACGGCGCCAGCGCAACCGGCCCTGGATACCGATAGTGCCCAGCATCGACTCACAGATTTCCATCACGCAGCTGGCGTCAGTAGCTTCGAACAATCGCTCGACCGCACCGTGCAAGGCCGCAAGATCATGCGTCACCGGCAGTGGTGGGGATGAACGGATCGTCGGCGTGGCGCTCATTGGGCTGTGATTGGTTTCCGGAGCGATCTGGCGGATCGGCGTCAAACGCCTTTATAGCGTGTAAGTTGGCCCGGTCGCCAGCTCCCCCGCCAGCGGGAACTGCGGGTGTCCCGGCCGGTCGAAGCTTGACACAACCCATCCCGTTCTGTGATTGGGTAGGGGTTTTCATGGTGTTAGCAAAACGTAAAACGGGGTATACTCGCGTACAGCTATTCCCCTATTGAAAGAGTCATCGACCCCAAGCTCATGCGTCGCCTGTCCGCCCTGCTGTTGATCTCCCTGTTGCCGCTCACTGCGGTCGGGCAGTCTGCGGGCGGCGACAACGCCATGGCCCAGCGTTTGCTGGCGCAGCCGCCGGATCAGATGACCGAAGTCGAACCCGGCGTGATGGTGCCGTTGTGGCGCGGTACCGATGGTCGCCTGCTCGCTCTCAAGGCCGATCAAAGCACCGGCGCCGATGCCTTGCGCAAGAATGCACCGCTGGCGTTGCGCGTGGTCGATGCGGCCAGCGTGATGACGACCGGCTTGCAATACGGCTTGGGGCCGAGACTGCAGGCGCATGCCGAGATCAGCGAACACTCGTGGGTCAACCAGAGCTCGCGAGTGCTCGGCAGCGAAGTGGGTGCCACCTATGACGCCGGCCGTTACAGCCTTGGCGTGAGCGTCGGCACCGTCAGCACTTCGAACAACAACACCGTATTGCCGCGCGTGCTTCCGGGCGCCGTGCCGGGGGTCGATGGCCTGTCCAGTTTCGACAGCAGCTCCCAGCTCAACGCGCGTGGCCGATTGGCCTTGGGCGGCAAGAGCGGTATCGATCTGGGTGCCAGTGTCGGCCGCATTCACCTGCTGCCGGGCAATCTGCTTGGCATCAACACGCTGGATCAGAAAGCGCTGAGTTTCGGTGTCGATCACGGCCCGTTGAGCGGTGTCCTGACTGGGCGCACCATGCAGCCGGAGGCGGGCATTCCAGGTAACTACGGTGCCGATCGACGCTGGAACAGCATCGATCTGGGTGTGACCTGGCGTTTGCCGTGGCGCGGTGCGTTGAGTGTTGGTGCGCAGAATCTGTGGTCGTCCGGCACGCCGACGAATACGCCAGCGGGCCCGGAGCCGGATCAATCGCGCACACCGTACGTGCAGTATCACCAGGATCTTTGATTCGTCGGGCTGTATTCGCCGATTGAATTTAAAACGCCGTCGCATTGCGACGGCGTTTTCATTTGAGGTGCATTGATCTGCCTGCCGTCAGTTCTGCTTGCGCACGCGCAGGTCGCCGCTGAATGTCTCGATATTGATCTTGCCGCGACCGTCGCCGAGACGGACGTCCAATGAGCTGCCGGGGCCGTGCTCGGGTTCCTTCGGTGTGCCGAAATCGCTGCGCAGGTTACCGCTGAAACTGCTGGCGTGCAGGTTGCCGGAAGTGTTTACAGGCAGCTGCAGTTGCACGTCGCCGCTCATGCTGTCGATGCCGAGAATGCCATCGGTAGCCAGCCCGCCAGTCAACTGCACATTGCCGGATACCGTGCTCAGCGTCAGTTTCTTCCACGGGCCACCATCGGCCTGGATCCGACCGGAAATGGTCTGCAGCTTTACGTCGCTACCGAGCACGGGGGCAAGGATGTCACCGCTGACGGTCTGCAGGTCGGCCTGTCCGGCATGTCCGGCCAACTCGATGCCGCCGCTGACACTGTCGACTTTCAGCGACGGCACGCGTGCATTGATGCGTGCCTTGCCGCTGACCGTATTGACCTCGATGTTGCCGCCATCCATGCCGTCGACGACCAGTGGTGCGCTGACTACGTCGATGTCCAGTGAGGCAGCCTTGGGAACATGCAGTTCCAGCGTGGTTGCCGCCATGTTGTTGTCGCCTTTCCAGTTGAACCAGCCGGAGCCACCTTGCGGTTCGACCTTGATTGCCATGTCGGTATTGCTGCCGGTGATCGTCAGCGGCTTGGCACCATTGCCGAGTTGGCCGCGGACCTGCACTTCGTTGCGATCCCAGGCGATCACGTTCACCGTGCCGGCGATATTGCTGATGCTGACATGGGCGGTCGGACTGGCGTCATGACGCAGCTGGATCGGTGTGTCGGCGAGCGCCTGGCCGATGCACAGACACAGCAGCAGCGGAAGATAGCGGGTGGTTTTCATGGTCATTCCTGTGGATATCAACCGGCCTGGTTGGCCAGCTGGCGCAATTGCGTCTGTTGCAGTTCGGTGCGGTCGAGCAGGCGCTGCAGTGCGGGCGAATGAGGTGCCTGCTGGATCGCCAGTTGCAGCTCCATGCGGGCGGCGTCCAGTTCGATCGCGGCGCCAGCCAATCGTGGATCGGCCGGTTTCCAGCTTGCCGGAGCCGTGCTGACACGGGCGATCGGTGTGGAAGTGGGCATCTGCAGCCGATGCCAGCCGATGCCGGCGGCCAGCAGCACTGATGCAGCGAGGCTGGCGACAACCAGCCAGCGCTGCCGGTGCCCCGACCGATGCATGGGTGATGCCTGGATCGTGGGCGCATCCGTCCGTTCGGCATCGTCCAGTGCGGCGGCGAGCGAAGCCCACAGATCACGCTGCGGCGTGAGCGGCTGGCGCAGCTCGCGCATCTGCCGGCGCCATTCGAATTCGTTCATGACCTTTCTCCCAATACCTTGCGCAGCAGACCGCGGGCACGATGCAGTTGCGCTTTCGATGTACCGACCGCCATGCCCAGCTCGTTGCCGATCTCTTCGTGTCGCCAGCCTTCGATGTCGTGTAACACCAGCACAGCGCGAGCTCGTGGTGGCAGCTGGCCGATCGCGTGCTCCAGTTCCTCGCGCTCGGCGGCGCAGAAGGGGGTCTCGCCGGTGTCTGGCAGGTGATCGTCGTCCAGCATGCTGACCGGGTCGGCGCCGCGGGAGCGGATATCCATCAGCGCCACGTTCACCGCGAGTCGGTACAGCCAGGTGCCGAACGCGCTCTCGTGGCGAAAGCCGGGCAGTTTCTGCCAGGCGCGGATGAAGGCGTCTTGGGTCAGGTCTTCGGCGCGGGCATGGTCGTAACCGGCGAGCCGGTATACCGCGCCGTGTACCCGGCCCACATGCAGGTGGTACAGCCGCTGGAATGCGTGGCGATCACCGGCAGCCGCGGCGCGCACGTCATCGGCGTCGTTGGCTCCCGTTGAGGCAGGCGACATGGAGCTTCCAATGGCAGGGCAGGCGGCGATCATCTTGCCAACTTGGATGCACCGTCATGCGAAAGGGTTTGAACCGCCGCCGCTGTGTCATCGCCACGATGCATCCCGGACGGGCGTGATAGCCCGCCCGGGTGCGCTGGCTCAGTGTGCGGTTGCCTCGCGACGCGGCTGGGCGTCCGCATCATCCAGCGCCTTGGCCACGCGCTGCTGTTCCTGGTGCAGACGCTCCGGCAGACGCGGAGTAAAGCTCTGCAGATACTCGCCGATCGCGGCCAGCTCGTTCTGCCAGCCGGCATTGTCCACGTCGAGCAGCTCATCGAGCTGGGCAGGGTCGAGCTTGAGGCCGTCCAGCTTGAGTTCGCCGTCCGCCGGCAGGATGCCGATCGGGGTCTCGGTGCCGTCGACGCGGTCCTCTACACGGTTGATCATCCACTCCAGCACGCGCAGGTTGTCGCCAAAACCGGGCCACAGGAACTTGCCGTCCTTGCCCTTGCGGAACCAGTTGACGTGGAAGATCTTCGGTAGCTTCGCGCCGGGCTGGTCGAGCGACAGCCAGTGCGCGAAATAGTCGCCGTAGTGGTAGCCGCAGAACGGCTTCATCGCCATCGAGTCGCGGCGCAGCACGCCGACCGCGCCGGTAGCGGCAGCGGTCGTTTCCGAACCCATCGCAGCACCCATCAGCACGCCATGGTTCCAGTCGCGCGCCTCCATCACCAGCGGCAGCAGCGACGGCCGGCGGCCGCCGAACACGATCGCGCTGATCGGCACGCCCTGCGCGGCTTCAGCCATTTCCGACCAGGTCGGGCATTGCTTCGCGCTGACCGTGAAGCGTGAGTTCGGATGGGCGGCGGCGCCGTTGGCCGCATCGTAGGGACGTCCCTGCCAATCAGTGACCGGTGTGCCGGGCAGGCCTTCCCACCACGGCTGGTTGTCGGTGGTGACGGCGACGTTGGTGAAGATGGTGTCGCGCGCGATGCTCTTCAGTGCGTTCGGGTTGGTGCTGTCGCTGGTGCCCGGTGCCACGCCGAAGAAACCGGCTTCGGGATTGATCGCATACAGCCGTCCATCCGCACCAGGGCGCATCCAGCAGATGTCGTCACCCACCGTCCACACCTTCCAGCCGTCCTGACGGTAGCCTTCGGGCGGGATCAGCATGGCGAGGTTGGTCTTGCCGCAGGCGGACGGGAATGCGGCCGCGACGTAGTGCGTCTCGCCTTGCGGGTTCTCGATGCCGACGATCAGCATGTGCTCGGCCAGCCAGCCTTCGCTGCGCGCCTGATGGCTGGCGATGCGTAGTGCATGGCACTTCTTGCCGAGCAGCGCATTGCCGCCGTAGCCGGAGCCGTAGGATTTGATCGACAGTTCGGCCGGGAAGTGCATGATGAAGCGGCGTTCGGGATCGAGTTCGCCGGTGGAATGCAGCCCCTTGATGAACTTTCCTTCACGCTCGATCCGCGCCTGCGCCGCGGCACCCATGCGGGTCATGATCTTCATGTTGGCGACCACGTACGGGCTGTCGGTGATCTCCACGCCGCAACGGGCCAACGGTGAGTCGATCGGCCCCATGCAGTACGGGATGACGTACATCGTGCGGCCTTCCATGCAGCCGTCGAACAGCGCATCGATCTTCGCGTGTGCCGCGGCCGGATCCATCCAGTGATTGTTCGGACCGGCATCCTGCTCGTCGGGATGGCAGACGAAGGTCAAGTGCTCGACACGGGCCACATCGGAAGGATGGGAGCGGTGCAGATAGCAGCCTGGATGGGTCTGCTGGTTCAGTTCAATCAGGGTGCCGTCGGCCAGCATCTGCTGCACCAGGGTTTGGTATTCGGCATCCGAGCCATCGCACCAGTGGATTTTCGCGGGACGGGTCAGCGCCGCCACCTCGTTTACCCAGTGCGTGAACGCTTCCAGCTTGCTGGCCATCGTGTCCCTCTAAAGGTCTTGAGAAAAATTGAACCGAAACGGTAGTTTGCGTGCACTGGTATTGCAAGGTTTCGTGCAACAAAAACGGCGCCAAATGGCGCCGTGCGGGGATACTCGAGAGGTGGATCAGGCCGGAATCAAGGTCGCGATCATGTGTTCGACGTAGGCGTCGAATTCCTCGTGGTTGATCCGCGGCAGGCCCAGCGTGAAGTTCAACTGCAGGAAGCCGACATAGGCGGCATAGGTCAGCCGTGCGCGGTTCAGTGCCTGTTGCGCGGGCAGGCCGGCTTCGCGATAGGCGGTGGTCAGGAACTCCATCCGCCGCTGCGACACGCGCGCCATCACCGGCACCACCTGCGGGTGATCCAGCGCCTTCAGCAGCGCGGCATACACGCGATGCGGCTGCAGTTCGTGCGCGACGCGGCGGAACAGTTCGGGCAGGCGCTTGCGCGGGTCCGCGATCTGTTCGATCTGGCCGAGCACCTCGCGCTCGCCGTACTGCTCCCAGCGTTCCAGTGCGGCATTCAGCAAGGCTTCGCGGGTACGGAAATGCCAGTAGAAGCTGCCCTTGGTCACGCCGAGCTGGCGCGCCAAGGCCTCCACGGCCAAGGCGCCGACGCCTTGTTCGGCGATCAGGTGCAGGGCGGCGAGTTCCCAATCTTCGGCGGACAGGCGGGTGCGTTCTGGTTTGCTGCTGACATTCATGTCCGTATGGTAGCCACACCCTGCGGATTTGTAATGGGGTGCGGCCAATCGAGCGTGATTGCACCGGCTATTTCAGCATGCCAGGGGACCATCGGCAGGACGGTTGACGGCAGTTGTCGAGGCAACCCATACTCTTCCGTATGGTTGACCATATTCAAACCTCTGCCACCACCAGCCGTTTTCCGGTGGCCGATCTGCGTCTGGCCGTGGAGACGCGCCATCCGGGCGGCGATCCGGCGCTGCTGTTCGCGCACGGTTTCGGCCAGACCCGCGGTGCCTGGAACGGCGCAGCGGCGGCACTGGCCGATGCCGGTTGTCGCTGCGTGACATTCGACAGCCGCGGTCATGGCGAAAGCGATCGCGTGGCGGGTGGTGCGGATCCTGTAGATGGTTACCACATGGATCAGTTCGCCGATGACCTGCTGCGGCTGGCCGTGGCGCAACCGCAACCGCCGATCCTGGTCGGCGCGTCGATGGGCGGCTTGCTCGGCATCGTGCTTGCCGGCGAAGTGCGACCCACGCCGTTTCGCGCGATGGTGCTGGTCGACATCACGCCGCGCTGGGAAACTGCCGGGGTGGAACGCATCCTCGCTTTCATGCAGGCGCATCCAGACGGTTTCGCGAATTACGCCGAGGCGGCCGAACAGATCGCCAGCTACCTGCCGCAACGGCGCGAGCGCAAGAGCGAGGAACAACTGCGTCCATTGTTGCGCGAAGGCGCGGACGGCCGGCTGCGCTGGCACTGGGACCCGGCCCTGCTGGCCGGCAGCCTGCTGCAGGAAAGCGAGCGCTACCAGCCGCGCCTGCAAGCAGCTGCGGCGAAGATCGATGTGCCCGTGCTGCTGCTCTCGGGCGCGCGCAGTGACGTGGTCTCGCGCACCACCGTCGATGAATTCCTGCAACTGGTGCCGCATGCGCAGCATGTGGAACTGTCGCACGCCACACACATGGTGGCGGGCGATGCGAATGATGCGTTCACGCGCGAAGTCGTCCGCTTCGTGCAGAGTCTGGATCAACCCGAGGGCCGGCCCAGCGCTGGCGCTGTTCAATCGCGATGAGGTACTCAAGATGTCCGTGATACTGACCCTGCTGGCGGCACTGATAGCCACCGGCACCTGTGCCTACCATCGCAGCAGCCTGCGCACCTGGGCGATCGCCACGATCGCCACCACGCTGGTGGTCGGTCTGATCGCGCATGCGCCGTGGACGACGATCATCTTGCTGATCATCGAACTGGCCATCGCGGTACCGTTGCTGCTGGTGGATTTCCGCCGCCGGCAGATCAGTGCGCCACTGCTGAAGCTGTTCGCGAAAGTCACGCCGAAGCTGTCCGAGACCGAGCAGACCGCACTGGAAGCTGGCACGGTCGGTTTCGAAGGCGAACTGTTTTCCGGCAAGCCGGACTGGCACGAATTGTTGAAGCAGCCGAAACCCGAACTGAGCGTCGAGGAGCAGGCCTTCCTCGACGGTCCGGTGGAAGAGCTGTGCGGCATGATCGACGACTGGCAGATCACTCACGAGCTGGCCGACCTGCCGCCGAACGTGTGGGAGTTCATCAAGAAGAACCGCTTCTTCGGCATGATCATCCCGAAGCAGTACGGTGGTCTGCAGTTCTCCGCGCTGGCGCATTCGGCGGTGCTGCAGAAGCTGGCGACGATGTCGGCCACGGTGGCCTCGACCGTTGCCGTGCCGAACTCGCTCGGACCGGCCGAGCTGTTGTTGCATTACGGCAGCGATGAACAGAAGAACCACTATCTGCCGCGACTGGCCGTCGGTGACGAGATCCCGTGTTTCGCGCTGACGGGTCCTTACGCCGGCTCCGACGCCACCTCGATTCCCGACTTCGGCATCGTCTGCAAGCAGAGTGTCGATGGCGTCGACACGATCGGCATCAAGCTCACCTTCGACAAGCGCTACATCACGCTGGCGCCGGTGGCGACCGTGGTTGGTCTGGCGTTCCGCATGTATGACCCCGAGCACCTGCTCGGCGACAAGGAGGATCTTGGCATCACGCTGGCATTGCTGCCGCGTTCCACGCCAGGCCTGCAGATCGGTCGCCGTCATTTCCCGTTGAACGTGCCGTTCCAGAACGGTCCGATTCACGGCAAGGACATGTTCGTGCCGCTGTCCACCCTGATCGGCGGCCCGCACATGGCCGGTCATGGCTGGCGCATGCTGGTCGAGTGCCTGTCGGTGGGTCGTGCGATTTCGCTGCCGTCCAACGCCACCGGTGGCGTGCGCGCGGCCGTCGCTTCGGTCGGTGCGTATGCGCGCATGCGCAAACAGTTCGGCTTGGCGATCGCCCGTTTCGAAGGCGTGGAAGAGGCGCTGGCACGCATCGGCGGCCTGACCTATGCCACCGCCGCGTTGTCGCGTGCCACGGCGGCGGCGGTCGACCGTGGCGAGAAGCCGGCAGTGCCGTCGGCGATCGCGAAATACCACGCCACCGAATGGGGCCGGCAGATCGCCGGTGATGCGATGGACGTGCTGGGCGGCAAGGGCGTGCAGCTGGGGCCGAGCAACTATGCCGGTCGTGCCTGGCAGGGCGTGCCGATCGCGATCACCGTGGAAGGCGCCAACATCATGACGCGCAGCCTGATGATCTTCGGGCAGGGTGCGATCCGTTGCCATCCCTACGTACTGAAGGAAATGCAGGCGCTGTCGATCACCGATCGCGGCGAACAGCTTAAGACCTTCGACCGGCTGCTGTTCGGCCACATCGGTTTCGGCCTGTCCAACGCGGTGCGCAGTTTCGCGATGGGCCTCACCGGCTCGCGTCTCGGCGAAACGGCGGGCGATGCGTATACGCATCGCTACTACCGCAAACTCGATCGCTATTCCGCGGCGCTGGCGCTATGCGCCGACGTGTTCATGGGCGTGCTCGGCGGCAAGCTGAAGTTCAAGGAGAAACTGTCCGCGCGCCTCGGCGACGTGCTCAGCTATCTGTACATCGCCAGCGCGATGCTCAAGCGTTACGAGGACACCGGCCGGCCTGAGGCGGATCGTCCGCTGCTGGCGTGGGCGTTCCATCAATGCGTGTGGAACATGCAGATGGCGCTGGATGGCGCGATCCGCAACTTCCCGGTGCGTCCGGTCTCGTGGCTGCTGCGTGCCCTGGTATTCCCGTTCGGGCGCCGCGAAGTGCCGCCGTCCGATCGCCTGGGTCGTCGTGTCGCTGCCTTGATCACCGCACCCAGCGAGGCGCGTGACCGCCTGCTGGAATGGGTCTACCTGACGCCGACCGCGAACAACACGATCGGCCGCATGCATGCCTTGCTGCCGGACGTGATTCTTGCCGAGCCGGTCGATCGCAAGTTCGGCAAGGCGCAGAAGAGCGGCCAGTTCACGTCGCACGACTACATGGATCAACTGGCCGAGGCCGAACAGGCCGGCGTGCTGAATGCCAGCGAGGTGGCGCTGCTCAAGCGCGTGCGTGAAGGCGTGTTCGAGTTCATCTCGGTGGATGACTTCGAGCCGGACGAGCTGCGCGCGTTCAAGACACGCGCAGAGAAGTAAGCAGCTCGCAAGCATGTACCTGCCGGCCCGCGCTGAATGTCGTTTGTCGACACCAGGCGCGGGCCGACTTTTTGCTGGAGATCGCCGATGACTGTATCCGTGCTGTCGCTCTACCGCCGCATCACGCGCTGGCCGGCCGGTCACTGGCTCTTCTCGCGACTGGTCTGTCTCAAGGCACCTTACTTCGCCACGATCGCACCGCGATTTGTAGCGCTGGAACCGGGCCGTTGCGAAGTACGCATCCGCGACCGCCGGCGCGTGCACAACCATATCGGTACCGTGCATGCGATCGCGCTGTGCAACCTGGCCGAGCTCAGTGCCGGGGTGATGACCGACGCGACGATTCCAGCCGACATGCGCTGGATTCCCAAGGGCATGAGCGTCGAATACCTGAAAAAGGCCGCAGGTACCCTGCATGGGGTCGCCACGCCGGGGACGGCAGTGCATTCCGCTGGCGAGGGCTATGAATGGCCGGTCGATGTACAGGTCACCGACGCCGCCGGCGAGGCGGTTTTCCGCGCGCGCGTGATGATGTGGGTGTCGCCGCGCAGGCACAGCTGAAACCGCGGAATCAGCCCACCAGCACGCAGCGGTTCTTGCCGCCGCGCTTGGCTTCGTACATGGCGCGGTCGGCGGCATGGATCAGCTGCTCATCGGCATCGGGACGATCGTCGGGAAGATAGGGCGCGATGCCTATGCTGGCGCCGATGCGCACTTCGACCGACCGACCGTTGATGCTCAGCGTGTATGGCTCGCCCAGCGCCGTGCACAATTTCTGGCAGAGCTGCAGCGCCAGCTGCGAATCCTCGATGTCCTCCAGGATCAAGGCGAATTCGTCGCCGCCGAGTCGCGCCACGGTGTCGTTGCCGCGCAGATGCGCCGACAGCCGCGCGGCAATGTCCTGCAGCAACGCGTCTCCTGCCGGATGGCCATGGGTGTCGTTGACGTTCTTGAAGCCGTCGATGTCGATGCAGGCCAGCGCGAAGCGGTCGTGATGGCGATGCGCGCGCTGGATCGCCACGTGCAGGCGATCGCGGAACAGCATGCGATTGGGCAATCCGGTCAGCATGTCGTGGCTGGCCTGATGACGCACCATCGCCTCGATCAGTTCGCGCTCGGCGACTTCCTGGGTGAGCTGCTGGTTGCGTTCGGCCAGCTCGGCCATCGCCTGCTTCAGCTCGGCACGCGCCGCATACAGCTCCAGGAACACGCGCACCTTCGACTGCAGGATCACGTCGTTGATCGGCTTGGCGATGTAATCCACCGCACCGGAGCGATAGCCCTTGAGCCGGTTCAGATCATCGGCGTAGGCGGCGGTGACGAAGATGATCGGCGTCTCGCGCAACTGCTCGGCCTCGGCCAGCAAGGCAGCCACTTCGAAACCGTCCATCTCGGGCATGTTGACGTCGAGCAGGATCAACGCGAACCGATGATCCAGGCACAGCGCCAGCGCCTCGTTGCCGCTGCGCGCCTCGATGATCTGTGCCCCGCTGTGGGCAAGCAGCCGACGCATCGCGACCAGGTTGGCAGCGGTATCGTCGACGACCAGGATTTTTGGCGGCATCGTGTTCATGTCGGTGGCCAGGCAACTTGCCTCGTGCCCAACCTTAACTGCTACCGGTGTCATTCGGCGTGAACGGCAGCACTGTCCGGGCAAGCTCAATCGAGGCCGGCCGATTGCCGCGCCGGTACAGCCGCAGGGGGGCATCGAGTACGCTGAAGTCGGCGGCCACCGGCGCGAAATCCAGGCTCTCGCGCAGCCCCAGGCACAGATAACCGCCACGCACCAGGCTGTCATGGAACAGCGTCAATGTGCGGTTCTGTAGCGGTGCGGAGAAATAGATCAGCACGTTGCGGCACAACACCAGGTGCGCCTCGCAGAACACCTTGTCGGCCACCAGGTTGTGGCTGGCGAAGGTGATGTTGCGGCGCAGCCGCTGGTCCAGCTTGATGAAGTTGTAGCGCGCGCTGTAGTAATCCGCCAGCGAACGGTGGCCGCCCGCTTCCTGATAATTGCGCGACCACAGTTGCGCATCCCTGGCCGGATAGATGCCTTCATAGGCGCGGCGCAACGCGTCGGGATTGAAGTCGGTGGCGAAGATATGGCTGCGCTCGTACAGGCCAGCCTCGTCCAGCAGGATCGCCAGCGAATAGGCTTCCTGCCCGTGCGCGCAGCCGGCCTGCCAGATGGTGATCTGCGGATACGACGCCAGTATCGGCAACACCTGTTCGCGCAGTGCGCGAAACACCGGCGGGTCGCGAAACATTTCCGACACCGGCACCGACAGCCCTTGCACCACCAGCGCCACGAAGTCCGCTTCGTGCAGCAGGCGCGTGGTCAGCCCGCTGATGCTGCCGCAATGATGGTCGTGCACCAGCTGGCGTACGCGCCGGGCCAGCGAAGCCGGCGCGTACTGGCTGAAGTCGTGACCATGACGGCGTTTCAACGCCTGCACGAACAGATCCAGTTCGATCTGTTCCAGTTCGCTGACTGAATTCGATGCCGGCATCGCGCTCAGCGCTGCAGCCACACGCGCATCATCGACGCCAGCTTGTCGATATCGATCGGCTTGGACAGGTAATCGCTGGCGCCCATCTCCAGGCACTTCTCGCGATCGCCGCGCATCGCCTTGGCGGTCAGCGCGATGATCGGCAGGCTGGCGAAATGCGGTTGCGTGCGAATCGCGCGGATGGTTTCGTACCCATCCATGCCCGGCATCATGATGTCCATCAGCACCAGCTCTGCGGTGTCGTCGTCGGCCAGCATCTTCAGCGCCTTGTGTCCGTCCTGCGCCATGCTCACCTGCAGTCCCCAACCGCGCATTACTTTGGACAGCGCAAACAGATTGCGCATGTCGTCGTCCACCAGCAGCACGCGCCGGCCAGCCAGTTCGCTGGTTGCCGCCGATTCGGCGACCAGCCGAGGCGATACATGCTGGATGCTGTGCAGGAACAGGCTGACTTCGTCGAGCAGCCGCTCCGTGGAGCGCGCGCCCTTGACCACGATGGCATCGGTGTACTGGCGCAGCTTGAGGTTTTCCTCGCGGCTCAGCTCGCGGCCGGAATACACCACCACCGGCGGTACACCACCGGCGGTCTCCGCCAGCTGCTCCAGCAATTCGAGCCCGGACATGCCGGGCAGGCCCAGGTCGAGCACGATGCAGTCGTAATCGGTGTGGGCGATCTTCTCCAGCGCGGCTTCCGCCGAACCGGCTTCGTCGATCTGCACGCTGTCGCTGCGCAGCATGATGTGCACGGCGGTGCGCGAGTCGGCATCGTCGTCCACGATCAGCAGGTGCCGTTGCTGGTCGGCCGCGAAATGCAGCAGACGCTCCAGTGCGAGACCGATCGATTCGCGGCTGACCGGCTTGGTCAGGAAGCCCACCGCGCCGCGCTCCAGCCCGCGCCTGCCGCCGTCGGTGACCGAGATGAAATGCACCGGGATTGCCCGCGTGGCATCGTCGGCCTTGAGCTGGTCGAACACGTTCCAGCCGTCCATCGCCGGCAGCGCAATGTCCAGCAGGATGCCGGTGGGACGATGTGTTCGCGCCAGTTGCAGCCCCGATTCGCCATCGCCGGCGGCCAGCGCGCGATAACCCTTGCGATGAATCATGTCGATCAGGATGCGCGCAAAAGCGGGATCATCATCGATCACCAGGATCGTGGTCTGACCCGGCAGCAGCGTGGCGCGATCATCGTCGATCGGCTCCGGCAGCAGATACGGCGACGTGGCCCGGCTGAGCCTGGCGGTGCTGGTGCGTGGTACGTCTTCGGCGATATCGGATATCGCTGGCGGTGTCTCCGGCAGCAGTACGGTAAAGCAGCTGCCGCGGCCGCTCTCGCTGTGTAGCAGGATGTCGCCACCGAGCAGCTGCGCCATCCGTCGCGAGATCGCCAGACCCAGCCCGGTGCCGCCGAACTGGCGACTGGTGCCGGCATCCACCTGTTCGAAGGCATTGAAGACGCGCTGGAACTTGTCCGACGGAATGCCGATGCCGGTATCGCTCACCATCATCGCGATCAGTGACTGTCCGAGCAGCGCCGCAGGGATGTCGACGTCATTGCCAGGGCGGCCAATGCGCAGACTCACGGTACCCTCGGCGGTGAATTTGAAGGCGTTGCTGAGCAGGTTGTTGGCGATCTGCTCGAGCTTGTTGCCGTCGGTGCGCAGGACCGTCGGCAGGCCGGGATCGATGTCCAGTGTGAAGGCCAGCCGCTTTTCCTCGGCCACATGCGCAAACGTGCGTCGCAACCGCTGCACCAGCTCGGCCAGCGCCAGCTCGTCGATCATCAGCTCCATCTTGCCGGCCTCGACTTTGGACAGGTCGAGGATGTCGTTGATCAGGTGCAGCAGGCTGTTGCCGGCGTCGTGGATGATCCGCGCGGACTCGATCTGTTCGCCGTCGAGGTTGCCGGTGTCGTTGTCGGCCAGACTGCGCGACAGGATCAGCAGGCTGTTCAGCGGTGTGCGCAGCTCGTGCGACATGTTGGCCAGGAACTCGGACTTGTACTGGCTGGCGCGTGCCAGCTCGGCCGCCTTGTCGGCGGTTTCCTGCTGCAGTTCCTCCAGCACAACTTTCTGCCGGTTCAGGCTGTCGGTCTTCTCGAGCAACTCCTCGTTGGACGCCTGCAGTTCCTCGGCTTGCACGCGCAACTCTTCCTCGGAAGCGATCAGCCGTTCGGATTGTTCCTCCAGCTCGGCCGTCTTCGCCTGCAGTGCCTCGTTGTTGTCGCGCAGCACTTCCTTCTGCTGGCGCATCACCAGTTCGGACAAGCGCAGGTCATCGGCCTGTTCCTGCGTCTGCAGCAACAGGTCGTGTGTATTGACCGCGCGATTGAGGTTTTCAAGGGTCAACGCCACGATCGGCAACAGCTCGTCCAGCAGCTGCTTATGCTGCGTGCTGAGTGGTGCAAAGCCGGCCAGCTCCAGCACGCCGATCAGGGTGTCGCGGTAGAGCACCGGCAGGATCGCGACATGACGCGGCAATGCCTCGCCGGTGCCCGAGTCGATGTGCAGGTAGTCCGCCGGCACGTCGTCGAGCATGATCGCCTTGCGTTCGATCGCGCACTGGCCCACCAATCCTTCGCCGGGCAGGTAGTGATCCGCCGTACGGTTGCTCAGGCGCAGGCCATAGCTGCCGAGCAGATCGAGGCGATGGCGCGTGTCGTCGAACGAATAGAACAGGCCCACACCGGCCTTGCACATCGGCACCAGTTCGCTGGCCAGCCATTGCGCGAAATCCTTGTGCGTGGTGGCCTGCAGCAGCACATGCGAAATGTCCGACACGCGGGATCTGACCCAGGTCTGTGCATCGGTATCGATCGACATCTGCTTGAACACCTGCAGCGCGCGGGCAATCTCGCCGACCTCGTCGCGGCGATCGAGCCGGCGGATCTCGAAATCGTGATCGTGATTGGCCAGTCGCGTCATCAAGTCGGTCAGGCGACGCAACGGCCGGGTCACCAGCCGCGAGGTCAGCCGGATCACCACGATGCCGAGCAGCAATCCGAGCAGTATCGCAACGACATTGATCACCTTGGTGGTGAGCAGCGAGCCGTCAAGTTGCTGGTTGCGCGTCGCCAGCAGCTGATTTTCCTCGGCAATCATCTGGTCGATGGCGGCGTGCAGATCCTCGCTGCGAACTGTGCGGTGCTCCAGATAGCTCGACTGGATGCGTTGCAGTTCCAGTGCCAGCGCGGTCGTATCGGTGACCTTCTGCTGTGCGATCGGGTCGATCGCATTGACCATCATCTCGCGCTGCCACTGCGCCACCATCTTTTCCAGCGAATCGATGCGCAACTGCTGCAGCTGATTGTCGGTGGTCATCTGGCGCAGATGGGCGATGCGTTCATGCAGGTCGCTGATGCCGCTGTCGAACATCGCCCGCTGGTCGGCACGCTGCGTCAGCAGGTAGCCGCGCGCACCGATCTGACTGGTCTGCAGTGCGTGCTGCACATGATCAAGTTCGAGCAGCACCTGATAGGTGTGCGTCGCCCAGTGACGATTGCTTTCCTGCTGGCGCAGCGAGTGCAGGGTGATCAGGCTGGTCAGCAGGAACAGGCCCAGCAGCAGGCCGATCGCCAGCATCATCTTGCGCTGCAGCGGCTGATCGGCCAGCCATGAATTTCGTTTCGGTCGGGTAGGTTGCGGCATGCTGGTCACGGCGGTGCGGGAGGCGATCTGTCACGCGATCGCCGGATTGGCGATCGCACTTTCAACAGGGTAGCCGGTGCCGTCGCCGAACCATAGCCGGCCGTGCGCCGTGGTTCAGCGGCGGCTGAACCGCTGCAGCAGCTGCTGCCACGGCCGGCACGGCACGAGCGAACCGCGGCGCAGCGCGACAACCAGCAAGGCCAGTGTGCACAGCGAGCACAGGCCCAGCGCGATCACCGACGCCTCGGCGCCGAACACGCCGCCGCTGAGCCAGCCCGGGCCGGTTCGGGTGGATACCAGCCAGCCGTCGGCGGCCTGGCCGGATACCGGGATGCCGTAGACCGTGCCCTGGCAAAAATTCCACGCCGCGTGCAGGCCCATGCAGATCGGCAGCGAGCGGGTCACGTGATACAGCACGCCGAACAGCAGGCCGGCCTCGATCGCGATGGCGGCCGAACTCCACAGCGTGGCGCCGGGGTTGCCCGCATGGGCGAAGCCGAAGAACAACGCGGAAATCAGCAGCGCCCACCAAGTGCCGAGACCTTCCTCGACGATGCGGAACAGTGCGCCGCGAAACAGGATTTCCTCGCCGATGCCGGCGCCCAGTCCGACCATCAGCAGTGCCGGTAGCCAGTTGGCGTGGTCGTTGAAGCCGGTGACGTGATAGCTGCCCAGCAGCCAGAGCACGCCTACAACCGTGCTGAACAGCAGGGCGCCTGCCAGCAGGCCGCCGAGCGCGCCAGGCCAGCGCCGCACGGCCAGTTCTTCCGGTTTGCGGCGCTCGACGATGCGTGCCAGAAACACATAGGTAAGGATCGCCGGCAGCACGAAGACCGCAAGGTAGACCAGCGCCGAGCTCATCGGTGTCTTGACCATACCGGGCACAAGCGCGTGAACGAGTGCCGAACTCGACTGGTTCAGCACGATGAATGCCGCCATAAAGATCACGATGCGCGCCAGCGGCGAGTACACCAGCCAGCGTTTCCATGACGGTGTCGTGGCTGGCGTGACGTAGGCGAGTGACAGCGTGGCATTCATGCGTGCAATTCCATGGATGAAGTGCCGCAAAGCCTAGCGGGCGTATACGGTTCCGTCTGCGTGACTTCCGCCACGTGAAAGCACGTTACATTTCCACCGATGCCGCATGCTCGCGCGTATTGGCGAAGCGCACCTGCGGCCAGCGCTCCTGCGCCAGTTGCAGGTTGACCCGTGTCGGCGCGATGTAGACCAGCTCGCCGGCGCCGTCGATCGCCAGGTTCATCGCGTTCTTCTCGCGGAACTCGGCCATCTTCTTCTCGTCGTCGCAGTGCACCCAGCGCGCGGTGGTCACCGTCACCGGCTCGAACGTGGCGTCGACGTTGTATTCGTCCTTGAGCCGGTACGCCACCACATCGAACTGCAGCACGCCGACCGCGCCCAGGATCAGGTCGTTGCTCATCAGCGGTCGGAAGAACTGGGTGGCGCCTTCCTCGGACAGCTGCGCCAGGCCCTTCTGCAGCGCTTTCATCTTCAGCGGGTCACGCAGGCGCGCACGGCGGAACAGTTCCGGCGCGAAGTTCGGGATGCCGGTGAAATTGACCAGCTCGCCTTCGGTGAAGGTGTCGCCGATGGTGATGGTGCCATGGTTGTGCAGGCCGATCACGTCGCCCGGATACGCGGTCTCCACGATCTCGCGGTCGCTGGCCATGAAGGTCAGCGCGTTGGCGATGCGGATGTCCTTGCCGGTGCGCGTCTGCACCATCTTCATGCCGGCGTTGTACGTGCCCGAGCACACGCGCATGAACGCCACGCGGTCGCGGTGCGCCGGGTCCATGTTCGCCTGGATCTTGAACACGAAACCGGAAAGTTTCTCTTCCTCCGGCTGCACGTCGCGGCTCAGCGTGCCGCGCGGGCGTGGCGACGGTGCGTGCTCGACGAAGAAATCCAGCAGCAGCTGCACGCCGAAGTTGTTCACCGCCGAGCCGAAGAACACCGGCGTCTGCTTGCCGGCGAGATACTCGTCCATCTCGAACGACGGCGCGGCGCCCTGCACCAGTTCGAGTTCCTCGCGCAGTTCGCGCATGGCCTCGTCGCCGATTTTCTCGAGCAGGCCCGGCGCGTCGAGACCCTTGAAGATGGTCGAATCCTGGCGGGTGAAGTTCTTGCCCGGCTCGAAGATATGCACCTCATCCAGCACCAGGTGGTACACACCCTTCAGCCGCTTGCCCATGCCGATCGGCCAGGTCACCGGCGCACAGGCGATGCCCAGCACCGACTCCACTTCGTCCAGCAGCTCGATCGGCGAGCGGCCCTCGCGGTCGAGCTTGTTGATGAAGGTCATGATCGGCGTGTCGCGCAGACGGCAGACCTCCATCAGCTTGATCGTGCGTTCCTCCACACCCTTGGCGCAGTCGATCACCATCAGCGCCGAATCCACCGCGGTCAGCACGCGGTAAGTGTCCTCGGAGAAGTCCGCATGGCCCGGCGTGTCGAGCAGGTTGACGATCTTGCCCTCGTACGGAAACTGCATCACCGACGAGGTCACCGAGATCCCGCGCTCCTTCTCCAGCGCCATCCAGTCCGACGTCGCATGGCGCGCCGCCTTGCGTCCCTTCACCGAGCCGGCCATCTGGATCGCGCCGCCGAACAGCAGCAGCTTTTCGGTCAGCGTGGTCTTGCCCGCGTCAGGATGGCTGACGATGGCGAAAGTACGGCGGCGGCGGGTTTCTTGGAGGTGGATGGACATGGGAGCAGGTCAGCTGGAGCGCGAACCGGCAATTGTAGCTTGGATCGGGCGGTGGGCTCAGAGTGTCTGGTTCACCAATGCCTGCTTTCGGCCAGTATGTGGCATTCGTTGCGTTCAATTCGATGCCCAAAGGCAAATGTTCGTTGGCCGGCACCGGCAGCTTGGATCGTGGTGAACGAACGGAAGCCAATGCTTCGCAACTTCGGTCGGTTTGAGTCGGTCGGCATCGCGTGCAGCTTCGTTATTCCATGGAATGATCACCGCGCCGATGTAGGTGAGGTCACAATGTGTTCGCTGCGCGCGGCGAGCGATTTCGTGAAGTCGATTGGCCTTGGATCGTCGACATTCAAAGCGTCGGTCTCCAACAGCGGCATCTCTTCAGCAGGCCTGCGAATTGCTGAGGTTTGATCCGCGACACAGGCCGCCGCGCTGAACCTATTCGCCGCAGGCAGCGATCAATGCCACGGCACGCTCGATGTCGTTGTGCGTCGTGGGGGCGCCGACGGACAAACGCAGCGCACCCACGGTGGCGGCACGCCCCACGCAGTTCCGGAACGCCTTGATGCTGAAGCTGCGTTCGAGTTTGTCAAAGCAACGTTCCACTCCCATGGCATCGAATCCGAAGGCCTTTTCGGCCGCCCCGGGATTGCAGAAGCAACCTCCCCGAATGGCGACGCCATGCTCGCGCGCCAGCCACTCGACACGCTCGTAGGGCAGCACGCAACCGTCGTTCTGCAGCACGTTGAAGGCGACGACAGCGCCCCGCTGCTCCATATCCCGAGGACCATACAGACGTGCCAGCGGCGCTCCATTACGGTGTCGCAGTGTCGTTGCCAGTCCAAGGAAATGCTGCATATGGGACTGGATATGGGCACGCAGGCTCGGGCGCGGCATGCGGGCGAGAAAGGCGAATCCGGACTCGATGGCGGCGAGGTCGAGAAAGTTGGGGGTTCCGTCCTCGAATCCCTCGTGGCCCGTCCTGAGCCCGTGCCGCCCATGTGCGACGGAGACGAACTCCACGGTTCCGCCCGAAAACCACGGCCTCCGAAGGCGGGCCAGGGCCGATTTTTTCGCGATCAATGCTCCGACACCGGTCGGCAGGCCGAACAGCTTGTAGAACGAACACGCGACGAAGTCTGCGGAATGCTCCCTCAGGCTGAGCGCGCCGCATGGGCCCGCCGCTGCCGCATCGAGCAGGACATCGCATCCGAGCGCCTGGGCCTCTTCGATGAGTGACAGGTCGTGACGCACTCCGGAAAAGTTGGACTGCTGCGGGAAGGCGAACAAGCTCCCACCCTGTCGCTCGACGCTTGCCCGCAGGCTCGCCGACCCGTGATCGAGCCGGAGTTTCGTATCCAGCGGCAGCACGCTAATGGGCGCCTGTGCGCGCTTGGCAAACTCCCGGATGCCGTTGACGGAATTGTGGTTGTCGGCCGAGAGAATGAGTCCGCGGCGCAACGAAAATCGGTAGCTCTCGGCGACGAGCTTGATGGCTGCCGTCGCGTTGGCGGTGAAGCAGACATCGTGGATGTCCGGATCGGCATCGAAGAAGGCGAGCGTCGCGGCACGGGCGGCCGCCTGCGCGGCAGCGCTATGGCGGGACGCCAGATGCTCCGAATGGGGATTGCCGAAAATCCCGTGCGCCAGCCGGTCACCATGCGCTCGTGCCTGCGAGGCGCCGTACAGCGCGCTCGCCGCGTAATCGAGATAGGCGATGCCGGCGCTATCGAGACGCTCGAATTCGCTGGCGCGAAGAGCGGCGAAGTCGAATGTATCGGCCGCATCGGTGGGCTCCGTTGCACGCGCTAGCATCCACGCCTCCGCGAGCCGCGCCCGGTCTGCGTCGCACCTGCAACCTGGTCTTCCTGCGATCCTCCGATCCGGGGAGAGCCGCCGAAGTAGTGGCTCAATTCCGCGATCCGTGCACGCTCCGCGGGCGAGGCGTTCGCCGGCAGCAGTGGACTCAGGACCTCTTCGCGCCAGTCGGCAAGACCACCCGGCACGAACACCGCCTGGGTCACGCCGAGCGAGCGCAGCATGACCCAGGCCTGGCCGGCATGCGCCCCTTCCTGCGAGTAAAGGACGATGGTCTGGTCGGGCGCAAAGCGCGACTTCACCAACTGGTCGATCGGCAAGTTCTCCGCCGTTGGGATCGCGTCGTCGTGGAACTCGGCCGGCGAGCGCACGTCGATGACGCGAAGTCCCGGTCGGCGATCGCGTATCCACTGGGCAAGCTGGCGCGCGCTGACATGGTCGGAGCCGTCGTCGATCGCGCGGGCGATCGAATCCAGATCAAGCCCTCGCTGCTGCGTGCGAGAGGGGCTGCCTGCGAAAGGCGCCACCAGGCCCAAGGCAAGCGCACCGATGCCCAACCCTCGCACAAGTCTCATCGTGCCGCCTCCCGCTTCGCGATCCACGCCAGCATCGAAACGGCGACCACCGTGACCAGCGCGACCACGACCCCGTAAGGCAGGTCCGCGAGGCGTTGGATCGTCAGCGGGCCGTGTGGCGTCGAGCGGTAGAAAGGTTCGATCGCGGGAAAGGCCAAGCCGACAAGCAGCACGCCGGCGAACAGCCCGAGCATCGTCGCGGCGCCTTCGATGCGGCCGCTGGCCAGCGCCACGCAGGACGTGCCTGGACACAGACCGCTCAGCACGAAGCCGAGGCCGAAGACCAGACCGCCGACGAGTTGCGGCAGCAGATACGTTTCGGGCACGTAGAGCGCACCGGGATCGAGCATGTCCAGTCGGCCGCCCCAGAAGACACCGAGCATCGCGGTCAGCATCGCGCTCAGCATCACCTTGAGGACGGTGAAATCGCGCAGGTAGAACTGGCCGGCGAGCTTCGGTGGATCGCCCAGGCCGGCGCATTCGAGTGCCCAGCCGAACGCCACGCCGATGCCTCCCGCGATCAGCAGATCGTTCATGGCCAGAGCCTGCGCACGAGCGGCGCGGCGAGGAAGCCGGCGAGGAACAGCGCCACCATGAAGATCCAGGCGCCGACACTCAGCAGCGCACCGCCACTCAAGGCGAGGCCGCTGGTGCAGCCTCGCGCCAGTGCTGCCCCGACGCCCATCAAGATGCCGCCTGCGACGCCAGCGAACAGCCTGCCGCCGGATGGACGGACGGCGCGGACGAACGTCGGTCGCATTCGTCCCGCCAGAGCCGCCGATGCGGCGGCGCCGACCAGCACGCCGATGATTTCGACGACAAGCCAGGCAGTCCATGGCGAACCGTCCTGCAGATAGCTCCGGAAGTAGGCGCTGTGCGCGGCGGTTTCCGGCGAGACTGCGCCGACGACACCACTCGCCACGCTCGCGAATGCGCCGGACGCTCCCAGCCCCTGCCCGGTCAGCACGAAGCAGGCGAGCAGCACCAGGCCCAGGCACACGCCGGTCGCATGGGGTTCGGCATAGGGACGGAGCGGGCGCATCGTCAGCGCTCGACCGGCAGATCGCGCATCGTCCAGTCTTCGAATGAACCGTCGTACAGCACGGCATCGATCCCCACGGCACGCGCCGCGAACAGCACCGCCGTCGCCTGCTGGCCGATGTGGCAATAGGCGATCACCCGATCACCCGGCTTGACGCCGGCGTTGCGGAACAAGGCCAGCAGTTCGGCCGGCTGCTTCAGGGTCAGATCGTCGTTGGCGATGCCGGTGAAGGGCAGGTTGCGCGCACCGGGAATATGGCCGCGGCGGAGGTGGCCATCCGCGCCGCTCTCTTCGACACCGTCGTAGTACATCGCGGCACGCGCGTCGATGAGCACATAACCCGGTTGCCGTGCGTGCGTGCGCACGAACGCGGCATCGACGATGGTTGGCTGAAGGCTGAAGGGTGCCAGCGTTCCCGGCGGTGTGGCTGCAGTGACCTGGTCGGTCAGGGGGCGGCCCTCGCGACGCCACTTCGGCATGCCGCCGTCGAGCAGGGCGGCATGCGCGCCCAGTCCAGCCGATTGCAGCGTGAACAATATCCGCGTCGACGGGGAGACTTGATCGTTGCCGAAGTACACCACGACACGGGAGTCGTCCGAGATGCCGAGGCCCTGCAGTCGCTGGCGCAATTCCGCCGCTGTCGGCATTTCCAGCGAAAGCTCGCCCGACGTGGCGGAGACGTCGGCAAGCCGGACGAAACGCGCGCCGGGAATGTGCGCGGACTTGTACTGCGACTCTTCGCCGACCTGCAGCAGCACGAGGTTCGGGTCGCGCAGGTGACTTGCCAGCCACGCCGTGGATACCCATGGCTCGGCTTGCGCAGTGGCCTGTGCGGCGGTTTGCGCGTGCGCACGGTACGGCAGGGCCGTGAATCCGCCGAGGATCGCAAACGCAACGGCCGCCTGCGCCAGAATCTTGATCTGCATGGTCTCTCCCGATGTCGTGTTTGCGACAGATATAGGGCACGCAGGCGTGCGGTGGGATGGGTATGCGACGGAACCGGTCAGCGATGCGACGAAACGGTCCAGGCGCGGATGGTTCGTGTGCGCGACTGCGCATGCTTTGCTAACGTGTCACGCATGAATTTGCCCGACGACGACCTGCATGCCCGACTGCCACGAAGTGTGCTGTCGGATCTCGGCGGCTGGACGCTTTACCAGAACTTCCGCACCTTCACGTGGCCTTGGCTGCTGCGCCGGGGAATCGTGTTTTGGCCGTTGGCGGTCCTTGCCGGTTGCACGTATGCCACCTGGCATGCGTCGGGCATGGATGCATGGGGCGACTGGCCCGGGCTTGCGCTCCGGGCTTGCATCGCGTCGCTGATCGCGGTCTCGGCCGGCCCCTTGCTCGCCACCTTGATTCGGCATGGGCGTCTGCCGCTGCTCATGGAGCGCACGCTGGTGCTGCTCGCGATCCTGTTCGGGCTCTGGATCGGCGTCATCGCCCTGGACTGGGCGGGCACCTATCACGCCCATCTCATGCAGGCCTATGCCGGGCGCCCCATGGGACCCAACCTGCTCGGCCAAGCCGTTTCAAACTTTCTCGGCGCCACCATCAACGCGTCCGTCTTTGTACTGATCGTCGCCGGTGGAGGCTTCGCCGCCATCTACTATCTTGGCGAACAGCGACGCGTTGCCCAATACGCAGCCGGTCGCCAGATCGAAAGCCTGCGCGCGGAACGGAACGCAGCCGACCTGCGACTGGCTGTCCTCCAGGCGCAGGTCGAACCGCATTTCCTCTTCAACACGCTGGCGTCGGTGCGATCGCTGATCGCCAGCGAACCCGAGCGCGCGGCGAGAACCATCGACGCGCTTGCGGCGTATCTGCGCGTCGCGTTGCCGCGCCTCCGCACCACAGGCATCGAGGAAGCCACGCTCGGCCGCCAGATCGATCTCTGCCTGGGCTATCTCGAGATCATGAATGTCCGTACGGCCGGCCGCATCGAGGTTCTCGTCGAGGCGAGCGACGAGGTCCGGGCTCTGCCGTTCCCTCCCTTGATCCTGCTGACGCTGGTGGAGAACGCGATGACCCACGGCATCGAGCCTAAGCCCGGCCCCGGCATGATCGCGATCATCGCTGGTACCTCAGATGGATTCCTGAGCGTGAGCGTCGAGGACGATGGCCAGGGATTGCAGCCCGGCACCACGCCTGGCCTGGGCCTCGCGAATGTTCGCGCCCAGCTCCACGATCGTTTCGGAAGCCGCGCTGGCTTCGACATCGCATCGCGTGCCGGCGGCGGGGTGCGCGCTTGCATCCGCATTCCATTGGCATTGTCATGACCGCACCCGTCACCGCCCTCATCGCCGAAGACGAGGAGCCGCAGCGAACGGAGCTGCGCGGCATGCTGGCAACCCTGTGGCCGGAACTGGTCGTCGTCGCGGAATGCGCTGATGGCATCAGCGCGCTCGATGCGTGGACAACGAAGAAACCGGACGTGGCCTTCCTCGACATCCGCATGCCGGGACTGGGTGGCCTCGAGGTGGCGCGGCAGGCCGGAAGTCCGGCCCAGGTCGTCTTCATCACCGCACATGACGAATTCGCGGTGAAGGCCTTCGACGCTGGCGCCATCGACTACCTGCTGAAACCGATCCGCACCGATCGCCTCACCGAAACGGTGGCACGTCTGCGCAGCCGCCAGCCTGCAACGCAAGTCGATTTGACGGCCTTGATCGACAGCCTCGCCGGGCGGTTGACGCGAGCGGAGACGATCACCTGGATCACCGCCAGCATCGGCGATACCGTCCGGATGATCCCCATCGAAGATGTCGTTCTTTTCCAATCTGAGGAAAAGTACACCCGCGTAGCCACCGCCACCGATGCCGCGTTCATCCGGACGCCGCTGAAGGATCTGATGCTCAAGCTCGATCCGGAAGTCTTCTGGCGGGTTCACCGCAACGCCATCGTTCGCGTGTCGGCGATCCGGCAGGTCAAGCCGGATGGGGATGGTCGCTTGCTGGTCTGGCTCCATGGCATTACCGAGCCGCTTCGCGTGAGCGACGCGTTCCGCCATCGCTTCCGCGCCATGTGATGTGGCGTACAGGGCAGAGATCGGTTGAATCCGCAGTCGGAAGCGGACAGTCCGATGACTTCCCTTTGTGGTCTCAAAACTTTGCAAAAAAGAACCCGGAGATCGCTCTCCGGGTCGGGTGGTCTTCTGTGGCCGCGTGGGGTCAGTGCGATGCCTACAGTTTGTAATTCACCCCCAGCATTACGGTCCGCCCCCACGTGTCGTACTCCAGCGGTCTTGCCACCTGGACGCCGTTGGGCAGACCGGCGACTTGCACAGTAGTGTCGGGGGTGTTGGTGAGGTTGCTGACCTGCAGCAGGATCGACAGACCGCTCCAGCGGCCTTCGGGGAAGGCATAGCCGAGCTGCAGGTCGGTCTGCTTGTTGGCCAGTATCTTGGTGTAGCCGAGCTGATCGAACAGGGCCACGGCCTCGCCGGTGAAGGACGAGCGGTAGCGTTCGGCTATGCGTGCGGACCAGCCATATTTTTCGTAGTACAGCGAAAGGTTGGCGACCTTGCGTGACAGGCCCGGCAAGGTGGCGGGGCCACCGGGGATCGACGAGATCGAGCTGACCGGAATGTTGCTGTTGGTCAGCGAGAAGTTGGCCTGCACGCCGAAGCCGTCCAGCGCCTGCGCGAGCAGGCCACCCTCCAGCGCACCGGATAGTTCCAGGCCTTGCATCTTGCCGCCGGTGCCGTTCGCCGGGCGGGTGAACGAGCCGATGTTGCTGGTCGGCGTGAGCGTGGGGTCGTCGTTGGTGTAGTGCGAAAAGTCGTAGTCGAGCGTGGTCTGGTTGTAGATGTAGTTGAGGAGGTTCTTGTTGAACACCGCCGCGGCGAAGTAGCTGGACTTGCCGAAATAGAATTCGTACGACAGGTCGGTGCCGACCGCGACGTACGGCTTCAGCTGCGGGTTGCCGCCGCTGCCGGACCACAGCACCTGGCCGGCGCCCGGGCCCTGCAGCACCTTCGAGACGCTGGCGGAGGTGGCCACCTTCTCGTCGTCGATGCGTCCGCGCGCCATGGTCTTGGCAAAGCCAAAACGCAGGTACTGGCGATCGGTGAGCTGGGCCACGAGGTTCAGGCTGGGCAGCACGTTGTTGTACTTCGCGCCGTCGCTGATGCTGCCGACCAGGGTGTCGCCGTTGGTCTGCAGCGCCTGCGACGACTGGTCGGTGCGCACGAACTGCACGCCCACATTGCCGCGCAACGGCACGTTGCCCAGCATCGTTTCGATATTGAACTTGGCGTAGGCGACGGGAACCTTCTCCTCCACCGTGTAATTACGGCTCCAGTCGCCCTGGCCGTTGCGCTGGGTGAGGTAGAACTGGCTGTTGAGTGCAGCCAGCACGTTGTAGTTGAGCGCGCCGGGGATGCCGCCGTAGCCGAGCGAGGTCGGCCCCCACAAGTAGGCCGGGTTCACCGGTGTGCTGAAGTGGTTGTTGTAGGTGCCTTGGGTGGAGCCGTTGCCGTTCAACCAAGCGAAGTCCACGTCGGCCTGCTTGGTCTTGCTGCGGTCAGAGTAGTCCACGCCCAGGTTCATGCTGCTGAAGATCCAGCCCAGCGGGTGGCTCACTTCCAGACGTACCGCCTTGATGGTGTCCTTCTGGCGGTCGAACTCCTGGCGGCCGTTGTAGCCGTAGCCGTCCGGGTCGGTGAATACCACCGTGGCGGGATCGGCCAGGTTCACGGCCGGCGAGAAGTACGGGTAGCCATTGCCGAGCGGGGTGCGGAAGTCAGCGCTGGTGAAGGCCCCGCCGGCCAGGCCGCTGAACAGGTAGGCGTCGTGCAACTTCTTCTTCGCGCTGGAATACGACAGGTCCGCCGTTGCTGCCCAGTCGTTGCCGAAATCGTACTGGTTGTTCCAGCCGGCCGAGAACAGCTTGTCGTGTTCCTTGGAGTATTCGTTCTGCAGGATCGGCGCGAGGCCGTTGACCGTGCCGGAGGTGACGATGGGATAAGGCTGTGCGGGCGAGATGCCTGCATTGGAGTAGGAGACGTTGTCGTAGGGGCTGCTCGACCACTGCACGCCGTTGGTGAACTTTTTCTCGCCGAAGGTGGAGTAGTACAGATCGAGTGTGGAGTGGTAGTGGTCGCCTGGCGCCCATTCCAGCACCGTCATCAGGCCGTTGCGTCGCTGGTTTTCCGATTGCGCGCGCAGTTGCATGCCTTCCTGCGAGATCACGTTGTCGGGCAGGCCTAGCGTATGCGGGCCACCCCAGTTCTGGTCGATGCCGGCGCTGCCGTTGTCCACGCTCCACCACCACGCCTGGTACTGCTTCTCCTGGATCGGCGAGTCGAGCTGGGCGAAGCCTACGGCGAGGCCGAGCGTGTGGTCGAAGAACTGGTCGATGTACGAGATGCTGGCGCGATGTCCGTTGTCGCCGATACCGGTGCCGGGGTTGAGCGAACCATTGCTGGTGTGCTCGCCGCGCAGGTTGACCGCGATGGCGCGGCTGGGCAGGTCCAGCGGCTTGATCGTGTGCAGGTCGACCGTGCCGGAGAGGCCTTGCCCGATCAGGCTGGCGTCGGGGGTCTTGTACACCGCCGCGCCGCTGATCAGTTCGGACGGGTATTGGTCGTATTCGACGCCACGGTTCTCGCCGATCGTCGCCTGCTCGCGCCCGTTGAGCGTGGTGCCGGCGAAATCCGGCGACAGGCCGCGGATCGAGATGACGTTGGCGCGGCCATCCAGGCGCTGGGTCGCCAGGCCGGGCAGGCGCGACAGGCTCTCGGCGATGCTGGCATCCGGCAGCTTGCCGATGTCCTCGGCCGAGATCGCCTCGATGATGCTGTCCGAGTTTTGTTTGGCCTTCATCGAATTTTCGATGCTGCCGGCGATGCCGGTGACGATGATGGCATCGAGGTTGCTCGCCGAATCCTCGGATTTCTTCTTGTTCTTGTCGGCGGTCTTGTCGCTCTTCTTGGCAGGTGCCGTCTTGCTGTCTGTCGGCGTGGGCGTCTGCGGTTGTGCTTCCTGGGCTGCAGCTGCACCGGCCAACATCAAGCCGAGCAAGGCGGCGGCCAGCGGTCGACGATGGATACGAACAGACCGCGCAAGGAACGCCTGTGGCATGCGGCAAGAATTCATGGCACCTCCCGGTTGAATGGCGAGCGCCCCCCGGCACCCTGAGGCAGGCAGCGTCAACGCTGCGAGCGTGCCCATGCTACTGCCTGCGAAAGCAATTGCGAATCCGCATGTTTCTTCTGGCTACGCGGCGAGGCGTTTGCCGCGTTTGCTGTGCGTTGCAGCATGCAAAATCTAGTGGCTCTCCTCGCCAGGCGTCGCGCACATCGTCATGGGCCCGAACGGCTTTCAGCTGCTACCGGTGTCGCGTGCGGTGTCGAGGGGAATCTGCGGGCTGGATGGCTGCGTTTTGTGCAGGTCGAGATACGCCTTGATCGCCGCGATCGACAGCGGCACCGCGCCGAAGATGATGAAGACCAGGTCGCCCGGAAGGCGCAGCCATTCGATCAGGCGAGCACTGTCGGTGCCGGTATAGGCGAGGCTGCGGGCGTGCCAGTAGCCATGCTGCACCACGTCCCACACCTGCAGCACGCCGCCGGGGAACAGGCTGAAGGCCACCATCATCAGCAGGCCGAGGTTGGTGCCCCAGAAACTGACCTTGATGTACTTCTCGATCCCCGGCCAGTGTGCATCGTCGGTGGTCTGGCGCAGCACGAACACCATCAGCGCGATCGCCAACATGCCGAACACGCCCATCATCGCGGCGTGGCCGTGGTTGGGCGTGAGGATGGTTCCGACTTCGTAGTAGCTGATGATCGGCAGGTTGATCAGGAAGCCGAACACGCCAGCACCGAGGAAATTCCAGAAACCCACCGCGATCAGGTAGTAGAACGTCCACTTGTGCGGCACCGCGATCGACTTCTCGCAGATATCGCAGTTGCCGCGGGTGGTGCGCACAAAATCCCAGGCGTCCAGCGTCAGCAGGGTCAGCGGCACCACTTCCAGTACCGAGACCAGCGCCGACATCGCCATGTTGATCTGGCTCTGCCCGGTGAAGTACCAGTGATGACCGGTGCCGATCAGGCCGCCGCCGAAGTACAGGATGGCATCGAGGTAAATCACCCGCAGCGCAGTGTTGCGCCGGGTCAGGCCGAGCTGGAAGAACGTCAGCGCGACCACCGTGGTGGCGAAGAATTCGAAGAAGCCTTCCACCCACAGATGGATGATCCAGAAGCGCCAGGTGTCGACCACGGTGAAGTTTGTCTTGGCGCCGAAGAACAGCGCCGGGATATAGAACACCGGTATCGCCAGCGCCGCGTACAGGAACATCCGCGCCAGCGGGCGCGCTTCCGGATTGGCCACCGTGCGCGGTCGCGCCAGCCACCACAGCATGGCGAACCAGCCGAGCAGGCCGATGACCAGCAGGTATTGCCAGAAGCGGCCGATCTCCAGATATTCCCAGCCCTGGTTGCCGAACCAGTACCACCAGTCGCCGAGCAGACCGGACAGGCCGGCCCATTCACCGAGCAGGCTGGCAACGATCACCAGCGCGAACGCGGCAAACAGCAGATGGATCGCCGGCGCCAGCCAGCGTGGTTCATCGGCGCGCAACGAGCGACCGAGGAACAATGCGGCCGCGACATAAGCCGTGGCGATCCAGAAAATCGCCGTCTGCAAATGCCAGATACGCAGCAGATTGCTGGGGAAGATTTTTTCCAGCTGGAAGCCGTAAAAGCTACCGGGGTCGGCGCGGAAATGAGCGACCGCGCCACCGACCAGGGTCTGCAGCAAAAACAGCAGAGCCACCACCACGAAGAACTTCACCAGCGCGCGTTGGCCGGGGCTGGCCTGTCCCGGGATCACCTGCGGATGCACATGGTGACCACGCGTGACCCAGCCCAGGTAGTCGAATTTGCCGAACGCCAGCAACACCGCGCCGATGCCGCCCAGCAGCACCACCAGACTCAGCGCGCTCCACAGCAGAGCGCCCGGTGGCGCCAGATTGCCGACCTCGGGATCGTACGGAAAGTTGTTGGTATAGGAATAATTGCTGCCCGGACGATCGGCGACCGAAGCCCACGCTGCCCAAGTGATGAAGGCGGTGAGCTGATGCAGCTCGGTCGGGTCGGTGATCAGGTCGGGCTTGAGTCCGCCGTTTTTGGCTGGGTCATGGAAATAGCTGGTCCAGCGAACTACCTGTTGACGATACGCTGCTGCTTCCGGTGCAGTCAGATGCAGGGTGTTGCTGGCGGCATCGAAGCGATTGGTCTTCAGCGTCACGGCGACTTGTGCGCGTACGGCGGCCAGTTGACCCGGATCCAGTTCGGCCACCGGCTTGCCGTATTGCTGCTGCGCCAGTGCGGCGGCGGTGTCGTCACCGATATCGTGCAGTGCGTTGGCGGAATAGTCAGGTCCCAGATAGGCGCCGTGTCCCCAGATGGTGCCGTTGTCCATCAATCCATAGCGCAGGAACAGCGCCTGGCCGTTGCCGATGTCATCGGCGGTGAAGACGGTGACACCGCTGGCGTCGGCGACCCGGCCCGGGATCGGTGGCGCATTGCGATAAGCCAGTGCGGTAATTGCCAGCAGGCCGGCAAAGCCGAGCACCATCACGATCAGCACCGAGCGCACCCACCAGGGTGACAACGGGGATTCTTCAGGTTCGTTCTTCGGTTGTGCGGCTTCGGCCATGATCATTCCCCTGAGTCGGGTTGGAAGTATCGTGGCGTGCAGGGTTACCCGCTTGGCGATGCTGCAACCCGTCGAAGCTGCACTTCGCGACGTGACGGCTGAGTGCAGGGCTACGCCTGGTGCATCAGGATCGGACTCACCCACCCGCAAGCATCGGGAGTGCTTGAGGGTGGGAGCTCACGGCCCGTGTGGATTCCCGGGCGTGCGAGAACAAGAGCCGCGCATGCCAGAACGACGACATGGCATCAGCGAAGCACTACAGAACCGCCGCCGAAAATCCGGCAAGAAACATCATGGTTGGTCGCCAGATGGCGACGGCCCTGCCGGGTGAAAATGATCGAGGCCGCTCACCACTCCCGTTTGTCGCGGGATGCGTGTGTCGCTATCGATACGGTCACGCCGTGCCAGGGGCCATGTTTCCCATCGTGTCCGGACGTGTCGCCGTGTCGGCGCGGCTGGCGCTTTGGCCTGCATGGAGCTTTCCATCGCATCTGTTGTTCGCACGGCCTGATGCGGAATCCGGCTTGCACGTACCTGACCCACTTTATGGAAAAAATGGAGCTGCTATGCGAATTGAATCGGTAAAACGGACTTTGTTGGTACTTGGCCTGAGCTCCGTGCTGGTGCTGAGCGGTTGTGCGGAGATGGCCGTGGGCGGCGGCAAGAATCCGGTTGGCGGATCGGCGGGCGGTGCCAACAGCGCCAACGCCAACAAGACACTGGAGCACTGCGACCATTCGCTCGGTACGCTGGCGGTCGAAGAGCATACGAGCGAACCCTGGTACGGCATCCTCACCAATCAATATCACTTGCCAGCGACTACGCCGCTCATTCGACTGATGATCCAGCAGAGCAATTGCTTCGTGGTGGTCGATCGCGGCAGTGCAATGGGTTCGATGATGCAGGAGCGCGATCTTGCCGCTTCCGGCGAGATGCGCAGCAACAGTCATCTTGGCAAGGGCCAGATGGTTGCGGCCGATTATGTGGTCACTCCCAACATCCAGTTCTCGCAGGACACTGGTGGCGGCGGTGCTGCGGCACTTGGCGGCCTTGGCGGGGGGTACGGTGCCTTGATCGGAGCCGTGGTGGGCTCGATGAAGACCAGCGAGGCATCCACCACGCTGATGCTTACCGATACCCGCTCGGGTGTGCAGGTAGCCATTTCGCAGGGCAGTGCGAAGAACGTCGATCTCGGTTTTGGCGCCGTCCTCGGCGGCGGCGGTGCTGCCGGCGCGGCGGGAGCCTACAGCAAGACACCACAAGGCAAGGTCATCGCCGCGGCGTTCCTGGATTCCTACAACCAGATGGTGCAGGCCGTGCGCGCCTACGCGCCGCAGCACGTGGCTGGCGGCCTGGGTACGGGTGGCACGCTTGCGGTGGATGGTGCCTCTGCATCTACCGGGAATTTCTCGGTGGCGGATGCGCAACGCAAGCTGGCTACGCTGGGGCTGTACAACAGCAAGGTTGACGGCGTTTCCGGGCCAGGCACTTCGGCGGCCATCAGCAAATTCCAGAAGATCCGCGGGCTGGACACGACGGGTCAGCTGGATGCCAGGACGGTCGATGCCTTGCGCGAGTAGCCCGGTGTAACCGGAACAGGTCAGCGGATACAGAAACGGCGCCGTAGCGATACGGCGCCGTTCTGTTTGACGAGTGCTGCAGAAGATTCTGATGCGGATGGAGTCTTATTTCGACTCCTTCTCCATCAACTTCTCGACCATGCTGGCCGGCACTTCTTCGTAATGATCGAAGATCATGGTGAAGTTGCCGCGACCGCTGGTGGCCGAACGCAGGAAGTTGATGTAGCCGAACATTTCGGCCAGCGGCACGAAGCCCTGCACGAAGGCATTCGCGCCCTTCTGGCCCTGCTCGGTGATCGAGCCGCGACGACGGTTCATGTCGCCGATCACGTCGCCGAGGTAGGTCGCTTCGGTGACCACTTCCAGCTTCATCACCGGCTCGAGCAGCTTCGGCTTGGACATCCTCTGCGCCTCGCGGAAGCAGCCGCGGGTGGCGATTTCGAAAGCCAATGCGGAAGAGTCGACGTCGTGGTACTTGCCGTCGATCAGGCGTGCCTTGAAGTCCAGCACCTGGTAGCCGGCAACCTGGCCCTCGCGGGACTCCTTCGTGATGGCCTGCTCCACCGCCGGGATGAACTCGCGCGGCACGCGACCACCGACCACTTCGTCGGAGAACACCACGCCGGTGCCCGGCTCGCCCGGCTCGAAGATGATCTTCACTTCGGCAAACTGACCCGTGCCGCCGGTCTGCTTCTTGTGCGTGTAGGTGTGCTCGACGGTCTGGCCGAACGCCTCGCGGAAGCTGACCTTGGGCTTGCCCATGTTGGCTTCCACACCGAGCTCGGTGCGCATGCGGTCGATGGTGATCTCCAGGTGCAGCTCGCCCATGCCCTTGAGCACGGTCTGGCCGGTTTCCTGGTCCACTTCCATGCGCAGCGACGGATCGGCCTTGACCATCTTGTAGAGCGCGGTCGACATCTTGTCGACGTCGCCGCGGGTCTTCGGCTCGACCGAGACGCTGATCACCGGATCGGGGAAACGCATGCGCTCGAGCAGGGCCGGGTGCGCCGGATCGGACAGCGAATCGCCTGTCTCGGTGTCCTTCATCGAGACGAAGGCGCAGATGTCACCGGCGCGAACCTCGTCGATTTCCTTGGTGGCGTTGGCCTGCACTTCCACGATGCGGCCCACGCGCTCCTTCTTGCCGCGGGTGACGTTCTGCAGCGTGTCGCCCTTCTTGATCACGCCCGAGTAGATGCGGCAGAAGGTCAGCGTGCCGAACTGGTCGTTGATGACCTTGAACGCCAGCGCGCGCGCCGGTGCGTCGTCGCGCACTTCCTGCTCGCCGATGACGTTGCCGTCCTCGTCGACGATCGAGATGCCGCCGTTCTCGCCCGGGTAGGGCATGTAGTCGACCACGGCGTCGAGCAGCTGCTGCACGCCCTTGTTCTTGTACGACGAGCCGCAGAACACCGGTACCAGCTTGCCGGTGACGCAGCCCTTGCGGATGCATTCCTTCAGCTTCGCCGGATCGTGCTCACCGGTCTCGATGAGGTGGCTGAACGCGTCGTCGTCCATCGCCAATGCGTGCTCGATCATTTCCTCGCGCAGCTTCGGCAACTGGTCGATCCAGTCGTTGTCGACGGTGGAGCCGAACTTCAGGCGCGCCCTCGCTTCCTCGAACGACACGGTTTCCCAGGTGCTGTCCTTGTCGTCCGAAGCCCAGATGTAGGCGACGTTGGCGACCAGGTCGGCCATGCCGATGAATTCGTCGCTGCTGCCCAGCGGAACCTGGCACAGCAGGGCCGGTGCGTTGAGGCGTTCGCGGATACCCTTCACGCAATGCGCGAAGCTGGCGCCGATGCGGTCCATCTTGTTGATGTAGCACACGCGCGGCACGTTGTACTGGTCGGCCAGGCGCCAGTTGGTCTCGGTCTGCGGTTCCACGCCGGCGACGCCGTCGAACACCACGACGGCGCCATCGAGCACGCGCAGCGAACGGTTCACCTCGATGGTGAAGTCCACGTGCCCCGGGGTGTCGATCACGTTGATCTGGTGACCTTTCCATTCGGCTGTCACGGCCGCCGACTGGATGGTGATGCCGCGCTTGCGCTCCTGCTCCATGTAGTCGGTGGTGGTCGAGCCCTTGCCGTCTTTCGTGTCATGCACGTCGACGATCTGGTGCTTCTTGCCGGTGTAGTACAGCACGCGCTCGGTGGTGGTGGTCTTGCCCGCATCGATGTGCGCAATGATGCCGATGTTGCGGTAGAGCGAGATGGGTTTCTGTCGGGCCACGGTCTGGATTCCGGAAAGGGTTGCGTCAGGACAAACGTGAGGCGGACAGCAGATGCCGTCCACCGGGAAGGTTTTCAAGATGCCTGCGAGCCTGGGGCCGGGTTTGCGCTGGCCTGGCAGGTCGTTTGCGGGTGCATGAGACCGCCCATCGTAACCGGCCGGCGGCCGGTCTGCCGAGATCGGTTCAATCGGCGGGCTGCGGCAGTCCTTGGACGGGTGTCGTTTCGGCCCTCTCAGGCGGCGCGCAGGGCATTCAGCGCCGCGGTCAGCTGCCGGGTGTCATACGGTTTCTGCAGGATTTTCTCGTTGCGCCAGACTTCGGGCACATCCTGGTCGTCGTAGCCGGAGGAAAACACAAACGGGATGCCGCGACGACGCAACACCAGGGCCGCGGGAAAGCTCTGTTCCCCGGCCAGATTGATATCGAGGATCGCCAGATCGATCGATGCAGACTCGGCCAGTTCCAGGCAACGGTTCAGGCGCGCGGCCTTGATCACGTTGTAGCCCGAGGCGTTGAGGCGATCTTCCAGCATCATCGCCAGCATCATCTCGTCTTCGGCGAGCAGGATGCAGGGCAGCTGGCTTTCAGTGGTCATCAGGAAACTACCTCAAGTGGTACATCGATGGTGCAGGTCACGCCGCTGGGAGGGAATTCGAGCGTCACCTCACCATCCAGTTCATACGGCACACCTTCATTGATCAGGCGTGTGCCGAAGCCGCGGCGGGTAGGCGGAACCACGGCGGGGCCACCGGTTTCCGTCCACTGCAATTGCAGTCTTGGACGTTGATCCTGCATGCGTGTCGTCCAGGTGACGGAGACCCGACCTTCGGGTACCGACAGTGAGCCGTACTTGCCGGCATTGGTGGCCAGTTCGTGCAAGGCCATGCTCAGCGCCAGCGCATGTTTCGGCGGCAGAATGAGTTCGTCGCCCTGCAGGCGTACCCGCGCGTCATTCGTGCGTACATCGTCAGGCCGATAAGGTGCCAATTCGTTGTTGACGAGGCCGCTCAGCGGCGCGCCGAGCCACGCATCCCGCGCCAGCAGGTTGTGCGTATGCGACAGCGCCAGCAGCCGCGACAGGAAGCTTTCCCTGAAGCTCGGCAGATCCTGCGCGTTGACAATGGTCTGCTGGGCAATCGCCTGCACCGTGGCCAGGGTGTTCTTCACCCGATGGTTGAGCTCGGCCATCATCATTTCCGTATGCCGTTCCGCGCGCACACGCTCGGTCACGTCGCGTGCGATCAGCTTGCCGGCGAACATCGTGCCGTCCTGGTCGCATACCGGCGAGTAGCTGATCGCCAGCGGCACCGAGGTACCGTCCGGCCGCACCCAGATCATGTCGAACTCGGCCAGCCGCGTCGGCCGCTCGTGGCTGACGAAAAACTTCCGGGTCTCCTCGGACGGCTCGGGCGGTAGCAGTATGTTCAACGGCTGGCCGACCACCTGCTCGGCCGACAACCCGAAGATACGTTCGGCGCTGGCGTTCCAGCTGCTGATCCGTTCGTCCAGCGAAAAACCGAAGATCGCGTCGCGCGAGGAGTTCACGATCGCCGCAAGGCGGGCGTGCTCGCTGTTCAGCTGCTGGCTCTCGGTGATGTCGACGAAGGTCAGCACCACCCCGTCGACGATATTGTCGAACGTCAGATAGGGACGCATGCGCAGAAGGAAGGTCGGCGCATCACCTTCGCCGCGCAGCATGCGTTCGGTCACCGCCATGTCGTGCAGCACCTGCGCCACGTCGCCCTTCAGTTCCGGATAGTTGATGCGCGGCGAGATCTCGGTGATTGGCCGGCCCTTGTCGCCGTCGCGCAGATGGAACAGCTCGGTCATCTTCGGCGTGTAGCTGCGGATGCGCAGCTCGCGGTCGAGGAAGATCGTCGCGATCTGCGTACTGTCGAGCAGGTTGCGAATGTCGTTGTTGAGCCGGTTCAGCGCCTCGTTCTTGCTGTTGAGCTCGACGTTGACGGTCTGCAGTTCCTCGTTGATCGACTGCATCTCCTCGGTCGAGGTTTCCAGCTCCTCGTTGGCGGACTGCAGTTCCTCGTTGACCGACTGGTATTCCTCGTTCGCCGACTTCAGTTCCTCGCTGGCCGTTTCGTGCAGCTCGACCGCGGCATGCAATTGCATGCGGGTGCCGCGCAATTCGTCCTCCAGTGCCTGGATGCGCGTGAGCTCGCCGCCGGGCTTGCCGTCCGTGGTTGGATCGGTCGAGTGCGGCGCGGGTTCGAGCTCGTGGAAGGCGATCACGCACATCTCGACCTTGCCGTCGTCGCGTAGCTCATCCGGGCCCAGCGGCTCCACGATCAGCCGCAACGATCGTTCCTGCCCATTGAGCGAGACGGTCAGCCCATCACGGATCACCTGCTTGCCACTGGCAAAGGCCTGCAGCGCGGCTGCGCGTACGGCGCCGCGCAACGGCTTGTCGAGCAGCTGGAACAGGTTGAGGCTGGCCGCGCCGGTCGAGGGCGCCAGGTAACGCCCGGTGTCGCCGCCGAAGCGCAGCACGTCGTGACTGGCGTTGATCACCACGTAGGCCGGCGACCACGGTTCCAGTGCCTGGCGCGCCTGTTGATCGATCGGATCTTCCACATGTCGCGGCGTGGGCTGCTCGGTGCCGCTGAAGGGGCGCGGATGCATGCTGACAAAATCCCGTGGGCGTGTATGTGCGTCGTCGCGACGCACATACAGCCGCTGCTTCTTGTCCAGTTCGGTGAACAGGCGCGCGTTCCGCGCCAGCCGCTCCGACGGACCCAGCAGCAGGAAACCGCCAGGCCGCAAGGCATAGTGGAACGACTGCACCAGCCGTTCCTGCAGATCGTTGTTGAGATAGATCAGCAGATTGCGGCAGGAGACCAGGTCCATCCGCGAAAACGGCGGATCCTTGATCACGCTGTGCGGCGAGAAGATGCACATCTCACGGATCTGCTTGGCTACGCAGTAGTCGTCACGATCCTTGCTGAACCAGCGTTCCAGACGCTCGGGCGAGATGCCGTTCAACGGTGCCCGGTATCGACCGGCGCGGGCGCGGCCGATCGCCTGGTCGTCGATGTCGGTGGCGAAGATCTTGACCTTCAGGCCGCGCTGCGAACCCATCGCCTCGCGCAGCAGGATCGCGATGGAATAGGCCTCTTCGCCGGTGGCGCAGCCGGGCACCCAGATCCGCAGCACATCCTCGCTGGTCTTGTCGGCCAGCAGCGACGGGATCGCGATGGTGCGCAGTGCTTCGAACGCGATCGGATCGCGGAAGAACTCGGTCACCCCGATCAGGAACTCGCGGAACAGCAGCTCATGCTCGTTCGGATGTTCGCGCAGGTATTCGATGTAATCCGTCACCGTCTCGGCCTGCACCACCAGCATGCGCCGTTGGATGCGCCGCATCAGGGTCTTTTCCTTGTACTGGCCGAAGTCGTGGCCGATCTCGGCATGCAGCAGTTCGCAGATGGTTTTCAGGTGCGCGGCCACGTCGCCGCGCACGCCATCGGAACCCTTTTTCTGCTGCGCGGCATGCATCTGCTTCTGATAGGCGAGCAGTCGCGCCGGCATCTCGGACACCGGCATGACAGCATCGACCAGCCCGGTGGCCACCGCATTGGCCGGCATGCCGGTCATCGCTTCGTGGTCGAAACCCGATTGCGCCAGCGCCAGTCCGCCGTGATCCTTCACCGCGCGCAGTCCCTGCGCACCATCGCTGCCGGTACCGGCCAGCACCACACAGACTGCGCAATCGCCCTGATCCTCGGCCAGCGAGGTGAAGAACGTATTGATCGGCCAGCGATGCTCGCGCGGCGGCGCCGGCTTGCACACCTGCAACACGCCGCTGGCAATCGTCAGCGTGGCATTCGGCGGAATCACATAGACATGCCGTGCTTCCACCCGCATGCCATGCGTCGCTTCCAGCACCGGCATCGTGGTGCTGCGGCCGATCAGTTCCGCCAGCAGGCTGTTGTGGTCCGGTGCCAGATGCTGCACCAGCACGAAGGCCAGCTCGCCATCGGCCGGCATGTGCGTGAAGAATGCCTTGAACGCTTCCAGTCCGCCGGCCGAAGCGCCGATGCCGACGATCATGGTACTGGTCGGTGGCAGCTTGCGGGTTTTCGTCGTCAGGCTGCCCTTGCCGGCGGTCGCGGCGGGAGTGGGTACGGGCTTCAGATACGACGGCATGCGGTGCAGCCTGAAATCCAGGCAACGCCTGGATGAGGCTGCAGCATAGCGCGCATGGCGTTTACCTCGGGTGATTGCAGCAACTTGCGTGTTGAAGCCATCCGCGAGGAGCTAGCGGCTCCCGGTGGGCGATTTGAGCCAGTAAAAACAGTTTTCGCAGAAGTCGATGTCGAGCAGGGAGCCGCGTCCTCCGGGAGGTAACGGAGAAGCGCCGCAGTGAGGACAGGTCATGTCTGACATGAGACCAGGCATGTAGGAGAGAGGCACTGAAACAAGAATCGTCGCGAGCAGCGCGAATGGCGTAGCGACGGGCTTCAGTACACACACCAGCAGTACAACAGTGAGCCAGCCAAGGATCCATGGCTGCAGGCGCCGCTTCGCTCGGCGATAGGACGTCATGCGAACCTTCCAGTCAGCGATCACCTGGGGATCCAACGTTGCACGGAGGGGTTTCATGGATGCCCGCGATCAGCTGCTGGAAGTCGTAAGAAGATCCTCGTAGAACGCGCCGAACGGTTCGCTCGGATGCGCGATCTGGATCTCCAGAATCCACAACCCGCTGGATGGTGCGGCCTCCAGGTCACCAAGGTCGCCGCCCTTGTGCACCGAGTGCGGAAAGTCGCTGACCCGATGCCCCTTGATCGCATGATTGAACCGCCAGCCCATCGCCTCGGCACGTTCGCCGGCAAATGCATACAGCGCCTGGCCACTCAGTCCCTGCGTGCGCCACGCGTCGGCCACTTCGCCGTACAGCGCCCGCGCTGCATCCGCAGCGGCCTGCCGCTCCGGCGCATGACCGACCACGAAAGTGTCGCCCACATCGCCCTCATGCCCGTCGAACACCAGTCCGAGGTCGATGAAGTAGCTGTCGTTCTCGCCCAGCCGAACGTTCGGATCGGAGCGTTGCCGATAGGTTTTGGTGGTGTTCGATCCGATGCGGATGATCACCGGATGCCATAGTCGCTCGAAACCGAGTTCGCGGAATACCTCGGTCGCTTCGACTTTCGCCTCGTCCTCGCTGATGCCAGGACGCATGCGCTCACGGATGCCACGCAACGCGGCCCAAGTGCGTTCGCGGGCGTGCTGCATCAACGCATGATCGAAGCGTTGCCCGACAGCTTCACGGGAGGGCGTCGTCATGAGTATCGGTTTAGGCTAAATGGATGAGTACCAGCCCAATCAGTGCCGGCAACGCCTGTATCCACAGAATCTTCCGGCTCGCGGTCAGGCCGCCGAAGATGCCGGCAACCAGCACACAGCCGAGGAAAAACACTTTCACGCTGAGGCCAGCGCCGCCGCCCAAACACAGGCCCCAGATCAATCCGGCGGCGAGGAAGCCGTTGTAGAGCCCCTGGTTGGCGGCGAGTGCTTTCGACTGCTCGGCGAACTCTGCGGTGGTGCCGAACGCGCGTCGACCGGAGGGCCTGGTCCACAGGAACATCTCCAGGATCAGGAACCACAGGTGCAGCAGCGCGATGACGGCGATCACGACGTTGGCGGCGATGGACATGGCATTTCCCCTTGGATGGCTGACCGTGGTGCTCCCTGGTCGGAGCGACGTGCAGGGAGTGTCGCAGTCGGGTCAGCTCATCGCAAATACGACGTACAAGGTGCTGAGGGAAGGTCGGTTATGTGTGGATTGAGCGCCGCCATGAAAAACGGACCCATGGAAACCATGGGTCCGTTTAGTAAGAGGGCGCGATGAGAGCTCGCACCCCTGATTGCTCAGTCGGTATGGTGAATGATGCGGGTGATCGCACCGGTGTTTGAATCGACCAGCAGGTAGTCACCATCATCGCCACGCACCCAATGAGATCCCTGGCTGGGTTCGTTCAGGTGCTCGGTCTGCCAGTGCTGAACCACATAACGATTGTCGCGATACTCGGTCGGCACAATGCCGCCTTCCTTGTACCAGGTGGTGTTGGCGCCGTTGACGTGCTGCACGGTGGTGGTCGTTGTTTTGGTGGTTTGAACGGTGCCGCTTTGATCGTCGGACTGCGCAGCCATCGCTGCGCTGGATACCAGAAGGGCGGCGCACATGGCCAAGACAAGTTTCGTTTTCATGATGTGTGTCCTTTGTGGAATGCCAAGCCTGTGGCGGAGCCACAGGTCAAGGACAGCGGCAAATGTCAGCGCACGCGATTGCCCGGAGGTGAAACCGTACCGAAGGCATGGCTACTGCGAATACAGCATCGCAAGGGGCAAGGTCGCTGCGCGTGAATTCCGCGGTAGTGCGGTATTCACGTCCGGGCGACGGTTACGCGTCAGTTATGCAGCAGCTCGGGCATCAGCTACGGCGGGTGCGTTGCTGATCGCGGCGACCGGCTTGCCCAACCGCCGCAGCAGGCGATAGTGCGAGGCGATGCCGGCACTGAACGTGCGGTGCTCGCGATAGGTCACGCCGTACTCGCGGCAGGCGTCTTCCACCACGCGCGCGACCAGCGGGTAGTGCACGTGCGAGATGCGTGGAAACAGGTGGTGCTCGACCTGGAAATTCAGACCGCCGACCAGCCAGCTCAACACACGGTTGCCGCGAGCGAAATCCACCGTGGTTTCCAGCTGATGGATTGCCCACGGCGTGTCGATCTGCTGAGTCGTTTCGTCAGGCACCGGAAACGCCGCTTCCTCGACCACGTGCGCCATCTGGAACACCAGCGCCAGCAGGATGCCGGCGATCCCCGAAACCAGCGCATAGAACAACAATACGGTGCCGATCGGATGGAAGATCAGCGGCAGCCCGAACGCCAGGGTGAAGAACACCAGCTTGCCGATCACGAGGCCGGCCAAGTCCCAGCCTTTCGGCCGGTTGAACGGGCGCTCGCCGACGGTGCCGGTGATCATGTCGCGGAAGTCGCCGAACAGATGCCAGCGGATCGCGGTGACGCCGTACAGCGGCCACAGATAAATGTGCTGCCAGCGATGCCACGGCCGGCGCGGCTGTTGCGGCGACAGCCGGCCCAGCACGCCGAGGTCGATGTCGCTGTCGTGCCCGGCCACGTTGACCCAGGTGTGGTGGAAGCGCGCATGTTTCCACTGCCAGATGTAAGAACTGCCGCCGACCAGGTCCAGCGCCAGCGCCATCAGCCGGTTGACCCAGCGTCGCTCCGAATACGCCTGATGCCCGCCGTCGTGCATGATGTTGAAACCGATCCCTGCCATCGCCGTACCCAGCACGAGCGCCAGCGGCAATGCTTGCCACCAGGTGACGGCGAAGAACACCAGCGCGACATAGGCCAGTGCGAAGGTGGCAAGGATCACCGCTGTCTTCAGATACATCTGCGCGCTATCGCGCTGGCGGGTACCGCTGCGCTTGAATTCGGCATCGACGCGACGCCGCAGTTCGCGATGGAACGAGTTGTCACCGCTGAACTTCAGTCGTTCACCGTGAGCATCGGCTGGCAGCGAATCGGCAGAGGAGTCCCCGCGATGTGATGAATCGAGGGACATGAGATGGCCTGGCGAATGATCAAGGGTGCATCTTACGCGAGTGGGCGTAATGCCGTTGTTTTCGTCATGTCAACGCTTTGAACGTCACTACCAGCACGTCACGGTGTGCGGGCTTGGTGGGGTCGAGCGGCGTCACTGCAGTGACGCCGTGGCAGACGCGGGCATCGTCGACCAGGGCCGCATCCAGCGCGTGGGTGAGCGTGAAGCTGCCCAGCAGGCTGCCGTCATGGGCGTGGATGGTAGTGGTGCCACTTTCGATATTGGTGCGGTCGACCAGCAGCACCAGCACGTAATCGACGCCGTCGCGATGCACGCCTTCCGGCGTCGGCTCGCCCGCTTCGTCGGCGCGTGCCTCGATGCGGAACTGGTGCACTTCGATAAGCCAGCGGCGGGTGGCGGGTGCCAGCGCGCCGAAACAGTCGCGGCAGAAGCCGAGGATGGTGCGCAGGCTGGCGCCGTCGGCAATCGCCGGCAGCACGGGTTCGAACCAGCGCTGGATATCGCCTTGCAGATGGTTGTACTGCAGGCTCTGGTAATGCGGCTGGTGCGGCTGGCGCTGTACCTCGCCGTCCGCATCGGCGGCGAACGTGGCATGACGCCGGCGCCGGTGGCGTCCGCTGGCGGCCAGATAACTGTCGGGGGCCAGATCGTTCCAGCTGGCGGCGAACGCGGGCCAGTCGGTCAACATCGGCGCCTGCAGCAGATTGCGCATGATGTCGGCAGTGACGAAGGCAAAGCCGTCGCGTTGCAGGCGGGTGTGCAACGCGGTCGTGTCGGGGTGGGGAGTCATGCGAATACGTTAGCAGGAGGCGCATGAAGCGGCGATGGCTGGTGTGTATTGCTCTCGGCTTGGAGGCCTGCACCAGTCAATTCAATCAGGTCACGGAGGTCCTGGTTGCGCGGCGGCGCCGGCTTGAACGGCCAGGCCTGGTGACGTGTGCCTGAGTTGCGCGACCGGCCGCCGGCTCATGGGGTATTCGGGCGATGCCGGGATACGTCTGGCATGTTCGCATCATGCCGTGATCGTTATGACATAAACGCATATACGTTTAGATGTTTAGACGTCTATTGACAGACTATGACGATAGCCTGCACTATCCGCTTCACTCATCGAGACCGGCGGAGGGATAGGCCCTTTGATGCCGGGGCAACCAGCGGGAAGCGTTCCCGTCACGGTGCCAAATCCTGCGGCGGCGCCACGGCGCCCCGAGAGATGGGTGTCATTCCTGCTGCAGTTTCGTTGCTGTGCATGCATGACACCCGACTCCGGCGCCCCGCAGGCGATGCGACCGGAGAACCGCATGACCTTTCAGCCGCTGCCACTCACCGACCTCGATCCGGGCCTTTCGGCGACACGTTTCCATGGGGAGTCGCGCCGCGAGGACCTGACCGCCCAGCGCAGTACGCGGCGGCTGGTCATCACTCCCAAGTACGGCAGCGGCCCGCGCGAAGTCGAGGTTCGCTACCTGTGGTGCGGCGCGCCGGATGCGCCGACGCTGATCGTGCAGGGCGGCATCTCGGCCGACCGTGATGTCACTGCACTGGACGGCGATACCGCACCGGGCTGGTGGCAGGCGCTGGTCGGCGCGGGCGCGGCGGTCGATCTGCAGCGCTGGCGCGTACTGGCGATCGATTGGCTGACTTCGGACCAGTTGGGCGCCTCCAACGTATCCAGCGAGGATCAGGCCGATGCGCTGGCCGCGCTGCTGCACGAGCTGAACATCCCGCAGGCGCATGCCTTCATCGGTTCCTCGTACGGCGCGATGGTGGCGCTGGCATTTGCCGCGCGCCATCCACGCAGCGTGGATCGGCTGGTGCTGCTGGCTGGCGCGCATCGGCCTCACCCGCTCAGCACGGCGCAGCGCAGCGTGCAGCGTGGCATCGTGCGGCTCGGTCAGGCCAGTGGTCAGGTTGACGAGGCGCTGGCGCTGGCGCGTCAGCTGGCGATCACCACCTACCGCGGCAGCGGCGAGTTCGGCCGGCGTTTTGCCGGCGGCCCGGAGTGGCGCAACGAACGCTTCCATTTCCCGGTCGAGGATTACCTTGAGCATCAGGGCAAGCGCTTCGTCGAGCGCTTCGATGCCGACCGCTTCCTCGCGTTGTCCGAGTCGATCGACCTGCATGACGTCAAGCCCGAGCAGATCCCCACGCCGGCGACGCTGATCGGGTTTCCCTCCGACCGGCTGGTGCCGCTGGCCGATCTGTGCGAGCTGCAGCGTCGCCTGCATGGCCCGGCCACGCTCGAGGTGATCGAGTCGCCGTACGGCCACGACGCCTTCCTGAAAGAACCCGAGCAGCTCGCGCCGTTGTTGCGCGAAGCGCTGGCCTGATTTTCCGTCCCCAAACATAACGAGAACTGGAGATCCCCCCATGAGCGAGTCCGCCCCCTGTACCCGCGCCGTGCGCGCCGGCATCGAATCGGATACCCAGCACGGCGCGGTGGTGCCGCCGCTGCACCTGTCGACCAACTACGCGTTTGACGGACTCGGTGGCAAGCGTCCGTACGACTACTCGCGCAGCGGCAATCCGACCCGTGACCTGCTCGGCAATGCACTGGCGGAACTGGAGCAGGGCGCCGGTGCGGTGGTGACATCGAGCGGGATGTCGGCGGTGGCGCTGGCGCTGGAACTGGTGCCGGCCGGAGCCACGGTGTTGGCCGCGCACGATTGCTACGGTGGCACCTGGCGCTTGCTGGATGCATGGGCGAAGAAGGGCCGCTTCAGCGTGGCGTTTGCCGATCTCACCGACAGTGTGGCGCTGGCTGCCGGCCTGGCGCAGAAGCCCGCGCTGGTGTGGGTGGAGACGCCGTCCAATCCGCTGCTGCGGATCACCGACATCCGTCACGTGGCGCAGGCCGCGCACGCGGTCGGCGCGCTGCTGGTGGTCGACAACACCTTCTTGTCGCCGGCATTGCAGCAGCCGCTGCTGCTGGGTGCGGACGTGGTCGTGCACTCCACTACCAAGTACATCAACGGCCACAGCGACGTGGTAGGCGGTGCCGTGGTGGCGCGCGACGCGGCAGTATTCGAACAGCTGAAGTGGTGGGCCAACTGCAACGGCCTCACCGGTGCGCCGTTCGACAGCTTTCTCACCCTGCGCGGCCTGCGTACCTTGAGCGTGCGCCTGCGCCAACATCAGGAAAACGCCACGCGCATCGCCGAGCAACTGGATGCCCATGCGGCCGTGCGCAAGGTGTATTACCCGGGCCTGGTCAGCCACGCTGGCCACGCGCTGGCCGCGCGTCAGCAGCAGGGTTTCGGCGCCATGCTCAGCTTCGAGCTGGAAGGCGACGTGACCCAGATCGAGGCCTTCGTCGATGGCCTGCAGTACTTCTCGCTGGCCGAGTCGTTGGGCGGTGTGGAGAGCCTGATCGCACATCCGGCCTCGATGACGCATGCGTCGATGGCACCGGAGGCGCGCAGCACCGCCGGCATCGCCGACAGCCTGCTGCGTCTGTCGGTGGGCATCGAGGATGGCGACGACCTGCTGCGTGATCTCGATGCGGCGCTGCTGCGCGCGGCCACCGTGGAAAAATCCAAACGCCGGGTGATCGCATGAGCGCGGTGCTGGATACTGTGCCTGTAGGAGCGGCTTCAGCCGCGACTGTCTCGCGCACCTTCGCGGCTGAAGCCGCTCCCACCATCGCAGTCGTGCTACTCGGCACCGGCGTGGTCGGTGGCGCGCTGCTGAAGCTGTTCAACACGCCGGCCGCCGCATCGTTGCGGCTGGTCGGTGCCGCCAACTCGCGCCGGCAGCAGACCGATCCCACCAACCTCGCCAGTCGCAGCCTGCGCGAGCAGCTGAACCACCAGGGCGACGCACGCGACAACGCCGGCCTGCTCGCCGCACTGGATGCCAGCGGTGCGGCGATCCGGGTGATCGTCGATGCCACCGCCAGCGCGCCGCTGGCATCGCGCCACGCCGAATGGCTGGCACGCGGCTATCACGTGGTCACCGCGAACAAGGCGCTGGCGGGTGGCGAACTGCCGGGCTGGCGTGCGTTGCAGGCGGCGCTGGCGAGCGGTGGCCGCTATGGTGATTCGGCCACCGTCGGCGCCGGTCTGCCGGTGTTGTCCACACTGCGTCGCCTGCGTACCTGCGGCGACAGCCTGCTCACGCTTGAAGGCGTGTTCTCCGGTTCGCTGTCGTGGTTGTTCAACCAGTACGACGGTAGTCGGCCGTTCTCCGTCTTGCTGCGCGAGGCACGCCAGCTCGGTTACACCGAGCCCGACCCGCGCTCCGACCTGTCCGGCGAGGATGTGGCGCGCAAGCTGCTGATCATCGCCCGCAACGCAGGCTTCTCGCTCGGCACCGACGAGGTGGATGTGCAGGGCCTGGTGCCTGAGCCGTTGCGCGCGCTGGATGCGGAGTCTTTCCTCGCGCGGCTGGAGGAACTGGACGCCCCGCTGGCAAAGCTGCATGCCGAGGCGAAATCGCGTGGCTGCGTGTTGCGCTTCCTCGCCCGGCTCAACCAGCGCGGCCGCGCGCGCGTCGGCCTGGTCGAAGTGCCGCTGACTCATCCGGCTGCGCGTCTATACGGCACCGACAACCAGTTCGCGCTCACCACCACCCGCTACAACACCCAGCCGCTGGTGATCCAGGGGCCGGGAGCGGGACCGGAAGTGACCGCACAAGCGTTGTTGGGAGACGTGCTGGCGCTGGGGTGAGAGCTCCTGCCTCCTCCTCCCCTTTGGGGAGAGGATTGTGACCGAAGGAAATCCCCTTGTGGGAAGGTGAGGGGCAGCTACTCATTCGCTGTCGCTGAATCCCATCGACGCATGCGTGCCATCGCAGAACGGCTTGTTCTGCGATTCGCCGCAGCGGCACAGGGTCACGCGATTGCGCACTTCGTACTCGAAGCCGTCGGCGCCGATCAACTGCACGCCGCCGCGCAGCCAGATCGGCCCGGAACAATTCTGGGCAGGATCTTCGATCAGAGCGATCGAGGGCTCAAACGCGGGCTCGATCGCTTTGCCGGTCTCGTTGTCCCAAGCCACCAGTCGTCCCGACGGGCAGTCGCAGGTCTGGCTGACGAAATGCTTGCTGGCGGTGGGGTTGTCCGTTTCGCTGACGAGGTTCCACACCTTGCCGCGCGGATCGCAGAAGCGCGCGAATGCACACAGGCCTTCGACATCGGTCAACGACATCGTCGGGCCGCGGATGACCTGGGCCTGCTCAAGATACGGCTGGCGACTCGCGGTTTCGCTGCCGTCGAATCCCACCTTCGCATGCGTGCCATCGCAGTACGGTTTGTTCGCGCTGTGGCCGCAGCGACAGAGTGCGTATTCCTCCTGCGCGGGATATTGCTGACCCTTCCGCCACTTCACCGATTCATCGGCTTCGTTCGTGCCGATGGTCTCCTTTTGCAGCGGGAGTCCGCCAGAGACGAGATAAGGCCCGTTCTTCGAAATCTTGACTCTTGCACCGACCGGCTTCTGCGGATTCATCTGACATCCCTCGGTTGATCAACGTGAAGACCACGAAGCAGGGAATCACTGTACATCTTGCGCCGTTGTGGGGCAGCCGGAGGGTGGCATCCAAAATGAAAAAGCGCGCGGTGATCAGCCGCGCGCTCTTGGTTTGACTGGAGGAGCGAAGCTCAGTGCCCGGTGATGCGTTCCGCTGTCGCTTCATCCGGCGGTACCAGCGGCGAGGCTGGGTTGCCCTGCGCTTCCAGCTGCGCCGCTTCCACCGACGGCGTGCGCCAGCCGGATTTCACGCCCCACACGTAGAACACCAATCCGATCACGGCGACCACGGCCAGATCCATGCCGTAGGACAGATAGCCCTGGCCGCCGAATGTGGTGCTGCCAGCCCACGAGACGAACGCCAGCGTCGGCAGGTAGAACACCAGCCACCAGGCACCCTTCATCTGCCGCGCAAAGTCGTGCCAACCGGCCTTGGCCTGGTAGTACAGGTACACCGGCAGCGCGACGACCATCAGCAGGATGATCTCGCCGGTCAGCGGCCACTTGGCCCAGTACAGCAGCTCGGTCGACATGATGAAGGCGATCGCGGCGAGTATCGGCAGGCCACGCAGGCGGAACGGGCGATGTAGTTCCGGCGCGGTGCGGCGCAAGGTCATCACGCTGACCGGGCCGGTGAGGTAGGAGATGATCGTGGCCACTGAAATCACCGCTGCCAGCGTGCCCCAGCCGCGGAATTTGAACAGGAACAGAAACGACACGGCCAGGTTCAGCCACATCGCCGGACGCGGCACGCCCCACTTTGAATTCACGCGGCCGAGGATCTTCGGCAAGGTGCCGTTGCGCTCCATGCCGTAGATCATCCGCGCGGTGGTGGCGGTATAGGTCATGCCGGTGCCGCTGGGGCTGACGAACGCGTCGATGTACAACAGCATCGCCAGCCAGTGCAGGTTGACGATGATGGCCAGTTCGGCGAACGGCGAACGGAAGTCGATGCCGTGCCAGCCGGCCTTGGCCAGCAGGTCCGGCGGCACCGCGCCGATATAGGCGACCTGCAGGATCACGTATACGACAGTGGCCAGCGCGATCGAGCCGAGCACCGCGAACGGAATGCTCCTGCCGGGGTTGCGCGCTTCGCCGGCAAGATTCACCGGGCTCTGGAAGCCGTTGAAGCTGAACACGATGCCGGCGGTGGCGACCGCCGTGAGGATCGCGGCAAAGTCGGTGGCGTGCTTGTCGCCGTGGATGCCGACCGAGAAGTTTTCGCTATGGAAGCCGCTGGCGATCAGGGCGATGCCGGTGGCGGCCGGTACTACCAGCTTGAACACGGTGATCGCGGTGTTGGAGCGGGCGAACAGCTTCACGCTCCAGAAGTTGAACAGGAAGTACACGATCACCAGCACCGCGGAGATCATCAGGCCGATCTCGCTCAGCTCGCCGTGGCCGTCGGGCATGTGCACGTACAGATCGTGCGCCCACTGCCATGGCCACGAGGCCATGTACTGCACCGAAGCCTCGGCCTCGACCGGGATCACCGAGACGATCGCGATCCAGTTCGCCCAGGCGCCGATGAAGCCGACCAGCGAGCCGTGCGAATAATGGCTGTAGCGCACCATGCCGCCGGATTCGGGAAACATCGCGCCCAGTTCGGCGTAGGTCAGTGCGATCGTCATGATGATCGCCGCGCCCAGCACCCACGCCCATACCGCGCCGGGACCGGCCAGGCCGGCCGCCTTCCATGCGCCGAACAACCAGCCGGAGCCGATGATCGAGCCCAGGCCGGTAAGCATCAGGGCGAATGGGCCGACGTCGCGGCGTAGCGGGCTGGATGAGGACATGCGAACTCCTGCGCGGGCGCCGGCAGCGCCCAAAGAAACCGATGGTTGCAGACTGGGCCGGGCGTGTCACCCGGCAAAGGTCAGGGGCGCTTTGAACTGGCTCTTAGCACTCGATCACGTTGACCGCGAGGCCGCCGCGCGACGTTTCCTTGTATTTGTCCTTCATGTCGCGGCCGGTGTCGCGCATGGTCTTGATCACCTTGTCCAGCGAGACGCGGTGTTTGCCGTCGCTCTTCAGCGCCATGCGGCTGGCGTTGATCGCCTTGACCGAACCCATCGCATTGCGCTCGATGCAGGGGATCTGCACTAGGCCGCCGATCGGATCGCAGGTGAGGCCGAGGTTGTGTTCCATGCCGATCTCGGCGGCGTTCTCGACCTGCAGCACGTTGCCGCCGAGCGCGGCGGTGAGGCCGCCGGCGGCCATCGAGCAGGCCACGCCGACTTCACCCTGACAGCCGACTTCGGCTCCAGAGATCGAGGCGTTTTCCTTGTACAGGATGCCGATTGCGGCGGCGGTGAGCAGGTACTCGACGATGCCGTCGTCGTCCGCCTTCGGGCAGAAACGCAGGTAGTAGTGGCCGACCGCCGGCACGATGCCGGCCGCGCCGTTGGTCGGCGCGGTGACCACGCGGCCGCCGGCGGCGTTCTCTTCGTTGACGGCGAGTGCGTACAGGTTCACCCAGTCGAGGATGGTCAGCGGATCGCGCAGGGCGGCTTCTGGCGCGTTGCGCAATTCTTCGGCCATCGCGGGTGCCCGACGATGCACCTTCAAGCCGCCGGGCAGCACGCCGGGCGAGCGCAGGCCACGATTGACGCAATCCTGCATCGCCTTCCAGATCGTCAGCAGGCCGGCGCGGGTTTCCGCCTCGGGGCGCCACACGGTTTCGTTCGCCATCATCAGCTGCGCGATGGTCAGGCCGTGCTGCTTGCACAGCGCCAGCATCTCGTCGCCACTGGAAAACGGGTAGGGCTGCTCGGTGGTGTCGGCGACGATGCGGTCTTCCGCCGCCTCGTCGGTATTGACCACGAAGCCGCCGCCGACCGAATAGTAGTCACGCGTGGCCAGTTCGTTGCCATCGACGTCGTACGCACTGAAACGCATGCCGTTGGTATGGAACGGCAGTTTCTGGCGCTTGTTGAAAACGAGGTCGCGTTTTTCCTCGAACTCGATCTCGTGCTTGCCCAGCACACGCAGGCGCTGGGTCTTGCGAATGCGTTCGAGCGTGGCGGGGATCTGGTCGGGATCGACGGTGTCCGGGTGCTGGCCTTCCAGTCCCAGCAGCACGGCCTTGTCGGTACCGTGGCCGCGGCCGGTCATCGCCAGCGAGCCGTACAGTTCGGCGCGCACGCGGGTCACCCGATCGAGCACGCCTTTCTCTTCCAGCCAGCGTTCGGCGAAACGTGCCGCCGCGCGCATCGGTCCGACCGTGTGCGAGGAGGATGGGCCAATGCCGATCTTGAACAGGTCGAATACGCTGACGGCCATAAGGTGCTGCTGGGTGGGGAAGAGAACCGGTTATTCTACGCGGCGTCCCCGTATTTGGCAGTCCATTCGCAAGCGCATGTCCGACCTGATCCTGTACCAGCGCGATTATTGTCACCTGTGCGACCTGGCGCTCGCCGTGATGGCCGAGGCACGTGCACCGGATTTCGATAGCGTGTGGGTCGACGACAGCGATGCGCTGGAACAGCTTTACGGCACGCGTCTTCCGGTGTTGCGCGATGGGCGGGACGGACGTGAGCTGGACTGGCCGTTCGATGCGACAGCGGTGCGCGCGTTTCTGTCGAAGTGAGCTCCCTCCCCTGCTTGCAGGGGAGGGCTGGGGAGGGGTTCGCTTTTGATCTAAAGTCAAAAGCCTTACCCCCTCCTAACCTCCCCCTGCAAAGCAGGGGGAGGAACATGGAGTTACGCGCGCTGCGACTTCAACCGCTTGAGGATTTCCTCGCGCGCCTCGCGCAGGATCGAATCGCGGTCGAGGCTGGCGACGATCTCGGCGACCGCGCGCTTGGCGCCGGCTTCGCCCCAGGACTTGCCGGCGACCAGATAGCGCTCGGCAGCGCGGCCGATCAGCACGGTGGCGTACCAGCCAAGCGCGCCTTGCGCGGCGGCGGTGACCACCACCGACAGGCCGGCACTCACACCTTTCAGCGCGGAGGCGACCAGTTGCATGCCCCAGATCGCGCCCATCAAGGCGGCGAGTTGTGCGGAGATCACCGCGACTAGCCGGCCGGATTCGGCGCGGGTCAGCGGCAAGCCGTAGACGCGCGACAGCTGCACCACCATCGCCGCATCCAGCCCGGCTGCAGCGAGCAGATCGGCGACGGGAATCGGATTCAGCGCGACGGCCACGCCCTTGGCGATGCAGTAGTTGTGGATCAGCTTCGCCGCGACCGCCTGCCGTGTCTGCGCGATGCGTGCACTGACCTGATCGGTGAGCCGACCGGCGTACAGCCCAGCGTTGATCGCCGACAGCGTCTTGCCTTCGCGCGCGGCAATTGCCAGCAATCGCTCGCGCAGCGCGGCGACATCCGGCGGGCGCGTCTGCTCGTGCGACTGTTCGTGCCCGCGCGCATCGATTTCGACCACGCGCAGCGCAGCCGGGTGCGCGGCCACGGCGAGCACGTCTTCCGCGCGTACCAGTCCAGTCACGCGCAGGCGCAGATGCGTCAGCAGATCGGCCAGTTCATCGGCGCCGTAGCGATCGGCCTTGTTCAACGCCAGCAGCAGCGGGCGCTGGGTGGCGGCGAGCGTCTTCAGCGCATCGAGTTCCTCGCGGGTGAGGTCGCCGTCGCCGACGAAGATCACCAGGTCGCTGACTTCGGCCACTTCGAACGCGAGCCGCTCGCGTGCCTCGCCATCCAATTCGTTGATGCCGGGTGTGTCGATCAGCACCAGGCCGCCGTGCTTCGCTTCATCGAGCATCGCGTGTTCGGCATCGATGGTGGTGCCGTGCAGGACGCCGACGCTGAAGGCCTCGCGCCCGAGCAGCGCATTGCCCAGTGCCGACTTGCCGGTGGAGACGCGGCCGAACACGGCGACGTGCAGCTCGCCGCGTTCGAGCTTGTGCAGCATGCTCTCGATGCGGCCGAAATCGGTGGCCAGTTCGCTGCGCACCGAGGCCGGGATGGTCGGGTCATCGAGCAGGTTGCGCAGGCTGTCGGCTACCCGCGTCGAGTCGCTGGCCTGGCGTCGCGGCGCCGGTGAGGCAACGGTGCGGGCTGGCGTGATCCAGTCGTACAGGCGTCGCCACAGCTGATCGCTCGCCATCGTGATGCAGGATTACTTCGGCGCGAGCTGCAGGTGGGCGATGACTTTGACATCCGCACCGATCACGGAGGTGTCGGCGTAATCGCCGGTGCCCACACCGAAATCGAGCCGCTTCAGTACGCCGGCCACATCCAGTGTGGCCGCGCCGCCTTGCGACTTGAACAACACGGTGAGGCTCAGCGGCCGGGTGACGCCATGCAGGGTCAGCTGGCCGTCGGCGATCACCTGCGCGCCATCCTGGTGGAAGCCGGTGGTCACGAAGTGGGCCGTGGGGAATTTCGCCACGTTGAAGAAATCCACGCCGGGCAGCGCGCTGTCCTGGTCGTGGTCGCCGGTTTTGGCACTGGCCAGCGTCACGTTCACGTCGAACTTCGAGTTGGCGAGGCTGGCCGGGTCGTAGCTTATCGCCGCCGTCCACTGGCCGAAGCTGCCATTGAACGCAGCGCCCTGGTAAGTACCGGTGAAACCGAGTCGGCTCAGTTCGGGACGCACCGTGTAATCAGCGGCCGCGGCAGCGCACGGCAGCGCGAGTGAAAACAGCAGGATGGCGAGTCGTTTCATGGGGAGTCTCCTGTGGAGGTCGAGCCGTTGCGCAAGCGGCCAAAGGGAAGCATCCGTCGCAACACGTTGTCGTTGTCGAACACGTGGTGCTTCAGCGCGGCACCCACGTGCGCCACCAGCACCAGGATCAGTAACCAGAACAGATACTCGTGCACGGCATGCGAGAAACCGCGCATGTCGTCATTTTTCGCCACCAACGCCGGCAGGTTGAACAGTTTGAACCACTGCAGTGGTTTTCCGGTGACGGAATTGAACCACCAGCCGCTGAGCGGCAGCGCCACGATCAGCACATACATTACGCCGTGTACGGCGCGCGCGCCCAGCTGTTGCCAGCGCGGCGCCGGTTCCTCGCGCGGATGGCCGTCACCCCAGCGCCACAGTACGCGCAGCAGCACTAGCGCGAGCACGGTCAGGCCGATCGACTTGTGCAGGGCCAGCCAGTTGATCTTCTGCATCGGCGAATGCGCCAGGTCCATCAGCAGGCCGAATATGCCGTTGCCCAGGATGGCCAGCGCGATGGTCCAGTGGAAGAATTTGGCGACCGATCCCCATTGGCGATCGTTGCTGCGCAGACTCATGGTTGCTCCTTCGATGTGGGAATGGCGTGCTCGTCGCGGATCGCCTCCAGCTCCAGCCAGACGCTGACCTGCTGACCGATCGAACCGGCGTTGGCGGTGATGCCGAACCCCTCGCGATCCAGCATGGCGGTAGCCGAGAATCCGGCGATGGTATGCAGCCCGTAGATGGTATTGGCGACACGGTTGAACGTGAACGGAATGCTCAGCGGCTGACTGATTCCGTGCAGGGTCAGCTGGCCATGCAGCACGCCGTGATGGTCGTCCTTGCGTTCGACACGGCTGCTGACGAAATGCGCATAGCGGTGGCCCGTGCAATCGAGTAGGGCCGGCTTGCACACGGCCTTGTTCCAGTCGGCGTCGCCCATGTCCACCCCGGCCAGATCGATATCCAGCTCGGTGGCCGCCGTGCTCCAGTCATCCGGATCGAAACGCAGCCAGCCTTGGGTGATGTGCAGCCGTCCGAACGGCCGCGAATAACCATCGTGACTGATGCTGAAGACGATCTGGCTATGCACGGTGTCATAGCGATAGCTGGCGCTGGCGGCATGCGCCGGTGCCAGCGGCAGCAGGAATGCCGCGAGGCAGCACAGCCAGACGCTTGAGCGGAAAGAAAGCATGCGCGAAGTCTGGCCGATCGGCGGCGACGGTGCCAGCGACCGTCGGGGAACGGAGGGTTTCCGTGGCCGAGCCAATCGGGGCGCGGCCGAAGCCGCTTCCCCAGCGCAGATCGGCAACAGGCTCGTCGAGCCTGCTGTCGGCGTTTACTTTCCGGCGTGATCGAACTTGCGGATGAAGTCGCGCACCTGCGGGTAGACCGTTTCGCGCCAACGGCGGCCGCTGAAGATGCCATAGTGGCCGGCGCCTGCAATCACCTTGTGCTCGCGTCGCTTGGCCGGGATGCTGCTGCACAGATCGTGTGCGGCTTGGGTCTGGCCGAGGCCGGAGATGTCGTCCAGTTCGCCTTCGACGGTGAGCAGGGCACTGCGCTTGATCGCGGCCGGATTGACCCGCTCGCCGGCGACGTCCCACAGCCCGCGCGGCAGCACGAATTGCTGGAACACTTTTTCGATCGTGTCGAGATAGAACTCGGCCGGCATGTCCAGCACGGCGTTGTACTCGTCGTAGAACTTGCGATGCGAATCGGCGTCGTCGAGGTCGCCGCGCACCAGATCCTGATAGAAATCCCAGTGCGAATTCAGGTGGCGGCCGGGATTCATCGCGATGAAGCCGGCGTGCTGCAGAAAGCCCGGATAGACCTCGCGGCCATGGCCGGGATAGTTCGGCGGCACGGTGTGGATCACATTGCCCTTGAACCAGGACAGCGGCTGCGTGGTGGCCAGGTTGTTGACGCTGGTGGGGCTGCAGCGCGGATCGATCGGGCCACCCATCATGGTCAGGCTGCGCGGCGTATCTTCCCCGCGCGCGGCCATCAGCGAGACCGCGGCCAGCACCGGTACGGTCGGCTGGCACACCGAAATCACATGCAGTGAACTGGCGCCGATATGCCGGATGAATTCCTTGACATAGGCGATGTAGTCGTCAAGGCTGAAGGTGCCGGCCGTCGTCGGCACCATGCGTGCGTCGACCCAGTCGGTGATGTACACCTTGTGGTCGCGCAACAGGGTGCGCACGGTATCGCGCAGCAGGGTGGCGTGATGGCCGGACAGCGGCGCGACCACCAGCACCACCGGGTCGCTCTTCATCTTCTCGATGGTGCCCGGGTCGTCGCTGAAGCGCTTGAAGCGCTTCAGCTGGCAGAACGGCTTGGCCAGCGCGATGCGTTCGATCACCGCGATCTCGTGATCGTGTGCGGTGGCGGTGTGCAGGTCAAATTCGGGTTTCTCGTAATCCTTGCCGAGCCGATGGATCAATTCGTAGCCGGCGGCCATCCGTTGCGCGCTGGGCAGCTGCGCAAACGGGCTGCTGTTGTCGTTGAGCATGCGCGCGCTGGCCTGCGCGAAGTAGCTCAAGGGGCCGAGCAACGAGCGTTGCCATTCGTGGATTTGGTAAAGCATCGTAAGGGGATGGCCGGAGACGAAATCGTTTCCATCTTAGCGCCGTTTCCCTTTCGCGTGTTGCGATGCCGCAAACACCAGTGTCCAGCTCAATCAGTGACTTGGCGGCGGGGTCGGACGAGGATTGGGACGATAACGGCAGCGCAGCAGCACCTCGTCGACGCCTTGCGTGTCGCCCAGGCCTTCGCGCCACTGCAACGGTTTCTGGAAGTGCAGGCCGAGCGGCATGAACACCCGGTTGTACCACCACATCGCGCGCTCGCGCCGATGAGTCAGAAACCACTGGCCGAGGTCGAGCAGACGCGAGGATTTCGGCTGCATGCCATAGACCGCGCTGTGCTCGATGGTGAAACCATGCCGGGCGAGTTTGGCGATGATCTGTGCCGGTTCGTAACGCCGGCAGTGACCGACGAAGTCGTCGAACGCGGTCCATGCTTCCGGATGCAGCGGCACCGACAGCAGCACGCTGGCACCGGGTGTCGCCACCCGCGCCAGTTCGGCCAGCGCACTGTCGTCGTCGGCGACGTGTTCGAGAATGTCGAGCGCGCAGATCAGCTCGAAACTGGCGTCGGCGCACGGCAGCGCGCCGATCATGCCGTGCACGGCTTTGGCGCCGCTTGCATGCAGCTGGGACAGGGCAGCGTGGCTGAGGTCGACGAAGCAGGTGCCGTCCAGCGGCAGTCGTGGGCGCAGCCCGGGCGCCACTTCCAGCCGACGCGGCGCGGCCGCCGCCAGTTCGCGCAGCAACGGCCAGGTGTTGAAGCGCTCCGGTCCGATCAGCTTGGCCGCGGCCCACAGCAATTCGTAGAAGCCGCGGTTGGCGCGGATCAGTTCGGCGTCGTTGCGACTTTCGGCGGGGCGCGGTGGCGGCATCGTCGGATTGAACCCGGTATGCGTTGAGAGAAGTGTGAAGTCGTCGAGCTGTTGCACACACTTCGCGACGAATCAGTCATTCCAGCAGGCGAATCTCGGTATGCGCGGCGAAATCATGCACGGCGCGACGGCGTGGATCGAACAAGGCCACCGCAAACCAGCCAGCCCAGACGATCAGCAGCGTCCACAATGTCGCGTGCAGCCCGATCATCGGCTCCAGCATCAGCAGCACCAGCGGAGCTGCCGCTACCAGCACGCGGATCAGCGCCTGTTGCAGCGACGGCGTGCCGCCATCATCGCGGGTGACCCGGATGCGCCAGGGCCGCATGCCGACGGTTTGTCCGCCGCGGCGCCACGAACTGATGAAGTACGCCATCACCACCAGCGCCTGCAGCAGCTGATACCAGATGGGGACATCGGTCTTGCCGGCGGTGTGGATCAACTGGCCGCCGGTGGCCAGCTGACACAACAAGCCCACCACCATCACGATCGCCACCACGATCAGCAGGTCATAGACCAGTGCGAACAGGCGGCGCCATAGCGGGCAGGGCAGATCGGTGGTGGCGAGGTTCGCGGGCATCGGTCGTCGGTCGCTTGCGTAGTGCGCGCGCAATGGCCAGCATCGTGCGCATGGAGAAGGAAGAAAACCGCGCCAGTATCGCCGAAGCCGACCGGCTGAGCATAAGCATGTTCGTGGAACGAGTGTGGTCAGAGGACGGTCTGGCCGATCGCACGCTGGAGGCGTACCGGCGCGATCTGGAAGCACTGGCCGGCTGGCTGGCGGGACGCGGTCGCAACCTGCATACAGCACGGCGCGAGGATATTTCCGCGTACCACGGCGCGCAGTCCGTCGCGGTACGCTCGATCGCGCGACGGCAGTCGGCGTTCCGTCGTTACTACGCCTTCCTCGCCCGCAACGAGTCGGGCTTTGCCGATCCGACCCTGCTGATCGAGCGCCCGAAGATGCCGCGCAGCCTGCCCAAGGCGCTGGCCGAACGCGAGATCGAAGGCCTGCTCGACGCGCCCGATACGACTACCACGCTGGGCCTGCGCGATCGCGCGATGCTGGAGCTGATGTACGCCTCCGGCCTGCGCGTGTCCGAGCTTGTCGAACTGCCGCTGACCGCGCTGAATACGCGCCAGGGCGTGCTGCGGGTCACCGGCAAGGGCGGCAAAGATCGCTTGGTACCGGTCGGTGAATTGGCGCTTGAGCGCATCGGTGCGTATCTGGCCGACGTGCGGCCGGAGCTGGCCAAAGGCCGCCAGCCGGCGGCGCTGTTCCTCAGCAAGCGCGGCGAAGGCATGACCCGGCAGATGTTCTGGACCCTGGTGAAACGCTACGCGCTGAAAGTCGGCATCAACCCGAAACGCATCTCGCCGCACGTGCTGCGCCATTCGTTCGCCACCCACCTGCTGAACCACGGTGCCGACCTGCGCGCGCTGCAGATGCTGCTCGGTCACAGCTCGCTCAGTACCACGCAGATCTATACGTTGGTGGCGAAGGAGGGGTTGAAGCGACTGCATGCGCAGCATCATCCGCGGGGGTGAGGGCGGTTCAGCTGCCTGTGCGAGAATGCTTGCTTGACCGCCGCCAGCCTGCGCGCGGAATGATCGAATGAGGTTGATGGTGATGTTGAAGAAACTTTTGCTGGCGCTGTGTATCGGTAGCTTTTCCCTGAGTGCCTGTGCGGCCGAAAGCGGTGCAGCGCCGGTCGTCGCCCCGACGATCACTCCGGCTGCCGTGCAGATGGTGCAGCAGGCGATCAAGGGCTTGTCGGCGAATATCCAGGTCGACTCGATCGACCCGGCGCCGATGCCGGGTTTCTATCAGGTGATCGCTGGCGGCCAGATGGTCTACGTCAGCACCGATGGCAAGTACCTGATGCATGGTGATCTGATCGACCTGGGCAAACACCAGAACCTCGGCGACGCTGCCTGGTCGCGCTTCCGCAAGGACGAACTGGCCAAGGTGCCGGCTTCCCAGCGCATCGTGTTTGCGCCGGCGCATCCGAAATACACGGTGACCGTATTCACTGACGTCAACTGCGGCTTCTGCCGTGCACTGCACGAACATGTCGCCGAGTTCAACAAGGCCGGTATCGCGGTGGAGTATCTGGCGTGGCCGCGCGAAGGCGTGACCAGCACGTCGGGACGGCCCACGCCGACCTATACCGAGATGGTTTCGGTGTGGTGTGCCAGCGATCGCAAGGCAGCGTTCACGGCGGCGAAGGAAGGGCACGCGCCGAAAGCGGCGACCTGCACCAATCCGGTCGAGGACCAGTTCAACCTCGGTCTGAAACTTGGCGTCAATGGCACCCCGACGATCATCGGCCCGGATGGCAGCACCCTGGGCGGCTTTGTCACCCCGGATCAGCTGCTGCAGGCGCTGCAAAAGGGCAGCTGAGGCTGCGACGGCTCGTTCCCTCCCCTGCAAAGCAGGGGAGGGCTGGGGTGGGGTGCTCTTTATCGGCAGGATCAAGAGCCACCCCCTCACCTGAAGGACTCCCTTCGGTCGCCAACCTCCCCCTGCGACCGAAGGAAGTCCCTTGGGGCAGGCAGGGGGAGGGAGCCAGAACGATGCCGTATTGCAGCATCGGTTAGAATAGGCGTTTCCTCCGCATAGCAGCCGTTCCCCGCATGATCGCACTCGACGGGCAGAGCGCCCTCTCGCCGTTTCGTCTCGAACGTCTGAATGCCCGCCTGGATGCCCTGCATCGTGGCGTACGCGTGCAGGCGTCGTGGTTCGTCTATTTCATCGACGTCGCTACCGCGCCGGAAGGTGCGCTACGTCAGCGATTGCTGAGCGTGCTGGAAGCGAAGGACGCGAAGCCCGAACCGGCCACGTTGTGGGTGGTGCCGCGACTGGGCACGATCTCGCCGTGGTCGAGCAAGGCCACCGACATCCTGCATGGCGCCGGTTTCGACGTGCGTCGGGTCGAGCGCGGACTGGCCTGGCAGGTCGCCGGCCTGCCGCCGGCCGAGGCGCCGGACCACGCCGCGATCATGGCGGTGCTGCACGACGCGATGACGCAGTCGGTGCTGACTCGCATCGAAGACGCGCAAGGTCTGTTCCTGGCCGGCGCGCCCGGCGATCTGGTGCATGTCGTGCTCGGTACCGATCCGCAGGCGGCACTGGCGGAGGCGAACGCACGGCTCGGCCTCGCGCTGGCCGACGACGAGATCGAATACCTGGTCGCACGCTATGCCGAACTCGGTCGCGACCCGACCGACGCCGAACTCTTCATGTTCGCTCAGGCGAACTCCGAGCATTGCCGGCACAAGGTGTTCAACGCCAGCTGGACGGTCGACGGCGCAGAGCAGGACAAGAGCCTGTTCGGCATGATCAAGCACACCCACCAGCATTCGCCGGCGCATACGCTGTCGGCGTATTCGGACAATGCGGCGGTGATCGAGGGCAGCACCGGCAAGCGCTTCTTTGCCGATCCGGCCGATGGCGTGTGGCGCGGCCACGAGGAGCGCATCGACTACGCGATCAAGGTGGAGACGCACAACCATCCCACCGCGATCGCCCCGTGGCCGGGTGCCGCCACCGGTGCCGGCGGCGAGATCCGCGACGAGGGTGCGACCGGTCGTGGCGGCAAGCCGAAGGCCGGCCTCACCGGTTTCTCGGTGTCCGACCTGCGCATTCCCGGCCATCCGCAGCCGTGGGAAGTGAATCGCCCGCTGCCACCGCGCATGGCCAGCGCGTTCGAGATCATGCGCGACGGCCCGCTCGGCGCCGCCGCGTTCAACAACGAATTCGGCCGGCCGTGTCTGGGCGGCTATTTCCGCAGCTACGAGCACGAGACCGGCGAAGCCGGCCTGCGTCGCGGCTACGACAAGCCGATCATGCTCGCCGGCGGCCTGGCCAACCTGCGTGCCGGCGATGTGCTGAAGCGTGCGGTGCAGCCGGGCAACAAGGTGATCGTGCTCGGTGGCCCTGCGATGCTGATCGGGCTTGGCGGCGGCGCGGCCTCGTCGGTCGCCGGCGGAGCATCGAGTGCCGAGCTCGACTTCGCCTCGGTGCAGCGCGACAACGCCGAGATGGAGCGGCGTTGCCAGGAAGTGATCGACGCCTGCTGCGCGCGCGGCGAAAATAATCCGATCGTCAGCGTGCATGACGTCGGTGCCGGTGGCCTGTCCAACGCGATCCCCGAGCTGCTCAACGACGCCGGTGTCGGCGGCGTGATCGACCTGTCGAAGATTCCCTGCGACGACCCGTCGCTGTCGCCGATGCAGGTGTGGAGCAACGAGTCGCAGGAACGCTACGTGCTGGCGATCGGTCCGGAAAACCTGGCCGAGTTCGAGGCGATGTGCGTGCGCGAGCGCTGCCCGTATGCGGTGGTCGGCGACGCCACGGTCGAGCGCCAGCTGGTGCTGACCGATCCGCGTCGCGACCTGACCGTGATCGACCTGCCGATGGACGTGCTGTTCGGCAAGCCGCCGCGGATGCATCGCGATGCGAAGCGAATCAAGCCGCGCGTCGACCTGCTGCCGGATCTGTCCGGCATCGGCATGGACGAGGCCTTGCTGCGCGTGCTTCGCCTGCCCACCGTGGGCAGCAAGAGTTTCTTGATCACCATCGGCGACCGCACCGTCGGCGGCCTGAATCATCGCGATCCGATGGTCGGCCCGTGGCAGGTGCCGGTGGCCGACTGCGCGGTGACCATCGCCGACTTCAACGGCTACGCCGGTGAGGCGATGGCGATGGCCGAGCGCGCGCCGGTGGCCCTGCTCAACAGTGCCGATGCGGCACGGCTGGCCGTCGGCGAGGCGATCACCAATCTGGCCGCCGCGGCGATCGACGGTCTCGGCGAGATCCGTCTGTCGGCGAACTGGATGGCGGCGGTGAACCATCCGGGCGAGGACGCTGCGTTGTTTGATGCCGTGCAGGCGATCGGCATGGAGCTGTGCCCGCAGTTGGACATCTCGATTCCGGTCGGCAAGGACTCGCTGTCGATGCAGACCGTGTGGCAGGACGGCGACACGCCACAGCGCACGGTGTCGCCGGTGTCGCTGGTGATCACCGGCTTTGCCCGCGTCAGCGACGTGCGCCGCACGCTCACCCCGCAACTCAAGCTCGATCGCGGCAATTCCGAGTTGTGGCTGATCGATCTGGGCGCCGGGCGCGATCGTCTGGGCGGCTCCGCGCTGACCCAGGTATTCAACCGCAGCGGCGGCGTGCCGCCGGATCTGGATGACGCCAAGCGCTTGAAGGCGCTGTTCGAGCTGGTGCAGGAGGCTAACATGGGCGGCCTGCTGCTGGCCTATCACGACCGCTCCGACGGCGGCGTCATCACCACCTTGCTGGAGATGGCCTTCGCCGGTCACTGCGGTCTGGAAATCCAGCTGGATGGTTGGGCCGAGGCGACGCTGCGCGCCCTGTTCAACGAGGAGCTCGGCGCGGTGATGCAGGTGGCCGAGGCGAACCGCGAAGCGTTCGAGGCGCTGCTGGTCAAGTACAACCTGGCGGGCATCAGCTATCGCATCGGTCGGCCGAAAGAGAAGCTCGGCATCAAGCTGTTTCTCGGTGACGACACCTTGTTCAAGTGGAACTGGAGCACGCTGTTCAAGGCGTGGAACGAGACCAGTTACGCGATGCAGCGCCTGCGCGACAACCCGCAGAGTGCGGATGCCGAGCACGAATGGCGACTCGACGATGCCGATCCGGGCATCACGCCGAAGCTCAGCTTCAATCCGGCCGAGAACGTGGCGGCGGCGCTGATCGACAGCGGCGCGCGCCCGCGCATCGCGATCCTGCGCGAGCAGGGCGTCAATGGTCAGGTCGAGATGGCGGCCGCGTTCACCCGCGCCGGTTTCGACGCGGTCGACGTACACATGTCCGATCTGGCCAGCGGCCGCGTTGAACTGGCCGATTTCCGCGGCTTTGCCGCCTGCGGTGGGTTCTCCTACGGTGACGTGCTCGGCGCCGGTCGCGGCTGGGCCACCTCGATCCTCTACAACGACATGTTGCGCGAACAGTTCGCCGCGTTCTTCGCCGACCAGACCAGGTTCGCGCTCGGCGTGTGCAACGGCTGCCAGATGCTGGCGCAACTGAAGGAAATCATCCCCGGCGCGCAGCACTGGCCGAAGTTCCTGCGCAATGCGTCGGAGCAGTACGAATCGCGCCTGGTTACGCTGGAAGTGCTCGATTCGCCGAGCATCTTCTTCAAGGGCATGGCTGGCTCGCGGATTCCGGTGGCGGTCGCGCACGGCGAAGGCCGGGTCAGTTTTCCGCAGGCGTGCAGTCCGTCCAAGTCGAGCGGTGCGGTGCGCTTCGTCGACAACCGCGGCAAGCCGACCGAGAACTTTCCGCTCAATACCAACGGCTCGCCCGGCGGCCTGGCCGGCTTCACCACCGCCGATGGCCGCGTGACGATCATGATGCCGCATCCCGAGCGCGTGTTCCGCAGCGTGCAACTGAGCTGGCATCCGGAACAGTGGGGCGAGGATTCGCCGTGGATGCGCATGTTCCGCAACGCGCGCGTGTGGTGCGGCTGATTGCGCATCGCGTGATACACGACTGAGCCATGGCCGCCTCGCGCTGGCCTGGTTGGAACATCGTGCTGCCCGCACTGGCATGGATGGTGGCGTTGGCACTGCTGCCGTGGTGGCTCGGTCTGCCGTTGCTGTTCGCGCTGGTGGCCGTGGTGCTCTTGCTGCAGCATCGACTGGCCGGCGAGCATGTCGCGTTGATCCGACGCGGACTGCGCTGGGGTTTGCCCGGCGTGCTGTTCGCGCTGCAACGGGTGCTCGGTGGCGATGCGTTTGCCTGGGGCGCGGCCCTGCTCGGTGCGCTGGCCGGGTACACCTTGCTGGCCGGACTGGAGGCATGGCTGGATCGGGCGCAGCGTCGCGACCCGATCGCAATGGCATCCGCCGAATGGCCCGAGCTGGCGCTGGCACCGATCGGTCCGCCTGCGGAAATCATCGAGCTGCAATTGCCGGCCTGGCAGTCGGCTGACGAGGGCTTGATCGATCCGCTCGCCCATCACGTGGAATACCGCAGCGGCAACTTCCTGTTTGCCGACGGCAGCGGAATCGACGGCGTCGGTCCGCGCGCAGCGTTCAGTCCGGCGGGACGCTGGTTCGTGGCGCGCATGCCCAACGACCGCGGCATCGTGCTGTGGGATCGCGAAGGCCAGCATCGACATCGCCTGCGCGGCTGGCAATTGTGCGGCTGGTATCGCGAGCAGCCGTGGCTGATCCGACGCGAGGGCGACATGCCGCTGGCGTTGCCGGCCGTGCTGGGGCAGGACGACGAGGATTGAATCGTCGCAGCGGTGCGGCCGTTCTGATTGTTTCGCTCTGATTATTTCGTCGCAAACGGTTCTCCCGCCGCGCATCTCCGCGCATAATTGCGCGGTGGATACTTCGACCAGACATCGCTCGCCGTTTTCGCTGGCGCTCAGCGTGATCGTGGTGTCCGCCGACAGCGGCCCGGCATTGCGCGAATGCGTGCGAAGCGTGCTGGCCAGCCCGTTGTCGCTGGAGCTGATCCTGATCGACAACGCTTCGCGCGATGGCATGCCGTCGGCGATCGAGCGCGCGCATGCGCACGATCCGCGGCTCAAGGTGATCTACAACCACAAGAACCTCGGGTTTGGTCCGGCGGTGAACCTTGCGGCGAAGCAGGCCAATGGCCACGCGCTGCTGATACTCAACCCCGATTGCCTGTTGCGCGATGACGACTTGCGCCGCTTGCTGGCGCTGCAGGCCGGCAAGCCGAAGGCAGGCCTGATCGGCGCGGTGGTGTGCGATGCCGATGGCCGCCCCGATCCCGCATCATGGCGACGTGACCCGTTGCTGCAGCGTTCGCTCAACAGCCTGCTCGGCCGTCCTGGCGAGAAGGTCAATGTGGAACAGGCGATCCCCGCCGAGGTGATCGAGGCGGAGGCGGTGTCGGGCGCGGTGATGTTGATGACGCGCGCGATGTTCCAGCGCCTCGGCGGTTTCGACGAAGATTATTTCCTGCATTGCGAAGATCTGGACCTGTGCCGTCGCGTGCGCGACATCGGCTATAAGGTGCTGCTGGCCGGCGATGTCCGCGTGCAGCACGGCAAGGGCAGTTCCAGCCGGCATCGGCCGGTGTTCGTCAGCCGCTACAAGCATCGCGGCATGTGGCGCTGGTTCCGCAAGCACGATCCGGCTTCACGCAATCCGCTGGTGGCGGCGGCGGTGTGGCTCGGTATCTGGGCGCACTTCCTGCTGCAGATTCCCGGGCAGCTGTGGCGGCGGTTGCTGCGTCGATGACGGCGTCGCGACGGATCACCGTGCTGGCGACGATCGGTCTGCTGGCGATGACCGCGGTGTGGGGCTCGACCTTCGTGCTGATCAAGGACGTGGTCGCGCGCATGCCGGTGGCGGATTTTCTGGCCGTGCGTTTTGCGATCGCCGCGCTGGTGATGCTGGCGCTGTTCGCGCGGCCGGTGTGGCAGCTTGGCCGCAAGCAGGTCATGCGTGGCCTGCTGCTCGGTGTGGTCTACGGTGCGGGTCAGCTGCTGCAGACCTGGGGGCTGTCGCTGATCGCGCCCAGCGTCAGCGGCTTCGCCACCGGCATGTATGTGGTATTCACGCCGATCCTGGCGATGCTGTTGCTGCGCCAGCGCATGGCTGGCGTGGTCTGGCTGGCGGTGCTGCTGTCCACCGCCGGGCTGGCGCTGTTGTCGCTCAATGGCGTCTCGGTCGATTTCGGTGTGTGGCTGACGCTGGCCTCGGCTGCGCTGTACGGCCTGCACATCGTCGGGCTTGGCCAGTGGTCGCGCCAAGGCGAGGCATTCGGCATGTCGGCAGTGCAGATGGTGGCGATCGCCGTGGTCTGCCTGCTCGCCACTGCGCCGCACGGACCGATGTTGCCGCCCGATCGCAACGCGTGGTTCGGCGTGCTGTACATGGCGCTGGTCGCCGGTGCCGGTGCGATGCTGATGCAGACCTGGGCACAGTCCCATCTACCGGCCGCCCGTGCCGCGATCGTGATGACCACCGAGCCGGTGTTCGCCGCCGCGTTCGCGGTGGCGCTGGGAAGCGACGTGCTGAGTTGGCGCATGCTGCTCGGTGGCGGGCTGATCCTGGCCGCGATGTACCTGGTCGAACTGATGCCGCGGCGCGGCGACCGCACCGACGCGTTGCCGGCCGAAGCGGTACATCACGAGGTATAGGCGGTTCAGTCGTTATTGCGTGGCTGCAGCGCGATGCGCACCAGGTAGATGATGATGACCACGTTGCCGATCAGGGTGGCCAACTTCAGCCAGCCGAAGTAATAGAGGGTTTCGTACAGCTCCAGCGGAATCAGCGAGCCGGTGGCGACCACCGTGAACCATTCCGCCCAATGCTTGCCCAGCCACAGGCCGATGCCTTCGATGCCGAAGATCACCGCATAACCCAGCGCCACGATGCCGATCGCGACGAACTTGCTCGGTCCCATCTCCTGCAGCAGGTTGACCAGCTTCCAGCGCAGGCCATCGGTATCGGCCAGCGAGAGGTGCTCCAGCCAGTGCACCAGGTGATCGAAGTTCTGCGTGCGGTTCAGATGGAACGCCGCGAGCGCGACCAGGATCAGGCCAAGCGTCTTGACCGCCTCGTATATCGCGATGACCCGCAGGCCGACATGCCGTGGTTCGCGCTGGGGCATGGACGTCATGGGAGGATCGCCGGGGTGGTGGACAACGCGGATGATCGAAAGCTCATGGCCTATTGTCGCTGCCGGGAAGGCATTGGTCGAGGTGGCATCCGACATGGCTTGACGCCACCTCGGGCGATCGTCACGCTGCGTCGATGAATCTTTTGCTGCTTCGAAATGCGCAGGTCCACGCGCCCGAACCGCTCGGGGTGCAGCATTTGCTGCTGGGTGGCGGCCGCATCCTCTGGATGGGTGCGAAGCTCGACGAGCTGCCCGCCACGCTGGCGGTGCAGACCATCGACCTGCAGGGGCGCCGGCTGATCCCCGGCCTGATCGATGCACATGTGCACGTAACCGGCGGTGGTGGCGAGGCGGGCTTCCGCACGCGGGTGCCGCCGCTGGGTGTGTCGCGCTTCACCCGCGCCGGCATCACCACGGTGGTCGGCCTGCTGGGTACCGACGACGTGGCGCGCGGTCCGCGCGACCTGCTGGCGACGGTGTATGCACTGCGCGAGGAGGGGCTGAGCGCGCTGGCCTTCACCGGTGGCTACCATGTGCCGCCACGCACGCTCACCGGCACGGTGCGTGGCGATCTGGTCTTCATCGAGGCGTTGATCGGCATTGGCGAAGTGGCGATCAGCGATCACCGCTCCAGCCAGCCCACCCTCGACGAACTGCTGCGGCTCGCTTCCGATGCGCACGTCGCGGGTTTGATGACGGGCAAGGCTGGCGTGTTGCACCTGCATCTGGGCGACGGCGCGCGTGGGCTGGATCTGGTGCGCCGTGCGCTGGACGAAAGCGAGTTGCCGCCGCGCGTGTTCCATCCCACCCATGTGAACCGGCGCAAGGCGCTGTTTGACGAAGCGCTGGAACTGGCCGGGCGCGGCTGCACGATCGATCTCACCGCGTTTCCGGTCGAGGAGGGCGAAGATGCCTGGAGCGCGGCGGACGGCTTGATCCGTTTCCTGGACAGCGCCGCCCCAATCGAGCGCATCACGGTCAGCTCCGACGCTGGCGGCTGTCTGCCGGTCTTCGACAACGACGGCCATGTCTGTCACATGGGTGTCGGCGAATCTGGTGCGCTGCTGGAAACCTTGAACGAGGTGCTGGCGCGGGGTGTACCGATGGAGCGCGCACTACCGGCGTTCACCAGCAATCCGGCACGGCTGCTGCGGCTGCCCGGCAAGGGCCGGATCCATGTTGGCGCCGACGCCGACCTGGTAGCGCTGGACGAAGCCGGCGCGGCGCATGATGTAATGGCAGGTGGCGTCGTGCACGTGCGCGACGGCCACATCGAACATCGCGGCACGTTCGAGAACACCATCTAGACGTTCGATGCGTCAGCATGGATCGAATGATCCGCCGGACTCAGAGAACCGCATGAAATCGAATGAAGTTGAGAACCAGATGAGTCCCAGCAGGGTGATGGAAGGGGAGCAGCGCGGCTGGATCGTACCGATCGGCGGCGCCGAGGAAAAAGAGAACGATCCACGCATTCTCGAGCGGTTCGTCCAACTGTGCGGCGGCGGCGACGCGAATATCGTGGTGATTCCGACGGCGAGCCAGCTGGCCGACACGGGTCCCCGTTACGAAAAACTGTTCACCGGCCTCGGCGCCGGCGAAGTGGGCGTGCTCGATTTCGACATGCGTCGCGACGCGGTAGAGAAGAACCGGTTGGAACGACTCGACCAGGCCACCGGCATCTTCTTCACCGGCGGCAACCAGCTGCGGTTGTCGACCATGCTTGGCGGCACGCCGGTGGCGCAACGCATCCGCGCCTTGAATGCGCGTGGCGTGCACGTCGGCGGCACCAGCGCAGGCGCCAGCATCCTCAGCGAACACATGATCGCGTTCGGCAAGGAAGGCCTCTCGCCCACGGCCGGAAGCGTGCGGCTGGCACCGGGGCTGGGCCTGACCAACCGTTTCATCATCGACCAGCATTTCAGCCAGCGCGACCGGCTCGGCCGGCTGATGGCGGCGCTTGCATACAACCCCTATGCGGTGGGGATCGGTCTGGACGAGGACACGGCGGCGTTCATCCGTCCGGACAACACGCTCGAAGTCGAGGGCAGCGGCGCGGTGACCGTGCTGGATGCCGGCAATCTGCAGTTCTCCTCGATGGCCGAGGCCGGCGAACACGACACGGTGTGCATGCTGGGCATGACCATCCATGTGCTGATCGCCGGAGCTACCTTCAACATGCAGACGCGCCACGCCTCGGCGGGTACGCTGGCGATACCGAAACAAACTGTCTGAAACGGGCCCTCGGCTCCAAACTCACTGAAGCGAGCCCTCAGCTCAAAATTTTGTAGCAGCAAGCCTCCGGCTCAAGGAAAAAGCTCATGCGCATTCTGGAACGTTCCGTTTTCGTCGGCCCGTCGTTGTATGCGCATTTCCCGGTGATCCGGCTGGAGCTAGATCTGGGTGAGCTGGAGCAGTGGCCGACGGGAAAACTCGGTGCGAAGTTCGTCGACGGCCTGGTCGCTGCCTTGCCGGGACTGGCCGAGCACGGTTGCTCGTACCGCGAACCCGGCGGTTTCATCCGCCGCATGCGCGAAGGCGAGGGCACCTGGCTCGGTCATGTGCTGGAGCACGTGGCGATCGAGCTGCAGAACGTCGCGGGTGAAGACGTCACCTTCGGCAAGACGCGCAGCGCCGACAAGCCGGGCGTGTATTCGGTGGTCTACGAATACGTGCAGAAAGAAGAAGGCATCGCTGCTGGCGAGCTCGCCCTGCGTTTGTTGTCGTCACTGCTGCCGGCGGAACTGCAGGTGCGCGGCAGCGTGCCGGAAGGCTGGGAGTGGACGAGCGAGCGCGACGAGTTCATCCGCTACGCGCAGCGTCGCGCGCTCGGGCCTTCCACCGCGTCGCTGGTGCGTGCGGCGGAGGAACGTGATATCCCGTGGCTGCGTCTCAACGAGCAGTCGCTGGTGCAGCTCGGCCACGGCAAGTACCAGCAGCGCATCCAGGCCACGGTGACCGGCCGCACGCCGCACATCGCGGTGGAGCTGGCCAGTGACAAGGAAGAAACCAACAAGATCCTCGCCTCGCTCGGTTTGCCGGTGCCGAAACAGGAGCTGGTGCAGAGCGAGGACGGTGCACTGCGCGCCGCGCGCCGGCTCGGCATGCCAGTGGTGACCAAGCCGTTCAATGGCAACCACGGCCGCGGCATCTCGATTCACCTGATGACCGATGAGGAAGTCATCGAAGGCTTCAAGGCCGCGCGCGAGCATTCGCGCTCGGTGATCGTGGAGAATTTCTTGAGCGGTGACGATCACCGGTTGCTGGTGGTCAACAACGAACTCGTCGCCGCGACACGTCGTACGCCGGGTCACGTGGTCGGCGATGGCAACCGCACGATCGCGCAGTTGGTGGACATCGTGAACCAGGACCCGCGCCGCGGCATCGGTCACGAGAAAGTACTGACCCGCCTCGTACTCGACGCGCAGGCCGAAATGATGATGGAGCGTGTCGGCTACACCGCCGCTTCGATTCCGCAGGCCGGCGAAACCGTGTTCCTGCGTTCCACCGCGAACCTGTCCACCGGTGGCACCGCCACCGACGTCACCGACATCATCCATCCGGACAACCGCGACATGGCGGTGCGCGCGATCCGCGCGATCGGGCTGGACGTGGGTGGCGTGGATTTCCTCACGACCAATATCGCCGAGAGTTACAAGAGCATCGGCGGCGGCATCTGCGAGGTCAATGCCGCGCCGGGCTTCCGCATGCACGTGAGCCCCAGCGAAGGTACGCCGCGCGATGCGGCCGGCCCGGTGATCGACATGCTGTTTCCGCCTGGCTCGCCGGCGCGGGTGCCGATCGCGGCGCTCACCGGTACCAATGGCAAGACCACCACCGCGCGCATGCTGGCGCACATCACCAAGATGGCCGGCTATACGCCAGGACTCACCACCACCGACGGCGTCTACATCGACGGCCAGCGCACGGTCGAGGGCGACATGACCGGGCCGGTGTCGGCGCGCATGGTGCTGTCCGATCCGCACATCGACATCGCCGTGCTGGAGACTGCGCGCGGCGGCCTGCTGCGCGCCGGCATGGGCGTGACCAAGGTCAACGTCGGTGCGGTGCTCAACGTGCAGTCCGATCATCTGGGACTCAAGGGCATCGACACGCTGGAGCAGCTCGCCGAGGTCAAGCGCATCGTGGTCGAGGTCGCCACCGATTGCGCGGTATTGAACGCCGACGATCCGCTGGTGCTGAAGATGTCCGGCTACACCGATGCCAAGGTGATCTGCTACGTCACCATGAATCCGTCGCATGCACTGGTGCGCGAGCACGTGCGCGCCGGCGGCCGTGCCTGCGCGCTCGAGGCTGGCGTCAACGGCGCGATGATCACGCTGTACGACAAGGGCAGTCATATCCCGCTGCTGTGGACGCACCTGATCCCGGCCACGCTGGAAGGACGTGCCCTGCACAACGTGCAGAACGCGATGGTTGCCGCCTCGATGGCGTTCTCGCTCGGCATCAAGCTTGACGCGATCCGGCAGGGCCTGCGCACGTTCGACACCACGTTCTTCCAGGCGCCGGGGCGCATGAACGTGTACAGCGAGCATCCGTTCAAGGTGCTGTTCGACTACGGCCACAATGCGCACGCGGTGGCAGTGATGGCCGATCTGGCCGGACGTCTCGATGTAACCGGCCGGCGCATCGTGGTGCTGGCTGGTCCCGGCGATCGTCGCGACGAGGATCTGGTGGCGATCGCCGATGCGGTGGCCGGTCGCTTCGATCACTACATCTGCCGCCGCGACGATGCGCTGCGTGGCCGCGATGGCGACGAGGTGCCAGGCATCCTGGCGCGCGCGCTGCGTGCGGCTGGTGTGCAGGATGCAGCGATCTCGATCATCCCGGACGAGCAGAAGGCGATCGATGCCGCCTTGGGCATGGGCCGCTCCGGCGACCTGCTGCTGGTGTTCGCCGACGCGCTGGTGCGCTCGTGGAAGCAGATCATCAAGTTCCGCCCTGAAGGCACCGCCGAGCTGCGGGCGGAATCCGCTGCGGCGCCGATCACGCCGCCGGTGACCGAGGCCTCCTTCGACGAGACCAGCTTTGCCGATCTGGGCGACGTGGTGCGCGACGAACGCGGCGTGCGTTTCTCCCGCGAGAGTGACGATTGAGCATTCTGCCTGCCGCGTTGCCGTTCGACGATTCGCGCCGCCTCACCGGTTCCAACCTGTACTTCGACGGTGCCGGCGCCGTGCTGGAGACCGTCGGTGTCGCCATCGACGACGCGCTGCTGGCTGGCTGGCACGCGCGCACGCAGCTTGCGTGTCGCGCACTCGGCTGGGTTGATTCGCTGCGCGTGGTGCGTCGGCATCCCGATGGTGCGGCGCTAGCCTTCGAAGCGCCGATCGACCAGTTGTTCAGCGCGACCGAAGTGAACGAATGGGCGTGGCTGGCGACCCTGGCCTCCACGCATGCCGTGGCGGCGGACCTGCATGCGCCGGGGCACCCCGCCGCATGGGACGAGGCTTCCGCGCTGCACACGCTGCGCGCGTTCGCCGCCGCCGAACGACAACCCGCACTGCCGGTGCTGGTGCAGGCCGCCGAGGCGCGCAGGCTTACCGTATTGATCGACGATGACGTGTTTTCGATCGGCGAAGGAACGGGTGTCCGCAGCTGGCCGCTGAAAGAACTTCCTGCCATCGACGCCGTGCCGTGGACCGCGCTGCACGATGTTCCGGTGGCGCTGGTGACCGGTTCCAACGGCAAGACCACTACCGTACGGCTGCTCGCCGCGATGGCGCAGGCGCATGGCTGGCATGCCGGGCACAGCTGCACCGATGGCGTGTTCGTCGACGGTAGCGCGATCGACTCTGGCGACTTCTCCGGCCCCGCCGGCGCGCGCGAGGTGCTGCGCCAGCCGCAGGTCGAGGCTGCGGTGCTGGAGACCGCGCGCGGCGGCATCCTGCGTCGCGGCCTCGCCGTGCAGCGCGCAAACGTGGCGGTGGTGACCAACGTCAGCGACGATCATTTCGGCGAATACGGCATCCACGACCTGGATGGACTGGCGGCGGTGAAACTCACCGTCGCGCGTGTGCTTGGTGCCGATGGCCTGCTGGTATTGAATGCGGACGATGCCGTGCTGGTCAGGCAGGCCGCTGCGTTGTCGGCGCCGCTCGGCTGGTTCGCGCTCGACGATGCGCATCCGTTGCTGCGCGCCAGCCGCGAACAGGCCGGCAGCACTTGCGCCGTGCGCGACGGCCATCTCCACCTGTTCCACCAAGGTATCGATCACGACTTGGGTGTGGTCGCGCAAATGCCATTGAGCTTCGCCGGCAGCGCCGGCTACAACATCGCGAATATCGCGGCCGCCGCGCTGGCGGCCGCGGCGCTCGGCATTCCCGCCGGAACCATCGCCGACGTGCTGGCGCGTTTCGGCAGCGCTCATGCGGACAATCCCGGCCGCCTGCAGCACTGGCGCTTCGGCACGCTGCAGGTGTTCGTCGACTACGCGCACAATCCGGAAGGTCTGCGCGGCCTGCTGGGCGTCGCGACGACATCGCTGGGCCGCGGACGTCTTGGCCTGGTGCTGGGTCAGGCCGGTAATCGCGAAGACGCGGATATCCGTGAACTCGCCGCGGTCGCGGCCAGCTTTCATCCGCAGCGCGTAGTGCTGAAGGACATCGAGGGTTTCATGCGCGGCCGCGTGGCAGGCGAGGTCGCGGGTATTTTGCGCGACGCGCTGGTGCAGAACGCGGTGCCGGTGGAGGCGGTTGTTGAATGCCTCGATGAGCTCGATGCTGTGTGCGGGTTGCTTGCGTGGGCGCGGGATGGAGATGTACTGGTGTTGCCTGTGCATGGGGTGCAGGCGCGGCAGGCGGTGGTGGAATTGCTGGATGGGTTGCAGGCGACGGGGTGGTCGGCGAGCTCTTCGCTGCCATCGAATTGATCGAACTGTGGTGGCTCGATGACGTGCGGGAGCGCACCTTGTGCGCGATGCTCTACTCACCCTGATGAGGGCTTTCAGGTCCTTCCAACGCCCCCAGTCGTCATTCCTGCGAAGGCAGGAATCGCTTTTGCAATTCTGCACTCTGGCATCAGAGCTGAAGAGCTTTCACCCTCCTGCGGAGGGCGAGGTACTTCTCTTTTTCTTGTCAAAAAGAGAAGTGCCCAGAGAAAACGACACCCCCCTTGGCGCTTGCCGAGCATCCATGCCCGGCAAGTCCGTGAGGCGGGGTCGGGCTTTTCGACAGGGCATCCTGCCCTGACGAAAAGGAGCCGACATCCCTGTCGACTCCCGCTACGCGGCCTGTCGTCCCCACCTCACCGCCGCACAGGGGCCCCGGGTAGAGCACGGGCCATCCTGGCCCGCACTCGGTGTGCTACCGCTGCACGGTAGCGAAAGCCGAGAAACGGCGAGTCGAGGCCTGAGACAACTGGCGCGACTTAATTTCCTCCGTTCCGTTATCCGGTCCCGTTATCCCGTGATTGACTCCGACCGCGAGCTCGCCCAGAACTGGGCGCCGTCGAAGTTCGCGAACTGGCCTGCCACAGCATTCGGCACGAAACTCAGAACGACTTGTTGTTTGCCCTGAGCGGTACCGCTGAGTCGTCTTACAGGTAGCCGGGCTATCAAGGATCGGCCCGCCACTGATCGGTCGTTCTTCAGCGGGCCGTCAAGGTCCGGGTCGGAACACACCAGACCTATCACGCGCATTGCGCCGGAGGTGCCATAGTGGAAGACGGGGCCGCCGCTCATTCCGGATGTCATCGGAATAGTTGTCTCGAAACAGGGGCCACGGCAGAGTCGTTGTCCCGTGGGGAACACCTCCAGCACCTTGCCCACTCGCAAAACGGCCTGACGTTCGACCTTGAACGCACCAGTGTCATCATTCCTGCACGCAAGATTGAGGTAACTCGCAACGCATACGAGTTGCCCAGTCTTCGGCATCTCATCTTCGAGAATGAACTCCCGCAGGGGAAATTCGGACTCTTGCCCATTCTGCGGTCTGAGCTGTACGACACCCACGTCACCAGCCTCGTCGAACGCTAACGCGTCAACTGCGCTGACGACCACCCTTGAGTTTGAGCGCGTCAGCATCGCAAGTCCTGCAAGTGAGACGTTGATCGGGGGTGGAAGCGGCGCAAACTCAGGAAGAGTGGTGACATGACTCAGCAGATTACCTTTCCGCTGAAGTCGCTGGACCTCTGCAAACACGTGCGCTGCCGAGACAGCGAAAGCAACGTCGCTCAAAGCCTTTATTACGAATCCCGTCCCAACGGAGTGATAGACATCAGTCGAGTCTTTGGCAACAACCGTGAATAGCCCCTCCTCAATCTCCGCCGGGGCATCCATTTGATTCCACTCGAATCCGAACAGTGGCTCCTGCATCGCATGTCTCCAAGCTTTGACCAGGGCACAGTCTGCCACGGCGTGAGTGCGTAACCCCTCGTTCAACCGGACCCGCTACAGCGCTTACCTCCGCGATCCGGTCAGCTCGAATGTTGAAGATGCGCATTCTCGAAAACGGCCCTTCGTTACCGGCCACTGCGGGTCGATCTCTATCGGTCGCAGCCTGCGTGGCAATCATTGGACCGCGGCGGTAGCCGTGGTCAGCGCATTCATCGTTTGAGCCCGATAGCCTCCCAAGAACGGGCTGAATGCAGCCCGTAGTCGCCCATCAACAACACCTTCCACCACCGCCTTTGTAACGCGCCACCTGCCGTTCGCGAAAAAACTCCTTGTAACTGGGCACTTCGCGTTCGGGATGATGCTCGCGCAGATGCTTCACGTAGGCATCGTAATCGGGCACGCCGCAGCAGAGGCGGGCGGTTTGTACCGCCCACTTCCAGCCCGATTCAAGCGCCTGTATCGACCTGTTCATCGCGATTTCCTCAGCTGGCGACGCTGCTCAGTGCCACGTACGGTTCTTCGTGTGCGGTCGGGTGGTTGGTCTGCCATGCGCGGATCAGGGCGCGCAGCGAGAAGCCGAGCATGGCCACGATCAGCAGCATGAACAGTCCGGTGAGTGCCATGTCGACGTAGTTGTTGGTGACGATCTGCTGCATCGCGGCTGGCGTCTTGGCTGGCGCCAACAGCTTGCCGTCCTGCATCGCCTGCGCGTATTTCTGCGCAGCGGCGGTGAAGCTTATCGGGCCGCTGAGCTTCTCCCAGCCAGCGGTGAGCGTGCATACGATCAGCCAGATCGCCGGGATACCCGGCACCAGCACGTAGCGCTCGCGCTTGAGCTTCACTACCACCACGGTGGCCAGCATCAAGGCGATCGCGGCGAGCATCTGGTTGGCGATACCGAACAGTGGCCACAAGGTATTGATGCCGCCCAGCGGATCGACCGCGCCCTGGTACAGGAAGTAACCCCACAGGCCCACGCAGATCGCGGTGGCGAGCAGGTTGCCGGTCCACGATTCGGTGGCCTGCAGTGGCTTGTGAATCAGCCCGGCGATTTCCTGGATCATGAAGCGGCCGACGCGGGTGCCGGCATCGACCGTGGTAAGGATGAACAGCGCCTCGAACAGGATCGCGTAGTGGTACCAGAACGCCATCATGCTGCCGCCGGGGATGATGTTGTGCAGCAACTGCGCCATGCCCACCGCCAGGGTCGGCGCGCCGCCGGCGCGGCCGAGGATGCTGGATTCGCCGATGTTCTTCGCGGTCTGCAGCAACTCGTCCGGCGTCACCACGAAGCCCCACTGGCTGATCGTGGTGGCGGCGTCCTGCACCGTGCTGCCGACGAGCGCGGCCGGCGAATTCATCGCGAAGTACACGCCCGGGTGCAGCGAAGAGGCGGCGATCAGCGCCATGATCGCCACGAACGCTTCCATCAGCATGCCGCCGTAGCCGACCAGTCGAGCCTGCCCCTCATTGGCGAGCAGCTTGGGCGTGGTGCCGGAGGCGATGATCGAATGCCAGCCCGATACCGCGCCGCAGGCGATGGTGATGAACAGGAACGGGAACAGGTTGCCCTGGAATACCGGGCCGGTGCCGTCGATGAACTTGGTCACCGCCGGCATCTGCAGGGTCGGCGCGGCGAGAAAGATCGCCAGCGCCAGCAGCGCGATGGTGCCGATCTTGAGGAAGGTGGACAGGTAGTCGCGCGGCGCCAGCAGCAGCCATACCGGCAACACCGAGGCGCAGAAACCATAGGCGATCAGCAGCCACGCCAGTGCCTTCGCATCGAAGTCGAACAGCGGCGCCAGCGCGGCCGAATCGGCCACGTTCTTGCCGAACGCGATCGAGGCCAGCAGCAGCACCAGGCCGATGATCGACACTTCCAGAATCTTGCCCGGACGGAACCAGCGCAGGTACACGCCCATCAGCAGCGCGATCGGAATCGTGGCAGCCACGGTGAAGGTGCCCCACGGGCTGTGCGTGAGTGCCTTGACCACCACCAGCGCCAGCACCGCCAGCACGATCATCATCAGCACCAGCACGCCGAACATCGCCACCACGCCGGCGACCGGCCCCAGTTCCTCGCGCAGCATGTGGCCGAGCGAACGGCCATCGCGGCGCAGCGAAAGGCCAAGAATCATGAAGTCCTGCACCGCGCCGGCGAACACCACGCCGAACAGGATCCACAGCGTACCGGGCAGGTAGCCCATCTGCGCGGCCAGCACCGGGCCGACCAGCGGACCGGCACCGGCGATTGCGGCGAAGTGGTGGCCGAACACCACCCATTTGTCGGTGGGCACGTAGTCGAGACCATCGTTGCGCAGCACCGAGGGCGGCGCGCGAGTCGGGTCCAGCTTCAGCACCGAGTGCTCGATGAACTTGCCGTAGAAGCGATAGCCGATCACGAAGATCGAAATCGAGGCGGCGACCAGCCAGATCGCATTGATCGGCTCGCCGCGGCGCAGCGCGACCACGCCCAGACAGAACGCGCCGACGATGGCGATGGCGACCCACAGGATCTTGCTGGCGGGACTCGGCTTGGGTATGGCTGCATGCATGAGTGGCTCTCCTCGGCAATGCAGCAAGAGTCGCCCCGTCGGCGGCGACGGTCAATGCCAAACCGGACCCGCCGGCATTAGCCATTGGTCGAATGCCACGGCCCAGGCGAGCGCCCCGACAGTTTGCGGCAGGGGTACACTGGCCGCTCCATCGCCTACAAGGAGTTTGTCATGCGTATTACCGTTCGCCATGGCCTGCTGGGCCTTGCTCTTGCGGTTGCCACGTTGCCGGTGATTGCCGCCGGTGCCGGTCAGTTCAAGGATCTGTTGAACAAGGTCAAGTCGTCGACGCATGGTTCGAATTCCTCGCTCGGCAGCGGCCTGCCGGACAGCGACATTGCCTCCGGCCTCAAGGAGGCGCTGGCCAAGGGCACCACCAATGCGATCAACAGTCTGGGTCGCGATGGTGGTTTCTGGAACAACAGCAAGGTACGCATTCCGCTACCCGGCAAACTCGAGCAGGCCGCCAGCCTGGCGAAAAAGCTGGGGCAGGGCGCCAAGGTCGACGCGTTCGAGCTGAGCATGAATCGCGCAGCGGAGAAGGCGGTGCCGCAGGTGGCGGAGATCTTTGGCGACGCGATCCGCAAGATGACGCTCAGCGATGCACGCGGCATTCTCACCGGTGGCGATCATGCCGCCACCGATTTCTTCCGCCGCGTTGCCGGTGATGCACTTACCGCACGCATCCATCCGATCGTGGCCAAGGCTACCGACAGCGTCGGTGTGACCGAAAAGTACAAGGCCTTCACTTCCGGCAGTGGCGGCGGTGCGCTCGGTGGTGCGTTGGGTTCGCTGGGTTCACTTAGTGGTCACAAGTCGAGCAACGGTGGCAGCCCGATGGATCTGGACAACTATGTGACGTCGAAGACGCTGGACGGCCTGTTCACCGAGATTGGCGACCAGGAGCAGTCGATCCGCCACAACCCTGGCGCGCGCACCACTGATCTGCTGAAGAAAGTGTTCGGCGGTTGAACCCGCTTGCGGGTTCAACAAATAAGGAGAGGGTTTTGCTCTGCGCAATTAAGGCGCCGAGCAAAGCCGCTTGCATCGGAACGCATTAACCACCATTTATCCGGTAACTGCGTTCGATCGCGAGGCATCCCATGATCCGCGACATCCTCAAAATGGGCGATCCGCGCCTGCTGCGCATCGCCCCGCTGGTACCCGACGCGATGCTGGGCAGTGCGGAATTGGACGCGCTGATCGCCGACATGTTCGACACCATGCACGCCGCCGATGGCGTCGGCCTCGCCGCGCCGCAGATCGGCGTCGACCTGCAACTGGTGATCTTCGGCTTCGACAGCAACGAGCGTTATCCCGATGCGCCGGCGGTGCCGCGCACGATCCTGCTCAACCCTGTGATCACACCGCTGTCGCAGGATATGGAAGAAGGCTGGGAGGGTTGCCTGTCCGTGCCCGGCCTGCGTGGTGCAGTGAGTCGTTACTCGCTGATCCGCTACGAAGGTGTCGATCCGCAAGGCCAGCGTATCGAGCGCACCGCCGAGGGTTTCCATGCCCGCGTGGTACAGCACGAATGCGATCACCTGATCGGCCGGCTGTATCCTTCGCGCATCACCGACTTCAGCAAGTTCGGCTACACCGACGTGCTGTTTCCGGGGCAGGACATCGGAGACGACTGATGCGCGCGATATGGCATGACGCTGTGCTGGCGGAAAGCGACGACACCGTCGTGGTCGAAGGCAATCATTATTTTCCCGCCGGGTCGATGCGGCGCGAGTACTTCCGGGCCAGCGATCACCAGAGCGTCTGTCCGTGGAAAGGCACGGCCAGCTATTACGACGTGGTCGTGGATGGTGACGTGAATGCCAACGGCGCGTGGTATTACCCGACACCGAAAGAGGCCGCCAGCGAGATCAAGGGTCGCGTGGCCTTCTGGCATGGAGTGGTGGTCACCGCATGAGTTCCGTACGCCGGTATTGATGCGTCGAGGCCTGTGCATGGATGATGCTGCTCTTTGACGACAGGGCGGCTGATGTCACCGATGGAATCCATGCAGCCATCGATGACTGACGGAACAGATGCGCGGCCCGTGCAGACACGCCGCAATCTTGGCATCGACCTGTTGCGCGGTCTGTCCATCCTGTTCGTCATCCTCAATCACCTCGGCCTGCGCATTCCGCTGAAGAAGACCGCGCTGGCCGATGTGCTGCCGCCGTGGTTTCTGAGCCGGCTGAACTACAACGGCTACGAGGCCGTGTTCGTGTTCTTCGTGATTTCCGGTTTCCTGATTGCCGGCAACGCGCTGCAGCGCTGGGGCGGTCTGGAGCGGATCGACTTGCGTGCGTTCTACGCACGTCGCTTCGCCCGCATCGTGCCCTGCCTGCTGGTGCTGGTTGCCGTGCTCGCCGTGTTGCATCTGATGGCGGTGCCGGATTACACGATCAGTCGCCCGGGTCAGTCGCTGCCGGGTGCGATCTGGGCCGTCATCGGCCTGCATCTGAACTGGTACGAGGGGCGCACCGGCTATCTGCCGGGCAACTGGGACGTGCTGTGGTCGCTGTCGATCGAGGAAGTGTTCTATATCGGCTTTCCGCTGATCTGTCTGCTGACGCGTAGGCGCTGGTTGCTGGTGCCGCTGCTGGTCATCCTCGCGCTGTCGATGCCGTGGACGCACGCCGCCTTGCGCGGCAACGAGATTTGGCAGGAGAAGGCCTACCTGCCGGGCATGTCGGCGATTGCGCTCGGCGTGCTCGGTGCCTTGCTGGCAGCGCGTTCCCGCACGCTTCCAGCACGCACGACCGCCTTGCTGGGATGGCTGGGTACGATCGGTCTGATGGCGACCACGATCGACGGGGCGGTGATGTGGCATCTGTTGCGCGACGGCTACATGCTGTTGCTGGCGCTCTCTGCGCTGTGTCTGTTGCTGGCCTGCGAGCAACGCCAGCGCCGTGGCGACTGGCATGCCTGGCGCGGCCTGGATTGGCTGCGTTCGTGGGGGCGGCTCAGTTACGAGATCTATCTCACCCACATGTTCGTGGTCTTCGCGATGGTGCGTCTGTTCAAACTCGCTGGTGGCGACCTGCGGCTCGGCTTCCTGTGGTATCTGCTGGCGTTGCCGTTGTGCTGGCTGCTCGGTGCAGCGGTGGAGCGCTGGCTCTCGACGCCATGCGAGCGTTGGCTGCGTGCCGCACTATTGCGTGCGCCGGCTGCCGCTGACCCACGCCAGCCGGCGAGCGTCGCGGCCGATTGAGTCGCCTGTGCAGTCGATGCCTACACAGGCGACTCGCTGTCGTCAGTGCTTCTGGTCCTGCGCGGCCTTCGCCGCTGATTCCCTGTCGTCGAACTGCCATGCCGGCCTGTTCGTCCCATCGACGTTCAACTTTGCGCGCGGGAGACCATCCTTGCCTTTGAGCTGGAGGTGGACGCTGTTGGCATCGGTGCCCAACTCAATGGCAGAGTCCTTCGCCTTGGGATCGCCGTAGTTGATGTACATCCCGGCGAAATTCTCCATGTCATCGATCATCAGGCCAATGGCCTCATACGGCGGCGTGGCGCGATCGAGCGCAAGCCCGACGCGTCCCGTGCCCATGTAAGCCATGCCGCCGCGCTCACTGCCCTTCGTGTCGTAGAGCGTCATGCCGTAGTTGTCGTCATCACCTCTTCTCTTATAGGTCTTGCCATCGATATGCAATGTGGGGAGTTGTCCGAGCGCGAGGCGGTCCGCGCCGGTCTTGCCGAGGAAGATGATGCCGTCCGAGGCATCGTCCTTGCGCGTACGGTCCTTGCTGGCCGGTACCGGTGCGCCGAGCAGGATGCGGTCGTGTCCCTGTGCATCGGTGATCACCAGGCCCCGTGCCCGGAGAATCGTGTCAGGTCTGGTCGATGTGTCTGGCTTGCGCAGCAACGACACGGCAGCCAGTGCAATCACCGCCAACAGAGCGATGATCACCAGGAGGCGCAAACGCGCTACTTCCCGTTGCAAGCGATTCCAGTCTTCCACGCGGACGTCAGTCTGTTCGGACATGCGTTGTCTTCCTTTCGGGGTTGGGGATGCGGCGCCGAGCAATCGCGATGTGACATGTCGCGGACAGGTGCCGCTCTCGAAGGTTACAACTGCCGTGCAAGTACCGACAAACACGGAAACACCGCCTGAACTCCCGGTAGCGTAAGCTGCACGAGGGCGGCTATCCGTCCGGGAGAAGTTCGGTGAAGAAAGAAGATGAAACGCACATGCAGATTGTCTCTGCGGATATCAGTTCGGAATCACTCACCGGCATGGTGATTTTCCGGCCGCATTGCGTATCGCGTGCGGGTCGCAACGTGGCTGAGAGCAAGACCGGAAACTGGTATGCGTTGCGCCCGGCCGAAGTGCGCAGCTTTGCACGCGCACTGCTGGATGCGGCCGATGCGCTGGATCTGAAGGCGAAGATGTTGCAGGCAGCGAAGATGGCTGCGGGCTGACCGGCAAGGTCAGCCGCTGGCCATGCTGAAGTTCCATACCGCCTGCAGGCCGACCATCACCATGCCCATCGCCACCAATCCCGCACGAGCGGGGCGGCGCAGATCGGGCGAGCGCGCATAGAGCGCAAGGCCGACGCCGATGGTGGTGGTTTCCAACATGAAATCAGCCCAGGGAATGGCGTACAGGTGCAGTCCGGCATGTGGGCCGCCATGCCATAGCGGCAGCCAACTGGTGAGATAGTCCACAATGACGTGCGACAACACCAGCAGGCTGGCACCGAGCGCCAATCCGATCCGGCGAAAGAGCAGCGCAGTTAGCAGCGCAACGGCAGCTGCGGCGTAGAGGATGCCCGGAAAACTGTGGGTCGCCTCGCCGATACCGAGGGCCGGCAGCCAGCTGCCGAGTGCATCGTGCAGATCCGGTTCGATGCTGGCGAACAATAACCAGGCCAGCGGCAACGATCGCAGCCAGCGGCGGGCACCCAGCGCGATCGCGAAATGCCCCATGTACATCAGCGCGGCTTCCGCGTGAGATAGCGGTCGATCAGGCAGAGCACGGTACCCGGCAGCAGGAAACCGACCAGCATCAGCACGTCGAATGGCAGTTTCATGGAACCTCCGAAGTAGCCGGATTGCCGTTGCAGAAAACTATCTGCAAATAGCCGGAGACACGACTTGTTGGCCGAGGTGGATGGGATCAGCGGTGGCGGTTGATTGTCTCACGCAACTCCAGGGTGGCAGCTCGTGCAGCCTGAGCAAAATCCTCGCCGTTGCCGGCATAGAGGATCGCACGTGAGGAGCTGATCAGCAGGCCGCTGCCGTTGCTGCTGCGGCCATGGCGCACGACCGCTTCCACATCGCCGCCCTGCGCGCCGATGCCGGGCACCAGCAACGGCACGTCGCCGACCAGTGCGCGTACTTCGGCCAGTTGTTCCGGCCACGTGGCGCCGGTGACCAGAGCGCAGTTGCCGTTCGCGTTCCAGTCGCGCGCGACGATCTGCGCCACGTGCTGGTACAGCGGCTTGCCACCCCCGTTCTTATCAGACACGAGGAGATCCTGCAGATCGGCGGCGCCGGGGTTGGAGGTATGACAGAGCAGGATCACGCCCTTGTCGGCGCGATCGAGGAATGGCTGCACCGAGTCGCGACCGAGATACGGGTTCAGCGTGACCGCGTCGGCCTGATAGCGATCGAACGCTTCGCTGACGTAATGCTGCGCCGTGCTGCCGATGTCGCCGCGCTTGGCGTCGAGGATCACCGGCACGCCCGGATGTTTGTCGTGGATATGCGCGATCAGTCGCTCGAGTGCATCTTCCGCACGCAGCGCGGCGAAGTGTGCGATCTGCGGTTTGTAGGTGCAGACCAGATCGGCGGTGGCGTCGACGATGGCGCGGCAGAATTCGAAGACCGCATCCGGGTTGCCGCGCAGATGTTCGGGAAATTTCGACGGCTCCGGATCAAGGCCGACGCAGACCAGAGAGTTGTTGCGCTGCCAGGCAGCTTGCAGTGACTGCATGAAGCTCATCGTGGTCTCCGGTTACCTGTCTAGCTCCTCCCCCTGCTCGCAGGGGGAGGTTGGGAGGGGGTGCCCAAGGTGGCGTGGAGATCAAGAGCTTTACCCCACCCCAACCCTCCCCTGCATCGCAGGGGAGGGGAAAAGACCTTAGGCCAGCTTCTTGTACTTCACCCGATGCGGCCGCGCGCCTTCGTCGCCAAGACGACGCTTCTTGTCGGCCTCGTACTCGTTGTAGTTGCCGGGGAAGAACTCGACATGCGAGTCGCCTTCGAACGCGAGGATGTGAGTGGCGATGCGGTCGAGGAACCAGCGGTCATGCGAGATCACCATCGCGCAGCCGGGGAATTCCAGCATCGCGTCTTCCAGCGCGCGCAGCGTCTCGACGTCCAGATCGTTGGACGGCTCATCGAGCAGCAGCACGTTGCCGCCCTGCATCAGGGTCTTGGCCAGGTGCAGGCGACCGCGCTCGCCACCGGACAGCGTGCCAACCATCTTCTGCTGGTCGACGCCCTTGAAGTTGAAGCGGCCGATATACGCGCGCGACTGCAGCTCGTACTTGCCGATGGTGATGATGTCGGCGCCGTCGGACACTTCCTGCCACACGTTCTTGTTCGGGTCGAGCGCATCGCGCGACTGGTCCACATAGGCCAGCTGCACGGTATGGCCGAGCTTCACCTCGCCGCTGTCCGGCACTTCCTTGCCGGTGATCAGCTTGAACAGGGTGGATTTGCCGGCGCCGTTCGCGCCCATCACGCCGACGATCGCACCTGGTGGCACCTTGAACGAGAGGTCGTCGATCAGCAGGCGATCACCGAACGACTTGCTGACGTTCTTGAACTCGATCACTTCCTGGCCCAGGCGTTCGCCCGGTGGGATATACAGCTCGTTCGTCTCGTTGCGCTTCTGGTACTCGACCGAGTTCAGTTCCTCGAAGCGGTTGATACGCGCCTTGCCCTTGGACTGACGGCCCTTGGCAGCCGAACGCACCCACTCCAGTTCGCGTGCCAGTGCCTTCTGGCGGCCCTTCTCGGCGGCTTCTTCGCGAGCGAGGCGTTCGCTCTTCTGCTCCAGCCAGTCGGTGTAGTTGCCCTTCCACGGAATGCCGCGACCGCGATCGAGTTCGAGAATCCACTCGGCGGCGTGCTCGAGGAAGTAGCGATCATGCGTGACCGCGACCACGGTGCCGGGGTAGTTCTGCAGGAACTGCTCCAGCCAGTCCACCGACTCGGCGTCCAGATGGTTGGTCGGCTCGTCGAGCAGCAGCATGTCCGGCTTGGACAGCAACAGGCGGCACAGCGCCACACGGCGCTTCTCACCGCCCGACAACGGACCGATCTTCGCTTCCCACGGCGGCAGGCGCAGCGCGTCGGCGGCCACTTCCAGCTGGCGCTCCAGCGCATGCGCGTCGTTGGCGGCAAGCAGGTTTTCCAGTTCCTGCTGCTCTTTGGCCAGCTTGTCGAAATCGGCGCCTTCCTCGGCATAGGCGGCATAGACCTCGTCGAGACGCTTCTGTGCGTCGAGGATGACGGAGACGCCTTCCTCGACCGCTTCGCGCACGGTCTTTTCCGGATCCAGCTGTGGCTCCTGCGCCAGGTAGCCGACCTTGATACCCGGGGCCGCACGCGCCTCACCCTGGAAGTCGGTATCCACGCCGGCCATGATCTTCAGCACCGTGGACTTGCCCGCGCCGTTCAGGCCGAGCAGGCCGATCTTCGCGCCGGGGAAGAAGGACAGCGAGATGTCCTTGATGATCTGGCGCTTCGGCGGGACGATCTTGCTGACCCCGTTCATGGTGTAGATGTACTGCATGGAGCCTCCGGAGGCGTACGCCGCGCCGTCCGTGAGGCCGGCGCTGGTAAAGGGCAATCGTCAAACCGCGCATTATAGCGGCTTGTGGCGCTGTGCCGATGACGCTGCCCGGATCAGCTGGGCGGTGGCCGCAAACGCCCGGCAGCGCTACACTTTCCGGCTAAACCCGCTCCCCACCTGTCGAGGCCAGAATGTTTCCGAAGAACTGCACGATCGCCGGTTATGACGATGAACTGGCCAAGGCCATCGCCGATGAAGGTCAGCGCCAGGAAGACCACGTCGAGCTGATCGCTTCGGAAAATTATGCCAGCCCGCGTGTGATGGAAGCCCAGGGTTCCAAGCTCACCAACAAGTACGCCGAAGGCTATCCGGGCAAGCGCTACTACGGCGGTTGCGAGTACGTCGACATCGCCGAGACGCTGGCGATCGAACGCCTGAAGCAGCTGTTCGGCGCCACTTACGCCAACGTGCAGCCGCATTCCGGCTCGCAGGCGAATCAGGCGGTGTATCTGGCGCTGCTGCAGCCAGGCGACACGATCCTCGGCATGAGCCTGGCGCATGGCGGCCATCTCACCCACGGCGCCAAGGTCAATATTTCCGGCAAGCTGTTCAACGCGGTGCAGTACGGCGTCGATGCCAACGGCATGATCGACTACGACGAAGTGCAGCGCCTTGCCACCGAGCACCAGCCGAAGATGCTGGTCGGCGGCTTCAGCGCGTATTCGCAGGTGGTCGACTGGGCGCGCATGCGCCAGATCGCCGACTCGGTCGGCGCGCTGTTTTTCGTCGACATGGCGCACGTCGCTGGCCTGATCGCCGCCGATGTATACCCGAGCCCGCTGCCGCATGCGCACGTGGTGACCTCGACCACCCACAAGACCCTGCGCGGCCCGCGCGGCGGCATCATCGTGGCGAAGGACGCCGGCGAAGAGATCGAGAAGAAGCTGCAGTCGATCGTGTTCCCCGGCATCCAGGGCGGTCCGCTGATGCATGTGATTGCCGCCAAGGCGGTGGCGTTCAAGGAAGCGCTGGAGCCCGCGTTCAAGGCCTACCAGACCCAGGTGGTGAAGAACGCCAAGGCGATGGCCAAGACCTTCATGGCGCGTGGCTACAAGATCGTCTCCGGCGGTACCGAGAACCATCTGATGCTGGTCGACATGATCGGCAAGGAAGTCACCGGCAAGGCCGCGGAAGAGGCGCTGGGCAACGCGCACATCACGGTCAACAAGAACGCCGTGCCGAACGACCCGCGCAAGCCCTTCGTCACCTCCGGCCTGCGCGTGGGTACGCCGGCGGTCACCACCCGCGGTTATCTGGAAGCGGACTGCATCGAGCTGACGAACTGGATCTGCGACGTGCTGGATGCGCCGGGCGACGAGGCGGTGATCGCGAAAGTGCGCGATGCGGTGACGGCGCAGTGCAAGAAATTCCCGGTCTACGGTTGATTCGCTAAGGATGCATTGCCCCTTCTGCCAGCACGAAGACACTCGCGTGATCGACTCGCGATTGACCGAGGACGGCAGCACCGTGCGTCGTCGGCGCGAGTGTCCGCAATGCAGTGAGCGCTTCAATACGTTCGAGACGGCCGAGCTGAAGCTGCCGACGATCGTGAAGAGCGGCGAGCGGCGCGAGGTGTTCGACGAGCGCAAGTTGCGGGTGAGTTTCGAGCGTGCGCTGCAGAAGCGGCCAGTCGCCAGTCATGACGTGGACGCTTCCGTGCGCGCCATCATCAACGACCTGCGCCGCAGCGGCGAGCGTGAAGTGCCGTCGCGCCAGCTCGGCGAGCTGGTGATGCGCGAGCTGAAGAACCTCGATCAGGTCGCCTACGTGCGTTTCGCCTCGGTCTACCGCAAGTTCGAGGACGTGCAGGCATTCCGCGAAGAGATCGAGAAACTGGAACGCGACCTTCCGGGGCTGGAGAGCCTGCAGCTTTCGCTGCTCGGCGAAGGCGACGTCAAGCGCGGCAAGAAGAGCTGATCGCCGGGCGCATCTGCCAGAATGTCCGGCATGTCAGCGACCCCGTCATTTTTCAGCGCATCCGATCACGAACACATGGCGTACGCCCTGCGCCTGGCCGAGCGTGGCCTTTATACGACCCAGCCGAATCCGCGCGTGGGTTGCGTGATCGCCCATGGCGACGAGGTTGTCGGTACGGGTTTCCATCAGCGTGCCGGTGAGCCGCATGCCGAGGTGTACGCGTTGCGCGAAGCCGGCGCGCGTGCACGTGGCGCCACCGCCTACGTCACGCTGGAGCCGTGCGCGCATCACGGCCGCACGCCACCGTGCGCGGAGGCGCTGATTGCCGCCGGCGTGGCGCGTGTGGTGGTCGCGGCAGAGGATCCGTTTCCGCAAGTCGACGGCCGCGGCATGGCTAGGTTGCGTGCCGCCGGCATCACGGTCGACGTCGGCCTGCTGTGCGAGGCCGCGCGCGAGTTGAACATCGGTTTTTTCAGCCGGATCGAGCGTAGCCGTCCGTTCGTGCGGGTGAAACTCGCAATGAGTCTGGACGGCCGTACCGCGCTGGGCAATGGCGAGTCGAAATGGATCACCGGCGAAGCCGCGCGTGCCGACGTGCAGCGCTGGCGCGCGCGCAGCTCGGCGATCCTCAGCGGCAGCGGCACCGTGCTGGCGGACAATCCCAGGCTCACCGTGCGCCTGCCGCAGGATGAGGAATTCACGCCGCCGCTGAGAGTGATCCTCGATCGCCAGCTGCGCATACCGGCGGGCAGTCATGTGTTGGACGGTTCGACACCGACGCTGCTGCTTCATGGCGCCGCGGAATCCGGTGCCGATAACCGTTTCGAGCGAGTCGAGCGAATGGCGGTGGCCACCCAGAACGACAAGCTCGACCTGCGCGCCGTGCTTGCCCTGCTGGCCGGGCGCGGCTGCAACGAAGTGCATGTCGAAGCCGGCCCGACCCTGTGTGGTGCGCTGTTTGCGGCAGGCCTGGTCGATGAACTGCTGCTCTATGTCGCGCCGTTGCTGCTGGGCGACAGCGCGCGCCCGCTGCTGCACTTGCCCTCGCTCAGCGACATGACAAGTCGCTGGCAGCTGCGGGTGATCGACCAGCGCCAGCTCGGTGCGGATTGGCGACTGCAACTGCGCCCTGCCTGAGTTCGGCGTTGTGCGCGTTGGCGAACGCTGCATTCCCGTGATCGCGGCGAGCTGTCTCGCATGTCGGGTGCTAGACTGCGCCAGCCGGCCAAACCGGCGAACATCACATAGCGTCTTCAGGGCGGGGTGAGATTCCCCACCGGCGGTAGGTTGCAGGGTTCAACGCCCGACAACGAGCCCGCGAGCGCCCCGGTCGATTCCGCGAGGAGAAGCCGGGGGTCAGCAGATCCGGTCAGATGCCGGAGCCGACGGTTGGAAGCGGGAAACCGCGTTCCTCACAGTCCGGATAAAGAGAAGACGGCAGGGCGGGCGCTTCACGGCGCGCGCCTGGCCTCATGCCTTGGGGCGTTTTTCGCAGTTTCTGACGCGGGAAACGTTTCATGAAATTGATCTTGAGCATTGCGAACATCCCCCTCCTGCCGGAGGTGCGCTGATGTTTACCGGCATCATCCAGTCCGTTGGGCGCATCGCGCGGCTTGAGCCACGTGGCGGCGACGTGCGCCTGGCTGTCGATACGGCCGACCTCGATCTTGCCGATGTGCAGCTGGGCGATTCGATCGCCGTGTCCGGCGTGTGCCTTACTGCGGTCACGCTGGAGTCGCGTGGCTTCAGTGCGGACGTCTCCAACGAGACGCTGTCGCTGACCTCGCTGGGCAAGTTGAAGGCCGGCGATCCGGTGAACCTGGAGAAAGCGCTGCGTCTGGCCGACCGGCTGGGCGGCCATCTGGTTTCCGGGCATGTCGACGGGCTCGGCAAAGTAGTGTCGATCACGCCCGATGGTCGATCGCAGCGCTGGACGTTCGAGGTGCCCGCGGCGATCTCGCGCTATATCGCGGCGAAGGGTTCGGTCTGCATCGACGGCACCAGCCTCACCGTCAACGAAGTTGCCGGGCATCGTTTTGGCGTCAACCTGATTCCGCATACGGTCGAGCACACCGCGTTCCATGCGCGGCGTGTCGGCGACGCGGTGAACATCGAGGTGGACGTGGTGGCGCGCTATATCGAGCGACTGTTGTCCAGTGGCGAGACACCGCGACTGGACGAGGCGTTCCTCAAGCAGCACGGCTTCGCCTGACCTTTAGCTCCTCCCCCTGCATGCAGGGGGAGGTCGGGAGGGGGTGAAGCTTTTGACTTTGAATCAAGAGCACCCCTCCCCAACCCTCCCCTACAAGCAGGGGAGGGAGAACATCTCAACGAGACCCACGCCATGCCTTTCAACACCATTCCCGAAATCCTCGAAGACATCCGCGCCGGCCGCATGGTGGTGATCCTCGACGACGAGGACCGCGAGAACGAGGGCGACCTGATCATGGCCGCCGAGAAAGTGCGCGCGGAGGACATCAACTTCATGGTGCGCGAGGCGCGCGGGCTGGTCTGCGTCACGCTGACCGAGCAGCGCACGCGCCAGCTCGGTCTGCGTCCAATGGTCAGCGACAATACCTCGTCATACCACACCAACTTCACCGTCTCGATCGAGGCGGCCGAAGGCGTGACCACCGGCATCTCGGCGCACGATCGCGCACGCACGATCCAGGTCGCGGTGAAGGCTGATGCGAAGCCGCAGGATCTGGCCCAACCCGGCCACATCTTTCCGCTGACTGCGCAGCCGGGCGGCGTGCTGACCCGCGCCGGGCATACCGAGGCCGGTTGCGATCTGGCCGCGCTGGCCGGGCTGGAGCCGTCGGCGGTGCTGATCGAGGTGCTGCACGAGGACGGCTCGATGGCGCGCCGTCCCGAGCTGGAAATTTTTGCCGCCAAACATGGCCTGAAGATCGGTTCGATCGCTGACTTGATTCGCTACCGTTTGGAAACCGAAAAGACCGTGCAGCGCGTGCACGAGGAACAGGTTCAAACCGAGTTCGGCACGTTCCAGCTGGTGGCGTATCGCGACGTGATCCGGCGTGGCCTGCATTTCGCGCTGGTGCGCGGCGCGGTCGACGACGGCAAGCCGGTGCTCACCCGCGTGCATGTGCGCAACACCTTGTCCGACGTGTTGCATCTGCAGCGCGATGATCTCGGCCTTACCGTGACCTCGGCGTTGCGCCGCATTGCCGACGAGGATCGCGGCGTGCTGCTGGTGCTGTCCGGTGAAGACACGCCCGAAGCGCTGCTGGCCCGGCTCAACCGCCAACCCAGCACGCAGGCACCTGAAGAGGCGCAGCAGCAGGAGTGGCGCCAGCTCGGCCTCGGCGCCCAGATGCTGGCCGATCTCGGTGTGCATCAGCTGCGTGTGCTCGGTACGCCGCGCAAGCTGGTCGGTCTGGGTGGCTTCGGGCTGGAGGTGGTCGAGTACGTGTAGCCTCATGCCGGGCATCGCGTTGCCATGGCGACGCCATGTCCGGCAAACCATACTCAAGCTTTCCAGACGACGACGCGCCATGTCCGATATCACCATCCGCCTGATCGCTCCATCCGGTTACCCGTACGACCCCGCTGCGATGACGCGCGGCGTGGCGCGATTGCGCGAAGCAGGCTGTGTCGTGGATGGCCTGGACGTACTGCAGCGAACCGAACAACGTTTTTCCGGCACCGACGCCGAGCGCGTCGCCGATATCAATGCGCTGGCGACAATGGGGACCTTGCCGGATATCGCGCTGGTGACGCGCGGCGGTTATGGCGCCTCGCGCCTGCTGCCTCATCTGGATTACGACGCCTTGCGCGAACGCTTGGCCGATGCGTCCACGCTGCTGGTGGGGCATAGCGACTTCACCGCGCTGCAGTTGGCGCTGTATGCAAAGACTGGCTTGTACACGTTCAGCGGGCCGCTGCTGGCGGATCTGGGCGCGGAGTCCTGCAGCGAGTTCACTTGGCAGCATTTCTGGGACACCTTGACCTCACCGGCCTCCACCGCGGCATGGCCAGCCACGACGACCAACGAGATCGATGTGCAAGGCCCGCTGTGGGGCGGCAATCTCGCCGTACTGTGCAGCCTGCTCGGCACGCCGTATTTCCCGCAGATCGAGGGTGGCATCCTGTTTGTCGAGGATGTCGGCGAGCCGCCGTTCCGGATCGAACGGTGGCTGTACCAGCTGCACCTTTCCGGTGTGCTTGGCCGGCAGCGGGCGCTGGTGCTGGGCGACTTCAGCCATTGCCAGCCCAGTGCGCGCGACAATGGCTACGATCTGGCCGCGGCGTTTGCGCAGATTCGCGCGGTGGCCGGCATTCCCGTCGTGGGCGGCATGCCGCACGGTCATGGCGAGCAGCAACTCACCTTACCGTTCAGCGCGCCGGCGCGGCTGCGTGTGGCGGGCGGCCGCGCACAGCTGGATTTTTCCGGTTATCCGCACCTCAACCGACCCGCGCCGGCCAGTGCCGTCGAAAACCCGTAAAATAGCCGACCAGCATGGGCTTATCGCCCACAGGAACAGCAACTCATGAAGATCATCGAAGGCGATTTCGCCACGCCGAAAGGCCGCTTTGCCATCGTCGCCGGCCGTTTCAACGGCTTCGTCGTCGAGCCGCTGGTGGCTGGCGCGCGGGACGCACTGGTACGCCATGGCGTGAAGGATGACGCGATCGATCTGATCCGCGTGCCCGGCGCGTGGGAAATCGCGCTGGCCGCGCACAAGCTGGCGAACTCCGGCAAGTACGCGGCGGTGATCGCACTGGGTGCAGTGATCCGCGGCTCCACCCCGCATTTCGACTACGTCGCCGGCGAGTGCGCGAAGGGCCTGGCCCAAGCCGCCTACAGCTCCGGCGTGCCGGTCGCGTTCGGTGTGCTGACCACCGACAGCATCGAGCAGGCGATCGAACGCTCGGGCACCAAGGCCGGCAACAAGGGTGCCGACGCCGCGATCGCCGCGCTGGAAATGGTCAACCTGTACGGGAAGCTGTGATGAGCCAGCACCCGCAGGGTCTCGACATGCAGGCGCGTTCGCGTGCCCGCCGCCGCGCATTGCAGGCGCTGTACGCGTGGCAGATGAGCGGCAGTCACATGAACGCGGTGATCGACCAGTTCCGGCATGAGCAGGACATGGAAGTGGCCGATCTCGAGTACTTCGAGGATCTGCTGCATGGCGTGGAAACGAATGTCGCTGCGCTCGACGAAGCCTTGCGTCCGCATATCGACCGCGAAGTCGCGCAGATCGATCCGATCGAACGCGCCGCGTTGCGCCTCGCCGCGTACGAGCTGAAGTTTCGCCCGGACGTGCCGTACCGTGTGGTGATCAACGAGGCGATCGAAGTCACCAAGCGCTTCGGTGCCGATCACGGCCACAGCTACGTCAATGGTGTGCTGGACAAGCTGGCCGGCGAGTTGCGCGCCATCGAAAAGCGCGGCTGATGGAGCGCGCCAGGGAAGCGCGGTACGAAGGCGCGGTGCCGGTGCTGGAAACGCCGCGGCTGCGGCTACGTGCGCACCGGATCGAGGATCACGCCGCCCGCACGGCCATGTTGTCCGATCCGGAGGTCACCCGTTATCTCGGCGGCCGCCCGCTCACCGGCGAGGAAGTGTGGCGCCGTCTGCTGCAGTTCATCGGCCTGTGGAACCTGCTGGGCTACGGCTATTGGGCGGTCGAGGAAAAGGACACGGGCCGTTACGTCGGTGACATCGGTTTTGCCGACTTCCATCGCGACATGCAACCCTCGCTGGCGGGCATGCTGGAGTTCGGCTGGGTGCTTGCGGCTCACTCGCACGGCAAGGGTTATGCGAGCGAAGCGGTTGCCGCCGCCACGGCCTGGGGTGAACAGTATTTCGGCACGCTGCGTGCGGTGTGCATTATCTCCCCGGAAAACCTAGCTTCGATTCGCGTGGCGGAGAAAGCCGGCTTCAAGCTGTGGCAGGAAACCACCTATCACGATGCTCCCACCCTGGTCTTCAGCCGTTAGTTTCACCGGCAGGGCCTACTCATCCACGCAGGTCGTACGCCATGGAATTCCGACTGATCGAGCGTATCCGCGAACTCACCGCCCAGCCGCGTGACGATGTACGCATCGGTATCGGCGATGACGCCGCAGTGCTGGCGGTGCCGGCCGGACAGGAATTGGCGGTCGCGATCGACACGCTGGTCGAAGGAGTGCATTTTCCGCGCGGCACCGCCGCAGCCGATATCGGCTGGAAGGCGCTGGCGGTAAACCTGTCGGACTTGGCGGCGATGGGCGCGAGCCCGGCCTGGGCGCTGTTGGCGCTGACCTTGCCCGACGCCGATGCCGCCTTCGTCGAAGGTTTTGCCGAAGGTTTTGCGAAGCTGGCACAATCGCACCGGCTCGCCCTGGTCGGCGGCGACACCACCCGCGGACCCTTGAGCATCAGTGTGGCCGTGCACGGCTTCGTGCCGCCGGGCAAGGCGCTCATCCGCGCCGGTGCGCGGGTCGGCGATGCGGTGCTGGTCACCGGTACGCTCGGTGATGCCGCCGCCGGTCTGCATGCGTTGCAGCATCCGCTGGACGATGGTGATGGTCGCTCCGGTCTGCGCGACTACCTGATCGAGCGGCTCAATCTGCCGACGCCGCGTCTGTCTGCCGGTGCCGCCTTGCGTGGTCAGGCGAGTGCCTGCATCGATATTTCCGATGGCCTGCTCGCCGATCTGAACCATATCTGCGTTGCCAGCGGTGTCGGCGCCGAGATCGATGCTGCGCTGCTGCCGCGCTCGTCGGCGCTGATGGCGTTGTACGACGAGGTCAGCGCGCTGCAGTTCGCGCTGAGTGGCGGCGACGATTACGAGCTGTGCTTCAGCGTGCCCGCACAACGCGTGGCCGACGTGCAGGCGGATCTGTCGCGACTCGGCTGCGGCGTGAGCAAGATCGGTCGCATCGTGGAAGGCACCGGTGTGCGCGTGCGCGGCACCGATGGCGAGTGGCTGGCAACCGATCGACCGGGCTGGGAGCATTTCGCGTGAGCGCGAAGAAAACACTGAGTAGGGAACAACGCCGCGCCTTGCTGGCGACGCCAGCCGGCTGGCTGGCCTGCGGCTTCGGCTCCGGCCTGACGCCGGTAGCGCAGGGCACGTTCGGCTCGCTGGCCGCACTGCTGCCATGGCTGCTGCTGCGCGAGCTGTCGCTGCCGCTGTATCTGCTCGTGTTGCTGATCGGCTTCGGCGTGGGCGTGTGGGCGTGCAATGTGGCCGGTCGCACGCTGGGCGTGGACGACCATCGCAGTCTGGTGTGGGACGAATTCATCGGCCAGTGGATCGCGCTGCTGCCGCTGCTGATTCCCGCGCTGCTGCCGGCCAGCGGATTCGCGTGGTGGATGCTGCTGGCCGGCTTCGTGCTGTTCCGCCTGTTCGACGTGTGGAAGCCATGGCCGATCAGTTGGCTCGACCGGCGCGTGAAAGGCGGCATGGGCGTGATGATCGACGACGTGGTCGCCGGCGTGTTCGCCGCACTCGTGCTGGCGTTGGGATTGCACTTCCTGTCGTAGCAGCGACTCAGCTACCCGCCTCCAGCACGATCCGGTAGCGCGCCTTGCCCGCTTCCAAGTGGGCAAGTGCCTCGTTGACCTTGCTCATCGGAAACATCTCCACCTGCGGGCGGATATCGTGGCGGGCGGCGAAATCCAGCATGCGGGCGATGTCGACCGGTGAGCCGGTGGGTGAGCCGGAGACTTCGCGCTGGCGCCCGATCAGGGAAAATGCCGGTACCGGAATCGGTTCGAGCACCGCGCCGACCACATGCATGCGCCCTTTGGGTGCGAGCGTGTTGAGCAAGGCGCTCCAGTCCATCGGCACGTTGACGGTCACCAGCAGCAGGTCGAGCGAGCCGGCGATCGCCTTGATCGCTGCAGCATCGCGGCTGGCGACAACGTGATGCGCGCCGAAGCTGCGCGCTTCATCGGCCTTCGCGGCAGTGGAAGTGAACGCGGTGACTTCGCAGCCCCAACCGGCAGCGAACTTCACCGCCATGTGGCCAAGCCCGCCAATGCCGACCACGCCCACCCGTGCGGTGGGTTTGATGTCGTAGGCGAGGAACGGCTTGAGAACGGTGATGCCACCGCACAACAGCGGGCCGGCACTGGTGAGGTCGATGTCTTCGGGCAGCGGGACTGCCCACGCCCAATGCGCGCGCACCTTGTCGGCGAAGCCGCCGTGGTGGCCACCGATGGTTGCGACTGATGACGCGCACAGGTTCTGATCGCCGGACAGGCATTGGCAGCAGTGCATGCAGCTTTCGGCGGTCCAGCCGATGCCGACGCGCTGGCCGATGCTCAGCCCCTTCGCCTGCGCGCCCAGTGCGGTGACACGACCGATCACTTCGTGACCGGGGATGAACGGGTAGCGCGCGTTGCCCCATTCGTTGTGGATCATCGACAGATCCGAGTGGCAGATGCCGCAGTAGTCCACCGCGACTTCGACTTCCTCGGCGCCGAGTGCGCCCACGTCGAACGTGGTCAGTGCGAGCGGTTGACCGGCGGCATTGGCGGCCCAGCCTTTGATCGTGGACATGACGGACTCCGCTGCGAGGGGAAAGCCCAAGACTACGCCGTTGTGCCCATGACGACAGCTGCCTTCAACGCAAGGATTGGACGTGGCAACGCGACTGTTGTCATGCTGACGGTCTTTCCCGTCATCGGAGCATCCCCATGCTTTACCGTCGCCTTGGCAAATCCGGTCTGCAACTGTCCGCGCTGTCGTTTGGTGCCTGGGTCACCTTCGGCAAGCAGGTCGGTCGCACGCAGGCGCGCGAGCTGCTGGCGCTGGCGCACGATCGCGGCGTCAACTTCTTCGACAACGCCGAGACCTACAACAACGGCGTGGCCGAACAGGTGATGGGCGACGTGCTGGCCGATCTGCGCTTTCCGCGCGACAGCTATTGCGTCTCCAGCAAGGTGTTCTTCGGCGCCTACGACAAGCCGCTGCCGACCCAGCGCGGTCTGTCGCGCAAGCACGTGATGGAGGCCTGCACGCAGGCATTGCAGCGCCTGCGCGTCGACTATCTGGATCTGTATTTCTGTCATCGTCCCGATCCGGATACGCCGATCGAGGAAACCGTGGCGGCGATAGATACGCTGATCCGCCAGGGCAAGGTGCTGTACTGGGGCACCAGCGAATGGCCGGCCGAGGCGATCCACGAGGCGCACCGGATCGCGCGCGAAAACCATTTCTATGCACCGGTGATGGAACAGCCGCAATACAACCTGCTGCATCGCGAACGGGTGGAAGTGGAGTACGCGCCGCTGTACGAGGCCTATGGCATGGGCACCACGATCTGGTCGCCGTTATCTTCAGGCTTGTTGAGCGGCAAGTACAACGACGGCGTGCCGGCCGATTCGCGGCTGACCCAACCCGGTTACGAGTGGCTGCGTGAGGGTGTGCTGGGTCATGGCAACGAACGCATCAACAAGGTGCGTGCGCTGCAGCCGATCGCGGACGAACTGGGCGTGCACTTGGCGCAGCTGGCAATCGCCTGGTGCCTGCTCAATCCGCACGTTTCCACCGTGATGCTGGGCGCCAGCCGGCGCGAGCAACTGGAGCAGAATCTGGACGCGCTGGAAGTCCTGCCGCGGCTGGACGCGGCGGTCGCGCAGCGCATCCGGCAAGTCATCGAAACGGCTTGAGTGCGGCAGCGATTTCGCGCAGGGCAACTTGACAGTCAAATAAGAATCATTATCATTTGATTCGTCACTGACTCCCTGTGGGAATTCCGATGTCGCTGCCTGTCCTTTCCCTGTGCAAGCCGTCGTTGTCGCGATCGGTACAACTGGCGTCGTCAACGTCCGCTGTCGCAGCGACACGGCATATCTCCAGTCAATCGTTGCTGGATGGCGCCCGTGAGTTGGTGATCCAGCATCAGGGCAGCGAATACCACCTGCGCCTGACCCGCAACGACAAGTTGATCCTGACCAAATAAGCACCGTCGCCCGGCGCGTTCGCCGGGCCGACTCGCGTTTTCCCTGCCTTCGCCAGTGCGTTCCGCGAGAACGCCAGCCCGGCTGTTCTGTCGGAGGTCAGTGATGTTCGCTCCATGGGTCCAGCGTTTGCGGGAACTCCGTCTGAATGCCGCCGTCAGCGCGATGAGCAGACGATATCTGCGCATGACACCAGTATCGCTGGCCGAAGGTTTGCCGTCGCTGGGCAATGTGCTCTACATGCCGATGCGATTCGACATATCGACAAGCTGGGAGATGCCGCGCGGCCTGCTGGTTGAGTCGATACGGCTGGCGCCGCTGATGCAGGTCCGTTCGTTGCGGGTCGCCAGCACGATCACGGTCGAAGGGCCGCGCGAGTGGATCGAATGTGTGGATCGCGATGGCCGCGCATGCGCACGGCTGCATCTGCTGCCGGATACCGATTATCTGGCCTGGGATGCATTGCTGGCCGGTGGCGAACCGATGCCTATTGCAAAACTGCCAAGCGGGTCGCCGGATGCCCGCCCGGCCAGTGCGCAACTGCTGCGTTTCCATACACATCGGTTGGCTGGGCTGGACGTTCTCGGCGGCGAGATCGCTACGCAGGTATCGTCGATGAGCAGGCATCTGGCGGCCTGTATCGCACGGACCGAGGCCGTTCCATGGCGGTTCCCGGCCGGCGGCTGAGTCGTTGTGACCGCTGTTCGTCCGGCTGTCCGTAGATTGTCCGCGGACACCTGGTTCCTTCGTTTGGGGAATTTCAAGTCGTTGAAATAGAAGGATTCATCTGATCATTTCCGCGTGGCACGCGGATTGCAAAGATCGTCGTGCAACCGCGCTGTCCGCGGTCAGGAACGACATGATGATTCGCGACACTTCCGCGCAAGACCGCATGGTCGAAGTCAAACCCAACCGCAAGCGCCGGCTGATCCTGATCGGCGGCGGCGTACTCGTGCTCGGCCTGCTGGTGTGGCTGGCGCCGGGCATCGGTCGGCTGTTCTCGGCATCCGCATCGGTCAGCAGTTCGCGGCTGGCCTTTGCCACCGTCGAGCGCGGTCTGTTCGTGCGCGACATCGCCGCCGAGGGCAAGGTGGTCGCTGCGGTCAGTCCGACGATGTACGCCACCTACGGCGGCGCGGTGACGCTGCAGGTGCATGCCGGCGACACGGTGAAGAAGGGCCAGGTGCTGGCCATCGTCGACAGCCCGGAACTGCGCAACAAGCTGGCGCAGGAGCAGTCCAAGGCCGATGCGATGCAGGTCGACTATCTGCAGGCGCAAGTGGATGCACGCAGCAAGCGCAGCGAACTGCAGAAGGCGCTGGACAACGCGCAGATCGACGAGAAGAGCGCCGAGACCAACCTCGATCGCGAGCAGAAGGCCAGCGCCGCCGGCGCCGCCACCGGGGTGGAAGTCGACCAGGCCAAGGACGTGCTGGAAAAGGCGCGCATCACGCTGGCGCATGCCAAAGCTGACCTCGGCATCAGTGGGGACAGTCTGAAATTCAATATCCAGGCCAAGAAGCTCGCACACGAGAACCAGATGCTGGTGGTGCAGGACCTGCAGCGCCAGGTCGACGACCTCAACGTGAAGTCGCCAGTCGATGGCCAGGTCGGCCAGTTGTTCATCGCCGAGCGCGCCACCGTGGCGAAGGATGCGCAGCTGCTCAGCGTGATCGACCTGTCCGCGCTGCAGGTGGAGATGCAGGTGCCGGAAAGCTTCGCGCGTGATCTGGGCATCGGCATGTCCGGCGAGATCAGCGGCAACGGGCATGTATGGAAGGGCCTGGTCAGCGCGATTTCGCCGGAAGTGGTGAATGGCCAGGTGGCCGCGCGTCTGCGCTTCGATGGTGAGACGCCGAAGCAGCTGCGCCAGAACCAGCGTCTTTCGGTACGCGTGCTGCTGGACAAGCGCGACAACGTGCTGACCGTGCAGCGCGGCTCGTTCGTCGACGAGTCCGGCGGCAGCTATGCCTACCTGGTGCGCGACGGCATCGCCAGCAAGACCCCGATCCGCGTCGGTGCCTCGAGCATCGACAAGGTGGAGATCCTCGATGGCCTGAAGGAAGGCGACCGCATCGTGATTTCCGGCACCGACAGCTTCAAGGGCGCGGCCCGCGTCGCGATCAGCAACTGACCACATTTACTCCCTCCCCTGCGAGCAGGGGAGGGTTGGGCGACCGAAGGGAGTCCTTTAGGTGAGGGGTGAGGCTCTTGCTCTCAGAGTCAAAACCTCACCCCCTCCCGACCTCCCCCTACGAGTAGGGGGAGGAGCAAAAACCACTACCACCACCGAGGAACAACCATGCTGAAGATGACCCACCTGTCCAAGGTCTACCGCACCGAAGTGGTGGAGACCTATGCGTTGCGCGATTTCAACATCGACGTGAAAGAAGGCGAGTTCGTTGCCGTCACCGGTCCGTCCGGCTCCGGCAAGACTACCTTCCTGACCATTGCCGGCTTGCTGGAAACCTTCAGCGGTGGCGAGTACCACCTCGACGGCATCGAGGTGAGCAACCTCAACGACAACGCGCGCTCGAAGATCCGCAACGAGAAGATCGGTTTCATCTTCCAGGCGTTCAACCTGATCCCCGACCTCAACGTGTTCGACAACATCGAAGTGCCGCTGCGCTACCGCGGCATGAAGGCGGCCGAGCGCAAGCAGCGCATCATGGATTCGCTCGAGCGTGTCGGCCTGGCCTCGCGCGCCAAGCACTACCCGGCCGAACTCTCCGGTGGTCAGCAGCAGCGTGTGGCGATCGCTCGTGCACTGGCCGGCTCGCCGCGCCTGCTGCTGGCGGATGAACCGACCGGCAACCTGGACACGCAGATGGCGCGCAGCGTCCTCGAACTGCTCGAGGACATCCATCGCGAAGGCGCCACCATCGTGATGGTCACGCATGACCCGGAACTGGCGGCACGCGCGCAGCGCAACGTGCACATCATCGATGGCCAGGTGGTGGATCTGTCCGAGGATCCGCGCTTCCACGCCGCCGAGAAGGCGCGTCACGAAGCAAATCAGGGTTGATGTCCTCCATGCGCGTGAAACTGCTACCGCTGATGCTCTGCCTGGGACTGGTGTCGATGCCGGGCCACGGCGAGGACCTGATGGAGGCCTACCATCAGGCGCTCGCCAACGACCCCGTGTTGAGCACGGCCGATGCCGCACGTCTGGTGGTGGCCGAGAACGTGCCGCAGGCACGCTCGGCCCTGCTGCCGCAGCTGTCGGTCGGGCTGAGTCTGGAACAGATCCATGGCGCCAATGGCTCCGTCACCAACTCGAACGGCAATATCGTCGACACGGGTACGGGTGGTCATACGCGCGAGCGCGATCTCAGCGGCACGCTCAGCCAGCCGATCATCAACCTGTCGGCCATCGCCAGCCTCAAGGCTGCGCAGGCCAGCCGGGATTCGGGTGACCAGACCTATCAGGCGGCGTTGCAGAATCTTTATGTGCGCGTATCGGCGGCCTACTTCAACGTGCTGATCGCGCAGGACAACCTCGACGTCTACAACGCCTACGAGGATGCCTACAAGCAGGAGTTCGAGCAGTCCAGCACGCGCTTCAAGAACGGTCTGGCCACCGCATCCGACATGACCCAGTCGCAGGCTTATTACCTGTACATCAAGTCGCAGCGGATCACCGCCCAGGACAATCTGAAAGATGCACGGCACGCGCTGGAACAGATCACCGGCCAGCCCACCGGCACGCTGAAGAAACTGCGCGAGGACCTGCCGATGCAGGCGCCCGTGCCGGCCGATGCGAAGGCATGGGTGGATGCGGCGATGCAGAGCAATCCGGTCATCCTGGCGGGACGTTACGCGGTGAAGGCCGACGAGCACCGCATTTCCGCGGCGCGCGCGGGGCACCTGCCCACGCTCAACGCCAGCGTGCAGTACGGCAAGTTCGGCAGCTGGTCCAGTGCGGTGCCGGGTGCGGCCGCCTATGGCCCTGGCGTCACCACGATCGGATTGACCTTGAGTGTGCCGATCTTCAGCGGTGGCCTGACCCAGTCGCAGGTGCGCCAGGCGATCGCCCAGCGAGACGAGGACGAGGGCCTGCTGGAAACCCAGCGTCGCCAGGCCGCGCGCGACGCCAACAACTACTACAACCTGGTGGTCGACGGCATTGATCAGGTGGACACCACGCGGACCTCGGTGGATGCGGCGCGCAAGTCGCTGACCTCGATGCGCGCCGGCTACGCGATCGGCACGCAGAGCCTCACCAACGTGGTGTTCGCGATCCAGACGCTGGCCAACGTGCAGAGCGAATACACCGTGGTGCGCCACCAGTTCATCCTCAACAAGCTGCTGCTCAAACGGGCTGCAGGTTCGGTAGACGTGCACGACCTGGAGGACATCAACAAGCTGCTCGATTGAGTGGCGCCGAAGTATCTGGCGCGGGGCGCCGGCGAGAAGAAGCTATTTCCGTGGAGATGTGAATGATGTTCGCCTATTACTTTCAACTCGGTCTTCGCAGCCTGCGCCGCAATCCGGCGCTGACGGCGTTGATGGTGATGGCGATCGGTTTTGGCGTGGCGGCGTCGATGATCACGTATTCCGTGTTCCGCGCGGTATCGGGCAATCCGATCCCGGACAAGTCGGCGCAACTGTTCACGCCGCAGATCGACAGCTGGGGACCGCAGCAGAACGTGAAGGGCGAGCCGCCGGACGGGCTGGACTACACGGATGCGATGGCGCTGATGCGGACACACGAGGCGAAGCGTCAGACGCTGCTGTATCCCGTGCAGATGTCGGTGATGCCCGGCGGTAGCAGCGATCTTCCCATTGCCGCCAACGGTTACGCCGTCGGCAGTGATTTCTTCCCGATGTTCGAGGTCACGTTCCTCTACGGCTCGGGGTGGAGCGCGCAGGACGACGAGTCGCGTGGCTCGGACGTGGTCATCACCGATCAGCTCAATCAGCGGCTGTTCGGTGGCGCCGACAGTGTGGGTCGCACGGTCACGCTCAACGGACACGACTACCGCGTGGTGGGCGTGACCAGCCATTGGGATCCCCGGCCGCGTTTCTTCGACCTGTTCAGCACCGACGGCTTCGACGACGCCTCGGATTTCTACATGCCGTTCACCCGCGCGCTCGATTTGCAGATGCGCACGGGTGGCCGCAACAGCTGCCGCGGCAAGCTCACCTTCACCACCTGGGATGGCTGGCTGCAGAGCAATTGCGTGTGGATCACGTCGTGGGTAGAGCTGGGCAGCGCTGCCGAGGTTGCACGCTACCGCCGTTTCCTCGACGGCTACGCCGCCGATCAGCAGCGCGCCGGCCGTTTCAACTGGGCACCCAACGTGCGCCTGCGCGACGTGGTGCAGATGCTCGATCACGAGCATGTGGTGCCGCCGGAGAGCCGTATCTCGCTGATCGTGGCGTTGGCCTTCTTCGTGATCTGCCTGGTCAACACCATCGGCCTGCTGCTGGCGAAATTCCTGCGCCGCGCGGGCGAGATCGGCGTGCGTCGCGCGCTGGGCGCCACGCGGCGGGAGATCTATGCGCAGTACCTGATCGAGGCGGGCACGGTAGGACTGGCCGGCGGCGTGCTGGGCCTGCTGCTCACCGCGGTGGGCGTGTCGGGCGTGGGCATCCTGTTCCAGCCACAGATCGCCCGTTTGGCGCATCTCGATCTTTCGCTGATCGGATTGACCATGCTGGTGGCGATCGTTGCGACCATGATCGCGGCGTTCTATCCCGCCTGGCGCGCTGCGAACGTGCAGCCGGCATGGCAGTTGAAGTCGAACTAGGGGTGCGCCGATGAGCCTGCAGATCAAACCCATCCTCATCGCGCTGCGTCGGCACAAGGCGGGCACCGTGCTGATCGCGTTGCAGATCGCGCTGACCCTGGCGATCGTGTGCAACGCGCTGTTCATCATCCATCAGCGGCTGGCCAACATGTCCGATGTCAGCGGGGTGGACGAGGCCAACGTGTTCGTGATCAAGAACCAGTGGGCCGTCGACCAGTCGACGCAACAGGTCGACGCGCAGGTGCGGGCCGACCTGCTCGCGTTGCGGCAACTGCCCGGCGTGCGTGACGCTGCTCCGGCCAGCGGCTATCCGCTGCAAGGCGGCGGTTGGGACAACTTCGTCACGATGACGCCCGATCAGGTCGAGCCGACCACCGACTCCGCGGTGTACACCGGCGACGAGCATCTGCTCGACACGTTGGGCGTGCACCTGATCGCGGGGCGCAACTTCCATCCCGACGAAGTCGTCGAGCTGGGTACCCAGCAGGCGATCATTCCGCCGGTAGCCATCGTGAGCAAGACGCTCGCCGACCGGCTGTTCCCCGATGGTTCGGCACTGGGCAAGAGCTTCTATGCGATGGGCGCAACGCCCAGCACGATCATCGGCATCGTCGACCCCTTGCACCGGCAGGGTACGGGTCAGTGGAACCAGCCTTATGCCGGGCAGTCGCTGATCTGGCCGCTGCGCGCGGACGACGCGCGCGGGATCTTCTACATCGTGCGCGCCAAGCCCGGCCAGCTCGCCGCCGCGATGCGCGAGGCGCCGAAGGCGTTGTACGCGCAGAGCCGCATGCGCATGATCGACCCCAAGGACGGCATCCAGGATTACGCCGAGATTCGTCACAAGGCGTACGACAGCGACCGCGGCATGGCGATCCTCATGGGCATCATCAGCGTAGTGCTGCTGGCGATCACCGCCGCCGGCATCGTCGGTCTGACCAGTTTCTGGGTCGGCGAGCGGCGCAAGCAGATCGGCGTGCGCCGCGCGCTCGGTGCCACCCGCGGCGACATCCTCAATTACTTCCTCACCGAAAACCTGCTGATCGGCATTGGTGGCGTGCTGGTCGGTGCGGTGCTGGCGATCGGCATCAACCTGTGGATGGTGACCCAATTCGAAACGGCGCGACTGTCGTTGACCTATGTGGCGACCGGTGTCGTCGCGTTGCTGCTGCTCGGTCAGGCTGCGGTGCTGGCGCCGGCACTGCGTGCCTCGCACGTGTCGCCGGTGGAGGCGACGCGTTCGGTGTGATGTTTTTTTTCTCCCTCCCCTGCGAGCAGGGGAGGGCTGGGGAGGGGTGCTTTTGATCTTGACGTCAAAAGCTTTACCCCCTCCCGACCTCCCCCTGCTTTGCAGGGGGAGGAGACAAAACCTGGAGCATTTGGAATGTTCAACTACTACCTCGAATTGGCATTGCGCAGCCTCAAGCGCAGTCCCGGCCTGACCTTGCTGATGGTGCTGGCGATCGGCTTCGGCGTGGCCGCGTCGATGACTACGTGGTCGGTATTCCGCGCGGTGTCGGGTGATCCGATTCCGTGGAAATCGTCAAAATTGTTCGTGCCGCAGATCGACATGTGGGGACCGAAAGGCCGCGGCCCCAACAGCACCGACAACGAGCCGCCGGATGCGATGGATTACACCGACGCGATGGCACTGATGCGCGCGCATCGCGGCAAGCTGCAGTCGGCGATGTACCAGATCTCGCCGTCGGTGGTGCCGGCCGATGCCAGCAAGCATCCGATCAATGTGAGCGGACACGCGGTCTACAGCGAGTTCTTCCCGATGCTCGACGTGCCGTTTCTCTACGGCAACGGCTGGAGCGCGGACGACGATAGCCAGCGCGCTGCCGTGGCCGTGATCAGCGGCAAGCTCAACGACAAGTTGTTCGGCGGCGTCAACAGCGTGGGCCGCACGGTCAGCATTGAAGGCAAGGACTATCGAGTGGTCGGTGTGCTCGGTAGCTGGAACCCGCAGCCGCGCTTCTACGACGTGGTCAACACCGGTGGCTTCTCCACCGGCGTCGAGGATGTGTTCGTGCCGTTCGAACGCGCGATTGCGATGGGCATGCCCAACGACGGCAATACCAACTGCAGCGAGATCCCAGCCCAGTCGGGCTTCGTCGGCCTGCAGCAGTCCAGCTGCATCTGGATCGCCTACATGGTGCAGCTGGATGACGCCGCCGCGGTCAGCGCCTATCGTTCCTGGCTGGATGGCTATGCGAAGGATCAGCAGACGGCGGGTCGCTTCGGCTGGGCACCGAACAACCGCTTGCGCGACGTGCCGGCTTTCCTCGACCACGAGCAGGTGGTACCGAGCGACACCAAGGTATCGCTGCTGGTGGCACTGGGCCTGCTGATCGTCTGCCTGGTCAACACCGCCGGACTGTTGCTGGCGAAGTTCCTGCGTCGCAGCAGCGAGATCGGCGTGCGCCGCGCGCTGGGTGCACCACGTGGGGCGATCTATGCACAGTTCCTCACCGAGGCCGGCATGATCGGACTGGCCGGCGGCGTGTTGGGTCTGTTGCTGACTGGCGTTGGCGTGGCCAGCGTGAGCTGGGTCCTGCCCAAGGACATCGCCTCGCTGGCCCGACTGGACTTCTCGCTGCTCGCGCTCACCCTGTTGGTCGCCGTCGTGGCGACCACGCTGGCCGGGTTGTATCCCACCTTCCGTGCTTCACGCGTGCAACCCGCGTGGCAGCTCAAGAGCAATTGAGGATCACACCATGACTCTGCATCCCATGATCTCGGCCCTGCGCCGGCACAAGGCGGGCGTGGTGCTGATCGCACTGCAGATCGCGCTGACCCTGGCGATCGTCTGCAACGCGGTATTCATCATCGGCCAGCGTATCGAGCGGGTGAACCGCCCGACCGGCCTCGACGAAAACAATCTGTTCCTGATCAGCCAGCAATGGGTGGGCGCACCCAGCGGCGACGACCCGGCCAGCGTGGACAAGCTCGACAGCCTGCAGCAGGCCGATCTCGCCGCGCTGCGCGCGCTGCCGGACGTGGCCTCGGTGACGCCGATCAATTCGCTGCCCTTGCTCAACTCGTCGTGGAACGGTTCGGTGTCGCTGCAGCCGGGCAAGGATCTGCGCGCCGGCAACGCACGCACCACGTTTTACTTCAGCGACGAACAGGTGCTGAGCACGCTCGGCCTGCACCTGGTGGCCGGTCGGGCATTCACCGCCGCCGATGTGCAGCATCAGGCCATGCGTGACCAGCGTGAGCCGTCCATCGTGATCCTGACCAAGGCACTCGCCGACAAGCTGTTTCCGAAGGGCGATGCACTGGGCAAGGTGGTCTATTTCAACGGCGATCCTGCGCCGACCACCATCATCGGCCTGGTCGAGCGCATGCAGGTGCCGGCGGTGGGCAGTTGGACCAGCAGCTTCACCTGGTATGCGACGCTGGCGCCGACCCGCCTGAACGCGAACTTCTCGCGCTACGCGATCCGTGCCAAGCCGGGCCGGCTGGACGCGGCGATGCATGCGGTGACGCCGACGCTGTACGCGACGAACCGGATGCGCGTACTCGATGACGACAGCATCAAGTCGTTCGCGCAGATTCGCGCGGATGCGTATCGCGCCGATGTCGGCATGGCGATCCTGATGGGCGTGGTGTGCCTGATCCTGCTGGCGGTCACTGCCGCCGGCATCGTCGGCCTCACCAGCTTCTGGGTCGGCCAGCGCCATCGGCAGATCGGCGTACGGCGTGCGCTGGGCGCACGCAAGATCGACATCCTGCATTACTTCCAGATCGAGAACCTGGTGATCGCCAGCGTCGGCGCGGTGATCGGGTTGCTGCTGGCGATCGGCCTCAACCTGTTGCTGATGCACCGATTCGAAATGGATCGCCTGCCGGTGGCCTATGTGCTGGCTGGCATCGTCGCGGTGCTGGCGCTTGGGCAGGGCGCGGTGTTCGTGCCGGCACGGCGCGCGTCCAACGTGCCGCCGGTGGTGGCGACGCGCGCGGCTTGAGGTTCTTTCAACTCCTCTCCCTGCGCGGCAGGGGGAGGAGATAACCGACGGGGAATGGAATGTTCAGCTACTACCTTGACCTGGCACTGCGCAGCCTGCGTCGCAACAAGGCGCTCACCGCGCTGATGGTGGTGGCGATCGCGCTCGGCATCGGCGCGAGCATGACCACGTTGACGGTGCTGCATGTGCTGTCGGGCGATCCGCTGCCCGGCAAGAGCGCACAGCTGTACTACGCGCAGGTCGATCCGCAGGACATCAAGGGTATGCAGCCGAACAAGGAGCCACCGGATCAGGTCACCCTGATCGATGGTCTGAACCTGCTGCATGCCGGGCGCGCGGACCACCAGGCCTTGATGAGCGGCGGCTCGGTGCCGGTCCAGCCCGAGCAGTCCTCGCTCGATCCGTTTTATGTGGAGGCGCGTTACACCACGGCGGATTTCTTCGCGATGTTCGACGCGCCGTTCCTGTACGGCCACGGCTGGACTGCGGCGGACGGCGAGGCCAAGGCCCGCGCAGTGGTGATCGCGAGGTCGCTCAACGACAAGCTGTTCGGCGGAGCCAACAGCGTGGGCCGCACGCTGCGCATGGCGGGAACCTCGTTCCGCGTCGTCGGCGTGCTGGACAGCTGGCAGCCGAACCCGCACTTCTACGATCTGAATACGGGCTCCTACGCGTATGGCGAGCAGGTGTTCCTGCCGTTGCAGACCATGCTGGAACTGCGGCTGGATCGCAACGGATCGACCGATTGCTGGGGCAATGGCGGTGGCGGCGTCGGCAGCATCCTGCCTTCGGATAGCTGCGTATGGCTGCAGTTCTGGGCGCAGTTGGACAGTCCCGCGAAAGCAGCCGCATACAAGGAATTTCTGGTGCACTACTCACAGGACCAGAAGGCGCTGGGCCGATTCGAGCGCGCGCCCAACGTACGCCTGCGCAACGTGATGCAGTGGCTGGACTACCAGATGGTGGTACCCGACGACGTGCGCCTGCAGAACGGGCTGGCGTTCGGCTTCCTGCTGGTGTGCCTGGTCAACACGGTGGGGTTGATGCTGGCCAAGTTCATGCGCCGCGCGGGCGAGCTCGGTGTGCGCCGCGCGCTGGGTGCGTCGCGGCGCGCGCTGTTCGCGCAGTTGCTGATCGAATCCGGCGTGGTCGGTCTGGTCGGTGGTTTCGGTGGCTTGCTGCTGGCGCTGTTCGGGCTGTGGCTGGTGCGGCAGCGGCCTTCGGCCTATGCCGCGCTGGCCCATCTGGACTTGAGCATGCTGTTCACCACCTTCGTGCTGGCGGTGTGCGCCACCCTGCTGGCCGGCCTGCTGCCCGCCTGGCGCGCTTGCCAGATCGCGCCGACGCTGCAACTGAAGAGCAACTGAGGTGAGCATGGACATTCTTCCGATCCTTTCCACGCTGCGCCGGCACAAGCTCACGTCATGGCTGCTGATCCTGGAAATCGCGCTGACCTGCGCCATCGTCTGCAATGCGGTGTTCCTGATCGGCCAGCGTCTGCAGCGCATGGACATGCCCAGTGGCGTAGCCGAACACGAGCTGCTGCAGATTCAGGTCGCCGACGTGACGGCACCATCCAATCCGTATGCCCGCCTCGCGGAGGATGTGGCGCTGCTCAGGCAAGTGCCGCGAGTGATCTCGGTGGCTTCCTCCAACCAGGTGCCGTTCGGCAGCTCGTCCTCGAACGGCAACATCCGGCTCGACCCGGCGCAGCCCGAGCGCACGCTCTTCGCCACCACCTACTTCGGCGAAAACCTGGTGCCGACACTGGGCACGCGGCTGGTCTCCGGGCGCGACCTGCAGCCCGATGACTTTGTCGACGTGGAGACGGCGCTGAAAGCGCTCGGCACTGGCGAAAGCAAGAGCCTGCCGCATGTGACCCTGATCACCCAGACCCTTGCCGAACGCCTGTGGCCGGGACAGAACCCACTGGGCCGCATCATCTACCTCACGCCCGTCGTGGGCCTGCGCGTGGTCGGTGTGCTCGACAGCCTGGCGCGGCCGAATGCCTACGACACGGCCAAGGCGCAATACACCATGGTGGTGCCGATACGCATGGGAGCGAACAAGGATCAGAGCTATCTGATCCGCACCCGGCCAGAAGATCGTGCGAGCGTGCTGACCGCCGCACTCGCCGCATTGAAGAAGGCCGACCCGCAGCGAGTGGTGACCACCAAACGCAGCTTCGACGAAGTGCGCCGGAAGTTTTTCCAGGATGATCGTGCGATGGCGGGCATGCTGGTTGGCGTGATTGTGGCATTGCTGATCGTCACCGCGCTGGGCATCGTCGGCCTGGCCAGCTTCTGGGTGGCGCAGCGCCGCCGTACGATCGGTGTGCGCCGTGCACTCGGTGCTACGCGCGGCAACATCCTGCATTACTTCCAGACCGAGAACTTCCTGCTCGCCACGATCGGCATCGCGCTTGGCATGGTGCTGGCCTACGGCATCAACCTGTTCCTGATGCTGCACTACGAATTGCCAAGACTTCCAGCCGTCTATTTCCCGATCGGCGCGGTCGTGCTGTGGCTGATCGGGCAAGTGGCCGTGCTGGGTCCTGCACTGCGCGCAGCGGCGGTGCCGCCGGTAGTAGCCACGAGGAGCGTGTGATGCAGCCGGCAAGGGACGCGTGAGCATGTTCGCCTATTACCTCGACCTTGCCCTGCGCAGTCTGAAGCAGAACCGTGTGCTTACCGCCCTGATGGTGCTGGCGATGGGGCTCGGTATCGGCGCCAGCATGACGACGTTGACGGTGTTTCATCTGCTGTCCGGTGATCCATTGCCGGGCCGCAGCGGGCAGCTGTTCTACCCGCAGGTCGATCCGACGCCGACGGCGGCTCCGGCTTTGCCCGGAAACATGAACTACATCGATGCGGTGAACCTGTGGCAGGCCAGGCGCGCCGACCGGCAGGCGATCATGGTCGGCGGCAACGTCAAGACGAAGGCGGCGCAGGCCGGTTCGAGGCCGATGAGCCTGCACACACTGGCGACCACGGCGGACTTCTTCCCGATGTTCGGCGTCCGCTTCACCCAGGGCAATGCGTGGACAGCGGCCGACGACTTGGCCAAGGCCAGGGTCGCGGTGATTTCGCGCAGCGCCAGCGACCGGCTCTTTCACGGCGAAGGCGGCCTTGGCCAGAGCATCCGGTTGGGACAGTGGAATTTCCGCGTGATCGGCGTGATCGACGATTGGCGACCCACGCCGCATTTCTACGAACTCGATCGCGAGAGCTATGGCGATGGCGACGAGGTGTTCATCCCGTTCCTGACTTCGCGTGATCTGGCCGAGCTCGGGATCACCGGCTACAGCCTCAACTGCTACGGCAACACCATGGATGATCTGCATCTCGAAAACCAGCCGTGCCTGTGGCTGAATTTTTGGGTCGAGCTGGACAGTCCCGCCAAGGCGCAGGCATACCGCCAGTTTCTCGACAACTATGCGCGCGAGCAGCAGGCGCTTGGACGCTATGTCCAGGCCGGATCGCCGCGCACTGCGTTGCCCAGCGTGATGCAGTGGCTCGACCAGAACGGTGTGGTACCCAGCGATGTCAGCCTGAAGAGCTGGATCGCACTCGGGTTCCTGCTGGTGTGCCTGATGAACACGACCGGTCTGCTGCTGGTCAAATTCCTGCGCCGCACCACCGAGATCAGCGTGCGCCGTGCCCTGGGCGCCTCGCGCCAACAGATCTTCCTGCAGTGCCTGGTGGAGGCAGTCATCGTGGGCATGGCTGGCGGCGTGCTGGGGCTCTTGCTGGCACTGGCCGGGTTATGGGGCATCCGTCATACGCCAGCGGATTACGCCGACCTCGCGCATCTCGATCTGCCGATGTTTGCGGCGACGTTTGCGATTTCGCTTGTCGTGAGTCTTGTCGCCGGACTGTTGCCGGCATGGCGCGCCTGCCACATCGCCCCAGCGCTTCAACTCAAGGTGATCTGAGGCCTACGCATGCAGATACGACACGTCCTCGCCGCGTTGCCTCGCCACAAGCTGGTCTGCCTGCTGGTGGTGTTCGAGATTGCGGTGGCCTTCGCGATCCTGTGCAACGCTGTGTTCATCATCAACCAGCGCGTGCAGCAGATGCGCATCGACACCGGCATCACCGAAGATCGGCTGATCTTCGTTCGCACCGATGGTGTCGGCGCCGACGCCAACGCGCCGCTGATCACGCGGAACCTGCTCGCGCTGCGGGGTCTGGCAGGGGTGAAATCGGCGGTGGCGATGTTCGGTCTGCCGCTGGAAAACATGTCGATCAACTTCAAGCCGTGGCTGACCGCGGACATGAAAATCCGCGCGCCGAGCGTCGGCATGGTCGCGGGTACGCCCGGCTATCTGGATACGCTGGGTCTGACGGTCGTGCAGGGGCGTGGTTTCACCGACGCGGATTACGACGGCGTGGATCAGACGTCCAAACCGCTGTCGCCGGTGGTGATCGTGCCGCGCGAACTCGCCGAACGATTGTGGCCGGGGCAGAACCCGATCGGGCAGAAGATCTGGCGTAGCCCTACCCGAAGCTACACCGTGATCGGTGTGGTACAGCGAATGGTGCGCGGCTACCTGCGCGAGGATTTCGTGCCCGGCTATACGGCGTTGTTCGCGATAAAGCCGGTGGCAGCGTACTCGGGGTTGTATGTGATGCGGGTCGATCCGCAGGATCGCGAACGGTTGGTGCGCGAATCCGCCGAGCTGCTGATGCGCCTCGATCCCGACATGTTGATCAATGCCAAGGGTAGCTACGCCGACGCGCGCGCCGATTATTTTCGACAGGACGCCTCGCTGGCGTGGCTGCTGCTGGCGGTGTGCGTGGCGATGCTGCTGGTGACGGCGATGGGCATCGCCGGGCTGGCCAATTTCTGGGTGCAGCAGCGACGTCGTCAGATCGGTATCAGGCGTGCGCTAGGCGCCACCCGTCGCGACATCCTGCATTACTTCCAGACCGAGAATTTCCTGATCGTCAGCGGCGGCATTGTGCTGGGCGTGTTGCTGACGTTCGCGTTGAACCTGTTGCTGACGATGCACTACGAACTGCCACGGCTGCCGATCGTCTATCTGCCGGTCGGTGCACTCGCACTGTGGCTGATCGGGCAGGCGGCGGTGTTGGGGCCGGCACTGCGTGCGTCCGCGGTGCCACCGGTGGTGGCGACGCGCAGCGTGTGAGCTTTTACTCCCTCCCCTGCTTTGCAGGGGAGGGCTGGGGAGGGGTGCTTTTGGTTCGCCGGAGAGCACCCCCTCCCAACCTCCCCCTGCGATCGCAGGGGGAGGAGACAACCATGGAGCACGTGGAATGTTTGCCTACTACATCGAACTGGCGTTGCGCAGCCTGAAGCGCAACCGGGTGCTCACAGCGTTGATGGTGATGGCGCTGGCGCTCGGCATCGGCGCGACGATCACCACGCTGACCGTGCTGCGGCTGCTGTCCGGCGATCCGCTGCCGCAGAAAAGCACGCAGCTGTTCTACCCGCAGATCGATCCGAATGCGAAGGAGGGCTACATCGAGGGGCAGACCAAGCCCGACTCGATCATGACCTATGTCGACGCGATGAATCTGCTGCAGGCCCATCGCGGCACGCACCAGGCGGCAATGGCGTTGACCCAGGCCAAGGTGATCCCGAAACAGGCCAACGCGCGCCCGTTCTTCAGCGATGCGGTGATGACCACGGCGGATTTTTTCGCGATGTTCGATGCGCCGTTCCAGTACGGTGGCGGCTGGACCGCGGCGGATGACGACGGCCGCGCGCAGCTGGTGGTGATCGCCGGCTTTCTCAACGACAAGCTGTTCGCCGGCGCCAACAGTGTGGGCCGGGTGATCCGCGTCAACGATCACGACATGCGCATCGTCGGCGTGCTGAAACCGTGGGCGCCGCAGCCGCGCTTTTACGCACAGGATCTCGGTGGGCGCAGCTACGGCGACGGCGAAGCGGTGTTCCTGCCGCTGCAGACGGCGCGTGCGATGGAGATGGGGCCACAGGACATCGAGTGCTATGCCGCGGTTCCCGACGTCAAGCACATCGAGACGGCGCCGTGCGAGTGGCTGGGCGTCTGGGTCGAGCTCAACAGCGACGAGGCGGTGGCGGGCTACAAGACCTTCCTCGACGGCTATGTGAAGCAGCAGGTGGCGCTGGGTCGGTTCCAGCGCACCGAGACTTCGCTGCTGGATCTGATGGGCTGGCTGCGCCAGGAGCAGGTGGTACCTGACGACGTGCGGCTGCAGGCCGGCCTCGCGTTCGGCTTCCTGCTGATCTGCGTGGTCAATACGGTCGGCTTGTTGCTGGCCAAGTGTCTGCGCCGCTCGGGGGAGATCGGTGTGCGACGTGCGCTAGGTGCGACCCGGCGCGAGATCTTTACCCAGTTCATGGTCGAGGCCGGCATCGTCGGTCTGGCCGGCGGCGTGCTGGGTTTGCTGTTTGCCGAACTGGGGCTGCTCGGCATCCGCCATCAGCCGGCGCAGTACGCCAGCCTCGCGCATCTCGATCTCGAGATGTTCCTGTTCACCTTTGTCGTGGCCCTGGTTGCCAGCCTGATCGCCGGCATCTTGCCAGCCTGGCGCGCCTGCGTGCTGGCACCGGCCCCTCAACTCAAAGCTGCCTGAGGTCATCATGGAAATCCGTCCGATTTTTGCCAGCCTGCGCAAGCACCGCATTCCGGCCCTGCTGATCGTGCTGGAGATCGCACTGGCCTGCGCGGTGCTGTGCAATGCCGTGTTCATGATCAGTCAGCGGGTGAACGACATCCGCTTGCCCAGCGCGATCGACGAGCAGGGTCTGGTCACGGTCACCCTGCGCGGCACTGACGACAAACTGGTCGGCAGCGAGATTCCACGCAATCTGGCCGCGCTGCGTGGCATCGCCGGGGTGCAGCAGGTAGCCATCACCAGCAGCCTGCCGCTCAGTACCAACAATTGGGGCTGGAGCTTCGGCGTGAACGCCGATTCGGTCATCGCCAACCAGAAGAACATCAACGTGTCGTTGTATTTCATCGGCGAGAGCGGTGACAAGGCGCTCGGTCTGCACATGCTGCAGGGACGCTTCTTCAACGCGGACGAACTGGCCGACAGCAAGTTCGATACCGCGCCGCTGCCGGAGACGCATGCGGTCGTGATGACTCACGCCGCGGCAGAAAATTTCTGGCCCGGGCAGTCGGCACTGGGCAAGACGATCTATTCCAAGCCGTATTACTACACGGTGGTCGGCGTGGTCGAAGATGTGCTGCGACCCAACATCTCTACGACGAACACGCGCAAGTCGTACGACGCCGTGTACTTCCCGATGAGCGCTGCCGGCAGCAAGGGTGCGTTGAGCTACTACATCCTGCGCGGTGCGCCGCAGGACCGCGACCGCATCATGCGCGAAGCCGAGCAGAAGCTGGCCGAGCTCAATCCCGGCGCGGTCGCCAAGGGTCAGATCTACGTGGACATCCGCGAGAAATATTTCGCGAACATGAGCAGCATGGCGTGGATGCTGGTGCTGGTATGCGTGGTGATGCTGGCGGTGACCGCGTTCGGCATCGTCGGCCTGACCAGTTTCTGGGTCGGTCAGCGGCGTCGGCAGATCGGCATCCGCCGCGCGGTGGGTGCCACGCGCCGCCACATCATGCAGTACTTCCAGACCGAGAACCTGTTGCTGACCACGGCCGGCGTAGTCGTCGGCATGGGGCTGGCTTTCGGCATCAACGTCTATCTGATGCAGCACTACGAAATGTCGCGCATGCCCTGGTACTACCTGCCGGGCGGCGCGCTGGCGCTGTGGCTGCTGGGTCAGGCGTCGGTATTCGGGCCGGCGCAGAAAGCGGCCTCCGTGCCACCGGTGGTGGCGACGAGGTCGGTGTGATGTTTTTGCTCCCTCCCCTGCGTTGCAGGGGAGGGCCGGGGTGGGGTGCTCTTGCCGTGACGGAAGAGCTACCCCCTCCCGACCTCCCCCTGCGTTGCAGGGGGAGGGAACAGCCATGGAGTAGGACGAATGTTCGGTTATTACCTTGATCTGGCTTTCCGCAGCCTCAAGCGCAACAAGGTGCTCACCGCGCTGATGGTGATCGCGATCGCCGTCGGTATCGGTGCAAGCATGACCACGCTGACGGTGATGCGGCTGTTGTCGGGCGATCCGATCCCGGCTCGTAGCGCCCACCTGTTCTATGCGCAGATCGATCCGGATCCGACCCCGGGAGATCGGAAGGAGCCGTATGACGTGATCGATTACCAGTCGGCGGTTGACCTGTGGAGCGCGCATCGCGCCGATCGCCAGACCCTGATCATCGAAAGCCCGGTGCGCATGCGCGCACCCGACGTCAACCTGCCGGCGATGATGCCGGCGATGGCGTCGATCACGGCGGATTTCTTTTCGATGTTCGACGTGCCGTTCCAGTACGGCAACGGCTGGACCGCGGAGGACGACACCAAGCGCGCCCAGGTCGCGGTGATTTCGGCGGATCTCAACCAGAAACTGTTTGGCGGCGCCAACAGCGTTGGCCGCACCCTGCGCCTGCGCGATACCGATGTACGCATCATCGGCGTGCTCAAACCGTGGCGACCATCGCCGTTGTTCTACATGGTGGCCGGTGCCCACTACGCCAACGGCGACACCGCCGATCTCTACAGCAAGACGGAGGACATATTCACGCCGTTCTTCACCGGGCTCGAACTCAACGACGGCAATTTCAGCCAGTACACCTGCTGGCATCTGCCCGACCATCCCGGCCACCTGCGGAATTCGCCCTGCGTGTGGGTGCGTCTCTGGGTGCAGCTGGGCGACAGCAGCAAGGTGGTCGCATACAAACAGTTCTTGGACGGCTACGCGGCCCAGCAGAAAGTGCTCGGCCGTATCGTACGCCCGCAGAACACGCGCCTGCGCAGCCTGATGCAATGGCTCGACTATGAAGGCGTGGTGCCCAGCGATGTACGCCTGCAGACCTGGCTGGCATTTGCGTTCCTGGCGATCTGCCTGTTCAACACCATCGGTCTGCTGCTGGCGAAATTCCTGCGGCGCGGCGGCGAAATCGGCGTGCGGCGGGCTTTGGGTGCGACGCGGGGCGCGGTGTTCGCGCAATGCCTGGTGGAAGCAGGCATGGTCGGGTTGATCGGCGGCATCGTCGGCTGGCTGCTGACCCTGGCGGGACTGTGGTTGGTGCGCCAGCAGTCGGTGCCGTACGCCGACCTCGCGCACCTGGATGCGTCGATGTTCCTGCTCACATTCGCGCTCGCCATCGCCGCCAGCTTGCTGGCCGGCGTGCTGCCGGCGCTGCGCGCCAGCCGGTTGCCGCTCGGCCTGCAGTTGAAGACCTTGTAAGGAGCCTGTCGATGCAAATTCAACCCATACTCGCAGCGTTGCGTCGTCATCGGCTGGCCACCTTGCTGATCGCGCTGGAGATCGCGCTGGCCTGCGCCGTGCTGTGCAATGCCTGCTTCCTGATCGCCAACCGCATTGCCCTGATCCATCTCGACAGCGGCGTGGATCAATCCTCGTTGGCGACGGTGCAGTTGACTGGCTACGAGGACAATCAGGCGAACGATCTCAATGCACGCGTGCTGGCCGGCTTCCGCGGCATCGCGGGCATGCAGTCGGTCAGCGTGCTCAATTCCATTCCCTTCGGCGCACGGCGCGGCACGGCGGGGATGACGCTGGATCAGGCCGGGCAGAAGTTCGGTGGCGTGGTGGAGTTCTATGTCGGCGGTCCGGGCAGCTTGGAGGCGCTGGGCGTGAAACTGGTCGCGGGTCGCGGCCCGCAAATGGACGACTTCCAGGCTTTCACCGGACTGATGCCCAACAATGCATCGGTGCAGATCACCCGCACGCTGGCCAATCATCTGTGGCCAGGCGCCGATCCTCTGGGCAAGACATTCTGGCTCGGCGACCTGCAGTACCGGGTGGTCGGCGTGATCGATCATCTGGTCAGGCCGGACCCCGGCCGCTGGCCCGGTGACAGCAAGGACTGGTCGATCTTCGTGCCGGCGCAGACGGGTGTTTTCCTTTCCGGCAGCTACCTGCTGCGCGCCGATCCGAAAGATCTGCCGCGCGTGCTGCGCGAAGCGCGCGACTTGGTACGCAAGGTCGCTCCGGACGCCGTGCTCGATCAGGACGGCAGCAAGACCCTTGACGACCTTCGCACCGAGGGTTTTCAGAAGGACCGCGCGATGATCGGCATGCTGGTCGGCGTGATCGTCTCGCTCCTGCTGGCGACCGCGCTGGGTATCGTCGGACTGGCCAGTTTCTGGGTGCAGCAGCGGCGCCGGCAGATCGGCATCCGTCGCGCCATCGGCGCCACACGTCGAGACATCTTGCACTACTTCCAGATCGAAAACTTCCTGATCGTCAGTGGCGGCATTGCGCTGGGCATGCTGCTGGCCTACGCGTTGAACCTGCTGTTGATGCAGCACTACGAATTGCCGCGCCTGCCGTTGTATTACCTGCCGATCGCAGCGCTGGTGCTGTGGGGGCTAGGCCAGCTTGCCGTGCTCGGCCCCGCGCTGCGCGCGGCGGCGGTGCCGCCGGTGGTGGCGACGAGGTCGGTATGAATAGTGAGTTCTCAGGTATACGCGTGACGATAGTCATGGCAACCTTTGTGGTCCGAGCGGCATCCATGTCCGCATGTGCAGAAGAAAGATGCGAACCGTACTGATCATCGATGACAACCCGGCCGTGGGCGAGGCGCTCTCGCTGGCGCTGTCGTTGCACGAGATTCGCCCGCTCACCGCGCTGACACCTGATGAAGGCCTGGCGCTGCTGGAGCGCGAGGCGGTCGACGTGGTGATCCAGGACATGAACTTCACCGCCGACACCACCTCGGGCGAGGAGGGTGTGGCCTTGTTCCGGGCGATCCGCGAACGTCATGCGGACTTGCCGGTTGTGCTGCTCACCGCGTGGACGCATCTGGAAACCGCGGTGGAGCTGGTCAAGGCCGGCGCGTCGGATTATCTGGCCAAGCCGTGGGACGACCACAAGCTGCTGGCCACGGTGGAGAACCTGCTGGAGCTGTCCGAGTCCACCCGCGAGATGACGCGCAGCCGGCGCGAGCGGCGCCAACGGCGTGAGCTGTTGCAGAGCAAATACAATCTGGACGGGCTGGTGTTCGCTTCCGAGGCGATGGGGCGCACGCTCAATCTGGCCTGCCAGATCGCCCGCTCGGATGTGCCGGTGCTGATCACCGGGCCAAACGGCACCGGCAAGGAACGTATCGCGACGATCGTGCATGCGAACTCGGCGGTGAAGCGTGGCCCGTTCGTCGCGGTGAACTGCGGTGCGTTGCCGGGCGAGTTGATCGAGGCCGAACTCTTCGGCGCCGACGCCGGCGCGTATACCGGCGCGAACAAGGCGCGTGAAGGCCGCTTCGAGCTGGCCGATGGCGGCACGCTGTTCCTCGACGAGATCGGCAACCTGCCGCTGCCTGGCCAGATGAAGCTGCTGCGGGTGCTGGAAACTGGCCAGTTCGAGCGGCTCGGCTCCGGCCGCACGCGCCAGGTCAAGGTGCGCGTATTGAGCGCGACCAATGCCGACCTCAAGGCGATGATCCAGGCCGGTACGTTCCGCGAGGATCTGTACTACCGGCTCAATGTGATTGAAGTGAACCTGCCGTCGCTGGCTGAACGCGTCGACGACATCCTGCCGCTGGCCGAATTCTTCCTGGATGGCCGCGCCGAACTCGGCGACGCTGCGCGCGAGGCCTTGCTGGGCTATCCGTGGCCCGGCAACGTGCGTGAACTGAAGAATGCGATCGAGCGCGCCGCCTTGCTTACCGGCAGCGACCCGATCACGCCCGAGTTGCTCAATCTGCCGCAGCATGTGGTGGCCGCCGCGCGCAATCTCGACGAGCCCAGCCGTGAAGCGGTGGAAACCGCCCTGCACAAGGCCGATGGTGTGGTCAGTCGCGCTGCACAGAATCTCGGTCTGTCGCGCCAGGCGCTATACCGGCGGATGGAGCGTTACGGCTTGGCCACGCCTGCTTGAGGCATAGGCATTGATCGATTTTTCGGGGATGCTGTGGCCATGCGACCGCTGATGACCCTCAAGCTGCGCCTGACCCTGCTGCTTGGCGTGGCGGCGCTGGCCGGTGCGCTGATCTATGCCGGTGTCACGCAGTGGCCACTGCCACAGCTGTTGTTGTGGCTGCAAACCGCGCTGACGGCAAAGCCGGCGACGGCGGCAGTGATCAAGGCGCAGCCCGAGCTTCATCTGGGCATCTACGGGGGCCTCGGCATCTGCGCCGTGCTGCTGTTGCTGCTGGCATTCTGGCTGGCCGGCCTCGGGATGGCGCCGGTGAGCCGCCTGCTGCGGGCGCTGGAAGGTGCGGTGGCGAGCTACCGCGACGGCGATTTCAGTTTCTCGATCGCGATCAACCGGAGTGACGAGCTGGGCGAACTGATCCGCATGCACAATGCGCTGGGGCAGACCCTGCGCGAACAACGCCAGCATCTGGTGCAACGCGAACTGCTGCTCGACACCGTGGTGCAGAACACGCCGGTGGCGCTGGTGCTGACCGATTCGATCGGCCGCGTCGCCTACGCCAACATCGCTTCGCGGCATCTGTTCAACGAAGGCCGCAACCTGATCGGACTGGATTTTGCCGCGCTGCTGGCCGATGCGCCGGAAGCGTTGCGCAAGGCAGTGGAAAGTGGCGAGGATGCGCTGCTCAGCGTGGAGATGGACGGCAGCGAGGAAACCTTCCATCTGTCGCAGCGCGCGTTCCGCCTGCAGGGCCGGCCGCATCGGTTGCAGCTGTTCCGGCGCATGACGCGTGAATTGTCGCGGCAGGAAGTGGCGACCTGGAAGCGGGTGATCCGGGTGATCAGCCACGAACTCAACAATTCGCTTGCGCCGATTTCCTCGCTGGCGCATTCCGGCGCCGAGCTGGCGCGGCGCGGCCAACTCGACCGCCTGCCCAATGTGTTTGCCACCATCAGCGAACGCGCAATGCACCTGCACGGCTTCATTGCCGGATATGCGAGCTTCGCCAAGTTGCCCACGCCGCAGCCGGTGGCGGTCGAATGGACGCGATTCCTCGAAGGCTTGGCACTGCATTGCCGTTACCGGCTGGCTGCACCGCCACCGGAACGCCCGGGCGTATTCGATGCCGTGCAGATCGAGCAGGTGTTGATCAACCTGATCAAGAACGCGCACGAATCGGGTAGCGTCGAAGATGAAGTCACGCTGACGATCCTGGAAGTCGGCAGCGAGCTGCGCATCGAGGTGGCCGATCGCGGCCCCGGCATGAGCGAGACCGTGCTGGCGCAGGCGTTGCTGCCGTTCTATTCGACCAAGCGCTCCGGCACCGGCCTCGGCCTGGCGCTGGCGCGGGAGATCACCGAAGCCCACGGTGGCCGCGTATTGCTGGCCAATCGCGAAGGCGGCGGTTTGCGCGTGAGCCTGCGGCTGCCGCAGTCAGCACCGAGATAAGCATCGACTCGCCTATACTCAAGGCTTCTTCAGGAGTAGGGGGTGGATGATGGGACAGCTTCTCGCGTTGGTGATCGTGTTCGTCGTCGTGGTTGGCGTGGCCAAGCTGGTGCGCATCGTGCCGCAGGGTTTCGAATGGACGGTGGAGACGTTCGGCAAGTACACCCGCACGCTCAGCCCCGGTCTGCATTTCCTGATCCCGATCTACCAAGCGGTCGGGCGCAAGATCAACATGATGGAGCAGGTGCTGGACGTGCCGTCGCAGGACGTGATCACCAAGGACAACGCGGTGGTGCGTGTCGATGGCGTGGTGTTCTACCAGGTGCTCGACGCTTCCAAGGCCGCTTACGAGGTGTCCAATCTTGAGCAAGCCTCACTGGCGCTGATCATGACCAATATCCGTACCGTGCTCGGCTCGATGGATCTGGATGAATCGCTGAGCCAGCGTGACGCGATCAACGCCAAGCTGCTGCGCGTGGTGGACGAGGCGACCCATCCATGGGGCGTCAAGGTCAACCGCATCGAGATCAAGGACATTGCGCCGCCGCGCGACCTGATCGACGCAATGGCCCGACAGATGAAGGCCGAGCGCGAGAAGCGCGCAAACATCCTCGATGCCGAGGGCTTCCGTCAGGCGGCGATCCTCAAGGCCGAAGGCGAGAAGCAGTCGGTGATCCTCGCTGCCGAGGGTGAGAAGGAAGCCGCGTTCCGCGCCGCCGAAGCGCGCGAGCGTTCGGCCGAGGCCGAGGCGAAGGCGACCACGATGGTCTCCGACGCGATCTCCGGCGGCAACGTCAACGCGCTGAACTACTTCGTCGCCAACAACTACGTCGAGGCGCTGAAGGAAATGGCGAAGTCGCCGAACCAGAAGATGCTGCTGCTGCCGATCGAGGCCACCGGCATCTTGGGTTCGCTGGCGGGTATCGCCGAGCTGGCCAAGGAGTCGCTGGGTCAGCAGCAGAAGGCGGCGGCGATCCAGCCGCCGTTGCGCTGAGGCCGCGGCCATGTGGGATCTTTCCGTGCATTACCTGTGGTGGATTCTCGCGTTGTTGCTGATCGCCGGCGAGGTATTGCTGCCGGGTTATTTCATGCTGTGGATCGGTCTGGCCGCCGCCGCGATGGGTGTGGTGTTGTGGGCTGTGCCGACGCTGGGTCTGCTGACGCAGGCGGTGTTGTTCGCGCTGCTGGCGTTCGCATTCTGCGTCGGTTACGCGCGCTGGCTGCGACCGCGGCTGGAGCGCAGTGCGCCTGGTGACGAGCGCCTGAACCGGCGTGGCGAACAGATGATCGGCCAGCGTTACGTGCTGGTCGAGCCGATCGTCAACGGTCGCGGCAAGGCCCGCGTCGGTGACGGCCAGTGGCTGGTCAGCGGGCCGGATCTGCCGCTGGGCAGCACGGTGGAAGTGGTGGCCGTCGAAGGCACCACCTTGCAGGTGCGCGCGGCGGCATGAGCGCGGGCGACACCATCAGCCGGCAGCAGTTCGCCACCACGGCGCTGACGACGCGGATCGCGTTTTTGCTGGAGCTGGCGCGGCGACTGCACCAGTACGGCACCTCGGCGCCGCGACTGGAGACGGCGGTGGCTGGCGCGGCACAACGGTTGGGGCTGGCCGCCGATGTGTGGTCCAGCCCGACTGCGATCATCATTTCCTTTGCCGATCTGGCGCAAGGCGAAGACGGCGTGGCGCAGACCACCCAGGTGATGCGGCTGGCACCGGGCGAGGTGAATCTGCAGCGTTTGTGTGAGGCCGACGACATCGCCGATCGCGCGATTGCCGGCGAGCTGGATCTGCGCGAGGGCTTCCGTCTGTTGCGTGCGCTGGGCCGACCGGACACGCGTCGCGAGAAGGTCGGCCTGATCGCCAGCTATGGCCTGTCCGCGGCCAGCATTGCGGCGTTGTTCCTGCACAGCTCGTGGGTGGATCTGCTGGTGGCCGGCGTGATCGGCGTGATCATCGGCGGCATCAGCATGCTGGCGGCCAACCGGCCGCGGCTGGCGGTGGCCAGCGATGCGATCTGTGCGCTGGTGGCCACCGCGGTGACGATCGTGGTGAGCGCGTTCGTGGTGCCGCTGGCGATCAAGTCGGTGGTACTGGCCAGCCTGATCATTCTGATCCCAGGCATGTCGCTGACCACCGCAGTTCGCGAGATATCCAGCCAGCATCTGGTCTCTGGCATGGCGCGCATGGGGGGCGCGATGTCGACGTTGCTCAAGCTCACCTTCGGCACCATCGCAGCCACCCAGCTGTGCGGTGCGCTGGGCATCACGGCGCGCGATTTCGCCTTGCCGGCGCTGCCGACGTGGACCGATTACCCCGCACTGCTGGTCGCGGCGATCGCGTTCGCCATCCTGTTCCGTGCGGCCAAGCGCGACTGGCCGGTGGTGATCCTGGCGGTGATCGTGGGTTATCTGGCCACGCGCTGGGGCGGCGCGATTTCCGGTTCACTGCCGGGCGCGCCGTTTGGCGTATTCCTCGGTGGATTGCTGCTGGGTGCCATGGCGAATATCTACGCGCGATTCGCGCGTCGGCCGGGTGCGGTGATTCGCGAGCCCGGCATTCTGTTGCTGGTACCGGGCAGTGTCGGTTTTCGCAGCATGTCGTTTCTGCTCGAACGCGATACGTCGCTGGGCATGGATACCGGCCTGTTGCTGTTGACCCTGCTGGTATCGTTGGTGGCTGGATTGATGTTTGGCGACCTGCTGGTCTCGCCGCGTCGATCGCTGTGAAGCGAAAATAAAAACGCCGGCTTTCAGGCCGGCGTTTTTATTTGGATCACATGCAGATTTACTGATGCGTGATCTCAATTTGGAGCGGGCGATCAGATCGCCAGATCCTTTTCCTTCTTGCCGGCCTTCAGCGCGTCGTTGTACCAGTGCGGACGCTTGCCGCGGCCGGACCAGGTCTGCGCCGGGTTGGCCGGATTGCGGTATTTCGGGGCGACCGTGCCGGTCGTGCGCTTGGCCTTGCCACGGGTGCTGCCGAAGATGTCCTCGAAGGTATATCCCTCGGCCTTGATCAGCGCGTGCACTTTCTCGCGCAGCTTGACGACTTTTTCCTTGCGCAATTCGTTCTGGCGAACCTGCGCCTTGCTGATCAGGTCATTCAGCTGGGTGTGATTGAGATTCTTGATATCGACGGCCATGATGGACTCCCAGGGTGAGTGTCGAGAATTAAGCGGTCTGGCCAGGGTCTGATTATTATCGGGGACGGAGCCAGACGCATGGAGAGTTGTTGCAGTCTGGATTCTCGCTGATTCACGGAATAGTTGTAAAGCGTAATGCGTCCCGAAAAGTACTCATTCACATTAAACGCAATTAATGGTGTTTCCGCCGATTTTGAATAATCGATTCGGAGATTTCACGACATCGAATGCAGAAACGGCCGCACAAAGCGGCCGTTTCGGTTAATTCGGGGTTATCTCCCGATGCTCAACCAAGCAAGGCAAACAGTTCGTCTTCGCTGAGTGCGCGACTTTCGCTCTCGCCGCGGGCGCGATATTCCAGTGTGCCGGCAGTCAATCCGCGATCGCTGACCACGACGCGATGTGGAATGCCGATCAGCTCCATGTCGGCAAACATGCCGCCCGGACGCAGGCCGCGGTCATCCAGCACGGCTTCGATGCCGTGCTGGCCCAGCGACTGGTACAGCGCCTCGGCGGCTGCGCTCACTTCGGGCAGGTTCTTCGGGTTGATCACGCACACCGCGACTCGCCATGGCGCCATCGCTTCCGGCCACAGGATGCCGGCGTCATCGTGGCGCTGCTCGATCGCGGCGGCGACGATGCGGCTGACGCCGATGCCGTAGCAGCCCATGGTCATCAACTGGGCCTTGCCGGTCTCGTCGATCACGCTCGCCTTGAGTGCCTCGGCATATTTCTGGCCGAGCTGGAACACATGGCCGACCTCGATGCCGCGGGCGATATGCAGCACGCCGTTGCCGTCCGGTGACAAATCGCCCTCGACCACATTGCGCAGATCGGCGATACGGGTGATGCGTGCATCGCGATCCCAGTTCGCACCGGTGTAATGGCTGCCGTCTGCCTGGCCGCCGCAGACGAAATCGGCGAGCACGGCGGCATCGCGGTCGACGATGACGGGAATCGAATCCGGCAGGCCGACCGGGCCGATGAAGCCTGGGCGAGTACCGGTGGCAGCAAGGATTTCCTCTTCGCTGGCGAGTACCGACTGATCCGGCAGTTCGGCCAGCTTGCCGGCCTTCACTTCGTTGATCTCGTGATCGCCGCGCAGGCACAGCGCGACCAGGCCATCGCGACCGCGCACCAGCAAGGTCTTCACGCACTGCTGTGGCGAGACCTTGAGGAAGCCGCTGACGTCGGCGATGGTTTTCTGGGTCGGTGTATCGATCCGCTGCAACGCAGCGGCAGGAGCCGGACGCGCGATCGTCGGTGCCAGCGCCTCGGCTTTCTCCAGATTCGCGGCGTAATCGGAGCCGTCGGAAAATGCGATCGCGTCTTCGCCGGAATCGGCGAGTACCTGGAATTCATGGCTGGCGTTGCCGCCGATCGCACCGGTATCGGCCTGCACCGCGCGGAAGGTCAAGCCGAGCCGGGTGAAAATGCGCACATAAGCCTGGTACATCGCGGCATACGTCTCGGCCAGCGATTCCTGTGTCAGGTGAAACGAATAGGCATCCTTCATCAGGAATTCGCGCGCGCGCATTACGCCGAAACGTGGGCGGATTTCATCGCGGAACTTGGTCTGGATCTGATAGAAGTTGACCGGCAGCTGCTTGTAGCTTTTCAGCTCGTTGCGGGCGTAATCGGTGACAACTTCCTCGGCGGTGGGGGCGTAGCAGAACTCCTGTTCCTTGCGATCCTTGATCTTCAGCAGCTGGGGGCCGAACTTCGCCCAGCGGCCGCTTTCCTCCCACAGCTCCCTGGGCTGGATGGTCGGCATCAGCATTTCGATCGCGCCGGCGCGGTCCATTTCCTCGCGCACGATGGTTTCCACCTTGCGCAGCACACGCAGGCCCAGCGGACTCCAGGTGTACAGGCCCGAAGCGAGCCGGCGGATCATGCCGGCGCGCAGCATCAGCCGGTGGCTGGCGATTTCGGCGTCGGCGGGGACTTCCTTGACGGTGGCCAGATGAAATTGGCTGAGGCGCATGCGGGCAATTCCGGCGTGATGAAAGACGCCCATTGTAGCGGCCTGCTGGCACCCTCGCTGATCACGCGCGGCGCCGGCAGGGAAGCCGCGCCGGCGCCGGGCAACGGGTGATTATTGGGCCTGGCAATACTGGTTGTACTGGCCCTGCGCTGCATCGATCTGCTGCTTGCGTTGGGCGGCGTCGAGCGCGGTGGCTTTGCCGTCCTGCTGCATGACGACAGGACCGCTGCCCTGCAGCGCAGCCAGATTGGCTTTCAGCGATGTGCACAGCTTGCTGCGGTTTTCCGGGGTATCCGCCACCGGCTGGGCCGGTGCGGCGGTGGGCTCGCGGCTGCCGCCCGAACCCTCGGCTGGCGTCGGTGCGGCCAGCGGCTGCACCGTACCGGTGGTGGTCACCTTGGAGAACTTCGTGCCCTGCGCTGGCGGCGCCTCCGAGTAATGCACGGTGCCGCTGGCGTCTGTCCATTTGTAGACCTGGGCGGTGGCGGCCAGTGGGGTCAGCAACAGCAACGCCACGACGATCAGCGAACGGTGCATGGTGTTCTCCATTTCATGGGAATTCGGCAGGCTACTTGTTATCACTGTGACGGCCCGGACTCAAGCAGCCGATGGTTTACACTGCGCGCATCCTGTCACGGAATGATTCATGAGCGAGCCCATGCCCGTCCGCCCGCCCCGCCACCGGGGTATTTACCTGTTGCCGAACCTGTTCACTACCGGGGCGATGTTCGCGGGTTTCTACGCGATTATCGCCAGCATCGGCGGGCGTTACAGCGAGGCGGCAGTGGCCGTGTTCATCGCTGCAGTGCTGGACGGCATGGATGGCCGGGTGGCGCGGATGACCGGTACCCAGACCGAATTCGGCGTGCAGTACGACTCGCTGTCCGACCTGGTCAGCTTCGGGCTGGCGCCGGCGCTGGTGATGTATACATGGTCGCTGTCCACCTTGCGCGATTTCGGTCCGCTGTGGGGCAAGTTGGGCTGGGCTTCCGCCTTCGTCTACGCCGCCTGCGCCGCGTTGCGGCTGGCACGTTTCAACACCCAGGTCGGCGTGGCCGACAAGCGCTATTTCCAGGGGTTGGCCAGCCCGGCGGCGGCGGCGGTGTGCATGTCGTTCGTGTGGAGCGTGGACAAGTTCGGCCTGTCCGGCAGTGAGTTCTGCTTCATCACGCCGGTGATCGCGGTGGTCGTCGGCCTGCTGATGGTCAGCCGATTCCGTTATTTCAGCTTCAAGTCGCTGCCGATGGGAGATCGACAGCGCGTACCGTTCGGCTGGATGGTCGGCGCAGTGCTGCTGATCGCGCTACTGATCCTGGATACGCCTCGGGTGCTGTTTGCCGGTTTCACGGTCTATCTGCTGTCCGGGCCGGTATGGACAATCTGGGGTCTGGCCACGCATCGGCGCCGGACACGGCGCAACCCGGCATGAATGCGAGCCCGCGTCAACATGTGACGGCCAGCCATCGCGACCGTGTGTTGCGCGCGCTGGGTGTGACGCCGTGGGTGCGACGAGCGGCAACGGAGCTGTCGGTGGACATCGTCGAGCCGGATCCGTCGGTAACGGATACCGCCAACGGAGTGGCTTGCGTAGTGGTGCTGCCGGAAGGCTGCAGCACGCGCGAACTCGACCTGTTGGGTCGTGCGCTCAATGCCTGCGGGGCGATGCTGGCCCGTGCTGCGCGCGTCACGGTCAGTGGAGGCCAACTCGCGGCGGGTCTGCCTGAGGCGCGCGCCTATCTGGTGTTCGGCGAAGCACAAGCGCATGCATTGGGACGCGCCTTGCCGGCAGCGGCGATGCACCAGGCGCAGATCGTGCTGGCCGATGAACCGGCGCTGGTACTGACCAGCGCCGGCGCCAAACGGCGGCTGTGGAGTGCGCTGCGCAGCCTGCGCCGCGCGCTGGCCACAGCGGGCAGCTAGCCGTGATGGTCGCGGTCATCAAGCCGGTGATCCAGGTGCGCGGCATGCGCGCCGAGGACTTGGCCACGGTCAGCGCGATGGAAAACCTCTCCTACGACTTCCCGTGGTCGGCCGGCATCTTCAGCGACTGCGTGAAAGCCGGGCATCCGTGCTGGGTGCTGTGCGTGGACGCGGACATCGCCGGCTACGGCATCCTGTCAATGGGGGCCGGCGAAGCACATCTGCTGAACCTCTGCATCGGGCCGGAATATCGTGGTCGCGGGCTGGGCCGACATCTGCTCGGGCGACTGCTGGATATCGCGCGCTGGAACGGCGCGGAGCGGTTATTTCTCGAAGTGCGCCCGTCCAATCCGCTGGCGAAGGCGCTGTACGAGTCGGTGGGGTTCAGCGAGATCGGGCGGCGGCCGCGCTATTACCCGGCGCACGAGGGACGCGAGGATGCGATCGTGATGGCGCTCACTATGGTCGAAGACCATAGTGAGAAATAGGCAACGGCGCTTTTGATCGTCCGCTCATGGCAGTAGAGCGGAACATGCACCAAGCAAACCCGCGAGATACCGAACGTCACCCCAGCTTCTGCGCCTGCTCGCGCAGTGCGGTCAGCGTGGTGTTCCAGTCGGTGATGCGCTGACGCTCTTGGACAACAACCTCGGCGGGCGCGTTGGCGACGAAGTTGGCGTTGCCGAGTTTGCCTTCGCACTTCTTGATCTCGACTTCGATGCGGCTGATCTCCTTGGCCAGACGTGCCTTCTCGGCGCCGAGGTCGATCAGGCCGGCGAGCGGGATCATCACGCGCAGCGTGCCGACCACAGCCGCGGCGGCGGCTGGTTCGTCGGCACCACTTTCGATCCACTGCGGTGTTTCGGTGCGGGCAAGGAAGGCAATTTGCGCGGCGAACTTCGTGATGCGCACACGATCGCTGGCATCACCGTCAGCGAGTAACAGCGGGATGGTCTTGGCAGGCGAGATGTTCATCTCGGAGCGGATCTTGCGGATGCCGCTGAGTACGTTCTTGAACCACTCGATCTCGGCCGTCGCTGCATCATCCGCAACAATCTCCTCGGCGCGCGGCCACGACCGCTGCATCAGGCTGTTTTCGGTAAGGGCGAGTTTCGGCGCCACCGATTGCCAGATCTCTTCGGTGATGAATGGAATGATCGGGTGCAGGGCGCGCAGCACGCTTTCCAGCACCACCAGCAAGGTGTGGCGAGTCGAGGCGGCTGCGACGACGTCGTCGCCATTCAGTGCCGGCTTGGACAGTTCAAGGAACCAGTCGCACAGCTCGTTCCAGGTGAACTCGTATAGTGCCTGCGCGAGATGGTCGAAGCGATAGCTGATGAAATGCTGTTCGACTTCGCCGAGCGTCTGCTTCAACCGCGTGAGAATCCAGCGTTCAGCTTCGGTCACTGGCGTGCCGGCTGGTGCCGCAATCTCGCCTTCCGGCAGGTTCATCAGCACAAATCGCGCAGCATTCCACAGCTTGTTGCAGAACGCCTTGTAACCTTCGGCGCGCTTGATGTCGAAATTGATCGTGCGGCTGTAGCTGGCCAGCGCGGCGAAGGTGAAGCGCAGCGCGTCGGTGCCGATCGCCGGGATGCCGTCGGGGTAATCCTTGCGGACACGTTTCTCGACCTTCTCGCGCACCTGCGGAATCAGCAGCGACTTGGTGGACTTCGCCACCAGCGGCTCCAGTTCGATGCCGTCGATCAGGTCCAGCGGGTCCAGCGTGTTGCCCTTGGACTTGGACATCTTCTGGCCTTCGGCATCGCGCACGATGGCGTTGATGTACACCTCGCGGAACGGCACCTGGCCGGTGAAGTACTTGGTCGCCATCACCATGCGCGCGACCCAGAAGAAGATGATGTCGAAGCCGGTGACCAGCACGGCGCTGGGCAGGAAGATCTTGTCCTGCTCCCAGTTCGCCACGACTTCGCCGCGCTCGTTCTTTACCGGGCCATTGGCCGGCCAGCCAAGCGTGGAGAACGGCCACAGCGCCGAGCTGAACCAGGTGTCCAACACGTCGTCGTCCTGGCGCAGCGCGCCGACCGGCGTGGTGGTTGCTGACTTGCGCGCGTCAGCCTCGTCCTCGCCCACGAAGATATTGCCGGCCTCGTCGTACCACGCCGGGATGCGATGGCCCCACCACAGCTGACGGCTGATGCACCAGTCCTGGATGTTGTCCAGCCATTGCGTATACGTGGTCGCCCAGTTCTCCGGCACGAACTTGATCTCGCCCGAGCGCACGGCGTCCAGCGCCGGTTCGGTGATCGTCTTGCGACCGCCTGGACGTCCATCGGCCAGCGTGTCGGAGGTGAGATCGACGAACCACTGGTCGGTCAGCATCGGTTCGATCACCGCGTCCGAGCGATCGCTCACCGGCACCTGCAACTTGTGCGGCTTGGTCTCGACCAGCAGGCCGGCGGCTTCGAGATCGGCAACGATGGCTTTACGAGCCGCAAAGCGATCCATACCCCAATATTTTTCTGGAATGTATTTGGTCGGTTCGTGTGTGACTGCCAAGCCGCGAGAACCAATCTGAGCGGGGCCGCCTGTAGCAGGCGTTACAGAGGTGGCTGGGCTAATGATCTTGGCATCGAGTGTCAGCACGGTCATCAACGGCAACCCGTGCCGTTGACCTATTTGATAATCGTTGAAATCGTGTGCAGGCGTGATTTTTACCGCGCCGGTACCGAACTCTCGATCAACGTAGGCATCAGCAATGATCGGAATCTGACGGCCAGTCAACGGTAAGGCCAAGGTCTTGCCAATCAGATGCGTGTAGCGCTCATCCTCGGGATGCACGGCGACCGCAACGTCACCGAGCATGGTTTCCGGACGAGTGGTGGCGATTACCACACTGTCTTTACCGTCACTGGTTTGATAGCGGATCGACCACATGTGGCCGTCGCGCTCGATGTTGTTCACTTCCAGATCGGACACTGCGGTGCCCAGCACCGGATCCCAGTTCACCAGCCGGTTGCCGCGGTAAATAAGCCCCGCGCGATACCAGTCGATGAACACCTTGCGCACCGCGGCCGAGAGTCCCTCGTCCATGGTGAAACGCTCGCGCGACCAGTCCGCGGCGGCACCGATGCGGCGCATCTGGTTGGTGATGGTGGAGCCGGATTCCTCCTTCCACTTCCACACCCGTTCGACGAACGCATCGCGGCCCAGGTCATGCCGTGTCTTCTCCTCGACCGCCAGCTGGTTCTCCACGATCTTCTGGGTGGCGATGCCTGCGTGGTCGGTACCGACCTGCCACAGCGTGTTCATGCCGCGCATGCGCTGGTAGCGCACCAGCATGTCCATCACCGTCTGCTGGAACGCATGCCCCATGTGCAGCGTGCCGGTGACATTCGGCGGCGGCAGCAGGATGCAATACGGCTCGCCCTGGCCCGACGGCTGGAACGCGCCGCTGGCTTCCCAGCGCTCGTACCACTTCGACTCGATCTGGGCGGGCTCGAAACTCTTTTCCATCGGGATTGGGCTCGGTGGCGCGCGCAAGGCGCGCGCTTTGTCATGGGGATAGCGGGCCATTGTACGGGGAGGGGGCTGGGCTGCCAAAAATGGGCGGTGGCAGCCTGGACCAGTTTTTCCCCCTATCCCTTTGGAAGAGGGGTGGCGTGTGGGAAAGGGCTACAGCAATTCGATCCCAAACCGCCGCACCAGCAGCGCAAACAGCCAGAAGCACACCACCGTGATCAGCACACAGGCGAGCAAGGTCGGCCAGAAGCCGAGGCGTGGCAGCAGCATCGGAAAGGCCAGGAACATCGGCAACGTCGGCACGACGTACCAGAACGTGTACCAGGCGTGGTTGGCGATCTTCACCTGCGGCTGGCGCTCGACGTAGAGCCAGATCAGCGCCAGCACGGTGACCAGCGGCAGTGCCGCGAGCAGGCCGCCGAGGCGGTCGCTGCGCTTGGCCGCTTCGGACACGATTACCACCACCGCGGCGGTGATCAGGTATTTGCTGATGAGCCAGGCCATCGGGCGCTCCGCGGGAGGGGAAGTTTGTTGGCGGGCGTGGGTCAGTGGGCCGGCGCGGGCAGGTCGCGCAGGAAGGCGGTGAAGCTTGCCAGGTTGGCCTGCCAGCCGCCGGGATCGCGCGCCGCGACCAGGGTCGAGGCGCCGTGCACGCCGACCTTGGGCTGGTAGTGCACGATGTTGGCGCCATGCGCGTCGCGCAATACCTCGGCCACGTCGCTGGCCTCTTTCGGATCGGTGGTGATGTAGAACGGCAGGGTCACCTTGGCGGCCGCCTGTTTGATCAGGTTCTTGTCGTCGAAGTACTCGCCCGGCGAGTAGCTGGCGATGGCGCTCAGGCCTTGCGGATGTTTCGCGGCCAGCACGATCACCAGCGATGAGCTGTAGGAACTGCCCACCGCCACGATGCGCGCGTAATGCTGCTCGCGGGCCCAGCCCAACGCGGCCTCGAGATCGGGCAGCGTCGTCAGGTAATCCGCCGACGCGCCGAGCTTCGCCACGGTTTCATTGTGGCCGCCGAACAGATTGCCGCCGGAGCGCTGGTCGATCGCCAGTGTGTCGAAGCCCAGCTTCTGCAGCGCCGGTACCACGCTGTCGTATTCGTGTCGGTTCGCCTCGGCCTGATGGAACAGCAGGACGATGCTCCGCCCATGCGGTTGCGCCTGGCTTAGCGTGCCGTAGACGGCCACGCCATCGGTGGCATGCAGGGTCAGCGGTTCGCCGGCCAACGCCAAGGCGGGCAGGCACAACAGGATCAGGCAGGCCCAGCGGGTGAGGCGAGCGCGGGTTGCGATGGTCAGGGTCATCACACAGCTCCTCGGGGATACCCGACGCAGGCTACGTGAGGCGTCGGGCAAAAAGCCAGCGACGGCGCGCAGCGACTCAGCGCGCGCGCAGCTCGCGGCCGTAGCTGTGCACTTCGTCGACCAGCACCTTCACATGCTCCGGATCAACTTCCGGCGTGATGCCGTGACCGAGGTTGAACACGTGGCCGGGGTGATTGCCGTAGCTGTCGAGCACGGCGCGGGCCTCGCGGCGGATCACCTCGGGGCTGGCGCGCAGGATCGCGGGGTCGAGGTTGCCTTGCAGGGCGACCTTGCCGGCGACGGCGCGACGGGCGTCGGCAAGGTCCATCGTCCAGTCGACGCCGAGTGCGGTGCAGCCGGTGTCGGCCATTTCGGCGAGATGCTGGCCGGCGCCCTTGGAGAACAGGATCACCGGCAGCGCGCGCGCGTGCGGGTCAGCCTTCAGCGCATCGACCACACGCGTCATGTAGTGCAACGAGAATTCACGGAACGGCGCAGGGCCAAGCAGGCCGCCCCAGGTGTCGAAGATCATCAGCGCCTGCGCGCCGGCGGCGGCCTGGGCGATCAGGTAGTGCGCGACGGACTGTGCCAGCGTGTCGAGCAATTGATGGGCGAGCTTCGGTTCGTTCCAGCACATCGCCTTGAGTGTGGCGAAATCCTTCGAACCCTGGCCTTCGACCATGTAGCAGGCCAGCGTCCACGGGCTGCCGGAGAAGCCGATTAGCGGCACGCGGCCATGCAGTTCCCGGCGAATCAATTGCACCGCGTCCATCACGTAACGCAGTTCGCCATCCATGTCGGGCACGGCGAGCTTGGCGATGTCGGCAGCCGTACGTACCGGATGCGCGAACTGCGGCCCTTCGCCCTGCGCGAACGACAGGCCCAGGCCCATCGCATCGGGGATGGTGAGGATGTCGGAGAACAGGATCGCCGCATCGAGCTCGAAGCGTTCCAGCGGCTGCAGGGTGACTTCGCAGGCGAACTCGGGGTTCTGCGCCAGGCCCATGAAGCTGCCGGCGCGGCTGCGGGTGGCGCGGTATTCCGGCAGGTAGCGGCCGGCTTGGCGCATCACCCAGATCGGTGTGGTGTCGGTGGGTTCCCGGCGCAGTGCGCGCAGGAAGCGGTCGTTCTTCAGCGGGGTATTCATTAAATCAACGTCCGTACGGGCCTTCGAGGCCCTGGGCAAACATCAGGCGGAAGCCACGCTTGAGCTGGGCATCGCGCGCTTTCTCGAACGCACTGACCGCCTCGTCGCGCTCCAGATACTGCTCGCGTTTCATCGTGGCGCGGCCACCCTGGGTGCCGGATTCGCGATACAACGTCCAGCCGCCGAGCAGATCCTGCTCCAGCGTGATCTGGACGTAGCGGGGTGCCTCGGTGCTGCCGGGCACGGTTTGCAGATAGAGGCGCATGGGTTCCGGGTGGACTGTGCGGCACGCCGCAAACATGAGCATTCTAGAAGGCTGGCGGCCGCGTAGCGAGGGCGCCGATGACGCAGGTGATCGGTCAGGGTTCCGTAGCAGCCTGCAACACGGCCAATACGTCGGCTTCGGCAACACCCGCGACGATCTCGGCGCGACCGATGCCGCGCCACAGGATCAGCCGCAATACGCCGGCAGTGTTCTTCTTGTCCAGCCGCATCAGCGCGAGCAGTTGCTGCGCCTCCATGCCTGACGGGATCGTGGTGGGCAGGCCAAGCTTTTCCAGCAACTGCCGTAGCCGCAAGGTATCGGCGCCGCCGCTCATGCCCTGTCGCTCCGACAGCTGCGCCGCCAGCAGCATGCCGATCGCCACGCCTTCGCCGTGCAGCAGGGTGGTGTAGTGGCCGGCGGTTTCCAGCGCATGGCCGAAGGTGTGGCCGAGGTTGAGCAGGGCACGCTCGCCCTGTTCGGTTTCGTCGCGGGCGACCACGCCGGCCTTGTAACGCACCTTGCGCGCGATCGCTTCCAGCACGGTGGCGGGATCGCGTGCGGCCAGCGCATCGGCATGCTGTTCCAGCCAGGCGAAGAATGGCTCGTCACCAATCGCCGCGCCCTTGATCACTTCGGCGAGGCCAGCGCGGTATTCGCGTTCGGGCAGGGTGGCGAGCGTGTCGATATCGGCGATCACCGCGCGTGGCTGATGAAACGCGCCCGCGAGGTTCTTGCCGACGGGCAGGTTGACGCCGGTCTTGCCGCCGACCGAGGAGTCGACCATCGCCAGCAAGGTGGTCGGCATCTGGATGAAGTCGATGCCGCGCATCCAGCAGGCCGCGCTGAAGCCGGCGAGGTCGCCGACCACCCCGCCGCCCAGCGCGATCACGCAGGCATCGCGGGTGGCACCGAGCTGGCCCAGCGCTTCCAACGCGCGGCCGACATTGGCGAAGCTCTTGTGCGCCTCGCCGTCGTCGAGCAGGAACGATGACCACTTCAGACCGTCCAATCCCGCCTCGATGCGCGGCAAGTACAACGGCGCCACCGTGGTGTTGCTGATCACCAGCGCATGCCGGCCGCGCAGCATCGCGCGCCAGCGTGCGTGGTCGGCGAGCAGCCCGCTGCCGATCCATACCGGATAGCTGCGCTGGCCGAGCGCGACGGTGACGGTCTGGAGTGCGGGGTTGTTCATGCGTTCTGCCGGGGCCATGCGGTGGGTTGGCGCTGCCAGTGATGATCGATTAATGCGATGCAGCGTTCGCTGGCGGCAGCGACGCTGCCATGCTCGCCAGGCACGGCGAGGTCGGCGAGTTCGCGGTAGATCGGTTCGCGGATCTGCGCCATCGCCTGCAGCCGCTCGTGCCGATTCGGCACGGCCAGCAGCGGGCGGCGATGGTCGCGTTCCAGCCGTTCCAGCTGCTGCTCGATCGTGGTCTGCAGCCACACCACGTAGCCGCGCTCGCGCAGATGAGCGCGATTGTGTTCGGCCAGCACCACGCCGGCACCGGTGGCGAGCAATACGCCGGGGCGCTGGCTGCACTCGTCCAGCAGCGCGCTTTCGCGCTGGCGAAAACCGGCCTCGCCCTCGATCTCGAACACCGTGCTCACGTCGACGCCGCAATGCTGCTCGATCTCCTGGTCAAGATCGACGAACGGCAGTCCATAATGCGCGGCAAGCCGGCGTCCGATCGACGTCTTGCCGGCGCCGGTCGGACCGATGATGAAAAGGTTGCACGACGGATTCATGGGCAAATGCTAACAGGGCAGGTGCGAGGACAGTGGTGAGCGAACGGGTGCTGCTGGCTGGTTGTGGCGACCTGGGCCTGCGCGTGGCACAGCGATTGCGGGCGCGTGGCGATGAAGTGTGGGCACTGCGGCGCCAGCCGCCGGCGTCGGACGACAGCGGCATGCATTGGTTGCGTGGTGACCTGACCCAGCCGATGAGCCTGCGCGGATTGCCAGCCGGGATCACCCAGCTGGTCTATCTGCCGACGCCGGATCGACGCGATGCGGCCGCTTATCGCGCCACCTTTGTGGACGGCCTGCGCCATCTGCTCGATGCGCTCGGGCATGACAGCTTGCAACGCGTATTGCTGGTGTCTTCCAGCGCGGTCTATGGCGAGCACGGCGGCGACTGGGTGGATGAAGACACGCCACCGGCGCCGCCGGGATTCAACGGCGCGCTGTTGCTGGAGGCGGAACAGTGGCTGGCCACGCAAGCATCGACTTCGATCGTATTGCGACTGGCCGGGCTGTATGGCCCCGGCCGCATGCAATTGCTCGAACGTCTGCGCGCCGGTCAGGTTGCAGTGCCGCGCACGCATCCGCATTGGGCCAATCGCATCCATGTCGACGATGCCGCCGCGGCGGTTGCGCAACTGCTGCAATTGGCCGATCCGTTGCCGCTGTATCTTGGCGTGGATAGCACGCCGCTGCTGCTCGATGTGCTGTACGACCATCTGGCTGGCCTGATCGGTGTACCGCTGGCCGCCGACGGCCCGGCACCGGCCGGCATCGGCAGCAAGCGACTCAGCAATGCGCGCTTGCGCGCCAGTGGTTTCGTGCCGCAATGGCCGGATGCGCGTGAAGGCTATGCGGCGTTGCTCGATATCTGAATCAATCAACGTGGAGAATCGATATGGCCAACATCGTTCCGCATCATCAGGTCAGCACCGGCAACGAGATTCCCGGCTGCCGCATCGTCCGTTCGTTCGGCATCGTGCGCGGCATCACGGTGCGCTCGCGCAGCGTGGTCGGTAATCTCGGCGCGGCGCTGCAGACGATCGTCGGCGGCAATATCTCGATCTATACCGAACTGTGCGAGAAGGCGCGCGAGGAAGCGTTCGAACTGATGCTGCAGCACGCCGCCGCGATAGGTGCGAATGGCGTGGTGGCGATGCGCTACGACGCCAACGACGTGGCCCAGGGTGTCACCGAGGTACTGGCCTATGGCACGGCGGTGCAGGTGGAATCGTCAACATGATGAGATGACTTGCTGTGCCGCAGACGGTGTTTGTTGCGGGCTTCAGTCGTGCACGACTCAGCCGTGACTGAGTCCGGTCACGTGACGGTCGTTGTCGTATTCCACGCAGGTGTCGGCCAGCGGCGGCAAGCTCGCCAGCGCGTGGCGGCTGAGCCGTTCGAAGTGCGCCAGGAACCGTTCCAGAGCTGCTGCATCCATCGCCAGCGGCGCATGCCGCGCCAGCAGATCCTGTTCCTGCTCGCCGCGCCAGCGCCGCACGATATCCCAGCCAGGTGCCTGCAACACGATCAATGCGTCGAACTTGCGCCATAGCGGCTGGTAGCCGCGCAGCTGCTTGTTGACCCAGTGCCGCCAGCTGCCGTCCTGGTCTTCCTTGCGTTCCAGCTCGTTGACCGGTTTGCTCAGTGCAGCCTGCAGTTGCGGCCGGATGCCCAGCGCCCAGCCTTCCACGATTACCAGCTTCGGCGGCCGCGTGATTCGTGGCCAGCGCGATGGCGAAAAACGGGTGTCGCGACCCTTGTCGAAGCGCGGGTGCGTCACCGGCAGCTTGTCCGAGGCATGTGGCAAGGCGGCCAGTACCGACAGCAGCAGTTCGATCTCGTGGGTGCCTGGCACGCCGCGGCTGCGCAGCAGAGGGTGCACGTCGCGCGCCAGCGCTTCGCGGTCGCTGCGTGCGTAATAAAAATCGTCCAGCGAGAGTACTTCGGTGGCCCAGCCACGGGCTTCGGCCTGAATTTTCATCACCCGCGCCAAGGTGCTCTTGCCGCTGCCCTGCAGGCCGGACAAGCCGAGGATGTACGGCCGTCGCGAGCGGGCGATACGCCCGGCGTACTGGTCGAGCAGATGGCCGGCGAGGGCCTCGTTCTGCATGTCGGCGTGGGACATCATCCGCAAGATACCGTGGTTCCGGGAGGTATTTCCGCCATCGGCAGGTGGCAATCGCGCAGTATCCCGCAAACCGATGTGCCGCGATCGTCTTCACGCTTCAGAGCAGGAAATGATGTCGCCATTCGTGCTGAAGTGGTACTGGATGAGTGGGGCATTGCACTATCATCGGTCAGGTTCATTTGCGCCATGATGGCGCGTGTCGGCCACGATGCAAAAGGAAAGTTTCACACCATGCTCAAACCCGAGATCCTGGACACCTTCCTGCGGCTGCTGGACGAAGCCAAGGCCAGCGGCGATCGCGAACCGACGGCGATGAACGTGGCCACCGTCGATGGCTCCGGCCGGGTCGCGTCGCGCATAGTGCTGCTCAAGGGCGCCGACGAACGCGGCTTTCGTTTCTACACCAACTACCAGAGCGACAAGGGCAGTCAGCTCGAAGCGCATCCACAGGTCGCCCTGTGCTTTCACTGGAAGCAACTGCGTGATGGTGTGCAGGTGCGTGTGGAAGGTGCCGCACGCAAATTGCAGGAGGAGGAATCGGATGCCTACTTCGCCAGTCGTCCGCGTGCAAGCCAGATCGGTGCGTGGGCTTCACTGCAGTCGCAGACGCTGCCGGATCGCGACACGTTCGAGCAGCGGGTGGCACGTTTCGAGCATCAGTTCGAAGGTCATGAGGTGACCCGGCCGCCGCACTGGGGCGGCTACGTGGTGGAACCGGACATGCTGGAGTTCTGGTACGGCGCCGAGTTCCGCCTGCACGAGCGGGTGCGTTGGGACCGTCACGGCCAGACCTGGACGAGCCGGCTGTTGTATCCGTGACCCGGTCGTTGCCCGCGGAACATGTCGCGCAGGGCGGATTCGCCGTGCATACGCGAGGCCGCGGTTTCAGCGACATCACGGTGCAGGTGGCCGACGCGGTGGCCAGCAGTCACGTGCAGGTCGGCATCGCCAACGTGTTCACCGCGCATACCAGCTGTTCGCTGCTGCTCGGCGAGAACGCCGACCCCGCCGTGCGCGACGACTTGGAGCGCTGGTTCGCCCGCGCGGTGCCGGATGGCGATGCGATCTTCGAACACGATGCGGAAGGCCCGGACGACATGCCGGCGCACATTCGTTCGATCCTCACCGGAGTCAGCCTCACGCTACCGGTGCATGGCGGCAAGCTGCTGCTGGGCACATGGCAAGGCATCTATCTGTGGGAACACCGCATCGATCCGCACCAGCGCAAGGTGACTGTGACCGTGCTGGGGCATTGAGCGCATGAGCGACTCCATCGTCGCGGCTCCCGGCGTGCCGGATCACTTCCCGCAACGCATCGTCTGCCTCACCGAGGAACCGACCGAGGTGTTGTACGCGCTCGGCGAAGACCATCGCATCGTCGGCATCTCCGGCTTCACCGTGCGGCCGCCGCGGGCGCGCAAGGAAAAGCCCAAGGTTTCCGCTTTCATCAACGCGAAAATCGGCGAGATACTGAAACTCGAACCCGATCTGGCGATCGGCTTTTCCGATATCCAGGCCGACATCGCGCGCGAGCTGATCAAGGCCGGCGTCGAAGTGTGGATCAGCAACCACCGCAGCGTGGATGGCATCCTGGCGTATATCCGCCGGCTCGGCGCGATGGTCGGTGCGCACGGAAAAGCCGAGGCCTATGCACAACGCGCCGAGCAGCACATCGCGGAGATCCGCGCGGCCGTCGCAAAGCTGCCGCGGCGACCGAAGGTGTATTTCGAGGAGTGGGACGAGCCGATCATCACTGGCATCCGCTGGGTTGCGGAGATCATCGGTATCGCTGGCGGCGACGACTGCTTCCCCGAACTGGCGCGCGAGTCGCTGGCGAAGCAGCGCATCCTGCCGAATGGCGACGAAGTGGTGCGGCGTGCGCCGGACATCATTCTCGGTTCTTGGTGTGGCAAGCGCTTCCGGCCGGAACGTGTGGCCGCGCGGCCGGGTTGGGACACCATCCCGGCAGTGCGCAACGGCGATCTGTACGAGGTCAAGTCGCCGATCATCCTGCAGCCGGGACCGGCGGCGTTGTTCGATGGACTCGATGCGATCCATCGCATCATTGTCGAGTGGGCGCTGCGCTGATTTTTGACTTCGGTGCAGGCGACTCAGGCACCCATGGCCAGTCGCGCACCCAAGTCGAGCAGCGGCGCGGCAATCAGCAGGCGCGCCAGCAACAACACGATCATCACCGCCATCGGACCGAAGTCGATATTGCCGGCGATCAGTTTGCCATTCAGCGGGCGTAGCAGCGGCGCGACGATGCTGCCCACCAGTCGTAACAACGGTTGCCGACGATCGACTGCAAACATGCTCAGCAGCGACCAGCCGAAGATCAGCACCAGATAGAACAGCAGGGCGAAGTCGAGCAGTTCGGCCAAGGCCAGCACCACCAAGCCGAGCGGATGCGGCATCACGCCGATCAGCGCACACAGCAGCAGGCGTTTCAGCAGCATCGCCAGCCACGCCAGCAGCAGGCCGGCGAGGTTGATCCGGCGCCAATTCGGCAGCACGCGGCGGATCGGCGCCAGCACCGGGTTGGTATAGCGGTAGACGAACTGGCTCAGCGGGTTGTTGAAATCTGCGCGGCAGGCTTCCGCAGCCACCCGCAGCAGCAACAGTGTGACAGCCGCCTCGAACGCCAGCTCGATCAGCATGGACAGCGCGTTCAGCAGGTAACTCATGACAGCTGATCCAGTTGGGCGGCCAGCTCCACGCCGCGGCGGGTGGCGGCGGCGACGGCGCGGGCGGCGATGCGCGGCAGGCCATCGGCGCTGAAGCTTTCCAGGGCGGCCTGGGTGGTGCCGTTCGGCGAGGTGACGCGTTGGCGCAGGACGGCGGGATCTTCGCCACCCTCGACCAGCATGCGGCCGGCACCGAGACAGGTCTGCGCGGCGAGCGCGCGGGCGGTGTCGCGCGGCAGGCCTTGCGCCACGGCGGCGGCTTCCAGTGCCTCGACCAGGGCGAAGAAATACGCCGGACCGGAACCGGACAGCGCGGTGACGGTATCCATCAGCGCCTCGTCATTGATCCAGCGGGTGATCCCGGCGGCGTCGAGGATGTGCTGCGCCTGTGCTTTCTGCGACGGGCTGACCCGGTTGTTCGCACACAGGCCGGTGGCGCCGGCGCCGATCAACGCGGGCGTGTTCGGCATGCAGCGCACGATCGGCAGGCCATTGCCGAACCAGCGTTCCAGCTGATCCAGCCGCACGCCGGCAGCGATCGAGATCAGCAGCGGCCGGTTGCGCTGCAGGGTGTCGCGCAGTTCGGTGTGGATCGCGGGCATGATCTGTGGCTTGACTGCCAGCAGGATGACTTCGGCCTCGGCCGCGGCGAGCCGGTTTTCGGCATAGCAGGCGACGCCGAATTCGCGGCCCAGTGCATGGCGGGCCTCGGCCAGCGGCTCGGCCACGCTGATGGTGGCCGGGGCGACGCCGGTTTTCAGCAGGCCGCCGATCAGGCTGCGCGCCATATTGCCGCCGCCGATGAAGGCAAGTCGTGTCATGCAGGGTTCCTCACTGTCCAGACCGCGTACCTTACCGGAGCGGTGTCGCCGCGGGCAGTTTTGCGGGCACGCGTGGGGACGAACGGAGCTTGTTCGAGGGTTCGGGCGAGGGTCGGACGATGATTTTTCGACCGAGTGCGCAAACCGGGTCGACAGTTTGCATGTCGGGGTCGGGAAAGACTGGCCGCACAGCCGGTTGCGCGAGTAGTATCGACGCGGCTACAGGGGGATTCGGGTAGTTCGTCTAGGTGGTTCCATGGCGCGCCATGCGCTGCGGTGCACCACGCCTGCGAATATCAGCCCTCCCCTGATGTGGCACACGAATTCATGCCATCCAGACGATCGGTTTGAGGGGAACGACAGATGGACATTGCCGAACTGCTTGCCTTCTCGGTGAAGAACAAGGCCTCGGACTTGCACTTGTCCGCCGGGCTGCCGCCGATGATCCGCGTTGACGGCGACGTGCGCCGCATCAACATTCCCGCGCTCGAGCACAAGCAGGTGCATTCGCTGATCTACGACATCATGTCTGACAAGCAGCGGCGCGATTACGAGGAGTTCTACGAAACCGACTTCTCGTTCGAGATTCCCGGACTGGCGCGCTTCCGCGTCAACGCGTTCAACCAGAACCGCGGTGCCGGTGCGGTGTTCCGTACCATTCCGTCCGAGGTATTGACGCTTGAAGACCTCGGTTGCCCGCGCATCTTCAAGGAGCTGATCGAGCAGCCGCAGGGCCTGATCCTGGTGACCGGCCCGACCGGCTCGGGCAAGTCGACCACGCTGGCGGCGATGGTCGACCACATCAACAAGAACGAATACGGCCACATGCTCACGATCGAGGATCCGATCGAGTTCGTGCATACCTCGCAGAAGTGCCTGGTCAACCAGCGCGAGATCCACCGCGACACGCTGGGCTTCAACGAGGCGCTGCGTTCGGCACTGCGCGAGGATCCGGACTACATCCTGGTCGGCGAGTTGCGCGATCTGGAGACCATCCGCCTCGCGCTGACTGCGGCGGAAACCGGCCATCTGGTGTTCGCCACCGTGCATACCAGCTCGGCGGCGAAAACGATCGACCGCATCATCGACGTGTTCCCCGCCGGCGAGAAGCCGATGGTGCGTTCGATGCTGTCCGAGTCGCTGCGCGCGGTGATCTCGCAGTCGCTGCTGAAGAAGGTCGGCGGTGGCCGTATCGCAGCGCACGAGATCATGGTCGGCATCCCGGCGATCCGCAACCTGATCCGCGAGGACAAGGTGGCGCAGATGTATTCGTCGATCCAGACCGGTACGCAGTTCGGCATGCAGACGCTGGATCAGTGCCTGCAGGATCTGGTCAAGCGTGGTCTGGTGACGCGCCAGCAGGCGTCCACCTATGCCAAGAACAAGGACAGCTTCAAGTAAGGCCGGGAGCAGAGAGCGGAATCGCCAGCAACAGCGACGTCCAGGCTCGGTTTCCGTCCCCTGATTTCACGTTTTTCGTCTCCGGAGGAGGCCCGCCATGAGCGATTTTGATTTCACCTCGTTCCTGAAATTGATGGTGCACAAGAAGGCCTCGGATCTGTTCATCACGGCCGGCGTGGCGCCGTCGATGAAGGTGCAGGGCCGTATCGTGCCGATCACCCAGAGCCCGCTCAGCGTGCAGCAGTCGCGCGATATGGTGCTCAACGTGATGACGCCGGGGCAGCGCGAAGAGTTCGAGAAAACCCACGAATGCCAATTCGCGATCTCGGCGCAGGGCGTCGGCCGCTTCCGCGTCTCATGTTTCTACCAGCGCAACTGCGTAGGCATGGTGCTGCGCCGGATCGAGTCGAAGATCCCGACGCCGGAGGAGCTGAACCTGCCGCCGGTGATCAAGCAGCTGGCGATGACCAAGCGCGGCATCATCGTTTTCGTCGGCGCCACTGGTTCGGGTAAATCGACCTCGCTCGCATCGATGGTCGGCTATCGCAACCTGAACTCGACCGGCCACATCATCACGATCGAGGACCCGATCGAGTACGTGCACAAGCACGAAGGCTGCATCATCACCCAGCGCGAAGTCGGCATCGACACCGACAGCTGGGACAACGCGCTGAAGAACACGCTGCGCCAGGCGCCGGACGTGATCATGATCGGCGAGGTGCGCACGCGCGAGGGCATGGATCACGCGATCGCCTTCGCCGAAACCGGCCATCTGGTGTTGTGCACGCTGCATGCGAACAACGCGAACCAGGCGATGGATCGCATCCTGCATTTCTTCCCGGAAGACCGTCGCCAGCAACTGCTGATGGATCTGTCCTTGAATCTGAAGGGCATCGTGGCGCAGATGCTGATCCCCACGCCCGACGGCAAGGCGCGCCGGGTCGCGGTGGAAGTGCTGCTGGGTACACCGCTGGCGCAGGATTACATCCGTCAGGGCGAGATCCACAAGCTCAAGGAACTGATGAAGGAATCCACCCTGCTCGGCATGAAGACGTTCGATCAGAGCCTGGTCGAGCTGTATCACGCCGGCGAAATCAGCTACGAGGACGCTTTGCGTTACGCCGACAGTTCCAACGAGGTGCGCCTGCGCATCAAGCTGGCACAGGGCGGTGACGCACACACGTTGTCGCAAGGTCTGGATGGCGTGGAGCTGGAAGAGACGAGTGACGCGCAGAACTTTGGCGGCAGCAATTTGCTGAATCGTTGAAGCACGTCGCTATGAAATGAAGAAGGCGCCCGCGGGCGCCTTCTTCATTTCATAGCGACGGCTGCTTCGATTACTGCTGCTCTGACGGCATGCCGCCGACGGTGAGGCGGCTGACGTCCACGCTCTTCACACCCTTGACGAGCTGCGCCACACGCTCGGCATGCATCTTTTCATCCTGCGAGCCGACGTTGCCGCTCAGCGTGACCACGCCGTCGTTGGTCGATACCGAAATGGCGGTGGCCTTGATGCCCTTGGTGGTGCCGAACTCGGATTTCACCTTGGTGGTGATCCACGCATCGGCTGCCTTGTCGGGCACGGTCTGGTTGTCGGACGATTTCTGGATTGGCGTGGCGTCCTGTGCCAGGACCTGACTGAACGGAATGACTGCGGCCGCAAGCATCAGGCCGGTGGCAAGCATGCTGTTTCGGATGATCGAATGGGTACGCATGGCAATCTCCTTGCTGGTGATGAAATTCTGTCGGCAAGGATGGCGAGATCCTTGTCGCCGACTTTCTTGTCTGCCATGGCAACAGCGGCGTCGTGAATGTTGCGTGGCTGCGGGTATCGCCAGTTCAGGGGGTGATCACCGATGCGAAAAGCAGGTCATGAGGATGTTGGCTGAGCGTTTGATGCCGGTGTGGCAGGCATGAAAAAACCGGGGCGCCGCAGCGCCCCGGTTTCGTGTTGAGCAGTGAACGTTACTTCAGGACGGTCTGGCTGTTGATCACCATGCCATTGTCGTCGACGTGCATTTCAGCATCGATGCTATCGACGCGTTCGGCCTGGGACTTCATGGCGGCGAATTGCGCCTTCGAGCGTGCCGCGTTGGCAGCGGCCTGTGCGCTGCTGTCGTCGTTGCTGACGCCGCCTTCGATCGACGGCTCATCGCTTTTGCTGATCGTGGCGGTGGCGGCGGCCAGACTGTCAGCCTTCTGTTCCATCATCTGCAGCCAGTTGAGGTACATCGCGCCGGTCAGATGCATGCGGGTCATCTGCCCGGCGTCGCCGGCCGCATTCTTCAGGGTGTCGCCGAGCTTGCCGTCTTCACCGGCACCCACGCCGAGCGCAAGCGCCGTGTCGCTCATGGCGAGCCATGCCGGCTGGCCCAGCATGCTGATCATGTCCTTCGGCAACGGTAGCGGCTTGCCATCATGAACGAGCTTCAGCTCGGCCAAGGCGGGCACCATCATCTGACCCATCGCCAGCAGGCCGGCGGGGTTGTTGGTGCCCAGCACGAGGCGTCCGCTGAACGTCGGCAGGGCGGCGTCCTGACCCGGCACTAGCGAGTCCAGTGCAATGCGCAGGCCGAGCATGTCGCCGAACGGCGGGATCGCGGCCTTCTGCATGGCCGGGCCGAGCTTGGCAAAGCTGTCGTTGAGATCGATCAGCGAGGGGCAGGTGAATGGCTTGGCGGCCACGGCATCGGCCTGGGCCGACCAGAATGTGCGCATCTGCGCGACCGGCAGCGCCAGGCTTACGTCGAACGGCGCGGTACCGGCGCTGCCAAGTCCGGGCAGTTCCACCTTGAGGCCGCTGAAGGCCTTGCTGATATCGTCGGCCAGTGCCACATCGAAACGTACATTTTGGTGTCTGGCATCGAGCTGGGTGTAGCCGAAGCTCAATGTCGGTATGCGGGCGGCGATGCGGGCGGCATCGGTCGCGCAACTTGGTGACGTCTGCAGCTGGTTGGCCACCGGCTCGCCGGTCTTGGCCGATTCGGCTTCGGCGCGTGCCTTGAGGATCGCGCCGATCAACGGGTCTTTGCCGCTGACCGCCAACGGCAGGGCGCGGGTCAGATCCAGCTCACCGACCAGCCACGGGCGGTAGCCCTTGGCTTTGGCTAGGGTGGTCAGGCGGCCGTCGTCCTGCATATTTTTTTGCGGTCGATCCAGGCCGAGTGCCTGACGCAGCAGTGCCGGCGAGGCATCGGCCGGCAATAGTGCGGCCACGGCCTGCTTGCCGACCATGGCCAGGATCATCTCGGTGCCCGAGGCGGCGAACGCATACTTGCGATAGTTCTGCTTGTCCACGTTGGCGAGATCGAGCTTCTTGCCATAGGCGGTTTCCAGCCGGCTGATGAAGCCCTCGAACGCCTGCGGGTCGTTCAGCTCGAAACGCAGCACGGGAGCCAGGCCCAGGCCGTAGAGCGCGGAATGGCCCTTGAGATTCAGCCCGGCACCCTGGGCAAAGGTTTCGACGGTCTTGCCGTTGAATTCGGCGCGCAGGGCGCGCAGCAGGCGGGCGCCGTCGGGATCCTTCGCGGCCAGGCGATCGGCGGCCGCATCGAGCTGGGCCAGATTCGACGGCAACTGCGCATCGGCCTGGGCGAGCAACGCCTGGCGAGTGCTGTCGTCCATGATTTCCAGATTGGCCATCACATACGGCGTGTCCGCCGGTACGAAAGCCAGCGGTGCATCCTTGTCCTTGTGCCCGCAGGCCGCCAGCATAACGCCAGCAAAACCCAGCGCGACAAATCGCGTCGTCGATCGCATGTTGATCCCCAGAAATAGGTGAATGGTGCGCTGCACATTATGCCCGCTTGCGCAGGGTCGCGCGTGGCAGGCAGCAGGTAGCTCAGCGGGCCAGCACTTCGTTGAGTACGGCCATGCGCACGAACACACCGTTGCCGACCTGCTCGAGAATCCGCGACTGCGCGCCATCGGCCACGTCCGAGGCAATCTCGACACCGCGGTTGATCGGGCCCGGGTGCATGACCAGGCAGCCTTTGGATGCCAGCGCCAGCCGACGCCGATCCAGCCCGTAATGGGCGAAGTACGCCGTTTCGTCCGGCAGGTCAATGGACGCCATGCGCTCTTTCTGCAGGCGCAGCATGATGACGGCATCTGCACCGTCGATGGCCTCGTTGAAATCGGTGTAGCGGCGTCCCTGCGGCACTTCGTCCAGCGTCGGCATCAGCTCGGCCGGTCCGCACAGGCGAATTTCCTTCACTCCCAGCACGCTCAGTGCGTGGATGTCCGAGCGGGCCACCCGCGAATGCTTGATGTCGCCGCAGATCACCACGCTGAGGTTTTCGAAATCCGGCCGGTGCTGACGTATCGTCAATGCATCCAGCAGACCCTGGGTGGGATGTGCGCGATTGCCGTCGCCGGCATTGATCACCGAGACCCCGCTCATCGCGTGGCGCACCAGTTCGTCCGGCGTACCCGATTGCTTGTGGCGCACGACGATCGCGTCCAGGTGCATCGCTTCCAGCGTATGCAAGGTGTCGAACAGCTCCTCGCCCTTGCTGGTGGAAGACAACCCGATATCGAAGTTGATCACGTCCGCGCCGAGCCGCCGCGCCGCCAGTTCGAACGAGGTGCGGGTGCGCGTGGATGGCTCGAAGAACAGATTCAGGACGGTGCGCCCGGCCAGTACGTCGAGCTTGCGGGTGCCGTGTGCGCAGGCGTCACGCAATGCTTCGGCACGGTCGAGCAGGCGCTCGACCGTTTCGCGCGGAAGGTTTTCCAGGGAGGTCAGGTGGCGCAGGCGAGGGCTCATGGCGGCGATTCGGGAGGTGGGAGGGGCGGTGCGTTCAATGATCAGTAGTGCTGGATGCCGCTGATCCGGCACCGCTCAGCCAGCGCTCGAGGATGACCGCCGCAGCTTCGGCATCGATGCTGGCCGCATCGCGACGGCGCTTGAGTCCGGCAGCACGGGCGGCGGCAAAGCGCTGTGCAGCTTCCTGCGAGCTGTGTCGTTCGTCGACGAGGACGACCGGCAGGCTGTAGCGCTGTTGCAACTGGGCCGCAAAATGGCGCGCGCGGCGGCTGGCGGGCTGTTCGGCGCCATCCAGGGTCAGCGGCAGGCCGACCACCAAAGTGTCCGGCAGCCATTCCTGACGCAGTGCATCGAGCCGGCTCCAGTCCGGGTCGTCATCCTTTACCGGGATGATGGTCAATCCCCTTGCGCTGGCGGTGAAGGTATTGCCGATCGCCACGCCGGTCAGTCGGCTGCCGACGTCGAAACCGAATACGCAGCTCATGCGTGACCCGCGTAGCCGGACAACTGACGCGGGTCGACCCCGACCAGCCCGGCAGCGGCACTCCAACGCTCTTCCAGCGGCGTGTCGAACACCACGCGGCCACAGGCTTCGGCGGTGAGCCAGGCGTTCGCCATCAGCTCCTGTTCCAGCTGGCCGGCGTCCCAGCCGGCGTAGCCGAGCACCATGATCGCCTGGCGCGGACCTTCGCCGGCCGCCATCGCGACCAGAATGTCGCGCGAGGTGGTGACCGACCAGTCGGTGTTGATGCGGTAGCTGGAATCCCAGTCGCCGGGCTCGCGGTGCAAGACGAAACCGCGCTCCTGCTGTACCGGGCCGCCGATCAGCACCGGCGCATCGGCCAGTTCGCTGTCCATGCATTCCAGCTTCATCTGTGCCAGCACGTCGCCGAACCGGTATTCGGACAACTGGTTCACCAGCAGGCCGACCGCACCATCCTCATCGTGCTGGCACAGCAGCGCCACGCCACGCGAGAACGGCGGATCGGCCAGATTCGGCATGGCGATCAGGAAGTGCCCGGTGAGGGTGCTTGGTGCGGTCGTGCTCATGCGGTCATTGTAAGCCCGCTCGGCGTCCAGTCGCGCGAACGGCAGGTGAGGGTGGGACTATTTATTGCGCAATACATCGCCAGGCAGGAACTGCCAGGTACGGGTGATGTAGAGCTCGTCGACGTTGACATCCTTCGGCAACGGCGGAAACGGTGCGGACAGCCGAACGATACGCTCGGCGGCCGCGTCCAGCAGCGGCTGGCCGGAGCTCTTGATGATCGTGATGTTCTTGATACCACCGTCGCGGTTGAGCCCGACGGTGAGCAGCAAATCGCCGTACAGCTTGCGCCGGCGCGCTTCATCCGGGTAATTGAGGTTGCCGATACGCTGTACCCGGTCCGACCAGCCGCGCATGTAGCTGGCGTAGACGTATTCCTTGGTATTGGCCGAGATGAACTTTTTCTTCGGCCGCTTGGCCAGCGCCTCGGTCTGCTGACGCAGTTCGGCGGCCAGCTGGGCGATCGCCTGCTGGCGCTTCAGTTCTGCCGCGGTCGGGGTCTGCTCTTGTGGATCGACCTCGGTCTGTGCGGTATCGCTGGCCACGCTGAAGTCGGTCGCGCCGGTCGTGGTGACCATCCGCGTCGGCGTGGCTTCCCGCGGCTGTGGCGTGGTGGCCTCGATCGGCTGCGCTGCGATGCCTGGATCCGGCTTGGGCAGCGCGCCGGAAAACATCTGTGACGGCCGGGCGGCACGGTCGCTCTGGCCACCGCCGCTGTTGTTGGCCTGGGCCAGGAAATCGGCCTTGTCCGGCGCCTGCTGGTTCGCCACGTTGACCAGGGTCACGTCCAGCGTCGGCAGGCCGGGGTTGGGTTTCACGAAATGAAAGGTGATGCCCAGCAGCAGCACGCCGTGCAGCAGCAGCGAGAACAGCATGGTGGCACCGATCGGGTTCGGTGCAGGGGAGGCAGTTGCCGTGGTGCTCACGCGGTACGCTTTCCAATGACGTGCTGTTCGATGACGTCGAACAGCTGACCGGCAATGTTAAGCCCGAACTGCGCATCCAGCTCGCGCACACAGGTCGGGGATGTGACGTTGATCTCGGTCAGGTAGTCACCGATCACGTCCAGCCCGACAAACAGCAGGCCGCGTCGACGCAGCTCCGGCGCCACCTGGGCCACGATCCAGCGGTCGCGGTCGGACAGTGGTACGCCTTCGCCACGGCCACCCGCCGCCAGATTGCCGCGGAATTCGTCACCCTGCGGGATGCGCGCCAGTGCGTACGGGACCGGTTCGCCGTCGATCACCAGGATGCGCTTGTCGCCGGCGGTGATCTCGGGGATGTATTTCTGTGCGATCGCGAATTGCCGGCCTTCGCCGTGGGCATCGCCGCCGAGCAGGGTCTCCAGCATCGAGTTGAGGTTGCTGTCGCCAGCCTTGGCTCGGAAGATGCCGCGTCCGCCCATGCCGTCCAGCGGTTTCAGCACCACTTCGCCATGTTCGACGGTGAACCGGCGCAGTTCGCCCGCATCGCGCGAAACCAGGGTCGGTGCGATGCATTGCGGAAAAGCCAGCGCAAACAGCTTTTCATTGCAGTCGCGCAGTGATTGCGGGTCGTTGATCACGGCCACGCCGCCGCGCTGGGCCGCTTCCAGCACCATCGTGTCGTAGATGAACTGCGCGTCGACCGGCGGATCCTTGCGCATCAGCACCACGTCGAGCTCGCGCAAGTCCCGCCACTGCGCGACTCCCAGCGTGTACCACTGCTTCGGATCTTCACGCACGCTGAGCGGAGCGATCCGTGCCCATGGCGCGCCATCACGCAACGCCAGGTCGCCCTGCTCGAAGTAATGCAGCGAGTGACCGCGGCGCTGGGCCTCCAGCAACATCGCAAAACTGGTGTCCTTCACCATCTTGATCGCGCCGATGGGGTCCATCAGCACGCCGACAGAAAGGGTCATCATGGTTCTCCGTTGGTGGCCTGAACTGTGCGTCAGTGCAGGCAAGCGTCGATCGTCAGGTGGCTATATTAAACGCATGGTCGCCGAGGCTATCCGCAGCGACAAGCCTGACACGATCTGCTGCTGTCGCCAGTGGCCAGATGGTGCCAATATGGGTCACCTTGTGCAGTCGACAGGCAGCGCAGGAGATTATTGCTTGACAGTCTCGGCGGGCAGGCAGTAAACAACAAAGCCTCGGATGACCGCCGTAGAGCGGGTATCGGGTGGTTCGTTTTTTGTATTTTTTTTTACATGCGCACCATGCGGCACGGCTGTTGCATGTCTTGGTGTCTATACCTGAGTCCGGGGCGGGCCGCAGGGGGAGTAGTGAATTTGAACGTGAGCGCTAACGACTTGGCTGGCCTGAAGGTCATGGTGATTGATGACTCGAAGACCATCCGCCGCACAGCGGAAACCCTGCTGAAGAAAGAGGGTTGCGAGGTACTGACCGCGGTCGACGGGTTCGAGGCATTGGCCAAGATCTCCGACCAGAAGCCGGCCATCATCTTTGTCGACATCATGATGCCGCGGCTGGATGGTTATCAGACCTGTGCGCTGATCAAGAACAATCCGCAGTTCCGCGCCACGCCGGTGATCATGCTGAGTTCGAAGGACGGCCTTTTCGACAAGGCACGTGGCCGCATCGTGGGTGCCGAGCAGTATCTGACCAAGCCGTTCACGCGAGACGAACTGCTTGGTGCCATTCATCGCCATGTCAGCACGGTATCGAACCACTGACTGCAGATTCTGAGGGGGACCTGTGGCCACTATTCTCATCATCGACGATTCGCCGACCGACGTGCGCGTGTTCACCACGCTGCTTGAGCGTGCCGGTCATCAAGTTGTCGCTGTCAGCACCGCCGAAGAAGGCATTGAGCGCGTTCGCGCCGAATTGCCTGATCTGGTCATCATGGACGTGATCATGCCCGGCATGAACGGCTTCCAGGCGACCCGCACGCTGACCCGTGATCCCGTCACGGCGGTGGTGCCGATCGTGATGATCACCACCAAGTCGATGGAAACCGACCGCGTATGGGGCTTGCGCCAGGGCGCCCGTGCATTCATCACCAAGCCGGTGAACGAAAAAGAATTGCTGGGTTGCATCAACGATCTGTTGTCGAGCAAGACATGAACCAGTCCGTCAATCGCACTCCTTTCGAAATTCTGGCCCGTTACGAGCGACTGTCGCTCGCACATGCCTCCGACACGCAGGACAAGCTGGAGGCGCCCGGATTGTGGCGCGGCATCGGCTTCCGCGTCGGCTCGCGTCTGCTGGTCAGTGGCATCGACGAAATCAACGAGTTGCTGGCGGTGCCGGTGCTCACTCCGGTGCCTGGAACCCAGCCGTGGCTGCTTGGCGTGGCCAACGTGCGCGGCAACCTAGTGCCGGTGGTCGATTTTGCCCGCTTCCTGTTCGGCGAACGCACCCAGCATTCCGACCGCACCCGCCTACTGGTGGTGCGTCAGGGCGGCGGCAGCGTGGCGCTGCTGGTAGATGAGGTGTTCGGCCAGCGTACGGTAGATGAGGAGCAGCGCCGCGAGGCCGGGCGCGAGGATGATCCGCGACTTGCCCGTTTCGCCGACAGCCGGGTGGGTGAACAGCAATTGGCAATTTTCAGCATGAACCGACTGGTGCGGGCGCCGGATTTCCGGCAGGCCGCGGCCTGATATCGGGCCAGGAAGCAGTTATGTGAAGGGCCGGCGCCCGTTGGGGTCGGAATTTTGGGGCAACCATTCCCTGGCCAGTACCCGCTCTGCGGAGCCGGCAGCGTAATAAGTTAGACGGATGAGGTGAACATGAGCACTACAGGGGGCGTCAGCAAGGAACGCGGTTTCACCACCGCACTCATTGTCCTGCTGCTGATTGCGATTGCGTTGGCGGGTTTCGATTTCTGGCGGCTCACCGTCAAGAACGATGAGGATCGCCAGGCGATCGCGTTGACCACGCAGATCCAGGTGCTGTCACAACAGACGGCGAAGTTCGCACTGGAATCGGCCGGTGGCAACGTCGATTCGTTCAAGGAGCTCGAATCCACCCGTAACTCCATCGATTCGGCAGTCCAGCGACTGAACAAGGGTGACTCGGCTACGGGCATGCAAGCCTATGCCGACAACAACGCGTCCCTTGCGGGTCGTGCGGTGAGCGCCCTGAACGACTCCTGGAAACAGCTGGACGGAGACATCGGCAAGATTCTCTCCAACAAGGCCGTGGTTCTCGATTCCGGCCAGCGTGCCGACACCTTGTCCCAGCAGATGCCGTTGCTCAACTCGAGCATGGAGCAGGTGGTCAACATTCTGCAGCAGCGCAACGCCAGCGCCGATCAGATGCTTGGCACCTCGCGCCAGATGTTGTCCGCTGACCGAATCATCCGTCGTGTGCAGGAAGTGCTGCAGGGTGGCGATTCCGCGCAGTCGGCGGCCGATGGCCTGTCCCGCGATGCGCAGCTGTATGGCAGCGTGCTGAAGGGTCTGATCGAGGGCAATGCCGATAGCGGCGTGAAGCCGATCGGCGACGCGAATGCGCGCAAGATCCTCACCGACATGGATGCCAACTGGACCAAGCTGGCCGACCCGGTCGCCAAGCTGGTTGCTGCCGCCGGCAACATCGCCGACGTGAAACACGCAGGTAACCAAGCGTCTTTGGATTCGCAGACCGTGCTGTTGCGCGCGAACGACCTGTCCGAGCAGATCGGCAAGCTGCCGTTGCGCCGACTGTTCCCGAACGTGTGGTGGGGTCTGCTCGGCGCAATCGCCGCGGTGGCCTTCGCACTGATGCTGGTCGTTACCCTGGTTACCGAACAGCGCAAGCGTTTCGCCAGCAGTACCGAGCTGAACCAGCGCAACCAGGAGGCGATCATGCGCCTGCTGGACGAGATGGGCTCGCTCGCCGAAGGTGACCTGACGGTCAAGACCACGGTGTCCGAGGACATCACCGGCGCGATCGCTGACTCGGTGAACTACGCCATCGACGAGCTGCGATCACTGGTAACCACCATCAACGAAACCTCCGAGCAGGTGTCGTCGTCGGCTCAGGAAACCCAGACCACTGCCCGCCATCTGGCGAACGCGGCGGAACAACAGGCACAGCAGATCAGTTCGGCGACCTCGGCGATCAACCAGATCGTGAGCTCGATGGATATCGTGTCGAAGGACTCCGCCGAATCGGCCGACGTGGCCGAGCGCTCGGTGAAGATCGCCTCGCACGGCGCCGAAGTGGTGCGCGAGACGATCTCGGGGATGGACTCGATCCGCGATCAGATCCAGGAGACCTCCAAGCGCATCAAGCGCCTGGGCGAATCCTCGCAAGAGATCGGCTCGATCGTGGAACTGATCAACGACATTGCCGAGCAGACCAACATCCTCGCGCTCAATGCGGCGATCCAGGCGGCTTCGGCCGGTGAGGCCGGCCGCGGTTTCGCGGTGGTGGCGGACGAAGTGCAGCGACTGGCCGAACGTTCGACCAGCGCGACCAAGCGTATCGAGACGCTGGTGCAGACGATTCAGTCCGATACCAACGAGGCGGTGAACTCGATGGAACAGACCACCGCCGAGGTGGTGGCTGGTGCACGCAAGGCGGAGGACGCCGGCAGCGCACTGGGCGACATCGAGCGCGTCTCGCACGATCTGTCGTCGCTGATTCAGAGCATCTCCACGGCGGCGCGTCAGCAGTCCGCGGCGGCGACCGACATTTCGCATTCGATGAACGCGATTCAGGAAATTACCTCGCAGACCTCGCAGGGTGCGAGCCAGACGGCCGACTCGATCGGTACCTTGGCGCAACTGGCGAGTGATCTGCGGCGCTCGGTGGCGCATTTCAAACTACCGGGTTGATATCGGCCGGGCTGATGTCAGCCCGATTGAGAAAAGCATTTGACGGGGGGCAGTCTCGCTGGTTGCAGGATGCTTGCGTTGTGCAACCGCTGAGAGAGGCGCATGAGACTTCAAGACCACATCGATTTTACCACCCTGCAGTGGGTCAAGCCGGAGCTCGACGATACGTTGTCGATCGCCCGCGAGGCGCTGGAGTCCTACGTCGACAATCCGGGCAAGCGCGATTTCATGCGCACCTGCGCGGATCATCTGCATCAGGTGCATGGCACCTTGAAGATGGTCGAGTTGTATGGCGCGGCGATGGTCACCGCAGAGATGGAAGCGCTCGCCATCGCGCTGCTCGAAGATCGCATCACCTATCGCGAAGAAGCCTATGCCGCGCTGATGCGCGGCCTGATGCAGCTGCCCGACTACCTCGAGCGCTTGTCCAGCGGTCATCGTGATGTACCGATCGTGCTGTTGCCGCTGCTCAACGACCTGCGTGCCAGTCGCGAGCAGGAGCCGCTGACCGAGTCGGCGATGTTCCATCCCAATCTTGACGCGTTCCTGCCGGAACAGGCGCCAGCGGCGATGAGCGAGGCGTATGCCGAAGCGCATCGTGGCGAACTGGTGGATCTGCGGCTGCGCTTCCAGCAGCAACTGCTGAGCTGGTTCCGCGGCCAGAACCCGTCACAGCAATTGATCGGCATGCGCAAGACCTTGCTGGCGATTACCGCGCGCTGCCATCACGTGCATGGCCGGCGCCTGTGGTGGATTGCCGCTGGAGTGCTGGAGGGTCTCGAACAGGGTTCACTCAAGGCTTACGCTGGCGAAATACGCCAGTTGGTCGGCAAGGTCGACCGCAATATCCGCCAGCTGATCGAGCATGGTGAGGGCAGCCTGCGTGGTGGCGATGCGGATGATGTGGCCAGCAAATTGCTGTACATCGTGGCCCAGGCCAAGCAGCGCAGTCCGCAGATGGAGTTGCTGCGTACCACCTATGCACTGGACAGCTTGCTGCCGGATGCCGGTGAGTTGGAACATGCCCGTGGTTCGATGGCCGGGCACAATCGCGCGTTGCTCGATTCGGTATCGCGAGCGCTGAAGGACGACTTGTTGCGCGTCAAGGAAGCCTTGGATCTGTTCCTGCGTCAGCAGGACGGCGACCCGGCGCAACTGGCCGCGCAGGGTGAAGTGCTCGAGCGTGTCGGCGATACGCTGGGCATGCTGGCACTGACCGTGCCGCGTCGTGTTGTCAACGAACAACGGCGGGTGCTCGACGAGATCGCCAATCGCATGCGTGTGGCGGACGAAGACACCTTGCTCGATGTGGCCGGCGCGCTGCTGTACGTCGAAGCGTCACTGGACGATCACATCGAAAGCCTGGGTTCCGAGGATGAGGTGAGTGTTGGCGACGGCATGCGCGGGTTGCCGCGCAGCGAGGCACTGGGCGTCGTCACGACCTTGATGCAGGAGGCGATTGGCAATACCGGCAAGGTGAAGGATGCGATCGTTGCGTTCGTCGAATCCGGCTGGGAACACGATCGTCTGGTCGGCGCGCCGCCGCTGATGGATGAAGTTGCTGGTGCCATGCGCATGTTGTCGTCACCGCGCCCGGCCGAACTGGCCCAGGGCGTGGGGCGTTTCATCGGTTATGAACTGCTGGATGATCGGCGCGTACCCAGTGGTGCGCAGATGGATCATCTGGCCGACGCGCTGGCGGCACTGGAGTATTACCTCGAAGCGGCGCGCGAACATCGCGGTGGCCTGGAGCATATCCTGGACGTGGCCGAGCACAGTCTTGGCCTGCTCGGCTACTGGCCTGTGCCATCTGTACGTGCGGCGTCCGCGACCGCAGCTGCCGTTCCTGCAGCGGCGGCGCCTGCCGCGTCCGGGTTCGAACACGAGGAACATCCGGAACTGTCCGAGTCCGTCAGCTTGCTGCCGGGCGATGATCTGGGGCACCTGTTTGTGGGTGCCGCCGAGCCGCATGTCGCACCCGTCCACGACCTGGATGGGTTGCGGCTGGCGCAGACCGAAACGACCGCACCGGCAATGCTGGAAGGTCACGATGCGGGTCAGTCGGATGGTGACTGGCTCGAAATCGAGGAAGAGGTCTTTGAACAGGTGCCGGTGCGCGACGCCCTCGCGGCGAACACCAGCTTCAACATCAATGCCGAAGGTATCGACGACGATATCCGCGAGATCTTCCTGGAAGAGATGCAGGAGGAGATCGACAACCTGCGTGGTGCCGAAAAAGTCTGGCTGGTCGATCCCACCCTGACCCCTTCACTGATCAACATCCGTCGCTCGTTCCACACGCTGAAGGGTTCGGGACGACTGGTTGGTGCCGGCGTGCTGGGCGAATTCGCGTGGAAAGTGGAGGACATGCTCAACCGCGTGCTCGACAACACGATCGAGCCGAACCAGAACGTGCAGGCGCTGGTGCGGCATGCGATCGATGCGTTGCCACAACTGTTGGCGGCGCTCAAGGGCGAGGGTGCGCCGGACGCACCGCTCAGCGCGATCATGCATACCGCCGAACAGCTGGCTGCCGGCAACCAGGTGCGCCTGGAAGATCATTCCTCAGCGGGGATGGAAACGGTTCGTCGCGTCGTGCGCCGCCGCGTGCCGCGCGTCGATGTGGCCGCGGAGAGTGTTCCGGAAGCTGGCGTGACCGATGCACACACTGCCGCTGCCGGGCACGAGCCGGTTGAGGCCGAGCACGTCATCGCGATGCCGGTGATGCCGCCGGTGGATCCGGTGTTGCTGGAAATCCTGCGCAGTGAAGTGGCGCAATACCTGCAGACCATTCGCGCCGCCATCCAGCGCACCAAGAACGAATTGCCGATCGGCGAAGAATTGCTGCGCGCCGTGCACACGCTGCACGGCGCGATCGCGATGGTCGACATTCCGCTGCTGACACAACTGCTGTCGCCGCTGGAAGGTTTGTTCAAGCGTCTGCGCGCAGCGAACCTGCCGTTGTCGTCCGACGGCGTGAGTCTGCTTGGCCAGTCGGTCGACGTGGTCGATCACGTGATGGGTCAGTTCGACGCCGCCGAGCCGCAATTGCCCAATGTGGATGCGCTCACCGCGCAGATCATTGCCATGCGCGATCGCTACCCCGAGTCGCAGGTGGCACACGTCGTGTTCGAGCCGCACGCCGACGAGACGGAGTCGGCAGAAATGGCGGTCGCTGCAGATCATGCCGGCGCCGACGAAACGGATATGGCGGCCTCGCTGGATACCAGCATGCTCAAGGCAACCGGCGCGCCGGCGGCCGAGGCATCAGCCACGTCGTTGACCGAAGCAGGCCAGACGCAGGAGATTCATCCGGACGATGCGCATCACGCCGAAGTAGCCGCCGAATTGGTGGCTGCATTGGGCGCATTCGAGCCCGCCGAGGCCAGCGCTGCGCGAGTGGCGGCGGAGCAGGCAGCAGCAGAGCAGGCGGCTGCCGAGAAATTCGCGGCCGAGCAGGCTGCAACGGAACAGGCGGCTGCGGAGAAATTGGCAGCCGAGCATGCTGCAGCGGAGCAGGCAGCTGCCGAGAAGTTGGCGGCCGAGCACGCTGCAGCAGAACAGGCAGCTGCGGAGAAGCTGGCAGCCGAGCAGGCCGCCGCAGCGGAACAGGCAGCCGCGGAGAAGCTGGCGGCCGAGCATGCTGCAGCAGAGCAGGCAGCTGCCGAGAAGTTGGCGGCCGAGCAGGCTGCAGCGGAACAAGCCGCTGCCGAGAAGCTCGCGGCCGAGCACGCCGCAGCGGAGCAGGCAGCTGCCGAGAAGCTGGCGGCTGAGCATGCTGCAGCGGAACAGGTCGCCGCCGAGAAGCTGGCAGCCGAACCGACCGCAGTGGAACATGCGGCTGCCCATGACGAAGCGGATGAAGTCAGCACGGAGGTGGCGCATGAGCCGGCTTATGCCTTGGCCGGCTCCGGTCAGATCGATGCCGATTTGCTGGAAGTCTTCATCGACGAGGCACGCGAGATCCTCGATCACGCCGACGGTGTGCTGGCGCATTGGCATGCCGAGCCGACTGAACTGGCGCACGTAGCCGAGTTGCAGCGTGATCTGCATACGCTCAAGGGTGGCGCGCGAATTGCCGGGCTGGTGCCGGTGGGCGATCTGTCCCACGCGATCGAGACCCTGCTGGAAAAACCGATCCGCGATGCGGCAAGAACCGGCACGCTGATCACCGCGCTGGAAGCGAGCTTCGACCAGTTGCACTCGCTGGTGCAGCAGATATCGCAGGGCCAGACGCCGGGTTACCCGCAGGCCACGATCGATCACCTGCTGGCGCTGGCCGGTGCAACGACCCTGGCCGACGACGACATGCTGGCCGCGGTGGCCATGCCGACACCGGCAGCACCCGTCACTCCGGTGCGGGCCGCAGCGCAACCGGCGACGCCGGTGTCGTTCGATGCGCTCGATCTGCCCGAACTGTTGCCAGAGATGGAGGAGGAAGTACGCTCCTCGCAGGAACAGATCCGCGTCCGCGCCGATCTGCTCGACAGTCTGGTCAACCATGCCGGCGAAGTGGCGATCTACCGTTCGCGACTGGAGCAGCAGGTTGCCGGCTATCGCTTCAACCTGGTGGAACTCGAGCAGACCGTGGCGCGTCTGCGCAGCCAGCTGCGCATGCTGGAGATCGAGACCGAGGCGCAGATCATCGCGCGCTTCCAGCGCGAGCATCGCGAAGCGGGCCTGACCACGTTCGATCCGCTCGAGCTCGATCGTTACTCGCAGCTGCAGCAGTACTCGCGTGCACTGGCCGAGTCGGTATCCGATCTGGTGTCCATCCAGAACATGCTGGACGAGCTGACCCGTCAGGCCGAGACACTGCTGATTCAGCAGTCGCGAGTCAGTACCGAGCTGCAGGATGGTTTGCTGCGCACGCGCATGCTGCCGTTCGACACGATGGTGCCGAACCTGCGTCGCACCCTGCGTCAGGCTGCACAAGAGCAGAGCAAGAACGCGCAGCTCTACGTGGATGGTGCCCACGGCGAAATGGATCGCAACCTGCTCGACCGCATCAAGGCGCCGTTCGAGCACATGCTGCGCAACGCGATCGCACACGGTATCGAAACTCCGGCGGAACGCCGCAAGGCCGGCAAGCCGGCCGAGGGTTCGGTACACATCCAGGTCGCGCGTGAAGCCACCGAGGTGGTGATCCGGGTCAGCGATGACGGTCGCGGACTGGATCGCGCGGCGATCCGCAAGCGTGGTATCGAGCGCGGGCTGCTGCGTGCCGAGACCAGGCCGACCGACAATCAGTTGCTGTCACTGATTACCCAGCCAGGCTTCTCCACTGCCAGCAAGATCACCCAGCTGGCCGGTCGCGGCGTCGGCATGGACGTGGTGGCAAACGAGATCAAGCAGCTTGGTGGTTCGCTGTCGATTGAGTCGGACGAAGGCAAGGGCACCACCTTCGTGCTGCGTCTGCCCTTCACCCTCGCGGTGACCCAGGCGATCCTGGTACGCATCGGTGAGGCGACCTTCGCCATTCCGATGACCTCGGTACAGGGTGTGGCGCGGGTCAATCCGGATGACCTGACCGCGTTGCTGGCCGAAGATGAGCCCTCGTTCCGCTACGGCAACGAGGAATACGGCATCCACGATCTGGCCGAGTTGCTCGGCCTGCCGCCAGGTCTGCCGGCCGAAGGCGAGCAGCAGCCGTTGCTGCTGACCCGTGCGGGCGACCTGCGCGCGGCGATCCGCATCGATGCGGTACTCGGTTCGCGCGAGATCGTGGTCAAGTCGGTCGGCCCGCAGATCAGTTCGGTGCCCGGCCTGCTCGGTGCGACGATCATGGGTGACGGTTCGGTGCTGATCATTCTGGATCTGGCACCGCTGGTCCGGCACGGCATCATCCGTCGCGACCAGCGTCTGTCCGAAGGTCTCAGCGCAGTACAGGCGCCGATCATCGAAGAAGTTCAGGTGCGGCCGTTGGTGATGGTGGTGGATGACTCGATCACCATGCGCAAGGTCACCAGCCGCGTGCTGGAGCGTCATGAATACGAAGTCAGCACGGCGAAGGACGGTGTTGATGCGCTCGAGAAGCTGCATGAGCGTGTGCCGGATCTGATGCTGCTCGATATCGAGATGCCGCGCATGGACGGCTATGAACTGGCCACCCACATGAAGGCCGATCCGCGCCTGCGCAATGTCCCGATCATCATGATCACCTCGCGCAGCGGCGACAAACATCGCCAGCGCGCATTCGACATCGGTGTGGATCGCTATCTCGGCAAGCCGTATCAGGAGGCCGAGCTGCTGGTGCAGATCGGCGAAGTGCTGGAGCAGCGTGCGGTGGAGCCGATTCATGACTGATACGGTCACGGCGGTTGCCCTGCTGTTCGACGACACCGAGCTGGGCGGTCAATTGCGCGAGGCGCTGCATGAGCGAGGCGCGCGGATCGTGCACGAAGGCGGCGTATCCAGCCTCAGTCGCGAGTTGCTGCAGCAGGTAGGCGCCGATGTGCTGGTGGTCAACCTGGACGACAGTGCGGACGATGCGCTCGATCAGCTGTACGAAGTGATCGATGGCGATCGGCCGCGGGTGGTCTTCAATGATGCCCAGGCCAGTCGTGCGCTGATGGGCTGGGATCGCGCCCGCTGGGCGCGCCATCTGGCGGTCAAGGTGCTGGCGGCGGGCGATGTCGATCCGCCGCGGCCCGAGGATGCCCGCGGGGTCGAGACACCGCCGGAAGCCGTGATGGAGGCCGCGCCGGTTGAAGTGCCCGCGGCGCTTGTCGAGGCTGTGGCACCGACTGCAGTGTCAGTCGAGCCGAGCGCGGAATCCGCGATGCTGGAAATGGAGCCGGCGCCGGATGCGGAGTTGGAACCCGACTTTCTGGTGCACGACGATCCGGGCCAGCACGAACAGATTGCCACGGCGGAGTCGGAAAACCTGGCCGCGGAACTGGAGGCGTTGCTGGCCTCCGGCGAACTGCCGCCTGACGAGGACGAATCCGGCCCTGGTCTGCGTTACTTCAGTGAAGAAGATGCGCCACCGCTGCATGACGGCAATTTCGGCGAGCCGGCTGCCGTGGCTGCGCTGGAGTCGTCACATGCGGGAACCTCTGAGACCGGAGCCCACCAAGCTGGAGTTCATCAGGTATCGGTCGGTGAAACCCTGTCCGGCGTGACACCACCCGCATTCCGGACCGACCATCTGCAACTGTCGGCACTGACCGATGCGTCGGTCGCCACGATCCCGGCCGCGGCGGCCGAGCCGGCGTTGACGCATGGCACGCCGGTCGTGCATGTGCCGTCCGCATGGGCACTGCTGGACGACGAAACTGCACCGGCGGTTGTCGAAAAGCCCGATGCCGCCGCGTTCGGTATCGAGAAACTCAGTGCTGCCGATTTCCTCGCGCCAGATGTCGAGCCGGCTGCGCACGGCATGGAAGCGGTGATGAGCCTCGAACTGGTATCGATGGAAGAGGCGATCGCGCCGCAGGCGTATGTGCACAATCACGAGATGATGCTGGACGAGCTCGGTTCGGCATTGAGCCGGATCGTGCTGCTGGGTGCCGCAATCAGCGGCACCGATTCGGTATGCGCCTTCCTGGCGGCATTGCCGGCAAGCGCGCGCCTGACTTTTCTGCACACGCAGCATCTTGGTGAGCAGTCAGATGCGGCACTGGTGGAAAAGCTTGCCGCGCACTGCGCGCTGCCGGTGCGCCTAGCCGGGCAGGGCAGTCGCGCCGGCGTTGGCGAGGTGCTTGTCGTGCCGGCCGGACAACAAGTCAGGCTGCGCCGCGACGGCAGCATCGATCTGCAGGCGATGGGTTCGGATGCCGTACTGGAGCCGTCGATCGACGCCAGTCTGACCATGGCGGCCAACGCCTTCGGTCGCGATGCGCTGGCGATCATTTTCGCCGGGCGCGGCAACGATGCCGTCGCCGGTGCGCAGGCGATCCATGATCGCGGCGGCCAGGTCTGGGTAGAGTCGTCGTCCGGCGAACATTTTGCCGACATGGTCAGCGGAATATTCGCCGAACGACTGGTCAGTTTTTCCGGTACGCCGTCCGAGTTGGCGGCGCACCTGATCGAGGTGTTTTCATGAGTGATCCGCTGCCGCGTGAAATCCGCTGCGTCCTGGTGCCGGTAGGCAACCTGCGTCTGCTGTTGCCCAATGCGACCATCGCCGAAGTGGTCACCCAGAGCAAACCCGAGCCGGTGGCCGATGCGCCCGACTGGCTGCTGGGGCGTATCGCCTGGCGTGGCTGGCGCGTGCCGCTGGTGTCGTTCACGAAGCTGGCCGGTACCGAGGAAGGCGATGCCGAGCTGAGTGTGCGCGTTGCGGTGCTCAAGGCACTCGGTGGCAATCCGAAACTGCCGTTCATCGCCGTGCTGACCCAGGGCTTTCCACGCCTGACCACGTTGAATGCCGAGCTGATCATTCCCACCCACGACGGCACAGCGTTGCCGCCGGGCGTGCGTGCCCATGTGCTGGTGCGCGATGACGTAGCGATGATTCCCGATCTGGAATGGATCGAAACCGAATTGCTGGGTCTGCTCGACGCGGCCGAGCTGGCTGGCTCAGTGGAATCCGGCGAGTTGTCCGAATCGTCCCACGCGGAAGACTGAGGCGAGTCGAAGCAGGCGACGGCCTAACCGTCGCCGTGCAAGGCCTGCAAGGCTGCCAAGGCTGCCAGTCCGGCCGTTTCCGTGCGCAAGATACGTGGCCCCAGCCGCAGGCCATCGAAGCTGGCGGCAGTCAGTGCGCGGATATCGCGTTCGCCCAGCCCACCTTCGGGTCCGACCACGAGCACACCGCCGGCCGCAGAAAAACGCAGCTCGCGGGATGCGCGCGTGGCTTCCGGCAATAGCGCCAACCGTAACGCGCCATCATCGACCAGACTGTCCAGCCATGCCGACAGCGGCAACGCCGGAGTGATCTCGGGCAGGCGTGCGCGACCACTCTGCTCACACGCGCTGGCCGCCACCGCACGCCAGTGCGCCAGCCGTTTTTCTGCACGCGCGGCGTCCAGCTTCACTTCCGAGCGTTCGGTCAGCAGCGGCACGATGCGGGCGACACCGAGCTCGGTCGCCTTCTGCACGATCAGATCCATCTTCTCGCCGCGCGCCACACCTTGGGCCAGGGTCAGCGACAGCGGCGACTCGTTGTGCAGTTCCTGTCTCGCATCGATCCGTACCGTGACCTCGCGCTTGCCTACGGTGAGGATGCTGGCCGGGTAATCGCTGCCGTCGCCGTTGAACAGGGTCAGCGGATCGCCCGCGACCAGTCGCAGCACGCGGGCAACGTGCTCGCCGGCTTGCGCCGGGAGTGACAGTTCGGTGCCTGGCACGAGCGGCAGGTCGGCGTGGATACGAATGGTGCGCATGAGGGTCGTGTTCCGCAGTGTCGTGTGAGGTCAGCGGGTCACGGCGCGTTCGATGCCAGCGATCGCGGTGTCGACCAGCAGATCGATTTCCGCTGCGGTGACCACGTAAGGCGGCATGAAATACACCACGTTGCCGAGCGGACGCAGCAGCACGCCGTGCTGCAGGCCATGCAGGTACACGCGCAGGCCGCGTCGTTCGTCTGCCGGAAACGGGCGCCGGCTGGCCTTGTCGGCAACCAGCTCGATCGCCGCGATCATGCCGGTCTGGCGCACGTCGGCCACGTGCGGATGGTCACGCAGTGGTTCCAGACGTCGAGCCAGATGCAGGGCCAGCTGGCGATTGCGTTCCAGTACCGGCTCGTCGCGAAAGATCGCCAGCGTCTCCAGCGCCACCCGGCAGGCCAGCGGATTGCCGGTGTAGCTGTGCGAATGCAGGAATGCCTTGCCGGCGCTGTATTCGGCGTAGAACGCTTCGTAGATGGTGGTGGTGGTGAGCACGGCCGACAACGGCAGGAAACCGCCGGTGAGACCTTTCGACAGGCACATGAAATCCGGCGTGATGTCGGCCTGCTCGCAGGCGAACAAGCTGCCGGTGCGGCCGAAGCCCACCGCGATCTCGTCGGCGATGAAGTGCACCGCGAACTCGTCGCACAGTGAGCGCAGGCCGGTCAGATAACTCGGGTGATACATGCGCATGCCACCGGCGCATTGCACCAGCGGTTCGACGATCACTGCGCAGGTTTCATGCGCATGACGTTCGAGCAGGGTGCGCAGTTCGCCCAGGCGACGTTTGGCTGTCTGTTCGGATGACTCGCCCGACTCGCCTTCATACGTGTCCGGCGATGGTGCCAGAAACGGCGTCAGCAACAGTGGCGCATACGTCTTGCGGTATAGCGCCACGTCGCTCACCGACAACGCGCCCAGCGTCTCGCCGTGATAGCTGCCGCTAAGTGCGATGAAGCGGGTCTTCTCGCCATGACCCTGGTTGAGCCAGTAATGGAAGCTCATTTTCAGCGCCACTTCGATCGCCGCCGAGCCGTTGTCGGCGTAGAACACGCGATCGAGTCCGGGCGGCGTGATGCGCACCAGCTCCTCGGCCAGCTCGATCGCCGGCGCATGGGTGAAGCCGGCAAAGATCACGTGTTCCAATGTGCGTGCTTGCTCGGCCAGCGCGGCAGCGATGCGCGGATTGGCGTGGCCGAACAGATTGGTCCACCACGAACTTATGCCATCCAGGTAGCGTCGACCGTCGGCGTCGACCAGCCAGGCGCCTTCGCCGCGCACGATCGGCACCATCGGTACGCTTTCGTGATCGTGCATCTGCGTGCAGGGATGCCACAGGTGTTTCAGGTCGCGTGTGGCGAGTGCGGCGTTGCTGCTTGCGGGGTTGCTCATCCGGCTATCATCGGCGTTGCGCGATGGACGCTCAAGTCCGCGCATGAATCATCCCGGAAACCGCCGTTTGAAATACTTGCGAAAACACCTGATCGGTCTCGGCTTGGTGCTGCTGGCCGCGGCCTTGCTGCTGTGGTTTCTGCCGGCGCGCTGGGTGATGCCGTGGCTGCAGCCGCGACTGCATGGGCTGCGTTTGCAGCAGGTGCAGGGTCTGCTGTGGGATGGTCGGGCGGGCCAGGTCGTGGCCGCCGATGGGCGTGTGCTGGGGCAGCTGCAATGGCGGTTGTCGCGAGGTGCGTTGCTGGGAAAGCTGCAGCTGTACCTGCATTTCGATGGGCCGCAACTCGCCTTCTCGGGCGCAATGCAACGACTACCCGACAATCAGGTCGCGTGGGGTGAAGTGAAACTGCGGGCTGAGCTGGCTGCGCTGGATCCCTACGTGAAGTCGCCGCTGGGGCAGCCCCGAGGCGAACTGCAGCTGACGATCGATCACGCGTTGCTGCAAGGCGGTTGGCCGCTGGAACTGCAGGCGCAGGCGCACTGGCAGCATGCGGTCATGCACACGCGCAGCGGCGACGTGGCGCTCGGCGAGTTGCAGTGGCAGGCGCAAGCGCAGAGCGGCGTGATTCAGGCGCAAGTACAAGACGACGGAAACGGACCGTTGCAAGTGAGCGGCCAGTTGCAGCTGAGCCCGCTCGGCTGGCGACTGGACGCGACGCTGCGTCCCCGACAGACTGATCCGGCACTACGCCGCTGGCTGGCAGGTTTGGGAACATCGGCTGCCGATGGCAGCGTGCATATCCAGCGTAGCGGTGGGCTGGCCGGCACCTTGCCGGCGCCACCATCGAAATGAGGACGCGAGACCAGCATGAATCCTGATATCACCGCAGCAGCCCTGACCGCTGCACGTGAAGCCGCCGCCGCCGCCGCCGAGGTAATCCGGCATTACTGGCGACGCGGCGTCGAGGTGGAGCTGAAATCCGACGCGACCCCAGTGACCATCGCCGACCGCGAGGCCGAGCAGGCGATCCGGAAAATCCTGCAGGCCTCCTTGCCGCAGGCGTCCATCTACGGCGAGGAATTCGGTCTGCAGGGCGAGCGCGGCGGTCTGCTGTGGCTGGTCGATCCGCTCGATGGCACCAAGAGTTTCGTGCGGCGCACGCCGTTCTTCTCGACCCAGATTGCGCTGATGGATGGCGATGAATTGGTGCTCGGCGTGTCCAGTGCGCCGATCTACGGCGAGACGATGTGGGCCACCAGCGGCAACGGTGCATGGCTCGATGGCGAACGCGTGCAGGTGGCTGCGACCAGCACCATCGGCGAGACCTCGATCTCGATCGGCAACGTCAAGACGCTCACCGCCGATGCACGTTGGGACGCGCTGGGCGCGCTGATCCGCGACAGCAACCGCATCCGCGGTTACGGCGATTTCTGCCATTACCACCTGCTGGCATGCGGCAGCCTGGATCTGGTGATCGAGTCGGACGTGAATATCCTCGACATCGCCGCACTGGCCGTGATCGTGCGCGAAGCCGGCGGCATGTTCACTGACCTCGACGGCGCGCCGTTGACGCTGGATACGTATAGTGTGCTGGCCGGCACGCCGGCGATCCACGCGCAGGCGCTGCAGCGCCTGCGGCGCTGAGCGACGCGCCAGGAGCTTGGGCGGCAGAAACTGTCCGGGCTGCAAAGCCGCCTGCTTGGTCCATTTTCTCGCCGTTTCTTGCCCCATAGAACCACTATGGGGCGGCGACCCATCGAAAAACTGTCCCGACGCAGCCAGCTTTTCGCCTCGAACATTTCTGCCGCCCAAGCTCCTAGAATGCGCGGATGCCAAAGTTACCGATCATCCATGCGACGCGCGACGTCAGCGACAGCCGCTTCCTGCAGGTCGAACAGGTCGATCTGGAGTTTTCCAACGGCGTGCGGCGCACCTACGAACGGCTGAAAGGCAGCGGCCTGGGCGCCGTGATCATCGTGCCGATGCTGGACGATGACACCGTGCTGCTGGTGCGCGAATACGGCGGCGGCGTGGGGCGTTACGAACTGGGTCTGCCGAAGGGCCGGCTGGATCAGGACGAGACCGCCGAGCAGGGCGCCGAGCGCGAACTGAAGGAAGAGATCGGCTACGGTGCGCACAAGCTGAAGATCCTGCACAACCTGTCGCTGTCGCCGTCGTACATGACGCACATGGCGCACGTGGTGCTGGCGCAGGATCTGTATCCCGAGCGGCTGGAAGGCGATGAGCCGGAAGAGCTCGAGGTAGTGCCGTGGAAGATGTCCGAACTGCACACCCTGCTCGGTCGTGATGACGTGACCGAAGGGCGCTCGATCGCTGCGCTGTTCATGGCCCGCGAATACCTCGCCGGGCGTTTTCAGCGCACATGAGTACCGTCCCCGACTTTGCCCAACAGATTGGTGAGATCGCACGTGCCGCCGGCGCGGCGATTCTGTCGATTTACCACAGTGACTTCGCGGTGCAGACCAAGGCCGATGAGTCGCCGCTGACCGCCGCCGATCTGGCCGCCCAGCAGGTGATTCTGGCCGGCCTGAGCAGCCTCGATCCGTTGCTGCCGATCTTGTCGGAAGAGGCGAAGGCATTGCCGTGGTCCGAGCGCCAGCACTGGTCGCGCTACTGGCTGGTCGATCCGCTCGACGGCACCCGCGAGTTCGTCAAACGCAATGGCGAATTCACCGTCAATATCGCACTGATCGATGAGCGCCAGCCCGTGCTCGGCGTGGTGCTGGCGCCGGTGACCGGGGAGCTCTACATCGCCGCCCGCGGCCAGGGCGCCTGGTTGCAGACGCAGGCCGATGGCGACTGGCAGCGCCTGCGCACCCGTCCGCTGGGACAGTCGCCGCTGGTGGCGGGCAGCCGCTCGCATGGCGGTTCGCAGAGCAGCTTGCTGCAGCAGTTGATCGGCAGCGATTTCGAACTGGTACCGCTCGGCTCGTCGTTGAAATTCTGTTTGATCGCACGCGGTGCGGCGGACGTCTATCTACGCCTTGGCCTCACCAGCGAATGGGACACCGCCGCCGCGCAATGCGTGCTGGACGAGGCCGGTGGTGCCGTGCTGGATCTGTCCGGCCAGCCGTTCCGCTACAACCGTGGCGAGTCGCTGCTGAATCCCGAATTCATCGCCGTCGGCGATATGGCGGTCGATTGGTCGGCACGGTTGCAGGCGGCGCAGCGCTGATTTCGATGGAGTGTGTCGCGAGAGTGGCCCCTCATCCCTGCCTTCTCACCCGCAAGGGGACTCCCCAAGGGTCGCCCGAGGGGGAGAAGGTGTCGCGGTACTGATGGAGTTTTTCGCGGTATGAATGATTCACCCCGATACAGCCTCGACGACCTGCTTGCGATCATGGCGCGCCTGCGCGATCCCGAGCGGGGTTGCCCGTGGGACGTGCAGCAGGATTTCGCGTCGATCGCGGCCTACACGATCGAGGAGGCCTATGAAGTGGCCGACGCGATCGACCGTCGCGATTGGTCCGATCTGCGCGATGAACTGGGGGACCTGCTGCTGCAGGTGGTGTTCCATGCACAGATGGCGCAGGAGCAGGGGCTGTTTGATTTCGCCGATGTCGCCCATGCGATCAGCGCGAAGATGCAGCGCCGTCACCCACATGTGTTCGGCGACGTCCGTTATGCGGATCTCGACGAGCAGAAGCGTGCGTGGGAAGACATCAAGACGGCCGAACGCGCAGGCAAGGGTGAGTCCGCCGACGATAGCGCGCTGGACGGCATCTCGGCCGGTCTGCCGGAATGGAAGCGCGCGCTGAAACTGCAGCAGCGTGCGGCCAGCACCGGTTTCGAATGGACCGATCCGCAGCCGGTGCTGGCCAAGCTGGTCGAGGAAGTGGAGGAGGTGCGCGCCGAGTTCGCCAACGGTGCCGATCCGGCGCGACTGCAGGACGAGATCGGCGACGTGCTGTTCGTGACGGCGAATCTGGCACGCCATGCGGGCGTCGATTTTTCGCAGGCGCTGCGGCATGCGAATGCGAAGTTCGAACGACGCTTCCGGCAGATGGAGCAACTGGCCGCAGCCGAGGGCGTTGCGTTCGGTGAACGCACGCTCGCCGAGCAGGAGCAGCTGTGGCAGCGCGCCAAGGCGTTCGAGCGCAAACCCTGAGGCTGCGCGATGGTCGTGACCATCGCGCAGGCCGGAGCACTAAGAGCGATTACTTACCTGCTGGCGGCTGTGCGGCGCGCATCGCGTCGTCGCCGTGGTGCTGCTGCCAGGCGGCACGCATCTGCTCCCGCTCGGCGCGCATCTTCGCCTCGTTGGCAAGGCTTTCGTCCAGCCCCTTGCGCAGCGTGGCAATCGCCTGATCCAGATTCGTCGGCCGCGCCTGCAGGCGGGCCAGATGCTGATAGACGTAATCGCGTACGCGCGGATCCTGCGATTTGGCCAGCACGTCGTTGTACAGCGCGGCCAGCTCCTTGCTGCGACCGGCCTGCATGTACAGCCGCTCCAGCCCTCGCAGGTCGCCGATCACGCCACCACGCTGGCCATCGAAGCCGCGCTGGCGCATGTCATGGCCGTGGTCGCCATCACGCCGTGTGGCTGCGTGCATGTCCTTGCCATGGGCCGCATGGGCTGAGGCAGGGGGTGTCGGCGGAGGTGCGTCCTGAGCCATCACGAACGCGGTCGATCCGACCATCAGCACGGCCAGTGCGGAAGCGAGCAGGGTCTTGCGATGCATGGTAAATATCCTGGGTAGGTAGACAGAAAACGTTTCCGGCGCCGACGCGTTGACTTGTGCGACGCTGTGCGCATGAGCTTGCAACCCTTTTGCCGCCAGCGGCATCTCAAGCCTGTCGATAACCCGAGGAGAGTCACCATGCGCCGTCTTTTCACCGCCGCCCTGTTGCTTGCGCCGTTCGCTACCTTCGCCGCCACCCCGTGCAAGTACGAGGCGCCGCGCAACCTCCAGCTCGATCTGGCTGGCGTGCGGGCCGTGCAGATCGAGGTGCACAGCCACGACCTGCATCTGACCGGCAGTGACAACGCCCGGGGGCTCACCCTCACCGGCCGTGCCTGCGCCTCGGACAAGGCGGCACTGGACGGTCTGCAGGTCACTCAGCGACGTCAGGGCGACCAGCTGCTGCTCGACATCGGCGGTGACAATCACTTCTCGCTGAGCTTGTTCGGCAACTCCTACGCGAATCTCGAAGTCACCGTGCAGCTGCCGGCGAACTTGCCGGTGACCTTGAGTGTGGGCTCCGGCGACGCCGAGGTCAGTGGTGTGCAGCAGCTGCAAAGCAACGTCGGCTCGGGTGACCTGCATGTGCGCCAGGTGTCCGGCAAGTTCAGCACCAGCGTGGGTTCCGGTGATGTCGACGCGACCGATATCGGCAGCCTGGAACTGGGCTCCGTCGGCTCCGGCGACTTCAAGGCCGATGGCATCAAGGGCGATGCCAGGGTTGGCAGCGTCGGCTCGGGCGACGTCACGTTGCGCAAGGTCGGTGGCAGTGTGCATGCCGATACGCTGGGTTCCGGCGATTTCACCGTGAGCGATGTGATCGGCGATTTCAGCCTCGGCGCCAAGGGCAGTGGCGACGTCAATCATTCCGGGGTGAAGGGCAAGGTCAGTGTGCCGCATGACAACGATGACGATTGATACGGATTACGCCGTGCGCGGGCAGGAGTCGCCGGATATCAGCCCAGCCAGAGCCAGACCAGATACACCAGCGGTGCGCACACCAGCAGGAACGGAATCGACACCAGATGCAGCATGCGCAGGCCATGCGGCTGCTTGGCCAGGCGCAGCGCGATCAGGTTCGCCAGCGAGCCGATCGCCACGCCGAAACCGCCCACGTTCACCGCGACCGCCAGGGCGATCGCATCCGGTGTGCGGTCAAGCAGCAGCACCGTCGCCGGCACATTGCTGATCAGCTGCGAGGCGAGGATGCCGCTGGCATACAAGGTCAGCGGCCGGCTGAAGTCGAGTCGGTCCAGCGCATCGCGCACCAGCGACAGTTCGGCGAAGTGGCCCAGTCCCAGAAAGATCGCCGCGAACGTCAGCAGCAGCAGCCAGTCGATTCGCGCCAGGCTCGAACGCGCCAGCAACGCGAATAGCACCAGCAGCAGTACGGCACCCAGTGGAGCCTGGTGGTATTCCATCAACAGCACCATGCCGACCAAGGCGACTGTCGACCATGCGCCGAGCCGGTTCGACGTCACGTGGCCATCGATCTTGTCCGGAGTCAGTTCGATCCGGTCGCGCGGCAGCCACAGCCACGTGAATGTCGCCACCAGCGCGAACATCACGGCCGCCGTCGGCAGCATTGCCAGCACGAAATGCAGGAATGGCATCGACGAGTGCTGCCACAGCAGCAGGTTCTGCGGATTGCCGATCGGGCTCAAGGTGGACCCGGCATTCACCGCTAGCGCCTCCAGCACCACCATGCGCAACACCGGCAGGTTCGAGATGCCGCCGATCGCCAATGTCAGCGGCACGATCAGGAACAGGCTGACGTCGTTGGTCAGCACCATCGACAACAACGCCGTTGCGCTGACCAGTAGCAGGCCGAGACTGCGCAGCGAATGTGCCCGGGCCACCACCGCTACCGCCGCGTGCTGCACCAAGCCACTGTCGCGGATGCCCTGGATCGCGATCAGCAGGCCCATCAAGCCGGCCAGTGTCGGCAGCTGCAGCCAGTACTGATATTTCGCCAGCGGCTGTGGGTCGAGCAGGGCCAGCGCGATCGTCAGCGTGGCGAACAGCAGCAACAACCATTCGGCTTGCAGTTTCTGTATCCACGACGATGACGCGCCAGATGACGGCTTTGCATCACCCATGCATCAGCATCCGGCCGACATGCGCATCACCACTCGCTCAATCCTTCGATCTCGTAAAGCTTCTGCCAGCTCGGGCGTGCGCGCACCAGGTCGGCCAGCCGCTTCAGCGCGGGCCACTCGGTGGCCGGACGCGGCATATTGCGCGACCAACGCATCAGCATGGTCAGCAACAAATCGGCACCGGAGAATTCGGCGCCAAGCAGATACGGTCCATGCGCGGCGAGTTGCGCATCCAGCAGCACCCACACCCCTTCGATCTTGCGCTGCAGGGCGGCGCGCACCTCCGGCGTGTGCTCCGCCGCGCCCAGTTCGGGCGGATAGAACCAGAAGCGGTACGTCGACATCAGCGTGTTGCTGAGATAGACGATCCACTGCTGCCACGCCTCGCGCTCGGGCGTGCCCGGCGCGGGCGCCAGCTTCGCTTCCGAGTGGCGCTCGGCCAGCACCATCAGCAGCGCTGCCGATTCCGACAACGGCCGGCCGTCGATCACCAGCGTCGGCACCACGCCACGCGGATTGAGTTTCAGATAAGCCGGATCGTGCTGCGCCTTGGTATCGAAATCGACCAGCCGCAACTCATGCGGCGCACCGATCTCCAGCAGCGCCAGATGCACCACCATGCTGGCGGTGCCGGGGGAGTAGTAGAGGGTGTACATGCGATTTCCTCAGCGCGTTCGATACACGCGATCTTGGCGGCGGCTCACCCTTCGCGCAACAAGCGCATCGGCGACGTCCGCGTCACCTTCCTTGTCCCAGCCAACCCCAGCAGCATCACCACGAAGGCGGCACCGAGCGCGGCGAACGCGAGTGGCCACAGCGGCGGCACGAAGCCTTCGATATGGAACACGGCGTGGCCAAGCCATAGTCCGGCGCCGGCGGCACCGAAGGCGGCGGTGAGGCCGGCGACCAGGCCGAGCAGGGCGAATTCGCAGGCGGCAGCGACGCGCAGTTGGTTGCGACGTGCACCGAGCGTGCGCAGCAGCGCGGCCTCGTGGCGGCGTTCGGCGGCACTGGCGGCGAGTGCGGCGGCCAGCACCAGCGCGCCGGCGAGCAGGCTGAAGCCGAGGATCCAGCGCACCGCATTGCCGACGCGGTCGACGATCTCGCGCACGCGATCGAGCAGTGAATCGACATCGACCAGACTGAGGTTGGAATAGTCGCGCGACAACTGTGCCAGTTGGGTGGCATGACCGCGCGCCAGATGGAAACTGGCCAGCCAAGTGTGCGGCAGGTCGCCGGCGTGGGCTGGGTCGAGCAACAGGAAGAAGTTGACCCGGAACGAACTCCAGTCGACCTTGCGAATGCTGCCGATCTTCGCCTCGATATTGCCTTCGCCGACGTTGAAGCTCAGCGTGTCGCCCACCTTCAGCGCGAACATGTCGCGCCACATGGTGTCGATCGACACTTCGGCCTCCGCCGGATGCGCACCTTGCCACTGGCCGGCGATCACCTGATTCGACGGCGGCAAGGCATCGGCCCACGACAGCCGCAGCTGCCGGTCGGCCCAGTCCTTCGCGCGTTCGTCGGCGAAGTGCAGCTGGTCGATCGGTGAGCCGTTGATCGCGGTGAGCTTGCCCACCGCCAGCGGCAGCATGTTGAGCTGGTCACCACCGATGCCGGCCAGCGCGTGTTCGAAACCAGCGCGCTGATCGTCCTGCAGATTCAGCGCGAACCAGTTCGGCGTATCCGCAGGCAGTTCCTGTCGCCAGCCCTGCAGCAAAGCCGGTGCGACGATCGCCAGCAACAACAGCGCGCACAGACCGAGACTGAGTGCGGTGGCCTGGATCAGGCTCAGCGTGCGCCGCCGCGCCAGGGCGGCGAGGCCGAGTCGCAGCGCCGGATGCGCGCCGGGTGCGACGCGTCGTGCCAGCCATAGCAACACGGCGGCCAGCAATGCCGCGATCACGGCCACGCCGAGCAGGCTGGCGGCGAGAATGCCGGCCAGCTGCAGCGAGCTGCTCTGGCTCCAGATCAGGCCCAGCGCGACCAGCACGGGAACCAGGTACAGCGCATCGAAACGCCGCACGCGCCGCTGCACGCTCTGGCGGAACACCGCTACCGGCGGCACCTCGGCCAGCCGCACCAGCGGCGGCAGGGCGAAGCCGGCCAGCACGGCGATGCCCATCGCAGCGGCGGCGAACGATGGCGCCAGCGGCAGCAAGGTCGGCACGCTGCCGAACAACGAGCTGGCGAACAACCACGCCAGTTGCGCCAGCCCCAGCGCCAGCAACAGGCCGAGCGCTGTTGCGGGCAGCGCGAGTGCGCCGAGCGTGCCAAGCAGCAGGCCGAGCACGCGCTGGCGTGATGTACCCAGTGCACGCAGCAACGCCACTTCGGAAGTCTTGCGGCGTGCGTAGCGTTGCGCGGACAGCGCAATCGCGATGCCGGCCAGCAACGCCGACAGCAGCGCGGTCAGACGCAGGAACGCGCCGGCCCGATCGAATGCCGAGCGCATGCGTTCCTGAGTTTGCTCCGGCGTGATCAATTCGGCACCTTGCGGCAAGGTCGTCGATTGCGCCCAGTCACGCCAACCCTGCACGGCCGCCGGTTCGCCGGCCAGCAGCAGGCGATGGCGCGCACGGCTGCCGACACCGAGCAGGCCCGCTTTTTCGGCATCGGCCAGATTCATCAGCGCGCGTGGCGCCAGTGCGAACAATTCGCCGCCGTCCGGCTGACGAAGCAGTTCGGCGGCGATGACCAGGTCGCGTCCACCCAGTTGCAGCGGTTGGCCCACTTTCAGATTCAGCGCGACCAGCGCGCGATGATCGAGATAGACCTCGCCAGCGGCGGGTGCATGGCCGTTGTATGGACGTCCATTCGCGTCGCCCAACTCCAGCGTGCCGCGCAGCGGATAGTGCGCATCAGCGGCCTGCACGTCGAGCAACTGGGTCTGCTGATGCGCGAAGGCCACGCTGGGGAAGCTGGCGGTGCGCGTGAGCTGCAAGCCGCGCTGGCGGCCCTCGACGGCGAAGGCTTCCGGCACGGTCTGCGGTGATGCCACGCCGATATCGCCACCGATCAATTCGGCGGCGCTGGCCAGCATGCCGCGCTCGATCCGCGTCGACAGCGTGGCGACCACACCCAGCGCGACCACCGCCAACACCAGCGACGCAGCCAGCGTGCGCAACTCCGGCAGATGCCATTCGCGGCGCAGGCTGCGCAAGGAGAAGCGGAGCAGGTTCATGGGCTTGCTCCTCCCCCTGCACGCAGGGGGAGGTTGGGAGGGGGTTGCTCAAGGTCGCGGCAAAGATCAAAAGCACCCCACCCCAACCCTCCCCTGCGACCAGAGGAAGTCCCTTTGGGGCAAGCAGAGGAGGGGGAAAGAAACCGACGTATCGTGGTGTTCATACGCGTGCTTCCGCATGAGTCACCGCGACGCGACCCTCTTCCAGTTCGATCCGTCGATCGCAACGCGCAGCCAGCGTGGCGTCATGCGTCACCAGCACCAGGGTGGTGCGGTGATCGCGATTCAGCGCGAACAGCAGATCGCATATGTGATGGCCGGTGCGCTGGTCGAGGTTGCCGGTGGGTTCGTCGGCAAACAGCACGCGCGGACCGTGCACGAACGCGCGGGCGATCGCCACGCGCTGCTGCTCGCCGCCGGAAAGCTGGGCCGGATAGTGCCTGCGGCGCGGGGTCAGCCCGACCGCTTCGAGTGCCTCACGTGCGCGTTGGCGTGCCGCGCTGCTGCCTTCCAGCTCCAGCGGCAGCATCACGTTTTCCTCGGCGGTAAGCGCGGGCAGCAGATGGAACGACTGGAACACGAAACCGACCAGTCGTCGGCGCAGGTCGGCCCGCGCTTCCTCATCCAACTGCTCCAGCGCGTGGCCGTGCAGGGCGATGCGGCCGGTATCCGGCGTATCCAGTCCCGCCAGCAAGCCGAGCAGGGTGGTCTTGCCGGAGCCGGAGGCGCCGACGATGGCGAAGCTCTCGCCCGGCTGGATCTGCAGGCTGACCTTGCTGAGGATTTCCAGTCTCCCCTCGGGGCCGCTGACCGACTTGCTAACATCGCAGGCCTCAAGAAGTGGACGGGAAGAATCACTCATGCGTCGATGCCTATGGCTGTTGGTCTTTTTGTGTGGCATCGGCAGCGCCCAGGCGGCGGTGCCGAAAACCGTGCTGGTGCTGGGTGATTCGCTGTCCGCCGCGCACAACATACCGGTCGAGTCCGGCTGGGTGCATCTGCTGGATGCGCGTCTTGGCAAGATGGTGCCGAAGTGGGCCGCGATCAATGCCAGCATCAGCGGCGAGACTTCATTGAGTGGACGCAACCGTTTGCCGGCGCTGCTGGCGAAATATCGACCAACGATCTTGGTGCTGGAGCTGGGTGCGAACGACGGTTTGCGCGGTCTGCCGCTGCCGGCTCTGCGCGACAATCTCGCCGCGATGATCGGGCAGGCGCAGCAGGCGAAGGTGCGGGTGCTGCTGGTCGGCATCGAATTGCCGGTGAACTACGGGCCGCAGTATCGCGATGGGCTGCGTGCGATCTATGCGGATCTTGCACGCGACCGACACACGGCGCTGGTGCCGTTCCTGCTCGACGGCATCGCGCTCGATCCTGCCTTGATGCAGGACGATGGCCTGCATCCAGTCGCCGGCGCCGAGCCGCGCGTGCTGGACACCGTGTGGAAACAATTGCAACCACTGCTCGATCAACCCGCAATACCCAACGGGCTCTGAACCGTCCGCACCGATTTCACGCTACCCTCACCCCCACAACGGTTATCTCTTCACATATGTGAAGGCCACTGAGGTGAGGACGATATGACCGTACATGACGAGCAAGCGGGACTGATTCTTCTGGTCGAGGACAACCGCCAGATAGCCGAAATGGTCGGCGAGTTCCTGGAGCGTCGCGGCTACTCGGTCGACTATGCCGCCGATGGCGTCAGTGGCCTGCATCTGGCGGTCTCCAACAGTTACGACGTGATCGTGCTGGACCTGATGCTGCCGGGTCTGGACGGGCTGGAAGTCTGTCGCAAGCTGCGCCGCGAAGCGAAGAAATCCACCCCGGTGCTGATGCTGACCGCGCGCGACACGCTGGAAGACAAGCTGGTGGGTCTCGAAGCCGGTGCCGACGATTACCTGGTGAAGCCATTCGAAGTACGCGAGCTCGAGGCACGTCTGCGTGCGTTGATCCGCCGCGATCGTCGCCAGGTGTCCACCGAGGTGCTCACGGTCGGCGACATGACCCTGGATACCGCCACGCTGCGACTGACCCGCGACGGCCAGGAGCTGACCGTGTCGCCAATCGGACTGAAGCTGCTGGCGATCCTGATGCGCGAATCGCCACGGGTGGTCAGCCGGCGCGACATCGAGCGCGAAATCTGGGGCGATACGTTGCCCGATTCGGACACCTTGCGCTCGCATCTGTACAACCTGCGTCGGGTCATAGACAAACCCTTCGCACATCCCCTGTTACACACCATCCATTCGGCGGGTTATCGCCTCGCGGATCTGGAGTCGGAAGTGGCGTCGACAACCCAGACAGCCTGACATTGCATCGACAGGGCGAAAACATGTAATGGATAGCAGGGTAGTCAAAGCAGTCACATTCCGTGTGGGTGCGTTCCGGCGACGGATTGCGTGGGTGTTCGGTTTGCAGTTTCTGATCGTGGCGATCGTCTGCATCCTGGGTATTTACAATATCGTGCCGACCGTCGTGGTGATCGCGGTAATCGTGCTCACCACGGCCATCGCGTGGTTCGCCACCCGCCGCGAGTGGCGGCCTGTGCGTGCGCTGGCTCGGTTGGTCAATCGCTGGGATGGCCAGCAGTTCGATCCGGAATCCTTGCATCTGGATCAGATGTCCACCCACACCGACGCCGATGTGGCCTCGCTGGCGCGTGGACTGCATGGGTTTGCCACGCGCATCGCCAACTACAACCAGCGCGAGCGCAACTTCACCCGCGATGCCAGCCATGAACTGCGCAGTCCGCTCACCGTGATCAAGATGTCGGTCGACATGCTGGCCGAGGAGGAGGGCATCAGCGATTTCGGCGCCCGTTCGGTGCGCCGGATCAAGCGTGCCGCGCGCGAGATGGAGGTGCTGGTCGAGGCATTGCTGATCCTCGCCCGCGAGAGCGATAGCGCGACGGATCACGAACGCTTCATTGCCAACGACGTGCTGCGCCGGGAGATGGAATCCGCTCGCGAGTTGCTGACCGGCCGCCCGATCGAGTTGCTGCTGGAGGAGCCGGCGCGGTTTGCGCTGGAGGGTTCGGCGCAGGCCTTCTCGGTGTTGTGCTGGCAGCTGATCCGCAACGCCTGTCAGCAGACCGAACAGGGCAGCGTGGTGGTCAGTGTGCTGCCCGGCGTGGTGAGCGTGAGCAATCACGCGGATCCGCACATACCCGGCGACAGTTCCCGCCCGCTGCGCGTGCATGGCGTGGATCGGCACGGCTTTGAACTGGCGATCGCCCAGCGCATCAGCGACCGCTTCGGCTGGCCGCTGGAATTGCAGACGCGGGTCGGGCAGGAAAACATCGCGCGCATCCGCTTTCCGCATCCGCTGCCGGTCGAGACGATCGCCAGCGCCTGACCGCAGGAGCGCACACGTGCGCCCCTGCGCAAGGATCAGCCGGCTTGCAGCGCCGGGTCCACGCTGAACGCGCAGCCGGTCTTGGCCTTCACGTCGGCGAGACTGACGCCGTCGTTGAGTTCGATCAGCACCAGGCCGTCGCCCTTGTTGACCTTGAATACGCACAGGTCGGTGATGATCAGGTCGACCACCTGCTTGCCGGTCAACGGCAGTTCGCACTCCGTCCGGATCTTCGGCGTGCCGTCCTTCGCGTTGTGCTCCATCAGCACCACCACGCGTTTGACGCCGCTGACCAGATCCATCGCGCCGCCGGGACCTTTGACCATCTTGCCGGGGACCATCCAGTTCGCCAGGTCGCCGTGTGCGGAGACTTCCAGTCCACCCAGGATCGACAGATCGATGTGGCCGCCGCGGATCATCGCGAACGAGTCGGCGCTGGAGAAGAAGCTGGAGCCGGGCAGGGTGGTGATGGTCTGCTTGCCGGCGTTGATCAGGTCGGGATCGATGTTGTCTTCGCTCGGGAACGGGCCGATGCCGAGCAGGCCGTTCTCCGACTGCAGGGTGACATTGACTCCCTCGGGAATGTAGTTCGCCACCATGGTGGGAATGCCGATGCCGAGGTTCACGTAGAAGCCGTCCTGCAACTCCTGCGCGGCACGCTTGGCCATCGCCACGCGGATCGGGCTTTCCTTGCCGCCGACCACGCCGGCGACGGTGCGGAACTCGATGCGCTTCTCGTACTTCGCGCCCTGCACGATGCGGTCGACGTAGATGCCCGGCACGTGCACGCCATCGGGATCGATCGAGCCGACTGGCACGATCTCCTCAACCTCGGCCACGCAGATCTTGCCGCAGGTGGCGATCATCGGATTGAAATTGCGCGCGGTCTCGTGGAACACCAGGTTGCCGTGGGCGTCGCCCTTCCACGCCTTGACGATCGACAGGTCGGCATGGATCGCTTCTTCCAGCACGTATTCCTTGTCGCCGAAGACCTTGGTTTCCTTGCCCTCGGCCAGCTTGGTGCCGAAGCCGGTGCGCGTGTAGAAGCCGGGGATGCCGGCGCCGCCGGCGCGCAGCTTTTCCGCCAGCGTGCCCTGCGGGGTCAGGTGCAGCTCCAATTCGCCTGCCAGCACCTGCCGCTCGAACTCCTTGTTCTCGCCCACGTAGGACGCGTACACGCGTTTCACCTGATGCGTCTTCAGCAGCGGACCCATGCCGAAATCATCCACGCCGGCGTTGTTGCCGACGATGGTCAGCCCCTTGGTGCCGGCCTCCAGCAGCGCGCCGATCAGGTTCTCGGGAATGCCGCACAGGCCGAAGCCGCCCGCAGCGATCGTCATGCCATCGACCAACAGTCCATCAAGAGCTTTCGCCGCGGTGGGGTAAACCTTGTTCATTGCTGTGCCTTCCTGCAGGGAGAGTCAGCTGCCAAGGATACGCCGGATTGGCTACCGGCTGCCCTGTACCAAGGTCGTAGGCCGGGTCTCGCGCCGGCAATTTGAGGGCTTGACGCCATCATTTACGCGTGTAAACATCATTCCACTTACACGCGTAAACGGTGACTCATGGCGATCAGCGAAGCGGAAGCGGTGGTGATGGATGTGCTGTGGCGCGAAGCGCCCCGCAGCGCCGAGGAGATCCTCGCCGAGGTTGGCCCGGCGCAGAACTGGCAGGAAGGCACGGTGAAATCCCTGCTCAACCGCCTGTTGCGGAAGAAGGCAGTGCACGCCGAGCGCGAGGGGCGCCGTTATCTCTACACGCCGCTGCTGAAGCGTGAGCAGTACGTCCAGCAGGAGAGCAAGGGTCTGCTCGATCGCCTGTTCGGCGGACGCGTGGCACCGCTGGTCGCGCACTTCTCCGAGCAGCGCAAGCTGTCGAAGAAGGACATCGCCGAACTACGCAAGCTGCTCAAGGAGCTTGACGATGAGCAGCCTTGAGTTGATGGCGATGGACGGGCTGGAGCACGGCTGGTTGCTGATCCTCGCATTCACCGCCGCCGTACTTGTCGTGGTCGCGTTGCGTAAACCCTGTCGCCGATGGTTCGGTGCCGAGCGCGCCTTTCAGCTGTGGTCGCTGGTGCCATTGGCGATGCTGGTCGGCCAGTTGCCGCATGCCACGAGTACCAGCCGCACGGCACTACCTGTGCTGGTGTACATGATCACCTCGGTGACCGGCGTGCTGCCATCCCACGCTGGTACGTCTGCTGGAATTGGCTGGCGCAGTCTGGTCATGTTGGCTTGGTGCGTGGGCACTGCGATTGTCCTGGCGTCGGCGGTATTCGCGCAGTGGCGCTATCGCAATCGCCTGCGTGGCGCCACGTCGATGACCGACGTGTCCTCGCGCTGGCCAGTATTGCGCGCCACCAGCGCGGATGTCGGGCCGGCGCTGGTCGGCGCCTGGCGTAGCCGGATCGTGTTGCCCGCCGATTTCGAACGTCGTTACGACACCACCGAGCGGGCGTTGATCTTCGCCCACGAAGCGATGCATGCGCGCCGGGGCGATGGTTGGTGGTGCTTGCTGGCACAGATCGTCGTGGCGCTGTTCTGGTTCCATCCATTGGCGTGGTGGGTGCTCGGTGCATTGCGCCACGACCAGGAACTGGCCTGCGACGCCGCGGTGCTGCGCGAGCACGGTGCACAGCGGCGCAGCTATGCGAATGCGATGTTGAAGACCCAATCGGCACTGTTTGCACTGCCGGTGGGTTGCCCCTGGTCACCTCGTCATCCACTCACGGAGCGTATTGCCATGTTGAAGCTGACCCCACCTGGCCGTTTGCAGCGCATCTTCGGGAATATCACCGGTCTCATCCTCGCCACTGCGGTTGCCGGCTCGGTATACGCAGCCAGTGCGATGTCAGATCAGCGCCCGGCAGCCACCTCGAAATCGACTGCTGCCAATGAATACCAACTGGACATGATGGTTGAGCTGGGTAGTGATGGCGCGCACAGCAACCACGCCGAACGCATGACGATTGCGCTGTGCATGACGCCCGGCGTGAGCGCGAGCGCGACCAACCATGGCTGGAAAATAGAAACGAGGACCTTGCCCGAGACTGGCAAGCGAGTGCACATCGATCTGACAGTGGCGGGTCCCGATAAAGCGCCGGTTGAGCATGTCCAGTTGCGCGGTGCGCTCGGCGAGGTGCTGCATGCCGCCGGCAAAGGCAAGGATGACAAGCAACGATATGCATTCGACGTGACGCCATTGGCTGGTTGCCCGGCGCGCACTCCCACTGCCGAGACAAGCGCCCGTTTGTTCATGATCAACCAGAACGTCAAGGATCAGCCTGCGCGCGCAATAGCGGTATCCATGGCGTCCAAGGCGGGGCTTGAGCTGGCCAATCCGGAAGCGCTGGACAATCGTCTGGTTACCTTGAATTTCGAACAGATACCGGCCGAACGCGCCTTGCAGTTGGTCGCTGATATCGACGGCAAGAAGGCCGTGTTCGAGGGCAAGCAGGTGCGTTTCGAGAATAAGTGACCGGTGCGGTTGGCTATACTTTGCCCAACCATCGGGAGAGTGAAGTGAAGCCGCACCGTCTGTTCGTCGCCCTAGCCATCTTTGGAATCGCCAGCCTGAGCCACGCCGCCGTCTCGCCCGTGCTGGTGATCCATGGCGGCGCTGGCGTGATCAGGCGCGACATGACGCCGGCCAGGGAAAAGGTGGTGCGTGCCGCGATGACGCTGGCGCTTAAGAACGGCTATGCCCAGCTGAAGGCGGGCAAGCCGGCGCCGGATGTGGTGGCTGCGGCGATCACCGTGCTGGAGGATGACGAGAACTTCAATGCGGGCAAGGGCTCGGTGTTCACCCACGACGGCAAGAACGAACTCGATGCGGCGATCATGGACGGCAACACGTTGAGTGCCGGTGCGGTGGCCGGCGTGCGGCGGATCAAGAATCCGATCCAGCTGGCGCGGGCGGTGATGGAGAAGACGCCGTATGTAATGCTGTCCGGCGACGGCGCCGAGACATTCGCGCAGAGCATCGGCATGCCGCTGGTCAATCCCTCGTACTTTCGCACCGAAGAGCGCTGGCAGCAGCTGCAGAAGGCGCTCAAGGAAGACGCGGCGAAGCAGCCGCATGCGGACGTCGAGACGGCCAAACATTTCGGTACGGTCGGTGCGGTGGCGCTGGATGTGCAGGGCCATCTCGCCGCTGGCACGTCCACCGGCGGCATGAACGACAAGCGCTGGGGACGCGTCGGCGATTCGCCGATCATCGGAGCCGGCACCTACGCGAATTCCGGCTGTGCGGTGTCCGCCACGGGTTGGGGCGAGTTCTATATCCGCACGGTAGCCGCGCACGAGATCTGCATGAAGGTCACCCAGATGCGTGTGCCGCTGAAGCGCGCCGCAGCCGAGGTGATCAATCAGGAAATTCCCTCGATGGGTGGCAACGGCGGCGCGATCGCGCTGGATGCGGACGGCCAGATTTCGATCCCGTTCAACACCGACGGCATGTATCGCGGCTGGATCGGTGCCGACGGCGTGCCTCACGTGGCGCTCTATGGCGACGAGGACGATGGTACGGCGGAGTTGCCGGCACCGGCTGACAGCGCGGAGTAACCCGGCGCCTAGCGCAGCTTCTGCAGTTGCTCCGGTGTCAACGCACCGCTGATGCCCAGCCGGCTGCCATCGGCGCGGATCACCAGCACGCGCGGCGTCTCGCCGCCCCAGTCCGGGTCGAGCAGGAAGTTGATCTGTTCGGGTGACGCTTCGGCATACGCGCGGGCCGGATAACCGGCCATCTGCATGCTGCGCAGGCGCGCTTCGATCGCCTCGCGTTGTTCGATGCTATCGGTCGTCACCGTGAGCAGTTCGATCTCATGCGGATGCGCGCGCTGCAAGGCGGCGAGGGCTTCGAGGTTCGGTTCGCAATAGGCGCAGTCGAGTGCCCACAGCGCGATGATTCGTTCGCCACGCGCCGGCGGCTGCAGCAGGGCGGGCACCTCGGCCGCGGTTAACGGCTGCAGCGAGCCGGCCATGGCGATGGCCGGCAGCCATAGGGCGAATGCCAGCAGCAGGCGTTTCATCGCGGTGTCTCGATCAGGCGAAAGCCAGTCGCGGTATTCCACGCCACGAACGCGTGCCCCTGCTTCTGCAGCAACTGCGGCGAAGCGACCGCACCGCTGTTGCTGGCGATCTCGCGGGGAGCATCGAAATGCGCACCGTTGTCGGTCGAGCGACGCAGCATCAGCGTGTAGCCGTTCGCGCCGACCTGGTTCCATACCACCCAGACCGTGCGCTCGTGCACGGCCACGTCGGCATGGCTGGCGCCTGTCGTGGCGATCGCCAGCGGATGTTGTGGCGCATGGCCGGGGTCGAGCTGGCCGTACCAGATCGTCGGCTTGCCCTTGGCCTCGTACCACACCGCATGACGGGTACCGTCGCTGCCGATCGCCAGCCCGGGACCGTGATGCGGGCAGCCGGCGATCTGCCAGTCGCTGAAGGTGGCGCGTTCGACCTGGCTGGTCTGGCCGTCCGTGCGCAGCACGGTATAGGCGTGGTCGCGGATGTTGTCGCCGTAGATATTGCGGAAGAACGCAGCGATCCCGCCGTCGGGCAGGCGTGCCAGCGCGATGCGGCAGCATTCGCAGCTCTGGTCGACCAGCTTGCGCTCGGGCACGAAGCTGGCGCCGCCATCATCGGACCAGCTGTAGTACACCGCGGCGCCGAGGTACGGTTTGCCTTGTGCGGTGGTGGCGATCACGTCGCGCTTGTCGATCCACGCGATCACGATGCGGCCGTTGCCATCCACCGCCAGTGCGTCGAAGCGATGGGTGATCTCGGCGTGGTCGTGGTGCACGGTAAGCGGCTTGCTGAAGTGTTCGCGGCGATCCAGCGAGCGGGCGAAGCGCACGAAGCCGGTCCATGGTTTCGCGCGTGGCTGCGACCAGCTCACATACAGTTCGTCGTGCGGACCGAACGCGATCTTCGGGCGGTTCTCGCCCTCGGCGTAGATCGGTTCGGCGATGGCGTTCACGTCGACCGGCGCGCTCAACGTGCGGCCGTCGTCGTCGGAATGGCGCAGGCGTACATGGCCGTTCGCCGCGTCCACCAGGTACAGCCGACCATGGCTGTCGAACGCCGCGCTGGCGCCGAGCTCGGGACCTTTCGGCATGTTCATCGACATGCCTTCGTGCGCGAACAGTGCTGGCGAGAGCAGGCAGAGCAGGGTGATCAGCAGGCGACGCATCGCAGTTCCTCGGAAGGCCAGATTTTGCTCCTCCCCCTGCGCGCAGGGGGAGGCTGGGAGGGGGTAAGGCTTTTGACGTAAGTTACGATCAAGAGCACCCCACCCCAGCCCTCCCCTGCATGCAGGGGAGGGAGCCGTGTGCGCTTGGCGTGAGGGCTTTTCACAACTCCCAGCGCAGCTCACCGAACCAGGTGCGACCGGCGTAGGGATGGTAGACCCAGTACGTCGTGTTGGTGAGGTTGTCGACGCCGAGCGCGGCGGTCCAGCCTGGTGCGAACTTCCAGCGCAGCTTTGCATCCGCCACGGTGAAGCTGCTCACAGCGCCATAGGTGTTGACGAAATCGCTGTTGTTCAATGTCCCGTACTGGCGCCCGGAGTGACGAATGCCGAGTGAGGCGTCCCATTGCGGCGCGAATCGGTAGTCGGCGAACAGGCTGGCACGAACCTTCGGGATGCGCGGGAAGTACTTGCCGTTGGCCAGCGGATACTGGCGATCGTCCAGCGTCTTCGCATCGTTGAACGCGAGGCTGGCCTGCAGGTCGAGGCCTTCCATCCACACATCGATCAGGCCCAGCTCGCCTTCGACGCCGCGCACCCTCATCAGGTTGATGTTCTGCACGCTGGTGACGGTGGGTGTGACGGTGACGTCGGTCTGCGAGTACAGCGCATCGGCGATGCGATCCTGGAACAACGAGACGCGCCAGTGACCGTCGGTCAAATGTTGAGTCAGGCTGAGATCGGTGGATTCGTCGATCTCCGGCTTGAGTGCGGGGTTGTTGTTGATGATCGCATTGGCCGAAATCGTGCCCTGGAACAGCTCGGCCACGGTCGGGTAACGAACGGCTTTGCCGTGCGCCAGTCGCAGCTGCCAGTTGTCGGCGAAATCCCAACTCAAGGCGGCCTTTGGCGAGAAGTCTGTGCGCTGTCGATCCGCGTAGCGCAGCGTACTGCTGGCATTGCCGAGCAGACCATCATAGGCACGCCATTGCTCCAGTCGGCCGCCGATGGTCAGCGCCCACGCCGGGGCGAAGCTCCATACATCCTGCAGGTAAGCGGCACGGGTCTGGGTACGTCCGGCGAATGCGCTGATCTGGGCGCCATCGGCATCGCCGAGCCAGTCGCTGGCATTGCGCACGTGGGTATTGAGCGCGTAGCGGTCGCCATGCACGCCGGCATATAGCGTGTTCTGCTCGCCCAGCGGGCCGGAGCTGCGCAGGTCGAAGGTGCTCCAGCCGGAACCGCTCATGTCGGCAATGCTGCCGGGGCCGCCGACCGGAGTGCCGGGTTCGGCCAGTTTCGCGGTAGCGGCCAGCGAATGCAGGAAGTCGTACTTGCTGGTCACGGCGATCCAGCGCCAGCCGTTGTCGAAGTGACCGTTCAGCTCGGCACCGTACAGCATGTGCGAATCGACCCCGGCGGTCGGCGCGAGACCGCTTGCCGGCAGCGTCCAGGTCTGGCCGGCGGCGCTGATCACGCCGCCGCTGACCGACTGGCCGCTGCTGTTGCGGATCAGGCTGCGGGTGCGATCTTCGGCATCGTTATGCCACCAGCCCAGGGTGAACAGCGCAGCGACATGGTCGGTGATGTCCACGCCGAGTTTCAGCTTGGCTTGGGTCTGCACGGTGTGCTCGATGCTGTTGGCACCGTAAACCAGTCGCGGCGTACCGTTTGGATTGCGATCGAGCGTTGCGCCAGTCACCGGTATCGCTATCGCGGCATTGCCGCCGGGTGCCGCAGTGGCGTACTGCAGCGGTTGGCCGTCGTTGTCCAGTCGGCTCAAGGCGAGCAACCAGCTCCAGCGACCCTGCTTGTTACCCAGCGTGGCGGCGAACTGACGGCCGTTGTAGTGGCCACCGGTGCCGTAAGCGTCATGGAAATCCTGGCTCATGAGCTGCGTGCTGACGCTGGCGACCAGTTGCTGCGGCAGTACGGTGTGGATCAGAACCGTCGTACCCAGCGAGTTGCCCGGGTACAACGCAGAGTACGGCCCGTACATGACATCGACCGCGCCGATCTCTTCCGGCGCCACCATGCCCCAGCGCGGTGCGCCGTTGTAGCCATTGGTCATCAGGTTGGACAGCAGCAGGCCGTCGGCATAGACCAGGCTGCGCGCACTCTGCAGGGTGCCAGCATTGCGTCCGCTGATCACGGCGTTGGGGTCGCCGATGTAGCGCGCGCGCACCATCATGTTCGGCACGTACTTCAGCGCGTCCTCGCTGCTGGTGAGGTTCTGCTGCTGCAGGCGTTGGCGGGTGACGCGTACCTGTACGGCCGGTGTTTCCGTCACCAGACTGTCGCTGGCGTGCACCGATACCGGCGCCAGGGTGGTGGTCGCCGGTGCGGGATCGGCCGCCAGCAGCGAACTACTGGACACGGCAAACACGACAGCGCAAAGGCCGGGCAGGATGGCTTTCAAGCAATACTCTGGATGGGCGTCTAGGGTTGCAAGGATAGTTCGCCGTCAGACGCGCAACAGATGGCGCGTTGTCGCAGCGGGGCGTGCCGGCGACGCATAGCGGTATCGTCCGGCGTGCATGGGATGCGGCAGGCGCTGAAAGGTGCCCGCCGACCTTGCCCCGGCGGGCGACCGAGGAATCAGTCGTCGCGTTCGGGCCGTTCGCGCACCGGGTGCTTGCTCAATTTGCGCTGCAGGGTGCGGCGGTGCATGCCGAGCCGGCGTGCGGTTTCGGAGATGTTGCCGTCGCATTCGGTCAGCACGCGCTGGATGTGCTCCCACTCCAGCCGGCGCAGTGCCAGCGGCTGTTCGGGAGCCTCCGGTAGGTCGCTGTCCTCGCTGTCGCTGTCGCCATCGAGCAGGGCGCGCACCACCGCGTCGGCATCGACCGGTTTGGCCAGATAGTCGTGCGCGCCGCGTTTGATCGCCTCCACTGCAGTGGCGATCGAGGCGTAGCCGGTCAGCAGCAGCACGCGCAGGTCCGGCACCAGCGCATGCAGCTCGGGAATCAGGCGCAGGCCATTGTCTTCGCCCAGCTTCAGGTCGAGTACGCAATAGCGCGGCTGATGCCGGCGGGTCAGTGCGCGGGCTTCATCGAAATTGCTCGCGGTGATGACCTCGAAGCCGCGCGAGCTGAGTGCTCGCGCCAGCACGCGCAGGAAGGTGGCATCGTCGTCGACCAGCAGTAACGGACGTGCTGTGGCGGCGTGGGGCAACTCGGTCATTACGGTGTTTCCTGAAAGTGGAGCAAAGCCCATTCTTGCCGGAAGCGCGGACGCTTGCACGTGCGCCAGCGAGTCATTTTTCGGCGATCACCGCCAAAGGCAGGCGCAGACAGACTTCCGCGCCGTGGTCGGTATTGCCGGCAATCATCTCGCCGTTGAGGCGTTCGGCGGTGGCTTCGGCGAGGGCCAGGCCGATGCCGAGCCCACTCTGTTTTTGCGAGTGGCCGAGCAGGGTAGGCTCGCCAGTGGCGCCAAAGCCGGGGCCATGATCGCGCACGCTCAATTGCAGCCAGCCGGTATCGCGCGATACCAGCAACTCAACCGCGTGCGAGTGGCGGCTGGCCGAGGCATCGGCCGCGTTGTTGAGCAGGTTGAGCAGCGCATGACGTAGCCCCGGCGGTGTGCGCAGCACGGTCTGCGCCGTGGTGTCGTCCAGTTCCAGGGTCAGCTCGGCCTCGGGTCGCAGCAGCTGGAAGCGTTCCAGGCAGCCGTGGATGAACTCGGTCACGCTGAGCCGTTCCGGTTCCTGCGACAACTGCGCCTTGCCGAACGCGACCATCTCGCGAAGGATCGTGCGGCAGCGATCGACCTGACCCTCCAGCAGCGCCAAGTCTTCGGCCAGCGAGGTATCGCCGACGTGCTCGCGGCGTAGTTCCGGCAGCAGGGTGCGCATCGTCGACAGCGGTGTGTTGAGCTCGTGCGCGGCACCGGCGGCCTGGGTGGCGATTGCCAGAATGCCCTCGTCGCGCAGCGCGCGCTCGCGCACCCGCTGCACTTCCAGCTGCTGCACACGCAACGCGTGCGCCAGCCGGTTGATGAAGAAGCCCAGCAGCAGTGCGCTGATCACGAAATTCACGGCCATGCCGGCCACGTGCAGCGAGAAGCCGCCGCGCACCTCGCCGTGCATCGGCATCGGTAACGACACATGCCAGTACAACAGGATCACATAAGCAACGCCGGCCAGTGCGGCCACCGCCAGGATGGCGCGCACCGACAGCGCTGCGGCGCTCAACGCGATCGGCACCAGCAGCAGGGTGATGAACGGATTGCTGGCGCCACCGGTGAAATACAGCAGATAGCCGAGCACCAGCGTATCGGCGGCGATGTGGCCGATGGTTTCCCATTCGCGCACCGGCCATGGCTGGCGTAGCCTCCACGCGGCGAACACCGAGAAAACCGCGAGCAGACCGATGCCGACAAGCAACGGCAGTAACGGGATCTGCAACTGCATCCACCACGCGCAGACGAGTACGGCGACGCTCTGTCCGGCGATCGCGCAGAGTCTCAACCACGCCAGTGTCCGGGCGAGAGCGAAGGGGCCGATGTAGGTGGTGCTGCGATGTGACATCGCGATCATGGGCTGATCAGAAAACCTGTGGAACCCGCCGCCAGCGGCGGCGGGTTCATCGGACTCACGGGTTGTTGAATTCCTCGCTGCGTACGGCGGGCAGCGGATTGTGGTTGTTCGCCGGATCGGAGTGGCTGGCCGACAGCTTGTTCATCAGCGGCAGCATGACCAGTGCGATTACTACGCAGGCGATGCCGACGAAACCGAGCTTGTTGAACAGGCTCACGTAGATCGTCAGCGACTGCACCGGATCGGTGATGTTGTCGGGGATGTGCGCATAGTTCGCCACGATGCTGCCGAGGTACTGCGACAGGCCCACGGCCACGTAGTACGCGCCCATCATGAAGCCGCCCATGCGTGAAGGCACATAGCGGGCGATCATCGCCAGCCCGAGCCCGCTGACCAGCAACTCGCCCAGCGAATACCAGCCATAGCCCCAGACCATCGTCCACGACGACACCTGGCCGGCCACCGCTGCGCTTGCGCCCACGCCATACATGAAGAAACCTACGGCCACGGCGGCGAAGCCCAGCGCGAACTTCAGTGCGATCGAGGGATCCTTGCCGACCCGGCCAAGCGCGTTGTAAGCGAACACCAGCACCGGGCTCAAGACGACGATCCAGATCGCATTGAGGTTCTGGTACTGCTCGGGAATCCAGTTGAACAGGTGCATCCCGAATACGTTGAACGACAGGTCCACGTTGTGCTGCGCGAACAGGTTCAGCGACGTCGCCATCTGCGAGTAGAAGATGAAGAAGAAGATCGTCTGCACGGTCAGCACCAGCGCCGCGATCAGGCCGGCGCGCTCGCTGGGCTTGCTGCTGCGGATCAGGTGCGCGAAAACGCCCAGGATCAGCACGCCGGCAGCGTAGACGCAGACCTTCGCCACGGCTTGGCTCTGCAGGATGAATGCGACGACGAAAATCAGCAGGAAGGCCGCGCCGAAGACCGGCAGCGCGCGACGCATGTTCATCGGCAGGTCGTCTGCAGGCGAACCGATGTGCCGGAGCGCGCGACGCATGAACAGGTAATTGACCATGCCCAGGATCAGGCCGATCGCGCAGACGCCGAACGCGGTGTGCCAGCCCATCGAATCGCCGTAGCGTTTGCCGACGACATCGCGGATCCACGGTGTAGCAGTCATCGAGATCATCGAGCCGATGTTCACCGCCATGTAGTAGATGGTGAATGCGCTGTCGATCTTGGTGTCGTCGCCCTCGTAGATCTTGCGCACCAGGTTGCCCGCGTTGGGCTTGAAGAAGCCGTTGCCGACCACGATCACGCCGAGCGCGAAATAGGTGAGGTTGGCTGGGGTCAACAAGGCCATCAGGCCACTGCCGCCATCGGTCAGACCCAGCGTCTCCGGCGGGATCCACAGGATGCCGTAGCCGATCGCCAGCACCGTCGCGCCGATCAGCATGGTGCGTCGCGTGCCCAGCAGCTTGTCGCCGACCCAGCCACCGATCGCCGGCGTCGCGTAGATCAGCGCGGCCGCCGCGCCCCAGACCAGGTTGGCCTTGGTGTCGACGAAGCCAAGCTTCTTCATCAGGAAGGTGACCATCAACACCTGCATGCCGTAGAAGCCGAAACGCTCCCACATCTCGATCATGAAGACGGTAGTGAAGGAGCGCGTCTGCGAGACGGGCGGGTTCTGGATTGCCATATCTTTTCCGTGCGTGATTCAAACCGTGACGACGCCAGAGTGTCGTCTGTGACATGCGATCCTGAACGGATCACAACCGACGAAGCGTAACCTATTCGCCATCACGGTGTAGCTGCAGTGCGACATGGCAAAAACCTGCGCCAGCCGCGCAACGGCAGCAAATCGGCCGTGCCATGGCGCTGGCGGGCCGCTTGCGGCGGGTGCCTGTGGCATCATGACCGCCTGAATCAAACTGCCTGCGGGGAAGTTGCCACCATGTCGATCGTCGAGCTTCCGCCGTTCGTTGTTGCCGTCATGGCTCTTGCCGGGTCGCCGCTGCCGGCGGCGGCCTGAGCCGGCGCGTCGCGATGGCCGCCGAAGGTTTTCGTGGTCCGAAGCAGCTCTGGAACGCGTTCCAGTGGTCGATGAAAGGTTTCCGGGCGGCCTGGCGCCATGAGGCGTCGTTCCGGCTGGAAGCCTGTCTGGTGATCGTCATGGTGCCGCTGGGTCTGTGGCTCGGTGACGGCGGACTGGAGAAATTCGCGTTGATCGTGGCGCCGTTGCTGGTGCTCTCGGCCGAGTTGCTCAATTCGGCGATCGAGGCGGTGGTCGACAAGGTCAGCCCGGAATTCCACGAACTGGCCGGACGCGCCAAGGACATGGGTTCGGCGGCGGTGTTCGTGCTGCTGGTGATGGTGGCGCTGAGCTGGGCGCTGATTCTCGGGCCGCGCCTGTTCGGCTGAGCGGCTGGTGTTCATCACGAGCTGACACGATTGCACCGAATGGCATGGGATGATGGAATGATCTTCCACCGGTTCGGAGCGACTCCATGAAACTTCTGCGCAATCTCGTGCTGCTGTTGCTCGCCGTCAGCCTGACCGGCTGCGGTTACAACGCGATGCAGCGGCAGGATGAAGCGGTCAAGGCCGCCTGGTCCGAAGTGCTCAACCAGTACCAGCGCCGCGCCGATCTGGTGCCGAACCTGGTCAACACGGTCAAGGGCTATGCGCAGCACGAGGAGAAAGTCTTCGTCGAGGTGACCGAGGCCCGCGCCAAGGTCGGCAGCCTGCAGGTCAATGCGGATACGCTCAACGACCCGCAGAAGCTGCAGCAGTTTCAGGCGGCACAGGGGCAGCTGGGCAGCGCGCTGTCGCGCCTGATGGTGGTCAGCGAAAATTATCCGCAGCTCAAGGCCGACGGCCTGTTCCAGAACCTGCAGGCCCAGCTCGAAGGCACCGAGAACCGCGTTACCGTGGCGCGCAACCGCTATGTGCAGGCGGTGCAGCAGTACAACGAGATGATCCGCACCTTCCCGAACAACCTCACCGCCAAGATGTTCGGCTACACGGTCAAGCCGAACTTCAGCGTGGACAACGAGAAGGCCATCTCCACCGCGCCGACGGTGGACTTCGGTACCGGCACGCCTGCACCCGCCGCCTCGACGCATTGATGATGGCCCGGCGCTGGCCGCGCCTGTGCCTGCTGCTGGCGATGGCCTTGCTGTCGCCGGCGTTGCTGCATGCGGCTGATGCGGTGCCGAAGCTCGCCCGTCACGTCACCGACCTCACCGGCACGCTGACCGCGCCGCAGGTCGATCAGCTGGATGCACAGCTGGTCGCGCTGGAAAAGGCCAAGGGCGCGCAGCTGACCGTGCTGATGGTCGACAGCACGGCGGGACAGGACATCGAAAGCTATTCGCTGGCAGTGGCCGAGACGAACAAGGTCGGCCGCAAGGGCATCGATGACGGCGTGCTGCTGCTGGTCGCGAAGAACGATCGACGCGTGCGCATCGAGGTGGGCTACGGGTTGGAAGGTGCGATTCCCGACGCGGCCACCGCGCGGATTACCCGCGAATACATCGCGCCGAAATTTCGCAGCAACGATTATTTCGGCGGGATCAGCGACGCGGTCGGCGAGTTGACCCAGTTGATCAACGGTGAGGCATTGCCGCCACCGGTGCAGGGCTCTGCTGATGACGAGCGCTCTGGCCCAGGGCTGCAGAACGGTCTGATGATCGGCGTATTCGTGGCGCTGTTCCTGCGCAGCATGCTGGGCCGGGCCACGCCCTGGGTGCGCGCGCCGCTGGGTGCGGTGCTGGTCGGTGGGCTGCTGTGGCTGCTGATTTCGATGGGTGCCGGCATCATCGGCGCGCTGGTCGGCGGCGTGCTGATGCTGTTGCCCGGTGGTGCCGGCCGTTCGATCGGCGGCGGTGGCTGGGGTGGCTTCGGTGGTGGTGGCTGGGGTGGTGGCAGCGGAGGCGGTGGCTTTGGCGGTGGCGGTTTCAGCGGCGGTGGCGGCAGCTTCGGCGGCGGCGGTTCGTCGGGGAGCTGGTGATGGCACGCATGCAGCGAATGCTGACCAATCTGTTCGGTGGCTGGTTTCAACTGCGCCGGCGTTTTCCGGCTGCGCTACTGGACGAGATGGCCACGGCGATTGCCGCCGGCGAACGCACGCATCTTGGTGAAGTCTGTTTCGCGGTCGAGTCGCGACTGGCTCCGTTGGCGGTGCTGGATGGCCTCGATGCGCCAGCCCGCGCGCGCCAGGTGTTCACCCAACTGCGTGTGTGGGATACCGAACACAACAGCGGTGTGCTGTTCTACGTACTGATGGCTGAACACCGCATCGAGATCGTCGCTGATCGCGGCATCGCCGCACGGGTGACGACGGCCGAATGGGATGCGATCTGCGCACGCATGCGCGAGTGCTATGCCCGTGGGCAATGGCGTGATGGCAGCCTCGAAGGCATCGCTGCGGCGCATGCATTGCTGGCCAGGCACTTCCCCGGTAGCGACAATGCCAAGCCGGATGAACTGCCGGATCGACCGGTATTGCTGTGAGCCGTCTGCGGCTTCCTCATAAGAGAGCGAAAACTTTCTGCGGCGGGCAAAAAAATGGCGGGCCACTGGCCCGCCATTTTTGTCTTGCTCGAAGCGATCGATCAGAACTTCTGGTTGTAACGCACGTACCAGAAACGGCCGATGTCGTACGACGGGTTGGCAACAAAGCCGCTGTTACCGATCGAGTTGCTCGATGCGGTGTAGAACAACGGGCTCTGGCGATTGAACAGGTTGTTGGCACCCAGCGAAATGGTGCCATTCCACGACGTGTTCCAACGCACCGACAGGTCGTTGAAGGCAATGCCGCCGACCTGACGCTTCGGAGTGATGCCCACGCCCGGCGTGAAATAGTTCGGCAAGCTGCATTCAGCAACGAACGAGCAGTCTTCCTTCAGGCCAGAGTAGTAACGCACGCCCCAGGTGGCGCCGAAGTTGCCATAGCTCCAGTCCAGACTGGCATTGGAGCGGACACGCCAGGTGGAGTACTGGCCCACGTCGTAGCTGATCGGGTAACCGGAACCGGGATTCAGGTTGTACTTGCTGACGTAGTTGGTATCCAGGCCGACTTTGAACTGGCCGAACGACAGCTTTGGCAAACGGTAGGCGACGTTGAAGTCGTAGCCTTCGTTTTCCAGGTGGCCGCGGTTGGTCAGCGTGTGGCTCAGGTTGATCACCTGACCGTTACTGTCGCGCGAGAACTGACCGCACGCGCTTTGAATGCCACGCAGGTAGCAATCATCCAGCACGTCGTTGGACGAAACCGAGCTGATCAGGTTCTTGATGCGGATGTTGTACCAGTCCAGCGACAGGTTGAGGCCGTCGACATAGCTCGGGCTGTAGACAAAGCCCAGCGTCTTGCTGAGCGATGTTTCGGGCTGGAGCTTCACGTTGGAGCCGGAGAGGAACGGCGTGGTGGACTGTGAGTCGACCGAATCGACCGGCAGGCCGGAAGAGTCAGTCTGGTGGAAGTTCGCACCCAGGCCTGCTGCACGGCATGCCGCGATCGCATTGGCGTTGCCGTTCGCCACGGCGCCAAAGGTGGCGTCGCAAGGATCGGTGTAGTTGTCGAAGGTTTGCGACTGGCCGCCGTACAGATCGTTGATGGTTGGGGAGCGGAAGCCTTCCGAGATGCTGCCGCGCACCAACAGGTCATCGATCGGCTTCCACTGAATGCCGAACTTGCTGTTGGTGGTGTTGCCGAAGGTGCTGTACTTGGAAAAGCGGCTGGCCAGATCGACCGACAGCAGCTTTGCACCTGTGATGTCGACCAGCACGGGAATGTTCAACTCCGCGTAGGCTTCCTTGGTGTTGTACTTGCCCGACGAAGAGTCCGAGGCCAGATCGGTGGAGTTGCCGGTCTGCGAGAAGCCGTCCGGACGGTTGTAACCAGCCTCGCGACGGTATTCCACGCCAGCGGCAAACTGCACCATGCCCGCCGGCAGTTGGACCACATCGCCACCGATATTGGCGGCGAAACCGGTGGTCTGGGTGCCATACGTGCCATTGGTGTTGACGCCGATATAGTCGCGCATCTGCTGGGTCAGGCCACCTGCGCCAGACAGGATGTTCACCGGCGTGCAACCGGCGATCACGGCACCCGGGCTGCCGCATTTGACCACGCCATCAGTGTCCTTGAAGGATGGGCCAAGCGCCTTTTCGAGGTTCAGCAGGTTGTAGTTGCCGGTGCCGAAGATGTCGCCATGATTCTTGTTGTAGAAGGCATTGACATCCCAGTTGAAGTTGCGCTCACCAACCTGGAAAACACCGTCGAGACCGGCGCCGACGCGATAGGTCTTCAGCGTGTTCTTGGTCACGCGCGGCGTCTCGACACCACGGCGCAGGAACTCGACGTCCTGCGGAGCGGCGTAGCCCTGCTGGCTGCCCAGCGGGTTGTAATAGCTGTCCTTGTCCAGCGCCACGCCCGTGTTGGACGTGCCGATCGGATAACCCGCGACCTGGATATTCGCCGTGCGCTCGGTGTAGGCCGCGTCGGCGTGTGCGCTGATGTCGCTGGAGATCTCGTAGGTGGTCTTGCCGAACAGCGACTTACGCTTGGCACCGTTGAGCAGCATCATCTGCTGGTCGGCGTTGTATTTGTCGGCGCTGGTGAAGTCGTGATAGTTGCCGATATTGGTCGGATCGGCACCCGGGTTGAGCTTGATGGGGCCATCGGGGCCGTTCAGGATCAGGCCGCCCGGACCGAAGGAGGACAGGCCTTCCGTCGGGTGACGCGGGCCCAGCGGGTAGCGCGAGAAGTCGCGATCGCTCGCCCATACCGGATCTTCCTTGGCGTAGGTGCCGCTGAACACATAGGACAGCTTGCCGAGCTTGTTGCCCCAGGTGAAATCGTACTGCTGCTGCGCGCCATCGCCCTTGCCGTACTGGCCGTAGTAGACATTGGCGTCGCCGCCCTTGATGTTCGTGCGGGTGATGATGTTGATCACGCCGGCGATCGCGTCGGAGCCGTAGATGGCCGACGCACCGTCCTTCAACACATCGATACGCTCGATGATCGAGGAGGGGATCGTGTCCAGATCGGTGAAGCCGTCGGCATTGGTACCCCAACGGCGACCATCCACCAGCACCAGCGTGCGGGCGGCACCCAGGCCACGCAGTTCGACCGTGGAGCTGCCGGCGTAGGTATTGGAGGTCAGCACGGCGGAGCGGCTGTAGCTCGGCGAGCCGGCAGCGGTGATGTGCGACAAGATGTCGCCGACGCTGACATATCCCTGTTTCAGGATCTCGGCGCGATCAATCGTAAACACCGGTTGTGCGGTTTCCATGTCCACACTGCGAATGCGCGAACCGGTAACCGTGACGGTATCAAGCTGTTTGGCCTGGTCGGTGGAGGCACTGTCCTGGGCCGTGGAGGAGGGCGCGTCCTGCGCGGAAACTGTCCACGTCTGCAGCATCAACGCTGCCGTGATAGCGGTAGCGAGCAAGGTCTTCTGTTTCATGTGTGGGTAAAACTCCGAGCAAAAAACAGCCAATGACCGGCTTGAAAAGCTGGTCATTCAGGCTTTTGGGATAGCGCGTCTCACCTGGGGTTAGGGCTACGCGCCACGGCATCGTCGTGCATGGGGGAAAGACGATGTAACCCCGACGTTAAGTCAAAGGGCAATCAAACTGCAAGAAAAAACGTCGTTAACTTACGATGCGTCTGCGAGAAGCGTGCAACACCAAGGCGACGCAGGTGTTGTAGAGGCCAAAAAAGAAGGCGCCGAAGCGCCTTCCAGGATTTTCTGTACCGCAAACCTCAATTTGTGTTGACGCCGGGGCCGATGTGCTTGGCGATAAAAGTCTGCAGCAGGTTGTAGAACTCGATGTTGTTCTTCTCGTCGTAGAAGCCGTGGCCTTCGCCCGGCTTGCTCAGCCACTCGTACGGCTTGTGCGCGGCATCGAGCGCGGCACGCATCGCCTTGGCGTGAGCAAACGGTGCGCGCTGGTCGTCCTCGCCATGAATCAGGAGCACGGGTACGTCGATCTTGCTGGCGAGATTGACCGGCGAGTTGGCCGCCAGCTCGGTGGGGTCGTCACCCATTTCGATCCGCAGTGCACTGCGACCGATCTTGCTTTCCTGGGTATCGCCTTTCTTGTAGCGCATCGCCATGTCGTAGATGCCGGCGTATCCGATGGCGCACTTGAACATGCCTGGTGCACGGATCGGCGCCATCATCGCCGAGTAACCGCCGAAGCTGGCGCCATAGATGCAGATGCGCTGGGGGTCGGCGTACTTCTCTGTGATCGCCCACTTGACCGCATCGATCAGGTCGCGCTGGATGCCGGTACCCCACTGGCGATAGCCGGACTGCTTGAAGTTAGCGCCGCGACCGCTGGATCCGCGGAAGTTCACCTGTAGCACGAGGTAGCCGCGACTGGCCAGGAACTGAGCATCATCATCGAAGAACCAGTCGTCCTGCACATCAGTCGGGCCACCATGCGGCACCAGGATCATCGGCAAGTTGGCCAGGCTCGCATCCTTGGGGATCGTCAGGATGGCTTCCAGCTCGGTGCCATCGCTGGTCTTGAAACGCAGTGGACGCCGTTCAGCCATCTTGGCCGGATCGATCCATGGCTCGGTGGAGAACAGCTTGACCACCTTGTAGTTCTTCGTGTCGATCAGGAAGTAGCTGCCGGGATCGCGATCGCTGCTGACCGAGAACAGCAGCTTGCTGCCGTCCTCGCTGAAGTTGATGAAGTGGACGTAGCTGCCGGGGAACTTCAGGCTCAGTGCCCGATGCAGCTTGGCCGGCGGCGAGTCGGCATCGAGGTATTTGAATTGCGGCACGCCGGTGGCCAGCGTGGTGGCGAATGGCTGATAGGGAGGCGCGGTCACCTCCATCGTGCCAATGCTGCTGAAGCTGTCGCCAGCCAGCAACTTGCGATTGCCACCATTCTCGTCCTGTTCGACCAGTGTGGCGGGGCCGCCACTGGCCGAATACGTCGCGTAGATTCGTTGCTGGTCGGGGGTGAAAAAGAGGGGCGTGAAGCTGCCGACCTGGGCCAGGGCCATTTTGGCCCAGCCGCCATCTTGCTGGTGGTACATGACGTAATCCCAATCGGCGTTACGACCATAGGCGTAGTGGGCCTTACCATCGGCACCGACCATGAAGCTCAGGGCGCCGACGTGGATCTGGCCGATCATATGGCGCGTGTTCTTGACTGCGTCGACGTCATAGAGCGTGCTGAAGTCTTTGCTGCTCCAGCTATACGTGGTCATGTAGAAATGGCTGTTGACCGGAGTCGGCACGCCAGCAACGAAGCCCGCGCCCTCATCGCCACCGCGCGTCGCCGCGCGGGTTCCATACGAGCTTTGGTAGCCGTACAGATAGTCCTGGTGTTTGCCGTCGAGGTCGGTGGCGATCACCTCGCCGGTTGCTAGCGGTTTGTCGATCGAGCCGTATTTCTTGCCTTTCTCCACCACCAGCCGGGTATTGCTGACCCAAGTGATGCCGATGGCCAGTTCGTACTTGGGTAGGCGCAGCAGGCTGATCCACTTGCTCATGTCAGCCACGTCATAGACCACCACAGCATGCGAGTCGCCATCATCCAAGTTGATGGCGAGATGCTGGCCGTCCGGTGAAAGGCTTGGCATCGACAACGGAGGATGCCGTGCAAAATCCTCCACCGGGATCAAGTCAGCCGCGACAGCGGCGACGGGCAACAAAAGGCACGCAGCGGACAACATGGTCCGCGCAAAACGGTAAGACATCGATTTCCCCCTGACACGCTCCGTGTGGTGAGCCAGCTCGTCTGGAGCGCAACGGCATGGCTGGATGCGGGCATCCCTGGCGATGACGGCTGTCTGATTCCCGTTTTCCCCGATACAGGCAGTGTCTATCGACGATTCTAGCGCTCGTGTCGGCAGGATCGGAAGGGGCTGGCGCCTAGTCCTTCCCGGCCCGCTACACTTGGCTATTGCCAGCCAGTCTTGCCCTCATGTCCCAGCCTTTCGTCGTTGACATCAATCCGGTCGCCTTCCAGCTCGGTCCGATCCAGGTGCATTGGTACGGGCTGATGTATCTGCTCGGTTTTTTCTTTGTCGCCGTGTTGGGCGAGTACCGGCGTCGGCGTGGGCGTCTGCCGGTCAGTCGCGATGCGCTGGGCGACCTGCTGTTCTACGGCATGCTGGGCGTGATCGTAGGCGGACGCGTGTGGTACATGCTGTTCTATGTCGATATCGACTGGATCTGGACCGCACCGCAGACGCTGTTCAAAGTGTGGGACGGCGGCATGAGTTTCCACGGTGGCCTGCTCGGCGTGCTGGCCGCCGGCTGGTGGTGGTCGCGCAAGCACAAGCTGCATTTCTTCGACACGGTCGATTTCGTGGCGCCGTTGGTGCCGATCGGACTCGGCCTGGGCCGGCTCGGCAACTTCATCAACGGCGAGCTGTGGGGCAAGCCCAGTGACGTATCGTGGGCGATGATCTTTCCGCACGCGCCGGATCGGTTGCCGCGGCATCCCTCGCAGTTGTACGAGATGCTGCTGGAAGGTGTGACGATGTTCGTGGTGCTCTGGCTGGTATCGCTCAAGCCGCGGCCGCGTTATCTGGTTTCTGGCCTGTTCGCGCTGCTGTATGGCTGCTTCCGCTTCGCGGTGGAATTCGTGCGCGTACCCGATGCGCAGCTCGGCTACCTGTTCGGTACGCAATGGGTGACGATGGGACAGATGCAGTCGTTGCCGTTGATCGTGATCGGACTGCTGTTGATTGCGCTGTCGAGGCGCGCGCCGACGCTGCCGCTCGCATCTGTTACCGCGAAGGCCTGAAACATGCGCGCCTATCTCGATCTGCTCCGCCATGTTCTCGATCACGGTACCGAGAAGACCGATCGCACCGGCACCGGCACGCGTAGCGTGTTCGGCTGGCAACTGCGCTTCGATCTCAACCAGGGCTTCCCGCTGGTCACTACCAAGAAGCTGCATCTGAAATCGATCGTGCACGAGCTGATCTGGTTCCTGCGCGGCGACACCAACATCGCCTACCTGAAAGAACACGGCGTGCGCATCTGGGACGAATGGGCCGATACGAACGGCGACCTCGGTCCGGTCTACGGCCAGCAATGGCGTGCGTGGCCGACCGCCGATGGCGGCGTGGTCGACCAGATCGCGTGGGTGATCGACGAGATCAAGCGCAATCCGGATTCGCGCCGCCTGATTGTCAGCGCGTGGAACGTGGGCGAGCTGCCGAAGATGGCGTTGCTGCCATGCCACAGCCTGTTCCAGTTTTACGTCGCCGACGGCAAGTTGAGTTGCCAGTTGTACCAGCGCTCGGGCGACATTTTCCTCGGTGTGCCGTTCAACATCGCCAGTTACGCCTTGCTCACCCACATGGTCGCGCAGGTCTGTGGACTGGGCGTGGGCGACTTCGTGCATACCCTCGGTGACGCGCATCTGTACAACAATCACATGGAGCAGGCGCGGCTGCAGCTGAGCCGTGAAGCGCGACCGCTGCCGCAACTGAAGCTCAGCCCGGAGGTGCGTTCGATCTTCGATTTCCGCTACGAGGATATCGCGATCGAGGGTTACCAGCCGCATCCGGCGATCAAGGCCGAGGTGGCTGTCTAGAAGCACGTCGACGTGCGCGGAACGGCCATCCAGCGGGTCCTTTCGCAACTATCTGCGCGGAGCCGCTGCAGCCGCATCCTGCTAAGATTCCACGTCATAGGCGGCGCCATCCCCAGGCGCAGGCCACCTCACTGATCAAGCCTTCAAGGACTCGTTATGGCTATTTCGCTGATTGCCGCCCTCGACGAAAATTTTGCCATTGGCCGCAAGGGTCAACTGCCCTGGCATCTGCCCGATGACTTGCGCTGGTTCAAGCAACTGACTACCGGCAAGAACGTGTTGATGGGCTACAACACCGCCGTGTCGATCGGTCGCGCGTTGCCGGACCGGGTCAACCTGGTGTTGTCGCGCCGCCATGAGGCACCGTTCCCCGGTCAGCTCACCGTGCGTTCGGTGGAAGAGGCGCAGGCGCGCACCGACAATACCGGCCTGATGGTGATCGGCGGCGGCATGGTGTTCGCTGAAGCGTTGCCGCGCGCTCGCCGGATGTACCTGACCTGGGTCGGCGCCGCGATCGATGGTGCCGATGCGTTCTTCCCTGGCGTGCATTTCAGCGATTGGACCGAGGTCTCGCGCGTGCATCACAAGGCCGACGCGGAGCACGCCTACGACTTCGACATGGTCGAATATCTGCGCAACGGCTGATGCCTGTTCCCGCCGCGTCGAAGCCAGTCATGCACGTGATGGCTGCCGTCATGCATGACGCTGACGGACGCGTGCTGCTGGCGCAGCGACCGGCCGGGAAACATCTGGCCGGCCTATGGGAGTTCCCCGGCGGCAAACTCGAACCCGGCGAAGCACCGCTGGCGGCGCTGGCGCGCGAACTTCACGAGGAACTTGGCATCACCCTGCAACGTGCCGAGCCGTTGATTCGGGTGCCATGCCGTTACATCGAGCGCGAACTGCTGCTGGATACCTGGCAAACCGATCAGTGGGAAGGCTCACCGCAATCGCTGGAAGGGCAGGCGCTGCAATGGCTGCTACCGACGCAGGTCGATCCGGCGATGCTGACCCCGGCCGATCGGGCGATCTTGCAAGCCTTGCGACTACCCCACCGTTATCAGATCACTCCGGCGGAAGTGCGCCCGGATCAGCGCGGCATCTGGTTCGAGCGGATCGGCCAGACGATCGAGCACGGCGCGCAACTGGTGCAACTGCGCCTGCCGTTATGGCCACGCGAGCTGGTCCGTGAGCTGGCTGCCGCGCTGCTGCCGCTGGTACGTCGGCGTGGCGCCCAGTTGCTGCTCAACGGCGACGTTGACGGTGCGCTGGCACTGGGTATCGGCGTGCAACTCAAGAGCGCGCAACTGGTCGCCTTGTCAGAGCGTCCGTTGCCATTGCTGCAATTGGTCGGCGCCAGCTGTCACGATGCGGCGCACCTGGCACATGCCGCGGATATCGGTGCAGATTTCGCCACCCTGTCGCCGGTAGCCGCCACTCCCAGTCACCTGCTAACGCCACCGCTGGGCTGGTCCCGCTTCCATTCTTTGGCGGAAGCCGCTGCGTTGCCGGTCTATGCGCTTGGTGGTATGGCGCCTTCGCTTAGCATGCAGGCCCGCCAGTGCAGCGGGCAGGGCGTGGCAGGCATTCGCGAATTCTGGCCCTAGCAGCGCAGACCCGTGTCAGCGCGCATTGGCCAAGGCCAAGTAGCGCTGATGCAGTTCGGCGACGGCGTGGTCCAGCGCGGATTCGTCGCCACTGTTCTCGATCACGTCGTCGGCCAGTGCCAGTCGTTCGGCGCGGCTGGCCTGCTGGGCCAGCATGCGCCGGGCCAGCGTTTCGTCGATGCCGTCGCGTGCGATCAAGCGTGCCATCTGCACCGATTCGGGCACATCGACCAGCAGCACGCGATCGACCCAGCGATAGTGCGCGATGTTTTCAGCCAGCAACGGAATCGCCAGCAGGCAATACGGTCCACGTTCGGCCAGTGCGCGCTCGCGCAGCCACTGGCGCACGCGAGGGTGAATGATCGCCTCCAGCGCCTCGCGTGCGGAGGGGTTGGAAAACACGTGTCGGCGCATGGCTGGGCGATCCAGTCGCCCCGCGTCGTCCAGTACGCCGACACCAAACGCATCGACCACGGCAGCGAGACCTGACGTACCTGGCTCGATCACTGCGCGGGCGGCCACGTCGGCGTCGTGCACAGATACGCCGAGCGCCTCGAAGCGCCGTGCCACTGCCGTCTTGCCGGCAGCTACACCGCCGGTCAACGCAATCACCACGGCATGTGGGTGTTCGTTCATCGCAGGCCGGTCAGCTGCATATAGCCCTGCAGCAGGCCATCACCGGCGACGAACCAGACCCAGCCGGCGGCGGCGATGAAGGGGCCGAATGGTATCGGGATTTCTCGCTCATGCTTGCGCAATGCGATCAGGATGCCGCCGAGCAGCGCGCCGATCAGCGAGGAGAGCAGGATCATCGGCAACAACGACACCGGCCCCATCCATGCGCCGAGTGCGGCGAGCAATTTGAAATCGCCGTGGCCCATACCTTCCTTGCCGGTGAGCAACTTGAACACCCAGTACACGCTCCACAGGCTCAGGTAACCGATGGCAGCCCCGATGATCGCCGAGGGCGCGGTGACGAACATCGGCAGCAGTGCCAGCAACAGGCCCAGCCATAGCAGGGGGAAGGTCAGTTGGTCGGGCAGCAGCTGGGTGCGAAAGTCGATGCCGGACAGCGCGATCAGCGTCCAGGTTAGCGCCAGCCCCGCCAGCGCGGCCCACGATGGCCCGAATTTCCACACGATCACGGCACTCAATACGCCGCTGAGCAATTCCACCAGCGGATACTGGATCGAGATTTTCGCCTTGCAGTAACGGCAGCGCCCGCGCAGCAGCAGCCAACCGAACAGCGGAATATTGTCCGACGCCGACAACGGGTGCTTGCATTGCGGGCAGTGCGAAGGTTCGCGCACGATGCCTGGCGGCAGCGGTGTTGTATCAGCCTCAAGCTCCAGCACATCATGCGCCTCCCGCCGCCAGTCCGCCGCCATGCGCTCGGGCAGGCGCAGGATCACCACGTTGAGAAAACTGCCCACCAGCAGGCCGAGCACACCGGCCAAGGCGATCCACAGGGCAAAGGGGAGGTCGGGCATGTGTCAGCCTTGTGTTTTGGTCCCCGTAGGGTACGGTGCTTCGTGTAGGAGCGCACCTCCGGACTTGATCTGGGAGACGCCTACAACAAAAAAACGGCGGGCAATGCCCGCCGCTCTTGTATCGTGCATTCGGTAGCCTAGAACGTGCCGGCGAGCTTGAAGATCGGCAGATACAGGGCGATCACCATGCCGCCGACCAGGGTGCCGAGCACGACCATGATGATCGGTTCAAGCAGGGTGGACAGCGTGTCGACGGCGTTGCTGACTTCTTCCTCGTAGAACTCGGCGACCTTGAACAGCATGTTGTCCAGAGAGCCGGATTCTTCGCCGATCGCGGTCATCTGCACCACCATGTTTGGGAACAGGTTGGTCTGTTTCATCGCCAGCTGCAGCTGGTGGCCCACCGAAATGTCGTCGCGCATCTGCTTGACGGCATCACCGTACACCACGCTGCCGGTGGCGCCGGCCACCGCGTCCAGGGCCTCGACCAGCGGCACACCGGCTCGGAACGTCACACCAAGCGTGCGGGCGAAACGGGCGATCGCCGAGTTGCGCACGATGTTGCCCATCACGGGCATCTTCAAGGCCATCCGATCGAGGAAGTGGGCGAATTTCACCGATCGCTTTTTGGCGATGACTAGTGCGGCGATACTGCCGCCGATAACGACAATCACCACCAACCAGTAGCTCTGCATGAATTCGGAGGCATTGACTAGGATCTGGGTCGGTGCAGGCAGCTGCGCTCCGGCATCCTGGAAGGTCTTGGCAAATACAGGCACCACGAACAGCAGCATGATCAGGCAGACCATGAATACCACCGCCAGCACCATCATCGGGTAGAACAGCGCCTTCTTGATCTTCTTCTTGATCGCTTCCGTGCGCTCCTTGTAGGTCGCCACGGTGTCCAGCACAGTATCCAGCACACCCGACGTCTCACCAGCATGCACCAGATTGCAATACAGCTCGTCGAACTGCACCGGATAGCGGCCCAGCGCTTCATGCAGTGCTGCGCCGCCCTCGATGTTCTGCTTCACATCGAGCAGGATGTTCTTGAAGCGGACGTTCTTCTGTCCATCGGCAATGATGTCGAACGACTGCACCATCGGTACGCCGGAGGCCATCATGGTGGCGATCTGGCGACTGAAGACGGCGACGTCGCCCGGTTTGACTGTGCTTCCGGTGGCGCCGAACAACGGTTTGGAACGCTCCCGCACGGTTTGCGGGTTCATGCCCTGGCGACGCAATTCGGCCTTGACCAGCGAGGCGTTCTTCGCCGGCATGTCGCCCTTCATGCGTTTGCCGCGCTTGTCCAGCGCCACCCAATCGTAGGTGGTCAGCTTGCTGACCTCGGCACGTTGCGCGCCGAGCGCACGTGTCTTGTCTGCGTTTAGCTTTGCGGTAGCCGTGGCCATGCGCTCTTCCCCCTGTTATTTAGTCCCGGAGCCGCCCAAGTCAGCGACTGGCGAGCTATTCGTACAGCTTATGTCATTTCTGCGGCAGTAAACCGTGGCGTCTGACGCAAGTTCGATGCTACGGATGTCCCATTCCGCGGCTCATTCCTTGGTCACGCGATCGATTTCGGTCAGGCTGGTCAGTCCATTCTTCACCTTGAGCAGGGCCGACGCGCGCAGGTCATTTACGCCAGCGGCCTTGGCCACCTCGCTGATCTGCAGCGCATTGCCGCCTTGCAGGATGATTTTCTGGATGTCCTCCAGCATCGGCATCACCTGATAGATACCCACGCGGCCCTTGTAACCCTCGTTGCAACCGTCGCAACCGACAGCTTCATAGACAGTCAGGCCGGCGTCGATGTCGGCCTGACTGAAACCCGCGGCCAGCAGCACGGCCGGAGGCAGGTCCATGGGTTTCTTGCACTCGTGAAGGCGTCGCGCCAGGCGCTGGGCGATGATCAGGGTGACCGACGAGGTGATGTTGTACGGCGCGATACCCATGTTCATCAGGCGCGCGATGGTCTGCGCGGCGTCGTTGGTGTGCAGGGTGGACAGCACCATATGGCCTGTCTGCGCGGCCTTGATCGCGATCTCCGCAGTTTCCAGATCGCGGATTTCGCCGACCATGATCACGTCTGGATCCTGGCGCAGGAACGAGCGCAAGGCGCTGGCAAACGTCATGCCGCGCTTCACGTTCTGCTGCACCTGGTTGATGCCCTCGACGCGGATTTCGACCGGGTCTTCCACCGTCGAGATATTGCGCTCGGCGGTGTTCAGCATGTTCAGGCCGGTATACAGCGACACGGTCTTGCCCGAGCCGGTCGGGCCGGTAACCAGCACCATGCCGTATGGTTTGTGGATGGCGTCGATGTAAAGCTTCTGCTGCTCCGGCTCGTAGCCGAGTTTCTCGATACCGATCTTGGCCGATGAACCGTCCAGGATACGCAGCACGATCTTTTCGCCGAACAGGGTCGGCAGCGAGCTCACACGAAAGTCGATCGCGCGGGTCTTGGACAGGTTGAGCTTGATGCGGCCGTCCTGCGGTACGCGCTTCTCGGCGATATCCAATTGCGCCATCACCTTGATACGCGAGGCAATGCGGTTGGCCATCTTCATTGGTGGACTGGCCACGGCCTTCAGCATGCCGTCCATGCGCAAACGCACCCGATACTGCGTTTCGAACGGCTCGAAGTGGATGTCCGAAGCGCCACGACGGATCGCGTCGACTAGGATCTTGTTGACGAACTTCACCACCGGCGCGTCGTCGTTGGCGTTCGCGTCGATGCCGGTCGATTCGACTTCGTCGTCGCCGACCTCGAGCTCAAGGCCGTCCAGATCCCCACCACCCATGTCGGGCATGGTGTCACGCATGCTGTTCAGCAGGCCCTCGATTACCCGCTGCAGCGAGCTGCGTTCGACCAGGATCGGCTCCACCATGCAATTGGAGTGGAACTTGATCTCGTCCAGCGCATGCGACTGCATCGGGTCGGCGATGCCGACAAACAACCGTTTGCCGCGTCGGAACAGTGGCAGCGCCATGTGCTTGGTGATCAGCGCTTCGCTGATCAGATCCAGCGGCATGGTTGCTGGATTCAGTGCCGCCACATCCATCATCGGCATGCCGAATTCGGCCGAGGCGATCTGGGTCAACTGGCCACTGTCGACCAGATTATGATCGAGCAACCAGACGCCCAGCGAGGCTTTCTGCTGGCTGCTATCGGCCATCGCCTTGCGTACATCGGCCTCCGGCAGCACCCCTTCAGATACCAAGCGGCGCGCCATGCCGGACAGACCTGCGAGCGACGGTTGTAACTGAGATGACATAACCTACTCGACCTTGCCCCTGTATGTAGTTGAATCTACCGCAGTCCAGCCCGCAGGTCATCCATTCCCTGCACCCGGAACCCGCCTGGATGATGCGGCGCACAAAGTTTTTATGTGCTGGCCCTTTAGTGTTTTGTGCCTCCCCCTGCAAGCAGAAGGAGGTTTGGAGGGGGTAAATCTCACGCCAAGCGCAACGTTGCCTAAGCGCTTCGCAGTGAACAGGGATAGGGAGAAAAGCACAAATCCCCAACTCATCCTCAACCCGCACCCAGCCTTCACGCTATGATCCCAGATCACCCGAGGGAGCCATCTGTTGAATCGCCTGAGCATCATCCTGCCCGCCAAAAACGAGGCGTCCGCGCTGGCCGCACTGCTGCCGCGCCTGCGCGCTGCGCACCCCGAAGCCGAGATCATCGTGGTCGACGACGGCTCTACCGACGATACCCGCAGTATCTGCAGAAGTAGCGGTGTCGAATGCCTGTCCTCGCCGTATTCAATGGGTAACGGTGCGGCGATCAAGCGTGGCGCGCGAGCGGCCACCGGCGGCATCCTCATCTTCATGGATGGCGACGGTCAGCACGATCCAGCCGACATCGTCCGCCTGCTTGATCAATTGAACAGCGGCTACGACATGGTGGTCGGTGCCCGTGACTGGAACAGCCAGGCCGGTGTTGGGCGAGGCCTCGCCAACACCTTGTACAACTGGCTGGCTACCCGCATGACCGGCCACCCAGTACTCGACCTGACCTCCGGCTTCCGCGCCGTGCGTGCGGACAAGTTTCGCGAATTCCTACACCTACTGCCGAACGGCTTCAGCTATCCCACCACCAGCACCATGGCGTTCTTTCGCAGTGCCTACCCAGTTGCGTACTTCCCGATCAAGGCCGCACAGCGTGTCGGCAAGAGCCACATCAAACCTATGCGGGATGGCCTACGCTTCCTGCTGATCATCTTCAAGATCGCCACGCTGTATTCGCCGTTGAAGTTGTTTGTACCCACCAGTGCGCTGTTTTTCCTGCTTGGTTGCGCGAATTACGGCTGGACCTTCTTACACGACGGAAGGCTCACCAACGGCAGTACGCTGCTGTGGAGTGCGGCGGTGATTGTGTTCCTTATCGGACTGGTGTCAGAGCAGATCACCGCGCTTACCTATCGACGTGACAGGTGAGGTCGTGCTTTGAAGAACACAATTAAGAAGCTCTTTGCTTTAGCGTTCGCTACAGTGCATGACGAATCTGTTTCTGAAAGGGATAGTGGCCAGAACGATTGGGCGGAATACCGAATTCGAGATTCTGGTATTGGTTTCATTACGGTTCACCGGGCCGATCCGAAGACACGACGCAAGAATGCAGTTATCCGGAGAGTTTGATGAAGCGAGCGTTGATCACTGGGGTCACCGGGCAAGATGGCGCCTATCTGGCGGAGCTGCTGCTCGGAAAGGGCTACGAAGTGCATGGCATCAAGCGCCGCGCCTCATCATTCAATACGAAGCGTATCGACCATTTATATCGTGATCCGCATGAATCTGATGTGCGTTTTTTTCTTCATCATGGTGACGTCACGGACTCATCAAGCATCATTCGGATAATGCAGCAGACTCAGCCGGATGAGGTCTACAACCTCGCAGCCCAGAGCCATGTGGCAGTATCGTTCGAGCAGCCGGAATATACGGCGGACACCAACGCGCTTGGTACGCTGCGCGTATTGGAAGCGATTCGCATTCTTGGGATGCAGCAGCGGACACGTTTTTATCAAGCATCGACGTCGGAGCTGTACGGCTTGGTACGGGAGACGCCGCAACGTGAAACTACGCAGTTTTACCCGAGATCTCCTTATGCAATTGCCAAACTCTATGCGTACTGGATTACCGTAAATTACCGCGAGGCTCACGGAATTCATGCGAGCAATGGCATCCTGTTCAATCACGAGTCGCCGGTCCGCGGGGAGAATTTCGTTACGCGCAAAATCACCCGTGGTCTAGCTCGCATCAAGCTTGGCCTGCAATCGTGCCTGTACCTTGGCAACCTCGATGCGCGCCGCGACTGGGGTCACGCTCGTGACTATGTGATTGCTCAGTGGTTGATCCTGCAGCAGGGCCAGCCAAACGATTATGTCATCGCCTCGGGTATCCAGCACAGCGTGCGTGAATTTGTATCTGCGGTAGCACGCGAGCTGGAAATCCCGATAGTTTGGCGCGGCACAGGCTTGGACGAACAGGGTCTGGATGTCGACGGACGCGTCATCGTAGCCGTCGACCCGCGCTACTTCCGTCCAGCGGAAGTTGACACGTTGCTCGGCGATTCTAGCAAGGCGAAGCTTGAACTCGGCTGGGAGGCTACCACCGGATTCGACGAGCTCGTTCGTGAAATGGCAGAAGCTGATCTACGTACTGCACAGCGGGATGCCCTCGTTACCAAACACGGCTATCGCGCCGACGACTTCAACGAATAGCATTAATGCGCATTGCTAAAAACATGGCAGCGGCAATGGCCAACTCGGTCGTTGTTGCGCTGATCAACATCCTCGCACTGCCGTTCTATCTACGCTATCTCGGCATGGAAGCCTATGGATTGATCGGCTTTTACGCAATGCTGCAGGCGGTATTGCAGGTACTTGATGTTGGGCTCGCACCCACCGTCAGCCGCGAAATAGCGCACAACGCCGAGGTCGGCGAACAACGGCGGTCCGCGTCCCTGCTGCGGACGCTGGGTGTGGTCTACCTCGGTGTCGCGTTCGCGATAGCCACTTTCGTTGCGCTGGCTTCGCCGTGGATCGGAGCGCACTGGCTGCAGGCAAAGCAGTTGCCCGAGGTGACAGTCGTACAGGCGGTTGCGTTGATGGGCCTTAACCTCGCATGCCGCTGGCCGATAAGTTTGTACAACGGCGCACTCATCGGTGCGCATCGTCTCTCGCTTTCCAGTGCAGTGAGCATCACGATCAACATCGCTGCAGCCGTGACGACGATCTGCGTTCTCGCATTCGGCCCACGCAGTATTCTCGTGTTCTTCCTTGTGCAAGCAGCATTTGGCTTGCTGTACGCGATGGTCATACGCAACGTCGCGCGGCATGTCATCGGTGAGCGGGATGCGCCATGCGACTTTGGCGACCTGCGACGGGTATGGAGATTTTCGGCTTGGATGGGCGGTGTTGCCATCACCTCGCTGTTCTTCACCCAGCTCGACAAGGTATTGCTTAGTAATCTCATCAATCTCGAATCCTTTGGTCATTACATGCTCGCGGTTCTGCTGGTAAGCGGGATTCAGATCGTAATCGGCCCAGTGTTCAGCGTGATCTATCCGAAATTCACCACGTTGCTCGCGCGCAACGACCAATCGTCTCTTGCCCGTTTCTACTCAGATACGAGTCGCATGTTCGCGGCAGTGGTGTTTTCGCTTGCGCTAGGACTGGCATTACATACTCGAGCGATTGTGACCTTGTGGACTGGCCGGCCGGATGTCGCGTTGGACGTAGCGCCAATCGTTGCATTGCTGGCTACCGGTTCCGCGCTCAATGGCATCATGTATTTTCCATACGCGCTTCAGATCGCGAGCGGGCGGCCACGCATTCCATTCACGATCAACACGGTGCTGCTGGCCTTGGCGGTGCCGACCATCGTCTGGCTAGTCACGCGTGAAGGTGCAATTGGCGGCGCGCTGTCGTGGGCAATGCTCAGCGTCCTATATGTCATCGTCGGCACGGTGGTAACGGGCCAGAGGATCGCCGAATTCGCTGGCGTCAGGTGGATCTCGCGCGACATCGCGGTGCCGCTCCTGCTCGCCTTAGTTCCGGCGCTGGTGGGCGCGTGGCTGGGTGATGCGATCAACGCGTCGGTGTGGATCGATACGCTCGTCGGGATATTCGCCGGCTGCATTGGAATCGTCGCTGGCGCGCTATACAGTCCATTTGCGCGCCAATGGGCGCGGGCGTTTCTTGGAGTTCAACGCAGGTCATGTCCGAAATGAGCGAGCCTTTTGTGGAAAATGCGTCCGTGCGCCAGCGACGTTTGTGTTTTCCGCCATCGGCGCCAGCGCTGCAGGGATTCCAACGTGTTGCCTATCTGTTGTTTGGCCTTGCCGCATTCCCGTTTTATTGGGTAGCAGGCGCAGTTCGCGGCGTGCCTGGTCTGCGGTTCCGGTGGAAATGCTTTGAAGTTGGTGTGCGTCTTCTGTTTGTGCGTGGACATCTCGCAGATGCATATCACTGCATCGTTGCACCAATGGATTCAGTCAGGTATTTCGAGATGGACTTCTTCTGGCGGCGAGCACAGGCGCTGCAGCCTGCTCGCGTGCTCGACGTCTCATCACCGCGTTTGTTCACGCTTCTGCTTCTGCGCAGTGATCAGTGGGTGCGGGCCGATCTGCTGAATCCCGATGAAAAGGACCTCGCCCGTACGAGTTCGCTTGCGCAGGCGTTGCAGGTCGATGCGCGCTGCCGCTTCCTGGAGCTTCGTATCGACGCGCTCCCGGTGGATGCGTCGAAGTATTCCCTGGTCGTGTGCATGTCGGTACTCGAACACATTGTCGAGGATATCGAGGCGTTACGTATCATGTGGGGCCGCGTCGAGCCGGGTGGTCGCCTGTTGCTATCAGTGCCATGCTCACACAATGCCGTTGATGAATTCACGAATGTCGACGAATATGGGTTGCTCGAGCACGACCATGAAGGATTTGTTTTCTGGCAGCGTTATTACGATGAGGCACGGTTACAGGCGCTGTTTGCCGTCACCGGCGAGCCGGTGAGCCGGGCCATCTATGCCGAACGCAACCCTGGCGCTTACGATGCAGACGTCTACGCCAAGCGGACGAATTCGCATTATCCACGTTGGCGCGAGCCGTACTCAACGGCGAAGACCTACGCGTACCGCGATAATGTGGCTAATCTACCTGGCATGGGGGTTGTGGCCATGGAGTTCACGAAACCGACAGTGACTGAAGAGCCATGACGCGCATGAACAATGCAATTCCGTGGGCCGAACCTACTCTGTGGGGTCGGGAAGAGGAGTACGTAGTCGATGCTTTGCGCTCCACGTGGATATCTGGCGGTCCCTATGTTGACCGTCTCGAACGTGACTTTTCGCGTTTCGCGAAAACACCACAAACTCTTGCTGTAGCGAACGGTACTGCCGCGCTGCACCTTGCTTACCTGGGTATGGGTATCGGTGAGGGTGACGAAGTTATCGTCCCCGGGTTTGCCTTCATGGCAGCAGCCAACATGGCGCTAATGGTAGGCGCCACGCCGATATTTGCTGACGTTGATCCAGATAGTTGGAACATGACCGTTGACACCGTTGCTCCGCTGGTGACCGAGCGGACGCGTGCAATCGTCCCGGTGCATACGTATGGCAACGTGTGTGCTCTCGAACCGCTGTTGCAACTGGGGCGTGATCGCAACATTTTCGTGATCGAGGATGCCGCCGAGTCGATCGGCTCGACGTACCGTGGACGCATGTCCGGCACGCTCGCGCGGTTGGGTGTGTACAGCTTTCATGCCACGAAGACCATCACCACGGGCGAGGGTGGCGCTGTCGTCACGTCCGATGACGCACTCGCCGAGCGCATGCGGCTCTATCGAAGCCATGGCGTGGCGCGAACTCGCTACTTGCACGAGGTTGCAGGCCACAATTTCCGGCTCACCAACCTTCAGGCGGCTATCGGCTGTGCTCAACTTGAACAAATCGACCGCATCGTTGCGAAGCGAGCTGAAGTCTATGAAGCTTACCGGACCTGCCTGCAGTCGATGCCGGGACTCACAATGCAGACCGTCGAAATGGATGTCTCGCCCGTGATGTGGGCGGTTGGCGTGCGCTTGGATGCGGCCAAGTATCCACAAGGCCGGGATGCGGTGATGGATGGCTTGTCAGTGCTGGGTATCGAGACACGCCCGGGATTCTATTCCGCCAGTGCGATGCCGCATCTGTACGGACCCCAGAGTTTGCCTGTGAGCGAAGCGCTGGCGTCGTCTATCCTTGTTCTGCCCTCGAGCCCGACCCTCGACGCGCCTCGCATCCATCGCATTTGCGACGCCTTGGCGTCGCTCGCGCACTGATCATGAGCGAAACGACTGCGATTGAGTGCATCGCCTTCCGGCCAGGGTGGGAATGTGGTCTCGCACGCTTCTTTGCGGCGTTGGACGAGGAAGGCGACGACGCTTTTTTCCACCCGCACAGGTGGGATAAATCGACGCTACGCTCGCTAGCGCGCAACGCTGGCACTGATCTGTATTATCTGTTTGTGCAATCGCGCAATGTGCTTGCGTATGGGCTTCTTCGAGGGTGGGACGAAGGCTACGTCATTCCCAGTCTTGGTATCGCCGTTCATCCGGCCGCGCGGTCGGCTGGGCTCGGAAGCCTGATGATGGAATACCTTGAGGTAATGTCGCGGCATCGTGGTGCCCCGGCCGTGCGCTTGCGTGTTCACAAGGTAAACGTCCACGCATGCAGAATGTATATGCGTCGCGGGTATCGCCTAACTCCGGACGAAGGCGATGAGCGCTTGCTTGTTGGCCTCAAAACTTTCGATAGGGTTGCGACGTGAGTATCGAACTCAGCATCTGCATTCCTACGCTCAACCGTGCTGCTTTCATCGGCGAGACGCTCGACAGCATCGTGTCGCAGCTAGAATCAGGCGTGGAAATCGTCATCGTCGACGGCGGATCGAAGGATGATACCGAGGTCGTGGTCATGCGTTACGTCGAGCGCCACTCCTGCATTAGGTACATCCGGCGTGGCGAAGATGTTATCGCATCGAATACGGGGTTCGATCGCGATTGCAGTTACGCCGTGGAAATCTCGGCTGGCACCCACTGTTGGTTGATGACCGATGACGACGTCCTCCGTGCGGGTGCGGTTGCGCGCGTCCTTTCGCAGATTCGCGCGGGGCACGACATTGCCATCCTGAGTTGCGAGGTGCGGGACCTGCAGCTGCGCGAAGTTCTTGTCGTGTCGCGTCCCGGTTTCAAGCATGATCGCGTATTCACGGCGGCCGAGTGGGACGACTTTTTCTGTAGCGTTGTTGTGCACTTGACGTTCGTCGGCGCTGTCATTGTGCGTCGGTCGTTGTGGCTGGCGCGTCATCCGGACACTTACTTCGGTACCGGTTTCGTACATGTCGGCGTACTGTTTCGTGCGCCAGTCCCCGGTACAGCGGTTGTAGTTGCCGAACCGCTGATCGTGATCCGCAACGGTAATGGGCAGTGGAACGCGAGGGCCTTCGATATCTTCATGCTGCGATGGCCGCAGTTGCTGTGGTCCTTTGACGGCATCTCGGATACCGCGAAACAAGCCGTCACTCCTCGTGAGCCGTGGCGGCTCCTACGAGTACTCCTGTTGCAACGTGCGTTCGGCCGGTATTCAATGCGCGAGTTTGAGACGGTGCGTGATCGCCTCGGGCCACCGTGGAAGCGTGCGATTGCGCGCGTTATCGCTCGCATTCCACTAGGACTTCTGTACTGGCCGGCGCGGCTCTACGGTCGCTTCAAACACGTCGATCCCCGCTATTTCGTCGAGACGTTGAATGAGGCGATGCGCGTCGCCATCAAGCTTCGGACGTCCTCTTCCGGATGAACACCTGAATGTCCTCTCTTTCGTATACTGTCATCAGCTGTTGCCGCATCTGCGGTGGCACCGAACTCGCCCCTGTGCTCGACCTCGGCGAACAGATGCTTACCGGAGTATTTCCACGCACTCGGGATGAGTGCGTCACGATTGGTCCGCTTCGCCTAGTGAAATGCATGGGCGATCAGGCTTGCGGTTTGCTGCAGCTGGAACACTCTTTCGATCTCGGGGAGATGTACGGCGACAACTACGGGTATCGTTCCGGCCTCAACCAGAGCATGGTGTTGCATCTGCGCGAGAAAGTCCGTCGCATCGCTCATTGGGTGGATCTGCACGAGGGCGATCTGGTACTGGATATTGGCAGCAACGACGGCACCACCTTGGCGGCCTACCCTGCAGCAGGGCTGGATTTGCTCGGCATCGATCCCACTGCGCGAAAATTTCGCGAGTACTACCCAGATCATGTGGATCTGGTGGCGGACTTCTTCTCGGCCGCCGTGGTGCATGCAAGTCGCCCCGGCAAGCAGGCGAGGGTGGTCACTTCATTCTCGATGCTCTATGACTTGGAATCGCCGCTGCAATTCATGCGCGAGATTCACGAGGTGCTGGCCGACGATGGCGTCTGGGTGTTCGAACAGAGCTACATGCCAGCGATGCTGGAGATGAATGCCTATGACACGGTCTGCCATGAGCACCTGGAATACTACGCATTGCGCCAAGTGAAGTGGATGGTCGACCGGGCTGGTTTCCGAATCATCGATGTCGAATTCAACGATATCAACGGAGGGAGCTTTTCGGTGACGGTCGCCAAGACGGCATCCGGGTTGCCCGAGAGCAACGATCTTGTACGTGTGTTGCAGCATGAGGTCGACCTGGGACTCGATACGCTGGCGCCCTACCAGGCCTTCGCGGCGCGGGTTGCCGCATCCCGACAGGAACTACGGGATTTTACCGATCGGGCCCGCCGCGAAGGTCGCAAGCTGGCCGCGTTGGGCGCGTCGACCAAGGGCAACGTATTACTTCAGTATTGTGGCCTAGACTCCGGTGCGGTTGCCGTGGTCGGCGAGGTCAATCCTGAAAAGTATGGCTGCTATACGCCAGGTACGTGGATACCGATTCGACCGGAGTCAGAAGTTCTCGCCTCGAAGCCCGATTATCTCGTCGTGCTGCCCTGGCACTTCCGGGCTTTCTTCCTTGGGAATGCCCGATTTGCCGGAATGCGGCTATTGTTCCCATTGCCAAAACTCGAGGTCGTCCAGGTTGCAGAGGTCGGCGAATGAGTTGGTCGGCAGGTTGTATGCCTGAGTCTCAGCCTGTTTGGGTCAATGCACGGATCGCATTCCGCGGGAGACCCTGAGTGAGCCATATCCCCGCTTCGCCGCAGATCGAGGGATCATCCGGTGCGGATGCTGCTGCAATGAATGCCATTGCGCGCGCTGTCTGTTTCTACCTTCCGCAGTTTCATCCCATACCCGAGAACGATCTCTGGTGGGGTGACGGCTTTACGGAGTGGGCGAATGTGGCTTCGGCGACGCCCCGTTTCAAAGGACATTACCAGCCGCATCTGCCTGGCGCGCTGGGTTTCTACGACCTGCGCCTGGAAGAAGCCCGGATTGCGCAGGCGGCCTTGGCCGAGCGCTTTGGCATTCATGGCTTCTGCTACTACCACTATTGGTTCTCGGGACGACGCCTGCTTGGCCGTCCGCTGGACGAGATGCTCGCCTCGGGCAAGCCGGATTTTCCGTTTTGTCTGTGCTGGGCGAATGAGACTTGGTCTCGGACATGGAGTGGTCGTGAGCATGATGTACTGATTCGTCAGGAGTATTCGAGCGAGGACCATGACCAGCACATTGCGTGGCTGGCCCGGGTATTCGACGATCGCCGCTATATCCGGGTCAACGGTCGCCCACTGTTCCTGATCTATCGGCCCGAGAGCATTCCCGAGCTTGCGAAGGTGCTAGATGAATGGAAGAACTACTGCAGGAGGGAGGGCTCGGCGGAACCTTTCTTCTGTGCGGTAAGCACCGGTTTCTCGACGCTTGACGACGAGGCGATGCTCGCATCGGGCTTCGATGCCATCGTGAACTTCGAACCGAACCGTCAGCATTTTCCTGCTGTCAGGAATGCGACTGGCCATGCCGTGTCGCTGGCTCGGCGGGTATTGCCGCGGCGCTGGTACGACGCATTGCGCAACAGCAAGTGGCTGGCGCAGGGACACCTCAACACCGTGGTCAACTACGCAGCTTACGTTGATGCCAGTATTGAGAGGATTCCATCACGCACGCACCCGACGTTTCCGTGCGTGTTCCCTTCATGGGATAACAGTGCCAGAAAGGTGGCCGCAACGATCATCCAGAACCATTCGCCGGCGCAATACGTGCGCTGGCTAGAAGATGCGCTCGGTCGCGTTTCCGCGTACCCGCCTGGGTCACGACTGGTGTTCATCAATGCGTGGAATGAATGGGCTGAAGGATGTCACCTTGAGCCCGATAGCAAGCACGGTACGGTATTTTTGGAGGCTACCAAAGAGTGCCTTGACAGGCATACCCGGTCTATTTTGAAGGATTAGAGGCGCAAGTGGCCTACATCGGACGTGAGGCGGGATCTATGTATGGAGCAATGCGCGAGTCGAATTTCATCACTTTGTCAGTACGAATGTACATTGGGTGATGCTCGACTGCTCTTGAAAGAACTCGCAGCGGCGGAAGCCGAGCGAACTGTACTTCTCCCGCATCCATTGCTCGGGTATCCACGTTTCCCCGTAGAAATCCTCGGTCAATTCGCCACCGCCGCCCGTGGGGAAAAACTGGAACAGGCCATCGTCATAACGTTGCTCGATCTGATCAAGGCTGGCGTGCGATGTGACTTGCTCATGCACGTTGCCGCGTCGAAGCAGCTTGTAGATGAAGCCGAGTCGTTTGTGCAGGCGGAGTCTTTCGATTTGCCATTTGCCGCGGGTCGTGAAGATCAAGGTTCCACCCGGCACCAGCAGTTCGCCGAGATGCTGGATCCAGCCGATGCAAGCTTTCTCGCTGAGATGGGAGAATACGGAAAACGCTATGCAACAGTCCGCGGAAGCCATTTCCAGCGGCAGCGGCGGTTGCGCATTGGTATGCACCACATTGAAAGGGGGCTTCAAGCTACGTGCGCACTCGACTGCATCGCTGAGACAGTCAAGCAGCAGCAGGCGGTCGGCATCCACTTCTCTCAAGAAAAAGCGCGTGACACGACCCCAGCCACCGCCGAAGTCGACCAACCTATAGCGCCCAACGCTGGCCGTCGGCATATGTTGGAGAGCGAACTTGTAGAAATCAAATGCCTGTCTCAGGTTGGCGTTGCCGTGCATGCCAGTGAAACGTACCTGTACATCCGAGGGAGGCAACCCTGGGATGTCGATTTTTGACTTTTCTCTGTATGTGTGTGGGTCAAGGTTCGCAGCCAGCCACTGTTCGTCCGAAAGGGTATTCATATCCTTGGATTTTCCTTATGGATGAAGCGGCAGAGATGCCGGTGGATGATTTTGACAGATCGGACCGACGGCAGGAAACCGAAGTCGCATATACGACGGGGTAACTGGCGGCATTGTGACTAGCGGGTGAGTCGGATGCACTGGATGAATTTCTATCAATAGTCTTGCCCGCGAGACATATAATCCGGGCTCGATGACTTCCGCGTTGCCTGGGGTTCGATCAGGCAATTCGGCTGCAAACGGACAATTCCATGCGCCGAATCAGAACAATTGCTAAGTACATCAGACGAACCCCATGCCACCCGCAGTGGCTGCTTCCAGTACAGACGTTGAGGTCGGACACTGCCGGATTAGCCGGCAAGGTACTCGATGTGGGCTGTGCAGACAGGTGGGTCGAATCCCGCTGCTTGGCAGGTGCCCAATACATCGGCCTAGATTTGCCGATGACGGGGAAGGGGCTGTATGCGGCAGTACCAGACATATTTGCCGATGCGGCAAGGCTGCCGTTGATTGACGCGAGCATCGACGCTGTCGTTTGCCTGGAAGTGCTGGAACATGTCAGTCATCCGCAGGCTGCATTGGCCGAGTTTGCCAGGGTGTTGAAGTCCGGAGGCGTGATGATCTTCAGCATGCCGTTCATGTATCCGATCCATGACGCGCCGTATGATTTTCAGCGTTTGACGGAATATGGATTGCGGCGCGATCTTGACGCAGCCGGGTTCGACATAGTCCGTATGGAAAAGCTGGGACATGCAGTGCATGCAGCGGCGTTGCTGCTTTGCCTCGCCCTCGTCGGCGGACTTTACGAGCGACGGAGATGGTTCGACTATTTGCGAGTGCCTTTGGTTGCACTCGGTGTGCTGACCGTCAATGTGTTTGCGAGGGTGGTTTCATGGGTGACACCGGACTGGGGCGCGCTGGGTTCGGGATACGAGATTCATGCGCGACGGCGCTGAGCATCTTGATTGACGCTGGGCCAAACGTTGGCGCAGCAGTGTCACTTTGTGATTCGTGGTACCCCGTGACGCAGCAGCAACAGCAACTTTCTCGGCAACGGTGAGAAAACGCGGAAGTATGCTCGCGCCGGTGTGCTCCTTACGTCACGTACCTGACGTCTCAAGATGCGTAGCGTTTTCCATTGATGCCAGAGTGCCCTAGGCACATTCGCATAAATATCAAAAAAGATGCGATGGTTCATTCGGATTGCGCTGACGATCATTCCTTCAAGTAGAACAATGATCAAGTGGATTGCCAGAAGCGGCCACATCAGCGGCGTTGGCGTGAAAATGAAAAGCACGAAGGTCTTGTTGCGCTCGCTCAGGCGTCTTCTCCTTACGCTGCTCTTGAGCCGGTTCCCATCGACGCGAGCCCCGCCAAAACTAGTGCCAAGGCGGTGACGAAAGCCGCTTCCCCTGGCAGTACGCACGCCCACACTGCACGAGCGGGCAAAGCAACACAGATAGAGATCTTCGGCAATCGACTCCATCCATTCCGGGAAGCCCCCGAGCGTGTTCCACAGACTGCGTGAGATCCACAGACAAGCACCAATGGCCATGGCCACTTCGGTGCGCTTCGGGTCAAGGTTGGGGATAGGGTTGTAGAACGGATCAAGCATGCAGCCACGATCAACCAGAATCCCGGTGAGCCAGTCATATTGCGGCAAAGTGAGGATGACGGGGGAGGGCTCGCCCAGCGTTGTATCCATCAGCGTAGAAAGAGCATCGGGAAAGAGAGCGGCATCGTTGTTCAGTAGCAGGATGTATTCGCCACGGGCATGTGCCGCCATGCGGTTGTTGCTGATGCAGAAGCCCACGTTTTTTGCGCTGGCTAGCACTTCGACCTGTGGATAGCGGTCACGCAGTAGAGCCAGAGAATCGTCAGTCGACGCATCGTCGTGGACGATGATCTCGACAGAGAAGTCGCCGTGCTGGGCGAGCACAGAATCCAGGCAGTCGGCCAGCAACGCCACACCGTTATAGTTTGCAATGCATACCGAACAGACCGGAGCTTCCGGACGGTTCACCGCAGGATAGTGTTGAACCACGCCCATGTATTTGCGATTCCTTCGTGCAGCGATGTCGTTGCGCTCCAGCCGTAATGCTGGCGGGCAAGGTTCGCGTCCATCACCACCCGCGGCGTATCCACCGAGCGACCAGTGTCATAGGAACGTTGCAACGGTCGACCGGTGACGGCCTCCATCACATTGAACAGTTCATTGAGGCTTACCCCGACACTACTGGCAGCGTTAAGTACTCGTGCCCCGCCCGACATCGGCGTGGCCAGTGTGGCGATGCACAGTGCTACGAAGTCCTCGATGTACAGATAGTCACGAGTGGCCGAACCGTCCCCCCATACCGTTAAGGTTTCACCGCGGCTGATCTTACCTAGGCCGGTAGGGACGATGCCGAAGCCAGTGCGTTCGTGCTGGCCGGGTCCGTAGATATTGGATGGCCGCAGGATGGTCGCGCCACCACCGTACTGGCTACACCAAGCGCCGATGAAGTGTTCCGCGGCGATCTTGCCCGCCCCGTGATAGGAGCGCGGTCGAACGGGGGAGGACTCGGTTGCGAGCTCTTCCGGCGCGGTGGCATACAGGCTGCCGCCGGAGGATAGGTAGAGCAGATTCGTCTGCGGATGCGCCTGCAGCGCCTGCAACAGGGCCACGGTCGGACGCAGGTTGTGCTGCAGTTCCGCCATCGCATGACCGGCCGAGCTGCCCGGCGTGGAACGCGACGCTGTATGAATCACGGCGCGACTGCGCTTGACCAGTGGCAGAAAATGATCGGATTCATCTGGTTCGCCAATGACGATTTCGACGTTGGCCAGAGCCAGGTCGATGGGTTGGCGGCTGACCGCGATCACCTGCTCGCCGCGCTCTGCCAGCATGCGCGCCAGATGTATCCCGACAAATCCGCCTGCGCCCAAGATCAGGATGCGATCACTCAATGCTGTCACTTCCAAGCAACCCTCTATAGATTCGAGTGTAGCGCTGCGCGCAGTCGTCCCAAGTACCGATCTCGCGAACGGCCCAATCGCGAGCCGCAGCACCGAAACGTCGGTTGGTGTCGGCGTTCTCCAGCTGCATCAATGCAGCACTGTATGCTTCCGTCGAATCGCAAAGCATCCCGGTCACCCCATCATCGACGAGGCTCGCATGAGCAGGCATGCGTGAAGCGATGATAGGTAGCGCGGCAGCCATGGCTTCCAGCATCACCTGTGGCCGCCCTTCGGCATGGCGACTGAGCGTGATCAACCCGCAGGCGCCGGGGAACCAATCAGTGGCCAGTTGCTCAGGTGCAGCCGCGCCGTGGTAGTGAACCCAATCCGGTACGGTGACGCCCTCCTGCATTGGTCCGAACAGGTGCAACTCGCGATCTGTGTGATGGAACAAATCCTGCGACCATTCAAACAGAGGCCCGATCTTGTCGACAGTCAAACGGGTCACTACCAACCAGCGCTTGGAAGCCTTGTCGGGGGAGCGCTGGATGGCGTACCAGTGTGGGCTGATCCCAAAAGACACGGGAATCACTTCGGCGACATCACCGAAGGCTGCCAACAGGGGCGTGTGCATCCATTCCGCATTCGGACATATCACCACCTTGCGTCTGCGCATGACCCGTCGCAGTAGGTGGCGCATGAGCGGCAGGCGCAGCAACTTCAGGTCATTGCCCAATACCGTGATCAGCGCCGGTTTGCCGTTACGCGGCAACGGCAGAGCGCATTGCAGCCAGTTAATATGGTAGACGTCTACGGCAAAATGGCGACGATAGGCGGCGGCGATCATGCGCAGCAATTTTAGAGGCGTGAGTAGGGTGCGCACGCCACCGCTACGCATCAGATGGGAAATGCCACCAGTTGCCATCAATCGCATCAGCCAAACCGTTTCCTGCTGTGTCGTGATCGATGTGACAGTAGAGGGCAATTCGCCGGGGGGCGCCCAGACCGCGAGCTTGATGTCACTTCGGCGGCCCAGTGCTGCCACTAGGTGCCGCATGAATACACCGCGCCAATCCGTGGCGTCGGCTGGATAGGACGTGCTGAGCAACAGCACGCGCAAGATCTCCGGTGAACCGCGGGAAGGTTGGGCCTCACTCATCGCAAGCCCGGCAAGTCGTGCAGCTCGGTCAGTGTCTCGTTCAAGCGCCCGCCGATGTTCAGCGTCTGTAGACGCTCAAGTGCAGTGCGTGCGTCAGCAATGCGATTTTGCGCCACCAGCATGCGGACCAGGGTAACCTGGTATGCGGGCTCATTCGGTGCTCCCTTTATGGCCTGCTGGAACATTTGCTCACCCAGGTTCTTGTCGTCCAGCACGTTCCAGGCGTAATCGCCGTAAGTGGCAAACAAACGGGCGCTGGGGTTGGGATGGAGGATCGCGGCGTGGAAAGCGTCGATCATGCGGTCCCTAGGTAGGTCGCAATGTTGTTCGCGGTTGCACTGGGTCAGTGCGACCAGCGAGCTTTCGTCCTGTACGCCAGGTTTTCGCGCCTTCAGTTTGGCGATCATGCTGGTCCACCAGGCGTCCTTCAACGGCAGGTGCATGCGTGAGTTCATGAAAATCAGCGCCTGCTCGGGCAGGATCGACGCATCCGGTAGCGCGGCGGAACGCTCCAGCGGAGCATAGGCCAACTGTGTGAACGGGGAGGTTGGATCGTAGTGCGAATTGATGATGTAGGTTCGGCCCAATTCGTATTGGGCGCGTGGCGATTGCGGCGCGCGGCTGGCCAGGTCTTCGGCGAGTCGCAGGGGGTTGCCCCAGGAATGGGCGGTGAGCGCGGTCGATGCCGTCCAACACAGCATCAAACCAGCCAGCAGCACATAGCGCGGCAACGCCATCGGCAAGGTGCCATCGGTCAGAACAGCTTCAGTCGCTACCCAGAGAGCTGGTGCCTGCTCGACTGCCTCAGTCGATTGTGGAAATGCAGCCGCGGATGAAGCCACTCCAACAGTGGGTCTCGATGGAGCAGCGAGCAGCGGAATGATCGCCAGCAGCAGACCGAAACTGGAGAAGTAGTTGCGATGTTCATAGATCAGCTCCAGTGGCAGGATCGTGCCAGTGAGCAGTTGAGAGCCGAGGAACAACGCAATGCCGAGTGCGGCCAAGGGGTAGCGTCGGCGCAGCCAGATCGTCAGAGCGATCAGAGCGCCAAGAAACACTATGCTGGCCAGCGTAGTCCATGGGGTCAGCAGCCCGATCGAGATGTGGAAATTGTCGTGATAGAACGACAGCGCAGCCGGCGTCGGCAGCAGCGTCCACACGATGTAGTCGACGATAATGCGCGACTCGCTGAACAGGCGCGTGGCCAAGGTGAAATCCCGTGTAGCCCAGACTTCGGAGTTGAATATGCCGGGCAGTAGCCACGCCAATCCCAACACCAGCGGCAGTGCCAGCACTAGCAGGAACAATGCGATGATGCGTCGGTCGCGGCGCCGTGCTGGGGGCGCTTCGGATGCTGTAGCCGTGGCGGTGTCTTGGGGAAGCTGAAAGCCGAACAGGATCCATTCGGTCAGTAAAGCATACAGCGGCAACATCACCGCCGTTTCCTTGGCCAATATGCCTACCGCTGCCGGGATGGTGATGCTGACCAGACAGAAGATGAAGCCTTGGCTGCTGGACGAAAAGCTACCCCACCCCAAATCTCTCCTGGGAGCGAGGGAGGGGGTGGAGCGGAGAGTAACGGGCATCCCCAGCATGCGGCGGCGTCCGGCAACATAGCCGATTAAGCCCAGCAGCACGAACAGGTTGGCCATGCTCTCCATGCGCTGCACCACATACAACACGCCGGTCAGGTTGATCGGCAGCAACATCCAGCCGGCGGCAACAAGGGCGGCGATGATGCCGACCGTCCGTGCTCCGGCGTCATGGGGCATTTCGGTGCCTGATGAAGCTCCCACAACGGAGTGCGCCTTTTTGCGGACAGCAACTTGGATTAGCGCCTGGGACAGCAAAAACACAAGCAATCCGTTCAGCAGATGGATGACTAGGTTGGTGAGCTTCATCCAGTAGGGATCGAGCCCGCTGGCGAGGTAGTTTGCGGCGAAACTCAGCGAAGCCAGCGGCCGCTTGAATTCGCTCGCGGGCGAGGACAGCGCCGCGCGCACCAGCGAGGACACGCTGGCGTCATGCGGCTGAACGCTAGGATTGTCCACGATGTTGGGGTAGTCATCGAACAGGTAGGCGCCCGACAATCCCATGCTGTAGATCGCGGTGGTCAGCACAAGTGCCGACAGCAGAAGCCACCAGCCCGCGCGAGTGGGGCCGGTTCTGGCTGGAGTGATGGCTGATGCGTTCATTCGTGGGTGGCAATCTTGGCTTGGGCGTCCTGACGCAGTGTATCGCGCAGTCGCCGAATCTCCCTCGGCCAGTAGTCCTGCTGCTGCAATACCCAAGCGTGTAACCATGGCATACCGTTGGCGGGCGGCGCTTGTTGCGTTTGCAATTCGCGATAGCGATCGAGGTGGGCCAACCCTTCCTGCGGATAACCCGCGGCGCCGAGCAGGGCGGCCTGATTCAGCGCGGCGCCTGGGCGCACGTCCCAGGCGAGTGCGGCGTTGAAATCGTGCAGTGCCGCTGCCGGATCATGTCGAGCCAGGGCAATGTGGGCCTTCAGATACAACAGATCCTGATGACGGCCGTTCACTTCAATTAGCTTCGGGTTGTCCAACCCTGCGTCCAGCAGACTATCCAACGCAGTCAGGTCGAGGCCGTGGCAACGACTCTGCGTGGCAGCTTCGATACTCGAGTCGAACCAGTGCACCAGCAGAGTGCCGGGATCGCGCGTGTGGAAGATGGCTCGGCGAGCCAGCTCAAGATCGCTGGCTGGTACGCTACCAAGCATGCAGTGCGCGCCGATCAGGTTGAAACTGAGCTGTACCTGATCTGGATCGATGGGCAGCGCTGCGGTCAGGCGAGCGACGGCCGCCTGCGGTTTTCCAGCAGCCATTTCGAGCAGAGATGCGTTGGCCTGTGCGCGGGGCGAGCCGGGATTGAGTCGTGCCCACAGCAAAGCCTGGTCGTGAGTGTTGCCCCATAGCACGGTGCTGGCATGGGTCATCAAGGCCAGTCCAGACAGCAGCACGAGAGCTAGCGCACCCTTGAGCAATGCTGCCGATACGGGCTTGTTCGATGCAGCCTTGGGCGGCCTTGTCGGGCCAATGTGGCGGCTCAGGGGATGGATGCCTACCAGCCACAAGGCCAGCGGCCAGAACATCAGCATCGCGGGCAGGTAATTGCGATGCTCAAAGTAGAGCTCGAGCTGCAAAGTTGTGGACTCCATCGCCTGGCCGACGAAATAGAAAAGGATCGCCAGCGCGACGGCAGGAAACTTCCTGCGCAAGCACCAGGCAGCTACTATCAGGCCGAGCACGGCGAGCACCGCGGGTAGCGTGGTCGCTGGCGACCACAGCGACGTCGAGGCTGACACCTGGTCATTGAACAGGCCTGGTGTAAACGAGCGCGGCAGCCACAGCAGATCAAGATAATCCATCAGCACGCGTGGCTCTGTCAGCAATCGCTGACCCATGGTCCAGGGTCGTAGTGCCGATACACCGTGGACAAACCCGCTCCATCCGGCGTGCAGCAGGTAAGCGCCGAGCAGCAGCGACGGCAGGCCGGCCAACAGCTGCATGCTGCGGCGATAAGCGGGTGGCAGTTGCCTGGAGCCTGCAGTGGACAGTGCAGGCTCCAGCTCGTGCATTGCGGGGTTGGGTCGCTGCAGCCAGATGTACTCGATCACCAGGGCCAATGCTGGCAGCAGGGCGCCGTTGGCTTTGCTCAGTACGCCAAGTATGGTGCAGCCGCCCAGCCCAGCCGCGATCCAGCATAGTCCGCGGCGCGGGTGGCCATGCAGCATCGCGTGGCGCCCGCGCAGCCATAGCAGCAGGCCGAGCAGGGTGAAACTGGTGGGCAGCATTGCCTCGCGCTGCACGATATACAGCGTGGTCGAGACGAGAAGAGGGTGCAGTAGCCAGAATGCGGTACCGAGCACGGCGGCAAGATCGTTGCGGTCATGTTCGGCCGGCGCGAGCGATTCACGGCCAAGCCGACGCAGCAGCAGGGCCAGCAGCACCCCATTGAGCAGGTGCAACAATAGGTTGGTGCGCTTGAACGGATACGGCGCGGCTGGCCAGTCGCGTGCGTCGAGCAAGAAACTCAGCAATGCCAGCGGCCGGCCGGTGGGGTCGGCCGCGCCGGAAGTGATGTAGCGAAAAAACGTGGCCAAGTTGTCCACTGGTCCACTGGCGCCCAGCGACGGAAGGTTGCCGAAATCATCGAAGAGGAAGCCGCCGTGCAGGCCCGGAGCGTAGCTCCATGCGGCGAGTGTGAGCAAAGCGCCGGCCAGCAATAGGATTGCCAGCAGAGGATGGCGGAATGACATGGAAGCCCCGACCTAAAAGGAGAAGGGCCGCACTGGGCGGCCCTTCGGGTCATCGCAAAAGCGATGTGATTACTGACGGCAGGAGGTTGGCAGATACTTCGTAGCAACAGTCGTAGTGGTGCCCTTGCAGGTCCATTCGATCGAACCGGCATGCGTGATTGCCGAAAGCCCGAAGAACTTCCCAGAAAGAGCGGCGTTAGCCGAATTGCCATACGCTACTTTGATAACGCCATTCGTGGAACCATCAGTAGCACCTGTAGCGACGCTAATAACATACTTGCCTACGATATTGGTTTTGGGCGCGAGACCTGCCGATGCGTTGGATCCTGGGAAGTTGCCGGTATTTGAGTAGTACTCGGCAATCGCGGTCTTGGCGCCGTCGGCCAGCACGGCACCTTCCGACACCTGCGAGCGGACTAGATAATCCTGGTAGGCCGGAATGGCGATGGCGGCGAGGATCGCAATGATCGCAACCACGATCATCAGTTCGATCAGGGTAAAGCCTTTCTGCATGTTCTTCATGGTGGTTCCTCTGTATTTGGTTAGCTAACCGTGTGATGCCCCCTGAGCCCCAGTCCCGTATCCCCCTAGGCGGGAACGGACCCCATAACTCATGGTCAGGAACGACCAGGAAGCTCGCGGCAGAGTCAAGCAGCTTGTGTGCCACAACTGCCGCAGGTGTATTCCCGCATAAATGTGGGCTTCTGGATTGTGCCTAGCGTCACGAAAGGCTGCAAGCGTGCTCTATTGACTCTGGCAATTGCAAAAGGTGTGCTCGTTGTAGTTGCCCCCATGCTGCCATCCTTAGGCAAATAGTGACGTTTTTTGTCAGCTTGTTGCCCGAAGATAGTGTTTCCGAGGTGCTCGCCATGGTTATTGTCGGCAAGTAGTCGGTAGGTATTTTCCGTCCAGCGTGCTTGGAGTACATGTCCAGGCGATACTGCCGGCATGACTGATCGGCGACAGCACCAGATACTGGTTGCTGATTTGGCTGTTGGCTTTTGGCCCATTGAATAACACTTTGATGACGCCGTTAGTCACGTCGACACTGGAAACGTAGCTACCAATAATGGACGTATCCTTGGCTATGCCGGCACTTTGATTGCTGGGTGGGAACTCCCCCGTATTGGAAACGTAGTCCCAAACCGCTGCCTTGGCTCCACTGGCCAGAACCATACCCTCGGACACTTGAGCTCGAATGAGGTAGTCCTGATACGCCGGGATGGCAATGGCGGCGAGGATCGCGATGATCGCCACGACGATCATCAGTTCGATCAAGGTAAAACCGGCTGAAATGCGCTGGCGCAACATGGTGGACTCCCCTGAAAGTACACCATGACAGGCACGTTTTGTACCAACCGCGGTTTAGTGGTGTGCGTTTCATCACGCTTGCAGCATGTTATCGCGATGATCTATGCCTGATACCCTCTATGTAGCGGTGGCGGTGGCTTGTTCGCTGGCGCTTGTGTCGCAACCAAGTGGTAATTCCATAAAGAGTAGTGGTGGCCAGCAGCATCTCAAATGATCGGAATGGTATGGAGTAGCGGGGCTCTGCCTGCAATGTGGTGTAGACCAGTGTTGCGAACGTCAACAAGCAGATCACCGAGACCAGCGAGGTGTGGCCGGCTTGCGTGCGCTGTCCGCGCAAATTGCGTTGGCGTAGCCACGTCATCGGCAAGCTTGCCAATGCGAACAGCATTAGCAACAGGTTGATGGTATGGCAAATCGCGGCCAGTGCGATCCAGGGTGGACTGATCTGGAACGGTGCGTTTTGGGTCGGGTAGACGTAAAGGTCGCCTTGCCCGATGACGACATCCCAACCCCATAGCTCTCTCGGCTTTTCAAGGAAGTACCAGGCGGCATAGCGCCAAGGATGCCGGCCAAAACGCTGCATGATTGTTCTGGCGCCAGCCATGGGCGAGTCTAGTAATGCGGTGTATTCCACATCGACGGCATGCAGCGTGTCGCGTGTGTTTGCTTGCGTGGCGGCATCGCCAAATATTGAATTCCGATACATGTCGTGGTAAGTCGGCCATGCACCCTGTACGAAGTTCTGCAACGCGCGGTCTTTCGACGAGTTGCCGGCGATTGGGGCGGGGATCTGTATGTTGCGGATAGCCCAAGCCCCAGGCAATAGCAACGCCCCCACTGCCAGCGCTGCGCAAATTTTTCGGAGTGCAAGTTTACGCCACACCAGGAAGCCTGCCAGCAAGACTCCGAACGGGAGCAACATGGCATTGGTCAACGCTGCCGCGCCCAGTGTCAGACCCGCGGCGGCTGCCCACCACAGGCTTTCGCGCTGGCATGCTCGAGCGAATAACAGCAGCCCGAGCGCACACAGAAACCCGAACAGTGTCTCGGTGAGCAGATAGCCGTTGATGGTGATGCTATGCGGCCACACGGCCATTAGCAGACCACTGGCGATGGCCCAACGTGTTGGCAACCAGTGCTTCCCCAGTTGGGCGGCCAGGGTAACGGTCAGCGCCCCAAGCAACGCCTGACACAACAAGATGGCGGCATACCAAACGTCGCCCGCACCCAGCAGCTTCATCCAGAGCGCTAAAAAAATAGGGTAGCCGGGGTCGCGAAAGTTGTCAGGGTTGAGTAGTGCGGCATTCGGCGCGTCTTTGGCGAAGACCCCGTGATTTGCCAAGTTCCACGCATATGCGTAGTACTGCGTGGCATCTCCACGCACCGGGTTCAGCACCAGCGCGTTGCTTACATAGTACCAGCGCAGAGCAAGTGCCAGCAGGGAGATGGCCGACAGCGCCAACAGCCATTGCCAATGTTTTTCGGAGGTGGGGGCGGGGGTGGCCATACGTGGCTATCTGCAGTTGTCCAGATGCCGAGTATGCATGACCTTGTCAAATCGGCGTAGTAGTAGCCGTTGCCGCTTGAGCGAGCTGGTGTGATGTGAGAGGCAGAGCGTCTTGATATGGCACATACGGTGCGGAGCGGTGAAGTCAGCGTGCTGATCGATAGGTCCAGAGACTGTGCAGTGCAAAGGTGATTGGCGTGACCAGTGCGATCACAAGCAATATTCCGATGCGGTAGTCCAGATGTGCGCCTTCGGCGGTAGCGGCTATCGCCATGGTGGCGAGACAACCGAACAGAGAGATGCCTACATAGCGCAACAGGGTTCGGTGACTCATTCGGCTGGAAAAACTCCAGAGAGTATTAGTGGTGTAGGAAAACATGGTCGCGGTCAGAAATGCGATCGGATTGGCTACATACGGGAGCATGCTCAGCCGGGTGATCAGCGTCACAGCGATAACCACGTGGATGCCGGTTGCCATCAATCCGGTGATGCCGAATCGCATGAGTCGCCTGAACCAGGGTGGCCATTGCCATCTTTCATTTTGCACGGACAATGCCCATCAGCGAGACGCCGGCAGGAAGGTTGAACCTCGTCAGCATACGCCGTTCGCTGGAAAAAATAGCGTAGAGGGTCGAGTTGATGAATAGTGATGGGGTTTCCGTACCGGACGATCTTTTGCGCGAGACGATTCGATCCTTCAGCCGTGCCAGTACCGCAAGCGGAAGCAGAAGCGTGTTGAAATAGGTGACCCTGTCAACGTGCAGGCCACTCTCGTTGAAAACCCGGCGCAAAGTTCGGGCGGTATAACGGCGCTTGTGGTGCAGGAAGACATCGTGCTCGCTCCGCAGCCACTGATATGCAGGTACGGTGATCAGCATCCGACCACCCGGCGCCAAGTGTTTCCGAAGAGCGGTAAGCGTTTCCACGTCCTCATCGATGTGTTCGAGTACGTCGAACATGCAGATGAGATCGAACTGCTCGCCCGGGAAAGGTATGTTGTCCGGGCAGTTGCCGGCACGTATGGTGAATCGGTCAAGGGTTTTCTCGGATGAAAGTTTTCTGGCGTTGTCATCCATTTCGAGGGCGCTCACGCTTCCATGCAGTGACAGCATCATCAGATTGCCACCGGTTCCCGAGCCTACTTCAAGAATGCGCGCGGGGTGTGTCAGCCCCATTGTCTCGATGATATGCCCGAGGATTTTTCGGCGTGCGCGGAACCACCAGTGTCTGGATTCCAAGGTTGCCATTTCCACATAGGCCTCAGGGTTCACGACTACCACCGTAGATCTGGCGCACGATATACACCGGTCGTTGCTTTGACTCGGTGTATATCCGGCCGATGTATTCACCCAGAATCCCAACACTCAGCAGTTGCAGGCTTCCAAAAAACAAGATGGATACCAATAACGAGGCGTAGCCGGGCACGTCGATACCGTAGATCAGCGTTCGGGTGACAATGAATATCAGATAGACAAGTGTCAGCAACGTACTGAACGAACCGATGTAGGTCCATATACGCAGTGGCACGCTGCTGAAGCTCGTGAACCCCTCAAGAGCGAAATTCCACAATTTCCAACCGGTGAACTTGCTTGAGCCTGCCGCCCTTGCCGGACGCGTGTAGTCAAGTACTTCGGTTCGAAAGCCGATCCACGCGAACATGCCTTTCATGAACCGTTGTCGCTCAGGAAGGAGCTTCAAAGCATCGACCGAGGCGCGGTTCATCAATCGAAAGTCGCCAACGTTGTTGGGTATTTCCACATGCGAGACGCGATTGTGAATCTTGTAGAATAGGTTTGCGGTACCGCGCTTCGCTATCGAGTCGCTGTGGCGGTCAATGCGCCTTGCCAGCACCACATCAGCACCAAGGCGCCACTTTTCAATCATCTTGATGATCAGTCCGGGCGGGTCCTGAAGATCCGCGTCCATGGGGATAACCGCATCGCCCACCGCTGCGTCTAAGCCTGCGGTCAAGGCTGCTTCCTTGCCGAAGTTTCGGGACAGTTCGATGATCTTTACCCTAGGGTCGGATCGTGATGCCGCGAGTAGCCGTATGAGTGTGTCGTCCTTGCTGCCATCGTCGATGCATACAATTTCGAATGCCACAGTGTTGATGCTTGCGAGCGTCGAGGCGATGGTTTCAAAAAATGCCTCGACAGCTGCTCCCTCGTTATAGAAGGGGACAACCAGCGACACAACGGGACTTGCTTGCATATCGATACTCATTCTGGCGGTTCAGTGTGGCGTCCCACAGCACAGCCAAATGGTAGCGCACTGTCTCGCACTCGCGCCGGGAGTTCGGCGCTTAGATTGTTAGCAGTGGTACTTCTGAAGTCATAGACAGGTGTCAGGCGCTGCGCTTCTACCCTTGACGTCGGGATTAAACTTGCTTGATCCAGATTTGACGCTTACCGTCACGCTTTCAACCTAGTAGGAACCTCCCATGAAACCTCTGATTGCCGTGCTGCTGCTTGCGTTGATGGCTGCGCCTGTGATGGCGGGCGATGTTGTGGACACCACGTTCGTCAAGACTGAGGGCGTGCATGCGTTCAACGTGCGCGATCTGGTGATGATGGATCGGGTCAGTGATCCGCAGTTGTCGCCGGACGGGCGTTATGCCGCGTTTGGCGTGCGCAGCACCGATTACGCGGCGAACAAGGGTGTCAGCGCGGTGTATGTGCTGGATCTGAGCAAAGATGGCCAGCCGGTGAAGGTGGTCGACAAGGGTGGTTCGGCGCGCTGGTCGGCGGATGGGCGCAGCCTGTATTTCGTGGCGCCGGCCAAAGGTGTGGCGCAATTGTGGCGGGTGGATCTGGGTGGCAAGGGTGGCTTGGATCTGGCCAAGCATGTGGCGCCGGTGCAGGTGAGTCATTCCGTGCTGGATATTGGCGGTTACAAGCTGTCGCCGGATGGCAAGCAGGTGCTGTTGTCGTATGAAGTGTTCACCGATTGCACCACCTTGGCGTGCACCCATCAGCGCGTCGAGGCGCGCGACAAGGACAAGGCCAGCGGTACGTTGTACAGCAAGCTGTTCGTGCGGCACTGGGATACCTGGGCGAATGGTCGGCGCAACCAGCTGTTCGTGGCCAGTTTCGACGGCAAGGGGCAGCTGGCGGCCGAGCCGAAGCTGCTGAGCCGCGGCATTGATGGCGACGTGCCGAGCAAGCCGTTTGGTGACGAGAGCGAGTTCGCGTTTGCGCCGGATGGCAAGAGCGTGTATTTCGATGGGCGCATTGCCGGTACCAGCGAGCCGTGGTCGACCAACTTCGATGTGTACAGCGTGCCGGTCGATGGCTCGACCCTACCTAGGAACCTCACTGCCGACAACAAGGCGTGGGATGCGTTTCCGGTGGCGTCGCCGGACGGCAAGACGCTGTACTACCTGGCGATGAAGACGCCGGGTTCCGAGGCCGACCGCTTCGCGATCATGGCGATGGATCTGGCCAGTGGAACCCGGCATGAAGTGGATCCGAGCTGGGATCGCTCACCCGGTGGCCTGACGATTTCCGCCGACGGCAAGACGCTTTACGTGACGGCCGACGACAACGGCCAGCATCCGCTGTTCGCGATCGACGCGGCCAGCGGCAAGGTCAGCCAGTTGGTCGGCGATGGCACGGTAGGCGGCTATTCGATGGCTGCCGGCAAGCTGCTGCTGACGCGCGATGATCTGAAGCGGCCGTCCGACGTTTACCTTGCCAGCGCCGACGGCAGCGGCCTGAAGCAGATCACCCATTACAACGCGGCCGATCTGAAGAACACGAAGATGGGTGACGCGGAGTTCTTCACCTTCAAGGGCTGGAACAACGAGACCGTGCAGGGTTATGTGGTCAAGCCGGTCGACTACCAACCGGGCAAGACCTATCCGGTCGCTTTCATCATCCATGGTGGCCCGCAGGGCGCGATGGAAAATGGCTGGAGCTACCGCTGGAATCCGCAGACCTATGCCGGTCAGGGCTTTGCCGTGGTGACGGTGAACTTCCACGGTTCCACCGGTTATGGCCAGGCGTTCACCGATGCGATTTCCGGCGACTGGGGCGGCAAGCCGCTGGAAGACCTGAAGCTGGGCTGGAAGGCCGCGCTGGACAAGTACACCTTCCTGGATGGCGATCGCGCCTGTGCCATGGGTGCCAGCTACGGCGGCTACATGACGTACTGGATCGCGGGCGTGTGGAACCAGCCGTGGAAATGCTTGATCGATCACGACGGCGTGTTCGATACGCGCGCGATGTACTACGACACCGAGGAGTTGTGGTTCGAGGAGCGCGAGAACGGCGGCACCCAGTACGAGCACCCGGAGAACTACGAGAAGTTCAACCCGCTCAACCACGTCAAGGACTGGCGCGTGCCGATGATGGTGATTCATAGCGGCAACGATTTCCGCATCCCGATCACCCAGGGCCTGGGCGCGTTCACCGCCATGCAGCGCCGCGGTATTCCCAGTCAGTTCCTGACCTTCCCGGACGAGAACCACTGGGTGCTGAAGCCGCACAACAGCGTGCAGTGGCATGACGCCGTCAACGAGTGGCTGAAGAAATGGACGGCCAAGGACGCGCCGAAAGCGGCGTCGAACTGATCCACCTCGTGTGATGAAAACGGCGGCCTTCAGGCCGCCGTTTTTGTTCGCACCTACCGCCGGATCACAGCCACTTCGCCCGCTTGAGCGCGAGGAAAATGGCGCCGACCACGCAAGCAACGACCGCGATGATCGCGGGGTAGGCCCAGGGTTGGCTGAGTTCGGGCATGTGGGTGAAGTTCATGCCGTACCAGCTGGTGAACAAGGTGGGCACGGCGAGCATCGCGGCGTAGCCGGCGAGTTTCTTCATCACCTCGTTCTGGCCCAGGGTGACCAGCGAGAGGTTGACGTTGATCGCGGCGTTGAGCATCTCGCGCATCGCGCCAATCGCCTCGTTGACCCGGAACACGTGGTCGTAGACGTCGCTGAAATACGCGCGCAGTTCATCCGGAATCAGCTTGGGATGCAGCTTCACCAGCTGGCTGATGACATCCTGCAGCGGCGCCACCGCGAGGCGCAGTGTCATCAGGTCGCGCTGCATGTCGTATAGCCGCCGCACCGTTCCGCGGTTGAACGTGGCAACGAAGATATCCTGCTCCAGCTTCTGCAGCTCCTCGCGGAAATCGCGCACGATCGGCAGCAGGTTGTCGACGATGAAGTCGAGCACGCTGTACAGCGCATAGCTGGGGCCCAGCGCGAGCAGGTGCGGCGCGTGTTCGCAATCGCGCCGTGCCGGTGCGTAGGACAGCGAGGCGCCGTGGCGCACGGTGACCAAGTAACGCGGGCCGAGAAAGATGTGCGTCTCGCCGAACGCGAGCCGGGTGCTGATCAGTTGCGCGGTCTGCACGACCAGGAACAGCGAATCGCCGTAAGCGTCGACCTTGGTGCGCTGGTGGGCGTTGTGTGCGTCCTCGATCGCCAGATCGTGCAGGCCGAATTCTTCCTGCAGTTTCTGCAGCAGCGCTTCATCTGGCTCGTGCAGACCGACCCATACGAACGTATCCGGTTGCGCCAGCACCTCGCTGATCGTGTCGAGGGTGATCTCGCCGATCCGGCTGCCGTCGGTCCGATAGGCGACGCAGTTGACCACCATGGGCTGGTCGGCGGTCGACGGCGAGATCGGTGGCGGCGGGGTGATCAGGTTCATGCGTGCATCATGCCCCGCCACGGAAGACCGGGCAATTACATGTCATCGTCCATTACCGATTTCGGCGCAGGCTCCAGGCCAGCGCCAGCCAGCACTGCAGCGCGAACAACAGCCATGGCTGGTTCTGTTGCACGCTGTCCGGCAGCAGGTGCAGCAGCACCGCGATCAGGATCGCCAGCAGTTGCAGCGCGATCACGCCGTCCATGAAGCGCGAGGCGGCGAAGCCGCGGCGAGAGCGCCATAGCGTCGGCAGCAGCAGGAAGGCGAGCGGGTTGAACAGCAGCAGGTTGGCGTTGGCCCAGGCCGAGTGGTGAGTGGTCAGCGTCCACAGCGCCAGCAACACCAGACCGATGATGCCGGCCGAGAACAGATACAGCGTGCCGAGCAGGGCGTAACCGGTCGGCCACCAGCGTCGGCTCGCTGCGGTCAATGCGGCAAGCAGCAGCCCGGCCAGCGCCAGCGGCAGGCGTAGGTCGGGTGCGGTAGCCGGCGGCACGTCCAGCCGGTTTGCCGAGACGAGTTGTTCGCTCTGTACAAGCGGCTGCAGTCCACCGTGGCCATTGTCGATGCGTACTTCGCGCAGTTGCACCTGCAGCACCTCGGGCAGAAAACTTTCCTGCCAGGCGCTGAGCGGCTGGTCGGCATACGGGCCCAACCCCAGGTCCATCAGCAGCATCAGCCATGGCTGCGCGCTCATCAGGCGGGCGGTCTGCTGGCGGAAGGTCATGCCGCCGGCGCGCGCGACAAGTTGGGTTTTCAGAACGCCGCTGAGCGCCTTGTCCAGCGCGTCGCGCACGCGGGTGGTGCAGTTGTCGGCGTAGTAGTCGTAGTTGTAGCCGGCGTTTTCCGGGCGCAGATTCCACAGCAGGAAATCGCGCAGCGCGCTGGCCTGCTCGGCTGTGAGTGCCAGTGTTTGGCGAGTGACCGAGCGGCCCGCTTCGACGTAGTAGCTCTGGTCAAGGTTGCTGGGCGCCGCGTCCATCAGATAGTGCATGCGGCCGCGGGCGAAATTGAGAAAGAAGTTTTTCTCGTCGAAATCGAACACGCCGTAGTTGAAGTTGATCGTTTCGCCCGACGCGCTGTCGCGCAGCTCGATGGCGTCGTGGCCGAAACGCTCCCAGTAGGTTTCACCGGGGCCGTAGGTGATCAGCGATACCTCGAGGTTGGCGCCGGGGGCATTTGCGACGCTGGCACGAGCGGGTAGTGCGAAGACCAGCCAGAGCATGACAAGGCAGAACGTGGAACCGATGTATCGCATGAATCCAACCTTGTCGTAGTGGTGCTCTGTCCACAACGGACTTCCCACGGGATTGCGCTTTGGTCGCTCAGTCTTTCTGTCGCACCACGCGGAACTGTTGCACGCGGCGGTCATCAGCTTCAGTGACATGGAACAGGTAACCGCCGATGCCGACCTCTTCGCCCACTTCGGGCAGGTGGCCGAACTCGGATGTGACCATGCCGCCGACGGTGTCGTACTCCTCGTCGGAGAACGCCGTGCCGGCCTGTTCATTGAAATCCTCGATCGGGGTCAGCGCGCTGACCAGCCAGTCGCCGCCGGGCTGCTCGTGCATCAATTCGGGCTCTTCCGCGTCGTCGTGCTCGTCGTCGATCTCGCCCACAATTTGTTCGAGCACGTCCTCGATGGTGATCAGGCCGGCGACGCCGCCGTATTCGTTGACCACCAGCGCCATGTGGTTACGCGAGCGACGGAACTCGTCCAGCAACACGTTCAGGCGCATCGATTCGGGAATCAGCACGGCCGGGCGCAAGATCGCATGGATGTCGAAATGCTCCGCGGCACCGAAGAACTTCAGCAGATCCTTGGCCAGCAGGATGCCAAGGATCTCGTCCTTGTCGTCACCGTGCACGGGAAAACGCGAGTGACCCGATTCGACCACGACGGCAAGGAGGTCGGGCAGCGGCGACTCGGCCGCCAGCATCACGATCTGCGCGCGCGGAACCATGACGTCGTCCACGCTCAGTTCGGTGACCTTGATCGCACCCTCGACCATGGTGAGGGTGTCGACGGACAGCAGTCCGTTGGTCTGGGCGGAGCGCAACTCCTCAATCAGTTCGCTGCGGTTGCGTGGCTCGCCGGAAAACATGTGGCCCAGCCGGTCCCACCAGGTGCGGTGTGCCGGGCCGCTGGTACTGCCAGGGTCGTCGTTCATCACTCGTTTGAATGCAGCCCGTAACCGGGCGGAAGACCGATTCTAGCGGAAAAATTCTGACGATTCAGAGTCTTCGCCATCGGGTTGGAGGGCTGGTCTGCGTACGGGAGAGGCGAAAAGCCCTTCCTTGCAGCTAGCTTAGGAGCGGCTCAAGCATACGGATCGGCGATGCCGAGGCCGGCGAGGATGCGGGTTTCCAACGCTTCCATCGCCTCGGCTTCGTTGTCTTCGATGTGGTCGTAACCGAGCAGGTGCAGCACACCGTGGATGGTCAGGTGGGCCCAGTGATCGCGCGGCCGCTTGGCCTGCTCGGCAGCCTCGCGCAGCACCACCGGCGCGCAGATTGCCAGGTCGCCGATCAGCGGCAACGCTACGCCGGGCGGCAGTTCGGCGGGGAACGACAGCACGTTGGTGGCGTAGTCCTTGCCGCGATAGTCGCGGTTGAGCGCACGGCCTTCGTCGGCGTCGACGATGCGGATCGCCAGCTCGGCTGGCTTGCGTCGTTTCGCGTCACGCAGCGCAGCTTCCGCCCAACGGCGAAAGCTGACTGCAGAGGGCAGACCGGTGCGTGGCACCGCGTAGCCGACGGCAAGCGTGAGCAGTCGACTCATGGGGCGTCCTCTTCCTTCTGCTCGAACGCCTCGTAGGCGCGCACGATCTTCGCCACCAGCGGATGGCGCACCACGTCGCGCGAGGTGAAGAACGTGAAGCTGATGCCGCTGACGTCACGCAACACTTCCACCGCTTGGCGCAGGCCGGAGCGCGTGTTGCGCGGCAGGTCGACCTGGGTGACGTCGCCGGTGATCACCGCGACCGTGCCGAAGCCGATGCGGGTCAGGAACATCTTCATCTGCTCGACCGTGGTGTTCTGCGCCTCGTCGAGAATCACGTAGGAATCGTTAAGGGTGCGGCCGCGCATGTAGGCGAGTGGTGCGATCTCGATCACGTTGCGCTCGATCAGCTTGGCCACCTTCTCGAAACCCAGCATTTCGTACAGCGCGTCGTACAGCGGGCGCAGGTAAGGGTCGACTTTCTGCGACAGGTCGCCGGGCAGGAAGCCGAGCTTTTCGCCGGCCTCGACCGCCGGGCGCACCAGCAGCAGGCGTTGCACGCGGTTCGCTTCCAGCGCCTCGACCGCGCTGGCCACGGCCAGGTAGGTCTTGCCGGTGCCGGCCGGGCCCACGCCGAAGTTGATGTCGTGACTGGCGATCGCGTGCAGATAGCGCGCCTGATTCGGGCCGCGACCCTTGATCACGCCGCGCTTGACCCGGATCGCCACTTCCTGGGTGCCTTCGGTCGACGCCGCCGTAATCGCATCGATACCGGATTCGGCCAGGTGCAGGTTGATCCGGGCACCGGTCAGCGATTCGTCTTCGGTAGTGGCATACAGCGAACGCAATACTTTCTCGGCAGCCCTCGCCGGCGCGTCATCGCCGATCACCTGGAAGATGCTACCGCGGTGGTTGATCTCCACACCGAGACGCAGTTCGATCTGGCGCAGATGCTCGTCGAACGGCCCGCACAGGTTGGCGAGGCGGGCGTTGTCCTCGGGGTCGAGGGTGAAGTCGCACTGGTTGAGGCCGTTGGTCATGGGAGTCCGGAAGTCTGATTTTGGCTCCTCACCCTGCTCGCCCCAAAGGGACTTCCTTCGGTCGCAGGGGGAGGCTGGAAGGGGGTGAGGCTTTTGACTTTTAGATCAAGAGCGAACCCCTCCCCAACCCTCCCCTGCAAGCAGGGGAGGGAGTTAATGCTCAGGCGGCCACGTCATCGGCGACCCTGATCCGTCCGCGCAGCGAATTGGCCATCGCCTCGGTGATTTCCACGTCGACGAACTGGCCGATCAGGCGGTGGTTGCCGGAGAAGTTCACGTAACGCATGTTTTCGGTACGTCCCATCAGTTCGCTGGGATCGCGAGTGCTGGGCTTTTCCACCAGCACGCGCTGCACGCTGCCGATCATCGCCTGGCTGATCTTCTTCGCATTCGCGTTGATCGCGGCCTGCAACCGCATCAGTCGGTCATGCTTTTCCGCAGCGGGTGTCTCGTCGGCGAGATTCGCCGCCGGCGTACCGGGGCGCGAGGAGAAGATGAAGGAGAAGCTCTGGTCGAAACCGATGTCGTCGATCAGCTTCATGGTCTTCTCGAAATCCTCGGCGGTCTCGCCGGGGAAGCCGACGATGAAGTCGGACGACACGCAGATATCCGGGCGCACCGCGCGCAGCTTGCGGATCTTCTGCTTGAACTCGATTGCGGTGTAGCCACGCTTCATCGCGCTGAGGATGCGATCGGAGCCGGCCTGCACCGGCAGGTGCAGGTAGTTCGCCAGCTGCGGCACGTTCGCATAGGCCTCGATCAGGGAGTCCGAAAACTCCAGCGGATGCGAGGTGGTGAAACGGATGCGGCCGATCCCATCGATCTGCGCGATCGCGTGGATCAGCACGGCGAGATCGGCGATGCCGCCGTCATGAGTGGGGCCGCGGTAGGCGTTGACGTTCTGGCCGAGCAGGTTCACCTCGCGCACGCCCTGCGCGGCGAGCTGGGCGACCTCGACGATCACGTCGTCGAACGGACGGCTGAGCTCCTCGCCGCGGGTGTACGGCACCACGCAGTAGCTGCAGTACTTCGAGCAGCCTTCCATGATCGAGACGAACGCGGTCGGGCCTTCGGCGCGCGGCTCGGGCAGGCGATCGAACTTCTCGATCTCGGGGAAGCTGATGTCCACCTGCGGCTTGCCGCTGGCGCGTTGCTGCTCGATCAATTGGGGCAGGCGATGCAGGGTCTGCGGGCCGAACACCAGGTCGACATACGGCGCGCGCTTGACGATCGCCTCGCCTTCCTGCGACGCCACGCAGCCACCGACGCCAATCAATACCGGCTTGCCATCCTTCTTGTGCTGCTTCCAGCGGCCGAGCTGGCTGAACACCTTTTCCTGCGCCTTCTCGCGGATCGAGCAGGTGTTGATCAGGATCACGTCCGCCTCGGACTCATCCTGAGTCAGTTCCATGCCGTGCGACGCCTTCAGCACGTCGGCCATCTTGGCCGAGTCGTACTCGTTCATCTGGCAGCCGTGGGTCTTGATGAAAAGCTTGCCGCTCATGGCGTGGGATACCGTGGTTTGTGAAGCAGGACGTGCAATCCGCTGAACCGCACAGTTTACCCGTGTGACGACGGCCTCGCCAGTTGATCGGCATGGCGGATCAAGCACTTGCAGCGGTCAGGACCAGTGTATTCAGCCCGGGAAGTGCCGTGCCACAGGCGTAGAACGGTCATGGCGCACGAAATCGCCGGCACGCACTTGGCGTTGGCGACGCATGGCGGCACACTGCGGCCCATGTTCGACGTCGCATGGCATGGGGGAAGCGTCGATCGGCCTGCCGGGGGCTTCCCAATTCGTTCGATCCTGTCCGGGGTCGTGCTGGTCTGTGCGCTGTTGTGGTGGCAGACGGCGCAGGCCGGCACGCTGTATCAGTGCACCGGTTCCAGCGGCGAAACGGTGTTCAGCAGCAGCAAGGCCGGTTATCGCGGCTGCAAGGTGATCAGCAGCTATGCCGAGTCGGCGCCGCGGCGTCAGACGCCGCCACCGCCAGCAGCCCGGATTGGGTTGACGGGAGTGAGCGGTTCGGTGGCGACCACCGCGCGCAGTCTCTCCGCGAATGGGCTCGAGTCGACATCGCTGGTCAATGTGCAGGGCTCGGTCGCGACCAGCGCGCGCGAACTCGGCGAGGCGAAGGTGCAGCGTGCCTCGCTGGCGTCAGTAATGGGCTCGGTCGAAACCACCGCGAAGCCTGCGCTGGCGGTGGCCGGCGCAGGCACGCCTGGCCAGTGGAACTATCACGAGTCGCGCGGCGCCGAAGCACCGTTGGCGGCGGTTGCCGATGCTCCGGATACGCGTGTGTTGCGCGGCGCGGTGTATCGCATCGTGCGTGGGGACGGCAGCGTGGAATACACCAATCTGCGTCCGGCCGGCGAGAAAGACCGTACCGTAACGATGTTGTTCACCTATATCGCCAGCTGCGTCGCCTGCGACCTGCACTCGACGATCCGCTGGGGCAGTGTGTCGCTCAACCTCACCGCGTATGCCGACACGATCCGCGCCGCCAGCATCGAGTACGGCGTCGACGAGGCCTTCCTGCGCGCGATCATCCACGCCGAGAGTGCGTTCAATCCGCGCGCACTGTCGCTGAAGGGCGCGCAAGGGCTGATGCAGCTGATGCCGGGCACAGCCAGCGACATGGGCGTGCTGGATGCGTTCAATTCCGATCAGAACATTCGCGGCGGTGCACGCTATCTGGGCCTGCTGTTGCATGCTTTCGACGGCAGCGAGCGGCTGGCCGCCGCCGCCTATAACGCCGGGCCCGGTGCGGTGCAGCGCTACAAGGGCGTGCCGCCCTACGCCGAAACGCAGGTATATGTGGAGCGGGTGGGTACTCTGCGCAAGCGCTACGGCGCGGCAATCCATCCGCCGCTGGCGTCACGCGGACCCGGTTGAATCACTGGTCCGGCGTGGGACCGGTGCTCATCATCGGTCGTTGCGCCAGGGTGACGTCGAGGTGGAACGGACTGCCGCTGCGCAGGCCGGAGATCTCCACCTTGCTGCCGGGTTTCAGTGCGGCCTCGCGCCGGCGCAGATCGGTCGGATTGAGAATGTCGTCATTGCCGATGCGCAGCAGGATATCGCGCGGCTGGATGCCGGCCTGCGCGGCCGGGCCGCCGACATACACCGCAGTGACCTGCGCGCCACGCGCAGCCGAGGGCAGGCCGCTGTTGGCGGCCACCGGCACGAACGTATAGTCGGCGCCGATCCAGCCGCGCACCACGTGGCCGGTGCTGATGATCTGATCCAGCACTTTCTTGGCGGTGGCGGCCGGAATCGCGAAGCCGATGCCTTCGGCGCCGGCGGCCTTGCCGATCAGCAAGGTGTTGATGCCGACCAGTTCACCCTCGGTATCGACCAGTGCGCCACCGGAGTTGCCAAGGTTGATTGCGGCGTCGGTCTGGATGAAATCCTCGGCACTGGAGCTGTTCAACTGGCGTCCGATCGCGCTGACGATGCCCATCGTCACGGTCTGGTTGAGACCGAGCGGATTGCCGATCGCCAGCACCACGTCGCCGGGACGCAACGGCTGCTGGTCGGCCATCTGGATCGCCGGCAAGTTGCTGGCGTCGATCTTCAATACCGCCAAGTCGGTTTCTTCGTCCGCGCCGACGAGGGTGGCATTGGCGACGCGACCGTCGTACAGCAGTACCTGGATGTCTTTCGCGTTGGCGATCACGTGGTTGTTGGTCAGTACGTAGTCATGGCCCTGGGCGCTGACGATGACGCCGGAGCCGAGGGTTTGCTCGCGGTGCTGGTAGGTGGTGGGCTGGCCGCCGAACAGCTGTTGCAATACCGGGTTTTCGTACATGCGTACGGCTTGTTCGGTGACGATCTTGTTGGCGTAGATGTTGACCACCGAGGGTGCGGCGGCGGCTACCGCGTCGGCGTAGGAGACCGGGCCGCTGCCGCCATGACTCTGGCTGGTTGGCGCAGTCGGAGGCGTGGCCAGGCCGAAGCGGGCGCGCAGGTGCTCGCCGCTGCCGGGCCAGAACAGGCCGACCACGAAGGCCATCGCCAGTCCGAGGATGGCGAAGCGTGCAATGAAGAGGAGCGTGCCGGCGGCATGTTTCATGTCGAAAGGAGAGGGTCCCGGCAGGTCGTGGTGAATGTCGCGATGGATGGAGTTCGCCGCGATGGCGTTTATTGTACGGGGCAGGGCCTGACGCTACACTAACGCGATTTTTGCGGGGTCCCAAACCCCACCTTAGACAGACATTGCAAGTACCGGAGAGCCTGATGGCGAACGAAGTCGTCGACCACGGCCGCCGCCGTTTCCTGACAGCAACCACCGCGGTGGTTGGTGGTATCGGAATCGTGTCGGCAGCTGTGCCCTTCATCAAGTCGTGGGAACCCAGCGCGCGCGCCAAGGCCGCTGGCGCTCCGGTTACCCAGTCGCTGGCCAAGATCGAGGCAGGGCAGATGCTGAGCGTGTCCTGGCGCGGCCTGCCGGTGTTCGTGCTCAATCGCACCAAGGCCCAGCTCGATACGCTGCCGATGGTGGATTCGCGTCTGGTCGATCCGAAGTCCGACGGCGCTTCCGCCGGGCAGCAGCCGAAGTACGCGCAGAACGAGGCCCGCTCGATCAAGCCGGAATGGCTGGTGATCGTGGGCATCTGCACGCACCTGGGCTGCGTGCCGGAGTTCGTGCCGGAGATCAAGCCCGAGCCGTTCGATCCGGACTGGAAGGGCGGTTTCTTCTGCCCTTGCCACAAGTCGCGCTATGACCTGGCCGGCCGCGTGTTCAACGGCGTTCCGGCGCCGAAGAACCTGCAGGTGCCGCCGTACCATTTCGTCGACGACAGCACCATCCAGATTGGCGTGGATCCGAAGGAGGCTGGCTAATGGCCAACGTATTCACGAACATCGGCGACTGGGTCACCGAGCGCGCGCCGAACATGATGCCGGCGTACCGCAAGCACATGACCGAGTACTACGCGCCGAAGAACTTCAATCTCTGGTACTACTTCGGCTCGCTGGCGCTGCTGGTGCTGGTCAACCAGATCGTCACCGGCATCTTCCTCACCATGAACTTCAATCCGAGCGCGGCGGGAGCCTTCGCCTCGGTCGAATACATCATGCGCGACGTGGAGTGGGGCTGGCTGATCCGCTACATGCATTCCACCGGCGCCTCGCTGTTCTTCGTGGTGGTGTTCCTGCACATGTTCCGCGGCATGATGTACGGCTCCTACAAGAAGCCGCGCGAGCTGGTGTGGCTGCTCGGCATGCTGATCTTCCTGGCGCTGATGGCCGAGGCCTTCATGGGCTACGTGCTGCCGTGGGGCAACATGTCGTTCTGGGGCGCCAAGGTGATCATCTCGCTGTTCGGCACGATTCCTTACATCGGCGGCACGCTGGTGGAATGGATCATGGGCGACTTCCTGCCGGCCGATGCCACGCTCAACCGCTTCTTCGCGCTGCACGTGATCGCGCTGCCGCTGGTTCTGTTGTTGCTGGTGGTGCTGCACATCGCCGCGCTGCACGAAGTGGGTTCGAACAACCCGGATGGCGTGGAGATCAAGAAGGGTCCGAAGGGCAACCGCTGGGACGCGCTGAAGCCGGCCGACGGCATTCCGTTCCACCCGTACTACACGGTGAAGGATCTGGTCGGCGTGGGCTTCTTCCTGCTGATCGCCGCGTTCATCATCTTCTTTGCGCCGACCTTCGGTGGCTGGTTCCTGGAGCACGACAACTTCATTCCGGCGAACAACCTGGTGACGCCGTCGCACATCAAGCCGGTGTGGTACTTCACCCCGTTCTACGCGATCGTGCGCATGATCCCGTCGTTCCTCGGCTCGGCCGTGTGGGGTGTGCTGGCGATGTTCGGCGCCATCGCGGTGCTGTTCCTGCTGCCTTGGTTCGATCGTGGCCAGGTCAAGTCGATCCGCTATCGCGGCACCGGCTACAAGGTGGCGCTGGGGCTGTTCGTGTTGTCGTTCTTCATGCTCGGCGCCGTCGGCGCGGGCATCACCGCCGAGGTGATTCCGGAGTGGTTCGGCAATGTCGACGTGACGTTCTGGGAGAACCTGTTCGGCCGCACGATGACGCTGATCTACTTCGGGTTCTTCGCCTTCCTTTGGGCCTATACACACTTCGGCTGGGAAAAGACCAAGCCGGTTCCGGAACGGGTGACGACGCATGACTAAGCGGCAGCTGCTAATGAAGCGATACATCTTCCCGCTGGTGTTGGCGTTCAGTCTGATCGTCGGCAGCGTCTCGGTGCAGGCGTCGGAAGAGGGTGGCCTGCCCTCGGCCGGCACCAATGTGCAGGATCAGGCTTCGCTGCAACGCGGCGCCAAGCTGTTCTTCAACTACTGCGTCGGCTGTCATTCGCTGAAGTACATGCGCTATGAGCGGATCGCCACCGACCTGGGTCTGTCCGAACAGGAAGTGATGCAGAACCTCAATTTCACCGGCGCCAAGTTCGGTGAAACCGTGGTTTCGCACATGCCGGAAGAATCGGCCGCCAAGTGGTTCGGCAAGGCACCGCCGGATCTGTCGCTGGAAGTGCGTGCGAAGGGTGCCGACTGGGTTTACGCCTACCTCAACTCGTTCTATCTGGACTCGAGCCGTCCGGTGGGCTGGAACAACACGGTGTTCCCGAATGCGTCGATGCCGTTCCCGCTGTGGGAACTGCAGGGCCTGCAGACGGCGGAAATGAAGCCGGCCAAGACCGGTGCGGATCCGGAAGTGGAGAAGTTGGTGCTGTCGCAGCCGGGCAAGTTGACCCCGGCGCAGTTCCAGCAGGCCACCCGCGACCTGACCAGCTTCCTGGAGTACGCCTCCGAGCCGGCCGCGTTGGAACGTCACCACTACGGTATCTGGGTGCTGCTGTTCCTGGCGTTCTTCACCTTGCTGGCTGCCATGCTCAAGAAGGAATACTGGAAAGACGTCCACTGAGTCTGGATGGCCTGATCCTGGATAGTATTATCCGATTGCGGCGGCCACGAGCCGCCGCAATCGTCTCACCGATGGGGAATCGCGCATGGTTCAAAGCGCTCGCTCGCGTACGGTATTGACGCTCTACACCACGGCCGATGACATCCAGTGTCATCGTGCGCGGCTGGTGCTGGCCGCCAAGGGGGTCAGCTACGAACGAGTACTGGTGGATCCGGCCAAGCCGCCGGAGGATCTGATCGATCTCAACCCGTACGCCAGCACGCCGACCCTGATCGACCGCGACCTGACCTTGTTCGATACCTCGGTGGTCTGCGAATACCTCGACGAGCGCTATCCGCATCCGCCGCTGATGCCGATCGACCCACAATCGCGCGCGCGCCTGCGGGTTGCGGCGGTGCGTATCGAAAAGGACTGGCTGCCCGAAGTGGAGACGATCCGCGCTGGCGGCCGGCCGGTCGAGGCAGCACGCAAGCGTCTGCGCGAGCAGCTGCTGTCCACGCTGCCGCTCTTCAAGGCTTCGAAATTTTTTCTCAATCCGGAAATGAGTCTGGCCGACTGTCTGGTGGCGCCGGTGATCTGGCGACTGCCGTGGCTGGGCGTGGATCTGGGGCGCGAAGGCAAGCCGATCGTCGATTACGGCGAGCGTTTGTTTCATAGTCAGGGTTTTGCGCGCAGCATGACCGATCAGGAAAAGGCGATGCGGCAAGTCCATGAGCACGAATGAAACAGCAGCAATGAGTTCCAATCGCCCGTACCTGCTGCGGGCGATCTACGACTGGATCAGCGACAACAATCTGACGCCCTATGTGCTGGTCGACGCCGGTTTCGCCGGTGTGCGAGTACCGCCGCAGGTGGTCAAGAACGGTCAGGTGGTACTCAACCTGGCGATGCGTGCGGTGGCGAATCTGGACCTTGGCAACGAGTGGATCAGTTTCCAGGCGCGTTTTTCCGGTGTCAGCCAGACCATCCAGATTCCGGTGCAAGCGGTGTTGGCGTTGTACGCGCAGGAAAACGGGCAGGGCATGATGTTTCCGGCGGACGAGGAAGGTGGTGATATGCCGCCGCCATCGGCACCCGAGCCCGACGATACCTCGCCCAAACCGGCCGCCGACGAAGGTGGCGACAAGCCGAAGCGCGGCGCGCCGCATCTGCGGGTGGTCAAGTAAGCCGTCTGCTGCGGTTCGCCAAGCGTGACGGTAACGCCGCGCTTAGTGCAGCCGATGATCGGTCCGCGGACGAAGTTGCACGACGTTGCTGCCCGGTGCAGGCAATGCCGTGCCGACAATTACCTCGTCGTGCGGCAGCAACTCGATCGTCGGAAGACTCAGACTGGTGAGTGCGTTGCCGATCATCCACAGCCGCCCCGGCTCGCGGTCATGGCCGTCGATGCTTACCTCGAAGCCGTAGCAACGTTCGAGCATGCGCAGACCGTTGACGCGGCGCAGGCGCACGCCACGCAGTCCAACGGTCTCATCCAGCAGTTGCAGGCCATGCCGCAGACATTGTCGCCGCGCCTCTTGCACGGCGCGTTCGCGCGCCGTGCTGAGCTTCAGCCACAGCCCGACGATGGCGCCGAGCACCAGCAACAGCAGCAGGTTGGAAAGATCACTCATTCCCGCAGTGTGTGGGCGCGACCGGCCACGCGCAAGCTCAGTCCAGCTGCAGTCGCAGCGACAGGTCGACCGCCCGTACGTGCTTGGTCAACGCCCCGACCGAGATGAAATCGACGCCGGTGCGGGCAAACTCGCCGATCGTGTGCAGATCGACATTGCCGGAAACTTCCAGCGGTACGCGACCAGCGGTGAACTGCACCGCCTCGGTCATCTGTGCCAGTTCGAAATTGTCCAGCATGATCCGGTCCACGCCGGCTGCCAGCGCTTGCGCCAACTCGTCGAGATTTTCCACCTCGACTTCCAGCAACAGGTTCGGGTGCAGCTGTCGTGCTGCCTGGACAGCGGCAGCGATGCTGCCAGCGGCGATGATGTGGTTTTCCTTGATCAGGATCGCGTCGTACAGACCCATGCGCTGATTGTGGCCGCCACCGCACCGCACCGCGTACTTCTGCGCAACGCGCAGGCCGGGGATGGTCTTGCGGGTGTCCAGCACGCGCACCGCGGTACCGGCGACGGCAGCGACATAAGTCGCGGTGACTGTGGCGGTGGCGGACAACAGCTGCAGGAAATTCAGTGCCGAGCGTTCCGCGGTGACCAGCGAGCGGGCATGCCCGGACAGACGGCAGATCACCGTGCCGGGATCGACCCGGTCGCCATCATGAACTTGCCAGTCGATCCGCACAGCCGGATCGAGTCGACGGAAGCAGGCATCAAACCATGCCGTGCCGGCGATCACCGCTGCGTCGCGACAGGTCAGTTCGGCGTGCGCAAGGGCGTCGCTCGGCAGCAGCGTGGCGGTGGCGTCACCCGCACCCAGATCCTCGGCGAGGGCGCGTTCGATATCGACGGCAATCTGTGCGGCATCCGGCAGCGCAAACGATGGAGCGTGACTCATTCGGTATCGGTGCCCTTGGCTGGCGCTTCCGCGGCTGGCGTGGCGTCAGGTTGGCTGAGCTTGCCGACGATCGCGCTCATCGCACGGTCGAACAAGGCGTTGGCGGCGAGCACACGGGCCTGACCGTCGGTGAGCAGTACCGCCAGTTCCCGTGGCGCGTAATCGGCCACTTTCAGGCCGCGTCGGTTGACGAACAAGTAGCGCCCGCTCATCGGGCTGATCCATGACAGCTTGGCGCGGGTCATCTCCTCGTCGGCGAGGCAGAACTCCAGCCAGGTACCCGGCTGCAACGCCTGGACCTGATGCCATTCGGGGCTGTCCAGTGGCACCTCGACGACTTCCTCGTCGTCGGCATTGTCGGCGGCCGTTGCTGCGGTGTCGCTGTCGATGACCGGCTGGATGCTGTCGGGGATCGCCAGCATGGCAGCATCTTCGTCGACCGTGACGACCTCGGCGGTATCCAGCGTCTCGCCGAGCTGCTGCCGGTAGTAGGTGTGCAGCTGGCTGAGCAGACGTTCGATGTCTTGCTCTTGAAACGCCACATTGGTCAGGCCCTGACGCAACGCGCGCTCGATGCCGGGCAGCATCTGCCGCAGTGCCTGCCGGCTCTCCGGGGTCGTTGCCGGACGGGTGCTGGCGATGAAGTCGTCGATGAAACGCAGCGCGCTCTTGAACTCGGGCGAGGTTTCGCCCTGACGCAGCAGGGTCAGCACCAGATGATTGGCCCAGGCCCGCGCGAGTACGCCATGCACCAGCGGCGGCAGTTTCTGTCCGCCGATGCGATCGAGGATCTCGCGTGCAGCGCGTCGGCGCGCCTGCTCGAGTTTTTCGCGGCCGCGGGTGGATTCGGCGACGCGTTGTTCGGCCACTTCAGAGCGACGCTTGTTGATGTCCTGGAACTGCTGCAGGTCGACCAGCAGGCGCTCGAAGATGCCCATGTCGTCGTCGAAGTCGTGCAGCAGCTGATCGACGATCCACTTCACTTTCTCGTGCAGCCGGCGGTCGCGATCGGACTCTTCCGACCAGCCCTTGGCCTGCTCGGCCAGGCAATCCAGCAACCGGCGCGCCGGATGCTGACGATGGGCGAACAGCTTGCGGTCGAGGATCGCCGCCTTGAGGTAGGGAATCTGAAGCCGTGCCAGCATGACCTGCATCGCGGCAGGCAGGTTGCGGTCTTCCAGGATGAATTCGAACAGCATGCCGACCAGATCGATGGTGTCCTCATCGATGGTGGCGACATGGCTGGGTCGTTCGCCGCGCAGAGCGCCGATCTGCGTCAGCAGTTGGCCTTTCAGTTGCAGCACTTCGCGGCTGAGTTCGACGGCATCGTCGGGCCGTGCGTATGGCAACGGACCGGCACTGGCGATCTGGCTCTGCAGCACACTGAGCGCGCCGAGCAATTCGTTCGCCGACGGCAGCGGGCCGCTCGGTATCGCGTGCATGCCGCCGTCGCCGCCGAGACCGACAGCGGGGCCGCGCCGCGCGCTGAACAGCGCGTGCAGGGTCTGCAGCAGATCGCCGGGAATCTCGCCGGCTTCGTCCGCGATCGCGGCGGAGGTGCCATCCATCGGGCTGCCACTGGCAGCTTTTGCTTTCGCGTTGCCGCCGCGTAGTGATTCGTGGCGCAATTGCGGCAGCACGCCGGCACGGGCCAGTTCGGTGTTGATCTCGTGGTAGAGCTCTTCAAGCGACGACAGCACGTAGCGATCGAACAATTTGTAGATGATCAGCTTGACGCGCATGTCCGCGGTGAGCTCGTGCAGCGCCTGACGGAACGCCTGCGTCAGGATTGTCGGCGCCACCGGGTTGCTGGCGTTCTCGATCTTGTGGCCGCCGCAGATCACCGACAGCCGCTGATTGACCGCAAACAGATCGTTTGAGAGCCGTGAGTCGTGCTTGCTGATCATGCTGGTGATCGCCAGCGATTCCTCCAGCTCGTTGTCGGCCACCAGGGTCAACTCGATCGTGCCCGGCGATGCGGGCATGCCGTTGCTCGGTGATGATTGCAGTGGGTGTGCCAGCTCGCCGAGGTTGCGGTTGATCGCACCCAGGAAACTGCGTTCCACCGCAGGACGGCGTTTGCGCACTTCACGCATGCCGTCGAAATAATGTGTCTGCGCAGCGTTGTTCTCGGCTCTTTCGGCAATATCGAACAGGGCATCGTCGACATGCTCGAAAGCATTGCCGATCCATTGCTGCAGTCGTTTGCCGGCGATGCTGCGGACGGCGTTCATCAACTCGCCGACGCGCTCGCTGGAAGGATCCAGGCGCTGGCTCAAATTGACGACTCTGGATGGATCACTGGCTTCGTTCACCGCCAACCCCCTGAAACATTGCAATGCGCGGCCGGAACACGGATGCGCCGCATGGATGATGACGATAAGCCATAGTAGGTATCTGTGTCATGCGCGGACCACAAGCAGCCCTTGCCCGCAAAACTTTACGAATTCGCTGGGAAGCCGGTCAATTGCACGGTGCCGATGCCTTCCTCCGGCAACATCACCGGAATGCCGTCCTCGACGCGGTAGATCACCTTGCGGTCGGTGGTGATCAGGGCTTCGGCGATCCGCTCGCGTACGGCCACCCCGGCGACGGAATCGACCTTGCCGGCCGCGATCGCGTCATTCAGCGCATCGAGCTCATGCTTGCTCAGCGGGCGCACCGGCGTTTTGCTGACCGGGCAGCACAGGATGTCGAGTAGGCGCTTGTCCATGGTGGTTCTGCAGGTGTGCCGAGGCTTGGAAAGCCCGTACAATAGCCGTTTTTGGACGGTCCGGCCATGACAGGAACAACCAAGCCGCTGCGCGTTGGCGTGGTAATGGGTTCGCGTTCGGACTGGGAAACCATGCAGCACACGGCCAACGTCTTGACCGAGCTGGGCGTGCCGCATGAGGTTCGAGTGGTGTCCGCGCACCGCACGCCGGATCTGCTGTTCAGCTACGCCGAACAGGCTCCGGCGCGGGGCATCCAGGTGATCATCGCCGGTGCCGGCGGCGCCGCGCATCTGCCCGGCATGCTGGCGGCCAAGACCCGTCTGCCGGTATTCGGCGTCCCGGTGCAGTCGAAGGCGCTGAACGGGATGGACTCGCTGCTGTCGATCGCGCAGATGCCGGCCGGCATTCCGGTCGGCACCCTGGCGATCGGCCGTGCCGGCGCGGTGAACGCCGGCCTGCTGGCCGCGGCGGTGCTGGCGCTGCACGATCCGGCGCTGGCCAGCGCACTGGACAACTGGCGGACGCGGCAGACGCAGGCCGTGCTCGAGCAGCCGGATCCGCGTCAATGAGCGAGAGGCGGCAGTCCGTACTGGGCATTCTCGGTGGCGGCCAGTTGGCGCGCATGCTGGCGCTGGCGGCGGCACCGCTGGGCGCGAAGACGCTGGTGGTGGACAGCGCCGCCGACGCCTGTGCTGGCCAAGTCGCACCCTTGGTGGTGGCCGACTGGACCGATTACGCCGCGCTGGAGGCGTTTGCCGCGCAAGTCGACGTGGTCACCTTCGATTTCGAGAACGTGCCGGCCGAGACGGCGCACTGGCTGGCCGAACGCGTGGCGGTATTCCCCGCGCCGCAGGCGCTGGCGGTAGCGCAGGATCGACTGGCCGAGAAAACCCTGTTTCGCGAGTGCGGCCTGCCGACACCGGCCTTCATGACGGTAGACACGCGCGAGCAACTGGATCAGGCACTGGCCGCGGTGGGTGCGCCGGCAATCCTGAAAACTCGCCGACTCGGCTATGACGGCAAGGGCCAGTTCCGCCTTCGCGAATCCGCTGATGCAGATGTCGCATGGGCCGCGCTCGGTGCGCAGGCATCGAAGCATGGCTTGATCCTGGAAGCGTTCGTGCCGTTCGAACGCGAGTTGTCGGTGCTCGCCGTGCGTGGTCGCAATGGCGATTTCCGCACCTGGCCACTGACCCGCAACTGGCACACCGATGGCGTGTTGGCGATGAGTTTGGCGCCGGCGCCGGATATCGAACAGTTGCAGCAGCGCGCCACCGCGCTTGCCCGCACCTTGGCCGAACGGCTGGACTACGTGGGCGTGTTCGCGCTGGAGTTGTTCGTGAAGGACGGCCAACTGCTCGGCAACGAGATGGCGCCGCGGGTGCACAACTCCGGTCACTGGACCATCGAGGGTGCGCACACCAGCCAGTTCGAGAACCATGTGCGTGCGGTGCTGGGCCTGCCGCTGGGCGATACCGACGCGCGTGGCCTCTCGGCGATGTTCAACTGGATCGGCGATCTGCCCGATGCGGCACCGGTGCTGCAGGCGGTCGACGCGCACTGGCACGACTACGGCAAGCAGGCACGGCCGGGCCGCAAGGTGGGCCACGCTACCGTGTGTGCGCCGGACGCCGGTCAGCTGGCGGCACGACTGGCCGGGATTGCCGGGGCACTCGGGCGCAAGGCGCAAGTTGCGCCGGTGCTGCAGGCGTTGGACTGAGCGGGCTCGAATCCAGCCACAAAAAACGGAGCCGCGAGGCTCCGTTTTTGTTTCAGCGCCAGTGGATCAGGCCAAATGAATCAGCCCAGGTTGCTGGCCGCGAAGTCCCAGTTCACCAGATTCCAGAACGCTTCCACATACTTCGGGCGGGCGTTGCGGTAGTCGATGTAATACGCGTGTTCCCACACGTCCGTGGTGAACAGCGGCTTGTCGCTGCCGGTGATCGGGGTAGCCGCGTTCGAGGTGTTGACGATGCCGAGCGAGCCGTCCGGACGCTGCACCAGCCAGGTCCAGCCCGAGCCGAAGTTGCCGGCGGCGGATTTGCTGAACTCGTCCTTGAACTTGTCGAACGAGCCGAACGCCTTGGTGATCGCATCGGCCAGCTTGCCGCTGGGCTCGCCGCCGCCTTTCGGGCTCATCGAGTTCCAGTAGAACGTGTGGTTCCAGATCTGCGCGGCATTGTTGAATACGCCGCCGGAGGACTTCTTGATGATGTCTTCCAGCGTGGCGCCCGCAAACTCGGTGCCTTCGATCAGCTTGTTGAGGTTCGTCACGTAGGCCTGGTGGTGCTTGCCGTAGTGAAACTCCAGCGTTTCAGCGGAAATATGCGGTTCCAGTGCGTTCTTTTCGTACGGAAGCGGGGGAAGTTCGATCGCCATGATGAGGCTCCTTAGCGGTAGCTGGGGGAGGTAGGCCGGCGCAGCGGACGGCAGCCGACGGGTGACTGATACAATATCGGTCTGCCTGCATTGTAAAGATGAAACACCGAACTATGGACATCAACGAGCGAATCAGGGCGATCCTGACCGAACATCCCATCGTGCTTTTCATGAAGGGCACGCCGGAATTTCCGATGTGCGGTTTCTCCAGTCGTGCTGCCCAAGCCTTGTCGGAAGCCGGTGCCGTGTTCCACACGGTGAATGTGCTGGCCGATCCGCAGATACGCGCCGCGTTGCCACATTTCGCGAACTGGCCAACGTTCCCGCAGCTGTTCATCCAGGGTGAGCTGATCGGTGGTTGCGACATCATCGAGGATCTGAAATCCGCCGGTGAGCTGTCCCGCATGGCCAGCGACGTCGCCGGAGCGGCGTCTTGACGACGTTGCCGGTTTCCCGGTTGCCGGACGGCTGGTCGCCGGCTGCCGATACCCTGGCTGATCGCGTGGTGCTGGTGACTGGCGCGTATGGCGGACTCGGTGGCGCGGTGGCACGTGCGGCCTCACGCGCGGGCGCCACGGTGGTGATCACCGGCAAGCGCAAACGCCAGCTGGAACAGTTGTACGACGCGATACGCGCCGAAGGCCTGGCCGAGCCGGTGATCCATCCCCTGGATATGGAGGTGGCGACGCCGCGCGAATACGCCGCACTGGCCGAAGGGCTGGAGCGCGATTTCGGCCGGCTCGACGGCATCGTGCATGCCGCCGTCAGTTTCTCCGGGCTGACGCCGATCACCATGCACAAGCCCGACGCCTGGTTGCGCGCGATGCACGTCAACGTGAATGCGCCATTCGCGCTGACCCAGGCCTGCCTGCCGTTGCTGACCCAGGCCAGCGACAGCGCGGCGGTGTTCGTGCTGGACAATCCCGAGTTGCTGCAGCGTGCACACTGGGGTGGTTACGGCGTGTCGAAAGCTGCATTGGAACGCTTCGTGGCAATCCTGCACGGGGAAACCGACCACAGTGCGTTGCGTGTTCATGCGATGCTGCCGGCACCGATGCGCACGTCGCTTCGGCAACAGGCGTACTTCGGCGAAGACATCATGCAGCGTGCGTTGCCGGATGCCGCCGCGGCCGCGGCGATCTACCTGCTCAGCGCACAGGGTGCGGCGGCACGTGGTGCGGTACTGGATCTGCGGGTCGACTGAACAGCGGCACTTGGTGCCGTGATCGCCTCACCAGAATGGAGTTGAGATGGAAACGCAGATGACCACGTTGTCGGCGGGAATCATGTTGTTTCTGATCATGGATCCGCTGGGCAATATTCCGTTCTTCCTGAGCCTGCTCAAGGATGTGCCGCCGAAGCGCCGGCGCCGGGTGATGGTGCGCGAATTGCTGATTGCGCTGGGCGTGTTGCTGGCGTTCCTGTTCGGCGGCCAACACATCCTCAAGCTGCTGCAGCTGAAGCCGGATTCGATCAGCATCGCTGGTGGCATCGTGCTGTTCCTGATCGGTATTCGCATGGTGTTTCCGCCGGCCGACGGCGGCGGCATCTTCGGCAAGCCCGGGCAGGGCGAGCCATTCATTGTGCCGATGGCGATTCCCGGCGTGGCCGGCCCCTCGGCGATGGCTGCATTGCTGCTGTTGACCAATACCCAGCCCGGCCGCACGGCCGACTGGACGATTGCGTTGTTGCTGGCATGGCTGGCCACCTCGTTGATCCTGCTCAGCGCGACCTATCTGTTCCGCTGGTTCGGCGAAAGTGTGCTGACGGCGCTGGAACGCGTGATGGGCATGTTGTTGATTGCGCTTTCGGTGCAGATGTTCATGGCGGGCGTGGCGTCGTTCCTGCACCTGAACGTTTGAAACAACGGCGCCGTCGGATCTGCCGCCTGTAGTTCATCGGGTGATGGCCCAGCTGTCATAATCGACCGGCAGGATGGGGGAAATCCGAGGGCGCAGACATGCTGAGCATCGAACAATCCCTTACCGAGCGCCTGCCATGGCTGGCGCAGTATCCGCGCATCCGCCGACCGATGGCGGGGGTGCTCGGACGGTTGGCCGACGAAGACGGCTTCAACCACGTATTGAAGCAAGTCGGTGCCGCTGAAGGTTTTGATTTTGTCGAGCGCGTGCTGGACATCCTCGGCACCAGCTATCAGCTCAATCCGCGCGAACGCGAACACATCCCGGTCGATGGCCCATTGCTGGTGGTGGCCAATCACCCGCTCGGCATGCAGGACGCACTGGCCTTGCTGCAGCTGATCGGCTCGGTGCGCCGCGACGTACGTTTTCTCGGCAACGACTGGCTGGCCGTGATTCCGCAGCTGAGCAAGCTGATGTTGCCGGTGGATGTGTTTGGCAAGGGCGCCGCATCGCGCCTGCGCGGCATTTACCGCGCACTGGACAACGGCGAGGCGCTGATCGTGTTTCCCGCTGGCGAGGTCTCACGTGTGCGTGCAGGTGGCGTGCGCGATGGTCAGTGGTCGGATGGGTTTGCGCGGCTGTCGTTGCGCAGCAAGGCGCCGGTGTTGCCGATCCATGTCGCCGCGCGCAATTCGGCGATGTTCTACGGCCTGTCGATGCTGGCCAAGCCGCTGAGCACGGCGATGCTGCCACGCGAGGCGGTGGCGCCGGGCAGGCGGCGGATCGGTTTCAGCATCGGTGCCTTGGTCAGCGCCGAGGAACTCAAGCAGCGCAGCGGTGGCTCGCCGAAACAGGCCACCAAGCTGATGCGCCGGCATGTGTATCGGATCGGCCAGCATCGTGGCCTGATCTTTGGTGGGCAGGCGCCGCTGGCGCTGCCGGAACCGGCCGAACAGGTAGCGGCGGAACTGATCCGATCCGAAAAACTGGCGGACCTCAGCGACGGCAAGCAGGCGTGGTTGTTCAAGGGCGCGCTCGACAGCGCGGTGATGCGTGAAATCGGTCGGTTGCGCGAGTTGACCTTCCGCAAGGTCGGCGAGGGCACCGGCGCGCGGCGCGACCTGGACGCCTATGACCCTCATTACGAACACCTGGTGCTGTGGGATCCGCAGGCGCTGCGCATCGTCGGTTCCTATCGTTTCGGGCACGGCGGCCGGCTGATTGCCGAACGCGGCATGGCCGGGCTGTATACCTCCAGCCTGTTCAGCTATTCACCGGCGCTGGAATCGCGGCTGGCACAGGGCATGGAGCTGGGGCGCAGTTTCGTGGCGCCAGCGTACTGGCGTTCGCGCGCACTCGATCAGCTGTGGCAGGGCATCGGCCTGTATCTGCAGCGGCATCCGGAGCTGCATTATGTGTTCGGCCCGGTCAGCATGTCGGTCAGCCTGCCACGCGAGGCACGGGAGTGGATCGCTGCCGCACATCAGTACTATTTCGGTGCGCCGGGCTTGGCCGCTGCACGACAGCCGTTCGTCGTCTCGCCTGAAATCGTGCATAGCGTGCGCGCGGCACTGGAAGGTCTGGATGCGTCTGCCGGCCTCGGTAAGCTGAAACATCACCTGGATGCACTGGGTGTCAGCCTGCCGGTGCTGTATCGCCAGTATGTCGATCTGGTCGAACCCGACGGCGTGCAGTTCCTCGACTTCGGGGAAGATCCGGATTTTTCCGGCTGTGTGGATGGCCTGGTGATGCTGGATCTTGCCTCGCTCAAGCCAGCCAAGCGCGCACGTTATCTCGGCAAGCAGGTTACCTGATCGCCAAAGCGTTCACTCTGCGACAGAGTCGCTGGGTGGGTGCCCTTGTCGCAGGAGGGCTGGTGGACAGGAGCGAGACAAGCAAGTGTCACCAGTGAGGTGATGCCGTCTGCGGGAAACCGTCTTGAGTAGCGTTGGCGCGGGGAAGGGTGGCGAATGTCGGTCTTGCCACGCCCGCGCGTGGGTTCCAGGAGGAATTACATGGCCAATTAATCAATTAATTGGCAACGGCTGGAATTGTTGTAAAATTGTTGTAAGGTAAATCCGGGAAGATGACAGGGGCTACCAACGGCATGTCACCCGTGCTTGCACGGAATAGTCGTAAATAATTTCGAAATCGACGCATCATTTTCACCCAACTCGCACGTTGGGTTTTTTTGTGCTCGGCGTTTACGTTTTTTCTTTCGCTTAAACGCAGTATTTACGTCAAGAAATTGCGATTTTGGCTTTTGCGAAATAACCCGTTAGCTAATTAATCGGGATCACTTTGGAACACCGACGGCTATCGGAGTTCCACGCTCCGGCTGGATGGCTGGTTGAGAGTGTTCGGTGACCCGGATGGCCAGGGAAAGGCCGCTATGCGATCGGCACTGAGCCGGTCATTCAATTGTTTGAACTTGCGAGATGGAATCCACCATGAAACGAACCTATCTATCTGTATCCATTGCGCTGGTTTTCGGCATGGTGTCTTCGCTGGCACTGGCGCAGAGCAGCACTCCGGATCAAACAAATACTGATCAGGCTGCCACGACCAAGCCCGCACAGCGAGCCAGTGCGTCGAGCACCTCCAACACGACCACCTCGAACGACACCAAGCGTGTGCAGCAATTGGGCGCGATCCAGGTGCAGGCGCAGTCGCTGTCGCTGGGTGGCGGCCTGATGTCGGTGCAGACCGCGCCCAAGGCGGTTTCCACGATCACCCGCGACGCGATCGTCAAGGCGGCGCCTGGCGCCACGTTCGTGCAGATGGTCGACAGCATTCCGGGCGTCAATGCGTCCACTGACGACTTTACCGGCCTGGCCAACGGCAACTACAGCATCCGCGGCTTCACCAGCGACGAGATCGGTACCACCGTCAATGGCGCGCCGATCAACGACAGCGGCAATTACAAGGTCTATGCGACCGAGTATGGCGACGCCGAGAACTATGGCGACATCACCGTGCTGCAAGGCTATCCGGATGTGGACACGCCGATCGGCGGCGCGGCCGGCGGCTCGATTGCCTGGGCCACCATCGATCCCTCGCATACGGCCGGCGTGGACGTGCGCCAGACCTTTGGCAGCAACGACTACCGCCGCACCTTCCTGCGTCTGAATACCGGCGATACCGGCCCGGTACGTTCGTGGCTGTCCTACTCCGACAACACGGCCGACCTGTGGCGTGGTCCGGGTCAGCAGAAAGTGACCAAGGTGGACGGCAAGACGCTGTGGACCATCGACGACAACAACTCGGTCTCGGCCTCGTTCCAGTACAACCGCCAGTTCAACTACTCCTACCAGAGTTTGACCAAGGCGCAGGTACAGAAGAACTACGACCAGAGCTATGACGCGACCCTGCTGACGCCCACCGATACCAATTTCTACTTGCTGCACACCAATCCGTTCCGCAGCTGGCTGGTCAGCATGGATGGCGAGTTCAAGCTGAGCGACAACCTGCATCTGTCGGTGGTGCCATACATCCAGTACGGCAACGGCGGCGGCGGTGGCGGCTCGGTCTTCACCGAATCGACGTCCACGAGCAACTACAACTGGTACCAGTACACCAACCAGGATCTCAACGGCAACGGCGTGGTTGGTGGCAAGACCAACAAGGCGCTGGCGTATTCGATCAGCAATACCTACACCATGCGCCCCGGTGTCGTCGCCAAGCTGAACCAGGACTTCGGCGAGAACAACAGCCTCGAGTACGGTCTATGGTATGAGCGTCCACGTCAGGAGCAGAGTCAGTCGTTCACCCCGGTTAATCCGACGACAGGCGTTCCCTCCGACAACTGGGGAAATACCGACCTGATCCGCTATCAGAGTGGTGCGGCACAGAAGGCCTACAACGAGTACACGGCTACCGAAACCCGCAAGGCATTCGCCACGGATACCTGGACGCCGAATGACCAGTGGACCATTACGGCGGGCGCTTCCTATCTGTGGGTTCAGCGTAGCGGTTTTGATTATCAGTACCCAGGTTCGGTGCGTCCCGGCTACAAACAGTACGGCGTAGCCGACTTCAGCCAGACGTTTCACGACTGGAGTCCGACGGCCGGCGTCAAGTATCAGCTGAACGAGCAGAACCAGTTCTATTTCGGCATGGGCAAGACATTCCGTGCGCCGATCAACGGTGCTGTCCTGCAAAACGCGGCGGCGGCCTATTTCCCCACCCAGACCGTGCCGTTGAGCTCCTTTATCAACAAGCCGGAAACGGCAACCACGGCTGACCTGGGCTGGCGTTTCTACAACGACACGTTCTCGGCCAACGTCGATGCCTACGCGTCCAACCTCAACAACAAGCAGATTTCCGGGTTCGACGAAACGACCTTCGCCACGGTCTACCTGTCACTGCCCAAGGTGCACATGCGCGGCCTTAATACCGAGGCCAGCTACAAGATCACGTCGAACTGGACGGTATACGGCTCCTACGCGTACACCAAGTCCACGCTCGAGGCGAATCTCAACAGCCTGGGCGACGGCATCTACAGCACCACCGGCAAGACCCTGCTGAATACGCCGAAAAACATCGGCTACGTACGTGTGGGTTACGACCAGGGGCCGTTCTGGGCGAGCCTGGACGCGAAGTACCGCAGCGCGATCTGGGGTGACTGGTCCAACACGCAGAGGGCGGGTGGCTACACCACGCTCAACCTCAGTGCAGGCTGGAAGTTCGAGGACTTCTCGGCGTGGTTCCGCAAGCCATACATCAAGCTCAACATGTTCAACCTTGCGGATCGCCAGGCGCTCACCAATGCCAACAACATCAGTGCGTTCCTCGCAGCCAACCCGACCAAGATCAAGGACCAGAACGGCGTGACCCTGTTTGCTTCCCAGCCGTACTATTCGCTGCTGCAGGGCCGTACGTTCATGCTGACCTTCGGCGCCTCGTTCTTCTAAAAGCGAAGATACACACCACGGCAGCGACTGCGTGGTTCATCCAGCCGGCACCTTCGGGTGCCGGCTTTTTTGCGGCCGTCACAACCCCTTGACCAGATAGCAAAAACTTTCGAATATGGTTAGAAGTTACGAAACTGTAATATGCTGCGCGTAACTTTAGCCGGGTCCGATGTGCCAGATAGCTTGGCTGCGGTCAGTCTCGTCAGGGAAAAACAATTTAAAAATCATTGCCCTACGGAATGGTCCGGTGGGCGAGGTGTCTTTTTTGTTGCCCTGGCTCGTCATTTATTGCGAACCACCATGGGGTTGATGTTCGATGAAAAGCACTATTCGCACGAAACTGTTGCCGCTGGCGATCGCCACGCTGCTTGCTGCTTCGCCTGCCATGGCGCAGGACACCTCGTCCGCGATCTCCGGCCGCGTGCTGGATGCCAGTGGTCAGCCGGTTGCCGGCGCCACCGTGCAGATCGTGCATGAGCCGTCGGGTACCACCAAGATCACCACCACGGGTGCAGACGGCCGCTATTCGGCGCAGGGTCTGCGCGTCGGCGGCCCATTCGACGTCACCGTCTCCAAGGCGGGACAAGCTCAGGCCGTGCAGAACAATGTCTACCTGCAGCTGGCTCAGGAGACGCCGGTCAATCTGACCATGGGCGCGGAGCAGGCGAAGAATGTTCAGAATCTTTCCGGCGTGACGGTGTCGGCCAATGCCTTGGCGCAGACCTTCTCGTCGGACAACAAGGGCATCTCGACCAACGTCTCGCAGCGGGAAATCGAGGCAACCCCGACCCCGGGTCGCTCCATCCAGAACATCGTGCGTCTCGACCCGCGCATCGTGATCTCCGATCGCGACCGTGGCGAGATTTCCGCGATCGGCCAGAACAGCCGCTACAACAACATCACGGTGGACTCGGTCAGCGCCAACGACCCGTTTGGCCTGAATGCGAATGGCTTGCCCACGCTGGGCACGCCGATTTCGCAGGACACGATCCAGGAATACAACATCTCCACCGCCAACTACGACGTGGCCACGCGTCGCGGCGTCGGTGCGATCGTCAATGCGGTAACCAAGAGCGGCACCAACGATTTCCACGGTTCGGCGTACTACGCGTTCCAGAATCGTAGCGACATGATCGCCGACTACAACGACAAGCCGTACGGCGGCTTCCGTCGCACCTGGACTGCCGGCGCTACCGTTGGTGGCCCGATCATCAAGGACAAGCTGTTCTTCTTTGCTTCGTACGAGAAGAGCAAGCAGATTGGCCCGTCCTCTCAGTATGGCGTGCAAGGCTCCGGCGCGGCCACCGAAGTGCGTGGCCTGACCCAGCAGAATGTCGACGACATCACCGCCGCGGCCAAGGCCAAGGGTTTCGATGTCGGCGGCCTCAGCGGTGGCAACTCCGATCTGCAGGACAAGCGTTATCTGGGCAAGATCGACTGGAACATCACCAACAATCACCGCGCCAGCTTCACCTACAGCCAGACCAAGGAAACCAAGCCGATCATCACCGGCAACAACAACATCTTGGTGTTGTCCAGCGGCTGGTACAAGACCAACGTCGACAACAAGAGCTACGCACTGCACTTCTACGATGACTGGTCGGATATCTTCTCCACCGACACCACCGTTTCCTACGCCGACTTCCAGCAGAACCGTGGCCCGTACAACGGCGTCGCCCAGCCGGATGTCTCGGTGTGCGTGAACGGCACCAGCGGCTGCACCAGCACCAGCAGCTCGCCGGGTGTGGAGTTCGGTACCGAGTACTCCAGCCAGGCCAACATTCTGCACGTGAAGACGTTGAATGCGGCATGGGCTGGCACGCTCTATCTGGGCGAGCACACGGTCAAGGGTGGCTTCGATTTCCAGCGCGGCCAGTACTACAACCTCTTCCTGCAGAACGCATTTGGCAGCTACCAGTTCAATACGCTCGCCGATTTCAAAGCTGGCAACTATTACCAGTATCGCTATAACGCGCCGGCTGCAGGGCTGGGTCTGAATGACGTCGCTGCCAACTTCGAGCTGAAGGAATACGGCATATTCCTGCAGGACACTTGGCAGGTGAACTCCAATCTGTCTGTGCAGTACGGTTTCCGCGTCGATATTCCGTTGACCGGCGACCGGCCGCTGTACAACCCCTGCTATGCCGCTGCGCCAGGGCAGGCGGTTGTCGCTGCCAATTGCGTATCGCCCAAGGGCGGTTTTGGCCACACCAACACCAGCACCATCAACGGCAATCGCCAGGTGCAGCCGCGCGCGTCGTTCAACTACACCTTCGACACTGAGCGCATGACGCAGCTGCGCGGTGGCGCGGGTCTGTTCATTTCCAATCCGCCGAGCGTGTGGTTGGGCAACATCTACCAGAACTCAGGTGTGACCCAGGTGCAGTACAACTGCGGTCCGTCGCAGAGTGTCTGCAACAACAAGGGTGGCAACGTCCTGCCGCCGTTCAGCGCCGATCCAAATGGGCAGAATGGCGGTTCGGCAGCGATTCCAGGAGCCAGCGGCGCGCAGATGGCGGTCAGTACGGTCAGCGACAATTTCGCGATCCCGAGCGTGTGGAAGATGTCGCTCGGCTTTGACCGCGAGCTGCCGTGGTGGGGCGTGGTGTTCAGTGCCGACTACGAGCACATCAAGAACCGTAATGCGATCTGGTACCAGAACCTCAATATCGGTGCATCCACCGGCGTGCTGCCGGACGGTCGCCTCACCTATTACAAGGACAAGAACAGCGGTTCGGTGCTGATTGATCCGACTACGGGCGCGCCGATTTTGGTGGGTGGCAAGACGCAGTCCAACACTGCCCGCTACTATGCCAACCCGTCATTTGGTGATGCGGTGATCAACCTGGCCAACAGCGACAAGGGCAGCGCCGACAGCCTCAGCCTCGCGCTGAAGAAGCCGTTCGCGGACGAGTGGTCCGCTATGGCCGGCTTCACCTGGAGTCGCGCAACGGAAGTGAACCCCGGTACTTCAAGCGTGGCCCGTTCCAGCTACAGCAACAACGTCTGGGTGAACCCGAACGAGAACAAGGCGAGCACCTCCAGCTACTCGATTCCGAAGCGCGTGATCGCCTCGCTGACCTGGCAGCATCGCTTCTTTGGTGACTACGCCACGAGCGCCACCGTGTTCTATGACGGCCATTCGGGTACCCCGTACAGCTGGCGCTTCGGTAACGACGCCAACGGTGACGGTTTTGTCTCCGACCTGGCCTACATCCCAAACAAGGGTGATATCAGCTTCGCACCGGGCACCACGCAGGCGCAGCAGGACTCGTTCTGGCAGTACATCGACAGCGACAAGTATCTGAAGGATCACAAGGGCCAAATCGCCAGCCGCAATGGCGCCCGCGCTGCCTGGATCAATCAGGTCGACCTGAGCTTCACTCAGGAAATTCCGGGCCTGTTCAAGGGCAACAAGGGCATGCTCCGCCTGGATGTCTACAATCTCGGCAACATGCTCAACAAGAAGTGGGGTGTCGATCACCGCGCCAGCTTCCCGCTGGTACGTAACCTCGCCGATTTCGCCGGTGTCGATGCCAATGGCAAGTACATCTACGACATCAGCAAGGCGGCCTACAAGGATGCCAATGGCAACTACAGCCCGCTGCCGCTGCCGCGTGCTGACGAGTTGAATGGCCCGACCCAGCGTTGGTCGATCCTGGCAACCGTGCGCTATACCTTCTAAGCAAGCAGTTATTTGAAAACACGGCCGGCACCTGCAAGGGTGCCGGCTTTTTATTGGGTTGACCGGCCGTGTCAGACGCAGGAAGCTAAGCGGTCTGCTGCAGCTGTGCGCGGACGTATTGCCGCGGGATTGCGGCCAGGAGATGGATGCATGAATGACACACACGCCGGCCAAGCCGGCAAGTCGGCCACCGTAAGCGCACGCATTTCGCCGGTCGGTGGGCTGGATATTCTTTCCCGCAACGAGGTGGCGCGCTTGCGTGGCGCCAGCGATTCGGGCCTGCATGCCTTGCTGCGCCGTTGCGCGCTGGCGGTGCTGACCTCGGGCAGCATCAGTGACGATCCGCGGGCGATTCTCGAGCAGTATCCGGATTTCGATATCCAGGTATTGCAGCAGGATCGTGGCATCAAGATCGAGCTCAGCCATGCACCGGCACAGGCCTTCGTGGATGGCCAGATCATTCGCGGTATCAACGAGCTGCTGGTGGCCGTGGTCCGCGACATCGTCTACGTGTCGACCCAGCTGGAACAGATCGGTGTCGACCTGGGTGGCTCGGCCGGGCTGACCCAGGGCGTGTTCGAGATCCTGCGCAATGCGCGCATTCTGAAACCGCACATCGATCCCAACCTGGTGGTCTGCTGGGGTGGCCATTCGATCTCGCGCGAGGAGTACGAATACACCAAGCTGGTCGGCTATCAACTGGGTCTGCGTGGGCTGGATATCTGCACCGGTTGCGGGCCGGGTGCGATGAAGGGGCCGATGAAGGGCGCGACTATCGCGCATGCCAAGCAACGGCGTCGGCACAATCGCTACATCGGCATCACCGAGCCGGGCATCATTGCCGCCGAGTCGCCGAACCCGATCGTCAATCATCTGGTGATCATGCCGGACATCGAGAAGCGGCTCGAGGCGTTTGTACGCATGGGGCACGGCATCCTGGTATTCCCCGGCGGTGTCGGCACGGCCGAGGAAATTCTTTACCTGCTTGGCATCCTGCTGCACCCGGACAATGCCGGCACGCCGTTTCCGCTGATCTTCACCGGGCCGCGCGAATCGGCCGCCTACTTCGAGCAGATCGACCGCTTCCTGCGCCTGAGCCTAGGTGACGAGGTGGCGCAGCACTACCAGATCATCGTGGATGATCCGGCGGCGGTGGCGCGAGCGATGATCAAGGGCATCGACAAGGTGCGGCGTAACCGGCTGGACACCAAGGATGCGTTCTTCTTCAACTGGGCGCTGCAGATTCCGCTGGAGTTCCAGTTGCCGTTCCGCCCCACTCATGAGGCGATGCGTGCATTGCAGATCCATCGCGATCGCCCGCGACATGAGCTGGCGGCGGATCTGCGCCGGGCCTTCTCCGGCATCGTTGCCGGCAACGTGAAAGAGGAGGGAGTACAGGCGATCGAGCAGCATGGCCCGTTCGATATCGACGGCGACACGGACATCATGCGTGCGCTGGACAAGCTGTTGCAGGCATTCGTCCAGCAGCACCGGATGAAGCTGCCCGGCGGCGCGGCGTATGTGCCGTGCTACCGGGTATTGACTACCTGATTGTGGGCAAAAATCTGCCTGTGATGGCTTGACAGCTCGCTGCGCTCTCGACAAACTACGCAGCTCACGCCCGAATAGCTCAGCTGGTTAGAGCACTTGACTGTTAATCAGGGGGTCGTTGGTTCGAGTCCAACTTCGGGCGCCACGTTTGATGAAAAGCCGGCATAACTGCCGGCTTTTTGCTTTTTGTGGGAGGTGATATCCGATCAGTTCATTTGCGAGCAGTCTGCGATCTGACTTGCGCTGGCCGGGGCGCCGCGGACGCGGCCAGAATTGGAGACCACCACGCTGAGCGCGTATTGCGGATTGGCGCGCTGACAGAACAGCAGGGTGATATTGCTGCCGCTGGCACTGCCGTCGGGACCGAAGCGCACGAAGTGCCGCCCGGTGCTGCTCTGGATGATCAGTTTGTCGTTATAGCCGTGACCGATATATAGCGGCCCGTGGTCCGGTTGATTGTTGCGATCGATGTCGTGAGCAAGCAGCCAGCCACTGTCCCAGCGTATGTCATTACTGCAGCTGTTACCGTCGCGGGTCGGACAGAACAGCGTGCGCTTGCCACTGGTGATTGCGGTTGCGCGGGTGTGCTGGAGTGCCGCGATGAAGTCTGTCTGAGCAACCTGTAGCTGGTTGCGGCTCAGCAGCTTCCGCATGGGCGGTATGGCCATGCCAGTGAGTGCTGCGATGATGGCGAGTACCATGATCTGTTCGATCAGGGTCACGCCATGCTGCTGGAGAGCAAGCTTGAAGTTCCGGGAGGCTGCCACGACGTCGCGTCCTGCGTTGTCCGGGAGGCTCATGCTAAGACGCTGCTACCAACCATCCAGTAGCCAGACGGTGGTGCGAGTGTCGGTCTCTGCTGACGCGTTCTGTCAGCAGTCCCAATTTAAAATGCGCTGCCGCGCCCACATCTGTAGCCGATGACTGACCGCTTCCAGCTCGTTGCTCCTTATCAGCCCGCCGGCGACCAGCCGCAGGCGATCCAGCGCCTGTCCGAGGGTTTCGAGGCTGGTCTGGCCGCGCAGACGCTGCTCGGCGTGACTGGCTCGGGCAAGACCTACACCATCGCCAACGTGATCGAGCGGATACAGCGGCCGACCATCGTGATGGCGCCGAACAAGACGCTGGCGGCGCAGCTGTACGGCGAGTTCAAGGAGTTCTTTCCGCACAACGCGGTGGAGTACTTCGTCAGCTACTACGACTACTACCAGCCGGAAGCCTATGTGGTGGCGTCGGACACCTTCATCGAGAAGGACGCCTCGATCAACGAACACATCGAGCAGATGCGGCTGTCGGCGACCAAGGCGCTGCTGTCGCGCCGCGATTCGATCATCGTGGCCACCGTGTCGGCGATCTATGGCCTCGGTAATCCAGAGGACTACCTGTCGCTGCGGCTGATCCTGGCCAAGGGCGAGCGCATCGATCAGCGCAAGCTGATCCACCAGCTGACCGAGCTGCAGTACACCCGGAATGAAATGGAGCTGCGTCGCGGCATGTACCGCGTGCGCGGCGAGATCATCGACGTGTTCCCGGCCGAATCGGAAATCGAGGCGCTGCGCATCGAACTGTTCGATGGCGAGGTGGAGAATCTTTCGCTGTTCGATCCGCTCACCGGCGAGACGATCCGCAAGGTGCAGCGCTATACGGTCTATCCACGCACACATTACGCCAGCACCCGCGAGAGCGTGCTGAACGCGATCGAGACGGTCAAAGTCGAGCTGAAGGAGCGACTGGAGCAGTTGTACAAGGACAACAAGCTGGTCGAGGCGCAGCGGCTGGATCAGCGCACGCGCTTCGACATCGAGATGATGGCGGAGGTCGGTTACTGCCAAGGCATCGAGAACTATTCGCGCCATCTGACCCGGCGCGAGCCGGGCGAGCCGCCACCGACGCTATTCGATTACCTGCCGTCCGACGGCCTGCTTGTGGTGGACGAATCGCACGTCACCGTGCCGCAGCTCGGCGCGATGTACAAAGGCGACCGCTCGCGCAAGGAAACCCTGGTGGAATTCGGCTTCCGGCTGCCGTCAGCGATGGACAACCGGCCGCTGCGTTTCGAGGAATGGGAACAGCGCGTGCCGCGCGCGATCTATGTCTCCGCCACGCCGCGCGCGTACGAGCTGGACAAGTCTGGTGACGCGGTGACCGAATTGGTGGTGCGCCCGACCGGCTTGGTCGATCCGGAAGTGGAAGTGCGCCCGGTGCGTACCCAGGTCGATGACCTGCTCAGCGAAGTGCACAAGCGCGTGGCGATCGGCGATCGCGTGCTGGTCACCACGCTGACCAAGCGCATGGCCGAAAACCTCACCGAATACCTGGCCGAGCACGATGTGAAGGTGCGCTACCTGCACTCGGACATCGAGACGGTGGAACGCAGCGAGATCATCCGCGACCTGCGCCTGGGCGAGTTCGACGTGCTGGTCGGCATCAACCTGCTGCGCGAGGGCCTGGACATGCCCGAGGTGTCGCTGGTGGCGATCCTCGATGCCGACAAGGAGGGTTTCCTGCGCTCCACCGGTTCGCTGATCCAGACCATCGGCCGTGCCGCCCGCAACGTGCGCGGCAAGGCGATCCTGTACGGCGACCAGATCACCCGCTCGATGCAGGCGGCCATGGACGAGACCGCGCGCCGCCGCGAGAAGCAGCTGGCCTGGAACGAGCAGCAGGGCATCGTGCCGACCACCATCGTGCGGCGCATCGCCGACATCATGGAGGGCGCGCGCAGCGAGGCGGGCAACCGGCGCGGCAGCAAGTCCTCGCGCAGTCGCGCCGTGGCTGAACAGGCCGCCGATTACGCAGGATTCAACCCGCAACAGGCTGCGGGTGCGATCAAGAAGCTGGAAGCGCAGATGTACAAGCATGCGCAGAATCTGGAGTTCGAGGACGCCGCCCGGCTGCGCGACCAGATCCACCAGCTGCGTGAACAGGCGTTGCGTTAGGCTGGCAGCCGCCTGGCCGGGATATTGTCGAGCGTCCGTTACTCCCGTATAATTCGCAGCTCGCTCGGCAAGCCGGTGCGAATTGGGCAGTTAGCTCAGCGGTAGAGCACTTCCTTGACATGGAAGGGGTCACAAGTTCGATCCTTGTACCGCCCACCAAATTATTGCAGTGGTCTCAGGCATCGCTTCGCCTGATGCGTGATGCAACTGTACTCAGAGAGTTCAAAAAAGCCGCCCGTAAAGGGCGGCTTTTTTGTTGTTGTGCATCGTGCGGACAGTCATCCCGGCAGAACCGCACGGTCGTCGTATCAGGCCGTGGCTCGGCGCCCCAGCCTGTGGGCAACGTGGCAAGCAGTCACCGGCAGCCTCGTCGCATGGATTTTTATCAAAAAGTGATGTACATCACATTTTTGCCAAGCCATCATGCGTATTCCTTCTGGCGGGCGCATAAAGACTTGTGGTAGCAAATTCAGCTTGCAGACTGCCGTTGACAGATGTACGTTAAGAAGTGAACCGATCCTGTTCAGGATGTGGACACACGCCGGACTACCGGCGTGTCGTTGGAAAAGAGGGTAGGGGGGCTTCCGTCTTTCATGGTGCTGCGTTCACGAGCAGTACGTCCTTGACGACGCCTCGCATTGAAGAGGCTGCAAGACACTTTATCGCCATGAAGAGTGGGTACCGTGTTCATCGGTAGCCAGGATGAACATGACGGTGAAGTGGTAGAGGTCCGGATGGGGCAGATACGGATGCCCTTTTGCCTTGTCCAGCACATGGAATGAAGGGGGACGATCACGCTTGCCAACACATCTGACGACGACGGGTTTGACCTGTTGCGCATACGGTCGCTCGAAATGCGCCGAGCGCCGAGTCAGCTGCCGCATGGCAAAGCATCCAAGGGTATGAACATCAACCCCTGATTTCAGGGGTATCCATCCCCTCACGGCACGCTCTAGTGTTACGCAGACCCCAGATGCTGGATTTGGCCGACGATGACGTCGGCCAGCTTTGGGCCCGCGCAAACCGTATTGAACAGCGGACCAGTAACGGTAGAGCTCGGGGTATTACAGCTGATTGGCGGAACTTGGTGAGTCGCATGTTTGCGCCGCCCCGATGTCGTCGCTCTGATGTCCTGCTTACTCGCGACAAATGCTGGATTCCACACCGCGCAGAAACTGACCGCTCCATCCAAAACCGGAAGTGCATTTACTGGGAGACATCGCATGGCCAAGCAAAGTAGTCAGAAATTCATCGCGCGCAATCGTGCGCCGCGCGTGCAGATCGAATATGACATCGAAGTTTATGGCGCGCAGAAGAAGGTGCAGGTGCCTTTCGTGATGGGTGTGATGTCGGATCTCTCCGGCGCCAATGCGGGCGAGCTGCCGCCGATCGAGGATCGCAAGGCGCTGGAAATCGATGTCGACAATTTCGATAGTCGTCTGCAGTCGATGAAGCCGCGCGTGACATTTGCAGTGCCAAATACATTGACCGGTGAGGGGAATCTGGCCGTCGATATCACTTTCGAAAGCATGGATGACTTCTCACCTGCCGCCGTGGCGAAGAAGGTCGGTGCAGTGGCCAAGTTGCTGGAAGCGCGTACTCAGCTAGCCAATCTCGATACGTACATGGATGGCAAGGCCGGTGCCGAAAGCCTTATCGCAAAAGCACTCAAGGACCCGGCACTCCTGCAATCACTGGTATCGGCGCCCAAGCCTGCCGGTGACACCAACAAAGACGGGGAGTAAGTACGCATGGCAACCGAAAATCTAGCTGAACAACAAGGCGGCGCCGTACAGACTCTGGATGCCGGCGATTTTGCTGCACTGCTGAGCAAGGAATTCAAGCCCAAGAGCGACCGCGCAAAAGAGGAAGTGGAGTCCGCGGTTCGCACGTTGGCCGAGCAGGTCTTGAGCAAGTCCGAGATCGTTTCCGATGATGTCGCCCAGACCATCAGCGCCTACATCGCAGAAATTGATCGCAAGCTCAGCGAGCAGATCAACCTGATCATGCATCACGCTGACTTCCAGAAGCTGGAAAGCGCCTGGCGCGGCCTGCATCACCTGGTCAACAACACCGAGACGGATCAGCAGTTGAAGATCCGCGTGATGAACATCTCCAAGAAGGAACTGGCCAAGACCCTCAAGCGCTACAAGGGTACAGCGTGGGATCAAAGCCCGATCTTCAAGAAGATGTATGAAGAGGAATACGGTCAGCTTGGTGGTGAGCCGTACGGTTGTCTGGTCGGCGACTACTACTTTGACCATAGCCCGCCGGATGTGGAGCTGCTTGCCGGTATTGCGCAGGTGGCTGCTGCCGCGCACGCACCGTTTATCGCGGCGGCGAACTCGACTCTGATGGGCATGGACAGCTGGAGCGAGCTGGCCAATCCGCGTGATCTGGCCAAGATCTTTTCCACGCCGGATTACGCTGCATGGCGCTCGCTGCGCGAGTCGGACGATGCCAAATATATCGGCCTGACAATGCCGCGTACGCTGGCCCGTCTGCCCTACGGCGCGGCGACGGATCCGGTCGAGGAGTTCAATTTCGAGGAAGACACCAGCGGTGCGGATTCCGCCAAGTACACCTGGCAGAACGCGGCCTACTCGATGGCGGTGAACATCAACCGTTCGTTCAAGGAATACGGCTGGTGCTCGCGGATTCGCGGCATTGAGTCCGGTGGCGCAGTGGAGGGCCTGCCATCGCATACCTTCCCGACCGATGACGGCGGCGTGGACATGAAGTGCCCCACCGAAATTGCCATCACCGACCGGCGTTCGGCCGAACTGGACAAGATGGGCATGATGCCGCTGGTACATCGCAAGAACTCGGACATGGCCGCTTTCATCAGTGCGCAATCGCTGGCCAAACCGGATGAGTACGACGATCCGGATGCGACCGCCAATGCGGCGCTCGGTGCGCGTCTGCCATACATGTTCGCTTGTTGCCGCTTCGCGCATTACCTGAAGTGCATCGTGCGCGACAAGATCGGCTCGTTCCAGGATCGGAATGCCATGGAGCGCTGGCTGGGGTCATGGATCAACCAGTATGTGGATGGTGATCCGGCGAACTCCAGTGAAGCGACCAAGGCGCGCAAGCCCTTGTCAGCAGCAGAAGTGGTAGTCGAAGAAGTGGAAGGGGCGCCGGGGTATTACACCTCGAAGTTTTTCCTCAAGCCACATTACCAGCTGGAAGGTTTGACTGTTTCCTTGAGGCTTGTGTCTCGCTTGCCGTCAGCTGCAAAGAGTTGATCTCTGGCAGTCGTCCGTTTTGATGGTTTCACGAAGTAGGTTGCAGTACCCGTTATTGCCGGATGTGTCTGTGGCATTCGCCCGGGCCATCCGGTTCCACTGGTCCCAACACTAAGGAGAAGTCTCATGGCATTAGACATGCATTTGAAATTGGAAGGTGGTGACGTCACCTTTACCGGCGAATCAAAGCATACGAAGCACAAGGATCAGGTCCAGCTTCTGGCTTGGTCTTGGGGCCTGTCGCAGAGCGGATCGTTTGGTCATGGCAGCGGCGGCGGCGCCGGCAAGGCGAACGTGCAGGACATCAGCTTTACCAAGTATCTCGACAAGAGCTCGACTTCGTTCATCAAGGCGCTCGTAACCGGAGCGCACATCACCACGGTGACCCTCTTTGTCTCCAAGGCTGGCGGCAAGCAGGAAGACTATTTCACCGTCAAGCTCACCAGTGCCATGGTCACTTCTTACAGCACCGGTGGCTCGGGTGGCGAAGATATGCTCACGGAGAACGTCTCCATCAGCTTCGCGAAATTCGACATCGAGTACTTCAAGCAGGACGACAAGGGTGTCGTGGCGTCGGCCGGTACCGTGGGATACAGCGTCGAGGAAGTCGCAGCCTCCTGAGCCCGAGTCTCGCCGTTTTTGTCGGGCTCTGGGCTTCAAGGGATCTCTGTACCTGTCAGTCACGCATGGGATGTCGCGTACAACTTTGATGTTGCGCGACGCCATGCAAGCGGCGGCTTGTCCGGAGGTCGCCTTGGTCCAGGCGTTTTCCTCGTTTGGTCATGTCATGGACATGACCGATTGGTTGGCTTCCGAGAGATGAAATGACACCCGAGATCAAGCTCAAAGAAGGTCGCCCCGACGAAGCACTGCAACTACTGACAGTGGAAGTACGCAACAACCCGGCGGATGCCAAACGTCGGGTTTTTTTATTCCAGTTGCTGGCTCTGCTTGGACAGTGGGAGCGGGCACAGAACCAGTTGAATGTGAGCGGTGAGCTGGAGCCGCTCAACGCGATGATGGTGGGTGCCTACACCGAAGCGTTGAAGGGCGAACTGGTACGCGCGGATGTCTTTGCCGGAAAGCGCCTGCCGGTAGTTATCGGCGAGCCTGAGCAATGGCTCGCACTGCTGCTGCAAGCGCTCAAGCTGACCGCGGATGGCCGCCATGAGCAGGCTGCGGCATTGCGTGAGCAGGCATTCGAGCAGGCGGCGGCCGTGAGCGGCAACATCGATGGCACGCCGTTCGAGTGGATGGCGGATGCCGATCCCCGCATGGGTCCCTGTCTGGAGATCGTCGTCAATGGCGGTTATTCCTGGGTACCGTTCTCACGGGTGCAGGAACTGAAATTCGAAGCGCCGACGGATCTGCGCGACAAGATCTGGGTGCCTGTGCAGGTGACCTGGAGCAATGGCGGCCGTGCCATTGGATTTATTCCCGGTCGTTATCCAGGCTCCGAGCGGACTGATAACAACGATCTGGTGCTGGGACGCAAGACGGAGTGGGTCGATGTCGGGGCGGATTTCCAGATCGGCCTCGGTCAGCGAATGCTGGCGACCGATGCGGGCGACTATCCGTTGCTCGATGCAAGGCTGATCTCGTTCGATACCAACTGATCGGGGCGCAAGCGTGTCATGGCTGAATTGACCACCCAGGAAAGACTTCAGCCTTCGCTGCTCGATCGGCTTACCGACGACGAGCCGGGCAAGCAGGAGGAGAGCCGCGAGAAACGCGTGATTTCCGCCACGCGACTGCGAGATTGCGTCACACGCGACATGTCGTGGCTTTTGAACTGCGTGAGTCTGGATGCCAGCGCGGATCTGAGTGATTACCCGGAAGTATCCCGTTCGGTGCTCAATTTCGGGATCCCCGATCTCACCGGCGTGGCCCTGTCGGGCATCAATGCGGATGTTCTGCAGCGCCAGATCAGGGATGCCATTCTTGCCTTCGAACCGCGCCTTACGGCGAACACGCTGCGGGTCACGGTGAATTCAAACAGCTCACGGATGGATCGTCAGGCACTGATGTTCAACATCGAATCGGAGATGTGGGCGCAGCCGATCCCCCTGAATCTTTATTTGAAAACCGAGGTTGACCTGGAGACGGGCAATTTCAAGGTATCGGAGGGTTTCGGCTGATGGATCCGCGCCTGCTGCGTTATTACAACCGGGAATTGCAACACGTCCGCGAGATGGGCGGTGAGTTCGCGCGCGAGTACCCGAAGATCGCCGGGCGTTTGGGGTTGGAAGGCTTTGAATGTGCCGACCCTTATGTAGAACGCCTGCTGGAAGGTTTTGCCTTTCTGGCGGCGCGCGTGCAACTCAAGCTCGATGCGCAATATCCGGTGTTCACCCAGCACCTGCTGGAAATGATCTACCCGCATTATCTGGCGCCCGTGCCTTCGATGGCGGTGGTGCAGATGCAGCCGGACCTGAAGGAAAGCGGCCTGCTGACCGGTCACACCGTGGCGCGTCATACCGCCTTGCGCAGCCAGACCGGAAAGGATGATCACACGGCGTGCGAATACCGCACCGCCCATGACGTCACCCTGTGGCCGCTGGAACTCACCGAGGCCAAGTATTTCGAAACCCCCGCGGCGATCGCTGCAGCAGGTGTGGCGTTGCCGGTGGGCAAGCCGGTGCGGGCTGGCCTGCGGTTGAAGTTCCGGGTTTCTGCGGGCGCCCAGGCAAACATGCTCGCGCTGGATAACCTGCCGGTGTTCATCGCCGGTGCGGATGAACTGCCCAAGCGCTTGTACGAACAGTTGCTTGGCAACGCAGTGAGTTTCATCGTGCGGGCGCAAGGTGCCAACGGCGAAATCAGCCAGAGCTTCGATGCCACGCAGATTCATCGCAAGGGTTTCGATGAGGATGAGGCGCTGATTCCCTACACCGGCCGTTCGTTCAGCGGGTACCGGTTGCTGCAGGAATATTTCGCCTGTCCCGAGCGTTTCCTGTTCGCCGAATTCACCGGCCTGAAATCCGTGCTGGCCCGTTCCAGGGGGAGCGAGTTCGAGATCGTGGTGCTGTTCGATCGCACTGTGGCCAGCCTGCACAACGCGATCGACGTGAACAACTTCCGGCTGTTCTGCACGCCAGCCATCAATCTGTTTCCGCGCCGTGCCGATCGCATCCATCTGCAACAGGGCAAGACCGAGTACCACATCCTCGCCGACCGCACCCGGCCGATGGATTTCGAGATCCACAGCATCAGCAATGTCGAAGGCTTCGGCGACAAGCAGGAGCCGGAGCAGCGCTTCCTGCCGTTCTATGGTTGCGACGAGCGCACCTGGCACAGCCAGCATTCCGCGTACTACACGATCCGCCGCGAACCACGACTGATCTCGTCGCGGCAGAAGCGGCAGGGCGCGCGCTCCAGCTACATCGGCAATGAGATGTTCATTGCCCTGGTGGATTCCAGCGAGGCGCCTTACTCCACCCAGTTGCGCCAGATCGGCATGCAGCTGATGTGCACCAATCGCGATCTGCCGTTGCAGATGCCGGTGGGCAAGTCCAAGACCGATTTCACGCTGGAAACCGGCGCGCCAGTCGAGGCGATCCGTTGCGTCGCCGGTCCCACCAAACCGCGGGCGCCGGTGGCTACCGGTGAAACCGCATGGCGATTGCTGAGCCACCTGCAACTGAACTACGTGTCGCTGCTTGAAAACAACAGTGGCGAGGGTGCGTCGGCCCTGCGCGAAATGCTGACCTTGTATTGCGACGAATTCGATTCCAGTGCCTTGCGCCAGGTCGAGGGCGTCAAGGCGGTCAGCTCGCAACCGATTGTGCGGCGGGTTCCCGTGCCGGGGCCGATCACGTTCGGGCGTGGATTGGAAATCACGCTCACCTGCGATGACGGCGCCTTCGAGGGCACCGGCGCCTTCCTGCTGGGTGCGGTGATGCAGCAGTTCTTCACGCGCTACGTATCCATCAATTCATTCACTGAAACCGTTCTGCGCACGCTGGAACGCAACGAGGTTGCACGATGGCCCGCCCGGCTGGGAACACGGCAGACGCTGTAGCGCTGGAAAACGCGCTGCGCGACCATCCGGAGGCCTTCGAATTCTTCGAAGCTGCCCGCAGGCTGGAGTGCGCGTTTCCCGAGCGGCCGCGGCTGGGTCATTCGACCAAGGCCACGGATGATTTCGTGCGGCTGTGCCAGACGCCATCGCTGTCGTTCGCGCCAAAAATGGTCGATCGCTACCAGCCCGGTGGTGCCGGAAAACCGGCGCGTCTGCATGGCCTGTTCTTCGGCCTGTTCGGTCCCAACGCGCCGCTGCCGCTGCACCTCACCGAATACGCCATGGATCGCGAGATCAATGCGAAGGATTCCACCTTCGCCGCATTCGCGAACATCTTCCATCACCGCATGATGAGCCTGTTCTATCGGACTTGGGCCGACTCGCAGCCGACCGTGCAACTGGATCGCCCGAAAGAAGATCGCTTCCAGCTGTATATGGGCGCGATGGTGGGGCTGGCTACGCCGGACCTTAACGATCGCGACGCGCTACCTGATCAGTTCAAGCGCTTTTTTGCCGGTCGTCTGTTGCAGCAGACCCGCAACGCCGAAGGTCTCAAGGGACTGCTCGAGCGCTTCTTTCGCATCCCGGTCGGCATTGTCGAATTCGTGGCCGAGTGGATGCGCTTGCCGCCGATTTCCCACCTGCGGCTGGGAGCATCGAGCGACGTGGCTGCCTTGGGGCTCACCGCCGTCACCGGGGAATACGTCTGGGGCAGTCAGCAGCGTTTTCGTCTGCGGCTGGGACCGCTGAGTCGTGCGGAATTCAATAATTTTCTGCCGGGTGGCGTGGCGCTCAGCCAACTGGTGGCGGCGGTCAAGACCTACGTGGGCGAGGAAAAGGCCTGGGACGTGCAGCTGGTTTTGAAGAAAGCCGATGTGCCTGCAACCCGATTGGGCCAGAACGGACGAATGGGGCTGACCACCTGGATGGGGCAGCCGCAGCAGGATGGCGACGCCGACGATGTCGTATTGAAACCGGTGGGATAGGCGCTCGCACGGGTCGCAATACGACATTTCCGGCATCGGCCTGGAATAGACGAGTCATGACGCTGGATTGATTTCGCACCAAGACATCCGGATCGACAACTACCGCAAAAGGATCAATGACCATGGCCGAAATCAGTCGCGGCGCCTTGTTTGGAAAACTCAACAAGCTCGCCTTCCGCGGTATCGAAAGCGCCACCGTGTTCTGCAAACTGCGCGGCAATCCCTACGTGGAGCTGGTGCACTGGATCCACCAGATCCTGCAGCTGCAGGATTCGGACCTGCATCGGATCATCAAGCAGTTCAACCTGAATCCGTCGAACCTGGCGCGTGACATCACCGACGCGCTGGATCGCCTGCCGCGCGGCTCTTCGTCGATTTCCGATCTTTCCACCAATGTCGAGGAAGCGGTCGAGCGCGGCTGGGTATTCGCCACCCTGATGTTCGGCGAAGCGCAGGTGCGTACCGGTTATCTGGTTGTCGGTTGCATGCGCACGCGCAACCTGCGCAATGCGTTGGTGAACATCTCGGCCGAGTTCGACAAGATCAAGCCGGAAGCGCTGGTCGAGAAATTCGCCGAAGTGGTGGCCGGTTCGCCAGAAGACGGGCAGAGCGCGAATGACGGTTTTCGGATGGGTGGTGGCTCGGCGCCCGGCGAAGCCAGTGGCGCGATGTCGCCCGCGCAAATGGGCAAGCAGGAGGCGCTGGCGCAGTTCACCATCGACCTCACCGAGCAGGCTCGCAGCGGCAAGATGGATCCTATCGTCGGGCGCGACGACGAGATCCGCCAGCTGGTCGACATCCTGATGCGTCGTCGTCAGAACAATCCGATGCTGGTCGGCGAGGCGGGTGTCGGCAAGACCGCGGTGATCGAAGGCTTCGCCATGCGTATCGCGATCGGCGATGTGCCGCCACCGCTGAAAGACGTACAGCTGCGCGTGCTCGATGTGGGCTTGCTGCAGGCCGGCGCCAGCATGAAGGGTGAGTTCGAAAACCGTCTGAAGCAGGTGATCGAGGAAGTGCAGTCCTCGACCAAGCCGATCATCCTGTTCATCGATGAGGCGCATACCCTGGTCGGCGCCGGCGGTGCAGCCGGCACTGGCGACGCGGCCAACCTGCTCAAGCCTGCGCTGGCGCGCGGCAACTTGCGCACGATCGGCGCCACCACCTGGGCTGAATACAAGAAGCACATCGAGAAGGATCCGGCGCTGACCCGCCGCTTCCAGACCGTGCAGATCGACGAGCCGAGCGAAGAAAAGGCGATCCTGATGATGCGCGGCGTCGCCAGTGTGATGGAGAAGCATCACAAGGTGCAGATCCTCGACGAAGCGCTGGAGGCAGCGGTCAAGTTGTCGCACCGCTATATCCCAGCGCGCCAGCTGCCGGACAAATCGGTCAGCCTGCTCGACACCGCTTGCGCACGCGTGGCGATCAGCCAGCACGCGGTGCCGGCGGAAGTGGACGACACCCGCAAGCGCATCCAGGCGCTGGAGACCGAGCTGGGCATCATCAGCCGCGAGAAGAATGTCGGTGTCGAGGTCACCGCGCGCGAGGATGCTGCCAACGAAAAACTGGCAACCCAGAAGGCGCGCCTGGAAACGCTCGAAGCGAACTGGATCATCGAGAAGGAACTGGTCGAGAAGATTCTCGACATCCGTTCAAAGCTGCGCGGCTCGACCGCGCCGGTCGAAGGCACCGGCAGCACGCTGGAGGAATCTGCCAACAAGGAAGCTGACGCGGCGAGCGCACCGCCGAAGGGCGAGGTGGCACTTGATGGCGCCGAGCGCGCCGCGGCGCTGGAGGAACTGAAAGGTCTGCAAACCCAGCTGTCCGAACTGCAAGGCGAGCACCCGCTGATTCTGGCCTCGGTCGATCAGCAAGCCGTCGGCTCGGTGGTTTCGGACTGGACCGGCATCCCGGTCGGTCGCATGGTCAAGAGCGAAGTCGAGACCGTGATGAATCTGGCCAAGCTGATGGGCGCAAGAGTCATCGGTCAGGACCACGCGATGGAGATGATCGCCAAGCGCATCCAGACCTCGCGTGCCGGTCTGGTCGATCCGAACAAGCCGATCGGCGTGTTCATGCTTGCCGGCACCTCAGGTGTGGGCAAGACCGAAACCGCACTGGCGCTGGCCGAGGCGTTGTACGGCGGCGAGCAGAACATCATCACCATCAACATGAGCGAGTTCCAGGAAGCGCACACGGTCTCCACCCTGAAAGGCGCGCCTCCCGGCTACGTCGGTTATGGCGAAGGCGGCGTGCTCACCGAAGCGGTGCGCCGCAAGCCGTACTCCGTGGTGTTGCTGGACGAGGTGGAGAAAGCTCATCCGGACGTCCATGAGATCTTCTTCCAGGTGTTCGACAAGGGCGTCATGGAAGACGGCGAAGGCCGCTCGATCGACTTCAAGAACACCCTGATCCTGCTGACCACCAACGCCGGTACCGACATGATCGCGGGCCTTTGCAAGGACCCGGAGCTCATGCCCGATCACGAGGGTATGGCCAAGGCGTTGCGCGAGCCGTTGCTGAAAATCTTCCCGCCGGCACTGCTCGGTCGTCTGGTGACGATCCCGTACTACCCGCTCAGCCCGGAGATGTTGGGCAAGATCGTCAAGCTGCAGATCAACCGCATCAAGAAACGTGTCGAGGCCCGCTACAAGATCCCGTTCGAGTACAGCGAGGACGTGGTGAAGTTGGTGGTCGAGCGCTGCACCGAAACCGAATCAGGCGGACGCATGATCGACGCGATTCTGACCAATTCGATGCTGCCCGATATCTCGCGCGCGTTCCTGACCAAGATGATGGAAGGGGAACAGATCGCGAAGGTGCAGGTGGGGGTGACGAATGGGGAGTTTTCGTATGGGTTCGGATGATGTGCATGGGGGCGTAAAAAAGGTCCATTTTGCCCGCGATTGAAAAGTGCACTCTGACCCCTGTTTTAAAAAGTTAAAGTTAATCGAGGAAAATGGTCATGCCAGTTGATTATGCGCCATATCACCACCGTCCAATCAATGAACTGGTCTTTGCTGGAAGCCACGATGCCGGGATCAATAGTGGTGGCGGGGGAGAAAAAACGCAGAAGCTGGATATTGCGGGACAGGCAAATGCCGGGGTACGTCTCTTTGATATTCGGGTGGCTGTCCGCTCGTCTGGACTTCCGGGATCCGGTGTACTGAAGGCATATCACGGCAAAGGGATGCACAAAGTCGTCGGTGGCAATCAGTTGATGGCCGGGACTTGGGGTTTGGGGCTCGACGGCATGCTGGCGCAGGCCAGAGCGTTCGTCCAGGGCCATCCGGATGAGTTTCTATTTCTCAAGTTCGATCATTGTTTGAATTGGATTGATATTGCTGCCGCATGTATAGCGAGACTTGGCCCGGTTCGATATCTAAATGGGACGGATCTCAACCTCACGACGGCCGGTACGTTGGCTGGCCACGTGATTCCACTTTTTTCTGCTGCAGGTCTGGCGGCCATTGGTGGCGTGCGACCTCAGGATGGGATCTATGGAATCAAGAGCTTGTATGTGGCCGGTGGCGCGCCACAAGACTATGACGACAATTACGTGGGCCTCCAGTATCACGGCAAAGGTGGCACCAGCGCGATGAATGGCAAGTCGGATGAAGAAAAGATCAACGAGAACGTCACCAAGCAAACGACGATCATGTCTACTGGTAAGGCGAGGGGTGGTGGTGATCCGCGCGTGATGGGGATGATGTATTGGACTTCAACGGGCTTTCTTCGCAGCATCAAAAAGCGCGACAAATCCAATTGGGTTACTGGTGGGTTCGGCGTTGAAATGCAGAAGCTCTGGCTCGAGGGTATGGCAGAGCATATTGATGCCAACCTGCCAAGCTATATGAATGCGGCACTGTTTCCTGCAGGTCCCGTGATGAAGCGGTTCATGCCGAATTTCGTCATGATTGACTTTGCCAAAGCAGACCGTTGCCAGACAATCTTCGACATGAATACATTGAATGGCAATATGCTGGTTCAGCTGGGCATTAATCTAGGCATGGTGAACGCTCAGCGAATGCAGAGGAGTATCCAGTAAAGGGGTCAGGTTCACTTATTGGTCTATCGCACCTGATAACCAAGTGTGGCTATGTTGCGGGCAAGTTTTCAAGCCGATAGCTGGGCTGTCACGCCATGCCTGATCTCAATGGTCGAGGTACTGGTTGCAGGGCTAATATTTGGAGAACCCATCGTGAGTACGTTTACCGTTTACTGCCACGGAACCGGCTTCAACCGCATCAAGGGTTCCTCTTCCGACGAGCTGGTGGCCTGGTTCCACAACCATAACGACGGTGTCGAGGCGCAGCTTGCAGGTGGGGCGGTGACCCGTGGCGACTACATGATCAACGAAGGTCCCGGCCACAGCGGCAACGGGGTGGTCCAGCCACAGCAGGTCAACCCGATGACCGGTTCCGCCAAGCAGAACCTGTCTCTGAAGAAGTGGGTCAGCGGCCCTTCCTTTGCCGACCATGCACGTGGAAATACGGGCGGTCCGCAGAAGGCTGCGAAATTGCGCGGTGTGATCAGCGGGCAGGGCTGGGACGAAAACACCCAGCGCACGGTCAACCTGATTCAGGATCTGAAGTTCGACAAGGGCATGCCCATCGACCGTGTCAACCTGGTCGGCTGGAGTCGCGGTGCGGTGACCTGCATGCGCATTGCCAACTTGATGTATGAGGTCTTCAAGGATGAGGTCAGCTGCAACATCTTCGCTGTCGATCCCGTGGCTGGAGCCGATGCCGGCGAGGAGATGCTGGACACCCAGGTGCTGCAGTCCAACGTGGAGCGCTATGTGGGCATCCTGGCCATGCACGAGATGCGCAGTACCTTCAAGCCGCAGGATTGGAGTCGTGTACGGGCTCCGGCTACTACGGCGATTTTTCTTCCGATGCCGGGAGTGCACAACGCACAGGTGATGGTGAAGACGCCCGCCGACGCGGCCTATATCACGCGCAACCTTGCCTGTGGCCTGTTGCGCGACTGGGGTACGCCCATCAATGCCGTGCCCTACGGCCACCTGAGCACGACGCAGGACATGTGCATCGCCTATGCGCGGCTGGTACTCACGCTGTCCGAGCACAAGTCGTACGAGACCAAGGGCCTGATGGGGCGGGTGATGGGTGGCACGACCAGTTTGCGTCGGCGTGACTTCGCCAAGCACTCGAGGATGGATACGTACACGCGTGGTGGCAAGGAAAGCTACTGGGTCAATGAGCATCATCGCGCCTGCTTTGCGGCTGCGTTCCCGGATGTGTACGAGTGCATTTTTGAAAGCATGGGCTCGGGCGAAATGGCGCTGACGGCGCAGTCGCGTTTCTCGACGTTTTTCGGTGTGGTTTCCGCAAGCGCTCCGTTGCGTCACTCGCTGGCGCTGAAAGGTTTGCTGATGGAGGAGTCGCCCACCCAATTCATGATTGGTGTGGGAGCAGGCCGCTACAGCAACCAGGTCAGGCGACTGTGGCCGGATCAGTTTCCGCTGCATGCATGAGTTGACTGAATGACGTACAGAAGTGTCAGAGATATCCGCTCAAACCACGTTGGCCCGCTTCCACTTCGTAATTTGTTTCACAAAGCCGTCATGGCCAAGACCTGTTTCAAATCTTGATGCATGGAGATAAGACAGATGCCATCCAAACCACTAAGCATGAGCGAGTTCAAGGCCATGGGCGAACTGGCGCGTGCGCGCCAGCAACTGGTCGTCAACATGTTCGGTGGCACCAAGTTGAAGTTCGGCTCCAAGAGTCAGCTGTCGACAGCCAAGGACATGCTGTCGACCGGCAAGAAAATCGTCTCGTCGGGCAAGACTCTGGCCAAAGGTGGCAAGGCGGCCAGCACGGTGGCGGACTTGCCGGGCATGAAGGATGCGGTGCACAACTTCATCGTCGAATGCGCCGATGTCCACAATATTCACGAGGTGGTCGCGGCAATCAGTGGTGAGGTGCTGGCCAATCTGGTGCATGAGATCACGCCGGTTCTTGGTGTGGTGACCAGCGGCATCAAACTGGCCAAGGCAGGCAAGGCCGTAGCCGAGGATGGCTATCATTTGTACAAGAGCGACGATTACAAGGGTGGCTTCCGTATGGGCGACCCCAGCGCGGCGGCCGAGGCGATCCAGATCATCATCAAGCGCGACCTGGCCAGGCACTCGGTGCAGCTGGGGCAGCAGGCAGTCGCCACGGGCGCCAAGATCGGCGGACTCTTTGCGGATTTCGGCACGGCCACTACGGCCGGTATCGGTATCGCCAATTCACTGGCCACCCTGGGACTTCAGCTTTACGGACTGGGTCTGGACATCAAGGACATGCGCGCGGGAAACAAACGATTGGCGGCACCCAGTTCGCTGGATCTCAGCGTGTTCAACGAGTGTCCGATCCTTGGCTGCTACCTGCTCACCTGTGCCGATACCTCGGCGGTAGCCAACATGTTCATTGCCGACATCGGCCTGCCGGGCTGGATGGACAAGGTCGAGCTGATGAAGAAGAAGCAGATGGACCCGATGTTGAAGATCGCCAACAAGGACATCATGAGCTCGCGTCTGCAATTGGAGGGGCTCGGCAGCGACAAGGGTACGCACGCCAAGAAAGGCTTTTTCGCGGGCATCAAGAGCAAGGCGATGAAACAGATCGGGCTGAGCTGAAGTGATGCCGGTGCCGGGTGAAGCTGTCCGGTCGTAGATCATTGAACAAACCACAGAGCCGTTGTCTTCGGCTCATTTACAGCAAGAGGTTCCATATGCCCCCAGCCGCGAGAATCACCGATATGCATGTCTGCCCGATGGTGACCGGCATAGTGCCGCACGTGGGTGGCCCGATCCTGCCGCCCGGCGCGGTCACGGTACTGATTGGCGGCTTGCCGGCGGCGCGGGTCAGCGACATGGCAACCTGCGTGGGGCCGCCTGATGTCATCGCGATGGGCTCGTTCAAGGTGCTCATCAACAAGCTGCCGGCGGCGCGCATGGGCGACTTGACGGCACATGGCGGAACCATCGTGCTGGGCTGCCCCACGGTGTTGATCAACTGAATGACGGCATGCATGACATTGACGTGGCATGGAGATGAATCGGAGCGACACCGATCACGGCAGCAAGGAGGACGGCAATGAAGGTAGTTGGAAGGCCGATAATGAATGACCTGCGGATGCCGGGATGAGCCGAGCGTCGGCCAGCCGGGCAAGGCACAAGCGCCATGCGACGGATGTCGATCATGGCGTGGCGGCCATGTTGCATCGGGCGATCGAGGCGCATCAGAGTGGCCAGCTGGATGATGCGGAGGCGCTTTACCGGAAGACGCTGCAGATGCAGGCCGGTCAACCCGATGCGCTGCATTTTCTCGGTGTGCTCTGTCATCAGCGCCAGCGCAGCGACGAAGCTATCAGACTGATCCAGATGGCGCTGCGGACTACCCCACAGCATGCCGATGCGCACAACAATCTCGGCAATATCCACAAGGAAACCGGCAATCTCGTCGAGGCCGAGGCCTGTTATCGCATGGCGCTGGCGTGCAACGCGCAGCAGCACGATGCGTTGAGCAACCTGGCGCTGGTGCTGGAAGCGCAGCTTCGACCGGAGGAGGCCTTCGAGGTTTACACGGCGCTGGTTGCCCGGGCTCCGCAGTTGGGCCGCGCGCATTATCTGATGGGCATGTACCTACGCAATCATGTGAACGAAATCGAAGATGTGGAACGTGCGATCGCCTGTTTCAGAAACGCTATCCGGTGTGACGGCAAGGATGTGCGTTCCCTCGATGCGCTCGGTGTCGCGCTATACATGCTCGATCGGGACGAGGAGGCGATCGGGGTCTATCGCGACTGGCTCGATCGAGAGCCGGACAATCCGGTGCCACGACACATGCTCGCTGCCTGTGGTGGCGACCGTGTCCCCGATCGTGCGGACGACGCCTACGTGCGCGACGTATTCGACAAGTTTGCCGACAGTTTCGACGAGCAATTGCTGAAGAATCTCGATTATCGAGCGCCGCAGATACTGACGAAGGCGTTGATCGAGGTACTTGAGCCGCCTGCCGCCAGCCTGGATGTGCTTGATGCCGGCTGTGGCACCGGATTGTGCGGTCCGTTGATCAGGCCGCATGCGCGGCACCTGGACGGTGTGGACCTTTCTGGCGGGATGATCGAGAAGGCGCGTTTGCGTGGTGGTTACGACGAGCTGGTGGTGGCCGAGCTCACGGCGTATCTGCAGGCGAACCTTGTGGCGTGGGATGTGGTGCTGTCCGCCGACACGCTGATCTATTTCGGTGATCTGGTGCCGGTGATGTCTGCTGCATACGCGGCTCTGCGGGCCCATGGTTGGCTGGCTTTCACGATGGAGGCGCTGGATGGTGACGAGGATCGCTTCGAGCTTTCATCCAGTGGCCGTTTTCGCCACACGCGAAGCCATGTGGAGCGTGTGCTGAATTCGGTGGGTTTCGGCAGCGTGACAATCACCGAAGCCGTCCTGCGCAAGGAAGTGGGCAAGCCAGTGATCGGTTGGGTGGTGCTGGCGCGCAAAGGTGCAGTCGCCCGTGGATAGATATGGCGCCCTGCTTCACTGCGGCATCAACGGGGCGGCTGGTTCATGCCTGTTTCGCCAAGTGGTCGATATCCGTATCCCAGGCGTTCCAGGCCTTGAGTCTGCTGATCTGTTCTTGCCTGAGCGGAGCGGCGTTCGTCATGGCCAAGGCATGGTAACCAAGCAAGTCGCTTGCGACGGAAATGACCATTCAGCGCACGGGATACGCAGAAAGGCCGCCCGCCAAGAAATGGGAATATGATAAATGGACCGGATCGCAAGCCCGCTATGGCGGGTTCGCTGGGGAGATCAGATATGACGCATCGGATGACACTGAAGTCTGACCTCGGTGACACGCTGCTGCCTGCAAGTCTGTCGGGTGGCGAGCAGCTGGGGAAGCTGTTTTCCTATCAGCTCAAATTGCTGAGCAAGGACAGCACCGTCGCTCTGATCGATCTGCTTGGCAGCTCGATGACCGTGACGTTCACCGCCGACGGCTACAGCCGATATTTCAACGGCATGGTTTCGGAGATTTCCCAGACCGGATTCGAGAGTTTTGCGGAGCAGCGCTATGCCGAGTATTCCGTAACGCTGGTACCCAAGGCATGGTTGCTGCTGCACAAGGTGGATTGCCGGATCTACACCAACATGTCGGTGCCCGACATCGTCAAGGCCGTACTGGCAGAGGTCGGCTACAGCGACGTCAAGTTGAGCCTCAGCGCGAGCTATCCGCAGCGGGAATACTGCGTGCAGTACCGCGAAGACTATTTCAATTTCATCAGTCGTCTGATGGAGCAGGAGGGCATCTACTATTTCTTCCAGCATACCGATGGCGTGCACACCATGGTGCTGGCCGATTCGCTGGGCGCACATGCCGCGACAAGCGGATTCGGCGAATTGCCGTATCGGCCGCAGGCGGCCAATGGCCGTGCCGCCCAAGAGGTATCGGTAACGGACTTTGCGTCGGCGCGCTCCGTGCAGACGACCAAGTACTCGCTGACGGATTACGATCCGTTGAAGCCGAAGACGTCATTGCTGGGCACCGAGGCCATCAGCAATGCGGATGACAACCATGACGTCCCCGGACTCGAATCGTTCGACTTTCCGGGAGACCATGAGGTTGCCGCAGCGGGCACCCACTATGCGCAGGTTCGTCTTGAAGCCATCAACGTGCCGCAATCGCAATGCTCTGGTTCGACCAACGCCTGCGGATTGCTGACCGGCGCGTTGTTCACGCTGCAAAAATTTCCGCGCGCCGAACTGAACAAGGAATACCTGGTTACCAGCTCGACCGTCCACATCGAGAACGCCTCGACCATCTCGGGTGACTCGGGTGGCGAGCTGTTTGCCTGCAATTTTTCCGCAATCCGCAGCGCGCAGCCCTTCCGCACGATGCCGACCGCAGCCAAGCCGATGATCGTCGGCCTGCAGACGGCGGTGGTGGCGGGCAGCGACACGGCTGAAGATATTTCGGTGGACAAGTACGGACGGATCCAGGTGACTTTTCACTGGAACAAGCCGGACAAGAAGAATGCCCACATTTCCTGTCCGGTCCGGGTCGCCTCGTCGTGGGCCGGCAAGAATTGGGGCGCTGTGCATATTCCGCGGGTCGGTCAGGAGGTCGTGATCAGTTTCCTGGAAGGTGACCCGGATCGGCCGTTGGTGATTGGCAGTGTCTACAACGCAGATAATTTGCCGCCGTACACCTTGCCGGACAACAAGACGCAAAGCGGTATCAAGAGTCGCAGCCATGAAGGTGGTGGCGCAGACGATTTCAACGAAATCCGCTTCGAGGACAAGAAGGGTAGTGAGGATTTCTTCCTGCATGCGCAGAAGGATATGCATGAGGAAGTGGAGAACGACCATTTCGTCGACATCGACCACGACGAAACGGTCAATATCAAGAACGACCAAACCGAGAACATCAAACACGATCGCAAGCTGACCGTGGGCAACGATGACAAGCTCGATGTCACCGGCAACGGCACGACCACGATCGGTCAGAAGTTCAAACTCAGTGCAGGCACCGAGATCGAATTGGTCACCGGTGCTTCCAGCATCGTCATGAAAAGCGACGGCTCCATCGAGATCAAGGGCGTCAACATCAAGGTTACCGGTAGCGTGGGCGTAAAAGTGGAAGGCCAGGCAGAGGTGGGCATCAAGGCTGGCGCAACCATGGATATTGGTGCGGGAGCCTCGCTGAAGATGCATTCCGACGCGATTCTGGAAGTTGCCGGCGGCGCAATGACGACCGTCAAGGGTCCCATGCTGACACTGAAAGCTGACGCGATGGCGCAGTTGTCCGGCGCCATCATCATGATCGGGTAACCAGGAGAACACGCACATGTCAGCAGTCATGCAGGCGTCCATCCAGATGGAGCTGTCCGAGCCGGCCAGCGCCTTGCTCAAACCCGACATGACGGCGCAGATGGCGGTGCAGGCCCTGGTCGGCGCCGGTCAGATACAGGATGCGTTGAAGTTGCTGGCCAGGCTGCTGCCCAAGCGCTACGCGGTGGCGTGGTTATGTCAGTGCGCGCGCGATCAACCGCTGAATCCCGAGGACAAGGCCGGTGCGTCGTTGGCCGAGAAGTGGGTGCGCGAACCGAATGAAAGCAATCGGCGCGCGGCGTACGAATTCGCCACTGCTGGCGGCTACAAGTCCGCGGGTGCATGGGTGGCGGCGGCGGCGGGGTGGTCCGGCGGGAGTCTGGCACCGGCTTCGCAAGAGACGCCGGTGCCGCCGCCAGATCATCTGACTGCCTGCGCTGCGGTAGCCGCGATCAACATGCTGGCGGCATTGGTGATCGAAAAATTTGAAGTTCGCCGGGCCGGTTTCATCGAGCCGGCGATGAATCTTCTGAATGCGGGCGGAGCCTCGGCGGGTGGGCAATGAAGCCATCCAACCAGACCCTTGGCAACTTGTCCGAGGCAGGGATGCGGGATACGATCGTGAACGGTAGTTTTAGCGCGTCTGGTTGGTGCTTCAGCCCTCCTGATGTGAGGCGCGGTTCATCACGCGGCCATTCCAGTCAACCGACTGTCGCAGGGAAAACGGGAGCGTGCCGATGTCGCAGAGCCTGACCCTCGCCGTTGCCGGCCAGCAGGCTGCCCAGTTCGGCAGCCGCAGCCGCAGGACATTCGAGGCCGTCGGCGGCAGCATCGGTCGTTCCGAGGACTGCGACTGGGTGCTGAGCGCGTCCGGCGTGTCGCGTGTCCATGCGATGATCCGCTATCTCAGCGGCATGTATTTCATCGAGGATCGCAGCACCAACGGCATGCTGCTGAACGACAAGCCGTTGATCAAGGGCGATCCGTCCGCACTGAATAACGGCGACCGATTGCTGATCGATACCTTCGAGGTAGTGGTCAGCCTGCAGGATGCCGCTTCGGTAGCCGCCACACCCGAGCCGGCGCATGCGGCGCCCGCACCCGCATCGCTGCCGCTGGATCCGCTGGACTTCGATCTGCTTGATCCGGCGCCACGGGCGGCTGCCTTTCCGCCTTCAGCTGCCGCGATTCCGATGGACGAGGATCTGATTCCCGGCGCCATCGGCGCATCCTCCGGCGGCGATCTCGATCCGTTGAGCTTTCTCGGTCCGGGCGACGGTTCGTCCGGAATCCTGTCGTCCGCCACCACCGGTAACGCCAGCTCAGGTTGGAACCATTCGGCCAGCACGGAAGACTATTTCCATCCGCCGATGACCACCGATCAGCGGCAAGCCACCGCCAATGCGCTCCCGGAAAACTGGGATCTGACGGTGGGTGATTTTTCGTCACCGGCACCGGCGCCACCCAATCCTCCGCCTGCGTCACATGTCCCAGCGGCAGCCCCGCCGATTGCCGCTCCGGCACCACCACGTACACCGGCAGCTGCAGTCGCCGAGATGACTGGCTCCCCGATGTTGCCGACGGATGTCGACCAGATTTTCCGGGTCGTCGTCGATGGTGTGATGGATGTGTTGCGGGCCCGCGCCGAGATCAAGAACACGTTCCGCCTGCCGGTCACGATCATCCAGCGTTCCGAGAACAATCCGCTGAAATTCGCGCCGAATCCGGACGAAGCACTGCAGAAGATCATGGCGCCGTCGAACGGAGCCTTCATGTCCGGCACGGCGGCGTTCGAGGACGCCTTCGACGATATCCGCTGTCATCAGATGGCAATGCTCGCCGGTGTGCGCGCCGCGTTCGAATCGCTGCTGGTGCATTTCAATCCGGATCGCTTCGAGCAGGAAACCGATGGTTCGTCGAAGCGGTCGGCATTCGCAGGCAAGGGCAAGTACTGGGACAAGTATCGCGAGAATTTCGACGGGCTCTCGAAGGATCCCGACGAGTGCTTTCGCCGGTTGTTCGGCGATGAATTCGCCCGTGCCTACGAAGAACAGTTGTCACGCCTGAAATCGGCGCGGAGAATGCAGAAGTCGGCACATCACTAGGGCGCAGGGGGCGCACCGGTCGCAAGCAGCATGATCCAGGGGACGCGTCGGCAGCAGCATGCTGTCGACGCCGGAATAGGCGGCCGGCAGCGCGGCCGGGGGAATCTCACAGGGGCAGGCGCGACGCATGACGGATAACAACAAAGTCGTCTGGAGCGAAGGGTTGTTCCTTCGTCCCCAGCATCTGCAGCAGCAGGAACGTTATCTCGAGCGTTTCGTTGAACTGCGCGCCGGCAGCCTGCGACCTTACACCTGGGGCTTCTCGGAACTGGAGCTGGAGACCGATCTGCTGGCGATCGGCAAGCTCGGCATCAAGCGCGCGCGCGGCGTGTTCCCGGACGGCACGCCGTTCTCGATGCCGGGCGACGACCCATTGCCGCTGGCGCTGGAGGTCGACGGCAACTGGCGCGACCAGACCGTATTCCTGACCCTGCCGCTGCGCTCACCGGCCCAACCCGACAGCGGCCGACCCGAGGCGCCGGCGGAGAAGCTCTTTCGCTTCCGCGTACGCGAAACCGAAGTGCGCGACGCGTCCGGGAGTGTCGACGGGCTGACTCCGCTGGAAGTGGGTGGCTTGAACAGTCGCTTGCTGCCGCAGTCGCAGCCGCTGGAAGGGCTGGCGCAGATTCCGCTGGCGCGGATCGTGGAATGCCGCTCGGACCGGCGTGTCATTCTTGAAGAAGCCTTCATGCCGACGGCGCTCAGTTGCCATGCCGCGCCGCGATTGACGACCTTCATCACCGAGTTGCTCGGACTGCTGCATCAACGCGGTGAGGCGCTGGCCAGCCGGGTGGCGGTGACCGATCGTGGCGGTGCCGCCGAGATCGCCGACTTCCTGTTGCTGCAGGTGGTGAACCGCTATCAGCCGCTGATCGCGCATCTGGCCGCGGCGCCGATCCTGCATCCGGAAGATTTATACCGCTTGCTGGCGGGAATGGCCGGCGAGTTGTCAACGTTCACTGCGAGCGGCAAGCGGCCGCCGGCGTTTCCGCCGTACCGGCACGAGGCGTTGCGTGAAACCTTCGAACCGCTGATCGTCGCATTGCGCAACAGCCTCAGTGCGGTGATGGAACAGACCGCCATCCCGATCCCGCTACAGCAGCGCAAGTTCGGCGTATGGGTTGCGGTGGTGCCGGACCTTAGCCTGATCGACACCGCCGCGTTCGTGCTTGCGGCCAAGGCCGACCTCAAGTCCGAGGATCTGCGGCGGCAATTGCCGGCGCAATCGAAGATCGGTCCGGTCGAGAAGATCCGCGACCTGGTGAACCTGCAACTGCCCGGTATTCCGGTGGCGCCGATGCCGGTGGCGCCGCGGCAGATTCCGTACAACTCCGGCTATCTGTATTTCGAGTTCGACAAGAATTCGGCGATGTGGCGGGAACTGAAGACGTCAGGCGGCATCGCCTTCCATTTCGGTGGCGAATTCGCCGGTCTCGACCTGCAACTGTGGGCGATCAGAGGTTGAGCGCATGAACAGCAATGGCCCCAACGATGACGATCCCCTGCGCGATGCCACGGTAGTCCGTCCGCGTGGGGCTGCAGCACCTCCTGTTCCTGCTGCCCCGGCACCGGCTCCCGCCGCGAGGCCGGCAGCCGCGCCGGCCAGAGGTCAGGCGCCGCGCATGGACACGGTGCCGCCGGCAGCGATGAGCGATTTCCTCGGTGGTGGCTTGAACGCGCTGGTGCAGGCGGCAAGCCCATTGCTGCTGCTGGCGGTGCAACTGCGCAACAGCGTGTCGCAGCCGAATGCGGCGCATCTGCGCGAGCAGGTGATCGAGCAGGTACGTCAGTTCGAGGCCAATGCGCAGGCCGCCGGCATCGCGGCGCAGACGATAACTGCCGCACGTTACGTGTTGTGTTCGACCCTCGACGAGTCGGTGATGAACACGCCATGGGGTCAGCAAAGTGGCTGGGCGGCCAAGACGTTGCTGGTGACTTTTCACGGCGAGTCCTACGGCGGCGAGAAATTCTTCGTCATCCTCGACCGGCTGTGCGCGGATTTTTCGCGCCACATCGATCTGATCGAGCTGATGTACATCTGCCTCGCGCTGGGTTTCGGTGGGCGTTACCAGATCGAGGCGAATGGCCGCGCAAAGCTGGCCGACATCCAGGAAGACCTGTACCGGCGGCTGAAAGCGCAGCGCCCCCCGGCGGCGGAAGAACTGGCGCCACACTGGAAAGGTCTCGAGGACCGACGCAATCCGCTGGTGCGTTACGTGCCGCTGTGGGTGATCGTGGCTGCGGGCGCGTGTCTGCTGCTTGGCGCGTTCCTGTATTTCTATACGCGGCTGAACGAGCTGTCGTCGCCGGTGAGTGCGCAGGTCGCGCAGATCGGCCTGAAAGGCGCGGTGCCGCCGGACGAGGCGCGGCTCAAGCAGGCGCAGCCGAAAGTCGCGCACAAGAGTCTGAAGCAACTGCTGGCGCCGGAGGAACAAGCCGGTCAGCTGGCCGTCGACGAAAAGCCGGACGGTTCCGCGCAGATCCGGCTCAGTGGCTCCGCCATGTTCGCGTCGGGTGGCACCGATGTCAGTGCCGCGCAGGTTCCGTTGATGCACGAAATCACCGCGGCACTGAATCAGGTACCGGGACGGGTGATCGTGGTCGGCCACACCGATGATCAGCCGGTGCATTCGTTGAAATTCAAGGACAACTACGCGCTGTCGTCGGAGCGTGCGCGGTCGGTGCTGCAGATCCTCAGTCAGGGCATCGACAACGCCGGACGGCTGGAATCCAGCGGGGCCGGCTCATCGCAGCCGATCGCGCTACCGGCCGACGAGCCGGCCAATCGCGCGCGCAATCGCCGCGTCGAAATCCTTTACACCCCGGAGGACTGAACATCGTGGGCAAGATCCTTGCGCTGTTCAAATCCCGCCTGTTCATCACCATCGTCGGCCTGTTGCTGCTGTCGTTGCTGATCTGGTTCGGCGGTCCTTACCTCGGCTTCGGCGAATCGCAGCCGCTGGCCAGTCCGGTCGTGCGCCTGCTGGTGATCATCGTGATCGTGGTGATCTGGGCGGTGTGGCTGCAGATCCAGCAGCTGCGCGTGCGTGGCAAGACCAAGCAGATGGCCAGCGATCTCAGCGATCAGGGCAGCCCGGCGGCTGGCGGTGAACGCGACGAACGCTCCGCCAACGAGCGCGCGCAACTGCAGGGTCGTTTCCAGGAGGCGGTCGAAACCCTGCGCAAGAACCGCAGTGGTGGCACCAACCTGTATGCGCTGCCGTGGTACGTGGTGATCGGCCCGCCGGGCTCCGGCAAGAGCACGCTGCTGCAGAACTCGGGCCTGAATTTTCCGTTGTCGAACAAGTTCGGCAAGGAAGCGATCCGCGGCGTTGGCGGCACGCGCAACTGCGACTGGTGGTTCACCGACGAGGCAGTCTTCCTCGATACCGCCGGTCGCTACACCACGCAGGATTCCGATCGCGGTGCGGATGCCTCGGCGTGGGAGGAATTCCTCAACCTGCTGCGCAAGTACCGCAAGCGTCGACCGATCAACGGCGTGATCGTGGCGATGAGCCTGTCCGATCTGCTCACGCTCGACGTCAACGGCCGCCAGCAGCACATCCAGGCCATCCGCCAGCGACTGGACGAACTGGCCAAGTATCTGCACATCGGCGTGCCGGCCTACCTGGTATTCACCAAGTGCGACCTTGTCGCCGGCTTCACCGAGTTCTTCGATGATCTCAACCCGGAACTGCGCAGTCAGGTCTGGGGCATGTCGTTCCCGGTCGAGAAGACCATGGACGGCACCGCGGCGAAGCAGTTCCTCGACGAGTTCAATCTGCTGCTGGAACGGCTCAACACGCGCATCCTCGATCGCCTGCATAGTGAGCGCGACCCCAGCCGACGCGCGGCGATCCTGTCGTTTCCGCAGCAGCTCGGCGCCTTGCGCGAAATCACCCGGCAGTTTGTCGAAGGTGTCTTCACCGGCCATCAGTACGATGCGCCGCTGTTGCTGCGCGGCGCCTATCTCACCTCGGGCACGCAGGAAGGCACGCCGATCGACCGCATGATGGGCGCGGTCGCGCGTACGTTCGGTCTCGATGCGTCGCGTTTGCACGTGCCGGGTGCGCAAAGCCGCACGTTCTTCGTCGAGCGCCTGCTCAAGGACGTGCTGTTCAAGGAGTCCGGCTTCGCCGGCACCAACCCGAAGCTGGAGCGCCAGAAGATCCTGTTGCAGGCCGCGTCCTATATCGGCGTGCTGCTGGTGTGCGCCTTGCTGATTTTCGGGCTGGCCAGCAGTTACCGGCGCAATGGCACCTACTTGACCGAAGTGCAGACGGCGTTGCAGAAATATCCGGCGCAGAGCGACCTGTCGCTGGCGCCGAATCAGCAGGCGTATTTCGCGCTGGTGCTGGAGCGGCTGGAGGCGCTGTCCGCCGCGGTGGATGTCGCCGAACAGCACAAGAGCGACGTGCCGCTGTCGATGCGCTTCGGCCTGTACCAGGGCAATGCGGTCGGCGACGAGGTGCGCGATGCGTATTACCGCGAACTCAATGGCATCCTGCTGCCGGGCGTGGCTTCGCAATTCCGCGCCGGCCTTGCCGCAAACGCGGCCGACCCGCAGATGCTGTACTACTACCTGAAGGGCTACCTGATGCTGGGCGAGCCCAAGCATCTCGATCACGACGAAATCGTGGCACTGGCCAGCATCGAATGGCGGCGGCTGTTTCCCAGCGATCCTGTGTTGCAGAAGGCGCTGACCAAGCACTTCGACGCACTGGTCGGGCATGAAGGCCGCTTGCGTGCACTGAGCCTGGACAGCGGCCTGGTCGAGCAGGCGCGCAACACCTTGCGCACCGCGGATCTGCCGACCCTGATCTACGGCAACCTCAAGTTGACCGCCGACAACGGCGCTTTCCCGCCGCTGCAGCTGGACAAGGAGCTCGGCCTGCTCGGCAACGTGTATCGGCGCAAGAGTGGTGCGGCGTTGTCCGATCCGCTGCCGGCGTTGTTCACCCAGCCCGCGTTCAAGAACGAGGCCGACAAGGGTATCGACCAGGCAGTGACGCAATTCACCGACGACGACTGGGTGTTCGGTGCCAACAAGATCGACTCGCTGCAGAAAGCCCATCTGGAGCAGCAGGTGCTGGCCTTGTACGAACAGGACTACATCAAGGCCTGGGACGGCATCCTCGCCGATCTGGAGCTGCAGCCGATCGGCAATATCCAGGATGCCAGCACCATCGCGGCCAAACTGGCCGGCCCGAATTCGCCCATGAAATTGCTGTTGAAGGTGGTGCGTGACAACACCAACGACCTGATGCGCGCACCGCCAACGGATGCGGCGGACAAGGCCGAGGATGCGGCGAAAAATCTGGTGCAGAAGAAGGCCACGCAGACCGCATTGGCGCGGGCACTGGCGCAGGCTGGTGCAGGCAGCGGTGCCGCACCGGGTGCAGATGCAGCGGTCGCAAAGCCGGGGCAGGCGATCAGCGATCACTTCGAGCAGATCAACAAGCTCAGCGACGGCCCGCCGGGCGCGGCCCCGATCGATCAGACGCTGAAGGTGCTCGACGATCTCAGCAAGACGCTGTTGACGATGGGCGATTTCAGTTCCGCTGCAGGACAGCCGAATCCACAGTTGCTGATCGCGCAGCAGGCCGCTGCACAGCTGCCCGCACCGGCTTCCGGCTGGTTTGCCGCGCTCACCGGCAAGAGCCAGGCGCTGGTGGCCAGCGGGACCAAGGGCGCGCTCGACGACCAGTTTCAACAGGCCGTCGCGAAGGATTGCGCCGACTTCACCCGTGGTCGCTATCCGTTCTCGCCGTCCAGCAGCAACGACATTCCGCTGCAGAACTTCGGCGACATGTTCGGTTATGGCGGTCGCTTCGACAGCTTCTACACGCAGACACTCGGCAAGCTGGTCGATGCCAGCGGCCGCAACTGGCAGTGGAAGAGCGGTCCCGGTGCGATCACCGGCTCGGCCGGCATGTTGGCGCAAGCGCAGGGCGCCGACCGGATCAAGCAGATGTTCTTCCGTAGCGGCAACGTACCCGAGGTCGACTTCACCTTGCTCACACCGGTACTCGATGCAGGCATCGGCAAGCTGGTCATCAACGTCGATGGGCAGAAGTACGAATACCAGCCGGGCGGCGCCACCAACATCGCGATGAAGTGGCCGGGACCGACACCGGGCACGGTCTCGATTTCCGCCTACGATCCGGCCGGCACGCTGCTGACGACATTCGACTACCACGGCGACTGGGCGTTCTTCCGCGCACTGCAGGCGGCCAACCTGCAGCGTGAGACCGACCTGCGCTTCATCGCCAGTTTCAACTTCGGCGGCCATGTGGCGAAGGTGACAATCCAGGCCAACAACCTCAAGAACCCGTTCCTGAGCAACGCGCTGTCAAGCTTCCGGTGCGGGGGATAGGCGCGTGCCGAACCCCGCTGCAGGTTTTTTCGGAAAGCTGCCCAGTGCCGGGGACTTCGTACAGCGGCGATTGCCACCGGGTTTTGTCGGCGTCTGGGATCGCCACTTCGAGAATGCCGTAGCGGAAAGCCGCAGCGCGCTGAACAGCGACTGGCATGAGGCCTATCACGCCAGTCCGGTCTGGCGTTTTCTGCTGGCGGCGGGCGCGTGCGGTGAATCGGCCTGGGTCGGGATCATGGGCCCGGGTACCGATCGGGTCGGGCGCTGCTTTCCGATGGTCATCGCCGCGCCGGTTGCTGTCGATGCCGGATCCGGCGCGCAGCTGTTGCTCGATGGCGGTCGCTGGTTCGATGCCGCCGAACAGGTGCACGACGCAGCGCAAGTCGATGCCGCGATCAGCGTGGATGCCTTTGACGAGCAGGTGGCCGCCTTGGCCGGCCCGCTCGATGCCGCGCAGCCGCGTGGATTGGAATTCCTGCATGGCGTCGACTGGAGTGCGGCAAGCCACTGGCGTCTGCCGTTGCCGACACGCGATGCCGCAGCCTCGTTTCTGAGCGGACTGTGGCCACGCCTGGTGGCCACACCCGGGACCTGGTGTCTGTGGTGGACCGCCGGTGCCGAGCGGGTGCCACCGAGTGTGTTGATCACCAACGGCTTGCCACAGCCGGCGGCGTATGCCGGATTTCTCGATGCCAGTCGCAGCGTCGCGCCATGGCAGAGCCTGGGTATGTTCGAGAGTGTTGCCGTTGTGCGGCAACCGGCAGTGCCCGAGATCGCTGCCTATTCGGTCCATCCGGCACCGGCACCGGCAGTGGCTGGCGCATGGTTGCCGGATGACATCGAGCTGCTCTCCGATCTGGGCATTGCGCCGGATGCGTCGGTGCCGCTGGCGACGCCGACAGCGCAAGTCACGGCGGCGATGACCGCGGTGACCGCTACAGACGCTGCCGCTACAGTCGAACCGGCCGCTGGCGTCAGCGTATGGCAGCGGTCGGATGGTGCGATGGCTCTGGTGGCAGCCGAGGTAGGCAAGCCGGACCGCCGGCAGCAGGCCGTTGCGGCCATCGCTGCGCTCGGTCGCGAGCTCGATGGCATCGAACTGGCGGCCGGCACGCAGGCGTTGCGCATGCGATTGATGGCGCTGAATCCGCGCTTGCGGCAGGCCAGCGAAGACCTGATCGATCCGGTGTTGGAGGATTGCGCCGTCGTCGCTGCGCAGGTGATCGGCGCTCAGGCAGATTTGCTACGGATCGGCACGGCGGCGGCCTGGCACTGGCGACGTGGTCGGTTGCAGCCCTGCTTTGCAAACAGCCAGGCAGTATCGGCCGATGACGCTGGTCGTGGTGGTGATTTCGACGACTTGTTGTTCAGTCGGGTTTCGTTGACGGCACCCGGTCTCGGTGCGACGACGCAGCCGGTCTGCGACGAAATTTCCTGTGCCGTCGAGGCGGGCGATCGCCTGCTGCTGATGGCGACCCAGCCACTGATGCAGATTTCGCCGGAAGTTCTCGTCCACAGTCTTGCGCTGGCATCCAGCGACGACGCGAGCCGGCACCTTGCCACCGCTGCAGGCCTCGGCGCGGATCCTGCCGGGTGGCCGCTGGCGATCATCGAGATTGACGCATGACGACTCGATACGTTTCTGCCGGCCGCACGGTGACCGGGAAGGTCCGCAAGCACAACGAAGATGCCATCCTGGTGCGCGATGAGGTCGGTCTGTGGGTCGTCGCCGATGGTCTGGGCGGGCATTCGGCCGGCGACTACGCCAGCACGATGATTGTCGAGCGCCTCGGCGCGCTGCCTCGGCCGGGCAGCGTGTTCGACTTCATCGAGACGATCGAGGACACCCTGGTCCAGATCAATGCCGACTTGTTGCAGACCGCGGCCACGCGCGGCGTCGACCTGATCGGTTCCACTGTCGTGATGTTGGTGCATGACAGCGATTTCATGCTGTGCGGCTGGGTCGGCGATAGCCGTGCCTATTGCTTCGAAGATGACCGCTTGCGCCAGATCACGCGCGACCATGTGCACGGTGGCGAGGAGGACGACGTCACCCATTTCGGTGCCACACCGGCAGCAGGTTCCGGCGTGCTCACGCGCGCGGTCGGTGCCGAAGAGCACTTGTTCGTGGATTGGGTCATCGCCGCCAACAAGCCGGGCACGGCATTCGTGCTCTGTTCGGATGGCATCAACAAGGAAATGTCGGATGCCGAAATCGATGCCGAATGCCGTCGCAGCCCGCAACCGCAAGACCTCATTGTCAGTCTGTTCGAGCTCGCTTTGAGCCGTGCCGGGCGGGACAACATTTCAGCCGTCGTCGTACGCCTCCAAGCATGATGAAAACTGCCCAGCCATGAACTCCATAGCCGAACTGGTTTCCGCCTACCAGGCCGACAAACTCAAACTTCCCGCCCTGTTCGAAGCACTGGCGGCACGCGGTGCGTTGCCCGATGCCGAGCATCAGGCCGAACTCGAATGGCTTGAGCAGCAGGGTGCCGAGGGTGGCATCGAGCCGCTTATCGTCAAGGCGCTGCGAGCCAAGCTGGCCGTCGTGCAGGCGGGACTTCCGGCGCCATCGGCACCACCAGCCGATGATGCTGACGTTACCGTGGTCAAGCCGGCGACCCAGCGGCCGCCGGCGCCGCCGACGCCAATCGCATCTGTCGATGACGACGTTACCCGCTTGCAGCCCACCAAGCGTCCCACGCCACCACCGACCGACATCGACGAAGCCACCGTGGTCAAGCCGACCTCGCGTCCCGCGCCACCGTCATCGCCCGCCGACGACGAGGCGACGATGGTCAAGCCCGCCTCGGGCGCACCGCGACCGCCGGCGCAGGAAAACACCGTTGGCGTCACCGGCACCCAAGGTACGCAGCAGGGCATGACCGGCACCGGTTCCAGCATGAGCAACAGCTCCAGCTGGAATCACATCGCCGACGCGGAGGGCGGCGACTTCGTCACGGTCGGTTCGTTGCTCAAGGGCCGTTTCCATCTCGAGAAGGAGATCGGCCGCGGCGGCATGGGTGTGGTGTTCCTGGCACGCGATGAGCGCAAGGTCGAGGCACGCGACCGCGATCCCTATGTCGCGGTAAAGGTGCTGAATGACGAATTCCGCCGCCATCCCGATTCGCTGATCTCGCTGCAGCGCGAGTCGCGCCGCTCGCAGCAACTGGCGCACGACAACATCGTGCGCGTCTACGATTTCGACAAGGACCGCACCATCGTCTTCATGACGATGGAGTATGTCGATGGCTCCGATCTCAAGCAGCTGATTCGTGAAAAGGCCTACAACGGCATGCCGCTGGCGCAGGCGCGGCCGCTGATCGAAGGCATGGCGCGTGCGCTCACGCGTGCGCATGCCGCCGGTGTGGTGCATTCCGATTTCAAGCCGGCGAACGTGATGGTCACCCGCGACGGTGTGCCGAAGGTATTCGACTTCGGCATCGCCCGCGCCGGCAAGCATATGGGCGATGCCGTCGGTGAGCAGACCGTGTTCGACGCCGGTACGCTGGGTGCGCTGACCCCGGCCTACGCCAGCCTGGAGATGATTCGCGGCGAGGATCCGGTCCCCAGCGACGACGTCTACGCGCTGGGCTGCGTCACCTTCGAGCTGCTGACCGGCAAGCACCCTTACGACAAGGCCAGCGCCGAACTGGCGATGAAGGAAGGCCGCAAGCCGCCGCCGGTGAAGGGGCTGACCAAGCACCAGTACAAGGTGTTGTGCGCGAGCGTGGCGTTCACCAAAGAACATCGCCTGAAGAGCGCCGCCGAACTGGTCGAGGGGCTGCGCGAGGTGGGTCTGCGCGAGCGGACGATGCCTTATCTGACCTACGGCGTGCCGGCAATCCTGGTGCTTGCCGGCGGTGCCTGGGCCTGGACTAATTATCGGCACACGCATCAGGTGGCGGAGGTGATCGGGCGTTTCGCGATGACGCGGGCGGATCACTATGCAAACGAGAACCAGGCGCGGCAGGCACTGAATACACTGAACGACGACGATCGCAAGCGCATCATCGTGGACCAGGGCGACTTGATCCAGAATTACCTGCTGAGTCGCATCGACGCCTACTGGAACCCGCCCAAGGATCGCTATGACTATGCCGGGACGCAGCAGGTGTTCAAGCTGCGCGACGATCTGAAGCTGTATTCGCCGGCACTGGACATCAAGCGCAGTGCGGTGGAAAAGCAGAAGAACGATCTGCTCAATTCGCTGGACACCCAACTCAGCCAGCAGATCGGCGCCGACGCGATCTTCGAGAACCAGCCGAACAATGTCGTCACCACGCTGGCGCATATCCGCGCCATCGATCCGAACAGCGCGCTGCTGAAAAACTCCGAGCTGGAACTCAAGTACGACACGGCAATCGGCAAGTCACTCGATGCCGGCCACGTCGACGAAGCCGCCACCGAACTCAAGCTGGCCAGCAGTCTGTTCCCGGACTCGGCCCGCTTGAAGCAGCGCACAGCGCAGATAGACGAGCTCGGCAAGGCACTGGCCGCGCAACAGCAGCAGGAGCAGCAGGCGAAGCAGTTGCAGCAGCAGCGCGAACAAGGTCTGCAGACGCTGACCGGCCTGCTGGATCACCCGAACAACGCCGACGACTGGCGCAGCCAGGCGGCGACGGCATACCGCGATGCGGCCAAGTTGCTGGCCGATGATCCGCGGCTGACGGCGCAGGCCACCCGGCTGAAGCAGGTGCTGGCGGCGCAGGCAGCCGAGAAGCAGACCGCTGGCGATCTGGCCAGCGCCATCAGCATCGCCGGCTTCGGCATCGATCTGTTCCCGGGCGATGCGACCCTGTCCGCCACGCGCCAGACGTTGCTGGACCAGCAGAACCAGTTGGCGCAGAAGGCGGCCACCGAAGCGCAGCGCAATGCGCTGGCGAAGAGTCGGGTCACCGATCTGCTGGCCAAACCGCTCGGTACCGTGGTCTGGCTGCAGGACGTCAAGAGTGCGTTGGGTAGCGCGCAGAGCCAGATCGGTGCCAACTCGCCGGACTATGTCGCCTTGAAGGGCAATGTCGATGCCAGCCTGATCAAGTTGTCGCGCGATCGCATTGCCGCCGGCGACCTCGATGCCGCCGAGCTCGTCGGCCACGCGGGTCAGCAACTCGATCCGGCCGAGGCTGGCTACGCCAAGGTGCTGGCCGAAGTGGCCAGTGCCCGCACTGCGGCGCAGCAGAAGACCGCGCAGCAGCAGGCGCAGGCGCTCACCACGGCGCGCACGACGCTCGCTGGGCTGGCCGCGAAACCGGTGCTCACGCCGGACTGGCAGCAGTCGGTAGCGACTGCAATGGACACACTGCACGCCGACACTTCGCCGGAAACCGCGCGCGTCGTCGATGCCCTGGGCAACGCGATCGCCAGCGAGGCGGCCCGGCTCGCCGATCCGCAGCACTTGCCGCAGGCCAGGCTGGCGGTGGACTTCGGCCTCAAATACGTGCCGAAGTCGGCACAGCTGATCGCGCAGAGCGCCAAGCTCGATGCGCTGCAAAAGGATCTGCAGGCCAAGGCCGCGCAGGAAGGCGCCGATGCCGAAGTGACGTCGCGCATCGAGTCGATGAAGAGCGCGGTGGCAGCCGGCGATGTGAGCAAGGCGAGCCAGTCGCTGGCGCGGATCCAGGTGCTGCAGCCGAATAACCCGTTCCTCAAGACTGACGGACCGAAACTGCTGGCCGATGCGTACCTGGGCCAGGCGCAGGATACGTTCCAGAAAGGCCACTATCAGAAGGCCGCGGATGTCCTCGGCCAAGGCCTCAAAACGCTCGCCGGCAATGCCGATCTGCGCGCGGCAAAGGCCCGTTACGATCTGGTCGCCGCGATCATGGCGGCGGGCAAGCCGCCGCTTGCCAGCGCCGAATACGATCAGTTGAAGAAGCAACTTGATGGCCTGCACCGAACCGACGCCGCGGCACTGACCAAGCTCGAAGCGGACATGAAGATACGCGGTCAACTGTCGGCCAAGTCGCTGGCCGAACAGCTCGATCGGCTCAAACCCACCGGTGCTGCACCTGCCGGCGCACCGGCAGGTCCGCAAGCGCCATTGCCGGTGACACCGACGCAGGCGCCGACCACGCCGGTTGCGGGAACAGCGCCAGCCGTCGTTCCCGGCAAACTGCCGGTGGCCGCGGGCAAGCCGGGTGCGGCAGCCCAGCCAGCCGCGGCGGCCACGCCGGCGGGACCAGGAGGGCCGGATTCATGCGCGAAACCCGAGCTGGTCGGCAAGGGCAAATTCTGCTCCGACAGCATGAACGGAGCGCGCGGCCCCTTGCTGGTGGTGGTACCCGGGATCAGCGGCGGCAAGGCCTACGCCATGTCGCGCACGGAAATATCCATCACCGAGTTCAATCAGTTCTGCCGGGCCAGCGGCAAGTGTGCCGCCGTCACGGTGAGTGACCCGGACCTGGCCAACGCGCCGATCAGCAATATCAGTCTGGATCAAGCCAAGGCTTATGCGAGGTGGTTGAGTGACCTCAGCGGTGGTTACACCTATCGGCTGCCCAGCGATGCGGAGTGGGTGCATGCGGCCGGTGGTGGCAGTGGCTGGAAACAGGCCGACGACAGCAACTGTGTGCCGCCATCGGCGACCGGTGGTGACAGCAACGGCGCACCGGTGTCGCCGAAGGGGCGCTCGCGCAATCCGTGGGGTCTGGTCAACATGACCGGCAACGTGTGGGAATGGGTGGTCAGCGGCGGCAGCGTGATGGTGCGCGGCGGCAGCTACAGCAGTTACTGGTCGGACTGCAACGTCGACACGCATCGCGCCGACAGTGGTTCACCGCAGAAAGACGTAGGTTTCCGGGTGCTCAGGGAGCTGAAATGACTGAACGCGAACGGGCCATCAACAAGGACCTGCGTGTGCTGGATGACGCGCATCGGCTGGGTCGGCTCACGCGTGCCGAATACCGTGCGCGCCGCCGTCGCGTACTCCAGTCGTTGTACGACGGCAACGGCGTGGTCACCGCGCGCAAGACGCTGGTGCCGGGTAGCGGTTTCACGACGACCCCGCACGCACGCCAGACCCATGCCACGCCGACGAGCGATACACCGATGGCCTCTGGCCGGGCACTGACGACGCTGCTGTCGATGCGGCCGGGGATTGCCTGGAAACCGTTGCTTGCCATCCTGGTTGGCGCCGTAGTGCTGATCCTGCTGGCGTATTGGCTGCTGCATGGGAAGTAAAGATAACGGTCCTCGCGGTTTCGAATGTCCGGAAGACATCAATCAACGAAACCAGGATTGGAAGTGACACTTCATCTGTCATGCCTAGGTGTCAATGTCAGGGTTCGGCTTGGGGGCCGGTTTCGGGTTGCTCAGCCAGTCTGGCTCACGATAATTGGCACCAAGGGGAGGTTGCGCCTCATAAATGAGATACACGTCACGGTTTGATGGCTGATGCATCTGCTAGGACCAGTTGCTATTTTGAGCGACTGAAGGTGTATCCTGTGCGCTCTGTGGGAAGCAGAAAACGGTAGGCACAGGCAGCAATTGCCTGGCTTCAAAGGGGTTGGAATTTCGCAGCTGGCGTGGCCTCGGGATGCCCCGAGGCGCGCTGTCATTGGAAGATGATGCGGCCCGGGGGAATGTATCGTGCGAATTGTTTGCTTGACAGCAGCCTTGGCATTGGCACTGACTGGCGAGGTCGTCTGCGCGCAAGACGCCAGCGCGGTTTCGACAGGTCAGACATCCAGTAAGGCCACCGAGCCCACAGCGACGGCTACGTCGCCGCCCCAGGCGCCTGGCAGTGTCGTCCCGCCGATGAAGGATCGCGATGCCCAGGCCGCGCAGAAAATCGCGGTGCAGGGCTTTCGCGTCACCGGCGTCGCCGACCATGCGAGCCTCGGGGTGACACCGGCAAGCATCCAGGCAGTGGCCGACGCGCAATACCAGCAGTTCGCCAGCAAGGCCGGCGGACCGGTGGAGTTGACCTTTGCCGAGATGCAGGGTGTGGCCGACAAGATCGTCGAGCGCTACCGGACGGCCGGTTTCATCGTCTCCAATGCGTTCCTTCCCGCACAGACCATCGGCCCCGACCATATCGTCGAGATCCAGGTGCTGGAGGGCAAGATCGGCAAGATCATCGTCAAGGGCACGAAGCGGTATCAACCCGACATCATCTCGGCGCCAGCGGAAAAACTCCGGGGCAAGCCGCTGCAGAAGGGCGATGTCGATACCGCGCTGCTGTATGCACGTGATCTGCCGGGCGTCACCGTGGCGTCGACGTTCCAGCCGGGTGACCACACCGGTGATACCGACCTGGTGATGGTCGCCAACGAGGCGAAGCGGCCGTACAAGATCACCTTGGGCGCCAACAATTACGGTACCGACCTCACCGGCCAATACCGCGCCCAGGCCGGTCTGGAATGGGACAGCCCGCTGCACATCGGCGATACCTTCAATGCCAACGTGGACTATGCGCTGGACCCGAACAACAACGTGTATGGCGCGTTGTCCTACCGCGCTCCGCTGCCGACGGTGCCGGGTCTGAGTGCGGTGGTCGGCGCCTCCCGCAGCGAGTTGCAGGTGAATACCGGGCACTTCGCGGCACTCGATGTCAAAGGTCCGACCTCGCTCTTTTACGGCGGCGTGGACTGGAAGTTCATCAACCGTGACGGCCTGCAGTCCGTGGCTACCGCGCACCTCATCTCGGAAGAGTCCCAGCTCAACAGCCTGGGCTTCAGCCTGTCGGATGAAAAGTTCAATCTCGCCGAGTTTACCTATGGCCTGATGCACACCGATCGCCGCTTCGGCGGTGTCGACATCCTGCAGGTCGGTTTGCGCAAGTCGATCAACGACAAGTCCGCCGAGCCCGACCTGGTCAGCCCGCAACATGCGAGCAATTTTGTAGTCGGCAAGGTCTCCTACACGCGCCTGCAGTTTCTGACCAAGTCGCAACGGCTGTATTTCAAATTCGTCGGCCAGTACACCAACAATGCGCTGATTCCACTCGAACAGTTCGTGCTCGGCGGCCCGGACAGCACGCGCGCCTACCCGATCGCCGATGCGCTGCGTGATCGCGGCTTCTACACCTCACTCGAGTATCACGTCGACGCTCCCGGTTTCGGCAATGTCGTGTCGCCGTTCTACGGCCGGCCCTGGCGCGAATTGCTCGAATTCGAGGTGTTCGTCGACTACTCCAAGGGCTACTCGGCTGGCGCCAACAAGCTGATCACGCCGGCGACGGCCACGCTCAGCGGCGCAGGTGCAGGCCTGATCTTCCGTCTGCCGCGCTTCAACCAGTTTGCGCTTCATCTCGACGGTGCCGTGCCCCTGAGTTCGCAAAATGCGTCTGATGGGAAGGGCTTCCACATCTACTGTGGTTTCAGCTTCACGTATTGATGGATGATGATCATGAGCAAGAGCACCCGCACCAATCAGCGCGTTGCGCGCATGCCTGCGCGTCCAGCCTTGATCAGCACCTTGCCGTTGCGCAAGACTTGGCCGATCAGCCTTTGCATCGGCCTGGTCGTCGGCTCGGTCGTCTTCAGCGGTGATGCGCTGGCCGGAGGCCCCACTGGCGGTGTAGTGGTTGGCGGCTCGGGCACGATCACGCAAACCGGCAACAGCACGATCATCAACCAGGCCTCGAACCGGTTGGCGTTGAACTGGCAGACATTCAACGTCGGCGCCAATGAGTCGGTGCTGTTCAACCAGCCGGGTCGCTCGGCCGTGGCGTTGAACCGCATCCTCGATCAGAACCCGAGCCAGATCTTCGGCCGCATCAACTCCAACGGCCAGGTCTTCCTGATCAACACGCACGGCATCATCTTCGGCGCCACCGCGCAGATGAATGTCGGAGGCCTGCTTGCCAGCACGCTGGATCTGACCCCGAATGATTTCCTGGCCGGGCACTACAACCTCAATGTTTCCGGTGCCGCGGCCGGCATCGTCAATCACGGCCTGATCCAGGCCGCCAGCGGCGGCTCGGTCAGCCTGGTCGGTGGCAGCGTGCTCAACGACGGACTGATCTTCGCCAACTACGGCAAGATCAATCTCGACGGCGCCGACCACGCGACGCTCGACTTCGACGGCAACGGTCTGATCAACATCCAGATCACCGGCGACCTCAAGCAGCGCCTGGACAACCGCGAAGCGGCCGTCACCAACAAGGGCACGCTGAGCGCCGAAGACGGCACCGTCGTGCTGCAGGCCTCGGCGGCCAAGGATCTTTTCACCACGCTGGTCAACAACTCCGGCGTCATCGACGCCAGCGGCATCAGCACCGACGGCGGCGTGGTGCGCCTGGTCGGCAATGGCGGCAACGTCGAGAGCAGCGGCAGCATCAACGTGTCCGGCGTGCATGGCGGTACGGCGCAACTGCTGTCCGACCAGAACGTAGGCATTACCGGCGGCAGCATCAACGCGTCTGGCACACTGGGTGGTGGCAACATCCGTGTGGGCGGCGGCTGGCAGGCTGGTGAAGGGCTGCAGACCGCGGCGGTGACCTACGTCGCACCCGATGCAATCTTGAACGCCGATGCCACCCGCTCCGGCGACGGCGGTTCCGTCGTGGTGTGGGGCAACCAGGGCAACAACTTCTACGGCAGCATCAGCGCACGTGGCGGTGCGTCCGGCGGCAACGGCGGCCGGGTCGAAACCTCGTCGCATTACGGACTCAATGCGCAAGGTTCGGTCGATGCGTCCGCAGCGCACGGCCTGTCCGGAACCTGGTTGCTCGATCCCTACGATGTGACCATCGACAAGCCTCCGCTGAGCGGAACGGCATGGGCCAATCCATACACTCCGACAGCCACGTCAACCATCAGGGCGAGCGACGTCGGTGCCGCAGTGACCGGCGGTACCAACGTATTCGTTTTCACCAACACTGCTGCCAACGGAGCTGACACGGGCAACATCACCGTCAACACCGGCATTTCCGCCAGCGGTGCCGGGAACCTCTATCTGGAGGCGGTGGGCAGCATTTTCCTCAACGCCAACATCAGCGGCAAGAACGCTACCAATCCGCTCGGTTTGTACCTGTGGGCCAATTACGGTGGAGCAGCAGCGGGCACGACCTATAGCAGCCAGGCGGCGTGCTCGACCTGCGTGGTCACCATCGGCAATACGGCCAATGCCGCCATCACCACGTTTGGCGGTGACGTGGATATCCGCACCGGCGACGCCAGCCATGCTGGTGGTGCCGTCAATATCGGCAACGGAGCGTTTAAGGGTTCTATCGATACCTCCGGCACGGCACCGGCGCGTGGTGCGTTGACGGTGAACGCTGCCGGCATCACGCAGTTGTCCGCCGCCGGCAATAGCATCGTGGCAGGCGCGGCGACGTTCAATGCGGGCGCGAACGCGATCACGCTGGGCAATGCCGGCAACAACTTCAGCGGCGCGGTGAGTCTGGCCGGCAGCAACGTGAGTCTGACCAACAACGCAGCGACGGTGCTGGGCGCCAGCACGGTGACCGGCACGCTGGCGGTGGGAAGCAATGGCGCGCTGACCCAGACGGGTACGTTGACGGTGACGGGTGCAGCGACGTTCACCCAGAACAACACGACAGCGGGCGCCACACAGGACATCAACCTGGGCACCCAGGCGAATGATTTCAAATCGGGCGTGACCTTTGCGGCCGGTGCCGGTGCGGCGATCAACAACTTGTCGCTGGAGAACACGGACGCGACGCCGGGTGCGCTGACGCTGCCGGCGAGCGTGGCCGGCAACCTGACCTTGAACTACACCACTGCGGCGTTGACGGTACCGGTGGTGGGTGTGGGCGGCAATCTGGATGTGAGTGCCGGCGGCGCCGGCGGCATCACGATCAACGGCAATGTGAGCACTGGCGGCGGGCAGACGTATCACAACGCCGTGACGCTGGGTAACGACGCGACGCTGGCGAGCACGGGCAATGGCGCGATCGACTTTGTCGCAACAGTGGACGGAGCGCACAACCTGACGGTGAACACCGGCGGCCTGACCACGTTTGGCGGTGCAGTGGGTGGCACGGCGGCACTGACGAGCCTGACCACAGATGCAGCGGGCAGCACGACACTGGGCGGCAATGTCAGCACGACGGGTGCGCAGACCTACAACGATGCGATGACCCTGGGTGGTGATGCGACCTTGGCGAGCAGCGGTGGCGGTGCGATCGACTTTGCTTCGACGGTGAACGGTGCGCACAACCTGATCGTGAACACCAGCGGCCTGACCACGTTGGGTGGAGCGGTCGGTGGTACGACGAAGCTGACGAGCCTGAACATCCAGAATGCGGCCGGCAGCACGACGCTGGGTGGCAATGTCAGCACGACGGGTGCACAGACGTACAGCAATGCGTTGACGCTGGGTGCGGATGCGACGCTGGCGAGCACAGGCAATGGCGCGATCGACTTTGCCGCAACGGTGGACGGTGCGCACAATCTGACGGTGAACACGGGTGGTGTGACCACGTTTGGTGGTGTGGTCGGCGGCACGACAGCGCTGACCAGCCTGACCACGGATGCGACCGGCAGCACGACGTTGGGTGGCAATGTCAGCACGACGGGTGCGCAGACGTACAACGATGCCGTGACGTTGGGCGGTGATGCGACGCTGGCAAGCAGCGGCAGTGGTGCGATTAAGTTGGCCTCAACAGTCAATGGTGCGCACAACCTGACGGTGAACACGGGCGGTGTGACCACCTTTGGTGGTGTGGCGGGCGGCACGACAGCGCTGACCAGCCTGACCACGGATGCGGGCGGCAGTACAACGCTGGGTGGCAATGTCAGCACGACGGGTGCGCAGACGTACAACGACGCGGTGACGTTGAACGGCGATTCGACGTTGACGAGCACGAGCAGCGGTGCGATCGACCTTGCCTCAACGGTCGATGGCGCGCACAAGCTGAGCATCAGCACGGGCGGCGCGGCTACCTTGGGTGGTGCGGTAGGTGGCACGACGGCGCTGACCAGCCTGACGGCGAACAGCGGCACGTTCAGCGCGAATGCGCTGACCATCAATGGTCCGCTGTCGGTGACCACCACGGCCGGTGGCATCGCGCAAGGCGGTGCGTTCAACGTAGCGGGCACGTCGAGCTTCAATGCGGGTGCGAACGCGATCACGCTGACCAATGCCGCTAACGCGTTCACCGGCGCGGTAAGCCTGACCGGTGGCAACGTGAGTTTGACGAACAACCAGGCGACGGTGCTGGGCGCCAGCACGGTGACCGGCACGCTGGCGGTGGGAAGCAACGGTGCGCTGACCCAGACGGGTGCGTTGACGGTGACCGGTGCAGCGACGTTCACTCAGAACAACACGACAGCAGGTGCCACGCAGGACATCAACCTGGGCACCCAGGCGAATGATTTCAAATCGGGCGTGACCTTTGCGGTCGGTGCCGGTGCGGCGATCAATAACCTGTCGCTGGAAAACATCGACGCGACGTCGACCGGACTGGTATTGCCGCCGCTCACCTCTGTGACGGGCAACCTGACCTTGAACTACGTCAACGCGGCCTTGACGGTACCGGGAGGGATATCTTTGGCCGGTGCGCTGGACGTGAGCGCGGGCGGCGGCATCACGATCAGCGGCAATGTGAGCACCGGCGGCGGGCAGACGTATCGCAACGCGGTGACGCTGGGTGCGGATGCGACGCTGGCAAGCACGGGTAGTGGCGCGATCGACTTCGTCTCGACGATGGACGGAGCGCACAACCTGACGGTGAACACTGGCGGCCTGACCACGTTTGGCGGTGCAGTGGGTGGCGCGACGGCACTGACGAGCCTGACCACAGATGCAGCGGGCAGCACGACGCTGGGTGGCAACGTCAGCACGACGGGTGCGCAGACCTACAACGATGCCGTGACGCTGAGCAACGACGCGATACTGGCAAGCACCGGTAATGGCGCGATCGACCTCGTTTCGACGGTGGACGGAGCGCACAACCTGGCGGTGTACACGGGGGGGCTGACCACTTTCGGTGGTGCGGTGGGTGCGACCAACGCGCTGACAAGCCTGAGCACGGATGCGACCGGCAGCACGATATTGGGCGGCAATGTAACGACCAGCAGTGCTCAGGTCTACGCCGACGCGGTGAGCCTTGGTGGTGACGCGATCCTTTCCAGCGCCGGCAGCTTCGTTGTTTTTCAATCGACGGTGGATGGTGCACATGCGTTGACCGTCAACACGCCAGCAAGTGTGACTGAGTTTGTGGGCAACGTCGGCAGCACGACGGCGCTGACCAGCCTCACCCTGGGTGCGGGCGGTAACACTTGGCTCATTGGCAACGTGACGACGAGCGGTGCGCAGACTTACGGCAATGCCGTGACCTTGTTGGGCGCTTCGCCGCAGACCTTGACCGGCAGCGCGATTGGTTTTGCCTCGACGCTGGATGGCGCGCAGGCGCTGACGGTGAACGCGTCAGGTGCGACCACGTTTGGTGGTGTGGTCGGCGGCACGACGGCGCTGACCAGCCTGACCACGGATGCGGCGGGCAGCACGACGCTGAACGGCAATGTCACCACCACGGGTGCGCAGACGTACAACGACGCGGTGGCGTTGGGCGGCGATTCGACGTTGACGAGCACGGGCAGCGGTGCGATCGACCTTGCCTCGACGGTGGATGGCGCGCACAAGCTGAGCATCAGCACGAGCGGGGCCGCCACCTTGGGTGGTGCAGTCGGTGGCACGACGGCGCTGACCAGCCTGACCGCGAACAGCGGCACATTCAGCGCGAATGCGCTGACCATCAACGGCCCGTTGTCGGTGACGACCACGGCCGGTGGCATCACGCAGGGCGGTGCCTTCAACGTGACGGGTGCATCGAGCTTCAACGCGGGCACGAACGCGATCACGCTGACCAATGCCAGTAACGCATTCACCGGCGCAGTGAGCCTGACCGGTGGCAACGTGAGTTTGACGAACAACACCGCGACCGCGCTGGGCACCAGCACGGTGACCGGCACGCTGGCTGTAGGTAGCAACGGTGCACTGACCGAGACGGGCGCGTTGACGGTGACGGGTGCGGCGACCTTCACCCAGAACAACACGACGGCAGGCAGCACGCAGGACATCCTGCTGGGCACCCAGGCCAATGATTTCAAATCGGGCGTGACCTTTGCGACCGGTGTCGGTGCCGCGATCAACAATCTGTCGCTGGAGAACATCGACGCGACCCCGGGCGCGCTGACGCTGCCGACGAGCGTGGCCGGCAACCTGACCTTGAACTACACGAATGCGGCGTTGACGGTACCGGTGGTGGGTGTGGGCGGCAATCTGGATGTGAGTGCCGGTGGCACCGGCGGCATCACGATCAACGGCAATGTGAGCACCGGCGGCACGCAGACTTACAACAATGCGGTGACGCTGAGCAACGACGCGATACTGGCGAGCACCGGCAATGGCGCGATCGACTTCGTCTCGACGGTGGACGGTCTGCACAATCTGACGGTGAACACGGGTGGCCTGACCACGTTCGGTGGAGCGGTAGGCGGCACGACGGCACTGACCAGCCTGCAGACGGATGCAGCCGGCAGCACGCTGCTTGGCGGCAATGTCAGCACCAGTGGTTTCCAGATCTACAACGATGCGGTGACCCTGGGTGGCGACGCGACACTTTCCAGCACCGGCAGCGCCGTTATTTTTGAATCGACGGTAGATGGTGCGCATGCATTGACGGTCAACACGCCGTCGGACGGAGTTGCCTTTGTAGGCAACGTCGGTAGCACGACGGCGCTCACCAGCTTCACCCTGGGGGCGGGCGGCATTACCGAGCTCTTTGGCAACGTGACGACGAGCGGCGCGCAGACTTACGGTAATGCCGTGACCTTGTTTGGCGCTTCGCCGCAGACCTTGACCGGCAGCGCGATTGATTTTGTCTCGACGCTGAATGGTGCGCAGGCGCTGACGGTGAACGCGACAGGCATGGCCACCTTTGGTAGCGCCGTGGGCGGCACGACGGCACTGACCAGCCTGAACGTAAATAATGGGGCCGGTAGCACAACGCTGGATGGCAATGTCAGCACCACAGGTGCGCAGACGTACAGCAATGCGGTGACGCTGGGTGGTGATGCGACACTGGCCAGCAGCGGCGGTGGTGCGATTGACCTGGTTTCGACGGTCAATGGCGCACACAACCTGACGGTGAACACCAGTGGTGTGACCACCTTTGGTGGTGTGGTGGGTGGCACGGCAGCACTGACAAGCCTGACCACGGATGCGGCCGGCAGTACGACGCTGGGTGGCAATGTCAGCACGACGGGTGCGCAGACGTACAACGACGCGGTGACGTTGAACGGTGATTCGACGTTGACGAGCACGAGCAGCGGTGCGATCGACCTTGCCTCGACGGTGGATGGCGCGCACACGCTGAGCATCAGCACGGGCGGCGCCGCCACCTTGGGTGGCGCAGTTGGTGGCACGACGGCGCTGACCAGTCTGACCGCGAACAGCGGCACATTCAGCGCGAATGCGCTGACCATCAACGGCCCATTGTCGGTGACGACCACGGCCGGTGGCATCACGCAGGGCGGTGCCTTCAACGTGACGGGTGCCTCAAGCTTCAACGCGGGCACGAATGCGATCACGCTGACGAATGCCGGCAACGCCTTCGGCGGTGTGGTGAGTCTGACCGGCGGTACCACGCAGATCACGAACGCCAGTGCGCTGACCTTGGGCGCAGTGAACACGGGTGCATTGACGGCGATCAGCACGGGTGCGCTGAACCTGGGTAGCGGAAGCATTGCTGGCAACCTGCAGGCGACCAGCAACAACGGCGCAGTCAGTCAGAGCGGTGCGCTGGCGGTGAGCGGTACCAGCACCATCAATGCGGGGACAGGTGCGATCACGCTGGCCAACGCCGGCAACACCTTCGGTGGCGCAACAAGCCTGACTGGTGGTGCCACACAGATCACCAGCGCGAGCGCGCTGACGCTCGGTGCGCTGAGCACAGGCGCATTGACGGCGACCAGCACAGGTGCACTGAACCTGGGTAGCGGCACCATCGCAGGCAACCTGCAGGCGACCAGCAACAACGGTGCGGTCAGCCAGAGCGGTGCGCTGGCGGTGAGCGGCACGAGCACCATCAATGCGGGGACGGGTGCGATCACGCTGGCCAATGCCGGCAACGCCTTCGGCGGTGCGGTGAGTCTGACTGGCGGTGCCACGCAGATCACAAACGCCAGTGCGCTGACCTTGGGCGCAGTGAACACGGGTGCATTGACGGCAACCAGCACGGGTGCCTTGAACCTGGGTAGCGGCACCATCGCAGGCAACTTGCAGGCGACCAGCAACAACGGCGCAGTCAGTCAGAGCGGTGCGCTGGCGGTGAGCGGTACCAGCACCATCAATGCAGGGACAGGTGCGATCACGCTGGCCAATGCCGGCAACACCTTCGGTGGCGCAACAAGCCTGACCGGCGGCACCACGCAGATCACCAGCGCGAGCGCGCTGACGCTCGGTGCGCTGAGCACGGGTGCGTTGACGGCGATCAGCACAGGCGCACTGAACCTGGGTAGCGGCACCATCGCAGGCAACTTGCAGGCGACCAGCAACAACGGTGCGGTCAGCCAGAGCGGTGCGCTGGCGGTGAGCGGCACCAGCACCATCAATGCGGGGACGGGTGCGATCACGCTGGCCAATGCCGGCAACGCCTTCGGCGGTGTGGTGAATCTGACCGGCGGTGCCACGCAGATCACGAACGCCAGTGCGCTGACCTTGGGCGCAGTGAACACGGGTGCATTGACGGCGACCAGTACGGGTGCCTTGAACCTGGGTAGCGGCACCATCGCCGGCAACCTGCAGGCGACCAGCAACAGCGGCGCAGTCAGTCAGAGCGGTGCGCTGGCAGTGAGCGGCACCAGCACCATCAATGCGGGGACAGGTGCGATCACGCTGGCCAACGCCGGCAACACCTTCGGCGGCGCAACAAGCCTGACTGGTGGTGCCACACAGATCACCAGTGCGAGCGCGCTGACGCTCGGTGCGCTGAGCACGGGTGCGTTGACGGCGATCAGCACGGGCGCCCTGAACCTGGGTAGCGGCACCATCGCAGGCAACTTGCAGGCGACCAGCAACAACGGTGCGGTCAGCCAGAGCGGTGCGCTGACGGTGAGCGGAACGAGCAATATCAATGCGGGGACGGGGGCGATCACGCTGGCCAATGCAGGTAACGCCTTCGGCGGTGCGGTGAATCTGACTGGCGGTGCCACGCAGATCACGAACGCCAGTGCGCTGACCTTGGGCGCAGTGAACACGGGCGCCCTGACGGTGACTTCGGGCGACCTCGCGATCAACGGTGCGGTGAACAGCACGTCGGTAGCGTTGAACTCGAGTGGTGCCATCAGCGAAGGTGGCAGTGGCAGCTTGGCGACGGGCACCCTGACCGGCCAGTCGACCGGTGCGACAACTCTCAATGGCACCAATCTGATTGGCACACTAGGAAGCTTCAATGCGGCGGGCTTCAGCCTGACGAACGCGCAATCGCTGGCAGTGACGGGGCCGGTCAACGGCGGTGCCAGTACAGCGCTGACCACGACGGCCGGCGACCTGGCAATCAATGGCGCGCTCAGTGGCACGTTGACCACCCTCAACTCGGCCGGTGCGATCACCGAAGCGGCGGGCGGTGTCATCACGGCCGGTACGCTGACGGGTCAGTCCGTTGGCAGTACTGACCTCAATGGCGCCAACCTCATCACGACGCTCGGCAGCTTCACTTCCGACTTCAGCCTGACCAATGCGCAGACATTGACGGTAGCGGGCCCGCTCAATGGTGGTCCGGTGGTGACGCTGACCACAACGGCCGGTGACATCATCATCAATGGTGCGGTGAACGGCACGACGACCACGCTCAATGCCGCCGGTGCGATCAGCGAAGGCGCGGGCGGTGTCATCACCGCGAGCACGCTGAGCGGCCAGTCCGGCGGTGCAACGAGTCTCACCGGCGCCAACCACATCGGCACGCTGGGCAGCTTCAGTGCGGCAGGCTTCGGTTTGACCAACGCGCAGACGTTGGCGGTAACCGGCCCAATCAACGGCGGCAGCAGTGCCGCGCTGACGACCACCACCGGCGACCTGGCGATCAACGGTGTGGTCAATGGCACAACGACGACGCTGACCTCAGCCGGTGCGATCAGTGAAGGTGCGGGCGGCAGCATCACCGCAGGCACATTGAACGGTCAGTCGGTCGGTGCGACGGCTCTCAACGGCACCAACCACATCGGCACGCTGGGCAGCTTCAGTGCGGCAGGTTTCGGCCTGACCAATGCGCAGGCGCTGGCGGTAAGCGGCGCGGTCAACGGTGGCGCCAGCACGACGCTGACGACGGCCGGCAACCTTGCGATCAATGGTGCAGTAAGCGGCACCACGACGACGCTGACCTCGACCGGTGCCATCAGCGAGGGTGCCGGTGGCAACATCACTGCGAGCACGCTGAGCGGCCAGTCGACCGGGGCTACCGCTCTCAACGGTACCAACCACATCGGCACGCTGGGCAGCTTCAGTGCGGCAGGTTTCGGTTTGACCAACGCGCAGACACTGGCGGTGAGCGGCCCGATCAACGGCGGTGCCAGCACGGCACTGACGACGACGGCCGGCGATCTGGCGATCAATGGTGCTGTCAATGGCACCACGACGACGTTGAAGTCGGCTGGTGCGATCAGCGAAGGCGCGGCTGGCAGCATCACTGCGAGCACGCTGAGCGGGCAGTCAGCCGGTGCGACGAGCCTCAACGGCGCCAACCACATCGGCACGCTGGGCAGCTTCAGTGCGGCGGGCTTCGGACTGACCAACGCGCAGGCGCTGACGGTGGCCGGCCCGATCAACGGCGGCAACAGCACGGCGTTGACGACGACCGCCGGCGATCTGGCGATCAACGGCGCGGTAAGCGGCAATACAACGACGCTGAAGTCGGCCGGTGCGATCAGCGAAGGAGCGAGTGGCGTCATTACCGCCGGGACCTTGAGCGGTCAGGCTGTCGGTACGACCACGCTCGGCAGTGCTGCCCAACGCAACAACAACATGGTCAGCACGCTCGGCAACTTCTCGTCGCCGGCGGGTTTCAGCATGACCAACAACAAGACGCTGACTCTGGCGTCGGTGGCCGGCAGCACGTTCACGGTGAATGCGGGTACCTCGAACTTCTATCTGTCCGTGACCAATGGCGACCTGTTCCAGCTCGGTACCACGCCGGTCTACGATGGCACGGGCATCTGGGGTTCGACCGGTCGCATGGGTACCGGCCTGGCGCCGATCTATGTGGTGGGCACGGGCCTGCAATTGATCGCCAACGTCGGCCTGCCGCCGGCCTACTTCTACGCCATCGACAGCAGCGGCAACCTGTTGCCGTTGGGCGGCGGGTTTGCGGTCAACGTGCCGACCGCGGCGGGCGCAGGCGGCGCCCAGAACAACAATCACGGTGATTCGTACATCGACCCGAGTGTGATCACGGCGAATTACCGCTCGTACGGCATCGTGCCGTCTGGCGTGCGTCTGCCGGCCGATCAGCAGAGCGGTTGCGATCCCGATCAGCCGGATCAGACGGATTGTCAGGACAACAACAGTGTGGGGATGGTCGGCGTCATGTTGAACATGCGCCGATGAGCATCAGCAGACTCGGTGCAAGCATCCTGTTCGGGCTGCTCGCGCCGAGCCTTGCCGGCTCAGCGGCCGCACAGCTTGCGCCGCGCCTGACCGGGTCGGTCATCATCGACCAGCTCGAAGCCGCCCAGCACGATCTGGCGGCGCGGGCCACTGCTCTGCCGCATTCCAGCCTCGGTGCCACCAGTCAACGCCTAGCCAGTCTGGCCGATGCTTTGCGCAAGACACTGGGCGGTGACGTGGGCAAGCCGATCGACATCATCGCTGCGGACGCCAAGGCCAGCGCGTATCGGGCCTCCGCTGCGGCTCAGCGGACGCAGGCTTATCTGGATGCCAGCAAGGGTTGCCTCGACGCCGATGCGAGCGCGATGGCCGATGCATTATCAAAGACCGTGGAGCTGCTTGCTGCCGGCGGTGGTTCGGCCAAGGTGCAGCCGGTCATCGATGGTGTCGAGACACCGGATCGCCGGCCGTTGTTCGTACTGCGCAACGGCAGCAAGGACACCGTCTTCGCGCTGACAGGTGCGAATCTGTTCGATGCGCAATGCGAAGATCCGGTGGTGACTGCGACCGACGGGCAGGGCAAGCCGCAGAGTATTCAGCCCAGCGTGACCGGCGTATCGCCCAGCCGGATCGAGCTGAAACTGCCGGACAGCAGCCAGCTGCAACCGGGCAGTTATGTGCTGCATGTGATGTCCAAGCGCAAGGCGTTTCTGGTTGGTTGCGCGGCGCAACCGGAGGTTGTCGCGGCCGTGCAGGTCGCGGCCCCGGCGAAGGTTTCGGTGAGCTATGGGCTGACTGCGACATGTCAGTCAGGCGATGGCCAGCAGGTCATGCCACCGGTCACCGGAACGATGCCGGATTTCACCGGCAGCGGCGCGGTTTCGCAGAGCATCGCGATAGCCGGCTGCGCCAGCCCGGTCAGTTACGCGATCACCGCCAAGGTGACGTTCGGCGACGGGCATAGTGCCTCGGTCGGACCGTTCAGCCAGATCGCATCGGCGGGCATCACGGCGGGGCTGCCGGGCGGACTGTCGCTGAGCTGGGACCCTTCGGTGCGCCAGCTTTTCGTGCGGCCCTCGGCCAACACCTGCAAGGGCGTTTACTGAGCTGTTTGCAACAGCAACGCCCGACATGGACAGGTGAGTTTTATTCGTCGGCAGGAGCGCCGGAAACGACCTGCAGTTCGGAGATGCCGCCGGGCGCGAGATCCTTCAACAAGTCCATGAAGTCCATGCCTACCAGACGCTTCGCGCGACGCAGCAGCAGCGGCACCGGGCTCGAGGGTTCGTTGCGCGTGTAGTAATCGCACAGTTCATCCAGTCGACGCATCACATCCTGCGGCCCGGAAATGGCGCCGGTCGATGCGCGAACGCCGCCTCCGCCAGCTCCAGCTCCATCGTCGCTGACGCCGTCCCCTTCAACGGAACCTTCCTGCGGCATGCGTTGCGCCAGCTGCGGTTCCAGAAACTTCTTCAGCTCGTAGATATCGCTGAGCAGGTTCTTGAAATCCGGTCCCGCGGTGCCGACGCGATCATTGAAAATGCCGTCGATCGCCTTGGCGTGTTCAAGTGACTCGCGAATGGCGGTCGTCACGGCGACGAGATCAGCTTCCGGGCAGTCCATGCAGCAGGCTTCGATTTCGGTCATCGTCGCCCCCGGTTCACCCTCGGATGCGGTGACTTTCAGCGTGCCATTGGCAATACGCAGAGCGCGTAAATCAAATCGTCCCAATCGCGGCGATTGCACGAAAGGCGTGATGCGGAAATAGCGCAATACACCTTGCAGATCGCCAAGTGGAACCACCGAATTAACACGCATCGTCGGATCGTTATCGTCTTCGGCATCCAGTTTCGGGTGCACGGTGTCCCAGAAATGCTCAAGCAGGCCACGAATCAGGCCAAGGCCCGCATTCCAGCCAGGCATGCCGGAGGTGCGCGTCCAGGCCGTGGTGAGGTGAACGGCGGCGCGCAAATCCTTGGATCGACCCAGTACGGTTTCGGCCAGTTCGGCGACCTTGTCCCAATCGGGCTCTTCGGCCGCCTTGACGCTGTCTCCCACTGCGCGCTCGGCTTTCGGGGCGGCGGCGCGTTCGAGAGCGAGAAAATCCGGATCGTATTCCAGATCGTCTCCCGACGGCGTGTCATCGCTGATCGGTGCCAACAAAGACTCAAGATTATATTGCGTCATGGGTTTGCACCGCCTTCCAGGAGGGATTCCCGCATTATCACCAAATATCGACGCAAAACCAGTCATGCGCCCGATTTAAATCGGGCTGAAGCAGTTGGACAGCTTATTGTTGGCAAGCAAGACTCCGGTGCCCGTGGCCGGGATTTTCTGACCGCCGTGATAATGGAGTCGCACAGCGACTTTCAAGCTATGCGCCGCCTATTGCGGTATCAGTCAACCGATGGATAGCCGCGCCGGATACCGACGTGTCGCCAAGGCCGCCGCGTCACTCGGCTTGCCCGGGTCGAGTGCTTTCCTCGTCGGTCACTTCTTCGTCTTCGGTCGAAGCCGGCGACACATAGTTCGGATCTTCCGAGTCGCGTGCGTGCCGGATCGCATCGCGCAGGCGGATGTCCAGGCGATCGAAGTTCAGGACGACCTTATCGGAATGGACATCCTTGATCGCCGAGAGCGGCACCACGAAGTCGCCGGCATTCTCGATGTAGACGACCAGTTCGGGCAGCCCGTGCCTGATCTCGCGGACAGAGCCGATGCCTTCGTCGCCATCGGAGACGAAGACCATGAATCCTTCGCTGATTTGTTCACGCATGATGCGACCCCTGCGGCAGCTGGCGGGACGGACCTCGCGTCGGGGTTGCATGGTGCGCGGCGGTGCCGTGCCGGGCTCCCGCGACGCAAGCGGGTGACGCATGATGAGCATACCCATCGTTTCGGCACGGTGAAAACGGGGCGCCGATCCGATCAGGTCGGCGCTCCGATGCGGCCTTGCTTAATGTGCGAAGCGTCTGACCCAGGCGACGTAGTTGTCCATGAAGCCCTGCAGAAATTTCCGGGTGCCTTCGTTGCTGATCGTGCCGTCGTCGGCGATCAGTTCATCCTTGAAGTGGACGAATACCTCGGGCTGGCCCAGCACGGGCACGTCGAGATAGGCCAGCACATTGCGCAGGTGCTGCTGTGCCAGCGCGGTGCCGCCGGTGCCGATCGATGCACCGATCACCGCCGCGGGCTTGCCGGCAAACGAGTTGGTGCCCCACGGACGCGATGCGATGTCGATCGCGTTCTTCAACACGCCGGGAATCGAGCGGTTGTATTCGGGCGTGACGAACAGCAGGCCATCGGCCGATTCGATGTCTTTCTTCAGTCGGGTGGCGGCAGCCGGGTAGGCGGCGTCGAAATCCTGCGAATACAACGGCAGATCGTTGATCTGGATGTGCTTGAACGCGAATTCGGCGGGTGCCAGCTTCTCCACGGCGCGGGCGAGTCGGCGGTTGAACGAATCCGCGCGCAGGCTGCCGACAATGACGGCGATCTTCAACTGGCTCATTTCAGACTCCTTGAGAAGGTTAGGGAAGCATGGCGACTGGCAGGCGCCGAAGCAGCGGTTCGCGACAGGCCGAGCCGCATGCGTTTCGAAGAGCCAACGGAAGTCTCGCGCTGTTGCCGAAGACTGCGCAATGTACCGCCGCATCCCGTTAAAGGTCGATGAATTCAGCGGCGGCATCGACGCCGGCAGCGTGTACTCTTTATGTCCAGCCTCAGGCTGCCGCCTGCCAACCAACTTCAACAGTGAATAGCCCCATGCAAGCCATTGAAACCCTGATCGACGCTGCCTTCGAGCGCCGCAACGAACTGACCGAGGCCGAGATCGAGACCCATCTGCGGCCCGCCATCGGCCAGGTCCTCGACCTGCTCGAATCCGGCGAGCGTCGTGTCGCCGAACCGGACGGCCAGGGCGGCTGGACGGTGAACCAGTGGATCAAGAAGGCGGTGCTGCTGTATTTCCGGATCAACGACAACCGCGTGGTCGATGGTGGCCCGTCGCAGGCGTTCGACAAGGTGCCGCTGCGCTTCGCCCACGGCAATGACGCCGAGTTGCAGAACCTCGGCGCACGCGTGGTACCGGGCGCGCTGGTGCGTCGCGGCGCGCATATCGCCAAGGACGCGGTGCTGATGCCGAGTTACGTCAACATCGGCGCTTATGTCGGTGCCGGCACGATGGTCGACACCTGGGCCACGGTGGGTTCGTGCGCGCAGATCGGCGCGGGTGTGCACCTGTCCGGCGGCGTCGGCATCGGCGGCGTGCTGGAGCCGCTGCAGGCCAACCCGACCATCATCGAGGACAACTGCTTCATCGGCGCGCGTTCGGAAGTAGTCGAGGGTGTGGTGGTGGAGCGCGGCAGCGTGATCGGCATGGGCGTGTTCCTCGGCCAGTCCACCCGCATCTACAACCGCGCCACCGGCGAGGTCAGCTACGGCCGCGTGCCGGCCGGCAGCGTGGTGGTATCGGGCAGCCTGCCGGCGAAGGATGGCAGCCACAGCCTGTACGCCGCGATCATCGTCAAGCAGGTCGATGCGAAGACGCGCAGCAAGACCAGCATCAACGAACTGCTGCGGAGCGGCGAATGAATCCCGTTCTATATGGACTTCCCAACTGCGACACCTGCAGGAAGGCGCGCAACTGGCTGACCCGTTTCGAGGTGGCGCACGACTTTGTCGATTACCGCGCCAATCCTGTACCTGCGGCGACACTGAAGGAATGGGCGGCAAAGCTCGGTGGCTGGGAGAAGCTGGTCAACAAGTCGTCCACCACCTGGCGCAACCTGCTGCCGCAACGCAAGAACCCCGGCAGCGATCCGGAGTGGACGCTGCTGCTGAAGGAATATCCCGCGCTGATCCGTCGTCCGGTGGTGGTGCAGCCCGACGGCTCGGTGAGCGTGGGTTTCAGCGACAACGGCTTCAAGAAGTTGTTCGGGCGCTGAGGTGGCGATGCGGCCTTCCGCTTTGTCGTCGTGCTGCTTGCTGCGCTGGTCCATCTCGGCCAGCGCGACGACGAGCTCGATGCTTGAAGCCGGCCATGTGCCTTGGCGATCACTGGTGTCGTTGGCCATTTGCCGGGCGCGGTGATCGCAGATTGAAGCGGGTTTTCGCAAGAAGTTGTCGGACATGCAGCCGTCATGCACGCGACGTTTTGACATGACCGGCAATGGCGTAGCATGGCGACTCCCCCAACCAAGGAGAGCCGCATGACCACGTCCTCGATTGTCGTCAGCAGCGTTGCCGAACTGGTCCGTGCTGTGCAGGACACCGGGATACGGCAGATCGTGGTCAGTGGGGAATTGGCCGATGTGCCGACGCTACGGCTGTCGCCCGGACAGGTGCTGCAAGGCCACGACGATGACGCGGCGTTGATTTTCGCGACGGGTATCGACGGCCTGCAGCTGACCACCGACAACGAGGTCCACAGCCTGCATCTGGTCGCCTCGTCGGACCGGCGCGCCATCCACAACGATACGCAGGTGGAAAGTCTGGGCCGGCTGGTGCTGGGTGAGGTGACCACGATTGGCCAAGTGCAGATCCTCGCGCGCGACAAGGTGCGCAGCGGTCATGTCGAGGTCGCCGGTCTGGATGTGGTCAGCGCCGATGCGCGTGCGCAGGCCGACCGGCCGCAGGGCTTCGGCGTGCATGTGCTGCAGGGCGCGTTCACGCTCTGGAACATGCAGGCCGACGCCGCGGTGGTGATCAGTGCGCGATTGGTCGGGCTGTCTGCCGGGCGCGCAGCCGCGCCGGTACTCGGCAGCGGCATCTTCGTCAGCGGCGCCGGCTTCGAAGGTGGCCGGCTCACCGTGTCGCTGCTCGAAACCGGCGAGATCCACAGCGATGGCCGCATCGCACCGGGCACGCCGGACATGATCACCGGCGGCGTGTTCACCGTGTTCAACGCCTTTGTCGATACCGTGCGCAACCTGGGGCCGGTGGTGACCTACGGCCAGAACGACATGGTGCTCGACAATTGGGGCTCGGTGGATCACTGGGTTGCCGAGGAGAAGATCACTTCGTACGGCCCCAGCGGCATCGGCTTCGTCAACTTCGGCCTCGTCAACGAGCTGGAAGTCGAGGCGCCGATCGAGACGTTCGGGCAGGGCGCGCGGGGTTTCAACGTCTACGCCGGCACCGTCAATCGTGCTGTATTCGACCGCATCACCACGCATGCCGATGGCGCGGTCGGCATCCAGATCAGCCAGCCGATCGGCTACCTCAGCGTGCGTCGTGGTCTCGAAACCTTCGGCGGCACCGGCGACTCGCTGGTGAAGGGCGTGGTGCTGAAGCTCTCCGCCATCGCGCTCAGCGTCAAACCCGGCGGCTCCGCCCGCGAGATCGATATCGACGGTGGCGTCACCACGCACGGCGATGGCGTCGCGCCGCTGGAAATGCTCGGTGTGGTCGGTCGGCTGAGCATCGAGGGCGGGGTCAACGCCAAGCAGACGCATTGACCGAGGGCACGCTCTGTCCCGGTCCCCTTGTTATGCTGGGCGCTGTCGATCCGCAGCGTCTGGCACGTCTCCATGTCCGAAGTCCTTGAACTCACCTGTGATCTGATCCGCCGCCGTTCGGTGACCCCGGAAGATGCGGGTTGCCTGCCATTGATTGGTGAGCGCCTGCAACGTGCGGGTTTCCACGTCGAACACCTACGTTACGGCGAGGTGGACAATCTGTGGGCCACGCATGGCACGGGTGGATCCACGCTGGCCTTCCTCGGTCATACCGACGTGGTGCCGAGCGGCCCCGAAGCATCATGGCGCAGCCCGCCGTTCGAACCCACAATCCGTGATGGCCGTCTATACGGCCGCGGCGCCGCCGACATGAAAGGCTCGGTGGCGGCGATGGTGGTGGCGCTGGAACAGTTCGTGGCGGCGCATCCGGATCATCGCGGTCGGGTTGGCCTGCTGCTGACCAGCGACGAGGAAGGGCCGACCAATCTCGACGGCGTGCGCAAGGTGGTCGAACACTTCCGTAGCGTTGGCGAACGCATCGACTGGTGCGTGGTTGGTGAGCCGTCGGCGAAAGAAAAGCTGGGCGACTTGATTCGCGTGGGTCGGCGTGGCTCGCTGTCGGGCACGCTTCGCGTGCGTGGTGTGCAGGGGCATGTGGCGTATCCGGAGAAGGCGTTGAACCCGATCCACGCGTTCGCGCCTGCATTGACCGAGCTGGCAGCCGAGCGCTGGGACGAAGGCAACAGCGATTTCCCGCCCACCTCGTTCCAGGTTTCCAACCTCAACGCCGGCACCGGCGCCACCAACGTGATTCCGGGCGAGTTGCAGGCGCTGATCAATTTCCGCTACTGCACCGCCAGCAGCGCGGAGGATCTGCGCGCGCGTACCGAGGATATCCTGCAGCGGCATGGCCTGGATTTCACGCTCGACTGGAACCTCTCCGGCGAACCCTTTCTCACACCACCGGGCGGTGCACTGCGCGAAACCGTGGTGGCCGTCTGCCGCGAACTGTGTAGCCTTGACCCCGAGCAGAGCACCGGCGGCGGCACTTCCGATGGCCGCTTTATCGCACCGATGGGCGCCGAAGTTGTCGAGATCGGCCCAGTCAACGCCACAATCCACAAGGTGGACGAGTGCGTTGCACTGGGCGAGCTGGAGCAATTACCGGCCGTGTATCGGGCTGTGTGTGAGCGGCTATTGGGTTGAGTGCGGACTGAACGTGCCATCGGTTCGTGTACTGTAGCCGATAGCTTCAGCAGCCGTATCGCCATCTTTGCTGTTGCAGATTTCAGCGCGCGTTCTCGGGCCACGCCTGGGGCACTTTGCGAACATCGCTGATCGAATAACCCATCTGTTTGACGCGTGCGATCAGTGCGTCGTAATCGGCTTGGGAAATCGTCGGAGTGCGCGCCATGATCCAGGTGTAGTCGCGCGCGTCGCGGGCGACGATGGTCTGGCTGTAGTCGTCCTTCAGATACGCCACGATGTATTGCGCCTTGATCGGCCAGAACACCTGCACGCCCCACACCGCATTGCCGCTGCCCGCTTTCACGAAGCCGGTGGAATGGATCGCCTTCACCGGGTTGTCGTACGAACCATTGTGAAAGCGGAACGCGGTATAGACATTCCCGTCAGGCTGCAGTTTGTAGGTCTCGACCGCGTTGTAGGCGTTATTCTCGAAGCGAGTGGGAATGGTGGCAATCACGTACCAGGTGCCCATGAAGCGAGGCAGGTCGACATGCGCGACCGGCTTGATCGGCGGCAGGCTGCTTGCCTGAACGCAGGCACTGACGACAAGCAGACCACAGGCCATCAAAAATGTTTTCGGCAAATGCATGCGATAGCTCCGAAGTGGGTGGGGCCGAAGACAGGAACGGTCAGGGCCGTACGAACCGGTAATGCGCCACCAGCCACTCCTGGCCATCGGCGTAGCCGAACAGTTCGGCGCAGGACATCCAGAACATGCGCCAGCGCTGGAACCACAGCGGTGCGGCCTTGCTGCCGTAGGCTTCGGTCAGCGTGGCCATCACCTGATCCTTGCGCGCGTCCTGGTTGGCCAGCCAGTGATTGGCGCTGCGCTGGTAATGCGTGCCGTCGACGTGCCAGCGCTGCTCGATCTGCAGCTCACGCTGGAACCACAGCAAGGTGTCCGAGGCCGGCATCAGGCCGCCGGTGAAGAAGTGCCGGCCCATCCAGTTGTCCTCGTCCGCGGTCTCGAACGGATACATCAGGGTCTTGTGCGCGAAGATGTGCACGAACAGCTTGCCGCCGGGCTTCAGCCAGCTGGCGATACGGCTGAGCAGGATTTCGTAGTTGCGCATGTGCTCGAACATCTCGACCGAGACGCAGCGATCGAACTGCGCGGCCTCCAGTTCGAGCCGGTTCACGTCCTGGGTAATCACCCGCACGTTGAATAGGCCGCGCTTGCGGCACTTCGCCTCGATGTGTTCGCGCTGCTGGTTCGAATTGGAGACGGCGGTGATCTTCGCGTGCGGATAGCGTTCGGCCATCCATAACGTCAGCGAGCCCCATCCGCAGCCGAGTTCGAGAATCTTCTGGCCGTCCGCCAGTTCGGCGCGTTCGCCATACAGCTTGAGCATCGCCTCTTCGGCCTGATCCAGCGACTCGTCGCCGCGCGGGTAATAGCAGCCCGAGTACTTCAGGCGCTTGCCGAGGCACAGCTCGAAGAACGCCGGCGGCAGTTCGTAATGCTGCGCGTTGGCGGCATCGGTGTGGATCGCCACCGGGCTATGCCGCAGCATGTCGATGCGTGCGGCAAAGCGCGCGGCTTGCTGATCCAGTCCGCCGGCCATCTCCTCGCGCAGGCGCTGTGCGCACATGCGCCGGATGCCTTGCCGCAGCAATGCGTCAGGAATGCGTCCACGCTCAGCCAGACCCAGCAGGCCTGGAGCCGGTCGTTCCTGCGGCAGTTCGTCGGAGACAGTGGCGGCGGTGTTCATGGTTCGATCCTTTTCGGAAACCAGGGAATCAGCATGGAGGTGCTGCGTTGATAGGCACGGTAGTCATCGCCGCGGCTGCGCAGCGCCTGCGTCTCGGTGTACGGGATGCCGCTGATCCAGCGCAGGAAGACATACATCACCAGCGGCCCGGCCCAGGCCAGCCAGACGATCGGCGATCCGAGCGCGATGCAGACGTAGGCAAACCAGTGGATCCATTCGAAGAAGTAGTTGGGGTGACGCGAATAACGCCACAGGCCGTCGCGGCAGGTGTGCCCGTGATTCGCCGGAGCGGCGCGGAAGCGGGCCAGCTGTCGATCGGCGACCGATTCGCCGATCACGCTGACCAGCCAGATCGCGATGCCGATAAGCATCCACGGATCAAACGCGCGCGGGTTGCGTGCCACCGCCAGGAACGGCAGCGAGAACAGCACGATCAGCAGCGCCTGGAACTGGAAGAACAGGAAGAACTTGAATTGGCTGCCATGCCAGTGCGCACGCAGGTTCTGATAGCGGCCATCCTCGGGCTCGCCGCGCACGCGCTTCCATAGATGCGCCGCCAGCCGTATGCCCCACAGGCCGCCAAGTACGGCCAGGATCACGCGCGGCCACATGGCACCGTCACCGAGCAACGCAAAAAGAACGGCACTGCCGCCCACGCCGCCGGCCCACAGCGCATCGACGATGCCGGCGTTGGAGCGCGGGCGCTGCCACAACCAGCCCAAGGTCATCATCAAGGCCGCAAGCAACCACAGCACGGCCAGCTGGATCCACGGATTCATGGCGCATCACCTTGCAGGGAAATGGCGGCCGGTGCCGCTTCGGTCGACCAGCGTCGGGCCAGCCACGCCAGCGCCGGGGTCGCCAGCGCCCAGCCGATGCCCAGCCACAGCAAGCCGCGCCACGCGGGATCGGCAAAGCTCACCACATGCCAGCCGCGCGACGCGCTCAAATAGGCCAGCGGACCGCCAATACCTCCGAGCAGTACCGCAAGCCAGAGACGTGTCTGCAGCCAACTCAGTGATTGGGTGAAGGTCATCGCGAAGGTGGCCCACAATGCCAGAATCCATGCCGGCGCCAACGCGGCGGATGGCCACGGCGTGGCATAGCTGGCCAGCCCAGCACGCATCAAGCCGCCATCGACCAGCAGCCCGAGCACGATGGCTGTTGCCATCAGGGACAGGTCGGCTTGGTAATGGCGTGCAGCAGCCAACTGGCATGCGGCATAGAGCAGCATGCCGACGATCCCCGGCCACGCCAGTCCGCGTCCGGCGCCGATCACGGCGGCGAACCAGACCAGCTGATAGCCGATGAGGCTGGCCCAGAATTTCATGCAGGCATCCTGTCGGCCGATTCGAGCTCCGGCAGTAACGCCGCGCGCCGGTTGCCGGGCTTGGCCAGCAGCAGGTGCGCGACACCGATCGAGCGTTCGCGGAAGCCGCCTTCGCAATACGCCAAATAGAACTCCCACATCCGCATGAAGCGCTCATCGAAACCCTGCGCGCGCACCTGCGGCAGCTGTGCCATGAAGCGTTCGCGCCAGGCTTTCAGAGTCAGCGCATACGAGTGGCCGAAGTCTTCCAGCTGGGTCAGTGCCAGATCACTGCTGCGGGTCTTCGAGGCGAGCAGTGCGTTGATCGAGGGGATGAAGCTGCCGGGAAACACGTGGCGCTTGATGAAGTCGACCGAGCTCAGAGCCTGCGCGTAGCGGTGATCCTCGATGGTGATCGCCTGCAGCAACGCCAGTCCATCGGGCTTCAGCAGGCTGCCAAGCTTCTCGAAATAGACGTCCAGATACGGCGCGCCGATCGCCTCGACCATCTCGATGGAGACCAGCTTGTCGTACTGGCCTTCGAGATCGCGGTAGTCCTTGAGCAGCAGCGTGACACGATCGCTCAGGCCTGCCGCCGTGATGCGTTCGCTGGCCAGCGCATGCTGCTCGCGTGAGATCGTGGTGGTGGTGACGTTGCAGCCGTAATGCTGCGCGGCGTACAACGCAAAGCCGCCCCAGCCGGTGCCGATCTCGACCACCCGGTCGGTCGGTTTGAGATCGAGCTTGCGGCAGATGCGTTCGAGCTTGCGCGTCGAGGCAATCTCCAGCGTGTCGGAGGGATCGGTCCAGATCGCCGACGAGTACATCAGGTCCGGCGACAGGAACAGGCTGAAGAAATCATTGCCAAGGTCGTAGTGCGCGGCGATGTTGCGACGGCTGCCATCACGTGTATTGCGACGTAGTGCATGCCAGCCGCGCATCGCCATGCCGCCGAGGCGGGCCAGGCCGTTCTCCATGCCGTCGAGCATGTCGCGGTTGCGCACCAGCAGCTGCACCAACCCGATCAGGTTGTCGCAGCGCCACAAGCCATCCATGTAAGCCTCGCCCGCGCCTACGCTGCCGTTGGTAGCGACGGCGCGGTAGAACGCCGGGTCGAGGATTTCCATGTGGATCTGCAAGTCGGCAGCGGCGTCGCCGAATTCGAGTTGCTCGCCATCGTCGGTCAGCAGCAATCGTCCGTGCCGCAGCTGACTCAGTTGACCGAGCAATTGCTGGCGCAGGAAGCGATCGAAGCTGCTGGTCCTCGGGCTTTCGTAGTCGGCGGTCTTGGCGATGTCGTTCATGGCGAACCTCTGGGAACAGCGGGGTGATCGTGGATGGGGTTGCGCTTCAGCCACAGTCGCAGCGCCTGCCAATGGATGGCGCCGACCACCTGCGCAGTCATCAGCGGATAGCGCCACAGCACGCGGGCGAGCGAGGCACCGGTCAGGGGTTTGCGCTGCAGGGTGAGCGTGGCGTCGAACTCGCGCTGGCCGTCGCGCAGCACGTCCATGTGCACGTGCAACTGGTCGCCCGGCGCGGTGAAGCTCCAGTCGTATTCGCGTGCCATCGGCATGAACGGCGACACATGGAAGGTCTTCGGGAAGGTCCAGTGCGGCGCACGTCCCTGCGTCTGTGCCGTCTCGATCGGAAGCACGTAGGCGTGGCGTTCCTTCCACGGCGTGTTGGTGATCTCCGCCACGATGCAGACCAGGGTCACGCCGTCCTCGGCGTAGCAGTAGTAGAAGCTGACCGGGTTGAACACCAGGCCGAAGTAGCGCAGATGGGTCAATAAACGAATCGGTCCGACCGGACGATGGCCGGTGGCTTTTTCGACGCGTTGACGCACGGCCTCGGCCAGCGGGAGTACGACCGGGCCGAGATAATCCTTGCGACGGAACTGCGCGACGTTGCCGTGTTCGTTCGACCACAGCCAGCGCTGCCTGAACACGCGATCGACTTCGTCCAGATCCAGATAGAGCTGGGCCATCCGGTAATCGAAGGCATGTGGATGCGGAGCCAGTCGGCGATGACGTACCACGCCTTCGTACACGGCGCTCGCCAGCGGCTCAGTCGCTTCGGTGTTCACGCTGCGATTTCCTCGACGCGCGATTCGACGGCGTGAATGGCACCCACACCTACCGGCCAGCGCACACCGAGTGCAGCAGCCACGTCGACCGCGCTGCGCATGCCGTCCTCGTGGAATCCCCAGCCCCAGTACGCGCCGGCGTACCAGGTGTTCCGCTGGCCTTGGATCTCGGCCTTGCGCGTCTGCGCCGCCACCGACGCGTGGCTGTAGACCGGGTGGTGGTACTGCATGCGGGCAAGCACCTTGGCCGGGTCGATCGCGGCCGTGCGGTTGAGCGTGACCACAAAGGGCTCTGGCGATTCGATGCCCTGCAGCAGGTTCATGCAGTAGCTGACCGTGCACGCCTCGTCGGGATCGCGCGGCAGCCACGCGTTCCATGCGGCCCACGCCTTGCGTCGCTTCGGCAGCACGCTGGCGTCGGTATGCAACACGGTGTCGTTGGCCTGGTACGGCATCGCGCCGAGGATCGACTGCTCGCGTTCGTCGGCATCGCTCAACAACGCCAGTGCCTGATCGCTGTGGCAGGCCAAGACGACATGATCGAAATGTTCGACGCCGGCGGCGCTGGTGATCTCGGCGCCGGCGGCATGGCGGCGAATCGAGCGCACCGCGCAGTTCAGCCTTTCGCGCACGGACCAGCGCTCGCGCAATGCCTGCACATAGGTGGACGAACCACCGCGCACCACGCGCCACTGCGGACGATCGCTGAGCTGCAGCATCTGGTGGTTGGCCATGAACTGCGCCAGATAACGCGCCGGAAAACCGAGAATCTGCGTGGCCGGTGACGACCACAGCGCGGAAGCCATCGGCACCAGATGCTCGTCGCGGAACGCGGCACCGTAACCGTGTTCGGCCAGATAGTCGCCCAGCGTGGGACCTTCGCCTGGCAAGTCGAGCAGCGCCGGTGCCTCGCGATAGAACCGCATCAGGTCGCGCACCATGCCGATGAAACGCGGCGAGAAGAGATTGCGCCGCTGGCAGAACAGCGTATCCAGCGTGGCCGCGTTGTATTCCAGCCCGCTGGCCTCGTTGTGCACCGAGAAGCTCATCGTGGTCGGCTGCGACGCCAGGCCGAGCTGATCGAACATCCGGCTCAGCAGCGGGTAGTGAGCGGGGTTGTGCACGATGAAGCCGCTGTCGATGCGATAGCGGCGACCCTGCTGCTCCACGTCATGCGTGTGCGTGTGGCCGCCGAAATAGCTGCCGGCCTCGAACAGCGTTACCTCATGCCGGCGCGACAGCAGCCACGCCGATGCCAGCCCTGCGATACCCGATCCGACGACGGCGATGCGCATGGCTCAGCTCCGCGCCTTGGTCAGCACCCAGGCGGGCACCGGCTTCAGCCCGCGCACCAAGCCCAGCGCCGACATCAGCTTCAGTCCGTACCAGGTCAGGTCCACTTCCCACCAATGAAAACCCTGCCGGCTCGAACCGGGGAAGAAGTGATGGTTGTTGTGCCAGCCCTCGCCGAACGTGAGTAGCGCCAGCCACACGTTGTTGCGGCTGTCATCCTTGGTATCGAAGCGGCGCTTGCCGTAGCGGTGCGCCAGCGAGTTGATCGTCACGGTGGCGTGGAACAGCACGATGGTCGAGACGAAGAAACCCCAGATCAGCATCTGTCCGCCGCTGGTGCCCAGCTGCGGCGCGACGTCATGCAGCAGCACGCCCAAGCCGTACAACGCGACCGCCAGCACGACCGGAATCGCGATGTCGTAGCGGTCGAGCCAGCGCAGCTCCGGAAATTTCGCCAGATCCGGCACCCGCGACAGATCGGTGCGGAAGTTGCGCGGGGTCAGGAACCAGCCGATATGACTCCACAGGAAGCCGTGGACACCCGGCGAATGCGGGTCGGCCGGCGTGTCGGTCACCCGATGATGATGCCGGTGATGCGCCGCCCACCACAGCGGCCCGCGCTGCACAGAGGAAGCGCCAATCAGCGCGAACACGAACTGCATCGCACGCGAGGTCTGGAAAGTGCGATGCGAAAAGTAGCGGTGATAGAACGCGGTCAACGCAAACATGCGGATGACGTAGAGCGAGGCGGCCACGATCAGTGCGATCGGCGAGACGCCAACCCAGATCACGCCGATGCAGGCCAGATGCATCGCCACGAACGGTGCGGCGCGCAGCCAGTCGATGCGATCCTCGCGGCTCTCGTCCACTTCCACCACTGCGCTGGTATCGAACCAGCGCTTTACGGTGCGCACCGGCCAGGAATGCTTGGAGCTGGCTTGATCGACGGCGCTGCCAGTCAAGGTTTCGACCTTGCCGGGCGGTGCAATCAGGATCGGTTGGGAGGTGGCCATGGAAACATACCTGTCAGCGGTTCTATGACAGATACGGAAGAACCCGGGCAGCGGATGCATCGAGCAGTGAAATGGCCGGGTTTCACATCGCCCCCGTAGCCCACCCACCCGGCGAGCGTAGTGGCAGAAGGAGCAGATGACCGGCTGAACGCGTACTAAAAAAAGCACCGTACTTTAGGCACTCAGTTGGCTTCGTCGATTGGTGTGGTCGTCACCGTCAGTAGTAATCAGGGTTGGGGCTGTCCCGGAGCGCGATGTGGGGAATAGGATGGATCCAGTGCTCGATGGCCTGGCGCTCCTCGCTGATGCGGCGCGGCTGGCAGACAAGGCCGTTACAGTGTCCATCGGCCACCAATAAATACGGAAACGTTGCGTCAAGGCAACCTGGACTGGGTTCTACAGGGGACGGGCATGATCAAGAAGATCTCGATCCACAATTACAAGAGTTTTCACCCGACCACGCTTGCAGCTATCGATTTCGATACAGGCAAGCAGGCCACCTTCATCTACGGCTTGAATGGAGCGGGCAAATCAGCGATCGGAGAAGTTGTTCATGGTCGCTCTGTCCAAGACGATACATTTGCGCACTGTCAGGTCGAGACGACGGGGACTGGCCCGTTTCGTCATCTGGTCTACAACCATGCGTTCGCGGGCCGAGTAATCGGTGAGACGATGCAGGGGATATTCACCATCGGTGAGGTGGATACTGCCAAGCAGAAGGAGATCGACGAAAAGGACGCAGAGAACGCAGCGCTGGACATTGATGTAACGGTGCTGCGCGGGCGGGTTGAGGTGGCGCAAAAGTTGGTCGATGATGAGATCTCTCGCGGCATCGACGACATTTGGAAAGCCCATGGCACCGGGAAGGCCACGAAATTGGCGAGCATGCTGGAGGGCTATGGAAGGAACAAGAAGGGCTTTTTCAATGATCTCCGGACCTATGAGGTAGCCCAAGGCACCAAGCTGGACACCATCGCACGGTTGGAGCAGCGCTATGCAGATGTATCTGGCACTGAGACTAGCAAGACTGTGCCTCCGATCGACCTCTCAGGTTTGGCAGACACCGAAGAAGACGCCATCTGGGCGGATCCGGTGGAGGTGTCAGCTGCCAGCCGACTAGCTCCCCTCATCGCTAAGTTGGGAAATGGTGATTGGGTCGACCAAGGGCGGGCTTATGTGTGGGATGAGCAATGCCCGTTCTGCCAGCAACGGTTGCCCCACGATTTCGAGGATGAGTTGGCCAAGCTGCTTGAAGGTGGCCGGAAGCTCAAGATCGACAAGATCGCCGTGCTGGTATCGAACTACGCCTTGCGTCTGGAGCAGCTGCAAGAGCGCATGAGCGGCGTGTTTGACGATCCGATTACGAAGGAGACGGGACTGGAGCTGGCTTGGAGCAAGCTGGAAGGCCAGATGAAAGCCAGCCTATCCTTGATGCGCACCAAGCAGGCCAAGCCCAGTAACGCGATTAAAATCAAGATTGCTGATCATCAGCCCATGAGAGATGCCTTGGCTGCGCTGAAAGCGAAGGTGGATGACTTCAACAAGCGGATCCTTGACCGCAGCGGTGAGCGCACCAAGATCAGGAAGATGTTTTACGAGGTCTTGCAGGCGGATCGCGCCGAGGCGTATGCAGCCCACGATGCGGCTCTTGCACCGCTAGAGGCACAGTTGACGGCTGTGAAGGCCCTCACTGTCGAATTGGAGCAACGCATCGCTATCAACACGCTTCGCCTGGCCGAGCTTCGCGGCCAGCAAACCGGCGTCGATGCATCCGTCGAAGCCATAAATGCCCGCCTACAGGACATGGGGATTACATCGTTCTGGATCACGAGAAAAGATGGGGATGGTCACCTGTATTGCTTAGCAAGGCCGCATGACGTCAATTGCAGCGCTCAGTCTCTCAGTGAAGGCGAAAAAACTCTTATCTCCTTCCTCTATTTCATCGAGCTGATCAAGGGCTCGCATGAAGAGACCGGAAATGTTGAGGTGGGCAAGACAATTGTCGTGATTGACGATCCGATCTCCAGCCTGTCACAGAACTACATCTATGACGTAGCGACGATCATCCAACACCAGCTGATCAAGCCTTTGGCCGGCTTGCCCAAGGTGAGGCAGGTGATTGTTCTTACCCACAATCTATTTTTCTTCCACGAACTTATCTACCAACTTGCCGGTGGATCGCTGGAGAAGGCGGCCGCCAAGTGTCAGCTGCTAAGGGTTCAGAAGAACGACTACTCAGCGGTCGTGGCACTCGACCCCTTGGCGCTCATGAACGATTACGATGCGCTGTGGCAGGTGCTGCGCGATGCGCGAGATAACAAAGCCCCCGTCCAAGTCGTGCCCAATACCATGCGGTGTATTCTCGAACAGTTTTTTACTTTCACAGCTGGTACCGCTGACTTAGCCAATGCTCTGAAATGCTTAGCTGTTGCTGATCACTCGAACAAGTTCACGCCCCTTGAGCGATACTTAAATCGGGGTTCGCACAAAGATGGGATCAATGGTCCACCCATCGATTGGTCGCAATACGACACTGACTACTACATGGGTAAGTTGCGTGCATTGCTTAAGGCAGTCGGGCACGAGAATCACTACCTACGAAAAATGGGCGAGGAAGTGCCGCAGGTTTCTGTGGCCTAGGGGATTGCTGAAAATATTGGCGAGAACGGGGCCAGGTTCACTTGCTGCCGCAATGCGAACGGAATAAGTGAACCTGCCCCCGCTTCTGGTGAGACTATCCTCCAGATCGTGGTTTTGCTTATGCGATTGGATGCGATCAATCGTCGGTGATCACATCTTCGGTGCAGACCTTACAAGCGTTCGATCGTGCCACCGGCCTGTGCGAACACGCCTGATCACGTACGCATGAAATGCCACTGGCGGTAACGGATGCTTGCAATGGTGCCGGCGGGTATTGCACCACCAGCATGCTGCAACGATGTTTTCTTGAACGTTTCCTCCTCCTTCGCATCGCGGCACCAGATGCTCTGCGGTGCAACGAAAGTGCATGGCCTGACGCATGGTAAATCCGCGTTGGCGAGCAAACGTGGCCATGTCTATGAGCCACATTGGAAGTTGGCAATAGAAGCACTGCCCGTGTTGTTGCTTGAAAGCATGGGCGCGCTTCGCCCGAAAGTTGGCCATGTCGAAGATCCCTCGCTAAGGGTAGAAATAAAGAGGTGGTTTGATTCCCGTCGCGCCTCTGGCGTCAGAACGGGCACCCAGCGAATATCCTCGTCATGGGCACAACACTGGCGGATATCACCGACCAGCCGTTGCTTTATAAGCCCGATATCGGGCGCATTGCAAGCCGCCCCCGGGCTACGTGCGAACCAAAGCGCAACTTCGTAAGTTACCTCTACGCCACCAATACGAAGTCAGCGTGCGAGCGCGCCATAAGCATCCAGCGCAAGCTGCCGTGACTGCCCCAGATCCACCATCGGCGCCGGATACCCACTGCGCTTGAGCAGATCGGCATCCCTCCACGGCTCATGCAACAACGCCAACGGCGCATCCGCCAACTCCGGCAACCAGCGCCGCAGGTAGTGACCCTCCGGATCGAAACGCTTCGCCTGCGTCACCGGATTGAACACGCGGAAATACGGCGCGGCATCGGCACCGCAGCCGGCCACCCATTGCCAGCCCAGTGTGTTGTTGGCGAGGTCGGCATCGACCAGGGTGTCCCAGAACCAGCGCGCGCCGTGCTGCCAGTGCTGGCGCAGGTTCTTGGTCAGGAAGCTGCCCACGATCATGCGCACGCGGTTGTGCATCCAGCCGGTGTGCCAGAGCTCGCGCATGCCGGCGTCGACCAGCGGGATGCCAGTGCGGCCACGCTGCCAGCGCGTGAGCAACGCCTGATTCGGTGGCGCCCACGAGAAATCATTGAAACGCGGATTGAAGTTCGCGGTCGGCGTGTGCGGAAAGTGGAACAGCAGGTGATGGGCGAACTCGCGCCAGCCCAGCTCGCGCAGATACGGTTCGATGTCCGGTCGCCGCTTTGCATCCACGCGTTGGGCGCGCCGATCCAGATCAAAGTGGATCTGCCGCGCCGAGATCTCGCCGAAGTGCAGATGCGGCGACAACCGCGAGGTGCCATGGCGCGCCGGCAGGTCGCGCGCATGCGCGTAATCGCCGATGGCGTCGTCGCCGAAGATCTCCAGCAACTCCTGCGCCCCGGCTTCGCCCGGCTGCCAGTGCTCACTCAAGCCGCCGGCCCAGGCGATGCGCGGCAGCAATTCCAATGCCGCGAGAGGAAGGTCATCGGGCAGCTCGCGCCAGCCCGGTACGTGCGGCACGGGCAGCGATTCGGTCGCTTGCAACTGCGAACACAGATTGCGCCAGTACGGCGTGAATACCTTGTACGGCTGGCCCTGCTGGGTCGCGATCTGCCATGGCTCGCACCACAGCGCGGCGTTGTGGCTGTGCACCGCGATGCCATCGTCCTGCAGTGCGCTCTTGATCCGCGTGTCGCGTGCGATCGACGCGGGTTCGTACAGCCGGTTCCAGTAAACCGCCGTGGCACCACTGCTGCGGATCAGCTCGCGCAGCACGTCAAGCGTGTCGCCCTGGCGCAGATGCAGTCCGGCGTGTTGTACGCGCAGCCGGTTGTCCAGTGCTGCCAGCGAATGGTGCAGCCACCAGCGGCTGGCGGCCCCAGCCGTCCATTCACCATCCTCGTCGGGCGCGTGAATGAAGACCGGAAGTACCTGTGCATGCGCCGCACAGGCCGCATTCAACGCCGGGTTGTCGGTCAGGCGCAGATCGCGCCGGAACAGGACCAGGGCTGTGCTCATGAGTGGAGCCGACCGGGCTTGATTAAACCCGGTTCCGATCCGTTTGCCTGTCTCCGATCATGGCCACCTTGCCGCCGGCATCCGGTGCGGCACCAATCGCACCCTTGGCGATCACCGCACCGGTCGGTTGACCGGTTGGCGAACCGCCGATCGGTTCGACCGAAACGGCGAGCGCGGCGGTCGGGCCGAGTTGCGCCAGCAGTGCCGGATCGAGTGCCAGCGTGGTCGGCTTGTCGCGCGCGATCATGCCTACCGAGATGGGTTTGCCGCCGGCCGGAATCAGCCACAGCTCTGGCGCGCGGCCTTGCTCGAACGCAACCGGCGTGGCCGGCACCACCACCATGCGAGCGTGCTGCAGATCCATCGTGGCAGTCCAGCCGGTGGAGCCGTTGTCCTGCTGGATGGTCGAAGCCATGTAGCCGGCATTGACCACCGTCGGCGTCGTTGTCGGCCGTGGCAGCGACACCACCACGAGCAGCGCGACAGCGACTGCACTGGCGCCGATGCCGAGCCAGTGCCACAGCTGCAGGTTGTCCCACAGTCCCTTGCGTGGGGCGACCCTGGCTGGCGCGTCCAGCTGCAGCGCGTCGTGAATTCGCGCCCATACATACGGCGCCGGGGTGACCTCGCCGATGGTGTCGGTCAGCGGCATCAGGCGGCGTTGCCACAAGGCCACCGCGGTCGCGGCTTCACCGGAGACCAATACTTCATGCGCCACTTCGGCACGCGTGTCGGCATCGAGCACGCCGAGCACGTACTCGGCGTAGCGCAGATTATTGTTGCCGTCTTCGATGGGTGTATTCATTGATCGAGGCACGTGCGAAGTTGCATGAGACTACGGCGGATCCAGCTTTTCATGGTTCCGAGCGGCACCTTGCAGCGTGTCGCCAATTCGTTATACGTAGCTCCGGTGAAAAAGGCTTCACGCACTGAACTTTGCTGTTGCGGCTCCAGTTCATCGAGGCAATGTTGCAGCCGCTGGTATTCCTGGCTGGTTTCCGCACCGGCGGCCGGTGTGGGCTGTTCGTCGACGGTCTCGTCCAGTCGCGACGGGTCGTCCAGCAATTCCTCGCGATGCTGGCGTAGGCGGTCGATCGCCTTGTTGCGCGACAGCGTGACCAGCCAGGTGACCGCACTGGCCCGACTTGCATCGAAGCTGCCAGCGCGACGCCACACCGTGGTGTAGGTCTCTTGCAGCACCTCCTCGGCTTCGCCGCGGTCGCGCAACATGCGCAGGCACACGCCGAACAGCTTGGACGAGGTGCGCTTGTACAGCTCGGCGAACGCCTTCTGATCGTTGCGACCGGTCTGCTGCAACAGCTGATTCAGCTCGTCACGCTCGGCGGGGCTGCTGACACTCATGGGCAAACCATCCTGTTGTCGCGAGGGAGTCGATCCGGGTACGCCTTGCCAAGCGCCTCGGCGAGGGTACTTTTCACAGCATGAAGGCGATGTCACATGCTAGCAAGCGTGCCACCCCGCGGTATTTGCTGCGTCGTCGATGGTGCATCCGCGCCGATACCTGCGACGTACAAGCTCAAGCAGGCAATCGGCCTGAGATCCCGCCACAGGCTACGCCATGCACATTCTTCGCCGTGTCGTCGTATTGCTGATGTTTGCCGGCACGGCCGCTGCCGGCTCCGTGCCGCAGCGCAATGCGCAAGGGCTGCTGGTCGATGAGGCGGGACACACCTTGTATCGCTATGACCCCGACGGCGCCTCCGGAGCGAGCCGTTGCGACGGGGCATGCGCGGCTGCATGGCCGCCTTATGCCATCGACAGGGGCATCAAGGCGAGCGGCGACTACAGCACGACGGTGCGTGCCGATGGCGTCCGTCAATGGGTTTACCGTGGCCACCCGCTGTACCTCTTCGCCGGCGATGACAAGCCGGGCGACCGCGACGGCGACGGCGTCAATGGGAGCTGGCATGTCGTGTCCGGATCGGCAAGCACGGTTCCTGCATCCAAACCGTGAGCTGGTCCGTATATCCCTGCACATGCGCATTTTGCGCGGTCAGAGGGGAGTGCTTTCATGGGGATGTATCGCAAGAACCGGGCGACGTGGTTGATCGGGCTGGCCCTGAGCGGCTGCGTGATTTCATCCGTGGCCGCAGCCGCCGGTGTGGAAAGCGCCAGCGACAGCAGCACGCCGACAGTCAGCAACAAGCTGCTACTTACCGGCGGCGTAACCCAGGTCGAGGGTTCGGCCGGCGGCGGATTGACGCCATGGGCGGTAATCGGGGGCTACGGCACGAGTGACGAGATTGGCGCGAATGCGTTCCTCACCCACGTGAATCTGCCCGACTACCATCTGGACGAAGTCGGCGCGATGGTCGGCCTGTACGACCGGGTGGAAGTGTCGTTCGCGCAACAGCGCTTCAATACCGAGCAGGTCGGCGCCGCGCTGGGCCTGGGCCGGGGCTTCACGTTCCAGCAGAACATCATCGGCGTGAAGGTGCGCCTGTTCGGCGATGTCGTGCTCGACCAGGACAGCTGGTTGCCGCAGGTGTCGGTCGGTGTGCAGCACAAGAAGAACGACCAGGCCGGAGTATTGCAATTCATCGGCGCGAAGTCGGATGAGGGCAACGACTACTACGTCAACGCGACCAAGCTGTTCCTCGGCCAAAGCCTTCTGGTGAATGCCACGTTGCGTTTCACCAAGGCCAATCAGATCGGCATCCTCGGTTTCGGTGGCGACCGGAACAACTCGTACAAGCCGGAATTCGAAGGCTCGGTGGCGTACCTGCTAAGCCGCAACTGGGCGATCGGGGCCGAGTATCGGCAGAAGCCGAACAACCTCGGTATCGCCAAGGAAGACGACTGGTACGACGCGTTCGTGGCGTGGGCACCGAACAAACACGTCTCGCTGACGCTGGCGTATGCCGACCTCGGCAACATCGTCATCAAGGATCGGCAGCGAGGACTGTACGCCTCGGTGCAAGTCGGATTCTGAGCGTCGGATTTGATCGCTATTTGCTGTTAGCCATTCTGCCCACCAAGGAGCACACCCATGTTCAAGTATTCCCTGCATGCCACCGTGATCGCCACGGCGATGCTGTTTGCCCAGGCCGCCATGGCGCAGGACACCGCACCGATGCCGGAGCAGTCCGCGGCGATGGCTGCCAGCGCACCGCGCGATCCCTCGCTAAAGCCGGTGTTCGACGAGTTCGGCGGCAGGCCGGGGCTGGTCGCGCTGATGAACGACTTCATGGACAACCTGATGGCCGACACGCGCACGCGGCCGTACTTCGTCGATGCCGACCGCGAGCACATCAAGGTCGAACTGGTCGATCAGTTCTGCGTGATTCTCGATGGTCCATGCACCTATAGCGGCAAGGACATGGAGAAGGTGCATCGCGGCCTCGGCATCAACCGCGCGGCCTTCAATGCGCTGGTCGAGGATCTGCAGACGGCCATGAACAAGCACGACATCCCGTTCCGCGCACAGAACAAGCTGCTGGCGAAACTGGCGCCGATGCACAAGGCCGTCATCACCAAGTAAGTGCCGCACTCGACGAGTCGCCGCTCACGCGGCTCGCTTTCGCAAAAACGCCATGCCTGATCCGCGCGCATGGCGTTCACTGATCGGATGACCATAGGGGGTCTTATGTTCGTTTATCGCATGTGCCTGATCGGGGCGGTGGTGATGCTCGGTGCTTGCAACACCGTGCCCAGCCAGCATCCCGCGCAGGCCGCTTCGGCCATGCCAATGCCGGCTCCAGCTTCGACGCCGGTGGCACCGCCTGCACCAGCACCCACGCCAGCACCCATGGCTGAGCCCGCGACCGCACCGATGGCCATGGCTGAGCCGGCGGCAGCATCGATCGCGCCCGCCGCATCTGCGCCAGCGCCTGTGCCGGAACTTCATCGCATGGCTCTGAAAGCGCCGGTGATGAAAAAGGTCGATGTCGCCGCGACTGCCGCGCCAGCCTCTCCCTCCGCATCGGTGCAGATCAGCGGACATGTGGATCTGGGTGCGGCGAGCGGTCAGCAAGTCGCCGCAGGCGAACAGGCCGATACGCTGGTGTACTTCGTCCCCAGTAATGGCGGTGCCCGTGCCAAGGCAGCGCACTACACCGTATATACCCACAACCGTGACTTCAACCCCGAGGCGATAGCCGTACCGCAGGGCAGTACGGTGACCTTCGTCAATCTGGACGAAGTGCGCCACAACGTTTTCTCGGTGACGCCGGGTGCGGCCTTCGATCTCGGCTATCAGGGTTCCGGCGAAAAGGCTGCGCATGTGTTCGGCCGTGCCGGCATCGTGCTGGTCAGTTGCAATGTGCATCATTCGATGGAGCTGGACATGCTGGTGGTGCCCACGCCTTATGTCGGCAAGGTGGCTGCCGACGGCAGCTTCATCCTGCGCGGACTGCCGGCCGGTGCGGGCACGCTGCACTTCTGGAATCCGCGTGCGCAACCGGCCAGCCAGTCGGTGACGCTTCCGATGAGCGGCGTGGTAAGGCAGCAATTGCTGGCGATCAAGCCGCGCATGACGACCGAGTTGAATGCCGGGGCGACGCCATGAAACCGGCCACGCAGTTTCTGCTGCTCGGCGTCGCCGCGGTGGCGCTGCTGGCGACGGCGGCCGCTGCCGTGACCCTGCGGCAAGTCGACCACCGCGCACAGGCCCGAGTGCTGGATCAGCTGCAGGTGGCCGCAACCGTGGAGCGCGAATTACAGACGAGCCGCCTGGTCGAACTGCAGTTGCGTGCCGAGTTGCTGGCCCAGGATCCGGCCTTCGTCGACTACGTGGCGCAATCGTTGATTCCCAATCCGCAGCTGGGCGGTGCCGTCGACAGCGCATCCATCAGCGACCTGCTCAAGGAGCGCCGGCATGGTTACGACATTGCGGCCGTGCTTGATCCGCAGGGCAAGCCGGTCGCCATGTCGGGCATCCTGCTGAAGGATCACGACGGCATCCGGGGCGATCCGCTGGTCACCAGCGCGATCAGTCTGCTCAAGCCGCAGCAAGGCGTGTGGGTGGATCATGGGCAGCTGCTGTGGGTTGCCGTGAATCCGCTGCTGCGCGGCGGTGTACTGCAGGGCGTGCTGCTCACGGCCTCGCATGTGGATGATACCTTCGCCATTGCGGTCAGCCGGATCGCCCGCACCGATGTCGCCGTGCTGGTCCAGCCCACCCCCGGCTCGGAACCGGCACCGTCGAGTGGACTGGACAGCTGGGTCGGGCAGGAGCTGTCCGCGCAGCTTCCCGCCGTGCTGGGCGTGACAGCGGCAGCAGGCAAGGCCGTGCAACTGACAGATGGGCAACGCAAGGTGTCTGCGTGGGTGACCCCGCTGAAAACTTCCGGCGCTCAGGCCGCGCTGGTCGCGATCGGTCCGGATGAGCAGGCCGACGGCCGGATCGACACCGCTGCACTGCCATTGCTGCTCGGCATCGGTGGATTCGGAGTGTGTGCCGTGCTGCTCGTGTTGCTGCAATGGTGGCGCACCTGGCTACCGTTGCAACGCATGCTGGAGGTGATCCAGCTCGCCAGTCATGGCGACCAGCACCTCACCATACGAGTCAATGGCAGTCCGATCGTTCGACGTCTGCGCGACGGCATCAATCGACTGCTGCATCCGTCTGCCTAGGCAAGTCAGGCAGACGGCGGGGTTTCACGAAGCGGGCGGTTGCAGGGTCAGCGTGTGCTCGGTCTTCCCCGGCAGCAACGGCGTCGGCCGGCCGCTGACCCAGTCCGCATGGCCGGCGCCGAAGTACGGCGACAGCGGGTTGTCGCTCTGGCCGCCGGGCATGTCGAGCACGCCTTCGGCCTCGTGACCGGGTGATACATCAAGGCGTTCGGACGCACCAAAGCCGGGCGTGGCGACGCGCGGCATGTTGTTGTCGCCAGGCAATGGCTCATCGGGCATGTCGATGAAGCGACCGAGCCAGTGCGGCAACGCGGCGGACAACGGGTGCTTGATCGCGCTGCGGTTGTACTCGCCCCAGTTGCGTGCGGCGAGGCCACCGGGTTGCTGGCCCAGTTCGGTCGCGATCTGGCTGGCGGCATCGGTGAGCAAGGCATCCCAGTCGGCGTATTTCGGATCGAGCAGTTGCGGTGGTTGATCGCTGATCAACTGCCACACTGCCGCTTCGGCGCTGCTTTCGTCGGGCCAGCTGAAATCCGGATAGCGGTGTTTCACTTGCGCGACGAACGGCGCCAGCACGAGCTGGCTGACCCGGCTGCGGAATGCACGCACCAGCCGGTAGTCGGCGCTGTCGACGGCGGCACGTCCGCGCCACGTCTGGGTGAGCTGGCGCAGCTGCATTAGTGCCGGTGTCTTGCTGTCAACCAATGTCTGTTGCAGCAACTGCTGCCAGCGGGTCAGCAGCAAGGCGCGGTTGTCCAGCTGGATGTCGAGCAGGTTGCCGGGGGTGAAACTGCCGTGGGCTTGCAGGTCATCGCGGATCTGCTGCGCGCGGGCGCCGAGGTCGTAGCCGCCGTCGCCGAGCAGGGTCAGGGCATCGCCGTCGACGGTGCGGTTGTTGGCCGTCCACAGGCGACCGTCGATGGGGTTTTCGATGCGCGGATATTGCGCGGACTCGGCCCAACCTTGCCAGCCGGTGCCGGGCATCGACCAGTCCGACGGCAGTAACGGATCGATGCCGACGCGCAGCGGAATGCTGTTGCCGGCGATGGTCCAGCCGATATGCCCTGCGCTGTCGGCGACCAGCAGGTTCTGCGGCGGCATGCCGAATTGCGGTGCCAGGTTCAACGCCGTGGGTACATCGGATGCGTGTTCAAACTGCATCAGGTCGAGGTTGTAGCCGCGTGGCCGATCGGCGATCCAGGCCAGTGCCAGCGATGTTCCGTCGACGTCCTTGCCCATGATCGGGCCCCAGCGGGTGTCCTCGACCTTCAGGATGCTGTCGGCCCTGCCTTTGACCTGGATATGCTCGTCGTGGTGCTCGATCGTCGCCCAGCCCTCCGGCACCTTGTAGCGCGTGGGATCGGCCGGATCGCGCAGCACGCGTACCCAGTCTTGCCAGTCGCCGTAGCTGTTGGTGAAGCCCCAGGCGATCTGGCCGTTGGAACCCACCACGACCGCCGGTGTGCCGGGCAGGCTGACGCCGTTGACGTCGCGCTGGCCGTTCGGCGCGGTGGCGTCGGGGTAGCGCAGGCGGGTGCGGAACCAGATGTTCGGCACGCGCAGGGCCAGATGCATGTCGTTCGCGAGCATCGCCGCGCCGCTGTCGGTGAGCGCGCCGGCAACAGCGAAACTGCCGCTGCCGGGACGCGGTGCATCGAGCGCGGGTGCCAGTGCGGTGGTCAGACTGGTAGAAGGTTTGGTCGATGCAAGATGGCGCAGATCGAACACGTCGGGCGTGGGGATCACCGGCGAACGTGATAACTGACCGCTCAGCGGTGCCTCCCAGTCGGGGTCCGGCGCCAGCAGGAAATTCACCAGCTCATCGGGCAGCACGAAGCGCATCTGGGCAAAGCGCAGTTCGCGCTCGTTGCGGCCGTCGTGGTTCAGATCGAGGTACATCGCGGCAATCACCAGCATGCTGTCTTCCGATCGCCAGGGTTGCGGTTTGACGGTCAGTAGCAGGTATTCCCACGGCTGCACGCGCAGGTCGGCGAGGCCAGCATTGACGCCGTCGCGGTAGCGATCGAGCTCGTGTTTCTGCGCCGCCGGCAACTGCGCATAAGCCGCCTCGGCCACCGCGCGCAGGCGATGGCGACGATGGTTTAGATCGACTTTCAGCGCCGCCGGCCCGACCAGCGCAGACAGTTCACCGGCCGGCATGCGGCGCATCAGGTCCATCGCGAAGAAGCGCTCCTGCGCATGCACGTAGCCGAGCGCGTAGCTGATGTCGGTGCGGTTCTTGCCTTCGATGGTGACCGTGCCCAGTGCGTCGCGGCTGATGCTGACCGGTGCTGACAGGCTCGCTATATGACGTACACCGTCGAGCTGGGCGCGGCTGCCGGCAAGCAGATACCAGCCAGCGACGAAGGCGATCAGCAACAGCGCCAGCAGGGCGAGCACCAGCGCGCGCAGGACACGCCAGCGCCGCGTCGTCATGGCTTGGCGAATACCGCGAAGATACCGGCGTAGGGCTTGACCATGAAGGCCGGTGCGCCCGCGTAGCCCTCGCCATCGACGTACAGCTGCGAAATGGTGCCGTCCAGGTACAGCGCGTCGCGGCAACCGAGCCGGTCGCGGAACAGACGTCCAAACGTATGGAAGTTCACCGGTGCCTCGCTCACCGCGAAGGCCACGTCGTGGGAATTTCTCACGCAGACCCCGCTGCGCCATTTCAGGCTGGACGAATCATCGACGAACTGCTCGTTGAGCTTGCCGTCGATCAGCAGCATCGGGCCGGACTGGGTGGCCCATTGCGCCGGTTTGCCTTCGGCCTTGAACGCAGCACTGGTACGTACCGCCGCATGCCCGTCCGGATAGATCGCAAACACGCCATTCGGCAGCAGCGAAAAATTGCCGGAGGCGGGATTGCCGTGCGCGAGGTTCAGTGGCACCACGGTCTTGCCGTTTTCCACGTACAGACCGAGCGGGGCGAATTTGTGATCGTAGATGCCGGCATTGGTCGCAAACAGCAGTCGTTGGCCATGCGCATCGCCCCACTGGCGCAGTGTCTCGATGCTGCCGAATGGTTGGCCGCTCTGCGGGTCGCGCCAGTGCAGGCCCAGCTGCTCGCGCTTCAGATCCAGGTGGACGATGCGGTAGTTCTGGCCTTCGAACGCCAGCTCGCCACTGTCCAGCGCCTGCGCGGTCGGCGTGCAGCCGGGTACGCCGACGAGCAGGGCCAGCGGCAGTAACCCATGCAGCAGCCCGCGCAGTAATCGTGGGGCGTGGCAGAGGCGAAACGCGAGGAAGGTGGATCGGCGCATTCGTCGATGGTCGCCGTCTAGCCGCGTGGGTGCAAGCCCGGCGAAGGCGACGGTTCAGCCTCATTCGGCGAGGAAGCGCGACTGCCGTTAAACTCGGCTTTTTACGGTGTTACTGCGATGCCCTATACCCCGATAGTGGCAACCCTCGGCTATGTGCTGTCGCCCGACCGCAGCGAAGTGTTGATGATCCATCGCAATGCACGCCCGGACGACCAGCACCTGGGCAAGTACAACGGCCTCGGCGGCAAGATGGAGCCGGGCGAGGACATCGCCAGCTGCATGCGACGCGAGATCCGCGAGGAAGCCGGCATCGAGTGCGAGTCGATGCAGTTGCGCGGCACATTGAACTGGCCCGGCTTCGGCAAGCACGGCGAGGACTGGCTCGGCTTCATCTTCGTGATCGATCGTTACAGCGGCATACCGTTCGTGGCCAATCCCGAAGGCACGCTGGAGTGGGTCGCGTTGGAGCGCTTGCTGACGCTGCCGATGTGGGAAGGCGACCGCCATTTCCTGCCGCTGGTATTCGACGCCGATCCGCGCCCGTTCCATGGCGTGATGCCGTACAAGGATGGTCGCATGCAGTCGTGGTCGTATTCGCGGCTGTAGCGGTTACCCGCTCTCCCCCGGCTGCGCCGGGGGAGAGCGGGTGATGAAGCTCACGCCACGTCGTTCAACCACGCGGCGCTGGAGAATTTGCCCAGCGCCAGTTCCTCGGCCCGCGCCTGCTCATCCGCTCGCACGACATCGTCGCTGAGACCGTGCAGGCGGCGGAAGGTGGCAATCATGCGTTCGATCACCGCCTCGCGCGGCAGGCCGGTCTGGCTGCGCAACGGGTCGACCCGCTTGGCCGCGCTGACGGTGCCCTTGTCGGACAGTTTCTCGCGACCGATGCGCAGCACGTCCAGCATCTTCGTGGCGTCGATGTCGTAGGCCATGGTCACGTGATGCAGCACGGCGCCGCCGCGGTGCACCTGCGCGGCGCCGGCGATCTTGCCGCCTTCGGAGGTGATGTCGTTGAGCGGCTGGTACCACGCCTTGATGCCCAGTTCGGCCAGCGCCTCGAGCACCCACGCATCGAAGAAGGCGTAGGCCTCCTGGAACGACAGATCCTTGACCAGCGACTGCGGCGCGTAGATCGAATAGGTGATCGTGTTGCCCGGTTCGATGAACATCGCGCCGCCGCCGCTGACCCGACGCACTACCTGGATGCCGTGACGCTGAGCCGCTTCAGCGTCGACCTCGTTGCGCAGCGACTGGAAGCGGCCGATCACCACCGCCGGGGCAGCCCATTCCCAGATGCGCAGGGTCGGTTTGCGGCGACCGGCGCCGACCTCGTAAGTCAGCACATCGTCCAGCGCCATGTGCAGCGACGGTGATTGCGGAATCGTGTGGATCAGCTGCCAGTCGTGGTCGCGCCAATCGGTACGCATCATGCCTCGGCTTCCCTGTGCAGAGCGCGGCTCACGGCGACCGCGATGGCTTGCGGTGAAAGACCATACATCATCACATCAGGCGGAAGTGCGTCGAGCACGGCGTCGGCGAGCGCCGTCTCGCTGGCCTGTTCCGGCTGACCTTCCAGCGCGGCGTTGATGGCGTGCAGCGCGCTGTCCGGTTCCAGAAAGAAATCGCCGCTCAGTTGCACATTGGCGAGCCGGCCGTCACGCACGTCGAGGTCGATCACCACCAGCTTGCCGCCGGGCATCTTGTATTCGCCATGCATGGGCGGTTTCCGTCTGCGTTGCGCGGTCGATCAGTGGCCGCGGCCGTGGAAGTTGCCAGTGCCACCGCCGATAGAAATGCTGACGCCGCCGGTAGGGTGATCGCAACTGCCGAAGGCCTTGGTCACGTTCACCTCGCCGGTCTGGTAGCTGCCGCTCATGTGGCTGCCGCCCACCACGCCCATGCCGACGCTGCCATGCATCTGTGCATCGTTGTACTTGGAATCATCGCAGCTGGGTGCATCGGCGGTTCGGCTATCGCTCATGCGGCCACTGGTGTCGCCGTAATACACCCCGGGTGCCGGCTTGGTGGTGGTCGAACTGGTGGTGCTGGTGGGGGCGGCTGCCGTCGAACTGGAGGCGGGTATGTCGCCGGGAGGCAGCTTGAGGTTCAGCGGTTTGGTGGCCGTTTGCGCCCACACTGAACTGACCAGCAAGGTGCCTGCCAAGGCAATGATCAGACGTTTCATATTCATGCGTGCTCCGGGGATATGACGTGTTCAACGCACAAGGCCGCGTTGGCGTGCACATCAATATTTGAAACACAGGATGGCGGGAAGTTCCTGCCATCCCTTCATCAGGCCGTCGTCTCGATCCGCTCCACCCGCCGCAGGCCGCGCGGCAGTACGCCGCCGCGGGTGGCGCGGTTGCCGCCGTATTCGACCAGATCGGCCCATTTGAGCGTGAGCTTGCGCTGGCCCGCATACATGGTGACCTCGCCCTTGCCCTCACTGACCACGGCCACACCAGCCACGCGTTCGTCGCCGCTGACGAGCTTGGCCTTGGGGATCTCGATCAGCTTGTTGCCCTTGCCCTTGTCCAGCTCGGGCAGCTCGGCCACCGAGAACATCAGCAGATGGCCTTCGGTGGTGACCACCACGATGCGGTCGCGCGCCGGGTCGGCGCTGATCTGCGGCGCCAGCACGTGCGCGCCGTCGCTGAGGCTGATGATCTGCTTGCCGGCCTTGTTGCGGCCGGTGAGCGATTCGAAGCGGGTCACGAAGCCGTAGCCGAAGTCGGTGGCGAGGATCAGTCGGGTGTCGTTATCGCCGGCGATCAGCGCGTCGAAACTGGCGCCGGCGGCTGGACTGAAACGTCCGGTCAGCGGTTCGCCGTTGCCGCGTGCCGAGGGCAGGGTATGCGCCGGCGTGGAATAGCTGCGGCCGGTGGAATCGATGAACGCCACCTGCTGGGTGGTGCGCGCCTTTACCGTGGCGAGCAGACCGTCGCCTTCGCGATAGTTCAGGCCTTCGGCGTCGATGTCGTGGCCCTTGGCGGCGCGCGCCCAGCCCTTCTGGCTCAGCACCACGGTGACCGGCTCGCTGGCGACCAGCGCACTTTCGTCGAGCGCCTGCGCCGCTTCGCGCTGCACCAGCGGCGAACGGCGGTCGTCACCGAACTTGGCCGCATCGGCACGCAATTCTTCCTTGATCAGGCCCTTCAGCTTGGCCGGCGATTTCAGCAGCACGCTGATCTTCGCGCGCTCCTCTTCGAGCTGATCGCGCTCGGCAGTGATCTTCATCTCTTCCAGCCGCGCCAGCTGGCGCAGGCGGGTTTCGAGGATGTAGTCGGCCTGTTCCTCGCTGAGCTTGAAGCGCGCGATCAGCACGGGCTTGGGCTCGTCCTCGCTGCGCACGATGCGGATCACCTCGTCCAGATTGAGGTAGGCGATGCGCAGCGCTTCCAACAGGTGCAGCCGGCGTTCGACCTTGGCCAGCCGGTGTTCCAGGCGCTTGGTTACCGTGCTGGTGCGGAACGTCAGCCACTCGCTGAGGATGCGCTTGAGATTCTTCACCTGCGGGCGGCCGTCCAGGCCGATCATGTTGAGATTGACGCGGAAGCTCTTCTCCAGATCGGTGGTGGCGAACAGATGCGGCATCAGCTCGTCCGCATCGACGCGGCTGGAACGCGGCACCAGCACCAGCCGGATCGGATTCTCGTGATCGGACTCGTCGCGCAGGTCCTCGATCATCGGCAGTTTCTTCGCGCGCATCTGTGCGGCGATCTGTTCGAGGATCTTCGACGGGCTGACCTGATGCGGCAACGCGGTGATCACGATGTTGCCTTCCTCGCGCTGGTACACCGCGCGGGCACGCACCGAGCCCATGCCGCTCTCGTACATCGCCAGCAGATCGGCGCGCGGGGTGATGATCTCCGCCTCGGTCGGATAATCCGGTGCGCGCACATGCTCGAACAGATCCGCGACGGTAGCGTCCGGATCGTCCAACAGACGGATGCACGCGCTGACCAGCTCGCGCAGATTGTGCGGCGGAATGTCGGTGGCCATGCCCACCGCGATACCCATCGAGCCGTTGAGCAAGACATGCGGCACACGCGCCGGCAGCCAGCTCGGTTCCTCCAGCGTGCCGTCGAAATTCGGTACCCAGTCGACCGTGCCCTGGCCCAGTTCGCCCAGCAGCGCCTCGGCGATCGGGCTGAGCTTGGATTCGGTGTAGCGCATCGCCGCGAAGCTCTTCGGATCGTCCGGCGAGCCGAAGTTGCCCTGGCCGTCGACCAGCGGATAGCGGTACGAGAACGGCTGCGCCATCAGCACCATCGCTTCGTAGCAGGAGCTGTCGCCGTGCGGATGGAACTTGCCGATCACGTCGCCGATGGTGCGCGCGGATTTCTTCGGCTTGGCGGTGGCGGCCAGCCCCAGCTCGCTCATCGCGTAGATGATGCGCCGCTGCACCGGCTTCAGGCCGTCGCCCACGAACGGCAGCGCGCGATCCAGCACCACGTACATCGAGTAGTCGAGATAGGCCCGCTCGGCGTATTCCTTGAGCGGGATCTGTTCGTAATTGGCTTGCAGGTTCATGGGGTTGCATCAATCAGGTAGCGCGCAGACTGCGCGGATAACCGGACGATGGTGCCAGAAAGCAGGCGCTATTGGCGAACCGCGTCGATGCCCAGCTTGTGCAACTGCGCCTGCACGCTGTCCGGTCCGGCCAGGTGCGCGGCGCCGACGGCGATGAAGATGGTGCCGGGCTGTTGCAGCATCGCGGCGATCTTCCCCGCCCAGATGCCGTTGCGCTGCACGAGCAGGCGCTCGTACAGTTTCGGCTCGCTCTGGCGCAGGTCTTCGTCTTCGAGGCGGGCGATGGTGGCGACATCGCCGTTCTTCCACGCGTCGATCAGCTCGGTGAGTTCGATCGGGCCCTTGTCGACATCGCGGATGCTCGAACGCAGGAAGGCCAGTTCGACCGATCGCGGCATGTCGGCGAGAAAGCGGATCTGCTGTTCGGCGGTTTCCAGTCCGAGCACCTGTTTGCCGGCGTCGGTCATCTGCGCCTTCAGCTGTTTGTCCACGCCATGCTCGGGGTCGAGCCCGGCCTTCAGCAGCGGCGCCGTCGCCAGCGTCAACGCTGCCAGCCACGGACGCATCAGGTTGAGCGTCTGCATGCCACCGGGCACGCCGGCCTTATTCGCCGCGATGTTCAGTCGCAGCTGTTCGGCATGGCTGAGCAGGGTCGGCAGCGGATGCGACATGTCCATGCCGTAGCGCAATACCAGCGCCATCATGTTCGCCGGGTCGTCGTCAGTCAGTTCGATGTAGAGCGTCTGGCTGTCCGTCATCGCCTGGTCCAGCGCCGGGTAATGCCATGCCGTGTCATTCGGCAGCAGATGCACCGTGCCGAACAGGTAGATCGTGGTGTTGGCGTCCCTCACCACCCACAGCGCAGGACGGGCGATGGCTGCGACGGGCAGCAGCAGAAGCAGGCAGATGGCGAAGCGAGCGAGCAGATGTTTCATGCCGGCCAGTGTTGCGGCAAGCGCGTGGCAGTTCAATCCGGTCGCGGTCCTGTCCTCGATCGTTTGCCGTGATCAGTCGCCCGAACGCCAGCGTGGCGGTTCGCCCTTCAGCCAGCACACGGCGATCAGGCCGAGGGTGAGCAGTGCAAGGCTCACCGCGAACATGACGGGATCCGCTGCTGGCCGCAGGAAATGAATGACGAGCGCAACACACCCCGCATAGATGGCGAGACAAACCCAGCCTTCCCACCGAACCGGCAGCCCCCAACCCCAGCCGTACCGCTTGGCGGGAAACCAGTACTTGTTCGGGCTATCCATTTCGGCTCCTTGGGAGAGTTTGAGGTGTTTGGATTTAAATGAACCAGACCTTTTACTCGTGACGCTTGAGTTAGACCGCTTAGCTACGCGCATACGTCATTCACAAGGTTGCTGTAGTACTTTATAGCGCGCGTGTATAGCTTGAAATCTTGGAACGTCAATAAATTTGGTGCGTTGGGGGCGCCAAGAATGTGCACGTACTGCTGAAAATGTAGGTGGTCTGTGGTGGTTAATTTGTGGAAGGCTTCCTCTGCATCTTGAGCGGTGTCGCCATTGATATGTGCCGAGGCAATACGAATGCGCCTGTAGTACTCAAGGAGGCGAAACTCTGGTGGTTGCGTCAATGACTGCCTTTGCGCTGGTGAGCAGTTGTAACAAAGTTGTTCTAAGGGATGCAGGGCAGCTCCGCCTTTAAGTGTTGTTACCCAGGTGACTGAAGTGTTGTTTTTTTGGAAGACGCCATTGCACTCTTTGATGGTCTTATCAAATATTGAGTGGGTTAGAGCGATAAACGACTTGTAGATCTGCTCGCGCATTCCAGCAAAGCTGTAGGTGCCGCGAGGTATGTCATTACTGATGTAGAGAAGCTTTAAATAGTCGTTCATCTGTGCGCTCATGGCTTGAGCACTTTTTTCGAGATGAACAATTGCTAGTTCCTGGAGCTGTAGGCACGCATCTTGGGTTCCAAGCTCAGAAAACAGGTCGAGAACTGGCTTGATATATGGTTTAGCGTTTGTATAGCTGGGATGTGGGACTGGCACAGGTTGTTCATGGTGGTCTGGCGCTAAGTAGATTTCAAAATGTAGTGTAATCATGCAACCTATCTCATGTTGCCGGACGTTGCCGTTTCAATCGTGTTCTTCCGAATCAATGTTTTAGCTTGCGTTGCGCAGTTTAATTCTGCCGCCCAATCCGGCTACGTTTCATCCACCCCTTCAGTTACCGCGCCTCCACACCCCCCAAAAACCCGATCAGCCCATCGAAGTACGTCTGCTGGTCGTCATACATCGCCATATGCCCACCCTTCGGGCACAGCAGGAATTGTCCCTGCGGCAGCTTCTTCGCCATCGCCTGCATGTACTTCGGATCCATCGTGTCGTGCTGGGCGCCGATGACCAGGGTGGGAACGGTGATGCGGTGCAGGTCGGCGCTGCGATCCCAGTGTTCCAGTCGGCCGCTGGCGCCGAGTTCGCTGGGGCCCTGCATCAACGAGTAGATCTGTTCGTTGATGTGGGCGAAGGCGCGCTTGACCGGATCGGGCCATTGGTCCGCCGGCATGCGCAGGATGTGCTGCTCGTAGTGCATCGGCATCAGGATCTGCATGTAGCGCGGATCGTCGGTGTGGTGTTCGGCTTCCAGCTTCTTCACTTCGGTCAGCTGTTTCTGATCCATCGCCGGCATCAGCACGTTCTTCGCGTAGACGTTGTAGGCCGGGATCGAATCCACCATGTTGGAGATCACCAGGCACTTCAGGTTCTGCTGGTATTTCAGTGCGTATTCGATCGCGAGCACGCCGCCCCACGAATGGCCGAGCAGGCAGAAGTTGCTCTTGTCCAGGTGCAGCGCCTGGCGCACCTGTTCCACTTCGTCGACGTAGCGGTCGATGGTCCACAAAGACTGATCTTTCGGTTGGTCGCTGTAGGCCGAGCCGAGCTGGTCGTAGTAGTAGTACTCGATGCCGGCGCCGGGAAAGTAGCTGTCGAACGCCTCGAAATATTCGTGGGTCGCGCCGGGGCCGCCGTGCAGCAGCAACACCTTCAGCTTCGGGTTGTTGCCGACGCGCTTGGTCCAGACGTGGAACTTGCCCTTGGGGGTGTTGATCTCGATCATCTTCACGCCGCCGGCAAGCACGTCGTCGCGACCGGTGTTGTCGAAGTAGCTGGAGTCGGGTTTGCTGTGGGCGGGTGGCGTGGTAGCTGCAGCGCTTGTCGCAACGACGAGCAGCAGCCCGGACAGCAGGACAGCCATGCAGTGCTTCATCGGATTCCCCGTGCGATGACAAACCGCACTATGCGTCGCGACCGTGCTGGCGGCAACTCCCCGGCGAGCAGCGACGTCAGCGCGGCACGCGGTAACCGCCGGCGACGCCGTGCGGGCTCAGCGTGAGCTGCCACAGCTGGTCGCGGCGACTGCGGAACACTGCAGCGGACACGGCGAGGTAATAGCGCCACATGCGCCGGAAGCGTTCGTCGTAGCTTGCCGGCAGCGTCGGCCACGCCGCTTCGACGTTGTCGCGCCAGGCCGTCAGGGTGCGGTCGTAATCGGCGCCGAAATTGTGCCAGTCCTCGACCACGAACAGATCCTCCAGCGCGGCGGCCACCTGGCTGGCGGCGGGGATCATCGAGTTCGGGAAGATGTATTTCTCGATCCACGGATCGGTCTGCGCCGGCGCACTGTTGCTGCCGATGCAATGCAGCAGCGACAGGCCGTCGTCCTTCAGGCAGCGGCGCACGCATTCAAAATACGCGCGGTAGTTCTTGCCGCCGACATGTTCGAACATGCCCAGCGAATACACCGCATCGAAGTGCTCATTGATGTCGTGGTAATCCTGCAGGCGGATCTCGACTGGCAGCCCCGCGCACAGTTCGCGCGCATAGTCGGCCTGCTCCTGCGACACGGTGATGCCGACGCCCTCGATGCCATAGTGCTCGGCCGCGTACTTCAGCGCCTCGCCCCAGCCGCAACCGATGTCGAGCACACGCTGGCCAGTCTGCAACTGCAGCTTGCGGCAGACCAGGTCGAGCTTGGCCGCCTGCGCGTCGTCGAGGTTGTCGGCCTTGGCCCAGTAGCCGCAGGAATACACCATGCGCCGGCCCAGCATGGCCTGGAACAGATCGTTGCCGAGGTCGTAGTGCGCCTTGCCGATCTCGAACGCGCGCTCGCCGCGCTGCAGGTTGATGAAGCGTGCCTTCAGATGCGCAAGCAAGGTGTCGAGCGTTTTCAGTTCCTGATCCAGCCCGGCTGTAAGCAATCGCGTGCACAGGCCGGGCAGATCGTCGGCGTCCCACCAGCCGTCCATGTATGCCTCGCCCAGACCCAGCGAGCCGCGCGCGAACACGCGGGTGTACAGGCGTTCGTCATGCACGCGCAGGTCGAGCGGGGCGTCGCCGTCGATACGGATGCCGGCCTGTTCGAGCAGTTCGCTGGCGCGGTTTTTCAGATCGTCCTGGCTCATGGCCTGGTCTCGCAGCGGTTCGTGCGGATGGATTCAGTGCTTGCCGATCACCGCATAGGTTGCCGGCGACCAGGCATACGTCGCGTCAACGCCAGCCGCGTGTACAAGCTGCAGCAACAACTCGGCCTGATCTTCGCGCAGCAGGAATTCGATCTTGATCGGCAGGTCGTCGGCCAGCTCGAAGAACTGTTCCTCGTGCAGCACGCCATGCCGGCCGAAGCCGGCGATCGCGCGGAATACCGAGCCGCCACCAAGACCATGCTGCTTGGCTTGTTGCAGCAGCCACTCGGACAGCAGCATGCCGTCGTGCTTTGCGCGCAGGTGGCAGTAGAAGTACAGATGCACGCCCTGTTGCAGGTTTTCCTGGTTCATGCGGTTCCCCGGATCAATGGCGCAGCAGGCTGCGAGTGAGGAAGATGCCGAGCACGGTCATCGCCAGCGAGCCGATTACATGCACCGCCACATGACCGCTGAACCACAGGTATTGCTGGCGCAGCAGCAAGGTGGCGGATTCGGCCGAGAAGGTGGAGAACGTGGTGAGGCCACCCAGAAAACCGGTGAACACGAACAGCCGCAGTTCCGGCGACAGGGTCTGGAAGTGGTCGAACAGACCCATCACGCAACCCATCATCAGGCCGCCGGCGAGGTTCGCCGCCAGCGTGCCCAGCGGCAGGGTGGGGAACAACGGGTTGAGCAGAACGCCCAAGCCCCAGCGCAGCCAGCAGCCGAGGGCGCCGCCGATGCCAATCGCAAAAAATCCGGTAAAGCCCACGAGCGCGTCTCCTGACAATGAAAGTGTCCGGTTGCCGCGGTGGCAGGCACGCCTGCGCCGCCGGAAGCCGGTGGTGCAGGCATCATCAACCTCAACGACGGACGAGAGGTGGTTTGTTCCAGGAATGCCGCAGGCGTTCGCGAAACGGGAGGCATGCCATCTCCCGTCGCTCATCGTAGTGGATCAGACGGGCAGGGCGTCAAGGATTTCTCTGTGCGTGGGTTGATGAGCGCAGACGCGTTACCCTGATCCCGATTTCCCTTGGCGATCTGTTCCATGTCCATTGTGCTCACCCCGTTCGCCCGCACCCGTCTGTTCCCCCGCAACGCTCGCCGCAACACCATTCGGGACTGCACGGCGGAGGAGTTCGAACGCCGCCTCAACGACGACGCCCCGTTGAAGGTGCTCGACGGCTACGCCCCGTTCTGCAAGCTGCATGTGCATCGCAACTGGACGTCGACGCGTTGCCTGACTGCGCCCATCACCGAGGCCAACCGCCACTTGTTGCGCTCGGCGTACGAAGCGCGCTCACCGGCCGAACTGCCGGTGCTGGTGCGCTGGTTCGAAGGGCTGGACGTGCCGGTGGCCAACTACCTCCTGGTCATCCTCTATGACCGTGAGCAGTTGGCCAGGGAAGACACCTCGATCGAGGCGGACTGGGGTGTCGTCGGTTGTCTGTACACCGAGCTGCCGGAGGAGATCCCGATGGCGCCGATCACGATGATGCGCAATGCACTCGGGGTGGAAGAGGGCGGCTCGGGCGTGCCGCTGGACCCCGAGGCGTATCGACGCAGTGTGGCGTTCTGGGAGCAGAACGCGAACTGGCGGCCGTAGGGCGCCACGTGCTTTCGTCGCGTAAGGCCGCGGAGTGCCGCTGTTTTCTGCCCGGACGGAGCCCGCCCGCTACAATGGCGGACCCGATCGGGCGGGAAGTGCCGTGCTCGATCGCCTGTCAACGAACCCCAGAAGCCAGCCATGAATACAGCCAATCGCAAGCCCTTGCCGGGTACTTTACTGGATTATTTCGACACGCGTGCGGCGGTGGATGCGCTTCGCCCGGGTGCGTACGCGACGCTGCCGTATTGCTCGCGCGTGTTTGCGGAGAACCTGGTGCGGCGCTGCGATCCGGCGACGCTGGGCGTGTCGTTGCTGCAATTGATCGAGCGCAAGCGCGATCTGGATTTCCCGTGGTTCCCGGCGCGCGTGGTCTGCCACGACATCCTCGGCCAGACGGCGCTGGTGGATCTGGCCGGTTTGCGTGATGCGATTGCCGAACAGGGCGGCGATCCGGCGCTGGTCAATCCGGTGGTGCCGACGCAGTTGATCGTCGATCACTCGCTGGCGGTGGAGGCACCGGGCTTCGACCGCGATGCGTTCGCGAAGAACCGCGCGATCGAGGATCGCCGCAACGAAGACCGTTTCCACTTCATCAACTGGACCAAGCGGGCGTTCAAGAACGTCGACGTGATTCCGCCGGGCAACGGCATCATGCATCAGATCAATCTGGAGCGGATGTCGCCGGTAGTGCACGCGGTCGATGGCGTGGCGTACCCGGATACGCTGGTCGGTACCGACAGCCATACGCCGCACGTCGATGCGCTGGGCGTGATCGCCATCGGCGTCGGCGGGCTGGAAGCCGAGAGCGTGATGCTCGGTCGCGCTTCGTGGATGCGCTTGCCCGACATCGTCGGTGTGGAGCTGAGCGGCAAGCCGCAGCCGGGCATCACGGCGACCGATATCGTGCTGGCGTTGACCGAGTTCCTGCGCAACGAGAAAGTCGTCGGCGCCTATCTAGAGTTCTACGGTGAAGGCGCGACTGCACTGACCCTGGGCGACCGCGCGACCATCTCCAATATGACGCCGGAGTTCGGTGCGACCGCGGCGATGTTCTACATCGACCAGCAGACCATCGATTACCTGAAGCTGACCGGCCGCGCGGACGAGCAGGTCAAGCTGGTGGAAACCTATGCCCGCGAAACCGGCTTGTGGGCCGATGCGCTGACCACCGCCGAATACGAGCGCGTGCTGCACTTCGACCTGTCTGCCGTGGTGCGCACCATGGCCGGGCCGAGCAACCCGCACAAGCGGCTGCCGACCAGTGCGCTGGCCGAGCGTGGCATCGCCGTCAATCTGGACCAGGTCCGCGCGCAGGAAGCCGAAGGTCTGATGCCTGATGGCGCGGTGATCATCGCCGCGATCACCAGCTGCACCAATACCAGCAACCCGCGCAACGTGATCGCTGCCGCCTTGCTGGCGCGCAACGCCAACACGCGCGGCCTGACCCGCAAGCCGTGGGTGAAGACCTCGCTGGCGCCGGGTTCCAAGGCGGTGCAGATGTATCTGGAAGAAGCGAAGCTGCTGCCGGAGCTGGAGCAACTGGGCTTCGGCATCGTCGGCTTCGCCTGCACCACTTGCAACGGCATGAGCGGCGCGCTGGATCCGAAGATTCAGCAGGAAGTGATCGAGCGCGATCTGTACGCCACTGCCGTGCTCTCGGGCAACCGCAACTTCGACGGCCGCATCCACCCGTATGCCAAGCAGGCCTTCCTCGCCTCGCCGCCACTGGTCGTCGCCTACGCCATCGCCGGCACCATCCGTTTCGATATCGAGAAGGACGTACTGGGCATCGACAAGGAAGGCAACGCGGTGACCCTGAAAGATCTGTGGCCCACGGATGCGGAGATCGACGCCATCGTCGCCGCCAGCGTCAAGCCTGAGCAGTTTCGCCAAGTCTACGACCCGATGTTTGCCCGCAGCGGCATCAGTGGCCTCAAGGTCGATCCGCTGTACGAGTGGCGTGCGCAGAGCACCTATATCCGCCGTCCGCCGTATTGGGAAGGTGCGCTGGCCGGCGTCCGCACGATGACCGGCATGCGCGCACTGGCCGTGCTGGGCGACAACATCACCACCGATCATCTGTCGCCATCCAACGCCATCCTCGCCCGCAGCGCCGCCGGCGAATACCTCGCGAAAATGGGTTTGCCGGAAGAGGACTTCAATTCCTACGCCACCCACCGCGGCGACCATCTGACCGCCCAGCGTGCCACTTTCGCGAACCCCAAGCTGTTCAATGAAATGGTGCGCAACGACGATGGTACGGTGCGGCAGGGTTCGCTGGCGCGGATCGAGCCGGAAGGCCAGGTCACCCGCATGTGGGAAGCCATCGAAACCTACATGGCGCGCAAGCAGCCGTTGATCATCATCGCCGGCGCCGACTACGGCCAGGGCAGCTCACGCGACTGGGCCGCCAAGGGCGTGCGCCTGGCCGGCGTGGAAGTGATCGTGGCCGAAGGCTTCGAGCGCATCCATCGCACCAACCTGGTCGGCATGGGCGTGCTGCCGCTGGAGTTCAAGCCGGGCGTCGATCGCAAGACGCTGACCATTGATGGCAGCGAGACGTTCGACGTGACGGGTGAATGCACGCCGGGGGCGGAGATGAACCTGGTGATCCATCGGCGCAATGGTGAGCGGGTGGATGTCCCCGTGACCTGCCGACTGGATACGGCGGAAGAGTTGCTGATCTATGAGGCTGGCGGTGTGTTGCAGCGGTTTGCGCAGGATTTTTTGGCGTCGGCGCAGGCTTGATGGGTTGCAAGAGCACCCCTCTCCCTCGATCCCTCTCCCACAAGGGGAGAGGGAGGTGGCACGCTCGTAGGTACGAGGTTAGTTGAGATTTTTTGAAAGCCCCTCTCCCCTTGCGGGAGAGGGGTTGGGGAGAGGGGTAGTTCTGATGGATCAGAAGCCATTCGCCAAACACCTGCGCCAAAACATGACCGACGCCGAGCACCTGCTATGGCGCCACCTCCGCGCACATCGCCTGCTCGATCAGAAATTCCGCCGTCAGCAGCCGATCGGTCCCTACATCGTGGACTTCGTGCATTTCGGCGCACGCCTGATCGTCGAAGCGGATGGCGGGCAGCACAACGATAGCGATGGCGATTCGGTGCGTGACGCTTGGTTGGAAAAGCAGGGCTTCTCGGTGCTGCGTTTCTGGAACCACGAGATATTGCAGAATACGGAAGCGGTGCTTGAGGCGATTTTGAATGCTGTAGTAGACACGAACCCCTCTCCCCCGGCCCCTCTCCCACAAGGGGAGAGGGGAGACAAGCCGCGCACCTGAAGGCCCGCCGGCTTCTAAAAGCCCCTCTCCCCTTGTGGGAGAGGGGTTGGGGAGAGGGGTCACACTGACATGAGCCACGAACAGGATTCCCGATGAACCATGCACCCCAGATCCGCATTCCCGCCACCTACATGCGCGGCGGCACCAGCAAGGGCGTGTTCTTCCGCCTGCAGGATTTGCCCGCGGCAGCGCAGGTGCCGGGTGCAGCGCGCGATGCGTTGTTGCTGCGGGTGATCGGCAGCCCCGATCCCTACGGCAAGCAGACGGACGGCATGGGCGGCGCGACGTCCAGCACCAGCAAGACGGTGATCCTGTCTGCCAGCGAGCGGCCCGATCATGACGTCGACTATTTGTTCGGCCAGGTGTCGATCGACCAGCCGTTTGTGGACTGGAGCGGCAACTGCGGCAACTTGTCGGCAGCGGTCGGTTCGTTTGCGATTGCCAGCGGTTTGGTCGATGCGAGTCGTGTGCCGCGCGATGGCATCTGCACGGTGCGGATCTGGCAGGCGAATATCGGCAAGACCATCGTTGCGCATGTGCCGATGACGGATGGCGAGGTACAGGAAACCGGTGATTTCGAGCTGGATGGCGTGACCTTTCCGGCTGCCGAAGTACAGCTTGAATTTCTTGATCCGGCCGATGAAGGCGAGGGCGGCGGCGCGATGTTCCCCACCGGCAACGTGGTGGACGAGCTGGACGTGCCCGGCGTCGGCACGCTCACCGTCACGATGATCAACGCCGGCATTCCGACCATCTTCGTCAATGCTGCCGCCATCGGTTACACCGGCACCGAATTGCAGGGTGCGATCAACAGCGATGCGAAGGCGCTGGCGATGTTCGAGACGATACGCGCGTACGGCGCGGTACGGATGGGGCTGATCAAGCACATCGATGAAGCGGCGCAGCGTCAGCACACGCCGAAAGTGGCGTTTGTGGCGCCGTCTTCGGCCTATGTCGCCTCAAGCGGCAAGCAAGTCGCCGCCACGGATGTCGATCTGCTGGTGCGTGCGATGTCGATGGGCAAATTGCATCACGCGATGATGGGTACGGCCGCGGTGGCAATCGGCACGGCCGCCGCCATTCCCGGCACCCTGGTAAATCTTGCCGCTGGCGGCGGTGAGCGCACATCCGTACGTTTTGGCCATCCCTCCGGTACCTTGCGTGTGGGTGCGCAAGCGGCCCTGGTCGATGGCCAATGGCGAGTGACCAAGGCGATCATGAGCCGCAGCGCTCGGGTGTTGATGGAAGGCTCAGTGCGTGTGCCGGGCGATGCGTTCTGAGCGGGCTGGTTTGCCGAGCAACAGTTTTCGCTCGCTGGGCTGACTTGTCGGGTCGGGAATCGTCCGTTCGAGCCTTATACTGATCCGCTCCGCTCTGCCTGGTCACTGCCTGATGAGTTCCACCCCTCGCCCGGTGCGGCGCAGCCTGCCATGGCTGCTGGCTGGGCTGTCGATGATCGGACCGTTTTCGATCGACGCGGTGTTCCCGGCGTTTCCGTTGATCGGCGCGGGATTCGTGGTGGACGACGTCGCGCTGCAGCAGCTGATCAGCGTGTACCTGGTCACCTATGCGGCGATGAGCCTGTTCCACGGCGCGATCTCCGACGCGGTCGGACGCAAGCCGGTGATGATCGCCGGCATGCTGGTGTATGCGCTGGCTTCGGTGGGCGCGGCGGAGTCGACCTCGTTTGCGATGCTGCTGAGCTGTCGTGCGGTGCAGGGCCTGTCGGCCGGCGCGGGTCTGGTGGTGGGGCGTGCGGTGATCCGCGACAGCCTCGAAGGCGCCGATGCGCAGCGCCTGATGTCGCGGGTGATGATGATTTTCGGCGTGGCGCCGGTGATTGCGCCGATGGTCGGCGCGCTGCTGTTGCCGCTGGGTGGCTGGCACGGCATCTTCTGGGTGCTGGCCGGGTTCACTTCGTTGTTGGCGCTGGCGCTGGCGTGGCAGCTGGAAGAAAGTCACCCACCCGAGCGGCGCAACCAGTTTGCGCCGCGGCCGCTGCTGGCCAGCTATCTGTCTTTCAGTCGGGATCGGCCGTTCTGGCCGCTGCTGATTTCCAGCTCGGTCAATTTTGCCGGCTTGTTCCTGTACATCGCTTCGGCGCCGCGCATCGTGCGCGAGCTGCTGCATCTGTCGGCGGTGGGATTCCCGTGGCTGTTCATGCCGGTGGTGATCGGCCTGATCGGCGGCGCATGGTTGTCCGGTCGGATGGCTGCGCGGCGAAGCGCGGGGTTCACGGTGAACCTGGGCTATGCGCTGATGCTGTTGACCTGTGCACTGCACCTTGTGCTGGCGCTGGTATTTCCTGAGCCGCGGCTGCCGTGGTCGATGCTGCCGCTGATCCTGCACGGCGTCGGTGTGCAGCTGGCCTTCCCCACGCTGACGTTGTTGCTGCTGGATCGTTTTCCGAACCAGCGCGGCGGCATTTCCTCGGTGCAGGCCTTCGCCAGTCTGTTGCTGTGCAGCTTCGTCGCCGGCGTACTGTCGCCGCTGCTTTCGGTCAGTATGCTGTATCTCGCGCTCGGTGCGTCGGCGTTGACCGTCACTGGTGCGCTGGCGTGGTGGTGGTATCACGCGAGCACCCGCCGCCCGCTGGATCAGGCAGCGGCAAGCGGCGCCGATGCGGGCGCGGTGATGCAGGCGGAGATTGTCGAGCCGCGCTGAGCGGGAGCTACACCGGTGACGTCGGTTGATCCGGGTTGGTCGGTGTGTTCTGCACGACGGCATCCACCGACATCAGCACGGTCGCGCGTGCCAGCGCCTGGACCAGCGAAGGCGAACGGTAGCTGCCATCGGCGAGCCAGCGCTGCCAGACCGAATCGTCCACCTTCTCGTTGACGCCGGTACCCAGCGTGCGGTCGAACGGCGGCTTGAATTCCTTGTAGATGCCATACATGAATTCCGCATACGAATTACGCGACATGCCCATGTCGGCGTCGATGGCTGGATCGATCAATTCATTGCAGGCCAGGCCGGCATGGATCGCCTTGCGCTGCAGCCACGCCAATGGCAGGTCCGGCAGCGGATCGGGTTTGCGGCCGGCACCGTCGCGGTCGTTGCCGCCGCCGACGTCGGAGTGCGAGCCGATGAACCAGCGTTGTTCGATCTCTATTTGCTCGAGCTTTTTCGAGGTCAGGGTTTCGCCGGGTTTCACCGTATACGGGTTGCGCGTCCACACCGCTGGTGCGAAGTCGGCGCGGTGCTCGTCCAGCGCCAGCGCCTGATAGGCGTACTTGACGATCTTGCTGAGCTCGGTGTCGTGGAACTGGTAGCGCGCACGGGCATACGGGAACCACGACGCAGTGTCCGGTATGACGAGCGAGCCGACCGTATCCCATACGCCGACGAAGTGGATATCGATCTCGGTCGAGTGGCTGGCGCGGAACGCCACCGCGGCCGGATCATCCGGCTTGGTCGCGACATCACGATAGAAATCGTACGCGCCGGAAATATCCGCCTTCGCCACGCTGACAGCGGCACCGCGCTTGAGCAGGCCGCATTTGCGGATGAATCCGCCGAGACTGCGGGCGGTGTACGCGCCGCGACTGAAGCCGAACAGGTAGACATCGTCGCCGGGTTGCCACACGGCGCACAGCCAGCGATAGCCTTCGATCACGTTGTCCGACAGGCCGTAACCGAACGCGCCGCCGAGCAGATGGGTCAGGCCCGGCGACACGCCGACACCGGGCAGATAGTTGACCAGCTGCTCGATGCCGGCCGGATCGCGCGGCGCAATCAGCTGGCGCAGCCGTTCCACATTGGTGTTCGACTCGGGTTTGTTCCAGGTGCCATCGAACAGCAGCACCAGCCTGCGTGTGGCCATGATGCCCTCCGACGCGGTCGTGGTTTCCCTGGGCCGACTCTAGGACGCGAGGTGTCGCGAGGCCAGTGCCAAATCTGGCCGGGTTGGTTCGACTTGGCATTGCCGGTGGGCACGCCCGCGCTTTTTGCCACGATGTTGACGGCCGCTTGACTGCACAAAGTCGCCTGGGCGGCGGTGAAGAAGCAATACAGCAAGGGCGATGACGGCGACTGGCACGCCAGGTAGCGGCGGTTTCGCCAGCTCAGACCAGTCCGCGTTCTTCGAGGAACTGCCGTGCCTCACCCGCATCCTGCTCGAACCAGGCCTGGGTCGAGCCGAGCCGGAACGAATAACCCCAGGCATCCATGTCGGTCATCAATCGCGCGCGTCCCACGCCGGGTAACTGATCGGCCAGCACGATCTGCAGGTAACAGGTGGCGTCCTCTTCCTCGATCGAATCGGTGGCATCGGTATGGACGTCTGGACGTCTTTCCAGCGGCAGCACGATCAGGTGACAAGCCTCGTGCAGCAGTGAATGCACCGGCGTGTCATCGCGGGCATGCACGGTGTTGCCGATGATGCCAGCCTCCTCGTCACCCCAGTAGCTGCCGGGGATCGGCTCACCATCTTCCACCCGCCGCAGTTGCAGATCGAAGCGGGCGAGCAGGGCAGTGGGCGCGTCAAAACCGATCTGCCGCAGGCGCATCACGCTGCTGGCGGGATCGATGGATTCAGGGCGGTCGACGGGTTCGGGATGCATGCGCGTGCGCGGACAGCGCAGATCGAGGGGCGGCGATGATGCCGGGCGATGCGTGATCGCCCGGCGGACTGGCTGGCGGCAACGGCCGCCGGAACTCAGGCGGTCTTGGCGGCAGCCTTGCCGTCCGGCAGGGTCACCGAGAGTTCGAGGATCTCGTGACCGCTGTCGCGCTCGAAATTGATGTTGATCGCATCGAGATCGACGTGGATGTATTTCTTGATCACTTCGAGCAGTTCATTGCGCATCATCGGCAGGTAGTCCGGCGCGCCGCGAGTGGAGCGCTCCTGCGCCACGATGATGCGCAGGCGCTCGCGGGCCACGTTGGCGGTCGCTTCCGGCTTGCGCTTCAGGAAATCAAGAATACCCATCGTGATCAACCTCCGAACACGCGCTGGAGAAAGCCCTTCTTGGGCACGTCGATGAAGCGCAACGGGCGCTCTTCACCGAGGATGCGGGCCACGGTGTCGCTGTAGGCCTGACCGGCATGTGAATTGGCATCGACGATCACCGGGATGCCGTTGTTGGACGCGGTCAGCACGTTCTCCGATTCCGGGATCACGCCGACCACTTCGATGCCGAGGATTTCCTCGACGTCCTTGACGCTGAGCATTTCGCCGATCGCCACGCGGGCCGGGTTGTAGCGAGTCAGCAGCAGGTGTTGCGTGACCGGACCTTCGCCGCGCTCGGCCCGGCGGGTCTTGCTGGCGAGCAGGCCGAGGATGCGGTCCGAGTCACGCACCGAGGACACTTCCGGGTTGACCACCACGACGGCGTGATCGGCGAAGTACATCGCCAGATGCGCACCTTTCTCGATGCCGGCCGGCGAGTCGCACACGACGTAGTCGAAGCCGTCCTCGGACAGGCCGTCGAGCACTTTCTCGACGCCTTCCTGGGTCAGTGCATCCTTGTCGCGGGTCTGGCTGGCGGCCAGCACGTACAGGTTGTCGTGACGCTTGTCCTTGATCAGCGACTGTTTCAGCGTGGCTTCGCCGTGCACGACGTTGACGAAGTCGTACACCACGCGGCGCTCGCAGCCCATGATCAGGTCGAGGTTGCGCAGGCCGACGTCGAAATCGATCACGGCGACTTTCTTGCCGGCCATCGCCAGGCCGGTGGCAAGTGAGGCACTGGTCGTCGTCTTGCCGACGCCGCCTTTGCCTGAAGTGACAACGATAATCTCAGCAGTCAAGGGCCCATCTCCGCATGATTGTTTTTGTTGTAGGTGATCACAGCTTGGCGATCATCAATTTTTCGCCATCGAGCCAGCATTGCACGGACTGGCCCTCGAGGTCGTCAGGAATCTGTTCGAATACGCGATATTGCCCGGCAATCGCCACCAGTTCGGCGCGGAAGTCGGACACGAAGATGCGCGCCTTCTCGTCGCCCTGCGCACCGGCCATGGCGCGACCGCGCAGGCCGCCATAGATATGGATGTTGCCATCGGCGATCACTTCGGCGCCGTTGGCGATCGCACCGGTGACGATCAAGTCGCGGTCGCGCGCGTAGACCTGCTGGCCCGAACGCACTGAGCCGGCATGGTGCTGGGCACCTTGCATGCTGCCGGGCGCCGGTGCGGACAGGATCGGCTCGCGCTGCACCGAAGGAGCGACCGGTTCGACCTGCTTGGTGGGTTCGGCAGCGGCCGGAGTGCCGCCGACCGGCTCATAGGCGGCGCGGAACTTCGCGATCAGCGGCAGTCCCATGCGCTTGGCCAGCGCCTCGGTCTCGCTGGTGCCATAGGCCAGGCCCACCGGCAACATGCCGGCGCTGCGCACGGCTTCGAGCAGTGCGTCGACGGCGCCGTCATCGGGCAGGTCGAGCAGGTGGCTCAGGTCCAGCACCACCGCGGCGCGGGCAAACATCTGCGGCGCGGCACGTACGCGGCGTTCCAGTTCGTCGCACAAGGCAGCAGCGTCGACCCGGCGCACGCGCACGCAGGCAATACCGACCTGGCCGAAGCGCAGGTCACAAGCATCGGTTGTATCCATCTTTGCATTCATGGGCGCCGCTCTCCGGCGAGGCGGCGCGGGGTGGAGTCATGTAGAAAAGGGCGTTCGCGCTCGGCCAACCAGGGCAGATCAGGCAGGCCGCCGTGTTCGAGCCAGGTATCGCGGACATAGGCGTAGCTGGGTAGGTCGCGGGCCAGCAGGCTGACCTTCGGGCCGTGCTCGCCCATGCGCTGCTGGCCGACTTCCTGGTAGCCGTAGGTGCCGTGGAACAGCAGCACAACGTCGTCGCGCGGCTCCAGAAATACTTCGCAGGTGAGTAGTGGTACGCGCACTTCGGCGTAGCTGTGCACGTCGCAATAGAAGATGCGGCCGAGACCATGACGGCGATAGGTGTTCGCGATCACGATGCGGTCGATGTAGACGAATTGCGGGTAATGCTCGGCGAACCAGCGGTAGTTCGGGCTTTCGTAATTGCCGCCTTCGCGCAACGCAATCAGGAAGCCGGCCAGGTGGCCGTCGATTTCGGCAACACGGAAATACTCGGCGTGCTCGTAGAAGTAGCGCAACTGGCTGGCGTCGAGGGCGAGGATGGAGCGACCGGCAGCGTTGTTGAGCGCCAGTACGGCATCCAGGTCGTGCTCGCGCACGTCGCGGATGGCAAGGGCCATTCGTTGCTCCGCAATGATGGATTCGGGGACAAGGTCGACCAGCGGCCTCGCGCAATGGTTCATTATGACATGCAGGCGTGCCCCTTACATCTGCAGCGACACATGTAAAGGCTTCGTAAAATGGCAGGTGGCGGAAGCCGTCGTCCATGACTTCTCGCGCATTGCGCGAAACGCCGGCACACCTAATGATGCGTGGCATGCGCTGGCCATTCCTCAGTCACATCCGTCTGTTCCGCTACGCGGGCTTCTTCACTTATTTGTCAGCCGGCACGCCGCTGATCCCCTACTGGATCACCGAGCGGCTCGATCAGCTGCATCGTCCGAACTTCTCGCTGCTGCTGTGGACGCTGTGCTACCTGATCTTCGGCCTGATGTACTGGATGCTGACCAACAACCTCGGTTCGCGCCGCTATCCGGCGCTGAAGTTGCTGGGACTGGCCGTCATGACGGCAGCTGCGGTGGCGGTGGGCTGGTACAGCCACAGCGGGCTGTCGGCCATGCTGATGGTGGTCGCCTCGCTGGTGCTGCCGTGGTTGTTGCCGTTCTGGCTGGGTGTTCTCTGGCTGGTACTGCAACATCTGAGTCTGGTTGCGATTTTTGTCACTTTCCCGGAATACGACCACAGTGTGATGGTCAGTTTCCTGCAGGCCAGCCTGTACCTCGGTATTTCGGTACTCGTTTTCATCACCTCGACGGTAGCCAGCCAGCAGGCCGAGCAGCGTGAAGCGCAGCGACGGCTGAATTCCGAGCTGCGCGCCACCCGTGCGCTGCTGGCCGAGTCCAGCCGTATTGCCGAGCGCATGCGTATCGCGCGCGACCTGCACGATCTGATCGGCCATCACCTTACCGCGCTGAGCCTGAATCTGGAGGTGGCCAGCCACCTCACCAACGAGGCTGCCGGTGCGCACGTGCGCAAGGCGCAGAGTACCGCCAAGCTGCTGCTGGCGGACGTGCGCGAGGTAGTCAGCGAGTTGCGTCAGGACGACGCGATCGACCTGACCCAGGCACTGCGCAGTCTGACCGAGGGCGTGCCCGGGCTGAACGTGCATGTGGTCATGCCGCCGCGTTTCAGCGTGGAGGATCCGCGCCGTGCGCAAGTGCTGCTGCGCTGTGCACAGGAAATCATCACCAATACCGCCAAGCATGCTGGCGCGCGCAACCTGTGGCTCAATTTTGCCTATGCTGGGGAAAGCCTGCTGGGCCTGCATGCGCGCGACGATGGTCGCGGCGCCGAGCAGGTCGAGCCGGGCAATGGCCTGTCCGGCATGCGTGAGCGCTTGGCCGAATTCGGCGGCAGCGTGACGCTGGACACTGGCCCAAGCCAGGGCTTCGCGCTGACCGTGCGGCTGCCGCTGGGCGAACACTCGGCACTGGCCCACGCGCCGTCGCGGTTTGAACCGCCGGCGCTGAATGTGTCGTAATGTTGGCGGTTCACCCGGCGTGCGAGAATGCGCTGTCGTCTGGGAGCGGTGTGGTTTGCCGGTTTCCAGCACCACTTCCTGAGTCATGTTTGCCCGAGGATTCGCGATGATCTCCGTTTGTCTCGTCGACGACCAGAATCTGGTGCGCCAGGGGGTTCGTTCGCTACTCGATCTGGCCGAAGATATCCGGGTAGTGGCCGAATGCGCCGATGGTGCACAGGCCGTGCAGGACATTCCGCGGATCAAGCCCGACGTGGTGTTGCTTGACCTGCGCATGCCGAACATGAGCGGGCTGGAAGTGCTGCAGGCGCTGTCCGCACGCAACGAATTGCCGCCGACGATCATTCTCACCACCTTCGACGACGATCAGCTGGTGCTGCAGGGTCTCAAGGCCGGTGCGCGGGGTTATCTGCTGAAGGATGTCTCGTTGGAGCAGCTGGTGGAAGCGGTTCGCACGGTCGCCGGCGGCGGCTCGCTGGTGGCGCCGATGGTCACCCAGCGCCTGATGGCTGGCGTGGCGCGGATGCAGAACCATTTCACCAGCCTGGAACAACCCGATCCGCTGACTGAACGCGAGACGGAGATACTGCGCCTGCTTTCCGGCGGCTACAGCAACAAGGAAATCGCCAACTCGCTGAAAGTGGCCGAGGGCACCGTGAAAAATCACGTTTCCAACATCCTGTCCAAACTGGGCGTGCGCGATCGCACCCGAGCGGTGCTGAAGGCGCTGGAGATGGGCATCGTTTGAGAGCCTGTTGGGGCCGCCGCCGGCTTGCCTGCCGCGGCAGCCGGGCGTCCCGCCACCGTTCTTTTTTGGCCATCCAGCTGCGCTGGCACCAGCGGATAGCGTTCCAGCCCGCGAGCAAGTAACATCCGTAGCTTCGGCGTTTGCCGATCCCCTGTCACGGCCCGCGTGACGCCTGCGCGGCGGCTGGGGCGACATCTTAGGTTTGGCGTAAAGACGCTTCGGAGAACTCTGGAATGATGCGTGTCTTTGAATTTCTTGTTGCCCTGGTCATCGTTGCGGCAATCGGTGTCCTGGCGGCTGTGGTCATGCCCGGCAGCGGTCATGTGGAACGCGCGCTGGTCATCGGCAAGGACATGCGTCAGGTGTATGACGTGCTCGACAACTTTCGCCGGCTGCCCGACTACTCGGTGCTGCGTTCGCTCGACAAGGATGTGCAGTTCAATTTCTCCGGCAAGGCCTACGGCCCGGGTGCCGAGGTCAGCTGGACCAGCACGGATCCGAAGCTCGGCAATGGCGGCCTGACCATCGCCAGCGCCACGCCGGAATTCGACAAGATCGACAGCAACGTCAAGACCGCCAGCATCGTCTGGAATCTGGACAACAGCTGGCGCGGCCTGGACAAGCACTTCACGCTGGACCTGGAGCGTCAGGGCAGCCGTGGGCAGCTGACCCAGGTCACCTGGTCGTATGACGTGTCCTACGGCTGGAATCTGGTCAACCGGTTCGCCAACCTGTACATCCATGGCGATCCCGACTCGTTCATCCAGTTCAGCCTGAACAACCTGCAGAACGTGTTGGCCGGCGTGCCGAACATCGACTACAGCCAGCTGATTCCGTACGTCGAGCAGACCCAGCCCACTCCGGTGCTGCTGGTGTCCACCTCGATCGCGCGCAAGGATGGTCTGGAAGGCCTTGACGATGCTGTCGCCAAGGCCATCACCCAGATTCAGGCTGCCGCCAAAAAGCTGGGCGTGAACGTGACCGGTCCACGCATCCTGATCACCACCAACTATGGCGACCAGACCTACACCTTCGATGTGGCCCTGCCGATCGATTCCAGCACGCTGACCGTCAATGGCCAGAGTGAGCAGCTGACCGCGGCAACTCCTCCGTCGCTGGACACCTCGGCACCGGCTGAAGCGAGCAGCGCCGCCGCTGCCGCCAGCACGGACAATCTTGCTGTGGGCAGCCGCGATCGCTTCGGTCGCCTGGTGGTGGACGGCAACGTGCGTGCTACCCTGGCATTTGGTGGTGCGGCGCTCAAGGGCGTGTGGAACGGCACCTTTGCCGGTGTGCCGCAGACCCGCGACATGCTCAAGGCCTACGCACAGACCCACGGCTACAAGTTCGACGACGTGGTCAATCGCGCGTATGACATAGTGGCGAAGCCGGAAGTGAAAGACGCCAGCGGCAGCATCACCGCCTACGCGAAGTACGACGTGTACCTGCCGATCAGCAACGCACCGGAAAAGACCCCGGAGCAGGAAGCTGGCTTGCAGCCGCCGTCGCTTGATGATGGCACTCAGGCACCGGCGGCATCGGGTTCGGCGCCGGCTCCGACCAGCACGGCTGCAGCACCGGCCGCGGCCGCCAGCGCCGGCGAATAAGCCGACGGCGGGTACAGCACGACAAGAGGCCCTTCCGTCGAGGAAGGGCCTTTTCTTTTTCGACGACAGCAGGTCGCCGCAGCGAGTGGATTGACCGAGCCGAACTTTGCCGGTGTCTTGCGGTACATTGCAGGACGATCCGCGGCGCCTCCTGCCAGCGCTCGATGCCTGCCACAGCCCATCACCGGACATGATCGAAACCGACCAGCTCACCCGATGCTATGGCAACCTGACCGCCGTGGATGCGTTGAGCATTCGTGTCGAACCCGGTCAGGTGCTTGGCCTGCTGGGTCCCAACGGTGCCGGCAAATCCACCGCGATGCGCATGATCGCGGGATTTCTGGTGCCCACCTCGGGCAGCGCGCGGGTCTGCGGCCACGATGTCAGCCGCGAGCCGTTGAAGGCAAAGCGCGCCCTCGGCTATCTGCCCGAAGGCGCACCGAGCTACGGCGAGATGACGGTGCGCGAGTTCCTGCAATTCATCATCCGCATGCGCGGGTTCAAGCCGGATGCCGGCTATCGGCGTTTCGAGGCGGTGGTGCAGCAGTTGCAGCTGGAGGAAGTGCTGGGACTGTGCATCGACACGCTGTCGAAAGGCCTGCGCCGTCGCGTCGGGCTGGCCCAGGCGATCCTGCACGATCCGCCGGTGCTGATGCTGGACGAACCCACCGATGGTCTTGACCCGAACCAGAAGCACGCGGTGCGCCAGCTGATCGACGTGATGGCGCGCGAACGCACGATCCTGATTTCCACCCATCTGCTGGAAGAAGTGCATGCGCTGTGCAACCGGGTGGTGATCATCGCCCGCGGCAAGCTGCTGGCCGATGCCACGCCGGCGGAACTGGAAGCACGTTCGCGCTATCACGGCGCCGTGTCGTTCAGCGCGCCGGGCAGCGGCATGTCGCAGGAGATGCTGGGCCGGCTGCCGCAGGTGGCGGCGATCGAGGTCGATCCGCTGGATGGCCGCATCACGGTGTTTCCGAAGCCGGGCGAGCGGATTCTCGAGCCAGTTGAAACGCTGTTGCGCGAGCAGGGACTGGAGGTTTCGGAGATTCAGCTCGAGCGTGGCCGACTGGACGAAGTATTCCGTCAGATCACCACCGGCAACGGTAGCGCGGGCAGCGTCACAGGAGGGCACGCATGAACCCGGTCAACGCCGTGCTACGGCGCGAACTGCGCAGTTATTTCGTGACCCCGGTGGCATACGTGTTTCTGGTGATCTTCCTGGTGCTGGCCGGCATCCTCACGTTCTACGCTGGTGATTTCTACGAGCGCGGGCAGGCCGACCTGCAGCCGTTCTTCACTATGCATCCGTGGCTGTACCTGATCCTGGTGCCGGCACTCACCATGCGCATGTGGGCGGAGGAGACCAAGGGTGGCACGCTGGAGTTGCTGCTGACCCTGCCGCTGGCGCTATGGCAGGCGATGCTCGGCAAGTTCCTGGCGGCGTGGCTGTTTATCGGGCTGGCGCTGGTGCTGACGTTCCCGATCTGGATCACCGTCAATTATCTCGGTTCACCGGACAACGGCGTGATCCTGGCCGGTTATCTGGGCAGCTGGCTGATGGCCGGCAGCTTCATCGCGATCGGTGCCTGCCTGTCGGCGCTGACCCGCAGCCAGGTGGTGGCGTTCATCCTCACCGCGTTGGTGTGCGTGCTGCTGATCCTGGTCGGGCAGCCGCAGGTGCTGGATTTCTTCTCCGGCACCTTGCCGCGTCGACTGATCAATGGCGTGGCGCATCTGTCCATGCTGCGGCATTTCGAGGCGATCTCGCGTGGTGTATTGGACGTCCGCGACCTGCTGTACTTCCTGCTCAGCGCGATCGGCTGGCTGCTGGCTGGCGTACTGCTGCTTGACCTGAAACGGACGCGCTGACGTCATGCCCCGTTCGCGCCTGCAACGCATCTTTTCCACGCCGCTGCGACTCACTCGCCGTACCGTGTTGTACGCCGGGCTGGTGCTGCTGGTGCTGGTGTTTGTACCGCTGATCGTGGCCAGCAGCCGCTGGCTGCATGCGTCGCGGATCGATCTGACCACCGACCAGTTGTACACGCTGACGCCGGGCACGCTGCATATCGTCGACACGCTGCAGCGGCCGTTGCGACTGACCCTGTATTTCTCCGATCACGCGACCCGCGACCTGCCGCAGCTGCGTAGCTACGAGCAGCGCGTGCGCGAGATGCTGCAGGAGATGGTGGCGCGTTCGCACGGTCGGATCCGTCTGCAGATCATCGATCCGGTGCCGTACTCGGACGACGAGGCCAGTGCCGAGGGCGGTGGTCTGACCGCCGCCAATGGCGGCAGCAACGGCGAGCGGGTGTTTTTCGGGCTTGCCGGCAGCGCGATGTCGGGCAACGTCGACAGCGAGGGCGCGGACGACCGCGCGCCGGAGAAGACGCTGGCGATCGCATTCTTCGATCCCGCGCGCGAGGCGTTTCTCGAGTACGACATCGCCAAGCTGCTGTACGAGTTGAACCAGGCCAGCAAGCCGCCGATCGGCGTGATCAGCGCGCTGCCGGTCGATGGCAATCCGGTGCTCAGCGAGCAGCCGTGGACGGTGATGCAGCAGCTTGGTCAGCTGTTCGACGTGAAGGCGCTGGATCCGGCGACGCTGAAGCACGTCGACGAGCACATGAAGGTACTGCTGCTGATCCAGCCCAAGCGGCTGCCGCCTGATGCGCAGTACGCGATCGACCAGTACGTGCTGGGTGGCGGCCATCTGGTGGTCTTCGTCGATCCGGACGCGGAACTCGACAGCACGCCGTACACCGCCGACAGCATCACGTTTCCCGATCACGGTTCGGATCTGCCGCGTCTGTTCAAGACCTGGGGGGTGATCTATGACCCGTCCAAGGTGGTGCTGGATCGCGCCCGCGCGTTGCAGATCGAACTGGCCGGCAGCAGCCTCAATCATCCGGCGATGCTCGACCTCGGTGCGCAGGAGCTCAATCGTGACGATGTCGTCACCGCCAGCCTGCAGCGGATCAATGTGTCCACCGCCGGCTACTTCGACCTCGCACCGGATGCGCATGCGCGGCTGATTCCGCTGCTGCAGAGCAGTGCCGAGGCCGAGGTGGTCTCGACACAACGGGTACTCGATGCGAGCAACGATCCCGCCTCACTGCTGCAGGGCTACAAGGCGGACGGTACCCATTACGTGCTGGCGGCGCGTCTGCGCGGCGCCTTCGACAGCGCGTTTCCCGAGCGTGTTGCCCAGCCCGGTCATCTGGCGCATTCCGCACCGAATGCTGAAGTGATCCTGGTCGCCGATACCGATCTGCTCAGCGACCGCTTGTGGGTCGAGCCGCAGACCATTCTCGGCGAAACCATGATGCGGGTCTTCGCCAACAACGGTGATCTTGTCATCAACCTGGTCGACAACCTCAGTGGTTCTTCGGCCCTGCTGTCGATCCGCGGGCGCTCCACTTCGCAGCGGCCGTTCACGCGGGTGCAGGCATTGCGCAACGTGGCCGATCAGAAATTCCTGCAGAAGGAGCAGGAGCTGGAGCAGGAGCTGGCCGATACGCGTCGTCGACTGGACGAACTGCAGCCAGCCAAAGGCAGCCATGGCAGCACCGCCACGGCCGAGCAGCGCCGCGAGATCGAGCAGTTCCGTCAGCGCCAGCTCGCGATCAACAAGGAACTGCGCGACGTGCAGCACCAGCTCAATGCCGAGATCGATGCGCTGGGCCTGCGCGTGAAATTCATCAACATCGTGCTGGTGCCGGCGCTGGTGGTGCTGATCGGCCTGCTGTATGGCTGGCGGCGCACCCGGTACAGCCGCCAGCGGCGGTGAAAGCGGCAATCTGCCGCAACCCCGCGGCACAGTGGCGGCAAATTCCGCCGATGCGCGGCATTATGCTGGGCGGTCGCCGGCGCTTGCTGGCGCGAACTGAATCGCTGGTGCCGTGACCGTGACCGCAACCTTGCTGAAATGGATCGTGCCGTGGGAGTTCTCGTGGGTATTCCTCGCGGGCTTCGTGCTGACCTGCGTGTTGTATTTGCGCGGCAGCCGTCGGCTATCGGTGAGCCGCAGCCGCCGGCTGGCGTTCTGGATCGGCATGGCGATCATCTACCTGTCGCTGCACACCTATCTGGATTATTACGCCGAGCATGAGTTCTTCATGCACCGGATCCAGCAGCTCCTGCTGCATCATCTGGCGCCGCTACTGATCGTCACCGCGTTTCCGGGCACGGTGCTGCGCGCCGGCATGCCGCTGGCGTGGCGGGTGCATGTGCTGCAACCGCTGCGGCGCTCGTGGCCGTGGCGCATCGTCAGCGGCGTGCTGCTGAATCCGACCGTGGCGACGCTGCTGTTCATCGGCTTCATCGTGATCTGGCTGATCCCGTCGATGCAGACGCTGGCGATGCTGGATTGGCGCATCTACCGTTTCATGAACTGGAGCATGTTGATCAGTGGCTTCGCCTACTGGTCGCTGGTGCTCGATCATCGACCGCATCCGCCGGGGCGGATGACCGCCGGTCTGCGCGTGCTGTCGCCAGCGCTCACGATGACGCCGCAGATCCTGGCCGGCGCAATCGTCACCTTCTCCAAGACCGACCTGTATCCGATCTTCGAGATCTGCGGGCGCGCGTTCACCTTCAACGTGCTGACCGGTCAGCTGATCGGCGGCGTGATCATCTGGGTGCCGTCGGCGTTGCTGGAATCGATTGGCGGCCTGATGGCGCTGCGCCAGTGGCTGCGGCTGTCGCGCAACGGGCGGCTACCGCGCAAGCCGTTGCGTCAACGTTCGGCGGCGGCAACTGCCAGGGTTAATGCGGGCCGCTCGTCGTAGGAGCCCGCTTGCGGCGAAGGGCAGGAAAGCATCGCCCGCGAGTGGGCTCCTCCTACCGATAGCCAAGTGAGGTGGGCAAGTGCGGTGTGGCCTCAGTGTCCACGGTGATCGTCGCCGGCATCCATGGCATTGGCTGGACGTGCGATGAAGTCGGTGGCGAGCGTGCTGCCATCGGTGAAGCTGAGCGTCAGCCTGACTGTGTCGCCGGGCTTCACCGGTGCGTTCGCCTGCATCAGCATCAGGTGGTAGCCGGCCGGTGCCAGCACCGCCTTGCCATGCGCCGGTACGGGCAGCGCATCGACCATCGTCATGCGGCTCATGTCGCCCGCGGTCGAACTCTGGTGCAGCATCACGTCGGCATACACCGTGCTACTGGCGCCGCTCAGCGCGACCGGTTGGTCGCCATCGTTCTGCAACGTGACATAGGCGCCGGCTGGCAGGTCGCCGGGCAGTACACGGATCCAGGCATGACTGGCATGCACGTGGTCGGCGGCGCTGGCGTGTACGCCGCCAGTCAGCAACAAACCAGCGAGCAGGAATGACAACGTGGATGACTTCATGGCGTGGCTCCGGTATCGAGCAGCAGATGCAGGTCGTGCACGAGATCGTCGCGCGAGGCGGACGGCGTGGACAGCAGGCGCGCCTTGCCGTCGCGGTCGAACACGTAGATCGCCGAACTGTGGCTGACCTCATAGCTGCCGTCGGCCGAACCCGGTTCGCGGGTGAACGCTGAGCGATAGCGCTTGCTCAACGCCTCGGTCGCCCGCGCGTCGCCGGTGAGACCCACCGCGCGCGAGTCGAACGCATTGACGTAGGCATGCATCACGGCCGGTGTGTCGCGTGCCGGATCGACGCTGACGAACAGGATCCGCGCGCCATCGGCCAGCGGCCCCAGCCGCTGCATCACCACATGCAGCTGGGCCAGGGTCAACGGGCACACATCGGGGCAGTGGGTGTAGCCGAAATACAGCAGCACGACCTTGCCGCGATAATCGGCGCCGGTCACTGCCTTGCCATGATCGTCGGTGAGTTTGAAATCGAGGTCGGGCATGTGGCCGCTGATATTGGTCAGCCGGAACGGCAGCGGTTCATCGTGTTGGCAGCCAGCCAGCAGCAGGCCGACGACCAGCAGCAGGGCAGGGAGAAAGGCGCGGCAGAGCTTCATGCGAGAATCCGGAGCTTCAACCGGTCAAGCATACGACAGTGGTCGCAATGCACGGTCCGGCAAACAGGATATTCCGTGATGATGCGACAACCTGTCCATGCGCGAGCAGGTCTGCTGGTCGGCCTCGCCGGCGCCAGTGCGGTGCTGCTGGGTGCCTTCGGCGCGCATGCCTTGCGCGGCGTGCTCGACATGCACAGCAGGGAGTTGTGGCAGACCGCGGTGAACTATCACGTCTGGCATGCGCTGGCGCTGGCCTTGGCGGCGGGACTCGGACGTGGTCGCAGCGGGCGTTTCGCGATGGCTGCATTTGCCATCGGCATTGTGCTGTTCAGCGGAAGTCTGTACGCGCTGGCGCTCGGTGCGCCGCGCTGGACCGGCATCATCACGCCGATCGGCGGACTCGCTTTCATCGCGGGCTGGATCGCGCTGGGTTTGTCGCTGCGCTCGCGTGTGGATTGAGCCGCAGGCCCGTCATTCACCTGTCATGCCGTTGAGTCAGCATGCCGGCATGAACCTGGCCACGATTTTCCGCACGCATCCATGGTTGCCCGTCGTCGGCATGCTGGCGGCGCTGCTGGCCATCGTGCTGAACGGTTTCGGCCTGGTTCGTCCGCTGCCGGGATCAGGTACGCTGATGCGCTGGCACGATGCCGGGCGCGACTGGTTGCTGGTCGCCGATGACGACGCCAACCAGCTGACCGTGTATGACGCTGCCGATGGACGGCCGCTGCGACGGCTCGGCCCGGGCGCCGTCGGCAATGTCGCGACACTGGCCCAGCGCGACGGTCACTTGTTCGTGGTCGACGATGACGGCACACGCAATGAGCTCAAGCTGCCCCAGCTGAAGACGGTTGCCTCCAGCTCACCTTGATGCATCGCAATCAGAGGCTGGCCGCCAGCGGCAGCGCCACGTGCAGCACCAGATCGGCACAGAAGTGCGCCAGCATCGCGTGCTCCAGCCCGTACTTCCAGAACAGCGTGCCGGTCACCACCCCAACCAGCGCATTGAGCAGCACGATGCGGGCGATCGCGAACGGTGCGTGCGCCATGCCGGTGGCAAACGCAGCCGGCAGGTGACCGGCGCCGAACAGCAGCGCCGCCAGCACGATCGCGACGACGAACATCCACGCTCGCGCCTGTCGCCGGTTGAGCCATGCCAGCAGCCATACGAACAGGCTGACCAGCAGCAGGCGGCATTCAGTCTCTTCGACGATGCCGCCATAGAACGAGGCCAGCGCGCCACGCCACGCCGAGTCGATGGCGGCGGCTGTGCCGATGGAATGCCATGGTGAACGCGCCAGATCGAAGCCGACAACCAGCATCGAGGCCACCGCGCCGAGCACGGCAGCCAGCCACCAGTGCGCGCGCCGGGCGGGATCGCGCGGTTGGCGGTAAACCCAGGCGCGCAGCCAGGGTGCATCGAGTCCGTGCCGCGCGCCAAGGAACAGGCCCAGCCAGCCCAGCAGCCAGCACAACACGCCCGCCTGCAGAGCCTGGGCCGGCAGTAGCACCCACAGCGGAAGTGGTGACGCAGCGAGCTTCAGCGGCATCAGCGCGATGAGATAGGGGCACAGCGCCAGCGTTGCCAATATCCCGGCCACGCCCAGCCATAACGCCAGCTTCAGATGCGGTCCACGGACATATGGTTCGGTCGGCAGCATTGACGTGTCCTAGGGCATCGACTTGACGAAGAAGCCGCCGATCTTGCCGTCGGCGTCGCAGACCACCCGCGTATTGAGCTGGTCCTGGCCGTGGTGCAGCGGTGTCACCACCACGGCATAGCCTTGTACATTGCTGAGCTGCACCGGGCCGCGCACATCGGGTAGGTCAGGGTGTTGCACCTTGGCCTGCCAAAGCCGGGCCAGCCTGTCGACACTCAGACTTGCCTTCATGCGTTCGTTGAAATCTGCGGTGGCGCCGAGATAGTCGCGCTTGTCCAGATGGTCGAGCATTCTGCTGGAGGTGGCCTGGCAATCGGCGTCGGCGGCATGTGCTGTGCCGACCGCGAGACCGAGTGTGATGCAGACAGCAAAGGCAAGTTTCATCAGATGATTTCTCCGGATGAGGCCGCTCAGCGCGGCCGCTTGAAGTACAGCACGGTCGGTTGACCGGGGCCGACGCAGATGGCGCTGACCAGCTCCCAGCCAAGTGCGCCCTCGCGGTTGAGTTCACCGATGGCCTCGTCATCGGTTGGGGTCAGCACGAACTTGAGGCCACCGCCGCAGTGCTTCAGCGTCACGACCTTGTATTCCCATGTGGCAGTCATCGTGTGCTCTCTGGGTACCTTCAGTAGCTGTCGTCATCGGCCGGTGTTGCGGCCTTTTCGTTCTTCAAACGGCCGTTCTTGCGCAGCGCCTCGCGCAACACGTACTCGATCTGCGCATTGACGCTGCGCAGCTCGTCGTCGGACCAGCGCTGCATCGCATCGAGTACGGCAGCGCTGATGCGCAGTGGATAGGCTTTTTTCTCGGCGGCCATGCGTGCTCAGTGCTGCCGGCGGTGCCGGGCGGCGCTGGCGAAGGCTGCAATGACGATGATGATGAGAACGGCGGTCATGCTGTGCTCCTCAGCCGTTGTACAAGGTGCCGGTGTTCACCACCGGCTGGGTGCCGCGCTCGCCGCACAGCACCACCAGCAGGTTGCTGACCATGGCCGCCTTGCGCTCTTCGTCGAGCTGTACCACGCCACGTTTGCTGAGTTGGTCCAGCGCCATCTCGACCATGCTGACGGCGCCTTCGACGATCCGGGTACGCGCCGCGATGATCGCGCCGGCCTGCTGCCGCTGCAGCATCGCCTGGGCGATTTCCTGGGCATAGGCAAGATGGCTGATGCGCGCTTCGACCACCTGCACGCCGGCCTTGCCGAGACGGGTCTGGATTTCGTCGCGCAGATGCGTGTTGATCACATCGCCATGGCTGCGCAGCGATGGCACGTTGTCGTCGTGCGAGTCGTACGGATAGCTCTGCGCCATCTGCCGTAGCGCCGATTCGCTCTGGATGTGCACGTAGTTCTCGTAGTCGTCCACGCAAAACACCGCCTCGGCGGTATCCACCACTTGCCACACCACCACGGCGGCGATCTCGATCGGGTTGCCGTCGCTGTCGTTGACCTTCAGTTTGCTGCTCTCGAAGTTGCGCACGCGCAGCGACAGGCGCTGCCTGCTGTAGAACGGATTGGTCCAGCGCAGGCCGGCATCGCGCACGGTGCCAGCGTATTTGCCGAACAGTTGCAACACCTGGCCTTCGTTCGGCGCGACCTGGAAGAAGCCCTTCAGCAGGAGCACTTCGAGCACCCCCAAGGCGGCACCGACAAAGATATGCAGCGCCGGCTGTGCCGGATCGGCTGTAAAAATCAGTGTCGCGGCGACGCCGGCCAGCACGATGCAAAACCCGATGAAAGGGATGCCGGCGACGGAAAAACCATTGCGTTCGTTCATGGTGTTGTCTCCCTGAGATAGGCAAATTAGATATCAAATAGATATCAAATACAAGAGCCGATCTGGAATGCCAGGTAGGGCGGCCGAGAACCCGGATGGGGCGCCCTGAGCAGCCTCCTGGCCGCATACAATGGCGCTTTGCCTGCGCCGGAGAACCCGATGAAGCCGTTTGGTACGCCCCATTCCGATCATGCCTTGCGGGTCCTGCTGCTCGGGGCGGGCGAGCTGGGCAAGGAAGTCGCGATCGAGCTGCAGCGTTACGCGGTGGAAGTGATCGCGGTGGATCGCTACGCGAATGCGCCGGCGATGCAGATTGCCCATCGCAGCCATGTGATCGACATGCTCGACGGCAAGGCGTTGCGCGCGGTGATCGAGCTGGAAAAGCCCGACCTGGTGGTGCCGGAGATCGAGGCAATCCACACGCCAACCTTGATCGAGCTGGAGAAGGAAGGGCAGCGGGTGATCCCGACCGCCCGCGCGGCGTGGTTGACGATGGACCGCGAAGGCATCCGCAAGCTGGCCGCCGAGGAACTGAAACTGCCGACCTCGCCGTATCGCTTCTGCGATAGCGAAGCGCAATACCGCGATGCGGCCGCCACGATCGGCTACCCGTTCGTGATCAAGCCGGTGATGAGTTCATCCGGCAAGGGCCAGAGCGTGGTGCGTAGCGCCGATGAATTGCAGCATGCATGGGACTACGCGCAGTCCGGTGGCCGCGCCGGCAGGGGGCGCGTGATCGTCGAAGGCTTCGTGGATTTCGATTATGAAATCACCATGCTGACGGTACGGCACACCGATGGTGTCAGCTTCTGCGCGCCGATCGGCCATCGTCAGGAAGACGGCGATTATCGTGAGTCGTGGCAGCCGCAGCCGATGAGCGAGGTCGCGCTGGCCGAGGCGCAGCGACAGGCCGCCGCGGTGACCGGTGCGCTCGGTGGCTGGGGCGTGTTCGGCGTGGAGTTCTTCATCAAGGGCGATGCGGTGATCTTCTCCGAGGTCAGTCCGCGTCCGCACGACACCGGCCTGGTCACGCTGATCTCGCAGGAACTGTCCGAGTTCGCGCTGCATGCGCGCGCGATCCTCGGTCTGCCGATTCCGGTGATCCACCAGTATGGGCCATCGGCCTCGTGTGCCGTGCTGGTCGAGGGTGATGGCGCTGGGCCGCGCTATCACGGTGTGGCCACGGCACTGGCCGAACCGGATACGCAACTGCGCATCTTCGGCAAGCCTGAAGTGAAGGGCCGTCGACGCATGGCGGTGACGCTGGCGCGCGCCGGGTCACTTGAGGCGGCGGTAGGCAAAGCGGTACGGGCGGCGGGGCATCTGCGCATCGAGTTGTGAGCGCGGGCGATGCGCTAGGCTTGAAGGGTATGGCGACTGACTGAAGGGAGAGCATGCATGGAAACATCCGGATTTGCGCACTGGCTGGTCGTCGTAGTGGAACTCTGCACGGCGTTCGCGCTGCTGTTGCTGGCACTCGCGGTGGTTGTGGTGCTGGTGACCTGGGTGGTCGATCGCAACCAGACCGGCAACGCCGTGCTGCGCAACTTCCCGGTGATCGGCCACTTCCGCTACTGGTTCCTGCATCTGGGCGAATTCTTTCGCCAGTACCTGTATTCCAGCGATCGCGAGGAGATGCCGTTCAATCGCGCGCAGCGCACCTGGGTTTATCGCGCCGCGAAGAACGTGGACAACACTAACGCGTTCGGTTCCAGCCGCGACCTGCGTGGCGAGGGTGTGCCGTTCTTTGTCAACGCGCCGTTCCCGGATCTCGGCGTGGATCACGTCAAGCCGGTGCCGGTGACGATTGGCCCGTACGCGCGCGAGCCGTACAGCCATGCGCCGTTCTTCAACATCTCGGCGATGAGCTTCGGCGCGCTGTCGGCGCCGGCGGTACGCGCACTGTCGCGCGGCGCGGCCAAGGCCGGGATATGGATGGACACCGGCGAGGGCGGCCTGGCGCCGTATCACCTCGAAGGCGGTTGCGACATCGTGTTCGAGATCGGCACCGCCAAGTACGGCGTGCGCACGCCCGATGGCAAGCTTGACGACGACAAGTTGCTGGCGATCTGCGCGCACAAGCAGGTGAAGATGGTCAGCATCAAGCTGGGGCAGGGCGCCAAACCGGGCATGGGCGGCTTGCTGCCGGGCGCCAAGGTCACTGCCGAGATCGCCGCGATCCGCGGCATCCCGGTCGGCGAGGATTCGCAGAGCCCGAACCGTCATCTCGATATCGGCAACGTGCCCGAGCTGATGAATGCGATCCAGCACATCCGCGAACTTACCGGCAAGCCGGTCGGCTTCAAGGCGGTGCTCGGCGGGGTGGAGTGGATCGGCGAGCTGTGCGATGAAGTGCACAAGCGCGGCATCCAGAGCGCGCCGGACTTCATCATCGTCGACGGCTCCGAAGGCGGCACCGGTGCGGCGCCGCAGACGCTGATGGAAGGCGTCGGCCTGCCACTGCACGAAGCATTGCCGGCCCTGCTCGACATGCTGATCGTCAAGGGCCTGCGCGAGCGCATCAAGGTGGTCTGCTCGGGCAAGTGCATCACCGCCTACGACGTGGCGTGGGCGCTGTCGATCGGCGCGGACTTCGTCAATTCCGCGCGCGGCTTCATGCTGGCGCTGGGCTGCATCCAGTCACTGCAGTGCAACCGCAACACCTGTCCCACGGGCATCACCACGCAGAACCCGAAACTGCAGCGCGGCCTGGTGGTGCTGGACAAGAGCGAGCGCGTCTACCACTACGCGACGAACGTGATGAAGGAAGTCGGCATCATCGCGCACAGCTGCGGCGTCAGCGAGCCGCGTCAGCTCAATCGTGGACATTGCCGCGTGGTTGGCGATGATGGCTTGTCGATTCCGCTGGAGAAGTTGTTTCCGTATCCGCAGACGAAGTAGACAATCTGAACTCGACGACAGTCGCCGACCGTCATGCCTGTGGCATGGGTTGCCAGCCGTCCGCCGTGCGTATCTGCAGCGGCTTGAAGCGCCGCTTGTAATCCATCTTCGGATGCCCGTCGATCCAGAAGCCGAGATACAGCCACGGCATGCCGCGACGGCGGGCGAGTTCCACCTGTTGCAGGATCGCGTAGGTGCCAAGACCACGCGCGCTTTCGTTGGGATCGAAGAACGTATAGACGGCCGAAATGCCGTTGAGGCAGACGTCGGTGACGGCCACCGCGAGCAGGCGTTCACCCTGGTGGAGTTCCATGAACAGGGTCGGGCTCCACGGTGCGGTGAGGAAGCGGCGGAAGTCGCTGGCCTCCGCATCATCCATGCCGCCGCCAGCATGCCGGCTCTGCAGGTAGCGCTCGTACAGCGCGTGGCGTTCGCGGTTGTAGCCGGGGATCGATTCGCTGACGACAAGGTCGGCGTTGCGCTTCAGACAGCGGCGCTGGGCGCGGTCCGGCTGGAAGTTCGCTACGTCGATGCGGCATGGCGTACAGGCATGGCATTGCGGGCAATGCGGGAAATACAGGTGACCACCGGCGCGGCGAAAGCCGCGTTCCAGTGCCGGGCCATATAACTGGTCAAGGTTCGGTGCCGCCGGATCCAGCACCAGGTTCTGCGCCGTGCGATCGGCGTAGTAGCCGCACGCATGGGGCAGCGTCTGGAACAGGCGGACTTGGTCGGAGCGGCGCATGGCCCGATTCTATGCCTGCGCGGCGGCATCACACCATCCGGGCGTCAGACCACGTGCAGATAGCGCAGCGCCACCATCGCGAAGGCCGCCACCACCAGCAGCAGCACGATGCGCCGCACCCGAGCCACGGTGTTTTCACGGCGCGTCTCCGGCGTGGGATTGCGCGCGGCCGCGAGCTCCTCGCCGTGGCGGATCACCGGCTCGATGCCGATGTCGCGCAGCAGCGCGCGGGCCTTGGTGTAGTCGTCGGCGCTGGTGATCCACACCTGCGCCCAACTGCTGCGGTCGTCCTGTCGCTGCGAGTAGCTGAAACGCTGCCAGGTCGGGCGGTTGTAGTTGGAACGATTGACCACGGTGGCCTCGATGCCGTGTTCGGCCATCAGGGCGACCACGCGATCGATGCTTTCGTTACGGGGTGAGGTAAAGATCTGGCGCATGCGCGCAGTTTACGCGATCGGCTCAATCACCGCGGACGCGGATCAACCCTTCCTGCGCGGTGGAAGCGACCAGTTGGCCATCGCGGCTGAAGATCTGCCCGCGTGCCAGACCACGACCGCCCTGCGCGGTCGGGCTATCGAACGAATACAACAGCCATTCGTCGACACGGAACGGGCGATGGAACCACAACGCATGATCGAGGCTGGCCACCTGCACGTTGTGGGTGAGGTAGGAAATGCCGTGCGGCAGCATGGCCGTGCCGATCAGGTGAAAGTCCGACGCATACGCCAGCAGCGCGCGATGCAGGATCGCCGAATCGCTGATCGGCGAGGTCAGCTTGAACCAGATGTGCTGGATCGGCGGCCGCTTGGCCGGATGACGTTCGTCGCGCGGCCACACCTGGCGGAACTCGAACGGGCCGTCGATGCCAAGCCAGCGCTGCAACTTGACCGGCAGTCGCGCCAGCTCGTCCGGCGGCAGCGGGTGCAGCGGCTCGATGTCTTCCGGCGCTGGCACTTCGGGCATCGAGGTCTGGTGTTCGACGCCGTGCTCGGGTACTTGGAACGAGATCGAGCCATTCAGGATCGGCTGGCCGTGCTGGATCGCCAGCACCCGCCGCGACGAGAACGTGCCGCCATCGCGGGCGCGCTCCACGCTGTAGACGATCGGCGCATCGATATCGCCGGCGCGCAGGAAGTAGGCATGCAGCGAATGCGCCTCGCGCAGTGGGTCCACCGTTTCCTGGGCCGCCGCCAAGGCTTGTCCCAGCACCTGGCCGCCGAATACGTAGCGCGTGCCGATGTCGCGACTCTGGCCGCGGTACAGATTGTCTTCCAGCCGCTCAAGCTGCAGCAGATCGACCAGTTCGGTGACGTGGTTTGGCGACATCGGGGAAGCTCGTGGCGTTGGCGAAGGCGCGATTATAGCGGCCGTCGATTGGGGTCTAGCGCGTACCGATTTGCGTCAGTCCGCTGCCTTCCAGTACCGCGGCCCACGGAAACAGCGGGCCGGGATCGAGCTTGCGATGGATTTCCAGTGCGGGATCGTCGCTGGCCGGCATCAGCGCGGTGTCCAGCTCTTCATGCCCGGCGATCTGCCGCAGGTTCGGGAATTCTTGGCGCAACTGGAGCAAAAGGGCGCGTAGCGCACCGATCTGGGTATCCGTATACGGCTCGGTCATCTGCTGGTGTCGCGAGTCCCACCAGTGCGGGTAACGGCCCAGGTTGACCAGTTCGATGCCGATCGAGTTCGGATTGTGACCGCGCACATGATTGGCGACACGGGTGCCGGGAACATAGCGGTAAACCGCGCCATCACGGTCGATGTAGTAGTGGCCGCTGTTGCCGGCGCCGCTGGCGTGCAGCACTTTCTCGCCGTATTCGCGGGCGGTGGCCAGGTCCGGCAGCTCGGTGCAGTGGATCACCACCAGCTCGACCGCCTCGGCGGAGCGCTCGGGCAGCGCTTCGACGTAGGGCAACGGCTGGTCATGGATGGTCAGGCTCATGCGCGGCAGTTTCGCATGCGGCAAGGCCGCCCGGAAACGCCGCCTGTTACCATGCGAGTCTTGCTTTCAGCAGTTTCATGGAGACCGCCATGCGCGGCCAGATCATTCTTTCGCACGGTTCGGACTCCAGTCCGGACGCCACCAAGGTCAGCGCGCTGGCCGCACTGGCCGAGTCGCTGGGCTGGCACACGCAGCGGCCGGACTACAGCACCGACGATGCGCGCGGCCATGCTGGCTCGGTGGCGCCGCGGATCGCCCGCCTGCGCGCCACCATCGAGGCGCTGGATGCGCCGCCGCTGCTGGTCGGTTCCAGCATGGGCGCGTTCGTGTCCGGGCTGGTCTCGCTGGATGTGCCGGTGGCCGGCTTGTTGCTGCTGGCCACGCCGAGCGGGATTCCCGGCTATGCGCGCGCGTTCGACCTGCGCCGTGAGGTGCCGACGATGTTGATTCACGGCTGGCGCGACGACGTGTGTCCGCTGAGCGGCGTGCATGCGTTCGCGGCCCAGCGCCGTCTGCCCTTGCTGGTGCTGGACGACGACCATCGGCTGACTGCCAGCATGGACGCGATCACTGCGCAGTTCCGCACCATGCTCGATCAACTGGCGGCCAGCGCATGAGTCACTACTTCGCGACCTGCCCGAAGGGGCTGGAATACCTGCTGCGCGACGAACTGATCGCGATCGGCGCCAGCGACGTGCGCGAGGCGCTGGCCGGCGCGCATTTCTCCGGCACGCTGGAAACCGCGTACCGCGCCTGCCTGTGGTCGCGACTGGCCAGCCGTATCCTGTTGCCATTGGCCGAATTCGATGCGGCGGATGACGATGCGCTGTATCGCGGCGTGCAGGATATCGACTGGAGCCAGCACCTGGCCGCGCACGCCACCTTCGCGGTGGACGCCGGCACCGCGCTGAGCAAGCTCACCCACAGCCAGTTCATCGGCCTGCGCACCAAGGATGCGGTGGTCGATCAGTTCCGCCAGCGCGATGGCAATCGGCCGGGCATCGACACTGACGAGCCGGACATCCGCATCAACCTGCGTCTGCGTCGCGATCGCGCGACGGTGTCGCTCGATCTCGCGGGTTCGCCGCTGCACCGCCGCGGCTGGCGCGAAGTGCAGGGCGAAGCGCCGCTGAAGGAAAACCTCGCCGCCGCGATGCTGCTGCGCGCGCGTTGGCCGGAGGTATATGCCGCCGGCGGTGCCTTGCTCGATCCGATGTGCGGTTCCGGCACGCTGCTGATCGAAGGCGCCTTGATGGCGGCCGACGTGGCGCCCGGCCTGCGCCGCGAATATTTCGGTTTCCTCGGCTGGCAGCAGCACGACATCGCGCTGTGGCGCGGCCTGCTCGACGAGGCGAAGCAGCGCGCTGAAACCGGCCTGCGTGGTTTGCGCAGCGTGTTCTTCGGCAGCGATGCCGATCCGCGCATGGTGCAGACGGCCATCCGCAATGCGCAGGAGGCCGGTGTGGCCGGCTTCTTTACGCTGGATCGGCAGGATATGACGCATGCCGCGCCGCCAACCGGTGTCGACTACGGTCTGGTCATTACCAACCCGCCGTATGGCGAGCGACTGGGCGAACGCGCCGAGATGCCGAAGCTGTATCGCGCGCTGGGCGACACGCTGCGTACGCGTTTCACCGGCTGGCGCGCCGCCGTGCTGGCCGGCGATGTGGAGCTTGGGCGGGCAATGCAACTGCATGCGGACAAGCGCTACGCGCTGTACAACGGTGCGCTGGAAACCGTGCTGCTGACCTTTGACCTGAGCAAGCGCGACGAAGCGCCGCGCGAACTGAAGCCATTGTCGGCTGGCGCGCAGATGCTGAAGAACCGGCTGGAGAAAAACCTCAAGCACCTGCGCAAGCGGCTGACCCGCGAAGGTATCCACTGCTGGCGCGCCTACGATCAGGATCTGCCCGAGTACGCGGCGGCGATCGACGTCTACGGCGACACCAACGGCGACGATCACCTGCACATCCAGGAATACCGCGCGCCAGCCGATGTGCCCGCGGACATCGCGCGACTGCGCTTGCGCGAGATCGCCCGCGTCGCCGGTGAAGTGCTGGGCGTGCCGCGCGAACGCATCGCGATCAAGACGCGCGAGCGTGGCAAGGGCGGCTCCAAGTACGGTCAGCTCGATCAGCGCAACGAGTTCATCGAAGTGGACGAGGGTGGCCTGAAGTTCCTGGTCAACCTCACCGACTATCTCGATACCGGACTGTTCCTCGATCATCGGCTGGTGCGCGCGAAGGTACGCGAGCTGGCGGATGGAAAGTGCTTCCTCAATCTGTTCGCCTATACCGCCACCGCCAGCGTGCACGCGGCCGCTGGTGGTGCGCTGGAAACCACCAGCGTGGATCTGTCGGCCACGTATCTGGAGTGGGCCTCGCGCAATCTCGCGCTGAACGGCTTCAGCGGTTCGAGTCACCGGTTGATGCAGTTCGATGCGCTGGAATTTCTGCAGCGTGACCGTGGCCATTACGGGCTGATCTTTGTCGATCCACCGACGTTCTCCAACTCCAAGCGCGCCGAGGATTTCGACGTGCAGCGCGATCACGTGAAACTGCTCGATGCCTGCAACGAGCGGCTGACCCGCGACGGCGTGATCGTGTTCTCCAACAACTTCCGGCGCTTCAAGCTCGACCGCGCGGAACTGGAACAGCGCTTCGAGATCGAGGACTGGACCGCACCGAGCATCCCGTTCGACTTCGCCCGCCGCGCCGACATCCACGGCTGCTGGCTGCTGCGGCGGCGCAAACCTGACGCCGGGATTAACCCCTGGGACAGCGCCCGCATCAAAAAATGAACCCTTCAGTCCACATTAAGCGCGATCAGCCGAGCATAGGCACCGTAATCAACGGAGAGGTGTCATGACCAAGCGTTTCAGTAGTGCGAGCAAGCTGGCAGCCATCAGTCTGGCAGTCGCGGCAGCGGTGGCGATGCCACTCAGCGCGTCGGCTCGTGGCTGGGGCGGTCATGGTGGTGGCTGGGGTCATGGTGGTAGCTACCATGGCGGTTATTACGGTCATGGTGGCGGTCACTGGAGCGGCGGCCGCTGGATTGCCGGCGCGATCGTTACCGGTGCCGTGCTGGGTGTGGTAGCCGATGCCTTGAGCCCGCGGCCGGTGTATTACGGCGCGCCGGTGGTCTACGCCCAGCCGGGCGTGGTCTATGAGGACGGTCCGCCGGTAGTGGTGCGGCGTCGCGTGGTTGAAACCCGTACCACGGTGTATGACGATCCGCAGCAGACGCGTTACATCGGTGACGATGGCTACAGCGACTAAGCCCGTCTCGGTCAATCGCGATCACGGTTGGAGTTGAAAAAGAAGAGCCCGGCATGTCCGGGCTCTTCTTTTATCCAGCATGCACAGATTCAATGGGCGGGCATGGTCGTCGGCTGATCCGCGCCACTGCCATGGCGCTTGGCGTGGGCACTCAATTGATCAAAGCGCGCCTTGTCGATCATGCTGACCGACTGGATCGCACAGGGTGGCTGGTTGCGTGAATGCACGGTCTCGCCTACTTCGCCGCAGATGCGGCCCTGGTTGGCGACGACGTTGGACCGGTTAGGTCGGAACATCAAGCCGGGTGGAGACATGCCAAGTCGCGGACACGCGCTCTGCAGGGTCACCAGATAACGCTTGGGACCGGTACGCACGATGGCGGTGCGCGCGTCGACGATATGCCATTCATTGATCTGGCTGGTATCGATGCAGTCGGAGGTGTGCAGCGGTATGCGTGTCGGCGGGGTCCCGGCGGCTTGCACGGCACCGACGGTGAGAGCAAGCAACAGGATGGGGATGAGCGTTTTCATGGGCGTTACCTCGTCTGTTCGGGTAATACGCGTACCGTGATGCAGTCACGGGAGTTGCGTGTCGACCGGCATCTGTCACCGGCATGGGTGAGACGTCGCTGCAAAGTATCTGCCATCTACATATCACAAGAAGTGAACGGTTGGCACGGCATGCTGGCGGACATGTTTTTGAACGATCCATGCCACGAGACCCTCCGCTCTGCAGCGCCTTTACCGGCAGTGCCGGAGAGCCGCCGATGACGACCTGGCAGTCGTCTGCGCCGGCCAGCATGATGGCGCGTTTCCAGCAGGTGCGGCAGCAGACGCTGGCGCTATGCCACGGCCTGAGCGCCGAGGATCTGCTGCTGCAGTCGATGCCCGACGCCAGCCCCGGCAAATGGCATTTGGCGCATACCAGCTGGTTCTTCGAACAGTTCGTGCTGGGCCGTGACCCGGCGTATCGGCCGCACGATCCGGCGTGGCATTACCTGTTCAACTCCTACTATCAGTCGGTCGGTCCGATGCATGCGCGGCCGCAGCGTGGTCTGTTGTCACGTCCCTCGCTGGACGAAGTGCATGGCTATCGGCAGTACATCGACGCCGCCGTGAGCGAACTGCTGAGCCGTGATGACGACCCGGAGTTGGCCGCGCTGGTCGAGTTGGGTCTGCAGCACGAACAACAGCATCAGGAACTGCTGCTGACCGACATCAAGCATGCGTTCTGGTGCAACCCTTTGCAGCCGGCGTATCGCGCTGCATTGGCGAATCCGACCAAGTCGAAAACGGTGCCGCTGCGCTTCGTCGACGGCCGCGAAGGCATCGTCGAGATCGGCCATCGCGGCGAAGGGTTTGCGTTCGACAACGAAACCCCGCGTCACCGCAGCCTGCTGCAGCCGCATGCACTGGCCAACCGGCTGGTGACCAATGCCGAGTATCTGGCGTTCGTGCGCGAGGGCGGTTATCGCGAACCAGGCCTGTGGCTGTCCGATGGCTGGGTCACGGTGCAGCGCGAAGGCTGGCAGCATCCGATTTACTGGCAGGACGACCTGGCCAGCGAGTTCACCCTGGCTGGTGTGCGTGAACTCGATCCGCACGAGCCGGTGTGTCACCTGAGCTATTACGAAGCCGAGGCGTTTGCCCGCTGGGCTGGCGCGCGGTTACCGACCGAGGCCGAATGGGAGTCGGCGGCGCAGGGCGCCGCGATCGACGGCAACCTGCAGGATGCCCAGCGTTTCCAGCCGCGTGCGGCGAGCGGCGATACGGCGCTGCTGCAGCTGTACGGCGACGTGTGGGAATGGACAGCCTCGCCCTACGTCAATTATCCGGGCTTCCGCCCGCTGCCCGGCTCGCTGGGCGAATACAACGGCAAATTCATGTGCGGTCAGTGGGTGTTGCGCGGCGGTTCCTGCGTCACCCCGCGCGATCACATTCGCGCCAGTTACCGCAATTTCTTTCCACCCCATGCCCGCTGGCAATTTGCCGGGCTGCGATTGGGACAGGACCGATGAGCAGCGTGCAACCCTGTGGCGTCAGCGACGACGATCGTCGTCCGCCGATAAACGATTTGCTGGAAATCGCCCAGCGCGGACTCGCGCTCAAGCCGAAGCGGCTGCCGTCGTGGCTGTTCTACGACGAGCGCGGTTCCGCCTTGTTCGACGCGATCTGCGAGCAGCCGGAGTACTACCTCACCCGTTGCGAAATCGCGTTGATGGACGTGCATGCGGCAAGCATTGCCGACACCCTCGGCAGCGACGTGCGGCTGGTCGAATACGGCAGCGGCAATGCGCGCAAGACCCACATGTTGCTGGAGCATCTGCATGCGCCGGTTGCGTACGTGCCGGTGGAGATTTCGCCCGAGCCGTTGCGGCAGAGTGTCGAACGGCTGGCGGAAGCGTTTCCGCAGCTGCCGTTGCAGCCGCTGTGCGCGGACTTCAGCAAGCCGCTGCGGCTGCCGATTCCGCCGCGTGCGCCGCGCCGCACGGTGGTGTATTTCCCCGGCTCCACCATCGGCAATTTCGAGAACCGTGGAGCGGCCGCGCTGCTGCGCAAGATGCGCAACGAGATGGGCGACGCCGGCGGCATCCTGATCGGCGTGGACCTGAAGAAGGATCCGGCGGTGATCGAGGCGGCCTACAACGATCGCGCCGGTGTCACCGCCGAGTTCACCCTGAACATGCTGGCCCGGTTGAATCGCGAGATCGGCAGCAACTTCGAACTGTCGGCGTTCGCGCATCGCGCGCATTACAACCCGATGGCCGGGCGCATCGAGACGCATATCGTCAGCCGCCGCGAGCAACAGGTCAAAGTCGGTCGGGTGAACGTGGCGTTCCGCGCGGACGAGGTGATCCAGGTCGAATACAGCTGCAAATATTCGCTGGAGGATTTCGCTGCACTGGCCGCCAGGGCCGGCCTGGCGGTACTGCGTGTATGGACCGATCCGGAGCAGATGTTCAGCGTGCAGTATCTGGTGCGCGCCAGCACGGTGACGCGCTGAGTCGTTCCTGCGTCAGGTCGGATTGTCAGCTGGGGGCGCATGCCATGCGCCCCGGCTGACATCGATTACTTCGCGCCGTACAAGGCCTTCACGTCGCTGGTCAACGCGGATTGGCTGTCTGCCCGCGCGTAGAACATGTGACCGCCCGGATAGCTCTTCACCTGCACGCGGGTCGGGTCACCCATCGCCGGCATCTGGTCGACGATCAACACCGAGGCCATGAACGGACAGGACAGGTCGTCCCAGCCGTGCGCGATCAGCACGCGCAGGCCGGGATCGTTGGCGACTGCTTCACGCAGCTGCGATACCGAGCCCTTGTTCGCGTCGTCGTCTTCATGCCACAGCTTGTTCACCTCGTAGCTCAGCGCGTTGTAGCGGCCCTCGAATTTCCAGCCTACGGTCTGGGTGACGAAGTTGACCATCGCGCTGGTGGTCGGCGCGATGATGCCGTTGAGGATAGGATCGCCGGTCTGCTGACGCGGCGCATACGGGAACGGGTCCCACGCGGTGACATTGGAGTCGTAGCGGCTGCCGAGCCGGCCTTCGGCGCGATACACCTCGCGCAGATAAGCCTGGGTTTCCAGTCGGCCGCCGGAGCGCTTCACGAACAGCGGGTCGAGCCCTGTCAGTTCGGTGACCTTCTTCACCACGCGATCGGTCGCCTGCGGATCGGAGCGGCCACGCATCAGGTCGCTGGCGTATTCACCACGGGTGTACTCGATGACGCCGGTCATCGCCTCGGGCGTCAACTTGTGCTCGCGCTCCAAGTGCGCGGCGGCGATCGAGGGCAGGGTGAGCATCCACGGCAGTGGCGACACGTTCTCGTCATCCGACGCTGCTGGGTCAAGGTACGGCGACAGCAGCACTACGCCGTTCATCGCCACGCCGAGCTGGGTCTGCAGGTAATCCGTGATGCGCGGGCCGCGGAAGCCGCCGTAGCTTTCGCCGACCAGATATTTTTTCGAGGTCATTCGGCCGTTCTTGACCAACCAGTCGTAGACGATGCGCGAGAGATATTTGATGTCGATATCGGTGCTGTAGAACTGCTTGGTCGCTTCCTTGTCGTCGACCAGCGCGCGGCTATAGCCGGTGCCGACCGGATCGATGAATACCAGGTCGGTAAAGCCCAGCCAGGTGCCGGGATTGTCGTGCAGCGTCGCCGGTGCCGACGGCATGTCGCCCTCGACGCCGAAGTTCACCTTCTTCGGTCCGATCGCACCGAAGTTCAGATACACCGACGACGCACCCGGACCGCCGTTGAGCGCGAACGTCACCGGCCGATCCTTGCCGGGCATGGTATAGGCGGTGAACACCACTTCGCCGGTGATCTCGCCCTTCTCGTCGCGCACCGGTAGGGAACCCACGGTGGCGGTGTACTTCAGCGTCTTGCCATCCACCGTGGTGGTTTGCGTCACCCGCGCATCGGCCGGGAGCGGCGGCAGGTGGAAGCCGTTGCTGTTGGTCTTGTCCTCTGCTGCCGCTGGCTTGTGAGTGTCGGCTGCCAGCGTTGATGTCGTGTTGAATCCGGCCAGCACGAACGCTGCCAGCAGGGCTGTTTGCAGGGATTTGCGCACGGATCACTTCCTCGCGGACGAAAGCGCCAAGCCTAACCGGCGGCGCGGTGGCGGGAGTGTGCGTAAAGGCATGGGTGACGGCGGGTCATCCGGCCGGGGCGGCTTACCCCTGCGCCAGCGCACCATCGACGAACTGCTGCAACTGTGCCGCGTTCAGCGCGCCGGACTGCCGTGCGATCTCGCGTCCATGGCGGAACATGATCAGGGTGGGGATGCTGCGGATGTTGAAGCGCTGGGCCAGTTGCGGCTGCGCCTCGGTGTCGAGCTTGGCTAGCCGCAGGCGTGGCTCGAGCTTGCTGGCGGCCTGCACGAACACGGGCGCGAAGCCGACGCACGGCCCGCACCATGGCGCCCAGAAATCCACCAGCACCGGCAGGTCGCCACGGCCGGCGATCGTCTCGAAATTCGCCGCAGTCAGTTCCACCGGATGGCCGTCGAACAGCACCTGCTTGCAACGACCGCAACTCGGTTGCTCGCCGACGCGTTCGGCCGGCACGCGGTTGAGCGCGCCGCAATGCGGGCAGGGGATGTTCAGCGGTGTACTCATGGCAGACTCCGGCAAGGGATGGGCGCAAGCGCCATGGCCGACAAGATGGCGACGGCTGCCCGTAAACCCAAGTCGACTGCAGGTGACGCAACTCATGAGCATGCCGCATCGTCCAGCCGGTTTTCGTCCACGCATGTCGTCGCGCGGCGTGCTTATGCTCGGTCTGCGTGTGTTCGGCATGCTGTGGACGTTGCCGAACAGCCTGCTCGGCCTGCTGCTGGGCCTGATCGGCCTCGCGTTCGGCGCGCGCATGCGCTGGCAGCCACGCGAGCTGGCGCTGGTGGTGCGCCGCTGGCCGTGGAGTCGGGGTGGCGCACTGACCCTGGGCAACGTGATCGTGCATGCCGGCGAGCGGCTGGATACACCTTGCCTTACCTACGCCCATCGTGCCGGGCGTGGCATCGAGCCGCCGGTGTCGCTGGCCGATCATGAGCGTGCGCATGTGTATCAATACATGCTGCTCGGTCCGTTCTTCCTGCCGCTGTATCTGCTGTGCGGCGGAGTCAGCGTGCGCAATCCGTTCGAGCGCGCGGCGGATCGCTATGCGCAAAGCGGGCAGGGCTGGTGGCCATGGACGGGCGATGTTTGATCCGATGAAGTGGATCTTGTTCCGGGCCTGGAGGGGCTTTCGCAAAAACGCCGCGGACGAACCGCGGCGTTTTTGCAGAGGCCGCCTCGTCAGTTGCCGTTGTTGCTCTTGTCGGCAGGTGCCGGTCGAGCTTGCGGCTTGGGACGATTGCCTTGGCCCTGTGCAGGACGGTTGCCTTGGCCCGGCGGGCGGCTACCCTGGCCGGGCTGGCTACCTTGCGTCGGCGGTGGGCGATTTCCTTGCCCAGGTTGCGGACGATTGCCTTGTGCCGGTGGTGGGCGATTCCCTTGCCCCGGTTGTGGGCGGTTGCCCTGTCCCGGTTGTGGGCGATTTCCCTGTCCTGGTGATGGCTTGTGTCCCTGGCCGGGATTGCCGATGCCGGGGCGCGGGGGCGGCCTGTTTCCATGGCCCGGCTGCGGGCGCGGCGGCGGGCGATGGATGGGGCGCGGCGGTGGGCGGCTGACGATCGGCCGGCTATACCAGACATTGCGCTGGCGATAGAACGGACGGTTGCTGTAGTAGTTGCTCCAGTAGGTGCCGATCACGAAGCTGATGATCGGAATGCCGATGTTGGCGCCGTACTCCTGCACCACGACGGGCTGGTTTTGATACTGGTACTGGATGAAGGTGCCGGCGACCCATCCGCGGGTGCCCATGGTGATCACATCGCACCATTCCCAGCCGGCGGTGCAGCCTTGGATGTTGACTGGAGTGCCGACAGGAACCGTGAGGATGAGTGGATATTGCGAGTCGGGTCCGGCGCGCAGATTGACGTTGCCGGTGACAAAGCCGTCGGCGGCCTGGGCCAGGGCCGGAACAGCCAGGGCAAGTGTAGAAAGAACCAACCATGCAAGACGTTTCATCGATGGCATCTCCTGAGTTGCTGTCCGCTGAAGATCTTCCTCAAGTACAAGAGTCGCGATATGGGCCTGCCCACTCTGGGCTTGTTGCCGTTGCCGTGCAAGGAGATCAGCCCGGTTGGTTTATCTTGCGTGGCCGGGCGTTGATGCGCTGCCAGAGATGGATCGGTAGCCCGGCCAGCAACAGCACGCCGCCCCACAGCAGCGATTCCATGCCGGTGCCGATCAGCGCCCACAGGCTGTACAGCAGGGCGCCCGCGGCAATCAGCTTGCGCCACCAAAATGCGGCGACATCGATGCGCCACCATGCCAGCACGCTGATCACATACGGCAGCAGGCAGGTGGCGGTGGACAACAGGATCGAGAAGGTGAACAGCGCGACCAGGCTGCGGCTGTAGTTGGCTGCGATCAGTGCGCTGGCCAGCACGCTGCTGAGCAGCAGGCCGAAGCGCGGCGTACCGTGACGATCCATGCGCGCGAACGCCGCAGGAAACACCCGATCCTGCGCCGCTGCCAGCGGTGTCTGCGCTTGCAGCAACACCCAGCCGTTGAGTGCGCCGAAGCAGGAGACCGTGGCGACCACGCCGACGCCGACGCCAGCCAGCGGTCCCCACAACCGGCTTGCCGCCTCGGCCATCGGTGCCGCTGAATTGCGCAGCACGTCGATCGGCAGCAGTCCGATCACCACGGTGCAGGCGAGCATGGTGGTGATGCCGGCGATCAGCATGCCGATCACGGTGGCGCGCGGTACCGTGCGTTCGGGATCGCTCACCACGCCAGTCGGCACCGTCGCCGATTCCAGCCCGAGCAGTGCCCACAGCGTCAAGGCGGCTACCGCGGTGGTGACCTGGAGCAGCGGCTGGCCGCTGGGATTGAACGGTCGATAGGCGTCGAGATGGACCCAGCCCAGTCCGATCACCCCGAACAGCAGCAGCGGCACCAGCTTGAGCACGGTGGCGACGAACTGCATGCGTGCGGCCTCGCGTATGCCGGCCAGGTTCACCATGGTGCAGAACCACAGCGCCCCAAGCGCGCAGGCGGCGCCACGCAACGGTGTCGCGGTGGCCTCCGGCCATACCGCGCCGAGGCTACCGGCAAACGCCACCGCGATCGCCGCGTTGGCCGTCCATATGCTGACCCAGTAGCTCCATGCCGCCACGAAGCCGATGCCGTCGCCGAACGCCTTGCGCGCATAGCCGTAGCCGCCGCCATGGTTGCGCATCGCCTGCGCCAGCCATGCGTAGACCAGCGCCAGCAGCAAGGCTCCACCGAGGGTGAATGCCCAGCCGAGCACGCTTGCCGCGCCGTACGGCGCCAGTGCCGCCGGCAGCAGGAAGACGCCGGAGCCGATCATGTTGCCGACCACCAGCGCAATCAGCATCCACAGCCCTAGCGGTCGCGCGGCGGCGCTCATGCGTGTTCGCGATAGGCGCGACGCAGCAGTTCGTGGAAGTGGTGCACCGCGTTTTCACGCAGCGGATTCAAGCGGCCGGCCTCGTACGAACCGGACGCGAGTCCACGTTGCACGTCCTGGCAGATCGTCACGTCTTCGTCCTGCACCTCATCGCTGAATGCAATGTCTCTGGCGCGCCGCGCCAGCGCCTCGGGCGTGGTGGCGGGCGCGTAATAGAAATCAAATTCGACCAGGCAACGATCGACGCCCAGCGGCAGCACACGGTTGGTCTGCAGGCGGCCGGGCAGGATGTTGAGCATCGCGTTCGGATACAGGAAGTAGTACAGCGCCTCGCCGCTGCCGTAGAGATCGTCGCCGCTTTCCAGCGGGCTGAACTGGAAGGAATACCACTCGGCCGTCTCGGTGATGTAGCTGCGGTAGTCGAGCACGCTGTTGAGGCCCGGATGGATGTGCGGTACGTGGTAGCCCTCCAGGTAGTTGTCCACGTACACCTTCCAGTTGCAGGCTACTTCCCAGCTGGCGCGGTGATGGAATTCAAAGCCGGCCAGCGAGCGATCCGGGCCCAGCCGCGCATCGATGCCGGCGACGAATTCGTCAAATGGCGGAGCCTCACCGGTGGCGACGAATACCAACCCCTGCCACACCTGTACGCGTACTTCCGGCAGACGGATCGTGGCTGGATCGAAATCCGGCGTGCGACCCATTTCCGGCGCGCCGCGGAGTACGCCATCCAGGCCGTAAGTCCAGCCGTGATAGCGGCAACGCAGCGCGGTGGCGCCGCGGCCGTCGCAATTGGCGATCGGTCCGGCGCGATGCCGGCAGACGTTGTGGAATGCGCGAATCGTGGATTCGTCGCTGCGTACGATCAGCAACGGCAAACCCGCGATCTGAGTCACGACATGATCGCCCACGCCGCTCAGCTGCGATTGATGGCAGACCAGTTGCCAGCTCTGCGCGAACACGGCCGTAGCGTCGAGTTGCGGCATGCGCGGGTCGGTGTAGTAACGCGCGGAAAGTGCCAGCGCATGATCGAGCGGTTGTGCGGCAAGCACGTCGGGAGTGAACAGGTCGGCCATCAGGCAATACGCCGGTCAGTGGTGATGCCGGAGTATTGATCGCTGAGTGCGCTATGGGAAGGGCGCCACGGGCAGGCCTTTATCCCGGGCAGAGCACGACGCATTGGAAGATGCCTGACTCATGCGAGTCGCCAGTCAGCAAGACAGCCGGGCGGAAGTGATCTTCCATCAAATCGCCCGGCTGTCATCGCGTGATCAGCGATCAATGACCACCGTTGTCGGCGTGATCATCCTTCTTGTGCTCGGCAGGTTTGCCCTCACGGCCACCGTGTGCCTGTGCTTCACCCCGTGCCGGGGCAGCTTGCTGCTGCGGGCGGGCGCCGGGGTTCGGGCCACGCTGCTGCGGCACACTGGCCTGTTCCGCTCGCTGGTATTGCGGAGCTGGGCGATTCTCGTTGGCGCCGTGTCGCTGTGCGTTGTTTTCATACTGCGGCTGCGCGTTGTTCTCACGTTGCGGCTGTGCGCCAGCCTGCGCAGGGCGTTGGTATTGCGGAGCTGGGCGATTCTCGTTGGCGCCGTATCGCTGTGCGTTGTTCTCACGCTGCTGCTGTGTGCCAGTCTGCGCGGGGCGTTGATATTGCGGCTCCCGACGATTTTCGTCGGAACCATGCCGCTGACGATCGTCATTCGACATCGGTCGTCCCGCGTACGGGCGGTCCATGTGCCGCGGTGGTGGCCGGCGCGGAATGTCGCGGTGGTACCAGGTTTCGCGTTCGCGATAGAACGGGCGGCTGCGATAGTAGTGATCCCAGTACGTGCCGATCGTGAAGGCAACAATCGGGATGCCGATCTGCGCGCCATAGTCGGACAACAGCACCGGCTGGTCCTGATAGTCGTATTGAATGAAGTTGCCGGCGATCCAGCCGCGATTGCCGTCGTTGTCGTTGATCACGTCGCACCATTCCCAGCCATCGGTACAACCCTGCACGCTCACGCCGGTGCCAGCGGGAAGCTGGTCAACCAGCGGGTAGCTCGGGTCGGGACCTGCGCGCAGGTTGACGTTGCCGGTGACGAAGCCATCCTGCGCGTACGCGAGTGCGGGGAGGGCCAATGACAGTGACGCCAGGGACAGTGATGCAAGGGCAAAACGGGTCAGGCCTTTCATGCGAACGATCTCCAGCGGGTGGATGTCGTCGACAGTATATGCGTGTGCCGGCGTGACGATATTGGGAGTCCCGTGCCGTCGGGTCATCTGCGGTACATGGCCGGTATAGCGTCGGTACAGCTCAGCCTGCCGTCCGTGCGACGAAGCGCAACGCCACCGAGTTCATGCAGTAGCGCAAACCGGTCGGCTGCGGTCCGTCGTCGAAGACGTGACCGAGATGGCTGTCGCAGCCGGCGCAGCTGATCGCGATGCGTTCCATGCCGAACATGTGATCCCGGTGTTCGATCACGTTGCGCTTGGCGATCGGCTGCCAGAAGCTGGGCCAGCCGGTGCCGGAATCGAATTCGGTCGCCGCGTCGTACAGTGCGGTGGCACAGGCGACGCAACGGAACAGGCCGGCGACGGCAGGTTTCTCGTGGTCGCCGCTGAACGCCCGCTCGGTACCGTCGTTGCGCATGATTTCGTACGACGTCGACGACAATCGCTGCCGCCATTGCGCATCGGTCAGCACCAGTTTGGGTACCTGGCGGGGGCCGAGGTCGCGACCATCGTCGCCGAAGATTTCCAGCAAGACATTGCCGGGCTTGCCGACCGGGGTGTTGTCGGCAGCGAACAAGCGCGGGATGACCAGACCACCGCCGGCGACCAGCAGTGTGCCGCCGGCGAGCGCCGCGCGCAGGAAGCGGCGGCGATCCATCGCGAGGGTTTCATCGATGCGTGACATGGCAACCTCCGTGGGGATTCCAGTGGTGAAAAGGATCAGCCGAACGTGAATGCGTACGCCTGCACGCCGGGATCGAGGAAGGTGATCTGGAACAGCCGCTCGCCGCTGCCATTGGCCTGACGCACCAGTTGGTACAGGCGCTGGCCGGTGATTGTGCCGTTGCCGTCGGCGTCGGTATCCATGCCGTGATCGGCGCCGGGTGCCTTGCCGTCGATGGTGACGCGGAAGCGGATCGGCTTGCCGTCGCTGGCCGGGCCGAGCACCAGGTGCAGGTCGCGGCCGCGGAAGCGGTAGACGATGGCACCGCCGGCCTGATCGAGCTGGGCGTTTTCGCCGTGCACGTTCCAATGACCATCCAGCGACCATTGATCCGCGGCGAGTGAGTCTGGCGCGTGGTAGCTGGCGGTATCGTCATGCGCCACCTTGCCACCGACGAAGTTCTGCGCGCGGGCATAACCGACATAGGTTTCCGGCGAGCGGGTGGGGTCGTTGGACGCGGCGGCTTCGACGCCATGATGGTCGTCGCTGACGTAGCCGCCGGGCAGATCCTTCTGGCCGGCCGCGGTCAGCAACTGGCGGATCACGTCCTCGCTTTCCTGATAGCCACCTTCGCCGAAATGGTGATGGCGGATCTGCCCCTGCGTATCGATGAAGTAATGCGCCGGCCAATACTCGTTGTTGAAGCCTTTCCAGATTGCATAGTCGTTGTCCAGCGCGACCGGGTAATCGACACCGAGGTCCTTGACCGCCTTGGTCACGTTGGCCGGATCCTTCTCGAACGCGAACTCCGGCGCATGCACGCCGATCACCACCAGGCCGTGATCCTTGTACTTGTCGGCCCAGCCACGCACATACGGCAGCGAGCGGATGCAGTTGATGCAGGAGTACGTCCAGAAATCGACCAGCACCACCTTGCCGCGCAGCGATTCGGTGGTCAGTGGTGCGCTATTGAGCCATTGCGTGGCGCCGGCCAGTGACAGCAGCTGGCCTTCCACCGGCAGCGGCTCGCCGGCTTTCAGCGCAGCTTCGGGCGCTGGTGCCGGGCGCACCGCATTGATCAGCTTCTGTTCGATACCGCCGGTGCTGGCCAGCGAGACGCGGGTGAGCAGGCCGGTATCCAGCCCTAGTGCGATCGCGGCAACGCCGCACAGCACCAGCACGCCGAGCGCACGACGCACCCACTCGCCGGCGCCGAGCGAGCGCTTCATCAAGCCGAAGACCTTGCCGCCGATCAGCAGCGCCAGCCCCAGCGAAGTCGCCGCGCCGGCGGCATAAGTGAGCAGCAGCAAGGTGGTCTGCACGCTGGCGCCGTTCAGCGCGGCGCCGGTCAGCAGCAGGCCGAGGATCGGCCCCGCGCACGGCGCCCACAGCAAGCCGGTGGCGACGCCAAGGCCGGCGGCGCCCCAGATCGAGTCACCATCACCGGTCGAGCGCTGCGAAAGACGATTGCCCAGCGCCACGAAAGGACGAGTGATCCATTCGGCCAGGTGGGTCGACAGCAGGGTCAGCCCGAGGAAGGCCAGCACCACCAGCGCCACGTAACGGCCGTACTGGTTCGCGTGTACAGCCCAGCCACCGCCTAGAGCGGCCAGCGTGGCCACCGCGGCAAAGGTGATCGCCATGCCCAGCAGCATCGGCAGGCCGTTGCGCATGAAGGGCTTGTCGGAACGGGCGAACACGAACGGCAGCACCGGCAAGATGCACGGGCTGAGGATGGTCAGTACGCCGCCGAGGTAGGCGAGGATCAACACGAGCATGGGAGCGTCATCCGAGGGAGGTTGTCTGGTTATTCGTCGTGGAACCGGCGGCAGTTACATGCTTGTACGAAGTAACGCGTGGGCCGGACGCAGCGAAGAGTTAAGGACAGGCTGGAAGGTTCAGCCGTGGAGCAAGCATGTCGCAAACCTTGACCGCCACCGGCTTCATGGGTCTAGATAGTGGACTTTCCCGTGGGATGAGTCTCGTCCGGACCGTGCCAGTCGAATCCGCTGCCGCCAGCATTAGCGAAACGCCCGACCAGCGTCGGGCGGCGTGGATGGCTGCTGCACAGGCGGGTGATCGCCGCGCCTACGAGAAGCTGCTGGCCGATTCGGTGGCGTTGATCCGGGCGGCAGCACGGCGCCAGGGAGTCGCGCAGGATCATCTGGATGACGTGGTGCAGGAAACCCTGATCACCGTGCATCGCGTGCGTCACACCTACGATCCGACCCGTTCGTACGATGCCTGGCTCACCGCGATCGCCAACCGTCGCGCGATCGACGCGCTGCGCAGCCGCGGTCGCCGCGACAGTCGCGAGCTGCACGACGAATTTGCACTCGACAGTCATCCCGATGCGGACGATGCCAGCGCCGCCACCGAAAGCGGACAGCGCGCGCAACGCCTGCGCGAAGCGATCGCCGAGTTGCCACCGGGTCAGCGCGAGGCAGTGGAGCAGTTGGGTCTACGCGAGCGCTCGTTGAGCGAGGCGGCCGAACTGACCGGTCGCAACACCGGTGCGCTGAAAGTGAACCTGCATCGCGCGCTGAAGGCGCTGCGCGAACGTTTCCATGGAGAACCCTGAGACCATGTCCGACCCGCGACCCTATGAGGCACTGATCGACCGTCTCGGCACCGAGTTGGTGCCGGTGCGGCGTCTGCTGCCGCCATGGCTGCGTACCGCCGGTTGGCTGCTGGCGGTGGCGGCGATCGCGGTCCTGCTGCTGATGCATTACGGCGCGGACCCGATGCTGCGGCGCTGGGCTGGCACGCCGGATCTCGGCTGGGCCGGCATGGGTGCGGTGATCACCGCGATCACCGCGGCGTGGGCTGCGTTTGCGCTGGGCGTGCCGGGACGGCGTGCGTCCTGGGCGTGGTTGCCGCTGCCGGGCGCCTTGCTGTGGATCGGTGCCAGCGGGCTTGGCTGTCTGCGCACGTGGGTCGCACCGGGCACTCAGGTCGCCAGCATGCATCAATCCGCGGATTGCCTGGTATTCATCATCAGCTTCTCGATCCCGCTGTCCGCGCTGCTGATCGTGCTGCTGCGCCGCGCTTGCCCATTGCGGCCGGTGCTTACCGCGGTATTGATCGGTTTGGCCAGCGCGGCGGCTTCGGCCAGTCTGCTGGAGATCTGCCACTCGTTCGATGCGGCCGCCACCGACCTGGTGACGCATGCGTTGGCTGTAGCCGTGGTAGTGGCCGTCAACGCCGCGATGGGTGGCCGGCTGTTGTCGAAAGCCTGATCCGGCTCAGTCGCGGAAGTTGTCGAACTGCAGCGGTAACTCGACATCCGCCTTGCGCAGCACCGCCATCGCATCCTGCAGGTCGTCACGCTTCTTGCCGGTGACGCGCAGCTTGTCGCCGTTGATCTGCGCCTCGACCTTGAGTTTGGCGGCCTTCAGCGCAGCGACCAGCTTCTTCGCGATCGGCTGCTCGATGCCCTGCTTGACGGTGATCTTCTGCCGCGAGCCACCCAGGTTGGTTTCCGGATCGCCGACGTCGAGCGCGCGGACGTCGATCTTCCGTGCGATCAGCCGGGCGCGCAGGATGTCCAGCATCTGCTGCAGCTGGAATTCGCTCGGGGCGTTCTGCGTGATGACGAACTCGTCCAGCGCGTACGACGCGTCCTGACCCTTGAAGTCGAAACGGGTGGACAGCTCGCGGTTGGCCTGGTCGACCGCATTGGTCAGCTCGTGCTTGTCGACTTCGGAGATCACGTCAAAGGAGGGCATGGCGGCAGCTCGCTGGAAACAAGGGCAAAGTGTAAGCGATGCGACTGGGCGATAATGCGCGACCTCTCTTTTCGTCATTCCGGCTTGCGCCGGGATGGCGGGCAAAAGCAACGCGGCGTAACCATGGTGAGTTCTTGAAAACGGACGTATTGATCATCGGTGCCGGCGCCGCCGGGCTGATGTGCGCGATTGCCGCCGGTCAGCGTGGCCGCCGCGTGCTGGTGGTCGATCACGCCAACAAGGTCGGCAAGAAGATCCTGATGTCCGGTGGCGGGCGCTGCAATTTCACCAATACCGGCGCGACGCCGGCGAACTACCTTTCGGCCAATCCGCATTTCGCCAAGTCCGCGCTGGCGCGTTACACGCCGTGGGATTTCATCGCGCTGGTCGAGAAACATCGCATCGCCTATCACGAGAAAGAACTGGGTCAATTGTTCTGCGACGACTCGTCCAAGCAGATTGTGCGCATGCTGCTGGACGAATGCGCCGCCTCCAACGTCACGGTGGAGGCGAACTGCGGCGTGCAGCGGGTGCGCAAGACGCCGGAAGGTTTCAGCGTGTTTACCGCACGCGGCGAAGTGCATGCCGAATCGCTGGTGGTGGCCAGCGGTGGCCTGTCGATTCCCAGCATGGGCGCCAGCGGTTTCGGCTACGAACTGGCCCGTCAGTTCGGTCATGCCGTGCTGCCCACGCGCGCCGGGCTGGTACCGCTGACCTTGAGTGGCAAGCATCAGGAGCACTATCAGGATCTGGCCGGTGTGGCGCTGCCCGCAGTGGAAACACGCGTCGGCAAGCAAAGCTTCCGTGCCGGCCTGCTGTTCACCCATCGCGGCATCAGCGGCCCGGCGATCCTGCAGATTTCCTCGTACTGGAAACCCGGCGACGATCTGCGCATCGACTTGTTGCCGGATCAGGATGTCGGCATGTGGTTGGTCGAGCAGCGCACGGCACGGCCACTGGCGGAATTGAAAACCGTACTCGGCGACGTGCTGCCGAAACGGCTGGCGCAGCGGCTGTGCGAGCAATGGTTTGAAAGCCGGCCGATGCGTCAGTACCGCGAAGCCGAGCTGGAGCAGATCGGCGTACAGCTCAACGCGTGGCCGATCACCGCCAGCGGCACCGAGGGCTATCGCACCGCCGAGGTGACGCTGGGTGGCGTCGATACCGACGGCCTGTCTTCCAGCACGATGCAGTCGAAGCTGGTGCCGGGGCTGTATTTCATCGGCGAAGTGGTCGACGTCACCGGCTGGCTCGGCGGCTACAACTTCCAGTGGGCGTGGGCCTCGGGGCAGGCGGCGGGCGAGGTGGTGTAGCGTGGGATCGCCAATGGGCTCAATTTCGTATCGTTAGGTCGGGACAGCGACGAGTCTTCGCGGCTGGCCAATCTCATTCGATTTATGGTTTGTGCCAAAGCAGGAATGCAAAGCGGCGAAGTTGAATACATGCATAATTTCATGCGGTTGCATGTGGTTTGGATGGATTGTCGCGCCAAAGGTAAGGCGCCACGCAGCGGAGGTGTCGAATGACCGTATATCCGGAACTTGCGGGACTGGTGCGTATCGCCAAAGCGGGCCTGATGGCTGAGTCGGTCGTTCCATACCTCATCGAGGTTTGGGTCACCGAATACTGCCAGCAGGTCAGGAACTGCGAGATCGTGGAAACCAGTCAAGAGAAGTGCTCATTCCTGTTCGATATCAGTAACGAGAGATTGATTTCCGCGTGGGCCGTGAGTCAGGGCGCGTCACATAAAAAGCGTGATGCCACACGGATGCGGGGTCATCCACTTGGTTACGGATCGCGTTACCACCGAGGGCACGCCATACCGCACTCCCTGGGTGGCCCGACCGATATCAATCTGGTTCCGCAACTGGCCTCGATCAATGTTGGGCCGTTTCGTCTATTGGAAAAGAAAGCCGTGGCTACCGTGGGGTCTTTGTATTTCACGCATTGGCTTTATGGCTCATCGGATGCCCAGAAGCCGACGAGGGTGCAGCAGGGTTTGCTTCAGGCCGGTGCTGCTCCGGACATTGCCGTTCACCGGAACGCGTAGGTCAGTCGACGTTGAATGTCCGCTACGACGCGGCGGACAACGGATGAGGAAACCCGCATGAAAGTCGGATTTATCGGTCTCGGTGCGATGGGCAGTGCGATGGCCAGCAACCTGCTGGCGGCCGGGCACGCAGTGACCGTGTGGAACCGCTCCGCCGCGGCCACCGAACCGTTGGCCTCACTCGGCGCCAAGGTGGCGCGCACGGCCGATCGGGCCGCGCAGGGTGAGGTGCTGTGCAGCATGCTGGCGAACGATCAGGCGGTACGCGAAGTGTTTCTCGACGGCGGCCTGCTCGATGCGATGGATCGTGGCACCGTGCACGTGAACCACGCCACGATTTCGGTGGCGCTGGCGCAGCAGCTTGCCGAGGAACACGCGAAGCGCGGGTTGGCGTATGTCGCCGCGCCGGTGTTTGGACGTCCGGACATGGCGGCTGCGGCGAAGCTGAACATCCTTGTTGCCGGCCAGTCGGCCGCGATCGAACGCGTGCGGCCGCTGTTGGAAGCGATGGGCAGCAAGCTGTGGCCGCTGGGCGACGCGCCGGAGCGCGCGAATGTGGCGAAGATCGCCGGCAACTTCATGCTGGCTGCCGCGATCGAGAGCATGGCCGAGGCGACTGCGCTCACTCGCGCACATGGCGTCAGTGCCGCGAACTTCCTTGAGGTGATGACGAACACCTTGTTCGCTGCGCCGGCCTACCAGGGTTACGGCAAGCTGATCGCCGAGCAGCGCTTCAAGCCGGCCGGGTTCGCGTTGCCACTGGGTCTGAAGGATGTCGAGCTGGCCCTGACGGCAGGTTCGGCGGCACGCGTGCCGTTGCCGTTCGCCGGCGTGTTGCGCGACAGCCTGCTGGAGGCGCTTGCCGCCGACGATGCGGAACTGGACTGGTCGGCGCTGGCGCTGGTGGCTGCACGCCGCGCGCATCTGGACGAACGAGGGTAGGTTTTATCCGTGCGTGGTGGCTATCACGCGCCGTGCGGTGCCCAGTCCAGCGTGCCGTCGATCACGGTATGGCTGCGTCCACCGACCCAGATCGAGGCGCCATCCATCTGCACGATCAGTCGCGCGTCATGGCCGATCTCGCGGCCCTGGCTGACCTGATAACCGCGCGCCAGCGCGCCCTGCGGTTCGGCATGCGCGATAAACGCGGCGATCAGCCCATTGGCGGCGCCGGAGGCGGGGTCCTCGACAATGCCGACGCCAGCCGGGAACGCCCGCACGACCAGTTGATAATCGGAATGGTGGCTTCTCGCGAACGCGCACAAGCCCATGCTGTCGCTGGCTTTGGCCAACGCACCGATCGCCGCATGGTCCGGATGCCACGCACGCAGGCTGGCTTCGTCGTCGACCTCGGCCAGCCACCAGCGACGGCCGCCATCGACCAGTGCTGGCGGCAGCACGCCGAGTTCGATGCCGGCCAGCGCCGCCGGCAGCAATGGATGTGCGGCGCGACCGGTCTCCAGCACGCGTTCACCGGGTGATTGCAGCAACAGATCGCGGCTGGCGCCGTTGCCTTCGACGCGGATCGGCAGCACGCCAGCAGCGCATTCCTGCCACAGCAGGCCATTACGCGGCTCGGCCAGTCCGCAGACCAGCGCCGCATGGGCGCTGCCGATGCTGGGATGGCCGGCGAACGGAATTTCCTTGTGCGGGGTGAAAATGCGCACGCGGTAACTGGCCTTCGGATCGACCGGCGGCAGCAGGAAGGTGGTCTCGACCAGCGCCGTCCAGCGCGCGAAACGCTGCATCGCCTCGTCGCTCCAGTCGTCCGCGCCGATCACCACGCCGAGATGATTGCCACCGCCAAGGGTGGCGGCGAAGACGTCCAGATGCAGGTAACGAAGCAAGGTCATGATTCCGTGCCGCGGCAAGAGGCCGCGTAAAGCTGCGAATGATAGCCGTGCGTCGTCGATCCGCGCAGTGACATTTCAGGATATCTGCATGAGGGTAAGGCATAAGCGTCCACTCTCGACCAGGCGCGGCACCGATGGAAAGTCGACAAGAACCTGCCGGGACGCCAAGATGCGCGTTTTGCGGCCACCGCGGACCCATTCATGCCGATTACCCTGATCATCATCGCCATTACCTGCATCGTCTCGTTCATGGCGTTCAAGAACAGCCGGCTGATGAACGACCTGATCCTGTGGCCGCCGGCGATCACTCGTCAGCGCGAATACCACCGGCTGGTGACCTACGGGCTCGTGCATGCGGATTTCAACCATCTGCTGTTCAACATGCTTACGCTGTTCTTCTTCGGTCAGGCGATGGAGGGGTTTTTCACCCGCACCATGGGCAGCTTTGGTTTTGCCTTGTTTTATATAGGCGGCCTGGTGATCTCGATCCTGCCGACTTACCTGAAGAACCGCGGCAACCCGAACTATCGCAGCCTCGGTGCCTCCGGTGCAGTGTCGGCGGTGCTGTTCGCCTTCATTCTGCTGGCGCCATGGGCGACCATCAATGTTTTCTTCGCGTTGCCGATTCCAGCGATCATCTATGCCGTGCTGTACACCGGCTACTCGATCTACATGGATCGACGCGGTCAGGGCAACATCAACCACAGCGCACATCTGTGGGGTGCGGCTTACGGCGTGATTTTCACCATGCTGGTGAACCCTGGGGTGCTGCCGCATTTTCTCGATGCGCTGATGCATCCCGGCATGCGGTGAGCTGTTTGTTGGGGCGACTCGTCACCGTCCGATGATGAACGGTTTCCGCAGCGCGTAATGCCCGTCGTGGCGCAGACGCGCATACTGGCCGTGTCCTATCGACCACCGCAGGAGAACGAACGCATGGCTATGACCCGCAAGTCGGCTGCGAAGAAGTCCGCGGCAGAAAAAGCACTCTCCAAGAAAACATCGGCGAAAAAGGCCCCCGCGCGTAGCGCGGCCAAGGCAGCGCCGCGCAAGACGGCAACGAAGAAGGTCGCCACCAAAAAAGCCGCAGTGAAGAAGCTGGCGGCACGCAAACCTGCGGTGAAGAAGCCCGCGGTGAAGAAATCGGCGACGAAAAAGACTGCCGCAAAGAAGCCGGTCGCGAAGAAAGCGGCAGCGAAAAAGGTGGTTGCCAAGAAGGTCGTCGCGAAGAAAGTCGCTACCCGCAAGGTCGCTGCCAAAAAACCAACCGCCAAGCCAGCAGCCAGCAAGGTGGTCGCCAAACGCCCGGTCAGCAAGAAGGTCGCCGCCAAACCGATGCCGACAAAGCCATTGGCCAACGTCAGTGTTGCCGTGAAGAGCAAGCCGGCCGCCAAGCCTGTTCGCGTCGCGAAGAAGCCAGCCACTCGCAAGCCCGTGCCGGTGGAAGCGCCGATTCACCATATCAGCCAGGAAGATGCAGTTGCCAAGATTCAGGCGCTGCTGGAGGCCAAGCAGGAGCGGGTACGGCAAGGGCCGAGCTGGCCTGATGCCAATCCGACGCATCCGGCGTCGAATGGCACGGAATTGCACCCACCGATATCGGCGGAAGGGGGTGGTGAAGGTGGTGATGGCCGTGTGCTGGCGCCGCAGCGTGGTGAGCAGAGCAAGCGCAAGGATTGACCGGAGCCGGAGCACTTCGGCGGCCGCACATGGCTGGCAGGTAAATGCCGGTCGGCCATGCGCCGAAAACTCAGTACGCATTCAAGCGTGACGACCTAGCGTAGTGCCGTCACTTGGTGGAGACGGATCATGAAACGCCTGCTAGCCAGCCTTGCCCTGATCACCGCGGTCGCGGCGTTGTCAGGTTGTTATTACGATCCGGGCTACGGTTACGTGCGCAGCACCGGTTACAGCGGTGATGCGTACTACGGCAATGCCTACTATGCCGCGCCGGGTTACTACGATGGTTATTACGGTGGCTACTACGGCGGCGGCTATTACGGCTGTTGCTATGCGCCGGGCGTGAGCATCGGCTATTACGGCTACGGCGGTTCGCGTTATCGCTCTTATCGGGGCGGCGGGTATCACGGCACCGGCGGTTATTACCACGGCGGTGGCTATCAGGGTCGTGGCGGTCACGCGCAGGGGCATTCATCGTCTGGCGGCAGTCATGCCAGCGGTAGCGGCTCCCACAGTAGCGGCAGTCATCGAAGCAGCGGCAATTACAGCCACTAGGCGCCGCTGAGGTTTCGGGCACAATCGCGGGATGCTTCGATCCCGCCTTGTGTTCTCGCTTCTTCGCTTCCCAAGGCTCATCGTCATCGTGACGATGGGCCTTGTGCTATGTGCGTGCAGCAGCCTGCGTTACTACGCGCAGGCGGCGCACGGGCAGGGCGAGTTGATTGCTCATCGACGCGCACTGGACGAGCTGGTGCGCGATTCCGCTACTGATCCGAAGCTTGCGGCGCGCCTGCAACTGGCGCAGCAGGCGCGCCGCTTCGCGTCGCAACGGCTGGGCCTGCCGGACAACCGCAGCTATACCAGTTACGTCGAGCTGCATCGACCGTACGTGGTGTGGAATGTGTTTGCCACGCCGCGCTATTCGGTGGAAGCGGTGCCGCAGTGTTTTCCGATCACCGGCTGTGTCGCCTATCGCGGCTGGTTCAGCGAGGCAGATGCCAACGCCGATGCGGCACGACTGCAAGCGCGCGGCGACGATGTCTGGATCGGCGGCGTGCCGGCGTACTCCACCCTCGGCTGGTTTGCCGACCCGATCCTCTCCAGCATGCTGCGCTGGGATGACGACGAACTGGATGGCACGATCTTTCACGAGTTGGCGCACCAGCTGATCTACGTGAAAGACGACACCGCGTTCAACGAATCCTTCGCCACTTTCGTGCAGGCCGAAGGCCTGCGCGAATGGCGGCAGTCACGCGGCCTGCCCCCGCAGGATGATCGTGCGCAGGCGCTGGATGACGGTTTCACCAGGCTCGTGCTGGAGCTGCGCGAGCGCCTGAAAGACCTCTATGCCAGCGGTGTGGATGAGTCGGCCATGGCCGCCGGCAAGCAGCGCGAAGTCGAGGCGTTCCGCGTGCGTTATGTGCAGTGGCGCGAGCGCGACTGGCCGCACGATCATCGCTACGACAGCTGGGTCGCGCAGCCGATCAACAATGCGCGGCTGTTGCCGTTCGGTCTGTACGATCAGTGGACGCCGGCGTTTGCGATACTGTTCCAGCGTGCGGAACGCCAGTGGCCGGCGTTCTATGCCCGCGTGCGTGAGCTGGCACGCATGCCGAAAGCGCAGCGCGAAAAATTGCTGCAGGTGCTGCTTGACTCGTGAGGTGACCTCGATGGCCGATATCGAAAAGCGAATCCTGATCGAGCAATTCATCGATGCCTACAACCGCCTCGATGTGGACGGCATGCTGGCGCTGCTGACACCTGACGTGCTGTTCGAAAATGTTGCCGATGGGCAGGTGACGGCCGCGACCAGTGGCATCGCCGAGTTCCGTCAGCTGGCGGAGCAATCGAAAGCGTTGTTTTCGGAGCGGAAGCAGACCATCACGGCACTGAAGTTCCGCCCGGCATCGGTGGTGGCGAGCATTGCCTGGTGTGGAGTATTCGCGATCGATGTACCGAACGGACCAGCGGCTGGCACGGTGATCGAGCTGGAGGGTGAGTCGGAGTTCGAATTTGCCGGTGAGCGGATCAGCCGCATCGTCGACCGCAGCTGAGCCGGCGGCTAGGCGTCAATGTGCGGACTTGCGTTCGGCCATATGCCGCAGATAGGCCAGTACGGCATCGAGGTCGGCGTCGGACAGCGCCTTGGCGTCGAACCCCTGCATCTTCGCCTGTGGCCATTGCCGCAATGACTGTGGGTTGCGGATGAAGGCGCGCAACAGATCGGCGCGCAGGTATTCAATGGGGTTGTGCGGCAGGTTGAGATCCGGCCCGAGCTTCGCATCACCTTCGCCGTTGAGCGTGTGGCAGGCGAAGCAGGTCTTCTGGAATACCGCGAAGCCGCGTCGCACTTCGCTGTTCGCGGGCAATGATGGATCAGGCAGGATCGCCGGGAAGCGGGCGGCCACGCCGTCCTGCTTGCGGATCGTCGCCAGCTGGTACGGCCACTGTTCCGGGTTCACCTGGGCGGCTTGCGGCTGCGTCCACACGATGTAGAACGGTCCGGCGTGGCCGTTATCCGTGGTCAACGCAGGCCATGGTTGTGCCGGATCCTCGATCGCCAACCACGCTTCGCTGCCAAGTTTGTTCAACAGCAGCGCTGCGGGGATCTCGGCAGCAAAACCATCGCCGGCGACGAACTGCAGATGATCGCTGTCGTCGATACCCTTGAGCAGCGTAGTCAGTGGCACCGCGCGGTAGTGCATCGTGCGATGGAACGCGACATCTCCGGGCACGCTGATGGTGCGCACGTCGTGGCGTTGCAGCAGGGTTTCGGTGCGATAGGTGGTGGTGCCGTGGCCGAGGTCGATCTTCAGCTCGGCGGCGCATGCAGACAGGACCACGCCTAACGCGAGCAGGCAAGCGACGAGCAGCTTCATGGCGGGTTCCTGCAAGAAGTAAAGAAATTGTTGGTGGCGGATGCGTGAGTGATCTACATCACGATTGTGCATCCAAGCCTGTCGGGCAGCTGAACAAATCACGACGTGCACATTGAACTCACGGCGCAGCGGCCACACTAAGCCCACGTATCGCCGTGATGGCGACAGGAAGTGGCACAGTACACCGTGTTGCTGAGGGGCTGGCCTTACCTCCCCTGGAGGCCACCTGACAAACCCCATCCGTCCTCCCCTGGCTGATGGGGTTTTTTTTGCGCGAAACAAACCGCCCGGTTCGCGTGCGATGCGCTTCGACATGGATAATGGCTCACGCGCACCTCTTTCGCGCCTGGGCCACTGATGATCATCGACTCGCTGCTCGATACCGACCTGTACAAGTTCTCGATGATGCAGGTGGTGCTGCATCAGTATCCGGCCGCGCAGGTCGAGTACCGCTTCAAGTGCCGCAACCCGGGCATCGACCTGGTGCCGTACATCGAGGAGATCCGCGTCGAACTGGCCGCGCTGTGCCAGCTGCGTTTTGCGGTGGACGAGCTGGATTATTTGCGCAGCTGGCGCTTCATCAAGAGCGACTTCGTCGATTTCCTGGGGCTGTTCCAGCTCAACGAGAAGTACGTGGATATCGCGCCAGCGGCGGCGGGCAATGGCGAGATCGAGATCCGCATTCGCGGACCGTGGCTGCATACGATCCTGTTCGAGGTGCCGCTGCTGGCGATCGTCAACGAGGTGTATTTTCGCCGCACCAGCGCTGGTCTCGATCTGGCTGAGGGCAGACGGCGGCTGCAAGCGAAGATTGCACTGCTGCGTGATGCGCCGGATTACGCCGGCTGCAAGATCGCCGACTACGGCACGCGCCGACGCTATTCGCGGGCGTGGCAGGAGGAGGTAGTGACTGCATTGCGCGACGGACTGGGCGCGCAGCTGGCTGGCACCAGCAATGTATGGCTGGCGCGAAAACTCAAGCTGACTCCGCTGGGTACGCTGGCGCACGAATATCTGCAGGCGCATCAGGCGCTAGGCCCGCGCCTGCGCGATTCGCAGGTGGCGGCGCTGGAAGCGTGGGCGAAGGAATACCGTGGCGATCTTGGCATCGCGCTGTCGGATGTGTACGGACTCGACGCGTTCCTGCGCGATTTCGACATGTACTTCTGCAAGCTGTTCGACGGCACCCGGCATGATTCCGGCGACCCGTTCGCATGGGGCGACAAGGTGCTGGCGCATTACCGCGCGAACCGGGTCGATCCACGCAGCAAGGTGCTGGTATTCAGCGACGGTCTCGATATCCCGAAGGTGATGCAGCTGTATGCACACTTCCGCGATCGCTGCCTGCTCGCGTTCGGTGTCGGCACCAACCTCACCAATGACGTGGGGCCGACGCCGCTGCAGATCGTGATCAAGATGATCCGCTGCAACGGCCAGCCGGTGGCCAAGCTCAGCGACTCGCCGGGCAAGAACATGTGCGAGGACCCGGCGTATGTGGCCTACCTGCGCCAGGTATTCGAGATACCTGCAACACAGGGTTGAGTTGCTCTTGGCTCCTCCCCCTGCATGCAGGGGGAGGTCGGGAGGGGGTTGCTCAAGCTGGCAGGGAGGATCAAGAGCGAACCCCTCCCCAGCCCTCCCCTGCCAGCAGGGGAGGGAGCAGAACTTCAAAACGCCGGCAGCACGGCGCCGTGGTACTTCTGCTCGATGAATGCCTTGATCTCCGGGCTGTTCAGCACCTTGGCCAGCTTCTGCACGCGTGGATCGTTCTGGTTGTCAGGGCGGCCGACCAGATAGTTCACGTACGGCGAGTTCCGGTCCTCGATCAGCAGCGCGTCTTTCGTCGGGTTCAGGCCGGCCGCCAGTGCGTAGTTGGTGTTGATCAGTGCCAGATCCACCTCGTCCAGCGTGCGCGGCAGCATCGCCGCTTCCAGTTCGCGGAACTGCAGGTGCTTGGGATTCGCGGTGATGTCCTTCAGCGTGGACAGCTCGTTGTTCGGATCCTTCAGCGTGATCAGGCCATGCTTCGCCAGCAGCAGCAGCGCGCGGCTGTTGTTGCTGGGGTCGTTCGGGATGGTCACGCTGGCGCCGTCGGGCAGCTGGTCGATGTTCTTGAGCTTGTGCGAGTAGGCGCCGAACGGCTCGATGTGCACGCCGGTAATGATGACGAGATGGGTGCCACGCTCGCGGTTGAACGCGTCCAGATAGGGCTTGGTCTGGAAGTAGTTCACGTCGATGTTTTTCTCGGCCAGTTGCGTGTTGGGCTGCACGTAGTCGGCGAACACCTTGATCTGCAGATCCACGCCTTCCTTCGCCAGCAGCGGCTTGGCCTGCTTGAGGATTTCCGCGTGCGGGATCGCAGTGGCGGCCACGCGCAGCGTTTGACCCTCGTCCTTCGGCGCAGAACAGCCCGTCAGCAAGAGCAGGGTCAGGGAAGTGACAAGGGAGGCAATCAGCAGTTTCATGGCAAATTCGTTTGTGCGGCGCACAATAATAGGCCGTCTATACGGCCAAACGCAAATACGTGATCGGCGCGACCTGCCACGCTCACGCCTTCGGCCTGGCGTAACCGGCCAGCAGGAGCAGGGCCAGGACGGCGGCGACGGCGGCGAACAGCAATCTCATGGCGGCGATTCTCATGGGCGGCCAACGAAAGTAGGCCGCCCATACCGCCAAACGCAAATAACCAAATCAGTGTCGCTTATAACGCGTCACGATGCGATCGCCGAGCATCTGCAGCAGCTGCACCAGCACGATCAGCAGCGCCACCGTGACCAGCATGTAGTCGGACTTGTAGCTGAGGTAGCCGTAGCGATAGGCCAGGTCGCCCAGGCCGCCGGAGCCGATCGCGCCACCCATCGCGGTGTAGCCGACCAGGGCGATTGCGGTGACGGTGACGCCGGCAAACAAACCACCGCGCGCCTCGGGCAATAGCACATGGCGCACGATCTGCCACAGGCTGGCGCCCATCGCCTGACTGGCCTCGATCACGCCCTGCTGTACTTCGCGCAGCGCGGTTTCCACCAGTCGCGCGAAGAACGGCGCGGCGCCTATCACCAGCGGCGGGATCGCGCCGCGGATGCCGAGTTTGGTGCCGACCAGAAAGTATGTCACCGGCATCAGCACGATCATCAGGATGATGAACGGCACCGAGCGCAGGATGTTCACCAGCAGCGAGGCGATCGCGTAGAGCTTGGGCATCGGGCGCAGCTGGCCCTTGCCGGTGAGGTACAGCAGCACACCCAGCGGCAGCCCGATCGCGATGCTGAGTGCCAGCGAGCCGCCGAGCATCAGCAAGGTGTCGATGCAGGCGCGACCGATCTCGCCCCAGTCGTCGATGTTGGGAAACAACGTCTGCAACATGTTCATCGGCTGAGCTCCTCGATCTCGATGCTGGCTTCGCGCAGCGCGGCCAGTGCGGCGTCCACGCCGGCGCCCTGCATTGCCAGGGTGAGCTGGCCGTAGGGCAGATCCTTGATGCGGTCGATGCGGCCGGCGAGGATGTTGAAGTCGATCCCGGTTTCGCGCGCGACACGGCCCAATGCCGGGGTCAACGTGGTATCCCCGCGAAAGCTCAGTCGCAGGATGCGTCCGGGCACTTGCGCGAACGGCGCCAGTTCGCTGGCCGCTTCTTCCGGCAATGCCTCGTTGACAAAACGCCTCGTGGTGGCGTGTTGCGGATGCAGGAATACGTCGGCGACTGCGCCGTGCTCCACGATCACGCCGGCGTCGAGCACCGCCACCCGATCGCACACGCGGCGAACCACGTCCATCTCGTGGGTGATCAGCACGATGGTGAGCTTCAGCTCGCGGTTGATCTCAGCCAGCAGCTCCAATACCGAGGCAGTGGTCTGCGGGTCGAGCGCGCTGGTGGCCTCGTCGCACAGCAGGATCGAGGGTCGGTTGGCCAGCGCGCGGGCAATGCCGACGCGCTGCTTCTGGCCGCCGGAAAGTTGCGACGGGTATTTGTCGGCGTGAGCGGTGAGGCCAACCCGCGCCAGCAGTTCGTCGACGCGGGTGCGCAGAACGGCAGTATTGCGTTCGCCCGCCAGGCGCATCGGAAACGCCACGTTGTCCGCCACCGTTTGCGAGGCGAGCAGGTTGAAGTGCTGGAAGATCATGCCGATCCTGCGCCGCTGCGCACGCAGCGCCGGTTCGGCCAGCGCGGTCATTTCGGTGTCGCCGACGAAGATACTGCCGCCGCTAGGTCGCTCCAGCAGATTGATCAGCCGTATAAGCGTCGATTTGCCGGCGCCGGACAGGCCGATGATGCCGAATACCTCGCCATCGGCAATGTCGAGGCTGAAGGGTTGCAGCGCGGGAATGTCCCTGCCGTCGACACGGTAGGACTTGTGGACATCGACAAAGCGAATCACGGCGGACCTGGGTCTGCGGGTGGGAAGGTCATTCTATGCCACGAGCGTCACGCGCAATGGCGTAGACTGCTGGATTGATCTATCCAGTGGGAGTTCGGTCATGTCCAGTGTCTACGATTTCAGTGCCCGCGATATTGATGGCAATCAGCGCTCGCTCGCCGAATGGCGCGGCAAGACCTTGCTGATCGTCAATGTCGCGTCCAAGTGCGGTTTCACGCCGCAATACAAGGGACTGGAAAACCTGTGGCAGGACCAGCGCGATCGCGGACTGGTGGTGCTGGGCTTTCCATGTGACCAGTTCGGCCATCAGGAGCCGGGCGACGAGAGCGAGATCAAGACGTTCTGCAGCACCCAGTACGACGTGACCTTTCCGATGTTCGCCAAGGTCGAAGTCAACGGCGAGCATGCCGATCCGCTGTACAAGTGGCTGAAGAGCGAGGGCAAAGGCATCCTCGGCAGCGAGTCGATCAAGTGGAACTTCACCAAGTTCCTGGTCGACGCGGAAGGTCAGGTGGTGAAGCGCTATGCCTCCACCGACACGCCGGAGAAGATCGGCAAGGACACGTTGGTGCGACTGGGCGGCTGAGATGCCGCGGCCGGCTCAATCGCGCCCGCGATAGCTGGCCAGCAGCACCGCGATCGCATCCGCCTCGCTGCCGACGCTGGGCGCGTCGTCCGCGCGCTGGTAGTTGTTGAGCATGATCGCGAACGCCAGCCGCTCACCCGCCGCCGTGGTGACATAACCGGCCAGACCATGCACATAGGCCATGCTGCCGGTCTTCGCATGCACGTTATTTTCGGCTGCGGTGCCGCGCATGTGACCGAGCAGGGTGCCGTCGACGCCGGCGATCGGCAGCGCCTCGCGCAGCATGTCCGCATAGGGTTGCGCTGCCAGATAGACGAGCAGACGCACCAACGCATTCGGAGTAGCCAGATTGCGGCGCGACAGCCCGGTGCCTTCACCGATCAGGCTGGCCGAAGGCGGGATACCGATCTGCGTCAACAGCTGCCGTAGTGCCTCGATGCCGCGGCTCTCGCTGTTGCTGAAGCCGGCCATGGCGGTGACCGGTTCGTGCGCTCCCACGCTCAGCAGCAGGTTCTGCAGGTACAGGTTCTGCGAGCGCTTCAGGCCACGTTGCAGAATGTCCTTCAGCGGCGGCGATAGCACTTCGCCGACTGAGTCGGCATGGGCGAGCAGCGCCGCATCACCCTGCGGCCAATGCAGCGTGCGCAACTTGCCGGTGAGGTGGATGCCGTGGCGTTTCAGCGCCTGCCGCAGTTGCATGCCAGCCACCAGTGCCGGATCAACCATCGCCAGCTTGAAATGCTGCACCGGCGCGTCAGCGGCGATGCTGCCGAACGCATGCAGGCTGTCCTCGCCCGGCGCGCGATACAGGTTGATGTCGTTTGGCGTGCGCACTGCGCTGGTAACCAGCTGACTGACCACGACGGGCATGCCGTCGGCCGGAGGAGCAAGCTCCAGTTGCGCCGGGCGGCCAGCTGCCGCACCCGGACTCACCGTGACGTTGACGATGTTCTCCTGCACGCTCAAGGCGGAGGATGGCACGGCAAACCAGCTCTGCAGATCGCCAGCCTCCCAGCCGGCACCAAAGGTCGGCCCGGTGAAGTAACTGTCATCGGCGATCAGGTCGCCATGCACGAAACGCAGGCCGCGTGCCGCCGCCTGGCTGGCCAGCTGATCGGCCCAGCCGGCATTGTCGGCCGTGCCGAGAGTCGGGTCGCCCATGCCATACAAGATCAGCGAACCGTTCAGGCGGCCATTCACGATACGGTCGCTGGCCAGCAAGCGGGTGGGGATACGGTAATCCGGACCCAAGGTGGACAGGCTCACTGCGGCGGTGAACAACTTCGCGGTGGACGCCGGTTGCAGCAGCTGGTCGGCATGACGTGTGTACAGCGTGCGGCCGCTGTCGAGCGAAACCACGGCAATCCCCCAGCTGGCCGCGGCAAAGCGAGGCTGGTCGATCAACGCATCAATCTGTGCGGCCAGTCCGGCACTGGTGCTCGCGCCAGGTATCGTCGCGGGCGCTGCGGCACCGAGCCTCGTCGACACGAGGAGCAGGCAGAGCACCATCGGCAGGGACACGGAAAAGCGGTGCGGGCGACGGCATGGCGGCGTGGTCATGCCGCAGTATCGCCAATCCTGCCGCGGTCTGCAGGCATTTTGCGGTGTTCTGGTAACCTTGCAGATTCGTGTCGGCACCTGGCCGGCGGACTTGAACCTATTCGTGAGACTCACATGCAGATTGCCCAGAACTCCGTTGCCGCCTTCCATTACACGCTGACCGACGACGAAGGTCAGGTCATCGACAGCTCCGAAGGCCGCGAGCCGTTGACCTACCTGCATGGCAGCGGCCAGATCGTGCCGGGCCTGGAAAAGCAGATGGAAGGCCGTGCGGTCGGAGACAAATTCACCGCCGACGTGATCCCCGAAGAGGGCTACGGCGTGCGTCACGCCGAGCTGATGCAGGAAGTGCCGCGCGAGGCCTTCCAGGGCGTCGAGGACATCCAGCCCGGTATGCAGTTCCAGGGCCGCGGTCCGCAGGGCGAGATCAACGTCACCGTGACCAAGGTCGAGGACGACAAGGTGTTCATCGACGGCAACCATCCGCTGGCCGGCAAGACCCTGCATTTCGCGATCGAAGTGACCGATCTGCGCGTCGCCACCGAGGAAGAGCTGGCGCACGGCCACGTGCACGGTGCGGGTGGTCATCACCACTGACGCTTACGCCATGCATGGACGCTGGCATATTGCGATTGTGGGTTACGGCGCCGCCGGTCAGGCGGCGTCGTTGTTTCTGGCGGAACAAGGCCATCGGCTGAGCGTGTTCGAACAGGCCGCAGCACCTGGTCCGGTCGGCGCCGGCTTCCTGCTGCAGCCGACCGGCCTCGGTGTGCTGGCCCGGCTTGGCCTGCACGAGCAGGTGCTGGCGCAGGGGCAGCGGATCGAACGGCTGTATGGCTGCAATGTGCATGGCCGCTGCGTGATGGACATGCGCTATGCCGACCACGCTGCCGACTGCTTCGGCCTTGGGTTGACTCGCGGCAGCCTGTTCACCCTGTTGCGGGACGCTTATGCGGATGCGGCGCAGATCCGCACCGGCGTCAGCATCGAAACCATCGAAGCGGATGGTCGCTGTCTGCGCGACAGCAACGGCCAGCGTTATGGCCCGTTCGATCTGATCGTGGTTGCCGACGGCGCGCACTCACGGTTGCGTGCATCGATGCCGCAGCTGGTGCAGCGCCAGCCGACGTATCCGTGGGGTGCCATGTGGTGCCTGTTGCCGGCAGACGAATGGCCGCACCAGGATGTACTTCAGCAGCGCTACGGCGGTACCCGCGAGATGATCGGATTGTTGCCGGTGGGGCGACGGGTCGATCGCGACGGCCGTTGGCTTACCTTCTATTTCAGCCTGCCAGGTGATCAGGCAGATGCGTTCGATGACGCGGCACTGACGCGCTTGCGCGAGCGCGTGAGGGTGCTGTGGCCCGAGGCGTTATCACTGCTTGCATCCATCGACGCGCCCCAGCAACTGCAACGGGCACGCTATCGCGACGTCGTGCTGCGCACACCAGTGCACGAACGCACGCTATTCATCGGCGACGCGGCCCATGCGATGAGCCCGCAACTGGGGCAGGGGGTAAACATGGCGCTTTTGGATGCCCAGGCGCTAGCCGATGCGCTCGCCGCTACCAACGACATCGAGTTGGCGTTACAGCTGTATCCACGCGCACGACGGCACCACGTGGCGGTGTACCAGCGGCTCAGTCGCTGGCTGACACCGATATTTCAATCTGAACGCGATGGCTTGGCCCGGTTGCGCGATCTCGGTTTCGGGCCGCTCGGGCGGATGCCATGGGCCAAGGGACAGATGCTGAAGATTCTCGCCGGTATGAAAACCGGCTGGTGGCGTTGAGCGTCGCGTTCAATACCACTCGAGCAGCGAGATACCGAGGCCTGCGTAGGTGGCGTTGTGGTTGTAGTCGATCAGGCTCTCGCCGTAGCCCTTGAACACTTCCGCATAGCCACGCAGGTTGCCGACGAGCGGGAAGCTCCAGCTGAATTTCGCGGCACCGTGTTGGCGGCTGCCGCCGCGGAACGAGTCGCGCAGCATCATGCCGAATTCCTGGCCGTGCCATTCGCGGATGATCTGGACCTCACCACGTCCCATGTAGTCGCTGATGTCAGGGTTGTCGTCGGTGCTGCGTGCTTCGGGAATGCGCCACCACGGGCGGAACATCACGGTCCAGCCATCACGTTCGAAACCGATGTTCGCGATCATCCGGTTCCAGCTGCGCGATTGCGGATTGTCGCGCCCGTTGGACTGATGGTCGATGCCGATGCCGAGCAGACGGCCGTCCCAGCCGAGCAGGTGATAGTTGGTGTTGAACACCAGCATCGCCTCGGGTTCGTAATCGGTTTCGCGGAACGGTCGTGACTGCGCGGCGTTGTAGACCTGCCAGCGCGATGACTGGGTGTAGCCGACCCACACATCGCCGGCATCGCCGAATACGCCCTGCCAGACCTTGGTTTTCAGGCTGAGCTGGAATTTCGTCTCGACATTGTCCAACTGCTCGCTCTGCGCCACCGTGTTGTCGGGGTTCGGGCTGTGCGGCTGTTTGTTCTGGTTGCTGGTGGCGAACACCGGCAACACAAACACCGGCTTGTAGCCGCGGATGTTGAAGGTGCCGAGCTTGCTCTCGGGCGACAGTTCCCAGCGGCTGTCGAGCAGCGATAGCGGTCGTGCCACCTCGGTGTTGGTGACCACCGCGGCGGTCGCGTCCTTGCGGTCGCGGCTGAAGATGCTCGGTGTGGCGGTTGCCGTGTCCACCCGCTTCTGCGCGACCGGCAGATTCACCCGGCCGGTCGAATGGTCGTAACAGGCCAATCGTTGGGCATCGCTTTCGATCGCGGTGCAGGCGCGGATATCGGTCGGGTCCGGATTCTGCGCATGGCTGGACGGGGCGAACAGGCCGGCGGCCAGTGCCAGCGGCAGGATGGCGGAATGAGGCTTCATCAAGAGCTGAGGTTCCCTGGCGGACGGTCGAGGCACGAGTCTAGGTCATGCGCTCCATTGAGCAGGAGGGCATAACCTAAACCGGCAAACGCGAGCCGGCCATGATGCTGCTCATGGCCGGCTCGATGGCGCGAACCCTCAGAGTTGCTTGGTCCAGTTGATGTATTCGGACTTGCTGATGCTGCCGTTGCGGTTGCGGTCGGCGTTGATGAAGTCGTTGGCCAGCGGCGGGTACGCGCTGGCTTGTTCGGGTGAAATCGACTTGCTGCCGCCGGACAGCTGTTCGAACGTGGGTGCCGGACCAATTGTGGGAGCCGGGGCCGGGCTGCTTTGCACGACGACATCACCCTTGGGTGACGGATACGCCGCTGCCTGGCCGTCCGGTGGTGTAGGGGGAGTCGGCGCGCTGGCGGGCATCGTTGCGGCAGGCGGCATCGGGGCGGTTGCCGGAGCTGGGGGGGCCTCCGGCATGGTCGATTGCGGCGGCGGTGGCGGCGATGTGTCTTGGGCGATCAGCGTGCCGGCGAACATCAGCGTGCCGGCAATCAATGTGGACAACAGCGGCTTGCGAGATTTCATGATCGATACTCCATGCCAGAATACGTGCGTGAGATTGTGCGGATATCCGCAATCCATCAGGCGGGATCCCCGTTGCCGGGCGCCCAACTCGGGATCACGCTAACAAGGGTTTTGTAAATGCCGGCTCAATATCTTGGTCATGAAGCCGTGAAGCTGCCGTGTCGTTGAGCGCAGCTTCAGCTGATCGCCGCGTATTGAGCCTGGCGCAGGCACGCCTGCTGCAGCTGGACGCACAAGGCCTGTTGCAACCGTTGCGGCGGCGACCACGGCGCAGCGATGTCGTGGCGATGATCGAACGCATGCGCCTGCTGCAGATCGACACCATCCATGTGGTGGCGCGCAGCCCCTACCTGGTGCTGCACGCCCGGCTCGGTGACTATCCGATGACGTGGCTGGATGAGGCTCTGGCACAGGGTCAGCTGGCCGAGTGCTGGGCACATGAGGCCTGCTTCATCAGTGCCGCCGATGTGGCATGGCATCGTGGCGGACACGACCAGCGTGCGCATCATTGGGCGCATCGCCACGCCGCACGCATGCATCGTGAGCAACGCGCCGACATGGATGCGCTGCTGGCCGGTATTCGTGAATCCGGCCCGGTGCGCGCGGCAGATTTTGTGCGCAAGGATGGCGTGGCAAAACCAGGCTGGTGGGAATGGAAGCCGGAGAAGCGCTGGCTGGAAGCCTGGTTTGCGTTGGGCGAACTGATGGTGGCGCGACGCGAGAATTTCCAGCGCGTATACGACCTCGCCGAGCATGTGTTGGCCCGGCTTGATCCGCCGTTCGATCCGACAACCGCCGAGTTATCTGCAGCGGACCTGCGGCAACGGGCGATCGTCGACGGTGTACGTGCGCTGGGCGTGACGCCGGCCGGCTGGATCGCCGACTACTTCCGCCTGAAGCCGAAGGTCACCGATCGCGAGCTGGCACCACTGCTGGCCACTGGCGAACTGCTGGCAGTGCCGGTGCAGGGCTGGGCAACGCCGGGTTACGTGCATCGCGATCACGCCGATGTGCTGGACAAGGCATTGAACGGCCGCTTGCGCGCCACGCATACCACACTGCTGTCGCCGTTCGATCCGCTGGTATGGGATCGCGCGCGGGCGCTGGCGATGTTCGATTTCGAGTACACCATCGAGTGCTACACGCCGGCTGCGAAGCGTCGCTACGGCTACTTCGTGTTGCCGATCTTGCATCGTGGCCGATTGATCGGCCGACTCGATGCGAAGGCGCATCGCGGCGACGGCCTGTTCGAGATCAAGGCGCTGTTTCTGGAGCCCGGCGTGGCGCCGACACCGGCGCTGGTACAGGCCGTGGCCAAGGCGATTGCCGACACGGCCCACTGGCACGGTACCCCGGAAATCCGGTTGGGTCGCACCCAGCCGGTGGTCTTGGCCAAGGCGTTACGCACCGCCTTGAATGCTGCTCAGTGAGCGCCGTCGGCACTCACTGATTGGGGCCCGTCCCCGGATCAGGGCGTGCTGCTGGCTGCCGCCGGAGTTGCCGCGCACGACTTGCCATGCAGTGCTTGGCGCAACTGGGTGGCCAGCGAATTGCAGCGCGCGCCCAGTTGCGGGCGGATATCGGGATTCTCTGAATCACGCAGCAGGCTGGTGCGCATCGCCTCGTAACGCGACTGCAATTGGTCCGGCGCGAAAATGGCCGCCGCACGGTGGCAGGCGAGATAGCTGGACAGATAATCGTCGCAAGCTGGAATGCCGGTGTGCTCAGGCAGGTCGACGTCCGTGGTGGTGATATGGCCGTTGGCATTCACGGTCCGGCGTTGCTGATGGGTCTTGCTGGTGCCGGTGGCGGGTGTATTTGAGGTGGTGGCAGAGGATGTCGCGGCAGTCGAGGTAGTCGTTGTCCGGGTGGCCTTGTGCTCGGCACAACCAGTCAACAACAGACCACCGATCATGGCGGCCAGGGTCAGACGGGTCAGGGTAGGCATTAGCGGCACTCCTCAAGCTTGGCGACCATGCCGGCGACCATAGCGGTATGCCGGCAGTGGATCAGGGGATTTATTCACACTAGACATGGTTCGAGGTAAAGGAAATCTGAATTTGCTGCCCAAATCGACAAAATTCAGACGAATCGAGCTGATTTCGTACCGGGTTTCGCCATCTCGCATCCGCCCCATTCTGTCGTTATGATCCGCCCACTGAGTTTGCCGGGGTCAGCAGAGTTTGTGACCCGATGCAGCCGATCCGCGATCTGCCTCATCGTTCACCCCAGGGTTGTTTCCTTGCACACCAGTAAGCCGGCCTGCCGCATGGTGCAGGTTGAGTCTATAAACCCAGTGGAGTGATTATCATGTCTGATCGTCAGATCGGTACCGTCAAGTGGTTCAACGACGCCAAGGGCTTCGGTTTCATTGCCCGCGACAATGGCCCGGACGTTTTTGTGCATTTCCGCGCCATTACCGGCGGCGGTTTCAAGAGCCTGCAAGAAGGTCAGCAGGTTTCCTTCAAGGTGGTGCAGGGCCAGAAAGGCCTGCAGGCCGACGAAGTGACCCCAGCCTGATCGCCATGTTTTGCAAGGGAAACCGGGCAGTAATGCCCGGTTTTTTCTTGCCCGGATAATGGCCATGACAAGCTGCTTGACAAATCACTTGTATGCATGAAATCCGTTATGCTTGGGCCACTGCGTCTGCTTGGCTACGTGCGTGCCCCGCTTGGGTTTCCTGAATCCGCCCGTTGCACCCGACCCTGCATGCTCAGTAAACCGTCGGCCCGTTGGGGCCGGTTTGTCTCAGCGTCTGGTAATGGATCGGAGTGAGTCATGTCGGATCGTGAAGTAGGAACAGTCAAGTGGTTCAACGACGCCAAGGGTTTCGGCTTTATCAGCCGGGAGAATGGCCCTGACGTGTTTGTGCATTTCCGCGCCATCACGGGTTCGGGTTTCAAAAGCCTGCAGGAAGGGCAGAAGGTGAGCTTCAAGGTCGTCGACGGCCAGAAGGGCTTGCAGGCTGAAGACGTCACGCCCGTTTGATTGCGGTGGCGGAATCTGTTTGAAGAGGCCGGCTGATGCCGGCCTCTTTTTTTTGTAGTGGTCGCGCCAATTCGCTAGCCTGTCGGGATGTCTGATCATCCCGTTGAAAATGTCATGGCTGCAGCGAGCGAGCCGGAGCTGATCCCGGTGGTGGCCGCCGACGGTTCCCGTTTCGAATTGCTGGGGGTCCAGCCCGCCGGCGGCTGGCGTCAGTTGTTGTACTGGGTCCCGGCCATGGGCATACCGGCCCGACATTACCTGCCGCTGGCCGGAGCACTGGCAGCGCACGGAGTGGCGGTGGTGGTGCATGAGTGGCGCGGCATCGGTTCCAGCAATCGGCGCGCCGGCCGCGATGGCAACTGGGGTTATCGCGAACTGCTGCAGGAGGACTTGCCTGCCGGTATGGCCGCAGTCCATGAGCGCTGGCCGCAGGCGACCTGCTGGCTGGGCGGGCACAGCCTCGGTGGTCAGCTCGGTTCGCTGTATGCCAGCCTGCATCCAGCCGAGTTCGCCGGCCTGCTGCTGGTGGCTAGCGGGGCGCCGTACTGGCGCCGGTTCCGGCATGGCTGGCTGATTGGCGTGGCATATGCACTGGCGCCGTTGCTGGCTGGCCTGCTGGGTTATCTGCCCGGACGCCGGATCGGCTTCGGTGGCAACGAGGCGCGTGGGGTGATTGCCGACTGGGCACGCACGGGGCGCACCGGCCGTTATGCGGCGGTCGGCATGACGCAAGACTTCGAACGGCAACTGGCGTCACTGCAACTGCCGTCGCTGGCTTTGCGCCTGCGTGACGACTGGCTCGCGCCACAGGCGTCGCTGGACTGGCTGCTGGGCAAGCTGGGGTCGGCCGAACGCAGCATGGATGTGATCACGCCGCAGGAGCTGGGCGGCCCGGCCGATCATTTTGGCTGGATGAAAACGCCGGTACCGATCGCCACCCACATCGCCCGCTGGCTCGCCGCACAAGACGCCGCGGTCACCACGCCTGCCGATACGTTCGCTTGATTCCATGGCAGCGCGCCTGCATCTCGATGGGCTGCCCCCCGCTGGAATTCCCGATGAATCTGTTCGACACGTTCGCCCAGCGCAGCCTCAGCCTGCGCAACCGCCTGGTGATCTCGCCGATGTGCCAGTACTCGGCCATCGATGGTCTGCCGAATGACTGGCATATGGTGCACCTGGGCAGCCGTGCCGTCGGTGGTGCGGCGGTGGTGATCGCCGAGGCTACCGCGGTCTCGGCGCAGGGCCGTATCTCGCCGCAGGACACCGGCCTGTGGAACCAGGCCCAGCAGGATGCGTGGCAACCAATCGTTCGCTTCATCAAGGCGGAAGGCGCGATCGCCGGCATTCAACTGGCGCACGCCGGACGCAAGGCCAGCACGTTGCGACCGTGGGAAGGACATGGGCCGGTGCCGGCCGGGCAAGGCGACTGGCTGACCGTGGCGCCGTCAGCGTTGCGGTTCGACAAGGGCTGGAACGTGCCGCAGGCGCTGGATGAGGCCGGTATTCGCGCCGTGGTCGCGGATTTCCGTGCGGCCGCGCAGCGGGCGCTGGCGGCTGGCTTTCAGTTGATCGAGCTGCACGCGGCACACGGCTACCTGCTGCATCAATTCTTGTCACCGCTGAGCAACCAGCGCAGTGACAACTATGGCGGCAGTTTCGAGAATCGCAGCCGTCTCGTGCGCGAAGTGATCGTTGCAGTACGTGAAGTATGGCCGGCCGAGCTGCCGCTGTGGCTGCGCATCTCGGCCACCGACTGGGCCGATGAGGGTGGCTGGGATATCGAGCAGAGCGTGCAGCTGGCGCAGCAGGTGAAGCCGCTCGGCGTCGACCTGATCGACGTTTCCAGCGGTGGCCTGCTGCCGCATGTGACGATTCCGCTGGCACCCGGTTACCAGGTGCCGTTTGCCGCGCGCATCCGCCGCGAAGCCGGCATCTCCACCGGTGCTGTGGGCCTGATCACCGAGGTCGAGCAAGCAGCGCAGATCGTCGCCACCGGCGAAGCCGACGTGGTATTGATGGCGCGCGAAAGCCTGCGCGATCCGTATTTTCCGCGCCGCGCGGCCCAACAGCTCGATGCAAAAATCGAAGCGCCAATTCAGTATCGGCGTGCCTGGTAAGCGACGGAGAACATGATGGAAGCGAACCCGATCCTGATCGAAGGCCGCCTGCACGATCTCGGCGATGGCTTCACCGTGCGTCGCATGCTGCCAGTGCTGCAGGCGCGCCATGTCGGCCCGCTGGTGTTCTTCGACCACATGGGACCGGCGACGTTTGCGCCGGGCAGCGGCATGGACGTGCGGCCACATCCGCATATCGGGCTGGCTACGGTGAGCTGGCTGTTCGACGGCGCGATCCGTCACCGCGACAGCATCGGCAGCGTGACCGACATCCGTCCCGGCGAAGTGAACTGGATGACTGCCGGCCGCGGCATCGTGCATTCGGAACGCACGCCGCCGGACGAGCGTCGCGATGGACAGGCGCTGCATGGCGTGCAGATCTGGGTGGCACTGCCGCAGGCCGATGCCGAGATCGCGCCGGAGTTTCACCACCATGAGCGCGCCAGCTTGCCGACGCTTCGTCAGCCGGGCATGGAGGCGGTGCTGATTGCCGGCAGTGCCTATGGACAGCAGGCACCGGTCAAGGTGTTCGCGCCGATGTTCCTGCTTGAGGTGCGCCTCGATGCCGGCACCGAACTGGCCTTGCCGCAGGAGCATCTCGAGCGTGGCGTCTTTGTCGTCGACGGAGCGGTTCGTTGGGGCGATCTGGACGTTGCTGCTACCCAGATGGCTGTGCAGACCGGACCTTCGGCACCGTCGCTGCATGCACACAGCGACAGTCGGCTGCTGCTGTTCGGCGGTGCGCCACTGGATGGCGAGCGGCATCTGTGGTGGAACTTCGTCGCCAGCACGAAAGAGCGTATCGAACAGGCCAAGCTCGACTGGCAGGCGCAACGCTGGGGCAAGGTAACGGGCGACGAGGACGAGTTCATTCCGCTGCCGGAATAATCGGATCAATCAACCACGGAGCCCACGTCCACCATGTCCAGCTACAGCAGCTTCGCCGAGTTCTACCCGTTCTATCTGAGCGAACACAGCAACCGCAGCTGCCGCCGCATGCACTTCATCGGCAGCAGCCTGGTGATTGCGGTGGTGCTGGTGGCGTTGTTCACCGGCCAGCTGAGCTGGCTGTGGCTGATGCCCGTGTTCGGCTATGGCTGCGCCTGGATTGGCCACTACGGCTTCGAAAAGAACCGGCCGGCCACCTTCAAGCATCCGCTGTACAGCCTGCTCGGCGATTGGGTGATGTACGGGCAGATGCTGCGCGGCAAAGTCAGTTTCTGAGCGATTTGCTCCCTCCCCCTGCAAGCAGGGGAGGGTCGGGGGAGGGGTTGCTCTTGATCTTCCGCGCAAGCTCGTGCAACCCCCTCCCAGCCTCCCCCTGCAAGCAGGGGGAGGAGCAAAGCGGTGCTCCTTGACCACTACAGTTCAGCGATATTGCTGATGGCAGCTCTTGCAGGTTTCGCCGATCGGCTTGACCACCGCAGCCAGCGCCGCGCAATCCGCCGGCGCCGCCTGCACGGCCTGCTGCAGATGGGTCTGCAACTCGCCCGCCTTGTCGGTGAACGATTTTTCGTCGATGCCGAACACCGGCACGATGTCGGTGGCGGTGGACTGCAGGCGTTCCAGGTGATGCTGGATCGTCGCCGCGTCGCACTGCTTGGCCTTCAGTGCATGGCTCAGTTCGCCCATGTGATAACCCATGGTATGCATCACTGCCTTCGGCATCGGATTGCGCGCGGCCAGCGCGTTCATGACCTGGCTCGTGCCGAGCACGCCAATCACCAGTCCCAGCAAGATCAACAGGGCAACGCGCATCGGTTCGATTCCGTGACAGACGAAGAGAGCCGCAAGAATAACCCGCGTCGACGCCGCACGCGATAAAATGGCCGTCATACCGCAGCAGGCCACACCCGTGACACTCACAAACACGATCAAGCGCGCCGTCGGCAGCCTGCCGGCATGAGCGAGATGGAATTTCCGGCCGAACGCTTTGCCGGCGTCGAACGTCTCTACGGCACCGGCAGTGTGGCCACGCTGGCGCAGGCGCATGTATGCGTGATCGGCATTGGCGGCGTCGGCTCATGGGCGGCCGAAGCACTGGCGCGCAGCGGCGTGGGCCGGCTCACCCTGATCGACGCGGATGAAGTCTGCGTGTCCAACACCAACCGCCAGCTGCATGCGCTGGACGGCGAGTTCGGCAAGTCGAAAGTGGGCGTCATTGCGGCGCGGGCGAAGGCGATCAATCCGGCGATCCAGTTGGAGCCGATCGAACGTTTCCTCACGCCATCGACACTGGACGAACTGCTCGATCGCGGCTACGACGTGGTGCTGGATGCCTGCGATGCGTTCCGCGTGAAGCTGGAGACGATCGCCTGGTGCCGTCGGCGCAAGCTGCCGATCGTCAGCGTGGGCTCGGCCGGCGGGCGCACCGATTCCACCCAGATCCGCGTGCGCGACCTGTCGCGCACCGAGCACGATGCGATGTTCAGCTTGATCCGCAAAAAGCTCCGCACCGATTTCAACTTTCCGCGCAATCCTGATCGCTACTTCGGCGTGTCCGCGGTGTACTCGTTGCAGAACGTGCAATACCCACAACCGGACGGCACCGTGTGCGGCAATCGGCCGCCGGGCGGGGATGCGTTGAATCTTGCCTGTGGTGGAGGGCTGGGCGCGGCCACGCATGTCACTGGCGCGTTTGCGTTTGCAGCGGTGGGCAAGGTGCTGGAGAAGTTGCTCCAACCGTGATTCTTCTCCCCTCTGGGGAGAAGATGCCCGCAGGGCAGATGAGGGGCGGGTGCTCGCGGCGAGGAGGATCGAAGCGTGCTCTGATGCAACATCAGTCGACCGTGACCCCTCACCCCAACCCTCTCCCCGCAGGGGAGAGGGGAAGCGGCACTTACCAACCCATGTAATGCCCGCCATTGATCGCCAAGTTCGCTCCGGTGATCCAGCTGGCCTGATCGCCAGTGAAGAACGCCACCGCATGTGCGATCTCATCCGGCCGACCAAGGCGTCCCACCGGAATCTGCGCCACGATCTTCTCGCGCACTTCCTCGGGCACTGCCATCACCATGTCGGTGCCGACGTAGCCCGGCGAGACGGTGTTCACCGTGATGCCGAACTTCGCGTTCTCCTGCGCCAGCGAGATGGTGAAGCCGTGCATACCGGCTTTGGCGGCGGCGTAGTTGGCCTGACCGTACTGGCCCTTCTGACCGTTGATCGAGCTGATCTGCACGATGCGGCCCCACTTGCGCGCACGCATGCCGTCGATCACCGGGCGGGTGACGTTGAAGCACGCGTTCAAATTGGTGCTGATCACGTCCGTCCACTGCTGGTAGTTCATCTTGTGGAAGGTGCTGTCGCGGGTGATGCCGGCGTTGTTGACCAGGATGTCGATCGGGCCGCATTTCTCTTCGATCGCGCGGATCATCGCGTCGCAGGCGGTCGGATCGGTGACGTCACCCTGCACCATGCATACCTCGATGCCGTCCTTCGCCATCGCGTCGTGCCATGCCTCGGCCTTGGCCTGATCGCGGTAATTGGTGGCGACCCGATGCCCTTGGCCGGCGAGGTAGCGGATGATCGCGCTGCCGATGCCGCCAGTGCCGCCGGTGACCAATGCCGTGCGCTGTGTCATGTCCCTGATCTCCTGAAGAAGGTGTAGCGGAAGGCTGTGGCGTCGGAGCATGACAGGCCAAGATTGCAGCCATGGTCACGAAGCCGGCGCGTCTGCGCATTTATAGCCTTTCAGGCGAAAGAGTGACCGCTGCACTGCGGCAAAAGCGCGGGATCGAAATTTGCCAGCGCATGCGCCAGCAAATCCTGCACCTCGGTCGCGGTAGCCAGGACCGGCACCGACAGGAACGCCAGCGCCTGTCGCAACGCGGGCAGCGGGTCTGCTGGATCGACCGGGCTGGCCTGCTCGGACTTGGACAGCTTGCGGCCGTCCGCCCCCATCACCAGCGGCAGATGCCGATACGCCGGCGTCGGCAGGTCCAGGCAGCGCTGCAGCCAGATCTGCCGCGCGGTGGAATCGAGCAAGTCGCTGCCGCGCACCACTTCGGTGATGCCCTGGAACGTATCGTCCACCACGCAGGCCAGTTGGTAGGAATAGAAACCCTCGGCGCGGCGTATCACGAAGTCGCCGACGCTCTCGCGCAGGTTTTCGTGCTGTGGCCCCAGCAGCGCGTCGTCGAAAGCCACCTCGATGTCCGGCACGCGCAGGCGCCATGCCGGCAGCCGATCCGGGTCGGCGGCGGCCACACACTGCCCATCGCGATGCAAACCGCCGCCGGCAGCCAGCTCACTGCGGCTGCACCAGCACGGAAACAACTGGCCTGCCGCACGCAGCTGCTCGAACGCCACGTCATACGCCTCGATGCGCTGCGACTGGAACAGCGGCGGTGCATCTGCCACCAGCCCGAACGCCGGCAGCGCGGCGAGGATGCTTGCGGCCGAGCCAGCCACTTCACGCGGCGGGTCGATATCCTCCATCCGCACCAGCCATTGCCCGCCGGCGTGCCGCGCACACAGCCAGCTGCCCACCGCTGCCACCAGCGAGCCGAAATGCAGTTGTCCGGTGGGTGAGGGGGCGAAGCGGCCGTGGTAGGTCATGCCGCCATTTTAAGGCACAGCTCCGCCGTCGACAGACACCCCACACCCTTGAAACTGTGCACTTGCGCCCCGAATTTTCATCCACGCGCCAGTGTCTACACCGACGTGTATCCCTTTCATGACTGCCACACCCAAGAGAGACAGCCATGCGTCGCATTGCATTGTTCATCGGTACCAATCTCGCCGTCCTGCTCCTGCTGAGCATCGTCTGCCACCTGTTCGGCATCGACCAGATGGCTGCAGCCCGCGGCTATGGCGGCATGGGCGGTCTGCTGGCCTACGCCGCCGTGTTCGGCATGGGCGGCGCCTTCATCTCGCTGGCGATGTCCAAGATGATCGCCAAGTGGACCACCGGCGCGCGGGTGATCACCCAGCCGCAGAACGAGACCGAGCGTTGGCTGGTCGATACCGTGCGCCGCCACGCGCAGAACGCCGGCATCGGCATGCCCGAGGTGGCGATCTACGACGCGCCGGAAATGAATGCGTTCGCCACTGGCATGACGAAAAACAGCTCGTTGGTCGCGGTCAGCTCCGGTCTGCTGCAGCAGATGGATCGCGAGCAGGTCACCGCCGTGCTCGGTCACGAGATCGGGCATGTGGCGAACGGAGATATGGTCACGCTGACCCTGATCCAGGGCGTGCTGAACACGCTGGTGATCCTCGCCGCGCGCATCGTCGGCCGGCTGGTCGACAGCTGGATGTCAGGCGGCCGCGACGACAACCGTGGCGGCGGTGGCATCGGCTACTTCGTGGTGGTGATGGTGCTGCAGATCGTGTTCGGCCTGTTCGCCTCGATGATCGTCGCCGCATTCTCGCGTTGGCGCGAATTCCGCGCCGATGCGGCGGGCGCCAAGTTCGCCGGCAAGGGCGCGATGATTTCCGCACTACAGCGGCTGCAGGCGAACCATGGTGAAAGCACATTGCCGAACACCATCGCCGCGTTCGGTATTTCCGGCCCGCTGGCTGACGGCTTCAAGAAACTGTTCATGAGCCATCCGCCGCTGGACGAGCGCATCGCCGCGTTGCAGAACGCCGTTTGACTAACTCCCTCCCCTGCTTGCAGGGGAGGGCTGGGGAGGGGTTGCTCTTCGCCACGAAGTCAACTCAAGATCAAAAGCGAACCCCCTCCCAACCTCCCCCTGCTTGCAGGGGGAGGGCCATTTTCCTTAATCAACGCATCAACGGAACATCCACGCATGACAGCACCCGCCGAAACCCGCAAATTCGAAGCCGAAGTCGCCCAGGTGCTGCACCTGGTCACGCATTCGCTGTACTCGCACAAGGAAATCTTCCTGCGCGAGCTGATCTCCAACGCCTCCGACGCCTGCGACAAGCTGCGCTTCGAGTCGATCGCCAAACCCGAGCTGATGGCCGGCGACAGTGAGCTGCATATCGACGTGAGTTGGGATCCGGACGCGCGCACCGTCACCATCCGCGACAACGGCGTCGGCATGAACCGCGACGAGGTGGTGGCCAACATCGGCACCATCGCCAGCTCCGGCACCAAGCGCTTCCTGGAAGCGATGTCGGGCGAGCAGAAGGCCGACGCGCGACTGATCGGCCAGTTCGGCGTGGGCTTCTATTCCGCCTTCGTGGTCGCCGACAAGGTCACCGTCATCACCCGCCGCGCCGATGCGCCGGCAAGTGACGGCGTGAAGTGGGAGAGCGACGGCAAGGGTGAGTATTCGCTGGAGCAGGTCGAGCAGGCCGAGCGCGGTACGTCCGTCATCCTGCACCTGAAGACCGACGAGGACGAGTTCCTCAAGCGCTGGCAGCTGCGTTCGCTGATCACCAAGTACTCCGACCACGTCGCCTTCCCGATCCGCATGCCGGTGGAGAAGGACGGCAAGCCGACCGACGAATGGGAAACCATCAACGCCGCCTCGGCACTGTGGACCAAGCCGAAGTCGGAGATCAGCGACGAGGACTACCAGAGCTTCTACAAGTCGCTCGGCCACGATTTCAACGACGCGCTGGCGTGGACGCACAACCGCGTCGAGGGCAGCCAGAGCTTCACCACCTTGCTCTACATCCCGTCGCAGCCGCCGTTCGACCTGATGATGGGCGGTCGCGACGAGCGCAAGGGGCTGAAGCTCTACATCAAGCGCGTCTTCATTATGGACGCGGCCGAAGAGCTACTGCCGAACTACCTGCGCTTCGTGCGCGGCGTGGTCGATGCCGACGACCTGCCGCTCAACGTCAGCCGCGAGATCCTGCAGCAGAACCGCCAGCTCGAGCGCATCAAGTCCGCCTGCGTGAAGCGCGTGCTCGACCTGATCGAGAAACTGGCCAAGGACGAGCCAGAGAAATTCGCCACCTTCTACAAGGCGTTCGGCAACACGCTCAAGGAAGGCATCAGCGAAGACGCCAACAACCGCGAGCGCATCGCCAAGCTGCTGCGCTTCGCTTCCACCATGGGCGACGGCAGCGCGCAAACCGTCTCGTTCGACGACTACATCGGCCGCATGCCGGTGGGCCAGGGCACCATCTGGTTCATCACCGCCGACAGCTACGCCGCCGCGCTGGGCAGCCCGCAGCTGGAAGCGTTCAAGGCCAAGGGCATCGAAGTGCTGCTGATGTCCGACCGCATCGACGAATGGATGCTCGGTTCCTTGAGCGAATACAGCGGCAAGAAACTGCAGAACGTCGCCAAGGGCGAACTGCCGCTGGACGAAGCGGACAAGAAAAAGCAGGAGGAATCCGCCAAGGAGGCCGAGCCGCTGGTCAAGAAACTCAAAGAGCTGCTCGGCGATCGCGTCGGCGACGTGCGCGTCTCCGCCCGCCTCACCGATTCACCGTCCTGCCTCGCGCTTGCCGACTATGAGATGGCTCCGCATCTGGCCCGCCTGCTGCGCGAAGCCGGCCACGACATGCCCGACAACAAGCCGACACTGGAGATCAATCCGCAGCACGCGTTGTTGAAGCGCGTCGAGGCGGAAACCGACGAGGCGAAGGCGAAGGATCTGGCTACGCTGCTGCTGGAGCAGGCGGAGATTGCAGCGGGTGCGCAGTTGCCGGATCCATCGGCATTTGTGCAGCGGATGAATCGAGTATTGCTGGGGTGAGGCGCGGAGCGCCTTGCTGATATGAAGAGGCCCGCCACTCGGCGGGCTTTTTCTTTACCCCCTCTCCCCTTGCGGGAGAGGGCTGGGGAGAGGGGGTAGGTGTGCGCTTCGCGATATCACTGCGAACCGTTGCAAATGCGTGCCTGTCGCCGTGATGAAACTTCAAGCAGAATGCACGTCCCCATCGGTGATGCATCGGAGCTCGACATGTCAGCGAACGCAGCCATCTTCCGTCAATTGCATAGTGGTCCGCGGCCACTGCGGCTACCCAATGCCTGGGACGCCGGCAGTGCCAGGTTGTTCGAAAGCCTGGGCGCTGCGGCCATCGCCACCACCAGCGCGGGTTTGGCCTGGGCGCTTGGCTACGCGGATGGAGGAAAGCTGCCGGTGGACGCCGCGATCCATGCCGCAGCCGGCATCGCGCGCGTCCTCACGGTGCCGTTGTCGGTCGACATGGAAAACGGCTACGCCGATGATGCGGCGACAGTAGGCGAGACGATCCGGCGACTGCTCGATGTCGGCGTCGCCGGCATCAATATCGAGGACGGTTCCCACGCGCCGGCCGTGCTCGCCGCGAAAATCGAAGCGATCAAGAACACTGCAGCAAAGGCAGGTTCGGACATCTTCGTGAATGCACGCACCGACGTGTATCTGGCCAACCTGGCCGATGCCTCGCGACGAGTCGATGAAACGCTGTCACGCGGCGCGATCTATCGCGCCGCCGGTGCCGACGGCTTGTTCGTTCCCGGCCTGCACGAACCGGCGGAGATCCAGGCCATCGTCGCGGGAGCAGGATTGCCGCTCAACGTGATGGCGTGGCCGGGCCTGATGCCGGTCCACGAGCTGGGTCAGCTCGGCGTGCGGCGCTTCAGCGCAGGCTCCGGCATTTCGCAGATGCTGTGGGGGCAGGCGGAAACACTGGCGCGGGACTTTCTCGATAGCGGGCGCTCCGAGTCGCTGGCTACTGGTGCTATGCCTTACGGCCGGATCCAGGCGTTGTTTGCGGGAGCGTAGGCGACAAGCCCGAGGTGTTGCCCCTGATTGGTCGCCGGTTCATCGGTGCGAATTTCACCGCTGACGAGCAAGAGCTTTCGTGCCGCTGCGCGGCCCGAGTTACTTTCTCTTGCGTGGCCAAGAGAAAGGTAACCAAAGAGAAGGCCACCCCGCTTGGCGCTTGCCGGGCATCCATGCCCGGCAAGTCCGTGAGCTGTGGCCGGGCTTTTCGACAGCACATCCCTGTGCTGGCGAAAAGGAATCGGCCTCCTGCCGATTCCCGCTACGCGGCCTGTCGTCCCCAGCTCACCGCCGCACAGGGGCCCCGGGTAGAGCGGCGGGCCATCCTGGCCCGCACTCGGTGCGCCCGCTGCGCGGGCAAACGTATCCAACGCGAGTGACTACGCCGTCTCCAAATCGAATCAGAAGCAGTTGGGAGACAATGAGCAATCCCATTTGCCATCCGTGCGTAGGAATCGGCATGTCAGATCTCGCAGGCCACCCCACAATGGGAGCGAAGCGATTTCTTCTGCTGTGGCCGGGCGGAGGCCCTGAAATTCATGGAAAGCGTGATCGTCATCGGTAGGACCACCACCAAAGGTAAAGAGCTGATCGCACAGTGCGGGCACTCCGACTTGCTCGGCAACGAAGCATCCATCCGCGTCACAACACTCGCGGATTAGATCTTCTTCAACGTCTCGGCTTGCGCCGTAAAGAAGCAACATACCACCGGCCTTGTAATTCGAGGCGTCACGGTACTGATAAATGAAGACTTGGCGCTCGCCATCGTCTTCGTCCTCATGCCGAAAATAGATGGCATCAGGAGTGTCCGAAGTCCACTCGCGTCGGGTCATGATGTAGCCCAGCTTGTTTACGATGTGAAACCCCGGCATGGCGTACCAGTTTTCATCTTCGTAAGCACCGGTATCTACGATGGTCCACACGCGTTCGAGCGGCTCATCTTTGACGTCGTCGAAATCGAACATGCCACCATCGGACGTTTGGATAACGCCCCAGTCATCCCAGAATTCGTCTTCGGAAATGTATTCGTCGCTCACTGGCTGACCTCAGTCGATAGGGTATGAGTCAAGCATGGTGCGTCGATGTTTTGCTATGAATGACGGATCGGGCGCGAAGCGCTCGGGCATTTCGATTTGCTTGCCCTCGCTTGGCCAGAACACCTCACGTAGGAAGGTGTCTTTGCTGGATTTTATGCGCGACGAGAGCACGACCTGCCAGTCGTCACTGAGTGTGAAAAGGTGGTTGTCAAAAGCTTTGTCGTGTATCGCGGACAGGCACAAGCCGTTGCTTGGGTTTAGGCGGTTCGCTTTGTCGGCGCTCCACGGCACGATATGGCTCGCAATGAGTAGGCGCTTGTCGGATACACCGGAGATGCAGCAGCGGTCGCGATAGCTGCTGAGGACGGCACGACGGAAGAAGTTCTGTTTGACGCGCTGCTGGATGATCGCTTGGCGTGTTTCGCCAGTGAAGTCGGTGAGTGGAAACTCGTCAGCGCGTGCGGATGGCACCTGTGCCGATAAGCCATGCTCTTGTAATAGGTGCTGGCGTAGCTGCTCACATTCGACCGTAAGGCGCTCCCAGTCGGCGTGGAATTCGTTCCAAGTTTCTCGGTCTAGCGCCGATGCGCCGCTCAAACCTTTGCGACCGGTTCCGGTGATCGAAGGATCGAGACTGGCAAAGTTGACCAATTTCATCGCTAGAGCGCTGGGCGTACGACCGATGAGCTTCGCCAGTTCGATAATCTGCGGGTTCCTGCTGTGCAGCTTGCCGAAAGGCGTTTGGCAGTAGAAATAGAATGCTAGCTTGAGCTGTTCGGCGGTCCAGTTTCCTTTGCTGACAAACGCATTTGGCGGAACGTTAATCGAATCGATCACGATGGTTTCCTTGAGAAGTAACTTGGCAACTACGGACTCTGCCAATAACGAACCGACCAGCGGAAACAGTGGTAGTCGTCCGTCTCATTTGGCGCGACTGCACTGCGATGGTTGCTAAGCAGATGCGCAGTTAGCCGCATAGCATCAGGGAGGACGTAAAATTTCAGGACGGGGCTTAGCAAGTTTGGGCTCATAGACATTTCATTCTAGACATGATGGTGCGAGACGACGTCAGCGCAACGGCATCTCCTTCGTCGTCTTCTCCAGAATTTTCATCGACTCCGCATTCCGTTTCTTCCAGTCGCGCAGCTGTGCGTCGTCCTGCGAATCGTTCATATAAATCGTCGATTGTTGGCGCGGCGGTGATGTTACGGCGGGGTGGTACGTGAGCGCTGGCATCGGTTGGGCTGTGGGTTGCATGGCAGCAGGTGGCGGGATGACGGGTGGTGGCGTGGTCGTGGTGACCGAAAATGCGCCGATCACCAGCAAACTCGCGACCATGCTTCCACTCAGCGCAAGCGGCGAGTCCAGCGGTCCTGCAGCCCGTGCCTTGGAGGCTTGCAGCGAACGCACCGTAGAGATCAGTTCGCCGCCATGGATGAGCTCGATTGGTTTGCCTTGAGCGAAACGCTGTGCGTCCGTGGTGTAGTCGCCGAGGGCGACGATCTTCACGGAGGCGGCTTTGTGGTGCACCAGCAGGCCGTACATTTCGCGCACGACTTTGACGCCGACCTGCCAGTTCTGCCACTGCTTGCACTGCACCAGTGTGGTCTGGCCGTTCTTGCGCAGGATCAGGTCGATGCCGCCATCGGCACCACCGAGGCCGGTTTCTTCGACGGCGTAGCCTTGGCGGCGAAACGCTTCGCCGGTCAGCATCTCGAATTCGCTCCAGCGCATGGCGCGCAGGCTTTCGATGCCGGTCTGCGAATCGAGGAGCCGGCGGCGCTTGCACCGGTTGAAGAATGAGGCGAGCGCGCCGATCCAGCAGCCCACGAGCAACATCCATGCGAGCGGCGCCAGCATGCCGTCGCGGGCATCCTTGGCGATGCCTGCGGAAAGTGGATCGGTGTGGCTGCCGACATACAAGCCGACGCCGTAGCGGATGGCGAGATAACCGATCAGACCGAGTAGGACACCTGCCTGCCATGGCATCGAGGCTATCTGCTCGATGCCGCTTTGTTTGCGTTTCGCCATATCACTCCCCCTGAGTGCTCCTTGGCAGGGCTAACCATACTGCGAATCTTTCAACTCGGTCATACCACCCCGATTCTCGATTCGCCGGACCTTTCTCCCGGCATCCGGAGAAATTTTCTCGGCAGTCCGAGCAAAAAGCTCCGAGGTTCGAGCTATTTGCTCGAAAGCACGAGATTTTTTGTCGGAGCGTCGAGCTCATCTGCTCGGCGCGCCGAATTACTTACTCGGTCGGCCGAGCTTTTTTCTCGGGCTGCGGAGCTTTTTCCCGCGTGTGCCGGGCAACAAGATCTGCGCACCGTGCTTTTTCTGCGGCGATTGCGGAAATTGCTCCGGATCGTCGGTGGTCAGGCTTCGCGAATGAAATCTACAAACGCCCGCAGCGGCGACGGCAGATGGCGGCGTCCGGAGTAGTACAGGAACGGGCCGCTGAAGCTTTGCCACCAGGGTTCGAGGACGGGTATCAAGGCGCCGCTTTCGAAATGCGGGCGTAGCCAATCCTCGAACAAGAGGATGATGCCGAGCCCGTCGATGGCGGCTTGCACGGCCAGGTCGAAGGCGGCGCCCTGGCGAACCTGCAAGGGTCCCTGCGGGTCGATGCGCACGATTTCGCCGTCGCGCTCGAACTCCCAGACGGGTATCGCGCCGCCGGAGAACTGGCCGCGCATGCAGGCATGCTGCAGCAGGTCGCGTGGATGCTCGGGGCGTCCGTGGGCTTCGAGATAGGCGGGCGCGGCGGCGGTCACCAGTCGTTGCGTGCGCGGGCCGATCGGTACGGCAATCATGTCTTGCGCAAGGCGCTCGTCGTAGCGGATGCCGGCGTCGCAACCGGCGGCCAGCAGGTCGACGAAACTGTCTTCGACGATCACTTCCAGCCGGATCTCGGGGTAGCGTTTGAGGAACGGCGTGATGATCGGTGGCAGCACGGTGCGCGCGACGTTGGCCGGCACGTTGAGTCGCAGCGTGCCGGCGGGGCTGTCGCGGAAATGATTGACCACGTCGAGCGAGGCCTGCACTTCGGCCAGTGCCGGCGTCAGTCGTTCGGCCAGACGCTCGCCTGCTTCGGTGGCCGACACGCTGCGCGTGGTGCGATGAAGCAGGCGCACGCCCAGTTGCGTCTCCAGGCGTTTCACCGCCTCGCTCAATTGCGAGGCCGAGCCATTGCCGGTTCGCGCAGCCTCGCGGAATCCGCCCGCCTGCATCACCGCCAGAAAGGCGAGGAGGTCCCGCATGTCTGTTGCCATTGTTCGGCACTCCGTACAGCCCGTGCGGATTGTGGCGGATTATCGTGCAGGAAGGACGCGCCTATAGTCGGTTCCTCCCCATGATCGATAGCCCCCAGGAGCAAGACATGAGCCACCTCAAGCAAGCCGGCACGTTCCCGCTCGGCGACCGCACCGTCAACCGCATGGGCTACGGCGCCATGCAGCTCGCCGGCCCCGGCGTTTTCGGGCCACCCAGGGACCATGCTGCCGCGTTGGCGGTGTTGCGCGCGGCGCTGGAAGCCGGCGTCAATCACATCGACACCAGCGACTTCTACGGTCCGCATGTCACCAACAAGATCATCCGCGAGGCGCTGCACCCGTATGCGGACGATCTGGTAATCGTCACCAAGGTTGGTGCGCTGCGTGGTGACGATGCCTCGTGGAATCCGGCACAGAGTCCGGCGCAACTGGAGCAGGCCGTGCACGACAACCTGCGCAATCTCGGACTCGACGTGCTGGATGCGGTCAACCTGCGCATCATGGGCAACGTGCACGCGCCGTCCGAAGGATCGATCGAGCCGCAGTTCAGCACACTGGCCAGGTTGCAACAGCAGGGTTTGATCCGCCACTTGGGTCTGAGCAACGTCACTGCCACGCAAGTGGCCGAAGCCCAGCGCATTGCCCCCGTGGTCTGCGTGCAGAACCAGTTCAATCTGGCTCATCGCGAAGACGATGCCTTCGTCAATGCACTCGTCACGCAAGGCATCGCCTACGTGCCGTTCTTCCCGCTCGGCGGCTTCAGTCCGCTGCAATCGCAGACGCTCTCCGACGTGGCTGCGCGTCTCGGCGTCACGCCGATGCAGGTCGCGCTGGCGTGGCTGCTCGCCCGTGCACCCAATATCCTGCTGATTCCCGGTACGTCGTCACTGGGTCATCTGCGCGAGAACCTGGCAGCGGCGGAGTTGACGCTTGGCGAGGACGTGATGGCCGAGCTGGACGGCATCGGCAGGGGCTGATGGCTTGGGGTGCCATCGAACGGAGGGCAGACCAGCTGGAGCCTGCGGAGCTGCAAGGACTGGGGTAGCGGTCAGCCATACCGCCCGCTCCACCTTGCTACCACTCCTGATCTCCACTAGCTTGCGCCGACTGGCATCGCGGGATCACGCGCTTGAGAGTTTCCATCGGCAAACGCCTGTTCTTCGCGGTGCTGCTGTCGATCATGGCGGTGGCGGGCATTGGCGTGGAGCTGGTGCGCTGGAAGTTGTCCGACCATGCTTCGCAGGCGGCCGTTAGCAGCGACATGGATCGCCTCGGCGGCTTGGTCGACGCGTTGTCCACCCAGTATCGGCAACATCACGACTGGTCGTTTCTGCCTGCATCATCGGATCAACGGAAGCGCTGGTTGCGCGATGAGCTGGCGCGCGTGCAGCTCGCTCAGAAACCCGGCGCCCCGCCGTTGTCGTCGAACCTGGCTTATCGCATCGGGTTGCTGGATGACAACGGGCATTACCTGGCCGGTGCGATCGCGAACCGGATCATGGTGGTGGTGGCGTCGATAGATCGGGTCCAGCGCCCCATCGTCGTCGACGGCAAGGTCGTCGGTTATCTCGTCGTCGCCAAGTCGCAGAATTCCGACGACGAGCTGGCGATCGCCTTTCTGATCGAGCAGCAGAGAAACCTGGCGATCCTCGCGGCGATCGGCGTGTTGCTGAGTGTGCTGGCAGCCGGTTTGCTGGCAGCGCATTTCCGCAAGCCGGTGAAGCAACTGGTCGACGGTGCGCGCCGGCTGGGGCAGGGGCAGTTCGCTACGCGGCTGTCGATACGCCGCAGCGACGAACTGGGCGAGCTGGCTGACACCTTCAATCAGGTCGCGGCGCGGCTCGACGATACGGAGCGCTGGCGCCAGCAGTGGGTGGCCGACACCTCGCACGAATTGCGCACACCACTGTCCGTGCTGCGTGCGCAGATGGAGGCGCTGCAGGACGGTATCCGCACGGCCACGCCCGATACCATCGCGCTGATGCTGCGGCAGGTGCAGTCGCTGACCAAGCTGGTCGACGAACTGTACGAGCTGGCGCGCGCGGACCTGGGTCAACGGCAGTACGACAAGGCGTCCACCGATGCATGGCTGCTGGTGCAGGACGTGTTCGCGGGCTTCGCCGAGAAGTTTCGCGTCGCGGGGTTGGTCGCTTCGATCGGTACGCTGCCATCGCGCACGGTGGTTCTGGGCGATGCCGAGCGGCTGCGCCAGGTCGTCGGCAACTTGCTGGAGAACAGCGTGCGCTACACCGATGCCGGCGGTCGCATCATGGTCAGCGGCGTGGTGGTCGGCCATGAGTTGCACATCGCGATTGACGACTCGACGCCAGCGGTTCCGGTGGACCTGCTCGATCGCCTGGGCGAACGCTTCTTCCGCGTCGAATCCTCGCGCAACCGGCAACTCGGCGGCACGGGCCTGGGGCTGGCACTGAGCCGGCACATTATCGAGGCGCACGACGGCCGGCTCGTGTTCGCCGAGTCGCCGCTGGGCGGCCTGCGCGCCATCCTCGTGTTGCCGCTGGAAAGCTGAGATGAGCGCAAGCATCCTCATCGTCGAAGACGAAGCCGACCTGTCTTCGGTGATGGCCGACTACGTGACCGCCGCGGGCTACACGGCACGGGTGATCGCCGATGGTCGCGCAGCACTCGCCAGCGTGCAGTGCGCCGCACCTGATCTGATCGTGCTGGACATCATGCTGCCGAGCCTCGATGGCCTGGCGCTGTGCAAGGCAGTGCGGGAATTTTCCGAGGTGCCGATCATCATGGTCACCGCGCGCGTGCAGGAAATCGACCGGCTGTTGGGTCTGGAAAACGGTGCCGACGACTATCTGTGCAAGCCGTTCAGCCCGCGTGAACTGGTCGCGCGCATCAAGGCCATCCTGCGTCGTGCGCGCAAGCCTGACGACAACGCACGGCAGGTCGAGATCGACGAGGCCGCGCGCAGCGTGCGCATCTACGCGCAACTTCTGGACCTCACGCCGACGGAATACAGCCTGCTCGCTGCGATGGCGAAGCGTCCGGGCACGATCTTTTCGCGGGCGCAACTGCTGGATCTGGCCAGCCGCGACAACCTGAATGTCGCCGACCGCGCGATCGACAGCCACATCAAGAATCTGCGCCGTAAACTCACCGCAGTGCTGCCTGATGCCGAGGTCATCCATTCCGTCTACGGGCTTGGCTACCGGTTCGAGCTGTAAGGCATCCCCACAATGTCTCCACATTTCCTTGTGACGCTGGGTTCATCGGCTACCGATGAAAACCCCAACGAGGAGTGTGCAGATGGATACCAAACGAAAGACCAGGACGGCACGCATCGCCATGCTGGCCGGTGCTGGTGTGCTGGGTGCGGCAGGATTTGCGCTGTTCGGCATGCCCAGCCATGCCCAGTCCGGGCCGCCTCAGAAAGACATGGCCGTGGACAAGGCCACCCGCAGCGAAGTGATCGACGGCATCGTTACCAATCTCGACCGTGCCTATGTTTTTCCGGACAAGGCTGCGGTGATGGGAAAGAATCTGCGCGCTCAATTGCAGCATGGTGATTTCGATTCCGTGATCAGCGCCGAGAAATTCGCCGATACGCTTACCAAGGCGCTGCAGCGCGACAACCACGACCAGCACCTGGTGGTGCGCTATTTCGAAGACGCGATCCCGCTGAAGTCGGAGCAGGGCGACTCGCCCGTCGACAAGGCAGCGGAGCTGGCCGAGGAACGCCGCTTCAATTTCGGCTTCAGCGGTGTCGACCGGCTCAAGGGTGATATCGGCTACATCGACCTGCATCAGTTCAGCCGTCCCGAAGGTGCCGCGCCACGGATCGCTGCGGCAATGGCACTGCTCGCCGATACCAAGGCATTGGTCATTGACCTGCGCCACTGTGACGGCGGCGATCCGGAATCGGTGATGCTGTTTGCCAGTTACCTGTACGACAAGCCCACCCACCTCAACGACGTCTACTGGCGTGATGAGAACCGCACCGAACAACGCTGGACGCAGGCCAGCGTCCAAGGTACGAGATACGGCGAGGCACGCAAGCTCTACCTGCTGACCAGCGGCGACACATTTTCCGGCTGCGAGGACTTCGCCTATGCGCTGAAGAACAACCAGCGTGCCACCGTCGTCGGCGAGACCACCGGCGGTGGCGCCCATGCAGGCAGCCCGCATCGGCTGGATGCGCACTTCATGATGTTTGTGCCATCGGGTCGGCCGATTAACCCGATCACCCATACCGATTGGGAAGGCGTGGGCGTAGTTCCGGACGTAAAGACCTCGGCAAAGAACGCGCTCGATGTCGCACAGCTCGCCATCCTCAAGCAGCTGGTTGCTGCCGAGACGGATCCGGTTTGGCAGCAGAAGTTGAAGGACCGCATCCGCGAGCTGGAGTGACGTCGGATATCAGGGTGTTGGCGTGCAGTACTGAAAACAAGAAGGCCGCCTGCGATGGCGGCCTTCTCTTGTTTCCAATCATCCGGTTTCCGGAGAGGGGTTCATTTCATCCGGATGCCATGGCTTTCGTTCAGTGCCCAGGCTTCGGTGCGGGACTGGGTGCGCTGCTAGCGGTGTTTTGAATCGGTGGGGGTGGTGTGCGCGGATAGTTGGGGTTATTCCACGTCGGATATTCGCGTTGAGTATCGAAGTGGGGATGTGGCTGGCGGTTGTTGAGGTCGTCCCTGTTCGCCAGCGCCAGCCGATAGCCGTCGACGTGCACCCAAAACCACGATCCGTTCGGAACCGGCGAACTGGATACGTAGACAAATCGGGCGAGGTAATCGCCTTCCGGCCGGGGCGAAGCCTGCACGGCGAGATTGATGACGAACTGGCTGCTGACGGGCCGTCCGTGCTCGGTGGCGGGCTTGGAGATCATTTCGTCCAGGCTCTGCCGCAACAGCCGGTTGACCTTCGGCGAGAGTTCGGCGGACGGCGAGACTTCGGTGACCTTGCCCTTGGCATCCACGTGCACAAGCACCGGCATGACGCCCGGCCGGAACTCGTTGAGTGAGCCGGAAGACGCCACCGCGGCACTTGCGCCGACGGTCAGTACGCCTGCGAACATCATCATGGAAAGCCGTTTCATAAATCCTCCGTGGATCACGAATCAGTGCTGCCAGGGAAGCTGCCTACCAGCAGACATACGCCCGTATGCCTACTGTTCTCCCAAACGCACGACCGGTCAATCAGGATGACGTGACGACAGGCGCCGGGCGCTCTTTCAGCACGGCTCCCGGCGTTATTTTGGCAGCGCCGCCAGCCACGCCAACACCGCATGCGACAGCTCGATGCGCTGGTCGGAATAGGCGTGGTCGGTGGGCAGGTGCACGCTGGTTACGTGGGTATCGCCGGCGTTGCGAAGGCCGGCCGCGAACGATTCGGCCGGCTTCGCCAGGCCATCGTCCGAGGTGACGATCAGCGCCGTACGGTTTTTCAGCGCGTCGACCTTCGAGCTGAATGTCCACGTCGCCGCGTGATCGGCGAGTTCGCGCGCCAGCCCGTCAGGCGTGCATCCGTTCAGCGGGGCCATGCCTTCGTTGGCCAGGCCCGCGCTCATCTTGTGCAAGGCGTCCGGTTTCGGGCCGCTGGCCAGCATCTGCTGCATCGCGCCGCCCATGTCGGCGGCCGAGATGAGGGCGAAGGCCTTGATGGCGGGATCGGCGGCGGCGCCCTGGACGGTCATGAAGCCGCCCATGCTGTGTCCGATCAGCACGATGCGGGTCGGGTCCAGCCGCAGCTTTTTGGCAACGTCCGGCTGGCGCAGGTAGGCCAGTGCGGCGGCGGTGTCTTCGATGCCGTGCGAGAACGAGAAGTCGCCCGGCGTGCCCCACGAACCGCGGTAGTTGAAATAGAGCACGTCCCAGCCGGCGCGGCGCATGTCCTGCGCCAGATCCAGGTTACGCTCGTTGCCCGGAAAGCCGTGCAGCAGGATCACCGCCGGATGCGGACCCGCGCCCGCCGCGACGTAGACCAGCGCGTTCATCAGCGCGCCATGACTGGGAATCTGCATCGTCTCCATCGAGGCACGATTGCTGCCATTCGGTGCGGACAGCAGCGCCGTCGTGGCTGCGTGGCTGCGGGCTGCCTGCAGTCCGCCTGCGTAGCACGGGATGGAGGCCAGACAGGCAGAAAGGCAGGCCGCCAGGAACAGGGGTTTCGAATAGTTGTTCACGTGTTCTCCAACTTCAGCGTGTTGTGCGGACGAGGAGTGCGGAGGCCGGTTGCCTGATCACATGACTATAACTTTTCCTGCGGGTGCCGGATCGCCGGCATCGGGCATTGAATTAGCCATGCCCGTTCAAGTGTCGAACCTCAGTGCGCCAGATGGATGGCGGCAAGCTGTGCAATGCGCTTCGCTTCGATGCCGATCTCGCGCAGTTGCCCGGTGGGCGAGGCGATCAGGCCGCAGAAGAACAGCCCAGGTTCGGCTGTGGTGCGCCCCGTCGCGACCGGCATGCCATGGTCGGCGAAGACACCGCGGGAATCGGGCAGCAGCTTGCGCAAGTCGGGGCGAAAGCCGGTCGCGAGAATGACGTCATCGAACGGTTCCGCCGGCGTCTCGGCAAACACCACGCCATCGGCGGTGAATCGTTCGATGCCGCCGCGCAGCTTGATCGCGCCGTCCCTGATCCGAGCCAGCGTGCCGACATCGAGCAGCGGTACGCGGTGATCCTCCTCGATCATCCGGCGTGGTCCCTTGCGTGCGATCTTCAAACCGAGATTCCGGACCGGACCGACTGCAAGACGGATCGCCGGTGCATTGATGAAATCGGCCACCCGCGCGGGCAAGCGTGCCTGGGCGATCGCCCAGGTCAGGATCGGCAGGCCGAGCAGTTCACGCGGCAAGATCTGCACCGGGCCACGCACCGCCAGCGTCACGTCGACGCCGGCTTCCGCCAGGTCGAGCGCAATCTCGCCGCCCGAATTGCCGAAGCCCACGACGAGTACGCGTTTGCCTGCATAGGCCGCCGGATTGCGATATTCGCTGCTGTGAATGACGGCGCCTTGATACGCATTCGAGCCTGGCCAGCTCGGACGGTGGGGAAAGTCGGCCCAGCCGGTCGCGATCACCACGACGGGCGCTGTGAACTGTTGCTGCGCCGTCTCCACGCGCCAGCCCGCGCCGTCACGGCGGACGGTTTGCACCGCGCTGTTGAAGATCGGGTGCAAGCCGAACTGCATCGCGTAGCTTTCAAGGTAGTCGACCACCTGCGCGCGCGACGGATACCTTGGGTACGTCCGTGGCATGGTCATGCCAGGCAAGCCGGAGTGCCCCCGATCGGTGTGCAGATGCAGCCGGTCGTAGTGGCGCCGCCAGACCGGAGCGACCGCGTCGGCCTTCTCCAGAATCACCGCCTGGAGGTTGAGCTCGCGCATGCTCGCGGCGCAGGCGAGACCGGCAGGACCTGCGCCGACAATGATGGCGTCTGCTTCAAGCATGGGTTCCCCCGTTCCCGGCTATCAACCCGGTAGCGGTCGCGTCGGCGCATATGCCGTCTTCAACACTGCACCTGACCGCCAGCAATCTGCTTGCATGGGTGGAACACGGGCTCTTTCGACGGTGGTGGGCGATGCGGGCCATGATCGCGATCATGGTCGTGATCTTGATCACGGTCGTGGTCGCGATGGCCGTTCCAGTACGGCGCGACACCCCAGTAGGCCGGCGGAGCATTGTAGGCCGGCTGGGCCAGTTGATCGCGGTATGCGTCGTTCTGCTGGCGCAGCGCATCGTTTTCGGCGCGCAGCCGGTCGCGGTTGGCGGCATCGTCAGCCAGTGCCTGCTGCCGTGCTGCCGCGTCGCGCTGTTGCGCGGCGATCGCCTCGTCGGCCTGGCGCTGGGCCTTGTCTGCTATCGCTTGTTGATAAGCGGCGAGGCGCTGCTGGTAGAGCGCTTCGATATGGTGTGAATCGGCGTAGTTCTTCGCCTTCGCGTCCTGACCCAGGCGCAGGTACTGGTCGATGATTTCGCTGTCGTCGGCCTGATGGATCAGCTCGCCCTTGCCATCGCGGCAGGGATGATCGGTGTATTCGAGCTGCCCGGTCCGCGTCGTGCATTTGTAGATGTTCTGCGCAACGGCAGCCGGCGCCATGACCAACAGCATGATGGCGACAGACAGGACCCGCTTTCTGGCAACGGAGGCTTTCATCGTGGCGGCCATTTTGCACCGGCCGCGGCGAGGTTGCGTAATGAAAATGTCGAGACCGGGGGGACGGAGGTTTGCCGGGCTGGACTCAGGTGGTTTCGAAACCGGCGTGAGCCTGCCGACTGGCCTGCTGCCAGCTGCGCAAGCCGATCATCGCCAGCACGATAAACCCGGCATATAGCACCGAGGTGATCATCAGCGACTTGTAGACGTACTCGCCGATGTAGATCACGTCGACCACGATCCACAGCCACCACGCGGCGACATGCCGACGGCCCTGCCACCACTGGGCGACCAGGCTGAAGGCCGTCAGCGCGGCATCGAGCCAGGGCAGGGCGGCGTCGGTCCAGCGGTGCATGGCGAAGCCGAGCACGAGCGCACCAACGGCGCCCAGGAGCAGATGCGTGACGGCCTGCGTCGCGGGCAATGGCGCGATCTGCACCAGGCCGTCGTCGCCCAGGTTCTGCAGCCAGCGTACCCAGCCATAGACGATCAAGCCGCCGAACGCGACCTGCAGCAGGGCGTCCGAATAGAGCTTCGCATCGACGAAGATCCACGCGTAGAGTGTCACTGACAGCAGGCCGATCGGCCAACACCACGGCTTGCGCCGAGCGGTGAGCCACACGGCCCACGCGCTGATCAAGGCACCGATGAGTTCGATCCAGGACATCAGAAGTCGAACGTCACGGAGAGTCGCGCCAGTCGCGGCGAACCCGGGAACAGGTAGCTGTCGCCGCCGGAGGTGCCGGTGTCGCGCCAGTAGAAATGGTTGAACACGTTGTCGACGTTCAGGCGCAGGGTCAGCGCATGGCCATTCCATTGCGTGATGTAACGCAGGCCGGCGTCGAACACGTGATAGGCCGGCACTCGGGTGAGGCCATTCGGCGTGGCCACGTTGCTGCTGGCGTAGCGCCAGCCGCCGAGCAGGCTGAGATCGGCGGCGAACGGCAGGCGGTAATCCAGATACAAAGCCGTGCGCAGGCGCGGCACATTGACGACCTGATGGCCTTCGTAGTCCGGCGTGCCGGTGTTCTGCGCGCGCGCCTGGATCAGGTTGAGGCTGGCGGTGAGGCGCAGCTTGTCGGTCACTCGTCCGGCGGCGTTGAATTCGAGTCCGCTGTGCACTTCGTCGCCGTGCTGCACGAAGGTGAAACCTTCAGCGGTGTGGTCCGGCTGGGCGAACTGGTACGGCTGGCGGATGCGATACAGCGCGGCCTGCAGGCTCAGCGCGTCGCTCCAGGCGTACTTCACGCCGGCCTCGGTCTGGCGCGACAGCAGCGGTGCCAGCGTGGCGCTGCCGTTGGAGGTCCAGTACGGCGCCTCGTTGCCCAGCGACAGGCTTTCGCTGTAGCTGAGGTAGGTGGTCAGCTGCGTGGTGGGCTGCCACAGCACGGCGGCCTGCGGCAGGAATTTGCTCAGGCGGGTGTCGCGTTCGGGGGCGCCGCTGTCGTCGTACGCCCGCTCGTGCAGGCGCACGAAGCGGCCGCCGGCCAGCAGCTGCCATTGCGGGGCCAGATGCACGCGATCGAGGGCGAACACCGAATGCTGCCAGCTGGTCAGCCGGCGTGCCGATGCTCCGGGCTGGTTCGGTGACGGTGCGAAGTAGGGCGGATCGACTTCGTCGATATTGGCGGTGCCTACGTAGTCGTAGACGTAGGGCCGACGGTCGATGCTGCGGCGGAACGCGCTGGTGCCAAGGCTGACTTCGTGGCTGAGCGTGCCGGTGTCGAACGAACCCTTCAGCACGACGCGGGCCTCGTCGTTGACGCGGGTGTCGTCGGGGCTGCGGTAGTCGTAGACGTCGTAGTCGCCGTTCGGCGCGAAAAAGTAGCCCGGCGTGACACCGCTGGCGCAGGCTGGCGAGTAGAAGCAGCCGTAGGCGAACGCGACGTTGTCGTCGATCACGACATGGCTGTGGCCGGCCGACAGTTGCGTGCTCCAGTTGTCGCTGAAGCGGTAGTTGAAGCGCAGCGTGCTGTTGCTGGCGTCGATGCCGACCGGTCGCTGCCACGGTTCGAAGCCGAGCATGCGGGTGCGGCTGGGATGCGCCGGAATCATGCTGCCGCCGAGCAACTGGTAGCCGGAGACCGAGCGCTGTCCACTGGTCTGGTAATCGGTGTCCAGCTGCAGCGTGGCGTTCGAGCTGATCTTCCAGTCGGCGGCCAGCGAGAAGAATGTGCGGCGACCATCGGCGTGCTGCACGTAAGAGTTCATGTCCTCGTGGGCGGCGTTCACGCGCACGCCGAAGGTGGGCGTCAGCCAGCCGCCGACATCCATCGCGACGTAACGCGAGCCGTGCGAGTCGGTGCCGACGGTGGCGCTGTGCACATCGGCCGGACGCTTGCTGACGTAGTTGATCAACCCGCCCGGCGCGACCACGCCCGCTTCGAGACCGCCGAGGCCCTTGAGGATTTCCACGCGTTCCTTGTCTTCCAGCGGCTGCAATTGCTCGCCGACCAGGCTCATCTCGTTGAAGCGGAAGCCGGTGGCCGGATCCAGCGCGTAGCCACGGATCGCGATGTCCTGGTAGTAGCCGACCGGCGCGTAGCTGTCGCCCAGCGCGGCATCACCGCGCGCCAGTTCGCTGAGCGTTCGTGGCTGGCGGTCGTCGATCTGGTCACGGGTGATCACCGTGATTGCGGCCGGCGTGTCCTGCAGCGGCGCGTTGCCGAAGCTGCCGAAGGTGTCCATCTGCGCGTCGTCGGCGTGGTAGCCACGCGGGCTGTTGGCCTTGACGTGCACCGGCGCCAGCGGCGTGGCCTGCGGTTTGGTCGTGGTGCTGTCGTCGCCGGCGTGGGCGAGCGCCATCACCGACATCAGCGCAAGGATCAGGGGCGTGCGGGCAAAGGAAATGCGGAGAGCTGAAATATGGAATGAGGCCATCGTCATCGTCTTCTGGGGAACGGACGAAGCGACGGCGATCCGGACGTCCGAATGGACGCGCCGAATCAGCAAGCTCCCTACGCCGGTACAAACCGGATCAGGTTCCAAGGGACTCTCTCAGCCCGGCAAACGCCGGGCACCCCCGCTTCAAGAACGCCTATTGAACCACGGATTGTCAGGCGCCGTCGCGGATGACTTGCAACAAGGCCTGTCCGGGTGGCGTGCTAAACCAGGCCGCGTGGCCACGCAGGAAAGTGTCGTAGGCCACGTCGGCGTTGGAACGCGAGCGGGTGATGGCGTGGAAATACTCGACCTCGGACAGCGCGAAATCCACGTGCACCAGCGGCAGCAGGTCGGCCAATAGCCGGGTGTCGGCGGCACTCAGCGGGCGCTGCTGGCGATAGCCTTCGATCAGCGCGCGTGCGATGTCCGTGTGCGCGGCGGCGAAGCCAGTGTCCAGTGCCAGCCATGCAATCGCGTTGCGTTCGATCGCGGTGGCCAGATCGAACAGCGCGCCGTTGGCGGCGGCGAGACCGAAGTCGAGTACGGCGTCGATGCGCGCGTTTGCGCTGCTGTCGCTCCAGCACAGGTTGGAGACGTGCCAGTCGCCATGTGTCCATAACCGTGGCTGTTGTGCCAGTCGCGCTTGCGCGGCAGCGTGCCAGGGAGCGAGTAGGTCGGCGAGATCGGTCGGCCAGTCACGGCCTTGCAGATAATCGGCCAGGCCGGGCCGCGCGGGCAGCTGCGCCTGCAGCGTGGCGATCGGATCGGGTGAGCAGATCAACTCGCTGCGCGCGACCAGGATGTGGGTGTTGCGCTGGGGTGCCTCGTAACCCTCGGCCGCATTATGCAGGGCGGCCAGCATGCGGCCGGCGCTGCACGCGTGCTCGCGGTTCGGCAACGGCGACCACGAGATCGCCTCGCGGTACAAGTCGACGCCGGTGGCGCGTTCGTGCACCTCGTAAGTCCAGTCGCCGATCGCGACCGCGGTTTGCCCGTGCGTGTCACTCAGCACCGCCGGTATCGGCAGACCGTTGCCGCGCAGGTGCGCAATCAAACGGTGCTCCTCGCTGAGCGTGGCAACCGAACGCACGCTGTGGTGATGGCGTTTGATGAAGACGGTCGCGCGGCTCGTCTCGACCAGGCACGCGGCCGACAGCGGACGCGGGCTGTGCCAGTCGATGCGTGTCGGGGTGCCAAGTGCGGGATAGCCGCGCAGCAGCGTATCGATCTCAAGCGCAGTCAACGGTGGCCAGTCCGGCGGCGTGTTGTCGCCGGCCAGTCCGTGCGCAAGATGAGTGGGGTCGTTCATGGACAGGCAGTGTGCTTTCGCTGACGGCAAGCGCCGGATTATCGCCGATAAGGATGCGCTGCCCGCTTCCGGACATGTGCGGCATCGCGTTTAATGGGCGCATCTCCCCGAAATGTACCGCTGCCAGATGAGTGCGATGTTGCTGCTGTTTGTCTGCCTGATCCTCGGCACCGTGGTGGCGCGGTTTGCGAAACCGCCGGCGGGCATCGTGCCGGGCATCAACTGGTGGGTGCTCAATGTGGCGCTGCCGGCGCTGGTGCTGGAACTGATCCCGAAGGTGAAGTTCGATCCGCAGCTGTGGTTTCCGGTGGCGGCGATGTGGCTCACCTTCGGCGGGGCGTGGCTGCTGTTCGGCCTGCTTGGGCCGCGGCTGGGCTGGTCGCGGCAGCGCACCGGTGCGCTGATCCTGGTCTGCGGGCTGGGCAATACCGCGTACATGGGCTATCCGCTGATCGAGGCGTTGCATGGCAAGCCGGGTCTGGCGCTGGCGGTGGTGGCCGACCAGATCGGTGCGTTTCCGGTGCTGGCATCGGCCGGCATCGTGGTGGCCTCGATCTATTCCGGGCGCACGCCGCAGCCAGGGCTGATCGCCCGGCGCATCGTCACGTTTCCCGCCTTTGTCGCGCTGGTGATCGGCATCGTCGTGGGTCTGTTCGGCGGCTGGCCGGCATTGCTTGATGGTGTGTTTACACCGATCGGCGCCACGCTGACGCCGCTGGCGCTGTTTTCGGTCGGGCTGCAGTTCAAGTTCCATCCGGGTCAGCGGCAACTGGGTGCGGCCAGCTGGGGTCTGGGCTGGAAGCTGCTGCTGGCGCCGCTGTTGTGCTGGGTGCTGGGCGTGGCCACCGGTGTGGGCGGACTGGTGCTTACGGTTGGCGTGCTGCAGGCGGCGATGGCGCCGATGGTGTCGGCGGCGATCCTGGCCGACGAGTACGAGCTGGAGCCGACCCTGGCGAACACCGTGCTGGGCGCCGGCATCGTGCTGTCGCTGATCACCATACCGCTGGGCAATCTGCTGCTCGGGCGCTGACATGGCAGCTTGCGCCCGGCATCGGCTGCACCGAGACTAGTAATGGATTCTCAGGGGCGGGGGCTCGTGTCATGGCAGGTTTCGAACTGATCCGGCGGTTCTTCGGGAACGAGCCTGGTGAGCGCCGTGCGGCACCCCGCAGCGGCGTGCCCAAGGGCGCCTGGGTGTTGGTGGTGGACGATTCGGCCACCATCCGCGCGGTGCTCGGCAAGATGCTGAGCCAGGATGGCCATGTGGTGCTGAAGGCGCCGGATGGCGAAACCGCGATTGAGATGGCCCGCAAGGAAAAGCCGGACCTGATCTTTCTCGATATCGTGATGCCCGGCATGAACGGTTTCGCGGTGCTGCGCGCCTTGCGGCGCGAGCCGCAGACGCACGACATCCCGATCGTGATGATCAGCGGCAACCTGCAGGCGACCGAGCAGTTCTACGTGCAACGCTTCGGTGCCGACGATTTCATGAAGAAGCCGTTCGGTCGGGGCGAGGTGTTTGCGCGCATCCAGCATCTGACGCAAAGCGGGCGGCTGGTGGTGCGTGAGCGCACCGCGGAGGACGTCGTGCCGACCGTGCCGGAGCATACCGAGGCCGAACACGCGGCGATTCCGGACATCGCGATGCCGGATCCGCACGACATGGTCGTGCCGCCCGCAGAACCATCCTGACCGGCGCGGCTGCACGGACTCGGTACGTGCGAACGTTGCCGTGATGACACGATAATCACGTCGATGAACAAGCCGCCAGTCAATCCGGTCACCGATCTGCGCGCCGACCAATGGCTGTGGGCAGCGCGCTTCTTCAAGACCCGCAGCCTGGCCAAGCAGGCGATCGATGGCGGCAAAATCGAGGTCAACGAGGCTGGCTGCAAGCCGGCTAAGGCATTGCATGTCGGCGACATGCTGCGGATCTCGCGCGGCGAGGAGCGGCTGGAAGTCGAGGTGCTGGGCTTGTCCGACAAGCGCGGTCCGGCCAGTGTGGCGCAGACGCTGTATCGCGAGACCGAGACCAGCCGCGTGGCGCGGGAAGCCGCGCAGCAGCAACACCAGCTGATCGGCGCAAGCGGCCCGTTGAAACGCCCGGACAAGCATGCGCGACGCGATCTGCGGCGATTGAAGGACGCGCGCTGAGCAGTGCATCGCAGATTGGCCGGCCGATCTGCGGGAACATCCACGCCAATCCAAGGGGACTGCGCCTGTGCATCCCCACGACCCGGGGTGTGGCATGGACGGATTCGCGCGGATGGCCGGCGGCATCGGCTTTATCAAGCGTCTGCTCGGCAACACGGATGGCGAACAGCCTTCGGTGCCGCACGTGCAGACCGCACAGGGTGCACGCATGCTGGTGGTCGACGATTCGCCCACGATCTGCGCCGTGCTCGGCAAGATGCTGGGCCATGAAGGTTACGCCGTGTCGAAGGCGACCGATGGCGAGAGCGCGATCCAGCTGGCGCGCGACGAACAGCCGGCGCTGATCTTTCTCGACATCGTCTTGCCCGGCATGAACGGTTTCGCGGTGCTGCGCGCACTGCGCCACGACCCGCTGACTCAACACATTCCCATCGTGATGATCAGCGGCAACCAGCAGGCGACCGAGCAGTTCTACGTGCAGCGCTTCGGCGCGGACGACTTCATGAAGAAGCCGTTCGGCCGTGACGAGGTGTGCAAACGCATTGAGCAGCTCGTGCTGTCGGGGCGGCTGGCCGTGCGCAAGCCGTCGGAACCGGTGAGCGTGCCGCTGCTTGAATTGTCCGAGGAGGCTCTGGCTGCGATTCCAGATATCGCGATGCCTTATGCGGATGAGGTACACGCGATTGCTCCGTCCCCGCGGCCTCGTCCCGGCCTGCAGATGGCACATAGCGTGTATTGAGTGTTCGTGGTGCGAGCCACGCAGGAGTTTCCTCCGGCGTGGCCGGTATCTACGGCTCAGTTCTGAATGCCCAGTGCTTTGGCCACGCCGGCCGCGTAAGCCGGATCAGCTTTGGCGAAGTGACCGAGTTGGCGCCGCACGATCTCTTCCGGCACACCCTGCATCGCTGCTGCGATATTGCTGAACAGCTGCTGCTTCTGGTCCGTGCTCATCAACCGGAACAGATCGCCGGGTTGCTTGTAGTCGTCATTGCCGACGCGATGATCGTAGCGGTCGGCGTCGCCGGAGATTTTCAGCGGTGGCTCCTTGACCAATGGATCCTCGACCGGTCCGCCGAACGAGTTCGGCTCATAGTTCACGCCGCCGCCGCCGTTGTCGCCGTAGCGCATCGATCCGTCGCGCGCATAGTTGTGCACCGGGCAGCGTGGCTGGTTCACCGGCAGCTGGTCATGGTTCGCACCGAGCCGGTAACGCGCCGCGTCGGCATAGGAAAAGATGCGGAACTGCAGCACCTTGTCCGGCGAGAAACCGATGCCCGCTACCACGTTGGCCGGCGAGAAGCTGGACTGCTCGACCTGGGCGAAATAGTTGTCCGGGTTGCGGTTCAATTCCATCACACCGACTTCGATCAGCGGGTAATCCTTGTGCGGCCATACCTTGGTCAGGTCGAACGGGTTGTACGAGGTTTTCTCCGCGTCGGCCTCCGGCATGATCTGCACGTACAGCGTCCACTTCGGGAAATCCTTGCGTTCGATCGCCTCGTACAGGTCGCGCTGGTGCGATTCGCGATCTTCGCCGATCAGTTTGGCCGACTCGGCATTGGTGATGTTCTTGATGCCTTGCTGGGTCTTGAAGTGGAACTTCACCCAGTAGCGCTCACCGGCGTTGTTCCAGAAGCTGAAGGTATGACTGCCGAAGCCGTGCATGTGGCGCAGGCTGGCCGGGATGCCGCGGTCGCTCATCAAGGTGGTGACCTGGTGCAGCGATTCGGGCGACAGTGACCAGTAGTCCCACATCGCGGTGGCGTTGCGCATATTGGTGCGTGGGTCGCGCTTCTGCGTGTGGATGAAGTCGGGGAACTTGTACGGGTCACGGATGAAAAACACCGGCGTGTTGTTGCCGACCAGATCCCAGTTGCCTTCCTCGGTATAGAACTTCAGCGCGAAGCCGCGCACGTCGCGTTCGGCATCCGCCGCGCCGCGCTCGCCGGCCACGGTGGAGAAGCGCGCCAGCATCGGCGTCTGCGTGCCGGGCCTGAACACCTTGGCGCGGGTGTACTTCGTGATGTCGTGGGTGATGGTGAGCGTGCCGAACGCAGCCGAGGCCTTCGCATGCACCACGCGCTCGGGGATGCGCTCACGGTTGAAGTGGGCATGCTTCTCGAACAGCTGGTGATCCTGCACCAGCAGCGGACCGCGCGGGCCGGCGGTAAGGCTGTTCTGGTTGTCGGCCAGCGGCGTGCCGGCGTCGGTGGTCAGGGTCTTGCGATCGTGGCTCATGGGCGGCTCCTGCTCGGTGGGGACTTCCTGCAAGGTACGCCCAGCCATGCATCGAGGGAATTCGATTGTGTGGATGCTTGCGATAGCCGGCGACTATCGGGAATGCGTCGTTGGCATCCTGATCTGGTCCAGGCGGCAGACGCGCGCGGTGCAACGATGACTGAACAGATGCCCACATCGGCGCGGCGACGGTCAACGCGATTCACGGCGATGCCGTTCCTCGCATTGTGCCAGCCAGACGATGACGATCTGGATCAATGCGGGGGAAGGGGGTTTCCTTGTTCGATCGCGAATGATTCAGCGTGCGAGTGTCGGTCATGGTGCACGGATGCCGTGTTTTTGCTGGGGCGCCGGTGCGGTTCTCTCCGAAACAAGTCCAGTCCTGCCAACTACTCAACGAGGCTCTACTCATGAATGCAAAGACGACTTTCCGCAACAGCTTGATCGGCCTGCTGCTGTCCGCCGCGCTCGCTTCCGGTGCCGCGATGGCACAGACCGATGTACCAGGCCATCCGCGCGTCAATGAAGTCAACAACCGCCTTGAGAACCAGCAGGATCGCATCCAGGCAGGTGTGAAGGATGGTCAGCTCAATGCCAAGCAGGCAACGCGCGACGAAACCCGCGACAACAATATCGCTGCGCGCGAAAGCGCGGATCAAGCCAAGCACAACGGTCATCTGACCAAGCGCGAACAGCGCAACCTCAACAAGTCGTTGAACAAGGACAGCCGCAACATTCATCGTCAGCGCAAGAACTGATCGAATCTGCAAGCGGCGATGGACTTGCCGCTTGTACGATCATTCGAAGCCTCCCCGCTTGTGCGGGGAGGCTTTTTGATGCGTGCCGTTGGGTGACACCAGCGCTAATGGATTAGAGTTTTCCGAGTTGCTTCAGCCGATACGGTATGTCCAGCGTTTCGTGAGGGATCAACGTATCGAGGTCGATTTCGTCCGTGCGCTTTGCATCATCGCGGACCTTCGTGGCTACAAGGGCGCGATGCCGGGAGCTACTCACTCATCGTCCTCTGCCCGGTAGATCGGCACGTCGGGATTGCGGCGAAAGGTGAAGATCAGGCTGGTCTCGATATGCGCTACTTCCGGGCGCGTGGTGAATGCGTCCAGCGCGAAGTCGCGCAGGTGGTCGCTGTCGGCTACCGCCACATGCAGCAGGTAATCGTTGGCACCGGCGACGTGATAGAACGCCAGCACCTCGCGCATGGTCAGCAGATAGGCATGAAACGCATCCAGATCCTCGCGCGAATGCCGCGCCAGCCGCACACTGATCATTGCCTGCAGACCGATGCCGACCGCCGCCGGCGCGATCTCCGCGTGGTAACCGGTGATGGCGCCGTGCTCGCGCAACCGGCGCACCCGTTCCAGTGCGGTCGACGGCGCCACGCCGACGCGTTCGGCCAGATTCTTGTTCGGCAGCCGTGCGTTCTTTCGCAACTCGCGCAGTATCGCGAAGTCAATTCGGTCTAGGCGCATAAAATGGCTCTTATCGAAATAAAATTCGGAAGGTGATTTTTAGTATGGGGATTGATTCTAGTATCAGGCAATTCTTTCGAATGGAACTGGAATCATGGCACGTCCTGAAACGCTCGGTGTCCACGCCGGCCGCGAAGACTTTTCCGAGTTGGGTGTGCATGCGCCGCCGCTGGATCTGTCCACCACCTATCCGGTGCGCGACCTCGACGAAGGCACGACCAGCTTCGACGCGCTGGTCGGCGGCGCGGCCACGGCGGCCAATCCGATCTATGCGCGGCTGCACAATCCCACCGTGGCGCGTTTTGAAAACGCGCTGGCGCAGTTGGAGGGCACGACCGACGCGGTGGCGTTTGGTTCGGGCATGGCCGCCATGTCGGCGTGCCTGCTGGCCGCCGGCCAGCGCGGCAAGCATGTGCTGGCGGTGCGTCCGCTATACGGCACCAACGATCATCTGCTGAACTCGGGCCTGCTCGGCATCCGCACGCGCTGGGTCCGGCCGGAGGAGGTGGCCGGAGCGATCGATACCGACACCGCGCTGGTGATCATCGAGACACCGGCCAATCCGACGCTGGATCTGATCGACATCGCCGCGGTGGTGAAAGCGGCCGGTGCCGTACCGGTGCTGGTGGATTCCACCTTCGCCACGCCAGTGCTGCAGCAGCCGGCGACGCTCGGAGCAACCCTGGTGCTGCACAGCGCGACCAAGTTTCTTGGTGGCCATGGCGACGTGATCGCCGGGGTGGTGGCCTGCAATGCCGACTGGGCGGTAGCCTTGCGCCAGGTGCGTGCGGCCACCGGCGGCCTGCTGCATCCGCTCGGTGCGTATCTGCTGCATCGTGGCCTGCCGACGCTGTCGTTGCGCGTGCTGAAGGCGCAGGAGAACGCGCAGATCCTGGCCGAACGGCTGGCCGCGCACGCGATGGTGGCGAAGGTCAGCTATCCCGGCCTCGGTACGGTGGCCAATGCCCACCTGGTGGGTACGCAGATGCGAGGACCGGGCAGCCTGATGGCATTTGAGATGTGCGGCGGCCATGCGGCAGCGGCGAGGGTCATGGCGGCCGTGAAACTGGCCACGCCGGCGGTGAGCCTGGGTTCGGTCGATACCTTGATCCAGCATCCGGCCGGGCTGACTCACCGCGTGGTGGATGCTGCCACGCAGGCGCAGCACGGCATCACGCCGGGCTTGCTGCGGTTGTCGGTCGGCATCGAGCATGTCGAGGACCTGTGGAGCGACCTCAGTCAGGCATTGGATGCAGCTCGGCTCAGCGCCGCGGCCTGAACCCCGGCGGGCGTTGGTGGCATGGTGCGGCGGCACGGATCAGGTATGCGCTGCCCACCAGCTTTTCAGGCCAGCGCCTTGAGCTGGTACAGCGCCTCCAGCGCCTCGCGCGGGGTCAGGGCATCCGGGGCGATCGCTTCGAGAGCTCGCTCCACGGCAGAAGGAACGGAGGGTGCGAACAGGCCCAGTTGGGGCGAACTCTCGGCCAGGGATTTCCCCGTCGACGCGTGCTGATGCATGCCGCGTTCGAGTTCTGCCAGCGTGCGCCTCGCATCGGCGATCACCGATTTCGGAAGCCCTGCGAGCGCGGCCACCTGCAGGCCGAAGCTGCGGTTGGCCGGGCCGTCCTTCACGGCGTGCATGAACACCAGTTGCTCGCCGTATTCCACCGCGTCCAGGTGCACGTTCGCGATGGTCGAATACTCGTTGGCCAGCTCGGTCAGCTCGAAGTAGTGGGTCGCGAACAAGGTATAGGCGCGACTGTTGCGCGCCAGATGCACGGCGGCGGCACGCGCCAGCGACAGGCCGTCGTAGGTGCTGGTGCCGCGGCCGACTTCGTCCATCAGCACCAGGCTATGTTCGGTGGCGTTGTGCAGGATGTTCGCCGTCTCGCTCATCTCCACCATGAAGGTGGACTGGCCGCGCGACAGATCGTCGCCGGCACCGATGCGGGTGAACACACGATCGATCGGACCGATCACGGCACGTGATGCGGGTATGTAGCTACCGATATGCGCGAGCAGCACGATCAGCGCGTTCTGCCGCATGTAGGTGGACTTGCCGCCCATGTTCGGACCGGTGATGACCAGCATGCGGCGGCCATCATCGAGGGCGAGGTCGTTCGGCTCGAACGGTTCGTCGCGCACTTTCTCGACCACCGGATGACGGCCGCGTTCGATCGCGATACCAGGCTCGTCGGTGAGTTCCGGCGCAGCCCAGTCCAGCGCTTCGGCACGCTCGGCCAGGGTGGCGAGTACGTCGAGTTCGGCCATTGCGGCGGCGGCGGCTTTCAATGGCTCGAGTTTTTCGGTGAGTGTGTCGAGCAGCGCTTCGTACAGCGCGCGCTCGCGCATCAGCGAGCGCTCCTTCGCCGACAGCACCTTGTCCTCGAACGTCTTCAGTTCTTCGGTGATGTAGCGCTCGGCATTCTTCGTGGTCTGCCGGCGCGTGTAATGCGTGGGTGCCTTGTCGGACTGACCCTTGCTGATCTCGATGTAGTAGCCGTGCACGCGGTTGTAGCCGACCTTCAGCGTGCTGATGCCGCTGGCAGCCTTCTCGCGTTCCTCCAGTTCGACCAGATACTGATCGGCATGGGTGGACAGGCGACGTAGTTCGTCGAGCTCCGTGTCGTAACCGTCGGCGACCACACCGCCATCGCGCTGCAGTACCGGCGGCTGCGCCACGATGGCGCGGGCGAGCAGGGCGACCGAGTCGGCGTGATCACCGATGCGTTCGACCAGGGTGTGCAGCAGCGGGCTGTCCAGCGTGGCGATCTGCTCGCGCAACATCGGCGCGGCGGCAAGACCGTCGCGCAAGGTGGACAGGTCGCGTGGCCGAGCCGAACGCAGCGCCACGCGGGCGAGGATGCGCTCAAGGTCACCGATGCCGCGCAGCTGTTCACGCAGCGATTCGTAGCGACGGCTGTCGATCAGCGTGCCGATCGCCTGATGGCGCTGGCGCAGCAACTCGCGCGAGCGCAGCGGCCGATTCAGCCAGCGACGCAGCAGGCGCGCACCCATCGGCGTCACCGTTTCGTCGAGCACGCCGAGCAAAGTGTGTTCAGTGCGACCACTGGGATGGGTGTCCAGTTCCAGGTTGCGCCGGGTGGCAGCGTCCAGCGCGATCGTCTCGCTGGCGCTTTCCACCGCCATACCGGTGAGATGCGGTAGTGCGCTCTTCTGGGTTTCCTCGACATAGCCGAGCAGGCAGCCGGCCGCGGCGGTGGCGAGCGACAGGTTGTCCACGCCGAAACCGCCGAGATCGCGGGTGCCGAAGAAGCGGTTCAGCTCGCGCTTCGCCGCATCGCTGTCGAAGTGCCACGGCGGTCGCTTGCGCAGGCCGGGCAGGCTGCTGACCAGTTTCGGCCACGCGACACTTTCGTCGACCAGAGTCTCGGCCGGTTGCAACCGGGCCAGTTCGGCGGCCAGCGTTTCGGCATTCGGCACTTCACTGAGCAGGAAGCGACCACTGGACAGGTCGACCCAGGCGAGACCGTACGCACCATTCGATCCCGCCGCGATCGCCAGCAGCAGGTTGTCGCGACGTTCTTCCAGCAGTGCGGCATCGGTCACCGTGCCCGGCGTGACGATGCGCACCACCTTGCGCTCGACGATGCCCTTGGCCAACGCCGGATCGCCGATTTGCTCGCAGATCGCCACCGATTCGCCGAGGCGCACCAGCCGTGCCAGATAATTTTCTGCTGCGTGGTATGGCACGCCAGCCATCGGGATCGGCGCACCACCCGATTGCCCGCGCTGGGTCAGCGTGATGTCGAGCAGTCGTGCCGCCTTGCGTGCGTCGTCATAGAACAGCTCGTAGAAATCGCCCATGCGAAAGAACAGCAACACTTCCGGATGCTCGGCCTTGGCCGAGAGGTACTGGCGCATGAACGGGGTGTGTTTGGTGAGGTCGTCTTGGCTCATGCAGGTCTTGGCGTGGTCGCGCGGAACAGGTAGAACGGTGCCTCTGCGCATGGCGCAAGGTTCATTCAAGTCCGGGAGTCTCGCATGGAGTTGTTGTCCGTTCCTACCGATGTCGAATTGCTGGCGCTGGCTGGCGCGGTCGCGACCGAAGTGCAGCAGCACAGGCTGACCCTGGTCACGGCCGAATCCTGCACCGGTGGTTGGATCGCCAAGACGCTGACCGATCTGCCCGGCAGTTCGGCCTGGTTCGACGCCGGCGTGGTGACCTACAGCTACGAGGCGAAGGAAGCCCTGCTGGGAGTCAACCCGCGCACGCTGGAACATGCCGGCGCTGTCAGCGAAGAAACCGTGCTGGAGATGGTTTCCGGCGCGCTGGCGCGCTTCGGTGCCGGTGTGGCGGTGGCGGTGACCGGCATCGCCGGTCCATCCGGCGGTACGCCGGGCAAGCCGGTTGGTACGGTGTGGATCGGCTGGAAGCGTCGCGGCGGCTACGGCCATGGGCGGCTGTTCCACTTTCCCGGCGATCGTGAGGCGGTGCGGCGACAAACGGTGGCCGCGGCGCTCATCGGTTTGCGCAAAACACTGACGGAATGAGATGGCACGGGCGGTCAGGCTGGCTTGACCGGTATGGGATACTGCCAGCCTGCAAGCGATCCGAGTGATCGCAGCCCGTGAGACCCGATCCGGGCATCATGTTCACCATTCACACCCCAACCGGAATTCAAGACGATGGATGACAACAAGCGCAAGGCACTTACTTCCGCCCTCGGCCAGATCGAAAAGCAGTTCGGCAAGGGCGCGATCATGCGCATGGGCGACCGCGTCAACGAAGCGATCGAAACGGTCTCCACCGGCTCGCTCGGGCTGGATATCGCGCTCGGCGTCGGTGGCCTGCCGCGTGGCCGCGTGGTCGAGATCTACGGCCCGGAATCGTCCGGCAAGACCACCATGACCCTGCAGGCGATCGCCAGCTGCCAGCGCGCCGGTGGCACCGCCGCGTTCATCGATGCCGAGCACGCGCTCGACCCGACCTACGCGGAAAAGCTGGGCGTCAAGGTCGACGACCTGCTGGTGTCGCAACCGGATACCGGCGAGCAGGCGCTGGAAATCGCCGACATGCTGGTGCGTTCGGGCGCGGTCGACATGGTCGTGGTCGACTCGGTCGCCGCACTGACGCCGAAGGCGGAAATCGAGGGCGAGATGGGCGACTCCCACGTCGGCCTGCATGCCCGCCTGATGAGTCAGGCGCTGCGCAAGCTCACCGCCAACATCAAGAAGTCCGGCACCCTGGGAAGGGCGACGAGATCATCGGTTCGGAGACCCGCGTCAAGGTAGTCAAGAACAAGGTAGCGCCGCCATTCCGCCAGTGCGAATTCGAAATCCTGTACGGCGAGGGCACCTCACGCGAAGGCGAGATCATCGAGTTGGGTGTGGCGCAGAACCTGATCGACAAGTCCGGCGCCTGGTACAGCTATAACGGCGACCGCATCGGCCAGGGCAAGGAAAACGTGCGCCAGTTCCTGCGCGACAACCCGGCGATCGCCAACGAGATCGACAAGCAGTTGCGCGAGCGCCTGCTGGTGCCGGTCGGCAAGCCTGCCGCCGCCGCGCCGGAAGAGGCGCTCGAGGAAGCGTGAGCCGTGACGGCTAGCTGTCTCCTGAGCAAAGCATGGCCCGGCTCGCCCGGGCCATGTCCGTTTGCATGGCCATGAAACGCCCGCCCGGCAAGGACGACCCGGTCAAGCCGAAGCGCAGCGCCTACGACAAGGCGCTCGGGCTGCTCGCCCGCCGCGAGCACTCGCGCAGGGAGCTGAAAACCAAGCTGCGCCAGGGCGGCTACGAAGGCGAGGAAACCAGCGAGGCGATCGACCGCCTCGGCGAACAGCAATACCAGGATGACGACCGCTTCGGCGAAGTGCTGCTGCGCAGCCGGATCGCCCAGGGCTACGGCCCGATGCGATTGCGGATGGAGCTGAAAACCCACGGTTTGTCCGACGCGCGTATCCGCGAACTGCTGGACGCGGCCGAGGTCGACTGGGACGCTTCCGCCGCCACCCAGCTGCGCCGCCGCTATGGCAAGGCCGGTGTGGCCGATGCTGCCGAGCGTACCCGCAGGGCGCAATTCCTCTTGCGCCGCGGCTTTGCCGCCGCCACAGTACGGAATGTTACCCACGCCGATGTGGACGAAGCCGACGACGATGTTTCCTGAAACCCATCACCCAGGGGTGATGGATGGACTGATCGAGTGGCTGGGCCGCGGTGTGGCCATCTAACGCCAGCCACCATGATCCGCATGAAAACCTCCGAAATCCGCGCCACTTTCCTCGACTACTTTCGCTCCAAGGGCCACACCATCGTGCCGTCCAGCTCGCTGGTGCCGGCCAGCGACCCGACCCTGTTGTTCACCAACTCGGGCATGGTGCAGTTCAAGAACGTGTTTCTCGGCAGCGAGAAGCCGGGCTACGTGCGCGCAGCCGACGTGCAGCGCTGCCTGCGTGCCGGCGGCAAGCACAACGATCTGGATGCGGTGGGCTATACCGCACGCCATCACACGTTTTTCGAGATGCTCGGCAACTGGTCGTTCGGCGACTACTTCAAGCGCGACGCGATCATCTATGCATGGGAGCTGTTGACCGGCGTGTTCAAGCTGCCGGCGGACAAGCTGTGGGTCACCGTCTACCACACCGACGACGAAGCATTCGACATCTGGAACAAGGAAGTCGGCGTGCCGGCCGAGCGGATCGTGCGCATCGGCGACAACAAGGGCGCACCGTTCGCTTCCGACAATTTCTGGCAGATGGCCGACACCGGCCCGTGCGGCCCGTGCACCGAGATCTTCTTCGACCACGGTGCCGAGATCGCCGGTGGGCCGCCCGGTTCGCCGGACGAGGATGGCGACCGCTACATCGAGATATGGAACCTGGTGTTCATGCAGTTCGACCGCGCGCCCGACGGCACGCTGAGCCCGCTGCCGGCACCGTGTGTGGATACCGGCATGGGCCTGGAGCGCCTTGCTGCAGTCTTGCAGCACGTGCATTCCAATTACGAGATCGATCTGTTCGCGCACCTGATTCGCGTGGCGGGCGAGCTCACCGGTATGAAAGATCTGGCGAACAAGTCGCTGCGCGTGATCGCCGACCATATACGCGCCTGTTCCTTCCTGATCGTCGACGGCGTGCTGCCGTCCAACGAAGGTCGCGGTTACGTGTTGCGCCGGATCATCCGCCGCGCCTTGCGGCATGGCTGGATGCTCGGCGTGCGCGGCGATTTCTTCTGGAAGATGGTTGCCCCGTTGGTCGAGGAAATGGGTGTGGCGTATCCCGAGCTGTCGGCGAAACAGGCCTTCGTTGAGGAAGCGCTGCGCACCGAAGAACAGCGCTTCGGCGAGACGCTGGAGCACGGCATGCGGCTGTTCGACGAGGTCGCTGGAAAATCCGGCAAGATCATTCCCGGCGCAGATGCGTTCCGCCTGTACGACACCTACGGTTTTCCAGTCGACCTCACTGCCGACATCGCACGTGAACGCGGACTGGAAGTCGACATGGACGGCTTCGATCGGTCCATGAACGAGCAGCGCGAGCGCGCTCGCGCCGCCGGTCGCTTCGAGGCCAAGGGCCAGATGCCGGCCGAGCTGGCCAGTCAGCTTAAGCCCACGGTCTTTCTCGGTTACGAAGCGCTGCACAGCCACGGCAGCAAGCTGCTTGGCATCGTGCGTGGCGGCAAGCAGGTCGATCAGCTCGGCGAGGGCGAGGAAGGTCTGCTGATCCTCGACCGCACACCGTTCTACGCCGAGTCGGGTGGGCAGGTCGGCGATACCGGCGAGCTGATCACCAAGGCTGGTCGATTCGAAGTCGATGACACCTTGAAGATGGGCGGCGTGTTCTTCGGTCATGCCGGTCGCTGGCAGGGCGCACAGCCGCTGCGCACCGGCGATATCGTCGAGGCCAGCGTGGATGCTCCGCGCCGGCAGGCGATCGTGCTCAATCATTCGGCCACCCATTTGCTGCATGCAGCACTGCGCAAGGTGCTGGGCGATCATGTGACCCAGAAGGGATCGCTGGTTGCGCCCGAACGTCTGCGTTTCGACTTCTCGCATTTCAAGCCGATGAGCCACGACGAGCTGGCCCAGGTCGAGGCGATGGTGAATGCCGAAGTGCGCCGCAATGCGGCCGCCGAAGTGCACAACATGGGGTACGACAAGGCGATCGAGTTCGGTGCGATGGCGCTGTTCGGCGAGAAGTACGGCGACGAAGTGCGCGTGCTGAAGATGGGCGAGTTCTCCACGGAATTGTGTGGTGGCACCCACATCGGTCGCACGGGCGATATCGGCTTGTTCAAGATCACCAGCGAAGCTGGCGTAGCTTCCGGCGTGCGCCGAATCGAGGCCGTCACGGGCATCGGCGCACTAGCGCATGTGGATGATGAAGAGCGTCGTCTCGGCGAGCTGTCGCAACTGCTTTCCAGCAGCGGTGACGATGCTGTGGAAAAGTTGCGCCAGCTGTTCGACAAGCAGAAAAAACTCGAACGCGAACTGGACTCGCTGCGCAGCAAGGCTGCCGGTTCTGCCACCGTTGATCTGGCCGGTTCGGCCAAAGATGTCGGCGGCATCAAGGTGGTCGCTGCACGACTAGAGGGGCTCGACGCCAAGTCGCTGCGTGACAGCGTGGATCAGCTCAAGCAACAGCTCGGAGATTGCGTGATCCTGCTGGCCGGCGCGGCGGATGGCCGCGTCTCGTTGATCGCCGGTGTACACGGCAACGCACTCGGCCGGGTCAAGGCCGGCAGTGTGGTGGCACATGTCGCCGCGCAGATCGATGGGAAGGGTGGCGGTCGTCCGGACATGGCCCAGGGCGGCGGGTCGGATACCCCGAATCTGCCGGCCATTCTGGCCGCGTTGCCGGAGTGGATTTCAGCCCAATAAGTGGGCTCAGATAAAGCCTGTACATGCCATGTGTCACGATCCCGACGCATTGCGCAGGTGAATCAGGCTCAGTTACTATCGACCAAGTGTCGGTGCGATCGGTAACGATAGTGCCGCCAGTCAGGACGCTCAGGAGTGTTTTGGCTGTGAGCCGGGAAGGCGGTAGGGCCTTCGATGGATCAATCGTCGAACTGTGGACGGACGGCAGCTCAGGGGTGAGGCGCCGTCAGCCACAGGCCTATGACCAACAGCATTTATGGAGAGCAGCAATCATGTTGATTCTGACCCGCAGGGTCGGTGAAACCCTGATGATCGGCGACGAGGTGACCGTCACCGTTCTTGGCGTGAAAGGCAACCAGGTACGTATCGGCATCAACGCACCGAAAACCGTTGCGGTTCATCGTGAAGAAATCTATCAGCGGATCAAGGGCGAACACGAAGCCGGCAGCACGCCTGACGAGTCCGCCGAACACTAATTCGTGAATTAAGCCTTTACCTCGACCTCGCCGGTCAGTATCCTTGCCGGCTCCGCAGCGATGCGGAAACAAACCCCGGAGAGATGCCCGAGTGGCCGAAGGGGCTCCCCTGCTAAGGGAGTATAGGGTCAAAAGCCTTATCGAGGGTTCGAATCCCTCTCTCTCCGCCAGATACGCAAAACGCCCCCACGTGGGGCGTTTTGCGTATCTGGCGGAGAGACGGTGGTGGACGAACCCAAGTGGGTTCGACGAATTTGTCAGGAAAAAATTCGGACAGCCGCAGGCTGGCCCCGGAGCGCGCAGCGCGGAGGGGTGAGGCCCATGGATGGGCCGAACAATCCCTCGCAAGCCCCACGACACCTTGCCGCTCATCGAAGACGTTTCATTACGCTCCAAACGTCGATTCACTCGAGAGCTGGTGGGTAGCATTCGTTTTATGAAGCGTATCGATCAGCTTCCCGACGTCGCGCAAACAGCAGCGCTCTACCCAACCGCCAACCCACGCAATTCAACCCCGTCCTTGTCCACCCGCAACACCGACCCCTGCTCATACCAATCCCCCAGCACGATCCGCTCGGCCGCTTTCCCATCCAGCTCGAACGCATGCACCGCCGGCCGATGCGTATGCCCATGGATCAGCCGCGTCACGCTGGCCTCGCGCATGGCTTCGGCCACGGCATCACCGTTCACGTCCATGATGCTTTCCATCGTGCTGCCGGTGTGCGCCTTGCTGTCTTCACGTGCCTTCGCCGCAAACGCGCGACGCGCTTCCAGCGGCATCGACAGGATCTGCTTTTGCCACGCGGGATTGCGCACTTGCTGGCGCACGGCTTGGTAAGCGACGTCGTCGGTGCACAGCACGTCGCCGTGCATCAGCAAGGTGGCGCGACCGTGGATGTCATGCACGGTGCCATCTTCGAGCAGGGTCAAGCCGGCGCGTTCGGCGAATGCCTCGCCGAGCAGGAAGTCGCGGTTGCCGACCATGAAATACACCGGCACGCCGGCGTCGCGCACGGCGCGAGTGGCGGCGGCGATGCGTCGCGGCAGTTCGGCGTCATCGTCGTCGCCGATCCATGCTTCGACCAGATCGCCCAGGATGTATAGCGCGTCGGCGTGACGGACTTCGTCGCTGGCCAGATAGTTCTCGAATAGATCCGTGATCTGCGGCCGACTGGGATCCAGATGCAGGTCGGAGATGAACAGCGTGGCCATCGCGCCCATCAACCCTTGCTTGCCGGTTTGGTGGCTTTCTTGGGCGCGGGCTTGGTCGTTGTGGACGTGGCCTTGGCCGGCGCGCTGGGGGCGGGCACATGGGTTTCCTCGCCGACGACGTTGGCGCTTTCGATCAATACCAGCGGATTGGGCACGTCACCGGCGAACGGGCCGAGCGCGCGCGTGGGCAGGGCGGCGATCTTGTCGACCACGTCCATGCCCCGGATCACTTTGCCGAATACGGCATAGCCCCAAGTCAGACCGCTCTGGTTGCCGACGAAATCGAGTCGGCGGTTGTCGACCAGGTTGAAGAAGAACTGCGCGGTGCCGGAATTCGGATCGGCACCGCGGGCCACCGCCAGCGTACCGCGCAGATTGGACAGGCCGTTGTCGGCCTCGCTGGACACGGCCGGACGCGTGCGTCGGGGCTGCAGGTCGCGGGTGTACAGGCCGCCCTGCACCAAGTAGCCGGGAATGGCCCGATGCATCAGGGTGCCGTCGTAAAACCCGTCGCGCACGTACTGCAGGAAATTCGCCACGCTCTTCGGCGCCTTGTCCGGATACAGCTCCACCGTGATGTCGCCTTGCGAGGTGCGCAGCAGCACCTGCGGTGGTGGCGTGGCGGCAGCGGCTGCCGGCGCCGGCTTGACGGTTTGTGCCGTCAGCGTCAGCGGCAGGATCAGGAGCAGGGTGGCGAGCAGGGATTTCAACATGGGCGTCAAACTGGTTTGGGCGTCCGCGCATGATACGCGGCCACGGCGAGAGCTGGCTTGCCGGGTTGAGACTATCCGCTGCTGATGAGGTCCAGCTTCAGGCCCAGTTCGGCCATCGGCGACTGCTCCTGCTGCAGGTCGGCCTCGGTGAGGGGGTGCTGCTCGAACCAGGCCAGTGGCAGGCTCAGGCGCAGCGATTTGCTGCTGGCGGCGAGCCGCATCTGCGGTAGCGACTCGGCCCGACGGGCACGCCGGAACAGCACGGCCAGGCGCAGCAGCGCCGTGGTATAGCGGGCCAGCTGGCGGTAGCGCTGCGGCAGCGCAGCGACCATCGCCTTGTCCGGTTTGCGCCGGTGCATTTCGACCACCGCGGCCAGCAGCTGCTGTTCCTGCCGCGAGAAGCCGGCCAGGTCGGCATGACGCAGGATGTAGGCACCGTGATGGTGATGCTGGCTGTGCGCGATGGCGAGGCCGATTTCATGCACCCGCGAAGCCCACGACAGCCACTCGCGCGCATCCGCGTCCAGCTTCCATGTGCGTGCGACCTGGTCGAACAACATCAGCGCGGTCGATTCCACCCGACGCGCCTGGGCGCGATCCACGCCGTAGCGGGTGGCCAGTGCGTCGATGCTGGCGGTGCGCGGATCGCTGCCGCCGGCGCGGCCGAGCAGATCCCACAGCAGGCCTTCGCGCATCGAACTTTCGCATACACGCAGTCGCTCGATGCCGAGCGCGGCGAACGCGGCCTCGAAGATCACCACGCCACCGGCGATCACCGGCGCGCGATCCTCGATCAGACCCGGCAGTTTGAGCGTGCCGATCTGGCCCTGCTCGATCAGCGCGTCGCGGAGCGAGGCGAGCGAGGCCGGGGTGATGCCGTCATCGGAGAATTTCATCGCCTGCACGACGGCGCCGATCGACTTGGCGGTGCCAGAGGAGCCGTACGCATCCTGCCAGCCGGATTCGCGGTAGTCCTCGGCAAACTGCTGCAGCAACACGCCGATTTCGCTGCGTGCGTGCTGCCAGCGCTTGCGGGTGAGCTTGCCACCGGGAAAGAAACGCAAGGTCGAGGCGATGCAGCCGGCCTGCACGCTTTCGGTGTGCAGCGGCGCCAGACCACGGCCGATGATGAATTCGGTGCTGCCGCCACCGACGTCGATCACCAGTCGCGGCTCGCGCGAGGCGGGCAGGTCGTGGGCGGCGCCGAGAAAGATCAGGCGGCCTTCCTCGCGGCCGGACACCACTTCGATCGGATGTCCGAGCGCGGCCTCGGCGGCGGTCAGGAATGTCTGTGGCGAAGCGAGTCGGCGCACGGTATTGGTGGCCACCGCGCGTACCCGGATCGAGGGCAGGCCGGCGATGCGCTGGCCGAACCGGGCCAGGCAGGCCATCGCGCGGGCACGCCGCTCGGCGTCCAGGGTACCGTCGGCGCGCAGGCCGGCGGCCATGCGCACGGTGTCGCGCAGTCGGTCGATCACCCGCGGTTCGCCGTGTTCCATGCGCGCTACCACCATGTGGAAGCTGTTCGAGCCCATGTCCACCGCGGCGATCAGCTCGCCATCACGGATCGGTGTGTGTTCGGATGGACTCACGCCCACGCTCCCGCAATGACGAAGTGCGGATTCTCGCATGCACGTGTGAGGCTGAGGCGAAGCCGGTTCACTGGCAGAACCTGTCGAGCAGGCCTTGCTGCGCGCTGTAGGGTGGATTCTCGCCCGGCTCCGCGCGCGCATAACGGCCGTCACTGCCGAGCAGCCACGCCTGGGTGTTGTCGGCCAGCCCGTTGGCCAGGGTTTCCTCGAACACCCGCGCTGCGAGTTCCGGATCGAGGATCGGGAAGGCCACCTCGATCCGTCGCATCAGGTTGCGCTCCATCCAGTCGGCGCTGGCGCAATACAGCTCCGGATCGCCGTCGTTGGCGAACCAGTACACCCGGCTGTGTTCGAGAAAGCGGCCCACGATCGAGCGCACGCGGATGCGTTCGGAAATGCCGGGCAGGCCCGGGCGCAACGTGCAGGCACCGCGCACGATCAGGTCGATCTCCACACCAGCCTGCGAGGCGCGGTACAGCGCTTCGATCACGTGAGCCTCGTTCAAGGCATTGAGCTTGGCCACGATGCGTGCGGGCCGGCCGGCTTGGGCGTGCGCGGTCTCACGCTCGATCTTGGCAAGCACGCTCGGGTACAGCGTGAACGGCGAATGCAGCAACCGCTTCAGCTCGATCATCGGGCCCAGTCCGGACAATTGCTGGAACACCTTGTGCAGGTCCTCGCCGATCTCGGGATTCGCCGTCATCAGACCGATGTCGGTATACATGCGGCTGTTGGCCTGGTGGTAATTGCCGGTGGACAGATGCACATAGCGGCGCAGCGTGTCGCCTTCGCGCCGCACGATCAGCATCATCTTGGCGTGGGTCTTGTAACCGACCACGCCGTAGACCACCTGCACGCCGGCTTCCTGCAACCGCGTGGCGAGGCGGATATTGGCCTCCTCGTCGAAACGCGCACGCAATTCGATCACCACGGTGACGTCCTTGCCGTTGCGCGCAGCCTCCACCAGCAAACCAACCAGCGGAGTGTCCTCACCCGCGCGGTACAGTGTCTGCTTGATCGCCAGCACCTGCGGGTCGGCGGTGGCTTGGCGCAGCAGGTCGATCACCGCGGCGAAGCTCTGGTACGGGTGATGCAGCAGCACGTCGCGCTGGCCGATCAGGTCGAACTTGTTGCGGGCGCTTTCCAGCGCTGGCGGCAACTGCGAATTGAAACGCGGGAATTTCAGTTCCGGCCGATCCAGCCAGTCGTAAATCAGCCCTGCACGGATGATGTTGACCGGACCGTCGCAGCGATACACGTCGGTTTCTTCCAGCTGGAAGTTCTCGATCAGCATCGTGGTGATCGCCTTCGGGCAATCGTTGGCGATTTCCAGTCGCACCGGACGCGCGTAGCCGCGGCCGATCAGTTCCTCGCTGAGCGCGAGCGCGAGGTTTTCCACCTCGGCTTCCTCGACGATCAGTTCGCTGTTGCGGGTGACCCGGAACTGGTACGAACCGACCACCTTGAGGCCGGGAAACATCAGGTCGACGAACGCCTGCAGCAGTTCGGCCAGGAACACGAAATGCTCGCCCGGACCGCTGACCTCGGCCGGCACGCGGATGATTCGTGGCAGCGAACGCGGCGCGCGCACCAGCGCCATGTGCCCTTCGTGCCCGAACGCGTCGCGACCTTTCAGCACGACGGCGATGTTCAGCGTCTTGTTGAGGATGCGCGGAAACGGATGTGCCGGGTCCAGCCCCAACGGCGACAGTACCGGCAGCACTTCATGCTCGAAATAGCCCTGCAGCCAGCGCCGCTGGCGCGGAGTCCAGTGCTTGCGTGTGAGGATGTGAACCTGCTCGGCATCGAGCTGCGGGCTGATCTGCTCCTGCCATGCGGCGTACTGCTCGGCGACCAGGTCCAGCACGCGGCTGCGGATCCGTGCCAGCAACTCGCCGGAGGGAATGCCGTCCGGTCCCGGCGCGGCCGAGCCGTAGGCGTGGTGATGCTTGAGCATCGCCACCCGCACCTCGAAGAATTCATCGAGGTTGTTGGCGACGATGCTGAGGTAGCGCAGCCGTTCCAGCAGTGGCACGGCAGGGTCGCGCGCCATCGCCAGCACACGGAAGTTGAATTCCAGCGCGGCCAGCTCGCGGCTGAGATAAAGGCCGGGAGCGGTCAGATCGGGTTCGCTGGGAAGGGCAGGCGAGGGATGATGCATGCTGCATTCTGGCCCATGGAGCGGGCCAAGGAAACGCCGACGCGGGCCTCAACCTTCGTCGCTGCCACCGGCAGTCAGCAAGCGTGCATGACCGAAGTGGCAGGCGAAGGTGGAGCCGACGCCCGGCGCACTCTCGATCTGCAACTGCGCCTGATGCAGGTTCAGCACGTGCTTGACGATCGACAGGCCCAGCCCGGTGCCGCCACTGTCGCGCGAACGGCTGGAGGAAATTCGATAGAAACGTTCGGTGAGTCGGGCCAGGTGCGTGGCCGGAATGCCGAAACCGGTATCGCTGACCGAATACACCGCGCCGTCGGCTTCGCGCTGCCAGCGGATCGTGATGCTGCCGCCGGCCGGCGTGTAGCGCACCGCGTTGCTGACCAGGTTCGACAGCGCGCTGTGCAGATCTTTCGGCGAGCCGAGCAGGTCTGCCTCGGCGGTGGACTCGAGCAGGATCCGGTGACGGCCCTGACTGAGTGCCTCGGCTTCCTTGCGCACGGTCGCCAGCAGCGACGCCATCGGCACCCGTTCGTCGGCAACCTGATGCTGGGTTTCCAGCCGCGACAGGGTCAGCAGATCCTCGACGATCTGGCCCATCCGTTTCGACTGCGCGCGCATCTCGCTCAGCACCGGTGCCAGTTCGGGCACATCCTCTGGATCGATCAGTTCGAGATAACCGTGGATTACGGTCAGCGGCGTGCGCAATTCGTGCGAGACATTCGCCACGAAGTCGCGGCGGATCTGTTCGAGCCGGTTCAGATGGCTGATGTCACGCGCCAGCAGCAACTGCTCGTGGTCGCCGAACGGCAGCATGCTGACATTGAGCTGGCTGTCCGCCTGTCCGGGTGCGGTTGCATCGTTGAGCGGCTCGTGCGCACCATCGCGCAACCATGGGGCCAGTTCCGAGCCAGCCATCCGTTGCTGCAGCAGCACCCCGCGATCCTGTGGCCGGCGCAGTCCCAACAGGGCTTCGGCGGCGTGGTTGAACCAGCGTATCTGTTGCTGCTGATCGATCAGCACCACCGCATCCGGCAATTGGCTGGCGGCATTGCGCAGATCGCGCAGGTTGGAGGCGATGCGACGGGAACGCGTCATGAAACGGTCATGCTGGAGAGGGCTGACGGCAGCCGGTGTGGTCATCATGAGCTGCGTTTGATGACGGATCCGAGTCAGCAGCAAGACGACTTCGGCCAGCGCGACCAGCGCAACGCCGGTCGCGACATGGCCGCCGACAAACCAGCCCAGCGCGGCGCCGACGAGCAGGGCGGCTGCGAGAGCAGCAGGCAATTTCCAGGGCGGCGTTGCGGGCTGGATCATTCAGGGGTGGCGCGGCGGCGCTTGGGGGCAAGCTGCCAGCATCGGCAAAAGCTGGCGCCGCCGCAAGCGCGAGGCCGGCTCAAACGCTGATCGAGAAGCGGTAACCGGTGCCGCGCACGGTCTGCACCAGGTCGTCGAGCTTCCACGGTTCCAGCGTCTTGCGCAGGCGCCGGATGTGCACGTCGACGGTGCGCTCTTCCACGTACACGCTGCCGCCCCAGACATGGTCGAGCAGTTGCGTGCGCGAATAGACGCGCTCGGCATGGGTCATGAAGAAATACAGCAGGCGGTACTCGGTCGGCCCGATCGGCACCGGATCGTCGCCGGCGAACACGCGGTGCGCCGGGCCGTCGATGCGCAAGCCACCGGCCTCGACCATGCCGGAGCCGTCGTCGCCATGACTGCGTCGCAGCACCGCCTTGATCCGTGCGATCAACTCGCGGGTCGAGAAGGGTTTGACCACGTAATCGTCGACACCGGCTTCCAGCCCGTTGACGCGGTCCATTTCTTCGCCCCGCGCGGTCAGCATGATGATCGGGATTTCGCGGCTGAGCTCTTCCTTGCGCAAGCGTCGGGCCAGCTCCAGCCCGCTGGTGCCGGGCAGCATCCAGTCGAGCAGGATCAGGTCGGGCACCTGCTCGGCGATCGCCAGCTGGGCGGCGCGCGCATCAGCCGCCTGCATCGCGTCCATGCCGGCTTTGCGCAGGGCAAAGGCGATCATTTCGCGAATCGATGTCTCGTCTTCAACGATCAGGATGCGTTTGTGCACGCCGTGGTCTGCCGGTGGCTTATGACGGGGATATTGCAACGGATGAATGTTACGCGTCCATGACACCGGGCAGGTGTGGCGGGCTCGATGTTCACCCGTGCGGCTGGCTGGCGTCGAAGGGCGTCGTGCCGGAGCCCGTGTCGGCCGGGCCGGCACTGATGCCGAAGCATAGCCGTCCGCTGCAACTGTCGTGCGACTGCAGCTGCTGCTTGCCGTCGGGGTTGTCGTCGGTCTGGATCTTGCGTTTGTGCAGTTCCAGCACCAGCGGGGTCAGTTCGGCGATGCGCGCCTGGATGCGCACACGTGCGTAGTAATCCAGGTCGTTGCGCTTGAGCAGGCGTTTGAGTTGCTCCATCGCGTCGAACGGACGGCCGGAGTAGTAGCTGGCATCGGCGAAAGCTTCGCCGGCACGCACGCTGTCGCCGGCCTTGTCGTTGGCGCGGGCGTAGGTGCTGTAGATCGCGGGTTCGCTGGCATTGTCCAGCAGCGGCCGCAACAGGTTCGTGGCGAGACGCGCCTGCTCCTTGTCGCCGTCGGCGGTAAGTGCCTGGGCGTAGGCAAGCGCCACGGCACGGTTGCGCGGCGACTGCGTATTCAGTGCGCTGTAGAGGGCCAGCGCGGCAGCCCGTTGCCCGGCTTGCAGGCGGGCGTCGGCCAGCGCCAGTTTCAGGATCAGGTTGTCCGGCGTGGATTGCAGCAACGGCTGCAACTGCTCGATCGCCTGTGCGCCACGACCGCTGCGGATGAGCGCCAGCGCATAGCCGTAGTGGTTCGCTGGCGTGTCGAAGCCACGCTGATGTTGCAGGCTGGAGCCGTAGTAGATGGCCAGCTTGGGGGCATCACCTGCCAGCACGCGCACGCGTTCGCGCATCAGCGCATAGGTGTTCAGGTTGCCGCTCTTCGGTGTCGTTACCAGCACCGTGGGGTCTTTCACGAACAGCATCGGTGCCGTGCTCTTTTCCCATTGCAGCTTGTCCATGCCGGAGCCGGACGGGCGCAGCTTCTGTGCAGCAATCAGCGCGCCGGCACGCGCCTTGGCGTCGCTGATCCGCATCGTCGTCACCGGGTGGGTCTGCAGCAGGGCCGGTACGTCCTCGCCACCGGCGCCGGCGCTCATGGCGTCTTCCATGCGCTCGAAAAAGTTGGCCATCGCGTTGGGATCGTAGCCGGCATTGGCCAGCGTCTGGATGCCGACGCGGTCGGCTTCGACTTCGTCTTTCCGGGTGAAGTTGATCGACTTCTGTGCGAGCAGGCCCTGACCACCGGCCAGCACCGCCATCGGCGCGTCGCCGCTGTGGCTGCCGGCACCGGCGGCGATCGCGCCAAGCAGGACCAAGGCCATCAGCGGTGCGTCCTTCCTGGAATCCTCGAATGCACGCTGCAGGTGGTTCTGCGTGATATGGCCGATCTCGTGGGCGATCACGCCGGCCAGCTCGCTTTCGTTCTGGGTAATCGTCAGCAGCCCGGAATTCACCGCGATGTAGCCACCAGGTGCGGCAAACGCATTGATCTCCGGGTCCTTGACGATGAAGAACGCGTAGTGATCCTTCGGCTTGTCGCAGTTGGCGACTAGGCGGTAGCCGAGATCGTTGATGTAGTCGTCCAGCAGCGGATCGTCCACCACCATGTCCAGCGCGCGCATCTGGCGCAGCATCGAGGCGCCGTAATCCTGCGCTTCCTGCGGCGAGATCAGCGCGTTCGCCGAACTGCCCAGATCCGGCAGGCGCACGTCCTGCTGCGCACCGGCAGTACAGGACAGTGCGGCGCAGAGCAGGGCCGTCAGCAGGCGCGGGGCGGGTCGTCGTGGTGTCATGGTCATGGGTAAGCGACAATAGCACTGTGACCGTGCTTCGCCGCTTCTGTTCAGTGCGGCCGGGCCGCTTGAGCTGGTAGCGGTGCGGCCCCATTTGATGACGGTCTTTCCCCAAGTTGCGGAGTGTTGTGATGTCCAAGATCGAGGTCTATTCCACGGCAGTGTGTCCGTACTGCGTGGCGGCCAAGAACCTGCTCAAGTCGAAGGGACTGGAGTGGAGCGAGGTGCGCGTCGATACCGACCCGGCCCAGCGCGACGCGATGCTGGCGCGCAGTAACGGACATCGCACGGTGCCGCAGATCTTCATCAACGACCAGTTCGTGGGCGGCTACGACGAGCTGGTCGCGGCCGACCGCAGCGGCAAGTTGACGCAGTTGCTGGAGCAGGGCGCATGAGTGACAAGCTCGCCGAATTCACCGCGTTCCGCCAGCGCATGAACGAGCGCATCCTGGCCGAAGACAACCAGGTCGTGCGGCGCTTCTTCGCACTGGACACACAGACCTACAAGGCCGGCGCGCTCGATGTGAAGACCAAGGAGATGCTCGGTCTGGTCGCCTCGCTGGTACTGCGCTGCGACGACTGCATCAGCTACCACGTGGCGCAGTGCAAGGAAGCCGGTGTCGAGCGTGATGCGTTTTTCGAGGTGTTCAGCGTTGGATTGGTGGTGGGTGGTTCGATCGTGATCCCGCATCTGCGCCGGGCGGTGGACCTGCTCGACCAGCTCGAGTCGGGCGCTGCTGCCGATGCAGCGTGCTGCACCGATCACGCCTGAGCACGCTAGGCTGCGGCTTTTTGCAATGCTGCGTGCGAGTATTTGCAACGCCTTACGCGGCCTTCGCCCTGTTCGCGTGGCGCTGCATCGGGGATAATTGACCGGTTTCAGCATGTGCCCGTTGTTCCCCCGCACGTGCTGCTCGTCAGTTTCCGTTATCAGGAGTTCCCCATGAGCAAGACAATTGCCGTGATCCCCGGCGATGGCATCGGCCCGGAGATCATGTCGGCCACGCTGCGCGTGCTTGACGCGCTGGATTGCGGTCTCAATTACGAGTTTGTCGACGCCGGCATGGTTGCGCTGGACAAGCACGGCGAGCTGCTGCCACAGGCCACGCTGGACAAGATCGCCGAGCGCAAAGTGGCGCTGAAAGGCCCGCTTACCACGCCGATCGGCGGTGGTTTCACCTCGATCAACGTGACCCTGCGCCGGCACTTCGACCTGTACGCGAACGTGCGCCCAGCGGTCAGCTTTCCGGGCACCAAGTCGCGTTACCAGAACATCGACATCATCACGGTGCGCGAGAACACTGAGGGCGCCTACCTGTCCGAGGGACAGACGCTGTCCGAGGATGGCGAGACCGCGATCTCGATGATCCGCAACACCCGCACGGGCAGCAGCCGTATCGTGCGTTACGCGTTCGAGCTGGCGGTGAAGAAGGGCCGCAAGAAGATCACCGCCGTGCACAAGGCGAACATCCTGAAGACCAGCTCCGGACTGTTCCTCAACGTGGCGCGCGAGATCGCCAAGGAATATCCGCAGATCGAGTTCAACGAGATGATCGTGGACAACACCTGCATGCAGCTGGTGATGAAGCCCGAGCAGTTCGACGTGATCGTCACCACCAACCTGTTCGGCGACATCCTGTCCGACCTGTGTGCGGGTCTCGTCGGTGGCCTGGGTCTGGCGCCGGGTGACAACATCGGCACCAACGCGGCGATCTTCGAGGCGGTGCATGGCTCGGCACCGGATATCGCCGGCAAGGGCATTGCGAACCCGTGCGCGCTGCTGCTGGCCGCCGCCGACATGCTCGACTATCTGGACATGGTGGCCAAGGGCGACCAGCTGCGCCAGGCGATCCGCGCCACGGTGGAACTGGACCATGCGCAGGTCACACCGGATCTCGGCGGCAAGGGCAGCACCGACAGCTTTGCCGACGCGATCGTCAAGCGCATCAAGGGCTGAGCCGGTTCACGGCTCGTCACGAAAGCCGCGGTCCTTCCGCGGCTTTTTTGTTGGATCAACCTTGGCCGAGCAGCTAGGCTCCCGGCCAGGATTGTGCGACCGCCGGAACTCGTCGATGCCATCACATGCCGTCCCCAGCAGTGCCTACGCGTTGTGGGCATTCATCTACATCGCCGCCGCGGTGCAGGCGGCATTGCTGGCGTTGGCACTATGGCGACGAGCAGTCAATCCCGAGGCGAACCGGGTGCTGGCGGTCTGGGTCGCGCTGACCGGCGTGGACTTGCTGGTCAAGGCGGTGTACTGGAATTCGCTGTCGCCGGAGTGGTTCAGGGCGTACCGCTTCGTCGCGCTGTTTCCGTTTCTCTACGGCAGCCTGTTCTACCTCTACGTGCGAGCGCTGATCGAGGCGCGCGGTTTTCGCCTGCGCGATGGCGTGCACCTGCTCGGTTTCGGCGTGATGCTGGCACTGAACGCGCATGTGCTGATGTTGAGCGAGCCGCAGATGCAGGCGCTGTCCGCGCGTTGGGTAGCGGGCGAAAAAACCATCGGTTCGTGGTTCGACCTTCCCTTGTTCGTCTACAGCCTGTCGTACGTGGCGGCTGCGCTGATGCGCGTGCATCGTTATCGTCGCCGCTTGCGCGAGCGGCGCTCGGATGCCGACCGTATGTCGCTGCGCTGGATCGACGTGATGGCCGCTTGCCAGGTCATCATCTGGATCATTGCCACGACCCAGTGGCTGGCGACGGTACCGGGGATCGACTACCGCCTGCTGTTCGGCGCGGTTGCCGCATGGGTCTGCGTGATGGGCTGGCTCAGCCTGAACCAGTCGCCGGTGGCGAGCGAACCGGTAGCGGTCGCCGAAGAAGATGCCACGTCTGGCGCAGGAGATTCCGACGATGCGCGCTTCCCTGCCGTGGAGGCGCGCCTGTCGCAGCTGATGCGCGGTGACGATGCGCTTTATCGTGAACCGGCGCTCACCATCGGACAGGTGGCCAAGCGCAGCGGCTATCCAGAGTACCTGGTATCGGCGGTGATCAATCGGCGCTTCGGCGGCACGTTCTGGGATTACATCAACCGGTTGCGCGTCGAGGCCGTGCGCGTGCGGCTGGCCGATCGACAGGACGCGCGCACCATCCTCGATATCGCCTACGACTGCGGCTTCACCTCCAAGTCCACCTTCAACGCCGCCTTCAAGCGGCAGATCGGCGAGACACCGAGCGGCTACCGCAAGATGGCGGCGACGGAGGGCCGCGCCGGCGCCTGACGGTGCAGGGCGGCGATGACCGCGGCGACCAGATCGCCGGTATCGTCGCCGTAGTAGAGCGAGATGCCCATGCGCACCACCACCAGCCGTTCCGACGGCACGATCACCACGTACTGCCCGAACGCGCCACGCGCGTAATACATGTCCTTCGGCAACTGCGGCATGCCCCACGGCGCATCCCACACCGGCACGCGGCCGTGGTTCACCAGATTGGTCCAGAAGCCGGCGCCGTAGCCGGTGTCCAGCGTCTGCGAATGGCTGTAATTGACCCAGCCTTCGGGGAGAATGCGCTGGCCGTCGACGACGCCATCGTCGAGGTAGAGCTGGCCGAAGCGGGCCAGGTCGCGGGCCGAGGCGTAGACGTTGCTGGCACCGATCGGCGTGCCGGTGGCGTCGGTCTCGATGACCGCGTCGCGCATGCCCAGTGGTCCAAACAGTTCGCGACGCGCGAAGCGTGCGGCATCGACGGCGTCGCCGCCGGTCGTGTCGCGGATCGCCCGCCCGAGCAGGAGATAGCTGAGGTTGCTGTAGCCCCAGGCCGTGCCGGGTGAGTGGGCGAGCGGCATCTTCGCGGCATAGCCGGCCATGTCCGGTTCGAGGTACAGCATGCGCGTCATCGGGCTGAGCGCACCGTCGGTTTCGTCGAACGGCAGGCCGCTGTCCATGCGCAGCAGCTGGTCGACGGTGACGGCGTGGTGCGGGTCTGTCGGCGAGCGCCACGCAGCGATCGGCGCCGGCTGGTCCAGCCGCAGCTTGCCCTGATGCACCAGAATGCCGATCAGTGCGCTGGTGATCGACTTCGATATCGAATGGGCCCAGATCGGCGTGTCCGGCCCGTAGCTGGGGGCGTAGCGCTCGGCGATCAGCTGGCCATCGTGCAGCACCACTACGGCCTTGGTCAGTCGCGGGTGGGCCGGATCGGGCTCGGCGAAGGCGCGGTCGAGTGCGTGGCGGATCGCCGGGTCGGCCGGTTCGATCACGTTCGCCGGCCAGGTGCTGGCGATCGGCTCGGGTTCGAAGCCGGCGGCCTCGGGTACGGCGCCGTCGCCCTGCACAAGCAGGCAGCCGAGCCCTTCGCGGTACACCGCCCGTGCACTGAAGTCGCCAAATACCGAGGTACGCACTTCGCGCCTGGCGCGGTCGACCTCGTAGTGGATCGCCCAGCCGATGCCGCGCATCAGCGGCAGTTGTTCCTCGGTCAAGGTCCGCTGCGGGTCGAGCCGCGCCAGGAACGCGCTGGTGCACAGCGAGCGGCTGACCGAGCCGGTGGCAGTGCGGAACAGATCCTTGCCGATGGTGCCGATCCAGACGACGGCGGCAAGCAGCAGGACGAGCAGGAAGACGAGAGTGATTTTCAGCAAGCGCAAGGCCATGGTGATCCGCCGGGTCGAGTTGTCGTGGCGGCCAGCATGGGTGGTGCGGGGGCGGTGATCGTCCGATCCGGCGGAATCGTACGGCGCAGGAATGGCGTACGGGTGCGATCCGACCGGCTCGGACGTCAGCCCAGCACGCCATCGGCACGGGCACAACCGTTGAACTCGGGTTTCAGTGTTTCGCCGGCTTGTAGCTGCCCGGCTCCGCACGTGACGGGATGGCGATGCGGTTCCAGCTGTTGATCAGGATAACCGCCATGTTGAGGTCGATCAGCTCTTCCTCGCTGAACTGGGCACGAGCCTCCTCGTAGATCTCGTCGGGTACGCCATGGATCGGGTCGAGCCGGGTCACCGCCTCGCACCAAGCCAGCGCAGCACGCTCGCGCGCACTGTAGAACGGTGCCTCGCGCCAGGCCTGCAGCACGTACAGCCGCTGCTCGGTTTCGCCGGCCGCACGGGCATCCTTGCTGTGCATGTCGAGGCAGTAGGCGCAGCCGTTGAGCTGCGAAGCGCGCATCAGCACCAGCTCGATCAGGCTTTGTTCGATGCCCGAGTTCTTGACGTAGTCGGCCAGGGCGAGCAGCGGCTTGATGGCCTCGGGGTGTTTGTAGACATTGAAGCGGGGCATGGGGTTCTCCTTGCGGTTTGCGGCCGGTACTGGCCGTTCAATGCAAGGACGTGGACGCCGCCGATTTCGTGACAGCCGCCAGCCGGGCGAGCTTGCCGGGGTGGCGCAAGGAGTGAATCGCGGTGATGTGCTCGCCGTCGTCGTCGATCCAGCTGGCCGAGATCAGCGTGTCGCCATGCCAGCCGAACAGAGCCGGCGTGCCATTGAGCTGGTGGATCTCGTGGCGCACGCCGCCATGCCGAAGCTGCTGCAGCCCAATCTGCATGTACAACCGGGCCAGCCGCTCGGCGCCGTGCAGAGGATGCAGGGTGGCTCGCGCCAGGCCGCCGCCGTCGGAAACGCTCAGGGCATCTTCGGCAAACAGGGCTCGCAGCGTGGACATGTCCGGTTGCTTCAGCGCCTGCATGAAGCGCTCGAGCAGCCGCCGCTGGATGTCGATGTTCGGCATCGCCTGGCGTGGACGATCTTCGCGCAACCGCTGCTTCGCCCGATGAACGCGTTGGCGGCAGGCGTCTTCGCCGATGCCGAGCATTGCCGCCGTCTCGGCATGGCTGTAATCGAATACCTCGCGCAACAGGAAGGCGGCGCGCTCCTCGGGGCTCAGCCGTTCCAGCAACAGCAGGAAGCTCAGGGTAAGGCTTTCGGCACGTTCCAATTGCGCTTCCGGCTGTTCGGATTCGGCGATCAACGGCTCCGGCAGCCACGGGCCCGGATAGTGCGAGCGCTCGGTCTTGGCGCGGCGCAGGCGATCCAGCGACAGTCGGGTGGTCACGGTGACCAGCCACGCCTCGGCGTCGTCCAGTGCGTCGACATCCTGCGCATCCCAGCGCAACCAGGCGTCATGCAGCACGTCCTCGGCATCGGCCGGTGTGCCGAGCATGCGGTAGGCCAGTCCGAACAGGCGTGAGCGGTGCTGCTGGAACAGGGCGGTTGGCGAATCCATGGCGTTCTCCGGCGAGGTACGCATCAAGGACGCACGAGGGTCACGCGTTGTGACAGTTCAGCGGAAGAGCGGCCATGGCGCCAGGAAGATCAGCCAGATCAGCAGCACGATGCCGGCGTACTTGCAGGCCTTGTAAAGCTTCTTGTACCGGTTCTTGAAGGCCGCTTTCCACGCATGGGTGGCACCCTTGCGGCGCTGGCTCAATGCAAACATGCGGTTGATGAAACCAGTCTTCTCCGCCTCGCCATCTGTGTTCGGTGAAGCGGTGATTTTGCCCATGAACGCGCCGACGCGGTGATTGATCGCGTTCATCCAGCGCGTGCGCAGTGGTCGCTCGACATCGGCGAACAGGATCACCCGGGTCTGCTCGCTGGTGTTCTCGGCCCAGTGCACATAGGTCTCGTCGAACACCACGTCCTTGCCGTCACCCCATGCGTGCTCTTCACCGTCGACGAAGATGCGGCAATTCCTTGAGTTGGGCGTGATCAGGCCCAGGTGATAGCGCAGCGAGCCGGCGAACGGGTCGCGATGCGGATTGAGTTTGCTGCCCGGCGGCAGCAGCGCGAACATCGCCGCCTTCACGCTGGGGATCGACTTCAGCAGCGCCACTGTCTGCGGGCACAGCGCCTCGGCCGAAGCCAGTGGCTCGCCGTACCACTTCAGATAAAAACGCTTCCAGCCCTGCTTGAAGAAACTGTTGAAGCTGGCGTCATTGTTCTTCGCGGCGGCGCGGATATATCCCTCGTCGAACAGGTGCGTCGCCTCGTCGCGAATGACCTTCCAGTTCGCCTGCAGCAGGTCCAGCTGCGGAAAGCCGCGGCGATCGAGGATGGGCTTGGCCGGCACCGCCGAGAACGCGTACATCAGCAGATTGTACGGCGCAAAGATCGCCGAGTGATCGACCAACTGGCGATCGAAGCGCAGCCTTACGCGGCCGCGCAGGTGTACCAGCAGCACGCACAGCACGAAGAACGCGAGCAGAGCGAGCAAGACGAGGCGAGGGGTAAAAATCATGTCGACGAATACAGCCATGCCAGAGTGGTCAGGCGGCCATTCTACTCGCTTGCGGATGGGCGCCATCCACGAGCTGGCACAGTCTTCGCACGTTGCTGCTCGGTCAGGGCCACATGCTGCTCGGCACTGATCGGTTCATGCACCGGTGACTGCGTGACACCGCCCTTGTGGCGCAACGCTGCGATCATGTTGGCGGCAGGGTAGCGGCCTGCCGACAACGCTGCTACATCAATCGCATGGATACGATCGATCAGTGCTTGATCGTCCGCCTGCATCGGATCGAAATTGAAACCGACTCGTCGCTCGATGAAGGGCACGATGGCAGCGCCAAAACTGAAGAAAAGTTCGAAATCGAACTCAGCCAGCAGACAACCGACGATATCCTGTGCACGCACTCCCTCGTTGGAATAGGCGGCGTGGTTGATCGGTCGATAGCGCGTCTGTATCGCGTTGAAGTGACGATCATGCCGTTTGGCCGTGGGCAGCTCGGCCCAGATCAGCTGTACTTCGGCCTCCACGTCGGGCCACAACAGGTGGCCGTTCCGACCGATGATGTCCGAGCTGAGCAGCGTGCCCCGTGGCGCCAGTGAGTCGCGCAAGGAACGACAGAATGTTTCCAGTGCAGTGACGTGATGGAAAAATTGGTTGACGATGATGACATCTTGCGGCGGCAGCTCGAAAGGCAAATTGCAGTCGCGTGCATCGAATGTCATCAAGGCGCTGACCTGACGGGCCTGTGCTGTGATGGCTGCGCGACGCATCAGAGCCGGGTTGAAATCGATACAGATGATGTGTGCCTGCACTCCCGCAGCCTTAAGTTGTTCGGCCAGAGCCACCTCCATATTGCAGGCGCCGGCACCAACGCTCAGTACGCGTACGGGCGTGTCGCCATTCGACGCATTTCGCAGGATACGATTGAAGAAGAACGCTTCCGGCGAGTCAATGCCCAAGCGATGCGCGTCAGGCGCTAGAAAACGGCTCGACCAGTAGCCAAAGATCGGTGGCAGTGTCTCGCCCTGATATTGCGGGGTCATGTTGAACGCGGCGCGTTCTGCTAATGCGCGCAGTCTGCGGCTGGCTGCGGCCGGCAGCACCTTGGTAAGTGCGGCAATGATCTGTTTAGCGATAAGGCGATGGCGGTAGGCAAAGGTGTTCAGAGACATGGAGCAGACTTTATCTGATCACGGCCTGAGGCAGCATGAATCATGCAGTGGATCGAGTCGGTCAGTGCCTCGGTATGTATGCACGTAATGGTTTCGGGCGGGTCTGGACCCCTGCGCCACTGCCGGCATCGGAGCCGGCAGTGGATGCTGTATGCGTCGCATGCAGTCGGACTTAAAGCGCCTCTGCCGCGAAATCCGCCAGCCGCGAACGTTCGCCTCGTCGCAGTGTGATGTGCGCCGAATGCTCCCAGTTCTTGAAGCGATCGACCGCGTAGGTGAGACCGGAGGTGGTTTCGGTGAGGTAGGGCGTGTCGATCTGTTCGACGTTGCCGAGGCAGACGATCTTGGTGCCGGGGCCGGCACGGGTGATCAGGGTCTTCATCTGCTTCGGGGTGAGGTTCTGCGCCTCGTCGATGATCAGGTAACGCGACAGGAAGGTGCGTCCACGCATGAAGTTGAGCGAACGGATCTTGATGCGCGAGGCGAGCAGGTCGTTGGTCGCCTGACGTCCCCAGCTGCCGCCGTCCTCGGGATTGGCGAGCACCTCGAGGTTGTCGGTCAGCGCGCCCATCCATGGCGTCATCTTCTCTTCCTCGGTGCCGGGCAGGAAGCCGATGTCCTCACCCACCGAGACGGTGGCGCGGGTCATGATGATCTCGCGGTAGCGCTGCTGGTCCATCACCTGCGCCAGGCCGGCGGCGAGGGCCAGCAGGGTCTTGCCGGTGCCGGCGTTGCCAAGCAGGGTGACGAAATCGACGTCCGGGTCCATCAACGCGTTGAGCGCGAAGTTCTGCTCGCGGTTGCGCGCACCGATGCCCCATACGTGGTGGTTGGCATGCGAATGGTCGTCCAGCAGCACCAGCGTGGCGGTGGTGTCGTCGATGTGCAGCACGCGCAGTTCGATCTCGTTTTCGCCGGGCAGGAACAGGCACTCGTTCGGATACCAGGCGTCTTCCTCGCGTCGATCCACCTTGTAGAACGTGCGCCCGCGCTCGGTCCATGACTGCACTTCCGGATGCTTATCCCAGAAGTCCTCGGACAGTTCGGTCGAGCCGGTGTAGAGCAGAGAGAAATCGTCGAGCGCGCGATCGTTCTCGTAATCCTCGGCGACGATGCCGTTGATGCTGGCCTTGATCCGCAGGTTGATGTCTTTGGTGACCAGGATTACCGCGCGGTCGGGATTCTGGTCGCGCAACTCGATTACCGCGGACAGGATCTGGTTGTCGGCTTTGGTGTGGCCATTGCTGCTGGTGCGGTGCTGGAAATACAACCGTCCGACGGAGCCGCCGCGCTTGAGCTTGATGCCTTGCGGGTTGCTCAGCTCCAGTCCTTCGCCAAGGTCGTGCTGCTTGCCCAGCTCGACCAGCTCGTTGAGAAAGCGGCTGACCTGGCGGCCGTTGCGCGAAACTTCCGAGGCGCCCTTCTTTTTTTCGTCCAGTTCCTCCAGCACGGTCATCGGGATGAAGACGTCGTGTTCCTCGAAGCGGAACAGCGAGGTCGGGTCATGCAGCAGGACGTTGGTGTCGAGAGCGTAGATGCGCTTGCTTCCGGTCATGCGGAAGTGTCCTCGCTGGTGGGTGGATGAAAGAACCGCGGCGTACGGCGATCCGCGGGGAGGTGATGTCGGTGCGGATCGTCGGCAGGATGTCGGCAAGCGGCGCCGGTAAAAAGCATGACGGCCGGGATGGTCACTTGGCGGGGATGCTGTCGAGCACGGTCTGGGCGTGGCCAGGTACTTTCACGCCGCGCCACTCATGGACCAGTTTCCCGTCGGGGTCGATCAGGAAGGTGCTGCGCACGATGCCCAAGTGACGTTTTCCGTACAGCACCTTCTCGTGGATCACGTCGAATGCCTGGCACCAGGTCTCATCGGGATCGGAAACCAGTGGAAACGACAGTTCCTGCTTGGTGGCGAAATTGGCATGCGATTTTACGGAGTCGCGTGACACGCCGATGACTTGCGCGTTGCGTTGGCGGAATGCCGGATACAGGTCGCGAAAATCCTTCGCCTCGTTGGTGCAGCCGGGTGTGCTGTCCTTGGGGTAGAAATACACCACCACCCATTGCCCCTTCAGGGTGGCCAGCTTCAGCGTGCTGCCATCGCCGATGACGCCATTGAGTGCGAGGACTTTCTTGCCGACTTCGGGCATGACTACTCCTGCACAGCGAGTGGCCGCTGCGCATGCATGTGGAAAGAGGGATTCAGGGACCGGCTGACGGCAAGCATTGCGGGTGGTACGCAGAAAGCGATCGGATTGGATCGACACACTGACGGCAATGCAGCGTTCCTCGGTAGTCCTGGGAGCAAGACTAGCGCGTGCAGACCCGCCGATAACAGCCCTTGTCAGATGCGCCGGTTCGCGCGATGCTCAGAACTTCACCGGATCCATGATCGCATCCAGATTCAGGCCGTCGCACAGCTCGAGAAAATCGTCGCGCAGCGCGGCAATATGGATCTCCGCCGGAACGCCGATGGTGAACTGGGCCTGGAACATCTCCGCGCCGGTCTGCATCGCCTGATAACGGGTGGAATTAAGCTGCTCCACACTGATCTCGTGCTGCGTGAAGAACTCCACGATCCGCGCCACGATGCCCGGCCGGTCGGCCGCCACCACTTCCACCAGGTACGGCAGCAGGTGCGAGCTGTTTTCGCGCGGGCCGGTGCGGTAGTGCACCAGTCGCAGGCTCTCGTCACGGGCCAGTTTGGTCAGTGCGGTTTCCAGCTTGGCCAACGCGTCCCACGCGCCACTGGCCAGCAGCATCAGCGAGATTTCTGTGCCGATGGTCGACACGCGTGATTCGGAGAGGTTGCAGCCGGCGTCGGCAATACGCTTGGCCAGTGCCAGCAGCGGCGACTTGCTCGATGGCGTGAGTGCCTGGATCAGCAACTGATTGTCGTTGCCTGCACGTGCAGCCGCGGGAGAAGAGGCGGAAGTGGGTTTCAAAGGTTCTACCTGTGGCGGCATGCCGCGTGCTGCGGAAACGACGAGATTACTCCGATCGAGCTTACTTGCCCGTATCTCAAGGCGGCAAGTAACATGCAGGGCTTGATCTGGAGCGGAATCGAGTCTTGAACATTCGCGGAAGCATCTGCGCGCTGGTCACCCCGTTTGCAGCCGATGGGGGGCTCGACCTGTCGGCGTTCGGCCGCCTGCTTGACCATCAGTTGGCCGGCGGTACGCAGGCGCTGGTGGTGGCTGGTTCCACCGGCGAAGCACACATGCTGGAGCACGACGAGTTCGATCGGCTATTGGCATTTGCGGTCGAACACGTGGCCGGTCGCGTGCCGGTGATCGCCGGTACCGGTGAAGCCGGTACCGCCAAGACCGTTGCCTTGACCCGTCGCGCCAAGGCGCTGGGAGCTGATGCCGCACTAGTGGTGACGCCGTATTACGTGCGTCCGACCCAGGAAGGCTTGCGCCGCCATTTTCTTGAAGTGGCCGAGCACGGTGGCCTGCCGGTCGTGCTGTACAACGTGCCTACCCGAACGGGTTGCGACCTGCTGCCGGAGACGGTGGCCGGGTTGCGCGAGCATCCGGCGATCATCGGCCTCAAGGAGGCGCGTGGCGATCGCGAGCGGATTTCGGCGCTGGCGGAACTTGTGCGCGCGGATTTCGTCTATCTGTCCGGCGACGATGGCAGCGCCGGTGTGGCGATGCTGGCCGGTGCGGCCGGTACCATCTCGGTGGTGGCCAATCTGGTGCCGCAGGCATTTCGTGCGTTGTGTGACGCGGCTACCGGTGGCGATCAAGTCGCTACCGAGCGGTGTCATGCGGCGCTCGATCCGTTGGTGCAGGCGCTGAACTGTGCGCCAAACCCGATCGCGGTCAAGGCTGGTCTGCCCGTTCTGGGGCTGGGTCTGGCGCTGCCGAGGTTGCCGCTGGTGGAACTGAACGACGGTCCGGATCGCGCCCGATTGCACCAAGCGCTGTCCAGTCTGGCATCCTTGGCGACTGCGGCCGGTTGACGGTTGCCTGACTTACTCACGGAATCTGACTACATGAAGAAAACCTCGCTCCTCGTGGCCCTGCCGGCTGTGGCCCTCAGTGGCCTGCTGCTTACCGGCTGCGGCATGTTCCGCTCGCACAAGGCGTGGGACACCGCCCAGCAGCAATCGCCGCTGGAGATTCCGCCGAGCCTGGATCGTCCTTCGACCAGTGATGCGCTGGTGATTCCGCCGCCGGGTGCCAACCAGCCGACATCCAGCGGTGCGACGGCCAGCGTGGGCGGTGTTGCCGGCCAGATGGGCCAGGTTTCCGATGGTTTTGTGCATGCGGGCAGCGTTGACAGCGTCTACGCCAAGGTGGGTGAGGCGCTGGCAGGCGGCACGCTGGGGCAGTTGGTCAGCCATGACGATGCGGCGCATAGCTATGTGGTCGCCGTGACTGCCGCCGCCGGCCAGAAAAAGAAGGGTTTCTTTGGACGCATGTTCGGGCGTGACAAGAGCGATTCCGCCAGCACGGTGGGAACGCCGCATCAGGTTCAGATCAGTATCAACAGCAGTGGTGCGGACGGCAGCGAAATCCGCGCGCAAAGCGACTCCATCGCGGCGGTGGCGAAGGTGATCGACACCTTGAAGTCGAGCATCGGCAAAAAGTAACCAACGAAGTGAGCATGGAGCCTGTCGTCGCTGGTTTGGGCAGGCTCTAATGGAAACGCCGCCTTGATGGCGGCGTTCTTTTGTCTGGCTATCTGGGAGGCGGGTCAGCGCTGGAGCAATTCAAGCTTGCCCGGCTTGCCTTCCCAGTCCTTGGCGTCGGTCGGGCTGTCCTTGCGCTCAGTGATTACCGGCCAGCCCTTGGCCAGTTCGGCGTTGAGCGCCACGAAGGCTTCCTGGCCGGCCGGCACGTCGTCTTCCGGATAGATCGCGTTGATCGGGCACTCCGGCTCGCACAAGGTGCAGTCAATGCACTCGTCCGGATCGATCACGAGGAAATTGGGGCCTTCATGGAAGGCGTCGACCGGGCAGACCTCAACGCAATCGGTGTACTTGCACTTGATGCAGTTGTCGATGACGACGAAAGTCATGGGCGGCTTTGGCCTGCTTGTGAGAGGTATGCCAGGCGGCCCGGTAAATCGGCGCGTCGGCTCTTGTGAAAAGTGCGGCCATGGATGGCCGCTTTTGATCCAGCCAGTGGCGCCGAGCTGCAATATGACGCTAACCGACCCGACCGGAGCAATCACGGAAGATTGCAAAAGCAATGGTGCTCCCTACGAGACTCGAACTCGTGTTCCCGCCTTGAGAGGGCAGTGTCCTAGGCCACTAGACGAAGGGAGCGTTATGCTGTGAGGCGCGCTAGTATAACGGAATTGTTTCGTGCGGCAATGCTTGGCATGCATTGGCCTGCGCTGCTCGGAGCATGCCCCGTCGATGCACGTGCCATGCGTTCCACGGGATGATCCGCGGCGCCGCGCGCCGCGATATATTGCAACCAAGGGCAGCTTCGCCCGCAAGGATTCCGACCGCTTGAATCTCGAATCAAGGACCGACCTGACGCCAGCGCTGCGGATCATTCCGCGCGACCAGCACATCATCTCGCGCAAGAACGTCAGCAAGGCGGCGCTGCGGGTGCTGTATCGCCTGAACGAGGCCGGTTATGCGGCCTATCTGGTCGGCGGTGCGGTGCGTGATCTGCTGCTGGGCCTGCAGCCGAAGGACTTCGATGTCGCCACCGATGCGACGCCGGACGAGGTGAAGAAGCTGTTCCGCAACTGCCGCCTGATCGGTCGGCGCTTTCGGCTGGCACACGTGGTGTTCGGCCCGGAAATCATCGAGGTGGCGACGTTCCGCGGCCTCGGCGAAGAAGGCGGCGAGGGCGACCGGCATATCGTCGACGGTCGCATCGTGCGCGACAACATCTGGGGCACGATCGAGGAAGACGCGATCCGCCGCGACTTCCGCGTCAACGCGATGTATTACGACATCAGCGATTTTTCGGTGCGCGACTATGTCGGTGGCATGCAGGATCTGCAGGATCGCGCGTTGCGGCTGATCGGCGATCCGGATACCCGTTATCGCGAGGACCCGGTGCGCATGCTGCGTGCAGCGCGTCTGGCGGCCAAGCTCGATATGCGCATCGACGCGGCCGCGATGGCACCGTTCGAGACGCTCGGCCCATTGCTGGCCGATGCCGCACCGGCACGCTTGTTTGACGAATCGCTGAAGATGTTCCTCAGCGGCAACGGTCTGAAGAGTTTCCGCATGCTGGAACAGTGCGGTCTGCTGAAATTCCTGTTTCCGGCGACTGCGCGGGCGCTCAAGCGCGGCGACGAGGCGCTGCGCTCGCTGGTCGAGCACGGTCTGGCGAATACCGATGCACGCATTGCCGAAGGCAAGTCGGTCACCCCGGCGTTCCTGTTCGCGGTGCTGTTGTGGGGCGAGGTGCGCGATGTGGCGCATCACTGGATCGCCCGTGGCCAGGAAAGCACCGAGGCGTGGGCACGTGCTTCGGCCCAGGTGGTCGGCGAGCAGTGCCAGCGGGTGGCGATCCCGCGTCGGTTCACCTTCACCATGGAAGAGATCTGGTCGCTGCAGCCGCGTTTCGAGCAGATCCAGCGCAAGCGGGTATTCCGCCTGATGACGCATCCGCGCTTTCGCGCCGCGTTCGACTTCCTGCTGTTGCGCGCGGATGAATCGCCGGCGATGCGCGAGCTGGGTCAGTGGTGGGCGCACGCGCAGCAGTTGCCGCAGGATGTGCTGGCAGCGGCGCTGCCGGCTGGTGGTGGTAGCAGTGCCAGTGACCATGTCGTGGCGGCGCCGGTAGCCGGCAAGCCACCGCGCCCGCGCCGCCGCCGTCGCAAACCGGGCGGAAAATCGGGTTCCGCGTGACGCTGGCTTACGTCGCGCTGGGCAGCAACCTCGGCAATCCACAGCAACAGTTGCTCGACGCGATGGACGCGCTGGCAAACCTGCCCGATACCCATCTGCTGCAGCGTTCGCATCTGTATCGCACACCGCCATGGGGCATGCTGGAGCAGCCGCCGTTCGTCAACGCCGTGGTGCAGCTGGATACGATGCTGTCGCCACATGCGTTGCTGGATGCGCTGCTGGCGATCGAGCAGCAAGCCGGCCGGGTGCGCGCCGAGCGCAATGGTCCGCGCACGCTGGATCTGGACCTGCTGCACGTCGACGGCGTGCAGCTCGACGATCCGCAGCTGACCTTGCCGCACCCGCGCATGGCCGAGCGTGCATTCGTGCTGCTGCCCTTGCACGATGTCGCGCCGGCATTGCCGTTGCCCGGGTACGGCACGGTGGCAGAGCGGCTGATGCAACTCGATCTTGCCGGTTGCGTAAGGCTGCTTGAGCCATAATCGGCGCCCGCCATCCCATCAGGAATTGCCGTGTACGTGCAGAACGCGAATGTCCCCGAACGCAAGCCGGTTACCGTGCCGGGCCTGCATGCGATGAAAACGCAGGGGCAGCGCATTGTCATGCTCACCGCCTATGACGCCAGTTTCGCCTGGCAACTGGAGACGGCCGGGGTCGACATCGCGCTGGTCGGCGACTCGCTCGGCATGGTGGTGCAGGGACATCGCAGCACGCTGCCGGTGACGCTCGATCACATGGTCTATCACACCGCCGCGGTGGCCCGTGGACTCACGGCGACGCTGCTGGTCGCCGACATGCCGTTCATGGCCGATCGCGATCTCGCGCACGTGCTGGAAGCCGGCGCACGGCTGGTCGGCGAAGCTGGCGCGGCGATGGTGAAGATCGAAGGTGCCGCGCCGCATATTCTCGAGGCGATTGCCGCGCTGACCGCACGCGCGATTCCTGTCTGCGCGCATCTGGGGCTGACCCCGCAGTCGGTGCACAAATTCGGCGGTTTCCGTATCCAGGGCCGCGAGCAGGCGGCCGCCGATCGCGTGCTGGCCGAGGCATTGGCGGTGCAGGCGGCTGGTGCGGATCTGCTGGTGCTGGAGGGCGTGCCGGTCGAACTGGGTCGACGCGTGACCGAGGCATTGACCATTCCAGTCATTGGCATCGGCGCCGGCCCGCATTGCGACGGACAGGTGCTGGTGATCCATGACATGCTCGGCATCACGCCGGGCAAGCGACCCAAATTCAGCAAGGATTTTCTGGCCGGGCGCGACTCTGTTGGTGCGGCTATCACGGCATATGCCGCGGACGTGCGCAGCGGTGTGTTCCCGGCACCCGAGCATTGTTTCAACTGAGCAGCGAGTCGACGCACCATGCAGACCGTACAAGACGCCCCCGCCTTGCGCGCCGCGATTCGTGGCTGGCGCAGCAAGGGCCTGACGGTGGGCTTCGTGCCGACCATGGGCAACCTGCACGCCGGCCACCAGTCGCTGATCAAGCTGGCGCGGGCGCGTACCGACCGGGTGGTCGCCAGTGTGTTCGTCAATCCGACCCAGTTCGGCCCGAATGAGGATTTCGAGCGCTATCCGCGCACCTTGTTGCAGGATCAGACGGCGTTGACCGAGCAGGATTGCGACCTGCTGTTTGCGCCGGACGTGGCGACGATCTATCCGTTCGGGGCCGAACACAGTGTCAGCCTGCGCGTGCCGCAAATCACCGAGACACTGGAGGGCGCGCATCGGCCCGGGCATTTCGATGGCGTGGCCACCGTGGTATGCAAGCTGTTCAACCTGGTGCAGCCGGATCTGGCCGTGTTCGGCCAGAAGGATTTCCAGCAGCTGAAGGTGATCGAGCGGATGGTGCGTGACCTGTCGTTGCCGGTGATGGTAATGGCCGCGCCCACCTTGCGTGCTGATGACGGCCTGGCGCTGAGTTCGCGCAACCAGTACCTGTCCGCCGCCGAGCGTGCGCGGGCGCCGTTGATCCACGACACCTTGCTGAAGATGCGCGAGTTGCTGGGCAAGGGGCATCCCTGGCAGGCACTCGAGCAGACCGCCGCCGCACGCCTGATTCGTGCCGGATTTGTGCCCGATTACACGGTAATCCGCCGTGCCGAGGACCTGGCAGAGCCGGCCGAAGGCCAGCGCGACGGCCTGATCGCCCTGATTGCGGCACGCCTCGGCCAGACCCGCCTGATCGACAACTTGCTGTTCGACTGAGGCGCCCGCATATCGCGGACGAGGCCGCTGATGTTGCAGTGCAGCGTCATCGGTTCGATAATCGCCGACTTTGCAGAACCCTGCGGGACAGAACGTCATGCACCTGAACATGCTCAAGGCCAAGATCCACCGTGCCACGGTGACCCACGCCGAGCTGCACTACGAAGGCTCGATCGCGATCGACGGTCTGCTGCTGGATGCGTCGGGTATCCGCGAGTACGAGCAGATCCACGCCTGGAACGTCAACAGCGGCCAGCGCTTCGTCACCTACGCCCTGCGCGCCGAGGAAGGCTCCGGCATCATCTCGGTCAACGGCAGTGCCGCGCGCAGCGCCCAGGCGGGCGACATCATCATCATCGCCGCGTTCGTGCAGTTGAATGAAGCCGAGCTGGAGCACTATCAGCCGGTGCTGGTCTATGCCGATGCAAAAAATGGCATCTCGCACACCAACCGTTCGATTCCCAAGCAGATGGCCGCGGCCTGAGCTGATCCTGCCGCGTTCAGCGCCGCTGCTTCGCCAGCGCCCACGCCACATGCTCGCGCACGATCGCCGAAGGGTGATCGACGCGGGCTTCGAGTGATTCGCGTACGCCTGTTGACGGCGGCGCATTGCCCAGTGCCACCGCGATATTGCGCAGCCAGCCTTCGTAGCCGGTGCGGCGGATCGCCATGCCTTCGGTGCGCTTGAGGAATTCCTGTTCGCTCCATGCAAACAGCTCGACCAGCTTCGCGCCGTCGAGGCTATGTCGTGGCGCGAAATCCGGCTCGGCGGTTTCCTGCGCGAACTTGTTCCACGGACACACCAGCTGGCAGTCGTCGCAGCCGAAGATGCGGTTGCCCATCGGCACGCGCAACTCTTCCGGGATGCTGCCCTTGAGCTCGATCGTGAGATAGGAGATGCAACGTTTCGCATCCAGCCGGTACGGCCCGAGGATCGCCTGTGTCGGACAGATCTCGATGCAGCGGCTGCAACTGCCGCAGTGCGCGCTGGCTGGTGCGTCGACCGGCAACGGCAGGTCGGTGTACAGCTCGCCAAGAAAGAAATACGAGCCGGCGCGGCGGTTGATCAGCACGGTGTGCTTGCCGATCCAGCCCAGCCCCGCGTTGCGTGCCAAGGCCTTTTCCAGCACCGGCGCGGAGTCCACATAGGCGCGATAGCCGAAGTCGCCGACCACGGTGTGGATACGTTCGGCCAGCTTCTGCAGGCGGTTGCGCATCAGCTTGTGATAGTCGCGGCCCAGCGCGTAGCGCGACACGTAACCGGCTTCGGCATCCTCCAGTACGCCCCAGGCGTTGGCGGTGCCAGGCGGGATGTAATCCATGCGCACCGAGATGACCCGCTGCGTGCCGGGTTCCAGTTCGGCCGGCCGCGCGCGCCGGTTGCCGTGCCGGGCCATGTATTCCATCTCGCCGTGATGGCCATCTTCGAGCCAGCGCTCGAGATGCTGCTCGTCCTCGCCCAGATCGGTGCCGCTGATGCCGGCTTCGGCAAAGCCCAGTTCGATCGCCCAGCGTTTGATGTCGCGGGCGAGGGTGGCGTAATCGGGCGTGCTGCGGATGTCGGTGCTGGACATCCGACTATTGTAGAGGCGGCCCATGCCTATAATTCACGTATGCCAGCCCACCCGTACAGTCGCGATCTCCATACCGTTGCACAGCTGCGCGTGATGGAAGGCACCGCGCTCGCAGCCCTGGGAATTTCCGGCCATGAGCTGATGCGTCGCGCGGCGAATGCCGCGCTGAACAGCTTGCGCCGACATTGGCCGCAACTGCGACAGATCTGCATCCATTGCGGCCCTGGTAACAATGGCGGCGACGGCTTCCTGTTGGGCGTGCTGGCGCGTGAAGCCGGGCTGCAGGTCGAACTGGTGGCGCTGAGTGCGACGGCGCACGGTGAGGCGGCGCTGGCGCGTGCGGCGTGGGAGGCCGGCGGCGGCAAGGTGCAGCTGTGGGACACCAATGGCGTACTGCCTACGGCTGAACTGCATGTGGATGCGTTGTATGGCATCGGTCTCAATCGAGCGCCCGAGCCGGCGGCGGTGCGACTGATCGATCTGATCAATCACAGTGGCCGGCCGGTGCTGGCACTGGATGTACCCAGCGGCTTGAATACCGATAGCGGCGACTGTCCCGGTGCGGCGATCCGTGCCGATGTCACCGTCACCTTCATCGCCGGCAAACGCGGGCTGCATACGGGCCGCGCTGCCGATCAGGTCGGCGTGCTCGAACTGGCCACTCTGGGTGTGCCTGAAAGCGTATACGCGGATACGTCGCCCGACGCGCGGTTGTTGGTCGCCGAGGCGTTGCCGTCGCGCGCGCGCTACGCCAACAAGGGCGACAACGGTCATGTGCTGGTGATCGGCGGTGAGCACGGCATGGCCGGCGCGGCGCGGCTGGCGGGCGAATCGGCGTTGCGTGCCGGTGCCGGTCTGGTCAGCGTGGCGACACGCGCCGAGCATGTGTTTGTACTGAATGCTGCGCGGCCGGAACTGATGGTGCATGGCGTCGATGGTCCGCAGGCGCTGGCACCGCTGCTCGAACGTGCCAGTGTGCTGGCACTTGGGCCAGGTCTGGGGCAGGCCGCCTGGGGCCACGCGCTGTGGTTGACCGCGCTGGACGCGAACAAGCCGCTGGTACTCGATGCCGACGGTCTGAACCTGTTGGCACGCGAACCGCGTCAGTTCACGGCACCGACGGTATTGACGCCGCATCCGGGCGAGGCGGCGCGCTTGCTTGGTGTTTCCACCCGCGAGATCGAGCAGGATCGTTTTGCCGCGGTGCGCGAGTTGACCAGGCGATATGCCGCGATCGTCGTACTGAAAGGCGCCGGTAGCTTGATCGCCGATCCGAATGGACGTCTGGACGTCTGTCCGTGGGGCAACCCAGGCATGGCTTCCGGTGGCATGGGCGATCTGCTCACCGGCATCATCGCGGCGCTGCTTGCGCAGGGTTGCGGCGTATGGCAGGCCGCCTGCCTTGGCGTGGGTCTGCATGCGCGCGCCGGTGATCGTGCCGCGCAACAGGGCGAACGCGGGCTGCTGGCAAGTGACCTGCTGGCGCCACTGCATGCGTTGGGCAACGGCATATCGAACTGCGAGCGTGATGCATGACCGGGCATATCGAATCCGGACGGGAATGGTCATTGCCAGATGAGGCGGCTACTGCTGCGCTGGGTGCGCGGGTAGCGGACGTACTGGACGACGGGCTGGTGCTCTACCTGCATGGCTCGCTCGGCGCCGGCAAGACCAGCTTCGCGCGTGCCTTGCTGACCGCGTTGGGCGTGGGCGAACGGGTCAAGAGCCCCACCTACAGTCTGGTCGAGGGTTACATGGCAGAGGGGCGACCGGCGTGGCATCTGGACCTGTACCGGATCGCCGATCCCGGCGAGCTCGAATGGCTGGGTCTGGACGCGCTGGCCGATCCAGCCGCGTTGGTGCTGGTGGAATGGCCCGAGCGTGGCGCTGGCGCGTTGCCTGCAGCGGACCTTGAGTTGCGCCTGGACTACGCCGAGCAGGGCCGCCAAGCTTTGCTGCGAGCCTTCACTCCGCGCGGCGAAGAGCTGCTCGCGCGACTGGGTGAGCGCAGCTAAGTATTGATTTCTCCTTGAGAAATTGGCGATCCAGCCATTTTGGCAAGGATCTGTTCGGAATGCGCGACTTGCGGTCGATAACTTGATATCGCCTGATAAATAGTCCGCAGGTTATGGATATTCAAGGAAAAAGTCGCTTGCATTCAATGATTGACTGCGTTTCAATGCGGCTCATGAGGGGCTACCTGAACAATCTGGGTGGATTTGTCGCCGTCGCAATCATGGCGATCGCCCCATTGTGTGCGGCCCAGGCAGCCGATCTGAAGGACGCGCGCGTATGGGCCGGCCCGGATTACACCCGCGTGGTGCTCGATGCCTCCGGCCCGCTGCGCTACACGGTCAACCAGAAAGACGGCCAGATCGTGATCGATCTTCCCGACAGCGGCGTGAGCCATGATTTTTCCGATCCGGCTGCGCAAGGCCTTTTTCGGGGCATGAGCCATGCCCGTATCGGCGATCACCTGCAGCTGACCGCCAAGGTCGATCCGGCCAGTCGCCTGAAGAGCTTCGTGCTCAAGCCGGCCAGCGGCACGGATTATCGGCTGGTGCTGGATCTCTACCCCGGCAATGACGGCAAGAGTGACCGCGCCAGCGTTGCTGAAACTGCCCCGACTGCCCCGGCTGCACCTGCACCAGAGGCTCCTGCGCCGGTCTTGGTTCCCAAGTACAGCAATCCCAGCCACAGCAGCCGTGTCGCCACCGAGCAGGCCGCGGCCATGCTCAACGGCCAGCGCGCCGTGGTGGTAGCGATCGATGCCGGCCATGGCGGCAAGGATCCCGGTTCGCACGGTCCTGGCGGCACACTGGAGAAGGATGTCACCCTGGCTGTGGCGCGCAATCTCGCGGCGGAAATCAATCGCCAGCCGGGCATGAAGGCGGTGCTGACGCGTGATGGCGACTTTTTCATCCCACTCACGCAGCGCTATCGCATTGCCCGCGAAAACAATGCGGACCTGTTCGTGTCGATCCACGCCGACGCTTTCACCAGCGATGACGCCAAGGGCTCGTCGGTGTGGGTGCTGTCGCCGCGCGGCAAGACCAGCACGGCCGCGCGCTGGCTCGCCGATAGCGAGAATCGCGCCGACCTGATCGGCGGCATCACGCTGGACGACAAGGACGACGGCTTGGCCAAGGTCTTGCTGGATCTGCAGCAGGGTTGGGCGATGCAGGCCAGCGACATGGTCGCCGGCAACGTACTCAAGGCGCTGGGCATGCTCGGGCCGACCCATCGTGGCTATGTGGAACGGGCGAACTTCGTGGTGCTGCGTTCGCCGGACGTGCCGTCGATCCTGGTCGAGACCGCTTTCATCAGCAATCCGGCCGAGGAGCGCAAGCTGCGCGATCCGGCACACCAGAAACAGCTCGCCGAAGCGGTGATGGGCGGCGTGAAGAATTATTTCGAATCGACGCCGCCGCCTGGCACCTGGTTCGCGGCGCAAGCTGCGCGACGTAACGGCAACAGTGTCGAGCTGGCATCGGGCAAGCCGGCAAGTGTCGACAAGAGTCCTGCTGCGAAATCGGTCAGCACCAGCCGTGTCGCACAGACCAGCAATCCGGCACCACCTGCGGATGCCGGCGTACGTGATCTGCACCGGGTCGGCCCGGGTGAAAGCCTGCGCAGCATTGCCCGCCAGTACGGCATCAGTATCGGTGCGCTGAAGAGTGCCAACCAGCTGAGTACCGATACGGTGCGTGCTGGCACCATGCTGGCCATTCCCACCGGTTGATCTCATCCGGTCGGCATCGCGGTGACGACGGCTTCGCGGTCGTTCGCTGCTAAAGTTCGCGGATGACTGTGATCCGCCTGCTTCCCCCCGAACTCATCAACCAGATCGCCGCCGGCGAGGTCATCGAGCGACCGTCTTCGGTGGTCAAGGAGCTGGTCGAGAACAGCCTCGACGCCGGTGCCACCCGCATCGAAGTGGACATCGAGGCGGGCGGCACCCGCCTGATCCGCGTGCGCGACGACGGCGGCGGCATCCATGTCGATGAGCTGCCGCTGGCGGTCGCTTCGCACGCGACCAGCAAGATCGGCAGCTTCGATGATCTGGAGCATGTCGCCAGCATGGGTTTTCGTGGTGAGGCGCTGGCTTCGGTCTCGTCGGTATCGCGTTTCGCACTGACCTCGCGTGCACGCGATCAGGACGCTGCCTTCCGCATCGAAGTCGATGGCGGCAAGTTGCAGGCGGCACGCCCGGCGCAGCATCCGCAAGGCACCAGCGCCGAAGTGCGCGACCTGTTCTACAACGTGCCGGCGCGGCGGAAATTCATGCGCGCCGAGCGCACCGAATTCGCGCATATCGATGACCTGCTGAAATCGCTGGCACTGGCGCGCGGTTCGGTGGAATTTCGGCTCAGCCACAACGGCAAGCCGGTGCGTATCTGGAAAGCCGCCCGCGACGAGCAGGCTGCGCTGCAACGTGTGGCTGAAGTGCTCGGTGAGGAGTTTCCGGCGCAGAGCCTGCGTATCGATCACGCGATGGCCGGGCTGCATCTGTCAGGCTGGGTCGGTCTGCCGACCGCCTCGCGTGCGCAGGCCGACTCGCAATATTTCTACGTCAACGGCCGGCTGGTGCGCGACCGCATCGTTGCCCACGCGGTGCGTCAGGCCTATGCCGACGTGCTGTTCCACGGCCGTCACGCGGCATTCGTGCTGTATCTGGAGCTCGATCCGGCCGGCGTCGACGTGAACGTGCATCCGGCTAAGCACGAGGTGCGTTTCCGCGAGCAGCGGCTGGTACATGATTTTTTGTTCCGAACCCTGCATGAGGCATTGGCACAGACGCGAGCTGGAATGAGCAGCTTGCCGACGAGCGAACCGGCACTCGTGCCGGGTAGCTCGTATGTTGCACCCACATCATCCGCGGCAACGGCGTGGCCAAGCCAGTTCAGCCAGAACCGATTGAACCTGGGCGTGCGCGATGCACCCTTGGCGGGTTATGCCGCGTTGCTCGGCGAATCGTCGCCGGCAGCAACTTCATCCGTATCGATGCCGATGGCGGAAGAGGGGGAGACACCACCGCTCGGTTTCGCGATCGCGCAGCTGAAGAGCATCTTCGTGCTGGCGGAGAATGCGCACGGCATGGTGCTGGTCGACATGCACGCCGCGCACGAACGCATCACCTACGAGAAACTGAAATCCGGTCGCGCCTGCAGCAACCTGCGCTCGCAGATGCTGCTGGTGCCGCTCGGCATTGCGGTCAGCGCGAAGGAGGCGGCCGCAGCGGAGGAACACGCCGAGGCATTGGCCGAGTGGGGCCTGGAGCTGTCGCGCAGCGGCCCGGCGACAGTCGTGGTGCGGCGCATTCCGGCCTTGCTGGAAGGCGCCGATGTCAGCCAGCTCAGCCGCGACGTGCTGTCCGAACTGGCCCAGCACGGCAGCTCGCGGCGTCTGCAGGAGCTGGAGAACGAACTGCTCTCGACCATGGCCTGCCATGGCTCGGTGCGTGCCGGACGGCGACTGAGCATCCCCGAAATGAACTCGCTGTTGCGCGAGATGGAGGCGACCGAGCGCTCCGGACAATGCAATCATGGTCGTCCAACCTGGATTCAGCTGAGCCTGTCCGAGCTCGACAAGTTGTTCATGCGCGGCCGTTGACGCGCTATCTGTAGTTGTTTCGCTGGAGATACCGATGATTCGTACCAGCCTGTTTATTGCCGCCGCCATTCTGGGAGTTGCTACCGTGCATGCCACCGATACCGACAATTACAAGCAAAGCATCGAGCAATGGCACGCTGGTCGGGTCGAGCGGCTGACGGCGCCAAACGGGTGGCTGAGCCTGATCGGTCTGGAATGGTTGAAGGATGGCGCCAACCGCATCGGCAGCGCGGCCGACAACGACATCGTGCTGAAGGCTGGCCCTGCGCATCTCGGTGTGGCGAACCTGGCTGGCAATGGCGACGTGCATCTCGTGCTGGCCGGCGACAGTGGTGCGTTGATTGACGGCAAGCCAGTGCACGAGGCCACGCTGATCGATGACATGAAAGCCGGCACCGCCACGCCAACGACAGTGAGCTTCGGTACCGCGAGCTTCTACGTGATCAACCGCGATGGCCGCAAGGGGCTGCGCGTCAAGGACAGTGAAGCGCCCGGCCGCAAGCACTTCCTCGGCATCGATTCGTTCCCGATCGACCCATCGTGGCGGATCGAGGCGACCTGGGTGCCGGCCGCGCCGGGCGAGACGCTGGAAATGGGTTCGGTGATCGGCACCATCGACAAGTATCCGGTGCCGGGCAAGCTGGAGTTCACGCGTGATGGCAAGCACTTCGAGATCCTGCCGGTGATTGAGGAGCCGGGCGACACGCAGTACTTCATCGTGTTCGCCGATCGCACCAGCGGCAAGGAAACCTATGGTGCTGCGCGCTTCCTCTACATCGACCCGCCGAAGGACGGCAAGGTCGTGCTGGATTTCAACAAGGCGTACAACCCGCCGTGCGCGTTCACACCGTTTGCCACCTGCCCGCTGGCGCCGCCGGAAAACCGGCTGGACCTGCGCGTGACCGCGGGCGAGAAGAGCTACCGTGGCTCGCATCACTGAGTGGTGCGCGGTTATCGCGCTGACGCTGTTGGCATCATTCGATGCGTCCGCCGCCACGCCCGACGGCTATGCCAGTTCGGTGACGAAGGCGCGCGTCGCTCGCGTCGATGAGCTGAAACGTGCGGACGGTTATCTGGCGCTCACCGCCTCGGGCTGGTTGTTGCCTGGCGACAACACGGTGGGCAGCGCGGCGGACAACCGCTTCCAGGTTCCTGCTGCACCAGCGCATCTGGGCGTGCTGAATCTGGATGCGCATGCGCGGGTGCGCCTGCACCTGATCGAAACGCATGGCATCCGTGTGGATGACCAGCCGGCGACGGCGTCGATCAGCGAGCTGCGCACGCAGGGCGATGCGGGCAAACAGCAGCCTACCCGCGTGAGCTTTGGCAGCAGCTATCTGTATGTGGTCGAGAACGGCACGCAGCGTGGTCTTCGGGTGAAAGACAACGACACGCCGCTGCGTACGCATTTCCCGGGCTTCGATTATTTTCCGATCGATCCGTCATGGCGGATCGAAGCGGAGTGGGTGCCGTTCGCGCAGCCGCATGCGTTGAAGATGGCCTATGTCACCGGCACCGAAAGCGACACGCCGATCGCCGGCAAGGCGGTGTTCCAGCGTGACGGCCACACCTACGAGCTGTTGCCGATCGACGAGGATGGCCACTTGTTCTTCGTGTTCACCGATCGCACGGCCGGCAAACTGACCTACGGCGGCGCGCGGTTTTTGTATGCGGCGGCACCGAAGGACGGCAAGGTATTGCTGGATTTCAATCTCGCGCAGAATCCGCCATGCGCGATCACGCCGCATGTGGTGTGCCCGCTGGCGCCACCGGAGAATCGGTTGAAGCTGTCGGTGACGGCGGGCGAGAAGAAGTTTGATGAAGCCGGAAGATAGGGCGGGCACTGCCCGCCGCCATGCATGAAGCAGAAGTTGACTGCTGAACAAGCAAAGATCAAAGCTTGATGTCTGATTTTGATCGCTGCGAGACGCAGCGATCAGCGTCCCTTGAACTCCGCCTTGCGCTTTTCCAGAAACGCCGTGGTGCCTTCGCGCATGTCCTCGGTGGAGAACGCCAGCGCGAAGCCCTGCGTCTCGAACTCCAGACCCTGATCGATGCTGGTCTCGCCACCTTGCAGCACGGCGTCGAGAATGCCGGCGGCGGCCAGCGGCGCGGCGGCCGCGAGTTGGTCTGCCAGCGCGTTCACCGCGTCATCCAGCGTCTCCGGTGCGACCACGCGGGTGACGATACCCAGCTCGTATGCACGCTGCGCGTTGATCGGTGCGCCCATGAGGCACAGTTCCAGCGCCGCACCTCGGCCAGCCAGACGCAGCAGGCGCTGGGTGCCGCCAAAACCGGGGATCAGGCCGAGGTTGATTTCCGGCTGGCCGAACTTCGCCTTCTCGCTGGCCACGCGCAGGTGGCAGGCCATGGCGAGTTCCATCCCACCACCGAGCGCGAAGCCCTGGATGCGCGCGACCACCGGTTTGCCGAGCCGCTCGATCGAGCTCATCAGGCGCTGGCCGGTGCGCGAGAAACCCTGCGCCTGCACGGGCGTATAGCCGTTCATCTCGGCGATGTCGGCGCCGGCAACGAAGGCCTTCTCGCCCGCGCCGGCGAGTACCACCGCGCGCACGGCGTCATCCTGCGCGGCCTGTGCAAACGCGAGGGTCAGTTCGTTGAGGGTGTCGCGATTCAGCGCATTGAGCTTGTCGGGGCGATTGACAGTGATCGTGCGCACCGCGCCGCGGTTGCTGATTTCCAGGTTGCGATAAGCCATGAGCGACTCCCGATGGATGCAAAAGCGCGATGGTAGCAGCGGGAACCTTTGTCGCCGCGGGGTTTCTCAAGCCACAAGCGCCATCGCTGCACGAATCCGGCGAACCGCTTAGGATGATCCGTCAGGATCGATTGTCGCGATAGGGAAAGGCCCGGTGGAGAAAGGCATGACACATCTGCGTAGCGGGTTGCTCGGCATGCTGCTGTTGCTGGGCGGCGTGGCGCATGCGCAGAGTCAGGTGCCGGCGACCGTCACGCCGGCTGTGCCAGCGAAGCCCGACAAGGCGAAGCTGTCGTACGCGATCGGTTACCAGATCGGCAGCCAGTTTGCGGACGGCAAGCCGGACGTGGATATTCCCGTGCTGGTGCGCGCGATCCAGGACGCTTACGCCAAACGTCATCCGACGGTGTCGATGCAGGACATGCGCCTGCAACTGCAGCGCCTCGATCAGCAGATGCACGCCGATGCGCTGGCCGAGTTCAAACGCATCGCTGCCGCCAATGCGCGCAAGAGCGATGCCTACATGGCGCGCAACCGGCAGCGGCCCGGCGTGGTGCAGCTGCCGTCGGGCATCCAGTACGCCGTGTTGAGTCAAGGTTCCGGTACGGTCAGTCCCACGGTGACCAGCGTGGTTACCGTGAACTACCGCGGCATGCTGATCGACGGCACCGAATTCGACAGCACCTGGGCACATGGCGCGCCGGTGAGTTTTCCGGTGAACGGAGTCATTCGCGGCTGGCAGGACGTGATTCCGCGCATGCACATAGGCGATCGCTGGAAGGTGGTGATTCCGCCGCAACTGGCTTATGGCGGAGACGGCATGTTGCCGCGGATCGGTCCGAACGAGGCGTTGGTGTTCGAGATCGAATTGCTCGACATCAAGTCCGCTGTCGACAAGCCCTGATTCGCGCCAGTGGTAACATGGCGGGGCATGTCGAACGCTCCGAATCCCGCCGAAACGCTTCCATTGACCCCTTGCATCGGCATCTGCCGGCTGGACGAGCGCGGCTATTGCGTGGGCTGCCAACGCACCGGTGAGGAGATCGGCCGCTGGCGCGCGATGAGCGATGCGGAGCGGTTGTACGTCATGCAAGTGATCCTGCCGAGTCGCGACGTGCCGTGATGGAGGCGCTGACCAACGCGCTGCTGCCGCTGTCGGCACCACCGACGGGGCCGGGCTGGAATCACGCGGACATGACCGAGTTGCTGGGCAACACGCAGCGCAAGCCAGCGGCCGTGCTGCTTGGTTTTCGCGAGGGCGTGCAGCCGCGGCTGGTGCTCACCGTCCGCACCGATCATCTGCAGTCGCATGCCGGTCAAGTGGCGTTTCCCGGTGGCCGCAGTGAGCCGGCCGATGGCAATGCGCTGACCACCGCCTTGCGCGAGAGCGAGGAGGAGATCGGCCTGGATCGCACCCTGGTGACGCCGCTCGGTTACCTGGATTGCTTCGAGACGATCAGCGGTTTCTGCATCACGCCGGTGGTGGCGAAGATCGCTGCCGAGGCACAGCTGTATCCGGCGCCGGACGAGGTGGCCGAAGTATTCGAGGTACCGCTGGCCTTCCTGCTGGAACCGGCCAACCTGCGCCGCTACACAATGGAATTCCGCGGCCATCAGCGGTCGATGGTGGAGTTCGTCCATGGCGGCCATCGCATCTGGGGCGCCACCGCCGCGATGCTGCTCAATCTACTGCAGAGGATGGGACGCGCATGAGTCTGAAAACCACTCTGATCGATGTCGCCACGTTGGCGGCGTTGCCGACAGACGAGGTACTGATCGTCGATTGCCGCGTCGACCTGGCCGACCGCACGCAGGGCGAGCGCAGCTATCTGGCTGGACACATACCTGGCGCCCTATTCGCTGACCTGGAACGTGACCTTTCCGACCTGTCGCGGATCCCGGAGGGTTTGGGGCGGCATCCGTTGCCGTCGGCAGCGGCCTTCGGTGCCTTGCTCAGTCGCTGGGGCTGGGTTCCAGGATTACAGGTGGTGAGCTACGACGCCGGGTTGAGTGCCTTGGCCGCGGCACGGCTGTGGTGGCTGCTACGGCTGGCTGGCGTGCGGGAGGTGGCGGTGCTCGACGGTGGTTTTGCCGCATGGCAGGCGGCCGGGCATCCGGTTGAAACCATCACGCGACCACGCCCGCCCACCAAGGTGACGCTGGCTTACGATGCGCGGCAGGTGATCGTCGATCATGCAGCCCTGCATGCCGAGCCATCACCCTTGCTGGTCGATGCCCGCGCCGCTGTGCGCTACCGCGGCGAAGTCGAGCCGCTGGATCGCGCCGCCGGCCACGTGCCTGGAGCACGCAACCGGCCGTACGCCGACAACCTGCTTGCCGATGGGCACTTCAAGCCGCCGGCGCAATTGCGCGAGGAATTCGCCGCGGTGCTGGGCGACGCAACACCCGACCAGGTCGTGCACATGTGCGGCTCCGGTGTCACGGCTTGCTACAACCTGCTGGCGATGGAACATGCCGGCCTGCACGGCTCGCGGCTGTACGCCCCGTCGTGGAGCGGCTGGGTCAGCGACCCGGCGCGGCCAGTCGCCAAGGGCTGATCTTGCAGGAGCCCGTGAATGGACTCCTGCAATGCGATCATTTTTTCTCTTTCAGTCGCGCCACCAGCTGCTGCAGCACTGCCTGCGTCTGTGGATGGAAGAACGCATCGGTAAAGGCTTCCAGCGGCAGCGCATCGAGATCGGCGTAAGCCTCGGCGAGGTCCGCACGCGCCAGCGTGCGAGTGGCGAGCATCGCGTGCGCCGGCAGCGCCAGCAATTCACCCAGCCAGTGCAGTGAGCGCGTGGTGACCTGGTCGACACCGGTGAGTTCATCGACGAAGCCGCAGGCCAGCGCTTCGGTCGCATCGATCATGGCGCCGGAAACCAGCAACCGTTCGGCGCGGTAGGTACCGACTACGCGACGCAACGCCAGCTGGATCGCCTCGGGCACGATCAGCCCCACCTGCACTTCGTTCAAGCCGATGCGGTATGGACCTTCCGCCATCACCCGGTAATCGCAGAACAGCGCCAGCACTGCGCCGCCGGCCGGGCTGTGGCCGGTGATCGCTGCGACCAGCGGAATCGGTGCGCGGGCCAGGGTGCCGCACAACGAGAAAAATTCGCGCCAGTACTCGAGTACGCCAGCGCGGTCGCGCGCCAGCAGTGCCGGTACGTCGACGCCGGCGGAGAACAGCCCCTGTGCGCCGGATAGCACGATGCCATGCACGCCTTCGCGCACGCTGTCATCGATGGCGGCATGCAGTGCACGCAGCAGCTCCAGGTTCAGCGCATTGACCGGCGGTCGGGCCAGCTGGATCTCGCGGATGCCGTTGTCGTGGTTGGTGATGTTGAGCATGGGGAACTCCGGCTCGGATGATTTACGGTTGGGGATGGTCGGCGTCGGTCCAGCTGTAGCGCACGGCATAGTCCAGCGTGGCCTTGCCGTTGGCCGGCACCTCGATGCGGAACTCCAGCGTGTCCGGTGTTTGCTGGCTGGGTTTGCTGCTCGATGAAGTCAGCGTCCACTGCCGCCAGCGCGACGGATGTTCGCGTACGGTCACCGTGCGCGTGCTGTCGCCCGCATTGCTGAGGTTGATACGGAACGCTTCGTCCATGGTACGGCCGGCCTTGTCCGCGCTGAAGCTGGTACGTGTGCGCTCGGCACGCAGATCGAAGGCGGTACCCAGGGTAATCGTGGCGTCGCTGCCTTTCGGGGTGTCGTTGATGCGGCCTTCGCCGATGAACTGCGGTGTGCCGTTGCGGTCGGCAGTGAGCACGCGCAGATAGCCGGCCGGCAGGCTGTCGAACGCCTTCAACTTCAGGGTGCTGATGATCGCGCTGCCGCCGCCCTGGCTGAAATCCCGGCTCAGGATCGGCTGCTGCGGCTGGTAGCTGTTGCCGTTCTCGTACAGTGCAGTGCGCTCGCAATCCAGTGCGCGGCTCGCATACAGCGGCACCTGGCTGACGCTGCCGTCGGGCAGGTCGACGGCACCGGGCAAGGTGTAGCTGCGGTAGTCGCCGACACTGTCCTGTTGCGGCATGTCGGCACTCGCGGCCTTGGCGTTGAAGCCGCGCGCCATCGCCATCATCGGGCGTGGCGCCGATTCCTTGGCCATGTTCGGCTCGCCCGCAATCAGGGTCAGCTGCGCATCGCGCCAGTCGCGGCCGCTGCGGTTGGCGATGCTGGCGCGCGATTCGAATTGCATGCGGCAGGATGCGCCCGATTGCAGCGTCGCCACGTAGGCGGCGCGCCAGCCGAGGCCGGAGGTGGGGTAGCTGAGTACGGCCCTGGTCTGGCCTGCGCGTACGGCATCCACCCGCAGGTTCAGGCTGGCACCGGTCGGGAAGTCCGCGCCGCTGGTGCGCACGGCCGCATAGTTGCTGACCAGGGTGGTATTGCCGTTGTTGTCGCGCACCAGCAGGCCGTCGCCCGCCCGCAGCAAGGTGCCGCTGGCCAGCGACAGGCCGCCGGCGCCGAGCACGTCCACGGTGTGACCGGTCAATCCGGTCAAGGCCGCACTCGCGCCCTGCGCCAGCAGCAGCCGTTGCGAGACCACCTTCGCATCGCCACCAGGAAACCCCAGGGCCAGCGCTTCGGGATCGAGGAAGCCAGGCAGGTCACCGATCACCACGTCGTGCGTGCCCGCGGCCAGAGTCAAGGCACGCTGCTCGCGCACCACCGCATAGCCGTCATCCACATTGCCGCCACCATTGCTGGCGTACAGCGCGGCACTATCGCTGCGGTACAGGGTGAGTTCGGTGCCGTCGGCGGCATGGGCCGGGGACGTTCCAGCCAGGGCGGCGACACAGGCGGCGGCAAGGGTGAGGGCGGTGCGATGTGCTGTCGTCATCGGGCGAATTCCATCGTGAGACCGGATCACCATCATAGCGACGGCGTGTGCATGCCGTGCGTCGATTCTGTCATTCCGTACGAGGACTCCCGTGCCGGATGACGCTCAGCCGCCTACGTGACCTGCGGCCGCCGCGCGGATCGTCGCGGGCAGCGGCACCGGTTTGCCGGTGGCCGGGTTCATCCACACCATCACCACGTGGCCATCGCTGTACAGGCGGCTCGCGTCATCGGCATCGACGATGCGATGGGTGATCGTCATCGAGCTGTTGCCCAGCCGGGCGCAGCGCAACTCGATATGCAAGGAAGCGGGCCATTCGATCGGGCGCCGTTAGTGCAGTTCGTTGGCGGCCAGCACCGGCATTGCGTGATCATCGAACCACGGTCCGGGTACATGGCTCAGCCATCGGTTGGATTGCGCAGAAGGGAAGTGGCGGGTGATGGGAGCAGTGAATCGCGGAGCCATCTCATCCCGCGAAGTAGCTTCTCCGGATGCTGGGGCTGAAGTCGAAGCCGGATGCGTTCGCGCGCCAAACCCTTGATCTGTCTCAAGTGATTCGGCATGACTTTTCTCATCTTTCATTTTCACCCATTTAGGTGAAACCATGCGAACCATGACCATTCAGATCACCCACCGTCAATCGAACGTCCTCGCTTTCATCCGTGCTCGGATCGAGCGGGATGGGCAGGCACCTACGCTTGAAGAAATCGGCGAGGCCATGGGGATTGGCCACGTCAGTGCGGTCCTCAAACACGTCCGAGCACTGGAAGCGAAAGGGCGGCTGACGATCGAGGCCGGTCAGGCTCGCGGTATCCGGTTAGTGGACGAAGCGCGTGAGTTGCTGGTTTCCGGTGTTGACCTCAGTGAGCAGCGCAAGATGGCGAAATTGCCGCATGAGCCCGGCCCATTCTCGAGCGCGGAGGCCGCAGAAGCGTCACATGACAGGAACACGAGACCTGATGGCCGCGCCACATCCAACTCACTGGGTGCTCTGGGTGTCAGTGAATGGGAAGAGCAAGCCTACGGCGCCATTTTGGTCCATCACAAAGCGACTGCGGAGAAAGTGGCGGCGTTGCTTTCCTCGACCCTGGAAGAAACAACGCTCTTGCTGGAAAGCCTCGAGAACAAGGGGCTCGCCATCCATACACCGGAACAGCCGCGACGATACATAGCCACGCCTCCGGAATTTGCCGCTGAATTTTTGACCAAGCAGCGTCACGCTGATCTTGATCGGGCGCGTTTGAACATGCGCAATATGCAAAGGCTCCGTCCAAATGAGCAGGAGCCGCTGGAGCAATCGGTGGAAGTCATTTCCGACCCGACGATGCTCAATCAATTTATCCGCCATTTGGCTCGATGCGCCAAGGAGGAGGTCCTCGTCTTTCAGCGCGCACCCGTTTCATTCAACAGCACCAACGACGGAAAACGGGATGACTTGAAAGTACGGGTGGTTACGGATGCCACTCTGCTCGACCAATATGGTCCGGATTTTATCTGGCAAGGTGCGGAAGCTGGCGAGGAGATACGGTTTTTCCGTTCACTGCCGGCGAAACTCATCATTGTGGATCGGGAGATCGCCGTTATCCATGTGAGCACCAATAGTGCCCTTGAGGAGACTCGTTTGATTGTTCGGCGGCCCTCCGGGTTGCTCGACGCGCTGCTCGTGCTGTTTGAGCTGGTCTGGGACCGCGCATCCCCGATGGCGCCAGACGGAACGCCAGGGGTTGATGAGGAGATTCCTGAACCGCCCAAGTCCGTTGACCAAGTGATCACCTGGCTGTCCATGGGGCTTAACGACAAGGCGATCGCTCACGAAGCTGGAGTTTCGGCATCCACGATTACCCGGCGCATCGGTGATTTGATGGAGTCCTTTGGCACGCGGTCCCGCTTCCAGTTGGGCTGGCGCGCGGCGCTGGACGCGTTTTCGGACCGGCTGGATGCGAGTGGAAAAGATACAAGTGAAAAAGGCCGCTGACTGCAACAGGTTCTTTGAAGAATCTTTGGCTTGTTTCCATCGGCATCTGCTGTTGCTGGCTACGCCCGGCGCGAACGTGTAGTTGCAGCTGGGGATTGACGCTACTCGGAATCTGCGAAAGGCCAGAGTCCGAAGCAGGGCGTTGGGCGTTGCAAAGCCGGGCGGCGGAATCGCAGGCGCGTGCCTCTGGATAGAGCTTGGACAGGCTTGCTGACGAAATGGCATCAGCCGACCTGAAGAGGTCCGACTCTGCTCAACCCCTGCTCTCTCACTCTCACTCTCTCTCTAACGCTGACCGTGTTGGTAATGCAAAGAGCCGCGAGCCTGCAGTACACGCATCACACGCGTCCATGTGTTTGCGCGTCCGGCGCAGTGCGCACTTCACATACACGGCAGCAGTTCTGCATCTGCGAAAGCGCATGACGCATGACGCATTTTGCGCAATGACGTAAGAACGTCCGTTAACGCCATTGATTCAGTCTCCAGCCGAGGCCAAGCTCAGGGCGTTCCGTTTTTTCTTGCGGGCATACCACGGCTGGTTCGCCAACAGACGGTAAATCCGCGGGAAATAGCAAGCTGCTGCTCGTGGCATTCGGCCGTTGAGCACGCGACGGACGTCAATTTCGGGGGCTACTTCCAGTGGTTCACAGATCTCGGGTGCCGCCGATTTTGGCGTGACCCGCAAAGATCTGCGGACTGGGTGACGTTTTATTTTGCGACCGGGGGTCGCGTTTTCAGCCGGAGCGATCCGGCACTTGAGGGGACTTAAAGATGAGTGGATCGAAGACCAAGACGGGCGCCAACAAGACCCGGCAGGGGCAGGCGCGGACCTATCGAGTTTCACCTCTGGTGCGCGCCATGCGCATGACCTTTGCGGCCTCGCTGGCCCTCACGGGCACCGGCATGGCCTTTGCCGGTACGTGCACCGTGCCGTCACCCAGCAGTGTCGACTGCACCGGCGTTTTCAACGCCAGCATCGTCTACCCGAACGTCCCCGACCTCACCCTGGTGCTCGGCGCGGGCGGCGTGCCGACCAGCGTGGTCCCCGCAGCCGGCGCCATCGGCGTCGATGTCACCTCGCCCGGCAATATCGGCATCACCAGCTACGCTGGCATCAGCACCGATGGCGCCGCCGGAATCCATACATCGGGTTCCGATTCGGCCATGGTTCTCAACGCCGGCAATATCTACAGCCGCAACGCGATGGCGATCGACGCCAGCTCGGCCGGCGACGTGTCCGTCGTCAACACCGGCGCGGCCACGGTTTACGGCGTTTACGACGTGACCGCCGTGCGCGCCGAAACCACCGGCGCCGGCACCGTCGCCAGCATCGACAACCAGGCGACCGGCAGCGCCACGGCGACCAGCAACTACGGCAACGCGATCGGCCTGTACGGCTATGCGACCGCTGGCGACATCAAGATCAACAACGATGGCGCCGTCTCGGCGACGTCCACCTACGGCTTGGCCGACGGCATCTTCGCCTCGGGCGTGAATGTCGATGTGACCAATGGAGCCACCGGCAGCATCACGGCGAGCGGCTTCAACTGGGCGGCGGGCATCGAGGCGCAGAGCTACGACCTGAGCACGGTGACCAACAGCGGCGACATCAGTGCGACCGCGACGGCCAACGTCAATGCCGATCCCTACTACGGCACGGCCGGCGTCTACGGCCACGCCTTCGGCATCTATGCCACCGGCGGCGCCGCTGGCGTCAACGCGACCAACAGCGGCCATATCACGGCCGATGGCGTGTATGCGACCGGCGTGCTGGCCCAGGGCGGTGGTCCGATCACGGTCAGCAACAGCGGCGACATCACGATCGGCAGCAGCGGTGCGCTCACCACCTACTACGCGACCGGCATCCAGGCGTCGAACAACTACGAGAACAGTGCGATCGCGGTGAGCAACACCGGCAGCATCGCCGGCTATGGCGCGTTCGCTGCCACCGGCATCGCCGCCACCGCCACCGGCAACGGGTCGGCCGTCAGCGTCAGCAACGCCGGCGGGATCAGCGTGGCCTCGGCGGGGTCCAACTACAGCAAGGGCACCGGCATCTTTGCTTCCGGCGATGCAGGCGCTTATGTCCACAACGCCGCCAGCGGCACGATCGCCGCCAGTGGCAATGGCTTTGCTTATGGCGTGCAGGCGCTGACCTTCAACGGCGACGCCCACGTGGTCAACGACGGCAGCGTGACGGCTTCGGCCGACGGTGGCGCGAAGTACTCGGCCCACGCCGTCGGCGTGCTCGCCAGCTCGTTGAACGGCAATGCCACGGTGAGCAACACCGGCAGCATCTCCGCCCACGCCTACAGCCAGGGCGGCGCGACAACCCGTGGCATCTACGCCGCCGGCGTGGGCGCGGACGTGGTCAACAGCGGCACGATCACCACCGACGGTGGCAGCAGCCTCGGCATCGGTGCGGTCGGCAGCACCGGCGATGTCACGGTCCTCAACCAGGGATCGATCCATGCCTCCGGCAACAAGTATTCCAGCGGCACCGGCATTTCCGGCGCCTCCACCTACGGCGACGTGAGCCTGACCAACAGCAGCGGCGGCGATATCGTCGCCTTGGGCGTCTTCGGCGCCAACGGCATGCAAGGCCGATCGTTTTACGGCGACGCGAACGTCGTCAATGCCGGCACCATCGAGGTGGGTTCAAGCGACCTGTCGAAGTTCTCTCAGCCGAATGCCATCGGCATCTATGCGGCTTCCCGCACCGGTAATGTCTCGGTGGTCAACAGCGGCACGATCCTGGCGCAGACCAAGTCCAACCCGATCGGGATCGAGGCATTCACCACCGGCGACGGTACGACGACCGTCGACAACAGCGGCGTGATCCAGGCGATCGGTCAGAAAGTCAGCGTCTGGGGCATCTACACCGGCGGCAAGGGCGGTGGCGACATCAGCGTGCACAACAGTGGCGCGATCGAGGCCTCGACCGGAGCGTTCCATGCGACCGGCATCTGGGGCTACGCGGGCACGTACGACTACTACGGAAACAGCTCGGTGACGGGCGATATCAGCGTCGTCAACGACGGCACGATCACCGCCTTCAGCGGCAATCCCGTCGGCAAGCCGTCGTTCTACGGCCTGAAAGGCAGCCGGGCGAGCGGCATCTGGGTGTACGGCGACCATACCGACGTGGCCAATACGGGCAGTATCAAGGCGGACGGTTTCGCTTGGGCGTCGGGCATCGAGGCGAACGGCACCGACCAGGTCACCGTGACCAACAGCGGCGACATCAGCGTCATCGCGACGGCCGACGATGCCACCCGCCGGATCTACGGCCAGGCCTTCGGCATCAAGGCCACCGGCGGTGCCGGTGGCGTCAGCGTGACCAACAGCGGCGCGATCACCGCCACGGCGCCATTCAACGCGATCGGCATCTATGCTGCCGCAGTCGACGGCGACATCAGCGTCAGCAGCGCCGGCGCGGTCTCGGCGACGTCAACCTACGGGGTGGCCAACGGCATCCTCGCCTCGGGTGTAAACGTAGGTGTGACCGGCACGGGCAACATCACGACGAACGCGCTGGGCGATGCGTTCGGCATCAACGGTGCGGCGACGACAGGTGACATCAGCGTCAGCGGCGGCGCAGTCTCGGCGACGTCCACCAATGGCATGGCGAATGGCATCTTCGCCACGGGCGCGAACGTCAGTGTGACTGGCACAGGCAACATCACGGCGACCGCTCTGGGCGATGTGTTCGGTATCCACGGCGTCGCGACTGCCGGAAACATCAGTGTCAACAGCGACGGCACGATCTCGGTGACGTCGAGTGCCGGCAACGCCAACGGTATCCTCGCGTCGGGCGTGAACGTGGGAGTGACCAGCACGGGCAGCATCACGGCGAGCGCGCTGAACGATGCGTTCGGCATCAACGGTGCCGCGACGACAGGTGACATCAGCGTCAACAGCGCCGGCGTGGTCTCGGCGACGTCGAGCGCCGGCAAGGCCGACGGCATCCTCGCGTCGGGCGTGAATGTGGGCGTGACCAGCACGGGCAACATCACGGCGACCGCGCTGGGCGATGCGTTCGGTATCCACGGCGCCGCGACCACGGGCGACATCAGCGTCAGCAGCGCCGGCACGATCGCGGCGACGTCGAGTGCCGGCAACGCCGACGGCATCCTCGCGTCGGGCACGAACGTAGGTGTGAACAGCACCGGAAATATCACGACGACCGCGCTGGGCGATGCATTCGGTATCGACGGTTCCGCGACCGCCGGCGACATCAACGTCAGTAGCAGCGGTACGGTCTCGGCGACATCGAGCGCCGGCAAGGCCAACGGCCTCTTCGCCTCGGGCACAAACGTGGGTGTGACCAGCGCCGGCAGCCTCGCGGCGACCGGCTACAACTGGGCGGCGGGTATCGAGGCCCTGGGCAGCGGCGCGGCCTCGGTCAGCAACAGCGGCAACATCAGTACGTCCGCGACAAGCGCGACCGGCGGCCAGGCCTTTGGCGTGTATGCCAGCGGCGGCACCGGCGGTGCGACGGTCAAGAACACCGGCACGATCTCCGCATCGACCACGCAGGCCGGCGACACCGCGATCGGTGTGCTGGCCCAGGCGACGGGCCCGGTGCTGGTCAGCAACACCGGCACGATCTCGGCCTCGCAGCCGAATCAGGCCGTGGCGGTCAGCATGGCGTCGGCGGCCGGCTCGACGCTGATGAACACCGGCACGATCACGACGGTGTCGGCGCTGGAAGGCAACATCGCCGTCCAGGGCGGCGCCGGCGACACCACCATCCAGAACTTCGGCGACATCAACGGTGCGTTGGTGCTGGGCAGTGGCAACGACAGCTTCTACAACGGCAAGGGCGGCGTGTGGAACGTCGGCAACCATGCGACCGACTTCGGTGCGGGCGACGACACGATCAGCAATGCGGCCGGCGGCACGATCAATCTGGCCGATGCGGCGATCCGCCTGGGCAGCAGCGGCAGCGTCGGCAATGCGTTCAACAACGCCGGCACGATCAAGGTGACCGGTAACAGCCTGATCGACATGGGCGCCCGTGACAGCGCGGTGCCGCTGGCGGCAGCGTTCACGGCGACGGCGGTGCCTTCGCTCAATGCGCAGCCGCTGACCAACAACGGCGTGATCGACTTCCGTGACGGCCAGCCGAACGACATCCTGACCGTCAACGGCGATCTCGCCGGCAACGGTCAGATCAATCTGGATGTCAGCCTGCTCAACCACACCAGCGACCTGTTGTACGTCAATGGCAACATCGTCAACGGGGCGTCGCAGAAGGTGAACGTGTCTTTGGACGGCGGACTGCCGACCACGGAGCACACACCGATTCAGTTCGCGCACGTGAGCGGCGATGCGACCAGCAGTTCGTTCGTGAAGGGTCAGGTAACCGATCTGAGCCCGCGCAACTTCCTCGACATGCAGGTCAACGTGACCAGCAAGATCGACCCCAGCAACGCCAGCGCCGACGCGTTCTATGTGGATCTGGATGTGGCCGGCCTGAACGACTTCGGCACGCTGGCCGCGTCGATCGTCCCGGGCGCCACCAGCCTGATCAACAGCGAAGTCGGCACCTGGCGCCAGCGCATGGGCGTGGTGCCGCTGGCTGACGGTGACAAGGTCAGCGTGGCGCCGTGGGTGCGTGCGTTCGGCGACAGCGGTAGCGTCGACCCGCGGCACACCGCCGACAACTTCGGCCAGGGCGGCAACTTCGGCTACGACCAGTCCAACTCGGGTCAGGAGCTGGGTCTGAACCTCAACCTCCAGAGCGGTGTCAGCGTGGGTGCGTTGCTCGGGCAGTCCGAGGGTCATCAGAACCTCAATGGACAGGGCACCGGTTCGGATCGGATCAACGCCAACACCTACGGCCTCTACGGCACCTGGATGTCGCCGAAGGGTTTCTACGTGGACGCGTCGTACCGCCGGGTGGATTTCAAGGCCAACCTGCGCTCGGTCGGCGGTGAGCAGCGTGCCAACGGCGTCGGTGACGTGTTCAACCTGGAAGCGGGCTATACCGCCTGGACCATGCCCGGTGGCGTGGACCTGACCCCGCAGTTCCAGTACAGCTGGACCTCGATCCACAACATCGACACGCTCACCAGCGACCGCTTCAGCTTCACCTCGGACGGTGGCGTCTCCTGGCGCGCCCGCCTCGGTCTGGCCTTCAGCAAGACGATCAACGCGGCCGGCATCGTGTGGACGCCGTACGGCTCGGTCAACGCGATCCAGGAGATGGACGGCCAAAGCCGTTACCTGGTCGCCGATCAGTTCACCGGTACCACCAGCACCAAGGGCACCAGCGGCATGGTGGAACTGGGTCTGGGTGCGCAGAAGGGCAAGCTGTCGGTGACCGGTGGCGTGAACTGGACCGACGGTGGCGCGCAGCAGAACGTCTTCGGCGGTCAGGTGGTGCTGCGTTACACCTTCTAAGTGAAAAGGACGCCCGGTGCACGTTCGTGCACCGGGCCGATTGACCCGGCAGGACGTGCCGGGCACGGACGAGCCAACACTTCCCATGGATGGGCGCCCATCAACTTTTGGCCGGTGCGGTAAGCACCTCGCCATACAGGAGTAGCGACATGGCAAGAAAGAAGAATGACGACAAGACCACGCAGCCGCAGGACACCGCGGCACCGCAGGACAAGGCAGAGCTGGCTACCGGTCTGGATGTGGTGACGGCGGACACGTTGGCCGAAGCCGAAACAGGCACGCCGCCGGAGGCACCGGTGGAAGTGGCGCAGAACCCGGCACCGCCGCCGGCACCGACCGCGCCGCTGGACATCACCCAGCTCAAGGTCGACAAGAGCTGCTCGCGCAACCTGGCCACGTGGCTGGCCAGCAATCATCTTTCGCTGGCGATCTCGTCCTATCAATCCGGCCGGCTGTACCTGGTCGGCAGCGACAAGCAGGGACGCGTGTCGTTCTTCGAGCGCATTTTCGAGCGGGCCATGGGCATCGTCGGCAACGCCCAGCGCATCTACCTCGGCGGCCTGTATCAGCTGTGGCGCTTCGAGAACGTGTTGCGCTCCAACGAAGTCATCCATGGCCAGTTCGACAAGTGCTACGTGCCGCGCAACGCGCAGACCATCGGCGATGTCGACATCCACGAGCTGGGCATTTGCGCCGATGGCAAGGTGGTGTTCGTCAACACCAAGTATTCCTGTCTGGCGGAACTCAGCCAGACGCACAGCTTCAAGGCGATCTGGAAACCGAAATTCATCAGCAAGCTGGCGCCGGAAGATCGCTGTCACCTCAACGGCCTGGCGATGGTCGATGGCAAGCCCAAGTACGTGACCGCCGTCTGCAAGAGCGACACCGTCGACGGCTGGCGCGATCGCCGCCATGACGGCGGCGTGGTGATCGACGTGGAGACCGACGAGATCGTCTGCGAAGGCCTGTCGATGCCGCATTCGCCGCGCTGGGCCAACGGCAAGCTGTGGGTGCTCAACGCCGGCACCGGCTATCTGGGCTGGGTCGACTTCGCGACCAAAAAATTCGTGCCGCTGGCGTTCTGTCCGGGCTTTGCGCGCGGCCTGTCGATCATCGGCAACGTCGCCGCGGTCGGTTTGTCCAAGCCGCGCCATCAGCGCTTCGAGGGGCTGCAACTGGACGCGGAACTGCGCCAGCGCGACGCCGATGCGTGGTGCGGCGTGCAGATCATCTCGCTGACCAATGGCGATGTCCTGAACTGGATCCGCTTCGAGGGCGATGTCACCGAGTTGTTCGACATCAGCTTCCTGCCCAATGTGCGCAACCCGATGATGATCGGCCTGCGCACGACCGAGATCCGCGACCTGATCACCTTTGAATCCACCGTCGGGAGTGCAGCACCATGATGCCGACCAAGTCCGTTGCCATCCTGTTCACCGCGGCGCTCGCGCTGGCGGCCGCGTCGGTGGTGGGTGCACAGAGCGCCGGCGGTGTCGCCGCCACGCCCACGATCGCCGTCGGCGAGCCCGACCCCACGGCGCATCGCCTGCCTGTGCACCCGCAGCAGCAGGAGCAGCAGGTCGAGGCCACCTTCGACGCGTGGGATGTCGACCACAACGGGTCCCTCTCGAAGCAGGAGTTCATCAACGGCTGGCGGCAGCTGCGTCAGGAAGGTGCCGTGCTGCAACAGTTGCGCGCGCAGTTCAACGCGCTCGATGTCGACAAGAGCGGCTCGCTCGATGCGCATGAGTACGCCCAGATGGCACTGGTCAAACGCCTGGGAAAGTCGGCGCCGTCATTTTCCAGCTTTGATGCGAACAAGAACGGACGGCTGGAATTTGCCGAGTACGTGAATGCCGTGCGCCAGCTGACGGCGGCGAAGCCGGCCACGGCCACAACGGCGAAGCAGCCATGACCGCCGGCGCCTCGTCGCGACGGCGCGACACGCAAAAGGACACCCCCGTGGTCTTCAAAGTCATCCCGGTCTGGAAGCAGGTCACGCCGGAACTGAAGGCGGAGCTGGTCGATTTCTGGAAGAACAACAAGGCGATCGGCGATCCGGCGCGTGCCGCCGCGCGCACGGAGCAGGCGATCTGCATCGGCCGCGATGCCGACGGCGCGATCTGTGCGGTCGGCACCGCCCTGATTCGCGTGCTGCCGCGGCTGCTGCAGCCGATGTACTACTACCGCCTGTTCTTCGCCAAGAGCGTGCGCGGCCAGAAACAGATGCCGGCGTTCTTCAACCGCTGCCGGGAGGTGCTGCAGACCTACAACGCCTCGCTGCCGACGCCGGAAAGCCTGGGCGTGCTGATCGAGCTGGAGAGCGGTTTTCTCTCGACGTTCTACAAGCAGGCGCACGTGGCCGAAATGAATTCGACCTTCATCGGCTATTCGCCGCGTGGCTTGCAGTTGCGGGTGTCGTATTTCGACGGTGCGACGTTGCTGCCGCCGGTGACACCGGCGGGATTGCCGTTGACGCGCGTGAATCGGCCTTGACTGTCGGGGGATAGCAGGGCCAGTGGGGGAGGGTGAATCGGAACTCAACCTCGGTAAGCAAGCGATAGCGCGAGTGACGCGTGGCAGCACGGTCACTCGGCTATCGGGACACGGACGTGTTTTTCGCCTCAGCGGGTCTGGGGTCATTCATCACATACATTTCGGGGATATCGTTATGCCACTCCAGTCTCGCTTGTTGAGCTTCGCCATTGTTTCATCGCTCGCCGCCGTCTCCGCGCCGGCGTTTGCCTTCAACCCCAGCTTGGCAGGTCCGCCGGTCAGCGCCCTGCAGGCGCAGCTCGCGACGGCGCGTGCACGCACCTTGCTCGATGGTCCGGCCGCACCGGCCATCAAGCGCGCTGCTGCTGACGCGCTGGTTGCCGGTGACGTCAGCGTCGACAAGGACGGCACCGAGCACGTCCGCTTCAGCCGTACGTTCAACGGCCTGCCGGTCATCGGCGGCGACTTCGTGACGCACACCAAGGCCGGTCAGCTCAAGAGCATCAACCAGACGCTGTCGACCGTCGCACGTCCGGATGTGGTGCCGACGATCAGCGCTTATGAGGCGACCGTGCAGGCCGGCGCCCAGTTCGGTACCAAGTTCACGACCATGCCGGCCGCGAAGCTGGTGGTGTATGCGCTGGGCAACGCGAGCGCGAACCCGGTGCTGGCGTATGAGGTGACCTACTCCGGCATCAAGGCCGACCAGACGCCGACCGACATGCATTACTTCGTCGACGCCAAGACCGGCAAGATCCTGAACCAGTGGGACACCGTCGAGACGTTCCAGCCCGGTCCGGATCCCACCGGCGTATGCAAGGGCGCCGTGGCGTCGGTTGGCACCGGCAATTCGCTGACCGAAGGTGTCATCCCGGTCGACACCGTCCAGTGCGGCACCCAGTACCAGATGTACGACCTCACCCGTGGCAACGGCTTCGTCACCAACATGGCCCAGCTCACCAGCGGCAATGGCAGCATCTACGTCAGCACCACCGACGTCTGGGGCAACGGCGGCCTGACCAACTCGGCCACCGTGGCGGCGGACGCGCATTATGGCGTGTCGATGACCTGGGACTTCTACAAGACCAACTTTGGTCGCAACGGCATCGCCAATGACGGCAAGGGCGCGATGAGCCGCGTGCATTACGGCCGCAATTACGTCAATGCGTTCTGGTCGGATACCTGCTTCTGCATGACCTTCGGCGATGGCGACAACGGGGTGACCTACAACCCGCTAGTCGCGCTCGACGTGGCCGGCCACGAGATGTCGCACGGTGTGACCTCGCGCACCTCCCAGCTGGCCTACAGCGGCGAGGCCGGCGGCCTGAACGAGGCCAACTCGGACATCATGGGCACGATGGTGGAGTGGTTCGCCAACAACCCGAACGATCCGGGCGACTACATCATCGGCGAGAAGGTTTACGCGAAGAACCCCGATGGCACCAAGGGCCTGCGCTGGATGTTCAAGCCGTTCCTCGATGGTGCCTCGCCGGATTGCTACAGCAGCACCATCGGCCGCAAGGACGTGCATTACAGCTCCGGCGTGGCCAACCACTTCTACTACCTGCTGGCCGAAGGCGCGGTGGTGCCGGACAAGTTTGGGGCAGGCACGACCTTCAACCTCACCCCGGCGAGTCTGGTCTGTAACGGCAACACGGCGATCGTCGGCATCGGTCGCACCGACGCCGAGCAGATCTGGTACCGCGGCATGACCGTCTACATGACCACCAACACCAACTATGCCGGTGCCCGTGCGGCCACCTTGAGCGCGGCAACCGACCTGTTCGGCGCCACCTCGACGCAGTACGCCGCGGTGGCAGCGGCGTGGTCGGCAGTGCTGGTCAACTGAGTCACCGTTGACGTGAGCAACCCGAAGTGTCCCGCACAAGCGGGACACTTCATTGAAAAGAAAACCGCGCATGCAGCGCGGTTTTTTTATGGGGCATTCAATGCTTCAGGCGCGGCCGTAGACGTCGTCGAAACGCACGATATCGTCCTCCCCCAGATAACTGCCGGACTGCACCTCGATCAGTTCCAGTGGTGTCTTGCCGGGATTGCGCAGACGATGTTTGCTGCCGAGCGGGATGTAGGTGCTCTGGTTTTCGCCGAGCAGGAATACCTTGTCGTCGCAGGTGACTTCGTTTGCTGGCGCAAGGTACGGGCAGCCGGGACATGCATGAACCGGCTACGCGGTGGCGGCACGTATCGCTTCGGGCAATGGCACCGGCTTGCCGCTGGCCGGGTCCATCCACACCATCACCACGTGCCCGTCGCAATACAGCTGATCAGGATGTTCGGCGTCAATTACCCGATGCGCGATTGTCATCGAGCTGTTGCCCACCCGCTCGCAGAACAGCTGTACCTGCAACTGTGCAGGCCATGCGATGGGGTGGCGGTAGTTGATCTGGCTGGCGGCCATCACCGGCATCGCGTGATCGTCGAACCACGGTCCGGGCACGTGACTCAGCCACTGCAGCCGGGCCTCTTCCAGGTAGGTGAGGTAGTTGGAGTTGTTGACATGGTTGAACGCGTCGAGGTCACGCCAGCGCACGCCGAGTGAGGCGACATACAACGGAGTATCGGTGTCGGCTTTCGGCGCCATCCCGGTGGCATCGTGCGCAACCGGAGCATCGGCGGCCTTGGTCTGTGTGGTGGACTTGCGTGGACTCATGAACTTTTCTTCTTCTTCCCGCTTCCGCGCATAGGTTTGTACTTGTCGGCCGAGGCGATGTGTTTGGTGGCGGCCTTGACGCGCTTGGCGGTGCCGGGCTTTTTCGGCTTGGCCGGTTTCAGGTGCGGCGCCAGAAAATGACCGGTATGCGATTCGGTGCTGGCCGCCACGGTTTCCGGGGTGCCGGCGACCAGAATGCGACCGCCACCGGCGCCACCTTCGGGACCGAGATCGACGACCCAGTCGGCGGTCTTGATCACGTCGAGGTTGTGCTCGATCACCACCACGGTGTTGCCCTGATCGACCAACTGGTGCAGCACGTCGAGCAGCTGCTCGATGTCGTGGAAGTGCAGACCGGTGGTGGGTTCGTCGAGAATGTACAGAGTGCGGCCGGTGTCGCGTTTGGACAGTTCCTTGGACAGCTTCACGCGCTGCGCCTCGCCACCGGACAGCGTGGTCGCGCTCTGGCCGAGCTTGATGTAATCGAGGCCGACGGCTCGCAGTGTATCGAGCTTGCGTGCGATGGTCGGCACGTTCTCGAACAGCTTCAGCGCATCCTCCACCGTCATGTCGAGCACATCGGCAATCGTGTGGCCCTTGTACAGGATCTCCAGTGTCTCGCGGTTGTAGCGCTTGCCATGGCAGACGTCGCAGGGCACATAGACGTCTGGCAGGAAGTGCATCTCCACCTTGATCATGCCGTCGCCTTCGCACGCCTCGCAGCGGCCACCGCGCACGTTGAAGCTGAAGCGACCCGGCGTGTAGCCGCGTGAACGCGCTTCCGGCACCTGCGCGAACATCTCGCGCAGCGGGGTGAACAGGCCAGTGTAGGTGGCGGGGTTGGAGCGCGGCGTGCGGCCGATCGGCGACTGGTCGATGTCGACCACCTTGTCGAACAGATCCATGCCGGTGACCGACTTGTACGCAGCCGGCTGCGTGCTGGCGCCGTTCAACTCCGTCGCGGCGAGGCGGAACAAGGTGTCGTTGACCAGGGTCGACTTGCCCGAGCCGGAGACGCCGGTGACGCAGGTGAACAGGCCGGCCGGAATCGCCAGGTCGACATTTTTCAGGTTGTTGCCCTTGGCGCCTTTCAGATGCAGCCACGCATCGGCGTCGGCAGGCTGGCGGCGCACGGTCGGCACTTCGATCGCGCGTGCGCCGGACAGGAACTGACCGGTGACCGAGCGCGGCGAATCGAGCATGTCCTGCACGGTGCCCTGCGCCACGATCTCGCCACCGTGCACGCCGGCACCGGGGCCGATATCGAGCACGTGGTCGGCCATGCGGATCGCATCCTCATCGTGCTCGACCACGATCACCGTGTTGCCGAGATCACGCAGACGCGTGAGCGTGCCGAGCAGGCGTTCGTTGTCGCGCTGGTGCAGGCCGATCGAGGGTTCGTCCAGCACGTACATCACGCCGACCAGGCCGGCACCGATCTGCGAGGCGAGGCGGATGCGCTGCGCCTCGCCGCCGGAGAGCGAATCGGCCTGCCGATCCAGCGTGAGGTAGTTCAAGCCCACATCGTTGAGGAAGGTCAGTCGCTCGCGGATTTCCTTGACGATCTTCACCGCGATCTCGCCGCGCCAGCCGGCCAGCTTGAGATCGGCGAAAAACGCCAGTGCGTCGTCGATCGAGCGATGGGTCAGCGACGGCAGTGCGTGATCGGCGACGAACACGTTGCGCGCCGAGCGGTTCAGTCGCTGGCCTTCGCAGGCCGGGCAGGGCTGGTCGCTGATGTACTTCGCCAGCTCCTCGCGCACGGCGGCGGATTCGGTTTCCTTGTAGCGCCGTTCCAGGTTCGGCAGGATGCCCTCGAACGGATGCTCGCGGGTGACCTTGCCGCCGCGTTCGGTGATGTAGCGGAACGCGATCTTGTCCTTGCCGCTGCCGTACAGTATGGCCTTCTGGACGTCCGCGGGAAGCTTGTGCCACGGCGTGTCCACGTCGAAGCCGTAGTGCGCCGCCAGCGACAGGATCAGCTGGAAGTAGTGCGCATTGCGCCGGTCCCAGCCGCGCACGGCGCCGTTGGACAGCGGCAGTTCGGGGTGGCCGACCACGCGCGAGGCATCGAACACCTGGGTCACGCCGAGGCCATCGCAGGAAGGGCAGGCGCCCACCGGCGAGTTGAACGAGAACAGGCGTGGCTCCAGTTCGGGCAGCGAGTAGTCGCACACCGGGCAGGAGTAGCGCGAGGACAGCATCTGCTCGGTGCCACCATCCATGTCGGCCAGGATCACCAGGCCGTCGCCCAGCCGCAACGCAGTCTCGAACGATTCGGCCAGCCGTTGCTTGATGTCGTCGCGCGGACGGAAGCGGTCGATCACCACTTCGATGGTGTGCTTCTGGCGCAGCGTCAGCGGCGGCACGGCGTCGAGATCGAACACGGTGCCGTCGACGCGGGCGCGCACGAAACCCTGAGCGCGCAGCTGGTCGAACACCTGCACGTGCTCGCCCTTGCGTTCGCGGATCACCGGCGCAAGCAGCATGAGGCGCTTTTCCGGATCCAGCGCCAGCGTGGTGTCGACCATCTGGCTGACCGTCTGCGCCTCCAGCGGGATGCCGTGGTCGGGGCAACGCGGCGTGCCGACGCGAGCGTACAGCAGGCGCAGGTAGTCGTAGACCTCGGTGATCGTGCCCACGGTGGAGCGCGGGTTGTGCGAGGTGGATTTCTGCTCGATCGAAATCGCCGGCGACAGACCTTCGATATGGTCGACGTCGGGCTTTTCCATCATCGACAGGAATTGCCGCGCATAGGCCGACAGCGACTCGACATAGCGGCGCTGCCCTTCGGCGTAGATCGTGTCGAATGCCAGCGAAGACTTGCCGGAACCGGACAGGCCGGTGATCACGATCAGCTTGTCGCGTGGCAGGTCGAGGTCGATGTTCTTGAGATTGTGCGTGCGTGCGCCGCGGATGCGTATGGTGTCCATTGCGCCGAGATATGGGGGAGAACCTTTACTATACCAAGGAGTTTCATTAGTTCATTGTGCCAATCGGTCCAGCGGCCCCGTCACGGTTTCCTTTGCCGTGGTGGCTATGGCTAAATGACCGGCTTCAGCCATACGGAGACGAGTCATGCGCAAATGGATCGGGATCGCGGCAGGAGTGGGATTGGCACTGGGCGTGGCCGGGCAAGCCGTGGCCGCTCAGCCCAGCGAGCAGCAGGTGCGCCAGCTGTTCGAGGTGATGCACATGAGCCAGATGTTCAGCCAGATGAACTCGCAGATGGCCGGCGTGATGGGGCAGGCGGTGCCGTGCGTACCGGCTTCCTACTGGCAGGGCTTCATCGACGCCAACGGCAGCCAGGAGTTGCTGGGCCGCATGGTGCCGATCTACCAGAGCCATTTCACCGCCGATGATGTCGCCGGTCTGCTGAAGTTCTACCAGTCGCCGCTGGGCCAGAAGGTGATCACCCAGATGCCGCTGACCATGGCCGAGGGCATGAAAGTCGGCCAGCAGTGGGGGCGTGAGCGCGGTCAGGCGATGATCCAGCAGTTGCAGCAAAAGGGCACGCTGGACGCCCAGGGACGCTGTCCGGCCAGCCCGGCAGCCAGCGCGCCGAAGCCGGTGTCGAAGTCCGGCCATTAAGGCCCGCAACCCCCGGCCGGTGGCGATTCAGGCCGGGTGACGGGTTTGGCATGGTCAGTATTTGACCAGTGCGCAGACAGGTCGTTATAATCCGCGGTTCGCCAGACCTGAATTGGTCATGGCGATACCCAAGAGAATAACGACAGAAGGGCATTCCCATGAGTTACGCAGTCATCAAGACCGGTGGCAAGCAGTACCGCGTCATGCAGGGCGACGTCCTGCGCGTGGAGCTGTTGACCGCCGAAGAAGGCGCCACCGTGAGCTTCGACCAGGTGTTGCTGGTTGGTTCCGGCGAGTCGGTCACCGTTGGTGCGCCGGTTGTCGAAGGCGCCACCGTCAGCGCCACCGTTCGCAAGCACGGCCGTGCCGACAAGATCCGCATCATCAAATTCCGCCGCCGCAAGCATTACAAGCGTCAGCAGGGTCACCGTCAGCATTTCACCGAAATCGAGATCACAGGCATCAACGCCTGAGCACTGGAGCATTGAGTCATGGCACATAAAAAAGGCGTAGGTTCCAGCCGCAACGGTCGCGATTCGAACCCGAAATACCTGGGCGTGAAGATCTACGGTGGCCAGGCCATCGAAGCCGGCAACATCATCGTGCGTCAGCGCGGCACCCAGTTCCACCCGGGTAACGGCGTCGGTCTGGGTCGTGACCACACGCTGTTCGCGCTGGTCGACGGTACCGTCCAGTTTGCAATTCGCGGCGACAAGAATCGCCGTTTCGTCGACGTCGTGCAGGCGTAAGCCTTTCGCGATGCGATAGCGAAGGCCCCGCTTCGGCGGGGCTTTTGTTTTCTGAAGGAACCACTCGGTTATCCTTCTTCCGATTTTCAAGAATGCCGGATCCATCACCATGAAATTTGTCGACGAAGCCAATATCAAGGTCCAGGCGGGTGATGGTGGCAATGGCTGCATCAGCTTCCGCCGCGAGAAATTCATCCCGTTCGGCGGCCCCGACGGCGGTGATGGCGGCTATGGCGGCTCGGTCTGGCTGGTCGCCGACGAAGGTCTCAATACCCTGGTCGATTTCCGTCACCAGCGCAGTTTCAAGGCGCAGCGCGGACAGAACGGCATGGGTAGCCAGATGTACGGCAAGGGCGGCGACGACACCACGATTCGCGTGCCGGTCGGGACCATGATCACCAATGTCGATACTGATGAGGTGATCGGCGACCTCACCGGCCACGGTCAGCGCATGTTGGTGGCGCAGGGTGGCAAGGGCGGTCTGGGCAATATCCATTTCAAGACCTCGGTGAACCGTGCGCCGCGCAAGGCCACGCCGGGTACGCCGGGTGACGCGCGTGAGCTGAAGCTCGAATTGCGCCTGCTGGCCGACGTCGGCCTGCTCGGCTTTCCGAATGCCGGCAAGTCCACGTTCATTCGTGCCGTTTCTGCGGCCACACCACGGGTAGCGGATTATCCGTTCACCACGCTGGTTCCGAATCTGGGCGTGGTCAGCCTGGGCACCGATTCGAGCTTTGTGATCGCCGACATCCCAGGCTTGATCGAGGGAGCTTCCGACGGGGCGGGACTCGGCATCCAGTTCCTGCGTCACGTGGCCCGCACCAGCCTGCTGCTGCACCTGGTCGACATCGCACCGATCGACGGTTCCGATGTGGCAGCGCAGGTGCGTGCGATCGAGCTGGAGCTGGAGAAATTCAACCCGGAGCTGCTCGAGCGTCCGCGCTGGCTGGTGCTGAACAAGGCCGACATGCTGGCCGAGGATGAGCGTCAGGCCGTGGCGGAGAAGATCATCGCTGAATTGAACTGGACCCAGCCATGGTTTCTGGTCTCGGCGATCGCCCGCGAAAACACCATGGCCGTGTGCCAGCAGGTGCAGCGCTTCTTCGAATCGCAGCGCGAGGAAAGCGTCGAGCGCGTCGACATGCTGCCGAACGATGTACGGCTGCGTGGTGATGCGCCGCACGTCTGATGCAGCACGTGTCGGCAAACACAGCTGACACCTGCCATCTGGCTACATGCGGAACACGCCGTAGCGTTGCGGCTCGATCGGCGCATTGAGCGAGGCCGAGATCGCCAGGCCGAGCACGCGGCGGGTGTCGACCGGGTCGATGATGCCGTCATCCCATAACCGCGCGCTGGCGTAGTAGGGGTGACCCTGGCGCTCGTACTGGTCGCGGATCGGTGCCTTGAACGTTTCTTCCTCTTCGGCACTCCAAGTCTTGCCGGCAGCTTCGATGCCGTCGCGCTTGACCGTAGCCAGCACCGACGCGGCCTGCTCGCCGCCCATCACGCTGATCCGCGCATTCGGCCACATCCACAGGAAGCGGGCGCCGTAGGCGCGACCGCACATCGCATAGTTGCCAGCGCCGAAGCTGCCGCCGATCACCACGGTGAACTTCGGCACGTGCGAGCAGGCCACTGCGGTGACCATCTTCGCGCCGTCTTTGGCGATGCCGGCCTGCTCGTACTTCTTGCCGACCATGAAGCCGGTGATGTTCTGCAAGAACACCAGCGGTACGTTGCGCTGATTGCACAGCTCGATGAAGTGCGCGCCCTTGAGCGCGCTCTCGGCGAACAGAATGCCGTTGTTGGCGATGATGCCTACGGGATAGCCGTGGATGTGCGCGAAGCCGGTGACCAGGGTCTTGCCGTAGCGCGCCTTGAATTCGTGGAACTCCGAGCCGTCGACGATGCGCGCGATCACCTCGCGGATGTCGAACGGGCGGCGGGTATCCTGCGGGATGACGCCGTACAGTTCCTCGGCCGGGTACTTCGGCTCGGTCGGCGTGCGCAACGCCAGCGGCACGTCCTTCTTGCGATTGAGGTTCGCCACGATATCGCGGGCGATCGAAAGCGCATGCGCATCGTTCTCGGCATAGTGGTCGGCCACGCCGGAAATGGAGGTGTGCACGTCCGCGCCACCGAGTGTTTCGGCATCGACCACTTCGCCGGTGGCGGCCTTCACCAGCGGCGGACCGCCGAGGAAGATCGTGCCCTGTTCGCGCACGATGATCGTCTCGTCGCTCATTGCAGGCACATAGGCGCCACCGGCAGTGCATGAGCCCATCACCACCGCGATCTGCGGAATGTTCAGCGACGACATCCGCGCCTGGTTGTAGAAGATCCGGCCGAAGTGTTCCTTGTCCGGAAACACCTCGTCCTGCAGCGGCAGAAAGGCACCGCCGGAGTCGACCAGATAGACGCAGGGCAGGCGGTTTTCCAGCGCCACTTCCTGCGCGCGCAGGTGCTTCTTCACGGTGATCGGGAAATAGGTGCCGCCCTTGACGGTGGCGTCGTTCGCAACGACAACGACTTCGATCCCGTTGACCCGGCCGATGCCGGTGATGATGCCGGCAGCGGGCGCCGCATCGTCATACATGCCATGGGCAGCCAGTGGCGACAGTTCGAGAAACGGCGAGCCCGGATCGAGCAGGGCGCGGATGCGTTCGCGCGGCAGCAGTTTGCCGCGGGCTGTGTGCTTCTCGCGCGCCTTGGCGCCGCCACCTTCCGCGCTGCGAATCAGTTCGCGCTGCAGGTCGTCGACCACCGCACGCAACTGCGCACTGCTGGCTTGGAAGTCGGGTGAACGAGGATCGATCTGCGAAGCGATGACGCTCATGGATGCGGGCTCACGGGTACGGGTCGCCGGCACGGCGAAACCAAGGATGATAGCGGGCGTCGGGCCGCGACCAAAATCACCGGATAGGGTGACGAGTGATGGACGAAAAAAAACGGCCGCACTAGGCGGCCGTTTTTCTGGAAACCAGTAAAAGGATCAATGCCCCTTCATGGCGTCCTTGGCTTTGTCAGCAGCGTCTTTCGCGTTGCCGGCAGCGTCTTTGGCAGCGTCGGCAGCCTTGCTGGCAGCATCAGCAGCGTTGCCGGCAGCAGCCTTGGCCTGGTCCATGGCGCCAGCAGCGGTGGAAGCTGCAGCCGGAGCAGCCATCGCAGAAGCTGCGGTGGCAGCCTGCTGAGCCTGGTCAGCAGCCTGACCAGCAGCGGAGGCCGCAGTGGCAGCCTGGGTGGCAGCCTGCTCGGTCGCCGTGGTCGGAGCTGACGCGGCAGCCTGCTGCGCCGTATCGGCAGCTTGCTGTGCGGTATCAGCCGACTTCTGGGCGTCCTGCGCGGAATCCTGCGCGCCATTGCTGCATGCCGCCAACAGCGCGACGAGCGCGGCGGCGAGTAGGGTACGCGTAAACTTCATGGTGAATCTCCTTTGCCGTGGAATGCCGTTTGGCCGTGTATTAATAACGCTTTCGTGGAAATTGCGCCACTTTTTTATAATAGCGCTTCAGCGCGTATTAAAAACCGATTTAACCAGCCGTCATGTGAAAGTCATGAAATGATCGTGCATCGATGAACCTAGTCAATCGAGGCACTCCACCGCAATGGCGGTCGCCTCGCCACCACCGATGCACAGGCTGGCAACACCGCGCTTGAGGCCGCGCGTTTTCAAGGCATTGAGCAAGGTCACCACCAGCCGGGCACCGCTGGCACCGATCGGATGACCCAATGCACAGGCGCCGCCGTTGACGTTGAGCTTCTCGTGCGGAATGCCGAGTTCCTTCATCGGTGTCATCGCGACCACCGCAAACGCTTCGTTGATTTCGAACAGGTCGACATCGGCGACCTTCCAGCCGGCCTTGTCCAGCACCTTCTGGATCGCACCGACTGGCGCGGTAGTGAACCACTCGGGCTCCTGCGCATGCGTGGCATGCGCGACGATACGCGCCAGCGGTTTCAGGCCGCGCTTGTTCGCGTCATCGGCAGACAGCAGCACCAGCGCAGCAGCGCCATCGGAAATGCTGGATGAGCTGGCCGCGGTGATGGTGCCGTTCTCCTTGCGGAAGGCCGCCTTCAAGGTCGGGATCTTGGCGATGTCGGAGCGACCCGGCTGCTCGTCGGTATCCACTTGCACGTCGCCCTTGCGGCCGCTCACGGTGACCGGAACGATCTCGCCGGCGAATGCGCCGTTCTGCTGCGCCGCCTGCGCACGCTTCACCGACTCGATCGCGAACGCGTCCTGATCCTCGCGGGTGAAGTGGTACTTGTCGGCGCACAGCTCGCCGAACACGCCCATCGACTTGCCGTCGTACGGATTGGTCAGACCATCCCAGGCCATGTGGTCGACCAGCTGGCCGTCACCGTAACGGATGCCGGTGCGTGCATTGACCATGTGCGGCGCGTTGGTCATCGACTCCATGCCACCGGCGACCACGACGGTCGCCGAACCGGCCTTGATCAGGTCATGGCCCAGCATGATCGCCTTCATGCCCGAACCGCACACCTTGTTGATCGTGGTGCAGCCCGTGCTGGCCGGCAGGTCGGCACCCAGCGATGCCTGACGCGCCGGTGCCTGGCCGAGGTTGGCCGGCAATACGCAGCCCATGATCACTTCGCTGACATCGGCGGGGGCAACGCCGGATTGTTCCAGCGCGGCGCGGATGGCAGTGGCACCGAGCTTCGGGGTGGGGACGCCGGTGAACTGGCCGAGGAAGGAGCCGATGGCCGTGCGCTTGGCGCCGACGATGACTACGCTGACATCCGACATGGATAACTCCGCTTGAAGACTGAAGGGGCGCGAACGCCCGGCAGATAACCGGCTGATTATCGCAGCCCGTCGCGGACCTCGGCAAACGATGGTCATTCCGTGTCGGGGTGCGACCTGCGCCTTGTTTCATTGGATTTTCGTTGTGCCAAGATGATCAACGGGGCATCACGGCGTACCGGTACGTCGGTGTTGCAGACATGGAATGCAATGGTGGGGTGCATGATGAAAGCGCTTGGTTCGGGGTTGCGGTATCGCAAAATGGCATGGCTGATAGCCATGGCGCTGGGTCTGAGCGCTTGTGGTGGTGGCGGTGGCAACGTCAAGCCGACGCCTCCGCCGACCACGCCGGCATCTCCCCCGCCGACCACGCCGCCCCAGCCGCCACTGGACGCCCAGCTTGCGATCACCAATGCCTACGCGGCGCACAATCAGGGTTACACCGGCGCCGGGGTAATCATCGGCGTGGTCGACAGCGGCATCATGCGCAGCAATCCGACCGTGGCCGGACGCGTTACGCAGGAATTGATCTATGTCGATCCGGCCAGCAACAACACGGCTGTCGACGACGTCGTCGGCCACGGCACCTGGGTATCAGAGATTGCTGCCGGTACGCCGTTTGCACAGTTTCCCGGCGGCATCGCGCCAGGGGCGTCGCTGGTTTCCGCGCGCATCATCAGCGACGTCGAGCCGAAAGACGACGGTTCGGGCCAGGGCAACCCGGTCACCGCCGCCGATGCCGCGTTCTTTGCCCAGACTCTCAATCCGGCCCTGATCAGTGCCGGTGTGCAGGTGATGAACAACTCCTGGGGTGGCATCTACTGGGATACCACCAATGCCTCGATCAACCAGGCATTTGCTGCGGCCTATGATCCGTTCGTGCTGCAGCATGGCGGCCTAGTCGTGTTTGCCGCCGGCAACGATTCGGCGGCCAATCCCAGCAACATCGCGGCCTTGCCCAGTCTGGCGCCGGAACTGGAGAAAGGCTGGCTGGTCGCGGTTGCGGTCAACAGCAATAATCCGACCCAGCTGGAGGGTTATTCCAACAAGTGCGGCGTCGCGATGAACTACTGCCTGGCCGCACCAGGTGATGTCATCGTGCTGGACAAAGGCACCACGGCCAGCACCACCAGCCCGAGCTATTACATCGTGGAAGGCACCTCTTTTGCCGCGCCAGAGGTGTCGGGCGCGGCGGCGCTGGTATGGCAGGCCTATCCGTATTTCACCAATGACCTGGTGCGACAGACGCTGTTGGGCACCGCCGACCCGCTCGGTGGATCGCAACCGAACCCGACCTTCGGCTACGGCGAGCTGGATGTCGGCAAGGCGGTGCACGGGCCAGAAAAATTCGATTGGGGAACCGTTTCGGTCACTAACAATATTGATTCGACCTGGAGCAATCCGATTAGCGGAGATGGTGGTCTGACCAAGAGCGGCACCGGCACACTGACATTGAGCAATACACTCAGTTACAAAGGGACGACCACAGTGATGCAGGGCATTCTGTCGGCACAGTCCATACCTGGGGATCTAGTTTTGTACTCGCGTGGCGCCGTTGTCAGTGGTGCCCATAGCATCAATGGCTCCGTGCAAAATGCGGGATCGCTCGTCGTAGCGGGTGGCGATGTGCAGATAGGTGGAAATTACGTCCAGAACGGGTCATTTGGCCGGCCTACAAGTTTTGTCGGACAGATGATGCTGGAGTTAGGTTCCGCTTTGCATGTGAGTGGTACGGCGAACATCGGCGGCGACCTGATAGTGACTGGCGCCAAGCAGGGTTATGTGGCCAATTCGCATACCGATGTGCTCACTGCATCTGGTGGTCTCACAGGCACCTTCGACACGTTCTTCGCACAGTCGAATGTCATGCTTACAGCATCGCTTAACTACGATGCGAACGATGCATGGCTCAATGTGCAGCAGGTGCAAGTCACCGCAGTCCAGGGTCTGGCGTATACCGCCGCTTCGTTTGGTGCCGCGCAGCGCGTACAGAATGCATTCGGCCAGATTGACAGCCAGCTCGCGACGACGGTGCCGCCGAGCACGACCACTCCGGTCAATGCTGGTTTTATCCAGGGCGCCGCCAGCCTGCAGCAGTCGACCAGCGTTGCCGCCGTGCAGAGTTCGCTGGAAAGCCTGTCCGGCCAGTTGCATGCAGCCAGCGCCGCGATGACGTTCGAGGCGATCGACGCCGGCACGCGCGCGCTGTCCGATCGTTTCGACCATCTGCTCGATACGCCATTGGCGGGTGGCTGGACGCAGAGCATCGGTTATCACGGTGACATGTCGCGCAACGGTTACAGCAATGTCGGCTACGACCTCAGCGGCGTCATGGTCGGTGCGGATCAGCGCATCGGCAGCAACGGCTTTGCCGGTTATGCGCTGAGCCAGAGCCAGGGCTTGGGCCAGCTCAGCGAAAGTGCGGACCATGGCTACAGCCACGCTCTGGAAGGCATGCTGTATGGCGGCGTGATCCGCGGCTCGTGGTACACGATGGGTCGCTTCGGGTTCGGCGATTACCGCGAGAACATGCGCCGCCAGCTGCAGCTGGGCGGCGCATCCGCCGGTGTCGGCAGCGACAGCAACGGCACGTATGGCGTCGCTTATGGAGAAAGCGGTTATCGACTGGCGCTGGGCCGCACCCAGGTTACGCCTTACGTGAACCTGCAGTACGCGCAGATCCAGCGCGATGGCTTCGATGAGTTGGGTGCCGACGGTTTCGGTCTGAAGTCAGGCGCACAGACTGTTTCGCGCTGGCAGGCAGGCGTGGGCCTGCGTGCCATGCGCGAGTGGACGCTGGCTGGTGGAAGCACTCTCAGCTTGCAGACGCGAGCGCTGTGGCAGCAATCGTTCGGCCTGCGTGGCGAGGTGTTCGATGCCAGCTTCAGCGGGATCAATCAGTACGCGCCGCTCGGCGGCATCGGCCTGTCGCGCTATGGCGGTGTGGTCGGTACCTCACTGGGCTGGGGCATCACGCCGCGTGCCAATCTGCAGCTTGGCTACGACCAGTATCTCGGTCAGCACCAGCAGGCGAAGATGGCCACGCTGAATTTCAGCTGGGCGTTCTGAACGCGGATGCGTTGGCGACGTCGCGTGCTTCGGCGGCGGCGACGCCGGTCAGATGACGTGCGACGACATGCAGGTCAGACCAGCACGACCTGTACGCCGGCGGCACGCAGCGTTTCGACCGTTTCGGTGGGGGCGCTCGTGTCGCTGATTACCATGTGCAGATTCTGCACCGGGGTGATCACCGACAGGCTGCGCTGGCCCATCTTGCTGGCATCGAGCACGGCAATGGTCTGGCGCGAGACGCGGATCATCAGCGCATTCAACGCCGCTTCGAGCGGATCCGGCGTGGTCACGCCCACTTCGGGATCGAGTCCGTCGACGCCGAGAAACAGCCGGTCGGCGGAAAGCTTCGCCAGTGCCTGCTCGGCATCCGGGCCGACCAGCGAATACGAGGTCTGGCGGAGCAGGCCACCCAGCATCATCACGCGGATCTGCGGCATGCCGGTCAATTCCATCGCGATATTCAGCGCGTTGGTGATCACGGTCAGCGATTCGAATTTCATCTGGCGGATCTGTCGGGCGATCTCCACCGTGGTCGAGCCGGAATCGAGAATGATCGTCTCGCCGTCCTGGATCATCTTCGCCGCGGCATGGCCGATGCGCAGCTTCTGCGCATGCCAGCGGGTTTCCTTGATATTGAGTGGCGTGTCGTTGGTTGCCGACGCCACCGGCAACGCGCCGCCGTGCGAGCGGGCTATCGCCGAACTGCGCGCGAGCGCGTCCAGATCGGCGCGGATGGTGACGGTGGAGGTGCCGAAGCGGCTCGCGAGTTCTTCCACCGTGGCGCGGCCCTGCTGTTCCACTAGGTCTACGATCAGGCGGCGGCGTTCTTCGACCAGCAGGCGGCGGGAGGCGATCGGGGCTTCACTCACGGGTCGTTTCACTCATGGGTCGATATTCAGAAGTCGGGCGGCGTTGTCATGGTAAACCTTGCGCAGCACTTCGTCCGACAAACCGAGTCCGTAGATCGACCAGCGCCCCTGTGGCGGCGTCGGCGCCGGCGCGTAATCGAAGTATTCGTCCTCGGTTTCCAGAAAGCGGTAGTAGATCTCGTACAGCTCGTCGCCGAACAGTTGCTGCGGCACGTCGTCGCCATACGGTGAGGGCACCGCATCGGTGCCGAACAGGATGCGGTCCTGGTAGCGATCGAAGAAGCGCTGCGCGATGCGCGGCTGGCGACCCAGCTCACCGACGCGGGCGCTGATGTCGATCACGGTATTCGGGTAGCGATCCAGACAGGCGGCGACCGCGGCCAGGTTCTCGGCGTTGTTGCCCACGTGCAGCAGGGCGAAGGTGGTTTTCGGGTGGCGCGCGATCAGGCGGTCGCGCGCAGCGAGCAGCTCCGCGTTGCTGGGGAACTCCGGGCCGTAGAACGACCAGTCCGGATGGTTGGCCAGTTCCTCGTAGCGCTCGTTGGTCGCGTCGGTGGGCAGGAAGAACGCCTCTGGGTCGGAGACATGCAGAAACACTGGCATGTCGTGCGCAGCGCACGCCTCCCACATCGGATCGAAACGGCGGTCGTCCACCGCCACCAGCGGACCTTCATCGATCCGCTCGCGCAGATACAGCCCCAGCGTCTTAAGCAGTTTCAGTCCACGCGCACCAACCCGTTTGGCATGGGCGATCGCATCGCCCTGCAACTGCGCGTAGTTCGGCTCGGGAAAGTGTTCGTAGGATGGTTCGGTCAAGGTGAGGAAGCGTCCAGGCGCGGCCTGGTCGAAGCTGCGAATGCTTTTTTCCAGGCCGGCACCGACGCCACCGGTGAGGTTCACCAAGGTGCGGATGCCCTTGCGATCCATCACCGGTAGCAGATCCTCGGGCTGGGCAAACAGGGTGATCTCTTCACCTACCGAGATGCCGTTGCGTACATTGCTCGACCAGGTCAGGTGCGCGTGCACGTCGATCACCGGAAAACGCGGACGTTCGATGTGCGTCTTCGGCACGTGCAGCATGCTGCGAGGCTGGAAGTCCTTCAGCCGCAGCCCGCTCTTGCCGGTATCCGGCTGGGTCTGCAGCGGATTCTTGCTGCTTTCGACGCGAACCGTGCCGGCACCGGTGGGCGGTGCGCAGCAGAGGCAGGATTTTTGCTGGTTCATGGCGTCGTCTCGGTTTTCTTCCTCTCCCCTCTGGGGAGAGGATTGAGGTGAGGGGGCGGGTACTCGCGAAAACCGTAGATCAAAGCGCTTTTCGATGAGAGCTTTCGCGAGGTTGGCCCCTCACCTCGGCCCTCTCCCCAGAGGGGAGAGGGGGAAGTCAGCGCGGATACTTCGCCATGATGTCATGCACCTGCCGCGTCAGCGCTACGGCCTGATCGAACGGACGCAGCCACATGTTGCGGCCGAACATCACGCCATTGGCGCCGGACTGCATGTAGAACTCGACCTTGCGCAGTACGGCTGCGTCATCGTCGTTCTTCTCGCCGCCGGAGAACAGCACCATCGTGCGGCCGGCCGAACGCACCACGCGTGCGCAGCGGGCACCGGCATCTTCCTGCAGCTTGTCGTACGGCGCCGGCACATTGGCCACGCTGTCGTTCGGCTCGTGCAGCTTGACGATGTCGGCACCCATTTCCAGCGCGACGCGGGCAGCATAATCCTGTGCATACAAGGTATTCGTGCCGCCCTTGGCGTTGACGGCGCCGCCACGCGGATACGCCCACATCACCAGCGGCATGCCGTAGCGCTCGCAATCCTGGCGCACCTTCTCGAACTGGCGGAACTCGTCGTGCTGGCGCGGCGAGCCCACGTACATGGTGTAGCCGACCGCATCGGCACCGAGGCGCACGGCATCCTCGACCGAGGCGAACAGCGGCGAGGTGGCCTCGGCGTCGCTGGCGATATTGGTCTTGCCGTTGAGCTTGAGGATCAGCGGCACCCGGCCGCAGTACTCGGTCATGTACTTCTCGGCCAGGCCAATGCCCAGCGCGATGGCAGAAAAACCCCCGGCCGCGGCGAGCTCAAACTGGTAGCTCGGATCGACGGCCGGCGGGTGGGGAAAGAAATCGGTGGGACCATGCTCCAGTCCCTGGTCAAGCGGCAGCACCAGCAAGCTGCCGTTGCGCGGGCCGTGGCCGTACAGCAACCGCCACAGGCGGGTGCGCTTGCCGTGGGACAGGGCGAGCCGGGAAAGTTGGCTGCCAGTGTTCGAAACCTCTTGCAAGCTTTGTTTCATTTCGAATACTCTCGGTTCAGAAGCTACATACTTTCATATTCAATCGAATTTGGCAAAATGTCAAAATTAGGCAAACAAACGAAAGATTCGGTGATGCTGGATGTGCTGCTCGCGGCTCCGCTGGCGGAGCAGCGAGCGCGCGGCTATGCCGATACCTTGCGCGAGATCCTGCAGCAGCCGACGACTTGGTTGGGTACGGCCGATCTGCTGTGCCAGCCGCGGCTGCGCGAGCAATTGCAGGCAGCGCTGGTACCGCGACCGAGCCATATCGTGCTGACCGGTTCGGGCAGCTCGATGTATATCGGCGAATGCCTTGCACCCACCTTGCAGCTCGGCCTGGGCATCCCGGCGCAGGCCATCGCGGCCGGCACTTTGCTCACCCACTGGCGCAGTGTGCTCCCGTCCGGCGCCGGCTTGCTGATTTCGCTGGCGCGCTCGGGCGACAGCCCGGAAAGCTGCGGTGTGGTGGATCGCCTGTTGGCGGATGCGCCCGACTACCGCCATCTGGTGATCACCTGCAACGCCAACGGCAAGCTCGCCACCAGTTACCGCAGCGATTCGCGGGTCACCGTGCTGGTGCTGGACGAGCGCACCAATGACCGCAGCCTGGTGATGACCAGCAGCTTCACCAACCTGTTGCTGGCCGGCTTCGGTCTGGTTCAGCGCGAAAGCAACGATGCGATCGACGCAGTGAACCGGCTGGCGCGCAGTGTCCAGCACGTCTTCGATGCACAGGCTGATGCACTCGCGACGGTTGCTCGCGGTGAATTCAGCAACGTCGTCTATCTCGGCAGTGGTGGCGCGCTCGGCGCGGCCCATGAGTCCGCATTGAAGATGCTGGAGATGAGCGGCGGCGCGGTGGTGACGATGGCGGAGACTTATCTCGGCCTGCGCCACGGGCCGATGTCCAGCCTGGACGAGCAGACCCTGGTGGTCGGTTTCCTGTCGCCGGACCCGGCGGTGCGTGCATACGAACTCGACCTGCTGCGTGAACTGTCACGCAAGCAACTGGGCATGACCCGGGTGTTGGTGGGCGAAGGCATTCCTGCCGATGTGCTGGGTCCGAACGACGTGGCGGTGGACTTGGCGGGCCTCGATGCGATCGACGATGCGCTGCCGTTGCTGGCGGATGTGGCGGTGGGGCAATTGCTCGCGTTCTTCCGTTGCCTGGAACTGGGCGGCAAGCCGGATACGCCGTCGCAGGGCGTGCTGACGCGCGTGGTCGAGCACTTTCCGATGCATTCGGGGGCAGCATGAAGCGCATCCTGGTCGTCGGCGAAATCAACGTCGATCTGGTCTTCAAGCATTGCCATGCGCTGCCCGCGCCAGGCCGCGAGGTGCTGGCCGACGATTTCTGCATGACACCAGGCAGCTCCTCGATGATCTGTGCGATGGGGCTGGCCCGACTGGGCAATCCCGTCGCCTTCCGCGGCAAGCTCGGTGCCGACAGCTGGGGCGCCTATTGTCTCGATGCGCTGCGTAACGCCGGCATCGACATCACCGCCGTGCAGCCGGACGCGACCTTGCGCACCGGCGTCACCGTCTCGCTGTCGACGCCGCAGGATCGCGCCCTGGTGACGTTCCCCGGCGCGATCGCTGCGTTGCGTGCGGACGAAGTGGACGACGCGTTGCTGGCCGGCGCCGATCACCTGCATGTTTCCTCGTACTACCTGCAGCGTGCGCTGCGGCCCGATTGCCGCGCGCTGTTCGCGCGCGCGCATGCCGCCGGTCTGAGCACCTCGCTCGATCCCGGCTTCGATCCAGAGCAGACGTGGGCGTCCGACCTGCTCGGCACGCTGGAGGAAGTCGACCTGTTCCTACCCAACGAGATGGAGCTGGCGGCCATCACGGGCCGCGAGCGGGTACTCGATGGCTTGCGCGCGCTGCACAACGGACGCACGCAAACCGTGGTGAAGCGCGGACAACTCGGCTGCGCCAGCCTGGATCAGGGACAGCTGCTCGAAGTGCCGGCGTTTGCCGTCAAACCGGTCGACAGTACTGGCGCCGGCGATTCGTTCGACGCCGGTTTCCTGCATGCGTGGCTGCGCGGCCAGACGCTGCATGACTGCATGCGCTGGGGCAGTGCCTGCGGCAGCCTCTCCACGCGACGCACCGGTGGTACGGTTGGCCAGGCCAGCGTGTCGGAAGTGGACACTTTGTTGGCGAACGTGCCGTGATCACCGTCATCGGTTTCAACACCGCGATCGACCGGCTCATCCGGCTGGACACGTTGCGTCCTGGCGAAGTCAGCCGCGCCCTCGACGAACAGGCGTATCCCGGCGGCAAGGGCTTGCACGTGGCACAGACGATCGCCGCGCTGGGCGAGCGCGTGCAACTGGTCGGCCTGGTCGACCCGGCGCACCGCAACATGATCGGTCGGCTGATGTGCGAGCGCGGCGTGCTGTTCCACGGCATCGAAGTCGCGGACAACCTGCGCACTTGCATCGCGCTGCAGGATGCGAGCGGCCAGATCACCGAGATTCTCGGTCAGGGCCCGCTGCTGGATGGCGCACAGCAAGAGGCACTGCTGCGGGCATTCCGTCGTGGCGTCGATGACAGCGATCTGATCGTGCTGTCCGGCAGCCTGCCGCGCGGCTTTGCGCCGACCACCTATGCCGAACTGGCCGCGCATGTGCACGATGCCGGCAAACGTTGCCTAGTTGATGCCGGCGGCGAGCTGCTGCAGCGCGCCGTGCAGGCCAAACCATTTCTGGTCAAGCCCAATCGCGACGAGATCAGCGAGTTGCTCGGTCGCGCGATTGGCGATCTCGCGGCAGCCACCGACGCGGTTCGCGAACTGCATGCGCGTGGCGTCGCGATACCGGTAGTGACGATGGGCGCGCTGGGCGCGGTGGCTGCCGATGCGAGTGGCGTCTGGCACGCCGCGATCGAGCTGGCACATGTGCGCAACACGGTGGGCTCGGGTGACTGCCTGCTGGCCGGCATCACGGTAGGCATGGCGCGGAGCATGAATTTGGAAGAGACCTTGCGTTTGGGCGTTGCTTGCGGCGCGGCCAATGCGCAGGGTGAGGAAACCGGTTTCGTCGAACGGCGGACGGTAGAGGCGTTGCTCTCTCAGGTACGAGTGCACCGCCTGGCTTGACTGAAAAGCAGGGAGTCAAACCGGATCACCGACCGGTCCGGCGGAGACGCTTGTGCCAAAAATTTTGATGAAGGTGCAAACAAGTTCGTGGGCAGGAGGCGTTTCCACGAGTAACCACAACCGCCTTGCAGCAGAGGGGAGAAGTCGTATCTGTGCAGGGCGATAGCGAACCACGGGAGAGGCATTCCAATGCGTATTGAAAAGAATGATGGTTTTGCGGTCGAAGGCAAGGCGCGCAGTTTCAGGCGAACCATGCTCGTCATGGGGTTGCTGGCTGCGCTTGGTGCGAACACCGTACACGCGCAGTCGACCACCAGCACCATTTTTGGCCGTGCTCCGGTACAGGCAGGCGAAACCATCGCTATTCGCAACAGCTCCGGCCTTGCACGTACCGTCAATGTCGATAGCCAGGGGCGATACAGCGCGACCCAGCTTCCGATCGGCACGTATTCGATCACCTTGATGCAGGACGGGAAGGTCGTGCAGACGCGTGACAACGTGGTGCTGCAAGTGGGCATAAGTGCGGAGATTTCGTTCAATGACAGTGGCGCTGCAGCGGGCGCGGGAAATGCGAAGCAACTGGCGGGGGTGAACGTTTCGGCCAACGCGCTGCCGCCGATCGACGTCAGCTCGGTGGACTCGCGCACGGTTCTCACTGCCGACCAGCTCGCCAAGCTGCCGCTGGCGCATTCCGCGGAAGCGGCTGCGTTGCTGGCGCCGGCGACCAACCTCGGTGCGGGCGGCGCGAGGAGCACGACGGGCCAACCGCTGATCAGCTTCGGCGGTTCGTCGTCCACGGAGAACGCGTACTACCTCAATGGATTCAACACCACCGATCCGAACCTCTCCCAAGGCGGCATCACCTTGCCGTATGGCTCCATCGACCAGGAGGAGGTCTACACCGGCGGCTACAGCGCGCAGTACGGGCGCAGCGATGGTGGCGTGCTCAACATGATCGGCAAGAGCGGCACCAACGACTGGCATTTCGGTGGACAGTATCTCTACCAGCCGTCGTCGATGGTCGCGAGCCAGAACAGCACCTACTACGCGAATGGTCTGCCGCCATCGCCTGTGGCCGGCCGCCTGTACGACCCGAGGAACCAGAACAACAGCTGGACGTCCGTTTACGACCTCTACGTGGGCGGCCCGCTGATCAAGGATCGCCTGTTCCTGTTCGCCTCGGCGGAAATGACCCACACGGAAGGAAACTCGGTCAACAGCGTTTCTTCCGGCACCGACTCGCACTACAAGAGCACGCTGCCCAAGTGGTATGCCAAGGTCAACTGGAACATCAACGACAGCAACCTGCTGGAGCTGACCGGGGCGTCCGAGAAGAGCGAGGGGAGCGGCTCCGTCTACAAGTACGACTACAACACCCTGAGCGATTCGGGCTTCAAGTCCTACGCCAACAACACCAAGCATGGCGGCGACATGTGGTCGGCGAAGTTCACCAGCTACATCACGGACAAGCTGACCCTGACCGCCTTGTACGGCAGCATGAAGACGCGCAGCTACAGCCAGTCCCCCGCCTACGATCCGAACCTGACGTACATCGGCAACTACACGGCCCAGAATCCGGCACTGAACGGCGGAACGCCGATCAGCAACAACCAGAACGTCAACCAGATCACCAACCCGGGCATGAATTTCGTGTCCACCAATTTGCGCGTCGCGCTGACGTATTCCCTGGGCGACCACACGATCACCGCCGGCATCGACAACCTGCGCACGGCGGCCAGGAATCAGGACGAGTTGACCTCCGGGCCGGGCTACCAATGGATTTATGGTTATGTGACGCCCGCGAATCAGCCGCTGTTTCCCAGCCTCGGTGTGGGAGCTCCGGCCAGTTACCCGAACGGGGCGAGTGGCTACTACGCCTACAAGTACATCTTCAACCAGGGCGGCAACCTGTTCTCCAGCGAGCGCGCCGAGTACATCGAGGACCAGTGGCAGTTCAACGACCGACTGCTGTTCTCCATCGGCCTGCGCGACGACGGCTTCACCAACACCAATGCCAGCGCCAGCGCCTATATGCGCCAGACCAAGCCGCAGTGGGCGCCGCGCCTGGGCTTCAGCTGGGACGTGTTCGGTGACAGCTCGTTCAAGGTGTTCGGCAATGCCGGGCGTTACTACCTCGGCTCGCCGATCGCCCCGGGCGATCCCGCCAACGGTTACGTGGCCACCTCGCAGTTCTACACGTACAGCGGCATCGCGGCGGACGGCACGCCAACCGGCCTGACGCAGATGTCGCCGCCGGTGTCGCCGAACGGTGCCTACGGCCAGACGCCCGATCCACGCACCATGACAGCGACCAGCCTCAAGGCGATGGATCAGGACGAGTTCATGCTCGGCTTCAGCAAGACCGCCGGTCCGAATTGGGTTTATGGTGCCAAGCTCACCCGGCGCATGCTGCGGCACGTGATCGACGATTGGTGCGACGTCCAGGCGGTGGTGGACAAGGCGGCTTCGGAAGGCATCACCGACGTCAACACCGCCACCTGCTACTACATCAACCCGGGCCACGCCAACACCTTCTCGGTGCAGGATCCGAGTGGCGCCTTCCACAGTGTGACGCTGTCCAACACCGACATGCAGTTCCCGCGTGCGGTGCGCCGCTATTACGCACTGGAGACCTTCCTCGAGCATCCGTTCGACGGCAAGTGGTACGGCAAGGTCAGCTATGCCTTCTCGCGCAGCTACGGCAACAGCGAAGGTCAGGGTCAGTCCGACATTCAGGCCATCGGCGGCACGCAGAACGAGGACTGGGATTTTCCGGAACTGATGGCTTACGCCAATGGCCCGCAAGGCAACGATCATACGAACGTGATCAAGGCCTATGGCTACTACGCAGTAACGCCCGAGCTGCTGGTTTCGGCCAACCTCAACCTGACCTCGGGTGGACCGAAGTACTGTCTGGGCTACTACGGGCCAGGCCAGACTGATCCGGACGGTTACGGCTCCAACTATCACTGGTGCAACGGCCAGCCGTCGCCGCCGGGAGCCACCGGACGCCTGCCATGGCTGAAGCAGCTTGACCTGGGCATCCACTACCGCCCGGCGTTTGCCGAACACAAGCTCGGTTTCAGCCTGGACGTGTTCAACGTGTTCAACGGTCAGGCGCCGCTCAACCTGTCGCCCGACTACAACGGGAACAGCGCGGGCACGCCGAACCCGCTCTACGGCACGCCGATGGTGCTGCAGTCGCCGCGTTATGTGCGGGTCGGCGTTACCTACGACTACTGACCCAGGACGGCGGCGATCCATGCCGCCTTGCGGTAACCGCCGCCGCCCGGCCATGCCGGGCGGCGCCATTGAGTCACGCCGACGGGGCGCTTCCGTCGATCCAGTCAAATCATCACAAGAGGTAGTCATGCCAGCATCGCGTCTCCAATCCTTTCGCTCGCCGTGCGTGAATCTGCTGGCTTCCTGCCTGCTTGCTGCGCTGGTGGGTTTCAGCACGGCGCATGCCGAGAACAGCGTCGCCACCGACAAGCGGGTGCTCGATCCCGGCACGGCGGCGTTCGTCGACCAGCAAGGCGCGGAGAGCTTCGGCAACGCCGCGATCGAGGCGCGCTGGAAGCTCGACGGGCAGCATCTCGTCGATATGACAGTGGCCGACCGCGTGCACGGCCGTACGTTTTCCGTGCCCGCACCGTTCACGCTGGTGCTGGCTGATGGCAGCACGCTCAAGGCGTCCGACATGAGCCTGCTGTCGTCGCCGCGCGTGGTGGCGTTGCCGGTAGACGCGCAGGCCTCGCAGTTTTCCGCCCGGCTTCCCGGCAAGGCGGTCGAGGCCAGCTTCGGTGATGCGGACGGTCGCTTTCGCGTGGACTGGAAACTCGTGCAGCGCGACGGCTCGCCCTATCTGCGCGAGGAGGTGAGCATCAGTGCGCTGAAGCAGGACGAGAAGATCGCCAAGGTATCGCTGCTGCAATCGCAGGTGGGCGATGCCGAGGTGGTGGGCACGGCCAACGGTTCGCCCGTGGTGGCTGGCGATGTCTACCTCGGCTTCGAGAACCCGCTATCCGACAGCACGGCATATCACCATGAAGCAAAGCTCACGTTGTCGCGCACGTTGCCGCTGGAGAAGGGCAAGACGGTGGACTACTCGGCGGTGGTCGGCGTGGTGCGCGACGGCCAGCTGCGCCGCGACTTCAACGGTTACGTCGAGCGCGAACGCGCGCATCCGTACCGCACGTTCCTGCACTACAACTCCTGGTACGACATCGGCTTCTTCACCCCGTACACCGAGGCGGAGGCGCTGGATCGCATCAACACGTTCGGCGAGGAACTCAGCGTCAAGCGCGGCGTGAAGCTCGACTCGTTCCTGTTCGACGACGGCTGGGACGACCGCAGGGGCAGCTGGAATTTCAGCAAGGATTTTCCGCACGGCTTTGTGCCGCTGCGTGAGGCGGCCGCGAAGTACGACGCAGCCCCGGGCGTGTGGTTGTCGCCGTGGGGCGGCTACAGCAAACCGCAGCAGGAGCGCCTGCAGAACGGCAAGGCCGCCGGTTACGAGATCAACGAGGGCGGCTTCGAGCTGTCCGGTCCGAAGTATTACCAGCGCTTCCACGATGTGGTGCTGAGTCTGCTGGACAAGAACGGTGTCAATCAGTTCAAGTTCGACGGCACCGGCAACGTCAGCAGTGTGTTTCCGGGCAGCCGCTTCGACAGCGACTTCGCCGCGGCGATCCAGTTGATCAACGATATCCGCAAGGACAAGCCGAACACCTTCATCAACCTGACCACCGGCACCTGGGCCTCGCCGTTCTGGCTTCGTTACGCCGACACCATCTGGCGCGACGGCGAGGACGACTGGTACACCGGCGTGGGCACGATGCGCGAGCAGTGGATCACCTACCGCGACCAGCAGACCTACCAGAACATCGTGTTGAAGGGACCGCTGTTCCCGATCAACTCGCTGATGCTCCACGGCATCATCTACGCGCAGAAGAACCCGCGCTTGAACACCGATCCGGGCCACGACTTCGCCAACGAAGTGCATTCCTACTTCGCCACCGGCACCGAGCTGCAGGAGATGTACATCACACCGTCCTTGTTGGCCAAGGAAGACTGGGACACGCTGGCGGAGGCCGCGAAATGGTCGCGCGCGAATGCCGATGTGCTGCGCGACACGCACTGGATCGGTGGCGATCCGGGCCGACTCGATGTCTACGGCTGGGGCGCGTGGTTGCCGAAGAAGTCGATCATCACGCTGCGCAATCCGGATGCGAAACCGCAGCTGGCGGTGATCGATCTGCAGCGGCAACTGGAGCTGCCGCAAGGGGCGGTGCGCAGTTTTCAGGTGAAAAATGTCTGGAAAACCGGCGTTAGCAACGTACCGGGTCAGCTGGATGCGGATCATGCAAGCACAATCCAGCTCGCGCCGTTTGAGGTGCTGACTCTGGAGCTGACCCCGACGACATCGCACTGATGAGGCCGACCAGCAGCATGGGTCGAAAAATCCGATGCCGGTTTCCCCGGCATCGGGTCTGGCAGGCAAGCTGATCGACCGATTTTCACTGAAGTGAAAACCGAAGTGATCGCAGCGTAGGTCAACATTTCTCGCATGGCATTCAACATTCCCGAGAAGAGGTCGTGATGCAACGCAGAGAGTTCCTGAAACTGTCGCTGCTGGCTCCCAGCCTGGCATACATGGGTCCGGCCATCGCGGCGAATGTGCTGGCGCGCCGCCTCGATCACGTGGCCCTGCCGGATGGACGTCCGCACCGGTTCGAGTTGGGCAAGCGGCAGTTCCTGCTGAATGGGCTGCCGTTCCAGATCCGCAGCGGCGAGATGCATCCGATCCGTATCCCGGTCGAGTACTGGCGTCAGCGCATTCGGATGGCCAAGGCGATGGGGCTCAACACCATTGCGATCTACCTGATGTGGAATTCGATGGAGTCCGAGCCCGGCGTGTTCGACCTGAGCACCGGCAACCGCGACTTCGCGAAGTTCATCCGGCTGTGCCAGGAAGAGGGCATGTGGGTGTATCTGCGCCCCGGCCCCTACGTCTGCGGCGAGTGGGATCTCGGCGGCCTGCCCCCGTACCTGTTGCACCACCCGCACATCCGCCTGCGCGACAAGGACGACGCCGACTACATGGTGGCGGTGAGCCGCTACATCGGCAAAATCGCGCCCGTGGTGAAGCCGCTACTGGCGGAAAACGGCGGCCCGATCCTGATGGTCCAAGTGGAGAACGAGTACGCCTCGTTCGGCCATGACCTTGCGTATCTCAAGGCCGTTCAGGCGTTGTGGCAGCAGAACGGCATCCACGGGCCGTTCTCGATCGCCGATGGCCTCGGTCAGGTGCGCGAGGCCAGGACTTATCTACCTGGCGCGGCGCTAGGCATCGATGGCGACACCGATTTCGCGGGCGCGCAGGCCATTGCGGGCGAACTGCCGGTGTGGATGGGCGAGGGTTATCCCGGCTGGATCACCCACTGGGGCAAGCAGGAATTTTCGCGCGGCGATTTCGCCGGCACGCTGGCCAAGCTGATGGCCGAAGGCCGCTCATTCAACATGTACGTGGTGCACGGCGGTACCAACTTCGGCTTCAGCGCGGGCGCCAACGTGGAAGACGACCAGACGCAATTCCAGCCTGTCATCACCAGCTACGACTACGGTTCACCCATCAACGAACACGGCGCTCCCACGGCGGACTATCACGCCTTCCGCAAACTGATCGCCGCGCACCTCGCGCAGCCGCTGCCCGAGTTGCCGCCCGTGCCGCCGATGGCGAGCTTCCCGACCATCACGCCGCAACCGCATGCCTCGCTGTGGGACAACCTGCCCGCGGCGAAGCAGGTGCAACGCCCGCAGGCCAACGAACTGCTGTTCGCCCAGGATCACGGCATGGTGCTGTACCGCCGTGCGTTGAAGGGCGGCGGCGAGCTGGTGCTGGACGGCGTGCGTGACTACGCCACGGTGTTCCATGGCGGCCGCTACGTGGATTATGTCTCGCGCATGCAGCACCCCAAGTTGCGCGCGGGCAACAAGCTGCCACTGCCGGCGGGCGGCGAGGCGTCGCTGGAAGTGCTGGTCGACAGCTTCGGCCACGTGAACTACGGCCGCGCCATGGCGGACCGCAAGGGCCTCGTTGGCGAGGTGCAGCTCGATGGCAAGCCGCTGCAGGATTGGGAAGCCGTGAGCCTGCCGCTGGACGATGCATGGCTGGCCGCATTGAAACCGTTGAACGGCAAGCCCGCACGCCCGGGTGTGTTCTTCAAGGGCGTGCTGTCACTTGCGCAGTCTGGTGATTGCTATCTCGACATGGCGGACTGGGCCAAGGGCTACCTGTGGGTCAACGGCCACCTGCTCGGTCGCTACTGGAACATCGGCCCGCAGCAGCGCCTGTATTGCCCCGCGCCGTGGCTGCATGCCGGCGACAACGAGGTGCTGGTGTTCGACCTGCATCGCACAGAAGGAGCGGCGATCCGCAGTGCGGCCTCATTGAGCGCCTGACGATATCCCGGGAAATATTTTCACAGGGCATGCCCATGCGCGATGACTCGGGCTTTGGTCAAACGCCGGGGTCATTGCGCATGTGTCTCGAAGGAGAGCGTGCCGTCACGCCTTGCCGTGAAACAGCTCGCGCCCGATCAGCATGCGCCGGATCTCGTTGGTGCCGGCGCCGATCTCGTACAACTTCGCATCGCGCAGCAGGCGGCCGGCCGGGAACTCGTTGATGTAACCGTTGCCGCCAAGCGTCTGGATCGCTTCCAGCGCCACCTGCACCGCGTTGACCGAAGCATTGAGCAGACAGGCGGCCGGATCGATGCGCGACTTCACGCCGTTGTCGAACTGCTGCGCCACCATATAGGCGAAGCCGCGCGAACTCTGCAGCGCGGTGTACATGTCGGCGATCTTCGCCTGCATCACGCCGAACGTGCCGATCGGTGCATTGAACTGCTTGCGCTCGCGCACATAAGGCAGCGCGAGATCCAGCGCCGCCTGCATCAGGCCGATCGGGCCGCCGGACAGCACCAGCCGTTCGGTGTCCAGCCCGTTCATCAGCACGCGCACGCCTTCGTTGACTTCGCCGACGATGTTCTCGGCCGGGATCTCGCAATCCTCGAACACCAGCTCGCAGGTGTTGGAGCCGCGCATGCCGAGCTTGTCCAGCTTCTGCGCCGTGCTGAAACCCTTCATGCCCTTCTCGACGATGAAGGCCGTCATGCAGCGGCTGCCGGCGGTACGCGGCGCGGTGCGCATGTAGACCAGCAGCACGTCGGCGTCGGGGCCGTTGGTGATCCACATCTTGGTGCCGTTGGCGACCCACACGTCACCGCGCAGTTCGGCCTTGCAGCTCATCGAGCCAACCACGTCGGAGCCGGCGCCGGGTTCGCTCATCGCCAGCGCGCCGACGTGTTCGCCGCTGCACAGCTTCGGCAGATATTTTTTCCGCTGCGCTTCGTTGCCGTTGTGATAGATGTTGTTGACGCACAGGTTGGAGTGCGCGCCGTAGGACAGTCCGACCGAGCCGGATGCGCGCGAGATTTCCTCCATCGCCACCATGTGCGCCAGGAAACCCATGCCGCTGCCGCCGTACTCCTCGGCCACGGTGACGCCGAGCAGGCCCATCTCGCCGAACTTGCGCCACAGGTCGGCCGGGAACAGGTTGTCGCGATCGATGCGGTCGGCGCGCGGGGCGATTTCCTTTTCCGCAAACGCGTGCACGGACTCGCGCAACAGGTCGATGTCTTCTCCGAGCGGAAACGGACGCATCACGAACTCCTTGGGTATGCAGATGATCATTTTAGCGCGTGATGCGCTGACTATGCCGTTTGGCTCCCTCCCCTGCGTGCCCCAAGGGACTTCCTTCGGTCGCAGGGGAGGGTTGGGGAGGGGGCTCTTGCGATTGACTGGGTCTTTAAGCTGCAGAGCAAAAGCACCCCCTCCCAGCCTCCCCCTGCTTGCAGGGGGAGGGGTAAAGGAGAAAACAGTCACGCCAATCAGAAGCGCAACAAAAAAGCCGCCAATCAACCGGCGGCTTCTTCTGTAACGGGGCGTGTCGCTTACTGACCGCGCATACGGCCCTGGAAACGGGTGCCGTTGTTGCCCATGTGCGCCAGCTTGATCTTGCCGATCGCGTTGATGCGCTCTTCGGCCAGACGGTCGGCAGCCTTGTAGGTCGGGATGCTTTCGTTTTTGCTGATCTCGAAGATGCGGCCGAGGTTGTAATAGATCGTGCGCATCATGCGCATCGCGCGCTCGCGGTTGTAGCCGTCGATTTCCAGCGACACGTTCATCACGCCGCCGGCGTTGACCGCGTAATCCGGCGCATACAGCACGCCGCGGCGCTGCAGCTCGTCGCCGATCTCGTCAGTGGCCAGCTGGTTGTTGGCCGGCCCGCAGATGATCTTCGCCTTGATGCGGTCGATGGTCTGCTCGTTGACGGTGCCGCCCAACGCGCACGGCGAGTACACGTCGGCGTCGACATCGTAGATCTCGTCCAGGCCGACCGCTTCGCAGCCCAGCTCGTCGACGCAGCGCTGCACGGCTTCCTTGTTGATGTCGGTGACGAACACCTTGGCGCCCTGTTCGCGCAACAGCTTGATGTACTCGCCGCCGACGTGACCGCAACCCTGCACGGCGTAGCTGTACTTGCCCACGTCTTCGTTGCCGTTCTTGAACTGCAGCGCGGCCATCAGGCCCTGCAGGGTGCCGTAGGCGGTAAACGGCGACGGGTCGCCCGAACCACCGTGCACCTGGTGCACGCCGGTGACGTACTCGGTTTCACGGAACACGTATTCCATGTCGTTGACGTCGATGCCGACGTCCTCGGCGGTGATGTAGCGGCCGTTCAACGAGTTGACGAAGCGGCCGAACGCGCGGAACAGCGCTTCGGACTTGTCCTTGCTCGGATCGCCGATGATCACGGCCTTGCCGCCGCCCAGGTTCAGACCGGCCACGGCGTTCTTGAAGGTCATGCCGCGCGACAGGCGCAGCACGTCGTTCACCGCCTCCTGCTCGGTCTTGTACGGCCACATGCGCAGACCGCCGAGCGCAGGGCCCAGCACCGTGTTGTGAATCGCGATGATGGCCTTCAGGCCGGCGTCCTTGTTGTGGCAGAAGACGACTTCTTCGTGACCCGTGTTGGCGATGGTTTCAAAGATCATTGGAACGGTGACTCCATGATTTATGGTGCCGGAGGGCATCTACAAATGGGCGGCGGAGAGTGTTGTCGGGACCCCGCCAGAGGGCTGTCAAAACGCCGGAAACTCATCGCCCCGACCGAGGCCGGGGCGAGAATCAAAGCGCGAAGTTTAATACTTCGCCCCGGCAGATGGTGACGCGGCGCAACAAACCGCAGGCGTATGGAATGCCAGTCCGGATGAAGAAACGCCCCGCAAGCGGGGCGTTTCTTGCCATCAGGCCAGGTCGAATCGACTCGGGATCAGCCGGTCACCCAGACACCGGCGCGCCAGTGCCAGCCGTCGCTGCGCTGTTCCCAGTGCGGGTGCGCATAGTGGTGGCCGGGTCGGATCGGCTCCCAATGGCCGCGTTCAGCCACGTAGTGGCGGCCATCCCAGCGCCAGTAGCCACGGGCCCAGACAAAGCCGGGTCGCTCCACGACGTTTTCCACGAACATCGGCGGCGGCGGTTGTGGTGCCACCACTTCTTCGACGTACTCGCGCTGCACGACAGGCCGCTGTTCGTAAACCACCGGCGGACGCGGGCGCGGGGCCGGCTCCACCACACAGCCAGCCGCCAGAGCGGTCACGGCAGCAAGGGAGGCTAGGGCAACAAGGCGAATGGACATGGTCAGCAGTCTTCCTGATCAGGGTTGAGGATGTGCCGCGGTGATGCGTGACGTAGTGTCACGGGGCGGACGCCTGCATGGCAGCTGTCCGCCCTTCGCAGGTTGTTGCGCGTTCAGCGGCCCCAGTAGCCCTGGTGGAAGCGCCAGCCGCGATGACCGTGCACCCAATAGGCCGGGCGATAGTGGTAACCCGGACGGGCACGGACCCAATAGCCACCGGCCCACACATGGCGTCGGCCATCCCAGCGCCAGTAACCCGGTGCCCACACGTAACCTGCGCGGGGCGGCGGCACACGCTCGAAGCGCGGTGCCGGCGGCCCGACGTTGATGCCGACGCCGACCGAAACCTGGGCCGCGGCCGGCGGCGCGTAGGTCAGGCCGGCACAGGTCAGGCCGAGTCCGGCGAGCAGTGCCAGCTTGAGCGGCAGCGTGTTTTTCATGGTGTTCTCCGTCAGCGCCGCAACACGCGGCATGCAGTATGGAAAAACGAGACGCGTGAAAATTTGTTGACCTTGTCCGGCCGCCTTGTTCAGGTTCGGGTTGGGCTGTTGAAATAAAACGAACGGTCGTGCTATTTTTAGTTAATGACGACCACTACCGCTCCCGGCAAACGCGCCAACACGCGCGAGACCATCCTCGACCACGCCTATGCGCTGGCCCGCCACGACGGGCTGGAAGGCCTGTCGATCGGCACGCTGGCGGCAGCTGTGGGGATGTCCAAGAGTGGTGTGTTCGCCCATTTCGGTTCGCGTGAAGAGCTGCAGCTGGCCGTACTTGATGCGGGCGGACAGCGCTTCATGACCACGGTGCTGCTGCCTGCGTTGAAGCAACCGCGTGGTCTGCCACGCCTGCGAGCCATCGTCGCCAGCTGGTCCGAATGGGTGCGCGAGCATCAAAGCGGCTGTGTGCTGCTTTCCGCGGCCAGCGAATACGATGGACGAAATGGTGCGCTGCACGATAAGGTGGTTTCACAGCAGGTCGATTGGCGCGGCGGGTTGCAGACGGCCATCGCGCAGGCCGTGACGGAAGGGCAGCTGCGTGCCGATACGGATACCGCCCAGCTCGCGTTCGAGATCTACGCACTGATGCTCGGCCTGCACCACGACGCCGGGTTGTTCGGGTTCGACGAGGCCGGCCAACGCGCCGCGCAGGCCTTCGAGCGTCTCTGGCGCAGCTGGCAAAGCTGAGGAAGACAACCATGTCCTCCAAATCCACCACCGCGATCCATCGTCCCGGTTTCGCCGCCCGCTTCAAGCTGGGTACCGTGCGTGCCGGTTTTGCTTTTGGCAGCCGGCTGGCGCCGCAGCGCACGGTGAATCGCGCCGCGCAGCTGTTCGCCACCCCGTTCGCCAGCAGCCGCACTCGTGCGCAGGCCGTGCAGGGCGATGACGAGATGCAGCGCAGCCAGCTTCAGATCAACGGCGAAACCATCGCTACCTATGTCTGGGGCGATCCGGTGCTGCAACCCTACGCGTTGCTGGCGCATGGCTGGTCGAGCTTCGGCCTGCGTTTCCTGCCGTGGGTGGCCCGGCTTCGCGCAGAGGGTTTCGCCGTGGTCACGTTCGACCAGCCGGGGCACGGCTACAGCAGCGGCAAGCTGTGCACCTTGCCGGAATTCACCGAGACCGTGCACGCGATCGGCCAGTACTACGGCGAGGCCGCGCTGGCGATTGGCCACTCGCTCGGTGGCGCTGCCATCACTCTGGCGCAGGACCAGGCCTGGCACGCCCGCAAACTGATCCTGGTGGCGCCCGCCATCGACATGGCCGCCGCCGCGGGTCGCTTCTTTCGTTTCGTGCATCTGGGCGAAAACCTGCGCGAAGCGTTCTACCTGTGGCTGCTGCGCCGCACCGGCGTCAGCGTGGAGCAGTTGCAGGTGCATCGTCATCTGCCCGCGCTGGGTGTGCCTGGCCTGATCGTGCACGACCTCGACGACGAGGATGTGCCGTGGAGCGAGGGTGAGCGTTACGCCCAGTTCTGGCCTGGTGCACGGCTGTTCACCACTGAAGGACTTGGCCACCGCCGCGTGCTGGATGCACCCGAGGTGATCGATGCCGCGCTCGCCTTCGTGCGCGGCGGGTCGGTGGGCCAGCGCGTGGTGGGTTCGCTCAACCTGCCATACGGCGTGGCTTAAAGCCTCGGTTGGCGCACAACAATCTGCACGCCATGGCGGGGCGGCAGCGCCCGTCCTGACCCAACGGACGGGCGCTGCAGCGTGTCAGCTGTGGTTGAGCGGGGAGAGCAGGGTAGGGCCTGCGCCGTCGGTCTGCACGCTATCGTCGACGAGAGCGTCGGCTGCGTTCATGTCGGGCTTGTCGACCCAGGGCGCCGGTGTATACGGCCCGGGGATGTAGCTCACCCAGGTGCGATTGGGTTGGGGCGCATTGACTACATTCAATGTGTAGTTGACAGGAACATGCGCGGTCCAGCTGTCCTGCTTTGCCAGCGGTCCCGTCGTTGGGATCGCGTAGCTCCACTGGCGCGCCGCCTTGAGGGCCGACTCGGCCAGGATCGCGCGATATTGCTTGATTATGCGATCAGGGCCGGTGTTGCCGAGGTTGACCTGTTCGGCGGTGGCATCGACCACGTGACCGCTGCGATCCACGCGCAACGCTAGGTACACCGTTCCCTGCACGCGGCCGCGTACTGCTGCCTCGGGATATCGCGGCGGGATTCTCTTGTTTTCCTCGGTAGTGTGCAGCGTATCGGTGGAATCCGTGCTGCTGTCGCCGAACGTGGCGCCCTTGATGCGCGCACTGTAGTTGCCGTCGGATGTCTTCTTGAGCACGACCCGGACATGCATGCTGCTCTTGGCGACCACGGGTTCGTCATGGCGCAGCACGGGGTGGAATCGCCACTGCAATGCAGCGTTGCGCACCAGGTCCGCGATGGGCTGCCCGTACTTGGCCGCGTCGTCGATGACCGCAGTCTGCACCGTGCCGTCCTTCGCGAGCACGATGGTTCCACTGACGACGGCAGAGGACTCGATATCCTCGATGGAGCTGGCCTGGGCGGTCATCGTCGCCATGGCGAGAAGTGCGCCGAGCATTGCTTTCTTCATGCGTGCTTTCCCCTTGTGAGGTTGCGTGAACTCAATCAGTCCTGCGCGGCATGCGGGCCAGTGGGACCCGATGGGGCCGGTGCCCGAGCCGCTTTCGGCAGCCATGCTCCCGTTTGCGCCGCGCTCGACAACGCCATCCCGGTCATGGTGGCTCGCTCTGCCTTTTCGTGACTTCCCCTAGGCGGGCATCCGATGGATGCCGCATCGTCGGCGTCGAGTATGCAAGCAAACTGTGGCTTGCGTAAGCCAGTCCGGGTGTGTCCGAATTCCGTCGAGATCATCGCGTCCATACGCTCCGGTACGCGCAGCAGCAAACCCTTGGCACCGATCCCCATTAGAATCGACAAGTTCAAGCACACGATGCCGGAGTTGCCATGAGTTCCCCCGCCAAGCACGTTCCCGCCGGCGCCACGCAGGCTGAAGCCACGCCGCTGCGTTTCGTTACCGCCGCCAGCCTGTTCGATGGCCACGACGCGGCGATCAACATCATGCGCCGCATCATCCAGTCGCAGGGCGCGGAGGTGATCCACCTCGGCCACAACCGCTCGGTGGAAGACGTGGTGCGCGCCGCGCTGCAGGAAGACGCCGACGCGATCGCGCTGTCGTCCTACCAGGGCGGCCACGTCGAGTACTTCAAGTACATGGTCGACATGCTGAAGGAGCGCGGCGCCGGCCACATCCGCGTGTTCGGCGGCGGCGGCGGCACCATCACGCCGGAAGAGATCAAGGAGCTGCAGGCCTACGGCGTCGAGCGCATCTACCACCCGAACGACGGTATGAAGCTCGGTCTCACCGAGATGATCGAGGACGTGATGCATCGCGCCGGTTCGGCCGCGATCAAGCGCGCCGAATCCGAAACCAGCGCCGTACCCAAGGTCGACATCGACGACGAAATCTCGATCGGCCACATGCTCTCGGCGATCGAGGAAGGCAAGCTCAGCGACGCGGAACTCGAACACCAGCGCAAGCAGTGGAAGCTCGCCGGCAAGCACACACCTGTGCTCGGCCTCACCGGAACCGGCGGCGCCGGCAAGTCGTCGGTGGTGGACGAACTGCTGCTGCGCTTCCTGCACGCGTTCCCGCAGATGCGCATTGCCGTGCTCGCGGTCGATCCCACGCGTCGCCGTTCCGGTGGCGCGCTGCTCGGCGACCGCATCCGCATGAACTCACTGCGCAGCCATCGCGTCTACATGCGCTCAATGGCCACCCGCCGCCAGCACGCCGCCACCAGCATCGTGCTGCACGACTGCATCGATTTCCTGAAGAGCCAGCCGTACGACCTCGTCATCGTCGAAACCGCCGGCATCGGCCAGAGCGATTCGGAGATCGTCGACCTGGTCGACTTCCCGGTCTACGTGATGACCAGCGAATACGGCGCCGCCAGCCAGCTCGAGAAGATCGACATGATCGACTACGCCGAGCTCGTGGTGCTCAACAAGTTCGACAAGCGCGGCGCCGAAGACGCGCTGCGCGACGTGCGCAAGCAGTGGAAGCGCAACCGCACCGCCTTCACCCTGAAAGACGAAGACGTGCCGGTGTATCCCACCATCGCCAGCCAGTTCAACGATCCGGGCGTGACCTGGATGTTCTCGAACCTGTGCCGCCTGATGCGCGACAAGCTCAAGCTGCCGGAAGAGAAATGGTCGCCGCAGCTCGACACCACCCTGAAATCGCCGCGCGCCACCGTGCTGATTCCCGGCTCGCGCGTGCGCTACCTCGCCGAGATCGCCGAGCAGGGTCGCAGCATCAACAGCGGCATCGAGCACCAGGCCGTCTACGCCAGCAAGGCGCAGCACTACTACGAAGCGCTGAAGGAACTGGGCGACGACAAGCTGCCGCGCGCACTCGACCTGTATCACAGCGTCGACCTGCACGCCGAAGGCGACCGCTCGTTGATCACCCTGCGCCAACGCTACAACGCCGCGCTGAAAGAACTCAGCCACGAAGCCATCCACCAGCTGCGCGAGTGGCCGGCGCTGTACAAGTCGGTCACCGCCGACGTCAACGAATACAAGGTGCGCGACAAGGTCATCCGCGTCGAGAACTACCGCGACTCGCTCAGCCACCAGAAGATTCCGAAAGTGGCGCCGCCGAAGTCGAAGGACTGGGGCGAGCTGGTCAGCTTCCTCGGTCGCGAGAACCTGCCGGGCCATTACCCGTACACCGGCGGCGTGTATCCGTATCGCCGCAGCGGTGAGGATCCCACCCGCATGTTCGCCGGCGAAGGCACGCCCGAGCGCACCAACCGCCGCTTCCACTACCTCAGCCAGGGCGGCGCCGCCACGCGTCTGTCCACTGCGTTCGACTCGGTCACGCTGTACGGCGAAGACCCCGCGCCGCGTCCGGACATCTTCGGCAAGATCGGCAACTCCGGCGTCAACATCGCCACCCTGGACGACATGAAGAAGCTGTACTCCGGCTTCGACCTCAGCGCGCCCAGCACCTCCGTCTCCATGACCATCAACGGCCCCGCACCGATGATCCTGGCGATGTTCATGAACACCGCGATCGACCAGAACGTCGAGAAGTACCTGCGCGCAGACGACGCCCGCTGGGCCGCCGCCGAAAAGAAGATCGCCGCGATCTACAAGAATGTGCAGCGCCCGCAATACCACGGTGAACTGCCCAAGGGTAACGAAGGCCTGGGCCTGGGCCTGCTCGGCGTCTCCGGCGATGAGCTGGTGGATGCGGAAACCTACGCGCGCATCAAGACGGAAACCCTGCAGGCGGTGCGCGGCACCGTGCAGGCCGACATCTTCAAGGAAGACCAGGCGCAGAACACCTGCATCTTCAGCACCGAATTCGCGCTGCGCATGATGGGCGACATCCAGCAGTACTTTGTCGACAACAAGGTGCGCAACTTCTACTCGGTGTCGATCTCCGGATATCACATCGCCGAAGCGGGCGCGAACCCGATCAGCCAGCTCGCCTTCACCCTGAGCAACGGCTTCACCATCGTCGAGTACTACCTCGCGCGCGGCATGAGCGTGGACGACTTCGCGCCCAACCTCAGCTTCTTCTTCTCCAACGGCATGGACCCGGAATACACCGTCATCGGTCGCGTCGCCCGCCGCATCTGGGCGCGCGCCATGCGCGAGCGCTACGGCGCCAGCGCACGCAGCCAGATGATGAAGTACCACATCCAGACCTCCGGCCGTTCGCTGCACGCGCAGGAAATCCAGTTCAACGACATCCGCACCACGCTGCAGGCGATGTACGCGCTGTTCGACAACTGCAACAGCTTGCACACCAACGCCTACGACGAAGCCATCACCACGCCCACCGAAGAAAGCGTGCGCCGCGCCGTGGCGATCCAGATGATCATCAACAAGGAACTGGGCCTCAACTTCAACGAGAATCCGTGGCAGGGCAGCTACGTCGTCGACGTGATCACCGACCTGGTGGAAGAAGCCGTGTACAAGGAGTTCGAGGCGATCAGCGAGCGTGGTGGCGTGCTCGGCGCGATGGACACCATGTACCAGCGCGGCAAGATCCAGGAAGAGTCGATGTACTACGAGCACAAGAAACACGACGGCTCGCTGCCACTGATCGGCGTCAACACCTTCCTGCCGAAAGACCACGGCGGCGAGATCGCCACCGAGATCGAACTGATCCGTTCCACCGAAGAAGAGAAGGGCCAGCAGATAGCCAACGTGAAGCGCTACGGCGAGGCACGCAATGCGCTGGCGTCAGACAGTCTCAAGGTGCTGCAGGTGACGGCGCGTGATCGACGCAATGTGTTCGAGCAGCTGATCGAGGCGGTGAAGTACAACTCGCTGGGGCAGATCTCGCATGCGCTATATGACGTGGGCGGGGAGTATCGGCGGAATATGTAGGGCGTGCATGTAAACCCTTTTCTATTTTCGCATAGGTGATTTTTTATAGCCTATTGGCCACGGCTTAAAGGGTTTGCCGGGCGGCCGGGTCGCGCTCTGATATTTTCTTAGCGCGCGATAATCAATTTTTGCAGAAACAAAAAAGTCGTTTGTCCCACCCTTGATTCGGATTAGGTCCCGCTCGTAGTCAATTTTTCGGGGTACTCGTATCCGGCTATCACCGTAAGTTCGGTTATTAACCTGGATAACATAAGAGTGTAGATCGAGAGCGGTGGATTCAACTAGCGAACCAAAAGTCTCAGTATCTGGGTTCCACTCGAGAACAAACAAAGCGTCTATATGTCCTTGGTAGTGAATTCTATTTTCGAGGGAAGTCAAATCACTGCACAGAAGAACCCCAAAAAAGAAGTCTCCATGGACGTATATTGCACGCGCGCTATCTAGATCATTTGCGCCGGATAGCGGCGGTCCGCCGGCAGCTTTAATTAGCTTCGCCTCATTGTGCGCAGGGAGAATTTTCTGTTGCTTTATCCAGACAGATGCTGAATACCCGGGCCAGTTGGTGGTTAGCGATAAGAAAGCATCACTAACCATTTTGGGTTTCTTAGTGATTTTGTCTTTAGAATGTTCGTATTCTAGACCACAAATAAAAGATATTCCCTTTTGGGCAAGCTTTTGAGCGGCACTATGCGCCCATCGAGCAGGCACGCTGCATTCTGGAAGGACGATATAAGTTGGTCTGACTTCATCTACTAAAATTTTATTTATTAAAGATTTAAATTTTTTGTATCTCTCATAGGATAGGTCGTGGCGGTTATTCACGCTCGCCTCCCACTGCGCATCAGTGGTTTCCCAGCTAGTAATAGTAACAACTAGATCTTTGCTGTGGCGTTTCGGGATTAAGACATGATCGGGTGAATCTGGGGGCTGCAAAACCTCCAGATTGGGCGATTTAAATCGCGCTATTCTGGCGCCGCGAAGCGCAAATATCGCGGCTTCTAGTAGCCTCGAGCGTTTGATAAGGCTTGGTGCTACTAGCGTAATTTCTGCGATCGACAATGGCCTGGTAGGAAAGACTAGAGCCGGCCACCACGGCTCCGGTAGCTGCGCTGCTTTTCTGAAGTTGCGAATCGCACCTAAACGCAGCGCCCTCCTAATCTCCAGCTGTTTGGGCACCAGCGGCGGGTTGACGTCTTTTTGAGTGCTCGTTAGCCAATGCTCGCGATAAGATCGGCGGCCCCAGTCTGCTAACAAGTATCTTTTCGAAATACCTCTGGCTTGTTCGATAGTTCGTGGTGCTCGGACTGCACTTATCAATGCAACTGCTTTTAGACAAGTGAGATAATTCTGGTTGAAGGGAAAACGAGCGACGGTGGAAGCTTGAATCGCCACCTGGGAAAAAGCTTGCGCGTAATACTGCAGACATAGCTCAAACTCTGTCGCCTTCTCAGAACCAGCAGTGCTAGTCTCTTTTAAAACTCTAACCACGTTGACGAAGTTCTGAATGAAGATGTCCGCATCAGAGTAGTCTCGACACGCTACCATTAACCCAAATACTCGATGGCTGTAGCTGAAGAATTCGAAGAAGCCTATAGGTGTAATTACGTGACGCTGCACTATGCCGTAGAATTTTTTTCTGAGTGAACGCCATTCGATTGGCTTCAAATCTCTGGCATAGGATTCAACGTCCCTCAACAAAAGAGAAAATCCCAGTCTTTTAATTGAGACGACGTCTGCCTTGCGTAGAGCGTCTGCTACAAGACTTGCGTTCGGCGTTGCGAGAAGAGACTGCGCGACCATCTCCGTACTGCTTTCCGGGAGCTCTGGAAGCAATCTATGCTCGCTCGACTGGACGCGAATATGCTCTGAGATATTTTTAATTAAATCTAGTCCGGAGGCTCCGTCGAGATTGAATATGCGCTGCTTCTTCGAACTGAAGATGATGCTCGACTTATGGGCGTAATCCAAGTTTACGGCTATATCTTTTCCAGTTATTCGAAGAAGATTTGGCATGCATGACGTAATCCATGTCATAACTTCCTCAGACGAGCTAAAGTCGGTATGTGATTCGATAACAAGAAAAATGTCGTCTACGTATCTTCCATAATACAAAGGCTTCAACCGCTTTACGATTTCGTCGTCAAACTCTTTCAATAAGACATTTGATATCACTTTTGAAGCTGAAAGACCTACGGGCAGCGACGAATCGGTAGGCGACGAATTTGGCAGGGACGCCTGATGCCATGTATGAATCGCTTTTTGCAGATTTTTTGTAAATTCGTACTGATTACTATTTAAATTTAAGCCTATCTTTTTAAGAAAAACTGGGTCGGTCAGAAATTCGGGGTTTATTTGATGGTAAAAACTCTTGGCGTCCATCGTTATTGCAATAATTTTTTTATCTTCGAGCAGCGCCTCGCGCATTATTGTCAAACCCTTTTCTCGCCAAGCCTTATACGCCGAATAATAGGGTGTAAAGAGGCCGTTTGCGTCAAGGTTTAGTGCGTGATCGAAACCGATGCGTCTCAGTCTGTTCCCATACGAACAGAAACTGCTCAATTTTTCGTCGTATAGATGTCCGACTCGAATTATCCAAAGCGCAGATATTATTTGCATATCTACGGTTGGCGAGATGACCAATCTAAACGACGCATTAAAGCGCGTAAATCCGTTTGCTTGATATTTTTGCACCCAATCTTTTTCAGCATTGGAGGTGCTAAAGTGTGATTTTGATTCCTGCTCGTTAGCGTTACTGTTTTCGTGATCAACGCTTTTTGGGCAATACAAATGCGACCCTATTCGCAACGGATTTGTGGTCCATTTTGAGCCATTTTTATTGAGTTCGGCTTTCAGTTTTCTTAAATTGACGGCGAGTTCGCGTTCGTATTCAACAAAAGCATTTGCGGTGAAGTGCGAGCTTTCGTAGAAAGCGTCTGCTTTGGCTTTTTTATATGCTTGATAGAGTTCGACTAATTTGAACACGAGTTCACCCACGGCAAATATTTCTTGGTAACAAAGGAGGCAGGGTTAGTCATTGCAATCATGCTGCTCTCGTACCTCGGCATGCCGGATATTTCGAGCAACCCCAAAAGTGATCTTTGGTTTGCCGATTCGACCGCTGGACCATATCGGCGCCGCACTTAGGACAGATTGGATTTGATGAAGATACCGGGTCAGGTGCGGCGGTAACGACGGGTCTGGTCGTTGCCATCGCCACTTTGGCTGGCGTCGGCGTCTGAACTTCGCGCACCATCGCAAGCAATGCCTCACCATGGATCAGCTCAATCGGTTTGCCTTGTGCAAAGCGCTGTGCGTCCACGGTGTAGTTACCTACCGCGACGATCTTCACCGCAGCGGCGCCGTGATGCGCTAGCAGACCAAACATTTCTCGTACAATCTTGACGTCGACACGCTGCGTCTTCCATTGCTTGCACTGTACGAGCATGGTCTTGCCATCTTTGCGCAGAATCAGGTCGATGCCACCATCAGCGCCGCCGAGCCCGGTTTCCTGGATCGTGTGGCCTTGGCGACGAAACGCTTCGCCTACCAGCATTTCAAATTCGCGCCAGCTCATGGCGCGCAGGCTGTCGAGTCCGGTTTGCTTTTCCAGAAGATCCCTACGCCGACGGCTGCCCATGATGGAAGCGAGCGCAGCCATCCAGCACAGAATCAGCGCGATCCATGCAAACGGGGCATAGGCCCCAGCTGAAAGTTGTCTTCCCATGGCCTGCCAGACAGGATTGTTCACCGTCGACATGTACCAGCCTATGCCGTAGCGAATCGCTACATAGGCAAAAATGCCCAGCACGAAACCGATGGGCCAAGGCATCGATGCCAGTAGCTCAATGCCGCCTTCCTTGCGCTTTGCCATTGCTCCCCCTGAGTCAATACGGCACTCCGTGCACCATACCGCGAAACCTAGCCATGAGAGGGCAAAAAGGTGTCAGGGACAATTTCTGATGGGAGATTGGCTCTTTGAATGAGCGTAAAAGGGGACGGAGGGAATTAAATTGAAATCATTGCCTCCGTCTCCTTTGTCGTGTGTCTTCTCCTTCACTGTGCAGCTTTGAACATGTCGTCGAGGCGGGTGTAGCTGTGCTCCATGCCGTCGGTCATGCCGGTGGAGACCGCGTCTTCACGCGCTTGCTTCGAAGCGAACGTCAGATTGCAGACGAGCGTAGTGACGCCGTTCTGCTCACTGAGTTCGAGTGACACGATGCATGGATCGCCAGTTGGCATGGCGAAGTCCATATCGCCCGGGTCGAAGTATTGTTCGTGGACCAGCTTCGACGGGTCGTTGACTTCGGTGAAAGTGCCGAGGAAGCCGAATCCCTTGCCGTCTTCGCGGCTTCTCCACTGCCATCTGTATTTGCCGCCGACGCGGACATCCATGTCGCACACCGGCATATCCCAGCCGTCATACCCCTGCCATTTCCGCACGAGTTCGGGGCGGGTATGCGCATCCCACACCAATTGGCGGGGCGCGTTGAAGGTACGCGTGACGCGGACTTCGCGATCACTGGGAAGTGTCACTTCTGCGGGCTTGGGCATGGTCTTCTCCTTGGTGTTTCGTCGTGATGGCGCGCCGCCATGAGGATGAACGGGCGAACAGCGCGCCGACATGTACGCGCTATTTTTTTGCTCGTTTGCGCCCGGACGGTTTGGCCTGGAGTTGCTCGATCAACGCATCGAGGCGCTGGTAGCTCTGTTCAAAGATCTCGCGGTAACGTTCGATCCAATCCACGGCCTCTTGCAATCGCTTCGGTTCCAGTTTGCGTGGACGCCGTTGCGCATCGACGTCCATCGAGATGAGGCCGGCGCGCTCAAGCACTTTCAGATGTTTGGAGATGGCTGGCTGGCTCATCTCGAACGGCTCGGCGAGTTCCGTCACCGTGGCCTCTCCCGTGGCCAGCCGCGCCAGGATGGCGCGACGGGTGGGGTCGGCCAGAGCGGCGAAGGTGAGGTTGAGACGTTCCGATGTTTGCATAGCCGCCTAGTTCCATAACTTATAAGTAATATACAAAGACCGGACTGACCGGTCAAGACCTGCGCAACAAAAAGGTGTCAGGGACAATTTCTGACAGCGGAATGGTTTCGGGGGATGAGGGTGAGGTGCGGCTCGCGCTGATCGTCAAAGGAAGGGCGCTGCGTAACCCTGTCGGACATGGCCCGACTTCCACGCTTCGAACTCGCCAGTGTTCCGTGACGCGTGGTGCAGCGGGGCAACAATCGTCTGCCGTGTTTTCTGGACGACGAGGATCGAAATTGTCCCTGACACCCTTTCGGTGGTTATCGCGCTACCAGCCGCGGCCTGAAGCGGCTGACATGCGCGGCCTCGACCCCTGTGAAGGTGTCATCGGGCGCGGGTTCGGTCACCACGTGACCGGGATGCGGCCGCCGATGCACCTCGGCCATGAAGCGATAACCGAGGGTATGCACGGTGGCGATGTAACGCGGATGGAGTGCCGAGTCGCCCAGGGCATGACGCAGCTGCGAAATGGCGTGGCTCAGTACGCCCGGGGTGACGTTGCGGTGGCCCCACGCTGCATCGAGCAACGTGTCCTTGTCGACCATAGTGCCGGCCTGCTCCAGCAGCGTCACGAGCACGGTATAGGTCTTGGGCTCCACTTGCCGGGCTTGACCGTCACGCTCCAGTCGGTGCGCGCATGGATCGACGACGAGGCCGTCGCATTGATAGATCCAGTTGTTGTCGAGTTCGGGGGGACGCATGATCGTGCCTGTCGATGACTCACCCTGCAGGCGAAGTGTGTGCCTGTCGTTGACCGGCGCCATCTGCCAGACGTAACACCTGCCGCATGGTCTGCGCCTGGTCGGTTGGGCACGATTTTTTCCCGGTGTTGCCGACGGGTCTCGAGCGGTGCGGGCGAAAACCGGCCTGGGTGTCGTGACACCTTTCCGGCGCGACGCGCAGCGTCTAGGGATGCGGTGCCAGCCATGGCGCCGGGAACGTACCAGACTGTTTTCCGGCAAGGCTGGTCGCACCCACGGGTACGGGCCAGGGAATGCGGGGCGGCGGTGCCAGCCCAGCTCCATCGCTTGAGCCGACTGGTGGCCACCATGTGGTGATGCTTCCGGGTTTTCCGGCCTGCGCATCCAGCCGGTGGATCTGCCGGAAATCCTCATGGAATCCACGCATATTCCACAGGAATCCCTCAAGCAAGCGCCGGGGGCGCGGCGCACGATCATCCAACGGACATTGGTGTCCGTCTGGAGGCTCCCATGAGACATCTGATCAGCGTCACCACCCTTGTGCTCGGTCTTGCCTGCGTCGGCGGCGTCAGTGCGGCCCAGGACCAGACGCAGGCCACCAACATGCGCAATGTCACCGTCAACGCCGTGCCCCAGTACGAAACCTACGTGGCCAACCTGGATGCCGGCTTCGCGTTGCACGCCCTGGTCGGTCACACACGCCGGCAGTTCGTGCAGGCCGAACGGACGGCCGAGAGATCGGAATCCCTGCGCAAGCAGGGCATGGCCACGCAGCCGCTCGTCGCCGTGGCTGTCGACGACTCCTCGGGCCCAGGCGTGGCGAGACAGTTCCAATTGCTCGACGCCGATAACGAGACGGTTGCCATCGTCAACGTGTATTGCAAGCGGGCCGTGCCGTCGGGAGGCCCGCATTGCAGGTTGGATCCTCTGCCCAACGGGACCGGCAGGGGCAGCCAGAGCATGGCGGCAACGCAGGCGAAGTATCTGCAGGTCGCCGAGGTGGATTTGCGTGACTAGACAGACGACAAGCGGACGGAGGCAATCAAGTTGAATTCATTGCCTCCGTCCCCTTTTTGCCGCCGTTTTGCGACGGAACTAGGGCGCTGGCGGAACGGGCTCTGACCGGTTTAATTCAAGCGGGTAACGGCGATACACGAGCGGAGCGGGGTCAACCGGGCTATCGTGCTGTCCTGATCACGAAGAAACACCATGACGAAAAGCTACGACCCACCGCTGACCACGAACCCGCATGCTCCCCTTTATCGCATCGACAAAGCTATCAGGGCAGCCCAGCAACGGCTGGATGCCGCCATCGACGCGAAGCGGCATCACACCAGCCAGAATCTGGCCCACGAAGTGATCAAAGAGGCGCGCGAAGGACTCAAAAAGTCTGAATTGTTGCGTGTGCTCAAGATCAAGGAACTGGCGCAGAAGGCGGCGGAGACTGCGGCGGCTGGAAAATTGGAGCAAAACTGACCGGGAACTGGAGTGAACCTCTCGTGCTGGGCTCCGCTCTGGAACACGAGCGCTCAGAACGGGTGCTGTCGATAAAACTGCTCGAGCTGCCGATAAACGTCCGGCAAATGCTCGCGCAAAGTTGCCGGAGTCTCGAAAAATTGCTCACTGGCCACCGCAAAAAACTCGGCCGGGCTTTCGAGCGCATACGGATCGATCGGCAATTCGACCCCGTTTCGTTGATCCTCCTTCAGGCGATCCCACGCGCTCGAGAAGACCCGCGACCACACGCGGCGATCCATGCGCCGGTGCAAGGGCGGAAAGCCGTTGGCGTCCCCGTTGAGCAGGTCGAGCTTGTGGGCCATTTCGTGGATGACCACGTTGTGCCCCGGTTTTTTCCCACTCAGCACATCCGCCCACGACAGGATCACCGGCCCACGCCCCCATGCCTCACCGGCCATTACGGTGTTGGTCTGGTGCACCACGCCCGCGGCATCGGTTTGAGTGCGACGCGGAATGAACGCGTCCGGATACACGATGATGCTGTGCCAACCGTCGTACCAATCAAGGCCCAGCTTCAGGATCGGTATGCAGGCATGCGCCGCGAGCAAGACACGATCGGCGTCGCCCAGTTCCAATCCTTGGACCGGCTCCAGCGACTTGCTCTCCAGGAACAGCGTTGCCAGCACGCGCAGCGTGGCCTGATCGGAAGCACCCAACCGTTGCGCTGCGGGACAGCGCCGCAACGCATCTTTCCAGAGCGATTCGGCGATCGGGCGCCGAGCGACGATGCGCCGTACGCGCCATTTTCTGATTTTGTCGAACATCGCCACAAGTTGGAGGGCGTCGTAGCGAAAGCAAGGGTCGGGGTGGATTCCCCCCCGGAGGGGCTCCCTTTTCCGCTTTTCTTCGATATCTACGGTGAGCGCTGCAACGCCGGCTGATCCATCTGCGAGTTTTGCATCTGCTGCATGGGCGGCGCGTTCTGGGTCGAGGCAGGCTCTTGAATATCGTGCTGCCACTGGCCGCTGCTCTGCACGAGCGGCGTGCCGATCGCCTGGCCCACGTTGACGTCGGTATAGCGCTTGAACAGGGAGCTCGTGTCGCCCTGCACGGCGAACGCCCGACTGGCATCATCGCTCAACACAACATGGTCGACCCGACTCATGCCGTGGCCGTGAGCGGCGACGGCCAGTGCCGCGGCAAGATTGTCACTGCGCTGATCCGGTGCACGTCCTTGCTGCGCATCCAGGCGATGTACGGCGTCGAGCGCCTGCCGGTAGATTCCGTTGCCGGGGTGCGTGGCATCGGCGAGAGTCGGCTGCGGCGGGTGCACGGCCATCCGCAAAGCGTTCAGCGTCTTCGGGCCGGCGACGCCATCGGGCGTCATGTGATGCGCGCGCTGGAACTGCTCGACCGCTGCCTTCGTGCATGGGCCGAAGTCGCCGTCCGGATGCAATGCACGGCCGTGTGCATCGGTGTAGCCCAGTCCCGCGAGGTTGCGTTGCAAGGCTGTCACCTCACTGCCTTTGCTTCCTTCCTTGAGCAACGATTGCGCGCCGTGCACATGGCTGGTGCGCGAATGCGTCTGACGCTGTTCCCTGCCGCCCAGTTCGGCTAGCGCCTTCAGCTGGGGATCGTCGAGGATCTTTGTGTCGCGCCCGTGATCATGCAGGTACTTCTCCAGACCGGTCTCTAGGAACGTCTTGTCTTCTGCCGACAGGCTGGCTTTCACGTTGTCGACGCCGGCCGCTTCGACACAGTGTGAGATGCGTCGCAGCACGTCCTTCGTGCCCTGGTTGTTCTGGCCGTACTGTGTTTCGAGCTTGTAGCGAATCATGTCGTCCAGACCAAACTCGCCATCCACCTTGATGGTGGCACCGGCGGAGCGCCCCGGCATGTTCATCGCTGGATCGCCCTTTGTCTTGTCGACGAATTCCTTCAGGCCATCGTTCACGGCCTTGCCATACTGATTCTTCGTATCGATGAGGATCAGTTTGGCGACGTCGCTGTGCTGGACGAAGGTCTTGTTCGGTTCCGTCGTCATGCCGTCGACGACGGCATTCATGGCTGTTACTTTTTTCTGTATACCCGGAACGAAATCGGCATCGATGGCGCGCACACCCGCGTCCGAGCTCAGTGCCGCATCGAGCTTGGGTTTCATCTGCGTGTAGACGGTGCGGTCCGCTTCCGTGAAGGTATTGAACGGCTTGTAGAGATGGCTCTTGATGCTCTCCAGTTCCTGATCGCTGATGATGCGATGGCCTTGGGCGTCCGTGGCATTCGTCGCGATCGACTCGAGCAGATGGCGACCGTCCTGATTGGCTCCTACGTCGTACTGGAACGGCCCGAAGCTGGGTCCGCTCGCTGCCGCGCCGGCATTGCCTATCTCGTAGGCACCCTTGCCGTTACGCAACTCGCTTTTCATCATGATCTCGTACGCGCGGTGCTCCATTGAACCCGGCACGAGGCCATCGCCGCCAGAAAATACCCGGTCGCTCATAGCAAACTCCTTTTAGTTAGTGATCCTTGATCTCAGTGCGATTGGCGAGCGGAAAGGCTGTTGCGCCAGTCCTCCAGCTGCTGTGCGCGGATGGCCGTGCTGTCCATGCGGCAGATCGACTCGGTGGCCGGCGCATTGTCCGAACCAAAGCGGGCAGCGCGTGCCGAGCAGTCCTTGGCGAAGAAGGCAAGCCACGCACGCTGGGCATCCACGGCCGTCTGCCTGGCTGTGCCGCTGAGACCGGTGGTCAGCGCCTTGTATGCCTTGTTGAGTCGTTCATCCTGGTACTTGAATTCGGTATCCGCGCAATCGCCCTGATCAGCCACGCGTCCTTGCGTTTCCTTAACGCATGCATCGTAGGCCGGTCGAATGCCGTAGTACTCATTGGAAATGTAGGACAGGCGCTCCACGCCGGGCACGATGGCAACGCCGTTGATCGTGTCCTGATTACCCGTGGAAGATGCCGGCGGCGACATTGCTACAGCACTCCCGACATATACCGCACACGCCAGCATCGTTAGCAAAGCACTCCGTACCTTCTTCATCGTGTTGTCCTCGTCGCTTGACCAAACCAAAATTCAAAGAAGCTTCCCGATGTATTGGAACCGCTCATGGTGTTGCTCATCCAGCGATGATGCAGTTACTGACCGCTGGCGATGGACAGGTATCTGTTCAATGTGTTGGCTCGCTCACAAATGCTGAAAATCTCGCTTTGGGTCACGTCAAGGTTGTCGATGATTTCATCGCCGTAGAGTGAATCTTCAAATGCTCCATTTTCGCCCTGCAACTTCAGCCAGGTCCGTTCGGCAATGATCAACTTGTCTTTCGCCTTGTCATTGAGCTTGCCGAGCAGCGTCTTGTACGTGCTGTTAAGCCGGCTGTCCTTTGTGGTCTTTTCAGCAGAGAGACACGCGCCGAGAGCAACGGTGTCCGAGCCGGCCTTGTCGATGCATGTATAGAACGTCGTCGTTATGCCTTTCGGCGCATCGCGCTGAATGACTTGGCTCGTACTACTGGTGTCCTTTGCGTGTGCCGAGCAGAGGAGCTGGCTGACGATCAGCGTGCCGAAAAAGAGGACGCCGAAGGTCTGACACAGGCGTATGCGAGCGGGAATGGGGAGCATGCGATCTCCTTGAAAGGCGAACCCTGAAATCCTTTGCCGGAAAGCCTAGCATCGGTACTTCGCGGCAAAATGTGAGCGTGCTCGGGAAATGACGTCGGGGAATAGCGCGATGGCGATCCCGATGACCATCATTGATAGGCAGGGTCACGCAGCTATAACGACTTGCGTCATATGACGGTTGGCGTTATGGTTTGCCCGTGATCAGAAACTTTGCCGACAAGGAAGCGGAAAAGGTCTGGGGCGGAACGCCATCCCGGCGCCTGCCTGCCGATATCCAGTCCGTGGCGCGTCGCAAGCTGCGTATGCTCGCGAATGCCTCTGTGCTGGATGATCTTCGCGTTCCTCCGGCCAATCGGCTCGAAGCCCTCAAGGGCAATCGCAAAGGTCAGTACAGCATCCGGATCAACGATCAATGGCGTATCTGTTTTCGATGGATTGACAATGACGCCTACGACGTGGAAATCGTCGATTACCACTGACACCAGCGAGTCGATCATGAAGAGCCTGCCCAACATCCATCCCGGCGAAGTGCTGCTTGAGGAGTTTCTGACGCCCATGGGCATCAGCCAGAACGCCTTGGCGCGGGCTGCTGGCGTACCGCCGCGTCGTATCAACGAGATCGTGCTTGGCAAGCGCGGTGTTACAGCGGATACCGCGGTGCGTCTGGCTGTGGCCCTGGGCACCAGTGAGCGCTTCTGGCTGGGGCTCCAGGCAGACTACGATCTGGAAGAGGCGCACCGTACGCTCGGCAACGCGGTCGACCAGATTGAGCGGATTGCGGCGTGATGGTTTACTCATCGGCTAGCGCGGTGGCGTACTCACGCGAAGGGTGAGGGGCGGGTGCTTGCGCTAAGCTTCCTTGCGACAAACTCATTCGCAAGGGATGCGAGCCCATGCCCATCATCTCGAGCTTCTTCGGCATTTACGTTCGTATGTACTTTGTCGGCCACGCGCCGCCGCATGCTCCAATGGACTCGACTTGAGTGCCGAATCATTGCATCGACGACTGCAGGAATCCGGTAGCTTGCGGCGCGATGCCGAAGCGGCTTGATCCGGTACGACGGCACGTATCAACAAGAAAGTTGTGCCCCCTTCCTGCAGTCGTGACGACATCTACGGTGAGCGCTGCACCGCCGGCTGATCCATCTGCAGGTTTTGCATCTGCTGCATGGGTGGCGCGTTCTGAGTCTGGGCAGGTTGTTGAATATCGTGCTGCCACTGACCGCTGCTCTGCGCGAGCGGCGTGCCGATCGCCTGGCCCACGTTGACGTCGGTATAGCGCTTGAACAGCGAGTTCGTGTCGCCCTGCACGGCATACGCCCGACTGGCGTCATCGCTCAACACGACATGATCGACCCGACTCATGCCGTTGCTGTGAGCGGCGACAGCCAGTGCCGCGGCAAGATTGTCACTGCGCTGATCCGGTGCACGTCCTTGCTGCGCATCCAGGCGATGCACGGCGTCGAGTGCCTGCCGGTACATTCCGTTGCCGGGGTGCGTGGCATCGGCGAGAGTCGGCTGCGGCGGGTGCACGGCCATCCGCAAGGCATTCAGCGTCTTCGGGCCGGCGACGCCATCGGGCGTCATGTGATGCGCGCGCTGGAACTGCTCGACCGCTGCCTTCGTGCCTGGACCAAAATCACTGTCCGGAACAATAGGGCGGCCGTGAGCATCATGCAGGCCGAGCTGGGCCAGCTTGGTCTGCAGATCGTGGACCCCGGCACCGTGGTCGTGCTCACGTAGCGTGCCTGCATGCTGCACTCGATCTGCGGCAGCATGATGAGTGGCTTGATGCGCGGTCTTGGCACGCGCAACCGTATCGACGGGAATGCCAGTTTCTGCGAACTGGACAAGGTCGGCCTTCTCTTGCAGCGCTCTTTCCTTCAATGCTTCCCATTGCAGTGGTGAGCGGCGGAACAGGGTTTCCGTATGATCGTGCTTGTAGTCCTGGACAGCTTCGACAATGTCCTTGTCGCTCAGCTTTGCCAGTTCGTACTGATCGCCGAACTTGGCTTTTAGCCCTTTTTCGAATATCGGTACGGTCAGGTTCCGGGTTTGAACTGCCGTACTCCACAGCGCGTCTTGCACAGCTGGCCCGCGCCCGGTGAGATCAAGACCGTCACGCTTGAGCGCCGCGACTTGCACATCGTAGTGAGTGCGCTTGATGAAGTCGTGCTGATCATCGACAAAACCATCCTGTTTCGCCATCTCCTTCCACTTTGTACTAAACGTATCGGTGCCAGGAGTTAGGCCATCGAAATCCTTCTTGTATTTCGACTGCTCCAGATACTCTCTGACGGTTCCGGACGAAGAGGAAAGTTGATACTCCCCGTAAGACACGCCGCCGTGATCATTTTGTCCTGTCGATACAGTCCCTGCGCCATGGCCGCGCGTCTCGAACCACGCCGATGTTTGACCCAATCGCCATGCTTTCTGTTCGTTATCCATGTTTGCCCATCCCTAGTTGATTCGACACACCAGCCTCTACCAAGCTGCTACTTTCGATACAGACGTGACTCCAGCTCGGTTGCTCGATCGGCCGTTTGATCAACTAGGCATTCGTCGGATTCAAGTTCCTGTCCCTGGCCGGGTTCGCTGCCCGGTGCGCAGAACTTGTCTCGGAACGAGATCCATCGACGCTCTTCTTCGCGCAAACGTTTACGGTCAGCTTCATTCAATGAGCCCATCAATTTTTTGTAGGTCTGGTTCAGTCGATGATCCTGAAAGCCATGCTCGTCGCGCAGGCAGTCGCGGATACCAGGCGTTGTCCCTTCGGCATCCTTGAGGCACGCACCTAGCGAAGGTCGAAGCCCTATGGTGCGACCATAAGCGACTGCTTCAGAACTCTTGGCGGGCAAAGGGTGGCTCGGCCATTGATCGGCGAAACAAGGGCCTGATGCCAGTGTCGCAGCGATGGACAGGGAAGCGAGCACGTTCCGTTTCTTTGATGACGGGAACGTATGGAGCGTGCTGAGAGGCCGACGCAGCCAGATACGAGTTGGAATGGGGGGCATGAGAACTCCTCGAAAGATGGACCCTGAAATCCTTTGCCGAAAAGCCTAGCATCGGAACTTCGCGCCAAAATGTGAGCGTGCTCGGGAAATGGCGTGGGGGAATGGCGCGATGAACAAGGGGCAGTGTGGTTCCGCTTGCCCGCAGGCTTGGGCACGTTGACCCGTCTTGACGGGCCGCCCTGACACCCTTTCGTTTTTTTTGCCAACATCCATGTCTCCGATAGCTTCGACTGTTCAAAGAGCAAAATCATGATTTCCGGAAGAACGCTTGAAAGCTGGTACGTCAGCCATCCGTTGATTCGCGAACTGGTCGCGCTGCAGGAAACCACCTGGTTCAATCCCGCAGTGGCCCCGGTCGCGGAGTCGATCAGTGATGTGGGATTGACGGCTGCCGATGTCGCCGATGCCAGCGCGCGATTGACGCGTTTTGCTTCCTATCTCAGACGCGTGTTTCCGGAAACGGAGGACAGCGGCGGCATCATCGAGTCGGACGTGCGTCCTTTGCCAAAGCTGCATGCCTTGTTGGGCGAACGCTACAGTCGGACCTTGGGTGGATCGCTATGGCTCAAGCGGGACAGCCATCTGCCTATTTCCGGCTCGATCAAGGCGCGCGGCGGCATCTATGAAGTGCTCAAGCATGCCGAGGATCTGGCGTTGGCGGGAAAGTTGTTGAGGCTTGACGACGATTACGCGGTGCTGGACAGCGACAAGGCACGGGCCTTCTTTGGTCAATACAAGATAGCGGTCGGCTCGACCGGCAATCTTGGTCTGTCCATCGGCATCATGGGTGCGGCGCTGGGTTTTCAGGTGACGGTGCACATGTCCGCGGATGCACGGCAATGGAAGAAAGACATGTTGCGCTCGCGCGGCGTGACGGTCATCGAGTATGCCTCGGATTACAGCGTGGCCATTGCCGAAGGCCGTAAGCAGGCCGAGCGCGATCCCGCCTGTCATTTCGTGGATGACGAAAACTCGGTCAACCTGTTTCTGGGTTACGCGGTCGCGGCCGAGCGACTACAGAAGCAATTGGCGGAAGCGGGTATTGCCGTGGATGCGCAACATCCACTGTTTGTCTATTTGCCGTGTGGCATCGGCGGCGCGCCCGGTGGCGTGGCCTTCGGCCTGAAGCTGGTCTACGGCGATGCCGTCCACTGCATTTTCGCCGAGCCCACGCATTCGCCGTGCATGTTGTTGGGCGTCTATACCGGGCTGCATGACGCGGTCTGCGTGCAGGATTTTGGCATCGACAACGTGACAGCTGCCGATGGACTCGCGGTCGGACGCGCTTCGGGTTTTGTCGGGAAAGCCATGCAGCGCCTGGTGGATGGCTACTACACCGTCAGCGATGAGGAGATGTACAGCTTGCTGGCGCTGATGGAGCGCAGCGAGGGCGTACGGCTGGAGCCGTCTGCGCTCGCCGGCGTGCCGGGCATCGCCAGAGTTCATGGTGATCAGGGCTATCTGGTTCGCGCTGGCCTGGACAGTCAGGCCATGGCGCAAGCCACCCATCTGGTCTGGGCAACTGGAGGCAACATGGTGCCGTCAGACGAGATGCAAGCCTATCTGGACAAGGGGCGTCGGTTGCTTGCGAAGGATTCGACTGCCGGGTGAGATGTTCGATTCCCGAGGCGCGGCTTCCGCAGAGAGCGTGATCCTGATCGAACGTCGATTTCCCTTCATCTCGTTCGTCGTGGAAGAGGTCCGCTCACTGACGCCTATGGCTTGGGTGCCATCGGGGACGATCCAGAAAGAGTCAGATCTTCATGATGTCTATGCGATCAGATCGGGAGAGATGAGATGAAGCAAGATGCCGGCCGCTTGAAGATGGGCGTGACGCTAAGTCTGCTTTTGGCGATAGCCGTTGCCGAAAGTTCGTCAGCTCAAAATTCGCAACATGCCTATCCGAGCATGGCGCCTCTGTCCCAATACCTGATGGCGGACCGCAATGCGGAAATCGCACTGGCGCGCAGCGCGGCGCCCGAGGCCATTTCCGGCGAAGCCACGATTCTGGTGCTCGGGCCACATGGTTACGTCACGGCGGTCGAAGGCAAGAACGGCTTTGTGTGCATGGTCGACCGGTCCTGGTCGGCGCAGTTCGATTTCCCGGAATTCTGGAATCCGAAATTGCGTGGACCGACCTGCTTCAACCCGCAGGCGGCGCGATCGGTCCTGCCGATAACCACCAAGAGGACCGAGCTGGCTCTCGCCGGACAATCCAGGAATCAAATCATGGAGGGCATCAAGAGCGCACTCGCCAAAAAACAGTTGCCACCTCTGGAACCTGGCGCGATGTGCTACATGATGTCGAAACAAGGCTACTTGAATGATTCCGTGGGGCACTGGATGCCGCACCTGATGTTCTATATGCCACTTGATGCGGATTGGGGTGCCGACTTGCCAGGCGCTCCGATCATGCTGAATCCGCAGTTTCAGGACCCTGAAAAGATAAAGGTGTTCATGGTATCGGCCGGCAAGTGGTCCGACGGAACGCCTGCGCCGGCGATGTAGGGAAGGAGCGCTGATCCGCCTTGGCGGCTTGAGAGATCGACGCGGCTATCAATGCCGCGTGCGCTTGGTGCTCGCGCTGGCGGGGGTCATCTCGACACTCAGGGTGAAAGTGCGTTGTTCGTCCGGCTGCATGGCGCCGACGCCCACCAGTTTGCGCGCGATCTCCTCGCCGCGTTCGTTGCGAATGGTCAGCACCATCGAGTATTCCCATGCGCCGCTGCCGACGGGGTTGCGAAAGCTGCCTTCCACGCGCAGTGGCACGGACGCTGGCGCCGCGGTCGCGCCGGTGGATTCACTGAAACGCAGCTTGTGGCGACAGGCGGGGCACACTTCCGCACTTTCCAGGATGGTCTCCCGGCAGTGCGGACAGGTGCGCGTCGCCCCGGCCGTGCTTGGGTTGCTCACGAAGCGGTGCCGTCGTGCCCGAGAGTCTTGTTCGCGCTGTGGCTGCTCTTTGTATCGTCCCAGCCGAACTCGGCCTGGCCGCGCATGCGCGAACCTGCCGCCACGCTGAGCGAGCCTGCTTTCAGGTCGCCGGTCAGTGCGCCGCTTTGCTGCAATTCCACGTGCGCCGCGGATTCGATGTTGCCGATCAGTTCGCCCGCGATGGTGACCTTCTCGGCGCGCACGCTGCCAGTCACTTTGGCGCCGGGTTCGATGGTGAGGTCGCCGCGCACGTTGACGTCGCCCTTGAAGTTGCCGGCGATGCGCACATGACCCTCACCTTCGATCTTGCCCTCGATGGTGATATCGGGCGCGATCAGCGATTCGGCTCTGGGCTTGCCCGGCGTGGGCGCGGGCGTGGGACGAAATGCGGGCTGCACCGGCGCTTGCGCTTCGTGCTTGGTCTCCGGGATGCCGGGTCGCGCCAGGTCGGTGGCTTCGGGCATTTCGGTGGCGGAGGTCTTGGCGGTTTCTTTCCACAGGGCCATGGCGGGACTCCAGTTCGGTCGGACGGAGGGTCAGCCTACCCCCCAAACGGCACGCAAAAACGGGGTCAGGGTCACTTACCTGTGCAAAAGCAGGGTTAGGTTCAGGTTCGCTCCCTAATTTGCTGTTTGTTATGGACTTGAGCACTTCGGCGTCGAGCGGAACGATGGTGCAGATGAACATCCCGCTCGCGCTGCGCGCATGTCGGCCGGGCACCTCAGTCGAGAGTTCAAGCTCGTCTTCGACGAGTCGCCTTGCAAGCTATCTGTTGATCCGACGCATCGAGCGCGTGTGCCGGGCAAATGAACTCGAAGCGTCACCGGGCGGCTCATCCGGGGTTCCTGCAGTTCTTCGTCGCACGAGCGCCATGACCTCCGAGGTCATGGCGCTCGTGCGCTTCCGTCGACGAAAATCGCGACACTTCCACCAAGGGACTCTCCATGCGCCGCCCGATGTTGCTCGTTCTGGCAATGTTCCTGTGTCTCGGTGCTGCACAGGCCTCGCCTCGTCCTGTTGCGGCACCTCCTGCACGACTCGACCACGTCCTGCTCTGGGGTCGCGGGATCGATCAGATCACCTCGGTCATGGCGGTCAAGCTGGGCTTTCAGGTGCGCCCCGGGCACGACCCCGACGGAGTCGCCAATCGATACGTCAGGTTTGCCGACAGCAGTTTCTTCGAGCTGCTTGGTATCACCCGTCCAGATCCGAGCTTCGATCCAGGCATGAAGGAAGACCAGCTGGCGCTCAAGGGTGGCCCGGGATCGCGCAGTTTCGGCTTCCGCTCCGCAGCGCTCGATGCGATCCACCGCTCGCTCAAGGGGCTCGGCTATGCGGTCACGCCTTTTTTCACCGGGCCTGACAGCAAGAAACCGGGTTGGCGGTTGTTTGCGTTCGATCGTGCGCCGCTGTCGAGCAACACCTTCTTCATCGACTATGCCGCCAACTACGCACCCGACCAGATCGATCCTGCCAATGCGGACGATTACCGCGTGACGCGCGAGCATCCCAATGGCGCACGCGAACTGTCGGCGATATGGCTGGTGTCGGGCGATGCCGAATCCGACCGCAGGCAGCTCGAAAAGATGGGCTTCGGTGGCGCGGTACCGACCCGGTTGCCCGCGGTCGGCGCCCGCGGTTTTTGCGTGCCAGTCGGGCCGACGGCGCTGCTGGTGCTTCAGCCCGATGGCGCTGGCGCCGCAGCCGAGGCCATGGCGGCCGGCGGGCTGCGCATTCTGGGCGTGAGTGTCGGCGTCGCCGAGCTCGGGCGTGCGCAGCGTTGGGTCGAACGCGGCTACGAGCGCAGGCTGGCAACTTATCGCGGCTTGTCCGGTGAATCCTTTCTTGCGCCGACGCGGGATGATCTAGGTCTTTCGATCGAGTTCCACGCGATCCTGCCGGGCGGTGCACCGTGTGCTGGCGCCAGCATCTAGAGATATTCTTTGCGTGGCACCGCATGAAGGATTCACCATCGCCACGCTCACAGCCCCTCTGTCCCATCCGCCGATCGGCGCCTTGCTGCGCGAGTGGCGCGCGGCAAGGCGTCTGAGCCAGCTCGACCTGGCGCTGGAAACCGGCATATCGACCCGGCATCTCAGCTGCGTCGAAACCGGCAAGGCGCGCGCGAGCCGCGACACGGTATCGCGGCTGGCCGACGCGCTGGGCATGCCGCTGAGGGAACGCAACGCATTGCTGCGCGCCGCGGGTTTCGCGGCGATGCATCCTGAGCGTTCGCTGGCGGCTCCCGCACTCGATCGCGTGCGCCAGGCGGTCGACCTGATCCTCGCGCACCAGGAGCCGTATCCGGCGTTCGTGATCAGCCGTCATTGGGATGTGCTGGCGACCAATGCGGCGGCGGTCAGGGTCGGCCAGATGCTGATGGATGGTCGGCCGGGCCGGCACGTCAATCTGCTGCACCAGATTTTCGACCCAGAAGATTTTCGTCCGGTGATCGCCAACTGGCACGAAGTGGCTGCGCGATTCATCCGGCACCTGCACGACGACCTCGCGGCCAATCCGACCGACCGCCGGACGCAGCAGTTGCTCGACGAAGTGTTTGCCTACCCCGATGTCCCGGCGCGCTGGCGCGAACGCGAGCTGGGCGACGAACCCTCGCCGATCGTCACCTTCAGCTTCCGCAGCAAGTTCGGCGAGCTGCGCTTCTTCGAAACGTTCACCACCTTCGCGGCGCCGTACGACGTGACCCTCGACGAGCTACGCATCGACTGCACCTTCCCGGCCGACGATCACACCGCCGTCGTGTGCGCCGAGCTCGCGGTAGGGGAGGCTGTGAGTTCGGCCATAGAGTAGTGGTACACACCCTGCTTCAACGGGCTTGAGCACGCCGATACCACGTGGGACGATCACGCCGATGAACAGCCGATCCGCCGCAGAGCAACACCTGCGCGACCTCGCGCGACTGCGCCGCGTGCGTGACCGGATCGACCGGGAGTACGCGCAGCCGCTGGATGTCGAAGCGCTCGCCGACGGCGTGCACATGTCGGCCGGGCACCTCAGTCGCCAGTTCAAGCTCGCCTTCGGCGAGTCGCCTTATTCCTATCTGATGACCCGGCGCATCGAGCGCGCGATGGCGATGCTGCGTCGTGGCGACCTCAGCGTCACCGAGGTCTGCTTCGCGGTGGGCTGCGCCTCGCTGGGCACCTTCAGCACGCGCTTCACGGAGCTGGCCGGGGTGCCGCCCAGCGTCTATCGGCGCGACGCGGCGGCCGCGACCGCGTGGATGCCATCCTGCGTGGCGCGGCAGGTGACGCGACCGGTCAGGACGCAACCGATCAGGAATGGAGAAGCACCGGCCCCGGAGTCGGACTTAGCATGACGGCTCCTCCCACACCGAGCATGACGGCCATGGACATCAACATTCACGCGAGTTTTCTTCCGCAAACCGACCCGGACGCCTCGCTGGCGTTCTATCGCGACACCCTCGGCTTCGAGGTGCGCAACGACGTCGGCTACAACGGGATGCGCTGGATCACGGTCGGTCCACCCGACCAGCCCGGCACGTCCATCGTGCTGTATCCACCGGCTGCCAGCCCCGGCGTGAACGACGACGAGAAGCGCACCATCGCCGAGATGATGGCCAAGGGCACCTACGCCATCATGCTGTTGGCCACCAGGGATCTCGACGCCGCTTTCGAGCGAATCCAGGCCAGCGGCGCCGAGATCGTCGAGGAGCCGACTCAGCAGCCGTACGGGGTTCGCGACTGCGCCGTGCGCGATCCCGCGGGCAATCTGCTGCGCGTGCAGGAGCGGCGCTGAGATTTTCGATGCGAATCCATGTGAGGAGTTTCCTATGAGTCCGGTTGCAAAGAAGGTCACACGCAAATCCGCCACGGCGGCCGCGAAGAGTGCGCAGACATTCACGGCTGAGGAGCGGGCCGCGATGCAAGCGCGCGCCCAGGAGCTGAAGGCGGAGGCGCGCGCGAACAGGAGCAGGGAGGAAGGGGAGCGCGAGCTACTGGCGGCGATCGCCGCGATGCAGGAGCCCGATCGCAGTATGGCGACGCGGCTGCACGCCGTCGTCAAGGCCAGCGCGCCGGCGCTGACGCCGAAGACCTGGTACGGCATGCCGGCGTACGCCCTGGACGACAAGGTCGTCTGCTTCTTCAAGGGCGCACACAAGTTCAAGGACAGGTACGCCACCTTCGGCTTCAATGACAAAGCCAGGCTCGACGACGGCGCCATGTGGCCGACTACATTCGCGCTGAAGGCCTTGAACGCCGAGGTGGAGAAGCGGATCGCCGCGCTGGTGAAACAGGCGGTGGGCAAGTAGCTCTTGGGAGATATTTCTCTTGCTGATCAAATATCGCTGCCCTCTATGGCCGTCCGCTCGCGGGCACGAGTTCTGACCAGACCCGGCTGCGTCTCCGGCATGGTCAGCAAGACAGGTATGACGGCCAGGGCGACGACGGCGATCATGGCGCCGGGCAGGGCGGTCCATCCGGTCATCCGGATGAAAAGCTCGGCGAGGAAGGGTGTCAGGCCACCGAAGATGGCGGTGGCAACGGTGACGCCCAGAGCCAAACCGCTGAGTCGCCCTTCGCCGGGAAACTGTTCGGCGGTCGCCGGCGCGCCTACCGCACTCACACCGCCGGCGAGACAGGCCAGCACGATCGCGCCAGCGGCGATGGGCAGCTCGCCGCCGCCGGCCATCAGGCCGAACATCGACAACGGCAGCAGCATGCCGGCAACGCCCAGCCAGATCAGCACCGGCTTGCGCCCGACCCGGTCGGACAGCGCACCCGCCAGTGGCGTGACCAGGATCACTGCCACTGCGGCAATCGTCGACAGCCACAGCGAACGGCCTTCGGCGAGGATGCCCGACGAGCTCAGGAACGCCGGCACATAGGTGATGCCGACGTAATAGGTGATCGAGCCCAGCGCCGAGATGGCGAAGGTGCGCAGCAGCGCAGGTCGGTGATGGGCGAGCGTGTAGCGGAGTGGGGAGTCGGGCACGCTGTGCTGCTTCAGTTGGCGCAGGAAATCCGGTGACTCTTCCATGGTGGACCGCGCGAACCACACGCAGCCGGCCAGCGCCGCGCCTACGAAGAACGGAATGCGCCAGCCCCAGCCGTCGAGATGGGCTGTGCTCATCGCACCGACCACGAGGGCGGCGATTGCCACGGCCATCAGCGCACCGATCTCGCTGGCGGCAGCTGCCAGCGAGGTGATCAAGCCGCGCCGGTCCTCGCGCGCGCCTTCCAGCAGGTAGGCGACCACGCCCGTATATTCACCGCCGACCGAGAACGCCATGAAACAGCGCAGCAGCAACAACAGCGCCCCCGCCGCCGGCCCGATCGCAGCGTAGTCGGGCAGCAACGCCGTCGCGAGCATTGCCAGCGTCATCAGCATCATCGACAGCACCAGTGTGCGCTGTCGCCCGATGCGGTCGCCGATATGGCCGAACACCATCGCGCCCAGCGGCCGCATGCCGTAGGCAATGGCGAACCCGGCGAGCGTGGCCAGCAACGAGTTGTGGCCACCACCGAAGAACACCCGCGACAGCACGGTGGCGAAATACAGGTAGAGCGTGAAGTCGTACCACTCCACCACCGTCGACAGTGCCGCGACCACCATCGAGGCACGCGAGACTTCGGGACTGCTGTGCTGTTCGGTCGAGGTCATGCGGTTGCCGGAAGCGAAAGGTGTCAGAGACCATGCCTGACGCAGCCACGGTGATGGCGATGCAGGATCAGCGCAGCGGTTCCGCCGCCAGGTCACCTTTGCATGCGATCGGCGCGCCATCCTTGCCGACGGCTTGGGTAAAGCTCGAACCGCTGCGGTTGATCACGAGGCCACCAGCGCAGTGCTGGTTTTGGTCCAGTCGGTAGCTTGCCTGTACGCGAAGCTCCTCCTGGTGCTGCTTTTCCAGGCGTATGGCTTGCGCCGCCTGATACTGCCGAGCCTGCTCATTCACCTCTTGATAGGCGTTGGACAAGTCTTCGCGCTGCTGCTTCAGACTGGCCGCCAGCTGTGCCTGGCGTTGCTGGGCCAGGGCTTTGGCCTGTTGTGCCTCCAGCGCGGCAGCGCGAGCGGAGTCGCGCGTGATCTCATCGGCGTGGCGCGCCGCGACGTATTGGGAAAGTCCATTCCAGGCAAATATGGCCGCGATCAAGGCCGCGGCGGCGGCAGCGATTTTCCACGACAACGGCATGGCCATGAAACCCAACCCCCTGCAAGACTGTGGAGAATCCCGCACATCCATACCCCGACACAACGTTCATCGAGCGTCGGTTGACGGAGTCTAGCAGTGTGAAAAAAGGTGCCAAGGGCAAACCGGTGATCCCCGATAAGATCGGCCCTGTCCAAATCGCCGAACCTCGCGCGTCATGGGAATGGCGACGCATACTGCCCGCCGATCACTCATTGCGGAGAATCCCGATGCAATATCTATTGATGCTGTACGCGAACGAGAACGGTTGGTCGCAGATGACGCCGGCCGAACAGGAGCAGGGCGTCGCGGCCTATGGGGCGTATACGCAGGCGCTGAAGACGGCGGGTGTACTGGTCGGCTCGAACCGCCTGCAAAACAGCACGACCGCGACCACCGTGCATGTGGCGGACGGCAAATCGCAGGTACTGGATGGTCCCTATGTGGACTCCAAGGAGCAGTTGGCCGGCTACTACCTGATCGACGTGCCTGACCTGGATGCGGCGCTTGCCTGGACAGCGCGTTGTCCCGGCGCGAGCCACGGCACGATCGAAGTGCGGCCGATCTGGAGCATGTAACGTTGGATAGTACGGCGCAGGCGCGCAGTACCGCGGACGCCGTCGCGCGCCGCAGCTACAGCAAGCTGGTCGCCTTTCTGGCCGCCGCCATGCGTGACGTGGCGGCGGCCGAGGATGCATTGTCCGAAGCGTTTGCCGCAGCGCTGGCGGACTGGCCGCTCAACGGCTGTCCCGCGAATCCGGAAGCGTGGTTGCTGACCGTGGCCCGGCGTAAAGGGATCGATGGCATCCGGCGGCGCCGCAGCGGTGAGGCGGCGGCCGTGCAGTTGCAGATACTGGCGGAGCTCGACGCGGCCGCATCGACGGCGATGGATGACGCGGCCATTCCGGATCGGCGTCTGGCGCTGCTGTTCGCCTGCGCACATCCGGCGATCGATGCCGGCATTCGCGCACCATTGATGTTGCAGGCCGTGCTCGGGCTGGATGCAAAAACCATCGCCTCGGCGTTTCTCGCGTCACCGGATGCCATGGGCAAACGCCTCGGGCGGGCGAAACAGAAGATCCGCCAGGCCGGCATTCAATTTGCCATCCCCGCACGCGACGAACTGGCCGGACGGTTGGCCGGTGTGCTGGATGCGATTTACGCCGCCTTTGCGGAAGGCTGGAGCGATCCCGGCGGCACCGATGTGATCCGGCGCGACCTCACCGCGGAAGCGCTGTTCCTCGCCGGCCTGGTCGCTGGACTGCTGCCGCAGGAGCCGGAAGCGCTAGGCCTGCTGGCCTGCATGCTGCACGCGGAGGCGCGGCGCCGTGCGCGCCGCAATGCCGATGGTGACTACGTGCCGCTGGCCGAGCAGGATGTCGCGCTGTGGGATGCAGTCATGATCGACGAGGCCGAAGCGCTGCTGATGCGTGCGAGCGCGCTTGGTCGCATCGGCCGTTATCAGCTGGAAGCGGCGCTGCAGTCCGCGCATGTCGAACGTCGCCGCAGCGGACGCACCGACTGGACGCCTGAAGTGCAGATTTACGACGCGCTGCTCGCGCTCTCCGGTTCGCCAGTAGTTGCCCTCAACCGTGCGCTGGCCATCGCGGAACTGCAGGGCCCGCGCGCCGCCCTCGAGATCGTGGATGCACTCGCTGCCGACGGCCGGCTCGTCGATTACCAACCCTACTGGGCCGCACGCGCGGCACTGCTGGCCAGGACCCATGCCTACCCCGAGGCTCGCGCTGCCTTCGACATCGCAATCGGCCTCGCCGGCGACCCCGCCGTCCGGCGCTTCCTGCAGGGGCGGCAGGCTGAATTGCCGCGCTGAGTCGGTCCCTGTGCGCTGATTGGAAAAGGGCTCTGCCCCCGCCTTGATCGGGAGTAGGCTACGCAGCACTTGCCTGGATAAGGAAGAAGCCTGATGAACAAGCTGATGGTTTTCGTTGTGGCTGCGCTCGCGATGCCGATTGGTGCGGCCTATGCCATCGATCACCCGCCAACGAAGGAAGGACTCTGGTTGGTCCGGACCCAGACCATTGGCAATCCGGGTGGCAAGAAGTCCGAGAACACGATGAAAGTTTGCCGCGACCATGCTTCCGAGAGAGCGGGAGAGGCGGTGATGAGAAATATGAAGGGTTGCACCATCAGCAACGAAAGCCTCAGCGGCAATGTGTATTCCCTCGCCATGCATTGTGCCATCGCAGGTATGGTGATTGACTCGAAGGGAACGACCACGTTCCAGAGTGACACGGCAGTGCACTCCGAGAGCCATGTCACCTACTCCCCCGCCATGAATGGCGAAACGGATCAAACGGCGATCAGTGACCAGACATACCTGGGCAGCTGCCCGGCCGGGATGAAGCCGGGCATCGTGCATTAGCGCCGCAGGCAGCGCCAGACGTAATGAGGTCAAAACAGGGGCTGGGGTGCCATTTCCTGGAGTCGAGGGTTGCAGGGAGTGGCCGATTTTGGCGAGGCCGTCATGACCTTGCTCAACGGCCCGCGAACACGCTCAGGCCGTTACCCTTGTCGGGATATGCGATAGTTTGTGCATCGGTCTTCCGGACCGATGGCTGACGGGGGCGTTGCCGATGGCACGGTACCGGGACGGAAACCGGATCGCAGGGGGAGCGGTTGGATTGCGCATGAATGGCTGGATCAGGGGATGGGGTTCGCTCGTCCTGGCGGTGTGTGGTTTGCTGGCGGTGTCACCGGCTCGCGCGCTCGACCCCGATCGCGCGATCGGGCAGTTGACCCATGTCTGGTACGAGAACCAGCTGCCGCAGGGCACGGTGTTGTCCATCGCACAGGGCAAGGGCGGCTCGATCTGGCTCACGACATACGGCGGGCTGGTTCACTACAGCGGTGCGGAATTCGACACCATCGATCCGCGCGTGGCGCCGGTGCTGAAGAGCACGGCGATCACCGCGGTCTATGTCGATCGCGACGGCACGCTGTGGGTCGGCACGCTGAACGATGGGCTGTACCGCCGCCGGGGGCGCGAGCTGGAGCCGGTCGCGCTGCCGGCGAGCATCAAGAGCGTGTTCGGCATCATGCAGGATCGGGGCGGCGCGCTGTGGCTGACCACCAACGCCGGCGTCGCGCGGATGGGCGCGAACGGGATCCATCTGCTCGGCGAAGAAAGCGGGTTTCCGCCGCGCGGGTTCTATCACGCGATCGTGGCCGATGCGGCGGGCGGGGTGTGGATCGCCGCCGATGATTTCGGTGTCGTGCACTGGCTCGATGGCCACGTCGAGACATTCGATACCCGGCGCGGTCTGCCGACCAATGCCGTCCACAGTCTCGCGTTCGACCATGCCGGCACGCTCTGGGTCGGCACGCAGGCCGGTCCCGCGCGCTACCGCGACGGGCACTTCGAGCGTGATCCGCGCCTGGCCGCACTGGATGGGAAGAACATCTATTCGCTGTATGGCGACCGCGACGGCAATATGTGGTTCGCGCCGCTCGGCATGGGTATCTGCCGCCTGACGGCCACGCGCTTCGATTGTGACAACACACTGAGTGGCCTGGTTGGCGAGACCGTGCGGTCGATGTTCGAGGATCGCGAAGGCAACCTCTGGATGGGTACCACCTCCAGCGGCATCCATCGCTTCAGCGATTCGAAGCTGGTCACCGTCACCGGGAAAATGGATTCCAACGCGGTGCGTGCCGTCTACCAGGATCCTGTGGGGACGCTCTGGATCGGCACCGACGGCGCAGGCCTGGCGCGTTACGAGAACCAGGCGTTGGTGCCAGCGACGGCGATCAACGCGAAGCTGTCGAGCCGGCTGCTGCGCGCGATCCAGTTCGACGCGGCTGGCAACCTCTGGGTGGGATCGATCAATGGAGCGAGCCGGATCGCGCCCGATGGCACGGTGCGCAACTTCGGCATCAGCGATGGTCTGCCCGGCACCATCGTGTTCGCGTTCGCGCCGAGTCGCGATGGCGGCATGTGGGTGGCGACCCTGCAAGGTGTGGTGAAGATCACTGGCGACAAGATCAACGTGGTTCAGGGCACGCAAGGTGATGACACGCGTGCGCTGTACGAGGATCCGGCCGGACGTGTGTGGATCGGCGAGCGCAGCGGCTTGCGCTGCCTGCATGATGGGGTGGTCGACCGCTGCGGCACCGATGGCTTGTCGGGCATCAGCGTGTTCGCGTTTCATCCGGAACCCGGTGGTGACCTGTGGCTCGGCACCAGCCTCGGCCTCATGCGTATTCATGATCAGAAGGTGCAGGCTTATACCGAGCGAGCGGGCTTCTACGGCGACGCGGTGTTCGCGATACTCGACGACGATGCGAGTAACTTCTGGGTGAGTTCGAACCGCGGCATCGCGCGGCTCGCGCGGGCCGATATTGAAGCGCTCGACCGCGGCACGGTGAAGCAGATCGAACCCCGCTGGTACGGCAAGAATGACGGCATGCTTTCCCAGCAGGCCAACGGCGCCTCGCAGACACCGGCGTGGCGCACGCGCGACGGGCGGATGTGGTTCGGCACGGCCAACGGTGTCGTTATCGTGGATCCGAAGCACGAGCGGGCGAACCGGATGCGTCCGCCGGTCGCGATCGAGCGTGTGCTGGTGGACGGCAAGGATGTTGTCCCGGACCACATCGGCCGGATCGGTCCCGACGTGGAGCGCATCGAACTGCACTATGCCGCGATGAGCTACGTGGCGCCGGCTGCGGTGCAGTACCGCTATCGGATCGAGGGCTTCGATCGTGGCTGGATCGACGCCGGCAACACCCGGGTTGCCTACTACACCAACCTTCCACCGGGCGACTACGTGTTCCGCGCGATTGCCAGCAACAACGACGGCGTGTGGAACACCGATGGCGCCAGCGTGGCCTTCACCATCGTGCCGAGTTGGTACGCCACCTGGTGGTTTCGCATCCTTGTCGCGGTGATCGTCATCGGTTTGCTGGCCGTGATCCATCGGTTGCGCGTATGGCGCCTGCACGAGCGCGAGCGCGAGCTGACCCGCGAGGTCGCGCAGCGTACCGAGGCATTGCGCAACGCGTATGCCGAGTTGAAACGCATCGCCGCACGCGACGGCCTTACCCGCATTGCGAATCGCGGCGCGTTCGACCAGCGGCTACGCGAGGCGCTGGACGAGCATGCGGCGCGCGGTGCGTCGCTGGCCGTGCTGATGTGTGACGTTGATGCATTCAAGGCCTACAACGATACCTATGGCCATCTCGCCGGCGATGTCGCGCTGACCGCCGTCGCGGGCGCGCTGACGAAAGTGCTGCGCTCGAATGCCGCGGATATCCCCGCACGCTACGGCGGCGAAGAGTTCGCGGTGCTGCTCAACGAGTGCGACATCGACGAAGCGACGGCGGTCGCGCAACGCATGCTCGATGCCGTGCGCGCGCTGGCGATCGAACATCGCTGCTCCGACGTCGCGCCGCACGTGACGATCAGTATCGGCATCGCCGCCATCGTGCCCACGGCCACGGAATCGCCGGAACAACTGCTTCGCTGTGCGGACGAGGCGCTGTATCGCGCCAAGGCAGCGGGACGCGACCGTATGGGCGGTGGTTCCATGCTCGCGGGGTGATGACTCTGACGAGGAAGCGGTAACGTCAGACTCTGGCCTTGGTTCGATCATGCTCCGGAATGTTTCGGGTTGGCGCCGTGTAGCGTCAGGCGTAGGCCACTGCTACGACAGACATCGATGCGCGGAAAGAGCTGGGTACGTCCACCGTTGAAGGTGACGCGGAGGTCGCGCAGGCATCCGCCGGCGGGAACGTCGAAGGTCATGGATGTCAGGCCGCCTTGCAGCGGTTGGCCGAGATCGATGTCCTGGAAGGCATCACGGTCGGCCGGCGCGACGGCGAGCGTGATGACACTGTCCAGCGTGGCGTTCACCAGATCGAAGTGCCGAGCGGGCCTGGGCCCTGCGTCGGCGCAGGCCGCTGATGGAACGATGAGCAGGGTGCTGAGCGCGACGGCAAACATGGCGACGAGGCTGGTGGGGTGGGTCGAATTCATGGCGGTGCTCCGGCTGAGGTAGGGTGCCGCCAGTGGCTCGTGTGCACACCGTCGGCACCGTGATATGGCCGGATGGAGCTGTCCTGCGAAAGCGGTTCGGGACGAATCGTATTGACGCGGTGGCGAATCGTAGTGGCGTCGCGGTCATGCTGTTCAGCGCCGCATGCAGCACCTAGGATGGCCACTCCAACCCACGGAACATCCCTCGATGATGGTTCGCCTCGGCAACACGCAGATCGGTCTGTTCCGCTACCTCGGCCTGTGGACGGCGGTGGCCGTGGTGTTCGCGGCGCAGGGCTTCCTGCACGATCTGATCAACCATCATACGTGGTCGCTCTTCGACTATCTGCGCTGGTCGATGATCCAGTGGTACACATGGGCAGCGCTGGCGCCGTTGGTGTTCCGGCTGGCGGTGAAGTATCCAATCCAGGCGCCGGTGCGCCTGCGCGGCCTAGGCCGACAGCTGCCGGCTAGTGTGGGCGTGACCCTGTTGGCGATGCTGATCGGTGCCTTCGTCTCCACGCTGTTCGAGCCAGGCTCGTTCGATGAGCAGATCTGGCAGTTCCTCGGCCAGCATTTCGCCGTCGGGCTGCTTACTTACTGGGCCTTGTTCGCGATGCAGCAAGCCATACAGTTCCATGCCGAAAAGACGCGCCGCGAGATCGAGGCGAGCCAGTTGGCGACAGAGCTCGCACAGTCGCGCCTGCGTGCGTTGAAGTCGCAGCTGCAGCCGCATTTCCTGTTCAACACGTTGCACGCGATCGCGACCCTGCTGGATGAGGACACGCTGTCAGCCGAAGACATGCTGCTGCGCCTGAGCGATCTGCTGCGTGCATTTCTCGAGGACTACGACGGCCAGGAAGTCAGTTTGCGGCGGGAGCTGGTGCTGCTGGATCTCTACCTCGGCATCCAGCGCATACGCTTCAAGGATCGCCTCACCACGCAGATCTACGTCGCCCCGGACACGTTGGATTGCGCCGTGCCCAGCCTGATCCTGCAGCCGATCGTGGAGAACGCCATCACCCATGGGATCAGCAAACGGATCGGCGTGGACTGCATCGAGATCGAAAGCCGGCGCGAAGGCGACACCTTGTGCATCGATGTGCGCAACCGCAACAGCACACTGGAAGCCGGGGCTGCATCCACGTCGGGGCATGGCATCGGCCTGTCAAACACCGAGTTGCGCCTGCGCGAACTGTATGGCGACATTGCGCAGGTGCGCCTGGACATGATCTGGCCCGAGGGCGTGATCTGCCGGCTGCGCCTGCCGTTTCGTGAGATCGAGGAAGCTGACGATGCGCCCGAGGTCGCGTCCATATGAGCATCGCTACCCTGGTCGTGGACGACGAGCCGATCGCGCGCCATGCCATCGTGCGCCTGCTGCGCGACGATCCCGACATCGAGCTGTTGGCCGAATGCGGTGATGGCGCGTCGGCGGTCGCGGCGATACGCAGCCAGTCGCCGGACCTGGTCTTTCTCGACATCCAGATGCCTGCCCTCAATGGCATGGACGTGGTGGCGACGATCGGTGCGGAGCGCATGCCGGCGACGGTGTTTGTCACCGCCTTCGAGCAATACGCGGTGCGGGCGTTCGAGGCGAACGCGGTGGATTATCTGGTCAAGCCGTTCAGCCGGGAGCGTTTTGCGAACACGCTGCGGCGCGTGAAGGCGCGGCTGTCCAGCGGTGAGGGCGCGGGCGGGGCCGCCTCTGTGCAGATCCTGCAAGCGCTCGACGCCTTGCGCCAGCGCGACGACTACATCCAGCGCCTTCCTGTGCGCAGCGACGAGCACATCAGCTTCATCGACGTCGACCAGATCGTGTGGATCAAGGCCAGCGGCAACACGGTGCAGATCCATCTGGCCGACGGCGTCCACGAAATGCGCGAGACCATGAGCGCGCTCGCCGCACGACTCGATCCGCGGCATTTCGCGCGCGTCCATCGCTCGGCCATCATCAACGTACGCCGGATCCAGGCCATCCATCCGTGGTTCAACGGCTACCACGTCGTCACGATGGATACCGGCCAGAAACTGCGCATGAGCCGCTACCAGCACGAAACCTTTTTGCGCCTGGCTTCGCCCAGCGGTGGGAAACGGGTGGAATAGGGCGGCGGGCGCAAACAGCAAAGCAGGGCATCGTTTCGCTTTGGCCGGATTCCCTCTCCACATTCGGGAATGGAAATACATCGGGCTACATAGTTTGCGCAGCGATGTTAAGTTGTGCGAATTCCCTGGGCCTGCCTGTCGGAGTTCATCATGTCCGTTCCCTCTCTCTCCCGATCGTCGTTTGACGCGCGTCGCAAGCTCGTACGCCTTGCTGTGGCCATATCGATGGCCATCGCGACAGGTGCCGTCTGTGCGCAGGATCCGCGAACCGACCAGGTGCCCCCGCCACAAGACACGCCCTATGCCGGCACGATCGCGCTTCATGTCGATGCCAGCGACACGGCGCAAGGCATCTTCCGCGTGCACGAGACGATTCCCGTCACGGCCGGCGCATTGACGCTGCTGTACCCACAGTGGATTCCCGGCGACCACTCGCCGACCGGCCCGATCGCCATGCTCGCCGGCCTCGAACTCCGCGCCAACGGCAAGCGGCTGATGTGGAAGCGCGACAAGTACAACGTGTACGCGTTCCATCTCGACGTACCCGCGGGCGTCTCCACGGTCGATGCGACCTTCCAGTACATGTCCGGTCGCACCGACAACGAAGGGTTCGAGATCACCGACCGCATGATGGACATGGAATGGAGCAAGGTGTCGCTCTATCCGGCCGGCTATTTTTCGCGCGGTATCACCGTTGCACCCAGCGTGACGCTGGCGCATGGCTGGCAGCTCGGCACCGCGCTCGAGACGGCCTCGCAGTCGGGCGACACCACGACCTTCAAGTCGGTCACGTTCAACAACCTGGTCGATTCGCCGATCTACGCGGGCAAGTACTTCAAGCGCGTCGATCTCAACCCGGGCGGTGACGCGCCGGTGCATCTGGACATCGTCGCCGATGCACCGAAGTACCTGGAGATGACGCCCGAGCAGTTGAACGTGCATCGCGCGCTGGTGACGCAGGCGGTGAAGCTGTTCGGCTCGCACCACTACGACCATTACGACTTCCTGTTCTCGCTGTCGGACGTGCTGGCCGGCAACGGCACCGAGCATCACCAGTCCAGCGAGGACGGCATGGGTGCCGACTACTTCACTGCCTGGAGCGACAACTCGCCTGGCCGCGACCTGCTGGCGCACGAGTACACCCATTCGTGGAACGGCAAGTTCCGCCGTCCGTCCGACCTGTGGACACCCAACTTCAACGTGCCGATGGGCGATTCGCTGCTGTGGGTGTACGAGGGGCAGACGCAGTACTGGGGTTACATACTCACTGCGCGCGCCGGCATGTGGACGCCGCAGGAGTTCCGCGACGCGCTGGCGATGGAGGCGGCCAACTACGAGCGCAACCGCGCAGGTTTCCAGTGGCGCACGCTGGAAGACACCACCAACGACGCGACCGCCGCGCGCCGCTCGAGCCTGCCGTACCGCAGCTGGCAGATGAGCGAGGATTACTACAGCGGCGGCCAGATGATGTGGCTGGAAGTGGACGCCAAGCTGCGCGCCCTCACGCAGGACCATAAATCGCTGGACGATTTCGCGAGTGCATTCTTCGGCGTCGACAACGGCAGCTACGTCACCAAAACCTACACCTTCGACGACGTGGTGGCAGCGCTGAACGGCGTGGCCAAGTACGACTGGGCGAGCTTCCTGCATGCGCGCGTGCAGACGCTCAATCCACCGCTGGAAAACGGTATCGCGGCGACCGGCTGGAAACTGGTCTACACCGATCAGGAGAGCGGGTACGAGAAGCAGTACAACAGCCGGCCGGAACCGTCCCGCCATCTGTACAACTTCGCCTGGTCGATCGGCCTGACGATGACCGACAAGGGCGAGGTCAACGACGTGCGCTGGGACGGGCCGGCGTTCAAGGCCGGCGTTAGCACCGGTGCCAGCCTGGTTGCCGTGAACGGTCAGGACTACTCAAGTGACGTACTGAAGAGCGCGATCGCGGCGGCCAAGAACAACAAGGCACCGATCCAGTTGCTGCTGAAGTACCAGGGCGGTTACCGCACGGTGCCGGTGGATTACCACGGCGGCCTGCAATACCCGCATCTGGTACGCATCGAGGGCACGCCGGATTACCTGAGCGAGATCATCGCGGCGCGCAAATAGGGCAGGGTCGGTAACGCTATCGCGACAACATGGCAGGGGTCACCTCCCGAAGAAGTGGCCCCTGCGCTATCTGGCTGTTATCGGAGCCACGTTTACTTCGCGGTGCTATCCGGTTGCTCGAGCGCTTTCACCGCATTGAGTGTCTCTTCCACATGTTTCTTCGGGCTGAGGTCCGAATAGACGTGGGTGATTTTCCCCGATGGAGCGATCACGTACGAGGTCCGGTTCGACCAGCCGGGCCTCAGCAGCAACATGGCGTCGTATTCCTTCGCGATCTTCGCGCCGTCATCGGCGGCGACCGGGAACTTGCCACCGCAGTGTTCGGTTTCCTTCGAGAAATCGGCCAGCTCGGTGATGTTGCCGGCGGTGACACCGATCACGGTGGCATGCTGCGCCTTGAACTTGTCGATGGCCTCCGAGAACAGGTGAGCCTCCACATTGCAGCCCGACGTGTGTGCGGCGGGGAAGAAATAGACCACCACGGGACCCTGCTTCAGGGCGTCGGCGAGCTTGAACGTGAAGGGCTTGCCGGCGAGATAGGCCGGCGCGGAAAAATCGGGCGCCTGCGCGCCTTCCTTCAGTGCGGCGAAAGCCGGTGACGCCAGAGTGGCGGTAACGACAAGAGCGAGTGCAGCGAGCTTCAGTGAAGACTTCATGGGAACGATCCTGGGACGGCGAGGGAGGGCATCAGCTTTATACGCCAAAAGCGCCTATCCGGATGTCGCGACCTGTAATCCTCAGGCTTCGGCCAGGCTGCCGCTCTCGGTATCGGCAATGACCCGATTGCGTCCGGCGCGCTTGGCGCGATAGAGCGCCGCATCCGCTTCCATGCAAAGCCGTTGCAGCTGGTAGCCGGAAGTGTCGGTGGAGGCCAGGCCGACGCTGGCGGAAATCGATATGACACAGTCGTCTTTTTCCATCGGCGATGTGCCGATGGCGATCCGGATGCGATTGGCGATATCCAAGCCCTGCTTGCGGGAGCACTCGTGCAGCAGGATGCCGAATTCTTCGCCGCCCAGACGGCCGAAGAAGAATGAAGAATGCTGTTCTGCTTGCTGAGTTCTTCGGTTGCCAGCTTCATGGTCAGAACCAGTAGTTGCATTACCTGCTAGGCCATCGTAAGGGCGTTAACTGAGTGTGAAAGCCATAGGCGAGCTCTTGCGCATAAAGCAAAAGGCCATGGCCGCAAAGCGGCCATGGCCAACAGTGAGTCAATAGGCGAGGCAATCTACCAACTATTGGTCTAGCAATTCTTCACCGAGATCGGATTCTTGGCGTGAATTATCGTTATCGAAATTTGCTTTGGTTAATCCTCGTCGCCCCAAAAAAACTGAGTATGAGGGGCATATATCTTCTTTTGTCCGAGTTCGTCGGCTAAGAGTGAACTGTCACCAGACAAGGTGGCGGCTTTGAGTGCACTTGATGCATCTACCTGTTCTAACGTATGTGCAAGCACATCGGTCGAAGCATAACGCAGTGTAGCGTTTTGGCCGATGGCATCCAGCAGTTCAATCGTGTCTAACATATGCTTCTCCTGTTCTATGTGACCTTCAAACATCAGGTTGATGCGAGTTGTAAGCCGAATCAAGTGAGCATTGACTTAATAAAACATCATGACAGTAGTTATCAACATGTATTGATTGAAGCGTCATCATGGTCCCGCTTTCCTGTCACGCGCCTCGCGCAGACGGGGCCCCACTTCCTTGTTTCTGTATCAGTTCAAGCGATGGAATATTCCTTGTCCAAGTCCGCCAATCGCTCACGCATGGCGAGATTTGGCTTCAAGGGTGAAGCGGGAGCCAGTATCACCGTCTCTTCCGCGGTCAATGTGACGTCGGGCAAATCGCGCAGGACGATACGGTGAATTCTTGGCTTCTGGATCGGCAAGGTGGCACAGCGATAGATGATCACTTCGTGATCAAGCGGATAGTCTTTGCTCAAGAGATCCACCAGCACCTGCCGGTACGCTGGCCCGGTGGAAAAGCGCTTCAACGACAAGTCACCGACTAGCCCGACCTGCCACAGGATCAGGTATCCGGTGGGATCGATTCGGCGCTCATAGAAAAGCAGCTGGCTGGCCTCGAAGTGCTGACATCCGAAGCGGCCCGGGTCGATGCCCAGATCGGCATAGAGACAGTCTTCGGCGGAAATGCCCGGTTCCATGTGCGCTGCGAAACCCTCGGCACGCGCGACCTCGATGACCTTGTGTGGCGACCAAGCGAAGATACCGGGGTGACCATAGAACACGCCGCAAACCTTCTTGCCGGCACGCACCTCGAACATCATCAGATCGACCCATTGCTGATACGTAATCCTCCTCGACTTGCCCTCAGCGTAGTAGGACTGCAAGCTGCGCACATCTGGATGCATGCGTTGCAGCCACATCTCCACGGTACCATCGGAAAGTGCCGCAAATACCACGTCCGCCTGCTCGATATGGCTGCGTGCCAGCGGAGTGAGGTGAGAGCCTAAGGTCATGCCCATGCCCACGCACGCCAGGCTGCCTCGTTGGGCGTCATTTGAAGTACGGAGAATAAGTTTGCTCATGCTTAGGATAGTAGTGAATATTCAACTTAGAAGGGAAGCCGTTGTAGCTAATTAGTTGGCCAGAGTGGCCTGCAATCCTTTTCACCAGATTGACGGCAGTCAATACCGAAATGTGGTTTGCCGTGTTGCAGTGCATGCATCGAAGCGTCGGCGAATCGACGTGGATAAGTTGCAAGCGCCAACCGCTGGTGGCGCGTTGACTCTAACTTGCACATTGACCTTTCAGGCCTCGACCAGGCTGTCGTTCTCAGTATCGGCGATGACCCGATTGCGTCCGGCGCGCTTGGCGCGATAGAGCGCCGCATCCGCTTCCATGCAAAGCCGTTGCAGCTGATAGCCGGAAGTGTCGGTGGAGGCCAGGCCGACGCTGGCGGAAATCGATATGACATCCCCGTCTTTTTCCATCGGCGATGCGCCGATGGCGATCCGGATGCGATTGGCGATATCCATGCCCTGCTCGCGGGAGCACTCGTGCAGCAGAATGCCGAATTCCTCGCCACCCAGACGGCCAAACAAGTCGGCGGGGCGCAATTGTTGCTGGCAGACAGCGACGGTGCGCCTCAGTACGGCATCGCCCATGGCGTGGCCATGGGTATCGTTGACCTGCTTGAAGTGATCCAGGTCGATGGATACCAGGCAGGCATGGCCGAACTTCTTCTGCAGCACATTCAGGACGCGCTCGGCCTCGCCGATGAAATGCTGATGGTTGAAAATGCCGGTGAGGCTGTCGTGATGGGACAGCCGCTTGAAGCCAAGCTGCGAGCGCTTGAGCCGGTAAAGCCAAAGTACGATGAATCCGAACGCCGCCAGCAACAGGATGATATAGAGCCGACTGGTCTCGACGGCCTTGGTGTCCAGTGCCTGTTGCAATCGAAGAATACTGTTCTGCTTGCCGAGTTCTTCGGTTTCGAGCTTGTGGGTCAGGACTTGCTGCTGGACTGTTTGATAGGCCAATGCCTGAGCAGTGGCATCATCGAGCGAGCCCTTGTCCTGGGCGACATAATGCTCGTAGTAGGCAAGCGCGGAAGTCGTGTTGCCGTGCCGCTTCGCGACGCGGTAGAGCACCTCATAGGCATCCTTGAGATAGTCGTTGATGTCGTCCGGGCTGGCCATCGCCACGGCCGCGAGCGCGGCCTTCCGGGCGTCTTCGTCTTTACCTAGCTGTTCATACGCCTGAGCTCGCTGCACCTGCGCGGATAGCGTGTGCGGGTAGTAATGGTTGACCTGGATGCCAGGTGCTATCTGGTCGAGCAGCGACAATGTTTTGGCAGGCTGGTGTTCTTCGAGGTGGAGGGTGCCAAGGATGAGCTGCATGGCTGTTGCCACGATGGGCTGTCGAGACGCTTCGCACGTATCGATGGCCTGCTTCAGTTCCGGGCTGGAAGAAGTCAGCCGCTTGGCGTTCCAGAGCGCGGCAACCAGCTTGGAGCGCGGGTAGCACGAGGTCATGCCTGGAGGAACGGCGTCCTCCATCATGTGGGCGTACTTGATCGCCAGATCCGTCTGTCCGGCCAAGTTCAACACCTGCGACAGGTAGCCGAGGACTTGGAGGCGGACTGTCTTGTCCTGAATCCGGGGCAGGTCGATCGTGAGCTGTTGAGTCAGCTTGAAGGCGTCTTCGTAGCGACGACCGACCGCCAGGTTGTTCATGAGAAGTGCCGATGCCTTGGCGGCTAGCATCGGATCGCCCGAATGATCGATCACATCGCGCAGCGGCTGCTCCGCGGCGACGTATTTGCCATCCAGCGAAGACTCAAGTGCATCGAGATAGCGCAGGTGCCATTGGTCGGCTGTGCTAAGCGTGGGCGACTCGCGGTGGATTTGCTCCAGCCGTTGGATGAACTGCCGGTGGTCCTTGATGCGCAGGCTTTCGGTTTGATCGAGGAATGCGCTTGCGTCGCTAATCTTGGCTGTGTCGGCGGCGTAGTTTGCCTGCATCAGGGCGCAGAGAAGCAGGCCCGCCAAAGCGGTTCCCGGTCCCCTGCGTTGCCGGCCGATGGACATAGGGCGTGAAACTACTGTTTGTGCGGCTTGTGGTGATCGGGTTCAGATGGATGATGCGGCTTGTGGTCGCCGTCATGGTGCTCCTCCTCTTCCTCCTCTTCCTCATGCCCCGGCGCATTGGTGATCTGAGGTGCATGATTCGGCTTGTGCCCGAGTTCTTCGAACAGAAGCGAGCTGTCGCCAGCAGCGACGGCTGACTTGAGCGCTTCGGACGCTTTTGCCTGTTCGAGGATGGGCGCAAGCTCGTCGGCGGATGCATGGCGCAGCGTGGCGTCCTGGCCAATCGCATTCAGCAACTCAATCGTGTCTGACATGTGTTTTCCCCTGTTCCCCGTGATTTTCAAGCATCAGGTTGATGCGGATTGCAAGCCGGGCCATGCGGCCATGGGCTTGATAAACATCATAACGGCGGTCATCAATATTTGACGATCAAACGGCGCGCCATCGAAACTCTGTTTCCCCTGTGATGCGCCATGTATGGAAGGCTGCACTCCTTCGTTACCCATGTTTGTTTCAAGCGACGGAATATGCCTTGTCCAGCTCCATCAACCGTTCACGCATGGCTAGATTCAGCTTCAAAGGCGCGGCTGGAGGCAGTACCACCGTTTCCTCTGCGGTCAATGTAGCGTTGGGTAAATCACGCAGCACGATACGGTGGATGCGTGGTTTCTGGATCGGCAAGGTGACGCCGCGGTAGATGATCACTTCGTGGTCGAGCGGATAGTCCTGGCTCAGCACGTCCACCAGGACCTGTCGATACGCTGGCCCGGTGGAAAAGCGCTTCAACGACAAGTCGCCGACCAGCCCGACCTGCCACAGGATCAGATAGCCGGTGGGATCGATGCGGCGCTCATAGAAAAGCAGCTGGCTGGCTTCGAAGTGCTGGCAACCGAGGCGGCCGGGATCGATGCCAAGATCGGCGTAGAGACAGTCTTCGGCGGAAATACCCGGTTCCATGTGCGCTGCGAAACCCTCCGCACGCGCAACTTCGATGACCTTGTGCGGCGACCAGGCGAAGATGCCGGGATGGCCGTAGAACACTCCGCAGACCTTCTTGCCGGCACGCACCTCGGTCATCATCAGCTCGACCCACTGCCGATACGTGACCATCCTCGACTTGCCCTCCGCGTAGTAGGGCTGGAGGCTGCGCACATCAGGATGCATGCGCTGCAGCCACAGCTCCACGATGCCATCGGAAAGCGCGGCAAATACCACGTCCGCCTGCTCGATATGGCTGCGTGCCAGCGGGGTGAGGTGGGAGCCCAGGGTCATGCCCATGCCGACGCAGGCCAGGCTGCCGCGCGGGGTGTCGTTCGATGGCGGGGTAGTCAATGTGTCCATCGTTCGATAGTAGGACAACTTCGGCGCTGGAGCGCACCTAGAGCGAATGACAAAGCCGATGGATGGAGTGAGCTGGCCCGGGTTTGATGGACACCTTCTCAATCCCCGTTTCGATCATCTCCGCCCGGCTGCCAGTGGAACACGTCGTCGATCCCCTTGCCGAACACATGGGCGATACGGAAGGCGACATCCAGCGACGGCGAATAGCGCCCTTGTTCGATCGCGGCGATGGTCTGGCGGGTGAGGCCCACGCGCTTGCCGAGTTCCGCCTGCGTCATGTCCTGCGCGAGGAAGCGCAGCAGACGCACCTCGTTGGTCATCGTTTCAGTGGGCAAGACGTGGCTGCCGGTAGCCGATCAGAATCAGTGCATAGCGCGCCGTCTCGGTCAGCACGATGAAGAACAGGGCAGCGTTGACGAGCTCCCAGCCGCTGTTGTTGAACGGCATGACCATGCCAACCACGATCATGCCCGTCAGCAGGATGAAATAAGCCGTGCGGGTCGCGCGTCCGTCGATGGCGCGGTCGCGCTCGTCCTCGAGGAGCGGCTCGCCAGCTTCATGCCGCTTGATCACCAGCAGGCCGCAGATATAGGCCACGGCATGAAGGCTGGCCACCACGGCGAGGCAGGCGATGCGTTCCAGCATCGTCGGCTGCAGGTACGGAAGCCCGATCTGGGCCACGAAGTAGACGCAGTAGACGGGGCACATGCTCCACAAGGCGAGCCATGCGCGCTTTTGAAGTGATGACATGATGTGGACCGTTGAGTTAGCTATGGTGTACGTAATGTCAAACATATCTAACATCATGTCAAGAAAATTAACCAAATCGAGCCAGATTGAGCCGGTATCCGTCAGATGAGCCCATGGTTCGGCGCCGTGCCGCAAGTACGCCCCGTCCTGAGCGAGCGACACTTTGAAGCGGGCTGTCTCCCGCTTTTTCCACCTCGGCCGGGACATCGCGGCCGCTGGCGAGCCTGGTCGAACTGTCGGTGTACGAGTAGGTTCCGACATCACCTCTCGCGCTGCCGGCACCTACCCAATGGCAGCGCGGGTCACGCGAGGAGATTTGAGCATGAGCTTCCCGTCATCCTTGGTCGCGGCCTTTGTTCTGCTCGCTGGCATCCCGCTTGCGCTGCATGCCAGTGGTCAAGTGGCCGGATCGGCACCTGTCGCCATCAATCCGCTGTACACGGCGCCGCCGGCCTCGCTCAGCACGGACCAGGTCGCGTCCATGCAGCAGCAACTGGCTGACTGGCCGCAGTTGAACCGCTATCGCGCCGACAATGCCCAGCTCGCGCCGCCGGCACCCGGCCAGGCACGCGTGGTCTTTTTCGGCGACTCCATCACCGATGCCTGGGGGCGCGTCAAAGGCACCACGTTCTTCCCCGGCAAGCCGTACATCAACCGCGGCATTTCGGGGCAGACCACGGCCCAGATGGTGTTGCGCTTTCGCCAGGACGTGATCGATCTGCACCCTGCAGCGGTAGTCATTCTCGCCGGCACCAACGACATCGCGGGCAACACGGGCCTGGCCACGCTGCCGATGATCGAGGACAACTTTCGCGCCATGACGGAACTGGCGCAGGCCAACCATATCCACGTCATTCTCGCCTCGGTGCTGCCGGTCAGTGACTATCCCTGGCAGCCCGGTTTGCAGCCGGCTGGGAAGATCCGCACGCTCAACGCGTGGCTGCGCTTGTACGCCGCCTCGTCTGGCGCCACGTATCTCGACTACTACCGTGCGCTCGCCAATGCGCAAGGCGGCATGGACAAGCATCTCGCCAGCGACGGCGTACATCCCACAGCCACCGGCTACGCGGTCATGGCACCGCTGGCGCAACAGGCGATCGATCAGGCCCTGGCGCACCAGTGACCAAACCGTGGTCAGGGTGCATCTGCTCCAGGACGTTGATGCCGGTCGCGGTTTTGGTGTGGCCTCAGCGCCGGGTTGCCAGCACGCCGTCCAGCGCGAGCTGCGCCTTGAAGCCGGCTTTTTCCAGGCGTTTTTCCACCTCGCGCGGCACGTCGCGGCCGCTAGTGAGTTTGTTCGGGCTGCCGGTGTAGTGGAACAGGCGTCCGCCGCGGCGTAGCACGCGCGCAAGCTGATCGTAGAAAACCTGCGAGTACAGCTCGCCAGCGATGCCGAAGCGCGGCGGGTCGTGCAGCAGCGCGTCCACTGAGGCGTCGGCGATCTGCGTGATCGCCTGTGACACGTCGGCATGGGTGAGCTGCAGGCGGCCATCGCTGATGGCCGCGTCGGGATCCGGCGACCACGGGTTGAGCGTGCGCAGCCACAGCACGTCGGCATTCTTCTCGAACGAGTGAATGCGGGCCACACCGGCTTCCAGGCAGCAGGCCGCGAAGTAGCCGAGACCGCCACAGGTATCGAGCACGACCTTGCCACGAGGCTCGATCAGCGCCACCTTGCGGCGTGCATCCTCGAACGGCGACTCCTTCGAGGTGGGCAGCATCTTGATGCCGTCGATCTCGAAGGTGGGTGCCCCCCAGTCGGTGGGCACCAGCTTGATCAGCGAGCCGGCATAGCGCGCCACCGGCGCGAGCTCGTCGCCGTCCCAGTAATAAAGCGTGCGGTCTTTCAGCGTGTGCGGATACGGATAACGCTGACCGCGCCACTGCCAGGCATCCGTCTCCAGCAGTGCGTTGCCGTTCGAGATCCCCAGGTCGAGCGAGCCAGTCCATTCGCCCGCACCGGCATCGCGCGCGGCCAGCAGTGCCTCGGCAATCGGGCGCGTGAGCAGGGGACCGGAATAATGCGACACGACGGGCAATCTCCAGGAACAACGGCGGTTGGCCGCAAGGCGACGAAAGGACGGCATCGTAACCCACGGGAGTGGCCGGGGCGGTGAGGTGCCATTCGGGACTGGGCTTGCCAAGCCTCTTCTCAGTGTCCGCCGGCTGTCGTGGCTCGACGCTCCCCTTTTTCGCTGGGAAGTACGGGCCTATGCTGTGTGGACTGCGGCGAATGCCGCGTTGTTCGGGAGTTGTGCCATGACGAAGAAAGTCATTCAGTGGTTACCGACGCTTCTGCTGGCGATCGCGCTGCCGATGGCCGCGCAAGCAGCGGGTTCCGACAGTGCGGCGGTATCGAAGCAGGTCAGCACGGCCAGCGCACACGCCGGCATGGCGCTCGGCGCGGCGGATCTGAAGATGGCGCATGCGCATCTGCAGCATGTCATCAACTGTCTGGTCGGGCCGTCCGGCAAAGGCTACGACGCCCAGGAAGCGAACCCGTGCAAAGGCCAGGGCCAGGGCGCCATTGTCGATGCCAAGGGCGATGCCGCCAGCGAGTCCAAATTGCATGCGGCGCTGACCCAGGCCGAGCATGGCGTGAAGGCCACGACGCTGGATGGCGCACACGCGGACGCACAGCAGGCCATGGCTACCCTGCAAGCGAAATAGAGGGCGTCACAAGCACGGGTGTCTGCCCCGCTTTGACCCTTTAACCCAGCGACTGGTCGTAGACTCGACCAAACGCCCAGGCCAACTGCCGCCGCCATGACACATCCCACGGCATGTGACGAGTACGCGCATCAGCAGCGCTCGCCATGGGGCGAGCGCGATGCGTCCGACCGGCGCGCGATGCTCACCGAGATCCTGGCGCAGGTATCGATGGAGGCATTGCAGGGCGATACGCTGGAAGCAGTGCTGCAGCGGATCGTCGATTGCGTGGCGCGGTGCCTGCCGGTGGCGATTGCCAGCATCATCCTGCTTAACGACGACGACACGCATTTCGTGCAGGAAGTCTGGTCGGGTGGCATTGGACTCGAGTTGCCGATCGAGCTGCCGTGGCCGGTGACGATAGGCGCGGCCGGCCGTTGTGCACGCAGCGGCGAGGCCCAGCTCATCACCGACGTGCAAGCCGATGCGGACTATGTGCCCGGCAATCGCGATGTGAAATCGGAGTACCTGGTGCCGATCCGGCATCGTGGACACCTGCACGGGGTACTCAACCTCGAAAGCACCTCCGCGGATTTCTTCACGGCGGAAGTGTGCGCGATGTTCGACGCGGTCGCGTTGCAGATCGCCGGCACCGTCCATCTCGCGCGCGTGGTGCGCGAACTGGAGCTGGCCAACCGCAAGCTGGAGCAGCTGTCGATGAGCGACGGTCTCACCGGCATCGCCAACCGGCGCAGCTTCGACCAGCGCCTCGTCGAGGAGTGGCAGCGGCATGCGCAGTCGGGCGAGTCGCTGGCTTTGCTGCTGGTCGATGTCGATTGCTTCAAGGCACTCAACGACGCTTGCGGCCATGTGTTCGGCGACGAATGCCTGCGCGAACTGGCTCGGTTGTGTGCCGAGATCGTCGATGGCATGCAGGCCCACGTCTCGCGCTACGGCGGCGAGGAGTTCGTGTTGCTGCTACCGGGATGTGACCTGGACACGGCGCAGCAGCTTGGCGTGGATTTGTGCCGTCGTGTTGAGGCGTTGGCGATCGGCCATCCTGCGTCGGTCATTGCCAATCATATCACCGTCAGCATCGGTGTCAGCGCGGGGCGCCCGGATCCGAGGCAGCCACCGGAATCCCTGATCGCCGTCGCCGATCGCGCGCTCTACCTGGCCAAGGCCGGGGGCCGCAATGCTGTCGTCGCACGGTCCTGCATGTAACCGCGGGCGGCTCTGGCGCGTAATGCATCAGTGAGCAGGTTGGGCTTCGCCCGGCCGCCCCAATCTATGCACTATTCCCAATCTATCGGCGACGTTGTCGGTCCGGATCAGGTTATCGGTTCATGCCGGGGACGGTTGTCTGCAGCAGGAGAGGCTCATGAGCACGTACAGCAAGAACCCCGATGCCATCGCGAAGCTAACGCCGGAGCAGTATCGCGTCACCCAGCAGAGCGCTACCGAGCGACCTGGTACCGGCGAATATCTGGACAACAAGCAGCCAGGCATCTACGTCGACATCGTCTCGGGCGAGCCGCTGTTTGCTTCGTCCGACAAATTCGAATCGGGCTGCGGTTGGCCGAGTTTCACCAGGCCGATCGAGCCCGCGAACGTCAACGAATTGCGCGACGGCACGCACGGCATGATTCGCACCGAGGTGCGTTCGGCCCACGGCGACAGCCATCTCGGGCACGTCTTTCCCGATGGCCCGCGGGATCGTGGCGGTTTGCGTTACTGCATCAACTCGGCCTCGCTGCGCTTCGTCCACCGCGATGACATGCAGGCCGAGGGTTACGGCGATTATCTGGGTCAGGTGGAGGACGTGCGATGAGCAACGAACGTGCGGTGCTGGCGGGTGGCTGCTTCTGGGGAGTGCAGGACTTGCTGCGCCGTTATCCCGGGGTGATCTCCACCCGCGTGGGTTACACCGGCGGTGACGTGCCGAACGCGACCTACCGCCATCACGGCAGCCATGCGGAAGGCGTCGAAATCATCTTCGATCCATCCGCGCTGAGTTATCGCACGCTGCTGGAATTCTTCTTCCAGATCCACGATCCGTCCACGCCGAACCAGCAAGGCAATGATCGCGGCACGGCTTATCGTTCGGCGATCTTCTACACGTCCGAGGAACAGAAGAGGGTGGCCGAAGACACCATCGCCGATGTGAACGCTTCTGGCCTGTGGCCCGGCAAGGTGGTGACCGAGCTGGCGCCCGCCGGCGACTTCTGGGAAGCCGAGCCAGAGCACCAGGATTACCTCGAGCATTATCCCAACGGCTATACCTGCCACTTCGTTCGACCGGGCTGGAAGCTGCCTCGGCGCGAAGCGGCTGGCTGAGGTTCAACGCAAGATCAGGTTGCATTCTTTGGGATGCAACCAGGTACGTGATCAGAGTGTGGTGACTGCCCCGCCATGTGTACGATTGACGCGGCATGAGTTTCCCCGGGGCGCGGCGCATGTCGATTTCGGGAGCGCTCGTTCGACGCTAGAGTGAGGCCGCCGATCAGGCGGCATGAACCCGTCATCCGCGAGATCCATGCATGAGCAAAGCACTTATCGACAGCCCAACTGCGACGCCGCCACGCAGGCATGCGCATCACGACCGGCGCTGGCTGGCGTTACTGGTGCTGTGTCTTGGCGTTTTGATGATCGTGCTCGACACCACGATCGTGAATGTCGCGTTGCCATCGATCCAGACGGATTTGAAGTTCTCCGCGACGTCGCTGGCCTGGGTGGTGAATGCGTACATGCTGACCTACGGCGGCTTCCTGCTGCTCGGTGGTCGGCTCGGTGATCTGTACGGGCATCGACGCCTGTTCCTGCTCGGCATCGTGGTGTTCACCCTGGCATCGCTGGCCTGCGGCCTGTCCACCACGCAAGCTGCCTTGGTCATTGCGCGCTGTGTGCAGGGGCTCGGCGGTGCCGTGGTCACGGCGGTGGCGTTGTCGCTGATCATGGATCTGTTCACCGAAGCTGCCGATCGCGCCAAGGCGATGGGTGTCTACGGTTTCGTCTGCGCCGGCGGCGGCAGTCTCGGTGCGATGCTGGGTGGTGTGCTGACCAGCAGCCTGAGCTGGCATTGGGTATTCCTGGTCAACCTGCCGATCGGCATCGGTGTGATCGTGCTCTCCTTGCGCCTGCTGCCGGCGGTGTCGAGCGAGGCGGCATCACGGCATCTGGATGTGCTCGGTGCCGTGACCGTGACCGCGGCGCTGATGCTGGCCGTCTATGCGATCGTCAACGGCAACGAACTGGGTTGGACCTCGCAGCGCACGCTCGGGCAACTGCTCATTGCGATCGCCTTGCTGGCGACGTTCCTGCTGATCGAAACGCGCGTGAGCACGCCACTGATGCCGCTGCGGCTGTTCAAACTGCGCAACCTGGCGGTGTCCAATATCGTCGGCGTGCTGTGGGCGGCGGCGATGTTTGCGTGGTTCTTCCTCTCCGCGCTCTATATGCAGCTGGTGCTGGGCTACAACCCGATGGAAGTTGGGCTGGCCTTTTTGCCGGCGAACCTGATCATGGCCGTGTTTTCGCTGGGCATCTCGGCGAAGCTGGTGATGCGCTTCGGTATACGTCGCCCGCTGGCGTTTGGCCTGCTGATGGCTGCGGCGGGGTTGTTGCTGTTCGCGCGTGCGCCGGTCGGTGGTCATTTCCTGATCGATATTCTGCCCGGCATGGTGTTGCTCGGCCTGGGCGCAGGCATCGCGTTCAATCCCGTGCTGCTGGCTGCCATGAGCGACGTGTCTGCCTCCGAATCCGGGCTTGCCTCGGGCGTGGTCAACACTTCCTTCATGATGGGCGGTGCGTTGGGTCTGGCTGTTCTTGCCAGTCTCGCGGCTTCACGTAGCGAAGGCCTGCTGACGAGTGGTCAGCCGCCGCTTGTCGCGCTCGCCAGCGGCTATCAAACCGCGTTCCTGGTTGGCGCCTGTTTCGCTGCGTTGGGTGCGTTGCTCGGTGCCGCGCTGCTGCGTACGACCTCGGGCGTGACGGAAAGCGATCAGGTCGCGTCGATGCCTTGAATTCCAGTACCCACCCGGGCGCATTCCGATGCCGGAATGCGCCCTTTGGGACGTCGCTGTTTAACGCACGCCGCCGCCAGCAAGCAACTGCTCGCCGGTGAGCCAATACGAATCATCGGAAGCCAGGAACACCGCGATGGAGGCGATGTCGTTCGGCTGGCCGATGCGGCCCAGTGGCGTTTGCGCAACGGCGCCAGCCTCGAAATCCGAACCGATGAAACCGGCGGTGTGAGTGCCTTCGGTTTCGACCATGCCCGGGTTCAATGCGTTGACACGGATCTTGCGCGGGCCCAGTTCGCGTGACAGCACGCCGGTGATGGCGTCCACGGCACCCTTGGTGCCGGTGTAGACCGCGCTGCCCGGCGGCGTGATGCGGGTGACGACGGAGCCGATGTTGATGATGCTGGAGCCTTCGCCCAGATGCTTGCTGGCGGCCTGGGTGGTCAGCAGCAAGCCGAGTACGTTGACGTTGAAGTGCCGGTGGAAGTCTTCCTCGGTGATGCTTTCGAGCGGGGAGAATCCGTAGACGCCGGAGTTGTTGACGAGGATATCCAGCCGGCCGAACTGCGCGATGGCGGCATCGACGATGGCTTGCGCATCGGCGGCCTTGGAGACATCGCCGCGTACGGCAACCGCCTTGCCGCCGGCCGCGCCGATCTCGGCGACGACGCTTTCGGCGCCAGTCTTGCTGGAGGCGTAATTGACGACCACGGACGCGCCGGCGGCGGCCAGTGATTTGGCAATGGCCGCGCCAATGCCTTTGGATGCGCCAGTGACGATGGCGACTTTACCGGTGAGCTTGCTCATGACATTTCCTTTGGTGCGGGTTGAGAAAGGTTCTGTACTTCAATAGTTCGTAACTTATGAACTATAGAACTAGATGTCAAGGGCTGTTACCATCAAAACCATGAGGCCGCTGACTCACCCATCGATCGAAGACATCACCGTGGAGGGCATCCTGCATGCCCTGTCCGATCCGGTACGAGTGGCGATCTATGCGGAGCTGGCGGGTGCGACGTGCACCAATATCTGCTCGAACTTCCTGCAGATCAGTGACCGCAGCATCCCCAAGTCCACGCTTTCACAGCATTTCCGCGCGCTCCGCGAAGCCGGGCTGGTGCATAGCGAGCGGCGCGGTGTGGAAATGCACAACACCAGCCGTTGCATGGAGATCGAGCAGCGCTTCCCCGGTTTGCTTCCCGCGATCCTGAAGGCACATGGCGTCCAGTCCGCCGACCGCGTCCGCGCCGCCAAGCGCAAGCAGGCTGCTGCCAGGAAGCAGGGCGGCTGAACTCGGCGTCCCCCCGGGGCCAGTTCACTCGGCCCCATCAATGGCCGACGAACAGATCGGCATGAATCGACAGCCCGGACGGAGATAGGCATGCCTGACATGTCGATCCGGCAGCCTGCCATACGTTGCATGGATAGCCGTGGTGCTTGCAGGACGTGCCATCGTCCGGTGCCTGGCCCAATCAGCAGACGACAGGAGATGGAGCCATGCGATTCCTTTCAATGGTCAGGATCAACGAGAACAGCGGACTGCAACCGAGCGAGCGGCTGATGAGCGACATGGGCAAGCTTATCGAGGAGGTGACCAAGGCCGGAGTCATGCTCGACACCGCCGGACTCCGTCCGACTTCGGAAGGCGTGCGCGTGCGGCTATCCCACGGCAAGATCAGCGTGATCGACGGCCCCTTCACCGAGACCAAGGAAGTGATCGGCGGCTACGCGCTGATGGAGACGAAATCGATGGAAGAGGCCATCTATTGGACCGAGCGCTTTCTGAAGGTCCACGGCGACGAGTGGGACATCACCTGCGAAGTGCGCCAGCTGGAAACGCACCCAGAGCCTTGATGCGGTGTTGATGGCGGCTTGGACGTTCCAGGCATTCCGGTTCGCTTGATCGAATAACGTGTCCATGTCAGCAGCCAACGTGCTGCCGACATGGACGCCGATATCAATCCCGATAATCGAGTTTCGGATACCAGTCCGTGCCGCGCCCCTCGGGTGTCATGTCGAGGATGGTCCATATCGGCATCAGGTCGGGCGCGCCGCGCGCGTCCTGGCCGGGGTCGGCGCTTTCGCTACCCATCTCGCCGCTCCAGTAGTGGCGGATCGTACCGTCGCGACGGGTGAACACGTTGATGGCGGCATCGTCGCCGCCGTTTTTGTCGATACCGTGGTAATCGCGGCTGAAGTTGCCGTTGGTGTCGGCATACAGCTTGAGGTCGCGCCAGCCGCGTTCCTTCGCGAAGGCAGTGAGGCGCTCGATCGGCGAGCGCGCGACCACGGCCAGTGCCACGCGCTGGCCGATGTCGCGTGCCTCGCCGTTCCAGGCACTCAACAACGACGTGCACATGGGGCAGGGACGCTCACGCTGCGGGCCGAACATGTAGCTGTAGACGACCAGAGTCTGCTTGTCGCCGAACAGGCCGGCGAAATCGAGTGGCCCGAGTACGCCCTCGAAACGGTAGTCGCCGGTGACCTCGCCGCCGGGCGGCAGGGCACGGCGCTGCTCGGCGACGCGTTCGATGTGACGACGCAGTTCGATCTCCTCGATGAACAGCGCGTTGCGCGCATGGCGGTAGTCGGCGCTTTCGTTCGGGAAGCGCATGCTGTTGCGCTTCGCCAGTTCGGCAGCGGGAACAAGGGTGGGGGTTTGGGTCATGGTCGATCTCCTGTTGGGGCAGGTATCAGTCGCGGCGATTCAATCACGAGCAGGCGCACCGAGTGGGAACAGCGGGCGATACGGACGCGCCTCGTCGACGGCGCGCGCAAACGACGGCCGTGCCAGCAACCGCTGCCGATAGGCGATCACATGCGCGAACGAGGTGTCGATGCGATGCGTCCAGTCGGCATAGAACAGGAACGGTGCGGCGCCGCAGTCGGCCAGACTGAAACGGTCACCGGCCGCCCATTCGCGATCGGCCATGTACTTGTCGAGCCAGCTGTAAGCGGTGTCCAGCATCGCGCGTGCGTCGCCGACACCGCGGGCGTCGCGCTCCGCTTCCGGCCGCAGGCTGTCGAACACGATTTTCTGCTGCGGTGTCGAGATGTAGTTGTCGAAGAAGCGATCCATGCTGCGCACATCGAGCGCGCTGCGGGCATTGGTGGGCAGCAGCGACACTGGCCCGGGATGGTGCAGGCCGAGGTATTCAATGATGATGCTTGCCTCGACGATCGTGCGGCCGGCGTCGACCAGCACCGGCATACGCTGCAACGGCCACAGCGCTGCCCATTCCTGCAGTACCTGCGGCTGGTCCTGCGACAGCAGGCGCCATTCGAACGGCGTGCCATTTTCGTACAGCGCGACCAGCACCTTCTGGCAGTACGACGAGAACGGATGGGCGTAGAGGACGAGATCGTGCCCGGGCGTGGCGTGATGGCTGGACGACATGGTGGCTCCTTGAGTTGTGGCGGCCCGGAACGCTGATCCGGATCCGTTTTCTTCATCCTTGCGACGAACGGGCACGGCTGGAATCGACAGGGTCGGGAAATTTGCTTGTCGGTGCATTCCGGCCTTCGCCGGAATCCTGCCATATGTCTGTCATGCGCCCTGCCTAGGGTGGCTGGATGAGACACACACGACGTTTCTGCGGGCGGCATCTTGCCCCCACTCATGTTTGCGCCGCCGATCATGCTGGCTGCGGTGGTGAACGGTGACGCTCTCACGCCGTCGCTTCCTGTGCGGGGCCGGCAGCGTGATCGGCGGCCTTGTGCTTGCCGATGTACTGCGTGCGGCGCCAGCACAGACGATGCCGATGCGCATGGCGATGCCGACGCTGGCGGCGCCGAAGATGTCGCTGGTGAATCCGGCCACGCTGGCACGTTTCGTCGACCCGCTGCCGGTGCCGCCGATTGCCTGGCCGGCGGGCCGACGCACGCATCCGGCGTATCCCGGCCGTATGCTGCCGTATTACCGGATGGAGATGCGCGCGTTCAGCGCGCGCCTGCATCGCGATCTGCCGCCGACACCACTGTGGGGTTATGACGGCCGTTCACCTGGCCCGACCTTCGAGACGGTGCGCGGCGAGCCGCTGCTGATCGAATGGGTCAATGCGCCGCCGACGAAGCATTTTCTGCCAATCGACCACAACATTCACGGGGCTGAGCGCTCGAAACCGGCCGTGCGCGCGGTAACGCACGTGCACGGCGCGCGCGTGCCGGCCAGCAGCGACGGCTGGCCGGAGGACTGGTTCGTGCCGGGTCATTCGGCGTTGCTGCACTATCCAGGCGCGCAGGATGCGGCGAGCCTGTGGTACCACGACCATGCGATGGGTATCACACGGTTGAACGTCTACGCCGGGTTGTTCGGTGCGTTCAATGTGCGCGATGCGGAGGAGCAGGCGCTTGGCCTGCCAACAGGAGACTGTGACCTACCGCTGATCCTGTGCGACCGCCTGATCGCACAGGACGGCCAGCTGTATTACCCGGCCTCCGATGATCCGTCGGCGCCATGGGTATCGGAATGTCGCGGCAACGCCGTGTTGTGCAATGGCAAGCTCTATCCCTATTTCGAGGTAGAGCCGCGGCGTTATCGTTTGCGTCTGATCAACGTGGCCAACACCAGCTTCTTCGATCTGTCGTTGTCGCAGGGACATGTGTTTCAGCAGGTCGGCAGCGATCAGGGGTTGCTGGACGCACCGCTGCAGCGCTCGCGTATCGAACTCTATCCGGCCGAGCGCGCCGATGTCGTAGTGGACTTCACGGGCATGGCAGGGCAGGCGATACATCTGCGTCAGCAGTCCGCGGAGATCCTGGAATTTCGTGTGCGCGATCGCGGGCGACACGATGCGTCAGTGTTGCCGGCCACGCTGCGGCCGGTGCCACGCATGGATCCAGCAATTGCGGTGCGTGATCGCATGCTGACCGTGGGCGAACAGGACGACGCCAGCGGCAACCCGATGATGATGACGCTCGGCGGCAAGATGTGGTCCGATCCGATCACCGAAAAGCCGAAGCAGAACACGATTGAAACCTGGAGCTTCGTCAACCTGACCGGCGACGCGCATCCGATCCATCTGCATCTGGTGCGCTTCCAGGTGATCGATCGTCGTCCGTTCGATCTGTTCGCGTGGAACGCCCACCGCATCGTCAAGTACACCGGCCCGGCGCAACTGCCGCCGCCGCACGAGGCGGGCTGGAAGGACACCGTACGAGCCGATCCCGGCATGGTCACGCGCATCGCGATGCGCTTCGAAGGCGAGCCCGGCCGCTATGTGTGGCACTGCCATTACCTCGAGCACGAGGACAACGAAATGATGCGGCCGTATGAGCTGTTGCCTAGCTGATTCGCCGGTTTTCTGCAATTGCGTATGGCGTGAGTTGCGCGCACGCGATCGAGCGCCGTAGCCGTAACGTCATGTTCGGCACGTGCGCTGTCGCGACAATGCCAATGTAGCGTCATCTGCGCGGATCACACTGCCGGCGGCTCGCGGAGCGCCCTGCGCACGCAAGCCAGCAATCAGGGGGAACACTCGATCGTCAGCAGGAGATCCAAGTCATGCCCACAGTGTTTGGCTACAAACGTTTGAAACCGCTCTTCATCGGTGTGCTGGTTGCCAGCGTTGCCGGTGTTGTCAGCGCACAGACCACTCAACCCGACAAGGGCGCGACGTACCGCAAGCAGCTGCCGGCCGCTGGCGCGCAGCATCAGCCTGGCTTGCCCGGTGGTGTCGTCACCTTGCATCGTCCCACGCACGCTGGCGACCGCAGTGATCTCACGGTGACGCCGATCAAGCACGTGATCCTTCTGATCGGTGAAAACCGTACCTTCGATCACGTCTATGCCACCTACCAGCCGCCGCGTGGCCAGAGCGTGCGCAACCTGCTGTCCGAAGGCATCGTCAATGCGGACGGTACGCCAGGGCCGAACGTCGCCCTCGCGCGTCAGTGGCAGGCATCGAACACGGGTGCCTATTCGCCGGCGCCGACCCGCACGTCGCCCTATGCACAGTTGCCGGCCATGAACACCGGCGGTGCGCCGACCCAGGCGCCGTTCGCGTCGGCGGCGCAGGCACAGTCGATCGAGCCGGCACTGCCGCAGGATGCCTACGCCGAGCTCGCCGAAGGTGGCACCGGCCTGCCCAGCCACGTCATCGACACACGCTTCCCGAGCCAGCTGCCGAACGCGCCGGTCGACATGCATGCATCGCTCAGTGGCAACGACTACGCCAACAGCCCGGTGCACCGCTTCTTCCAGATGTGGCAACAGCTCGACTGCAACGTGCAGGCCGCTACCCCGCGCAATCCGAGCGGTTGCCGCAACGATCTGTTCCCCTGGGTCGAGACCAGCATCGGTGCCGGCAACGACGGTGCGCCGCAGCCGGCCGGCTTCAACGAGCAGAGTACCGGCGAAGGTTCCACGGCCATGCAATTCCTCAATATCGCCCAGGGTGACGCGCCGTACTTCGCCGAGCTGGCGCGCAACTACGCGCTGAGCGACAACTTCCACCAGTCCGTGATGGGCGGCACCGGTGCCAACCACATCATGCTCGGCTTCGGCAGCCTGATTTACTACGCCGACGCGCAAGGCCATCCGGTGTTGCCGCCGGCGAACCAGATCGAGAACCCGAATGCACAGCCGGGCACCAACAACTGGTATGTGCAGGACGGTTACGGTGGCGGTTCCTACGTCAACTGTGCCGACGATGCGCAGCCAGGCGTGGCGCCGGTCAAGTCGTATCTGCATTCACTGCCTTACCGCACCTTCCGCGGCACCGACTGCAAGCCGGGGGCGTACTACCTGGTGAACAACTACAACCCGGGCTACCTCGGCGATGGCACGCCTGCGCCATTGGGCAGCCAGCAGTTCACCATTCCACCGACCATGCAGGACAACCTCGCACTGCTGCTGGAGCGTCATCGCGTCAGCTGGAAGTATTACGGCGAGGGCTGGGGTGACGGCAAGGAAAACGGCGAGGCTGGCACGTTCTGCAACATCTGCGATCCGTTCCTGTACTCCACCCAGGTGATGACCAATCCGGATCTGCGCCAGAACAACCAGGACATCAACGACCTCTACACCGACATCCAGAACGACACGCTGCCTGCGGTGTCGATCGCCAAGCCCGACGGCATTCTGGACGGCCACCCGGCCTCTTCGAAGCTGGAGTTGTTCGAGGGCTACGTGAAGAAGATCGTCGAGATGGCGAAGGCGAACCCGAAGGTGTGGAACGACACGGTGATCATGGTGACGTTCGATGAGGGTGGCGGTTACTACGACTCAGGCTATATCCAGCCGATCGACTTCTTTGGCGATGGCACGCGCATCCCGCTGCTGGTGGTTTCGCGCTACTCCGAAGGCGGCCGCGTGGTGCACACGTACTACGACCATGTGTCCTTCGACAAATTCGTCGAGGCCAACTGGGGCCTGCACGAGGCGATCTCGGCACGCAGTCGCGACAACCTGCCCAACCCGGTCGCGCGGAGCAGCGACCCCTATGTGCCGGTCAATGCGCCGGCGATCGGCAACCTGATGGACATGTTCGACTTCCATCCGTCCGATACGACGGTGGCGGCAACCAAGGACTGAGCCTCGTGCGGATCGCGCCCTGCCTGTCTGCAGGCAGGGCGTTTCGTCGGTTCCGGCGTCCGGCATGATGCGGATGCCCATTTTTTCCAAAGGCTGCGGAGCACGTTCCAGTCATGACTGATTTCATCCGGCATGCCCGGCGACCTTGCCATCGCGCCGTCGTGAGGCGCAATTTTATTCTGGTAATGCTGTTGTCAGCGGCCGGCTTCGTCAGCTCGCCGGGTCATGCCGACCCCGGCGATTTCGCGGCGATGCCGGGGCTGTGGAAAGTGGTGAAAACGCCGGTCGATCATGGTCACCGTGGCAAGCCGGTGATCGAATGGCATTGTGTGAACGAGGGTGACGATCCCTGGGCCACTTTCGCCAGATTTTCCCTGCCTGCACTCGCCCCGTGTCAGATCGGCGAGCAGCATCGGAGCAGCACGGCCCTGGCATGGGCGGTGAACTGCAGCGGAAATCCGCCGTTACATGGCCGTGGTCATGTGGACTTCGAATCCGCGGAGCACTACACGGCCGGCATCGTGCTGCAGGATCGTGGTGAGATCCTGCAGGTTGAAGGTCAGCGCCGTGCGGCATGCACCGGGCCCAGCGACTGAGGGGGAGGTGCCGCCACGGTCGACATGCGGTATACCCGATACACAGTGCCCATTGCTGTTTCAGTCAATCGGCATCGTTGGGTGCAGGGAACATCAGGATGGTGATTTCCTTGCCTTCGGGAATTTCCAGGGTCGGAGTGCCAAGGGCAGCGATGCGACCCTTGAAGGCATCCAGGTCCTCGCGCTGACCGAGTGCGGAGCGACCATTCACCGCCCAGACGCGGCTGCCCTGTTTCCAGCGTGCCAGCGCTACGTCAAGCTGCGGCGTCACCAGTGCGGTAGTTCCGATCGGCACACTGCCTTTGGGGCGCAGCACGGCGAGCATGGTGGGTGCGTTCGGATCGCCGGTGAATACGGTATCGCCGGGATGCACATGGGCGGCCAGCATAGCGGCGGCCATGTCCCAGCGAGGTTTCGTTTCGGTCTTGTAGACCGGTGCAAGATTGACCATGCACAGCAGCATCAACACGGTCGCCGCGACTGGCAGGATGCGACGCGGCAGGGTGGCGGCGCCGATGCCGGCCAACACGAAAAACGGTGCGGCGCTCCACAGGATATAGCGTGGCAGCAGCATGGATTTGAGCAGCGAGATCGCAAGCAGCAATAGCGGCAATACCGCGAAGCCCAGCAGCAGCACGCGCCCTTCCAGCCGGCCGCGCATGCGCCATAGCCCGACGGCTCCCAGCATCGCCACCAGGAAGCCAAGCAAGGGCACGACCGTGGGCAGCACACTGAATCGAACCACGGCGGCCATGCGCATCAGATACGCGCTCTTGGCCGCGACCTTGAGGTTTTGCCAGCTCAAGGGAGGAATCCAGTCGAACTTGTGCAACATCTGGCCATCACTCGCAGCCAGAATCGCAGCGTAGAAAGGCACGCAGCACACGAGGATGATCGCCGCGCTCAGCAGCCAGTTGCGCCGGAAGCCAAGACGCAGGTCGGGTGACGGTTCCAGGCGCAGACTGCGCCAGATCAGAAACAGCGAAGCATTGGCGGCGATCAGCCAAGGTGCCGCATCACTGAGCACATCCAGTGCGCCGATCGTGCCGAACACATAAGACGCCCAACCGCATACGTCGAAATCCGGATGGCGCATATCCAGTGAGGCTCGCGCAGGATTCTGTGCCAGGCGTACCAGGCCCCACAGTGTGATGGTGATCAGCAAGGTGACCAGCGTGTAGGAGCGGGCTTCCTGGCCGTACTGCACCTGCAGCGGCGACAGCGCCATCAGGAGCCCGGCGACGATGGCGGCGCTGCGGCCGCCGACGCGCCGTGCAATGGCGAACACCATGCCAACAGACAACGTACCGAACAGCGCCGAAGGGATTCGCAACATGGCGTTGGCCGGGCTGAACTGCGAGATCAATTGCAGCAGCAGGAAATAACTCGGCATATGCCGGTTGGAGTTACTGTCCGCGATCAGTTGGCCTGTGCTGAGATGGATCCGTTGAAAGGTGAGTGCCTCGTCGAGCCAGAACGGCTGACGTGCGATATGCAGCAGTCTGGCCAGCAGGCCGATGCACAGCACCAACATCATCCATGCGATATCACCTGCCGGCCATTTCGGGATGGCGCCGGTTGGCCTGTTGTCGTCCGGTGCGGGCGAGTTCATGGGTGGATGCCATAGCGATTGAGCGCGGGCGATCATGTGCAAGCATGCATCGTGATCGTGAGACGAAATATTTCACCGACATGGCAATGCAGCGATCCATCCCGGCCGAGATGTGAAAGCTAACGCGAACAAGCTCGATCGGTTGTCAGCACGAAATTACGTGCTCGTTCGCGTTCAGTCTGGCGTCGGGCGAACGGCATGGATGGGTGCTACTGCCGACACGATCTTGTCTCGATTACGCGATGAAACGGGGGAAGCCTTTTTTCAGTCGGCCGCCTGCCCCGTGTTTGCGGGAGTGTTCTCCAGCGAACGGCACAATTCCCGCAACGCCTGTTGCAATTCCGCGGGATCGCGCACCGATTTGCGCGCTGCCCCGACGGCTTTGCGTACGGTGCCCGGCGTTTCGCCCCGATCGAGCAGTGCGACCGCTGGCGCCCGGCACGCCACGAGCGCATCGACCCAATCCGCCGGCTGGTTGGCAGTGAAGTGCCGCGTGACCAGGCGGCTGGCCCGGAATGCCGGCGCGATCTGTTCCACTGACACGATGGCGGCCACGAAATCATCGGATCGGCGTGCGGGCGTCGCCGGATCCAGCGCATCGGCAAGGATGGCCAGAGCGTTGGCGATCCGTCGCCGCAGCACGGTGGTTGATCGCACGGGCAGCACGAACCAGGCGGAGGCGACGCCGATGATCGCCCCGATCATGATTTCTTCCAGGCGGGGCCACAGGATGAGTGGTGCCGACGAACCCGAGTAGCCCTGCAGCAGGGCCAGCGCAAGGGTGACGAACAGCGCCCACCACGCGTAACCCAGCGGACGCAGCCACAGGCCGAGGAAGACGGCGACCAGGATCAACGCGACCGTGGTCATGTCGTGGGATCCGAGGTGGACAGTGAACGTCAAGGCGAGCAGGGTGCCGGTCGCGGCGCCCAGCACGCGCAGCATGCTCTTGTATGCAACATCCAGCCGGCCGCGGTTGCCGCTGTTGACGATGACGGCGGTGAGCACGATCCATGCCCAGCGCTCGGCGAAGAAGAGGTAGCCGAGCGCGAAGGACAGGCTGAGCGCGACGGCCATCTGGATGGCCATCCGGGTACTCGCGATCGGGCGCAGCGAGCTTTCGTGTGCTGGCGTCGGTGTCGGGTGTTCCGGTGTGCGCATTGGTGGCAGAACGCGCAGGCGACGGGCCAGCGCATGCAGCACGCCCACCCATAGTAAAGCCAGCAGCGCGATGAGTATCGGTACCAGCGACGCCGGGATGACGCTGGCTGGTGCCGCCTGAATGTGCGGTGTGGTGAGCAGCACCACGAACGGCAGCGCGATCAGCGAGCCGGCTCGTTGCGCCATCGGCCCGAACCGGCGCAACCAGATCGACACGAACATGCCGCAGACGAAGACCAGTGCGCCGAGCCACGGCACGCGATGCAGCAGGATGCCGACGCCGACCGCGACCATGCCCACGACGGGCAATGCGATGGCTGCCTCGATGCGACCGCGCAGGTCGCGGTCGAGCTGGCTGCGCGAGAGCGAGAGGCACAGCACCACGGCCAGTACCGCCGGGCCCGGCCCCGGAGCAAACGCCAAGGCGCATAGAAGCGTGGCGATGGCGGCCAGCATGGTCACGCTGGCTTCCCGCAATGCACGCAGGGCTGCGTCAACAGGTGCTGTTGTGCGTGACGGCGTTGCCATGGCAGTGGAAGTCATTCGTGCAACAAGGCGATCGGTGAAGGAGTGGAGCGCAACTTTCGCATGCCTGCTCTCGATGCGCGCTCTAGTGCACTGCCGCCGACACGTCATTGACCAGACGCACCAGGCCGCGCATGTCGAAGTTTGGCGGGTCGAGGGTGGAACCCAGCCGCACGATCACCAGTCGCCTGGATGGCACGATGACGATGCGCTGCCCGTTCATTCCCGAGGCGAAGTACGCATCGCCAGGCATGCCGGTGATGATGTGGCTGCCGTCCGCTGCGGTGCCCGTATTGGTCCAGAAGCCGGCGCCGTAGATGCTGTCGAGCGTCTGCTTGCTGACATAGGCGCTCCATCCTTCGGGCAGGATGCGGCGGCCGTCGAGCATGCCATCGTCGAGGTAGAGCTGACCGAAGCGCGCCCAGTCGCGGGCGGAGGCGTAGATGCGGGTGGAGCCGACCAGGGTTTGCGCGCCATCGAATTCCATCAGCACGTGCTGCATGCCGAGCGGATCGAACAGCTCGCGACGCGCAAAACGGATCAGGCCGGGCGCGCCGCCACCGACGGTGTCGCGCAGGATGCTGCCCAGGATCAGCGTGTTGCCGCTGGTGTATTCCCACTGTGTTCCGGGTGGGATGCGCAGCGCAGCATGTGCGGCGTACGTGGCCATGTCTTTCTGCAGGAACAGCATGGTGGACACCGGATCGAAGCCGCTGTCGTCCTCGGTGAGGTCGAGGCCCGAGGTCATCCGTGACAGCTGGTCGAGCGTGATGGCATGACGCGGATCGGCGGGTGCACTCCAGCTCGGCACGGGTGCCGGTGCGTGCATGTCCAGCTTGCCCTGCCGGACCAGGATGCCGAGCAGGGCGTTCACTACCGACTTGCTCATCGAGTAACCGAGTTGCGGCGTATCCGGGTGGACGCCGGCGGCATAGCGTTCGGCGATGAGCTTGCCGTCGTGCAGCACCACGATCGCGTGCACGTTGCGGTGAGGCCCGCTGGCTGGTTCTGCAAAGGCACGTGTCAGCGCGTCGACGATGGCGGGGTCGGTGTTGACGACGGGCGGCGCGGAGGTCGTTGCAGCTGACGCCACTTCACGCGCAGCCTGCAGGGTTGCCGCATCCGGTGTCATCGTGGGCAGCGCGCAGCCGTAGCCGGGGTAGTAGGTCGCTACGCTGGTGAAGCGGCCATGCCATTGTGCGGTCACGGTTCGTTGCGTGGTGTCGACGGCATAGCGCAGGTGCGGCAGCAGGATTCGCATGCCTTGCATCGGCGCGATGTTCTCGGCAAACACCCGATCCGGCGCGAGGCCGGAAACGAACACGTCCGCGCATAGCGTCTGTGCGACGCTGGCGGTGGCGACCTGCAATGCCCGGTCCGGCCGCTTCCACGCGATGAGTCCCGCCATCACTGCCACCAGTGCGAAGGTGATGAGGAATTTCCACCGGATCATTCCTTTCATGCGCTTCGGCACAGGATTCCTTTATGCGTGGTAGATGAATGTCTTCGGATGTAGCGGCAGGATTCTGCCGGCCCGTGCGTCGCGTGTCGACGCCACGCTAGCCGATTCTTCGTGACTCTGGCAGTGACAGGTCTCGACAGCTCACGGGCTGACGCGCCCAACGCCTTCTTGTTCTGCTTTTCGATGTTGCCCGTTACGGGGTCCGATAGACGTGCCATTGGCGGTGCGGCTGTGTTTCTTCTATGTTGGCGCATCCCACACGCCAAAGGCGCGCAACATGACCGCATCGCTGGAGCACCCCGAGCACCTCAGGCGCAGCCTGTCCAACCGGCACCTGCAACTGATCGCCATCGGTGGTGCCATCGGCACGGGCCTGTTCATGGGCTCGGGCAAGACGATCAGTCTGGCCGGGCCGTCGATCGTGCTGGTCTACCTGATCATCGGCGTGATGCTGTTCTTCGTGATGCGCGCGATGGGCGAGCTGCTGCTGTCCAACCTCGAGTACAAGTCGTTCATCGACTTTTCCACTGACCTGCTCGGACCATGGGCCGGCTTCTTCTGCGGCTGGACTTACTGGTTCTGCTGGATCATCACCGCGATCGCCGACGTGATCGCGATCGCCTCCTACGCCCAGTACTGGTTTCCGGGGCTGGCGCCGTGGATTCCGGCGGTGCTGTGCGTGCTGTTGCTGCTGAGCCTGAACCTGGCCACGGTGAAGTTGTTCGGCGAGATGGAATTCTGGTTCGCGCTGATCAAGATCATCGCGATCTGCGCACTGATCGTGACCGGCTTCGGCCTGGTCGCGTGGGGTTTCCGCTCGCCATCGGGGCACGTGGCGTCGGTGGCCAACCTGTGGAATGACGGCGGTGTCTTCCCGAAGGGGCTGGGCGGCTTCTTCGCCGGCTTCCAGATCGCGGTGTTCGCCTTCGTCGGTATCGAGCTGGTCGGCACTACCGCCGCCGAGACGGCCGACCCGAGGCGCAACCTGCCCAAGGCGATCAACTCGATTCCGGTACGCATCATCATTTTTTACGTGCTGGCCCTGCTCGCGATCATGGTGGTGACGCCGTGGCGCATGGTCGAGCCGGGCAAGAGCCCGTTCGTGGAGCTGTTCGTACTGGCCGGCATCCCGGCTGCTGCCAGCCTGATCAACTTCGTGGTGTTGACCTCGGCCACTTCGTCGGCGAACAGCGGCATTTTCTCCACCAGCCGCATGTTGTTTGGTCTAGCCGAGGAGAATCATGCGCCGAAGGCGTTTGCCCGGTTGTCGCGTGCGGCAGTGCCGTCGCGCGGCCTGCTGTTTTCCTGCTTCTGCCTGCTGTTGGGTGCGGCCCTGATCTACCTGATCCCAGACCTGATCACCGCGTTCACCCTGGTCACCACGTTGTCCGCGATACTTTTCATGTTCGTCTGGTCGCTAATCCTGTTCGCTTATATCGCGTATCGGCGCAAGCGCCCGCAACTGCATGAAGCGTCGGACTACAAGATGCCCGGCGGCGTGTTCATGTGCTGGGTCTGCCTGGTGTTCTTCGTCTTCGTGCTGGCCCTGCTCAGCCTGCGGGACGATACCCGCCAGGCGCTGCTGGTCAGTCCACTTTGGTTCGTGCTGCTGGCGGTGGGTTATCTGTGGAAGGGGCGCCGGGCACGGCGTGTGTGATTCGATGCATTGACTGGAGCGACAGTGTGATCCGACGGTGCATGAGATGGTTCGTGCTGTTCGTGCTTGCGGCGTTAGCGGGTGACGCCGTGGCGGCCGGTGCGGCGATGCCGGCGCATGCGTCGTTCACCATCGACTCCGCGCTGCTCAAGGAAGTCCGCCGCATCAACGTCTACACACCGCCCGGCTACGCCGCGGCGAAGAATGCGCGTTACCCGGTGCTGTACATGCCTGACGGCGGCATGCAGGAGGACTTTCCGCATGTCGCCACCGATGTCGACTCGGCGATCCGTGCCGGCGAGATGCGGCCGATGATCGTGGTCGGCATCGAGAACACCGAGCGGCGTCGCGACATGACCGGCCCGACCGATGTCGACAGCGATCGCAAGATCGCCGTGCATGTGGGCGGCTCGGTGGCGTTTCGTGCGTTCATCGCGAACGAGTTGATGCCGCAGGTGCGTCAGCGCTATCGCACAAGCGACAAGACAGCGATCGTCGGCGAGTCCCTTGCCGGCCTGTTTGTCGTCGAGACATTCTTGCTGCAGCCGAAGTTGTTCGATACGTATATCGCGCTCAGCCCCAGCCTGTGGTGGAACAACATGGCACTGGCACACTCCGCTGCCACGCGCCTGAAGGCAAGGCCGGGTTTGACCGGAACGCTTTATTTCGCCACCGCGAGCGACGACGATATCGGCGATGCCGGCGAGGTCCTGCAAGCGGCATTGCGCGCGAATGCGCCGCATGGGCTGATCTGGTTTTACCAGGCATGGCCCGACTTGCACCACAGCAACATCTATATCAATGCTTCGCCCAGGGTTTTTCGCCAGTTGTTTCCGCCGGAATAGCGCCTGGACACAACAGCGCATGGAAACGCCTCGATCGGCGCTCGACGCCAGCCAACCAGCGTCCTAGTATCGAACGGCGACCACGTGCCGCATCAATCCTGCGGGAGTAGTGCACATGAAACGTCTGCTGATCGGAATTGTCGTTGTTGTGCTGATGGTGGTCGTACTCGGCGTGGGCGCGCTGCTGCTGGTCGACGTCAATCACTTTCGTCCCCAGATCCAGACCACGCTCAGCAAGGCGCTGGGCCGCGAGGTGACGCTGGGCAAGCTGCATGTAGCGGTGTGGGAAGGGTCGCTCGACGCCGACGATATCCACATCGGCGATGATCCGGCGTTCGGCACGCAGCCGTTCATCAGTGCGCACTCGCTCGAACTGGGTGTGCGCCTGTGGCCGCTGCTGCTGCACCGCGAACTGCAGATCACCTCGCTGACGCTGGATCAGCCCAGCGTCAGCCTGTCGCAGAACCGCGACGGCAACTGGAACTTTGCCACGTTCGGTGGCCGCGGTGCGGCGGCCCCGACTCCCGCGGCAACCCCGGCCAATACGCCCAGCCAGCCGCTTGCGTTCAGCGTCGACCAGCTGCGCATAAAAGATGGCCGCATCGACGTTGCGCGCGCCGTCGGCGGCGCACGCAGCTACCAGAACGTGCAGTTGAGTGCTGACCACGTCGGTCTCGGTGCCGCCTTCCCGTTCTCGATGAGTGCAGCGATTGCCGGTGGTGGAACGCTGCAGCTCGACGGCAAGCTCGGTCCGTGGAACGCAACCAATGCGGTGCTGACGCCGGTCGATGCACACCTGGTCATGCACAACCTGGACCTGGTCGGCGCCGGACTGATGAGCAGCAGCGCTGGCGTCGGCGGTGTGCTCGATATCGACACGCGCATCAACTCGGACAAGGGTGCGCTGCAATCGAAAGGCGGTATCGATGCGCGTCAGCTCAAGCTGGTGGCTGCGGGTTCGGCCTCGCCGCGGCCGGTGCGCATCGATTATGAAGCCAGCTACGAGCTCAGCAGTGGCCGTGGCAGCATCGACCATTCCACACTGGGCATTGGCGCGACGCATGTAACCATCAACGGCAGCTTCGACAACCGGCTGAAGGTCATGCAGCTGGACCTGCACATCAATGGCAAGCAGTTGCCGGTCGATGACCTGGAGCCGTTGTTGCCGGTCTTCGGCGTGGTGCTGCCGAAAAACTCCAGTCTAAGCGGCGGCACTCTGGGCGTGGACATGCATGCGCAGGGCCCGCTCGACGCACTGGTGATTACCGGCCCGGTGACCCTGGACAACTCCCGCTTGAACGGTTTCAGTCTGGGTTCGAAACTCGGCGGTGCGTTGACCCTGGCCGGGATCAAGACACCGAAGGACACCGTGATCCGGCATGCCGACGCAACGTTGAATATCGCGCCGTCGGGCATCCGCTCCGACCCGGTCCATGCGGACATCGTCGACCTTGGCAACATCGCCGGGCAGGGCAGCATGGGGAAGGACGGGCAGCTCGACTTCCGCATGCTGGTCAAACTTGACCAGGCTGTCACCGGCGGAGGTCAGGGTGGTCAAGGCATCGGCGGCCTGCTCGGCAATTCGGGCGCGGGACGCTTGCTTGGTGGCGTGCTTGGCGGCGCCAGCGCGCAGGGTATCGGCGTGCATGTGACAGGCACCGCCAGCGCGCCCAGCTTCAAGATCGACCCGACCGCCGTCACTGGCCTGCTCAAGGCGGGTCTTGCGGGCTCGAAGAACACGGGCTCTCCGGCGATGGGTACGGGCACTTCCAGCAAATCGACCAGCAAGAAAGATGTGCTCAACGGTTTGCTGCAGGGCGCGCTGGGCTCGAAGAAGGGACACTAGGCGTGTTTGTCGTCCGGCGCAGCGCATGGCCGACCGCGCTGGATATTCGTGGTCGATGCCTACACATTGACAGGATCTGAGATTTTCGGAGGTTCCCATGGCAACGGGTTGGGCAGGCGATGGTGCCGTGCAAGACCAGATCGACGCCACGGTCAACGACGCGGTGCAACGCGCACGCCAGCAGTTGCACAAGGGCCCTGGGCTGATGCGCTGCGAGGAATGCGATGTGCCGATTCCAGCGGCGCGGCGCAAGGCCGTACCGGGTGTGCGTTTGTGCGTGGCCTGCCAGGAAGCGCATGACGAAGAGAGCCGCGGCGCCGGCCTCTACAACCGTCGCGGCAGCAAGGACAGCCAGTTGCGCTGAGCAGCGTTAGGGCGAGTGCCTTCGGCCACGCTGCGCTAGACGTTCGTTTCCAGTCGCGTGGCGATGCGTACCTCGCCAGTCAGCACCTTGTGGATCGGGCACAGGTTGGCGATCTGCAGCAGGCGCTCGCGCTGTTCCTCGGTCAAGGATCCCTGCAGGGTGATCGCGCGCGCGATGTCGTTGCCGGTCGCGGGTGTGCCGTCGGGATTGAAGCGCAGCTCGACGCCGACGCCGGTCAGCGGCCACTGCTTGCGTGCCGCATACATCTGCAAGGTGATCGCGGTGCAGGCGCCGAGCGCGGAAAGCAGCAAGTGATGCGGTGACGGCCCGGCATCGGCGCCACCCGCGTCGGCTGGCTCGTCCGCCAGCCAGCTGTGCCCTGACTCATCGGTCAATGTCACCGTGAACGGCGTGGAGCCGGTGACGGCGCGGACGGTCGCAAGGGTCATGGGCGTGTTCTCAGGTCGGGTAGATCCACTCATCATCGTCTCATTCACATGCAGGTGCCAAAGGAAGGTCCTGGCTGCCGCGCGCCCGCATGGTGTTGATCAGCGGCAAGCTTTGCCTTGCGCTACTATCGCGCCGTGCCTGACTGAACGGTATGTGGGCCGGTTCCAAGGCAACACTTCGAATGAACGCGTGCGAGCTTCGACGGTGTCGATCCGACGTGGCGAGCCGCAGATCAGCAGGATGCTCAATGGTTGATCTCCGACTGGAGGTTTACGTCCATGGCAGACAACAAGTCTTTCCCGATATTGTCGATTTCCGGAGTCGACTGGAATGACCCGCAACTGGGGTCGCTACTGAACAAGTCCGGGGACTGGCACCTCGACAATCGTGGTTCGGCACCGCCATTGGACCTGCATATCCATTTTGGATGGGGTGCCGGCGTTACCAAGCCGGCCGTGCTGGTCTGGCAGAACGACGAAGCGATGGTTCTCCAGACCGGGTTCCCGCTGGGGCAAGGTGAGCATGTACGTGTGGACCGGCCGCAGGAGTCCGGCACGGAAACCCTCTGGGGTGAGGTTCTCGCGAGTCGGCCAGGGCAGCGGGCCGACGACCAGGCAAACGGCATCCAGGTGCACTGGTTGCGCATGCGCTGAGCGGGAGTGGATCTGCAAACCAGAGTGTCGTGCTGTGCGGCAACGCGCTTCAGGTCCACTGCCTGCGGTGTCCTGGTTTGACCGGCGCGTGGCATCTGCATCCGGGTCGGCAGCTACGCAAAGGGGAGGAAGTATGGCCAGGTTGCGATTGGTGATTTTCCTGCTGCCAGGGTACCTGTTGCTGGCTGCCTGCGCCACGTATGGTTGGCATGGCGACCATGCCACACCGTTCGACACGGCCCGGAAGAATTGCGATGCCCTCGCGGCGGCTCAGTCAGCAGGGCAGGCACGCGACGCCACCTTCGATGCCTGCATGAACGGGGAAGGTTGGCAGAGGCGCTGACGGCGGCCGCCGCGGCCCGGTAAGCTGGCAGTGGAATGACTGCTGCCGGTCAATCCCGCACCCTTGTGGCATGGTCGCGGAGTATCGTTGGCACAACCGCTTTTCATAACCGTGCTTGCCGGGGAGGCACTGGCCATTTCCACCTCATCGAATCAATCCGAACTTGCGCCTGGCATCAACTACTTCTTTGCCGTGCTGCCGGATGACCTCGCGAGGTCCGAGATCGCCGGCGTGGGCGAGCGTTTCCGCAAGTCGCACCGGGTCAGCGGATCGCCGGTTGGCATCTACGGGTTGCATCTGTTGCTGTGCCCGATGGGCAAGCCTGAGCGCTTGCGGCAACCCCTGGAAAGTGCGTTGCTGGCTGCGGCCGGCGAGGTGCGTGCCAGCGGCTTTGTCGCCGCCCTGGATTCGGCGATGCGTTTCAGCGCCAAGGACGGTCAGTTCCCGTTCGTGCTGTGTGCGGACACCGCCACCACCGAGTCGGCATTGCAGCTGCGCAAGGCGATCGCCGCAGCGCAGGCCCGGGTTGGGCTGCAGGTAAGCGGAGTCTCCAGCTTCCTGCCCCACGTGACCCTGTTGCACGGGCACGCGGTCGACGCGATCGAGGAATCGATCGCTCCGATTCACTGGCACGTGCGTGAGTTCGTGCTGATACGCAGTTTCTTCGGCCAGTCCAAATACGAAGTGATCGGGCGTTGGCCGCTGGCGATCGAGTCTGAGCCCGAGATGCATGATTTGCTGGCGGAACTGGCCAACATGCCGGAGCTGCCCCAGCTTCCAGGCGAGGAATAGAGGGCTGCGCGATATCCTTGATCGCACAGCTCTACGTAGCTTAGCCGGCAGTCGACTCGACGAAGGTCACCATGTTGCCGTCCGGATCACTCACCGGAACGAAGCGCATGAAGTGGGTGGCGGTCTGTGGTGGGGCCGCGTCGATATGTCGACCCTGCAGTCCTGCCAGTACCTTGTCGAGGTCGTCGACGATGATGCCAACCGTGGCTGAGCCCGCATGGTTCTGCTGGTCGGCAGAGTCGTGCCTGGGCAGCACCTGGATCGTTGTGGATTTGGCGATCTGCCATTCGGCGCAGGATGCGCTCGGGCGGTTGTCGGGTGCACGACCGAACAGACGGGCATACCAAGCGCTGGAGGCAGCGAAATCGCTCACGGCAACAGTGGCGAAAACCGGATGTGCGTTCATGACGTGTCTCCGCGGTAACAGGTACAGATTTAGCGCCTTGTAGATGTCGGGCGCGTGAAGGGCGGAGTGACAGGCCTCATCTTCCCATGTTGCGCGCCGATTTTGCGCATCCGTGGCTCGGCCAGGCGCGCACTGGTCCGTATACTCGCGGCCTGATCGAATGAACTGCCAGGATTGACCGATGTCCCAGATTCCCGCTTGCCCGTTATGTGCCATGGAAAACGTCTACCCGGACGGCGACAACCATGTGTGTGCCGATTGCGGCCACGAATGGCCGATCATGGCGAGCGCGGATGCGACAGACGCCAGCGTGGTGGTGCGGGACGTCAACGGCAACGTGCTTAACAGCGGCGACACAGTGACGGTGATCAAGGACCTGAAAGTGAAGGGTTCGTCGATTCCGCTGAAGCAGGGCGGCTTGATCCGCAACATCCGCCTGGTCGACGGCGACAATGAGCACATCGAAGGCAATTCGGACAAGATCAAGGGTCTGGTGCTGAAGGTCTGCTATTTGAAAAAAGCCTGACGGCTGAGGAATCTGCCTGGTGCGCCGAAGGCGCGCCCCGTAACGGGATGGAGGTGCCGCTGCCGGCTCTTACGGCAAGGGCATGTCGTTCATCACCGACCGGTTACCACCCTGTCGCTTGGCGCCGTACATCGCATCGTCGGCATGCCGCATCAACTGCCTGTCTTCCTCGCCATGCTCTGGATAGACGGCTATTCCGATGCTCGACGATATATGCAGGCAGTGGCCGCCCAGTTCAAACGGTTGCTCAAGTGCGAAACGGATTTTCTCGGCGACCGACGTTGCGTGCTCCGGCTGGCTGATGCAGTTGAGCAACACCACGAATTCGTCGCCGCCGATGCGACCGACGGTGTCCGACTCGCGCAAGCAGTGGCTGATCCGAGTGGCGACTTCGCGCAGCAACAGATCGCCGACGTCATGGCCAAAGCTGTCGTTGACCAGCTTGAACCTGTCCAGGTCGAGATAGAGCACAGACAGCCTCGTCCTGTCCCGGCGGACCCTGGCCAGCGCGGTACGCAGCCGGTCGTGGAACAGTTCGCGATTGGGCAGGGCGGTAAGCTGGTCGTGTCGCGCGATGTATTGCAGCCAGGTTTCGGTCTGCTTGCGCTCGATCGCCGCGGCCACCTGGGTGGAGACGAACTGCAGCAGGGCCTTGTCCTTTTCGGTGTAACGCACGTCGCCCGAATAACTCTGCACCACTAGCGCGCCGATGACGCCGCGTTGCGTGCGGAGCGGCACGCCGAGCCATTCCAGCGAATCGCGGCCGACGATGGGTCCGACAAACTCCGACAACGGAACCTGGATATCGGGTGTCAGCAGCAAAGCCTTGCCGCTGCGGATCACTTCAGCGCTGAGTGTGCCGGTGTCCAGTCTGCGCGGGGCAGGTGCCTCGTCAAACTGGTCGACGAAGTAGGGGAAGCTCAGTTCATCCTTCTCAGCGTCGTACAGGGCCACAAAGAAATTGCTGGCCGGCAGCAGTTTGCCGACGATCTGGTGGATGTACCGGAACAGTGCCAGCAGATCTTCGGCCGAGTGAGCGGCTTCGGAGATCGCGTGCAGCGCCACCTGCATCGACTCGGCGCGCTTGAGTTCAGTGATGTCACGCGCCACGGCGATCCGCATGCCATCGGCTGCCGACCAGCGTGCGGACCACATGATGTGAATGACCTGCCCGTCCTTGCGCACGTAACGGTTCTGAAAATGCGGCTTGGGCTGCCCGGCCATGATCTCGTTGGCCGCCTGCAGCGTACGCGCGCGATCGTCGGGATGGACCAGTTCGATCATCGGCCGTCCGATGATCTCTTCCGGCGTATAGCCGAAGATACGCTCGAACGCGGCACTGACGAAAACGTAGCGACCTTGCACATCGACCACACAGATCGCGTCGAGCAGGAGGTCCATCACCTTGCCGAGCGGAACGTTGGTGCCGGGCTCCGTCACTGCAGGCGACATGGTCATGCGCCTCTTGCCAGGAGGCGGCATACGGATCGAGCGTGGCCTGTACAGATCATGGTCCTATCCTAACGCGCCGCCGCAGTTGCTCAAGCAGGCATGGAAGGACTGTCACGAGAACACTCACTTGTGCGAACGAGGTAACACTCTTGCTGCCGGAAGCCAGTTGGCGGAAAGGGATGTATCATAGATGAGAGTGATTGTCATTGGCGTTTCCAGCCAACTCGGTTAAAGTTTGCGGGACTCCCTTGTCCGTGCAGACCTTATGTCACTGTCCCATCAATTTCTCCGCACCACCCGCGTCGTCCATCTCTATCTCGGTGTATTTACCGCGCCGATGCTGCTGTTCTTCGCGATCACCGGTGGGTTGCAGAGCTTCAGCTTGCATGAGACCACTCGCGGAAGCAGCTATACGCCGCCAGCGTGGCTGGCGAGCATGGCGCAACTGCACAAGAAGCAGACCACGGTGGTGCCGGTGAAGCGGCCGCGGCCGCCGGAAGCGCAGGTCGTTACGGCGATTCCTGGTGCTGCGATCGTGATGCCGTCACCAGTGAGCTCTTCAACGGAGGCGCGGGCGACAACGCCATCGAGCGAGCCGCTCGAGCGCGCCGAAGCGAAACCGAAAAAGAACTTGCTGCCGATGAAGATTTTCTTCGGCCTGGTATCGCTGGGCCTGCTCATTTCGGTGTTGAGCGGTCTGTACATGGCCTGGCGCTTCACCCGCAAGCCAGGGCTTTTCGGCACGACCCTGTTCGCCGGAATCATCGTGCCGCTGCTGCTCCTGCTGTTCTGAACGCAGGTTGCGAACTGAGACGAAGACGGCGGCCCTCAAGGCCGCCGTCTTCGTCTCGCCATACCGTCATTCCAGTACGCCAGATGCCTCAGGCGATCGTCAGCGTGACGTCAATGTTGTTGCGGGTGGCGTTGGAGTATGGGCACACGATGTGCGCCTTCTGCACCAGCGCCTCGGCATCGGCGCGCGGCAAGCCGGGAATCGAGATGCTCAGCTCGACCTCGATGCCGAAGCCGGTCGCGATCGGGCCGATGCCGACCTGGCCAGTCACCTGCGTATCGGCGGGCAGCTGAAACTTCTGCTGGGCCGCCACGTACTTCATTGCGCCGAGGAAGCAGGCCGAGTAGCCGGCAGCGAACAGTTGCTCCGGGTTGGTGCCGTCGCCACCCGCGCCGCCGAGTTCCTTCGGCGTGGTCAGCTTGATGTCGAGTACGTTGTCGGACGAGGTGGCGCGACCGTCACGACCGCCGGTGGCGGTAGCTTTGGCGCGATACAGGACTTTTTCGATGGACATGGGTGTCTCCTGTTGCGTGGGTGGTTGGGTTGCCGCTTATATATAGTTGGCTATTAAATAGCGCACTATTCAAATAGGAAAAAGAGATGAATCGATCAGGCCTCGCCAGACAGCCTGCTGCGCAGATCCTGCAACTCGTCTTTGAGATGCTTCAGTTCGCTGGGCGTGCACTGACTGGCGCAGAACACCGATTCCTGCACCTTGCCAGCCTTGGCCTGCAAGGCCTTGCCGCGCGCAGTCAGGGTGATGACGACATGCCGCTCATCCTCGCGTGAACGCAGCCGCGCCACCAGTCCGGCGGTTTCCAGACGCTTGAGTAGTGGCGTCAGCGTAGCCGAGTCCAGAAACAGCCGCGCACCGATCTCCGACACGCTCTGGCTCTCGTCCTGCCACAACACCATCATCACCAGATACTGCGGATAGGTGAGGCCCAACGGCTTGAGCAGCTTGCGATACACCTTGTTCATCGCAAGCCCGGCCGAGTACAAGGCGAAACACAGCTGCGCATCCAGCTTCGGTGTGGACGCGGCGATAACCGATGGCGATGGACGGGAGCTGCTCATGGCTGCGCATATTAAATAGCGCGCTATATAATTGCAAGCGACTTTGATAATTACTTTCCTGTGCGTTCGTCCGCTACGATCCTGTCCAGCCACCATGAGGTCTGTCCATGAACCGTCGAATGAAATCCCTTCTGCAACTGGGCGCTGCAGCCATCTTCGTATTTGCCGGCATCAACGTGCGGGCGAAGGACGCACATGCCCCTGCTCAGCGTGAAGTGCTTGGTGCAGTGGATGCATTGTTCGATGCCATGGCGAAACATGACGTGGACGCCTCGCGCAAACTCATCGTGCCCGGCGCCAGCTTCGTGGTGCTGAAGCCCGATGGCACTGTGGCGATGGAGCACGACAGTGACTATCTGGATTCGTTGGCCAAGCACAAGGAAGCATTCCGCGAACGCATCTGGAGCGCGCAGGTCACGGTGCAGGGCGACATTGCACAGGTGTGGGCACCGTACGACTTCCACCTCGACGGCAAACTGTCCCATTGCGGCATCGACAGCTTCAGCATGGTGCGCACTGTCGAAGGCTGGCGCGTGGCCGGTGTGAGCTACACCGTGCAGAAAGTGGGCTGTACGCCGAGTCCGCTGGATACGAGGAAGTAGCGGCCGACGATTGATGCATTCGGAAACAAATGGAACAGGGCGGCTATTCCCGAACACCCAGCAGCTGACCTGTTTCGTATGTCAGTGGACAAGCGGGGCCAGGACATGACCTTGATGGCTCATCGCGTACTCAGCCAGTTTGCCTTGCAGGAAGGTGGCCGAATCCACGACGCGTCCATCCTGAAACCGGATCGTGTACTTGGTCCCCGACATCGACGAACCCGTGCCGCAGTAGGTAATGAAGTCTTCGGCCGTCTTCACGCGGCTGCCGGCAAAGCGCAGTTTCAGGCGCATGTGGTCGGCGGCGTGAGTGGCGTCATATTCAGTGCCGTTGCGGATGAAGGCCGCGCCCTGCAAGGTGGCCACCGAATCGATCAGGTAGGCAATCTTCTGTTGCTCGATGTCCTGCTGAGCGAACGCCGGCAGTGCCAGCAGGGCTAACAGCAATATGGCCGCGATCATCTTGTGCACGGGTTCGCTCCGTTGCCGCCGGTGATGTGCCGTTGGCGTTGTGTCGGGTGGGTATTGCGCCGGTCGTTCAAAGCATGCCTTCGATCGGCATGAACCGGAGCATGTACACCTCCAGTCGGCGTTTCGTGCTGGCCTTGGGGTCGCGATGATAGTTGACCAGCTTGCCGTTTTCGCTGTCCTGCCATTGCATGCGCCCGCCGTGCGGTTCGCTCAGCGTCACGTGGTAGGCGCTGTTGGGCTGGATGGCGGTGTCGAAGAAATTCGTCACCGCCACGGCCAGCGCCGGGCAGTCGACGATGAGGCCCATTTCGGTGTTGAGCAGTTTCGAGCGCTGGTCCATGTTCATCGAACCGATGAAGACCAGCTGCCCGTCGACCACGATCGCCTTCGCGTGCAGGCCGACGCCGGAGGATGTGCCTTTCGAGGTCGCGGGCTGTTCCCCGCTGGCGGCGGCGGGACGCAATTCGTACAACTGCACACCGCCTTCGAGCAGCGCGCGGCGGTAGCGCGAGTAGCCCGCATGCACGGCGGCCTCATCGGTGGAAGCGAGCGAATTGGTCAGCACCTTTACGGTCACGCCGCGGCTGACCATGTCGGTGAGGTAATGCGTGCCGTCATCGCCGGGGATGAAGTAAGGCGAGATCAGCAGCACGTCCTGCTTCGCCTGATCGGTCATCGACTTGATCTGCGGGCCGATGCGCAACGCACGCGTTTCTTCCTTGCTGGCATCGATCTTTGCGGGCTGGTCGGCGACCAGCGTGGCCGAGCCCCAGAACCATGCACCGGGACGATCGCCGGAGGGGCCGTTGGGCAGCTTGTCCAGGGTCGCCTGTGCGTAGTCGCTCTGCGCGAACTTGCGCGCGTCGCGGCCCAGGTCCACGCGTAGCTGCGCCAGGTCGTAGTGGCTGGCGTGCTTGCCCTGAAAGGCCTGGACCGGCAGTGCGGCGTCGCAGTTCCAGTATTCGTCGAACGCATGCGAGGCTTGTTTCACCACCGGTCCGATCGCGATCAGATCGAGGTCGCGGAAGTTGGTGTCGTTGCTGGCGTCGAAATACGCATCACCGATGTTGCGACCTCCGACGATCGCCACGTTGCCGTCCACGATGTACGACTTGTTGTGCATGCGACGGTTGAGCCGGTGCGCGTCAAGCAGGAACTGCGTGGTCTTGGATACGAGCGACGGCTTGCGCGTATGGAACGGGTTGAACAGGCGGACTTCGATATTCGGGTGCGCATCCAGCGCGTCCAGCATGTCGATGGCGTTCGTCGCACTGATGTCGTCGACCAACAGCCGTACGCGCACACCGCGATCCGCCGCTGCCAGCAGATGCTGCGCCACCAGACGGCCGGTCGCGTCGTTGTTGAAGATGTAGTACTGCAGGTCGATCGAATGCTGCGCGTGGTCGGCCAGCGCGACGCGGCTCATCAGCGCGTTGTTGCTGAGCGTCAGCAGACGGAAGCCAGACTCGTCGACGTGCTGGTTCGCTTCGGCACGTATGTAACGTCCGCTCGGTGTGGTGGTGGCCGGAGGCAGTGCTTTCGATGGCTGTTTGACATAGTCGGTGCGCAGCGTGGAGCAGGCACCCAGCAGTCCGACCATCATCAGAGTGGCGATGACGCCCGTATGTCGCGCTTTCACTTTCACGTGGGTGTCCTTCTCTCCAAACGGGATCCAGAACGGCCACCGCGTCACGCGTGCGTCCATCTTGGAGACGCAAACGCCATTACGCTGGCCCGATGGCTGGATCCGGATTCGGGCACGTTGGCACTGTGCCCCCAGGTTTGTGAACGTGGCGCGAGACAGGTCGCTGCCCGGTTCAGTTCCTGACAGTTACCCGGCGATACAGCCCGTCGAAGCTGGTCTGCCAACTCTTGCCGTTGTCGGTCGAGTTTTCCCAGTGTTGTCGCACGCTGCCGTCGTTGTTCGGGGTCCAGGTGATGCGCTCACGCTGGACGATGCCGGTTTTCGGGTCTGGTCTGTCCTGGCGACCCTCAAGCACCATCGCACCATTGACCAGGTTGCCGCTCAGCATCAGTCGGGTGCCGCCATTGTCGACCCAGTACTGTTCCCAGCGATCCAGTGCGGTGTTGTAGATGTTGAAACTCTTGCCGTTGCTGCCACCGGCACCAGTCCAGTTTTCCATGATGACGCAGCCGTCGAGGATGGCATCAATGCGGCTGTGTCCTGCAGCCTTGCCGGCCGGGTTGGTGACATCCCACTCACCGATCCAGAAATTGAACTGGTGGTGCTTTGCGTCGGTGCATGTCGCTGCCCTGGCTGCCGGCGGTGGTGCACTGGATGCTGCTGTCTGTGTCCATGCGGGCGAGGACAGTACGAGCAGGCACGGCAGCAGATAGCGGATCGGAGACGACATGTCGGTGAGCTCGTTGGAGAGTGGCGCCAGCATCCGCTCAGACGGGGCGATGGGCATTCTGCGGTGCAACAGCAGCGCGTCAGTTCAATGGCGCCATCATCACCAGTTTGTCGACGGCGTAGCCGCGCTGTTGCACCCGTTGCCTGATGCTTTCGAACAGCTCGCGCGGCATTTCCTCATGGCGAGAGAGTATCCACAGGTATTTCCGGTTGGGGCTGCCGACCACGGCCCACTGGTAGTCGGCAGCGACCTCGATCACCCAGTAGTCGGCCCACGCCTGCGGCAGCCAGGTCAGCCATGCGGGCACAAAACGTACCTTGAGCGCGGCGGGCTGGTCCGGCGTGATCTTCGCTACGCCATCGACGCTGGCGATGCCATCGCTGGTACGACAGGTGTTGTGCACGTGGATGCTGCCATCAGGATTAGGTGTGTAGGTGGCGATGACGGCGTCCAGACACTTGCGCTGGAAATACATCGGCAAATGCGCGATCTCGTGCCATTGGCCGGTATAGCGCTGGAGATCGAGCACAGGTACCGGCTGGTTGGGCAGCGTGACGGCCATCGCTGCAGGCAACGTAGTGGTCAGTAGTGCTGCCAGCAGCAGTGAACGGAGCATGCGGTTTTCCTCGCGCGATGATGCAGCGTATCAGTGCGTTCACGAGGATGGGTGAACAGACTGGGCGTGGAGGTGAGTGCCGCCTGCGCGGAACTTGGTTCAAACATTCCAGTCACGGACTGTCGACCCGGAGGCCTCTATATCTGGATGCGCCTGCAATGCTGCAGTGGCAAAGAGGACACAGCGTGGACAAGAATCGCACCGAGGGTACCAAGCACGAAGTCAAGGGCGCCGTGAAAGAAGTGGTCGGCAAGGTCACCGGCAACAAAGCCAAGGAAGTCGCCGGCAATCTGGAAAAGAACGCCGGAAAAATCCAGAAGGCAATCGGCAAGGCCGCCGATGATGCACGACACGCTGCGGACAAACGCAACCATTAGTTCTGGCGTGCATGTCGTCCACCCATTGAATAGGGTGTGGCGGTGTCGAGGAAGCGGGCGCCTGGCGGCGTCCGTTTTTTGTCTGGTCTGAGGGATTTATTGATGAAGGGTAGCCCGCACGCCGGCCTGGGCATACCATCGGCTTCCTCCGCATCCACCACTTCCCAGGAGATCGCGTGCAGCCGATCATCTCTGTCAGACAGCTCAGCAAGACATACGCCACGGGATTCCAGGCACTCAAACAGATCGATCTGGAAATCCGCCAGGGCGAGATCTTCGCACTGCTGGGTCCGAACGGTGCCGGCAAGACCACGTTGATCAGCATCATCTGCGGCATCGTCAATCCAAGTGAGGGCATGGTGCTGGCCGATGGGCACGACGTGGTGCGCGACTACCGCGCGGCGCGCGCGAAGATCGGCCTGGTGCCGCAGGAACTGACCACCGACGCGTTCGAGACGGTGTGGAACACGGTCCGTTTCAGTCGCGGCCTGTTCGGCAAGAGCGCGAACCCGGCGTATGTCGAGAAGGTGCTGAAGGATCTGTCGCTGTGGAGCAAGAAGGACAGCCGGCTGAGGACACTGTCCGGCGGCATGAAGCGGCGCGTGATGATCGCCAAGGCGTTGTCGCACGAGCCGCAGATCCTGTTTCTGGACGAGCCCACCGCCGGCGTCGACGTGGAGCTGCGCCGCGACATGTGGGCGATGGTGCGTGCGCTGCGCGCCAGCGGCGTCACCATCATCCTGACCACGCATTACATCGACGAGGCCGAGGAAATGGCCGACCGCATCGGCGTGATCAACAAGGGCGAACTCATCCTGGTCGAGGACAAGGCCGAGCTGATGAACAAGCTCGGCCGCAAGCAGCTGACACTGCAGTTGCAGAGTCCGCTGCAGGCCATTCCGGCGGCATTGTCCGGCTATGCGCTGGAACTGTCGGCCGACGGACACCAGCTGGTCTACACGTTCGACGCGCAGGGCGAGCACACCGGCATCGATGTGCTGCTGCGCCGGCTCGGCGAAGCGGGTATCGATTTCAAGGACCTCAAGACCAGCCAGAGTTCGCTGGAGGATATTTTCGTGAACCTGGTGAGGGAACGCGCATGAACATCTATGCCATCCGCGCGATCTACTTTTTCGAAATGGCACGCACCTTGCGCACGTTGCTGCAGAGCATCGTCTCGCCGGTGATCTCCACTTCGCTGTACTTCGTGGTGTTCGGTTCGGCGATCGGTTCGCACATGACCGCGATCGGAGGGGTCAGCTACGGCGCCTTCATCGTGCCGGGACTGGTGATGCTGTCGTTGCTGACGCAGAGCATCTCGAATGCCTCGTTCGGCATCTACTTCCCGAAGTTCGTCGGCACGATCTACGAGATCCTGTCGGCGCCGGTGTCCGCGTTCGAGATCGTGGCCGGCTATGTCGGTGCGGCGGCGAGCAAGTCGATCATCCTGGGTCTGATCATCCTGGTCACCGCGCGGCTGTTCGTCACGTTCGAGATCGCGCATCCGCTGTGGATGCTGACCTTCCTGGTGCTCACCGCGCTGACCTTCAGCCTGTTCGGATTCATCATCGGCATCTGGGCGGACAACTTCGAGAAACTGCAGTTGGTGCCCTTGCTGATCGTGACGCCGCTGACCTTTCTCGGCGGCAGTTTCTACTCGATCCACATGCTGCCGCCGTTCTGGCAGAAGGTCACCCTGTTCAATCCAGTGGTGTACCTGATCAGCGGTTTCCGCTGGAGCTTCTACGGTGTGTCCGACGTCAGCCTGGGCATCAGCGTGGGCATGACCCTGATATTTCTCGCCGTGTGCCTCGCGGTGGTGTGGTGGATCTTCCGCAGCGGCTATCGGCTGAAAACATAAGCGGAGAGAAGCTCAGGTCAGTACGGTATGCGCGTGGAACGGCAATAGCGTGGCGCCGGTGCGCGCAACTGCTGGCTCCGCCAGTGCCAGCTGTTCCTTGCTGGCGTCGAGCACTACCAGAATGCGGCCTGCCGCAATCTCGTCCTTGAACTTGCGGCTGACCACGTCGGGTACCTCGAAGCCGACCAGTTCACCGATCCAGCTGCCGAACACGGCGCCTGCCACGGTGATCGCCGCCGCGCCGGCGAAAGTCACGCCCAGCGGTGGTACGGCTACGGCGATGAGCCCCAGCAGCAGGCCGGTGCCGCCGCCGCAGGCACCGCCACGCAGCGCGGCGGGATAGAAGTCGTTGCGCCCCTGCATCAGGTGATCGGGGATTCTTTCCAGCTCGATGTCTTCGCGCGCAACCAGCGAGATGTCGCGATCATCAATGCCGGCTTCCTGCGCTGCGGCCATGGCGGTTCGCGCGGCGGTCAGGTCGGGCGTGCTGAAGACGCATCGGGTTTTCATAGATGCTCCCTCCGTGTGCCGGCTTGGCATCAGTCGCGCCGGGCAATCTCGGTTCGGGTGTGTCGCGCGGGCACAGGCCGGTAGTGACTGATTTTTGTCGCAACGGCGTCACCGGCATGTGACCGTGTTGTTATCGGAGAGATACCGGCCAGGTCAGCATCGGCCGGCCGTTTGTTCAATGAGCCCGTATCGGCACGCCATTCGCCATCACGTCGCCGCGCCGATAGCTCAGCAGGCGGCCGCGGAACGGCGCGATGTCGCGTGCATCGAAACGGCTGCGCAGTTCGATGACGGTGAAACCCTGATCGGCGAGTGCGCGGGTGAACGGTGCGCTGTTGCCGCGGCCGGGGTCGGTGATCAGCACCTCGGCGTCGGGCAGGGCGTGTCGATGCACCATCGCGGCGAGCAGGTCGGCGTGTCCGCTCTCGTACAGGATGTCGCTGCCGATGATCAGGTCGAAGCGGCCCAGCGTGACATCGGGCACTTCCCAGCGCAGGTCGCAGTAAGTGATGGCGAGCAGCCGATTCTGCGCGCTGTTGTGGCGCAGGAACGATTCGGCCAGTGGATGGTGATCACTGGCGGTGATGTCGGCACTGCGCTGCTGCAGCACCAGGCTGGACAGGCCCAGTCCGCAGCCGAGTTCGAGGATGCGCTTGCCGACGATGTCGTGCGTGCACATTGCCTCGGCCAATACGCGGCCTGCCGGCCACACCTGTCCGAACAGGCTCCACTGCGCGGACGAGATGCCGATGCGGTCAGCTTGCTGATGCGGATCGGCAAACTGCTGCAGGTCGCTCAGTGCGCGGATGCGGTAATCGTGGCCGCCAAGGCAGACTACGAGTTCGCGAGTGGTATAGCCCGGCATGGGGCGCTCCCGTGAGGGCATCGTCCCGTCGGCAACACTCGGCCAGCGGGATGAAGCGTGAGGTGGGAGCGGAACGGCGATTGCCGTCGCGGCGCTGAAGAGGATCGGTAGCACGACCATCCTATCTGCAATGCCTGTACGAGATGGTCAGGCCGGTTCAGCTTGGCGCGGGATGAACGAATGGCGCACAGGCAAGTCAAAGCCCCGATGAGACACAGAACGGGAAAGCTCGTGAGCAAACAGGCATCGGCAGGTAGCTGGATCGGAGCGGTGGTCGTGGTATTGGGCGTCGTGGCGGCGGGCGCGTATCTGGCACACAAGGCCATGCATCCGACTACGCCGCAGACGGAGTCAGCAGCTCCGGCATCGACTGCCATCAGCGCTGCCAGCGAGCAGATCCAGCATCCGATCGAACAAGCGCAAGCAGGGCCGGTGGCTGCCTCGACCGCTGCGTTGCCGGCACTGGATAACAGCGATGCGAGCGTCGCCGCCGCCCTTGCCGTACTGGCTGGCGGTGGTGACCTTTCGTCACTGCTGGTGCGCCAGCAGATCATTGCGCGCATCGTGGCGACCATCGATGCGCTGCCGCGTCGCGGCTTGAGCACCTACATGCTGCCGGTGCATCCGCCGAAAGGCGCGGTCATTACGCAAGACAGCAATGGCACGACGGTGATCGGCGCGCAGAACGCTTCACGCTACGCGCCCTATATGCGGATCATCGAAGGCGCCGATCCGCAGGCGCTGGTGGCCTGGTACGTGCACACGTATCCGTTATTCCAGGAAGCCTATCGGCAACTGGGCTATCCGAAGGGCTACTTCAACGACCGGCTGATCGTGGTGATCGACGATATGCTGACTGCGCCGGAACCGACCCAGTCGCCTACGCTGGTGCATTCGAAGGCGTATTACGTCTATGCCGATCCCACGCTGGAATCGCTGTCGGCCGGACAGAAGTTGCTGCTCCGCGTCGGCCCTGCCAATGAGGCGAAGATCAAAGCCCAATTGCGCGCGATCCGCGCGCGCTTGATCGGGCAGACGCTGCCTTCGGCATCTGCCTCGACGGAATAAACCTGACCGCGAACGCCGTAGTAGACAGCGCTCCCCATTCCACCGGCATACTTGCTTGGTAGAGGCGGCAGGGCCGTCGATCATCAACGTGCATGGGATGGTTCGATGAGCATCATTCGCGAGAGCAAACATTTCGATGGCACGCGCAACGCGGTGCGGCCACTGGAGCGCATCCACAACGTGCGTGAGGCGGCCAGGGATTTCCGGCGCGAGCTGCTGGCGCAGTCGAAGGTATTGTTCTACCGCTCGTTCGAGCTGGTGCGGGTGCCGTATCCGACCAAGTACGCCTATCTCAATGCCTTCAATTCGTTCTCGCCGTACCTGCATCTGGTCAACCGGTTGTTCGTGATCCAGTTCCAGTCGGCCGAAGGCATCAAGACCCTGCTGGCCTCGCCTTCGGACTGGGAGCACCAGAAGGAGACGCCGTTCTTCACCCAGCTGGGCAAGCAGAGCGGGCCGTTCGAGAGCATGGTCGAACGCCTGATCTTCCGGAAGACCAACACCGTACTGAACTGCCTCGCCAGCATCGGCCTGCGCCCCGAAGATGTCGATTACCTCACCTACGACCACCTGCACACGCAGCGGGTGACGCGCTGGCTCGGCGACGACGATCAACCGGCGATCTTCCCCAACGCGAAATTGCTGGTGATGCGCGAGGAGTGGGAGAGTGCGCAATCGCTGATCCCATGGCAGAACCAGTGGTATTGCCCGGACGGCATCAAGCACGTGCCGGCGAACAAGGTGGTGCTGCTCGATCGCGACGTGTTTCTCGGTGAGGGCGTGGCGCTGGTGCGCACCAAGGGACACACCGAAGGCAATCATTCGATTGTCGCTTCCACCGACGGCGGTATCCATGTCACCAGCGAGAACGGCGTGTCGCTGGACGCGTACGCGCCGCTGCATTCGCGCGTGCCCGGCGTGGCCGAGTTCGCCCGCTATACCGGCGCGGAAGTGATCCTCAATGGCAATACGGTGGAATACGGCGTGGATCAGTACATCTCGATGATCCAGGAAAAAGAAATCGCCGGGCCATCGCCACGTTTCGACGGTTATCCGAACATGGCGCCCAGCTCGGAAGCGCAGGGGCACTGGCTGTTTCCGCGCACGCATCCCACCGTCAGTGTGGGTGATCTGCACTACGGCACGTTGCAGCTGCCGACGCGTGCGTAAGCGGCGTGGCCACCTTGTACGGAAACTGAAAAGATGAAGACTTATCTCGTCACCGGTGCTGCCTCCGGCATCGGCGCACAACTGGCCATGGCGTTGCTGCAGCGTGGCGAGCGTGTCTGCGCGGTGGACATCAATCCGGCGCCGTTGGAATCCCTGAAGGCATTTGCGGCCACACCCGAACAGCTGTGGGTCACCTCGCTGGATGTGCGCGATGCATCAGCGTGGGATGGCTTGCTCGACCAGCTGAAGCAGCGCTGGGGCCAGCTCGACGTGCTGGTGAACGTGGCCGGCGTACTCAAGCCTGGCTATTGCCATGAGTCGACCGCGGCCGAAGTGGACTTCCATATCGACATCAACACCAAGGGCACCATCCACGGCACCCGCGCGGCGGCACGGCTGATGAAGGCGCAGGGCCACGGCCATATCGTCAACATCGCCTCGCTCGCCGGTATTGCCGCGATCCCCGGCCTGTCGCTGTACAGCGCGTCCAAGTTCGCAGTGCGCGGCTACACGTTGGCGGTGGCGCAGGAGCTGCGCGATAGCGGGGTCAAGCTGACCGTGGTTTGTCCCGATGCCGTGCAGACGCCGATGCTGGATCTGCAGGTGGACTACGAACAGGCCGCACTGACATTCTCCGGCAGCCGCTCGCTGACCACGCACGAAGTCGTGGACGCGATCCTCGATCGCGCACTGACCCGGGCGCCACTCGAAATCACCTTGCCGGCCAGCCGCGGCTTCGTCAGCAAACTGGCCAGCTTCTTCCCTGGCTTGAGCGCGCTGGTGCTCGATGGGTTACTCAAGAAGGGTCGACAGAAACAACAGCAGGCCAAGCAACACTAGTCGGGCTTTGCTCCTTACGAAGGCCGGGATGGGTCGATCTTCAACATTCCACGCGTGTTACATGGCATCCATGGTTACTCGAAAATCCCCAACCGATATTCCACAGCTCGACCTGCTCGGCGACGCATATGCCAGGCCTGCCGAGGTCCATCGCCTGTTCCTCGCGCTGATTCCCGATGAGTCGGTGCGTGCCCGCCTAGCCGCTGCGGCAGACACGCTGAAGATCCAGTGTCCGGAACTGCGCGCCCGCTGGGTCAATCCCGCCCGTTATCACGCCACGCTGCATTTCCTCGGCGATCACTCGATGCTGCAGCCGGACATCGTCGCCGCTGCGAAAGCAGCAGCGGACAGCATCCGCATGGCGCCTTTCGAGTGGACGCTGGATCACGCAGCGGGTTTTCATGGACGCCAGCCGCCGTGTGTATTGCGCAGCTCGCTGGTTCCCGAGCCGCTGCAACGGTTGTGGCAGGACCTGCGTCGCGCGTTACTGCTGGCCGGGCAGGGTGGGCATCTGGAGCGAACGTTCACGCCGCACGTCACGCTGGCCTACAGTCACGCCGTGCTGCTGCAGTCTACGGCGATTGGGCCCGTGATGTGGCAGGTTGATCAGCTCGCTCTGGTGCACAGAGTGACGGGGCGGTCAAACCACGAAGTGCTCGCGTGCTGGCCTTTATGGAGAGCGTAGTAATTTACGCAGGTCGATCTGTGACAGCTGGCGCGTTGCTTCCACCGACGTGATTTTGATTGCAGCAGGTATTTTTCAAGCGTATAAAATTACGATATTGTTCTATCGGGGTCGGGCATGGCCGGCGCCGTATGGTTGAAGTTTGTTCAGCAGCTTTCATCAGATTCGGAGGATTCATGAAAAGGCAGGGATCAGCAAAAATTTGCATTGCGTTGGCGATGGTTGCGTCATCGCCATTTATTGGCGCTGTGGCACAAAGTATCACGCCGGAAAACGTGACTAGTTCGCCGCTCTATTTTCCAAATATCGACAAGAACCATGATGGCTTCATCAGCCGCTCCGAGCTGCCGAAGGATTTGCACGATCTGCGTGCGCATTTCGATCAATATGACCTGAATAAGGATCATCGACTTTCGTCTGCGGAATACAGCACCTACCTGAAAACGCTGGCTGCCGGGGCTTGCAATAGCGCACGGCAAAGCACGACGGAAGCAAATTGCAGTCAAACTTCTGGTATGGGGTCACAGCCGGATGCTCGGCCCGACATGGGAACGGTGTATTTGCCCCCTCCGCCACCTCCGAGCGGAGGGCATTGATGGTCTTCACTGCTCAGGGATATTTCTTTCCATCCTTGTGCGTATAGCCTGCGGGCTCCGGATCGATATGCAGGTCGATGTCGGAATAGCTGCAGGTGTCGTCGGCACAATGGGGGTCGATATCCAGATAGACGGCCACAATTGCACCACGGTTGATCATGTGGTGGTCGTCAAGCACGTTTCTGCGGAAAGCCGCACTATCACCGGCGCGCAGCAACTGCTCGCCGGCTCCGGTCACCAAGGTCAATTCTCCCACCAGGACGTACACGAATTCCTCCTCGCGGGAGTGGCAGTGCGCTGGCTCGACCACACCTCCGGCGACAGGTGCACCAGGTGGACGCTGAAATCGGTCAGGCCCCAGCCTTGCCAAGTCCCTGCCTGATGCGTCCGCTCGCGGGCTCATCGAAAGGTGCCGAAGAGTCTGAGCCGGTGCGTTCAGGGGCAGCAGACACATCAATTTTTGGCATGACGATCTTCATGCGACGGCGAGATGCCAGCGGACAACTATTGTGCAGTCACAGAGGGTGTAGCGCGTTCGCGGTGGGGCTTGCTGGTCAGCTCGTTTTGACACGACTCGAGCCGGAATGGTCCAGCCGGCTCATCAACGTAAGGCAGGCTTCGTCTATGACGCGTTTCTGCGTGGCCTTGTTTGGCGCCGGTTGCCACGCGATCACCGAATGCCAGTAAATACTGGACTTCAACATCGCCATGAATATATCGGCGATGGCGCGCGGATCAACCTTGCCCAGCTTGCCGGCCTTGCCGGCCTCGCTGAACCAGCGGAACAGCCCGTTTTCCTTCTCGCCGAACTGCGTCATCAGGGTCAGGCTGCGTTCTTCCGAGCGCATGCACTCGACCATCAGCACACGGCTCAGTCGAATGAAGTCGGGATCGCAGATCAGCTGCATTTCCAGTTCGGCGATTTCGCGCAATTGCTCGGCGAAGTCGCGCTTCTTGTCGTAGTGCAGTTTGCCGAGCGGTTCGACCCGCTCGATCAGCAGCTGCAGTACCGCCTCGAACACCGCATCCTTGGATGGGAAGTGCTTGTACAGCGTGCGCTTGGAGACCTCGGCGCGGGTGGCGATGGATTCCATGCTGGCGCCGGCCAGCCCTTGCTCGGCGAGTTCGGCGATGCCGGCGTCGAGCATGGCGTTGCGCTTGTTGAGGCTGCGGTTCAAGAGCGGCTCCTGCGAAGTACACGCGGTAGTTTACTTTCTTTCAACGTCGGCATAAAGTACACGACATCGTTTACTTGTTGAGGAGTCCCATGATGGCAACCAGCTTGATCATTGTCGGTGTGCTTGGCCTCGTGGTCGCGGCGTGGCGTGTGCTGACGCATCGTGCGCCGGTGGAGGCAGACCATGCCGGCGCGGTCGCCTGGCGCAACGGCCGCTTCCGCAATGTGGCGGATACCCGAGCCGGCAGTCTGCGCGCCGTGATGCGTGAGTTCTGGCTCAATCGCGGCATCCGGCGCAAGCCACGCAATGCGTTGCCGGTGACGCCGGTGCGCGCCGATGTACTGAGCGGCCCGGCCTCGCAGTCGCTGCGGGTGACCTGGCTCGGTCATTCCACAGCGCTGATCGAGATCGACGGTCTGCGCCTGCTCACCGATCCGGTGTTGAGCGAACGTGCCTCGCCGCTGCCGTTCGCGGGACCGAAGCGCTTCACGCCGCCGGCGTTGACGGTGGCGCAGTTGCCGCGGATCGACGCGGTGCTGCTGTCGCACGATCACTTCGATCATCTGGATCGCCACACCATCCGCGCGCTGGCCGGCAAAGTCGAGCGCTTCTACACGCCGCTGGGCGTGGGCAAGCGGCTGATCGCCTGGGGCGTGGATGCTGCCCGCGTGGTGGAACTGGACTGGTGGCAGCAGGCGAACTTCGGCCCACTGACGTTCGCGGCCACGCCGGCGCAGCATTTCTCCGGTCGTGGCCTGCGTGACGGCAACTCGACGTTGTGGGCATCGTGGTGCGTGCTCGGCACGCGCGAGCGTCTGTTCTTCAGCGGCGACACCGGCATGCACGCGGGCTTTGCGCAGATTGGCGAGCGCTACGGGCCGTTCGATCTCACCCTGATCGAATGCGGCGCGTACAACGAACTGTGGCCGGACGTGCACATGCAGCCGGAGCAATCCATCGCTGCGCATCAGCTGGTTCGTGGTCACACGATGATGCCGGTGCACTGGGGCACGTTCGATCTGGCCATGCATCGCTGGGACGAGCCGGCCGAGCGCATCCGCGCGCTGGCGGTGGAGCAGGGCGTGCGGCTGGTACAGCCGCGACCGGGCGAAACCGTGCGTCCGGATTCCGTTTTGCAGGCACCGTGGTGGCGTGCGTTCGAAACCGACGCGGCACGTGATCACGCACCGAACATCGCTCAGGAACACGCTGCATGAGCGCCTGAATCACGCGGGATTCGCGCCACAGCGATGCCTTTACATCGTCCGCGCTACGATGACGACATCGACGTTGATGTCGCCGGGAGTTCGGTGTGATGGCACGTTGGTCCTGGTTGGGCGCGGTTGCGATTTTCTGCACGGTGTCGATGCAAGGAGGCTCGACCACCGCGCTGCCTGTGCGGGCTGACCGCGCGGCGACTACCGGCATGGTGGCGCAGATCGCGCTGGATGGCCCGATCGGTCCGGCTGCGGCGGAATACTTCGACGATGCCTCGCAGCGTGCGCTGGCCGACGGCGCGGTGGCGATCGTGCTGCGGCTGGATACACCCGGTGGCCTGGCCGATTCGATGCGGCAGATCATCGCCAGCATGCTGGCGTGCAGGCTGCCGGTGCTGGTCTACGTCGCGCCGGGCGGCGCGCGCGCGGCCTCGGCTGGCACCTACATCCTGTATGCCGGGCAGATTGCAGCGATGGCGCCGGCCACGCATCTGGGTGCGGCGACACCGATCCAGCTGGGCGGTACCACATCGATGCCGGGCGCCACTGACAAGCCGGCCGCATCCAGCTCTTCGGTGGAAGACCAGTCGGCCGAAGGCGACGACGCCGAGTCGCACAAGGCACTAAACGATGCGATCGCCTACATCCGCTCGCTGGCACAGCTGCGCGGACGCAATGCGCCGTGGGCGGAACAGGCCGTGCGCGGCGCGGCCACGCTGACCGCCAGCGAGGCGGCGCAACAACACGTGATCGATTTCGTGGCGACGGACGTTGCCGACCTGCTGGCCAAGGCGGACGGTCGCCAGGTGCAGGTGGGCGATCGCAGCGTCACGCTGCAGCTCAAGGGTGCGACCGTGCGCGACTACGCGCCAGGTGCGCGCACACGTTTCCTGGCCATCATCACCAATCCCACCATCGCCTACCTGTTGCTGCTGGGCGGCATCTTCGGCCTGGTGCTGGAGGCGCTGCATCCCGGTGCGATGTTGCCGGGCATCGTCGGTGGCATCTGCCTGCTGGTCGGCCTGTACGCGTTGCAGTTGTTGCCGGTGAACTACGCCGGGCTGGCGTTGATGGCGCTTGGCGTCGGCTTGCTGGTGGCCGAAGCGGTCAATCCCAGCATAGGTGCGCTCGGTGCCGGCGGGCTGGTTTCGTTCGTGATCGGTTCGGTGATGTTGATGAAGGCGGGTGTGCCGGGTTACGGCGTCAACCTCGGCGTCATCGGTGGCCTGGCCACTGGCGCGGCTGCCTTGCTGGCGCTGATCGTCTGGCTGGTGCTCGGGTCGCGACGTGCACATCAGGTCAATGGCGATGTCGTGATGATCACCGAGTCCGGTGAACTGCTGGAGCCGGTGAGCGCTGGCGGCGAGGCCTGGATGATGCTGCGCGGCGAGCGCTGGCGTGTGCACTGCGACAGCGCACTGCCGACTGGCGCGCGAGTGCGTGTGGTGCGACGGCAGGGACTGCTACTGTGGGTCGAGCCAGGGTGATCCATGTGCCCGCAGCCATTGGCGTGCGACAACGGCTCGCCCCGTTTCACGATGATTGCTTGATGATTCAGGGAGATGATCATGTTCGGATTTGTCGGAATACTGGTAGTCCTTGGTGTGATGCTGCTGTTCTCCGCGGTCAAGATCCTGCCGGAGTACCAGCGTGGCGTGGTGCTGACGCTAGGCCGCTACACCGGCACCAAAGGGCCGGGGCTGGTGCTGCTGATTCCTGCAGTGCAGCGGATGATCCGGGTCGATCTGCGCGTAACCGTGATGGACGTGCCGCCGCAGGACGTGATCTCGCGCGACAACGTGTCGGTGCGCGTGAATGCGGTGGTCTACTTCCGCGTGGTGGAACCCGACAAATCCGTGCTGCAGGTGGAGAATTTCCTGCAGGCGACCAGCCAGTTGGCGCAGACGCGGCTGCGCTCGGTACTGGGCCAGCATGAGCTGGACGAGATCCTGTCGCAGCGCGATTCGATCAACCACACCTTGCAGACGATCCTCGACGAGGCCACCGACCCATGGGGCATCAAGGTCGCCAACGTCGAGATCAAGGACGTCGACCTCAACGAGACGATGGTGCGCGCGATCGCCCGTCAGGCCGAGGCAGAGCGCGAACGCCGCGCCAAGGTGATCCACGCCGAAGGCGAGATGCAGGCCGCCGAGAAACTGCGCGATGCCGCCGCGATGCTGTCGCAGCAACCGCAGGCACTGCAGCTGCGCTACCTGCAGACGCTGGCCGACATGTCCAACAACGGTAAATCCTCGACCATCGTGTTCCCGCTGCCGCTGGATCTGATCCGGCCGTTGATGGAGGCGTTTCCATCGAAGCGGGATTCGGGTACAACGGACTGATTTACCCGCACGAGCAAACCACATGGATGCAACACGTTCCTCTGGAAGTCTGGTCTGCGTTGGCCTCGGCATGACCCTCGGTGCCCACCTCGGCCCGCTGGCGCGCAGCCACATCGAACAGGCGGACGTGGTGTTCGCCGCGCTTTCCGATGGCGTGGTCGAGTTGTGGTTGAACAGGATGCATGCGGATGTGCGCAGCCTGCAGCCGTATTACCGAGAAGGCTGCTCGCGCATGGATACCTACTGGCAGATGGTCGGCGCGATGCTCGCCGAGGTGCGCGCGGGCAAGCGGGTATGCGGGGTGTTCTACGGCCATCCCGGCGTGTTCGCCTGGGTGCCGCACAAGGCGATCGAAATGGCCCGCAACGAGGGCTACCACGCGCACATGGAGCCGGGCGTATCCGCCGAGGATTGCCTGTATGCCGATCTCGGCATCGATCCGGGTGCTTATGGCTGCCAGCATTTCGAGGCCAGCCAGCTGCTGTTCTACCAGCGGCGCATTGATCCGACCGCCTATCTGATTCTGTGGCAGGTGGGGGTGGTCGGGGATCAGTCGATGACCCGCTTCTCCACCAACGCGGCGTATCGCCAGGTGCTGGTCGATGTGCTGGCGCGCGACTACCCGTTGGACCACGAGGTGATCATCTACCGCGCCGCCACGTTGCCGATCGAGCGGCCGCGCATCGAGCGGATCGCGCTGGGTGTCTTGGCGCAGGCGAAGATCGGCATGGCCGAGACCATAGTGATTCCGCCGGCGCGCCCCATGCAGGCCGATCCCGAGATACTGGCGCGGCTCAACGCGCTGGATCGAGCCGTTGGCATGCCATCCTGAAGGTGCACGCCCCATGCACTAGCCTCCCCGATGGCGGGCACGCTAAGCTGCTGAGGCTGGTTCAATAGGGGCAATTCAACACGTTGCAGCACGCGTCCATCGACGAGTCTGCGCGCGTGCAGATATATCACTGATCGTTACAGGGGGTGGATCATGTTGGACGTTATCGATTTCATGGAAAGGATGGGCGGAGACGCGCAGCTCTCGCAGGCGTCGCCGAGCGAGTTGACTTTGGCCTTGGCTGACACCGGGATCTCAACCGAACTGCAATCGGCGATGCTCGCACGGGACGCGCAACAGGTTGAGATGCTGTTGGGAACGAAGGCGGTTTGTATGTTGGTGGCACCGCCGGGTCCTCCGGGCTTCGGACCACATCACGCACCGTTTCCGGTAGCGCCACCACCGCCCCTGCCTGAGGAAGAGTGGGAGCAATACCAGGGAGAGCACTGAGTACCGTGCGCTGAGCACGCGATGGCTAGGCGCCAGCGCGTGCCATTGCCTGATTAGTCGGTATCCTGCGGCTGGCGCTTAATGGCGCTGGCGGTGCGCAGGGGCTACACCTTGGCTTGCGGACGTGACACTCAGGTTGGCTTGGCCTGTGCCGGGTTCGGCATGATGCAGGGACGCGCCTTGGTTCGCTGGCGCGCAGCCACATTGAGCAATCGTGCGTGCCGATACATCACTTGAGGTTCAAGGGGGAGTCTTGTCAGACGTTATCGATTTCATGGAAAGGATGGGAGGAGACGCGCAGCTGTCGTTGGCGTCGACGGACGACTTGGCTGCAGCCTTGTCCACGACTGACATTGCACCCGAGCTGCAATCGGCGGTGCTCGCCAAGGATGTCCAACAGCTGGGTGTGTTGTTGGGAACGAAATTGGAGTGCGCCTTGCTGGTGCCGCCTGGCCCACCAGGCCCCCCCGGACCGAGCCCGATGCGGCCTGCGGTACCGCCGCCGCCGCCGGAGGAAGACGGTGAAGACGGAGACCCCACGGATTGTTCCGAACACGATGGTGCCGCCGAAAACCCAGCGCATCGGCGCGAGCCGCCGCGGGCTTAGTCGATGTCCGCATCTGGCACCTGGCGTCGAAGGGTGCTGATCGGTGCGATCGGCGGCGTTGCCCTGTTCGTTGGCGTGGCCTGTGCGGCCGCGCCAGCCAGCAGCTCTGACGATGCGGCGCTGTTGCAGCAGGCCGAGACACAGACATGCACATCGTCGCTTACCGAGCAGTGCGCGAACCTGCTGCATCGATTGGAGCAGGTATCCAGTCAATTGGCACCGGAACAGCGGCAACGCCTGCGTTACCTGCAGGCCTGGCAGGCCGCCTTTGGCGGCAATTACCAGAAATCGGACGCATTGATCGATGGCATCCTGGACGAGTCGCGGGATGCGGATCTGCGCTTTGAAGCCGCTATATTCCGGGTGAACTCGCTGTCGGAACAGTCCCGCTTCGAGGAGGCCTTTCGTCAGCTGAGCCAGTTGGTTGTTTCATTGCAGGAGGGGACGGGCATTGGTCAAGGCAACCAGGAACGAGGCTTTGCTGTGGCTTCTTCACTGTACGCGGAGGCCGGGCAATACGAGCTAGCCTCCTACTACGCCGAGGAAATTTTCAAGCGGGGCCTGGCGCGTGCCGGACACACCTGTGTAGGCGACCATACCCGGATCGCGGCGCTGTACGGTGGCGGCAAGTGGCAGGACATCGAGCCGCTAATCACGCAGGGCATCGAGGTCTGTATCAAGGAACGCAATAACCTCTACGCCAACGGCATCCGCTACTTCGCGGCCAAACTGGACCTCAACCGCGGACACCCCGAGCAAGCGATTGCGTTGCTGCGGAAACACTACCCTGTGGTGCAGCGCGATGGCTATGCGCCGCAGCTCGCACAGTTCGATGCGTTGCTGGCAACCGCTTACAGTGAGACCGGGCAGCTGGAACTAGCTCGTGAATCGGCGCTGGCCGCGGTTGCGCACGGCACCCACAACAGCTATGCCGAGCCCATCAGCACGGCTTACCGAATTCTGTATCAGGTGGCCAAACAGCAGGGTGACGCCGCCTCGGCGCTGACTTACCACGAGCAATACATGGTCGCCGACAAGGGCTATCTGGACGAGGTCAGCGCGAAGGCGCTCGCGTTCCAGACGGTGCAGCAGCAAGTCGTGGCGAAAAAGCTGCAGATCGACACGTTGAACAAGCAGAATCAGATCCTGCAATTGCAACAGTCGCTCGACAAGAGCGCCTCGGAAACAAACCGGCTCTACATCATCCTGTTGCTGACCGTACTGGCCTTCATTGTCTTGTGGACTTACCGGATCAAGCGCTCACAGCTGCGTTTCATGAAGCTGGCTCGCCGCGACGGCCTCACCGGTATCTTCAACCGGCAGCATTTCGTCAGTTCGGCCGAGCAGCAGCTGCAGTACTGCAAGAAATCGGCGCGGCAGGCCTGCCTGGTGCTGATCGATCTGGATCACTTCAAGATCGTCAACGATACGCATGGACATGCGGTAGGCGACCGCGTGCTGAAGCGCGCCGTGGCGGCATGTCAGGAGCATCTGCGCTCCACCGATATCTTCGGTCGCCTCGGCGGCGAGGAGTTCGGCATCGTGCTGCCCGAATGCACACTCGATCAGGCGCTCGGCCGGGCCGAACAGATCCGCGTGGCGATCGCCTCGGCAGCCAGCGGCGAAGACGCGCCTGGCATTCCGATCTCTGCCAGTTTCGGCGTGGCCTCGATTGTCCGCTCGGGTTACGAACTGCGCCAGCTGCTGATCGATGCGGACGATGGGTTGTATCGGGCCAAGCGCGAAGGTCGCAACCGGGTCAGCGTGTGCGACGACACGCAGCCGCGTCAGCGAGTCGCTGGCGTGGCAACCGATCGCGCGTAGGAGCGTTTCGAAAAACTTCACGCACCATCATTCCGACGCAGGCCGGAATGATGGTGCGGCGCTTATTCGGCTTTCTTCTCCGCCTGCGGTTTTGCCAACGACGTATCCAGCCGATCGAAGTTGACGATCGCGTTGAAGACCAGCGGATAGCTGCCGATGGTTTCGCCGCGCCAGATCGGATTGCTGGCAAACAGCAGCACGTGTCCCTTGCCGTAACGGGCATCGACCACGGCAGCACGCTCGGCCATCTCGTCGCCGCCGTCGAGCAGGCCGGAAATAAGCAGGTGTGCGGCGTCGGCGTAGCGCAGGATCACCTGCGGACGCTGCCCGTCCGGAATCACCCACGGGTTGTTGCGCATCTGCTCGGCGTTCAGCGACAGCGCCTGCCACGGCTTGACGTCGGGCAGCGCGGGCGGATCGATCGAGGCGCGTCCTTCCGGCGTGTCGGTGTCATGCGGGCCACCGCGTCCGGTCGGGCGCTGGAAGTCCTTCGCGTTCGGCAGTCCCTTGTCGCCGGTGATCAGGTTGGACACGGCGAACGACTGGCCGGCCGCGCTGTACAAGGCCAGCTCGTCGCGGGTGTAGCTGGTGGCGATCGGGCTGTGGCGATCGACGAACTTCGCCTGCAGCACGCTGCCGACGACTTTCAGTTTGCTGCTGGGGGTGACGAACACGCCTGGCGCGAGGCCGATGTCGATCGCGAATTTCGCGGTGTCCTCGGCGGTGATCAGCAGGCCGCCGGCCTGCACGAACTGTTTGAGGTGGGCGACGCCGCTGGCGCCGAGGCCGGGGCGGATATCGTCGGTGGCATCGATGTGGCCGAGGTTGGGCGTCAACGCCGTGGTCTTCCACGGCATCGGATTGCCCCACATCGGCAGACCATCGATGATCTGTTGTGCACTGGTGCCGCCGATCGGGCCGAACAGGATCACGTCGTACTTTGCGCGCAGGTCGCCGGCCTTCGCCACGTCCTGGGTGCTGATGTAGCTGTACGGCACGTGCAGCTTGTCCAGCGCCATCCGCCACCAGCCTTCGGTCTGGGTATCCAGCCAGGTGTGCATCAGCGCGATGCGCGGCAGCTTCGCGGCCGGCATGTCGATGGCGGCCAGCCCTTGCGGTACTGCGATCGGCTCGCTGACTAGGCTCATCGGCGCTTTCAGGATGGCGTTGTCGGTGACGCGCACCACCTGCACGTCGAACAGGTCGCCCATCGACCAGCCGGTGTCGTCATACGGATGCTGCTGCGGGTCCTTCGGCGACCAGTACTGGCGATCGAGCAGGGTGTCGGCGATGCGCGAATACGGCTGGTCCATGCGCACCACGTAGCTGCCGGCGGCGAAGGTGCGCGAGGTGGCATTGCCGGTCTTGCCGTCGCTGTCCTTCACGCCAGGCAACGTCACCGTGACGGGCGCCGAGAGACGGCTGACTTCCGCATGCTGCAGTTGCATGACCCGCAACAGCTGCGCCTGCGAGCCGCTGCGCCGGTCGTCGGCCGGGAACACATAGGCCGACGGGCCGGCCTGCTGCGGCTTCTCGATCGAACGTTTGCTCTTCAGGTAGAAGTTCTTCAGGAACAGCTGGCTGTTGCCCGAGAAATAATTCAGCGCGGTGAGCAGGCCGGTCTGTTCGTAATTGTTGTTGTCGCGCTGCGACCAGACGACTTCAGCCATCGGCGGATTCGGCCTGTACCAGGTGCGCTGATAGTCGGCCGGATCGAGCGTGCGCTTGACCGTGTCGGCGCCGTCGTTGCCGAAGGTTTCATACAGCCGGCTGATGCCGTTGTGCATGGCGGCGATGAACATCAGGTAGCCCGGGCTCCAGGTATCGAAGTCGCCGTGAGTGAACACACCGGGCATGCCGAGCGTGGTCAGCTGCTGCACGTTGTCCCAGCCCAGCTGCTGCCACTCGCCGGTGAGGATCGGATCGATCCAGGCGTTGTACGGGCCATCGCCCACGGTGTTGTCGTACAGGAACGGCACCGACTCGTGCAGGTCGTGCAGCACCTGCGCATGCCAGCCGACATAGGTATCGGCCACGTTGCGGGTGAGGTTCAGCGTCATCCCCATCGCGTCGCGGTTGTTGTCGTGCGCGACGTAGTGGCCCCAGTACATCAACGGCGGATAGTTCTCGCCCGGATGCGCCAGGTGCCAGTTGTACAGATCCACCATGCGGTCGCGGCCGTCGACCTCGACCACCGGCGTGATCAGGGTGATCACGTGCGAGCGGATGTGCTGGATGTACGGTGCGTCGTCCACCGCGAGGCGATACGCCAGTTCCATCAGCGCGGTCGGTGCGCCGGTCTCGGTGGAGTGGATGGTGCCGGTGATGTAGTAGACCGGCGTGGACTGCGCGATCAACTGGTCGGCGGTGGCGTCGTCCATGTTGATGCTGCGCGGGTCGGCCAGCTTGGCCAGGCGTGCCTTGTTCGCGTCGATGTCGGCCAGCAGGCTTTCGTCGGCGATCGCCACCGCAATCATCTCGCGGCCTTCCTCGCTCTTGCCGATCGAGAACACCTTTACCCGCGGACTGGCCGCGGCCAGCGCGCGGAAGTAGCGATAGACGTCGGCCGAGTAGGGCAGGTAGTTCGGTGCGCCGGAAATATGGCCGAGCACTTTCTCGGGCGTCGGCACGCTGGCCGAGGCGGGCAGGTAGTCGGTCAGCGGCGAGTTGAACGAGGGGTCGGTGGTGAACTTCAGGATCTGGTCGGTATAGGCCTGGTCGACCGGCTGGCCCGGCGCGCGGGCGTAGTCGGTTGGCTTGTTCGCGTCGGATGCGGCACAGGCGCCGAGGGTGCCGAGCACCAGCAGGGTTCCCAAGGAAACCCGGATGGACATGCGCATGATGAGTCTTCCCCAGTGGCTGGTGGCAGCCGATCGCTGCACTTTGCCAGAGCCCGGGCGGTCGTGTGTAGGCCATCGGTTGGGTAGGGATTTGCGATAAACCTGCCGCGTTTTCTTGCCGACTGGGTGGGGTGGCGAATAGTGGCGGGTCGCCCATGCCAAGCGGCACAGGTTCGGCGGCGGCGTTCGGGAGCACAATCGGCGCTACCTTGCCCCTCACTGCGGAGATACGTCATGCGCCACACTGTGCTTGCTGTGTTGTTGGCCCTCGCGCTTCCTGCGGTTGCGCTGGCTCATGGGTCGGATATGAAAGGTGGCGCAACCAGCGCCGCGGTACAAAAGGCGGTCAGCGACCCCGCCCGCGCGGCCGACCAGTCGAACGATGCCCGCCGCAAGGTCGCCACCGTGATGGCCTTTGCCGAGGTCAAGCCGGGCCAGAAGGTGGTGGAGCTGATTCCCGGTAGCGGCTACTTCACCCGTGTGTTCAGCGCGATCGTGGGTTCGCAGGGCCACGTCTATACGGTGTGGCCGAACGAATACGCGAAGGAGGACGCCGACGACGTGGCCGGCTCCAGCAAGCTCGCCGCTGATCCGCACTACGCCAATGTCAGCGTGCTGACCCAGCCGGCCAACCAACTGAGCGCACCGGAACCGGTCGACCTGGTGTTCACCTCGCAGAACTATCACGACTATCCCGACAAGTTCATGGGCAAGGTCGATCCCGCCGTGCTCAACAAGCAGGTGTTCGACGCGCTCAAGCCCGGTGGCCTGTGGGTGATCATCGACCACGTCGCGCCGGCTGGTTCCGGCATGGCCGATACCGACACGCTGCATCGGATCGATCCAGCGATCGTGAAAAAGCAGGTGGAGGCGGCCGGCTTTGTGTTCGACGGCGAGAGCAACGCGCTGCGCAATCCGAACGATCCGCACACCATCAAGGTGTTCGACAAGTCGATACGTGGCCACACCGACCAGTTCATCTACCGCTTCCGCAAACCGGCGGCGAAGTAACCGCCACCAGCGCGGGCCGCGTGCGCTCACCACGCGGCCTGCTTGAGCTGTGACGGCGATTGGCTGCACCATCGGTCATCGCGGCGGGATACCTGCCGTAGGCGCGATGCGGACAGGAATGCTGTGAGTCCCACTGAAACCACTTCGTCGGTACCGGATCCTGCTGATCCGCCACCCGTGCGTCCAGCTGAGCCCGATGCTGCCGATTGCTGCGGCGAAGGCTGCGTGCGCTGCGTGTACGACGTTTACGAAGAAGCGCTCGAACGCTACCAGGCTGCGCTTGCCGCGTGGCGTGCCCGCCACCCCTGAATTGCATTGCCCAAGGAAGCGCCATGTGGATTGCTGTTACCCGTGAAGTCAGCCCTGCCCTCGGCAACTGCGAGTTGTCGTATGTGCCGCGCGAGGCGATCGATGTGGCCAGCGCCAGCGCGCAGCATCGCGATTACCAGCGTGTGCTGGAAACACTCGGCTGCCGCCTGTTGATGCTGCCAGTTGAAGCGGAGTTGCCCGATTCGGTCTTCGTCGAGGACGTGGCGATCGTGCTGGACGAGGTCGCGGTGCTGACCTGGCCTGGTGCGCTGTCGCGCCGCGCCGAGGTGACCAGCGTGGCCGAGGTGCTGCGTCGTTTTCGACCGGTGCTGGCGATCGAGGCACCGGGTACGCTGGATGGCGGCGACGTGCTGCGTGTCGGCCGCACGCTGTACGTCGGCGAATCGGCGCGCAGCAATGCAGAGGGCATTGCGCAGTTGCGCGAACTGCTGGCTGGCCATGGCTACGCCGTGCAGGGCGTGCCGACCCACGGTTGCCTGCACCTGAAATCAGCGGTGACCCAGCTCGACGACAACACCTTGTTGCTGCAGCCCGCGTGGGTGGATCGCGAGCTGTTTGCCAGATTTCGCATTATCGAAGTCGACCCTGCCGAACCACACGCGGCCAATGTGCTGCGCATCGGCGACGCGCTGGTGATGCCGGCCAGTTTCCCGCGCACGCGGCAGCGGCTGCTCGATGCGGGCTTCCACGTGATCGCTGTCGACGTCTCCGAATTGCAGAAGGCCGAAGGTGCGGTGACCTGCTGCAGCCTGGTATTTCGCGCGGACGAGTGAGTGATGAAGATTCGCTACTGCCTCGCCCGCCCACATGATGCGCTGGCCATCGGCGTGCTGGCGCGCCGCGTGACCCGACGCTGGATCCTGCCGGAGCAGCCGGCCAGTGCGGCCGAGGCGCTGCTCTATGGCATGGGCGCAAGACTGATCCGGCAGAAGATTCGCGATGGCCAGCGCTTTCATCTGGCCTGGCTGGACGATGATCGCCTGGTCGGGGTGGCGGCGATGCGCGACGACTCCCATCTGTTCCAGTTCTTCGTCAGCACCCGCCTGCACGGCCATGGCATTGCGCGTCAGCTGTGGCAGCGCACGATGCGCGATGCGATACGCCGCGCCGGTACGCGCCATTTCACCTTGAAGGCCTCGGCCATGGCGGTGCCGGTGTACCTGCACTTCGGCTTCGTGCCGAGCGGCCCGTTGCTGGTCAGCGATACCGGCCTGGTCACCCAGCCGATGCATCTCGATCTGCCGTAACGCCGGTGTGCGCGATCGTCTTCGGGCGAGGTCGTTGCGATCGCCGATGACTGCCTGGCGCGAGCTTGTGCTGTCGACCAGTTAGGCTAGGTCGATCCATTCCTCATCGATCCAAGGAAAAGTCCGTGACCGACACCATATACACCAGTTCCATTCCCGTCTTCAAACAGATGCTCGGCGGCCTCGCCGCGATCCTGGCCAAGGCCGAGGCGCACGCAGCGGAGAAGAACATCGAGCCGACCGCGTTGACCCAGGCACGATTGTTTCCGGACATGTTCCCGTTGCGCCGGCAGGTGCAGATCGCCTGCGATTTCGCGCGCGGCGTATCGGCGCGGCTGGCTGGCGCCGAGGTGCCGAAGTACGACGACGACGAGCAGACCTTCGCGGAATTGCGTGACCTGATCGCCCGCACCCTCGGTTTCATCGACGGCCTCACGCCAGCGCAGTTCGCCGGCAGCGCGCAGCGCGAGATCGTCACCCGACCGGGTACGCCGAAGGAGCGCCGGTTCGACGGTCAGTCCTATCTATTGAGCTACGGCCTGCCGCAATTTTTCTTCCACGTCACCACGGCGTATGCACTGCTGCGCCACAACGGTATCGAGATCGGCAAGCGCGACTACATGGGGCAGTACTGAGCGGACCGACCCCGCGCCGGGCAGGGCATGGACGCTGCCCGGCGCGTACTCGCCTCGAAAGGCGAGCCGGTCACTTGTTCTTTTTCTTTTCCTGCTTGGCCGCCTTCTTTTCCTTCATGGTCTTGGCCGGCTTTTTCTTCTCGCTCTTTTTTGAATCCAGACCCTTGCTCATGGTGTTCTCCGTGGTGTGGACAGGTAATTGCGGTACGTGACGCGCAGGCAAGTCTAAGCGGTTCCGATGGCTGTTGGGCAGGGCGCCAGATCAGATGCGTTCGTGTGGTGCCAGATAACGCCATTGCCCCGGCGCCAGCTTCGCCAGCGGGATGCGGCCTACACGCAGGCGCTTCATCGCCAGCACCTTGAGGCCGACCGCGTGGCACATCGGTTCGATCTGGGTCGGTTGCAGCACCTTGAACGCGAAGCGCAGCCGCTGCTCGCTCTGCCAGCTGACCTTGATCGGCGGCATCGCGTAGTTGTTGAAGCGCAGGCCGTGGTTGAGCAGGGCTAGGCCGTTCGGAACCAGCGCACCCTCGACGTCGACGACGAACTCCTGTTCGACCCGTTCGATGTCTTCGGTCAGCTTGCGGGTGACGCGCCAGTCCTGGGTGAAGATCAGCAGGCCGCTGGCGCTGGTCGGCAGCGGCAGCGGCGTGGTCAGCCGCTGCAGGTGCCGCTTCAGCGGGCGCACGCCGGAGGCATCGTCGGGCGATCGCGTCTCCGGCGTGACCAGCGCGCTGGCCGGGTTCGGGCCGTTGCCGGCGTCGTAGCCGACCGGTTTGTGCAGCACCAGGGTGGCCGGTTCGGTGGCAATCAGTTTGGCGCCGGGATCGAGCTCGACAGTTTGCGTGTCGACCATGAACTGCGGCTCTTCCACCACGATGCCGTCGACGCGCACCCAGCCGCCTTCGATGTATTGCTCGGCCTCGCGCCGCGAGCACTGAGTCAGCGCGACGACACGTTTGGCGAGGCGAACCGGTTCTGTCATCGGGGTGCCATGGAGTGAGGAGCGGCCATTGTATGCGTCCCAAGACGGCGGGAACCGGTGTGAACCGCTGGCAATCGGTGTGACCGCCCACAGATCAGGGGCTTCCGTTACGGCGAGAGCTCGACATGATTCCGTTTTCCATCCTCGACCTGGCGCCGGTCACGGCTGACAGCGATGCCGCCCAGGCGTTCCGCAACACGCTGGATCTGGCCCAACTGGGTGAGCGGCTCGGCTACCAGCGTTACTGGCTGGCCGAGCATCACAACATGCCGGGCATCGCCAGCGCGGCGACGGCGGTGCTGATCGGCCATGTGGCTGGCGGCACCTCGACCATCCGCGTCGGCGCCGGCGGCATCATGTTGCCGAATCACGCACCGCTGCAGGTAGCCGAGGCATTCGGCACGCTGGCGTCGCTGTATCCGGGGCGCATCGACCTGGGCCTGGGGCGTGCGCCGGGCACCGACCAGCCCACCGCGAAGGCCTTGCGCCGCTACTTCGACAGCGCCGATGCATTCCCGCGCGACGTGGTCGAACTGCTTGGCTATTTCGAGCCTGCCGTGCCCGGCCAGCAGGTGCGTGCCGTACCCGGTGCAGGCATCGAGGTACCGGTGTGGCTGCTCGGCTCCAGCCTGTTCAGCGCTACATTGTCGGCGCAGCTGGGCCTGCCGTTCGCGTTTGCCTCACACTTTGCGCCGGATGCGATGGACGAGGCGCTGGCGCTGTACCGGCGCGACTTCCGGCCATCGGCACGTCTGTCGCAGCCGTACGCGATGTTGGGCATCAACGTGGTTGCCGCCGACAGCGATGCCGAGGCGCGGCGGCTGTTCACCACCCAGCAACAGAGTTTCATCAACCTGCGCCGCGGTCGGCCCGGGTTGATTCCGCCGCCGATCGACGATATCGAGTCGTACTGGACGCCGCCGGAAAAACTGATGGTCGAGCGAGCGCTGGCCTGTGCGGTGGTCGGCGACGCCGGTACCGTCAAGGACGGCATCGAGGCGTTCATTGCCCGGCACAAGCCGGATGAACTGCTGATCACCGCCAACGTGTTCGAGCATGCGGCGCGGCGGCATTCGTTCGAGATCGCGGCGGCAGCGCGGGATCGGTTGCTGGCGGCAGACTGACCGGAGCGGCACCGAAAGAACGGGCAGGGCCGTCGATCGGCCATAATGGGCGTTATTCCACGAATTGCTGAAGCTTCCCCACGCATGAAAACACCCAAGGGCCTGCAGGCACTGATCGAAGAGGGCGTGATCGATCAGGTGCTGCGACCGCTGAAGAGCGGCAAGGAAGCCTCCGTCTACGTCGTCCGCTCGGGCGAGGACATCCGTTGCGCCAAGGTCTACAAGGACATGGCGCAACGCAGTTTCCAGGCGCGCGTGCAGTACCAGGAAGGGCGCAAGGTGCGCGGCAGCCGGCAGATGCGCGCGATGGGCAAGGCGACCAAGTTCGGTCGCAAGGAGGCCGAGGCCGCCTGGAAGAATGCCGAGGTCGACGCGCTGTACCAGCTCACCGCTGCCGGCGTGCGGGTGCCGAAACCGTACGGGTATTTCAACGGTGTGCTGGTGATGGAGCTGGTTACCGATGCGGACGGTTATTCGGCGCCGCGGCTCGGTGAAGTGGAACTGTCAGCGGATACTGCCCGGGAATACCATCGCTTCCTGATGCAGCAGGTGGCGCGGATGCTCTGCGTGGGGCTGATTCACGGCGACCTGTCCGAATACAACGTGCTGGTGGGGCCGGAGGGCCCGGTGATCATCGACCTGCCGCAGGCGGTCAGTGCCTCCGGCAACAACTCCGCACGTGCGATGCTGCGGCGCGACGTGGGCAATATCACCATCAGCCTGTCGCGCTTTGCGCCGGAGCTGCTGGATACGTATTACGGCGAGGAAATGTGGGCGCTGTACGAGCTGGGCGAACTGCACCCGGACAGCGAGCTCACCGGCCACTTCGAGTTCGACGAGAGCATCGCTGATGTCGACAGCGTGATGCAGTCGATCATCGACGCGCGGGAAGAGGCGATCATCCGGCAGCAAGGCCGCGAGGCGGCCGCGCAGGAAGATTGATCGCCGCAGCCTGTCAGCCCGCTCAGTTGCCGACTTTCAGCAACTCGACCTCGAACACTAGCGAGGCATTCGGCGGAATGTCGTCGCCGGCGCCGCGTGCGCCATAGCCGAGTGCGGCCGGAATCAGCAGGATGCGCTTGCCGCCTTCGCGCATGCCGGCCACGCCCTGGTCCCAGCCGGCGATCACGCTGCCCTGGCCGAGCATGAAGGAGAACGGCTCGCCGTGATCGCGCGAGCTGTCGAACTTTGTGCCGTGCTTGTCCTTGGCGCTGTCGTCATACAGCCAGCCGGTGTAATGCACCAGCACCTTCATGCCGTCCTTCGCTTCGGCACCGGTGCCGACCTTCTGGTCGATCGTGGTGAGCTTGTCCACGTTACCGGTGGCTTGCGCAGGCGGTGCGGCCGTCGTGCAGGCAGCGAAGGTGAATACGGCGAGCAGGGGCAGCAACCAACGCATGGGGGTGACTCCAGAAAAGTGGATGGAAACGGGATCGAAGCTTGATTATCGGGTAAACCACGGCTCAGCTCACCATCTCGGCCGCGACCATGCGCTTGACCGGATCGACGGCCACGGCATCGGCATCGTTCATCATCTGCAGCTGGCTGTCCTGGATCAGGCACTGCAGGCGCATGCCACGCTGCAGCAGTGCGACCAGTTCGGCCACGGTGGCGACGGGAATGTCGAGTACGGTGAGGTTCTTGTTGCGGCCCAATGCTGTGCCGACCTTGTTCCACCAGATCTCCGCCGCGTTGCCGCCGTAGTTGATCACCACGACCTGGCGCGAACGGCCGCAGGCCTTGCGGATGCGTGTCTCGTCCGGCTGGCCAACCTCGATCCACAGCTCGATCTCGTCGGTGTACGCCTTGCGCCACAGCGCCGGCTCGTCTTCGTCGCTGATGCCCTTGCCGAACTCCAGCCGCTCGTCCGCATACAGCGCGAACGCGAGCAGCCGCACCATCAGGCGTTCCTCGGTTTCCGACGGATGCCGCGCCAGGGTCAGCGCATGGGTGGCGTAGTAATGCCGATCCATGTCGCTGATCTGCAGTTCGACCTTGTAGATGGTGGAGTTGAGTGCCATGGGAGTGCCTTGAGACAACAGCCGACCATTCTACGCGTTCCCCTCGACGGGCGGCCTGCGGACCGGCATTAGACTGGGGGCCGTCATGAGCCCATCCGCCCCATCCTTCATTCGCGATGCCCACGCCAGCACCGTGCATCTGCCCTCCGGTGCATGGACGACGGTGCTCGACTGCCTGTGCGCGCACTTCGCCACGATCGACCGTGGCCAGTGGCTGGACCGCATCGCGCGTGGGCGCGTGCTGGACGGACAGGGCATGCCGGTCACGCCGCATACGCCGTATCGGGAAGGCTTGCGCATCCACTATTACCGCGAGGTGGCGGACGAGCCACCGATTCCGTTCACCGAAACGGTGCTGCATGTGGACGAGCATCTGGTGGTGGCAGACAAGCCGCACTTTCTGCCGGTGACGCCGGCAGGCGGTTTTGTCGAACAGACCTTGCTGCGGCGGTTGATCCGTCGGCTGGGCAATCCCGAGCTGGTGCCGCTGCATCGGATCGATCGGCTGACCGCGGGACTGGTGTTGTTCTCGGCGAACCGGGACAGCCGTGCCGCGTATCAGGCGCTGTTCCGCGAGCACCGGATCGACAAGCGTTATGAGGCGCTGGCGCCAGCCTTGTCGGCATTCGAGTTTCCGTTGCTGCGGCGCTCGCGCATCGTCACGGGGGAGCCGTTCTTCCGGATGCAGGAGGTCGATGGCGAGCCGAACAGCAAGACGCGGATTGAATCGATTGAGCGCAGCGGAGACATCTGGCGTTATGCGCTGCATCCGGTCACCGGCAGGAAGCATCAACTGCGTTTGCACATGGCCGCGCTGGGTGCGCCGATCGTGGGTGATGCGTTGTATCCGGCATTGGCCGAAAAGGCCGACGACGATTACCAGCATCCCTTGAAGCTGCTGGCGCACAGCCTGGCGTTTGTCGATCCGCTTTCCGGTGAGCCGCGGCGATTCGAGAGTCGGCTGTCGTTGTGACGCATGGTGCGCCGTAGCGCCGATGCGCGTGGGGTAACCATCGGCAGCCATTCCACGCTATCTTCCACCGCAGCATCCGTCCGGGGGAGAAACAAACGTGAGTGCACAACCCTTATCCAGCGCCACGCCACGCGCCGAGTTCACTCTGCGCGGCATGATCATCGGCATCGTGATCACCGTGGTGTTCACTGCGGCCAACGTGTTCTTCGGCCTCAAGGCTGGCCTGACCTTCGCCACCTCGATTCCGGCGGCGGTGATCTCGATGGCGATCCTGCGCTACTTCAAGGGTTCCACGATGCAGGAGAACAACATCGTGCAGACCGTTGCGTCGGCGGCCGGCACCTTGTCCTCGATCATCTTCGTGCTGCCTGGCCTGATCCTGATCGGCTGGTGGACCGGCTTCAACTACTGGACCTCGTTCGCGATCTGCGCGCTGGGCGGCATCCTTGGCGTGATGTATTCGATCCCGCTGCGCCGCGCCCTGGTCACCAATTCCGACCTGCCGTATCCCGAAGGCGTGGCCTGCGCCGAGGTGCTGAAGGTCGGCGCCGGCGGCGGCGACGGCATCAGCGCCGAAGCTGCCGCCGAATCCAATCGCGCCGGCCTGCTCGCCGTGCTGTGGGGTTCGATCGTCTCGGCGGTGTTCGCAGTTGTGGTCGCGACACGTGTGTTTGCCGGTGATGTGGTGCACTACTTCCGCGTCGGTGGCGACAAGGGTGGCGTGACCGGTTTCGATTTCTTCCTCTCGTTCGCACTGTTCGGCATCGGTCATCTGGTCGGCTTGTGGGTCGGCATCGCGATGCTGGTGGGCGCCGTGATCGGCTGGGGCTGGGGCGTGCCGCATTTTTCGACACTGGTGCCGATGACTGGCTCGATCGCGGATCTCGCCAACGCGACCTGGAGCCACAAGGTGCGCTTCGTCGGCGCCGGCACCATCGGTGTGGCCGCCATCTGGACCCTGGCCAAGCTGGTCAAGCCGGTGATCACCGGCCTGACCTCCGCCATGGCTGCCTCGCGCGTCCGCGGTGCCGGCAATCTCGCGTCACTGCCGCGTACCGAGCACGACATCCCGATCGGTCAGGTCGGTCTGATCTCGCTGGCGTGCCTGTTCCCGATCGGCTGGCTGATCGCGAACTTCGCGATGACCGCCGGTCATGGACTGGGCGATCATGTGGTGGCGTTGGTGGTCAGCGGGCTGATCTTCATCGTGCTGATGAGCTTTTTCGTATCGGCGGTATGTGGCTACATGGCCGGCCTGATCGGCTCGTCGAACAGTCCGCTGTCGGGCATCGGCATCATCGTGGTGATCTGCGCGGCGCTGCTGCTGGTGTTCGGCGTCCGCTCGGCGCTGCCGGCCGGCAGCGAAAACGCACTGGTGGCGTTCGCCCTGTTCGTCACCTCGATCGTGTTTGCTGCCGCGGCGATCGCCAACAACAACCTGCAGGATCTCAAGACCGGTCAGCTGGTCGACGCGACGCCATCCAAGCAGCAGTGGGCGCTGGTGGTCGGCGTGATTGCCGGTGCCGCGATCATTCCGCCGATCCTCGACCTGCTCAACCATGCCTACGGCTTTGTCGGTGCGCCGGGTCCGCAGCGCGCCAATGCGCTGCCCGCACCGCAGGCCGGGTTGATCTCGGCGCTGGCGCAGGGCGTGATCAAGAACAACATCGACTGGAGCCTGATCGAGATCGGCGGGGCGATCGGCGTGGTGATGATCATCATCGACGAGGTATTGCGTCGCACGACCAAGTCCGCGCACCTGTCGCCGCTCGCGGTAGGTTTGGGCATCTATCTGCCGACCCAGAGCACGCTGATGGTGGTGGTTGGTGCGGTCGCCGGCTGGTGGTTCGATCGTCGCGCCGATCGCAGCTCGAAGAATCCCGAAGCGACCAAGCAACTCGGCGTGCTGCTGGCCTCCGGCATGATCGTGGGCGAGGGGTTGGTCGGCGTTGTCATTGCTGCGCTCGTCGCCTTTTCCGACAAACTCGGTTTTTCGAACCGGGATTTTCCGTTGAACCTCGTCAGCGACAACTATGCGGGTGAATTGGCGAAGTGGGTCGGCGGCGCGGCGTTCGCTGTGGTGATGGTGTTGCTATACCGGTGGCTGTACCGGCTGGCGCAGTCGTCGAAGAACGCATAACGGCCCGAATGCTCGGTGGAAGGCCGCTTTGAAGCGGCCAGTGGGGTAATGCAGCGCTGGATTGACCGTTCCGTCGCTCGCTGCAGATTGCCAGTCAGCTTCAATGTGGCAACCTAGTCGGTCTTTGCAAGGGAGTTGGTCGTCGCGTGGAGCAGGAAAAGGTCGAGCAGGTTCAAGACGTCGGTGAAGCCCTGACGCCGCCGAGCCAGCGTGCGGTGTTGCTGCGCCGGCTCGCCGGACCACTGTTGTCGGTGGCGATGCTATGTCTGGCGCTGTGGGCGCTGCATCTGCTTGCCCGCGAGGTGAACTACCACCAGGTTCGGCGCTACGTGCAGAGTATTTCGCGCTCGCGCCTCCTGCTGGCGGCGCTGTTTACCGCGCTGGGCTATGCGGTGATGACGCTGTACGACCGCTTTGCGCTGGTCTCGATCGGGCGACGCTTGTCGTGGCGTCGGGTCACCATGATCTCGTTCATCAGCTACGCGTTCAGCAACGCGGTGGGTATGTCGCTGCTGGTATCCGGTTCGATTCGCTATCGCTTCTATATCCAGAACGGCCTGTCCACCGGCGAAGTGGCCAGGGTGGTGCTGTATTGCACCGTCAGTTTCTGGCTGGGTCTGCTGGCGCTGACCGGAGTGACCTTGTTGTGCATACCGCTGCCGGCTGGTCTTCCGCTGGCGGAGTTCAGCCGGCCGTTGGGCGTCTTGCTGACCCTACTGCCGCTGGCATGGCTGGCCGGTGGACTGATTCGCCGGCCGCTGCGCATGTGGCGCTGGCGCGTGAGCATGCCGTCGGTGGCCACCGGTGTACGCCAGATCCTCGTCGGTGCGCTGGACTGGGGGCTGGCTGCGGCCGTGCTCTACGTGCTGATGCCGGACGAGTTGAACAACGGCTTCGGGCATTTCCTGGCGATCTTCGTGATTGCCCAGATCATCGGCTTGATCAGCCACGTGCCCGGCGGCCTCGGCGTGTTCGAAGCAGTGATGCTGGCCGGCTTCGGCGCCACCGGCAATGAGGCGTTGGCCGCGCCAATCCTCGGCGCGCTGGCCGCGTTCCGCGTCGTCTACTACCTGCTGCCGCTGTGTACCGCCACCGTGCTGGTGCTGCAGCGCGAAGCGCGGGGCCTGCGCGAGAAATCTCTGCTGACGCCGTGGTTCACCGGCCTGCTGCCTTCATTCTTCGCCGGACTGACCCTGGTTTCCGGCGCAGTGCTGCTGTTTTCCGGTGCGACCCGTGCGCTGCCCGCGCGCATGGCGATCCTGCGCGACGTGCTGCCGCTGTCGGTGCTGGAGGTCTCGCATCTGCTGGCCAGCGTGATTGGCATGCTGCTGCTGATCCTCGCCCGCGGCCTGCAACGTCGGCTTGATGCAGCCTATTGGCTGACCTTGGTGCTGCTGCTGGCCGGCGCGGTGTTCTCGCTGCTGAAAGGCATCGACTACGAGGAGGCGACCCTGCTTACCTTGCTGGCGATGGCGCTGGCGCCCGCGCATCGGCTGTTCTATCGGCGCGCCTCGTTGTTCAGCACTACCTTCTCGATCGGCTGGATCGTGGCGATTGTGGCGGTGCTCGGCTGCGCCACCTGGCTGGTGTTGTTCAGCTACAAGCACGTCGATTACAGCGGCGATCTGTGGTGGGAGTTCAGCTTTTATCAGGGCGGTGCGCCGCGGGCTCTGCGTGCGCTGGTCGCTGCAGCGGCGGCAGGCATGTTGTTTGCGCTGGCCAGCCTGATCCGACCCCGGCGGTTCAACCCCGAACCACCCAATGATGCCGAGTTGACGCAGGCGCTGCCGCTGATCAAGCAGTTCCCTTCCGCGCAGGCGCATCTGGCGCTGGTCGGCGACAAGACCTTGCTGTTCGATCCGGCGCACAAGGCGTTCGTGATGTACGGCATCGAAGGGCGAAGCTGGGTGACCATGGGCGATCCGGTGGGCAACGACGACGATGCCCGGCGCGAGTTGGTGTGGACGTTTCTCGATCAATGCGAACGCGCCGGCGGCTGGCCGGTGTTCTATCAGGTGAGCCCGGCCGATCTGGATCTGTATCTCGAAGTGGGCATGAATCTGCTGAAGATCGGCGAGGAGGCGCGCGTGCGGCTGGACGCGTTCAACCTGGACGGCAAATCGAAGAAGGTGCTGCGCAATACGGTGAACAAGCTGACCCGCGAGGGCTTGCGGCTTGAGATCGTGCCGGCCGAGGCGGTGGCCGCGCTGTTGCCGCGCTTGAAGGAGATCTCCGACGCGTGGCTGCGCGACAAGAGCGTGCGCGAAAAGCGCTTCTCGCTCGGCGCGTTCGATCCGCGCTATCTGGTGCGCACGCCGATGGCGCTGGTGTGGCAGGACGATCAACTGGTGGCGTTCGCCAATCTGTTCCTCAACGAGACCCATGAAGAGGCGTCGGTGGACCTGATGCGATTCCTGCCCGATGGCCCGACCGGCATCATGGATTACCTGTTCGTGGAACTGATGCAGTGGGCGCGGGGCGAGGGCTACCGCTGGTTCAACCTCGGCATGGCACCGCTGGCTGGCCTGCATAATCGGCGCCAGGCGCCGTTGTGGAACCGCTTCGGCGCGCTGGTGTTCGGCCGTGGCGAACGCTTCTACAACTTCCGCGGCTTGCAGCGCTACAAGGACAAGTTCGATCCGGAATGGGAGCCGCGTTACATGGCGGTGCCCGGTGGTATCGCGTTGCCGATGATCCTGACCAATGTGGCCAGCCTGATCTCCGGCGGACTTTCAGGGGTGGTGCGTCGATGAAGCGCAGGAGCTGGATCATGCTGGCAGCGGTGGGCGCAGGCCTGTTGGGTATCGCACTGATCTGGAGCCCGTGGTCGCGGGTCAGCCTGGAGCAGGCCAGCGTGGTGCTGCCGGTCAGCGGCGTCAGCGTGGCACCGCCGGCCGGCAAGGGTGACGTCATGGCGATCATCTATTCCGGCGACGGCGGCTGGGCCGACCTGGACCGGCGGCTGGGCATCGCGTTCATCGATCGCGGCATTCCGGTGCTCGGCGTCAACACATTCAAGTACTACTGGCGCGAGCGCACGCCGGAGGAGTCGGCGCGGCAGCTCGATGCGCTGATGACGAAATACGCCGCCGAGTGGGGCAAGCAGCGGATCTGGCTGGTGGGATTCTCGTTCGGCGCCGATGTGCTGCCGACGATCATCGACAAGCTCAGCCCGGTCAATCGCGCGCGGATCACCCAGCTGGTACTGCTGTCGCCCAGCCGGGATACGACGTTCGAGATCGAGCTCGAGGGTTACATGATCAAGCAGGGCTGGTTCAAGGAACACGTCAAGACCCTGCTGCAACACCTCAATCCGATCCGGCATTACGACACGCTGCCGCCGCTGCAGGCACTGCAGGGTCAGCCGCCGACGGTCTGCTACTACGGTCTGGACGACAGCGACGACACCATCTGCGATGAGCCGGACTTGCCCAAGTGGGTGACGGTCCACGCCAAGAAGGGCGGCCATCATTTCGACGGCGGTTACCAGCCGCTGGCCGCGCAGATGCTGCAGGAGTTGCCGGCCGCGGCCTCGACGGTCGACAGCACGCATTGAATCGCTGATGCGCGCGCTGGCCCGGTGGCGCATCATGGGCGTCCACGGCCAGGCGCGGTGTCTGGCCGCCACGTCAACGAGGAGACTTCCATGTTGGATTGGCTGGGTTACCGCAAGGAATTGATCGGGCGCATCGGCGATATCGGCAAGCTGAGCCCGGATACGTTGAGGGGTTATCAGACCCTGTCCGGCGCCGGCGAGAAGACCGGCCACCTGGATGCCAAGACGCGCGAGCTGATCTCGCTGGCGGTGGCCGTCACCACCCGCTGCGACGGCTGCATCACCGTGCATACCGGTGAGGCGCTGAAGCATGGCGCCACCCGCGAGGAAATCGCCGAAGCGCTCGGTGTGGCGATCGCAATGAATGCCGGCGCCGCGCTGGTGTATTCGGCACGGGTGATGGATGCGGTCACCGCGCACAGCGCCGGTTGAGCTGACATGGTTGATGGTCGCCTGCCGGTACGGAGCTGGCGGCCATCTTTCTTGCGGCGTGATTCGCGGCATCTGCCGCCAGCGTCACTCCGGTTCCTTCAGCGTGTGATCCCGACGGCAGACCGCAAGAGCCTTGGCGCGAGCGGTCGTGATGCGCATGACTTCGTGGGTGCTGGCGGAGACCACGACATCGAGGCAGGCGCAGCCATGCCCGTGGTGTCCGTTGGTGTCGAGCCACTGCGCGTCACTGAATTCGGGCCAGTCGCCGTCGGCTTGGTGACCGCCCTGAATGCCGATCACCCATTCGCCATCGCGGTCGAACAGCGATGCGTTGCCCGGCGTCGGGTTGTCGAACCAGCCACAGCGGGTCTGGGTCTTGGCTGGGGATTGCTGTGCTCGCGCCGCGGATACGGCCAGCACGGCGCACAGCAGGGTCGGTAGCACTTTCCAGTAAGTCATGGTTATCCCGGCGAGGTCATTCGGGGTGAAGCCTGCTCGATGTGACACCAGCTTGGCGTCGGATTCGCCGGATCATGCCACGGCAGTTCCACCGTGGCGTGGCGCGTGGGTATCCAGGCTGGCCGCCACGTACAATGCCGCCACTGTTTCATGGTTGAAGAGATGACGTGACTGCTGCCGGATTTTTTGCAGCCGCGCCGGATGCGGCGTTGGCGGCCCTGTTTGTGCCATTCGAATCGGCCGAGTTGCAACTGCCGGCGGACGGTCGTGTGCTGTTCCTGCGTGCGCGTGCCGGCATGCGGCTGCGCGAGATGGCGCAGCCCGGCTGGTTGTGCGAGCAGGGTTTCATGCCGTTTGCCGATGAGCTGGCGCGCAACGGTCTGCGCGTCGGTGAGCCGGCCGCCGGTGAAGTGTTTCCGCTGGTGCTGGTGCTGCCACCGCGCCAGCGCGATGAGGCACGCGCGTTGTTCGCCCGCGCGTTGTTGCACACGGCGCCGGGCGGCACCGTACTGGCCAGCATGCCGAATGCCGAGGGCGCGAAATCGGGCGAGGCGGATCTGGCGAGATTGGCCGGCGCCGTGCAGCACCAGTCCAAGCACAAGTGCCGGGTGTTCTGGAGCACGCCGGACGCGGCCGACATCGACCAGGCCTTGCTGACCGAATGGCTGGCGCTGGATGCGCCGCGCGCAATCGTCGACGGCTACGTCAGCCGTCCCGGCCTGTTCGCATGGGATCGCATCGACCGTGCCTCGGCGCTGCTGGCCGCGCATCTGCCGGGCGACCTGCACGGCCGCGTGGCGGACCTTGGTGCGGGTTACGGCTATCTCGCCAGCCAGGTCATCGCACGCTGCCCGGAAGTCAGCGCGATCGACCTGTATGAAGCCGAGGCGCGCGCGCTGGAACCGGCGCGGATCAATCTGGCCAGGGCCAAGCACGAGTGCGGGCGCGAACTTGGCGTGGCGGTCTACTGGCACGATGTCACGCGTGGTCTGGCGCAGCGTTACGACGCCATCGTCAGCAATCCGCCGTTTCATCAGGGTCGTGCCGATCTGCCGGAGCTGGGGCGTGCCTTCATCACCAGCGCGGCCGAAGCACTGGAGCCGGATGGGCGTCTGTTGATCGTGGCGAACCGGCATCTGCCGTATGAGGCGATACTGACGGCGCGTTTTCGCGACGTGCGCACGCTGGTGACGCAAGAGGGATTCAAGGTGATCGAAGCGGTTGGAGTGCGTGGATGAAATTGGTCAAACTCATTGCGAACCTGGGCTATGGCAGCCGCAAGGACGTGACGCTGTTGTTCCGTTCCGGCCGCATCACCGATGCCGATGGCGAGGTGCTGTATGCCGACGACGTGGTGCCGTACGAAACCGTCCGCGTCGATGACGAACCGCTCGATCCGCCGCCGGGTCTGGTGTTGATGATGAACAAGCCGCTCGGCGTCACCTGTTCGCGCAAGGATCCGGGCCGGGTCGTGTATGACCTGCTGCCGCCGCGCTACAACGTGCGTTCGCCGGTGCTGTCCAGCGTGGGTCGGCTCGATCGCGATACCAGCGGCCTGCTGCTGTTTACCGACGACGGCGCGCTGCTGCACCGGATCATCTCGCCGAAGGCACAGGTGACCAAGGTCTACGAGGCGACGCTGGCGCAGGATCTGCGCGGCGATGAAGGCGAGTTGTTCGCCAGCGGCACGCTGATGCTGGAGACAGAAAAGGAGCCGTTGGCGCCGGCTGTGCTTGATGTCTTGGGACCGCGGCATGCCCGGCTCACCGTCACCGAGGGTCGCTATCACCAGGTGCGTCGCATGTTCGCCGCCGCTGGCAATCACGTCGAAACGCTGCGGCGCATTTCGGTCGGCGGGCTCACCTTGGGCGAGTTGCCGCTGGGTGAATGGCGCGCGATTGATGCCGCCGAGGTCGCGTTGATTTTTGGCACTACGGCCTGAGCCTGAGTCGCCTGGTTACAGCATGTGCACGGCAGTGGGAATCGTCGCGCCGAACCACTTGTGCCGCTCGTCGCGACAGCTCGGGCTGCCCATCGCGTACTTGCGGCAGATGGTGGGGCGATCCTCGTAGATCGTGCAGCCGGACGTGTTCGGATTGACCGCGGCACACCAGCCGTCTTCACCCTTGGCCAGGATTTCCAGGCCGTGCTCGTCGTGGTCGACCAGCCACGCCGGCACGTGATCTTCCGGCATCAACACCACGGTGAGGCGGCAGCACACGGCTTCGCAGGTCGTGCATTGCACGCTCGGGTCGACGCTTTCCGCGTAGGGATCGGGGAGATTGTTCACTCGTCAGCATGACAGGGGCGGCATGAACGCTTTGTTGTGGTGGCTGTTCAGCTTGGCTTGTCGTGCCACAGCGCTTGCCAGCCGTCGGCTCCCAACCGTTGCAGCGTCTCGATATTGCGCCGGTAGATGCTGTCGGTATCGCTCATCACGTCCATCGCGCGTTCGATGCTCGATTCACGCAGCAGGTGCAGGGTGGGGAATGGCGAGCGGTTGCTGAAGTTCTCGACGTCGTCCTTGGCGCTTTCGGCGAACTGGTAGTCGGGATGGAAGCTGGCGACCTGCCACTCGCCCTCCAGCCCCAACGTCTGCACCGCCGCATCGGCCACATCGAGGAAGTCGTTGTAATCGAGAAAATCCGTCAGCACGAACGGATGGATCAGCAGGCCGGTTTCGCATTCGTCCGGCGTCAGCGCGTTGAGCGACTGCAGCTCGCCGCACAGATCGTCGAGCAGCGCATCGGTATCGCGCGCATGGCTCACCCGCATGCGCAGCTTGCCCTGCACATGCGGTGCGCGGGCGAACGGACACAGGTTGAGTCCGATCACCGCACGTTCCAGCCAGCGCGTGGTGGCGGCGATGTACGGCGCATCCTCGGGCAGCGCATCGGCGTTGAGGCTGGTGGACGGCGGCGTGTCGGTCATGGGTTTTCCTGAATGGCTGGCGGCGCCGACTATAGCGCCATGCGATGGAAGCGCTTCGCCCTTGCATGAAGCGTAGCGCGCCCGGATATAGGATCGGTCTGTTCCATTGTCCCGGGCCACCCATGTTCAAGCTCCATTTCGACAACGCGTTCGTTCGCGAGCTGCCCGGCGATCCGGAGCAAGGCGCGCGCCTGCGCCAGGTCGAAGCGGCGCTGTATTCACGCGTCGATCCCTCGCCGGTTGAGGCGCCGCAGCTGCTGGCGCATTCGGTGGAGATGGCGGCGACACTCGGTTTCAGCGAGGCTGAGGTCGCTACGCCGGAATTTGCGCAGTTGTTCGGCGGCAATGCGCTGCTCGATGGCATGCAGCCGTATGCGGCGAATTATGGCGGTCATCAGTTCGGCCACTGGGCGGGACAGCTCGGCGACGGCCGGGCGATTTCACTGGGCGAGACGATCAACGCCGCCGGCGAGCGTTGGGAACTGCAGCTGAAAGGTGCCGGGTTGACGCCGTATTCACGTGGCGCGGACGGGCGTGCGGTGCTGCGTTCGTCGGTGCGCGAGTTCCTGTGCAGCGAAGCGATGCATCATCTCGGCGTGCCGACCACGCGCGCATTGAGCCTGGTCGATACCGGTGAGCTGGTCGTGCGCGACATGTTCTACGACGGCCACGCGAAACCGGAGCGCGGCGCAGTCGTCTGCCGTCTGGCGCCTTCGTTCATCCGCTTCGGCAATTTCGAATTGCCTGCTTCACGCGGCGATACGGCGCTGTTGCAACAGCTGGTCGATTTCACCATCCGCCGCGATTTCCCGGAGCTGAGTGGTCAGGGTGAGGCGCTGTACGCGGAGTGGTTTGCACAGGTGTGCGAGCGCACCGCCACGATGATCGCGCACTGGATGCGCGTGGGCTTCGTGCATGGCGTGATGAACACCGACAACATGTCGATCCTCGGCCTCACCATCGACTACGGTCCGTACGGCTGGGTCGACAACTACGATCCGGACTGGACACCGAACACGACAGACGCGCAGCGCCGCCGCTATCGCTACGGCCAGCAACCGGACGTGGCGTGGTGGAATCTGAGCCGTCTGGCCGGCGCATTGGCGCCACTGTTTGCCAGTGTCGAGCCTTTGCAGGCCGGGCTGGATCGCTACGCGGCGACCTATGCTGTTGCCGATCGCGCCAACATCACCGCCAAACTCGGTCTGACCGAATGCCGCGATGACGACGTGGTGCTGATGCAGTCGCTGCAGACGCTGATGCAGCAGGCCGAAATCGACATGACTTTGTGGTTTCGTGCGCTGGCCGACGTCGATGCACGGGCGCCGACACTGGAACCGTTCAACGATGCGTTCTACGACGAGACGAAACGACGCGAAGCGGAGCCGGCGCTCAACGACTGGCTGACTCGTTATGTCGCCCGTCTCGCCACCGATCCACAATCGGCCGAACAACGCCGGACGCGCATGCGCGAGGCCAATCCACGCTACGTGTTGCGCAATTATCTGGCCCAGCAGGCGATCGACCGGGCTGAACAGGGCGATCCCGGCGGCATTACGGAATTGCTCGACGTGATGCGGCGCCCTTACGACGACCAGCCCGGTCGCGAGGCATACGCGCAGAAGCGCCCGGACTGGGCCCGGCACAAGGCTGGCTGCTCGATGCTGTCGTGCAGTTCGTGAGCCGAAAAGCACAAAGGCCGGCATGGTCGGCCTTTGAATCTTGCGAATGGTGCCCTCGAGACGATTCGAACGTCCGACCTGTCCCTTAGGAGGGGACCGCTCTATCCAACTGAGCTACGAGGGCAGCGGCGGGATTTTCGCATGGATCGCCCGGTTCTTGCTCGATGGTATCCACAGGTGACGTGCCTGCACCGTTGCCTGTGTCATGCCCCGATTCCTCGATGTCATGGTCCAGGCAGGCGACGCATTTCATCGTTCCGGCCAGTGCCACGCAGGCTCATCCAGCAGACGCTGTCCGGCGATCTTGGTTTGGCTGAGATCTTTTTCCAGATGGATAATGTTGCACTCAGGCATGCTTTCCAGCGCGGCAATCAGGCGTGGAGCATGCGATACAACCCAGACCTGGCTCCGCTGTGACGCCTTCACGATCAGTCGTGCCAGAGCAGGCAGCAGATCGGGATGCAGGCTGGTTTCCGGCTCGTTCAATACCATCAGTGGTGGTGGGCGAGGCGTATGCAGTGCGGCGATCCATAGCAGGTAACGCAAGGTGCCATCGGACCATTCGGTGGCTTCCAGCGGCCGCAGAAGTCCGTGCTGGTTGAACCGGAGGCTGAAGCGCTCGTCATCGATGGCGACCTGTACTTCTGCGCCAGGAAAGGCGTCCTCCACAGCATGGTCGAGCGCCCGCGCATCACCTATCTCGCGGATCGTCTGCCAGGCGGCGGCGAGATCGTGCCCGTCGTGGCTGAGTACGGGTGTGCGGGTTCCTGTCTGCGCCCGGCGCGCGGGTGCCTCGGCGTCGGAGCGGAAGTGGTCGTAGAAGCGCCAGCCGCGTATCGACTCGCGCAGTGACAGCACCTCTGCCGCACGCTCCGGGTCGGCCAGTTGCGAAAAGATGCTCTCGAAACCATTCAGATGTTCAGCGGCGACGCGCCAGTGCTTCCCGTCCCGCACGCGAGCCACCGCACCATGTCGATCGACCAGCGTATTTGATGGTCGCAGGAACGGACCGGACCAGATGACTTCTCGCTTGATTTCTGGATCACGATGGAACGCCGAAGACGACGGCGTGGGCAGCCCCAGATCGATGGCATAGCCAAAATCCTCGCCTGCAAAGCCCAGCTTGAGCGCCACCGGCTGCTGGCGCGGGCCGCCCTGTACTGGCATTTCGCCGCGTTGCATGGCGGACGTGATGTTCTCGGGGCCTGCCCACAAGGTCGATGACAGGCCGCCTTCGCGTGCCAGTGCGCTGATCACGCCGCCCTGCGCTGTTTCTGCCAGCAACCGCAAGGCGCGGTAAAGGTTCGATTTTCCGCTGCCGTTGGCGCCGGTGATCAGATTCAGCCGGCCCAACCGTAGCGTCAGTGAACGTAGCGAACGGTAGTTGGCAATCGCCAGAGTGTTCAGCATGGGGAGAAATCGTTGATACGTATCAGCGTTTTACCACTCTCGCAGAGCTTCCATTGAAGTCGATGCATGCGTCTTCGATCCCTGTGAAGGTGCGTGTGGGTAATATGCCATCCACTTGCGTTGCGGCGGAGCTTCCGTCGCCTGTTATCGCAGGTATCGGATGTCGTTGCCGTTTCCGGGACGTCGGGCGGGCAGCAGCATGCGGGCGAAGCTGCCCTGTTAGAATGGCGGTTTCCCATTCCCCATGGCGCCCTGTCGCCATGCAAGTCCAGGAGACACCATGTCCCACGCCATCCTCAACGCCCTCGGCCTCCATGGCGAGCAGTCCGGTACGTACCTCGGCCAAGGCGAGTGGTCGAAGACCGCCGACGCCGGCGCGTTGCAGCCGGTGAATCCGGCCACCGGTGAAGTGCTCGGCACCGTGCATGCCTCCAGCGCTGCCGACTACGAAATCATCGTCAAGCGCGCGCAGGCCGCCTTCAAGGTATGGCGCACGACGCCTGCGCCGGCGCGTGGCGAAGCGGTGCGCCTGTGCGGCGAAGCGCTGCGCAAGCACAAGGATGCGTTGGGTTCGCTGGTCGCGCTGGAGATGGGCAAGATCAAGCCCGAGGGCGACGGCGAAGTGCAGGAGATGATCGACATCGCCGACTTCGCGGTGGGCCAGAGCCGCATGATGTACGGCGCCACCATGCACTCGGAGCGCCCGGGCCATCGCATGTACGACCAGTACCATCCGCTGGGCTTGGTCGGCATCATCAGCGCATTCAATTTCCCGGTTGCGGTGTGGGCGTGGAATTCGTTCCTGGCCACGATCGCCGGCGACATCTGCATCTGGAAGCCGTCGCCGAAGACGCCGCTGTCGGCGATCGCCACCATCCGCATCTGCAACGAGGCGCTGAAGGCCGGCGGTTTCCCCGATCTGTTCTTCCTGTTCAACGATGCCGGCACCGATCTGTCGCAGGCGTTCGTCGACGACAAGCGCATTCCGCTGATCAGCTTCACCGGCTCGACCAAGGTCGGCCGCATGGTCGGTGAGCGCGTGGCGCAGCGCATGGGTCGTTCGCTGCTGGAGCTGGGCGGCAACAACGCGATCATCCTCGACGAAAGCGCCGACCTGAAGCTGGCGATTCCGGGTATCGTGTTCGGCGCCGTCGGTACCGCCGGCCAGCGCTGCACCACCACCCGCCGGCTGTTCGTGCACGAGTCGATCTACCAGAACGTGCTGGAGACCTTGGTCAAGGCGTACAAGCAGGTCGAAGGCAAGATCGGCGATCCGAACCTGTCGACCACATTGATGGGTCCGCTCAACAGCTCCGAAGCGGTGCAGGGTTATCTTGTCGCAGTGGACAAGGCCAAGGCGGCCGGCGGCACGATCGCCACCGGCGGCGCGGCGCTGACCGATCGCAAGGGCAACTTCGTGCTGCCGACCATCGTCACCGGCATTGCGAACTCGCATGAGGTCGTGCAGACCGAAACGTTCGCGCCGATCCTCTACGTGATGCCGTTCAAGACGCTGGACGAAGCGATCGACATGCAGAACGACGTGCCGCAGGGCCTGTCCTCGTCGATCTTCACCAACAACCTTCGCGCGGGCGAGCAGTTCCTGTCGGCAGCCGGTTCGGATTGCGGCATCGCCAACGTCAACATCGGCACCTCGGGTGCGGAGATCGGCGGCGCTTTCGGCGGCGAGAAGGAAACCGGCGGTGGTCGCGAGTCGGGTTCGGACGCGTGGAAGGTCTACATGCGCCGCCAGACCAACACGATCAACTACTCCGATGCATTGCCGCTGGCGCAGGGCATCAAGTTCGAGTTCTGAGCAGATGCAACCAGGCTACGGGCCGCGTTGTCGCCCGTAGCCGATGACAATGCATGCCGGCGCTGATCCACTTCGACCTGATCCATTTCGACGTGCCCCACCTCGACCGAGTGAGCGATCCGATGAGCTATCAACCGTCCTACCGGCCCGCTGCCAGCACCAGTTCGCTGGCAATCGTGAGTCTGGTCTTCGGCATTCTTACCTGGTGCCTGCTGCCGTTCATCGGCGCGATCGTGGCGATCATCTGCGGGCATATGGCGCGCAGTGAAATCCGCAAGGCGGCTCCGGAGGCCGTGATCGAGGGCGATGGTATGGCTATCGCCGGGCTGGTGCTTGGTTACGCGCATCTTGCGCTGGTCGTGCTGGGCATGTTCGTGCTGATTGCCTTCGGCTTGGCCTTCCTGCACTGGCACTGAGGCAACCTGATGGCTGCCATCCGGCCCTCCGCTTCTTTTGATTTTCAGGGTTATCGCGTCGTCGTCGCCGGCGGCAGCCGCGGCATCGGTCGCAGCATGGCGCTGGCTTTTGCCCAGGCTGGTGCCGCCGTGTCGATCTGCGCACGCGGCGCAGCGTCGCTGGAAGAAGCCCGCCAGGCGATCGCCACGCTGGGCGCCACCGTGCATGCGCAAAGCTGTGACCTGGCCGATGCGACAGCGATCGACGCCTATGTGGCGAATGCCGCCGCTGCGCTCGGCGGCATCGACGTGCTGATCAACAACGCCAGTGGCTACGGCTTCGACGAGAGCGACGAGGGCTGGATCGCCGGCTTCAACGTCGACCTGATGGCGGCCGTGCGCGCATCGCGTGCGGCGTTGCCGTATCTCAAGACATCACCACAGCCGTGCATCCTGCACACCAGCTCGATTGCGGCCTTCCGTCCGCGCGCCAGTGGCGCGCCTTATGCGGCGGTGAAGGCAGCGCTGAGCCAGTACACCACCTCGCAAGCACTGGCGCTGGCTGAGCATCGCATCCGCGTCAACGCGATCGCACCGGGTTCGATCGCGTTTGCCGACGGCCTGTGGGAGCGCCGCAAACTCGAACAGCCGCAGCTTTATCAGGCTACGCTGGCGAAGATTCCGTTCGGCCGTTTTGGTCGCCCGGAGGAAATCGCCCATGCTGCGTTGTTCCTGGCCTCGCCATGGGCCGGCTGGATCACCGGGCAGACGCTGGCGGTCGATGGCGGCCAGATGCTCAATGGCTGACCAGACAGGACGGATGACATGAGTGACCTGCACTCCACTGCGCGCTTCAGCGACCGCGTCGACGATTACGTGCGCTACCGGCCGGACTATCCGCCGGCGCTGCTCGAATGGCTGCAGCGCGAGCAAGGTGTCGGTGTGGATTGGCGGGTCGCGGATGTCGGCGCCGGCACCGGCATCTCGTCGAAGCTGTTTCTCGATGCGGGCTATCGCGTGACCGCAGTGGAGCCGAATGCGCCGATGCGCGCCGCCGCCGAACGCTGGCTGCAGGCTTACGAAAATTTCGACGCTATCGACGGCAAAGCCGATGCCACCGGGCTGCCTGATGCCAGCGTGGACCTGGTCACCGTGGCGCAGGCGTTCCACTGGTTCGACGAGGAAACCACGCGACGCGAGTTCGCGCGCATCCTGCGCCACGGCGGCCTGGTCGCGATCTGGTGGAATTCGCGCCGGCTGATCGGTACGCGTTTCCTCGAAGGCTATGAGGCGTTGCTGCAACAGTTCGGTACCGACTACACCAGCGTAGCCGAGCGCTACGCCGACGATGCACGGATGCGCCACTGGTTCGGCGTCGGTTTCCGCGGCAGCGCCAGTTTCGAACATGCCCAGCGGCTGGATTTCGAGGCGTTGCGCGGGCGTCTGATGTCGTCGTCGTATGCGCCGCAGGCCGGACACCCGCAACACGAACCGATGCTGCAGGCGCTGCGCGAACTGTTCGACAGCTGTGCCGAGCACGGCACGGTAAGCTTCGACTACGACACCCGCATCTTTGCCGGACATATGGGCTGACCCATGTACGACTACCTGCGCCCGCTGCTGTTCAAGCTCGATGCCGAAACTGCGCATCGCGTGACCATGTATGGACTTGGCGTGGCCCAGCGCAGCAACTTCGCGCACTGGATCGCCAAGCCGCCGGCCGACTTGCCGACCACCGTGTTCGGCATCACCTTCCCAAATCCGGTGGGCCTCGCCGCCGGGCTGGACAAGAATGCCGACCACCTCGACGCGCTCAACGCGCTCGGTTTCGGCTTCATCGAAGTGGGCACGGTGACGCCGCTGCCGCAGCCGGGTAACGACAAGCCGCGCATGTTCCGGCTGCCGCAGCACGAGGCGATCATCAACCGACTCGGCTTCAACAACGGCGGCGTCGATGCGCTGGTGCGCAACGTGCAGCAGTCCAGCTATCACGGCGTGCTCGGCATCAACATCGGCAAGAACAAGGACACGCCGAACGAGAAGGCGGTCAACGACTACCTGACCTGCCTGCACAAGGTCTACGAGCACGCCAGCTACATCACGGTGAACATCTCCTCGCCGAACACCCAGGGGCTGCGCGACCTGCAGCAGGAAGCCACGCTGTACAAGTTCATCTCGCTGTTGCGCGCGGCGCAGGAACGGCTGGGTTCGCAGCAGGGCCGGCGCAAGCCGATGCTGCTGAAGATCGCGCCGGATCTGAGCGAAACCGAACTCGACGCGATCGCCGAAGTATTACTGCGCACCGGCATCGATGGCGTGATCTGCACCAACACCACCATCGACCATGCAGCGGTGGCCGATGATCCGCATGGCGGTGAAACTGGCGGGCTGTCCGGCAAGCCGCTGTTCGAGCGTTCCACCGCGGTGCTCGCCGGCATGCACAAACGCTTGCAGGGGCGCATCCCGTTGATCGGCGTGGGCGGCATTCTCGATGGCAGCGATGCCGCCGAGAAGCTCGACGCCGGCGCCTCGCTGGTGCAGGTCTATTCGGGGCTGATCTATCGTGGGCCACATCTGGTTGGCGAATGCGTCAACGAAATCCGTCGCCAGCGCGAGGCTGCCAATGCCGGTTGAACAGGTAGACATGGGTGGTTACACGCTCATCGAAAACGCTTCGCTGGCCAATCGCAACACGTTGCGCGTGGCCGCACGGGCGACACTGCTGGCGGAGATCCGCGACGCCAGCAAGCTGCCCGAGCTGCTCGACTTTCCGGCCGTGCGCAACGGACGCCTGTTGGTGTTGGGCGAAGGCAGCAATGTGCTGTTCACCGGCGATTTCGACGGCACCGTGCTGGCGATGGAAACCCGTGGCGTCCAGGTGGAAAGTGATGGCGATAGCGCACGCATTGCCGTCGCCGCCGGTGAGCGCTGGGACGACTTCGTGCGCTGGACCCTGGGCCACGGCTACGCCGGGCTGGAAAACCTGATCCTGATTCCCGGCACTGTCGGCGCCGCGCCGATCCAGAACATCGGTGCGTATGGCTGCGAAGTGGCCGAGTTCATCGAAAGTGTGGAAGCGTGGGATATCCGCGAGTGCCGCGTGGTGACGCTGGATCATGCGACCTGCGCATTCGCCTACCGCGACTCGCTGTTCAAGCATGAACCTGGCCGTTACATCGTCACCGCCGTGCGTTTCGTGTTGCCGCGCAGCCGTCCGCTGCGTACCGACTACGCCGGTATCAACGAACAACTGGCGCGGATGGGCGTGGACAAGCCCGCGCCGTTCCACGTGGCCGAGGCAGTGGTGCACCTGCGTACGAGCAAGCTGCCCGACCCGGCGGTGATCGGCAATGCCGGCAGCTTCTTCAAGAATCCGATCATCGACGCCGCGCTGGCTGATGCACTCAAGCGTGAGCATCCCGGACTGGCCGTGTGGCCGCAGCCGGACGGCCGCTGCAAAGTTTCCGCTGCCTGGATGATCGAGGCCGCTGGTTTCAAGGGTATCCGCGAAGGCGATGCGGGCATCTCCAATCGGCACGCGCTGGTGCTGGTGAATCATGGCAAGGCGACGGGGCCGCAACTGTGGGCGCTGGCGGAGCAAGTGATGCACGGTGTGCGCGACAAGTTCGGTGTCATGCTGGAGTCGGAGCCGGTGGTGATCGGCGCGCGCTGAGTCTTTCTTGTAGGAGCGTGCCCTGTGCGCGATGCTCTGCATTGCTTTGATTGATTTCAAGCGAAGAGCTTTCGTGCTCCTGCGGAGCCCGAGTCACTTTTCTCTTGCGTGGCCAAGAGAAAAGTAACCAAAAGAGAAGGCCACCCCGCTTGGCGCTTGCCGCCCATCCATGGGCGGCAAGTCCGTGAGGGCCGGCCGGGTTTTTCGACAGGACTCCTGTCCTGACGAAAAATGATCGGCATCCATGCCGATCACCGCTGCGCGGCCTGTCGTCCGTCCCTCACCGCCGCACAGGGGCCCCGGGTAGAGCAGCGGGCCATCCTGGCCCGCACTCGGTACGCAACCGCTTCGCGGTTGCGAGAGCTGAAGAGCCGTAGCCAGACGTCGAATTGAAGTATTGGTTTCTGCTGCTACGAATGTTTGCGATCGCCAAGAAGCAAATGGTCACCGTTTAGGTTCACCTGCATCTTGGCGACGACGCGAAGCGGCTGCAGGGGCTTTGGGTGGAGTTGCTGATTGGGCGTCTCCATCTAAGCTCGCATCAGACTGCTTCTTCTGGCGTGCAACGTCTGACGGCCATTGCATGTGCAGCGATGTTTCCCTCACGCGAATATGAAAATTGCTCATAGTTGCTACGTATGGGGCACGCCTTTCCGTGCTCAATGTCATCGATAGCTTTCTCTGACTCATCAATCGACGACAAAGTATCCTCGTAGTATTCGGAGAACGTACTATCGGTGTTCATGGCCTCGACAATTTTCTTAAGATCAAAAGGTCGAGTGCTTCTCCAATGACGAGGCCAATCCAAAATCAGTCCACTAGCTTCGCGCACGGAAGACTTCTTCATTTGCTGACTAAACGAAAGAGCGAAGCGCTTAGGGATCGTTTGACTAACAAATGAACTACACATCCCAGCACCAATGAACTTTTGATCATGCTCCAGTAGGTTCGCGTCGATGATTGGCTGACCTAAGAAGATGTTTCTTTCCTTATCCAAAATGGCATCACCAACAGCCAGCGCGCCTCGAAGTGGTAAGCCTACTTGCAAGCTTCGGCACATCAATTCGCTGCAGATTTCCAAAAATGCGTCGCACGGGATTGGCTGAAAAAGCCAGTCATGGTTCGAATCTTTGGACAGCTTCTCCAGCTCGTCCTGAGTGCGCACATGCAGGTCGGTCCAAGTGTAGTTAGCCCAGACCACGAAGGTATCGCTGGCATAAGCAGCGTAGACTTTTGTTATAGGTAAAATTTCACCGCCGGCGCACCAATAAGGACCTTCTTTCGGGAAAAATGTCTTCGTCTTCGCCATGTGCTCATCTCGTTTAACGACGATATCGATGAGCGCCCTGTATCGAGCGGTAATTTCCTCAAGGCCGAATTTTTCGAATCTCCTTTTGAAGCCTAGGACATCAAAAATCCCAACGGCGTAAGGGCGCGCGATGACAGGGTTCATCGCAGAAATTCCACCAAGATTGTCCTGATCCTCAATCATCTGACACCCAACGCTTAGTAGCCCCTAAAAATCCAGGGTACGCAAAGGATGGTGCGAGCCTTGAATCATGACGTCAAGGATAGGGATTCCTGTGCAACAACATGGCTTGGTCGATAGTCGGAATGTCAATTGCGGTGCGCCGTTGGCCGCGCCACAGAGATGACTCAGATCTTTCAACCGTTGCTGTTGTTCTGCTTTGCCTTTGCTCTGCTTTGCTTTGCTTTGCTTTGGCTCTTCTGAAGAGTGCGGGCCACGATGGCCCGCTGCTTTACCGGGGCCCCTGTGCGGCGGTGAGGGGCGGACGACAGGCCCGCAGGGGGATCGGCAGGGATGCCGATCATCTTTCGCCAGGACAGGAGTCCTGTCGAAAAACCCGGCCGGCCCTCACGGACTTGCCGGGCAGGATGCTCGGCAAGCGCCAAGCGGGGTGGCCTTTCTCTTTGGTTAGCTTTCTCTTTGGCCACACAAAGAGAAAGTAACTCGGGCGCCGTAGGCGCACGAAAGCTCTGCACTTAATCAAAAAAATCGAGCAAGACCATCGCGGCTGAAGCCGCTCCTACAAAAGAACTACGCGTGAGCCCGCTTCTCGATATTCGGCAAAAACACCGTAATCAACCCCATCAACGGCAGATACGCACACAACCGGTAGACATACTCGATGCCATGCGCATCCGCCAGTCCACCAAGCACGGCCGCACCAATGCCGCCCATGCCGAACGCGAAGCCGAAGAACAAACCGGAGATCATGCCGACGCGCCCGGGGATCAGTTCCTGTGCGTAGACCAGGATTGCCGAGAACGCCGAGGCCAGAATCAATCCGATGATCACGGTCAGCACGCCGGTCCACATCAGGTTCGCGTGCGGCAGAAGCAGGGTGAACGGCGCCACGCCTAGGATCGATACCCAGATCACCCACTTGCGCCCGATGCGATCGCCGATCGGGCCGCCGATCAGCGAGCCGGCGGCCACCGCGAACAGGAACACGAACAGGTGCACCTGCGCGCTCTGCACCGATACGCCGAACTTGTGGATCAGGTAGAACGTGTAATAGCTGCTGAGGCTGGCCAGGTAGAAATACTTGGAGAAGATCAGCAGGCCGAGGATCGCCAGCGCGCCGATGATCTGGTTGCGTGTGAGCGACACGACGGTCAGATGACGCGCCGCCGACTTGCTGCGCGCGACATGATGCTGCCCATACCAGCGGCCGACCTGCAGCAGCACCACGATCGCCAGCAGCGCCGCCAGCGAGAACCACGCCACGCTGCCGCGCCCGTGCGGCACGATGATCCATGCGGCCAGCAGTGGGCCCAGCGACGCGCCGGTGTTGCCGCCGACCTGGAACAGCGATTGCGCCAGGCCATGTCGGCCGCCGGAGGCCATCCGCGCCACCCGCGAGGATTCCGGATGGAATACCGACGAGCCGGTGCCGACCAGCGCGGCGGCGACCAGCAGGATCGGGAAGTTCGGTGCCACCGCCAGCAGCAACAGGCCGCATAGGGTGAAGCCCATGCCCACCGGCAGCGAGTACGGCATCGGCCTGCGGTCGGTGACCATACCGACGAGTGGCTGCAGCATCGAGGCAGTGAGTTGGTAGGTCAGGGTGATCAGGCCGACCTGGGCGAAGCTCAGGTGGAAATCGCTTTTCAGGACCGGATAGATCGCCAGCAGCAGCGACTGGATCATGTCGTTGAGCATGTGCGCGAAGCTGATGCCGCCAAGCACACCAAAGGCCGTGCCTTCGGCCGGAATTGCTGTCGGTGGGGTCGTCGGCTGAACCGGCAGGCTCGCCTCGTCGACGCGGGTATCCATGGGGACTCTCGGGGATGGGGGAGGGTTGGCGCGCATTGCATCGCCAGGAGCGCCACTTTAGAGTGGCCGGTAGCGGCCCGCATGTATTGCTGGGTCAAATGTTGTCGAATTCGGGCCAAGATCCCGCTCATCATGCGCAATACCCGCGTCACCCACTACGAAGACACCCCGCGCGACGTTGTCATCACCGGCAACGACTATCCGCCGCACTACGTGCTGCCGCGTCATGCCCACAAGCGCGGCCAGCTGCTGTACGCAGCCACTGGCGTGGTCACGGCAATCACCGACGAAGGCAGCTGGGTGGTGCCGCCGCGTCGCGCGCTGTGGATACCGGCAGGCGTGGCGCACGAGGTGCGCATGAGTGGTGCCGTATCCACGCGAAGCGCCTATGTGCGGGATGAAGCGTCCGCGCTGCTGCCGACGCATTGTCGGGTGATCGGGGTATCGCTGCTGTTGCACGCCTTGCTGCTGGAAGCGGTGGACCTGCCCGCCGAGTACGCGCTGGGCGGGCGCGACGGCCGTGTAATGGCGCTGTTGCTGGACGAGATTGCCGCGATGCCGGCGCTGGCGCTGAACACGCCGCTGCCACGCGATCCGCGGCTGGCCCGTCTGTGTCGTGCCCTGATCGCCGCGCCGGCGCTGGAAATCGATATCGACGCGATGGCGCACAAGGCCGGCATGAGCCGACGCAGTTTCACCCGGCTGTTTCGCCAGGAGACTGGCATGAGTTTCAGCGCATGGCGCCAGCAGGCGTGCCTGCTCGCCGCGCTGACCCGGCTGGGCGGTGGCGATTCAATCACCCAGGTCGCGGTGGATCTCGGCTACAGCAGTGCCAGCGCATTCACCGCGGCGTTCCGGCGCGTGCTGGGTGCAGCGCCCAGCCGTTACCTGGCAGCGGACGAACGGTGGCGCCGTGACGCCATTGATGCATGAAGCTCCTGAATAACCCGTGTCACCTGGTAGTCAGAAAACTGCAGCATACTGACCAATGCAGCACCATCGCGGTGCGCCGATCCGGCCGTCACCCGCGGTGCGCTACCGTGATTGAACGCACTCGTCCCTTGCCAGAGCTGGTGTACCGATGAACAGCCGCATCATCCGCGAGACCTCGCCACCCGACGCTTCCGTGCCGGCCGCCAACGATGCCGTGTCGGCGACGCCGGCGGTGGATCTCACCGACAATCGCCTGTACATCCACCGCGAGCTGTCGCAGCTGCAGTTCAATATCCGCGTGCTGGACCAGGCGTTGGACGAGCGCACGCCGCTGCTGGAGCGGCTGAAGTTCCTGCTGATCTTCTCGCGCAACATGGACGAGTTCTTCGAGATCCGCGTGGCCGGGCTGAAAGGCCAGATCGCGCTGGATCACGAGATGATCGGCGCGGACGGCATTCCACCGAAGCGCGCCCTGGCCGAGATCAGCGAGATCGCGCACAAGCAGATCGAACGGCAGTACGCGATCCTCAACGAGCGCATCCTGCCGGAGCTGGCCGGGCAGGGCATCCGCATCGTTCGCCGCACCCAGTGGACGCACAAGCAGAAGTTGTGGGTACGCCGCTATTTCCGCGAGGAAGTGGCGCCGCTGATCACGCCGATCGGGCTCGATCCGACCCACCCGTTTCCGCTGCTGGTCAACAAGAGCCTCAACTTCATCGTGCGGCTGGATGGCGTCGATGCATTCGGCCGCGATTCCGGCCTGGCGATCGTGCCGGCGCCGCGCGTGCTGCCGCGGCTGATCCGTTTGCCGCTGGAGATCTGCGAGGGCGGCGACAACTACGTGCTGCTGTCCTCGATGATCCACGCGCATGCGGAGGAACTGTTCCCCGGCATGACCGTGCTCGGCTGCTACCAGTTCCGGTTGACCCGCAATGCCGACCTCACGCTCGATCCGGAAGACGTCGAGGATCTGGCGCTGGCGCTGCGCGGCGAGCTGTATTCGCGCCGCTTCGGCGATGCGGTGCGGCTGGAAGTAGCCGACAACTGCCCGAAGGATCTGGCCGACTACCTGCTCAGGCAATTCGGCCTCAACGAGTCCGAGTTGTACGAAGTGAACGGCCCGGTGAACCTGGCGCGGTTGTTCCGCATCGCCAGCGAGGCGGGTTATCCGCAGCTGCAATATCCGCCGTTCACCCCGGTGCTGCCGAAGGTACTCAAGCACGCCGAGGACCTGTTCCAGATCATCGGCAAGCAGGATGTGCTGCTGCTGCATCCGTACGAATCGTTTTCGCCGGTGGTCGACCTGCTGCGCCAAGCGGCGAAGGATCCGCAGGTGCTGGCGATCAAGCAGACGCTGTACCGCACCAACGCGAATTCGGAAATCGTCGATGCGCTGGTCGACGCGGCGCGTGCCGGCAAGGAAGTGACCGCGGTGGTCGAGTTGCGCGCGCGTTTCGACGAGGAGTCGAACCTCACGCTTGCCTCGCGTCTGCAGCAGGCCGGCGCGATGGTGATCTACGGTGTCGTCGGCATCAAGACGCACGCCAAGCTGATGCTGATCCAGCGCCGCGAGGGCAGCGAGCTGGTGCGTTACGCCCACATGGGCACCGGCAACTACCACACCGGCAATGCGCGGCTGTACACCGACTACAGCCTGCTCACTTCCGACGAGGCCTTGTGCGAGGATGTGCACAAGCTGTTCAGCCAGCTCACCGGCATGGGCAAGGTGCTGCGCATGAAGAAGTTGCTGCATGCACCGTTCACGCTGAAGAAGACCCTGCTCGAACTGATCGCGCGCGAGACCACGCACGCCGCCGCCGGCAAGCCGGCGCAGATCGTCATCAAGGTCAATGCGCTGACCGAGCCGAAGGTGATCCGTGCGTTGTACAAGGCCAGCATCGCCGGCGTGCAGATCGAGCTGATCGTGCGCGGAGTTTGCTGCCTGCGTCCCGGCGTGGAGGGCGTCTCCGAAAATATCCGCGTACGCTCGATCATCGGCCGTTTCCTCGAACATAGCCGTGTGTATTGGTTCGCCAACGATGGCGAGCCGCAGCTGTACCTGTCCAGCGCCGACCTGATGGAGCGCAACCTGGATCGTCGCGTCGAAAGTGCATTCCCGATCGAGGGCAAGAAGCTGCAGCAACGCGTGCGCAATGCACTGGATCTCTACCTCGCCGACAACACCAGTGCATCACTGCTGCAAGCTGACGGCCAGTACCTGCGCCCAGCGACGACCAGTGACGAGCCGGTCCGTGATGTGCAGGCCGAGCTGCTGGAAAAACTGTGCGGGACAACGGCCGGCAACAGCCGCTAGACAGGTTGTTGCCTGGCCAATGCGTGGTCCGGATTTTCTCAGTGGGTGGGCTGCAGGTGCTGTGTCATCCAGCTCACCCAGCGCCGGTATACGTCGGTGGTGCGCACGATGTCCTTGGGGAAATGCGTGTCCGCCGGATAAGCGTAGAACTCCACCGGTACGCCGTTGTCGCGTAGCGCGTGATACCACTCATAGCTGTTCACCAGCGGCACGTTGGGGTCGCCCACGTCGCCCATGATCAGGGTCGGCGCGGTGACATTGTGTGCATAGGCGATGGGTGATTGTTCGCGCCAGATATCGTGGTCCTTTGTCGTCCACGGCGAGCCGCCGAAGAAATAGGTGTCGCCGGTCTGGTAATACGAGATGGTGTAGTCCATGACCCAGTCCGTCAACGCGGCACCGGATACGGCGGCTTTCCACACCGGGTAGTGCCCGGTCAGCCAGGTGGTCATGTAGCCACCGTACGACCAGCCGCTGACGCCGATGCGCTGCGCATCGACGAAGCCGAGCTTCTGCACCGCATCCACGCCTGCCATCACATCCTTGCCGGGACCGACACCGGTGTCGCGGAAGATCGCGTGCTGGTAGGCGTCGCCGAGATTGATGCTGCCGCGATAATTCGGCTGAAATACCGCGAAGCCCGCGGCAGCCAGCAGTTGCGGCAATGCTGCGAACTTCACCGTGGATGCCGCTTCCGGGCCACCGTGAATCACCAACGCCAATGGATAGGATTGTCCGCGCTGGTAGCCCACCGGATAGGTCAGCACACCATCTTCGTGGAAGCCGTCCGATCCCTGCCATTCGATCGATTCGGTGCGGCCCAGTGCGAGGTTGTCGACGAACGCATTGAGGTTGGTGAGCCGGCGCGGTTTCGCGCTCACCGAATCCATCACATACAGCTCGGCCGGATGCGTCGTGGTGCTGCCGACGAAGGCCAGCGCCCCGGTTTTCGACACGCTCACATCCGCACCAGCTTCCACTTCGCCAAGGTCGAGCTTCTTCGCGGCGCCCGTCAGCGGTTGCTCCCACAGCACCGAGTGAGTGCCATCTTCGCCTGCCAGCACGAGTGCCTTGCCGTGCGGCAGCCAGACGTAGCTGTTGAAGTTGCGCGCCGATGCCTCGGTGACATCGCGGCTGTTGCCGTCCGCCGTCACGTAGACCGCATTGCCGTTGTTCTGATCACCGTTGCGCGGGCGCATGAAGGCGAAGCTGTCGCTGTCTGGCGCATACATGGCATTCACCGCGCCTTCCGCCGGTACCAGTGTGTGCGGCTCGCCGCCACCGGCATCCACGGCGGCAATCACCGAGTGGAATGACGGCCCCCAGTACGCGCCGGGAAAGCGCGTGAACGCGATGCTGCGGCCGTCACGACTCCATGTCGGTACTGGTGCGTTGTCCTGCTGGTCGGTCTGCAGGCTGTAGCTGCCCCGGGTGAGTTGTTTCGCGGTGCCGCCGGCACTGGGCACCAGCCACAGGTGCCATGGCGTGAGGGTGGCGCGAGTGAGGAAGTGGTTGTCGGTGACCTGGAATGCGTCGTCGTGTTCCTTGATGGCTTTCGCGTTGGCAGGTTCGTCCTCGCTGACGAACGCGATTTGCTTGCCATCTGGACTCCAGCTGTACGCATCCACGCCGCGCTTGGTCTCGGTGATACGCAACGCATCGCCGCCGTCCATCGGCATCACGTAGAGCTGTCCTTCTTTCGTTTCCGCATCCTTGGCGATGAACGCCAGCCGCGCGCCATCCGGCGACCAGCGCGGCGACGAGAGCCCCTCGCGTTTCCAGGTCAGTGCGCGCCGGACGCCGCTGGCGACATCCACCAGGTCGAGTTCCTGCTGGCTCTTGTCGGTCTTCCAGTCCGGCGTCGACACGACCACCGCGATGCGTTTGCCGTCCGGTGAAATCTGTGGCTCGCTCAGGCTCACGACCCGCTGCAGGTCGTTCAACTGGAATGCCTGCGCAGTCGTGGCGGCATGCGCCGATAGCGACAGCGCAAACACGCAGCATGCCGCGTACGCAAAATAACGAGTGGACTTCATGGCAGCACTCCCGTTCTGAACGCGCAACTGACGTGACGGCGTGCCAGGCATGTCGTCACGCCACAAAAGATCGGCTATTTCTGCAGGCAGATTCCCGTTGGGAAGACTGGCACGTTCCACCGCTTCCGGAAAAGTGCTTGGCAAGGTCTGCCCGGGTCAGACGGCCGGATGGGGAGTAGGCTTCTGCAATCCAAGTCAAAGTCCGCGAGGTCAGCTTGAACGCATCGACACTACTGTGGGGCGTGTTGTTCGGGTCGATCGGATTCGGTTTTCTCCTGTACGGAAAGAAACAGCGCGCGATCGTTCCGCTGGTCTGCGGACTGGCGTTGATGGTGTTTCCGTATTTCGTGTCGCGTACCGGCCTGCTGATCGTCATCGGGATTGCGCTGATGGCGATCCCCTATTTCGTCAGGGTGTAGGCATCGGGTGTAGTGCCGCCCAGCGCGCACGAAAAAGCCGGCGCAAGGCCGGCTTTCCGTCAATCGTAAAATCCGTGGTGGAGCGGATGGGGATCGAACCCACGACCTCCACGATGCGAACGTGGCGCTCTCCCAGCTGAGCTACCGCCCCACGGAAGCCGCAAATGTTAGCAGTGTGCGCCGGTTTTCGCCAAGCCCTGCGTTCGACCCTGGTCGGGATCAGCCGGGCAGCAGAGCGGCCAGACGATCGTGCAGCACCTCGCGGCGCCAGCCTTCGAGGAACTCGGGCCATTCGGCGGTGACCACGTATTCCTCCAGTACTTTGCGCGGGCAGAGCAGGCCGGGTGGCAGGTCGAGTTCAACCGCGAGACTGTCGATCAACTGCTTCATTTCGCCGAGTGCTTTCTTCGCCTCGCCTTGTGGGTGGCCGGGGATGCGTACGGTGGTGGCGATTTCCTCGACGCTGACGGCGGGTGCGAGCAGCTCGAACAATTCGCTGCGTTGGGCCGAGCGCAATGCACGCTGGCCACGGCCGCGTTGCTCGAGATCGGCGAGGCTGGCTGGCGGTTGCTGCGCTAGGCTCAGCGCCAGCGTGTCGTCGAGCAGCCACGGGCGCGGCACGTCGAGGCGACGTGCGCTGCGGTCGCGCCACTGCAGCAGTCGGCGCAGCAGGGCTTGTTGTGCGGCCGGCCATTCAGCGGCGCCGCGCATCGCGCGTTGCGGCTGCGGGTCGCCGTCGCGATGGCTGGCGCGGCTTTTCAGGCGTTCGCAGTCCTCGGCGTGCCAGGCGCTGCGGTCGCGTTGCTGCAGGCGCTCGCTGAGTTGCTCATGGATGGTTTTCAGATACACCACATCCAGCGCGGCATAGCTGCATTGCGACGCAGTGAGCGGACGCTGCAGCCAGTCGGAACGGGTCTCGCCCTTGTCCAGTTCCACCCCGGTCAGCTCGGCGACCAGTGCGCGGTAGCTGATGCCCAAGCCCATGCCGACGAAGGCGGCGGCGATCTGCGTATCGAACAGGATGTGCGGACCATCCGGCAGCAGTGGCGAAAGGGTTTCCAGATCCTCGCTGGCGCTGTGCATCACGGTGACGGCCGGGCCGGCGCCGAGCAGCGGCTGCAGCGCGTCGCCGATCTCGAACGCGAGTGGGTCGATCAGTGCATGACGGCCGTTCCATCCCAACTGCAATAGCGCCAGCTGCGGATAGAACGTATTGCGACGCATGAACTCGGTATCCAGGCCGACCGCGGCGTCCGCGGGTATCGTGGCCAGCCACGCCTGCAGCGCGTCGCGATGATCGATCCACTCGGCGGCGGCGGTTTCGGGCAATGACATCGATATTCCTTGAAAGGCGCAGGGCGCGGATTGCCCTGTCGGCGGTTTGTGCCTATGGTGGACGGCGCACGATAACAGGCCGCACCAAGGACGCCCATCTATGCCGAGCAATGCAACCCTTCGCCGTCAGCGCACTCTTGGTGGAGCGCTGGGGGTGATCGTGCTGGGGTTCGCGCTGACGTATCACTTTTTCCCGCGGGTATTCCACGTCGATCCGACCCAGGCACCGCGACGTTCGATGTCGATGGGCACCCAGGCGCCGACCAGCGGATTGCAGCCGGAGAGCGTATCGGCGATCAGCGAAATCAACGCCGGGCCGCCACTGACGCTGGCACCGGCCGCCGTGATCGCCGCGCACAGCAGCAAGAATGCAAACCTGCCCGAGCAGCTGAGTGCGGATACGCCGGCGGTGCAGGCGTTGCTGGTGCGTGCGGCCAAGGCGCTGCATGACGGTCAACTGGCCGGCGACGCAAACAGCGCTGCGGCGCTGTTTGCGCAGGCGCTGAAGGACAAGCCGGACAGCCGTCGCGCCGCGCAGGGTCTGTTCGACGTGCGGGCGCGGCTGGTGGCAGAGATCGATCAGGACATCGCAGTAGGCGACGCCGATGCCGCGGAGGATCTGCTCGATGCGTTGCGTCCGCTGCCGGATGCCGCCGACGATGTGGCGCAGCTGGAAGCCAGCCTGAAAACCCTAGTCAAGGTCCGGCCGATGCTGGCGAAGGCGGCCGGCCTGCTGCAGCAGGGCAAGGTGGATCAGCCGCATGGCGGAAGTGCGCTGGACATCTACCGTGAGGTACAGCAGCTCGATCCGCAGAATGCGGTGGCCGAGCAGGGCATTTTCCAGGTGCAGCGTGCGGTGCTCGATCGCGCACTGGCCGCCGTGGCGCAGAACGATTTCGTCGGTGCGGACCAGCAACTGGCCGAAGCGCAGACCATCCGTCCCGGTTCGCAGCAGATGCTCGATGTGCACAAACGCGTCGACGACATGCGCGAACAGCGCGCGAACGGCGTGCTGGCGCAGGCGCGTTCGGCGCTGGATGCCGGCAATGTCGAACTGGCCGAGAAACTGGCAGTGCAGGCCCGGGCGATCGATCCGGGGCTGGCAACGCTGGCGGATTTCGATGAGCGGCTGACCAACGCGCGCCTGTATGCCAGCTACAAACCGGGCCAGGTCTTCACCGATCGCTATGTCGACCTGCCGGGCAAGACGCCGGCGATGGTGGTGATTCCCACTGGCAGTTTCCAGATGGGCGTGTCGGCTGACGCGGATGAGCGCATCGACGCCGAAATGCCGCAGCACGCGGTCACCATCGACAAGGGTTTCGCGATGGCGCGCACGGCGGTGACGGTGGGCGAATTCCGCGAGTTCGTGCGCGCCAGCGGCTATGTGCCCGATTCGGTCAAGCTGGGCGGCTCCAGCGTGTATGACGAGCGCAGCGGTGCGTTGCGTGACGACTCCGACGCGACCTGGCAGGACGACTATGCCGGTCACAAGGCCGACGACAAGCTGCCGGTGGTGAACATCTCGTGGAACGATGCCAAGGCGTACACCGATTGGCTCAGCCAGCGCACCGGCAAGATCTACCGCTTGCCCAGCGAAGCCGAATTCGAATATGCCCTGCGTGGCGGCACCACCAGCCGCTACTGGTGGGGCGACGGTGTGCCCACCCATCCGGTGGAAAACCTCACCGGTTCCGGCGACCGCTCGCGCAGCGGCCGGCGCTGGAGCCATGCCTTCCGCGGTTATCGCGATGGCTACTGGGGGCCGGCACCGGTGATGAGCTTCGTCGCCAATCCGTTCGGCCTGTACGACATCAACGGCAATGTGTCCGAGTGGGCGCAGGACTGCTGGCACGACAGCTACCTGCGCGCACCAGTCGACGGCAGCGCATGGCTCAATCCGGGTTGCCGCGTCCACGTGGTGCGTGGCGGTTCCTGGGGCAGCTCACCGGAGCAGGTGAACTCGGCCTATCGCCAGGGCGTCAATGGCGATGCGCGCAGTGGTCGCGTGGGTTTCCGCGTGGTGCGCGAGTTGTAGCCAGACATGAAAAACCCCGCGCAAGGCGGGGTTTTTCATTAATTGGTACCGGTGATAGGACTCGAACCTACACGACATCGCTGCCAGCGGATTTTGAGTCCGCCGCGTCTACCATTCCGCCACACCGGCATGTGAGCGGCGTATTATGCCGGGTTCAGTGCACGCGGTCGAGTCCCAGTTGACGCACGTCGCGACCGTACCAGCGATCCTCGGGCAGCGGCCGGAACACCGCGCACTGGGTCATCGGGCCGGAATAGATGTGCAGGCTGACGGTGACCGCGTTGTCGCTGGGGTTGCGGATGCTGTGGTACTCGTGCGGCGGGATCAGGCTGCCGGCCGAGCCGGCGCCGGCCTGGATCGAGCCGACCGGCTGGAAGCAATAACGCTGCGCGTCGTGCTCCAGCAGCTCGTACTGCACGATTTCCAGCGCGCCGTTCCACACGCCCTCGACGCACCACATGCCGTCGTGATCGTGGATCGGCGTGCCCTGGCCCGGGCCCCAGGTCATCGCCACCACGCAGTAGCCGTGCTCCTCGCTGCGGTAAAGCTCGCGGCGGGCGTAGTGCTCGGGATTGGCTTCGAACACGCAGTCGGGCAACTTCACGGCGTTGTCGCGGATCAGCTTGCACAGGCTGTTGCGCAGGCTGTCGGTGAGTTCGTGGGTGGTCGGCTTGGCCACGGCGGCGTCGATCGCGTCGATCAGGGTGCGGCTGCCGGGGAAATCCAGGGTAAGCATGATGGTCTCGGATGGTGCGTGATGCCGCTTATCTTAGCAGCGGGGCGGTCAGGCGGCCGGCAATCGGTTCAGGAAGCCACCGATGGCGCGACTGTAGTTTTCGATATCGACCAGGAACGCGTCGTGGCCCTGCGGCGAATCCAGTGCCACGAATTCCACCTTGGCACCGGCGGCTTGCAAGCCTTCGGCGATCTGCTCCTGCTGCTGCAGCGGAAACAGGATGTCGGTACTGACGCCGATCACCATGGCCTGTTCGATATGGATGCGCTTGAGTCCTTCCAGCACGCTGCCGTGGCCGTATTCGGCGATGTCGAACCAGTCGCTGGCGCGCGACAGGTAGAGGTAGCTGTTCGGATCGAAGTTGCGCACGAAGCGCTGGGCGTGGCCTTCTAGATAGGACTCGACCTGGAACTCGCGACCGAACGGATTCTCGTCGCGCTGCTCCGGGTCGAGCCGGATGCGCGCGAAGCGGCCATTCCATTCCATCGCCGAGCGATAGGTGATCACGCCGAGCTTGCGCGCGATGCTCATGCCCAGGTCGGGATAGTTGCCGCCTTCCTTGGCGTGAATATCGTATTGGCCGTCGTTGAACTGCGGGTCGAGCCGGATCGCCTCGCGCTGCAGCGAACGGATCGCGATCGCGAATGGCTGCGCCTGCGGCGCGGTGTCCACGCTGATATGCGCGCGCACGCTGCCGGGGTGCAGCAGCATGTAGGCCAGCGCGCTCATGCCGCCCATCGAGCAGCCGATCAGGCAGGCGAGTTGCGTAATGCCGAGGCTGCTGACGGCGGCGTGCGCGGCGTTGGCGACGTCTTCCAGCGCCAGCTCGGGAAACGTCAGCCGATAGGCTTCGCCGGTGGCTGGGTCGATCGAGGCGGGGCAGGTCGAGCCCTTGTCGCTGCCCAGCGAGTTCACGCAGATCACGAACCAGCGCGAGCTGTCGATCGCCTTGCCCGGGCCGGCCATGTCTTCCCACCAACCGGGCGTGGGATCTTCCTCGCACGACATCATGTGCGCGCTGGGCGACAGGCCGGTGAGTACCAGCACGGCATTGTCGCGGGCGGCGTTCAACGTACCCCAGGTTTCGTAGGCAACATGGGCGCCGTGCAGTTCGCCACCGCGTTTCATCGCGAACGGCGAGGGCAGTGCAAAATAGCGGCGCGCATCGCTCATCGTCAGTGCACCTTGTCGATACTGATCTTGATTGGCGTCTTGCTGTCCACCGCCACGATGCCGGCGTCGCCTTCCAGATCACCGGGTTGCGCGATCGGCTGGCCGCTATGGCTGATCCGTGCGCCGACGAAGACGCGCGTGACCGAGGACAGTTTCATCGCCGGCGTCATCGCCATCGCGTCGGTCAGGGTGACGCTGGCCGGCAACTGGCCGGCATCAAGTCTGGCGACAGCCAGCGGCATCGGTGGGCCGTTCTCCGCGCGGGCATAGACGAATAGAACATCGCCCGGAGCCAGCTTGTCCTTCAGTGCCGGTGCCAGCGCGACCTGCACTTGCAACGCGGCACCTTGCGGCGCGGGCACGACGGCGCTGCTCGCGGCTTCAGCCGGTGTACCGCCAGCGCGAGCGTCGGCCACGGCGATCTGTTCGGCGACTGCCTTGGCCACGTTCGAGCCGGGTTCCAGTTGCGGTTGCAGCAGGCGCCAGGTGGCAGCGGCATGGCGGTATTCGCCGTGCTGGAAGTCGCTGATGCCGAGCAGCCACAGACCGCGCTGGCTGTCCGGATGCAATTGCACGGCACGCTTGAGCAGGTCCAGTGCGCGGCCTTCGATCATGTGATCGCTGCGCGTCATTGAATCGTTCTCGGCCCAGCCAACCATCGCCTCGGCGTTGTTGGCATCGAGCTTCAGCACGTGGTCGTAGGCATCGCGCGCGGCGGCCGGATCGTGCTGCATGGCGCTGGTCTGTGCCAGCAGCATCCAGCCCTGCACATCGCCCGGTTGCTGGGTCAGGTGGGCGCGCAGTTCGTCGAGTGCCTGTTGCATGGTCAACGGCTGCGAGGCTTCAGCGGACACACCGTTGAGCGCAGCTGGCGTGCCTATCAGCAGGTACAGGCTGGCAGCCGACAGCGGCAGCACGAAGGCAATCGCCAGGGTCAGCGCAAACACGCCACGGCTGCGGCCAGACTTGCGGCCCTGGCGCACCAGCGGCAGCAGCAAGGCTGCCAGCGCCACAGCGATCATCACTGCAGCGGCTATGAAAAAAACGGTTTTCACCAGTCGTCCCCGTTATCGGTCGGCGTGCTGTCAATCAAGGCGTTGTCGGTCGAGGCTTCCGTGGCGACGGTGCCGCGCTGGCTGCGTTTGCGGATTGCCAGCAGTACCGCAGCGCCACCGCTGAGCAGGATCAGCAGCGGTCCGAACCACAGCAGCCAAGTGCCGGCGGTAAGTGGCGGGTCGTACAGCACGAAGTTGGAGTAGCGCGCGACCAGGTATTGCTTGATCTCGTCGTCGCTGCTGCCGTGCTGCATCATCTGGAAGATCTGGTTGCGCAGGTCGCGCGCGATCGGCGCGTTGGAGTCGGCCAGCGTCTCGTTCTGGCACATCGGGCAACGCAGTTGCTGGGTGAGGTGCTGAAAGCGCAACTCCTGCGCATGGTCGGCGAACGGCATCGGCTCGATCGCCTGTGCGTGGGCCATGCCCGCGCACGCCAGCAGCATCACCAGCAGCATGCGAATGAGGCTGCGCGTCATGGCTGGGCCTCGCGTGCCATCGCGGCAATCGCCGGTTTCAGTTCCCTAGCCACCACGTCGGGCGTGAGCGGACCAATGTGCTTGTAGCGGATCATGCCCTTCGCATCGATCAGGAAACTTTCCGGTGCGCCATACACGCCGAAGTCGATCGCGGTGTGACCCGGTTCGTCGGCAATCAGCAGGTTGTACGGATTGCCGTGTTCGGCCAGCCAGCGTTTCGCATCGGCCGGCGCGTCCTTGTAGTTGTAGCCGACCAGTTGCACGCCGAGACTAGGGCCTTCAGCTTCCAATACCGGATGCTCCACGCCGCATTCGACACACCAGCTGGCGAACACATTGAGCAGGTAGGGCTGGCCGAGCAGGTCGGCCTTGCTGACCGTTTGCGTGGGTTCGTACAGCTTGGGCAGGTTGAACGCGGGCGCCGGCTTGTCGAGCAGCGGCGACGGGATCGCGTTCTGGTCGTGCTGGGTGTTCCACCAGATGCCGAAGCCGAACAGCAGCACCAGCAGCATGAAACCGAAGAACGGCAGCAACCGGTTCATGCGTGTGTTTCCTGTACCTGCAGGCCCGCCGCAGCGGCTTCCGTTTTCGCAGCGCGCTTGATGCGGAAGCGCTTGTCGCCGGCGCAGACGAAACCGCCCAGCATCATCAGCAGACCACCGCCCCAGATCCAGCGGATGAACGGCTTGTAGTACAGCCGCAGCGACCATGCGCCTTCGATGTTGCCGGTATCCATCGGCTCGCCCAGTGCCACGTACAGGTCGCGGAAGACGCCGGCGTCCACCGCCGACTCGGTTTGCACCTGGCCACGCAGATAAGTCCGCTTCTGCGGATGCATCACGGCGACCGCCTTGCTGTCGCGGGTGACCGTGACCACGCCTTGATCGGCGCGCCAGTTCGGACCCGTCGCACGGTGTACGCCGTCGAAGCGGAAATCGTAGCCGCCGATGTGCTGGGTCTGGCCCGGCGCCATCCGCACGTCGCTGGTCACGCTGAGCGATTCGGACAGCAGCACGCCGGCCACGAACACGCCCACGCCCAGATGCGCCAGCAGCATGCCGGCCATCTCAGCCGGATAACGGCGGCCGCGCGGCACTTCGCGCCAGCGCTTGATCGCGTACAGCAGCACGCCGACGGTAAGCCAGACCAGCGACGCCACGCCGGCGATCGCCTTGAGATGGCCGTCGACGAAGAACGCCGCCACGATCGCGCACGCCGCCGCGGCGATGCCTGCGCGCAACAGCACCTGCTTCAGCACCGGTGTGTCGCCCTTGCCCCAGCGCAGGAACGGTCCGAACGGCAACAGCAGCACCACCGGCAGCATCAACAGCGGGAACAGGAAGCCGAAGTAGGGCGGTCCGACCGAGACGCGGCCCAGATTCAGCGCATCGCCGATCAGCGGGAACAGTGTGCCCAGCAGCACCATCGCGGCAGCCACTGCGAACATCAGGTTGCCGATCAGCAACACGGTCTCGCGTGATACGACCTTGAACGGTTTGCCGCCTGCCACCTTCGGTGCGCGCAGCGCGTACAACAGCAGCGAGCCGCCGACCACGATGGTCAGGAACGCCAGAATGAAGATGCCGCGGCGCGGATCGGAGGCGAACGCATGCACCGAGGTGAGCACGCCCGAGCGCACCAGGAAGGTACCGAGCAGACTCAGCGAGAACGCGAAGATCGACAACAAGATCGTCCACGCACGCAGCGAGCCGCGCTTCTCGGTGATCGCCTGCGCATGGATCAGACCCAGACCCACCAGCCATGGCATGAAGCTGGCGTTTTCCACCGGGTCCCAGAACCACCAGCCGCCCCAGCCCAGTTCCGCGTAGGCCCACCAGCTGCCGGCGACGATGCCGCAGGTGAGGAAGGCCCACGCGATATTCGTCCACGGCCGCGCCCAGCGCACCCATGCCTGTTCCAGCTCGCCGCCGAGCAGGGCGGCGATCGAGAACGCGAACGCCACCGAGAAACCGACGTAGCCCATGTACAGCATCGGTGGGTGGAACGTCATGCCCGGATCCTGCAACACCGGATTCAGGTCTGCGCCATCGCCAGGCATCGGCAGCAGTCGTCCGAACGGATCGGAAGTGAAGATGATGAAGGCGAGGAAGCCCACCGCGATCAGGCCCATCACCGCGATCACGCGCGAGGCGAATACTTCGGGCAGCTTCTGGCTGAACGCGACCAGCGCCACCGTCCATATATTGAGAATCAGGATCCACAGCAGCAGCGAACCTTCATGCGCGCCCCACACCGCGGCGATGCGGTAGTACCACGGCAGCGCCAGGTTCGAATTGTCGGCCACGTACTGCACCGAGAAGTCGAAGCGCAGGAACGCCCACGCCAGGATGCCGAACGCGAAGGCCACGAAAACAGCCTGACCCGCCGCGGCCGGACGCGCCACTGCCATCAGCGCACGATTGCCGCGCCACGCGCCGACCAGCGGCAGGATGCTCTGCGCCAGCGCCAGCAGCAGGGCGAGGATCAGCGCGAGCTGGCCAAGTTCCGGCGTCATGGCATCTTGTCCTGTACGGCGGTTTCCTCTTCGATCTTCTTGTCCGCATGCGCCTTCGCCATCGCGTCCTTCAGCTCTTTCGGCATGTAGGTCTCGTCATGCTTGGCCAGCACTTCGGTGGCGATGAAGTGCGCATTGTCCATGTGCCCGGTGGCGATCACCGACTGGTTGTCGCGGAACAGGTCCGGCAGGATGCCGGTGTATTCGACGGGCATCGCGCCGCCGGCATCGACCACGGTGAAGGTGACCTTGAGCGAGTCGTTGCTGCGCTGGATCGAGCCGGCCTTGACCATGCCGCCGAGGCGGAACGTCTTGTAGCTGCCCGCTTCACCCGATTGCACCTGACTCGGGGTGAGCAGGTAGTTCATGTTGTTCTGCAGCGCCAGCACGACCAGTACCGCAGCGATGGCAGCTGCGACGAGGATCGACACCACGATGGTGAGTCGGCGTTTGCGGGTGGGATTCATGGGCATGGTCGAGAGCCGCCCCCGTCAAGGGGAAAGTGGAGTGGAGTTGCCGCCGGCACGATCCTGTCGTGCCTGTTGACGCGACAGCCGTGCGCGGAGTTCCCGCAGCACGCGGCGACGGCGCAGGCGCGGTGCGATGGTGTCGGCGATCAGCACGATGAAGAACAGTGCGTAGGCCGGCCACACGTAGATGGCATAACCACCCATCCTGAAAAAAGCGGCGGCATCGCCGCTCACGGCAAGGAACGTCTGCACGGTGCTCATGATTTCGCCTCGTCTTCGGCGATCTTGCGCACCCAATCCTTGCCGCCTTCCAGCGCCAGCAGGTCGGTGCGCACGCGGCGGAACAGGCTGGCGGCGTAATAGAACTTGGTCGCCAGCATCATCGTCAGCAGCGGCCACAGCATGTCCCAGGACATCTTGGACTGGCCGAACACGTTGATCGTGCTGCCCTGGTGCAAGGTGTTCCACCAGTTCACCGAGAAATGCACGATCGGCACGTTGATGATGCCGATGATCGCCAGGAAGGCGGCGGCGCGCGCGCCCTGGCGACGATCCTCAAACGCGTGATACAGCCCGATCACGCCGAGATAGAGGAACAGCAGCACCAGCTCGGAGGTGAGCCGGGCGTCCCAGGTCCACCAGGTGCCCCACATCGGCTTGCCCCACAGCGAACCGGTGATCAGGGTGATGAAGGTGAACGCCGCGCCGATCGGCGCCGATTCCATCGCCACCACCTCGGCCAGCTTGATCCGCCACACCAGTGCGATGAACGCAGCCACGCCCATCACCGCATAGATGAACATGCTCATCTCGGCGCTGGGCACATGGATGAAGATGATCCGGTAGGCGTCGCCCTGCTGGTAGTCGGCCGGCGCCAGCACCAGCCCGCCGTACAGCGCGATCGCGCCCAGCAACAACGCCAGCGTCATCGCCCACGGCTGCAGTGTGCCGGCGAAACGGTAGAACGTCGGCGGCGAGCCGAGTTTGTGCAACCAGAGTGGAATCCAGTTAGACATGAGTCGTTAGGCGTCCAGGGCAATACGAAGGGCGGCGGCACAGGCCAGTGGCGCCAACACCACAGCCAGCACCAAGGCGGCAGCGAGCCAGCTGATCGGCGCGAGCCACGGCAATCCCTGCTGGGCGGCTGCCACGGCACCCGCGGCAAAGATCACTGCGGGCACGCATAAAGGCAGCAACATCAAGGCGAGCAGCATACCAGAGCGCCGGGTGCCGGCCGTCAGCGCAACCAGCACCGCACCGAGCAGGCTGAGCAGCGGCGTGGCCAGCAACAGCGCCAGCAGCAGCACCGGAATCACCGCGCCGGGCAGATGCAGCATCGCGGCCATCAAGGGCGCGATCACGATCAGCGGCAAGGCCGTGGTGATCCAGTGGGCGAGGATCTTCATGCCCAGCATCAGTGCCAGCGGCTGCGGTGCCATGACCAGTTGTTCCAGCGAGCCGTCCTCGATATCGCTGGAGAACATCGCATCCAGCGCCAGCAGCATCGCCAGCAACACGGTGACCAGCACCACGCCGCCGGCGATCCGCTGCAGCAGCGTGTCCTCCGGCCCCAGCGCGAACGGGAACAGCATCGTCACGATCAACGCGTACAGCACCGGCATCGCGATGTCGCCGCGCCGGCGCCAGGCCAGGGTGAGGTCGCGCCGCAGCATCGCCGTGCAGGCGGCAAGGAGGCCTGCACGGTTCATGATTTTTCTCCCTCCCCTGCGTGCAGGGGAGGGTTGGGGAGGGGTAAGGCTCTCCCGCGAGAGCGAACCCCCTCCCAGCCTCCCCCTGCTTGCAGGGGGAGGAGCCAATACATGAGGCGCTGCGTATCAATCATGCATGCGAATCCGTCGCGGCTCGCCGCCATGGAAACTCATCGTGCCATGACTGGTGACCAGCGCCGCGCCGCCGGCATCGGTGTGTTTTTCCAGCAAGTCGTTCACCAGCGCGATGCCGATGCGGTCAAGGTTCGCGTACGGCTCGTCGAGCAGCCACAACGTGGCTGGCAGCAACAGCAGCCGCGCGAGTGCGGCGCGCTTCTTCTGGCCGGCCGACAGGCGGCGCACCGGTTCGTCTTCGTAACCGCGCAGGCCGATCTCGGCCAGCACCGCCGTCACACTGACGCCGTCGCGGCAGCCATGCAGGCCGGCGGCGATCTGCAGGTTCTCGCGTGGACTGAGATCGGCCTTCAGGCCGAGCTGGTGGCCGAGAAACAGGATTTCGCCTGCGCAGGTGTCGCGCTGCAGCGGCTCGCCGCGCCAGTGCAGTTCGCCCTCGCCGACATGCAGCAGGCCGGCGAGGATGCGCAGCAAGGTGGTCTTGCCGCTGCCATTGTCGCCCTCGACCAGCGCCAGTTCGCCCGCGTGCAACTGGAAATCCAGTGGCGCGAACACCGGTTCGTCCTGGCGTAGGAAACTCAGGGCCCGCGCTTCAAGCAGGGACACAGTGGGATTTGCGGCGGTCATTGCCTTGATTGTCCGCAATGCCGATGGCGCTTGTCCATGCGGCGTGCTGCCGCTGACCGGGTCACTCCAGCACGCGCAAGTGGGCGATGCTGTTGGCGTGGCCGTGGATGTAGGCCAGTTGTTCGTGACGCCTGGCCAGTGCGTCCAGCGTGGCGATGTCGGGGCCGATCACGAACAGGCTGGGTTCGCTCCAGCCGGTGCGGCCGATGCCGATCGCCGGATGGATCACGGCTTCGGGCCATGCGCGCAGCGCGCCCAGCAATTCGCGTTGTGCGGCGAGATTGTCCGCGGGTGCGCGTGTCGTCTCCGCGCGGGGATTCCATGCGGTGATGAAACCCCAGCAGCGTGCGCCGACCAGCGCCTGCAGCGATGACGGCAGTGGCTGGTCGATGCGGATGTCGGCCCATTCCGCCGCGTCGATGCAGACGAGGTAGTCGGTGGCGCGGAACGCGTCGAGCAGCGCCCTATCCATGCCGCAGCGGCGGCAACGGCGGCAGGCTGGACTGAAACAGGCTCACCGCGGCATCGAGATCGATATTCGCGACCTGCGGCGTATTGCGCAGCAGCTGTTCCAGCAGCGCATCCTGCGCACGCCCGCGCTCGAGCGCATAGGCATAAGGCACGTGCGAGAACGTGACCAGCCGATAGCGCGCCATGTAGTGCTCGGGCGCACGGGTTGCCAGCAGGGCGCCGAGTTCGCGCTTGGCCAGGTAATGTGGGTCGGCGACCGAGTCGCGCATCTCGACGTAGTTTTCCAGCGCCATCGCGGCGATCGCGTTCGCGTTGGGTTGGCGTACGCGCTGAAATTCGGCGAACACCTCGGCGCTGTCGTTCGGCGCTGCGGCCAGCAGGTTCGCCAGCACCACGGTGTCCTCGAAGCCGCAGTTCATGCCCTGGCCGTGGAACGGCACGATCGCGTGGGCGGCATCGCCGATCAGCAGCGCGCGGCCGTCCAGGTGCCAGCGCTCCAGATACAGCGTGGACAGCGTGCCGACCGGGTGACTGTCGAAGTCCTCGTTGAAGCGCGGGATCAGCGGCAGCAGCCCCGGAAACTGTTCACTGAAGAAAGCAGCCGCTGCCGTCGCATCGGGCACGGTGGCGAAACTCGGTGCCGTACCCTGGGCTGGCAGGAACAAGGTGACGGTGAAGCTGCCTTCGGTATTCGGCAGCGCGATGCACATGTAGCCGCCGCGCGGCCAGATATGCAGCGCATGCGGCTCCAACGCGAACTGGTCGTGGCCGCCACTGGATTGCCGCACGGCGTCAGGCAGTTCGCCTGCAGGTGGAATCTCCAGCTCCTTGTAGCCATGGCCGAGCGACTCGATGCGCTCGCCCAGCGGGCTGTGCGCATTCATCGCCGCACGCACCGCCGAGCCGGCGCCGTCGGCACCGATCAGCATGCCGACCGGCGAATCGCGTTCCACACCGGAGGCGTCGGCCAGTCGGATGCGCTGTGCGTCGAAGTCGGCACTGACCAGTGACTGCCCGAAATGGAACTGCACGCCAGCCGCCTCGGCGGCATCCAGCAGCAGCATGTTCAAGGCACCGCGCGAAACCGACCAGATCACCTCGCTGTCGTCGACACCGTAACGCTGCAGTCCGCTGTTGCCGTCGAGGGCATGCACCATGCGTCCGCGCATCATCACCGCGCGTTGCAGCACATCGTCGGCCAATCCGGCTGTGCGCAACGCCTGCAATCCACGTTCAGCCAAGGCGAGATTGATCGAGCGACCACCAAGGAAGCCGGTCAGCCGCGGATCAGGGCGCTTCTCATAGACCTCGACGGCAAAACCGCGCTGCGCCAGCTGCTGCGCCAGCAACGCGCCGACCAGGCCGCCGCCAATGAGGGTGATGGGTTGCTGCGCCATGCTGCGATCCGTGGAGGGAATCTGCCCACTGTTCCGCAAGCCGCACGCAACTGCAATCCCGGCAACGCCGGAATGGCCTAGAAGCTCATGAAGTAGCCGCCATTGACCGGCAGATTGGCGCCGGTGATGTAGCCGGCGTCATCGGCCGCGAGAAATTTCGCGGCACGGGCGATGTCGGCGGGAGCGCCGAGCCGGCCGACCGGGATGTCGGCAATGATCTGCGCGCGGATCTCGGCGGATACCGCGGCGACCATCGGGGTGTCGCAATACCCCGGTGACACGGTGTTGACGGTGACACCCTTGCGCGCAGTCTCGCGTGCCAGCGCCATGCTGAAACCGTGCACGCCGGCCTTGGCGGCGGAATAGTTGGTCTGGCCGAACTGGCCGGTCTGGCCGTTCACCGAGCTGATGTTGACGATACGTCCGAAGCTGCGAGCGGTCATGCCCTCGACCACGTTGCGGCACATGTTGAATACACCGTCCAGATTCACCCGCATCAGCTCGTGCCACTGGTGCGGCGACATCTTGCGCAGGCTGGCGTCGCGGGTGATGCCGGCGGCATTGACCAGGATGTCGACGCCGCCGTGCTGCTGTTCGATGCGGGCGATCAGCTGCTGGCAGCTATCGAAGTCGCTGACGTCGGCCGGCTCGAACGTGATGCTGTCCCCGAAGCCGGCAACCTCGTCGCGGAATGCGGCGACGCGCTCGCTGCGTGCGGCCAAATCCACCGCGACCACCTGACGTCCAGCCTGGGCCAGTTGCCGGCAGATTTCCGTGCCGAGGCCACCGATGCCGCCGGTGACCAGCGCGACACGTTTTTCAACAGCTGGTTTCTCAACAGCAGGTTTCTCAACGGCAGTCTGGTTCATGGATTTCGGTCTGTTGGCTCGATCATGCGGCATGGCAGCACATGCTGTGCTGCAGCGATCGGATCAGGGGGAGATAAACGAACGGCGCGTCGATGCGCGCCGTCGGCCGGGCTGGTATCAGCCGGATTTCTTGCCGCTGCGGTTGCTGGCAACCGGCGTCGGGATCACCTTGGCGGCCGTGTCGATCAGCCCACGCTGCATCGCCTGGAAGGCCGCCATGTTGCGCTCGGTCAGGTCATTCAGCGTGTTCCACGGGGTCTGTCCCATCAGGCTGTTGAGCTGGCTGCGGAACTGGGTCTGCTGATCGAGGAACACCTGCAGGCTGCGCTCCAGATAGGGTCCCATGAAGCCCTGCAGCGAATCGCCGTAGAAGCGGATGATCTGGCTGAGCAACTGCGGCGACAGCATCGGCTGCCCCTTGTCCTCATGCTCGGAGATGATCTGCAGCAGGACAGAACGGGTCAGTTCTTCACCGCTCTTGGCGTCGCGGACTTCGAAATCTTCGTTGTCCAGGACCAGCTGACGGACTTCCTCCAGCGTGATGTAGCTGGAGATTTCCGTGTCGTAGAGACGCCGGTTCGGGTACTTCTTGATGATGCGTTTGGTTTGTGCCATGCGGCGAACGCTAACAGAAGATATTGCGGCGCACCAGCCGGGGCCGGGTATTCATGCTGCAGCCCGATGGCTGCAGCAATCTGCAGCAATCGGTCAGTGGCCCCCCGGACCACCGGCACTTCCAAACGGTGGTTTGGCCAGCCACAGCAGCGGGATCAACAGGATGAAGATGACCGAGCACAGCCAGAACACATCGTTGACCGCCAGCGTGGCGGCTTCCCGGCTGAGCAACTGATCGACCACGGCCAGTCCACGCTGGCCGGCTATCCCGGCACCCTTCAATTGCTGCAGGAATCCGGTCGCCGCCGGTGCGGCAGCGGTGATGTTTTCGGTCAGCGAGGCGTGATGAAATTCGGTGCGGTGCTGCCACAACGTCACGGTCAGGGCGGTGGAGACGCTGGAGCCGAGCGTGCGGAAGAAGTTGGCCAGGCCCGAGGCGCTGGCAATCTGATCTGCCGGCAGGCCGGACAGGTAGATCTGGTTCAGCGGAATGAAGAACAGCGGAATACCCAGGCCCATCACCAGCCGCGGCCACACCATGCTGCCGTAGGAAGCGCCGCTGTCGTAGGTGGACAGCCAGAACGAGGTGCCGGCAAGTATCACGAAGGCCATCGTGATCATCGCGCGCAGGTCAAACTTGCCCAGCGTGCTGCCGACCACCGGAGACAGCAGGAAGGCCAGCACGCCGACCCAGGCACTGGTCATGCCGGACCAGCTGGCAGTGAAGCCAAGGGTAGTCTGCAGCCACAGCGGCGACACCACGTTGATCGCGAAGAACGCCAGCATGCCGAATGACATGGCACTGACGCCGATGGTGAAATTGCGCTGCTTGAACAACGTGAGATCGATCACCGGATGTTTCGCGTTGAGCTCCCACACGACCAGGAAGCTCAGACAGACCACGGCAATCAGTCCCAGCGTGAGGATCAGCGGCGAGGCGAACCAGTCGTGGTCGTTGCCGTTGTCCAGCATGAACTGCATGCAGCCGATGCCTGCCACCAGCAGCACCAGGCCGATCACATCGATCGGTGCCTTCACCGTCTTTGATTCACGCTTGCGCAGCAGGAACCAGGTGGTCACGGCTGCGCCGATACCGACCGGCAGGTTGATATAGAAAATCCACGGCCAGGAGAAATTGTCGGTGATCCAGCCACCGAGGATCGGCCCCAGTACGGGGGCGATCACGATCGTCATTGCCCAGATCGCCAGGGCGATGCCCTGCTTGCTCTTCGGGTAGTTCCCCAGCAGCAGCGACATCGACAGCGCCACCATCGGGCCGGAGCCGGCGCCCTGCATCAATCGACCGACCACCAGCATCGGCATGCTGGTGGCCAGGCCGCACAGCATCGAAAACACCACGAACAGAAAGACCGAAAAGACGAAGGTGCGCACTTCGCCGAAGCGCTTGGCGATCCAGCCGGTCAGCGGCTGCATGATCGCGCTGGCCATCGAGTAGGAACTGATCGCCCAGGTACCCTCGCTCGGACTTACCGCCAGGCTGCCGGCGATATGCGGCACGGCCACGTTGACGATGGTCATGTCCAGCACTTCCATGAAGGTGCTGAATGCGATCGCGACGGTCATCAGGGCGAGCATGCCGCCCTGCAACGGCTTCAGGGGGGCGGCATCGGCGGGTACGGCGTCGGAAGAAATGGCAGCCATGGGATCGGACTCAGCCTCAGTTCGAGTGCTTGCTGCCGGTATTGCCGGATGAGCTCAGGTTGGCACTGATCACCTGGTCGGCTTCGGCATCGGCCTTGCTGGCCATCTGGTCATAGACCGTGGTCTCGGCGACAGCCGGATGCTCGGTCTGCGGCGCCAGCACGGCGCCCCGATCGTCGGTGATGTCGATCGTGACGTCGCTGGACAGGCCGATGCGCAGCGGGTGCTTGTCCAGTTCCTGGTTGTCCAGCGCGATGCGCACGGGGACGCGCTGCACCACCTTGATCCAGTTGCCGGTGGCGTTCTGCGCGGGCAGCAACGAGAACACGCTGCCGGTGCCGGCGCCCAGGCCGATCACCTTGCCGTGGTATTCGACATTGCTACCGTAGATGTCGGTCTCGATCTTGGCCGGCTGGCCGATACGGATGTGGCGCAGCTGGCCCTCCTTGAAGTTGGCGTCGATCCACAGATCGTGCAGCGGCAGCACGGTCATCAACTGCTGGCCGGGCTGCACGCTATTGCCCAGCTGCACGCTGCGTTGTGCCACGTAGCCTGAGACTGGCGCGTAGATCGTATTGCGCTGCGCTGCCACCCAGGCAGCGCGGAAATTTGCCCGCGCCTGCAGCACCGCCGGGTTATTGGCGATATCGGTGCCTTCGATCGAGGCGTGCTCGGCCGATGCCTGGGCCTGGGCCGAGGTCAGGGCGGCACTTGCCTGATCGACAGCGTCACGCAGGTGCTGGATGGTTTCCGGCGCTTCGGCCTGTGCGGCGATCAACGGCAGGCGTCGCTTGAGATCGGCTTCGGCTTTTTTCAGGTCGATCTGGCGTGCGGCGACGGCGGCATCGCTGCCGCTGGCAGAATCCGTCTGCTGGCGTACCTGTCGCACGGCCTGTGCCAGTGCACTGCGCGCCTGGCTCAGGCGAACGCTGGCATCGGTGCTGTCCAGCTTGACCAGGATCTGGCCAGCGTCGACGTGCTGGGTATCGTCGGCAAGGATCGCCACCACGGTACCGGGTACTTGGGCGGAGATCGCCACCTGGTTGCCGCCGACATACGCGTTGTCGGTGGTTTCGCGCCTGGAAAACACCAGCGTCCACAGCAGGAACCAGATCACGCCGATCGCCACGAACACCAGCAGCATGATCAACAAGGTCTTGCGGCGCTTGGCCGGGTTCTTCGCTGCCAGGCCGCTGTCGTTGTCGTCAGCGGTCGTGTTGACGGTCTTGTCGGACTCAGTGGCGCTCATGGGCGTCATCTCCGGACGGATTTGCAAGGGAAGGGGGTGTCGGGCTGGCGTTGTCGCTCTCGCCGGTGGCCTGGTAGCCGCCGCCGAGTGCCTTGATCAGGGCCAGGTCCGTGGACACGGCCTGGGCATGCAGGCTGGCGGCATCGTCTTGCTGCTGTATTAGCTGTGCCGCCGCTGCCAGTCCCTCGCGTGCGTCACGCACACCCTGATGGGCACGCGCCTGCGCAGTGGCGAGCAGGCGTTCATTGGCGGTGATCTGCGCGGACTGCTCCTTGCGTCGCGCGGCGATCTGCTGTGCGGTGAGTGCCTGGGTGGCCACCTCGCGTGCCGCGCCGACCACGGTGCTGTTGTATTGCGCAACAGCCGCTGCGAGCTGGGCCTTGCTGACGCCGTAATTGGCTTTCAGCTGACCACCCTCGAAGATCGGCAGATGCAGTGCGGGAGTCAGCGCAAACGTACGGCTACCGGCCTCGAGTAATTTGCCCAGGTCGATGCTGGACAGGCCGGCCATCGCGCTGATGCCGATGTCCGGGAAGTACTGTGCGCGCGCCACGTCGGTCTGCTTCAGTGCCGCTTCAACCTGCCAACGGCTGGCCGCAATGTCGGGTCGGCGCGCAATCAAGTCGAGCCGCGCATTGGCGGGAATGCGGCTGTCCACCTCGGGCAACGGTCGAGGCTGCAACACGGGCAGATCCGCCGGTGCAATGCCGAGCAGGGAGGCCAGCGCCACTTTGCGAATGGCGGCCGAGCCCTGCAGGGTGACGTGCATCTCACGCGCTGCTGCGAGTTGGGTCTTGGCCTGTTGCGCGGTATCGGCGAGATCCACGCCCTGTGCCACGCGCAGCTCGGCGATGTGCACGAATCGTTCCTGCGCGCTGACCAGCTGGGTGGAAAGTGCGAGGCGTGCCTGATCGCCCTGCCAGCCAAAATAGGTGTCGGCGACGGCGTTCTGGATCGTCAGCGCGGCGGCGCTGCGCTGGGCTTCGGCGGCGTGCGCCTGATCGAGTGCGGCCTCGATGCTCGAACGCTTCTTGCCCCACCAGTCGAAAGTGTATTTCGCCTGCAGGCCGAGATCGCTCTGGTTGTACCAGGGATCGATGCCGATATTTTTCGGCAGCAGGCTGATGATGCCGTTTTCGCTGAGGCGTTGACGCTCGAATTGCGCATTGCCATTGACGTTGAGGCCAGCCTGCGCAGCAGCAAGCCGCACCGATTGTTCGGCATTGATCACGCGGCTGTGCGCCTGTTCCAGATCCGGTGACTTTTGCATGGCGATCGCGATCAGTTGATCCAGTTGCGGATCACCGTAAGCGCGCCACCAGTCGGTGGCCGGCCAGCCGTCACGGGCAGCGGACTCAAGGCCGGCGAGCGGCACGTCATCGCGCAGGTTCGGGTGACCCAGCTTGGCAGGTATCGCACAGGCAGCCAGCAACAAGGTCAACGCCGTTGCCAGGGCTGCGCGCTGAAACGGGAAGTTTTTCATCAAGACTTCCTTCATTTTTTGGTCTCGATTTTCTGGGCCTTCATGGCTGGGCGTCCGAGTTCAGCTGATCGAGATTGTGGGCGAGCTTGCGCAGCAGACGGCTCAGGTTGTGTTTGTCGTTGTCGCTGAAGCCGGCAAACATGGTGGCGACGCGAGGAAACATGGGCGGCAGCATCTTCTGCACGAAGCGCTTTCCGGCTGGCGTGATGCGAATCAGCACGCGGCGGCGATCCTCTTCGCTGGCGCCACGGGTGATCAGCCCGCGCTTGACCAGCGCGTTGGCAATACGGGTCATGTTGGTGGCGCCCTGGGTGGCGAACTCGCACAGCTCGCCCGGCGTGGAACTGCCATCCGGGCGGCTGTACAGGATCATCAGGGTCAGAAATTCGCTGTGGTTGAGCTTGTGCGGCTTGAGCTTGAACTCGAGCTCTTCTTCAAGGCTGGCGCCGACCATCAACATCAGCCGGCATAGCCGCGCTTCGGGCGCAGGCAGCTGCGGAATGATCTGGCTCACCCGGCCGATACCTTCGTCCATCATCGCGATGCAATTCGTCAGATGCGCCATTTCATCAATTCATATTTCACTGATGAAATAAAAGATAGCAAGCACGGGCCGGCCGGCGCAAGTGACTATGGACACAGTGGCTGTTGAGTCTTGCTCAGCTGGCGCGGCGGTCGAGCCCGAACAGGCGGCGTGCGTTGGCGCTGGTCGCGGCGGCGATGTCCGCGGCCGGTTCGTCGCGCAATTCCGCGACGCAGCGCAATACCTCGGCGACTCGCGCCGGTTCGTTGCGCTCGCCGCGATGTGCGGCGTCGGGTTGATCTGGCGCATCGCTTTCCAGCAGAAGGAATTCGATTGGCATCTGCGCCACGATGCGGCGCAGGCGCTGTGCGCGGTCATAGGTCACCGGGCCGCCAATGCCAATGCAGAAGCCCATGTCCCAAAGGTGCCGTGCCTGCTGCTCGCTGCCGGAAAAGCTGTGCACAACCCCGCGCAAGCCACCGGTGCGGCGCAGGGTCAGGCTCACTTCCTCCAGTGCGCCGCGGGCGTGCACGATCACCGGCAGGTCGTGCTCGCGCGCCAGTTGCAGCTGACGCGAGAAATAATCCCGCTGGAGTTCATGGTCGAGTCCGTCGACATGGAAATCCAGGCCGATCTCGCCGACGGCGACCACCTGGCCTTCGTCGAGCCATGCAGACAGTGCGTCCACATCTGCAGGTACATGCTTGGCAAGAAACATCGGATGCAGCCCGAAAGCGGGATATAGCTGGGCATGCTTGGCGCAAAGCGCCTTGATCCGCGGCCAGCTGTCGGCGTCGACGGCCGGCACGATCATCGTGTCGACTCCGGCCAGGGTTGCGCGTTCGATCACCGCGTCGCGATCGGTGGCGAACGCGTCGTCATCGAGATGGACGTGGCTGTCGACGAGTTTGGGCATCATGCGGTTTTCGTGCACTGGCAGAGAGTTCGATGGCTTTGACGTGAAGATAATGTCATGAGCGCGAGCTAGCTCCGATTCAGTTGGATAGCGGTTCAATGGCGCCGCAGGTTATTGCGCGGGTGCAAAACGTGCCCGGCAACGCATCAATGTACAAACAGTGGAGAGGATCGTGATGAACAGGTTGATGGTCAATGTACTCAATATCGCTATCGCGGCAGCGCTCGCGACCAGCCTCGCGGCTTGCAACCGCAGCGCGGATGCAGGCATCTCCAATGGTGCCGCTGACACAGGCGTCAGCGCGGCTGCCAATGCGGATGGCAGCGCGGATGCCACAGTCAAATACGCCAAGGTAGTCAGTGTCGACCCCGTGCGTTCGACGACGAACAATCCGCGGGAGGTCTGCCACGATGAAACCGTGACGCAGACGGCACCGCCGAAGGATCAGCACCGGATTGCCGGTACCGCGATCGGTGCGGTCGCAGGTGGTCTGCTGGGTCACATGGTCGGCGGTGGCAAGGGCAATACGCTGGCCACGGTCGCTGGAGCCGTCGGCGGCGGCTATGCCGGCAATCGCATCGAGGCCAGTCGACAGCATGCCCAGGTGACTTCATCCGTGCAGCGCAAGTGCAGCACCGTCAACAACCCCAGCGACAAGATCGTTGGCTATGACGTGAAGTATCTGTACAACGGAGTCACCCGCACGGTACGCATGGATCATGATCCGGGTGATCGGGTGCAGGTGCAGGAAGGTGTGACCGCCGTATCCGATGCTCGATGAATCGAACCATTGAAAAAGGAAATGACTCAATGAATGCACTGATCAGCAAGTTTGCCCTGGTTGCAACGGTCGCAGCCGGCCTTGCTCTTGGCGGTTGCGTGACGGCACCTTACGGCAACGGTGGCAACTACAACCGCAGCTATCAGGGCCAGCAGGGCGGCTACGGCAATCGGAACACCCGCTGTCAGGCATGCGGCGTAGTGCAGGATGTGCAGCAGGTCGCCATCAGCGGCAACGGTGGCAATGGCGGTACGCTCGGGGCGGTCATTGGTGCGGTGGCCGGCGGTGTGCTCGGCAGCACGATCGGCAAGGGCGATGGCCGCACGGCCACCACGGTAGTCGGCGCGGTAGCTGGTGGCGTTGTCGGCAATCAGATCGGTCAGCGCAGCGATGGCAATGGCGCGGGATGGCGCATTGTCGTGCGGCTCGACAACGGGCAGTACGCCACGGTAACCCAGCGCGAAAACCCTGGCGTCCGCAATGGCGATTATGTGGAAGTCAGTGACGGTCACGTTTACGCGCGTTGAGTTTTCATTGTCATATGGACGTCCGTATATATGGACGTCAAAAAATAAAAAAGCCCTCATTCGAGGGCTTTTTTATTGACGTTGGATTGTGCGTATCATGAATCAGTTTACCGCGTAGAAGGCGTGTTCACCGATCGTCACACTGGGGCGATTGTGCGACCACGCTGGAGAGATCGCAGTCGTGGCAAAGTGATCGGCACGCGGCACCAGCATATGGCGCTGCGCCAGCGGCAATTGCCAGTTGCGCAGTGACCTCCCGGCTACCTGCCATGCCTTGTTGAAGGCTTCGAGATTGTTGACCTCGAATGAGCCGGGCGTCGTGGTCGTCGCGAACTGATGCGGCGAAGTCACCACCTTGCACACGGTCGCACCCCACTGGCCGCGGTCACGGCGACGCAGTGCAACTTCGGCAACGGCGAGCTGACCGATCGTCGGTTCGCTGCGTGCTTCCAGGTAGACGGTGGTGGCCAGGCATGCCTGGTCAGCGACGGGCTGGGGCATCAATGACGTCAGCCACAACAGCATGGAAAGTTTCATGGTTCTGCCTCCAACGTGCTGTACGCGCAAAGCAGACTGCAAGCTTTGAGCGCCATTGCGATGGACGGGCGGGCAGGCCGTTCCATCTGGATCTATCGCCGTGACCGAAACTTGTGGTCAGGCGCTTTGCCACGGGATTGTGGCGGTCGAGCGGCTGGTCTGTGCCGATCGGGAGTTGGGTGCTGCTGGGCGTTGCGCGTGCCGGGTCGGCCGTGTTGCCTGCAACTGCTACGCACTCGTTGGATGCGAGGCGATATGCCATCCGGCGATGCTTCTGCCGGGTCGCGCCGATTCGGATTCATCCGGTTCGTCGCGTACTTCGACACCCCGTGTTCCGGATGTCGCGATATTCAATCGGCGAAGCCTAGTGGCGGTATCCACCGCTGGCAAGTGCCGGGGGAGTGAAGTTTAACTTACGCTCACAATCCGTTGGCAAGTGCCATCACAAAATTTGTTTGTAACAACAAGCATTACTCATGCCGACCACGACGTGTCGAGGTGAATCATGAGACTGTCGTCGAGTGGATTCAGATGTCCGTCGCGCGCTTGTGCAGCAGCGTCGTCACTCAACACAACGAGTGCTGCGATGTCGTCATGCGTGGTAATCACATCGAGCACGCAACCGACTTCGCGATCACCACGGCGCAGCACGTCGCCGGCATTTGCGACTTGCGACAATGTGACGCTGTGCAGATGTCGCTTGTGACCACCGCGATAGTGCAGCCGCGCGACGATTTCCTGGCCGGGGTAACAACCCTTGTCGATGGCGACTGCCTGCAGACGCTGCAGCGACAACGCCGCTGGCAACAACTCATTCAATGTTTGCGGCGGCAGCCACGGCCAGCCTGCGCGTAGTTGCGGCAAGCGCCATGCATCGTCTCCGATGTTCGCAGCGGTGATCTGCAAGCTGTGCGTGTCGCAACCCAGTGAGAGTATTTCGGCGTCATCGCTGATCGCATGCAGCGGCATGCTCGGGCCAGTCGTCAGTGCGCGCACGGGTAACGCAGTCAAACTGAGTTTCGAGCGGAACACGAAACGCTTTAGCGCCTCGACCATGGCTGTTGCAGTGCCGCCGCGCAGCAAGACGAGATAGCGATCGTCAGCGAGTCGGGCCAGATGAAACAGCGCACGCACGCGACCTTGCGGATCGAGCCATGCACTGAACTGCCACTGGCCGGTAGCGAGCGAACTGACATTGCTGCTGAACTGGGCATGCGCAAACGCCATCGCGTCCGGGCCTTCGATCAGCAGGGTTTCCGCAGGATAGGATGTCGGCATAAGGGACTATAGGTTGGGGCAGCAGAAGCCTGTCGCAAGTACGGACGGCGAAAGCGCCGCCAACACGGCGTCTCAGTCAAGGTTGTGCTGCTTTGCCGCAAGTATTAACCTTCGTCGGCTTATAAAAACCATGTCCGATACCTCTTCCTCAGCCGAATCCACACCTGCTTCCGTTCCGACGGAAACAACCGCCGTGCCTGTGGGCCCGGTGCAGGACAGGCTGCCGGCGGAGCGGCCGGTTCCTGATCCCACCCGCTACGGCGACTGGGAAAAGAACGGGCGCTGCATCGACTTCTGAACGACCGCAACGGCGCTCGTCGCCGATCGCGTACAGGGGCAGATGCGGCACGGACACCAGCGATTCCACTCAGGATAGCCGCCATGGCAAACACGCAACGACCGCTCTCTCCGCATCTACAGATCTACAAGCGGCAGGTGCAGATGATGACTTCCATCGTGCATCGCGCCACCGGTATCGCCTTGGCTGTCGGTAGCGTGCTGGTGGTCGGTGGCCTGCTGCATCTGGCCGCAGGCGAAGACAGTTTCAACCACTTCAAGAGCATCATCGGCAGTCCGGTCGGCATGATCCTGCTGGTCGGCTGGAGCTGGGCGTTGTTCTATCACCTTTGCAATGGCATCCGTCATCTGATCCAGGATGCCGGCCTCGGTTACGAAATTCCCCAGTTCATACGCTCCAGCTGGCTGTCGGTCGCCGGAAGCATCGTGCTCACCGTGCTGGTGTGGGCTTATGTCATGACGGCCGGAGGTGCGGCATGAGCGCGAAGGACACCGTCGTGAAAGATCGACGCAACCCGTTGAAGGTTGCCCGCGGGCTGGGTTCGTCCCAGTCCGGTGTGAGCCACTGGTGGACCCAGCGTGTGACAGCCGCCGCCCTGGTATTGCTGGGCGTATGGTTTGTGGTCACCGTGCTCTGCCTGCTACATGCCGATTACGCGACCGCGCACGCCGCCGTCGCCAAGCCATGGAATGCGCTGCTGCTGATCGCGTTCGTGCTCACCATGTTCTGGCATGCCGTGCTCGGCCTGCAGGTGGTGATCGAGGATTACGTGCATACCCGCTGGAAGGAAGTCATCCTGCTGGTGGCGATCAAGTTCCTCGCGGTGCTGGGCGCGCTGGCAAGCGTGCTGGCCGTGCTGCGCATTGCGCTGACCCCATAAGACGCGAGGCCGAGAGTTCATGGAAAGCTACAAGATCCAGCAACATCTGTATGACGTGATCGTGGTCGGTGCCGGCGGCGCGGGTTTGCGCGCCACCTTCGGTCTGGCCGAGAAGGGTCTCAAGGCCGCTTGCATCACCAAGGTGTTCCCGACCCGCTCGCACACCGTGGCGGCGCAGGGCGGTATTTCCGCAGCGCTCGGCAACATGGGCGAGGACGACTGGCGCTTCCACTTCTACGACACCGTCAAGGGTTCCGACTGGCTCGGCGACCAGGACGCGATCGAGTACATGTGCCGCGAGGCGATTCCCTCGATCATCGAGCTGGAACATTACGGCGTGCCGTTCTCGCGCACCGACGAAGGCAAGATCTACCAGCGCCCGTTCGGCGGCATGACCACGCATTACGGCAAGGGCACCGCGCAGCGCACCTGCGCCGCGGCCGACCGCACCGGCCACGCGATCCTGCACACGCTGTACCAGCAGGCGCTGGCGCATGACGCGACGTTCTTCATCGAATACTTCGCGATCGACCTGATCTTCGACGAAGCCGGCGTTTGCCGCGGCGTGCTCGCGCTCGACATGAACGAAGGCACCCTGCATTTCTTCCGCGGTCACGCGGTGGTGATGGCGACCGGCGGCTACGGTCGCGCCTACTTCAGCGCCACCTCGGCGCATACCTGCACCGGCGATGGCGGCGGCATGGTGCTGCGCGCGGGTCTGGCGCTGCAGGACATGGAGTTCGTGCAATTCCATCCAACCGGTATCTACGGCGCGGGCTGCCTGATCACCGAGGGCGTGCGTGGTGAGGGCGGTTACCTGACCAACTCCGCCGGCGAACGCTTCATGGAACGCTATGCGCCCAGCGCGAAGGATCTGGCCTCGCGCGACGTGGTCAGTCGTGCGATGACGATGGAAATCCGTGAAGGCCGCGGCGTCGGCGAGCACAAGGATCACATCTTCATCAACCTGATGCACCTCGGCCCCGATGTGATCCACGAGCGCCTGCCAGGCATCGCCGAGTCGGCGCGCATCTTCGCCGGCGTGGATGTGACCAAGGAGCCGATCCCGGTCATTCCGACCGTGCACTACAACATGGGCGGCATCCCGACCAACTACCACGGCGAAGTCGTGCAGAAGAAGGGTGACGACGTCGATGCGGTCGTGCCGGGGCTGTTCGCGATTGGCGAAGCGGCCTGCGTATCGGTTCACGGTGCGAACCGTCTCGGCTCCAACTCGCTGCTCGACCTGGTGGTGTTTGGCCGTGCGGTTGCGCACCGTTGCGCCGAGCTGATCAAGCCGGAAACGGCGCACAAGGATCTGCCGACCAATGTGCTGGACAAGGCACTGGCCCGCTTCGACGGCCTGCGCAACGCCAATGGCAGCAAGCCGACCGCGCAGATCCGCCTGGAGATGCAGCGGACCATGCAGAGCGATGCGGCAGTGTTCCGTACCGGCAAGACGCTCAAGGAAGGCTGCGAAAAAATCTCTGCCGTGCGCGAATCGTTCAAGGACGTCCGCGTCAGCGATCGTTCGCTGGTGTGGAATTCCGACCTGATCGAAACGCTGGAGCTGGCCAACCTGCTGGATCAGGCGATTGCCACCATGTATGGCGCCGAACAGCGAGAGGAAAGTCGCGGTGGCCATGCGCGCGAGGATTTCCCAGAACGCGATGACGTCAACTGGATGAAGCACACGCTGGCATGGGTCGACGAGACCGGCAAGCCGCGCTTCGATTCCCGTCCCGTGCATCTGAATCCGATGACCGACGAGGTCAAGGCCGTGCCGCCGGCGAAACGCGTTTACTGATTCCGCGAGGCGGCTGCGGCCGCACCGTGGCATGGACATCATTAGTTGTACGGTCGGGGCGCAAGCCCTCCTGCAGAAAGTCGAAGGGTTCAGCACATGGCAGAGTTTTCGCTACCGAAAAATTCGAAGATCCAGCCGGGCAAGCACTACCCGGCCAAGGATGCGAAGAAGCCGCGCACCTTCCGTATCTATCGCTGGTCGCCGGATGACGGACAGAATCCGCGCATCGACACCTACGAGGTCGATCTGGCTGCGTGCGGCCCGATGGTTCTGGACGCGTTGCTGAAGATCAAGAACGAGATCGATCCCACGTTGACGTTGCGTCGCTCGTGCCGCGAAGGCATCTGCGGTTCGTGCGCAATGAACATCGACGGCACCAACACGCTGGCCTGCACCCGTGCGATCGAAGAATGCGCGTCCGGCGATGTGAAGATCTACCCGCTGCCGCACATGCCGGTGGTAAAGGACCTGGTTCCCGACCTGACCCACTTCTACGCACAATTCGCCTCGATCAAGCCATGGCTGCGCACGCAGAGTCCGGCACCGGATCGCGAGCGGCTGCAGTCGCCGGAAGAGCGCAAGAAGAGACGAGCTGCCCGAGCTACTGGTGGAACGGCGACAAGTACCTTGGCCCGGCGATCCTGCTGCAGGCCTATCGCTGGATCGTCGATTCGCGTGACGAGGCCACCGGCGAACGGCTGGATGATCTGGAAGATCCGTTCAAGCTGTACCGCTGCCACACCATCATGAACTGCACGCGCACCTGCCCGAAGGGTCTCAATCCGGCCAAGGCGATTGCCGAGATCAAGAAGCTGATGGTGGAGCGGCGTTCGCCCTGAAGCCGCCGTCGCCGCTACGCGGCGACGCCGCATAACCTCTCCCCACAGGGGAGAGGGCAGGGTGAGGGGCGGGTGCTCGCGGGGACGTTGATCGAAGCTTCCTTTCGATGAGGGTGTCCCGCAAGATTGCCCCTCTCCTCAATCCTCTCCCCGCAGGGGAGAGGAAGCAAAGGAGGCGCTTCGCGCGATTTGATTTTATGGAAGCAGCACGCATCAAGCGCCTGCGCTGGCGCACTCGTCGCGGTACCCGCGAGCTGGATGCATTGTTCGGCGGCTGGCTGGACGAGCGTTTTGCAGGTGCCGACGAAGCGCAGCAGCAGGCGTTCGACGAACTGCTCGACGTGCAGGATCCGGATCTGTGGGACTGGGTGATGGGTCATGCGCGCCCGGAGCGGACGGACTGGCAGGCGATCATCGATGACATCCGCGCCCGCCATCGGCTTTGAATACCGACCGTCGCGATTGCTGCGACGCGTGCTGCTGGTGATCGCTGTTCTGGCGTTGCTGGCCGTCGTGCTGTGCGCGCTGACGCCGTGGCTGAAACTGCTGTTGATCGTGGGCGTGCTGCTGGCGACGTGGCAGTCCGTTCGCAAGACGGCAGGTTCGCCGGTAACGGCCGCGGGCTGGAGTGCTGATAGCAACTGGACGCTGCATCTGGCCGATCATGAGGACGTGCCGGCCACGCTGGCCTCGTTTCGTGTATTGGGTGATTTCGTACTGCTGCGCCTGCAGACCGCGAAGCAGGGCATGCAGGTCTTGTTGTTGGCGCCTGACAACAGCGATGCAGACATTCGTCGTCGATTGCGCATGCGGCTGGCAACCGTGCAGCCGGGCGAGGCGGTGCCGCGGCTCTGATCCCGCGGTTCGAGCCGCCGGCAACTTCGTTGCCGCAGCGCGGTCTCATCGAATACCTGATAATGGACGACCGGGCGGCCCGCCCTGCGATCCCCACAAGCGACCCGCCCATGTTCCGACCGCTCGAACTCTTCATCGGCCTGCGCTACACCCGCGCCAAGCGACGCAACCAGTTCATCTCCTTCATTTCCACCGTTTCGATCGTCTGCATCGCGATCAGCGTGATCGCGCTGATCACGGTGATGTCGGTGATGAACGGTTTCGACTACCAGATGCGCTCGCGCATTCTCGGCGCGATCTCGCATGCGACTGTCTCCGGCGTCGGCGAAAGCGTGCAGGACTGGCCGCGCGCGCTAAAGGTGGCCGAGGCGAATCCGCATGTGCTTGGCGCCGCGCCGTACGTCGAATCCGAAGCGATGTTGCTGGCCCGGCGCTCCAGTGGTGCGATGGTGCGCGGCATCGAGCCAACGCAGGAGCCGAAGGTCGTCGACATCGGCAAGCACATGCTCGAGGGCAAGCTCGATGAGCTGACCCCGGGCAGCTGGAATATCGTGTTGGGTCGCGAGCTGGCGATGACGCTGGGCGTCAGCGTTGGCGATCGGGTGACCATGGCGGTGCAGCAGCTGCGCGGATCGCCGTTGGGCAGCGTGCCGCGGATGCGCAGCTTTCATGTGGTGGGCACGTTCGAGCTGGGCATGGAGCAGTTCGACTCGGGCCTGGCGCTGGTCAACATGAGTGATGCCGAGAAGCTCAATGACCTGAGTGGCCCCACCGGCATCCGGTTGCGCCTGGACGACTTGTTCAACGCGCGCCCGGTCGCCACCCAGCTGGCTGACCAATTGGGCCAGGTCTATCGGGTGCAGACTTGGATGGATACCAACGCCAACCTGTTCGCCGCGCTGTCGATGGAAAAGATGGTGATGTTCATCATCCTGTCGCTGATCATCCTGGTCGCGGTGATCAACCTGATCTCGATGCTGATGATGCTGGTCACCGACAAGCAGGCCGACATCGCGATCCTGCGCACGCTCGGCGCCACGCCGCGCAGCATCATGGGCATGTTCATGGTGCAGGGCGTGCTGGTGGGCTTTGTCGGCATCGGCTTCGGTGTGGGCTTCGGCTCGCTGCTGTCGTGGAAGTTGCCCGGCATCATCAAGTGGATCGAGCACACCTTCCACGTCACCTTCCTGTCGCCGGACGTCTATTACATCAGCGAGGTGCCGAGTTTGCTGCTTTGGCGCGATGTCGGCTGGGTCGCACTGTTGACTTTCACCTTCTCGCTGCTGGCCACCCTCTATCCCGCGTGGCGCGCCTCGCGCACGCAGCCGGCGCAGGCGCTGCGCTATGAATGAGACCACCAAGAAAGAGAGCGCCACGATGTCGTCGACCGAAAACGTGCTGCGCGCCAGCCACGTCGCCAAGACCTACGACGAAGGCGGCCTGCGCACCGACGTGCTCAGCGACGTCAGCTTTACCCTGAAGCGCGGCGAGACGATGGCGATCGTCGGTGCCTCCGGTTCGGGCAAGAGCACGCTGCTGCACATCATCGGTGGGCTCGACACGCTGACCGCCGGCGAAGTGGAAGTGGATGGCCGCATCTTGTCGAAGCTCTCCGATGCCGAACGTGGTCGCGTGCGCAACCGATCGCTCGGCTTCATCTACCAGTTCCATCATCTGCTGCCCGAGTTCACCGCATTGGAGAACGTGTGCATGCCGCTGCTGATCCGCGGCACCGCGATCACTGAAGCCGAGCGCGAGGCTTCGGTGTTGCTGGAACGAGTCGGTCTGGGCGGCCGCATGCAGCACAAGCCGTCGGAGTTGTCCGGCGGCGAGCGCCAGCGTTGCGCGGTGGCGCGTGCGCTGGTGACCAAGCCGGCCTGCGTGCTCGGCGACGAGCCCACCGGCAATCTCGACGAAGGCAATGCCGCGCAGGTCTATGCGCTGATGCTGGAGCTCAATCGCGAGGTCGGCACCAGCTTCATCCTGGTTACCCATGACACTCGTCTGGCGGCGCGGATGGATCGCACCCTTGTGCTGCACAACGGCGTGCTGCAGGAAAGCCCGAAGCACTGATCTCTGGCCTCTCCCCCTGCGCGCAGGGGGAGATTGAGAGGGGTTTGTTCGGGCTTGCGAGAAAGGTCAAGAGCTCCCCACCCCAACCCTCCCCTGCAAGCAGGGGAGGGAGCTGATTCGATGCTTCCCGGCAGATCGGTGAAGGCATGTGCGATCCCACGCACAGGCGAGTGCCTACATGCTTTTCATCCTCGATGCTGCAAGCGCCACGCTAGGCTCGACCGTATCCACGATGGAACGGGGCGCGGCATGGCACGAGCGGTGGCAATCACGACAGCATTGGCCTTGCTGGCTGGCGTGCTGCTGGTGCAATGGCTGCCGAACCTGCCGCCACGCTGGTGTCTCGGTCTGTTGCTGCTTGGGGCGTTGTTGCTTGCGTGGCGCTGGCCGCGCTGGCGATGGCTGGCGTGTGTGTTGTTCGGCATCGTCTGGGCGGCATGGCATGGTGCCACGGCGATGGAAGCGCGTTTGCCACGTGCGCTGGAGGGTCAGGACATCGCGGTGACCGGCAGCATCATCGATCTGCCACAGGCCGGCAGCGATGCCAGCCGTTTCACGTTGCGGGTGGAACAGGCCACGCTGGATGGCCATCCGGTCGCATTGCATGGCCGGGTGACGGTGTCCTGGTACGACGATGCACCGACGCTGCAGCCGTGTACCCGCTGGCAGTTGTTGCTGCGGCTGAAACGGCCGCGCGGGTTGCTCAACCCAGGCGTGGCTGACAGTGAGCGCTCGGCGCTGGAGCGCGGCATCGTTGCTACGGGCTATGTGCGTGACGACCCAGGCAATACCCGGTTGGCTGGTCCGCACTGGTGCGTTGATGGTGTGCGCGACGCGGTCGCCCGTGGCATCGCGGCGCGCGTGCATGTCCCCCATGACGCGGCGTTGTTGCAGGCATTTTCGGTTGGCGACACCCGCGGGTTGACGCCACCGGATTGGGAGGTGGCGCGGGCGAACGGCGTCTCGCACCTGATCGCGATCTCCGGTTTTCACGTCGGGGTGGCCGCGGTGTTCGGGGTCTGGCTGGCGATGCTGGCTTACGCGTTGTGGCCGCGGCTGGGTTTGTGGCTGCCTCGACCGCAGGCGCAGGCGGCGGCCGCATTGCTGGTCGCTGGCATCTATAGCGCGCTGGCTGGTTTCGGCCTGCCGACGGTGCGCACCTTGCTGATGATCGCCGTGGTGGCGCTCGCACGCTGCAGCCGGCGCAGCAGCAGCGGCGCGCAATCGCTGGCGCTGGCGATGATCGCGATTCTGCTGTTCGACCCGCTGGCGGTGCTGGCCGCCGGGTTCTGGCTGTCGTTCGTCGGCGTGGCCTTCCTGATGCTGTGCCTGCAGTCGCGTGGCCGCGGCTTGCGCGCGTTCCTGCATGAACTGTCGGCGGGGCAGATGGTGATGACGGTGTCGCTGCTGCCGCTGACCTTGTGGTTTTTCGGGCAGGCCTCGCTGGTGGGCGCGTTGTCCAACCTGATCGCGGTGCCGCTGGTCAGTTTCGTGATCGTGCCGTGTGCGCTATGCGGCATGTTGCTGCTGGGACTGTGTCCGCCGCTGGCCACACCGGTGCTGTGGCTGGCCGCGCAACTGGCGCACGCGCAATGGTGGCTGCTGGAACAGATGTCGGATTGGCCCGGTGCGCACTGGTATCTGCCAACCGTGCAGCCGTGGGCGTTGCTGCTGGCGGTACTGGGCGCGCTGTGGCTATTTCTGCCGCGCGGCCTGCCGTTGCGCTGGTTCGGTGTGTTGCTGTTCCTGCCGCTGCTGTGGCCACCGCGCCAATTGCCGGCCGAAGGCGCGTTCCAGGTCTGGGTGCTGGATGTGGGGCAGGGCCTGTCGGTGCTGCTGCGCACTCGGGATCATGTACTGGTGTACGACACCGGCGCGCGCTATCCGTCCGGTTTCGATCTAGGCGAGGCGGCGGTGCTGCCGTCGATCCATGCTTTGGGCATCACGCGGCTGGACATGCTGATGATCAGTCACGGCGACAACGACCATGCCGGCGGTGCGGAGGCGGTCGTGAACGCGTTTCCGCAAGCGTTGCGCTATACCGGCGAACCATTGCGCATGGCGCGGATGAAGCTGCCGATGCGCCAGTGTGTCGCCGGACAATCGTGGCAGTGGGATGGCGTGCGCTTTCAGGTGTTGAGCCCGGCCGAAGGCGGCGGTGATCGCGACAACGACAGCTCCTGCGTGTTGCTGGTCGAGGGGCGTGGCGGCCGCTTGCTGCTGACCGGCGATATCAGTTCGAAGATGGAGCCGCAGGTGGCCGCCAGGCTCGATCCAGGGATGCGACCGGTGCTGCTGGTGCCGCATCACGGCAGCAAGACCTCGTCCAGCGCGGCTTTCATCAGTGCAGTGCAACCGCCGCTGGCGCTGGTCTCGGCGGGCTGGCGCAACCGCTTCGGCCATCCCAAGCCGGAGGTGCTGGCGCGTTATGCCGAAGCCCATGTGCCAGTGTTCAATACGGCCGAGCGGGGCGCGATCTCGCTGGACTTCCCGGCGGATGCCCCGCCGCAGCGCGGGCCGGGCTGGCGCCAGCGGCAGCCGCGCTACTGGCGCGAGTGAAACGAGGAATGCCACGCCTGCCGCAGTACGGCGGGGCGAGACTGCTATCATGCGCGCTCCTTGTCAGGCAGTGCGGTGGGTCGAAAAGTGCTGGAAATTCTGATGGCTGGCGGCTGGGCGATGGTGCCCATCCTGATCTGTTCGGCGATTGCCCTGGCGATCGTGCTGGAGCGTTGCTGGACCCTGCGTCGCAAGTCGGTGTTGCCGCCGGGTCTGGGTGACGAGGTGCGCCAGTGGGCGCGTGCCGGTCAGCTCGACCCGAGCCATCTCGAAACGCTGTCGAACGGTTCGCCGCTCGGTGAATTGCTGGCCGCTGCCTTGGCCGTGCGCAAGCAGCCACGCGAACTGATAAAGGAGCGCATCGAGGACACCGGCCGGCACGTGATCCACCGGATGGAGCGTTACCTCAACACGCTGGGCACGATCGCGCTGATCGGACCGCTGCTGGGTCTGTTCGGTACCGTGATCGGCCTGATTCGCATGTTCATGGAAGTGATGGCCGGCGGCATCGGCGATCCGGCCAAGATGGCCGGTGGCATTGGTGAGGCACTGATCTGCACCGCGTCGGGCCTGACCGTGGCGATTCCGGCGTATGTGCTGCACCGTTATTTCCGTTCGCGTGTGGCGGGTTATTGCGTGGAGATGGAAAAGCAGGCGACTGCCTTGCTCGACGATCTGACCCTTGCGCCCCCCGTGGCGGCGACACCGGTGCGGCCACGGCGTACGCCGATGCCAACCGCGCCGGGCGCAGGCTGAGCACGCACCGATGCGTATCGGCAACGACCGCCGCCAGGATGATTTCGAGATCAACGTGATTCCGTTGATCGACGTGCTGCTGACCCTGCTCATGTTCTTCGTGCTGACCAGTACGTTCGTGCAGCATTCGCGCATGCAGGTGACCCTGCCGCAGGCGAGCACGCAGGATCGCGACATGAATGCTCCGGCGCTGACCATCATGATCGACCGCGATGGCCACTTCTACGTGGGCAGCGATGAAGTGCTGGGCGAGGGCATCGAGCCGCTCAAGCAGACCATCGCGCGCAACGCCGGTGCCGATCGCGAGCGTCAGGTGACGATCCGCGCCGATGCGATGACGCCGCATCAGGACGTGGTCACCGCGATGGATGCGCTGGGCCAGCTCGGTTTCACCAAGCTGTCGATCGCGACGACACCGAGCAAGCCGGGCGCCGCGCAGTGAGCGACAAGCCCAAGAAGATATCGATCTGGGACGCGGAGACCCGTCGGGTCTATGGGCGTCTGCTCGGCTATACCCGGCGCTATTGGGTGGTGGGCCTGATCTCGATGCTTGGCATGCTGGCGGATGGCGGCGGCCAGGCGATTTTCACGGACCTGTTCAAACTCATCACCGATGAGCTGTTTACCAAGAAAGATCCTTATCTGATTTTCTGGATGCCGATCTGGATCATCGCCCTTTTTCTGGTGCGTTCAATCGGCACCTTCGTCAGCAGTTACGGCATTTCGTACATGGGTCGCCATGTGGTGCAGGCGGTCCAGCAGGATGTGTTCGATGCCTATCTGCGACTGCCGGCAGCGTTTTTCGGTGCCGAACCGTCGGGGCAGCAGATTTCCCGCATTACCTACACCAGCGAACAGGTGGCCGCTGCAGCGACGGATGCCATAAAGACGGTCGTGACCGACGGCTTCACCGTCATCGCCATGCTCGGCGTGATGCTCTACAACAGCATCTATCTCACTTCGGTGTTGCTGGTGATGGTGCCGGCGATCGCCTTGATTGCTGCCGTGGTCAGTCGACGCTACCGGCAGATCAGCCGACGGATTCAGGGTTCAATGGGTTCGGTCACCGGCACGGTGGAGGAGTCGGTCGGTGCGCATCGCGAGGTTCGGGTCTACGGTGGTCAGGCCCATGAGAGCGGACGCTTCGATGAGGTCACCCGACGCACCCGCGGGCTGAATCTGAAGATCGCGGCGACCAATGCAACATCCAGTTCCACCATCCAGCTGGTGGCCGCCTGCGCGCTGGCCGCGTTGGTGTTTATGGGTACACGGCCACAAGTGCTGAATGAAATGTCGGCAGGCGTGTTCGTGGCCGTGCTGACGGCGATGGGCATGATGTTGCCGGCGCTGCGGCGGCTCGCCAATGTGCAGGCGAATATCCAGCGTGGACTGTCGGCGGCCGAGGACTTGTTCGAAATCATCGACCTGCCGCCCGAGCCGGATCACGGCACGCTGGTGCTGGATCGCACGCGCGGCGAGCTGTCGATGCACGGCATCCGGCTGGCCTATCCGCGCAGCGAGGTTGAAGCCCTGCGCGGCGTCGACCTGCATTGCGCGCCGGGTACGGTGACCGCCCTGGTCGGTCGCTCCGGTAGCGGCAAGAGCAGCCTGGTCAGCCTGTTGCCGCGCTTCTACGCACCCAGCGACGGACAGATCATGCTGGACGGCCAGAATTACGAGGCCTACACGCTGGCCTCGCTGCGCCGGCAGATCGGCTGGGTCGGGCAAAGCGTGGTGCTGTTCGACGGCAGCGTGGCCGACAACATCGCCTACGGCGAACTGGCTGGCGCCAGCGAGGCGGACATCATCGCCGCCGCCGAGGCGGCCAACGCGATGGAGTTCATCGCGCGCATGCCGAAAGGCATCCACACCCAGATCGGACAGAGCGGCAACATGCTTTCCGGTGGCCAGCGCCAACGCATTGCGATCGCCCGCGCGATCCTCAAGAACGCGCCGATCCTGGTGCTGGACGAGGCTACCAGCGCGCTGGATACCGAATCTGAGCGATTGATCCAGCAGGCCCTGCAACGCCTGATGAAGGACCGCACCACCCTGGTTATCGCCCATCGCCTGTCCACCATCGAAGGCGCCGACCAGATCGCGGTGATGGATCAGGGCCGCATCGTCGAACGCGGCACGCATGCCGAGCTGCTGGCGCTGGGCGGACATTACGCTGCGCTGCATCGCATGCAGTTCCACGACCACGCTCATCAACAGGCTGGCGACTGAGGACTGCCGATGGCGCTGATCGACACGCTCGAATCAGCCTGGTACGCCGGTGGCCGCGCGCCATGGTGGACGTGGCCACTGGCGGTGCTTTACGGCGGCGTGATCCACCTGCGCGGTGGCCTTTATCGGGCTGGCGTATTACGCAGCGTGCGTCTGCCGGCGCCGGTCATCGTGATCGGCAACCTCAGCGTGGGCGGCACCGGCAAGACGCCGTTGACGATCGCCGTGGTCGCGGCCTTGCGTGCACGCGGTTATCGGCCCGGCGTGGTCAGTCGCGGCTATGGCGGCAGTCAGCGCGAACCGCTGCTGCTCGCTGAGAAACCGGATCCGGCGCAAGTCGGCGATGAGCCTTGCCTGATCCACGCCAGTGGCGTACCGGTGGCGGTAGGGCGTGATCGCCCTGCGGCGGCGCAACTGTTGCTCGACGCAGGCTGCAATGTGCTGGTCGCCGACGACGGCCTGCAGCATTACCGGTTGGCGCGCGACGTGGAAATCTGCGTAATCGACGGTGTGCGCCGTTTCGGCAATCGGCGGCTGCTGCCAGCCGGGCCGCTGCGCGAGCCGCTGAGCCGGCTGCAGCGGGTGGATTTGCGCGTCTGCAACGGCGGCATCGCCGAAGACGGCGAATACCCGATGCGGCTGCGCGGTGGCGATGTCGTTGCGCTGGTCGACGGACGAACTCAGCCGCTGGCCAGCTTCAGTGGTCAGCGCGTTCATGCGGTGGCCGCCATCGGCAATCCGCGGCGCTTCTTCGACAGCCTGCGAGCCGCAGGTATCGAGCCAATCGAGCATGCCTTTGCCGATCACCACGAATTCGTGGCGACGGAGCTGGATTTCGCCGATGACCTGCCGGTGCTGATGACCGACAAGGATGCGGTCAAATGCAGGCGCTTCGCCCAGCCTCACTGGTGGCGGGCGCCGGTGCAGGCGGATCTGCCGCAGGCCTTTTACGACGCGCTGGACAAGCGGTTGGAAGGCTTGCGGCGTGAGACGGTTTCGCCGGCCACATAGATCTTGCGGGCCAGGCTGCCGCTGATCCAGTAGCACAGCTCGGCCGGTCGGCGCGCATTCCATACCACCAGATCGGCACGCTGGCCCACCGCAAGAGTGCCGCGATCAGTCAGACCCAACGCGCGGGCGGCGTAGACGGTAACTCCCCGCAGTGCCTCTTCGGGCGTCAGCCGGAACAGCGTGCAGGCCATGCCGGCAGCGAGCCGCAATGACAACAATGGCGAGGTGCCGGGATTGCAGTCGGTGGCGATCGCCATCGGTACCGCATGCTGGCGCAGCAAGGCGATCGGCGGCAGTTTCGTTTCGCGCAGCGCGTAGAACGCACCGGGCAGCAGCACGGCGACAGTGCCGGCGCTGGCCATCGCGCGGATACCGGATTCGCTGAGGTATTCCAGATGATCAGCGGAGAGACCGCCGAACTCGGCGACCAGCGCGGCACCATCCTGATCGGACAATTGCTCCGCATGCAGTTTCACCGGCAGGCCGAGTTGCTTCGCACACTCGAACACGCGACGGGTTTCCTCGCGGCTGAAACCGATGTTCTCGCAGAACGCATCGACCGCATCGACCAGACCTTCGGCGGCGAGCACGGGCAGCATGTCGTCGCAGACATGCGTGACATAGGCGTCGCGTCGATCCATGTATTCCGGCGGCAACGCATGCAGGCCGAGAAAACTGGTGCGCACGGTCATGCCGAGTTCACGGCCGATGCGTCGCGCGACCCGCAACATGCGTCGTTCGGTTTCCAGGTCGAGACCGTAGCCGGACTTGATTTCCAGCGTAGTCACACCGTCGGCAAGCAGTGCCCGTGCGCGCGGCAGCGATTGCGCGAACAGTTGCTCCTCGCTGGCAGCGCGGGTCGCGTTGACGCTGGAGACGATGCCGCCACCGGCGCGGGCGATCTCTTCGTAGCTGGCGCCATTGAGGCGCAAGTCGAATTCATGCGCGCGATCGCCGCCGAACACCAGATGGGTATGGCAGTCGATCAGCCCCGGCGTGACCAGTGCACCATCGAGCGATTCGACCACGCTGGCCAGCGCTACCGGGGCATCCGGCAACGCATCCATGCCACCGATCCAGGCGATGCGGCCGTGGTGCAGCGCGATCGCGCCATGCTCGATCAGGCCGTACGGCGCGTCGCCGACGAACGTCGCCAGCGTGGCGTTCAGCAGCAGTCGATCCCAGCGGGGTTCGCTCATGTTTTCGGTGACTCCGTGACTGCGTTCATGTCTTGCTGGATGGATCATCGTCCATGTCGTCGATGGGCGCAGCCGGTTCGTCGAAGGCGCTGGTGCTGCCGGCGTGCTGCAGCGCCTCGGTTTCCAGTCGGGTCTTCTCGGCGTTTTCAGCATGGCCAGCTTGTTGATGCTCGAAGTCCTGCACCATCCGTTCGGCAAAATCCTTGTAGACCGGCGTCGGGCAGAACAGCGAGGCCGCCGCGCGGGCGAGCAGGCAGGCGGCCATGATCGGGATCACCATGGCCTGATTGTCGGTCAGCTCCATCGCGATCACCGCCGAGGTCAGCGGCGCGCCGGTGACGCCGGCCAGATACGCGCTCATGCCCAGCAGCACGACCGCACTGGCCGGTACATCCGGCAGGAAATAGGCGATGTTGTGACCGAGTCCGGCGCCCACCGCCAGTGCCGGTGAAAAGATGCCGCCGGGAATGCCGGCCCAGTACGACACCACGTTCGCCGCAAGCTTGGCGATGCCGAACGTATGTCCCGGCGTGACCGCCGCTTCCTGCACGAACGCCCGAGCCTGGTCGTAGCCGGTGCCGTAGACGGTGTTGTGCGAGAACAGCCCGATCAGCGCCAGCGCGAGTCCGCAACCGGTCGCGAACAACACCGGCGCATGCGCACGCAATCGACCGACCAAGGCCAGCGGTCCGTGCCGGCTGAGCAAGATCAGCCGCGCGAACAGGCCGCCCAACAGGCCACAGATGATGCCGGTCAGCAATACCGCCAGCCACGCATGACCCAGGGGAAGATCGGCCTGCACCCTACCGAAATAGGAATAGTTGCCCATGATGCCGAGTGACACCACGCCACCGATGAACACCGCGGTCAGCAGCAGGCCGCTGAAACGATGCTCGAAGGTGCCGGCGAGTTCCTCGATCGCGAACACCACGCCGGCCAGCGGGGCATTGAAGGCCGCAGCGATACCGCAGGCGCCACCGGCAAGGATGAAACGCGAGGCAGCCTTGGGATCGGTGAAGCCGAAGCGCCGGCCGAGCGAATAGAACAGGCCGGCGCCGACGTGCACGGTCGGGCCCTCGCGGCCGATCGAGGCGCCGACGGCCAGCGCAATCAGGGTCAGTACCATCTTGCCGGCGGCAATCGGCAGCGCCAGCATGTGGGCGCGAAAGCCTTCGTCTTCGATGTGCAGGGTGCCGATCACTTGCGGGATGCCGCTGCCGCGGGTGGCGCGCAGGCGTCCTTCGGTAATCCAAGCGAGCAGGCCGAACACGACCGGCGTCAGGATCAGCGGAATCCACGAACCGTGACTGAGGACGCTTTGAAAAAGCTGGTAGGCCCATGTACTGGCCTTGGCGAACAGGATCGCGGCCAGGGCCACCAGCACCGCGCCGAACCAGAGCACGAGGCGACGTTTCCAGTGCTGCGGGGCGAAAAATTCATGGCCGAGCAAGGCCTGCAGACGCGGGCTCGACGACTTCGAGGCAGGTTCGGGTAGCTCGGACATGCAACGATTATCGCAGACCGGGCGCTATAGCCGGCACGCCATCTCTCAGCGCGGCCGCCAGCGCGTCTCGTACAGATCGAAGCGGCGATCCTTCAGATTGGTCACGGCACCGGCGTTGCGCGCGCGTGCCAGGGTTTCCAGCCGCAGGTCGGCAAACAGCACGGTCTCGATGTTCGGCGTGGAGTCGGCGGCGATGCCATCGCGGGCGAAGCCGAAATCGCTGGGGGTGAGGATGCAGCTCTGGCCGTACTGGATGTCGAAGTTGTTGACGCCGGGCAGGTTGCCGACGTTGCCCGATAGCACCACGTAGCACTGGTTCTCGATCGCGCGCGCCTGCGAGCAGTAGCGCACGCGCAGGTAACCCTCGCGCACGTCGGTGCAGAACGGCACGAACAGGATCAGAGCGCCCTGGTCGGTCAGGTGCCGCGCCACTTCGGGAAACTCCGCGTCGTAGCAGATCATCACGCCGATCGGGCCACAGTCGGTCAGCACAGTCGCCGCGCTGTCGCCGCCGCTGATGTTCCATACGTTGCGTTCGCTCGGCGTCGGGTGCAGCTTCTCGCGCTCGTGGATCGAGCCATCGCGCAGGCATACGTAACAGACGTTGTGGATATCGCCGTTGGCCTGTTCGGTCGGATGCGTGCCGGCGATGATGTTGATGTTGTAGTGCACGGCCAACCGGCTGAAGAGTTCCTTCACCTGCGGCGTGTAATGGCTCAGCTTGCGGATCGATTCGACCGGCGACAGCTCGGTGTTCTCGATCGACAGCAGTTGCAGCGTGATCAGTTCGGGAAAGGTGACGAAGTCGGCGCTGTAGTCGGCGGCGATGTCGGTGAAGTATTCGACCTGGGTGGCGAACTGCTCGAACGAGGTGATCCGGCGTTGCTGGTATTGCACTGAGGCCACCCGCACCGAATCGGGCAGCAGCCGCGCCGACGTGATCGGCGGGATGTCCGGCTGGTCGAGCAATTGCGGATTGCGCCAGACCAGATGCGCCGCGTAGCCGAGCGACTCGTGATCGGATGGCACATAGGCGCGCAGCAGGCCGATCACTTCGAAGTCATTGGCCAGCTGGAAGCTCAGCGTGAGGTCGCGCCGCTTGCCTTCCGTCACCGCCTGCACGTACGCCTCGGCGTTGCCGTAGCGTGCGAGGTTTTTCGCCAGGCCCGGGATGCGGCCGCCGAACACGATGCCACGCAGCTTCAGATCCATGCACAAGCGCTTGCGCGCCTGGTACAGCCGCTGGCCGATGCGCATGCCACGGTAATCCGGGTGCACCACCACTTCCATGCCGTACAGCCAGTTGCCGTCGGGCTTGTGGCGCGAGCCCATGCCGCCGCCAGTGATCTGCATCCAGGTATGCGGCGCCAGCGCGGTGGCTTCGTCGATACGGAACGTGGCGCAGTAACCGACGATCCGTCCCTCGTACTCGACCACGAACTGGCCTTCGGGGAAGTGCGTCTGCTGGGAGCGCAGCATCTCCACCGAATGACCCCATTCTTCGGAGTAGATCCGCGCGGTAAGGTCAGCCAGTTGTGGCACGTCCGCCAGCACGGCCTGCCGCAGCAGCAGTTTCGGGGTGTTTTCGTGAGGTTTCTTGGCCATAGCATGATTATGCACAGGCCACCGAATATTCGGGTGAAGGCGCTTTTATCCACCGGTTACACTGCACAACATCGTTGACCGGAGCCGCATCATGAGCAACAGCACCGCCATTCGCCACCTCAATGCCGGGCAACTGTGGCGTGCCGATGGCTGGCAAGCCAATGCGGTCTTGGGTGTGTCGACGGATGGGCGCTTGCTCGATCCGACGGCTGCTGCCAGCGAGTCGATCGGCCATTGGGTGCTGCCCGGCATGCCGAACCTGCATTCGCACGCATTCCAGCGCGCGATGGCCGGACTGGCCGAGCGCAAGGGGCGCAGCGACGACAGCTTCTGGAGCTGGCGCGAAACCATGTACGCGTTCGCCGCCGCGATCGGCCCGGACGAACTCAAGGCAATCGCCGCCCAGCTCTACGTCGAGATGCTCAAGGCCGGCTACACCCAGGTCTGCGAATTCCATTACCTGCATCACCAGCCGGACGGTACGCCGTACGCGCAGCCTGAGGCGATGTCGCTGGCCTTGATCGAAGCCGCACGTGAAGCCGGCATCGCACTGACCCTGCTGCCGGTGCTGTACATCAGCGGCGGCTTCGACGGTCGCGCGCTCACCGCGCGGCAACGCCGTTTCGGTCACACCGTGGACGGCTATCTGCGCCTGCTGGAAACCTTGCGCAAGCATGAGAACGATGATCTGCGAATCGGTATCGCGCTGCATTCATTGCGCGCCGTGCCGGAGGCGGCGATGCGTGAAGTGCTTGCCAGCGACGTGGCCAAAACCTGCCCGATCCACATCCACATCGCCGAGCAGATCGGCGAAGTGCAGGACTGCCTCGCCACGCGTGGCGCGCGTCCGGTGGAGTGGTTGTTTGAACATGCCGACATCGATGCACGCTGGTGCCTGGTGCATGCGACCCATCTGACTGACGCGGAGACGGTGCAGCTCGCGCGTAGTGGTGCCGTGGCCGGGCTGTGTCCCACCACCGAGGCGAATCTCGGTGACGGTCTGTTTCCGCTGACCGCGTATCAGGACGCTGGCGGCACACTCGGCATCGGTTCGGACTCGCATATCTCGATCTCGCCGGTGGAAGAGCTGCGCTGGCTGGAATACGGCCAGCGCCTGACCAGCGGCCATCGCAATATCGCGGCACGCACGCAGGGCGTCAGCGTAGGTGAAACCTTGTGGCGTGCGGCGTTGAAGGGTGGCGCACAGGCTGCCGGCCTGCCGGTCGGCGAGTTGTACAACGGCGCGCGTGCCGATCTGATCGTGCTGGATGAAAACTCGCCGTTGCTGGCGGCGCGGGATGCCCGCTCCATGCTGGACAGCTTCCTGTTTGCCGGCAATACACCGCTGGTGCGCGACGTGATATGTGGCGGTGAATGGGTGGTGCGCGATTTCCGTCATCACGACGAGGCGCGTATCGCCGTGCGCTATCGGGCGACGGTGAGTGCGCTGGCCGCACGCTGAACCCTTGCTGCTGAAAACATGAACGCCAGCCATCGTGGCTGGCGGCGACGGTCATCGGCACATCCGGCGATGGCGTTTCCCATGGCACATCCCCTCAATGGAGAGTGCCATGCGTCGATTCATCTCTTGCTGTCTCATCGCCGCCGCCGTGATCGGCAGCAGTTTCGCGATGACGGGTTGCGTGGTGGTGCCGCCGCGCGGCCATGTCCGCGTATGGGTGCCCGGCTACTGGGGGCCGAGTCACATATGGGTAGGCGGCCACTATCGCTATCGCTGATTCGTTGTTCGATCTGCCGGTCTTCACAAAAAAAGCGGCGCCAGCATCTCTGCTGGCGCCGTCCAGTCACAGCTTCATTGGCTTACTGGGCGGTCGACGAGCTCGACGAGGACGCTGCGTGCTGCGCCTTGAACTGCTTCCACTCCGCGCGGCGTGCCTGCTTCTCCTGCTTCATCGTGGCCATCTGCGCCTTCTGTGTCGGCGTCAGCACCGCGTAGATCTGCGCCCGCACGTTGGCCTTCTGCTGCACGCGGACTTGTGTGGCGGCGGCTTCTGCCTGTGCCAGGCTGGCCGCTGCCGCCTGATAACCCACCTGGTCCGGCGTCATCGACTCGAACGCGCTGCGTTGCTGACGCAGTGCCTGCCACTGCGTCTTGTTCTGCGCGAAGCTGCTCTGCATGATCTGCTTGATGCTGGCGCGCTGCGCATCGGTGAGGTTGAGCTTCTGGAAGCCCATGCCCTGACCATGCCGGTGCGAATGATGGCCATGGCCCATGCCAGCATCCTGTCCGGCGGGAGCCGCCACGGCGATCGCGGTGAGGGCCATGGCCGAAGTCAGGATCAGGCCGAGGGTGATGTTCTTGCGCATGGGTGGAACCTCTGTCGTTGGGGGGAGGACTTGCAACTCATTTGACGACAATGGCGTGTGTATGTTCTTTGCCGGAAGGTAAAGATGCGTAAAGCCCGTGGAGTTCGTCACGCCGCACCGATTGAATGGAAGCCATGCAGACAGCTCCCGTGCCACGAATACTGATTGTCGACGACGACCGCGCACTGTGCCGGCTGCTGGCCGAGTACCTGCAGCGCGAGGGTTTCGTGGTCGATCTCGCGCATGACGGCGAAGCGGCGTTGACCCAGCTGCGCAACCCGGCCCTGCGGCCCGACTTGCTGATCCTCGATGTGATGATGCCCGGCCGCGATGGCTTGGACACGCTGCGCGAACTGCGCATGCAGCATCGTTTGCCGGTCATCATGCTGTCCGCGAAAGGCGAGCCGGTGGATCGGGTGATCGGCCTGGAGCTTGGCGCGGACGATTACCTGTCCAAGCCGTGCCTGCCGCGCGAATTGCTAGCGCGCGTGCGTGCGCAATTGCGGCGCAACGCACCGGCTACCGCAGCCAATTTGCAGGTGGGTGCATTGCGCTTGCAGCCCGGCGATCGTCGGGCCTTCATCGGCGAGCAGGAACTGGTGTTGACCGGTGCCGAGTTCATGCTTTTGCTGGCGCTGGCGCAGCGCGCCGGTGAGCTGGTCGACAAGGCATCGTTGACGCGCATCGCGCTGGGACGTGAACTGGAGCGCTTCGATCGCAGCATCGACGTGCACGTGAGCCGCCTGCGCCACAAGCTGGCGGAAGCATCGGAGCAATCCCCGCGAATCGAATCGGTACGCGGCTCGGGTTACCTGATGATTGCGGGTGCGTCATGAATCCGTTCAAGAGCTCGATCTACTGGCGTCTGCTGATCTGGTTCTGCGTGGCGAACCTGCTGGTGCTGTTTCTCGGCAGCTTTCTGACCCAGCGCTTCATCGAGTACACCACGGCGGTGGAGATCAACTGGACCGCGCTGGCGCAGGACGCCAACCAGAGTTACGAAGGCGGCGGTGCACCGGCGCTCGCCAACTGGGTGGCGCAGCAGCGGCATGAAGGCATCGACGTCACGCTTTACGAAAAAGGGCAGGCGCTGTCGCCGGTGCGGCTGCCGTCGTCGATCCAGGCATCGCTGCCGGCCTGGTTCGATGCCGGACGCGACATCCTGTTGCAGCCTCGGCCGGGTCTCTATCTTTCCGTGCAGCAGGTAGTCGGCAGCGACGGGCATGTGCGGCATCTCGTGGCGCTGAGCCGTACGCATACGCGGCTGCGCCCACAGACCCGCGCGAAGATTCTGCTCGGCGTGCAACTGACGCTGTCGCTGTTGTTCATCGGGCTGGTCGGTTGGTGGGTGGCGCGCAGTGTGGCCACGCCGGTCGAGGCATTGCGCGACGCCACACGACGCATGGCCGCTGGCGAGCTGTCTACGCGGGTGGGTCGGCAAGGCGGCATGGCGCACGATGAGCTTGCCCAGCTCGCGCAGGATTTCGACGCGATGGCCGAACGCATCGAGGCGCTGGTCACGCACGATCGCGGCGTGCTGCAGGATCTGTCGCACGAGTTGCGCTCGCCGCTGGCGCGGCTGCATTTGATCCTCGACCTCGCGCAGCGCAGTCGTGATGCGGCCGAGGCCGATGTGTATTTCCATCAGGCCGAGCTGGAGATCGTGCGGCTGGATCGCATGACCGGTGAAATGCTGGCGTTGTCGCGACTGGAAGGCAGCATTCCCGGCATGAGTTGCGACAACCTGGATCTCGTCGAGCTGGTGCGCGGCTGCGTCGAGCAGGCCGAACTTGAAGCGCAGGCCCGGCATGTCGAGCTGCGGCTGACCTCGCCCGGCACGCCGGTCATCGTGTTCGGCAGTGCGTCGTTGCTAGAGCGCGCGCTGGACAACCTGCTCGGCAACGCGATCAAGTTCAGTGCCGCGGCTGGCGAGGTGGAACTGCAGGTACATGCGGCCGATGGCATCGCTGAGGTCTCGGTCCACGACCGTGGTCCGGGTGTGCCCGAGGCTGAGCTGGAATCGCTGTTCCGCCCGTTCTTCCGCGGCAGCAACGCGGTGCGTGCGGATGGTCATGGACTGGGTCTGGCGATCGTGCAGCGGGTGGTGAAGATCCACGGCGGCGAGCTGACCGCCAACAATCGCGATGGCGGCGGTCTGGACGTGCGCCTGCGCCTGCCGCTTGCTGGGGCGAATGCGCTGGTGTGAGAGGCGGCTTGAAGTGGGGCGCCCTGTGCGGGGACGCGCAATCGGATTAGATTGTCGTGGCAGTGCGCACCGTCGACGACGGTTTCCTTCGAGTCAGCTCTGGAGAGTTCCCATGCAAGGTTCCACCGATCTGGGCAAGTTGGTGCTACGTGTTGTGTTGGGTGTGCTGATCCTGTTCCACGGTGTTTCCAAACTGATGCACGGGCCCGGTTATGTGCTTGGTGTGGTGGCTCACGCCGGCCTGCCGTCGATTCTGGCCTACGGGGTCTATATCGGTGAGGTGGCGGCGCCGGTCATGCTGTTGCTGGGTCTCTGGACGCGGATCGGTGCGTTGATCATCGTGATCAACATGATCGTCGCGCTGGCGCTGGTGCATCTGGCCCAGCTCACCTCGCTGGCCGATACCGGCGGCTGGGCGCTGGAGCTGCAAGGCATGTATCTCGGTACGGCGCTGGCCATCGCGTTGCTGGGTGCCGGCCGTTTCAGCATGGGCGGCAGCAACGGCCGCTGGAACTGACGGGCTTTTCATTTCCGACTTGTTGATCGTGGCGAACGCCAGCCTTCGTCGGGTGGCGTTCGCCAATGGCATCGTGGCCGTGCCGTCGACGGCATCCATCAACCGTGTCGCGCAGCTGCGATGAGGCGCTACGCAAGCGTCGCGTGATTTGCCACACTCGAATCTTTGCCCGATGGGTCGCGATGCGTTCGAATGCTCTTGCTGCCGTGGGGTTGGCGCTGTGCTCGGCGCTGTTCTTCACGCTCACCTACGTGCTCAATCGCAGCCTGGTCGCCGGTGGCGGCCACTGGGCATGGGCGGTGATCCTTCGTTACCTGATCACGCTGCCGCTGTTGGCCGTGGTGCTGCCGCTGCAGGGCGGACTCGGCGAATTGCCGCGCGAACTGCGCCGGCATCCGCGCACGTGGCTGCTTTGGAGCAGCGTCGGCTTCGTGTTGTTCGGTATTCCGCTGACTTGGGCGGCCAGCAGCGGGCCGTCGTGGCTGATCGCCGGCAGCTTCCAGACCACCGTGCTGGCCGGACCGCTACTGGCGCCGCTGATCTATCGCGACGAGCGACGCCAGCTGGCGTGGCGCACGCTGGCGATCGGTGCACTGATTGTCGCTGGTGTGTTCGCGCTGCAATGGGGGCATGCGCAAGGTCAGCTGCATGCAAGTGACTGGCTGGCGATCGGCGCGGTGGTGTTGTCCGCGTTTGCCTATCCCTTGGGTAACCGCAAGCTGTTGCTGCATCTGGAGCATGCCCAAATGGAGCGAGGCGAAAGCCATATCAACGCCGTGCAGCGCGTGTTCGGCATGACCTTGTGCAGCTGGCCGCTGTGGCTGCTGTTCGCCGTCATTGCCTGGTGCACGATCGGACCGCCGACCCTGCGCGAAGCGCTGCTGGCCGGTGGCGTGGCGCTGTCGTCGGGCACCATCGCCACGGTGATGTTCTTTCGCGCGACCGACATGGTGCGGCGCGAGCCGACCGCCTTGGCCGCGGTCGAGGCGATGCAAGCGGCCGAGCTGCTGTTTGCCACCTTGCTTGGTGTGCTGTTTCTCGACGAGGCATGGCCGCACGGTTATGCACTGTTCGGCGCGCTGGCGATCATCGTCGGCATCGCGTTGTTCGGTTGGGTCAGCGGACGCGGCGCGGCCGGCAACGATGAAGCGGTGCGTGCCTTGCGCAGCGATCGTAGCGCCTGAGAATTCTTCAATTTGTTTTCATTGCATTCATTTGCTTGTGATTTGTGATCAATCAAGTTACATATTGGTTTCGATCAGGACCGCAAGAGTTTCCGCAAGCTATGAGCAAACGACGATTTCCATGCCTGCTGGCGTGTGCGTTGCTGGGTGCAAGCGCCGCGTTGTGGGCGCAGCCGCAGACTTTCGGCTCCGCTGCGCATCTGCACTGGGACGCGGATCGCTATGGCAATCATCGCTACCTCGTGCAGGTGACCAAGCCGGCCGATGCCGTACATGTCGTCATTCCCTGGCGTCGCCGCGATCTTCATCCGGAACAGGTGGCGGTGATCGTTACCGGGCCGGACGGCAAAGTCGTCGCCAACGTGTTGCGCGGCGCGATCGACCAGGCCAGCGGCGAGCTGGTGTTCGAGGCGCGCCAGGTCGGTGTCTATGCGGTCTATTACCAGCCGTACCTCAGCAACGGTCGCAGCAATTACCCGACGGTGAACTACGCCACGCCGAAAGACACCGCCGACGCCGGCTGGGCCAGCAAGACCGGCCATGATGCCGCGCACTGGCGCAAGCTGCCGGCGACCCCGGTGCTGCGCTACGAAGGTGTCAGCGATTTCGATGCGTATACCGCGATGGAGCGGGTGGCGACGCCGACGGAAGTGCAGCAGCTGCTCGCCGCGCATCCCGCGCAAGTGTTGTGGTTGTTTCCCGAGACGCGCGCCTATCCGGTGCGCATGTTCGATCAATTGCCGCAGCGCTGGGCGCAGCGCGGACCAGGTGGTGAACTGGCCGACCAGGCATTGCGTGGCGAGTACCTGAGTTTCCAGATCGGGCTGTGGGCACCGAGTGCCGCGCTCGACCACGTGCAGGTGGCGTTTGCCGACCTGCACGGCCCGGACGGCGCGATCCTGCCGGCCAGCGCGTTGACCAGCTTCAACCAGGGGGGCGTCGATTTCACCGGCCAGCCGTTCAGCACCCGCGTCGACGTGGCGAAGGGACGCGTGCAGCCGCTGTGGATGGGACTGGATATTCCCGCCGATGCGAAGCCGGGTGAGTATCGCGGCGCGGTGACAATCAGCGCCGATGGCGTGTCGGCGCAGACCGTGCCGCTGGTGATTACGGTGGGCGAAGGCAACGCCGTCGCGCATGGCGATGACGATCCATCAAAGCTCACGCGGCTGCGCTGGCTGAACTCCACGCTGGCGCAAGACAACACACTGGTGAAGCCGTTCACTGCGGTGACGGTCCACGGCGCACAGCTCGGCATCCTCGGGCGGGAGGTGCAGCTGGCCAACAGCGGTTTGCCGGCGCAGATCGAAAGCCGCTTCGATGAACGCATGACCGGTTTCGCGAAGCAACCGCGCGCCCTGCTTGCCGCGCCGATGCAATTGCTGGTGCAGGATGCGAACGGCACCCACGCACTGCATGCGACATCGTTGCCGAATGTACAGGTCGATGGTCCGGCCAAGGTGCACTGGCAGGTCGCCGGCGATGCCGGTCCCTTGCAGGGTGAGGTGACGGCCAGCCTCGAAGCGGACGGCACGCTCAGCTATACGATCGCGTTGAAAGCCACGCAGGCCGTCACGCTGAAGGACATTCGCCTGGAGATGCCGCTGCGCGGCGACACCGCGCAGTACGAGCTGGGCCTGGGCCGCACCGGCGACCATGCGCCCGCTGACTTCAACTGGAAGTGGAACGTCGAGAACAACCAGGACGGCGCATGGATTGGCGCGGTGAATGCCGGGCTGGAGTTCCACCTGCGCGATGAAAACTATCTGCGCCCGCTCAACACCAACTTCTATCACCAGCAGCCGCTGCGCATGCCCACCTCGTGGGACAACGCCGGGCAAGGCGGCATCACGTTCAAGCGCGATGGCGTGCGCTATCTGGTCAACGCTTTCAGCGGCCCGCGCACGATGGCGGCAGGACAGGTGCTGCGCTACGACGTGGTCATGCGCATCACCCCGTTCAAGACGATCAAGCCGGCCGAGCATTTCGCCGAACGCTACTTCCACAAGTACGACGACCTGGACACGATCAAGGCCGACGGCGCGAACGTGGTGAACATCCATCACGCCACGCCGATCAATCCGTGGATCAATTACCCGTTCCTCGAAGCGGATGCGATGCGGGCATACATCGACGCGGCGCACCAGCGCGGCATGGAAGTGAAGATTTACGACACCATCCGCGAACTGTCCGATCGCGCACCGGAACTGCCGATGCTCGAATCGCTTGGCCACGAGATCATCAGCGGCGGCAAAGGCGGTGGCTTCTCCTGGCTGCAGGAGCATCTCGACGGTGACTACATCGCCGCCTGGCACGTGCCGGAGAATCGTGACGCGGCGGTGATCGACTCCGGCCAGAGCCGCTGGAACAACTACTACATCGAGGGGCTGGACTGGCTTGCGCGCAATGTCGGCATCGATGGGCTCTACCTCGATGATGTGGCTTACGACCGCACCACGATGAAACGCGTGCGCAAGGTACTCCAGGCACATCGGCCGCATCCGCTGATCGACCTGCACTCGGCCAGCCAGTTCGATGCGCGCGATGGATACATCAACAGCGCGTTGCTCTACATGGAGCTGTTCCCGTACATCGACCGGCTGTGGTTCGGTGAGGAGTTCGACTACGAGAAGACTTCGCCCAGCTACTGGCTCACCGAGATGTCCGGCATTCCGTACGGCCTGATGGGCGAGATGCTGCAGAACGACGGCAATCCCTGGCGCGGCATGCTGTTCGGCATGACCAGCCGGCTCGGCTGGTCCAAGGGCAGCGACCCGCGCCCGCTGTGGCAGCTGTGGGACAGCTTCGGCATCGAACAGGCCGACATGATCGGCTGGTGGGTCCATGATGCGCCGGTGAAAACCGGCCGCGAAGATGTGCTGGCGACCAGCTACGTACGCCACGGCCAGACACTGATCGCGCTGGCCTCATGGGCACCGCAGAGCACCACGGTGAAATTGCAGATCGACTGGAAGGCGCTCGGGCTGAAACCCGGCAACGCCACGTTGAAAGCGCCGGCAGTGGCAGGCTTCCAGCCGGCTGCCGAGTTCAAACCGGGCGATGCAATTCCGGTGGAGCCGGGCAAGGGCTGGTTGCTGATCCTGGAATAGTGCTGCCTCCTGCAGGGAAATGACGCCGGCCTTATCCTTGTCGAATCGAAACACTTCGAAGCCGGCAAGCTCAATGCAACAAGGTCAGGAATCTACCGTGGCAACTTCATCAGCGAATGATGACTCGGCCACGTACATCCACCACGGCACACCTGCATTCCGCCGCACCAACCTCGCGTTGTTTGCCGCCGGCTTTGCCACGTTCGGCCTGCTGTATTGCGTGCAGCCGTTAATGCCGGAATTCAGTCACGACTATGGCGTGAGTGCGGCGGTCAGTGCGTTGTCGTTGTCGCTGACCACCGGCGTGCTGGCATTCGCGATGCTGTTTGCCGGTGCGCTGTCGGATGCGTGGGGGCGCAAGTCGGTGATGGTGGCGTCGCTGCTGTCGTCGGCGCTGCTGGTGCTGGTGACGGCGATGATGCCGAACTGGCCGGCGTTGCTGGTGGTGCGCACCTTGCTCGGGCTGACCTTGAGCGGTTTGCCGGCGGTGGCGATGACGTATCTCGGCGAGGAGATGGATGTCGAGTCGATCGGTCTCGGCATGGGCCTGTATATTAGCGGCAGCGCCGTCGGCGGCATGGGTGGGCGCCTGATCACTGGTGTGCTGACCGACTTCTTCGGCTGGCGCTTCGGCGTGGGCGTGGTTGGCGTGATCGGTGTGCTGGCCGGGTTGATTTTCTGGCGCGCGTTGCCGCCGTCACGGCATTTCGTGGTGCAGCCGTTGCGCTGGCGGGTGGTGCTGGGGCGCTTCACCGGCATGTTTCGCGACCGTGGCCTGCCGTGGCTGTTCGTCGAGGGCTTCCTGCTGCTCGGCGCGTTCGTCACGGTTTACAACTATCTCGGCTACCGCTTGCTGGCGCCGCCGTACAACCTGAGCCAGGCGGTGGTCGGGTTGATCTTCGGCATCTATCTGGTCGGCACCTTCAGCTCGGCGTGGATGGGCCATCTGGCCGGTCAGCTTGGGCGGCGAAAGGTGTTGTGGACGGCGTTCGCATTGATGCTGGTTGGCGTGGTGCTGACGATGATGCAACCGCTGTGGCTGATCATGCTCGGCATCGTCGCGGTGACGTTCGGCTTCTTTGGCGGGCACTCGATCGTCAGCAGCTGGGTCGGCCGGCGCGCCGGTGCCGCGAAGGCGCAGGCCTCGTCGGTGTATCTGTTCTGCTACTACATGGGTTCCAGCATCGCCGGTGCCAGCGGCGGGTTGTTCTATGCGTCGCATGGCTGGAACGGCGTGGCGCTGTTCGTCGGCGCGCTGGTGCTGGCCGGCTTGCTGATCGCGTTGCGCCTGTTCCGTCTGGCGCCGCTGGTGAATGTGGCGACGCCGCCGACACCGATGAGCAAGGGCGCGATGCCGTAGCGCTCGCTTTGCTCCTCCCCCTGCGAGCAGGGGGAGGTCGGGAGGGGGCAAAGGCTCAGCGCGCTGCTGGCTTGAGCATGTCCTTCACCGCGTCGTAGTCGCCGTCGTTCGCGGCAGCGGGAATGCCGAGCAGGTGGGTCATCAGCGGATAGACATCAACGTTCGGGAAGGCCGGCACTTTCGCGCCGACGCGGAACGCAGGGCCGTGCGCCACGAACATGGCCTGCATCAGCGGGTCGGCGTTGTCGTAGCCGTGTTCGCCGATGCTGACCGTGCCCTTGTGGCTGGCGGCATAGTCGGTGGTGGTGATGCGCCAGCCGACATCGGCCAGGCACAACAGCTGCGGCACGCGCGGATTGCTGCCGTAGACGAAGCGTGCCGGTACGCGGGTCTTGTCCCAGCAGCGCATATGTTGCTGCGGCTGTTCGAGTTGGCGTTCGATCGCGGCGAAGTCGCTGGCGGCTTTCGCGCTGTCGTCCTTCGGATTGAAGCCGGCGAGGATGCCCATGCTCACCGTCTGCACCTGATCCTGTGGAATCAGCTGGTCGATCATCACGTTGTTCTGTTCCGGCGCGCTGACCATGCCGTGATCGGCCAGCACGATCATATTGATCTTGTCGAACAGGCCGCGTTGCTTGAGTCCCTGCACCAGTCGCGTCATCGCGGCATCGGTTTCGCGCAGCGCATCGTTCACCTGCGGCGAGTCCGGACCGTTCGCGTGGCCGGCGTGGTCGACCGCATCGAAATACAGGGTGAGGAACGCGGGGCGTTGGGCTGCTGGCTGGTCCAGCCATGTCAGCACCTGATCCACGCGCTGATCCGGCGTGATCTTGCCGTCGTAGGCCATCCACTCATCCGGGTGCTGGCCGTGGATATCCGCCTCGGCGCCGGGCCAGAACATCGTCGCGGTGCGCAGCCCATGCTGATCGGCGGTGACCCAGATCGGCGTGCCTTCGTTCCACCAGCGGCCATCGCTGACGGCCTGGCGGTTGGCCAGCGCAAACTTGCCGAGTACGGGATCGAACATCGTGTTGTTGACGATGCCATGGTGATCCGGGCGCAGGCCGGTGACGATGGTGTAGTGGTTCGGGAAGGTCAGTGACGGAAACGACGGCTGCATGGCCGCCGCCCGCACGCCGGTGTTCGCCAGCATCGCCAGGGTCGGGCTGAGCCCGCGGTCGAGGTAGTCGTAACGGTACGCGTCGATCGAAATCAGCAGCAGCGGCGCGGGTTGGCTGGTCGTTGCCGCAACGGATGTTCGCGTTGCTGGCTGCTGGGTAGCGCAACCGGCGCTGAATGCCGTGAGCGTACACAGCAATACACGAAACAGGATTTTCATATGGGGGGTCCTACGATGCAAAAGCCATCCCCACATGATCGCGCACCGCCATGACCATTACACGTGTCGTTTTGCATTATCCGTTGCTGCGCACGCTGTTGACCGGCGTACTGGCGCTGGCGCCGCTCGGCGCGGCCTGTGCGTGGCAATCAACCACGCAATCGTCGAGCCTGCAGTTCCAGCAGGCTGCGCAACAGCAGCAGACGCGCGATCAATTGCAGAAAAGCCAGCTCGAACAGCAACTGCGTCAGGGCGTGGCCGATAACGCGAAGCGCCCGACAGCGAACGACCCGCGCAGTCAGCAGCAGCTCGACGATGCCGACCGTGCCCGACAGGCGCGTGATCGCGCGAGCCAGCAGGACCTGCTCGACCGCGAACGTGATGCGCCGGCGTTGCCGCGGGTGGTGCCAAAGGATCTGCCGGCAGCGACCCATAGCGGCTGATCATTTTCAGCGGTGCGGCGGACGCAGGCCCAGGCCCAGCAGCACGATCAGGACGGCCAGATCCAGCCACGCGAACCAGTCGCCCCAGCGCGCGTACAGCGTATGCGTCTCGCGCAGCGGCAGCTCGCCCACCAGCTCGGCGTTGTGCTTCTCGCTGGAAGCCTCGGCCAGCACGCGGCCACGGTCGTCGCTCAGCGTGAGGCGGCCGGAATGGGCGGCACGCGCGATGGCGAAACCGCTTTCCACACCGCGCATGATCGCCATGCGGCTGTGCAGCCAGCCATCGATAGTGAAATCCGATGCGGGCACCAGCAGCAGTTGCGCGTGGCGTGCGGCATAGGCGTGGCCGGTGTCGTGGAAATCCATGTCCTTGCAGATCGCCAGTCCGATCCGTGGCGTGCCTTCAAGCAGGGTGTAGCTGTCGCCCGGAACGTACTGCTCGAAGCCGACCAGCAGATGATGCTTGCTATAGGTGGCCGGTGACATGGCACCCGGCTGGAACACCATCAGCATGTTACGTTCGGCGCGGGGATCGCTCGTGGAATCGACGCCGATACCCACGGTCAGCTCTCGCTGATTCGCCAGCTCCACAAAGGCAGGAAGATGGGTGTCGTCGCTGGCGAAGGATGTTTCCGGGGTCAGCACAATGCGGGCGCCGGCATCCGCGAGACGCTTGATTGCGTCCACGTAATGCGCATCCCGTGTCTGCAAGTCTGCGGCAGACCGTCCCGGCTCCTGCAACGACACCAGGCCGATGCGGATCGTCGTCGTGGCCGGAGCCTGTAAGCACCAGCAGCCATAGGCGAGCGTGGTCGCGAACAGCAATGCGGTGATCGCGGCAGTCATCATGCGGCCACGCTTCGAAGCCTGCTGTGCAGTCTGCACAGCGATCGCCGCCGGCAGCAGCAGCACCAGAAAACCGATGCCCCAGAGGCCCGTGATGGCGGCGATCTGGATGATCGGCAGTGCATCCAGCTGTGTGTAACTGACGTTGAAGAACGTGCCGTGTGGCGAGAGCAGGTTGTTGATGTATTCGACGGCAACCCATAACGCCGGCGGTGCCAGCGTCGCCGCCAGCACATGACCACGCAGCAACAGTCGCCGGAACAGCAGCACGCACAAGGTGAGCAAGAGGGCTGGTGTGCCGACAGCCTGGATGATGGCCGCCAGTGGCAGGCCGATATACCCGTGCAGGTACTCCCATTGATTGATCCCGCCAATCGCATACGCGACGAATGCCGCCAGCACCGCCCAGCGCGCGCGAACCCGTGGCGCCAGCCACAACACCGGCAACGGTGCCAGCCAAGTCAGCCACCACAGCGGATGCACGCCGCTGCCGAACCACCAGCCCAGCGCGGCCAGTGCGGTCGCTGCCAGCCACGCCGGCAGCGCGAAACGATCAAGCCTTGATGCCATCAATCAGTCTCCCTATCGACTCGAAGTAGAACTTGCGGAACTTCGGCTCGTCGTAGCTGAAGCGGCCGGCGCGATATAGCGCGACCAGGCCGTGCGCGTGCGCCCACAGCGACATCGCCACGTCCCACGGATCGTCCTGCTTCAGCACGCCAAGCCGCACGCCCTCGGCGACCGCATCGGCAACCACGTTGAGCGTGGGCGACTGGCGTGCGCGGAAATCCTCGGGAAAGCGCCGCGCATCGTCACGGCGCACCGAGAACGCGTGGTCGAACAGGTGCGGATGCTCCAGCGCGTAATTCAGATACGGCTCGAGCAAGGCGAGCAGGCGCTTGAGGACGTCCGGATGCGTCGCACGTGCTTCCCATTCATGCGCGACCGTGTCGAAGCTGTCGTCGGACAGTCGCTTCAGCAGCGCCTCGCGATTCGGGAAATGCCGGTAGATCGCCATCGGCGTGATGCCGACCAGCTCGGCGACGCGCCGCATGCTGACGGCGTCGGCGCCTTCGCGATCGAACAGCTTGTGCGCGGCGCGCAGGATCTTTTCCGGCGTGGTGAGTTTCTTCATGTATACAGTGTATACATGAAGTTTTCACAGCGTCAATATCGTGAAAAACCGAGGAGGCCGGGCCGGGCAGAGCCGAGTAGGATCTAGCGGCCTTGCGCCCCCAAAGTCGTCATTCCGGCGCAGGCCGGAGGAGTTTTTCAACAGCGAAGCTGGTAATCGCACTTGCTGTTCCGCTCATCGCCAATGGATGACGTCTTTGCAGGCGATAAAGCGATTCCGGCCTGCGCCGGAATGACGAGCGGGTGTGGCGAGCTCGCGGTCTATGCAGGACTGCCAAACAAATCGCCTCGCGCAACACGATCTTCCATCGCCAGCAGAAAGCGTTTCGTCGGCAGGCCGCCGCCGAATCCCGTAAGACTGCCATCGGCGCCGATCACGCGATGACACGGCAACACGATCGGTAGCGGATTTCGCCCGTTCGCGGCGCCGACCGCGCGCACCGCCAGCGGCTTGTCGATGCGTCGCGCCAGTTCGCCGTAACTGATCGTGACGCCGTACGGAATCCGTCCGAGTTCTTCCCACACCTCAAGCTGGAACGGCGTGCCGACGGGATGCAGCGGCAGCTCGAAGTGCTGGCGCTCACCGGCGAAATACTCCTCCAGCTGCACGCGTGCGAATACGAGCGGCTCGGCTGCGCGGATCCAGCCCGCATGCGCCTTCTTCGGGTGACGTTCGCGCTCGAACCAGATCTCGCGCAGGCCGTGGCTGTCCGCGACCAGGCGCAGCGTGCCGATCGGGCTGCTGATCTCGTCGTAGTAAATCGTGTCGGGCGTAGTGGTCATGCAAGCGCTTCCGGTTTACTGCGACGTGATGTGCGTGGCGGCGGCAGCGCATCGGATGCGCCGCGCCACAGATGGATCACCGCATACGCGCGCCACGGCCGCCATGCATCCGCGCGCAGTGTCAGTGCTTTCGTGCTGAGCGGTACCGCGTCGGTGGTGGCCTCGCGGCGCAGGATCAGGTCCGCTGCCGGAAACGCATCCGGATCGCTCAATGCGCGCATCGCCATGTAGTGCGCGGTCCATTCGCCGATGCCGGGCAGCGCAACCCAGCGCGCCACGAACTCATCCAGCGATTGCTCCGCGCTGAAATCCACGCGGCCGTCCAGCAGTGCCTGTGCCATGCCGCTGATCGTGGCGGCGCGCGTGGTGGTCAGGCCGATTTCGCGCAAATCCGCCTGTGCCAGTGCGGCCGGCGTCGGGAACAATCGCTCCAGTCCTGTCATCGGCGCCGTCGGCAACGACTCGCCCCAACGCTGCACGATGCGCGTGGCCAGCGTGCGTGCGGCCGCCACGCTGATCTGCTGGCCGAGAATCGCGCGCACCGCGATCTCGAAACCGTCCCAGCCGCCGGGCAGGCGCAGGCCGGGGCGCCGCGCCAGCAACGGGCCGAGGATTGCGTCGTGTTGGAACGTGTCCGCGATCGCCTGCGGATTCGCGTCCAGGTCGAACATCCGCCGCAGCGTCGTCACCACGCCGAGCAACTGTGTCGGCTGCGGACAATGCAGTTGCAGTTGCAGCGCATGCTCACCGCCTGGCCATGCACTGAGGCGCAGCCAGCCCGGTGCGTCGGCGGGGCCGAACGCACGCGCATAGCTGTGCTCGTCGACCAGTTCCACGCCCGGCAGCGCACGCGTGCGCAGAAACGCCAGCAACGCCGCGAAGTCGTACGGTGGTCGATAGCCGAGCCGGAGCATCAACGCCGCACCGGCCACTGCGCGCGGATGCCGGCGCAGTTCGCGCGGTGGAATGCGGTTCGCCTGCAGGAACGCCGCGTTGAACCGGCGCAGGCTGCGAAAGCCGGACGCAAGCGCGATTTCCGTCACCGGCAGCGCGGTCTCCGTCAGCAACTGTTTCGCGAACAGCAACCGCCGCGTCGTGTGCACGCTGATCGGCGGCGCACCGACGCGTTCCACAAACAGCCGGCGCAACTGCCGTGCGCCGATGCCGACACGCGCTGCGAGTTCGTCCAGCGAATGTTCCGCCAGCATGCCGGCTTCGATCAGCTTCAATGCTCGCGCGACCACATGATCGCCGCGCTGCCATTGATCGTTGCCCGGTGCCAGCTCCGGCCGGCAACGCAGGCACGGCCGGAATCCGGCCGCTTCCGCTGCCGCCGGGTTTGCGTAATAGCGGACGTTCTCGCGCTTCGGCGTCGGCGCCGGACACACCGGCCGGCAATAGATGCCGGTGCTGCTTACTGCAGTGAAGAACAGCCCGTCGAACCGTGCGTCACGGCTGAGCCGGGCTTGTTCGCAGAGGTGCGGATCGGGCAGGGAGGGGTCACTCATGCGTGCAGGCTAGCACCGCCTTGCCAGCTTGACTCGCCGTTTTCGGACATCAATGCCGTAGTGCGCTGGTGCGGCGGAATTCGCCGCCTAGGGAATGCGATGACGCGTGCGGGCAGACAGTCGGGCGGCAACCCACGCAACCTCATCGTGCGGATTACTTGATCGGTGCCATCAGGTGCTCGTACGGCGTGCCGGCCCACATGACATACGGTGCGGCTGTATCCGGGCTCGGGTTCTTCGGATAGTTCGCGTAGAATGCCGGGTCCGCGCCGACGATCATGAAATGCGGCCCGGTCTTGATCCAGTGGTTGCCGCTTTCCGGTTGCTTCGCGTACGGATCGGTGTTGCTCGCATCCGTGCCGCCCTCCAGCATGTACATCAAGCCGAGCTTGCCGGGCGGCGGTGGCTTGTGCCCGACATACGCGTTTATCCATTCCATTGCGTTCTTGTCCATGCACATCGAGTCCGGCCCCGGCGTGGTCGGGTTGTCCGGCATGCAGGTGAAGTCGTTGCTGCCTTTGCGCAGAGTGCGCATCTGGCCATCCGCACCCATCGCGATGATCGTCGCGTCCTTCGCGACGCGTGCCGGCGCGGCGCGCATGGCACTGGCGATCAATTGCGCGTCGGTGGGCATGCTCTTGTCGGCCGCCTGCACTCCGCCCATGACGGCGAGCATCGTCGCGGCAACGGTGTATCGGTAGATCAAGCTCTTGGACATGACTGCTTTCCCATGATGGCGTGGACAGTCATCACTGGGTTCCCCTTGCGCAGTCTGGGCCGCTACCCGAGGTCGGTCAATCGATGCAGCGGGCAATTCGGCAGGCCGGACAACGCCGCCGAATCGCATGCATCAGTTGCGCCGACGCGTCGTTCTACGACCTCAATGCCGGATCGTGGGCAACTCCGCGCGGGCGAGCATCGGGCATTGAATTTGCCGGCCGGCACGGAACGCCGCAGCGCCCGCATCGTTGGCCGGTTTGCCGTCGTCGCCGCCGTCGAACGCGACGCGCCAGATGCCGTCGCCGCCGCGCCGCCACGTCGTGGCGAACTTGCCGATCACGTAACGCGGCTTCGCGTTCGGTGCGGGGTCCTCGTACAGATACGCGCCGCTGGAATACGCGAGCGCGCCATCGGCCGTCGCCACCACCTGCTGCGGATACCAGTCCAGATGCACCGTCTTGCCGGTGATGATCGCAGCCCAGTGCAGCCGGATCGTGTCGGCGCCGTGCTTCGGCTTGCCGGTGTTCGCATCGAACACGGCATCGTCGGCCAGATAGCTCGCGAACGCGGCTGCGTCGTGCTGCTGCACGCTCTGCGCAAACGCCAGCTCGCGCTGCCAGACCTCGCACGCCGCCTTGTGCGCGGTGGGCGTGGGCGTCGTCGCCAGCGTGGCCGGCGAGGCAACAAGCAACAGAACAAACCAGGTGCTGCGTGACATTGGCCAACTCCTTCCAGGGTGCGCAGCAGCTTCCGCCCGACAGCACCTGTTTGCCAGTGCCGGAACGCATGGCCGCACGGCGTCACCGACAATATTTCAGCCGCCGGGCTAAGCTGCGACCCATGCATACAGACAGCAACCAGCAGGCCATGCTCGGCCGACCTATCGCCGATGACGTGAAGCGGGTCGGCCGACTCGGCTCGGTGCCCACGATCCTGCAGACCGTCGCGCACACGACCGGCCTGCGTTTCGCGGTGATTGCCCGCGTCACCGACACGAGCTGGACGGCCTGTGCCGTGCACGATGCGATCGAGTTCGGCCTGAAACCCGGTGGCGAACTGCTGCTGGAATCCACCATCTGCAACGAGGTTCGCCAGCACCATCAGCCGGTGGTGTTCGGTCACGCCAGCATGCATCCGCATTTTTGCAACCATCCCGTGCCGAAGCAGTATGGTTTCGAGAGCTATGTCTCGATCCCGATCTTTCGGGCCGGTGGCGAGTTTTTCGGCACGCTGTGCGCGCTCGATCCGTTGCCGGCCAAGCTCGACGATCCGCACATGGTCAAGACACTGGAACTGTTCACCAGACTGATAGCTGCCGAATTGGAGACCGAGGAGAAGCTCGAGCACAGCGCCAACGCACTGCTCGATGCCCAGGAAACCGCGAAGCTGCGTGAGCAGTTCATCGCCGTGCTCGGGCACGACCTGCGCAGCCCGCTCAGCGCGGTCCAGGTCGGTGCCGATCTGCTGAAGTCGATGGAAAAGGATGCCCGTTCCGACCGGATCGTCGACCACATTCTGCGCAGTTGCGAGCGCATGACCGAGATGATCGAGAACATTCTCGACTTTGCGCGCGGCCGAATGGGTGGCGGTATTCCGGTGACCCTGCAGCCGCAGGACAATCTTGCTGCCGAACTGCAGCACGTGATCGCGGAAGTGCGGGGAAGTCATCCTGGACGGGAGATCCGGGCGACGATGGCCATTGAACATGCGGTTACCGCCGATTCGCGGCGCATCGCGCAATTGCTGGCCAACCTGCTCAACAACGCGGTAGCTCATGGCGCCGCCGACCAGCCGGTATCCGTCGCGGCACGCTGCGATGCGCAGGACTTCGAACTGTCGGTGACGAACGGCGGCCAGCCGATTCCGCCGGACAAGCTCGGGCGCCTGTTCCAGCCATTTTCGCGTGGTGCCGATGCGGCCCCGCAACCGGGTCTCGGGCTTGGGCTCTATATCGCGGCCGAAGTGGCCAAGGCGCATCGCGGCAGTCTGGCTGTCTCGTCGACCGAGGCGGCGACGCAGTTCGTTTTCAGGATGCCGGTCAGCCCGGCCTGACCTGTTTCAGCGCATCCAGTAGCGCATCCAGCCGGAACGGTTTCTGCAGCACGGCGCAGCCGGCGTAAGCCGCCGGCAGTTCGTCGGGGCGCAGGCCGGTCAATACGCAGGTCGGCACCTGTCGGGCGTTGAGCGAGGTCAGCAACGCTTCGGTGGTCGTCGCGGCCAGCCGGTAGTCGATCAGCGCGATATCCGGCTCTGACGTCTCCAGCAACTGGTAGGCCTCTTCCAGCGTGGCGACCGGGCCGAGCACGCGGTAATCCCGCGACTCCAGCGCAATCTCCAGCGTTGCAGAAATCATCATGTCGTCCTCGACCACCATGACCTGCGGCCAGTCCGGCGCGGTGGCGTTCATGTCGTGTTGCTCGGTGCGATGTGCATGGTATTTATCCGGAAAGTGGTGGAGTAGGTGCGAAGTCATCTGGTCGTTTCAGTGTCGCGTCCAGTAGCTCGTCGCGTCCGGCGCGTATGCCGACGATGCCTGGTTGCACCCTAACATCCGCCGGTGTGCCGGGCGCGTGACAGCGGCGACACGGTGATGCGAAATGCTATCGTCTCGAAATGTTGCCTGGGGGAGGCATGACATGGGTTCGGGTCCACGCTGGTTGCTGATAGTGGCGATTGTTCTGCTCGGCATTGGCGAGTGGGTTTGGAATGCGCGCACAGTGCAGTCGCAAGTCCGCCGGGAGGTACAGATTCAGTTGGAGCGACGACCCGCGACGGTCCCGTTGCCAAGCCACAAGTTCACGCGCAATCAAGGCTATGCGTTCATTGATGCAATGAAAAAGGCCGAGGCGATCGCCGATCCGCTGCAGCGCTGCCTGGCCTATCCCGACCCGCCGGACAGCCACTGGTCGCGAGATACCGTAGTCGCGTATTGCCATTACCGCCTGCAGCCGCGGCTCACGTTCGCCGAGGCGCAGTCGCTGATCCAGCACGACAACGCTGCCGAACTCGATCGCCGCCTCGCCGCCGCCCTGCATGCACAGCAGGCCGATCCGGCTGCGCGCGGACTGCTCGATCGCATCTATCAGGAAGCGTTCCAGAACGGCTCGTTCGACATTCGCCCGACCCTGGACGCCTGGAAGCGCGCCTCGCCGCATAGCGCCTTCGCGTTCGCCGCCAGCGGCACCGCTTACGTGTCGATGGCAGCAGAGGCACGCGGCAGTGGTTATATGAGCGACACGCCAGCCAGCAACGTGCAGGCGATGGACAACCTGCTGGCCCAGGCCGACGTCGACTTGCGTCGCTCGATCGCACTGGATCCGAAACTCACGCCGGCCTATGCCGCGCTGATCCACGGCGGTGGCCTCGGTCACGGTCGCGACTACGTCGACGCAGCGATCCGCGATGCACTGGCCGCGGTGCCGGACGACTATTCGAATTACACCATGGCGTTGTGGACGCGGCAGCCGAAGTGGGGCGGTTCGCTGGAGGCGATGGACCAGTTGGCCGCGCAGGCACGGGCGCAGGCCCCGGGCAATCCACTGATGAAAGTGTTGTCGTCGGAGCGGGCGTTCTACGAGGTATGGAATTGCGACTGCAGCCACGAAGTCGAGATGGCGGCCTATCCGCACGTGGTCGACGAGCTGACCAGCAACAGCAATCTGGCCGAGATCGGCAGGATGGCCAGCCAGTACCGTGACCAGACCATGGCCTTGATCTACCAGTCCGAGGCTCTGCGCTTTGCGCCCGGCAACGAGGACGCGCGCGTCAATCGCGCCTTTGCGCTGGTCGACTACGACGAATCCGCCTGGGCGGTGAGCGACCTCGACCGCCTGTTGGCGGCGTCTCCGGACAACAAGCGTGCGCTCGACGCACGTGCCAGCGCCTACGAGATGCTCGGCGACTACGTGCATGCCGAGCAGGATTTCCGCCGCCTGCTGGCGATGGACCCAGGCAACATGCGCACGCTGTCCAAGCTTGGCGACATGTTCGTGAACTGGGCGAAGGACTGGGACAAGGGCTGGGCGGTGGCCGACCAGTTGATTCGCGAGCAGCCGCAGAACCCTTACGGCTGGCTGCTGCGCGCCAGCGTCCAGGAGCGGCAGCCGCGCGCCGGGCTGGATGCCACCGCCGACCACCTGGAAGCGCAGTTCGGCAAGGATCCGGAAATGGCGAAGATGCTTGTGCGCATGCGCGCGACGGTGGCACTGCGCAAGCACACCGGCATCGACGCGCGACCGACGGCGCCCTGAGCAGGCTTGCGGCGGTGGCTGACCTTATACTCGGTGGTCTGACTCACCGGAGCCCTTCGCCATGAACGCACCCACCCGCATCGACACCACCCGCGTCATCCGCGCGCCGCGCGGCACCGAACTCAGCTGCAAGAGCTGGCTCAGCGAGGCGCCGTTCCGCATGCTGCAGAACAACCTCGATCCCGAGGTGGCGGAGAACCCGGCCGAGCTGGTGGTGTACGGCGGCATCGGGCGGGCGGCGCGCAACTGGGAGTGCTTCGACGCGATCCTGAAATCGCTGCGCGAACTGAACGACGACGAGACTCTGCTGGTGCAGTCCGGCAAGCCGGTCGGCGTGTTCCGCACGCATGCCGACGCGCCGCGCGTGCTGATTGCCAACTCCAACCTGGTGCCGCACTGGGCCACCTGGGAGCACTTCAACGAGCTCGATAAGAAAGGCCTGATGATGTACGGCCAGATGACCGCCGGCTCGTGGATCTACATCGGCTCGCAGGGCATCGTGCAGGGCACTTACGAAACCTTCGTCGAGATGGGCCGCCAGCATTACCACGGCAGCCTGAAAGGCAAGTGGCTGCTCACCGCCGGCCTCGGCGGCATGGGCGGCGCGCAGCCGCTGGCCGCCACGCTGGCCGGCATGTGCAGCCTCAACATCGAATGCCAGCAGAAGAGCATCGACTTCCGCCTGAAGACGCGCTACGTCGACGAGCAGGCCAGCAACCTCGACGACGCGCTGGCGCGCATCGAGAAATACACCAAGGCGGGCGAGGCGAAATCCATCGCGCTGCTCGGCAACGCCGCCGACATCCTGCCGGAACTCGTGAAGCGCGGCGTGCGCCCCGACGCCGTCACTGACCAGACCAGCGCGCACGATCCAGTCAACGGCTACCTGCCGCAGGGCTGGACGGTGGAGCAGTGGTTCGAGCGCCGCCAGAGCGATCCGGAAGGAACCCGCGACGCCGCCAAGCACTCCATGCGCACCCACGTCGAGGCGATGCTCGCGTTTCACGCGCAGGGCATCCCCACCTTCGACTACGGCAACAACATCCGCCAGATGGCGCAGGACGTCGGCTGCGAAAACGCGTTCGCGTTCCCCGGCTTCGTGCCCGCCTACGTGCGCCCGCTGTTCTGCCGCGGCATCGGCCCGTTCCGCTGGGTGGCACTCTCGGGCGACCCGGAAGACATCTACAAGACCGACCAGAAAGTGAAGGAGCTGATCCCCGACGACGCCCACCTGCACAACTGGCTCGACATGGCGAAAGAGCGCATCAGCTTCCAGGGCCTGCCTGCGCGCATCTGCTGGGTCGGCCTGGGTCTGCGCGACAAGCTTGGCCTCGCCTTCAACGAGATGGTGCGCAACGGCGAGTTGAAGGCGCCGGTGGTGATCGGCCGCGACCACCTCGACTCCGGCAGCGTCGCTTCACCGAACCGCGAAACCGAAGCCATGAAGGACGGCAGCGATGCCGTCTCCGACTGGCCGCTGCTCAACGCGATGTTGAATGTGGCCGGCGGCGCGACGTGGGTGTCGCTGCATCATGGCGGCGGGGTGGGGATGGGCTACTCGCAGCATTCTGGTGTGGTGATCGTCTGCGACGGCACGCCGGAAGCGGACAAGCGGATTGCGCGGGTGCTGTGGAACGATCCGGGCACCGGCGTGATGCGGCATGCGGATGCGGGGTATGAGATTGCCGTCGAGTGTGCGAAGGAGCAGGGGTTGAAGTTGCCGATGGTTTGAAAGCGAAAGGGTCAGAAAATTAATCTGCCCCTTAGTCTTGCGTGACCCGTTTTTCTACCTTTTCTCTTAGTGCCGGTCGGTGTGGGTTGAGTCCTATGCCAGAAAGCGATTGGAACTACAAAAAATGGACGATCAAAACCTAATAGAACTGCTTGCTGCGTTCTCCCAGTCGAATCGCATTCCGGACCTTGTTTGGGCTGCCGAGGCGATGCTTGCGGCGAAAGTGGTGAACAAGGTGCGCCAAGACCACATGTTCGAAGTAGGGCTCCGCAATTTGCTTGTGTCTACGCCTGAGCAGCCCTACGAAAAGCTCAAAGCTATTGCCACAGCCTACCGGCTAGGTGCTACTTCGAAGCCTGTGATGACGATCGTCCGCCGTTATGCATCGGATGCTTTGACTCATCAGCTTCCTGCGCTAGAACTACTCACGGACGGTCAGGATCGCTACTACGCGTCTCTGAGCTTGCTCGATGCCCGTGGTAGTTGGGTCTTAGACTACGTAGCTCGCGGAGTAGCGCGCGAAGAGACGGCCGAAACCGCACGGGTCGTGCTCGCAAGGCGCCTGATGCAGTCACTCCCTGTGGCGGAAGGGCTTGCAAGAATATCCGCTGAGCTGGAATCCGTAACCTTTGAAACTGAGAAGCCAGGAGAGTCGGCAGCAAAAAGATTGATCCGGGTGATTTCCGCTATTCGCCCAGCGATTGTTTCAGAGCTTGTTTCTCCCGGGGAAGACCTCGGACGCGCACTCAGGACATTCTTCAGAAGTCCATTCTCAAGGGTTGGTGCACCTCCACACGGAAACGTGGCTAATGGATTAGCGAGAGAGTGCTGTGCCTTGGTGTATGACGTGCTTAGAACGCAGATCACAGTTGTCGCTGATCCAGATGTCTACCGCTCTCTCTCGCCGGCGCGCGACTGGGTTGGGATATCGCTTTGGCCTCGCTTTGTAAAGAACAACAAGGCGCCGGAAAGTGTCCTCGGGGCGTTGGAGAGTGCACTCGTACTTCTTGCCAAGCAGCAGGTGACCGATCAACGACTGCTGGATGTCCTATTGCTCTTCGTTTCATCAAGGGACGAGGCTGCAGCTCGTACATCGCGGTTGGCAGAAAGTAATTCAGGCTTGGTGCCGGAAGTGCGTGATTGGCTTGCCCGCTTTGGCAGGATGAGAACAACCGCAGTTCTGACGTCAATGATTGACGCCAAAGACGCTGGCTCTGATCCGGCCATCGCATCTCTCCTGATTACGGCCGATTTGCTGGAGCGCAGCAAAGAGGAGAGCACGAGACGCGCTGCACTTACCGTGAGGCTAAGAGAAGAAATTTCGTCGCTAGCCCACTCCAGGGGTCTCGTACTTAGTCTTGAGGCTGGAGATGTTGTCGAGTACTCCCCGGCAGCGCACGAGCTCGTTGGCGGCCACGCGATGGGGGTGGGGCAAGTTCGTGTGCTAAAGCCGCTCGTCGAACGAATCGGCACAAATGGAATTAGGACAGTTGTTCACAAGGCGCTGGTTGAAGCGCAAAAGGGGGCTAAATGAGTAACCAACTAGATGAAGTTATCCAGCTACTTCGTGGGATAGATGACAAAGTGGCCGCTCTTGACTCACGAATGTCAGCTATGGAGCAAAGGGTTGGCGAGCTCGCCGATCGCGCTGAGGTAAACGTGGTGCCGATTGTGTTGCACAGCAAAGCGTTAAGCATGGACGAGGCAGAAGATAGGGATGTCCTGCTTTGCCTCGACTTTGGAACGGCTCGATCAAAGGCGTTTGCAACAAAAGGCTCAGACGACGTGCTGATTGACGTGGCTGTTGGTTCTCGTGCTGGTTCAGCTGAGCCACATAGCATCCTGTCGTGTGTCTTCGTCGGAGACGACCGTCAAATCTACTTTGGCGAAGTGGCGGCTGCTAAAAGCGAGCTGGCTGTCAATGGGGGTGTGAGGAAGCGTATCGATTCGTTCAAAGGAATGATCACGAACGCCAATCCGGGATCGGATCTGCGCGAAAACGCGTATGACAAGGCGCACAACCCAACCAATGTCAAATTGAGCGAGGGGGAAGTTTTGTCTCTCTACCTCGGCTATCTCACGGACATGGCGGTTACTGACTTGGCCGAGCGACACCAGCTATCAAGGTATGTAAAGCGTCGCTTCACCACTCCAGTATTCGCAGACGGCCACAAGCAGTGGGCATCAGCCACGTTGAGGCGACATTACGCTGAGGCAGTCCTTCTGGCGGACCATTTCCATGGTCATTGGCAAGAAGGGATCGACGTTGATGCCGCCAAGTCAGCGCTTATTGCTGTTGCGAAACAGCATGACGTTGTTGAATATCTGTTGGTTGATTCCGAGGTCGAGCCCGTGGCGGCTTTCGGAAGCAGATTCAGAAACTACGAGCCTAAGGTGAAGCAGCGTCGAATCGTCAGCATTATCGATGCCGGAGCTGGTACGACTGATTTTGCTTCCTTTGCGCTAGTGGAGCAGCCTGGCGAGGACGTCGCCATGTTCTTGATTCCTGGATCAGTGCACGCCGTACGCAAGGCGGGTAATGAGGTTGATCGCATTCTGTGCGAGTTCATTCTCGACAAATGGAAGCAGGCGGAATTTGATGCGGCTACCGTCGGGCGCATTCGGGCGGATCTTTCGTTGCAGCAGCGAGGGTTGAAGGAGCGGCTGTTCCGTGAATCGCGCGTGACGTACACACTAGCCGACGACACTAATGGGATCGTCGAGCTTCCTGAGTTCCTAGAAAGCGAGAAGGTGAAGCAACTTTCTGGCGACCTTCGAGCCGGGTTCGAGAAATCTCTTGGAGGTATTCATCCCTCTTGGTTGAAGGAAGGAGCGCAGGGGGAGCTTGTCGTAATTGTTACTGGCGGTAGTTCAAGCCTTCCCATGATTCTGGAGTTAGCCTCGCTGCAAGTGACAGCGTTGTCGATCCCGCTGAAGTGTCAAGCCGCGCCGACCATCCCGAAATGGGTGGATCAATATGATGAACTTAGGTCACAATTTCCGCAGCTTGCTGTTGCCATTGGCGGAGCATCAAGGGAGCTGCCTCGGCTCGCACCGTCTACGTTCTCTGAGTTCTCTGGATTGTCGGATCAGGGGGCATGGGTAATCGAACCTGCGATGAAAGGGGCATAACGATCAGCAGCAGGGAGCAGGAAAATAATGGGTCAGGTTTGCCTGACCCTATTTTGGAAACCGGGACGGAGGAAGTTAAGCCGGGCTAATTTCCTCCGCCCGCTTGGCTCTCGGCGTGCCGAGCTGTTTGCCCGAGCTCCCGAGCTTTTTGCTCGACGTGTGGCAAAACAACAGACGGGCGAAACAGGCAGGGACTGTCCAGTTTCGGGGCGCACGGCTCCCGCTCAGCCCGGCGGCTCCTCGTAGAGCCCGAACTCGTTGCCGACCGGATCGGCGAACGCCGCAAAAGCACCCATGCCGGACGGGATCTCCGTGCGCGGCGTGAGCATCCTGCCGCCAGCCGCTTCGATCTGCCGGAGCGCTTCGGCAATGTCATCCACCATGATGTAGACGCGGGTCCGTTCGTCCGGCGTCCGGTCGGCAGCCTTGACCCACGTCCCGCTCACGCTGCCTGCGTCGTCGAAGGCCAGGTTGCCGTCCCCGCGCTGCCGGACCTCCCAGCCGAAGATGCTGGAGTAGAAGGTGGCCGAGTCCTGCTCCCGATTCGCGGGGATTTCGAGGTAACAGATTTTTCCGTGTGGCATGGGTTGACCTCCGTCATTCGATGGAGCGCGGCGGTGCTGGTTCCAGGATGGCAGCACCAAGCCGGACGCAGTTTATTCCCGCTGAAACAGAATGCGTAAACGGGGTAGAACCCGCGAAAAAACCGGGACGGAGGAAGTTAAATGCCCTTAGGCTGGTTTCGGCTGGTTTCGGCCGTCGAGTCCGTCGCACACTTACCGGGTGGCACACGGCCTTCTTCGCTTGGGCCCGCTTAACTTCCTCCGTCCCGATTCGGAAACGGGCAGATCGGGATCACGGCGGGCTCGTCTGCCGCGAAAAGGTGCCGGAGATAATTTGGCCCAAGAGCAGGGCAAGAACGTGGCGCCATTTCACCGGATAACTCACCTGAAGGCAGAGGGGTGTTTGATGGGGGCGTGTCCAATCAAGTTGGTCGACCCGTCGTGGTCAGGAAAGACCGCTGACGCGATGAGATTTGTCCACGCCCCTTTTTCCGTTTCCTTTATTCCTGCAGTGGACGAACCTCGGACTCGCCCTCGAACTCGGGCCAGTGGGTGCGGTGCAGCTCCATGAACTTCGTCGCGAGCGCGACGGCATCCGCGTGCGTGGGGGCTTCGATCAGGGAATACCCGCCCACGACCTCCTTGGCTTCGCTGAACGGACCGTCTGTTACGGTCACCTTGCCGCCGGCGAGGCGCACGCGCGTTCCCTTCGCGAGGGGTTGCAGCCCAGCCCCGTCGATGAACATGCCCTTTTGCGCGTACTCCGCGATGAATCCGCCCATCGCCTCGAACAGCGCGGCTGGGACCTCGCTGAAGTCATAGTCCTTGGGGTGTTTGATGAACATCATGTACCGCATCGCGTATGGCTCCTGAAGGATGAGGGTTGGGGTGATACCGGCAGGTCTTGCCGGCCGGGTTGGCGGCCACATCGAGGCGCGCCACTGTCATGACGAATGATGCCTGCTGAAATCGACATCGTGTCCGGAAACCGGGACGGAGGAAGTTAAGCCATGACCAAGCGGCGCAGAAAGGGTGTCAGGGGCAAATCCCGTGGCGCGCAACCCGAAAGAGAAAAAGGTGTCCGTCAAATCCGGGCAACCTCGCTGCCTTGCCTCGACTGTCCGCAAAAACAGGGTAGAACCCGCCCGGCGGGCAGCCGGCCAGGATCCACTTCATCCGGAACAGCCACCGCAACATATGCTCGGCAACTGCACCACCTGTTCCGGCGCCACTGTCCAGCCGGTTCGCCGCAGTACCTCGATCAGGTCCGTCACGGTTACGTAGGAGGATATCCGCATCACCAGGCCACTCATGTCGAGATCGACTACCGCGTTCGGATCGACATCGAACATGACGTCCTGGATGGCGTCGGGGCTTGGGCAGGCATCGGTGAGCGCGATATGGAATTCCATCGTATGGCCTCGTTTCATGCATATCGTTGTGGTGTCGCGATATCGCATGTTCCCCGAGCAGCGCGCTTGTCGTCTTGATCCTGGTCAGGTGAAACGGGGGTCAGGAGCCGGATGGAAACCGGGACGGAGGAAGTTAAGCCTCCGTCCCTTGGGCGGCGAAACTCAGGGCACCAGCAGCCAGCTCACCTGACGGACGTTCGGCGGCGGCGGCAGCCACCAACCCGCCGCGGGGTAGCCGTATTCGTAGGTCACGGCGTCCTGCATGGCGAAGGAGTGCATCGGCTTGGCCTGGCAGACCACATCCCTGACGGGCATGACACCGGAGTTCAGATAGGCAAATTCGGCGTTGGTGGTGCAGATGTTGTCGTCGAACATGACGCCGTGGGTGGTGGCGTTGTTGACGAACACCATCCGCGCAGCAGGGCCGTTCTCCAGCCGGTCTTTCAGCGCCCCCGAATAGGGTGTGGACGGATCGAACTCGTTCTGCACCATCAGGGCCTGCACGCTGGTGCGCGACTCCAGCCTGCGGTCGAGCGCCGGCTGCCATGGCCAGTGCTGGCACTTGTCCACCACGGTGGAGGCGCCGATGGCCCAGTTCGTGCGGACGTCCGCGATCTTCTGCGCGATGCTGCGCGGATCGGTGGAGCCGGAGTCGTTGCACTGAAGGACATCGGCCATGGGGTTGAAGCTGGGTTGGCTGCGCAGGTCGACCGAGGTGAACGCGGCGATCTGCTCGGCATTGGCAATATGGGCCGGATCCCCATCCAGTGCCTGCGACATGGCGCTCAGCGACGGCGACACCAGTAGATCCCAGAACACCCACATGCCGGTGCCGTCCAGCGCACCCAACGCCTGGTCCGGCGTCACGCTGCCCATGCGGTGCTGCGAGGTGGCCTGATAGATCCGCTGGAACGTCGTCATCACCTGGTCCGGCGTCGTGCCCATGTGGAACTGGTCGTCGTGCCGCGCCATGAATGGGATGAAGGCCTGCTGCACGTTCAGCTGATCCATCGACATCCGGCTCAATGCCTGTCGCTGCCAGTCCAGATGAATCCAGTTCATGTTGCTATCGAGCACCACGCGCTCGAACCGATCGGGGAACATGCGGTCTGCGTACGCCATCAGGCTGCTGCCGCTGGAGACGCCGAACAGATCGGCGCGCGGAAAGCCCAGCACGGCACGCACCAGGTTCAGGTCGCGCGCGTGATTGGGCGTGGTGATGCCCTTGAGGAACGTCGCATGCTGCTGCAGGCAGGCACTGATCGACCGGTTCCACCAATCCTGCTGTGCCCGCACGCTTTGGACCGTGGGATTGCGGCTGTCGCCGTCCATGAAATTCTCGGCGCCGCTGCGTGGTGCGTAGTCGCAGCTGACCTGGGTGCCGGTGCCGTCGGTGATGCCGCGCAGGTCGACGCCGACCACCAGATGGCCGACTTGAACCTGCGGCTGCAGCTGCTCCAGCATCTCAGCTTGGGAAGCGCTTGAATTGTCCGGGCCGCCAGCGTTGACCAGCAGCAAGCGGGTGTAGTGCGGCGGATTGAGCGGCTTGGAAATACCGATGGTGATGTCACCCTGGCTCGGGTCGGCCCAGTCAACAGGCACCGCGACCAGGGCGCATTGAATGGTGCTGCCGTCGGTGAACAGCGATGGCGGACAGCCGCCCCAGTTCACCGGTTGGTGGTAGTACTTGGCGTAGGCCGGATCAGCGCTGTGATCGTCGACACCTTGGGCGCTGGCCAGCCCCGAGCACATCACGCAAGCGATCAACACCACCAGCTTGCGCGTAGACAACTTGAAGAGCTTCATTTGATGCTTCCTTGGTCAGTAGTGGCATGCCGGACGCATGAGCCCGTCATGGCCGGGAACGGGGCAAAAGCGAGCGCACTGGGCCGCCGGTGGCGTCGCCCGGTATCGTTTGGAATGATTCTCCCTTGCTGTGGGCTGCCCGAAACGGGCGGTCGCGGCGGCGGCCCGCATGATCGGCGTCCTGCCAGCCGTGGCATGATCATCCGCAGGTCGAGCGGGACCGTAAATGACCGGTCGCGGGCTTTTTCGATGTAACCACTTCGAGCCGCCCCGGGGAGCATGGATGGCGAACAGGCGGCAAAACGACGAACCGATGTATGTCCAGATCGCCGAGTCGATCCGGCGGGATATCGATTCGGGTCGCTTCCAGGTCGGCGCGCGCCTGCCCGGAAGCCGCTCGATGGCGGTCGCTCTGGGGGTTTCCCGCACGGTCGTATTGATGGCTTACGACCAGCTGGAAAGCGAGGGCTACCTGGACTCGCGCTCGGGCAGCGGCACCTACGTGAGTGCGCGACCCGCCGGCGTGTCCGCGTGCGAGACGCTCGTGCAGGAACAGGTCGAGGCACCGGGAGATCCGCGGTTGTCCCGCCTGGCCCGGCGGGCCGTACTGCCTGCCGTACCCGAGGCGGGTCCGCCTGCGCTCGAAGGGGAGGTGATCGAAGCGGACGTGATCGATCTTGCGCAACCTCGCGTGAGGTCCGACCCGCGCAGCCTCAAGGCCTGGATGCAGAACCTGATGGCGTTGCTGCGCCGTCGCGATGCACCTGACTTCCCCGAACTGCAAGGTGCCGTCGACCTGCGCAAGGCCGTGGCCGGCTATCTGAGCGTCGAGCGGGCGATCGAGGTCGATCCGGACGACATCCTGATCATCAGCGGCGCCCAGCAGGCACGCGACCTCATCGCCCGCGTCCTGCTCGACGAAGGCGATGGCGTAGGCGTGGAGGAACCCTGCCACTGGAGCGTGCGCCATACCTACGAGGCGATGGGGGCGCGGATCGTGCCGTGCCCGGTGGGCCCGCACGGCATGGACATCGACCGCCATGCAGCGGCACTGGATGGTGTGCGGTTGGTCAACGTGGCTCCGTCCTACCAGTTCCCGACCAGTGTGGTCATGCCCGAGGAGCGGCGCAGGGCCCTCCTGCAATGGGCCTACGCGCACGACGCATGCCTGGTGGAGGACGATTTCGATTGCGAGCACAGCTTCGGCGTGCGCACGTCCCCGTCGTTGTGGTCGCTGGATCGCTACGGCCGGGTGATCCAGGTGAGCAGCTTTGCACGCTCCATGTTTCCCGCGCTGCAGCTGGGTTACATGCTGGTGCCCCGTCTGCTGCGTGAGCGGTTCCTTGCGGTCAAGTGGCTGGCTGATCGCGGCAGCATATCGATGCAGCAGCACGTGCTCGCCGCGTGCATCACCAGCGGCCAGTACCTGCGTGACCTGCGGCGTATCGCTCATCGTCTGGCTCCGCGCCACCGGGCCTTGCAAGCCGCGATGCAAGCGCGTCTGGGCAGTGCCATGGAGGTGACCGGCTCGGTGGCAGGAGGATCGCTCTTCGTGCATTTGCCCCGGTTGCCACGCAGTGCCACCGGGGCATTGATGGCCGAGGCACTGGCACGCGGTGTGCGCATCCGTTCTGCCGAGCGCTTCCACCGGACACCGCTCGACCATGTCACGCTGGTGCTCAGCTACGCCGGGCTATCCGAGGCGAACCTCAAGCGAGCCGGGGTTCGGCTCGCAGAAGCCTATCTGGCGATCATAGAGGGACCGCCATTTCGCCGCCGGCGTCAATAGGCGCATAGAAACAGGGAACGGAGCCCCTTGTTCCTCCGCATGCACACCATGGCGAAGAAACGCTTCGGAGCGTTTCCGAGGGCTTTGCCGGACCCGTTGCTGCCGGTCGAGACAGGAGGCGTTGGTGCTACTGGCAGCGCCGCCGCCATGTCGAAGCCATCGAGGACTGAGCACGCGGTGTCGAAAACAAAATCCCGAAAGTGTCGAAATCGGTTCCGGTTGTTCGTCGTTGTCGTGAAGGCCGGCGACTGGTCAGCCTGCGGATCACTGGAGAAGATGACATGCCGCAATATCTCGTGGCGATCCACCACCCCGACAACTATGACGCGTCGCTTGAAGACGAAGCGATGATCCGCGAGATCCAGGCGCTCAATGACGAGATGGCGGCTGCCGGTGCCTGGTTCTTCGCTGGCGGCCTGCAATCGGCGCCCTTCGCGAAGTCACTGCGCAAGCAGTCCGATGGAAAGGTAGTCATTACCGATGGGCCCTACATCGAGGCGAAGGAACACATTGGCGGCTTCTGGATACTCGACGCAGCCAACATGGATGAGGCGCTGGCGTGGGGGAGCAAAGCCGTCGTCGCCTGCCGCGCCCCGGTCGAGGTGCGCGAGTTCCTCGTCATGCCAGCGGAATAGAAACGCCAGCCCCCGAACACGGAGACTCACATGCGAAAGCTCAAGATCATCGAACACATCTCGCTGGACGGCGTGATCCAGCATTCCGCCGACGACAACGATTTTCCCTACAGCGACTGGACCGCGCCGTATCGGACCCCCGCTGGCCGGGACGCCGTGATGGCCGCGCATGGCGAGAGTTTCGATCTGCTGCTGGGCCGTCGCACCTACGACCTCTGGTCGGGCTTCTGGCCCAAGGCGCCGAGCAGTCCGATGGGGGACCGTCTCAATGCGGCGACGAAGCATGTCGTTACCCACCGTCCGGAAAGTCTTGCATGGGGCCCGTTCGAGGGCCTTGGACCGGACCTCGTCGAGAGCATTTGCCGCATCAAGTCGCAGGACGGCCCGGACCTTGTCCTCTCGGGCAGCTCCACGCTGACATCGACGCTGCTCGAACACGGGCTTGCGGATGAAGTTGTGCTGATCGTCTATCCGGTCCTGCTGGGCACGGGCAAGCGCTTCTTTGCGGAGGGAACCTCGCCATGCTCATTCGAGCTCGTCAGCACGCAGGCAACGCCGTCCGGCGTCATCCTCAGCACGTACAAGGTCGCCGGGCCTTTGAAAGCCGCGTAGTTCGACGACGCGACATCGTCAGTGAATGCCGGAACGCTGTCATCCAGCAGGCAGCAAACAAAGGGGCAAGGGACACTCCACGCCTGGAGTGCCCCTTATGTGTCAACGGCAGCCCGCATCTGCGCCAGCAGTGCTTCGCCCGACCATGATGGGCGCACGTCGGCTCGCTCGGCTTCCCGCACGAGTTCGCATAGCCGCTCGTTTACTGTTGCTGTTTGTCCAAGACGTTGGGCGAGGCGCACGACTTCGCCGTTGATCCAGTCGATTTCCGTAGGACGCCCGGCCGTCAGGTCGTCCGACATGGACGATCGTGCGAGCGGATCGATCGTCAGCATCCTGCGGCCCAGCCGCTCGAACAAGGCATCGGGTAGGCCGAGAACATGCGGTATCCAGCTGGCTGGAAGCGGTGTCAGCCTGGTGGGTCGTATGTGGGCCAACTTCAGAAGCGCCAGCGCTTCTTTCTGCGCCATGCCGAGGCAGATCCGGTAGGCGCGTTGCGAGAGCTCCTCCTTCAAGGGCCGGTTCGCCAGCGCGTTGATGGCATTGTTGAGGTTGAGAAGCAGCTTCGCCCACTGCACCGGCAACATGTCGGCGTGCTGGGTCAACGACAGCCCCGCCTTGCTGAACGCTTCGACGAACGGCTGCATGGCCGGCGCACGCCTGATCTCCAGCTCGCCCGCCGAGCCTTGATGAAAGGCACCGGGCCCACGTTCGACGACATTGAATGGCACCATCCCCTCCAGCACCGTGTTCTGCGGTAGCGCGGCGCGCAGCACGCCCGCGTTGCCGATGCCGTTCTGGAAACTCACGACGACCGTGCCGGGGCGAATCACGCCCGCCAGTTCTGCCGCAGCCGTGGCTGTCGCGGTGGACTTGACGGTTACCAGCACGAGATCCGCGCTTGCAGCCGTCGCAGGATCCGTCGACACCTCGATCCGCTCGGGGCGCACATGCCAGCGGCTTTCGTCGTGCCGCGACAACGTGATGCCGTGATGGCGCAACTGGTCAGCAACACGCGCACGCCCAATGAAACTGACGTCGCTACCTCCGGCAAGCAGCCGTCCGCCGACATAGCAACCAATCGAGCCAGCGCCGTAGATAACAATTTTTGCCATGCAGGTTCTCAGGCGATGCGTTGGGAAACAGAGTGCACTTTCGTCGAACGCTCGGCTCTGGAAAGTCGATTCTGCACTCTATCTGGATCCGTTGAACCCATGATCCGGAGCGAATCGTTGGGAGCCTGAGAAACGGCAAAGTGCGCAGCGCGACACCAGCTCATTCGCAACGCGCGCTATCGCCTTCGGGTTTGCATTGTGGCGGCCAGCCGTTGCTGCGCCAGTAATCGATGAATTTCATGCGCTGCAGAAAACTCGGGAATGCCGGGTCGCGATGCAGGGCCGTGAAATCGACCGTCCACAAGATCTTGCCGTCGGGTTGCTGGTCGCCGGGTTCGAATTCGGCGAGTAACGGTGTGGCATTCAATGGCGGCGCGAATAGCCGCAGCAGGCTCACGCCACCGGTCTTGGCTTCCAATGTTGCGATAGCAGCCTCGGCTTGCGGCCAACGCGTTGGATCGAGCAACGCCTCGGTGACGGCAGCATACGCAACGGCAGCATACGCATGCGCAGTTTTCTCGTCTTCTTGACTGGACGGACCGGACATCTGCTCAACGAAATGGCGTGCAGCCGTGTAATCGTGGCGCCAGACTGCATTGCGCCAGCGTGCGATTACAGTGAGCCATTCGGGTTCCGATTCGAGGCCTGGCAGCAAATCCAGAAAATGCCTGGCTTCGTCGTGGCGACCCAGCGTATCCAGCTCGGTGGCAAGGTTGTAGGTGCCCCAGTAGCTGAGCGGGTCGGACGAGTAGTTGGTTTCGAATTCGGAGAGAGCCTGTTTGCCATATCCGAGTCTGCCCAGCCACATGCCGATTATGCTGCGCATGACCTGATCGTTGGGGGACCGCGCGAGCGCAGCATCGTATTCCTTCTTCACCGTGACCCAGTCGTGGTTGTGTGAAGCGACCAACCCCAAGGCCGCATGGGCATAGATATCATCGGGGTCGAGATCCAGTGCATGCCTGGCCTCGTGCAGCGCATCGTTGTCTCTGCCTATGTCCTCGAAACCGGATGCAAGATTCGCTGCAAGCAAGCCATGCACCGGAGCAAAATCCGGCGCACGCGCGGCCAGCGCGTTCAGTGCGGTTTCCGCCTTGGCGTAGGCGACTGAATCGTTCTGCGTAAGAAACACGTGGCGCAATTCGAGGTATTCGCGGAACACCTGCGGGTCGACCGTTTTTTCACTGGCCTGTACCATGTCGATGTGCAAGGCCAGCGCGGAAACCACGGCTTGCGCGATGTCTTGCTGCAGCGCGAATACGTCGGCGAACTTGCGGTCGTAATCCTGCGTCCACAGTATCTGGCCCGATGGCGTTTCGATCAGGCGCAGGCTGATACGCAGCTGATCACCGGCCTCGTGCAAGCTGCCTTCGATGGCGTGAGTAACATGCAGGCGTTCAGCCAGCTGTTTGGCGTCGAAGCCATCCTGTTGCGCCCGCAGGGCCGACGCGCTGGAAATCAGCCGCAAGCCATTGACGTGCGCGAGTCGGAACGTCAAATCCTCGCTCAGGCCATTGGCGAAAGCGGCCTCATTGCCGTCTGCGCTGCTGTTTGCGCCGATCGCGTGCAGAGGCAGCACGACCAGGATGGGCGAAGGTGCAGGCGCCGAACTCGACGTTTGGTGCAGCCAGAGTGAGCCCACAATGGCTGCGAGCAGCATGCATAGAAGGACGGCTGCGCGAACGCGTGTGCGCGGCGGTGCAGGTGCCGGAAGCGCGACTGAGGACGAGTCGGCGACGTGCGTTGACGAGATCGGCGAATCCGCAAGCTTGCCATCAGTTGCAGATGGCGGGGACACGGTTCGGCTGTCCACCGCATCCAGTACGGGTACCAACGCTGTCGCGGAAACGATCGGCCCCGTGCTTGCCGCATCAGCGTTTGCATCGGGCGAGACGGGCCGCGCATCGAGCAGGCGTACTTGCGCGTCGAAGCGATAGCCGATGCCATACAGCGTGTGCAAGTAGTGCTGATCTTCGACACGCTCGCCAAGCGCCTGTCGGAGCATGGTGACGACGCGATTGAGCACGCCGGGTGTCACATGGCGGTGGCCCCAGACCGCATCGAGGATTTCGTCCCGGCCGAAAGCACGGCCCGGATGTCGCGCGAGCAGGGCGAGCACCGCAAATGCCTTCGGTTCGAGCGGCACGTTCGTGCCGGCCACGAATAGTCGTCGTCCGGTGAGATCGATTTCCACCGCGTCGAACACGATCCAGCCCGCTGGATTTTCGGCTTCCACCATCGTGCCCCCTCGAATGCGCCTATTCGGCGCTCAACTGCATTGCGTGTCAAATCAAAGAGATATTTCGCGGGAAATCGTGCCTCAACCATTCCCCAAGTATTTCCCAACGTCATCCCAACGGGTTCCACACCGGAGCATCAAGCATGGCGATGTGATCGGCGTGAACCTGCCTGCGCGGAATCCTGGGCCACGCACCAGACGGGTGTAGCGGTATCGCCCTTTTGCAAGACCATCCAACGAGAGGAAACGATCATGACTTTTCGAAAAGAAGTGGTTTTCTTCAGTGCACTGGCGCTGTTGCTGCCGCTATCGGCACCGGCCGCCGCGCAAATGTCCGGGCCGGACAATGCGCAGAATTTCCTGGCCCAGCCGGCCACCGGTCTGGTCCAGGCGGTACGTCTGGCAGCCACCAAATACCAGAACGTGGCACAAGCCGTAAGGGATGGATATCAGGCTGACGCGAACGGTTGTGTCAGCAGCCCCGACGAGGGTGCCATGGGCGTGCACTACATCAATGGCGGTCTGATTGGTGGCACCGTGGATGCCAACCACCCGCAGGGATTGGTGTACGAGCCTGCGGCTAATGGACAGCTGCAGCTGGTGGCGGTGGAGTACATCACGATCGCCCAAGCTTGGGATGGCAGCCATCCGACCGGCTCGCCGGCCAAGCTGATGGGACAGGTGTTCGACTATATGGAAGCGCCGAACCGCTTCCGACTGCCGGCGGTTTACACCCTGCATGTATGGGCCTGGAAGTACAACCCGATGGGCGTGTTCTCGATGTGGAATCCGAACGTCTCGTGCACCAGCTATACGGAATAGGAAATCAGCCGCCCCGAATTTCCTGGATGGCCGCAGGGAAGCATGATCGACGGAGCTTCCCCGCATCGGGGTGAAAGTTCAGGGCACGCAGGACGCAGTTTTTCCAGGGGAGGCGTCGGCTCTGATCCAGGGCGCGGGTCAGGGCCGACTTTACGGAGACCTTCGCGACACGAGGCTGTCACTGGCGGTGTCGGCATGTCTGCTGATGCGATCCCGGTGATTTGCTCCTCCTGGCTGCGGCATTTGTCCGCACGGCGGACAATGGTCAACCGCGCTCCGGGGGAGTCACAATGAGCATCGGGATGCCTTGGGTTACGCGAGATGGGAACTTGAAGCCGAATCGACGACGTAGGCTGCTCGCCTGGCTGGTGATGGCTGCCACCCTGCCTTCGCTTGCGCATGCATGCGCCTGTGGCTGCGGCGTGTTCGACGTCGGCACCAGTGCGATGTTGCCCAACGGCGCGAAAAACACCGTGTTCCTTCAATACAGCTACCTGGACCAGCCGGAAAACTGGATCGGCAGTTCGTCGTCGCCAGGCGCGGACAATAACGACAAGCGCATTCGCAGCGAGTTTTACGTCGCCGGTTTCCAGCACATGTTCGATCGCGCCTGGGGCGTGATGGTGGAGGTTCCCTACACGCAGCGGCACTTCACCACCACCGATGACGCAAGCGAATTGATCGTGAGCCACGATCACGCGGCGCTGGGCGATATCCGGATCATGGGCATGTACACCGGTTTCTCCGATGACATGTCCACCGGGGTCACGTTCGGCGTGAAGCTTGCGACCGGCGACTTCACCTACAAGGGTTTTGACCGCGACACGTCGATTGGCACCGGCACTACCGATCTTCTGCTTGGCGGCTACCGCCAGATGCATTTCGGTACCGGCAGCTGGGGCGGATTTGCCCAGGTTCAGCTGGATCAGCCGCTGAACACACGCGAGGGCTACCGACCCGGCACGGAACTGGATGCTGCCGTGGGCGTGTATCCGGGCGGTTGGGCACTGGGCAACGGCGTGCACCTGACACCGATCTTCCAGGCACTCGTCTCCGTGCGCAGCAAGGATCACGGCGACAATGCGGATCCGCCAGACAGCGGCTACCAGCGGCTGCTGTTGTCACCGGGGCTGGAGCTTCGCGTGCGCAGGTTCCGTCTCTACGCGGATGTCGAACGGCCGGTCTATCAGCACGTCAACGGCCAGCAGCTGGTGCCGCACTGGCAAGGCAAGCTGACCGCCAGTCTCAACTTCTAGCCATTCGGCAACGCGGTTCGATCGCCTCATCGGATAGGGCCGCCACGCGAATATTCCCGATGCATCGGGATGCGGATGAAGCAACGATCAGCATCGGCATTTTCTTGCGACGGCATCGTCTGCATATCCGCGCGTGTGCCGATACGGCGCTTTCACTGGTCGAGTGTCACCCCACTTGTGGCGTGTCCGCGGTGTCCGATGTCCGCGTGAAGTGTCCGCGGACGGATATTCATCTTTTGATGATCGACGAAAAACGGCATGGGAGCGTGATTTTCAAGGCGCGATGGGATTGGCACGACGTTTGCCATATCCGTCTCGAAAGCTTCGTTTCATCACTCGATGGAGAGCCGCCATGAAATTCAAATACGAAACCCTTTTGCTGCAGAGCCTGTTCGGCGCCTGCGTGCTGATTTGTGCGATGACCGTCAGCAGCATGCTGCTGGCGTAGGTGATCGATCGCGCGAAGTACCGGCGACACGCCGGTTTGGGGCGGAGTCGTCCGCCTCGATGTACGGGCAGCAGCCAAACCCCTGGTGTGCCCGTGCGTTCCCCCTCCATAAACCTTAGGAAGTGACCCATGAACAACATGCTCTCGCCCCGTTCTGTCTCGCGTCGTATCGCTCGTGGTCTGGCTTTGGCCGGTGTGATTGGCGCGTTCGCCATGGCGGGAATCTCCACGGCCAGTGCGCAGGCCACTGCGGGCGCGGTGTTCGGCAAGGCACCAGTGGGCTACAGCATCGCTGTGCGCAGCGACACGACGGGGACTGGCCGAACGGTGACGGTGGATTCCGCCGGCCGTTACTCCGCAGCCCACCTGCCGCCGGGCACCTACACGGTCACGCTGAAGCAGGGCGATCGGGATGTGGCCAAGCATCTCAACGTACCGGTAACCGTGGCTGGCGGCGTCAAAGTGGATTTCGACTGCAGCGAAATCAAGTGCGACGAGGCTGCCGACACGAAGTGAACCTTGGTGCACCGATGTGCGCCTGGTGAAGAAGGGAGGCTCGGCGGGGAAACTGCCGGGCCTCATCTTTATGCGATGAATGAGCCTTTATCAGCCGGCCGGGTGCTTGCTGGTGAACACCGCCAATTGATCAGCGAAAGCACGTTGGAAGGCGGGCCGCACTTCGCCGCGGGCGACATAGGCGGCGATGTTGGGGTACTCGTCCAGTATTCCCGTCGGCTTCGATCGGAACAGCACGCCTATCAGCATCAGGTCGCCCGCGCTGAACGCACCATCGATCCACTCGGCATCGCCAAGGCGATTGGAAAGTGCGCCCAGCGTTTTGCGGGCGCGATCCTCGAGCATGGGCTGACGCTGCTCGTACCACGGTTTGTCGCGCTCGAAGATCAGAGCCATGCTGCGTTCAACAAGCGGCGGCTCCACTGTGCTGAGCGCGGCGAACATCCAGGTGATCGCACGCGCGCGTGCATTCGGTTCGTCCGGCAGCAGGCCGGCACGGCTCTGCGCGAGGTGGAACACGATGGATCCCGACTCGAACAAGGCGAGGTCGCCTTCTTCATAGGTGGGAATCTGCCCGAAGGGTTGCAGTGCAAGATGCGCGGGTTCCTTCATCGCCTTGAATGACAAAAGGCGAACGTTGTAAGGCTGGCCGACTTCTCCAAGCGCCCAGCGGACGCGCAAGTCGCGCGCAAGTCCTCTGCCACGGTCGGGCGAATCTTCGAAGGCGGTGATGGTGGGGATCATGGGGAAGCTCCTGTGATGGAGAGGCAGGGTCAATGTGCACTGTTCGAACAGGCGACCCTGACCCTTGCCTTGCAAGCGGTGGTTGATCGTTGCCGTCGTCAACCGCGCCGAGCGGCCTCGATCGCGGCGATGTCGATTTTCGACATCGTCATCATGGCGTCGAACGCGCGCTTGGCCACGGCGGGATCGGGGTCGGTAAATGCGGCGGTCAGGACGCGCGGGGTGATCTGCCACGACAGCCCCCACCTGTCCTTGCACCAGCCGCAGGCGCTGGCGTGGCCACCGTTGTCGATGATCGCGTTCCACAGACGGTCGGTTTCGACCTGGTCGTCGGTGGCCACCTGGAACGAGAACGCATCGGTGTGCGGAACCCCAGGGCCGCCGTTCAATCCCAGGCACGGGATGCCCATGACACTGAACTCGACCGTCAGCACATCGCCCTGCTTGCCGGCGGGATAGTCCCCCGGCGCACGATGGACCGCGCCCACGCGGCTATCCGGAAACGTCTTGGCGTAGAACATCGCGGCATCCAGCGCAGTGCCGTCATACCAAAGGCAGATCGTGTTCTTGCTGATCATGCGGGTTCTCCTGGTTCAGGGCGGGGGAGAGTGCCCTTCATTCTCTTCGACGAACGACGGGCGCGCAGATCGACACGCGGTCGGTATGCACTTTTCTGGATATTCATCTTCCGGAAAGTCGACTCTGGCCATTGTTTCGGATCACCTGATTTCGAGCCCCACTTTCGGTGCTATAAAGATGGCCGGGGGAGTACAGAACAGGGGCCATCAAACGGCTACGTGATTGCGCGGGCATGCTTGACGGCAGGATGCCTTGCGTTCTGTTGAGGCTTTATATCCACAAAAGGGGGAACGTAGTGACTGCCAAATTCAATCCTTATTCCGTGCCTGACAGTGCTTTGACTGAAACGGTCGTCAACCAGCGACGTGAAGTGGCCGGCAAATGGCGTCGCTTCGGTACATGGTTGATCGACTACATCTGTTTCTTGCTCTTGTCGATGCTATTCGGTGTGGTTGTGGGTTTGCTGTTCGGCTCGGCTGGCCTCGAGGCACTGAAGAAGATTCCGAATATTGTTCTGGGGTTGATTCTGTTGCTTGGTTATTACTGCTTCTTCGAAGGCATATGGGCGCGCACTCCTGGAAAGCTTGTGCTCGGGACAATTGTTGTCAGCCAGGGAGGCGACAAGCCGAGTTTCGGCCAGATTGTGGGTCGCACACTGTGCCGATTCATACCGTTCGAAGCCTTTTCCTTCTTCGGTGAGGAGGGTGAGGGTTGGCACGATTCCATTCCCAAGACACAGGTTGTGCTCGTTCCAAAGGGCTAGGTTTTCGCAAGCGAGCGTCCGATGGCTGGGGCAGGCCACTTAAAGCGAATCGGGATCGCACGCCATCAGGCCGGTCCACAGCTCACAAGGGAGCATCAATGCGTTACTTCATTTTTGTGGTGGTCTTGCTTCTCGGGGCGATTGCCGGTTGTGACCAGTCAAGCCTGTTGAAGGCGATGACCCCATCCGGGGACGAGCAGACTGCGAAGAGTTACATCGATCTGTTGCGGGAGCATAAGTTCGAGCAGATCGAGCAAGCTATCGATCCTGAAATAAAGGTGCCGAACCTTCACGATGCGCTGGTTGAAATGGCGGGGCTGATTCCAGCGCAGGATCCCACTTCGGTGAAGGTAGTCGGAGCGAACACGTTCAAAGGCCCCGATATCTACAAGAGCAACATCACGTTCGAATATCAGTTTTCGGACAAGTGGCTGCTGGCGAATGTTGCGATTCAGAAGAAGGGTGGCGTTTCCACGATCATTGGTTTCAATGTCAATCGCCTTTCCGACTCACTGGAGAATCTCAACAAGTTCAAGCTTGCCGGAAAGAGCCTGCTGCAGTACGCCGTGCTTGCCGGAACCATTCTGATTCCACTCTTCAGCCTTTACGCACTCGTCTTGTGTGCGCGGGCCCGGATTCCGAAGCGAAAATGGCTATGGATCGTCTTCATCTTGTTCGGCATCGGCAAGTTTGCAGTCAACTGGACCACGGGACAGTGGGGTTTCATGCCGCTGTCCTTCCAGTTGTTCGGCGCGGGCGCGTTTGCACCTCTTTATGGTGCATGGACGCTTTCGATATCTCTGCCTCTCGGTGCCATCTGGTTTCTGATGCGGAGGAAGAGTTTCAGCCAGGCTGCCAGTGCGCAAAGCGTTCCGCCGGAGCTGCCTCCGACCGACCGTTGAGCGGTGGTGTCCAGCCACGGTGATGTGGGGACTGCTAAGCGAACTTGAGGGGCCAGCTTGAGTTGCCCCAGTTGTCCACCGACTTCCTACACGATCCAGGCGCCGGCTCTATTCGAACCGGCACCTCGGACGCGAGGCGCCGATCCAAACCTGGCCGTTGCGACGCGCATCCGGCGGCTGAAATCATTGTTCCCGGCGACATCCGCTCAGATGCGGGTGTCTGCATGAATACGTGGGAAAACCTCAGTCCTTGAGCCCCTTTCCATCTGTCTAGCCGGAAACGGGTGTGGCGGCTGGAGTGGCGTTTGCTGGTGTACCGGACTTTTGTTTGTGCATGGTCTTGTGCGACTTCGGGTGGTCATTCCGATACATCGTGTCCGCGGTCTGTTTCTGATCGGGCGACAGCACGGCGTACAGGTCGCTCATGGCGGCAGACAGTTTCTGCATGTTTTCCGCGTGAAGCTGGGTTAGCGCCGCATAGGACTTCATGGCTTCGTCGGCATTCATCGTCGGAAGCTTCTGGGCACGTTCGTGAAAGGCGTCGGCGGCCTTCTTTGCATTGTCGCGCATGGTCTGTGCGAAAGCGTCCCACTGTTTGGATTGCTGATCGGTGATCTTCAACTGGGTGTGCATATCGCTGATGCGCTCCTCCACGGCATCCGCACGTTTTTGCGCGTGATGTGTCGCAGATGCGGCACTCGGGGAAGCGGTGGCAGGGGCGGTAGTGGCCTGTTGTGCCCACGCTGCGGTGGAGCACATGGCGAGCGTCAACAAGGCGGGCACAGCAATATTACGAATGACATTGTTCATGGATGGATGCTCCGATTCAGAGGTTCGGGTCGACGAGGCTTGGGTGGACATGTCGTGCCATTCAATCTTGATACGGCTCATTCGGGTCGGGCGGTGGTGGCTGATTGTTGTTGTCGTCGTTGTTGTAATAGACGACGCCCGGTGGTGGTGGCGGCGGCGCGTCCGTGTAAACCACGGCGGGTGGCGGCCGCTGTGCCGAATTCATGATCACCGCACCCGCGACCAGTCCCAGCAAGGCACCTGCGATCAGGTTGCCGCTGCCGTTGTCGTGCCCGCGGTAATCGTGCCCGCGATATTGATACTGGGGAGCCGGTCGTCCGCGATACCCATCACGCCGTTGATACTGTTGCGCCTGTGCAGGCAGGGCGGAGACGGTTACGGCAACGGCGAGGATGGCTGTGGCGACCTGGCGGTACAAGTGGGTGCGAGAGCTGTGAGTCATGGACATAACCTCCACACTGATGTCGCGGTTGTCGCATGCATCGGCCAGCATCGAATGCCTGCGAGGACATGAATCGACGCGGCGACAGTAGGCAATGACATCAACGTCTGGCATGTCATTCCGATCGCCGACGGTCGAGTCTATGCCGAATCATGTGTACGGGGACTTCACCGGCCAGTACAAGTAGGGATCGGTTCATGCCGTCAATTGACAGGGTCAGATCAGCCCCTGCGCCAGCGGGTACGGGAGTCAGAGATAGCTGAGCCACCAGTTCTTGCGCCGCCGCTTCAGGCCGACGTACCAGCGGCAGAGCGGGTACAGGGCCAGCACCACGCATGCCCACAGCAGGTAGATCGCCGGCAGGCCGACGTCCCATCCGGGCGGTGCGGTGAACGGAAAATGGCCCAGGTCCGGCGAGCGGAACATGCCGCTGACATCGCCGTAGCGCAGGTAGCAGGCGGCGACCGCCAGCAGATGGATCAGGTAAAAGTGCAGGACATAGAAGAACAACGGCACCTTGCCGTAGACCAGCGCCGGGCGCAGCAGCCGTGGCGTGTTTGCGTCGAAGGCGCACAGCAAGGGCAGCGCGGGTCCCAGCGTCATCAGCAGGAACAGCAGCGAGGGCGGGTACTTCTGGGTGTTGAGGAAGGACAGCAGCGTCCACAACGGCGAGTGCTGCACCGACCACGGCTGCGGATCGCCATACATGTTGAGCAGGCGCAGCAGCACGAAGCCGAGGCTGAGGCCCAGGCCGAGCCGGAGCAGCAGCGTGCGGCGGCGCTCCGCGCTCCATCCGTAGCTGTGCCCGAGCGCGTAGCCCAGCGCGGTGACGCCAAGCCAGGGCAGCAGCGGATAGGCGACGAACACCGCATGCGCTCCGGTGTGGACGAAGCCGGGCGCGTGCAGCACCGACCACAGCGGCGCGAACGGGCCGAATGCGTCGGCCTGGACGTCGTCCAGCAGGTTGTGACCGGCAACCATCACCACACCCAGCGCGATCAGCGCGCTCGTGGGCACATAGATCAGTCCGGCCAGCACGATCATCGCCCAGCCCAGCGCCCACAGCACAGTGAGCAGGGTGATCTGGTAGTCGACGTTGAACTGCAGCGCAAAGCGCATCACCACCACTTCCAGCACGATCAGCCACAGCCCGCGCGTGAGCAGAAAGCGCGACAGCTCGCCCTTGGACATGCGCTGCAGCGTCAGGCAGGCGCCGGTGCCGGTGAGCAGGAAGAACACCGGCGCGCAGAAGTGGGTGATCCAGCGGGTGAAGAACAGTCCCGCCGTGGTGGTGGCGAGGTTGGTCGGGCTGGCATCGAGCGCGCCGAAGAAGTCGTGCACGTGATCAAGCGCCATGATCACGATGATGATGCCGCGGAGCAAGTCGATCGATTCGATGCGGACGCGGGAGGGCGACACGTCACCAGTTGCCGCGCGAACGGCAGGAGAGGGTGTGGCGGTATCCATGTCGTTCGCTCCCCAGGGGCGGCCGGCCAAGCGTCATGCGCAGGCCGGTTGCCGTCGTGACGGTCAGTCCGGAATTTCCGGCTCCACCAGCTTGCCCAGCAGCACCAGCGACTCCTGCCAGCCCAGGTAGCACATCTCGATCGGAATCATCTCGGGCAGGCCCTCCTGCACGACTTGCAATTCGGTGCCGCAGGAGACGGCGCGGAAGGTGATGGTGGTGATCATCTCGCCGGGCAGGTTGGTGTCTTCGAAGCGATCCGTGTACTGGATGCGTTCGCCCGGCACGAGCTCGCGGTAGGTGCCGCCGAAGCTGTGACCGTTGCCGGTGGAGAAGTTGGTGAACGACATTCGATGGGTGCCGCCAACCCGTGCGTCGAGCTGGTGCACCTTGCAGGTGAAGCCATTCGGCGGCAGCCACTTGGCGATCGCGTCAGCGTCGAGGAAAGCGCGGTAGACCCGCTCGGGTGGAGCGTGCAGCACGCGGTGGAGACGGAGGGTGTTGGTAGCCATGAGGGTTTCCATCGCAGAGGATCGGCCCTGGTCTTGCGGGGCGAGCGGGTAGCCTGGAGCCGCTTGCCATCGCTACGCCGGCAGGCTGAGCACCGGTGTGAAGCCGCCGAAGATCATCCGCTTGCCGTCGAACGGCATGTCGCTGGCGTCGGCCATGCGTGGATCTTTCATGAATTTTTCCATGCCGGCATTGCGGGTGGCCTTGTCGGGCCACTCGATCCAGGAGAACACCACGGATTCGTCCTGCTTCGCCTGCACGGCGCGGCGGAAATCGGTGAGCTTGCCTTCAGGCACATCGTCGCCCCAGCACTCCACCACCCGCGTGGCGCCGAACTCCATGAAAATCGCGTCAAAGGTCCTGGCGTGCGCAATGAACTGCTCGCGGTTGGCGTTGGGTACGGCGATCACGAAACCATCGATATAGGACATGGTCGTTTCCTCAGCGTTGGTGTCCGGTATGGCCACCTTCTTTCATGCGACGAACGAGTGTGTGCAGGATCGACATGGCGGTCGACAGCCCTGGGTCACGCGTGTAGCAGACGCGGCAGCTTGTCTCGAGTGCGATGGCGCGTGTCAGCCATGGTGCTCGGGTTCACGGGCTGGACGGAGGGTGTGCGCCTTGCGGTTGTGGCGGCTGCCAGCCAGTCGGTGGGTCGAGCGGCTTGCCAGCGTCGGTGAGCATCGTGTCGATGCCGTCGATCTCGCGCTCATGCGCCAGCATGGTGGCGATCTGTTTCGTTGGCGGCAACGCGGGGGTTCCCGCGAGCGCACCCAGCTGATTCATGCGCCACTGCAGACGGCGACGCTGCGCCACGGCATCGGCGTGGTCGACGGCATCGCGTGCGGTCCATTCTTGCAGGCGCAGGCCGATCATGTTCGCAATCAGGCTGTCGCCACGCTCCATCGAGGTCGCGATATCACGGCAAGTCTTGCGACGGGCATCGTTGGCCGCCGAACCAGGCTGGCAGGCATGCGTCACATCCTGGAATGCCGGTATGGCCATCGCGGCGACCATGCTCATCGCCAGCATTTGTCGTTGTGCGTCGGTCGTGTCGGCGTGGTGCGTCGGATCGCTCGGTGGTGTGGGGACGCGTTTCAACCCGGTAATGAAGCGTCGTCCGAGGGACGCAAAGTAAAAATTGAAATGGGTGGAGTGTGCCATGTTCGACAGTGCCTCATCGATGCGTGCCTGATCCGCATGGGAGGTGGCGTCATGCAACGCAGCCATCCACACATCGCCATTGTGCGGGTCGATACCACGCACACGAGCCTCACGGCTAAGCGCGTCGCATCCGGGTTGCGTGTGGCACTGGATGACATCCAGCAGGCCAATATCCGCGGCCTGGGGCGCGATGGCCGCGGCGCGATCCAGCAGACCTAGCGATTGGCCTGCGTCACCCGGCAGGCTCTGCGCAAGCGCGGCAGCGGTAGTCAGGGCGTCGGCATCGTGCAGCACGGCGAGTGATTCGACGGCGCCCATTCGCCACGCCTTTGTGGCTGAAGTGGCGTCAGGCTGCGGTCCCGTTTGCGGTGACGTGGTATGGGCGATGGCGAACGAGCTTGCCAGCAGATGGGTGGCAAGCGTGGTTCCGAAAATGATCCATGCGTAACGCATTGCGTGATCCCCACACCGTCGGGAAATCCAGTGTAGCCGCAGGCTGGCGGGAGCGGGGCATCCCTGCTGCTGCCCTGACGGTGTCCGGTATGAAGCAAAGCAGTCAGCGTGAGCTGGCCCGGGTTTTGGGCCGGCGGATGGCGGTGATCTTGCCGCTGCGCCCGCCGCCGCAGAAGAAGCGGTCGCCGCCATCGGACTCGAGTCCCGATACCCCCATACCGGCTGGCATCTGCAGGCTCTCGAGCACTTCGCCGGTTGCGGGGTCGATGTGTCGTACATCGCTTTCGTCGCCTTCCCAAGTGGCGTGCCACAACTCGCCGTCGACCCAGGTGACGCCGGTGACGAAACGGTCGCTCGCGATGGTGCGAAGAATCGCCCCTGTTTCAGGATCGACCTGATGGATCTTGCGCTCGCGGTATTGGCCGACCCAGAGCGAGCCCTCGGCCCACGCGAGTCCGGAGTCGCCACCAGCGCCCGGCGCCGGGATGGTGGCAAGCACGCGGCCGGTCGTCGGGTCGATCTTCTGGATGCGGTTCTCCGCGATCTGGAACAGATGGCGCCCGTCGAAGGCCGTACCCGCATGCGCGGCGATATCGATCGTGCGCGGCGCTTTTTCCCCGTTCGCTGGATCGAACGCGGCCAGCATGTCGCCGGCGGCAAACCAGACGCGCTCGCCGTCGTAGGTGACGCCGCCCACGCTGTCGACACCTGGGAAGGGACCGTACTCGCTGATGATTTCCGCGTTTGATCGTTTCATGTATCCATCCTAATCGCCGGGGAAGGGCGCCGGGAGTAACAAGCTTGTCGGGAATCCCGGCACGGACGGGGTCATCCAGCGCCGCGCCCGTCCGCGACCGAACGAGTCCACCTTGTGTGCCGCCACCAACGCATCGAGTGCGCGCTGCACACTGCGCTGGCTGGTACCGAGCGCCAGCGCCAGCGCCGAGCTCGACCACGCTTCGCCGTCGGCGAGCAGGGCCAGCACCGCCGCATGCGCGTCGTCGACGGGCCGTGCCAGCACGGCGACCTCGCTCGCGTGGCGCGGCGCCAGCGTGAAGCCGTGCTTGGTCGCGCTGATGTCGGCCACCGTGCGAAGCAGGGTGCGCAGGCGCCCGACTTCGACCCGCAAGCGCGCGCGATGGGACTCGTCGGCGTGCTTTGTGCGGAAGGCTTGGGCGATCAGCGTGGCTCTCGGCACATCGCCGGGCCACGCTTCGGCCAAGGTCCGTGCCAGCGTGAACAATACGGGGCGCCGCTCCAGCGAGATCATCGAACGTGCATCGCGCACCACGTAGCGGCACGCGTCCACGACGAGTGCGGTGGAGGCCAGCCATGCCTCGACCTCGTCAAGCTGCAGGAGTCGTTCATCGCCGCGGGCGATCAGGCGCGCGGCGGGCAGTTCCAGCACGCGGAAGGCGCTTTGGACTTCCGCCATCAGCACTGGAATACCGGCTTGGCGCGCCGCCTGTTCGGCGCGAACCAGGGCGGCGCGTGCTTCCGTCGTGCGCAGGCGACGGATCGCGATGCCCGCGACGACCAGCTCGCTTGAGGCTCGCGACGCGAACGGCAACGCAGTCGTGTCGAGTTCGGTGAGTGTGCGCTCGGCGTCGTCGAGACGTCCGATCAACAGCAGGCGGCGGGCCTGGAGGTAACGCGCATACGCGGCGTTCGCGCGATCGCCGTGTGCTTCCAGCGTGGCCCGCGCGGCATCGAGCGCCTTCGTAGGCTCGCCGAGGTCACGCGAGACGAGTGCAATCTCGGCTTCGGCGACGGCGCAGCGTGCGCGGGCCATGGTTTCGTGCGGACCGAAGGCGCGTGCGGCGCGACGCAGCAGCGTCTTCGCCAGTGCGAAATCACCGAGCTGGGCCATCGCGATGCCGCGCAGTGCGAGCGCCGGCGCATCGTCGCGCAAGGCGACCCGCTTCAACGCGCCGAGCGGGTCACCCGCCGCGAGCGCACGCGCCGCGGCCGTGATCAGGGAGTCCATTGGAGTGAGTTCATGTCAGCGAGCCTTGTTGAATCACGCCCATTTCAATCGCGCCACACTTGTCACTCCCACCCTTCGATGGCCCGGTCGCAGTCTATCTCACGCTCACCAACCAGGACGCCGGCGACAACCGGCATCGACAGCACGTGACTATGAGGAGAAACGAGATGGAAAAGATCGCTGTATGGGGCTTCAGCTGGGTGCCGCCTTTTGCCCAGGGACTGGTACGTGATCTGCGCGTACGCTGGGCACTCGAAGAGGCAGGGCTTGCCTATGAAAGCCGGTGGATCGGCCTCGAGGAGCGAAACTCCGATGCCTATCGGCACAAGCATCCTTTCGGACTGGTGCCTGTACTCGAATCCAGTGACGGGACCTTGATCGAATCGGGTGCCATCGTCTACGCCATTGCCGAACAGTGCGAAACGCTCATGCCTGTCGGCCTGCGTGCCGAAGCGCTCACCTGGATGTTCGCCGCGCTCAATACCGTCGAGCCGCCAGTCTGGAATCTTTTCGTGTTGGACGTGCTGCACCAGGGCGAAGAATGGGCAAAGCTGCGGCGTGCTGGCGCTGTCGACGAAGTGAAGGCTCGATTGGCCGCGCTGTCCGAATGCCTCGACGGTCGCGACTACCTGCTTGATCGTTTTACGGCGGCGGACATTCTGATGACCACCGCGCTGAGGTTCATCAGGCATACGGATTTGGTGGCCGGATTCCCGCGGCTCGAAGCCTACGTCAAACGTTGCGAGGCGCGGCCGGCCTTCCAGGCTGCCTTGCGCAACCAGGCGACTGGCTACGCACGCAACGCACCGATTGCAGCCTGAGATTCGAGAAGGAGAGCAGCGATGATCAACGACAAGACCGGAACACGTGAAGAATGGCTGGCAGCGCGACTCGAGCTGCTCCAGGCGGAGAAAGAGTTCACCCGGCGCGGCGACGAGCTGGCGCGGCAGCGGCAGGCGCTGCCGTGGGTGCGCGTCGACAAGGATTACCGGTTCGAGACCGAAGCAGGCAACGCGTCGCTGGCAGATCTCTTCAAGGGGCGCTCGCAGCTGCTGGTCTATCACTTCATGTTCGGGCCTGACTACAAGGCTGGATGTCCGTCGTGCTCGTCGATCGCCGATGGCTTCAACGGCTCCGTCGTCCACCTGGAAAACCATGACGTGGCCTTTACGGCGGTGTCGCGGGCGCCGCTTGCGAAGCTGCAAGCGTTCAAGCAGCGGATGGACTGGACGTTCCCTTGGGCGTCAGCGCCCGATGGAGAGTTCAACTTCGACTTCAACGTCGCATTCACCGAGGAGCAACTGCGCCATGGCCCGGTGGATTACAACTACCAGCCGATGGACGTGAGGCCGGCCGTGAAAGCCGGAGCGGATGGCTTCGTCGGGCAGATGGCAGCCATGACGGAGACGGGCGTGGCCACATACCTGCGCGAGATGCCAGGCATGAGCGCGTTCGTGCTGGAGGATGGCGTCGTCTACCACACGTATTCCGCCTATGCGCGCGGACTGGACGGCCTTTGGGGCATGTATCAGTGGCTCGATCGCGCCCCCAGTGGGCGCAACGAGAACGGTGTCTGGTGGCGGCACCACGACAAGTACGATCAGCGCTGAACCATGTCTTGCTGGCAACGCACGGTGCTTCATGACAGGAGAGATGACGTGAGCGACGCTCATACCGACGCAGGTATCTGCGCTGCCATCGATCATGGAAGCGATAATGCGGCATCTCTCCGCGCAGCCAACCGGCTTGGCCTCGCGGCTGCGCCGACGTTTGCCCTCATGGCGTTGCTGAGCGGTATCGATGCAGGCGGCCCGATGGACATGCTTTGCTCAGCCGCGCACAGTGCGTCGCCGTTGAGCGGCATGACCCTGATGTATGTGCTGATGAGTGTCTTCCATGTGGGACCCTGGCTGAAGTGGATCGTCTGCCGCCGACGCGGTATTCGCCGATCCTGATCGGTGTTGGCCACAGCATAAAAAGACGCCGGGAAGATCAGATGCCAGCTTGTTTTGGAACTTCGTCAGGCCGGAGGCATACTGGGAGAAATAAATCACAGGGGGTGGATCGTGTCTTCCGTCATTCCGCAACCGGTTGTCGCCAAGCTTACGAGCGCCGCCATTTTTCTCGTAGTGACGTTGAATCCCGAACCTCACCACGAAGAGGCGGTGCGAGCGCTTTGCGGTGACATGGCGTCGCTGTTACGCGGGATAGGTTTCCGCGACCCCGACGGTCGCCTGTCCTGCGTCATGGGTTTTGGGTCCGATGCGTGGGATCGGCTTTTCGGGCAGCCCAGGCCCAGCGATCTGCACCCGTTCCGCGAGATCAAGGGACAGCACCACGCCGTCTCCACGCCGGGAGACATGCTCTTCCATATCCGCGCCATGCGCATGGACCTGTGCTTCGAGCTGGCGACCCAGATCGTGTCCCGCCTCGGCGACGCCGTCGCAACGGCAGACGAGGTGCATGGCTTCAAGTATTTCGACGAGCGCGATCTGCTCGGCTTTGTCGACGGTACCGAGAATCCGATGGACCAGGCCGCCATCGACGCGGCGATCATCGGCGACGAAGATCCCAGTTTTGCCGGCGGAAGCTACGTCATCGTGCAGAAGTACCTGCACGATCTGAAGGCATGGAATGCGGTGCCGGTCGAGCAACAGGAAAACATCGTCGGCAGGGCGAAACTCTCGGATATCGAACAAGCCGATGCCGCGAAGGCTCCCTACGCGCACAACGTGCTGACCAATATCGAGAAGGATGGCGAGCAGCTGCAGATCGTGCGCGACAACATGCCATTCGGCGACGTCAGCAAGGGCGAGTTCGGTACTTACTTCATCGGTTACGCGCGATCCCCGGGCCGGACCGAGCAGATGCTCGTCAACATGTTTGTCGGCAACCCGCCGGGCAACTACGACCGCCTGCTGGACTTCAGCAAAGCCGTCACCGGCACGCTGTTTTTTGTGCCGTCCGCGACGTTTCTGGACAATGTTTAGGGGGAAGTGCCAGAGACTTTTCCATCGCTGGCCATGTCTCTGGACCTTCTCCTCGGCAATCATGTCTCCGAGCCGTCTGGCGCAAACAGGTTTTTGACTGCTTGCCTCAGCCTTGGCGAAGCAGAAATGCGCTGATCAGTGCCCCGAGCACGATGAGGCCGCCGAACAGCAACGCCATCTTCCGACCGATCTGAGTGTCGGTCGTGATAGCAACGCCGCCGGGCATGACGATCAGTATTTTCTGATCTCCCGATCCCAGTTTCCGATGCATTTCCTCGAGGTCGGTGGGCATGGGAAAAACCAGGCCATCATCCGCACGGCGTGTCATGAACAAAAGATCGCCAGCCTTGGCGACCAACGTGCGCGCAGGGATGTTCCAGCCGGTCATCGAGGAGTTGTAACCAGGTCGCCCCTGTGCGAAAACGATCTGGTGAACCGGCTGACCCTGGTCGGACCGAAGTTCGTCGGGCGCCCAGAGCATGGTCGCCAGCAGGTCGGCTGGACCCAGGTGCAGGCTCTCGTCGCTCAGGTCACGGTGCAGCTGGTCCAGCAGCGAACTGCCATCCGGATCGCTCGATTGGGCATGCACGAACCGCTCTTCGCGACCGTCGACACGCCAGCACACCGCGATGGGCTTGAGATTGTCATCGAACAGCGCCGCCTCCGACACCAGCAGGTTGCGGGCCATGCCGAGGTTCAGGACATCGGGCTTGTCGATCCAGTCGCCCGGAAATTCGATGCCGCGATAAATCTCGGCGACGACGCGCGAGCTGACGGTGGGCATTTCCAAATGCGATTCCCCTGTTAAGTCAACCGAGTGAGCTGTCGGTCATCCTGATGCTGGATTCTCCCAAGCTATATGAGGTTGATGCCACAGGTCCGGATGGTAGGCGCGAGCGATCGACTGTGTTGTAGTCTGTGCAGCGCATCCGCCGCTTTGGTGATGGTGGGGCCTTACGCACGCAAACGAGAGGGTGGCCGCAATGGCGAACTTCCGTATTCCTGGTCCGACCTTGTGGGGCGAACAGGTTCCTCAGGGCGGCAGCGGTCTGTCCATGCTGTTTACGGGCCTGCCTGCAGCGTGTGTGTATGGTGCGCCACTGGCGACTTCGCAATTGCTGCTGCCGACGGGAGGGCAGCTGTCGACGACTGGATTGCCCAGCATGTGTCCGGTCGGAAGCCCGTTCGGGCCGGCACCGGACGTGTCGTTCCTGTTCCGCATGTGTCTCGGTCCGCAGCGCGGTATCAGCGAGCAGGACTATGCCGTTGCAGCCACTCAGCTGGGTGCGGAAGTGGCTGCGATCAAGTCGGTGGCCGAGGTCGAAACATCGGGGGCGGCCTTCGACGACTACGGACGTCCGCGCATCTTGTTCGAGCGGCACTACTTTCACCGCCTCACCCATGGTCGTTACGACAAGCGTCATCCGGATATATCCAACAGCCTGGCTGGCGGCTACGGCAAGTTTTCCGCGCAGTACGGCAAGCTTGAGAAAGCCTATCTGCTCGATGCCGTGGCCGCGCTGGAGTCGGCGTCGTGGGGACGTTTTCAGATCATGGGCAACAACTACCGGGATGCGGGTTTCGCTTCGGTGCAGGAGTTCGTGCTGGCACTGAGCCGCACCGAGGCGGCGCACCTGCGGGCCTTCGCCAGTTTCGTCTCGGCCAACAAGGCGTTGAACAAGGCACTGCAGCAGAAGGAATGGGCCGCCTTTGCCAGGGCGTACAACGGCAAGGGCTACAAAAAGAACGACTACGACACCAAACTGAAGAACGCCTACGACAAGTTTGCCAAGGGGAACGGGAAGTGACTTATCGCACTCACCGCAGCTGGACCGGTTTGTTGCTGCTCTCGCTGGTGTCGTCCTGCGCGTATCCGGCACAGCCGGCTACCGGCTCGCTATGCGAAACGTCGCAGACCACGTATTTCAGCTGCCAGACCGCCCGGCGCAGGACAATCAGCCTTTGCGGTGCGTTGCCGTCCGCGCTGCAGTACCGCTACGGCAGGCCCGGACAGATGGAATTGAAGTTCCCGGACGACGCTGCGCAGGGTGCACGGTTGTTCGCCTTCGCGCATTACAGCCGTTACCAGGCCGAGCGCACCGAGATCGGTTTCAGTCGTGGTGACGCCGACTACACTTTGTTCGACTACACCGAGCAAGGCCGCCGTACGGCAGGTGTGCAGGTCACCACCACGGACGGCAAGGCAGCGGAAATCCGCTGTGCCGGCTCGATCCAGGGAGCGATGGCGCCGCTAGGCAAGAGCCTGCGTTGCGACCCGGACAGTGCACTCAACGGCGGCCACTGCCCCTGACGAAGTTTGGTGTTCCGGGGGCGGCTTTCATCATCGCGAACCCGGAACGATGGGAGCAAAGGAGTCAACTCGCTTTAACCCCCTTCCCGCAGCTATCTCGCATCGCAACGGAGCACGCCATGACTGGACGACGGTTTTTCCTCCTGCTCGGAACCCTGCTGGCGCTGGCCGGCCTTGGCAACGTCGGTTCGGCCATGGCGGCCGCCAGTGACGCCACCGCGATCCGGCAGGTGATGGATCAGCAGCAGGCGGTGTGGAACCGTGGCGATGTCGTGAGCTTCATGCACGGTTACAAGGATGCGCCCGACACCACCTTCGTCGGCACCGGTGTGCGCAAGGGTTATCAGACGATTCTTGAAAGCTATCGCAAGCACTACGCCAACAAGGCGCAGATGGGCCGACTCACGTTCTCCGACTTCGACGTGCGTCTGCTTCCGGATGCACATGGCGAAGTGCGCTACGCGGCCGTGACTGGTCGCTTCCATCTCGATCGCACGGCTCACGGCGAAGCCGCCCAGGACGACGGCGTGTTCTCGCTGCTGTGGGAGAAGACGGCCGAAGGCTGGAAGATTATTCTCGATCACAGCAGTTGACGCTTTCTCCATCAACGCCCGCATGCAAGGATGTTCACTTGCCGGAGCAATGGCTGTCGACGTGGGGTGTGGCATGGGCAAGAGCAGGCTTGAAGCGTTCAGCGATGGCGTGATCGCCATCATCATCACCATCATGGTGCTGGAGCTGAAGGTGCCGGAGGGGCATTCGCTCGCTGCCCTGCTGCCACTGACGCCGGTGCTGCTCAGCTACGTGTTGAGCTTCGGTTACGTCGGTATCTACTGGAACAACCACCACCACATGCTCTTGATCAGCCACAAGGTGAGCGGGGCTGCGTTGTGGGCGAACCTGCACCTGTTGTTCTGGCTGTCGCTGTTCCCTTTCACCACGGCATGGATGGGCGAGAACCACGTCGCTGCCGCACCGACGGCGGTGTATGGCGCGGTGCTGCTGATGGCTGCCGTGGCTTATTGGGTGCTGCAGCAGGCGCTGGTCGCGGCCGATGGTTCCGACTCGGCACTACGGCGCGCGATCGGCTCCGACTGGAAGGGCAAGCTCTCGCCGGCGCTCTATCTCGCGGGAATCGCCCTGACGTTCTGGCAGCCGTGGGCCGCGCAGCTGGTCTATGCACTGACGGCGTTGCTGTGGCTGATCCCCGACCGGCGCATCGAAAGCGTCGTCCAGGAATGATAGCGCGGCGTGTTTATTTCTCCACGAGCGCCTTGAGCCGCGACAGCGCCGTGTCCCACTGGCTGGACACCAGCTCGATGTAGCTGCGGATGTCTTCGATCGGCTGCGGATTCAGCACGAACAGGCTTTCCCGGCCTGCGCGCTCGCTGCGCACGACCCGGGCGCCTTCGAGCACGCGCAGGTGTTTGCTGATGGCTTGTCGGGTCAGCGAGTGACCCTCGCTCAATTGAGCGATCGAGCGACGCGACCCGTCGCAAAGTCTCGCCACCAGCGCCAGCCGCGTCGGATCCCCCAACGCGGCGAACACGGTCGCCGCTTCGGCGGATCGACGGGCGATCCGGGTCTGGGCGTTAGCGGCCATGAGCGGTTTCACCGGAGCCTGCATCGACATGACGGCGAATGTTCTCCATCTGCTGCGCCCAGCCGTTGTCGTTCATGCGGAACGCCTCGGCGCGGCGATGAGCCGGGATACTGTCGAAGCCCGATTCGATCAGGGTCAGTACGGTGCATTCTCCCTTGGGCTCAAGGCGGAGCTCGATCAGGGTCTGCGGCTCGGTCGAGTAATCGACATCCGGCTCGATCGCGTAAGGATGCCAGGTGAAGGAAAACAGCCGTTCCGGCTCCATCTTCTGCACGACGGCGCGCCAGGTGACGTGCTCGTAGCCCGGATGGGTTATCTGGCCGATCGCTTCCTTGCCCGGCTCGAAGGGCCCACTCATGTTTACCCGGAACCATGCGCCGAATTCACGGTAGTCGGTCAGCGCGCGCCAAACCCGCGACACGGGTGCCTTCAGTTCAATGCGTTTCTCGATGCGATCGCTCATATGCCACCTCCTGGTTGCATATGAGCATGCGCCCATGCAGAGGATTAATGCAACCTGTAGGTTGCTTTTTGCCGAGGCGTGACCTGATTGAAAAAGATCCTGGCGCGGTACAGCTTGACTGGCTGCCGCCATCGTTTTTTGCTGCCCGTACACGTGTCCGGACAACAACGCGATCGTCCGCGGACAGCCGCTCTTCCTTGGGAGCATCGAAAGAAATGGCTTAGCAACGCGGTTTGCCGGGTTTTGTGCGGTTGGCACGGCGCTTGCCATCTACTTCTCGAAAGCTTCATGTCACCACAACCAAGGAGAGCCACCATGAAATTCGAGTCCCTGATGTTGCAGAGCCTTTTCGGTGCCTGCCTGCTGGTCTGCGTGCTGGTCCTGGGCGCCATGCTCACTTCGCACGCGAGCGTGCCCAGCGTGGCAGCTGGCCATGCCCGTGTGGCGACAAGCTCGGCCAGCTGATTCGGTGAAACCTCCAGCAGTCGTTTCGGAGTTCGCGTTGAATTACGCTGACTGTCACCGTTTTCGCCCGTGCCAGGAGATCAATGTGTCGATGGATAGAAACCCGGCCTGCTGGCTGTTTTCAATGTTGTTCTGCTGGACTTCGCTGGCCACCGCACAGCAGGCACTGGCACCGGTGGAGGCACGCGTACCGTTTGCTCCGGCCGCATTTGTCGGCAGTGATGAGCTGATGCATCTTGCTTATGAGCTGCATCTCACCAGCATCTACGGCGACACCGGTCCGCTGATGCCGCAGGGTCTGGACGTCTACGCGGGCGATAGCGGCACGCCACTGGCCGGCTTCAGCGCCATTGATCTGGCGGCGATGAGCCGGCCCGCACCGGCCGAACATGCGCCAGTGACGATCGAAGCAGGCAAGCGCGTGGTGATCTATGTCTGGCTGACGCTGCCGGCAGGGAGCGCAGTGCCACATACCTTGCGTCACCGAATCGCATTTGCCACCGCGAAGCACACGACCGAGTTGCTCGATGGCGTGCGCGTGCCGGTGAACACTGAGGCGCCCATGCTGATCGGGCCGCCGTTGCGCGGTGGACTCTGGCTGGCGCACGAGGGACCTGGCAACGCGCATTCGCATCACTGGGGCAGCCTGGTGGCGGTGAACGGGCAGGTGACCATTCCGCAGCGTTATGCGCTGGACCTGGTGGGCGTTGATCCGCAGGGTCACGCGATGCGTGCGGGCGTGAAGGATATCGGCAAGACGCGCCATGCGGACTGGATCGGTTACGGCGCGGACGTGCTCGCGGTGGCCGATGCCGTGGTACGCGACATGCGCGATGGACAGGTGGAACACCCGCCGCTCAGCCCGCAGTCAGAACCCGAATCACTGACCGCACATGGCCTGTTCGGCAACTACGTCGTGCTGGAGCTCAAGCCAGGTGTGTACGCCAGTTATGCGCACCTGCAGCGCGGCAGCGTGAAGGTGCGCGCGGGCGAGCGTGTTCGTCGTGGACAGTTGCTGGGACGCCTGGGCCAGTCCGGCAATTCTGCCGCTCCGCATCTGCACTTCCAGCTTTCCAGCGCGGCCACGTTCGAAGGTTCGGAAGGCTTGCCGTTCGCCTTTGACCACTTCGATCTGCTCGGACCGGAAACCGAGCCGCAGTTGTTCGGTCAGGGCGAGCCGTGGAAGTCTGCGACTCCCCGGCAGCATCAGGCGCAGTTGCCGTTGAACGATGTGGTGATCGAATTTCCGGCGCCTCGCTGAGATGACTGCAGGGGGCTGAAGCGGCTCAGAGAAAAGTCGGGACAACCGTTGCCTTTCTGTCCATGGCAAACTTTTCCGCCAGCATCTGATCGGACAGCATTGCGAGATGACCGCTACCGAACTCGACAATCCCTTCTGGTCGTCACTGCGCAGCCGGCATCGCGCACTGGCGCGCAGCCATGGCGATGCGGTGCGTTATCCGGCGGAGTTCGCGCCGTTCCTGGGCGTGGTGAGCGCGCAGGCGGATGTGGCCGAGGCAGTCGCGTCGCTGATCGATCCGGGTGAATCCGTCTACATGCTCGGCGTGGCGCCGACGTTGCCAAATGAGTGGCGTGTTGAGGCATATGGCCCATTGGCGCAGATGATCTGCACGGCACCGATCCCGGTGATCGACGGGCCGGAAGTGATCGAGTTGTCCGAGGCGCATCGCGCCGATGTGCTGGCGCTGACCGCGCTGGTGTATCCGCATTATTTCCGCCCGCGCACGATGGAGCTGGGCCGCTACTTCGGGATCTATCAGGGCGGCCGACTGGCGGCGATCATCGGCGAGCGTCTGGGCATGGACGCGTACCAGGAAATCAGCGCCGTCTGCACGCATCCGGACTTCAACGGTCGCGGCTACGCCCGCCGCCTGCTGGCGCTGCTGTCGAACGACAATCTCGAACGCGGCCGCATACCCTTCCTGCACGTGAGCCACCAGAACCAGCGCGCGAAGCTGCTGTACGAACAGGCCGGTTATCGGCTCCGCCGTGACATCGAGTTCTGGTCGCTGAGCCGGACGTAGATTTGTCCTCACGCAAACATTGGGTGGGCGGAGAGAATCCATCGGCGTCGCCGCGGGGTGTCATCGCCCGCCGCCCGAAGATGTGGTCTGATCATGCAACCTACACCACGTTGCCATGACTACGCAGGCCATCATGTCCCAACCTCTTGTCGACCCCTGGCTGTACTCCATTGCCCTGCTGCTGGGTCTGCTGATCTGCGTGCAGGCCGGCTTTGTTCTGGGTAGGCGCTACGGCGTCAAAGGCGATGCCAACACGCTGAGCGGAGCGGTGTTCGGTTTGCTGGGACTGCTGCTGGCGTTTTCGTTTTCCGGGGCAGCGGGTCGGTTCGAACATCGGCGAGAGTTGATTACGCAGGAGGTCAATGCCATCGGCACGGCCTACCTGCGCATCGACCTGTTGCCGCCGGCAGCGCAGCTGCCGTTGCGCGAGGCGATGCGCCGGTACGTGCAGCAGCGGCTGGACACTTATCAGGCCACGCCGGGCTCCGCGGCTGCGGCCAAGGCGTGGGTCGACAGCATGGCCACGCAGCAGCAGATCTGGACGCAGGCCACCACGGCGGCACAGGCCTCGGGCAATACCGCCACGTTGAGCCTGATGGCGTCTGCGCTCAACGAGATGTTCGATATCACCACCACGCGACTGGCGGCCACGCGCGACCATCCGCCGGCCGTGATCGACCTGATGCTTTTTCTGCTTGCGCTGATGTCGGCCCTGCTGGCCGGTTATGGCATGGCGGAGGGCGAGCGGGTGCCCTGGCTGCAGGTGATGGTGTTTGCGGTGGCGCTGACGGTGACGGTATTCGTCATCCGTGATCTCGAGTACCCGCGTCAGGGCCTGGTTCGGGTGGATGCCGCCGATCAGCTGCTCATCGAGACGCTGCAGGGCATGACGCCAAGGTAAAAACTCTCTGCGTTGCATGTGGGGTCGAATGCTTTGCTGCGCCGGTCCATGGTGTCGGGCAGCAAGGTATCGCCCTGGCCGGGTGATCCGGCCTGTGATCTGTTTCAGGTCGGCTTGACATGTAACGAACGTTACATGTAACGTTCGTTACATGCAGACACGAAAAGAAATCCTCACCGACGAGCTCGTCGACTACCTGCTCGAACATGGCCTGTCGGATCTCTCGCTGAGGCCGTTGGCCGATGCGCTGGGCACCAGCGCACGCCTGCTCATCTATCACTTCGAATCAAAGGAAGGCCTGCTGACCGAAGTACTGGACAGCATGCAGACGCGTCTGCGGCAGTCCTTTGGCAGCCTGGTCGAGCGGCGGGCAGGGCAGTCGGAGCGACCGCTGAAAATGTTCTGGGACTGGGCGATCACGGACGAAAACTATCCGTACTTCAAGCTGCTCTACGAGCTGCAGATCCTCGCCGTGCAGAATCCCGCCGTCTACGGGTCATACCTGCAGCGCAATGCCTCGAACTGGTCGGAGCTGATCGCGACGGCGCTGCCGGAAGCGGAACGGACTCCGGCCATGGTTACCTTGCTGGGTGCGGTGTTCGACGGACTGTTTCTGGAGTTGATGAGCACCGGCGACAGGAAACGGACCACCCAGGCTGTCCTGCAATTCATCCAGCTGGTCGACGAGGCTCGCGCAGCACGCCCGGCTTCCAAGAAGAAAACCGCGAAAGCATCGAGTACGAGGCGAGGCTGATTTCATGTCGACGACTGCTGCACAAATGATGAGCCGGCAGAGGAAGCCGTGGCTGCTCGGCATCGGAGGATTGCTGCTGGCACTCGGCGGCATCAGCCTGCCGTTTGGAACGTGGGATCACGCGTTTGCCAGCGTCGGTCATATGGCGGCCAATGAGCTGGTCTACTGGGGTCTGGTCGCGGCGATCCTGCTGTATGTCGTGCTGATCGAGCGTCGTCCGCTGACCTCCATCGGACTGCGGAAGCCGAGTGGCAAGGACATCCTCGCGGCGCTGGCGACTGGCATCCTGATGGTTGCCGTGCTGGGGGTGATGTATCTCGTCGTGTTCCCGGCGCTGCACTGGGACGAGACGCAACAGCTGCAGACCCTGACGGCGGTGCCGTTCTGGCTGAAATTCATTTCGGTCGTGCGTGCAGCGGTATCCGAAGAAATCCTGTTTCGCGGTTATGCGCTCGAACGGGTACAGGAACTGACCGGCAGCCGCAGCGTGGCGGGCATATTCACCTGGGCCGTCTTCACGCTTGAGCACCTCAGTTACTGGGGTTGGCACCATCTGCTGGTCGCGGGTGCGGCCGGTGCGTTGCTCACGCTGCTCTACCTGTGGCGCCGCAACCTGTGGGCCAACATGCTGGCGCACTTCATGGTCGATGCTGTCGGCTTTCTACTGGGATAAGCCGGCCGCCATGATCGCGCGGTGACGCCGGCGCGCCGGGCCAGACAGTCGATAGAGCAGCAGATCGGTATGGTTCACTTGATCTTGCCAGGTAACAGCTCAATCTGATTCGCTTGTCACCTCATCAGCAGGAGCAAGCCATGCCCGACCTCTCCAACTTCCCGATCGCGACGCGCTGGCCGGCGCAGCATCCGGACCGCATCCAGCTGTATTCGCTGAACACGCCGAACGGGGTGAAGGTGTCGATCATGCTGGAGGAGGCCGGACTGCCGTACGAGCCGCATCTCGTCGACATCATGAAAGACGAGAGCCACACACCGGAGTTCCTGTCGCTCAACCCGAACGGCAAGATTCCCGCGATCATCGATCCAGATGGTCCCGGCGGCCAGCCGCTGGGCCTGTTCGAATCGGGCGCGATCCTGCTGTATCTGGCGGACAAGACCGGCAAGTTCATTCCGGCCGATCCGGCACGACGCTGGGAAACCATCCAGTGGGTGTTTTTTCAGATGGCCTCGATCGGTCCGATGTTCGGCCAGGTCGGTTTCTTCAACAAGTTCGCCGGCAAGACATACGAGGACAAGCGGCCGCTGCAACGCTATGTCGCCGAATCGAAGCGGCTGCTTGGCGTGCTCGATACCCGGCTGGATGGCCGCGACTGGATCATGGGTGACGACTACTCCATCGCCGACATCGCCACACTCGGCTGGGTCAACAACCTCATCACGTTCTACGAAGCGCGCGAGCTGGTCGAGTTCGACAGCTTCAGGAACGTCTCTGCATGGCTCGAACGTGGATTGGCTCGGCCTGCGGTAAAGCGCGGCCTGGAAATTCCCGGCCGAAGCTAGTTCGATCGAACTGACCGAATAAAGAGGCCCGAGACACTCCCGTGCATGAGTGTCTCGGGTTCTTTCAAGCGATCTGCCGTCGACTCTTGTACGAGGCAGATCGCTGGCAACGACTCGGCAGGAACAGCGCCATCATCCTTTCGTTGAAATCCGGCGGTCACTCGCGCTGCTGTGAAGGTTCGTGCGAGCACGGCCCTTGTCGCCGCACGTTGTTGCGAATGGCTGTCAATAGCCCGTCACCTCCACCCAATACCGTGAATCCGCTTTGCGTACGTATTCCCTGTGTTCGTACCCACTCTGGAGATCACGATGATGAAGACCCTGTCCCGTCGTTCAAGCCGTCGGCATATGGCGACGGTCCTGACGCTTACCGCCCTCGCAGCCTGTGCCTCCGCTTATGCCGGTGATTCTTCGCACGGCCGCGACTTTCATTTCTGGCCGGGCAACCTGGTCGTGAGCCGCAGCGTCTACGACAACAAGGCCAGCAACGTGCAGGTCGGCATGATCCTGCCGGTGAATTGCGCAGCCACCACCGGCGGCTGCAGTGCATCGACCGGTGCACCGTACGACGGCACGTACCCGTACGTGTTCAACAACGATCTCTATGACGGCAGCTTCGGTATCACCGCGCGCATCTATCTCGACCAGATCACGCCAAACGGTGCGCTGGTCAATTCGCTGGAAGTACCGAACAGCCAGTTGCCGACAGCCATGGCGGGCGAGCTGGTCACCAGCTTCAGCTCGAAATCCGAGATCGCGCTGAATCTTTCATTGGACCGCAAGCACCTGACCTTCATGGGCTATGTGGCGCCGGTCAATGCGCTCGACGTGTCGAATTCGAACACGCCCGGTGCCGTCGATCCGACCAATCCGGATGGGCAGAATTTCTACCGTGCCGTGGCCACCGTCAATCGCGAGGGTCATTTCAGCTTCACGGAAACCAATGCGTACAGCGGCAACAACGGCCGTGCGGCGATCCTGGACGATCGCCACGGCGCCAACGTGTTCTACACCAGCGGCAATGCCGGCAACGGCAGCAATCCGCAGCCGGACGGCGTGATTCTTGGTGCAGGTGCGCAGTTCATCACGCGGGCACCGTTGCCGGAGGTGCAGCAGCAGCCGGGCGCCAGCACGCCGGTAGCCAGCTTCTCGGTCACCGAGTTGGGCAAGAAGGCCGACAAGATCGGCAAGGACGACAATTTCCGCGGCATGACGGTGTTCAACAACGTGCTGTATTACACCAAGGGCAGCGGCAGCAACGGCGTGAACACGGTGTATTTCGTCGATACGACCGGGACTGCGTGCCCGAACGGCGTCGGTGTGCCGGCGGCTGGTGCAACCTTGCCGAGCGCGCCGCTTGCCTACAATGCGGCCACGTTGCAGAGCAGCGGCCTGCCCAGCAACATGTGCATACTCGCCGGGTTCCCGTCGACGCCGGCCAAGACGGCGACGACGCTGAGCTATCCGTTCGGAGTCTGGTTCGCAGATGCGAACACGCTGTACGTGGCCGATGAAGGCGATGGCTACGCCGGTGGTGCCGACCTGTATACACACGCGGCGGCGCAGACCACGGCCGGTCTGCAGAAGTGGGTGTTCAATGCCACCACCAAGAGCTGGACACTGGCCTATACGCTGCAGGCCGGTCTGGATCTCGGTCAGCCTTACACGGTGCGTGACTATCCGGTCGGCACCAACCCGGCCACCAGCCTGCCGTGGTCGCCGGCGTCCGACGGCCTGCGCAACCTCACCGGCCGTGTCGATGCAGATGGCCGTGTCACGATCTGGGCGGTGACCTCGACCGTCAGCGGTGGCGGCGATGTCGGTGCCGATCCGAATCGTCTGGTGGCGATCCGCGACAACCTGAAGAACACCAGTGCGGCTGCTGCATCACAGGAGAAGTTCATGACGTTGCGCTCGGCACAGTTCGCTGAAGTGCTGCGCGGCGTGTCGTTCACGCCGGACTCGGACGCACGCCGCGACGGCTGGCACTGAGCTCATGTGAGTGCAGAGTGTCGATGCATCGCATCGACACTCTGCAGCAGCCCCTGCAAAAAACGGTGCGCATAGGAGCGCGCCAGGACGGTTGCCTCGCCATTGCCCCAGACTATGCCGTGGAATGCCCGCACCGATACGTAAGCTCGGGCGTTGCATTTTCTCTGCACGAAGGGTGATGAAATGAACCGTCGAAATCTGCTCAAGGGCGCCGCGGCTGTTGCCGCGGCGCTGGTGTTTAAGCTGGCGTTTGCCGTGGATGCTGCAGAGGAAGCTGCGACAACGCGCCTGGCCGCGCTGGAGCGCCGGCATGGCGGCCGTCTGGGTGTGGCGATTCTTGATACCGGCAACGGGCGCCGCATCGGACATCGAGCCGACGAACGCTTTCTGATGTGCAGCACCTTCAAACTGCTGGCGGTGGCTGCAGTGTTGGCGCGCGTCGATCGCGGCGTGGAACAGCTGGGCCGGCGCATCGTGTTCGGCCGGGACGCACTGCTGGCGTATGCACCGATGACCAGCCATCGCGTGGGTGCGCCGGGCATGACGGTGGCCGAGCTGTGCCAGGCCGCCATCACGGTGAGTGACAACACGGCCGCGAATCTGCTGCTGGCCAGTTTGGGCGGGCCGGCTGCGGTGACCGCTTACGTGCGCAGCCTCGGTGACGACGTAACTCGGCTCGACCGGATCGAGCCCGAGCTCAACGTGGCCAGCCCGGGCGATCTGCGTGACACCACCACGCCCAGTTCCATGCTGGCGGACCTGCACACGCTGCTGCTGGGCAACGCGCTGTCCGCGGCGTCGCGCGAGCAACTGGCCACGTGGCTGCAGGCCACCAGCACGGGTACCGAGCAGTTGCGTGCCGGCATGCCGAGCGGCTGGCGAGTCGGCGACAAGACCGGCAGCGGCGCCAAGCGCGAAACCAACGACATCGCCATCGTCTGGCCGCCGCAACGCAAGCCGCTACTGGTGACGGCCTACTACGCAGGGTCGACGGCTGAGGCCGACGGACGCCATGCCGTATTGGCCGAGGTGGGCCGCATCGCCGCATCGATCTAGGACGAGAAGCATTCCGCACATCGTCTGCCAAGGCGCACACAATGCTTGGTGTGAGCATTGGCACCATACAGGCCGCCAGTCGCATCCTCGATTCTTGATGATTCCCCTGCAGGAGATGTTTCATGGCATCGATCGAACCACCGTCGCTCTATGCGGCTTCTGTGCGCCGGATGCATTGGACGATATTTGCACTGGTCCTGTTGGCTTACGTCTGCATCAACCTGTTCGAGCAGTTTCCCAAGGGCAGTGCTACCCGCGGCAACGTGCTGGCTGCGCATTACACCGCGGGACTGGCGGTGCTGCTGCTGGTATTGCCACGGTTGCTGCTGCGTTTGCGCAACGGACGGCCGCCGATCACGCCGCCGCCACCGCGCTGGACCGAGCTGCTGGGCAAGATCACGCACGTGGCGCTGTACCTGTTCCTGCTGATCCAGCCGATCCTCGGCATCATCACGCTGCAGGTCGGCGGCAAACCGGTAACCCTGTTCGGCGTGACCTTGCTGCCTTCGTTCGTCAGCCTGCCGGACCGGGCACTGTCGCATCGGCTGGAAGACCTCCACGGCACCATCGGCACGATCTTCTACTACGTGATCGGGCTGCATATCCTGGCCGCGTTGTGGCATCACTTCGGTCGACGTGACGACACGCTGAAGCGGATGCTCTGAACGCGACACGGCACTATTTCCGTTTTATTTCTATGTGACCCTTGCAGAGATCTCCCGCGTGCACCGACGCCATTCCGAAAGACACCGCACTGGCCGCATGGGCTGGTTGCGCGCAGCCGTGCTTGGCGCGAACGACGGCATCGTCTCCACCGCGAGCCTGGTGCTGGGCGTGGCGGCCGCGCATGCCAGTGGGCAGAACATCCTGATCGCCGGTATCGCCGGGCTGGTGGCAGGTTCGATGTCGATGGCCGCCGGCGAGTACGTGTCGGTGCATTCACAGGCCGACAGCGAGCGCGCCGAACTCGAGCGCGAACATCACGAGCTGCAGACCGATGTGGAGGGTGAGCACAAGGAGCTGGCGTCGATTTACGTGGGCCGCGGACTCGACCCGGCACTGGCCAGACAGGTGGCCGAGCAGCTGATGGCGCACGACGCGCTTGATGCCCACGCACGCGATGAGCTCGGCATCACTGAAGCGTTCAGGGCGCAACCACTGCAGGCTGCCGGCGCATCCGCGCTGAGTTTCGCCATGGGCTCCGCACTGCCCCTGCTGGTGGTGGCATTGACCCCGACCGCCATGCTGTTGCCGCTGGTGTTCGCCACGTCGCTGGTGTTTCTCGCTGCGCTCGGCGCGCTGGCGGCACGGGCCGGCGGCGCGAAGATGGGCGTCGGTGCCATGCGCATCACGTTCTGGGGCGCGCTGGCGATGGCAATCACCGCCGGCGTCGGCATGTTGTTCGGCGTCAGCGGCTGACGCCATGCAGCCTTACTCTCCCGGGCGATAGACCCGCTCGGTATGTCCCTTGAGCTGCTCGGGCCAGAAGTAGACCGTGCGCAGGTTGCCCGTGGTATAGCGTTCGGCCTCGTCGTTGAAATGTTTTGAATCCGGGTGGCCGCTCTCGCCGCCGGCGGTGATCGCGCGGGCGCGGACCTTGGGGCCGAATTCGACGACCGCTACGAAGCTGTTGCCGCTGGTGCCGTAGTAGCGCTTCGTGCCCGGCCAGCGATGCGCGCCGAATGAGGCGAGCGAGCCCCAGCGTGACGAGGTGAACGGCACCGGGATGCTGGGCTTGGCATCGTCGAACGGCTGCACCAGGTCACCGTTGATGCGCTGGTAACGATTGATCTCGCCCCACGGCACGCCCCAGCTGCCGAAATCCTTTTCCAGCCGGTCGGACGCCTCGACCAGCGCAGCCAAGCGCGCCTTCGCACCGGCTTTCTCGGCCATGACGTCATAGATCGACAGGCCTTCGGCGGTATCGGCCTTGTTGACCTTGTCCCACAGGATGTCGCCCCAGAACACCGCGAGCGAGGTCGGCATCGAGGCGATGCCCCAGCGATAGTCCCAGTGGCGCAGCAACGCGATCTGGCCGGCGAGTTTGGTTTTGAGCGGATCGTTGGCCGGCAGCGCGTCGTAGTCGGCCACGAGGATCGGAATCTGTCGTGCAAAAGCCGGCAGGTAGGAATCGAACGCGGCGGTGATCAGCGACGGCAGCGTGAAGTCTTGCTGGCCGGTCAACACGCGGGTGGCGTGCAGTCCGCGCGGATTCTCGCCAGCGCGGTCCATGTAGCGCGGGTAATCCGTGCGCTTCGGGCTGTCGGGGCCGGCAGCGGAATACGGCCAGTCATTGGTGTTGAAGATCCAGCCGTTCGGCGGATTGAGCAGGTGTGGCGCGGCGTCGAGCGGCAGCAGGCCCTGCCAGTCGGTGGCCGGATCGCTGCCGTCGACCGGCTTCGTATAGTCGAAGCGGTCGTCGCGCTTGGGGATGAACTGCGGATGCAGATAGGCGATCTCGCCCTTGTCGTCGGCGAAGATCGTGTTGTTCGACGAGTTCGCTTTCAACTCGGCGACCTTCATGTAGCTGGCGTAATCGCTGGCCTTGGTGCGCAGCCAGCTCTGTTCGAGCGCTTCCATCGGCTTGTTCATCAGCGCGGTGGCGATCCACTTGCCATCCAGCGCACGCACGATCGGACCGTGATGCGTGGCGTAGGTGGTGAAGCTGCGCTCGGCCATCGAGCCGTCCTTCGCGCGATAGGGCACGTTGACGGTGCGCGTGGTGACCGGGCGCAGTGCCTGGCCGTAGCGATAGAACAGCTTGCCGTCCTGGTGCACGATCGTCTCGGCGAACTCGTCGACCGCGTCGAGGCCGGTCGACGTGTGCATCCAGCCGATGTGGTGGTTGAAGCCCTGGTAGATGAAGAACTGGCCCCAGGTGACCGCGCCATAGACATCCAGCCCGGCGTCGCTGGTCATCTGCAATTCCGAGCGGAAGAAGAACGAGGTGTGCGGATTGATCAGCAGCAGCGCATGACCGTCGGCGCTGAGCTTGGGCGCGATCGCGATGCCGTTCGATCCGGTCGGTTCCTGCCAGCTCGACGGCGGTGCGACCCGTGCCAGCGCCAGAGGGTTATGTCCGTAGAAGGCTTCGAGCCGGTCCAGCGACACGTCTTCGATATCACCGCCGATACTGCCTTCGCTGAAGCTCAGCGCCATCCACGGTTCGAAATGCGTGATGACGCGCGGATGCACGTCCGGATGCGTGGCGAGGTAATAGTTGAGCCCATCGGCCCAGCTGTTCATCAGCGCCTGCAGCCAGCTCGGGCTCTTCGCGTAGAGCGCCTTCAACACGACCGGGTCGATGAACAGTTTCATCCGCAGGTCCTGCCAGATCGCGGATTCACCCTCGGCCTCGGCGAGCCGACCCATCGCATTGAGGTAGTTGGTCTCGACCCGGTTGAAGTCGTCCTCAGCCTGCGCATAGGCCATGCCGAACACCGCGTCGGCATCGGTCTTGCCGTGCACGTGCGCGATGCCCCAATCGTCGCGGGTGATCGTGACGGCCTGTGCCTCGTGCTGCCAGCGCGCTTCGTCCGACGTGCGCGCCTGAACAGTGGCGATCAGGCACAACGCGAGCAGCGTCGCCGCGGTCAGCAGACGCGCCACACCGCAGGCATGGGTCAGACGGAACAGATTTTTCGTGGTGTGTGCCAGCATCGGTGCCCCCTTTCAGATGCGGTTGCTACCGCCACTTTGCCGGGGCGTTGAGCAACGAGCCACGGGCGCCACGAATTGTCCATCGGGCACCACGCGAATCTGGCAACACTAGCAGGGGCAGCGTCTGGTCTGTCGCATCGGCGTTTCCAGATCCAGCACGGCGCAACTATTTCAATCCAATCGTATGCAAGAACGAATCGACCGCATCGGTATAGCTGCCGGGCGTGCCGAGTTGCTGGTTGATTTCCATATGCGTCTTGTCGACCGGCAGGACCGTGGCGCGGCTGCCCAGCGCGATGGCTTTGGCGGCAAACGCGTCGGCCTGGGGACAGGAGTTGCTGCGTCGACTCGAACAAACCAGCAACATCGGTATCGATGCGCGGCTCACGCGCAGGGTGGGCGAGGCTTCGCGCCAGAGATCCTGATCGGCATGGAACACGCGATCGTAAAGACCAAGGTGATGCGACTGCATGAGCAGGACGACGTTGTACGCCGCGCTGTCCAATGACACTGTGCCGAGCCAAGGTCGGGCACCCTGGTGCGTCGCGATGGCTGGGTCGGCGCTCAGCAGCGATACCAGATGGGCGCCGGCGGAATGTCCGATGAGTACGAACCGGGCCGGGTCCGCCCCCCAGCGATTGGCATGGCTCTGGGCAAAGGCCAGTGCCCTGGCGACATCGTCGGCCTGCTCGACAGGGTTGGCCGATGGCGACAGGCGATAGTTGGTCGACATCACGATGTAGCCCGCGGGCAGCCAGTGCGCCACCTTGTTGCTGACCACGCCGCTCGAATCCTTGTCGCCAAACATCCAGGCGCCACCATGAACCATGAAGATGACCGGAGCATGCTCGGCATGCGGCGGCAGATAGACGTCCAGACGTTGCGCTGGATCGGGTCCATAGGCGATGTCGCGTTCGACCCGCATGTCGGCCGGCAACGGCATGGCGTGACTTGCGGCGGCGATGCGACGCTGGGCGGGCCCCTCGCGCAGGGACTGGCCGATCGCATGGCCGGGCGTTACCAGTAGCATGCCGAGCAGAAGGGTGGCGACGCACTTTGCTGCAGTCGATGCTTGCATGGGAAACTCCGTTCGGGATATTTGATGCCGGCTATCCGCCATTGCAGCGTTGATGTGCTTCAACGCTTGATGTCCCGACCGGATGACAGCGGGACAGCGACGACAGGAGTCGGGGGACATGGGAACGATGATTCATCGCATGATCGGCGGCGTGGTGGTGCTGGCCTGGCTATGGATGGTGTGCCACCTGCAGCGCTGGGCTCCTGCGCTGGATGTCGCGGCGTCTTCCAGTATCGGGCGCGCGGGCAGTGGTGCCGACTACGTGCTGTTCCTGCCGTTGCTCGCGGCGACCTTGCTGATCTTTCCCGATTTCTTTGTGGATCGCTTCAGCCCTTCCTCCGAACTGACCAACGAGCCGTTGCTCGGTGCGGGTTTCTGGCGGTTCTTCGGTTATTTCGCGCTGCTGGTGAGCTGGGCATTGCTGCAGCTTTTTCGCTGATGTTCTGTGCAAAAGATGGAGGACATAATGATTGCGATATGGATGGCCGCTTTGGTGTTCGCTGGCAGCACGCCGGCGCAGACGGTTCCCAAGCAATATGAGGTGAAGCATTTTTTCGTGACACCACGTGCGGCAACAGGTCGGTCGTTGGACCTGAATGCCGATGCCAGTGATGGCGCCCATATATACGTAACGGCCACGCCATGACCAGCTATGTCGCGCTGTTGCGTGCCGTCAACGTGGGTGGTACCGGCAAGTTGCCGATGAGCGAACTCAAGGCCATGTGCGAGGCGGCCGGCTTTGAAGACGTGCGCACGTATATCGCCAGTGGCAACGTCGTGTTCACCAGCAAGCTGGCCGAAAAGGCGGTGAAGCGGGCGCTTGAGCAGCGGCTGCGGGATTACGCGGGGAAACCGGTCGGTGTGATGGTGCGCAGCGCGGCTGAAATGGCGGCGGTGCTGTCGGCCAATCCTTTTGCCGAAGCGGCGGGCAATCGCACGGTGGCTATTTTCCTGGACGCGCCTCCACCGGCGACGGCCTTGCACGATGTCACCGGTGCGAAGGGCGAGCAGCTTGCGCTGGGGCGACGCGAAATCTACGTGCATTACGGCGATGGCATGGCCGACTCGCGCCTGAAGATTCCGGTTGCGAAATCGGGTACGGCGCGCAACATGAACACGATTGCCAGGCTGGCCGATATGGCTGCCGGTCGCGGCAAGGCATGATTCCGCATATCAGCCAGGAAACGAGTCCATGAAGATCCTGATTTTTGGTGCCACCGGCATGGTCGGTCAGGGCGCGTTGCGCGAATGCCTGCTCGCTGATGACGTGACCTTGGTGCAGACGGTCGGACGCACTGCGACCGGCCAGCAGCATCCGAAGCTGATGGAGTTGGTGCATCGGGACCTGTTCGATTACGCCGGCGTCGAAGCCGAACTGGAAAACTTTGATGCCTGCTTCTTCTGCATTGGCGTGACCTCGTCCGGCATGGACGAGGCGCAGTACACGCGACTCACGCATGACCTCACCTTGGCGGCGGCACAGGTGCTGGCGCGGTTGAATCCGCCGATGACCTTTGTCTATGTTTCCGGTGCCGGCGCGGACAGCAGCGAAACCAGCAAGACCATGTGGGCGCGCGCGCGCGGACGGCTGGAGAACGCTCTGCAGCGATTGCCGTTCAAGGCGGTGTACGTGTTCCGCCCCGGCATCATCCAGCCACTGCACGGCATCCGTTCGAAGACCGGTTCGTATCGCTGGTTCTACACGCTGACCCGGCCGTTACTGCCGGTGTTGCGCGCGTTGATGCCGAATACCGTGCTGAGCACCGAGATCGTCGGCCGCGCGATGCTAGCGGTCGCGAGGCACGGTGCGCCGAAGGCGGTGCTCGAAGCGGCGGATATCAGCGCGCTGGGCCGATGATCCATCGACCCAGCACCGCTCCTGCTGCAGCACGACGAACGTCTTGAAGCCGCCGTAAAACATCTGCTTGAGCCAATGGCTTGGGTTGCTGTCGTACTGTGGAGGATGATCGGCGCGTGTCGTGGCGCCGCGTACGTGCTGTGAGGAACCGCGGTGCTTCATCTACATCAAATGGCTGCGTGAGAGGCGGTGCCGGGTTATCCAGGTAGCTGACATGGTTCAAGCAACTTCGCTCATTGATGCGGGTGCGCGGCGTACCGCCTTTGTCATGGCTGGTGGTGGCAGCCTGGGCGCGGTCGAGGTGGGCATGTTGCAGGCCTTGCTCGACTGGGGCGAGACACCGGCCTTCATGGTGGGCGCATCCGCGGGTGCGATCAACACAGCCTACTTTGCCGGCGATCCGACACCTGCCGGTGCCCGCGAGCTGGAGCGCATCTGGTGTGTGCTGAAACGGCGTGATGTGTTTCCGTTCAATCTGGGCAGCGTGGTGCGCTTGTTGCGTCATCGCGACCATCTGGTGGATTCCGATGGCTTGCGGCGCCTGCTCGAACGGTATCTGCACTACCGACGGATTGAAGATGCCGCCGTGCCGATTCACCTGGTCGCTTCGGACATGCTGACCGGGCAGGAGGTGCTGTTGTCGGCCGGTTCGGTGGTCGACGCGGTGCTGGCCAGTGCGGCCATTCCCGGCGTGTATCCGCCAGTGCAGATCGGCGGACGCTTGCTGATTGACGGTGGTGTGGCCAACAACACGCCGATCTCGGTGGCGATCGGCCTCGGCGCCACGCGGGTCATCGTGCTGCCCACCGGGTTTGCCTGCGCACTCGACAAGGCGCCGACAGGTGCGATTGCGCGAGCAATGCACGCACTCAGTCTGCTGGTAGCTCGCCAGCTGGTGCAGGATGCCGATCGTCTTGCGCAAGGTGCGGTCGAGCTGCGCATCGTGCCCAGCCTGTGCCCGCTCGACATATCGCCCTACGACTACTCCGCGGCGGCGGCACTGATCGCCCGCGCGAAAGCGGGTACCCGTCGCTGGCTCGAACAGGGCGGGCTCGATCGCGCGGGTACGCCGGCGCAATTGCGCGAGCATCACGACTGACCAGATCGATCGCACGCTGGCGAGTGTGCGTGTCGGCAGAGCTACAGAGACATCGGATGTCCCTGCAGCAGCCGTTCGATGTGATCAGGTACCGGTGCCTGCCGACGGTGGCTTTGGGAACCCCATCCGTGTTGCGGATGATCAGGTGCAGGTGACCATCAGCTGCTGCATCGCAGCTGGCAGACATGAGGCACTTTCAGGAGCGAGTGCGGACAGGGAGCAGGGTGCGCGTTGCGGGCTGCCCGTGCCGCGAAAAAGTGGTACACCCGTCCTTTTGACCCACGTGGCAGGGGTTACCCTGCGTCGACAGGGCGTGAGCTGTTTGGCCATCCATTGCGTGACAAGGAGTGGGAGAGCGCTGCGGACCAGGCAAAGCGCAGCTGCCACCACGGACCACCTCAACAGCCACGAATCCAGGGATTTCGGCATCGCATCGCGATGTCGGGTACGACCGGTAGCAGGTGTTTTCTGTACCGGCGAAGCGAAGCAGTAACCAACCGAACCGCCCAACTCTGAGGAAAATCCTGATGAACAACCACAACCGTTTCGAACGTAGCGGCCCGCTGACTGAACTGACCAGCTATCCACAATGGGCTCAGGACATGGTGGCTGATTGCGAAAGCGCCAAACAGGGCGTCGTGAACCATGAGATGTGGGACCTGATGCGGGCAGCCAGCCTTGATCCGGTGTCCACGGCCAATTTCATGATGGGCATCTGGCCGGTCATCGAGCGCTTCCCGGCCTACATGGCGTTGAGCCTGCTCAAGACCCGTTTTGGTCGCAGTCCCGGCGACAATCTCGCGCGACGCTGGTTGGTACGAAATATCCGCGTCGAACAGAATCATGCCGAATATTGGCTCAACTGGGCCGAAGGCGCAGGTGTGGAGCGTGACGCGGTGCTGCACGGTCGGGCTCCGCATGGCACGGGAACACTGGCCAGCTGGTGTGAGGAGATCTGCACCAATGGCTCACTTGCCGCCAGCATCGCCGCCACCAACTATGCCGTCGAGGGCGCCACTGGCGAGTGGTCGCAAAAGGTTTTTGAGAGTAAAACCTATGCCGACAGTTTCCCGTCACAGGTCAGGGTGGGCAGCTTGCGATGGTTGCAACTGCATGCCGCGTATGACGACACCCATCCGTGGGAAGCCTTGGAGATCGTCTGCACCTTGATGGGGACAGCGCCATCTGCCGAAGAGGTGGCGCATGTCGGGGATTGCATCAAGCGAAGCTATGTAAGCATGCGCATCAGCATGGATCGCTGCATTGAAACGCAGCACGAGTTTGAGGTGATAAGCGAAGCCGCTGCCTGAAGGAACGGGACACGGCTGCGGCAAAATGCGACGATAGGTCCATGACGTATAGGTCATGAGAGGGACGATGGGTATCGCCAGGACCACCTTGCAACGGCCGTTGTCCCGACGCCTGATGCCGTTGGCATATGCGCTGGTCGTCATGGTGGGGCTGATTCTCGCTCTGACCTGGGGAGCACTGCAGGTTCAGATCACTCTCGCTGGTTTCCTGAACGGCGAGAGTCTCTGGTCCAAGGCACAGAAGCAGTCGGTGATTGATCTTGAAGCCTATGCGACTGGCGGCAACGCTGCAGACCTCGCCGACTTCCGACGGAACTACGCGATACTCGAAACTGATCGCTGGGCGCGGGATGCCATAGCGTCCGGCAGCTTCGACCAGGTGAAGGTGAGGCAGGCATTCGATCGCGGCGGCGTCATACCTGAAGCCATCCCGGGGATGATCTTCATACTCGATCACTTTTCCTCCGCCCCGCACATGAGCGGGGCATTGCAGGCGTGGTACTCGACCGACGACTCGATCGCCCAGCTTGGCGACATTGCGCGCGAGCTGCAGGATGCCCATGCGGGCAACGGGCTTTCGGACGCGGGAATCGTCCAGCAGCGCAATCGAATTCACACACTCAGCCGTTACATCGAGCCGCGCACCAACATCTTTTCGCTGGAGATTGCGCGCGGTGCCGCCTGGATCGGCAGGATATTGTTCGGCAGCGTTTTCGGCATTGCATGCATTGCGATGCTGATGTGGTTGAGTATGGCGCGCCGCATCCTGGTCAGCGTTCGCGGTAGCGAGGAACGTTATCGCCTGCTGTTCGACAGTGCCGCCGATGCGATCGTGATGGTCGATGAAGCCAGCGGACGGATTCTGGACGTCAACCACACCGCCTCGGTGTGGACAGGGCGCGATGCGGATGAACTGATCGGCGACCGTTTCGTGCATCTGTTCACGCAGCCGCTCTCAGGGCAGCAAGCCGGACGGGCGGCGAGCAACGCCTTGCTCGGTGCGGACGGCAGCAAACGACCGATCGAGACGCAGAGCAGTCTTGCCCACTGGGGCAATCAGCCGGTGCGCCAGGCAATCATTCGCGACATTTCCGAACGGGTGGCGATGGAGCAGGAGCGTCGCGTGGCGGCCGAAGCGCTGGCCAGCATCGCCGAAGGTGTGATCATCGCCGATGCTGAGCGCCGGGTGATCTCGACCAATGCCGCGCAGGTCCAGCTCACTGGTTTCACCAGCAAGGCGCTGCAGGGCAAGCGCCTTGACGACAACCGCCGCTTGCCTGGCGGCAAGCCACTGCCGCAGTCGATCTGGGACAACGTGGCCGCCGGCCACAACTGGCTTGGCGAAGTGCAGACCACTCGCAATGACGGCAGCAGCTATCCCGAACACCTGAGCATCAGCACGATACGCAATGCGGACAACCAGGTGGTCCATTACGTCGCGGTGCTCACCGACGTCCATGAAGCGAAGGCCAGCCAGCGGCGGCTAGAGCATCTGGCGCGGCACGATCCGCTGACTGGACTGGCCAACCGGGCGGAGTTCGAGCGGTGCTGCAGTGAAGCGATTGCGGTGGCCGAGCGCGAACGGCTGGCGGCGGTGGTGTTGTTCATCGATCTGGATGCCTTCAAGATCGTCAACGACAGCTACAGTCATGCGATCGGCGACCGTCTGCTGGTCAAGGTGGGCGAACGTATTCGTCGGCAGTTGTCCGACGGCGACGTGGCCGGGCGTATCGGCGGCGACGAGTTCACCGTATTGATCCCGCGGCTGGGCTTGCGCGAGGACGCCAGAGCGATCATCAATCGACTGCTGGTCACGCTGTCCGAGCCGGTGCTGGTGGACGACTACGAAATTGTGCTGAGCGCCAGTATCGGCGTGGCTGGTTATCCGCTGGATGGCGACAATGCGGCGGCGCTGATCGCGAATGCCGATGCGGCCATGTATGCGGCGAAAACCGAGGAACGCAATACGTTCCGTTTCTACACGCCGATGATGCACGCCGACACCCGTCGTCGCCTGCAACTGGCGACCGAGTTGCGCCAGGCGCTGGCGCGCAACGAATTCCAGCTGGTGTTCCAGCCCAGTATCGAGCTGCGTTCAGGGCGCATCGTGGCGGTGGAGGCGCTGTTGCGCTGGCAGCATCCCGAGCGTGGCGAGGTGTTGCCGGGGGAATTCATCCCGGTGGCGGAAAGTCTGGGCCTGATCCGTCGTATCGACGAATGGGTGATGCAGGCGACTTGCGCGCAAATCCAGGCGTGGGACCTGGCTGGCGTGCCGCCGATCCGCGTGGCGGTCAACGTGTCGGCACGTTGGTTCGGTCACCCGGCTTTCGTCGACGGCGTAAGCCGGGCCTTGCAGTCCCGGCAATTGTCCGCGCAGCGACTGCTGCTGGAGATCACCGAAAGCGCGATGCTGCGGCTTGGCGACGACACCGAGCGCACCATGCGTACCCTGCACACGCTCGGTATCGAGGTGGCGATCGACGATTTCGGCACCGGCTATTCCTCGATGTCCTACCTCAAGCTGCCGGCGGTGGCCTATCTGAAGATTGATCGCTCCTTCGTCACTGGTCTGCCTGGCAATACGAACGATGCAGCCATCACCGAGGCGATGCTGGCGATGTCGAAGAGCCTCGGCCTGACCACGATTGCCGAGGGCATCGAAACCGAGGCGCAGCACGATTTCCTGCTGCGTGCCGGTTGCGTCGAAGGGCAGGGCTATCTGTATTCGTATCCGTTGCAGGCCAACGAGATCCAGCATCTGTTGTGCCCGAACCAGCCGCTGGTTCCAGCCAGGCTCAGGCTGGTACCGCCCAGGCGCACCTGAGGTTTTCGCTGCGCAAGCGCTCGCTCAGAGCGGCGCGCAGTGGCGGTTCAACCATTCCAGATCGGCGTCATCCAGCAGCGGGCTGAGCGCGGCGCGCACGCTGGCGTGATAGTCGTCGAGCCAGGCGCGTTCTTCCGGATTGAGCAGGCTCGGCTCCAGCGCGCGGCGGTCGAACGGACACAGCGTCAGCGTCTCGAAGGCATGGAATTCGCCGAATTCGGTCTGCTCGGCCTCAACCACCACCGCCAGGTTCTCGTGGCGGATGCCATGCCGACCGGGCTTGTACAGGCCCGGCTCGATCGAGCTGATCATGCCCGGTTCGAGTGCTACCAGCGCGCCGCCGGCGACCGGTGGGCGGATCGACTGCGGGCCTTCGTGCACGTTGAGGAAGTAGCCCACGCCGTGGCCGGTGCCATGGCCGTAATCCATGCCCGAAGCCCACAGCGGCGCACGCGCCAGTGCATCCAGTTGCGGGCCGCTGGCACCTTTCGGAAAGCGTGCGCGGGACAACGCGATCATGCCCTTCATTACCAGCGTCGCATCGCGACGTTGCTCCGGCGTGGTTTCGCCCAGCGCCAGCACGCGGGTGATGTCGGTGGTGCCGCCGAGATACTGGCCGCCCGAATCGATCAGCAGCAAGCCTTTGGTTTGGAGTGTGCTGTGCGATTCCGGTGTGGCGCGGTAATGCGGCAGCGCGCCGTTGGCCTGGTAGCCGGCGATGGTGGCGAAGCTCTCGCCGACGTAGCCGGGCTGGGTCGAGCGTTCCTCGTACAGCAAGGTATCGACGTCCAGCTCGGTCATCGTCATGCCGGCGGCGAGCCGTTGTTCCAATCGACGGAAGCCACGCACCAGGGCGGCGCCGTCGCGACGCATCACCTCGCGGATATGGTCCAGCTCGGCAGCGCTCTTGATCGCCTTGAACGCGGTGCTCGGGTTGGCCGCCTCGATCCGCTGGACCGCCGGCGCGATCGCTGCGGCGATGGAGCTGACCACCCGTCCGCTGTCCAGCAGCAGACGGTCGGTGGCGCCGAGTTCGTGCAAGGTCGAGGTAATCGAGGCGTAGTCGGCGATGCCGATGCCATCGGCGGCCAGCGCGGCGACCAGTGCATCGCTGAGCTTGGCGCGGTTGACGGACAAGGTGGCGCGGCTGTCGGCCTGCACCAGCAGATGGGCGAGGAAGACCGGATTGCACTCGACGTCGCTGCCACGCAGGTTGGTCAGCCAGGCGATGTCGTCGAGGCTGGACAGCAGATGATGGGTGGCACCGAGCTTGTGCATCGCCTTGCGCAGACGAGCGAACTTGTCGGCGCGCGGTGTGGTGGCATAGGCCGGGTCGTGAGCGACCACTGGCGCCAGCGGCAGCGCGGGACGATCCGGCCAGATCTCACCGGGCAGGTCCAGATCGGTGCGCAGGGTGGCGCCATGCTCGGCCAACCGGCGCTCGATCTGTCGCTGGGTGGTCAGCGCCAGACTGTCGCCAGTGACAGCCAGCACGTCGCCCTCATGCATATGCTGTTGCAGCCATTCCAGATGCTCGGGCATGTGCGGCACGCGCAGCTTCATCAAGGTGACGCCGCTGCCGGCCAGCTGCTGTTCCGCCTGCGAGAAGTAGCGCGAGTCGGTCCATAGCCCGGCGTGCTCGCGGCTGACGATCAGGGTGCCGGCCGAGCCGGTGAAGCCGGACAGCCACGCCCGTGCCTGCCAATGCTCGGGCAGGTATTCGGACAGGTGCGGATCGGCGCTGGGAATCAGTACGGCGGCGACACCATGCTGCTGCATGGCTGCGCGCAGGGCGGCAAGACGGGCGGGGATGGGGTTGTTCATCCAAGCATGCTAGCAGGCGGCCCGCGGTCGTTTCATCCGTCGCGGCGGCACCGGAAATGAACCAAAACAGAGAATTCTCCGTTGCCATCTCGCAGCGGGACGCTTCTGCGGCTAAAATGCCTAATTTCCAGCACGGCTACTTTCCATGACCCCCCTGATTTTCGTCACCGGCGGTGTGGTGTCCTCGCTTGGCAAGGGCATTGCTGCGGCGTCGCTCGCTTCCATCCTCGAAGCGCGCGGACTCTCGGTCACCATGATGAAGCTCGATCCCTATATCAATGTGGATCCGGGCACGATGAGTCCGTTCCAGCACGGCGAGGTCTACGTGACCGACGACGGCGCGGAAACCGACCTCGACCTCGGTCACTACGAGCGCTTCGTGCATACCCGCCTCACCGGCAAGAACTCGATCACCACCGGCAAGATCTACGAGAGCGTGATCCGCAAGGAACGCCGCGGCGATTACCTGGGCGCCACCGTGCAGGTGATTCCACACATCACCGACGAGATCAAGCACTGCATCCACGAGGCCACCCGCGGTTTCGACGTGGCGCTGGTGGAGATCGGCGGCACGGTCGGCGATATCGAGTCGTTGCCGTTCCTGGAGGCGATCCGCCAGCTGCGCATCGAGCATGGCCCCGAGAAGGTGGTGTTCATGCACCTGACCTTGGTGCCGTTCATCAAGGCCGCCGGCGAACTGAAGACCAAGCCGACCCAGCACTCGGTGAAGGAACTGCGCTCGATCGGTATCCAGCCGGACATCCTGCTGTGCCGCTGCGAGCAGGCATTGCCCGAGGGCGAGCGCCGCAAGATCGCGTTGTTCACCAATGTGCCCGAGCAGGCGGTGATCAGTGCCGTCGACGTCGACATCATCTACAAGCAGCCGTTGTGGCTGCATCAGCAGGGGCTGGACGAGATCGTGGTCAAGCGCCTCGGCCTCGATGCCGGTCCGGCCGACTTGTCCAGCTGGGTACGCACGGTCGAGGCGATGGAACATCCGAAGGACGAGGTCAACGTGGCCATCGTCGGCAAATACGTCGAGCACAAGGATGCCTACAAGTCGCTGGCCGAGGCGCTGCGTCACGGTGGCATCAAGCAGCAGGCGCGGGTCAACCTCAACTGGATCGATTCCGAGCAGGTCGAAGCCGATGGCGCGGCCAATGCGCTGGGCCATGTCGACGCGATCCTGGTGCCGGGTGGTTTTGGCAAGCGCGGCTTCGAGGGCAAGATCCTGGCGGCCAAATATGCACGCGAGCATGGCGTGCCGTATTTCGGCATCTGCTACGGCATGCATGCGGCGGTGATCGACTTTGCCCGTCATATCGCCGGTCTGGCCGGTGCCGACTCCAGCGAGAACGACCGCAATACGCCGGACCCGGTGATCGGCCTGATCACCGAATGGACCACGGCCACTGGTGAGGTTGAACAGCGCAGCGATCGTTCCGACATGGGCGGCACCATGCGCCTCGGTGCGCAGGAATGCCGCTTGAAGACTGGCACGCTGGCGCGCGAGCTGTACGGACAGGATGTGGTGCGCGAGCGTCACCGTCATCGTTACGAATTCAACAACCGTTACCGCCAGTCGTTCGAGGATCTGGGCCTGGTGATTTCCGGCAAGTCGATGGACGACCTGCTGGTGGAAATGATCGAGTTGCCGCAGCAACAGCATCCGTGGTTCCTCGCCTGTCAGGCACACCCGGAGTTCACCTCGACACCGCGCGACGGCCACCCGTTGTTCAGCGGCTTCATTCGTGCGGCGCGTGAATACAAGGCCGTGCGCGATGGTGTACGGCTGGCACAGGAGTCGGTGGCATGAAGCTTTGCGGATTCGAGATCGGGCTGGACCAGCCACTGTTTCTGATTGCCGGCCCCTGTGTGGTCGAGTCCGAACAGTTGCAGATCGACACCGCCGGCACGCTGAAGGAAATCACCGGCCGGCTCGGCGTGAACTTCATCTTCAAGTCCAGCTTCGACAAGGCGAACCGCTCCTCCGGCGACAGCTTTCGCGGACCGGGCATGGAGGAAGGCTTGCGCATCCTCGCCGAAGTAAAGCGCCAGCTCGGCGTGCCGCTGCTCACCGACGTGCACGAATACACCCCGATGGATGAAGTGGCGTCGGTGGTCGACGTGCTGCAGACGCCGGCGTTCCTGTGCCGGCAGACCGACTTCATCCAGAAGGTGGCACGCGCCGGCAAGCCGGTGAACATCAAGAAGGGCCAGTTCCTGGCGCCGTGGGATATGAAGCATGTGGTGGCCAAGGCCAAGGCCGTCGGCAACGACGAGATCATGGTGTGCGAGCGCGGTGCCAGCTTCGGTTACAACAATCTCGTCTCGGACATGCGCTCGCTCAGCGTGATGCGCGATACGAACTGCCCAGTGGTGTTCGACGCCACCCATTCGGTGCAATTACCGGGTGGCCAGGGCGCCACCTCGGGCGGTCAACGCGAGTTCGTGCCGGTGCTGGCACGCGCGGCGATCGCAGTCGGTGTGGCTGGCTTGTTTGCCGAGACGCATCCGGATCCGAGCAAGGCACTTTCCGATGGCCCGAACGCATGGCCATTGGGAAAGATGGAAGCGTTGCTGGAAACCCTGATGGAGCTGGATGCCGTGACCAAGCGGCACGGGTTCCTGGAGCAGACCGTTTCCTGATCTACCGGGCGCAGCGATGCGCTCTTTCATTATCATCACAACGAACGCAACGGACACCGCATGAGCACTCTGATCACCCGCATCCACGCCCGTGAAATCCTTGACTCGCGCGGCAATCCGACGCTGGAAGCCGAAGTCACCTTGGCCGACGGCAGCTTTGGTCGGGCCGCGGTACCGAGCGGTGCCTCCACCGGATCGCGCGAAGCGGTCGAGCTGCGCGACGGCGACAAGGCGCGTTATGGCGGCAAGGGTGTGAAGAACGCGGTGGCGAACGTCAACGGTGTGATCGCCGACGCACTGAAGGGTTTCGACGCGGTCGACCAGAAGGGTCTGGACGCCAAGCTGATTGCACTGGATGGCACGCCGAACAAGAGCAAGCTGGGTGCGAACGCGCTGCTCGGTGTCTCGATGGCGGCGGCACATGCGGCGGCTGCGTCGCGCGACGAGCCGCTGTGGAGCTATTTGTCGAACGGCAAGCCCGGTGCGTTGCCGGTGCCGATGATGAACATCATCAACGGCGGCGAGCATGCCGACAACAATATCGACGTGCAGGAATTCATGGTGTTGCCGGTCGGCATGCCAAGCTTTGGCGAAGCGCTGCGCGCCGGCGCCGAGATCTTCCATGCCTTGAAGAGCGTGCTCAAAGGCCGTGGCCTGAGCACCGCGGTAGGCGATGAAGGCGGCTTTGCGCCCAACCTGCGCTCCAACATCGAAGCGCTCGACACCATCCTCGAAGCGATCCATAAGACCGGCTACAAGATCGGCAGCGAAATCCTGCTCGGCCTCGACGCAGCCAGCTCGGAGTTCTACAAGAACGGCAAGTACGACCTGGCCGGCGAAGGCAAGCAGTACAGCTCGGCCGAATTCGTCGACCTGCTGGCCGGCTGGTCGAAGCAGTATCCGATCATCACGATCGAGGACGGCATGGCCGAAGGCGACTGGGCTGGTTGGAAGCTGTTGACCGACACCATCGGCGATCGCATCCAGGTGGTTGGCGACGACCTGTTCGTGACCAATCCGGTGATCTTCCGCGAAGGCATCGAGAAGAAGATCGCCAACTCGATCCTGATCAAGGTGAACCAGATCGGCACGCTGTCCGAAACGCTGGAGGCGATTGCGATGGCGGATGCAGCGAAGTATTCGGCGGTGATCTCGCATCGTTCCGGCGAAACCGAGGACACCACGATCGCCGATATCGCGGTGGCTACCACCGCGACCCAGATCAAGACCGGTTCGCTGTGCCGCAGCGACCGTGTGGCGAAGTACAACCAGCTGCTGCGCATCGAGGAGCAGCTCGGTGCCGCAGCGCGTTATGCCGGTCGAAACGCGTTCCCCAATCTGACCCGTTTGCCGGGCTGAGCGGGAAGATCGCCGACCCATGCTGCGCTGGATCGCCCTGGTTCTGATCCTGATCCTGATCGGACTGCAGCTGAAGCTGTGGTCCGGCAATGGCGGCATGCGCGAAGTGGATGCGCTGCGCGTTTCGGTGAAGAAGCAAACCGACGACAACGCCAAGTTGCAGCAGCGCAATCAGGCCGTCGGCGCCGATGTGCTTGATCTCAAGCATGGCGATCAGGCGGTCGAGGCGCGTGCACGCACCGAACTGGGTCTGATCAAGCCGGGCGAGACCTTCTATCAGGTGGTCGAGCAGCCGGCTCGTGCCGGCAGCACGCTGCCACCGTCCGCCGCATCCGCCGGCTCGCCATGAATTCGCCACAGGTGTGGTGCGTGGTGCCGTCAGCCGGGCGCGGCACGCGCGTCGGCGGCGATTGCCCCAAGCAGTATTTGCCGTTGGCCGGGCGGCCGTTGATCGAACACACACTGGAGCGGCTTGCCGCGCATCCGCAGATTGCCGGTTTGCTGGTGGTGCTGGGGGCGACAGATACGCATTGGCCCAGTATCGGCATGCTGCATGGCAAGCCGGTACTCACCGCTGTCGGCGGAGCGGAACGCAGCGATTCGGTGTTGGCCGGGATCGATGCGTTGCCCGAGGTGGTGGGCGCGAATGATTTCGTGCTGGTGCATGATGCTGCCCGCCCGTGTGTCCGGCTGGCGGATATCGGCAAGCTGATCGAGCGGGCTGGCGCCGTCGATGGTGGTCTGCTCGGCGCGCCGTTGCGCGACACGCTGAAGCGTGCAGACGCCGCCGGCCGCAGCGAACTGACCGAGCCACGCGATCAGCGCTGGCGCGCGTTCACGCCACAAATGTTTCGGCGTGCTCAACTTTCGATGGCGCTGCGCGATGCGGCACGACGTGGTGTGAATGTCAGCGACGAGGCGATGGCGATGGAGCAGGCCGGTTTCGCGCCGCTGCTGGTCGAAGGCGCCGAGGACAATATCAAGGTCACCACGGCAGCGGATTTTGCGCTGGCCGAGTTTCTTCTCGCGAGGACAGCATGATGCGCATAGGCCAGGGTTTCGACGTGCACGCGTTCGGCGACGGCGACCATGTCACGCTCGCTGGCGTGCGCGTGCCGCATCACCGCGGCGTGATCGCGCATTCGGACGGTGATGTGGTGATCCATGCGCTGTGCGACGCGATCTTCGGCGCACTGGCGCTGGGCGATATCGGCCAGCACTTTCCGCCATCGGACGAACGCTGGCGCGATGCCGACAGTCGCCAGTTCCTGCGTCATGCGGCAACGCTGATGGCGCAGCACGGTTACGCGCTGGGCAATGCCGACATCACCGTGATCTGCGAGGCGCCGAAGGTCGGCCCGCATGCGCTGGCGATGCGCGAGAATCTTGCGGCCGATCTGCATAGCGAGATCGGCCGCATCAGCGTAAAGGCCACCACCACCGAGAAGCTCGGCTTCTGCGGTCGTGGTGAAGGTCTCGCGGCGCAGGTTTGTGTTTTGCTTGAACGGCGCTGAGCGCTGCCTGTTCCCATCCGAAGGCCGGTGCGACCGGCGGAGTGTCATGTCCGAATCCGAACTTGCCCAGGCACCATTGCCGTGGGCCTACGGCATACCGCCGCTGACGGCGCTAATGCGCAGTACGCCGGAAGACTTCGTGGTCGAGGAAATCCTCGGCTATGACGCTGAAGGTGCCGGCGAGCACGCCCTGTTGTGGGTGGAAAAGCGCGGCGCGAATACCGACTGGGTCGCGCGCGAGCTGGCGAAGTTTGCCGGCGTGTCGCAGGTCGCGGTCGGCTATGCGGGCATGAAGGATCGTCACGCAGTGACCCGGCAGACGTTCTCGGTGCAGCTGGCCGGCAAACCCGATCCGGACTGGTCGACGTTTCCGCATGCAGAAGTGAAGGTGCTGGCGGCGACGCGGCATTCGCGCAAGCTCAAACGCGGCGCGCTGCGTGGCAATCGCTTCGTGCTGGTGTTGCGCGATGTGCAAGGCGATCGCGCGGCGGCCGAGCAGGTGCTGATGCAGATTGCTGCGCGCGGTGTGCCGAATTACTACGGCGAGCAGCGCTTCGGTCGTGAGGGCGGCAATGTGGCGCAGGCACGAGCGATGTTCGCCGGGCGCCGGGTCGAGCGCGACAAACGCTCGTTCCTGCTGTCGGCGGCGCGTTCGCACATCTTCAACAGCGTGCTGGCGGCGCGGGTCGAGCGTGATGCTTGGGACAGGCCGCTGGATGGTGAGATATGGTCGCTGGCCGGCTCACGCTCGTGGTTCGGGCCGGAGCCGTTCAGTGAGGTGCTGGCCGAACGGCTGGCACGTGCCGATATCCACCCGTCCGGCCCGTTGTGGGGGCAGGGCGAGCCGCCGACACAGGGCGAGGCCGGTGCGCTGGAGCGCGAAATCGGTGCGGCCAATGGCGATCTGGTCGCGGGGCTGGTGTCGGCGCGGATGGATCAGGAGCGCCGCCCATTGCGGTTGATGCCGAAGGATCTGAGGTGGCATTGGCGGGACGATGCTGCGCTGGAGTTGTCGTTCGAGCTGCCAGCCGGCGCCTATGCCACGGTCGTGGTGCGCGAGCTGGCGCAAAGCTAGACGAATAACGCGACACACCAGGCTTTTGTGGGGCGGCTTCAGCCCTTCAATAGCACCACCACTGCGCCGGTGCCACCCATGGCTGGTCGCGCCGAGGCAAACGCGATCACGTCGTCGCGCCGGCGCAGCATGCGGTCGGTGAGACCTTTCAGCACCGGCCCGGCGGAACGTGAGCGCAGACCCTTGCCGTGCACGATGCGCACACAGCGCAAGCCGTGCTGCTTCGCTTCGGCCAGAAACATCACGATGCTGGCCTGCGCGGCGGCGGCATTCATCTGGTGCAGGTCGATGTCGTCCTGCACGCTGAACTGGCCGCGTTTGAGCTGACGTAGCAGCTTCGGCGAGTAGCCGTCACGCAGATAACTCAGCTCCTCGCCGACTTCGAGCAGGGCCGGGTCGAACGCCAAGTCCAGCAACTCGCCGGGCACGGCGGCTTCGTCTGCTTCCAGCATGTGCGGGTACGGTGCGGGCTTGGCGGCCGCTGGCCGCGGCTGCACCGGATCAAGTGGACGCACCTCGCCAATCGCCTCGCGAAACAGGCGGCTGTCGTCATCATCGATCGGAGCGGGTGCTCGGCGCTTCATCCGCACATGCTAACCAACGCGGCGCGGATCGGCACGAATGCGCGCAATTGGCGCCATTTCGTGTGAAACCGGCGGCACGCTCCGGTAGACTTCGGGGAATGAGGCGCGCGCCATCGGGTGATCGGCGGTGCGCCCGCAGTCAGCTTTCGACGGAGCATCATGCGAGTTCTGGTAAGTAACGACGATGGCGTGGATGCACCGGGCATCCGCGTGCTTGCCGAGCGCCTCGGCGCGGTGGCTCAGGTAACCGTGGTGGCGCCCGATCGCGATCGTTCCGGCGCCAGCAATTCGCTGACCCTTGACGCGCCGCTGCGCGTATTGCCGATGGGCAACGGTTACTACCGGGTGGCCGGTACGCCGACCGATTGCGTGCATCTGGCGCTGGCTGGGCTGCTGGACGAAGAGCCGGACATGGTGGTGTCCGGCATCAACAATTCGGCGAACCTCGGCGACGACGTGATCTATTCCGGCACGGTGTCGGCGGCGATGGAAGGACGTTTTCTCGGTCTGCCGGCGATCGCGGTGTCGCTGGTCACGCAGGATCACAAAGGCGTGCATTACGACTCGGCCGCCGAGGCGGTGTTGCTGCTGATGCAGCGCCTGCTGGTCGATCCGCTGCCGGCCGACACCATCCTCAACGTCAACGTGCCGGATCGGCCGTGGGCCGAGATCAAAGGTTTCGAAGTGACCCGGCTGGGTCGCCGCCACCGCTCCGCGCCATGCATTGCGCAGACCGATCCGCGCGGCCGGCCGATCTGGTGGATCGGCCCCGCTGGTGAGGTGGACGATGCTGGCCCAGGTACCGATTTCAATGCCGTGCAGCGCGGATTCGTTTCCGTCACGCCGATCCATGTCGACCTGACCCGTTTCCAGGCACTGGAGAAAGTCAGCAGCTGGATGCAGGCATTGAGCGACGATATGGCGGCAGTCCGGTCCAGCAGCGACGAGGCGGCCTGAGCGATGACTGTCTATCCGTTACCGGCTGCCGATCTGAAAGGCGAGGGAATGACCTCGCAGCGTGCGCGCGATCGCCTTGCGGCCAATCTGAAAGAAGGCGGTATCCGCGATCCACGGGTGATCGATGTGATCCGCAATACGCCGCGGCATCATTTCATCGACCAGGCGCTGCATTCGCGCGCTTACGAAAATACCGCGTTGCCGATCGGTCACGGCCAGACCATCTCGCAACCGTGGGTGGTGGCGCGGATGACCGAGGCGTTGCTCGAGTTCGGCATGCCGCAGAAGGTGCTCGAGATCGGTACCGGCTCGGGTTATCAGGCTGCCGTGCTGGCGGCGCTGGTGCCGCAGGTGTTCACAGTGGAGCGGATCGAGGAACTGCTGCGCCAGGCGCGCCGGCGTTTCCGCCAGCTCGGCCTGACCAACCTGCGCTCGCGTTACGACGACGGCAAGCTCGGCTGGCCTGACGAGGCGCCGTTCGACGCGATCATCCTCACGGCTGCCGGCGACACCATCCCGACCCGGATTCTCGATCAACTCAGTCCCACCGGTGTGCTGGTGGCACCGGTCGGCTCGCCCAGCCGGCAGACGCTGATCCGCATGCGCGGTGACGGGCAGGGCGATTTCACCCAGGAAGAACTTGGCGCGGTCAGTTTCGTGCCGCTGCTGGGCGGGATCGGTTGATGCGTCTGTTCGGGGCACTTTATGCGCGTGCACTGGTATGGGCGCGCGAACCACGGGCGCTGTATTACCTGGGCGGGCTGAGTTTCGTCGAAGCGTTCATCTTCCCGATTCCGCCGGAAGTGATGCTGGCGCCGATGATGCTGGGCAAGCGGCACAAGGCGTTCTTCTACGCCAACATCAGCCTGCTGTGCTCGCTGCTCGGTGCACTGGTCGGGTATGCGCTGGGTCATTGGGCTTTCCAGGCCTTGCGGCCGCTGCTCGACATGCTGCATCTGTCGGCGCCGATCGAGCAGGGCGTGGCGAGCCTGAGTGCGCAGATGCACGAGCATCGCTGGGGCATGTTCGGCGTGCTGATCCTGGCGGCGTTGCAGCCGGTGGTGCCGATGAAGTTCGTCACCTGGGCCTGCGGCATCATCGGCGTGCCGATCCTGCCGTTCCTGGCCTGCATCGGACTTGGGCGCGGCAAACGCGTGTGGCTGCTGGCTCTGCTGATCCGGCTGTTCGGCGAACGTGCCGAGCGGATCCTGCACAAATACATCGAATGGATCGGCTGGGTCGCGCTGGTTGCGCTGGTCCTGTTGCTGGTGTGGTGGCTCTGGTTGCGTTGAGCGTTGGCTGGCTTCAAGGAGCGACATTGCATGAAAAAGCCTGACCGCCTCGGTATGCTGCTGCACATGGATCGATATCTTCAATCGCTGATCGTGCTGGCGACCTCCCTGCTGCTGGCTGCCTGCGGCACCATGCGCAGTTCGGTGGTGGTCGAACCGGCAGCCGGCAGCGGCTACGACAACCACGTTGCCAGCGCGGTGGCGCCGGCTCGCACGCCGATTCCCGGCGGCAGCTACGTCGTGGTGAAAAGCGACACGTTGTACTCGATCGCATTCCGCAAGGGTGTGGATTTTCGCGACCTGGCACAGTGGAACGGCATTGCTGCGCCATACACGATCTGGCCCGGACAGCGGCTGACCCTGTCGCCATCGGGCAGGACAGTTGCCACGCAGACGACTGAGACCCCTCGGGCGTCATCGCCAGTCGTTGTTCCCGCACCACCACACCCTTCGACCACCGCATCGGCGGCCGCACCAGTGTTCGAGCCGGTGACGATACCGACCACGACGTCAACAGCGACGCCGACAGCTGCAACTACGGCGAGTACGACGATGACGGCGCCGCCGGTCACTGCGCCGGTCAAGCCGGTCGTGCCAGCCGTAACTGCCACCACGGCGATCGTGCCGGTGGCAGGCGTGCCGGCACCAGCACCAGCGACAGTGCCGCCACCAACGCCAACCCCGGTTGCCGCTGGTGCCTCACGTGCTGTCAGTGGCGTGAACTGGCGCTGGCCGGCGGATGGCAGCCTGCTCAGTCGCTTCCAGAGTGGTGACGCGATTCCCGGCATCGAGATCGCCGGCAAGTCGGGTGATCCGGTACGTGCGGCCGCCGATGGCGTGGTGGTGTACAGCGGCAACGGCCTGGTCGGCTACGGCGAGCTGGTGATCATCAAGCACAACGACAGCTTCCTGTCGGCCTACGGCCACAATCGCAAGCGGCTGGTGAAGGAAGGGCAACGCGTCAGCGCTGGTCAGCAGGTAGCGGAGATGGGTTCCACCGGTGCCACACGCAACGAATTGGAGTTCCAGATCCGCAAGGACGGCAATCCAGTCGATCCGTTGGGATATTTGCCACCGCGCTGAAGCGGCCACACAGGTCAGTGAGTGCGATCAGCCGTTTGGCAGGATGAATCCGGCAACGACTCGACGCCCTTCGCCCGCCAGCAGGTTGTAAGTGCGTGCGGCGGCAGCGTTGTCCATCACCTCGATACCGATGTTCTTGCGCAGGAAGCCGGCCATGAAGGCGGCTGCCGGAAACACCTGGCGTTCGCCGGTACCCAGAATCACCAGTTCCGGCTGCAACGCCAGCAGGGCGTCGACGTGGCCGGCTTCCAGCGTGCCGACAGCCTCGACCGGCCAGTTTTCGACCGCCCGATCCGGTGCCAGCAGGAAGCTGCTGGAGAGTTCGCGGTCGATCAGGGTGATGCTGTGTGCGCCGACGCGACGCACGAACAGATAGCCTTCGGGACGGTCGAGCGACAGGTCCATCCGCTGCCCTCAGCGCGGCAGCGCGATTTTCGGTTCGTCGGCGTTGCGGCGGAACAGCACGACGACGTGGCCGATCTGGTGGATCTTTTCGGCCTGGGTGCCGCCGGCAAGCACGTCGATCTGCGCCTGGCGCTCGTCCTTGTCACCACCGGACAGCTTCACCTTGACCAGTTCGTGGATGTCCAGCGCCTGGTTCAGTTCCTTGACCACAGCTTCGGTAGCCCCCTTGTTGCCAAGCAGAATGACCGGGCTCAGATCGTGGGCGAGGCTGCGCAGGTAACGGGTCTGCGAGGAGGAAAGGGCCATGCGGTGGTGCTCGATTCGCGGTCAGTGAACGGCAAAGGGTATCATGCGGTATCCCGTTCCCCAATCGGCGACCCCAACGACATGGCCCGCAGCAAAAGCAGCGCAGTCTGGCTGCGCGAACATTTCAACGACGAATTCGTGAAAAAAGCCCAGGCTGAGGGCTTGCGTTCGCGTGCGGTCTACAAGCTGGAGGAGCTGATCGAGCGTGATCGCCTGCTCAAGCCGGGCATCAATGTGGTCGATCTGGGCGCCGCGCCAGGCAGCTGGTCGCAACTGGTGCGCAACCGCCTGGGTGATACCGGCAAGGTGTTCGCGCTGGACATCCTGCCGATGCAGAGCATCGCCGGGGTCGACTTCCTGCAGGGCGATTTCCGCGAGGAGTCGGTACTGCGCGAGCTGGAGGGCCGGTTGGAGGGGCACAAGCTGGATCTTGTACTGTGCGATCTGGCCCCCAATATGAGTGGTGTGGCGCTGGCCGACCAGATCCGCGCGATGGCGCTGGCCGACTTGGCATTGGATTTCAGTCGGCAGTGGCTCAAGCCGGGCGGCTCGTTCCTGATCAAGTTGTTTCAGGGAGTCGGCTTCGACGAATACTTGCGCAGCTTGCGCGCGGAGTTCACCCGCGTAACCATGCGTAAACCTAAGGCCTCACGCGCACGTTCGCGTGAGGTGTACGCACTGGCGGTGGGGCGCAAGCCTTCCGCCGTGTCACCGGGCGAGAACCGTGCATGAATGAAACAGCGAAAAATGTGTTGCTCTGGGTAATCATCGCGGTGGTGTTGTTCACCGTGTTCCAGAGCTTCAATCCGCGCGGTGCGGCTTCTTCCGACCTGCCTTACAGCTCGTTTGTGCAGAGTGTGGACAACGGCAACGTCGCCAGCGCCACGATCAGCGCGGATCAGCCAGCCACGCTCAGCGGCAAACTGAAAGACGGCAGCGCGTACCGTACGGTGGCCCCGATGCTCGGCTTCTCCACCAATGCGGTGGTCAAGCAGATGCAGGACAAGGGCGTCGAAGTTCGTCAGGATCCGTCTGAAGGCTTCTCGTTGATCGGCCTGCTGGTTAGCTGGTTGCCGGTGTTGCTGATCGTAGGCGTATTCATCTGGTTCATGCGCCAGATGCAGTCCGGTGGTGGCGGCCGCGGTGCGATGAGCTTCGGCCGTTCGCGTGCCAAACTGCAGGGCGAAGACCAGATCAAGGTCAATTTCAGCGACGTCGCCGGTTGCGACGAGGCGAAGGAGGAGGTTGGCGAGCTGGTCGAATTCCTGCGCGACCCAGGCCGCTTCCAGAAGCTCGGCGGCAAGATTCCGCGCGGCGTGCTGATGGTCGGCCCGCCCGGTACCGGCAAGACCTTGCTGGCGAAAGCCATCGCCGGCGAGGCCAAGGTGCCGTTCTTCGCGATCTCCGGTTCCGACTTCGTCGAGATGTTCGTCGGTGTCGGCGCCAGCCGCGTGCGCGACATGTTCGAACAGGCCAAGAAGCACGCGCCGTGCATCATCTTCATCGACGAGATCGACGCGGTCGGCCGCCATCGCGGTGCCGGCCTCGGTGGCGGTCATGACGAGCGCGAGCAGACGCTGAATCAGTTGCTGGTCGAGATGGATGGTTTCGAGGGCACTGAAGGCATCATCGTGATCGCCGCGACCAACCGTCCCGACGTGCTGGATCCGGCGCTGCTGCGGCCGGGTCGCTTCGACCGTCAGGTCGTGGTGGGTCTGCCCGACGTGCGTGGTCGCGAACAGATCCTCAAGGTGCACATGCGCAAGGTGCCGACCGCCAGCGACGTGAACGCGATGACCATCGCACGCGGTACGCCGGGCTTTTCAGGCGCCGATCTGGCCAACCTGGTCAACGAGGCGGCGCTGTTCGCTGCGCGCGAGAACGCCCGCGAAGTGCGCATGATTCATCTGGACAAGGCGCGCGACAAGATCCTGATGGGCACCGAGCGCCGCTCGATGGCGATGAGCGAAGACGAGAAGAAGCTGACGGCGTATCACGAAGCCGGCCATGCCATCGTCGGCCGGTTGGTGCCCGAGCATGATCCGGTCTACAAGGTCACGATCATTCCGCGTGGGCGTGCGCTTGGCGTCACCATGTACCTGCCTGAAGGTGACAGGTACAGCATCAATCGCGTGGCGATCCAGTCGCAGCTGTGCTCGCTGTACGGTGGTCGCGTGGCCGAGGAGTTGATCTTCGGCGCCGACAAGGTCACCACCGGCGCCTCCAACGATATCGAGCGGGCCACCAAGATGGCGCGCAACATGGCGACCAAGTGGGGTCTGTCCGACGAACTGGGTCCGATCACCTATGGCGAAGACGAGGACGAGGTATTCCTCGGTCGCTCGGTAACCCAGCACAAGAGCATCTCCAACGAGACGGCCAGCAAGATTGACGAAGTGGTACGTGGCATCCTCGATCGCGCCTATGCGCGCAGCAAGGAACTGCTGACGGAGAATCTCGACAAGCTGCATGCGATGGCCGACGCGCTGCTGCAGTATGAAACCATCGACGCGCACCAGATCGACGACATCATGGCTGGTCGCGAACCCGGTCCGCCGGCGGACTGGACCAAGAGCGCTTCGACCGGGGCGACACCGCCTCCGCCGCCGCCAAGGGGAGACGCTGGCTCGACAGTAGGCAAGGTGGGCGATCCAGCACCACAGAGTCGCAGCGGGCTGGAAGGCTGACCCAAATTTGGACGGCCATAACCGTTTCGTCATGAAGTAGCCGAAGAGGGCGGCCGTTGGCCGCCCTCTTCGTGTATTCCGCCAGCAGCTCGTCGCGTGACACGAGCATTGCGCGTGCCTGGCATGGCAAATATCAGGCTGTATTTTTTGCTGTGTGGTGAATCGCCATGAATAATTTTCAAGAAAAGGGTTGACGCACGGGGGCGGAGTCTGAATAATTCCGCTTCTTGCTTCACCGCCTTGATGCCCAGACATCGAAGCGTCGAAGTAAAAAGTTTTTTCAGTGCGCCCGTAGCTCAGTTGGATAGAGTACCTGGCTACGAACTAGGTGGTCGGGAGTTCGAATCTCTCCGGGCGCACCATTTTTATACGGCGAGGCGGGGTGCTTGCACCCCGTTTTGTTTTCACGGAGAAGTGGCTTTTACTCTGTGGAGACGATGATTCAGAAACATGTGGTGTGCTTCGACACGGATTGACTGAGCGAGGCGTCACCCGTAACATTTCAAGGCTCCGGTGCTGCATGACCGGGGATTCGAAAGCGGGGTATAGCTCAGTCTGGTAGAGCGTTGCGTTTGGGACGCAAAAGTCGGGGGTTCGAATCCCTCTGCCCCGACCAGCGACACGTTCTATCGACAGGGACTGCGCCTGTAGCTCAACCGGATAGAGCATCGGCCTTCTAAGCCGACGGTTGCAGGTTCGAGTCCTGTCGGGCGCACCAGTTACAAGATTTATGGTGGGTGTAGCTCAGCTGGTTAGAGTCCCGGATTGTGATTCCGGTTGTCGTGGGTTCGAATCCCATCATCCACCCCAGTTTCAAAACCAGTTTTCCTGGGCCGTTAGCTCAGTTGGTAGAGCAGTTGACTCTTAATCAATTGGTCGAAGGTTCGAATCCTTCACGGCCCACCAACGCAAAGCAAAACGCCGATCGCTCGCGATCGGCGTTTTGCTTTGCGTTGAAAGCACGGGCATGCGGAACAGATGGTGGATCGGGCTACGCCAAGCAGTTCGCCGGTGTTGCTGGAGCATGCGCAACCTCTCTTTCGGCGCGCTTGTGCTGCAAGGTAGTGCAACCGTAAAATGGTCCGCTTTCGTATAAGGGAATCATCGACTTAGACGGATGTGGCTGGAGGGGGTTGATGTGACTGTCCGGTTTCGTTTGGCAGGCCGGAAATTGGCTTCAATGTCCTGTAGTTACGTGCGTTTGATAAGAATGGCAAGGCGATAGTGGCGGAATTGGTAGACGCACTGGATTTAGGTTCCAGCGGGTAACCCCGTGGGGGTTCGAGTCCCCCCTTTCGCACCATGCCCCGGTGGTTTTCCTTGTTTTTTCAGGCGGCGTAGCCGCCATGGCGCCTGTGGCAGGCCCACAACATCAGGTAGTACCAGGAGACGTCATGCAGGTTTCGGTTGAGAACATCGGCACGCTCGAGCGCAAGCTCACGGTGAAATTTCCCGCGGAGCGGTTCGAGACGCAGGTGAGCGCGCGTATTGCGGAAATGGGCCGCACGGTTCGCCTGAAGGGTTTCCGCCCGGGCAAGGTACCGACGACGGTGATCAAGCAGCGCTTCGGCGATCAGGTTCGTGGCGAGGTGCTGTCCGACCTGATCGGCAGCACGTTGCGTGAGGCGGTGGAGCAGGAGAAATTGCAGCCGATCGCGAATCCGGCGATCAACACCACCGGCCGACCGGAAAACGGCGAAATCGCCTACACCGCGACGTTCGAGATCATGCCGGAGTTCCCCGTGGTTGATGTGGCCGCGCTCGAGATCAACCGCCCGTCAGCGGTGGTGACCGATGCCGACATCGACAAGATGCTGGAGACCCTGCGTCAGCAGCGCCGCAGTTTCGACGAGGTCGATCGCGCCTCGGTCGAAGCTGACTTCGTGATGTTCGAATACGCAGCAGAAGCCGGCGACTACCGCTTCCCGGCCGAAGGTCTGGAGCGTGCCGGCAGCGTGCTCGGCTCGGGTACCCTGTTCAAGGCGCTGGACGAGGCACTGGCTGGCCGCAAGGCTGACGACAGCTTCGATACCGAAATCACCTTCCCGGAAGATTTTCGCAACGAACAGCTGGCTGGCAAGACCGCCAAGGTCAGCTTCAAGATCATCAAGGTGCAGGCGCCAAAACTGCCCGAGATCGACGGCGAGTTTGCCAAGTTGTTCGGCATCGACGACGGCAACCTGGAGACCTTCCGCAAGGAAGTTCGCGCAAATCTCGAACGTGAATTGAAGGCGGCGCTGATGGGTCGCCTGAAGTCCGAAGTGGCCGAAAAGCTGGCGGATACGCACGCTGAGCTGGACGTGCCGAAGCTGCTGGTGCAGGGCGAGGCGCGCAACATGGCCGCCGGCAGCGTGCCGCAGGGTCAGCAGCCGCCGCCGCAGTTGATCGAGGCCGCCATGCCGATGGCGCGCAAGCGCGTGATCGCCGGTCTGCTGATGGGCGAGATCGCCCGCAAGCAGGAGATCAAGATCGATCGCAAGCGCATTGCCGAGCAGCTGGCCGCGATCGCCTCGACCTACGAGGAGCCGGAGAAGGTCATTGAACTCTACAACGGCGACCCCCAATTGATGTCTGGGCTGCAGAACCGCGTGATGGAAGATCAGGTGGCCGAGTGGGTGGCGGAGCATGCCAAGACCACCAACCTGGATCTGAGCTTCGATGACGTGATGCGCCCAACCGGTGCCTGATTGATTCAGGCACCAGGTCAATCGGGCTCGATCTGATCGGGCCCGATGCCATACTTCAGGCACATCAACCGGAGAGCTTTAATGGCCATGGATCCGATCCAGAACCTCAATTTGATTCCGATGGTCGTCGAACAGACGGCTCGCGGCGAGCGCTCCTATGACATCTACTCGCGCCTGTTGAAGGAGCGGGTGATCTTCCTGGTCGGCGAAGTCAACGACCAGGTCGCCAACGTGATCGTTGCGCAGATGCTGTTCCTTGAGTCGGAGAATCCGGACAAGGACATCCATTTCTACATCAACAGCCCGGGTGGCGCGGTGACCGCGGGCCTGGCGATCTACGACACCATGCAGTTCATCAAGCCGGACGTCAGCACCATGTGCATCGGTCAGGCGTGCAGCATGGGTTCGCTGCTGTTGACTGCGGGTGCCAAGGGCAAGCGTTTCTCGTTGCCGAACTCCCGCGTGATGATCCACCAGCCCTCTGGCGGCGCGCAGGGGCAGGCGACCGATATCGAGATCCAGGCGCGCGAGATCCTGTACATGCGTCAGCGCCTGAACCAGATCTACGTCGAGCATACCGGTCAGCCGATCGAGAAAATCGAGCTGGACATGGAGCGCGATCGCTTCATGAACGCCGTCGATGCCAAAACGTATGGCCTGATCGACGAAGTGCTCGACAAGCGCGCTGGCGAGACGGTGAAATCGGCCTGATTCCCAGGTTCTACCCCCGAGTCACGAGATGGGCTCTGCGTCTGCAGGCAGACGCGGAGCCCTGTGCTATTCTCGCGACGCATTCAGATTTGTCAGTGGGACCGAAAGTATGAGCGACGACAGGCAGGGGCGTTCCAGCGATAGCGGCAAGATTCTCTATTGCTCCTTCTGCGGCAAGAGCCAGCATGAGGTGCGCAAGCTGATCGCGGGTCCATCCGTGTTCATCTGCGACGAGTGCGTGGAGCTGTGCAACGACATCATCCGCGAGGAACTGGAAGAGAAGGCCGCTTCCGGGCGCACCCAGTTGCCCAAACCGCGTGAGATCCGCGAGTCGCTGGATCAGTACGTGGTCGGTCAGACCCGTGCCAAGAAAGCGCTGGCGGTGGCGGTTTACAACCATTACAAGCGGATCGAGTCGCGCCAGAAGAGCGACGATATCGAGCTGGGCAAATCCAACATCCTGCTGATCGGTCCGACAGGTTCGGGCAAGACGCTGCTGGCCGAAACGCTGGCGCGCCTGCTCAACGTGCCGTTCACGATCGCTGACGCCACCACGCTGACCGAAGCCGGTTACGTGGGTGAGGATGTCGAGAACATCATCCAGAAGCTGCTGCAGAAGTGCGACTACGACGTCGAGAAGGCGCAGTCGGGCATCGTCTACATCGACGAGATCGACAAGATCTCGCGCAAGAGCGAGAACCCGTCGATCACCCGTGACGTGTCGGGCGAAGGCGTGCAGCAGGCGCTGCTGAAGCTGATCGAAGGCACGCTGGCTTCGGTGCCGCCGCAGGGCGGACGCAAGCATCCGCAGCAGGAATTCCTGCAGGTCGACACCAAGAACATCCTGTTTATCTGCGGTGGTGCGTTTGCCGGGCTGGAGAAGGTGATCCAGCAGCGTTCCGAAAATACCGGCATCGGTTTCGGCGCCGAGGTGCGCAGCAAGGAGCGCACCCAGAACCTCGGCAAGGTGCTGGCCGACGTGGAGCCGGCGGATCTGGTGCGTTTCGGCCTGATTCCGGAATTCGTCGGGCGTCTGCCGGTAGTGGCTACGCTGGATGAGTTGGACGAAGCGGCGCTGGTGAAGATTCTTACCGAGCCGAAGAATGCTGTCACCAAGCAGTTCAAGAAATTGTTCGAGATGGAAGAGGTGGAGCTGGAGTTCCGCCCGGAAGCGCTGCAGGCGATCGCCAAGAAGGCGCTCAAGCGCAAGACCGGCGCGCGCGGCCTGCGCACCATTCTGGAGCAGGTGCTGCTCGACACGATGTATGAGCTGCCCTCGCTGGAGCATGTCAGCAAGGTGGTGGTGGACGACGCCGTGATCGACGGTCAGGCCGAGCCTTACCTCATCTACCGCGGCAATCTGCAGCAACGTGTTGCGGGCGACGGCGGCGACGCTGCGGCCTGATCTACCTGTTACTGGTTGCAGTGACGACGGCTCCGGTGATTTCACCGGGGCCGTTCTGCTTCTGGCAACCTGCGCACCTTGACTGAGTGCCGGGTTGCCTCCACTTGACGTGGTAACAGGCCCGGCGCAGTGTCGGGATGAACCCAGATCCGAATTCGAGGGACCCCTCTTCTCATGGCCAAGAACACCCCCAAACCTGTTGCGCTGGACGCCCTGCCGGTGTTGCCGTTGCGCGACGTGGTGGTTTATCCGCATATGGTCATCCCGCTGTTTGTCGGTCGCGACAAATCCATGCGTGCGCTCGAGCGCGCGATGGAAGGCGAACGGCAGATCCTGCTGGTGGCCCAGAAAAGTCCGGATATCGATGACCCGGAGATCGCGGATCTACACCAGGTCGGTACGCTGGCCGGTGTGCTGCAGCTGCTGAAACTGCCTGATGGCACGGTCAAGGTGCTGGTCGAAGGCCAGTCGCGCGTGGCCGTCGAGGACTTCCACGAAGATGGGGGCATGCTGATGGCGCGCTCGCGCCTGATCGAGCCGGTTTACAACGCGAAGGAACGCGAACTCGACGTGGTTTCACGCACGCTGATCTCGTTGTTCGAGCAACTGGTCAAGCAGAGCCGCAAGCTGCCGCCAGAAGTGCTGGCCAGCCTGTCGGGGATCGACGATCCATCGCGCGTTGCCGATTCCATCGCCGCGCACCTTTCCGTGCGCATGGCCGACAAGCAGAAAGTGCTGGAAACCGCCGACGTGGGCCAGCGACTGGAGCTGTTGATCGGACTGGTCGATGGCGAGATGGACCTGCAGCAGGTCGAGAAGCGCATCCGCGGCCGGGTCAAGTCGCAGATGGAGAAGAGCCAGCGCGAGTACTACCTCAACGAGCAGATGAAGGCGATCCAGAAGGAGCTCGGCGACAACGAGGAGGGTCCGAACGAGATCGAGGAACTGCAGAAGAAAATCGAAACCTCCGGCATGCCGAAGGCGGTGCTGACCAAGGCGCGGCAGGAGTTCGGCAAGCTCAAGCAGATGTCGCCGATGTCGGCCGAAGCGACCGTAGTGCGCAACTACCTCGACTGGCTGGTCGGCGTGCCATGGAAGAAGCGCAGCAAGGTGCGCAAGGATCTGCAGATGGCACAGGAAGTGCTCGACGCCGATCACTTCGGGCTGGAGAAGGTCAAGGATCGCATCCTCGAATATCTCGCCGTGCAGCAGCGCGTCTCGGTGATGAAGGGGCCGATCCTGTGCCTGGTCGGTCCGCCCGGCGTGGGCAAGACCTCGCTGGGGCAGTCGATCGCCAAGGCGACCAACCGGAAATTCGTGCGCATGAGCCTGGGGGGTGTGCGCGATGAGGCCGAGATCCGTGGCCATCGGCGCACCTACATCGGCTCAATGCCTGGCCGCATCGTGCAGAACATCAACAAGGTGGGCACCAAGAATCCGTTGTTCGTGCTGGACGAGATCGACAAGATGTCGATGGATTTTCGCGGCGATCCGTCGTCGGCGTTGCTGGAAGTGCTCGATCCGGAGCAAAACCACGCGTTCAACGATCACTACCTCGAGGTCGATCTCGACCTGTCCGAGGTGATGTGGATCGCCACCGCGAACTCGCTGAACATCCCTGGTCCGCTGCTCGACCGCATGGAAGTCATCCGCATCCCCGGCTATACCGAGGACGAGAAGCTCGGCATTGCACAAAAATACCTGCTGTCGAAGCAACTCAAGGCGAATGGCCTGAAGCCTGAAGAGCTCAGCGTGAGCGAAGAGGCGCTGCGCGACATCGTGCGTTACTACACGCGCGAGTCGGGTGTGCGCAGTCTTGAGCGCGAGATCTCCAAGATCTGCCGCAAGGTCGTCAAGGAGTTGACCTTGGCCCAAGTGAAAAAGGCCAAGGCGAAAGCGTCGACCGCCAAGGTCAGCAAGGCGAAGGCCAAGCCGGACGCTGGTCGGGTCAAGGTGGATTCGGCCAATCTGGATCAGTACCTGGGTGTGCGCCGCTTCGATTTCGGTCGCAAGGAACTGCAGAACGAAGTGGGCCTGGTGACCGGGTTGGCCTGGACCCAGGTCGGTGGCGAACTGCTCAGCATCGAAGCCTCGGTAGTGCCCGGCAAGGGCCGATTGGTGAATACCGGTCAGCTTGGCGATGTGATGAAGGAGTCGATCCAGGCGGCGTTGTCGGTCGTGCGTGCACGCGTCGATCAACTCGGTATCGATCCGGAGTTCCACCAGAAACTCGACGTGCACATCCACGTGCCGGAAGGAGCCACACCGAAGGATGGCCCCAGCGCAGGCATTGCGATGTGCACGGCGCTGGTGTCCGTGCTGACCAAGGTGCCGGTGCGTTCCGAAGTGGCGATGACTGGCGAAATCACCTTGCGTGGTCGCGTGTTGCCGATTGGTGGGCTCAAGGAAAAGCTGCTGGCGGCACATCGCGGCGGCATCACCACGGTGATCATTCCGGAGGACAACAAGAAAGATCTGGCCGATATGCCGGCCAACATCACTTCTTCGCTGGAAATCCATCCGGTGCGCTGGATTGACGAAGTGCTGGATATCGCCCTGGAACGTCCGCTGCAGCCAAATCAGGTCAAGGATGAGGCTCCTGCTGCGGTGGCAAGTGATTCAGCGGAAGTGCACTCGCTGACGCATTGATCCGGGCCGCTCGGCATTCGACAGACTTCAAAGATGCCCTGCCTCGCAGGGCATTCTTTTTGCCTTTTTCACCGTCAGTCGGCGAAGTTTTGCCGTAGTCCTCTGGCGCCCGTTTTGCAAGTGATCTCATTGACCGCAGATCTTGCGAAAACGTTGCTGTGGCTTGTGTTGCGGATTCCGGCAAGGCACTGGTATAAAGGCGTTACCGCAGTCCGGCGTTTCTGTCAGCGCAGTGATGCGGGGTTGCGTTACGGCGCCTACCAGAGCCAACCATCCATGCCGGTGTTGTCCCGTCTCCGGACGGAACATGCTGGCGAAATCCGAACAAGGAGTTTTTTCAATGAATAAAACCGATCTGATCAATGCCATTGCCGAAAAGGCCGAGCTGACCAAGGCTGATGCGGGCCGTGCCCTCGAGGCGTATCTGGAGGCTGTGCAGAAGTCGTTGAAGAAGGGCGAGGACGTCTCGGTGGTGGGCTTCGGCACGTTCACTGTGCGCAAGCGCGCTGCCCGTACCGGTCGCAACCCGCGTACCAACGAGGCGATCAAGATCAAGGCGTCGAAAGTGCCCGCGTTCAAGGCTGGCAAGACCCTCAAGGATGCCCTAAACTAAGCGGCTGACGCTTGGTTTCGGGTGCTTAGCTCAGCGGTAGAGCGTCGCCCTTACAAGGCGGTGGTCGTAGGTTCGATCCCTACAGCACCCACCAGAAAAATGCGGAGTGGTAGTTCAGTTGGTTAGAATGCTGGCCTGTCACGCCGGAGGTCGCGGGTTCGAGTCCCGTCCACTCCGCCACAGTTCGCAAGGGCGCCCGTGTGGCGCCCTTGTCATTTGAGCAGGGCGTGTTCGTGTAGCTTCTGAGCGATCGGACACGCGGCTTGCGCCACCCACGCACCACGCGCTTTCAACCACGTTGCGGGAAGATTTCAATGCTGCAGGCAATGCGTAACAAGATGCACGGATGGCCGTCCATCATCCTTCTCGGTCTTTGTGTTTTCGCGATGTCGCTGTTCGGCATGGAGAGCTACTTCACGTCGCGTAACGACACGTTCGTGGCGAAAGTCGGCAAGTTTGAAATCAGCCAGAACGCCTATCAGGATCGGGTGAACCAGTTGCGGCAGCAGATGAGCGCCGAGCAGGGTGAGCATTTCGATGCCAGCATTTTCGAGAAGCCCGAGGCGAAGCAACGCGTGCTCGATGGCATGATCGACCAGCAGCTGCTGCTCCAGGCCAATGCGGATTGGGGCATGCGTGTATCGGATCAGGCGGTGCGTGACTACATTGCCGCGATCCCGGCGTTTCAGGTCAACAACCAGTTTGATTCGACCAGCTATAGCGCATGGCTCAGCAGTCAGCGCAAGACCCCAGGCATGTTCGAGGACGAGGTGCGATCCTCATTGGCGATCCAGCTGTTGCCGGACGCGATCAACGACAGCACCCTCGCCAGCGACGCGCAGGTCGATCAATTCCTGAGCCTGCTTACCCAGCGTCGCGACCTTCGCTACTTCCTGTTGCCGCGGCCCACGCTGGCCGACAGCCAGGTCAGCGATGCCCAGATCGAGACGTATTACAAGGCGCATCTGGCCGACTACATGAATCCCGAGCAGGTCTCGGTGAAGTACATCGAAGTTGTTGGCGCCGACCTCCCGCTGGATGCTGCGCCGAGCGATGACGACCTGAAAAAGCGCTATGCGGACGAAAAGCAGCGTTTCGTGCAGCCGGAACAGCGGCTCGCGTCGCACATCCTGATCAATGTGCCGGCCAATGCCACACCGGAGCAGCAGAAGGCAGCACTGGCCCAGGCCGAAAAAATTGCAGCCGACGCCAATCCAGGTGACTTCGCCAAGCTGGCCGAACAGGATTCACAGGATCTGGGTTCCAAGCGCCAGGGTGGTGATCTGGGCTGGCTGGAAAAGGGCGTGACCGATCCTGCATTTGACACGGCGCTATTTGCCTTGCAGAAGGATCAGATCTCCAAGCCGGTTCTGTCGTCCGATGGTTATCACATCATCTGGTTACGTGATGTGCGCAGCGGTGAGTCCAAGCCGTTTGGCGAAGTACGTGACCAGCTGGCCAAGGAAGCATCGGCTGCCGAGCGCGACCGCAAGTACAACGAAGTCGCCGGCAAGATGTCCGACAACACTTACCAGAATCCGACCTCGCTGGAGCCGGCTTCGGTGGCCTTGAATCTGCCGATCAAGAGCACAGCCCTGTTCTCGCGCAAGGGTGGTGAAGGCATCACCGCGAACCCCAAGTTACTCGCTGCAGCGTTTGGCGACGATGTGCTGGTACAGGGCAACAACTCCAGCTTGATCGACCTGGGCAACAACCACTCGGTGGTAATCCATATCGACAAGCACGTGCCGGCGGCGGCCCGTCCTTTGGCTGAAGTGCACGCTGATGTGCAGAAAAGAATTCTCGACGAGCGCGTCGCGGCGACCGAAAAGAAGCAGGCTGATGATGCACTGGCACGCTTGCGCAAGGGCGAGTCGATGCCGACGGTGGCTGCATCGCTCGGCGCCACGATCACCAGCATGAATGAGGCTGTGCGGCACTCCCAAGTGCCGGCGCCGTTGTTGACGCAAGCGTTCCTGCTGCCGCATCCAGTGGCAGACAAGGCGGAGTTTGCCGCGGTGGATATGCAGGATGGCAGCTATGCCTTGCTCGCCGTGGACAAGGTGCAGGGCGGTGATCTGTCGAAGGTGCCGCCGGAACAGCGCGAGGCACTGCGTCGGCAGATGACTCAGGCCTATGGCTCCGAGACGACACGCGAACTGATTGAGCTGCTCAAGACAAACGTCAAGATCAAGATCAACACGAGCCGGTTGTAAGGGCTGTCGTTGTAATGAGAAACGAAAGGGCGGCCTATGGCCGCCCTTTCGTTTTTGATTCAGATGAGTCGACTCCATTGCTGGCTGAACTAAGTAACAAGATGCGCTACTCAGTTCGCATCACTTACCTGTAGCACCTGGCCAAGCTTCAGCGTGTTTCCGCGCAGATGGTTCCAGCGCTGCAGCTGGGTGACATTTACCGCGTAGTCGTGGGCGATCTGCCACAGGCTGTCGCCTGGTCGGACGGTATGGGTTTTCCGCTGCGTTTTTGCGACTGGCGGTGAAGTCACAGCCATATTCGTAGTGCTGTCACGACGATCATCAGTAGTGGTTGTCTGTGGCTGTGCCAGCAAGGCGTTGCGGAATTGGTCGACGTGACTGGCCGGCAACAGCAGATACGAGGCCGCGCCGGCATCGATCATGTCGCTGCGGAATGCGGCATTGAGATCCTTCAACGTGTTTACTGATATGCCGGCATGATCGGCAGCTCGTGCCATCGGCATCGAATGGGTGATCTTCACCTGCACCAGGTGTTGTTCGTCCGGCAATGTCGGAAGACTGACGTCGAAGCGGGCCGGCTCCCGTACTACGCAGGCCATGGCCAGCAGCTTGGTCAGATGCTCGCGGGTGACGCTGCGAACCGGCCACTTCGGGATCACCGGCTCATCCGCCGGCATGCCATGTTTCTGGATGAATTTCCGCACCGAGAATTCACCGGCGTTGTACGCGTAATCAGCCACTCGCCAGTCATGAAATTGATCGTGATACTGCTTGAGCAGTTTCATCACGGCATTGGCCGCGGCAGGAACATCGAGGCGACCGTCGTAGCGGCCATCGACGCGCAGTCCCATCGATCCGGCGGTGACCGGCATGATCTGCCACATGCCAGCCGGCTGATGGTTGCGGACTGGAGGCGATTGAAAATGACTTTCCACCCACGGCAGCAGCACGAATTCGCCCGCAACGTCGTATTGGGCCGCGACCTGTTGCACGTAGATCAGACGTGGCAGCACTTCCCGCAGTTGATCTTCGAATTGTTGCGGGTTGTGTGTGTAACGCCTGGCCTGGGCCAGCACCGAAGGGTCGGCGTCGCAGTCGGCCATGGCAAAACTGCTGCGCAACTGATCCCACATATTGCCCGACGGTGATACCAGTGGTGGATTAGGGGGTATGACTTCCTCGATCCTGGGAGGGGCAAGCGTCGTCGTCGGTGGTTTGACGATCGGCTGGTACGGTGCGTGTGTCGGTACGCCGGCGCACGCGGCAAGCAGGAGCGGCAGCAGCAGCGGCAAGGGTCGCAGATGCTTCCTCATCCCTGGAATCCATTCTTGGCTTCACGCACCGCTGCAAAACGCGCAGTGCGATCGTCGCCGATGCCTTGCAGCCGGCACCACTCGACAACGGCGTCGGCATCGACGCGCAGGAATGGATTGGTCGCCAGCTCACTGGAGAGTGCTACCGGCAGGGTAGGCTGGAACCGGGCGCGTAATTCGGCGACTTTCAACAGCCGCTGCTGCAGCTCGTGATTGGTCGGTTCGATGGTGCGCGCGAAACGTCCGTTGGCTTCAGTGTATTCGTGGCCTCCGCAAACCAGGGTCTCCCCGGGCAGTGTGGAGAGTCGATCCAGCGAGGCGAGCATCTGGGCTGGCGTGCCTTCGAACAATCGGCCGCAGCCCAGACTGAACAAGGTGTCGCCGCACAGCAGCAAGCCAGCACCGACGTAGGCGATGTGGCTGAGCGTGTGACCGGGAATCGCGATCACCTCGAAGCGGACGCGTGGCAACGTCAGGTCGACCAGGTCGCCGTCGCGCACCTGTTCGGTCGTCTCGACGATGCGTTCATCCACGGGTGCATAGACCGGGACGGCATGCTGCGCGCGCAGCGTGGCAACGCCACCGATGTGATCGTGGTGATGATGGGTCAGCAGAATCGCGCGCAGCGTCAATTGCCGCGCAGTCAACGCCTGCTCGACGACGGCGGCATCGCCCGGATCGACGACGATGGCGTTGCCATCATCGTCATGCAACAGCCAGATGTAGTTGTCGGTCAGTGCCGGTAACGGTATGAGATGCAAGACGAGCTCCGCTGCGTTCATGGAACACCCGACAGGTTGGGTGCTGTTTCCCAGCTCAACGACAGACGCAGCCATCCGGGGCGCGCGTGCAGCGGTCGACTATAAAGTGGCTTTACTGGCCGCTCGTTAGCAGAGCGTTAACAGGCCGAGTCACTGTTCAGCAGCGTGCGACAGTTCCGTCTGACCTGTGATCTGCTGCCAGTAGCCATCAGCCGTTACACTCTCGGCACAGATGGAGAAGTGGGTAAGGCATGCATCATCGCGATGACGACATCTACGCCAGTGCGCCGTTGCGCCGATTGCTGGATGAGCAGACGCGCGTGCTGACACCTGAGCTGCAGCGCTGTTTCGGTACGCATGCGCTGTTGCTGGGTGCGTCCATCGACGATGTGCCGCCAGCGTTGCCGATGCTCGGCTGCTGGACCACCTTGCACTTGGGCAACGGCCGTTATCGGGGTGATCTGCACGCGGCGGCGGATGAGCCGCTGCCGTTCGTCGATGATGCGTTCGAACTGGTGCTGCTGCGGCATGCACTGGAAGTGGCGCCGAGTGCATCGGCCCTGCTTGCTGAAGCCGTTCGTGTACTGGCGCCAGGCGGCGTACTCGCGCTGACCGGCGTGCATCCACTCGGTGGCTGGGCACCGTGGTTCTGCTGGCACGCACGCGGCAAGTCGCAGACATTGCAGATGCCATGGCGGCTGGAGCACAACCTGCAACAGGCGGGGTTGGAGATCGAGCAGGTGCGGCGGATCGGTCGACTGTGGCCGCACCTGACGTCGCCAGGTGCGGCGGCGGCCAACCCATTCGGCGGCGGCTATGTACTGGTCGCACGCAAGCGCCGGCGCATGGCCACGCCGCTGCGGATCAAGCCGGTGCCGGTACGGGTGCCGACCAATAGCCAGCTGTCGCCGGGTACGCGGCGTAGTTCGGCGCTGCGACTTTGAACGGGATACGTGAACAACGATGAGTGAAGTGGAAGCATTTACCGATGGCGCCTGTCTGGGCAATCCAGGCCCGGGTGGCTGGGCCGCGCTATTGCGTGCAAAGGGCAGCGAGCGCGTGGTTGCGGGTGGTGATCCGGATACCACCAATAACCGGATGGAGTTGATGGCAGCGATCGGCGCGCTGGAGGCCTTGAAACGGCCTTGTCAGGTGGTGCTCACCACCGACTCCCGTTATGTGATGCAGGGTATCGAGCAGTGGATGCCGAAGTGGCGCGCCAACGGCTGGCGTACCGCGGACAAGAAGCCGGTGAAGAACCAGGATCTGTGGCAGCGTCTGTCCGATGCGGTCGGCACCCACCAGGTGCGCTGGAAATGGGTGAAAGGCCACAGTGGCCATGCCGAGAACGAACGGGTCGATCAGGCCGCGCGTGAGCAGGCCGAGTTGCTGCGAGGCCGAGCATGAGGCAGATCGTTCTCGATACCGAAACCACCGGCCTGGAAGTGCGCCAAGGCCATCGGCTGGTGGAAATTGCCTGCGTCGAGATGGTCGAGCGCCGGCTTACCGGCCGGCATTACCAGACGTATCTCAACCCGGATCGGGCGATCGATGAGGGCGCCCGCCTGGTGACCGGCATCGAGGACGAGTTCCTGCTCGACAAGCCGCGCTTCGCCGAAGTGGTGGAGGAATTCCTGGCCTTCATCGATGGCGCGGAACTGATCATCCACAACGCCAGTTTCGACATCGGCTTCCTCGACGCCGAACTGGCGCGGCTGGACAACGGTGCTGGTCGTATCGGTGACCGTTGCAGCGTGCTGGATACCCTGGCGCTGGCGCGCGAACGCTATCCCGGCCAACGCAACAGCCTGGACGCCTTGTGCAAGCGGCTTGGCGTGGACAACTCACGGCGCGATCTGCACGGCGGCCTGATCGATGCCCAGTTGCTGGCCGACGTCTATCTGGCGATGACCTCGGGGCAGGGTGCGTTCGACCTGGGCTTTGAAGGCGTCGCCGAGCAACGTCATGCGGTGGTGACTGCGCCGGTGATGCTGCGTACGCGCCCCAGTGTGCTGCATGCTTCGCCGGAGGAGCTGCTGCAGCACGAACGACGGCTGGATGCGCTGGACAAGAGCGCGGATGGCCAGAGTGTATGGCGTCGGCTGAGTTGAACGATGCGGTTGCGGGCTGGACTCAGCAGGAACGCACGATGATCACGCTGATGTTGTCGTCGCCGCCACGGTCGAGTGCGCTCAGCAGCAGTTGATCGACACACTCCTGCGCGGCCAGGTCGGTACGCGCCACCGTGCTTGCGATCGACGCGTCGTCGACGCCTTCGGTCAGTCCATCGCTACACAACAGGAAACTCATGCCGGGCTCCAACGGACCGCGCGCCATGCCGATATGCAGTTGTTCGGTGGCCGTCACGCCCAGTGCCTGGGTAAGCACGTTGCGTTGCGGGTGCTGTGATGCCTGGGCCGGATCCAGTTGGCCAGCCTCGACCAGTGCCTGTACCAGTGAATGGTCATGGCTGATCTGCCGCAAATCCTGCTTCCACATGTAGATCCGGCTGTCGCCCACCCAGGCGACCTCATAGCCGTCGCTGCTTGTCCGAAGTACGGCGATGGTGGTGCCCATCGGCAGGATGTCGGAGCTGTGCCGGGTGTGCGCAAGCAGCCGCTCGGCCGCGCCGTGCACCGCCTCGATCAGGCTGTGCCCGCGAGTGACCAGGTCGACCACGGCATCGCGCACCAGCGCCGATGCCACTTCGCCGTGCTGATGGCCGCCCATGCCATCGGCCACCAGGAACAGGCCGAGTGACGCATCGGCGTAATAGGTGTCCTCATTGCGCGTGCGGCGCAGGCCGACATGCGTTCCGTGTCCGAATTCGATCATGGGTTTTCAGTTGAGACGAGCTGTCGCAGCATGCCGGAAGACATGGTTGTTGTCACGGCAAGTTCGCTCGCGTATTATTCCCGGCTCGCATGAGCCACCATGCAACCCACTGGAGAGGTGGCAGAGTGGTCGAATGTACCTGACTCGAAATCAGGCGTGCGTGTAAGCGCACCGTGGGTTCGAATCCCACCCTCTCCGCCAGAAAAGCAAAACGCCCCCACGTGGGGCGTTTTGCTTTTCTAGTGGTGACGGCGGGGTGAGAACCCACTTTGGGTTCGACAATTTTGTCTGGAACAAAATTGGACAGCCGCAGGCTGGCCCCGTAGCGCGCAGCGCGAAGGGGTTCGGCCCAAGGATGGGCCGAACAATCCCACCCGGTGCCATGATGTCTCGCGTCCACCCGTCGCGTTTGCTTTCCCGCGATCAAAAGAAGGGCCGGGTGATCCCCGGCCCTTTTTCATACTCTGTCGCGGCTACAGCCGCCAGACGATGCCCAGCCGACTCAGCCAGCCTTCTTCTTCGCCAACCGCAACCAAGTATCAACCACCGTATCCGGATTCAGCGACAACGACTCGATCCCTTGCTCCATCAGCCACTCGGCCAGATCCGGATGGTCGCTCGGGCCCTGGCCGCAGATGCCGATGTACTTGCCCTTGGCGCGGGCAGTCTTGATCGCCATCGCCAGCAGCTTCTTCACGGCCGGGTCGCGCTCGTCGAACAGGCTGGCGACGATGCTGGAGTCGCGATCGAGGCCGAGCGTGAGCTGGGTCAGGTCGTTGGAGCCGATCGAGAAGCCGTCGAAGATGTCGAGGAATTCGTCGGCAAGCAGCGCATTCGACGGCACCTCGCACATCATGATGACCTTGAGGTCGTGCTCGCCCTGCTTGAGGCCGTTCTTCGCCAGTACCTCGATCACCTTGCGGCCTTCGCTCAGGGTGCGCACGAACGGGATCATCACCCACACATTGCTGAGGCCCATCACTTCACGTACGCGCTTGACCGCCTTGCACTCCAGCCCGAACGCTTCGGCGAAGCTCGGGTCGACGTAGCGGCTGGCGCCGCGGAAGCCGATCATCGGGTTTTCTTCGTGCGGTTCGTAGCGCGAGCCGCCGAGCAGGCCGGCGTATTCGTTCGACTTGAAGTCGGACAGGCGCACGATCACCGGCTTCGGGTACACCGATGCGGCGATGGTGGCGATGCCTTCGGCCAGGCGATCGACATAGAAGCTCACCGGATCGGCATAGCCGGCGATGCGCTCGTCGATCTTCGCCTTGGTCTCGGCATCCTGCTTGGCGTATTCCAGCAGCGCCTTCGGATGCACGCCGATGTGGCTGGCGATGATCATCTCGAGGCGGGCCAGGCCGATGCCGGCATTCGGCAGCATGCCGAAGTCGAACGCACGCTCCGGGTTCGCCACATTCATCATGATCTTCAGCGGCGCCTCGGGCATGTCACCCAGGTCGGCGGTGACGCGCTCGAACTTCAGGATGCCTTCGTAGATCGTGCCGGTGTCGCCTTCGGCGCAGGACACGGTGACCTCTGCGCCATCGGGGATCAGCTCCAGCGCATTGCCGGTACCGACCACGGCCGGTACGCCGAGCTCGCGCGCGATGATCGCCGCGTGGCAGGTGCGGCCGCCGCGGTTGGTGACGATCGCGGAAGCACGTTTCATCACCGGCTCCCAGTCAGGGTCGGTCATGTCGGCGATCAGCACGTCACCCGGCTGCACCTTGTTCATGTCGGCCAGCGAACGGATCACGCGGGCCTTGCCGGCACCGATCTTCTGGCCGATCGAGCGACCTTCGGCGAGTACCTTGCCCTTCTCGCTGAGGTGGAAGCGTTCCAGCTGGGTCGTGTGCGAGCGCGACTTCACCGTCTCCGGGCGTGCCTGCACGATGTAGATCTTGCCGGTGTTGCCGTCCTTCGCCCACTCGATGTCCATCGGGCGGTCGTAATGCTTTTCAATGATCAGCGACTGACGGGCGAGCTCCTGCACGTCTTCGTCGTTGATGCAGAACTTGTTGCGCATTTCCGCTGGTGTGTCTTCGGTGCGCACGCGTTCGCCGGGCGCGCTGGAATAGACCATGCGCAGCTGCTTGGCACCGAGATTGCGACGCAGCACGGCCGGCTTGCCATCGCGCAGGGTCGGCTTGAACACGTAGAACTCATCCGGATTCACCGCGCCCTGCACGACCATCTCGCCGAGGCCATACGAGCCGGTGACGAACACCACGTCGCGGAAGCCGGACTCGGTGTCCAGCGTGAACAGCACGCCGGACGCGCCCACGTCCGAGCGCACCATCAACTGCACACCGGCGGAGAGAAAGACATCCTCGTGCTTGAAGCCCTGATGCACGCGATAGGCGATCGCGCGATCGTTGTACAGCGAGGCGAAGACTTCCTTCACCTTGTGCAGCACGTCGTCGATGCCGACCACGTTGAGGAAGGTTTCCTGCTGGCCGGCGAACGAGGCGTCCGGCAGATCTTCGGCGGTGGCCGACGAGCGCACGGCGACGGCGATGTCGTCGGCGCCGGCGTCCTTGCACAACTTGATATAAGCCGCGCGGATCGCCTGCTCGAGTTCGGCGGGCAGGGCGGTGTCGACGATCCAGCCACGGATCTCCTTGCCCGCCGCTACCAGGGTATCGACGTCATCGACGTCGAGCGAAGCCAGCCGTTCCTGGATGCGCTTGGCCAGGCCGCTCTTTTCCAGATACTGCTGGAACGCATCGGCGGTGGTGGCGAAGCCCCCTGGCACGGACACGCCCAGCTTGGCGAGGTTGCCGATCATTTCGCCGAGCGAGGCGTTCTTGCCGCCGACCTTGCCCAGGTCAGTCATGCGCAGTTGGTCGAGCCAAAGCACCAGATCGTTCAAGGGTGTCTCCTCAAGAGCTTTCGATGGATAACGGTACGGATGCATCAGGCAGACCGAAAGCGGGCTGCAAAGGACTGGTATTGTCCGCTGCCGATGGTGCGCAGCACAAGAAGACCATTGCCCCGGGAGGTGATTCCAACGGCATACCAGTCAGCCGGCAGTCAATCGGCGACAGCGTTTGGCGCTTGGGTTATGGTGCGAACAAACGCATCCACGCGATCGGGATACTGTATGCAGCGCACGGTTTTCTTCATCTCCGACTCCACTGGTATTACCGCGGAGACGATCGGCAACAGCATCCTGGCGCAGTTCGAGGGCGTGCAGTTCGACAAGCACCGCCTGCCATTCACCGACAGTGCGCACAAGGCGGAGGCGGCCGCGCTGCGCATCAAGACCAATTATGCGCAGAGCGGTCAGCGCCCGATCGTGGTCAATACCATGGCCGAACGCGCGCTGTGCGACATCGTTGCCGCCAGTGGCGCGCTGATGCTGGACGTGTTCGCGCCGTTCATCGGGCCGCTGGAAGAGGAGCTGGCGACCAAGCGTTCGGGTGCGGTCAATCGCTCGCATGGCATGGTCGACTACGCCAAGTACGAGGCGCGCATCAACGCGACCAACTACGCGCTTTCCCACGATGACGGCATGGACGTGGATTATTCCCAGGCCGATCTGATCCTGGTCGGCGTGTCGCGTTCGGGCAAGACGCCCACCTGCCTGTACATGGCCTTGCATTACGGTGTCAGCGCCGCCAACTATCCGCTGACCGACGAGGACCTGGAAAAACTTGAACTGCCGGTGCGTTTGCGCCCGTATCGGGATCGGTTGTTCGGCTTGACCATCGATCCGCAGCGACTGGCGCAGATCCGCGAGCAGCGTCGCGCCGGCAGCCGTTATGCCACCTTGAAGCAATGCCGCTGGGAGCTGGAACAGGCCGATCGGCTGATGCGCCAGGCCGGTATTCCCAGCCTCAACACCACACATGTGTCGATCGAGGAGATCGCCAGCAAGATCTTCGACCGTTTCGGGATCGAGCGGACCATGTTCTGATTAACAACCGGAGATTCCGCGCCCGTCATGAGTGCTGTACTGGACAATCGCCATAGCCTGCTGCCGGGACGCTTCGAGTTCCTGATGGGGCTGTATGCGGAGAACTATCACCGGCTGACGCGGCTGTTCGCGCCGCAGCAACTCGCTCCGGGTCGTTACGTCTCCAATGTCGATGACGGGCTCGCCGTGCATCTGCATGTGCAGGAATGCCATCCGTACACGCTGGAGCTGGAACTCACCTACGACTTCGTCGATGCGCATACGGGCCAGCGCGCGCCGTCGGCGCAGTTGCGCATGTATACCGATGCGCATGTGGCCGAAGCGCTGCATTGCCATCCCGGACGGCATCTGTGGCAGGTGCTCGGCCCGTTTTCGCCGGCACATACCGTGTTCCAGCATCGGCTGCGCATGAACGGATTTCTGTCGCGCTGGCTGGAGTACCTGGCTGAGCAGGGCCATTCCATCGGTACGCTGGAGCCGCAACCGGAGTCGTGCGAGGACGGTCGGGAATAGGGGTTTTATTGAAGAGTGCAGCCATGGATGGCTGCTTTTTGATCTTTGCGCACATGGATGAGCGCACAAATACACCGCAACAAAAAACCCGCACAAGGCGGGCTTTCCGTTTTGTAGTGGCGGAGCGGACGGGACTCGAACCCGCGACCTCCGGCGTGACAGGCCAGCATTCTAACCAACTGAACTACCGCTCCACATTTGTTTACAACTTCCAGCTTTGCGAGCCAACTTGGCGTCCCCACGGGGATTCGAACCCCGGTCGCCACCGTGAAAGGGTGATGTCCTAGGCCTCTAGACGATGGGGACAATTCAAGTTGGTGGAGCCAGGCGGGATCGAACCGCCGACCTCCTGCATGCCATGCAGGCGCTCTCCCAGCTGAGCTATGGCCCCGCCGCTGGAAGCCGCAAAGAATAGGTCCGAGTCCGGTACCCGTCAAGCTTTTTTTCACGTTCGGTGAACGATGGCGGTGAAGTTCATTCGCAGAAGCCGTCGGCGTTCGCGCAGAAGTCGATCGTCGTTCGTTTAAGCTGCGATGACTTGCGTGATTGAAGAGTCGATGCATGCACGAAATCGGTTTCATCCGTGACCTGGCCGTGGTGATGATCGTGGCTGGTGCCACCACGATCCTGTTCCAGCGCCTGCGTCAGCCGGTGTTGCTGGGTTACATCCTTGCCGGCGTGCTGATCGGGCCGCATACGCCGGGCATGCTGGTGGATGACCCGCGTGCGATCGACGACATCTCCAATCTCGGTGTCGTGCTGCTGATGTTCACACTGGGCTTGGAGTTCAGCGTACGCAAGCTGCGTGAGGTCGGCATCGGCGTGCTGGCTGTGGCGGTGGCTGAAGTCGGCTTGATGCTGTGGATCGGCTATGGCATTGGCGGCCTGTTCGGCTGGACTGGCATGGATGCGCTGTTTCTGGGTGCGATCATCTCGCTGTCCTCGACCATGGTGGCGACGCGGACGTTGGCCGAAGGAGGGCAGCGACAGCAGCCGTTCGCCCAGTTGGTGGTGGGTCTGCTGGTCGCCGAGGACATGCTGGCCATCGTCATGCTCACGTTGCTTACCGCCGTGGCGATTGGCGGCTCGGTGCAGGCGGAAGCAGCGTTCACGCTGATCGGCCACCTAGGTCTGTTCGTGGTCGTGGGGATGATTCTCGGTCTGCTGTTGCTGCCGCGGCTGGTGGATTACGTGGCTGGTTTCGGTCGCGACGAAACACTGCTGGTCAGCGTGCTGGGCATCTGTTTCGGCGCCAGTCTGCTGGCGGCCTGGATGGGGTTCAGCGTGGCACTGGGCGCCTTCCTGGCGGGTGCGGTAGTGGCCGAATCGCGCAGCGTGGGACGCGTACTGCATTTGATCGAGCCATTGCGTGACATGTTCGCCGCCCTGTTCTTCGTGGCCATCGGCCTGAAGATCGATCCGGCGATGTTGTTGCAGTACGCGTTGCCAGCACTACTTATCGCGGCGGTGGTAATCATTGGCAAGACGCTGGCGTGCAGCTTGGGCATCTTCGTGGTCGGTCACGACGCACGTACTGCATTGCGCTCGGGGTTGGGCATGGCGCAGATCGGCGAGTTTTCATTCGTGATCGCCACGCTCGGGCTATCGCTCGGCGTGATCAGCCCATTCATTTATCCGATCGCGGTGGCGGTATCGGTGCTGTGCATGGCGGCATCGCCGTATCTGACCCGCTCGGCTGGCGGACTCGCGAATGGCCTGCGCCGAATGACGCCGCGTTCGCTGCAGTTGCTGGCGAGCAGTTACAGCGGCTGGCTGGAGAATCTCAAGCCGGTCAACGAAAACGCCGCTATCGCCGCGATCTTCCGACGGCTGCTGTGGCATATCGCAATCAACATCCTGCTGGTGGTGACGTTGTTCATGATCGGCGCCTACGTCAATGGACACAGCTGGGGCTGGTTCGCGGTCTTCGGCATCCATCGCGATCTGCGCCACACGCTGATCTGGGCATGCGCGCTGTTTCTGTCACTGCCGATGCTGATCGCGATATACCGCAAGGCCGAAGCGCTGGGCATGTTGCTGGCCGAGATTGGCATACGCGAGCGGTTTGCCGGCTCGTATACCCAGGCTATCCGCAACGTGCTGGCCCGGATCATTCCGCTGGTCACCCTGTTGGCGCTGGCGTTGCTGATCAGCGCCCTGGGTTCGACGATCCTGCCGCCGCGCGGCATTGCGCTGTCCCTGATGGTGCTCGGTGTGGTGCTGGCGGTCGTATTGTGGCGCGGTCTGGTGAAGATGCATGCACGTCTGCAGGCCGCGCTGAAGGAAACTCTGGACAAGCCTGGACCGTCCGAACAGGGCCCCGGCTAACCGACGAGGCCGCAGCGACGGTGTGTGAACCTTTCTGCCGGCTGACGGTCAGAGCCCTGAATCGTTGCCAAAGACCGGACAAGCACCGCACAATGCGAGGCCTGCCTCCATCGGGGGGGGCCCGGCCGGCAACGCCGGCATTTCCAAACATGAGGGAGTTACGAATGAAGCATTTTCTGCGTCCCACGCTGACGGCGGTCGCGATGGCCGTTGCGCTGGGCATGACGGCGGGCGTATCTGCCCAGACGGCTGGCGCTGCTGCCGGTACCGTCGACAAAGCCAAGGCCAGCTACGTAGTGGGTTGGGAGATTGCTTCCCAGGTTCCGCCGATCATGCGTGACGAGCTGGACCCGAATGCTGTGGCAAATGCGGTCAAGGCTGCCTTGTCCGGTCAGAAGCCGACCATGAGCGATGCCGAAGCCAAGCAGGTGCACGACGCTTTCATGGCGAAGATCCAAGCCAAGTACCAGGCTGAAATGACCAAGCTCGGCGCCAAGAACAAGGCCGAAGGCGAAGCGTTTCTGGCCAAGAACAAGACCGCTGCGGGCGTGAAGACCACCGCGTCGGGCCTGCAGTACCAGGTGATCAGCCAGGGTACGGGTGCCCGTCCGGGTCCGAACGACACGGTCGAGATCAACTACACCGGTACCTTCGTCGACGGTACGGTGTTCGATGCTTCCGCCAAGCACAATCCGCCGGGCGCTGCCAAGATTCCGTTGGCTGGCGTGATCCCGGGCTTCCGCGAAGGTCTGCAGCTGATGCAGATCGGCGGTCATTACAAGCTGTTCATTCCGTCCTCGCTGGCCTACGGCGCCGAGCCGCAGCCGCCGATGCCGCCGAATGCCACGTTGATCTTCGACGTGACCCTGGTCAGCACCGGCCCGACGCCTGCTGGCGCTGGTGCCCCGGGCGGCAAGTAACTAAGTCAGTCGCGGTTTCACGACCGTGCAAGCCAGAAGGGCGCGAAGCGATTCGCGCCCTTCTGCTTTGTGGGGACCATGCACAGCCTCGCTTGCCCGCTACGCGGTTAGAATAGACGGCTGATGTTTCGAGGGAGTCGCCACAACGATGATGAAGGTCACTATTTTCGGCACCGGCTATGTCGGTCTGGTCACCGGTGCCTGTCTGGCCGAAATGGGCAATCACGTGGTCTGCGTCGATATCGATACGGCCAAGGTCGAACGCCTGAAGCGCGGCGAGATTCCCATCTTCGAGCCGGGCCTGGAGTCGATCGTCCGGCGCAATCACGCCGGTGGTCGACTCGACTTCACTACCGATGCCGCCCCGGCGATTGCGCACGCTGAGGTGGTCTTCATCGCCGTCGGTACGCCGCCGGACGAGGATGGCAGCGCGGATCTGCAGTACGTGTTGGCCGTGGCCGGAACCATCGGCCGGCATCTCGATCGCTACGCCGTGGTGGTGAACAAGTCGACCGTCCCGGTCGGTACCGCCGACCGCGTGCGTGAAGCGGTGGCTGTGGAACTGGCCGCGCGCCACGCTGCGGTCGAGTTCGATGTGGTGTCCAACCCGGAATTCCTGAAGGAAGGCGCGGCAGTGGATGACTGCCTGCGACCGGATCGGATTATCGTGGGTGCCTCCAGCACGCGCGCGGTAGCGGTGTTGCGCAAACTGTATGCGCCGTTCAACCGCAACCACGACCGCATGGTGGTGATGGACGAGCGCTCGGCTGAGCTGACCAAGTACGCCGCCAATGCGATGCTGGCGACCAAGATCAGTTTCATGAACGAGATCGCGAACATCGCCGAGCGAGTCGGTGCCGATGTGGAGCTGGTACGTCAGGGCATCGGCTCGGATCCGCGGATCGGCTATCACTTCATTTACCCCGGCGCCGGTTACGGCGGTTCGTGCTTTCCCAAGGACGTGCAGGCGCTGGAGCGCACGGCGCACAGTTACGGCTACGAAGCGCGTCTGCTCGGTGCGGTCGAGGCGGTCAACCGGCAGCAGAAGACCAAGTTGTTCGAATTGATCTCGTACCACTTCAACGGTGCGCTGGCGGGCAAGACGATCGCGTTGTGGGGACTGGCGTTCAAGCCGAATACCGACGACATGCGCGAGGCCTCCAGCCGCCAGTTGATGGAGGCGTTGTGGAGCGTCGGTGCGAAAGTGCGTGCGTTCGATCCGGAAGCGCGCGAAGAGACCCATCGACTGTACGGTGATCGTGATGATCTGGTGTTGTGCGAGCACGCCAGCGATGCCCTGCACGGTGCTGACGTACTGGCGGTGGTCACCGAATGGAAGGCGTTTCGCAGTCCGGATTTTGCTGCTATCCGTGCCGCGTTGGCCAAGCCGGCGATCTTCGACGGGCGCAACCTGTACGAACCGGCCACGGTGGAGGAGGCCGGTCTGGCCTACTACGGTATAGGCCGTGGTCGCAGCCTGCAGATGCGTCGATGAGTGCTCACAACGAGACGATCGAACAACGGCTCAACGAGATGGAGGTCAAGCTGACCTTCATCGACGATGCGGTGCAGGCGTTGACGACGGCGGATGCCGACCAGTCGCAACGCATTGCTGCGCTGGAGCGGGCGTTGCGCGATCTGCGCGGCGAACTCTCGTCGATGCGCACCGGGCCGGCGGATGAACCGCACAACGAGCCGCCACCTCCGCACTACTGATTCCCATACCGATCACGGAACACCAGCATGGCCGATTCCCTGCGCGATCAGCTGCTCAAGAGCGGCATCGTGAAAGAGGTTCAACAGAACAGGGTTCAACAGGACCGGGCACGCGAGCAGAAACGCCCGCCGTCGCCATCGTCCGGCAAGCCCGCACGCAAGGGCGGCAAGCCGCCTGTGCCGTCGCACGCGGCACGACCGTCGGGACAGAGTCGGGAGGAAATCGATCTGGCCAAGGCCTATGCGATACGCGCGCAGACCGAAGCGAACGAACGCAAGCGGATCGAGCAGGAGGCCGCCGAGCAGGCCAGGTTGCGACGCGAGCGCAAGTTGCAGATCCAGCAATTGCTCGACGGCAAGGCGTTAAACAAGGCCGAGGCCGACCAGCCGCGCAATTTCGAATACGGTGGCAAGATCCGTCGCGTGCATGTCGATGCGGCGCAGTTGGCGGCGCTCAATGCCGGTGAGCTGGGCGTGGTGCAGCAGGCTGGCCGTTATCTGCTGGTCAGTCGCGAGATCGCCGAGCAGGTGCAGGCCATCGATGCGCATCTGGTGGCGCTGCTGGTTGATCCGAATGCGAGTGGCATGGGTGACGATGGCGTGCCGGACGATCTGATGTGGTGACCACGATTCTGGCTCGGGCGTGAAGTCGGGCACCATAAAAAAACGCCCGGCTGTGCCGGGTGTTTTTATTTGAGCGTGTCAGTCCTGCTCAGCTCGCGGAAGCATCCGGTATGTCGAAGCCACTCTGTGCCAGTGCCGGGTGATCCCAGCCGTTCTTCGGGCTGAAGCGTTCGCCATAACGCTGGGCCAACTGTTCCAGTCGGGCCTTGAGCTTGTCGACACCTTCGCTGCGCGCGTACTGGATCGGGCCGCCGCGGAACGGCGCGAAGCCGGTGCCGAAAATCACGCCGGCATCGAGCAGATCGGCATCGTCGACCACACCATCGGCGAGGCAGGCGATCGCCTCGTTGACCATCGGCAGGATCATGCGCTCCTGCAGGTCGGGCGGCGGCATGTAGTCCTTGTCGACTTCAGGCTTCTGCGGCTTGCCGTCCTGCCAGATATACAGGCCCTGGCCGTCCTTCTTGCCGCGCTTGCCGGCTGCGACCTTGTCGTCCAGGCCCGGCGGTACTTCCAGTCCGAGGAATGGTGCGAGCTCCTTGCCGACCGAGGCACAGACGTCCAGTCCGACGGTGTCGGCCAGTTCGATCGGGCCCATCGGCATACCGAATTTCTTCGCTTCGCGGTCCAGCACCGGGCCGGGCACGCCTTCGCTGTACAGGCGCATCGCCTCAAGCAGGTACGGCATCAGGATGCGGTTGACCAGGAAGCCCGGCGTACCCTTCACAACCACCGGCAGTTTGCCGATCGCCTTGCAGAACGCCAGCGCGCGTTTCTCGATGGCCGGGTCGAGCTGGTCGTGGCGCACCACTTCGACCAACGGCATCTGCGCCACCGGATTGAAGAAGTGCAGACCAAGGAAGCGCTGCGGCGCCTTCAGACCTTCGCGCAGTTGATCCAGCGGAATGCTGGAGGTGTTGCTGGCGAGGATCTCGTCGGCCTGGAATTGCGGCTCAATGGTGCCGTAGAGCTCACGTTTGGCTGCGGCGTTCTCGTAGATCGCCTCGATCGCCAGATCGGCGTTGGCGATGCCTTTGCCGTCGACATCGGCGCGCAGGCGACGGACGGTGGCTTCGACCTTCTCTGGTGTCTTCAGCTTCTTTTCGTACAACTGACGGGCACGATCCAGCGCGGGCTGGATGTATTTCATCTCGCGGTCCTGCAGGGTCACGTCGAAGCCCTTGAATGCGGCCCACGCGGCGATGTCGCCACCCATCACGCCGGCACCAACCACATGCACGTGCTTGATGCCAGGATCGGTGCCGCCACCCTGACCCTTCAGTCGCTCCTGCAGGAAGAAGATACGGATCAGGTTCTGCGCGGTCGGCGTCTTCGCCAGCTTCGCCACCGAGCGCGCTTCGAGTTTCAGGCGCTGCTGAATATTGGAGCCGCCGCGCTTCCACACCTCGATCATCGCGAACGGAGCGGGATAGTGTTCCTTGCGGACTTTCGCGGCGGTCTGCTTGTACACCATCGGCGCGAGGATCTGGCGCGCAAGCCAGGTATTGCTGGCCCACGCTTTGGCACGCCGCGCAAAGGGATGGGGTTGCGGACGGCGCAGCAGCAGGCGTGCCTCGACCAGCAATTCCTCCGGACGCGCCACGCGATCGATCACGCCCAGTGCCAGCGCGCGTTTGGCCGACAGCGACTTGCCGGTCAGCATCAACGGCAGTGCTTCGGTGGCACCGATCAGGCGCGGCAGGCGCGCGGTACCACCCCAGCCGGGATGGATGCCGAGCATCACTTCGGGCAGTGCGATCCGGGTTTTGTCGTCGTCAGCCGCGATGCGCTGGCGGCAGGCCAGGACCAGCTCGGTGCCGCCGCCCATGCAGGCGCCGTGTATGGCGGCCACCGTCGGGCAGGGCAGCCGTGCCAGCGATTCATAGACGCGCTGGCCGTGCTCGATGTTCTCCAGCACGGTGTCATGTTTGGCGTACTCGACGAAGGCCTTGATGTCGGCCCCCACCGCAAACCCGGATGGCTTGGCCGAATGGATGATGACGCCGGCCGGCTTCTCGATCGCCAACCGCTCGACGATCTGCTCCAGCTCATCCAGTACCGCGCGCGAGATCGCGTTGACGCCGCTGCCTGCGCGGTCGAGTGCAAGCGTGACAATACCGTCGTCGCTTTCGCTGGTCTTCCAGTGGTTGAAGCGCAATCCTTCGAACATGGGGATAAATGCATGGTGGAGGAGGTCTGAACCATACCGTTCTGCCGCCTTGATTGCGAGTTGTGACGGGCTTGCTTGACCACGCCATGGCACCAGTGTGAAATCGAGCCACCGCAGGGAAATGGTCGGCTTGGCCCGGCTGGGCGGAACATGCGGCCGCGGCATGGGCTGCCGGCTGAACAATGAAGCAACGCACCGTGGTTCAATGGGCCGTGCAATGGCCTGGCAATCCCCGACAAGCCACGCGTTTCATTGCTGGCATGACGATTCATCATGGCACTGCTACCGACGCTACAGGACGGGGACGCAATGACTTCTGCAATGGCCTCCGTTCCACCGCAAGCCGGTGCCGAGATCTTCGAGCGGATTCTGGCGGCTCCCACCGGTCTGGTCGTGCTGGACAGCAAGGATGTCCACGCCCTGATCGAGCAGTTCCGCGCGATCGCCCGGCATACCGGGCAGGCGGTGTATCTGTGGCAGCCCGATACGGGTCTGGGCAGCCTGCGCGACGTGCACGTACGAGTGCCGGACTGCCAGCGCCTGGGCAATGCACTGCGCTACATGAAACAGAGCATGCATTTCGGCGTCTATTTCCTGCTGGGGCTGGAATTGCCGTTGTCGGCGATGGACGCTACCTTGCTGCGCCAACTTGCCCGTGCACCGAAGGAACACCTGCGTCGCGTCGTGCTGATCGATGCACCGGCGTCACTGGCCGAACATCTGGGTGAGCTGGCCGTACGGTTGAGCAGTGAAGACAGCCAGCCGCGGCGCCTGCGCCTGCGCGATGGCCGCTGGCTGGTTTGAGGTGGATACGTCCGTGAATTCCGGCATCCTGGTGGTCGCTGCACAGCGCGAATTGCGCCGCAGCCTGTTCGATGCGCTCGATCAGGCGGGCTATCCGCATATCCTTAGCGCGCGCGATGTGGCGCACGCGGCGATCCTGCTGGAGGGACGGCCGCCGCTGCCGCCGCTGCAGCTGATGGTGGTGGTGCTGGCCGGCGATGAGCAACAGGCCCGGAACAGTTGTGAGCAGCTACGGCGTCTGCCTGGCGGGGCCGATACGCCACTGATCGCCGTACTGGCGGAGGATGCCTCGTTCGGCCCGGCTGATCTGCCGGCGGGGATCGCGGACTGGCTTTCTACCGCCCAGATCGGCAACGAGCTGGTGGCGCGCTGGCGCCGCTCGCAAAGCGGCGACCTGGGCTCGCGCAGGACGACCGTCGCGCCAGCCAGTGATGCACATGAGGATTACCGCTACGTCTTCGAAGAAAGCGACAGCGAGTGGCTGATAGCCGATGCGCAGACTCTCCGCCTGCTCGAGGTCAGCCCGACGCTGGCTCGGCATAGCCGTCTGCACGCCAGTCAGTGGGAAGGGCTGCCACTGTCCGAGGTGTTACGTTTCGAGGGCATTCCGATCGCGCAGGTGCTGGCCGAGGCTGACCGCAGCTGGTATCCATGTCAGCGCAAGTCGGCACAGGGGGTCGACATCGGCCAGGCCAGCGTGAGGCGCATACGGCACGCCGGACGCGATGCGCTGGCGCTGATGTTTCGCAGCGATCGTGCCGATCTGCGCGCCGAGGCGGCCTTGTCGCTGCTGTCGCGGATATTCGCCTCGACCAGCGGCGTCGATGCGCAGATTGCGGCTGGGCGCCTGCTGTTCGACGAATTGGGGCTGGATTATCTCGCCGTCTGGTCGGCGCGTCAGGACGGTGCCGATGCGCCGACCCAGCTGCTGCAGTTGTGGAATGGTGACGATCCGGTGTGGCCGCCAGCGCAGCTGCAGAGTTCCCTGCAGCTGGTGCTGGGCGGCAAGTCGATCCTGTACCGGTCCGATGCGAAGCGGCTGGCGCCGATCGATCCCTTGCTGCAGCAACTCGACCTGTCCGGCTTTGCCGGCTTGCCGCTGTACGACGAGCGTCATACCGTGCTTGGCGCGATGCTGGCCGGCAATCGCAAGAGCTTCGGCGAGATGGGCATCATCGAGCCGGTATTGCGTTGCGCCGCGGCCCGTTTCTCGCAGGTGCTGGAGTTGGGGCGCACGCGCGAGCAGGGCCGTGCCGAAGGCCTGGTCGATGCGTTGACCGGGTTGCCAAACAGGCTGCTGTTCAACGACCGGCTCGACACGATCATTCGCGAGGCAACCCGCAACGGCGAGTGTTTTGCCGTGTTGTTCGTCGATCTCGACCGCTTCAAGGCGATCAACGACACCTACGGTCATGCCGCCGGCGATCAGGTGCTGCGGACAGTTACCCAGCGCCTGTGCGGCAGCATCCGCGCTTCCGACACGGTGGCGCGCTATGCCGGCGACGAGTTCACCATCGTGTTGCGACATATCGTGAAGAACGACGACGTGTCGCGCGTGGCCGAAAAGATCGTGCAGGTGATGGAGACGCCGCTTTATCTCGATGACGGCACCGAATTGCAGGTGACCGTGTCGATGGGACTGAGTTTCTTCCCTGACGATGCGGGCGATGCGCAAACCCTGCTCAAGCATGCCGATGAGGCGATGTATGCGGCCAAGCATCTTGGCCGCAACAACTTCCAGATCTACGAAGTGAGTCCGGAATACGCGCAGGAACACGGCATGGCGTTGAAAAGCCGCTTGCGCCACGCCGAGGGTAATGGCGAATTGCGCGTGGTTTACCAGCCGCAGGTCAACACGGAGACTGAGGACATCGTCGGCATGGAAGCGCTGGTGCGCTGGGAGCATCCCGAGCTGGGCATGATCAGTCCGGCGGTATTCATTCCGCTGGCCGAAGAAACCGGCCTGATCGTCTCGATCGGCGAATGGGTGATGCGCACAGCCTGCCTGCAGGCGAAAGAATGGGAGCAGCGCTATGGGCTGCGCCTGCGTCTGGGCGTGAATCTGTCTGCGGTGCAGTTGATGGAGCCGCAACTGCTGGATACCGTGATCAAAGTGCTGCGCGAAACCGGCCTGGACCCCACCTTGCTCGAGATGGAGATCACCGAAAGCATCAGCATCAAGGCCGCGCCGAACCTGGTGGAGAATTTGCACGCGCTGCACAAGCTGGGCTGCCATATCGCGATCGATGATTTCGGCACCGGCGCTGCGTCGCTGGACTATCTGCGTCGCTTGCCGGCCGACCGGATCAAGATCGATCAGAGTTTCGTGCGCAATATCGGCGTCGACCCCGACGACGAGGCGATCGTGCGCGCCACCATCGAGATGGCCCATCGGCTGAAGCGTGCCGTGGTGGCAGAGGGCGTGGAAATCGAGCAGCACATGCAGTTCCTGCGCACCCATGGCTGCGATGAGCTGCAGGGCTACTTGTTCTGCCGCCCGCTGCAGCCGATCAGTTTCGACAAACTGCTGGCCGAACGGCAACGCCTGCTGGAAGGGCGCGTGGCCGAGCTGGCTTGAGCCGCTAATGGGCGTCCCCATAACAACAAGCATGAGCTCGTGATGGGCTCAGGGGATCGCCTGGCCACACATGACAACCAGCCAACAGGTGGTGCGTTATGGTGAAGGGACGATAACCCACGCATGCTGAACTCGGGCGCCCGACTGTGGTCTGAGCGCCGCGTTCAGTTCAAAACAAGCTCCGCAGCGGATGACGGCATTGACGACGGATACGGCCCGGATGGGCGAAAACGAACTGGATCGCGCGCTGGTCGAGCGGGTCCAGCAGGGAGACAAGCGGGCCTTCGACCTGCTGGTGCGCAAGTACCAGCACAAGGTGATCGGGCTGGTGTCGCGCTATGTGCGCAGCCATGCCGAGTGCGAGGACATCGCACAGGAATCATTCATTCGCGCGTGGCGGGCGATCGGCTCGTTTCGGGGCGACAGCGCCTTCTATACCTGGTTGTACAAGATTGCGGTGAACACCGCCAAGAACCACCTGGTGGCGATGGGCAGGCGTCCCCCGGCCGGCGACATCGACGCCGATGACGCCGAGTTCATGGCCGGTGCCGAGCGCATGCACGACAGCGCCACGCCCGAACGCGAGCTGATGCGCCAGGAAATTGAACAATCCGTGTTTTCCACTGTCCAAGCCTTGCCCGAAGAGCTGCGGACAGCTATCACGCTGCGCGAGGTAGATGGCCTCAGCTACGATGAAATCGCCGAAGCGATGGGCTGCCCGATCGGTACGGTGCGCTCGCGCATCTTCCGGGCACGCGAAGCGATTGACGAAAAACTGCGGCCCCTGTTGTCGGACCGCTGAGGATCAGACATGAATCAGGCAGACATGAACCAGGCGGACTTGAATCCAGATGCTCCGGAAAGCCTTTCCGCCGGCATCGATGGTGAGTTGTCGAAGGAGCAGTTGCGTTTCCTGCTGCGCCGGCTCGATCACGATCCTTCGTTGCAGCAGAGCTGGACTCGTTACCACATCGCGCGCGACAGCCTGCGCCAGCAGTTGCCGCCGCTGGCATCGGCCGGGTTTGCGACACGGGTGATGCAGGCGATTGAGCAGGCGTCGGTGCCAGCCGCGGCGAGATCCAGGCGCAGTCACTGGCTACGCTGGTCGACCGGTGGCGCGATTGCCGCCAGCGTCGCTGCCGCTGCCTTGATGATCGGTCAGCCGGTGGGCGATGCCGAGCGCGTGACGGCGTCAACCATGCAGCAGGCCAACACGGTCGCCGCTGCCGCACCGATCGGCAAGCCGACCGCTCCCGCTGCCGTGCCGCCGTGGTTGAGTGGCAATTCCGCCGGGTTGCTCAGTCAGCAGGCCTCCGCCACGCTGGGTGCGCCATTTGGCCAGAACCAGCCGGCGTATGCGCGTCGTCTGTCGAGCTACCCGTCAATGCACCGCTATCGCACGCTCGACAACAACGACGGCAGCTATTTGCTGCTGCTCGATCCGGAACAACAAGTTCCGGGCACCTCGCGTCAGGCTGCCGCCGTCGCGCAATAAGGCGAGTTCGCGTGTGATTGCCCGCGACTCGTTTTCCCACTGGTTTCGTCGTCATCGGCCCGTTGCATGGACCGATGGCAGGCGTGCGTGCGGATTCACAGCGACGCGCCATCGTTGAAGTCATTCCATCAGCCTGGAGTCTTGCCGGCTGAGTCAACCAAGGAGGAGTCATGAAACAATCCATCTTGCGTACCCTGACGTGCTGTGCCTTGTTGGGTCTGGCCAGTGTCAGTGGGGTGCAGGCGCAGACGACGGCCGCGGCAGCATTGCCGGATTTCACCGGCATCGTGCAGAAAAACGCACCTGCGGTGGTGCATATCGAGGCCAAGTACAGCGGCGAAAAGCAGGCTGCGAACCGCGATGCGCGCAACAGCACGATGCCCGGACAAGGCATGCCTGACGATCCGCAGGCCGAGATGCTGCGGCGTTTCTTCGGCATGCCGATGATGCCGTCACCGCAGGAGCAGAAGCACACCTCGCTGGGCTCGGGCTTCATCATTTCCAGCGATGGCTACATCCTGACCAACAATCACGTGGTCGATCATGCGGACAAGATCAGCGTGCGCCTGCAGGATCGGCGCACGCTGACCGCCAAGGTGATCGGCACCGATCCCACCTACGACATCGCCGTGCTCAAGGTCGATGCCGGTGGCAGCCTGCCGGCGGTGAGCCTCGGCGATTCGCGCAGCCTGAAGCCGGGCCAGTGGGTGCTGGCGATCGGCTCGCCGTTCGGTTTCGACTACACCGTGACCCAGGGCATCGTCAGCGCAGTCGGGCGCAGCCTGGGCGAACGCGATCAGGCGTATACCTCGTTCATCCAGACCGATGTGCCGATCAACCGCGGCAATTCCGGCGGTCCGCTGTTTGACCTGCAGGGCCGCGTGGTCGGCGTCAATTCGCAGATCTATTCCAATACCGGCGATTACATGGGCGTGTCGTTCTCGATCCCGATCGACGTGGCGATGAATGCCGTGCAGCAGATCAAGAGCAAGGGCTACGTGTCGCGCGGCCAGCTCGGCGTGACGATGGGGCCAGTCAGCGACGACATGGTCAAGGCGTTCAAGCTCGACAACGGTGCGGGTGCCGCCGTGGTCGATGTCAGTCCGGACAGCGGTGCGGCCAAGGCGGGCATCCAAGCTGGCGACATCATCCTGTCCTACAACGGTCAGCCGTTACAGCAGGCGGCGGATCTGCCGCCGCTGGTCGGCATGACCAAGCCGGGCAGGAAGGTTCCGGTGGAGATCCTGCGCAACGGCAAGAAGCAGACGCTGGACGTCACCGTCAGTGAGGCCTCGCGCGATCAGGCTGCGGTGAACAACAAGCGGAGCGCCATGCCGCCATCGAGCCAAAGCGGTTCGACGGCACTGGGCCTGACCGTGCAATCGCTGGACAACGACACCCGCAAGCAGCTGGGATTGAAGTCGGGGCAGGGTGTGGTGATTGGCGACGTCACCGGCCCGGTGGCGGCACAGGCTGGTTTGCAGGCCGGTGATGTGGTCCTGATGGTCAACCAGCAGAAGATCGGCACCGTGGCCGAATTCCAGGCGGCGACCAGGGAAGTGAAGCCTGGCAGTACAGTGCTGTTGCTGGTGCGTCGTGGCGACCAGAGCAACTTTATCGGCCTGACAGTACCGGAAGGCAAGTAATCGGCTGGGTCGACCACGGTCAGCGGAGCGCGGCACGGGGGGCGTCCACGTCGGATGGCACCCGTGCCGCATCTTGGTCGTGCGGTGGCAAGGGCGGGTTCCATGCGATAATGACGGGTTAGCATTACCCCTTGGTGATGTGTTGCTGCGCATGGTGCGCGGCAGTGAAACCCAAGCTCGACAGGCCGCCAGCGTTCCATGGAATTGATCCGCAACTTCTCCATCATTGCCCATATCGACCACGGCAAGTCGACCCTCGCCGATCGCATCATCCAGATCTGCGGCGGCCTGGCCGATCGCGAAATGGAAGCCCAGGTGCTGGACAACAACCCGATCGAGCGCGAACGCGGCATCACGATCAAGGCGCAGTCGGTGTCGTTGCCGTACACCGCGCGTGACGGCAAGACCTACCAGCTGAATTTCATCGACACCCCGGGACACGTCGATTTCTCCTATGAAGTCAGCCGTTCGCTGGCTGCTTGCGAAGGCGCGCTGCTGGTGGTCGACGCGGCGCAAGGCGTCGAGGCGCAGTCCGTGGCCAACTGCTACACCGCGGTGGAGCAGGGGCTGGAAGTGGTGCCGGTGATCAACAAGATCGATCTGCCCACCGCCGACGTCGAAAAAGTGAAGCTTGAGATCGAGGCGGTGATCGGTGTCGATGCCACCGACGCGGTGGCGATCAGCGCCAAGACCGGCCTGAACGTGGTCGAGGTGCTGGAGGCGATCATCGCGCGTATCCCGCCGCCGAAGCCGCGCGATACCGACCGCCTGCAGGCGCTGATCATCGATTCCTGGTTCGACAATTACCTCGGCGTGGTTTCGCTGGTGCGTGTCATGCAGGGCGAGATCAAGCCCGGTGACAAGCTGCTGGTGATGTCGACGGGCCGTACCCACGAGGTCGGCGACGTCGGTGTGTTCACGCCCAAGCGCAAGAAGCTCGACAAGCTCGGTGCCGGCGAAGTCGGCTGGATCAACGCCTCGATCAAGGACGTGCATGGCGCGCCGGTCGGCGATACGTTGACCCATGCCGGCAAGCCCGCCGACAAGCCGCTGCCCGGCTTCCAAACGATGCAGCCGCGCGTGTTCGCCGGCCTGTTCCCGGTATCCTCGGATGATTACCCCGCGATGCGCGAGGCGCTGGACAAGCTGCGCCTCAACGATGCGGCGCTGTTCTTCGAACCGGAGTCGTCGGAAGCGATGGGCTTCGGTTTCCGCTGCGGCTTCCTCGGCATGCTGCACATGGAGATCGTGCAGGAGCGGCTGGAGCGCGAATACGATCTGAACCTGATCACCACCGCGCCGACCGTGGTGTACGAGGTGCTCAAGACCGACGGTTCGATCCTGATGCTGGACAACCCGGCCAAGCTGCCGACCAACTCCAGCCTGGTGCAGGAAATCCGCGAGCCGATCATCGTCGCCAATATCCTCACGCCGCCGGAATACATCGGCAACGTGATTACCCTGTGTGAAGAGAAGCGCGGTGTACAGCGCTCGATTCAGTACCTGGCCACCCAGGTGCAGATCAGCTACGAGATGCCGCTGGCCGAAGTGGTGATGGACTTCTTCGACCGGCTCAAATCCGTCTCGCGCGGCTATGCCTCGATGGACTACCACTTCGAGCGCTTCGAAGCCGGTCCGTTCGTGCGTACCGACGTGCTGATCAACGGCGAGCGCGTCGACGCGCTGAGCCTGATCCTGCATCGCAGCCATGCCGACCGCAAAGGTCGCGAACTGGTCGAGCGGATGAAGGATCTGATCCCGCGCCAGCAGTTCGACGTGGCGATTCAGGCCGCCATCGGCGCGCAGATCATCGCGCGCTCCACCGTGAAAGCCCTGCGCAAGAATGTTCTGGCCAAGTGCTACGGCGGCGATGTCAGCCGCAAGAAGAAGCTCCTGGAGAAGCAGAAGGAAGGCAAGAAGCGGATGAAGCAGGTCGGCCGGGTGGAGATTCCGCAGGAAGCCTTCCTGGCTGTGCTGAAGGTGGACAAATAACACATGCGATCAGCGATGATCCGTCTGGCAACCTGGAGTTAAGGCATGGAATTCGATTTTTCGGCGATTCTGCTTGGCCTCACCGTGCTGTTCGGCGTGGTGTGGGGCCTGGATCGCCTGTTCTTGTACAAGAAGCGCAAAACGCGCCTCGACGCAGCGGGCGATGAGTATCGCGATCCGGTGCCGGTGGACTGGGCCCGCTCGTTGTTTCCGGTGGTGCTGGTGGTGCTACTGCTGCGCTCGTTCGTGGCCGAACCCTTCCGGATTCCATCGGGTTCGATGATGCCGACGCTGGACGTGGGCGATTTCATCCTGGTCAACAAGTTCGCTTACGGCCTGCGCATGCCGGCGTTCAACAACAAGTTCGTGAGCATGGGCGAGCCCAAGCGCGGCGACGTGGTGGTGTTCCGCTGGCCTGGTTATACCTGCCATCAGGCCGATGGCTCGGTCGTGCACGGCGGCAATCAGGATTGCAGCATTCCTGTGCCCAACCAGAACTGGATCAAGCGGGTGATCGGTCTGCCGGGCGACACCATCGAGGTCCATGACAGCCAGATCGTTATTGACGGCAAACCGGTCGTCGCTGAGGAAATAGGTCCGTTCGTGGGCAATCATGCGCGTCACGCCGACGAGGAACTGCTGTCCTACGGCGCCATGATCTGGAAGGAACGCCTGGGCCCGGTGGACCACCTGATCGCGCGCATGCCGAACCGGATGGCAACGCCGTCGGTTCCCAATGCGAACATGCCGTCAGTGGTGCCGGACAATTGCTACCTGGTGATGGGCGATGATCGCGAGAACAGTGAGGACAGCCGTTGGTGGGGCTGCATGCCGGAGAAAAACCTGGCCGGCAAGGCGTTCCTGATCTGGATGAGCTGGAAGGGCTGGGGTACCGGCGGTGTGGACTTTTCGCGGATTGGAACCGTGATCCACTGAGCTGTTGATCGGCCAAAGCGTGACGGGGTCGATTGCCCCGTACGCAGGATCGTCAACAGTGCGAGAATTTGCAGGCACAATCGGCGCACCGGCTGGATCGAGCGGGCGATCGGCAAAGCAATCCATAAACGATGGGCACGCCGCACAGGCGGCATAGCGAGGGGACTATGAAATCGAAGCAGTCGGGCGTCACCCTGATCGGGTTCCTGTTCATCATGGCCATCGTGGGCTTTTTCGCCTTCATGGGGATGAAACTGTTTCCGTCGTATTCGGAATACATGGGCGTAGTCAAGGCGATGAACCAGGTCGCCACCGAGGGCACCAACGGCAAGTCACTGGACGAGATCCGCCGCGGCCTGATGTTCAAGATGAATTTCCAGTATGTCGACGACGCCACCATCAAGCCGGCCAACATCACCATCAAGCGTGATGCCGGCGGTGCCAATCAGTTGCAGGTCGCCTACGACAAGCAGATTCCGTTCATGTACAACATCGACTTCCTGCTGCACTTCAACAAGAGCGTGCCGCTGCAGGGCAATGTGGAACAGTAACTTTTGAAGCTGAATTACCGTTTTCGCGATCCGGCGCTGGCGCAGCTGGCGCTGACCCACCGCAGCATCGGCAAACCGAACAACGAGCGCTTAGAGTTTCTCGGCGACGCGCTGCTGGGCGCGATCATCGCCGAGTTGCTGTACGAGGTTCACCCGAAGTCCAACGAAGGTGAGCTGTCGCGGCTGCGCGCGCAGTTGGTCAATGGTCAGGCACTGGCGGTGGTCGCGCGCGAACTGGAGCTGGGCGATGAGTTGAAACTCGGTCCCGGCGAGCTGAAGACCGGCGGTTTCCGGCGTGATTCGATTCTGGCCGACGCATTCGAGGCGCTGGTCGCCGCGGTATATCTGGATGGCGGTTTCGACGCCTGCCGCGACACCGTTCGCGAGCTGTTCGGCGAGCGTATAGCGGCGTTGCGGCGCTCCTCCAAGGACGCCAAGACCCGACTGCAGGAACATCTGCAGGCAGGCGGCTGGCCGCTGCCGCAGTACGAGCTGACCGCCAGCCATGGCGAGGATCACGCCAAGACCTTCGATGTCAGCTGCACGATCGACGAGCCGTTGCCGCTCACGGCCGAGGCCCGCGGCGGCAGTCGTCGCGCCGCCGAGCAGGATGCGGCCGAGATCGTGCTGAACCAGCTGCTGGAGCAGCAGCACAAACCCTGATCCGGATCGCTGCCTCGGGTCCCGATTCTTCCGTTTTCATCCATGCGCCAGCTGGGCTGCGGCCCGCCGCGGCATGCGCGCGAGCCCGCCGATAGCATGCCGCTTCCGGCGAAGCACTACACTTGCCATCCGACTTGTCGAGCACATCACGTCATGAACCACGAACTGGATCCCGCCGCCGGCAGCTTGCCGCATGAGAATTTCCGCTGCGGCACGGTCGCCCTGGCCGGGCGTCCCAATGTGGGCAAGTCGACCCTGCTCAATGCGCTGATCGGATATCGTCTGTCGATCATCAGCCCGCGGCCGCAGACCACCCGCCATCGCATCCTCGGCATCAACACCACCGAGGCCGGGCAGATCATGTACGTCGATACGCCGGGACTGCATCGCGGCGCCAAGCGGGCGATGAACCGCAGTCTCAATCGCGCCGCGCGCTCGGCGATCAGCGATGTCGACCTGGTGGTTCAGGTGATCGAGGCCGGCCGCTTCACCGACGAGGACGAGGCACTGTATGCCGCGCTGGTCGAGCAGTCGTCGCCGCGTTTGCTGGTGATCAACAAGGTCGATCTGAACAAGGACAAGACGGTGATGCTGCCGTTCGTGGCCGAGCTGGTGGCGAAGCACAGCTACGACGAAATCCATTACGTCAGCGCGCTCAAGGAGCAGGGCCTGAAGGAACTGGAACAGGCGATCCTGAAACGTCTCCCCGTGGCGCCGCCGGTATACGGCGAAGACGAAGTCACCGACCGCAGCGAGCGTTTCCTTGCCGCCGAGATGGTGCGCGAACAGCTGATGCTGCGGCTCGATCAGGAGCTGCCCTACGCGACCACGGTGGAGATCGAGCAATTCAGCGACCGCCCCGACGGCATCGCCGAAATTCACGCGATCATCTGGGTCGAGCGCGCGGGGCAGAAGGCGATCGTGATCGGCAACGGTGGCGCCCAGCTCAAGGCCATTGGCACCAGTGCGCGACGCCACATGGAGCGCATGTTCGAGCGCAAGGTGTTCCTCAAGCTGTGGGTGAAGGTGCGCGAGGGCTGGGTTGACGATGAGAACATGCTGAAGAAATTCGGCTATACGGACTAAGCACAGGAAGTCGGGATTCGCCACGACCGCGCCTGGCTTTTCCGATTCATCCTTGTCGATTCCACCGCATGCGCCTTGAACAGCAACCCGCCTACGTCCTGCACGCGCGGCCTTACCGCGAGACGTCGCTGTTGCTGGAATGCCTGACCCGCGAACATGGCCGACTCGGCGTGGTGGCCCGCGGTGTGCGTGGCGAACGCGCGCGCTTGCGCCGGGCCCAGTTGGAACCGTTCCAGCCGCTGGCGATGGATCTGCTGTTGCGTGGCGAGATGGCCACGCTGACCGCGATTGAAGCGGTGGGAACGCCGATGCGCCTGTCAGGCGATGCTGGTCTGGCCGGGCTGTATCTCAACGAACTGGTGGTGCGCCTGACTGGTCGGCAGGATCCGTTTCCGCTGCTGTTCGACGCCTATGCACAGACCCTGGCACGGCTGACCGCCGGCGAATCGCTGGCGTGGAGCCTGCGCCGCTTCGAGCGCGACCTGCTGGAGGCGATCGGTTACGGCCTGCAGCTGCAATACGACTCGGCTACCGGAGAAGCTCTGATACCGGAGGCGTCTTATCGCTATCGAGTCGAGCAAGGTGCCGTGCGTTGTGCAGTCGGCAGCACGCTCGCCCTGCGCGGCAGCGATTTGCTGGCGCTGGAGCAGGACGAGATGCCAGACAACGTCGGCCTGAAAGCGCTGCGCGACATGATGCGCGAGGTCATCCGCTTCCATCTGGGCGGCGGCGAATTGCGCGCCTGGCGGGTTTTGGCGATGGCGGTTTCGCGGCAACCAACGGACCGTTAGCGATCCAGTGCCTGCAGGGTCGCCAGCAGTGCCTTGCGGAATCTTGCCAGTGCAGCCGGGGTCGCGCCGTGGTGCGACAGCTGTTGCTGCAGCAGAATGGTTTGCGACGACAGCGAGGCAGCACCGCAGAAGCCGCAGGATGAGCGCAGCCGGTGCAGTCGCTCGCTGAAGCCAGCAGGGTCCTGGCTCAGCGAGTCCAGTTCCTGATGGAGCAGGGCCAGCTCCTCGCGCAACAGCAGGCGCAGCGCGCGCATGGTGGTGGCGTCGCCGCTGGTGCTCAGCGCGGCGCGGTCGTCGAGCACGCAGGCGTCGAACCGATCCGGCTGCACCAGCGCCAGCATGCGCCGCAGATCGGCCAGTCCGCAGGGTTTGAGCAGGATCTCGCTGAAACCGGCGTCGAGCAGTGGCTGACGGTCGCCCGGCCCCAGTTCGGCCGTGGTGGCCACCGCGATGCTGTCCGCCGAACCTGCCTGCGCGTCGTCACGCAGCGAGCCGAGTATCTGCAAAGCGCCGGCACCCGGCATGCGGCAGTCCAGCAACAACAGGTCAAAAGTCTCGCTGCGTGCGCGTTCCAGCGCCGCCATGCCGTCCGTGCAGGTTTCCGCCTGGGCGCCCAGCGAGCGCAGCCCATCGCACAGGAAACGGCAGCTGCCGGGGTCGTCGTCGGCCACCAGTACGCGCGGCTGGGTGGCATCGGCAGGGGCGAAATCGGGCTCGGTGTGAGGGCTGGTCATGACGAAATCCTTGTCGTTCAGCTTAATTTGGCAGAATGGCGCGACATGCGCCCGACATCAAGCCATCTTTTGCTGTGCTGCTGCCTCCTGCTGGGGATCGGCTGGACGCTGCCTGCGCGGGCGGATGTGCTGTTGACAGCGAAGTCGATCAGTCTTCCCGGCGTGAGGTTGCAGGCGGTGACCGTCAGGCTCGGCGAGGACGCTGCCGGCGGACTTCAGCTGCAATTGCGTGCTGGTCAGGCGGATGTGCCGGCGATGGGTTGGCGTCGTCTGGGCCTGAGCCTCGATGGCAACTTGCAACGGGATGATCGCCGGCGCTGGATTCTCGACAGCACGGTGCGTCTGGCCGGTGCACCGGGTGGGGCGCTCAGCGATGCCCATGTGAACATCCAGATCAGCGGGGCGGCGAATACCCTGCTGATCGATATCCTGCAGGGCAAGACACATGCGAGTGCCGCGTTGCCGCTGGATCAACCCACGCACGCACAGATCCGCCTGAACAATCTTCCCGCCGGCTGGTTGCAGGGATTGCTCGGCACGGTCTGGTCAGGCCGTCCCACCAGCGGCCGGCTGGATGCCGAGCTGGCATTGGATCTGCGCGATCCCGGCCTGCAGTCCTCCGGACAATTCACGCTCAGTGGCGCGGGTTTCGATACTCCAGTCGGGACTCTGGCAGGGCAGGGGTTGAACGGTACGGGTCGGTTCGAGCTCGACACCACCGGTGGGCCGGCCCGAATCGATCTGGATGCCAGCCTGCACGGCGGCGAGCTGTTGCTCGGACCGCTGTATGCCAAGTTGCCGGATCATCCGGTGCAGCTTGGCCTGCGTGCCGATGCGCAGAACGGTGCCTTCGAATTGAGCCGTCTGCATATCAATGACGCCGATGCGTTGCAGCTCGATGGTGCACTGGCATTCGATGCGAAAGGCGAGCTGAAAACGCTGAAGCTGGATCACTTGCATGCGAGTTTCCCGGCGGCCTACCAGCGCTATGGCCAGGCCTGGCTGACCACGCTCGGTCTGCACAACATGCGTATCGCCGGCCAACTGAGTGGCAGCCTGGATCTGCGCGCCGATGGCCCACACAGTTTCGCGTTCACGACCGACAGCCTCGACATGGCTGATGCGGATGGGCGACTGGCGGTCGACAACTTGCACGGTGGATTGGACTGGGCGAGCGAGGGCGAACGCCCAGCGACCACGCTGGGCTGGCGCAGCCTGCAGTTCTATCGAGTGTCCAACGGTGCCGCGCAATCGCAATGGCAGAGTCATGCTGGCACGCTCAGTCTGCAGCAACCGCTAGTGGTGCCAGTGCTGAAAGGCCAACTGCGTATCGGTGATCTGGATTGGCGCCCGGCGGCGGCGAAAGGCCAGCGATTGTCGACGTCAGCGGTGCTGACCGGGGTCGACATGGCTGCCTTCAGCACAGCCATGGGTTGGCCGGCCTTTCCCGGCACGCTGGGCGGCGCGATTCCCTCGCTGCGCTGGGTCGACGACCGTTTCGAACTACAGGGTGGGCTGTCGGCCAGCCTGTTTGGCGGCTTCGTCGACATCACCCGGCTTTCGCTGCAGCAGCCGTTCGGGCCGAACCCGGTGCTGAATGGCGACATCGCCATGAAGCAGCTGGATCTGGCGGCAATCACCAGCGTGTTCGATTTCGGCAGTATCAGCGGGCGGCTCGACGGCTCGATCAACGACCTGCGGCTGGTCAACTGGAACCCGGTTGCGTTCAAGGCAAATCTGCTCGCCGGCAGCGGCGGGCGGATCAGCCAGCGCGCGGTGAACAACCTCACCGCCGTCGGTGGCGGCGGGATTGCCGCCGGCCTGCAAGGTGCCGTGCTGAAATTGTTCAAGACCTTCGGCTACAAACAGATCGGCCTCAATTGCACATTGCAGGGCACGGTCTGCCAGATGAGTGGTCTGGAGCCGACTGCCGACGGCTACACTATCGTCGAAGGCAGCGGCTTGCCACGCCTGCAGGTGATCGGCCATCAGACCCAGGTCGATTGGCCGACCCTGTTGCGGCGCCTGCACGATGCCATCACTGGAACGGCTCCGGAAATTCACTGACCGGGTACGAGTTGTCTGCTGTTTTCCTCATGTTTTCACTGCGGAGTCCGTCATGCACAAGCTCGTCTACGTGATCCTGACCTCACTGGCCGTGGCGTTGGTCGGCTGCGTCACCATCAACGTGTACTTCCCCGAGGCGGCAGCACAGAAGGCCGCTGACCAGTTCATCGGCAATGTGCTGGATAGCGCCACTCCCGCCGCCACGCCGGCACCGAAAGAGCCGCCGCCGGCGCCGAAGAATGATGCCCAGCAGCCCTCCGCGACCCTGCTCGATCTGCTGATTCCGGCGGCCTACGCGGCCGATGTGCCGAACATCCGTGTCCAGACCAGTGCCACCGAAGCGATTCGCGGACGCATGCACGATCGCTTCCAGGGGCCGCTGGGTGAGCTACTGGACAGCGGCGCGGTCGGTTTCACCAACGATGGCATGGTGGCCATGCGTGACGCTGCCAAGGTGCCACTGAGCCAGCGCGCGCAGGCCAATGCCACCGTCGCCGACGAAAACCGTGACCGCACGGCGCTGTACGCCGAAATCGCCAACGCCAACAATCACCCGGAGTGGGCGCCGCAGATCCGCGCCACCTTCGCCAAGAGCTGGATCGAAAAGGCCCGTGCCGGCTGGTATTACCAGAACGCTGGCGGCGCCTGGCAACAGAAATAAGCTTTTCAGTCGCGGCGACGCCTCCGGGCGTCGTCGTGGCCGATCTGGGATAATCGGCGGCCAGCCCCAGCGGCCTCAACCGTCCGAGCCTCATGTCCCGATCCAACTCCGTTCCGTCGACTCCGTTCGAAGCCCACATCACCGACCTCGGCCATGACGGTCGCGGCGTGGCCCGCATCGACGGCAAGACGGTGTTCGTCAGCGGTGCACTGCTGGGCGAACAGGTACTGGCCAAGCTGCGCAAACGTCATCGCCATTTCGACGAGGCCGACGTCGTCGAGGTGATCGTGCCGTCGCCGCACCGGGTCGAGCCGCGCTGCCAGCATTTCGCGCATTGCAGCGGCTGCTCGCTGCAGCATCTGGATGCCGAGTCGCAGATCGCGGCGAAGCAGCGTGTGCTGGCGGAAAATTTCGAGCGCATCGGCAAGGTCACGCCGCAGCTGTGGCTGCCGCCGCTCACCGGCGAGCCGTGGGGTTACCGGCGCAAGGGCCGCCTGTCGGTACGCAACGTGATGAAGAAGGGCCGCGTGCTGGTCGGTTTCCGCGAAGAGCAGAACCCGCGCTTCGTCGCCGAGATCCAGCAGTGCGAAGTGATGCATCCGGCGCTGGGTCCCAAGGTCGGTCTGCTCGCCGACCTGCTCAGCGGCATGGACGCGGTCGACAGCATCCCGCAGATCGAATTCGCCGCCGGCGACGAGCTGATGGCCTTGGTGTTCCGCCATATGCAGCCACTGAGCGAGCGCGATCTGGCCGCACTGACCGCGTTCGGCCAGCAGCACGGGCTGGCGATCTACCTGCAGCCGGGCGGCAACAGCAGCGTGCATCCGCTGTGGCCGGAGAACCCGCGGCTGGCGTTCCGCATCGCCAGTGGCGACGCAGCCGTCGCCGACGTCGAGCTGGAGTTCCAGCCGCTCGACTTCGTGCAGGTCAACGCCGACATGAACCAGCGCATGATGGCGCGCACGCTCGAACTGCTCGATCCGCAGCCGACCGATCGCGTGCTGGATCTGTTCTGCGGCCTCGGCAATTTCACCTTGCCAATCGCCCGTCGCGTGGCCGAAGTGGTTGGTGTGGAAGGTGAACATGGCCTGGTCGAGCGTGCCGCGCAGAACGCCGCGCGCAACGGCATCGACAACGCGCGCTTCCATGTGGCGAATCTGTTCGAGGATCAGCGCGCTGCCGACTGGGCACGCCAGCCATGGGACAAGATGCTGCTCGATCCGCCGCGCGCCGGTGCCGACAAGGTGCTGGAGTATCTGCCGCACAAGCAGACGCGCCGCATCGTCTACGTCTCCTGCCATCCGGCTTCGCTGGCGCGCGACGCCGGCATCCTAGTCAACCAGCACGGCTTCAAACTGAAGTCGGCCGGCGTGATGGACATGTTCCCGCATACCGCGCACGTCGAATCGATCGCGTTGTTCGAAAGATGAAAATTGAAATCGAACGCAAATTCCTGCTCGCCAGCGAAGGCTGGCGCACCGCCATCGAACGCAGCGAGCCGATCGCGCAAGGCTATCTGGTCGGCGCGCAGGCGCTGCGCGATGGCAGTGCGCGTGCTTCGGTGCGCGCCCGCCTGGCCGGCGAGCTGGCGTGGCTCAATATCAAGGCGGCCACCCCGGGTATCGCTCGCGCCGAGTTCGAATATCCGATACCGGTGGCCGATGCCAAGGCGTTGCTGGCCAGTCTGTGCGATGGCGTGCTGGAAAAGGTGCGCCACCATGTGCGGGTCGACGGCGTGCTGTTCGAGGTCGATGAGTTCGAGGGCGACAACCACGGACTGATCGTCGCCGAAGTGGAGCTGCCGGCGGTCGATGCGCCATTCCCGCGTCCGGCATGGCTGGGCCGCGAAGTGAGCGCGCTGACGCGCTACTACAACGTCAACCTGATCGCGCATCCGTACCGGCAGTGGTCGCCGGCCGAGCGCGCTGCCGAGGATGCCGCATGCTGATGATCGGCGTGGCCGCGCTGGAGCTGGCCGAACACGAGAAGCGCTGGCTCACCGCACCAGGCGTCGCCGGCGTGCTGTTGTTCGCGCGCAACTACCAGTCGCGCGAGCAACTGATCGCGCTGTGCGATGCGATCCGCGAGGTCGGTGGCGATGGGCTGCTGATCGCGGTCGATCAGGAAGGCGGTCCGGTGCAGCGTTTCCGCGACGGCTTCACTCGGCTGCCACCGCTGGCGGCGATCGGCGCGGCGTACGAGCGTGACCCGATCGACGCGGTACGGCTGGCCGAGGAACACGCCTGGGTGATGGCCAGTGAGCTGCGCGCCAGCGGGGTCGATTTCAGTTTCGCGCCGGTAGTCGATCTGGCCCGCGGCAATGCGGCGATCGGCCCGCGCGCGTTCCACGCCGATCCGGCGGTGACCGCCGAGCTGGGGCAGGCCTACGTGCGCGGCATGCATCTGGGCGGCATGGCGGCGGTGCTGAAGCACTTCCCCGGACATGGCTCGGTCGCTACCGATACGCACAAGGCGCAGGCGATCGACCCGCGCGGTCTCGACGAGATTCGTCGTGACGATCTGCAGCCGTTTGCCGAGTGCATCGAGGCGCGGGTCGAGGCGGTGATGATGGCGCACGTGACTTATCCGGCGGTGGACAGCCAGCCGGCCGGCTATTCGAAAGTGTGGATCGAACAAATCCTGCGCGGCGAACTGGGTTTCACCGGCGCGGTGATCAGCGACGACATCAGCATGGCCGCGGCCGGTGCTGCCGGCAGCGTCGGCGAGCGCGTACGTGCGCATCTGGACGCCGGCTGCGATCTGGTGCTGGCCTGTTTCCCCGACGTGGTGGACGAGGCGATTGCCGCGATGCCGGGCGATGCGCTGCCGATGCCGCCGCAACTGGCCGCCCTGCGTGGAGCGCTGGGTGCGAGCTGGGACAGCCTCACCAATAACCCGCAACGCGATCGCTTCGTCGCGCGCATCACGGCCTTGCACGCCGATCAAGGAATCGCATGAATACTCCAATGCCATCACTGGCCGATGCGCTGGCGCAGTCGGATCTTCTGCACGAGCGCGGCGAACTGGAAACCGTGATCGCCGACATGGGCCGCCGGATCGACGCCGCGTTGGACGGCGAGCGCGCGGTGTTCCTCACCGTGATGAACGGCGCACTGATCTTCGCCGGCCAGCTGGCGTTGGCGATTCGCACTGATCTCGAGTTTGACTACGTGCATGCGACGCGCTACCGCGGCGCCACCTCCGGCAGCGACCTGCACTGGTTGCGTGAGCCGGCGGTGCCGCTGGCTGGTCGCGTGGTGCTGCTGGTCGACGACATCCTCGACGAAGGCCACACGCTGAAGGCGGTGCGTGAAGATTGCTATGCGCGCGGCGCGAAGAAAGTGCTGATCGCCAGCCTGTGCACCAAGCGGCACGATCGCCTGGTCGAAGGCATCGCCTCCGATTTCAACGGCGTCGAGCTGCCGGACCGCTACGTGTTCGGCTACGGCATGGATTACCACGAGCAGGGCCGCAATCTGCCGGCTATCTACGCGCTGAAGTAGCTCCGCTCGTACAAACAGAACAGGAACATCGTGCATGAACATCCTCGGCATCTCCGGCAGCCTGCGCGCCGCCTCCTTCAACACCGCCCTGTTGCACGCCGCGCAGGAACTGGCGCCAGCCGGCATGTCCATCACGATCCATCGACTGCATGACCTGCCGTTGTTCGACCAGGACGTCGAGGAGCAGGGCGATCCCACATCCGTCGTCGCCCTGAAACAGGCGATCGATCAGGCCGACGGCTTGCTACTGGCTTGCCCTGAATACAACGGCGGCGTCACCGGTGTGCTGAAGAACGCCATCGACTGGGCATCGCGACCGGGGCGGGATCGCAAGACGGCAGCGCTGGCCGGCAAGATCGTCTGCATCGCCGGCGCCAGCCCCGGCATTACCGGCACGGTGCGCGCGCAGGACCAGTTGCGCCTGATCCTGCGCCGCGCCGGCGCACAGACGGAGCCGCAGGGCGAGGTGCTGGTGTTCCAGGCGCATACCAAGATCGTCGACGGTCACCTGGCCGACGAGCGCACCCGTGACGCATTGGCTCGCCATCTGCAAAGCTATGCCACCCGGCTCGCCGCCCTGCGTGGCTGAGCGCACCACTCCGAACCCCAGCTCTATTGAGAGCATGACCCATCGAGAGCAGGATTGACCCGTGAATATTGATCTGGCCGTGATCGGCGGCAGCGGCCTGTACAACTTGCCCGGCCTTGAGAACGCGTCGCGCCATAGCGTGGACACACCCTACGGCCGCGCGTCCGGCGACGTGGTGATGGGTGACTTCGCGGGCAAGCGCCTTGCGTTCCTGGCACGCCACGGCGAAAGCCACACCTTGCCGCCGCATCGCGTGAACTACCGCGCCAACCTGTGGGCGCTGCACAGTCTCGGCGCGCGCCGGGTGATCGGCGTCAATGCGGTCGGTGGTATCCGTGGCGACATGGGGCCGCGGGTGATCGTGGTGCCCGACCAGCTGATCGACTACACCCACGGTCGTTACACCAGCTTCTGCGATGTCGACGGCGCCGAGGTGAAGCACATCGACTTCAGCGAGCCGTACACCGAGTCGCTGCGTCAGCGCTTGCTGGCAGCAGCACGCGCGGCGGACATCGCGGTGATCGGCGGCGGCTGTTACGGCGCCACGCAGGGGCCGCGGCTGGAAACCCGTGCCGAGATCGCCCGCATGAAGCGCGACGGCTGCGATCTGGTTGGCATGACCGGCATGCCCGAGGCCGCATTGGCGCGCGAGCTGACGCTCGAATACGCGTGTCTGGCGCTGGTCGCGAACTTTGCCGCCGGTTGCGGCGACGAGGCCGAGATCAGCATCGAGGAAATCTTCGCGCATCTGGCAGCAGCCACCGCCGAAGTGCCGCGCATCCTCGCCGCCATGCTGAAAAGCTGAGCGCGGCGTCCGGCTTTGCATGGCCCAGGTATCTCTCATATTGCGCTGGGCCTTCACATATTGCTACTTTTCGCCAGCCAGGGCGGCGAACCGAGGGGAGCACGTGGTTCAGCGCGAAGCCTGGCGCACCCATTCCATGGATCCAGAGGTTCGCGCAATGAGTTTCGGTACGGTCAAATGGTTCAACGACGCCAAGGGTTTCGGCTTCATCTCACCTGAGGACGGCGGGGCGGACGTCTTCGTCCATTTTTCGGCGATCACCAGCAAGGGCTTTCGCAGCCTGCAGGAAGGTCAGCGCGTGAAGTTCGACATCACCCAGGGCCCGAAGGGCGCCCAGGCGTCGGCGGTCGAAGCCGCCTGATCAGCCAGGCAGCGTTGTACAGCAAGAATGAAACCCCGCATCCTGTGCGGGGTTTTTGCTTTGTGAGCTGGAGAAAGTGATGACTGATCGCAGGCGTTTCCTCAAGGCTTCCGTACTGGGCGCTTCCGCTTCGATACTGGCCTGGGGCGGCAAGCTGGCCGCCGGACCAATAAACCGAAGTGGCAAGCTGGCCGCCGGACCGGCACCCCGAACGCCGCCAACGACAGTGGCACGGGTAGTCTCGACCTGGGACTTCGGTATCGCCGCGAACCAGGCGGCATGGACGATCCTCGGCAAGGGCGGCCATGCGCTGGATGCGGTCGAGTTCGGCGTGCAGGTGCCCGAGTCGGACCTGAAGAATCACAGCGTCGGCAGGGCCGGCTATCCCGATCGCGACGGCCACGTCAGCCTCGACGCCAGCATCATGGATGCCGACGGCAACTGCGGTGCGGTCGCCGCCCTCGAACATATCGCCCATCCGATCTCGGTTGCGCGCCGGGTGATGGAGCGCACGCCGCACGTGCTGCTGGTCGGCGAAGGCGCGTTGCAGTTCGCGCTGGAGCAGGGCTTCAAGAAGGAGGAGTTGCTGACGCCGGAGTCCGAAATGGCCTGGCACGAATGGCTGAAGACGGCGAAGTACCAACCCTCGATCAACAGCGAAGTGCACGACTACGGCAAGGGCGGCAGCACCGGCATGCCCGGCGGCGCCAACAACCACGACACCATCGGCATGCTGGCGATCGACGCACAGGGCCGCCTGGCCGGCGCCTGCACCACCAGCGGCATGGCGTGGAAGATGCGCGGCCGCGTCGGCGACAGCCCGATCATCGGCGCCGGCTTGTACGTGGACGGCGAGATCGGCGGCGCCACCTCCACCGGCGTCGGCGAGGAAGTGATCCGCAACGCCGGCAGCTTCCTCGTGGTCGAGCTGATGCGCCAGGGACGCACTCCGCACGAAGCCTGCAAGGAAGCGGTGATGCGCATCGTCAAGAAGCGCCGCGAAGCCTCCAAGACCCTGCAGGTCGGCTTCCTGGCGCTGAACCGCGCGGGCGAAGTCGGCGCGTATGCGATCCAGCACGGCTTCTCCTACGCCGTGTGCGACGCGAAGAAACAGGATGGCCTGATTCCCTCGCAAAGCGTCTACACCACGAGCTATTCGTGATACTGGAAATCGCTGCCAACTCGGTCGCGTCCGCACTGGCCGCCCAACAGGGCGGAGCAGGGCGGGTTGAACTCTGCACCGCGCTGGAACTGGGCGGCCTCACGCCGTCGCACGCGCAGATCGCGCTGGCGCGCGAGCGCCTGCACATCCCGCTGTACGTGCTGATCCGCCCACGTGCCGGCGACTTCCTCTACAGCGACCTCGAATGCGAGGTCATGCAGCGCGACATCGAGAACTGCATGGCGCTGGGCTGCGACGGCGTGGTGTTCGGCATGCTCGATGCCGATGGCAAGGTTGACATGCCACGCTGCCGCGCACTGATCGCTGCCACCGGCAACATGGGCGTCACCTTCCATCGCGCCTTCGACCTCACGCGTAATTCGCTGTCGTCATTGGACGACCTGATCGAACTCGGTTGCGAACGCGTGCTGACCTCGGGCGGGCAGGCCAGTGCACTGGAGGGAGCCGCGCTGATTCGTCAATGGGTCGAACGCTCAGCCGGTCGCATCACCGTGATGCCGGGCGCAGGCGTGGACGCGGGAAATATCGGCAAGTTGCGCGAGATCACCGGTGCGAGCGAGTTCCATGCATCGGCAAAACGCCAGCATCCATCCGGTATGCGATGGCAGCCAGAATTGCTGAAGGACATGCAGGGTGGAGAACTGCGTAGCGATGTCGAACAGATACGAAGCATCGCCGCCGCTTTGAACAGCCCGGGACACTGAGTGCGATCATTTGACTATGCGATCAGGCCGTTTGTCAGGCCGAAGCAGAAACCGCGGGGTACACGATGAACATGCTGTTGTGGGTGCTGCAGATCCTCGCCGCGCTACTGTACGGATCGTCGGGCGTCATGAAGGTTTTCATGTTCGACAAGATCAGCCATGACGTGCCGTCCTTCGGCGCGTTGCCGCGCGGAGCATGGACGACGCTGGGCATCGTGGAACTCGTGTGCACGGTCGGGCTCATCGTCCCGGCCGCGTTCCATTGGCAACCGCAGCTGACGATCGTGGCTGCCGCGATGCTGGCGGTCGAGAGCCTGGTGTTCGTCGGCGTGCACGTCAAATATCGCGAGACCACATCGATCATCATGAGCGGCGTGCTGGGCCTCGTCATGGCATTCATCGCGTATGGTCGTCTGGTTCCTACGCCATTCGTGTGAACTCCAGACCAGACCAGACGTTACACCGAGCAACGGGGATAGCCATGCATAGATGGTATTCAAGACCGGTCCTCTTCGTCAGCGACGTGAATCGTGCGCTGCACTTCTATGTCGACATGCTCGGTTTCGAAAAGGCGTGGCACGAAGGCGATGGGCAGGGCAAGGTATGTCAGGTGGCCCGCGCGGGCTGCGAGATCATCCTTTGCGAGGATGCTGGACGTAGCGACAAGGCGCGCCTGTTTGTAGAGCTCACTCGCGATGGCATTGTGGATTTCAAGCGCGAAATGGCCGAGCGCTCCATCCCCGGCAAGAATTCCTGGTGGGGCTACGATGTGATTCAGATTGATGATCCCGATGGCAACGAACTGCTCTTTCCGCTAACGCAAAACGGTGGCGAAACAAGTGATGCGGCGTAGCTATTCGGTCGGACGGATCACTGCGGTGAGGCCGCAACGAATATCCACACACACATCGACACATAGGAGAGAACCGTGAGCAAACAAATATTCGTCAACCTCCCGGTCGCCGACCTGCCGAAGTCCATTGCCTTCTTCGAGGCACTCGGTTTTTCACGGAACCCGCAGTTCGGCGATGACTCTGGCGCATGCATCGTCGTCAGCGACACGATTTTCGTGATGTTGGCCACGCACGCCAGGTTTCGTGAGTTCACGCCCAAAGCCATTTGCGACACGAGCAAGGCCGTCGAGGTTTTGCTCAACCTCCATTGCGAGAGTCGTGAAGAGGTAGATGGTCTCGTGGCCAAGGCGCTCGCTGCGGGCGGTTCGACCTACGACAAGCCGGAAGATCTGGGCTTCATGTACTCGCACAGCTTTGTCGACCCGGACGGCCATGGGTGGGGGCTCTTCCACATGAGCGCCATGCTGGCAGAGAAGTGATCCGCGTGGATCAAACACGAGACTATGCGGGCTAGTCATTCGTTCAAGGCGGGCAGCTTCGGCGCCGCTTAACTCCAGCATTAGTTCTAGGGGATAGTTCGATGCGTTTTGCAATTCTGATCGTCGCTGCAGCGACTGCCGTCTTTTCGGTTTCCGTGCTTGCCGCTGGCGAGGGTGACCTCAAGGTGAGCACCTCGCAAATTGTCGGCCTTACCAAATTTCTGGAGGAGCAACCACGCAGCGAGCATGCTCCGCCTATTCGCGCATTGATGTACGACTGGGAAGACAAGACAAAAGACGTGGTGGATTACGTGTGCCCCGGCGTTCTGGCACCTTTGCCAAATGATGGTGTGCCGAACGCACCGGAGTTGCTGGCGCAGTTCATTTTTGGCAGTGCCGCTTTTCAAATCGCAAATCCCTCGCAAAAGGGCGCGCTTCAGCCAAGCCAACTGGCTGGTATGCGCAGCATGCTCAAGGTCTATCAGGTACTCCTCGCCAGTGATCCCAAGGCCCGCATTCCTCGATTCGATGAGCTTCTGGCCAAGGAGGCAGACGGGTCGCTCCCTGCTTATCTTGAACCCGTAGTGACAGCAGAGTGCAAGCAATAGCGGGTTGACCAGGCAAGTGCCTGACGCCTCGTTCAAGATGGACGGCTACGCCGTCACCAAAGTCCAGCGTTGGCGCCGCGAACTGCATGCGCCGTTTACGACGAAGTGAGATGACATGAGCAACGCTAGTGCTGTTTTCTGCGCCATCTATCGCTGGCGCCTGCACCCGGGGGCCGAGCAAGGCTTTATCGAGGCCTGGTCGCGGGTGACTCCATTGCTGGTGAGCGAACGAGGCTCACTGGGCTCACGTCTGCATCGTGGGCCCGACGATATTTGGTACAGCTACACCCAGTGGCCATCGGCCGAGGCAAAGGCGGAAGGTCTGGCTCGTCCCTCGGTCGATCCGGAAGCCTGGGCCCAGCTGCGTGAGGCCATTGCCGAAAGCCTGCCGGAAATAATCCTCGAGCCGGTAGCGGACTTCCTCGTCCCGCTTGCGCATGATGGCGCTTGAGCACCCGGCCTTCCGTAGCAGCAACTGCGATCCCGACCGTTGCCCCCTTTGTGGGTCCGCCGAGATGACGAACTAAGAAACGAACCACTCGAAGCTCGGTATCGTCTCCGTTTGAACTTCTGAGCGCCAATTCCGTCGGGCAAGTCTCGCGATCAAGCAGGAACGTACGTCAACCGAATCAGGTCATCGGCGATTAAATCGCTGGCGACCAGGTGGAGCGGCGGCCGGGGGCCGGCGAAGAATGGCGTGCCACCACCAAGCACGACGGGGCGGAGGTAGAGTTGATACTCATCGATAAGACCGGCGTCGGTCAGGCTTTGCGCCAGGACTGGTCCGCCAACTTGAATCTCGCCAGCCAGCTCAGCCTTCAGCCCGCGTATCACCATCTCGAAGTCATCCGAGACAAGGGTGGCGTTGGGGCCAACTGACTTGAGGGAACGCGACACGACCCACTTCGGCAAGCTTCGCCATGCCACCGCGAAGTCGCGATCCTCCGCGTCCCAATCAGGAAGATCTTCGTCCCAATAACGCATGATCTCGTACATGTGGCGACCGTAGACGACTCCCGTCAGGCCACGCACCAGCTCGATGAAGTGGCGGAAGGCCGCGAGCGGAGGCGGCCCAAGTTTCATGTGGTCGACGTAGCCATCGAGGGACTGGCTCAATCCGTAGACAAGTTTTGCCATGCTGCAAATCTCCCTTCCACGTTCTTCAGAATAGCTTGAGCCGACTGTCGCGCGGAGGTGAGGTTGAACACCATCTGCGCGCCGCATCGTCGGTGTGGCCAATAACCCGAGGTCCGTTTCCCCAATCCCGAGATTGAACCTTAGACACTACCCGAAGCTCCCTACGGCAGCGCATGGCCCCTCAGCTTGGTTAAGATGGCGAATTGCCGAACAGCAGCAGGAGCCACCCGAGTGATCATCAAGCCCAAAGTCCGCGGATTCATCTGCATCACCGCCCATCCGGTCGGTTGCGAACACAACGTGCTCGACCAGATCAAGGTCACCCAGGCCGCGGGTCATGCGGCAGGCAACGGCCCGAAGCGCGTGCTGGTGATCGGCGCCTCTACCGGCTACGGCCTGGCCTCGCGCATCACCGCCGCGTTCGGCTATGGCGCGGCCACGCTCGGTGTGTTCTTCGAGAAGCCCAGCAGCGCGGAGAAGACCGGCACCGCCGGCTGGTACAACTCCGCCGCGTTCGACAAGGCGGCCAAGCAGGCCGGCCTGTACAGCAAGTCGATCAACGGCGACGCGTTCGCCAACGAAACCCGCGCCCGCGCGATCGAGATCATCAAGAACGAAATGGGCGGCCCGATCGACCTGGTGGTCTATTCGCTGGCCTCGCCCGTGCGCAAGCTGCCGGACACCGGCGAAGTGGTGCGCTCGGCGCTCAAGACCATCGGCCAGCCGTTCACCAACACCTCGGTCGACACCAACAAGGACACCGTGATCGAGGCCACCATCGAGCCGGCCACCGAGCAGGAAATCAAGGACACCGTCACCGTCATGGGCGGCGAGGACTGGGCGCTGTGGATCGACGCGCTGAGCGCCGCCGGCGTGCTGGCCGAGCACGCCAAGACCGTCGCCTACAGCTACATCGGCACCGAGATCACCTGGCCGATGTACTGGCACGGCACCCTGGGCCAGGCCAAGCAGCACCTCGACAACACCGCCAAGCAACTGCGCAGCCGCCACCCCGGCCTCGACGCCTACGTCGGCGTGATGAAGTCCGTCGTCACCCAGGCCAGCGCCGCCATCCCGGTGATCCCGCTGTACGTGTCCATCGCCTTCAAGATCATGAAGGAGAAAGGCATCCATGAAGGCCCGATCGAACAAGCCAACCGCCTGTTCCACGATCGCCTCTACCGCGCCGACGGCGCCCCCGCACCCACCGACGACGAAGGCCGCCTGCGCCTGGACGACTGGGAACTGCGCGACGACGTGCAGATCCCCTGCAAGACCCTCTGGCCCACCGTCACCACCGAAAACCTCAAGCAGATCACCGACTACGCCGGCTACAAGCACGAGTTCCTGCAGCTGTTCGGGTTTGATCGGGCGGACGTGGACTATGACGCCGAGGTGGACGCGGATCGGCGGTTTGATTGCATCGAACTTTGATATCGCGCAAGTCGCCGTCGTAGCTACGTAGCTGAGGAGGAAACTTGGGCATTGAAGCCGTCATTGCCGCGGAGCGGCAGCGTTATGTGGATTTCTACGCTGAGACGAAGGCGAGGCTGACTGCCAGCGGTAGTGATGTGGTCGGAGAGCTGCTGATATCCATCAACAACGACGAGATCCCCTATCCATATCGCTACGTTCGAGCTGACATCGTGTCAAAGGGTGATGACGGTGCTCCGCAGCTAAGCGAAGTTCGCATTGATACCGACCCTGCGTTCGAAGCAACGGGATACAACTTCGGTGCCTTCCAGGTAGAGGTCTATCCGTTCACCTGGTGCAGTGTGCAAGTGGTGTTCGACAAGCCACCGAAGAGCGAGAGCCAGATCGAGGATTGGATCACTCGCAGGCTCGATGTCGATGATCGTGGAGGCACGGGGCTAGACGGACTGAGTGGGGCAGTCCACTCGTTCAGTCCCGTCGAGTCGAATGGGGAGTGGTGGTTCCTGACCGCTGATTTCGGAACGGCGCCAGCAGATGCGCTGATTGAGTTCATTGAGCTCTTGGCATCGCAAGGCATGTCTAAAATCGTTCTGAAAGCTGGGTAGAAGTTTTGGATGCGATACCGAGACAGACTCGCTCACCATTGTGAGAAAGTGAACCTGACCTCGTTCGTGGCGCGCTATTGAATCGGGCTTATAGGACTCATTGCTATGCCAAACTCTCCACCACGTGCCCACGCATACCAAGTTGACTTCGCCCTCCATACACTCGGATGGAAGGCATTTCAGGACTTGTGCGCCCAAGTATGCGAGGAAGCGTTTGGTCGTACTGTGTCCATTTACAGGGAAGCACAAGATGGTGGGCAAGACGCTGTATTCCTCTTACCCACGAAGGATGGCCACGCAGAAGCCACTGTTCAATGCAAATTTAGCAGCAAGTCCGATCACAGACTGAAGGTTGGTGACATAGCAATCGAACTGGAAAGTGTCGAGAGCCTAGTAGCAGATGGTATGGCAAGCACCTATTACTTCATCACTAGCATGGGTGTGGATGCTCCCGTTGCGGCAGCAATTCGAAAACGGCTTCTTGCTGCGGGTGTTAGCGAGGCTCATGTGCTTGGCCGTGAATGGCTTACTAGTGAAATCAAGAGTAGCGCACGATTGCGCGCCCTCGTGCCTCGTGTTTACGGGCTCGGAGACCTTTCTGCCATCGTTGATGAAAGGTCTGCATCCCAAACAAGAACTCTGCTAGGCCACTTGCTTCCTGGGTTGAAAGTATACGTCCCTACCTTTGCACACCGAACAGCAGTGCGAACGTTGGGAAGCCACAAGCTTGTTCTTCTATTGGGTGCTCCGGCAACTGGCAAATCGATGCTCGCCGCCATCCTCGCGACGATGGCTATTGATACCGATCACCTGGAATGCATCAAGTGCGAAGGGCCACTAGAGATGAGACCGCGCTGGAATCCCAACGAACCGCGGAAGCTTTTCTGGGTTGATGACGCATTTGGACCTAATCAGCTACGCGATGATTACGTCGACGCATGGATCGAGTTCATGCCGAAAATGAAGGCCGCTATCGAGCAGGGGAACCACTTCATTCTTACTTCCAGAACACATATCTGGAACGAGGCCAAGCACAAGTTGGGTACTCGTAATCATCCTCTGTTGGCCAACGGGAAGTCGATCGTAAATGTAGGTCAACTTTCGCCTGAGGAGCGGCAGCAGATTTTATACAACCACGTGAAGGCGGGCCAGCAACCCGAGAATTGGAAGACGCTTATTAAGCCCCATCTTCCCGCGTTGGCTGAGCAGGTGAGTCTGCTTCCGGAAATAGCGCGCCGACTTGGGGATCCAAACTATACATCCGCAGTTCGGACGCTCCCCGAAGACCTCGTACGCTTTGTCCGTGAGCCCGAGGAGTTCTTGAAGGGAACTATTCGAGAGCTCGTTGTTGCTCAGCAAGCCGCCATGACGTTGGTATTCCTGGCAAGATCCCGTTTGCCTGTCTATGGTGTTGCAGGCGAAGAGTGCAAGCTTGTGGCCGAGAAATACGCGACGTCCGTTTCGGCCGTCACCTTGGCACTAGAACAACTCGAGGGAGCATTCCTGATTAAGCGTGAAGAGCGCGGTGATATGTGCTGGGGCTTTGTGCATCCCACCTTTGCAGACGCCGTGAGTAGCATCCTTAGTGGCAGACCGGACCTTGTCGAACTCTATCTTAGGGGCGCAAAAGTCGAGACTTTGTTGGCGGAAGCCGTGTGCGAGGGTGCGCCGACCGTGGATGACGCCGTCGTAGTTCCGGATTCCAGCATTGAAACCTTGATCAGCCGCTTACTTGAGATTCCAGACGAAGGGAAATTGAACGAACGACTGTTCCAGTTCCTGAATCGACGAGCACCAAGGAGCGTCGTCGAGCGAGTTCTTCACTTGTCTCCGCACTTGCTCAATCGGAAAGGATCGCCAAGTCCATGGATGGTGATCAGTCGGCATGCGGAAATTCTACTTCGAGCGACCGCGTTCTCCATGAACTTGCTCGACGAAGAATTAAGGTTGGACACACGTCAGGCCCTTGAGAATGCCGTGCACCATTCTCTCGACGCTTCCTATCTTTCTGAAGAAAATATTCTGGCAATATTTCGTCCTCATGAACTGATCACACTTACGATCGAACTTGTAGGAATGCTTGAGGATACGATTCCGTCGGAGATAGCCAATCTCGAGAGTAACGCCGACGCTGATGGGGATATCGACGATCAATTCGAACGCGTCAGCTCTTTCGTTAGAGAGGTGCGCTGGATCGTCGAGGGTGATGAGCGCATGAGGGACCGCCTAGATGATCTCGATAACGACATTGAGGCGGCGAAGACCCAGGTCGAGGCGCGCAAATCACGAGAGGAAAGCGAAAGTTTCTTCACCAATGTTCCATCTGCAGCTATCGCTGAGGAAGCAACATGCAGATCTATATTTAGCGATATCGACGAATAGCGAAATCTGGGTCAGCGTGCACTTTCTTGAGGCACATGCCTTGGAAAGTCGACTCTGCCTCTGTTCGAAAACTGACCGGCATGGGAGCGGGAAAAGTGTCAGGGACAATTTCCGCCTGTATTGATGTCCTGCCGCATGGCGTTTGGTGCGGCCGAATTTTCCTTGACACCATTCTTGTGCCGTTTTGGGCTTGTAAGCGGGGCGCGCTGTTACTTGCGCGGGGCCTTCATGTTTTTGCGCCCTTGCCCGAAACGGGGTGCGGTCTGGCTTCCTTTGGGATGCACTGAGGTTTGCCAAGAAGCTCGACCAGCCGCGACTCGCATGGGGAGAGGTCATGACCCCGTCGTTGCGAGATCACGAACGTGAGCGGACCAAGGTGCCAGGCGCGGCGTTCAAGTTCGACGAGCTCTCCCTTTGCCAGATCCTCGCCGACGAGGTGTCGCGGCAGGTGTCCCCAGCCGAGACCGGCCTTGAGAAGGTCACGCTTGGCGCCGAGATCATTGACCAGCCACAGCCGCTTGCCGGCAACGCCCTGTTGGGTTTTCTCCGCTTCCGGTTGGTTGTCCGTCACGACGATTTGAACATGTCGACTCAACTCGTCCTGCGGGACGGGTTTCGGTATTGAAGCGAGGGGATGGGATGGCGCACATAGCGTCACCATCTGTGCATCGCACAGCCAGTGGCGTTCGATGGCATCCGGGTTCACTTCCGGTACGTTCTCGACCGTGATGGCCAGCGCGCACACCTTTTCCAGCACCAGTCTCTCGCCGCCCTGCATGGTCGTGATGCGCAGGTTGATCGCTGCGGTTGGGAACTCCGCTTGCAGCGTCCGCAAACCGTCAATGAGGTGTGCGCGCGGGAAGTAGACATCGACCGCCACCGAAAGCTGGGGTGCGCCGGCTCGGGCGATCGAGCCGGCGCGGCTCTTCATTTCTTCCGTGCGTGAGATGACCGCCCGCGCGTCCGGCAGCAGGCTGCGTCCCGCTGCGGTGAGCTGCGCCTTCCGTGTATTGCGATCGAACAATTCGACATCGAAGGCGCTCTCCAGCGCCTTGATCGCGTGGCTGATGGCCGACTGCGCGCGACCGAGTTGCCGTGCTGCACCCGAGAAGCTTCCCTGATCGCATACCGCAACGAACGAACGCAGTTGGTTGATGGTGACGTTGTCGAGCATACATATCCAAAAAACAGATCTTATTAAGACATATTTCGTCAATTGTATTGATGTGTCAACAGAACCATCTTCGTCAGGACCTTAAACAAGAAACGAAGGATGCATGACATGAACAGACTGAGTGGACAAAAACTGGCGGGAAAAATTGCGGTCATTACAGGCGGAAGCAGCGGGATTGGCTTGGCCACAGCCAAGCGCTTCGTGGAAGAAGGTGCGCACGTCGTGATCACCGGGCGACGAGAGAAAGAGCTGAAGGAGGCCGCCGCCTCCATCAAGGGAAACGTCACGACGGTCGTGGGCGATGTGTCGCGCCTCGAAGATCTGGACCGGCTCTTTGCTGTCGTGAAAGAGAAACATGGTCACATCGACGTTCTCTTCGCGAACGCGGGCGCGGGGACAGTCGCACCGCTTGCGGTAGCTAGTGAGGCCCATTTTGACCAGACCTTCGACGTGAACGTGAAGGGAATGTTCTTTACGGTGCAGAAGGCCCTCCCCCTCCTCAAAGACGGCGGTTCGATCATCCTGACCTCTTCGGTCTCCAACGTGCTCGGGCTTCCGGCATTTACCGCTTACGCCGCGAGTAAGGCGGCTGTGCGCAACTTCGCGCGCGGCTGGGCCAAGGAATTGATAGACCGAAAGATCCGTGTGAATTGTGTGAGCCCCGGAGCGATCGACACCCCGGCCTTGGCGACGACGACGGGCCTTACCGCTGAACAGGCCGAGCAAGCAGCCGCGCAGTTCATCACGCAGATCCCAATGGGCCGCAGGGGCACGCCCGAGGAAATCGCCGCAGCAGTCACGTTCCTCGCCTCCGATGAAAGTTCCTACATCACCGGTATCGATCTTCCCGTCGATGGGGGCATGGCGCAGGGCTAACCCTGGCGCGTTTCCGTGGCTGGACTTGCGGGCACGCCGTCCTCATTGGTAGCGACACGAGCTGGGGTGGCGGCCGCATATCTGAAGGCCTCCGAGGAGGTGCCGAGGACCATTTCGTCTTTGCCACTACCGTCCCGGACGGCAAGCTGACGAACATCCGGGAGCACATTGATACGCAGGCGCTGGCGCGGGCCACTCAAAGGAACGCGTCCGCGCCGGCGCAGCGCCGGCCTTGGCGGCTTTCTTCGCCGTCTATGGCGAATAAGCCGTGGACCGCTGCCTTGCACGTCGTACGCTCGTCGAATACCCAACCGTAAAGGAGATCCCTATGTACAACCAAACCAAGCAATCCGAGTTGATCCGGTTCGCACGAGTCGAGGCGGGCTCCACCGTCATCGACGTTTACCCAGGCGATGGCGACTGGACCCGTCTCTTCTCCGACATCGTGGGACCCGAAGGACGGGTCTACAGCTTCGTGCCGGCCGAAGTCGCCCACTTCAAGAACGATCCGGTCGGCGGCATGCGGACGCTTGCGAAAGAGCCGGGCCGAGAGAACGTCGAAGCCGTCTCGGTGGACCTCGTGGCGATGCCGGAGGTCACGCAACCAGCGGATGTCCTGTGGCTGCACCTGTTCTACCACGATCTCCACACCGCGCTTATGCAGGCCAAAGGCGCGACGGCAGCGGAGTTCAATCGAGCTGTCTACGAGCGGCTGAAGTCCGGTGGGTCCTACGTCATCGTAGACCACGCCGCCGCCGTCGGGACGGGCACGAGCGACGCCCAGTCGCTGCATCGGATTGAGCCTGCCACCGTTCGCGAGGAGGTGGAGGCGGCCGGCTTCGTACTGGATGCGGAAAGCACCATGCTCGCGAACAAGGACGATCCGCACTCGATCAAGGTGTTCGATCCCTCGATCAAGGGCGAGACCGATCGCTTCGTCTATCGGTTCGTGAAGCCCTGACAGGTCCCGGCTTCGTGCCCACTTCGGCAAGGCGGCAACAGGGAGGGAGGAAGTTAAGTCGAATTGGTTGTGCGCGTTCACCTGATCGCACGTCCAAGGACCCGGCAGCACGACGTGAGCGGGCAACGGTCCAAAAGAATTCAGGTTGAAATCGCGCTGAGCCGGACGAACGGTGGCCGCCGATGCTGCATCGATTGTTCACGCCAGCAAAAGCACACTCGGGTTCTGATTCCCGGAATGTCTTGCCATGTCCGATATCCGCCGCGACTCCCAAGCCGGGCCGACCGATACGCACAAGCCGCGCAACCATGGGTGGCTGCGTGTCATCGCGGTGTACAAGGCCGCCAAGACCATCGGCTTGATCCTGGTGGCGATCGCGGCGTTCCATCTGGAGCGCTCGCAGAACTTCGACCATCTGGTGCACTGGCTGGAGCAGTTGTCGCTGAGCGACAGCAACGGCCTGCGCTGGAGGTTGGTGGAGAAGCTGCAGTCGATGGGCCCGAGCAAGTTCGTGGCGATCGGACTGGTTGCGCTGGCCTATGCCGCGATCTTCGCGACCGAGGGCATCGGGCTGTGGTTGCAGAAGTACTGGGCCGAATGGTTCACGGTAGTCGCCACCGGCTCGCTGGTGCCGCTGGAAATCTACGAAGCGGTGCACCGTTTCAGCGGGTTCAAATTGGCTGCGCTGATCGCCAACATCGCGATCGTCGCGTATCTGGTACGCGTCGCCCTGCAGTCACGGCAATCTCGCTCAGCCGGGTGATCGGACCCTGCAAAACCCGGGTCAGAGTGCACCCTCTTTGAGGGTGACGGCATGGAAAGTCGACCCTGCCTCTGTTTCGGTACGAACTAGTGAGAGAAGTTTCCTGCGGCACGACAGTTTCCATAAAAAATCCGCCGAGCCCAATGTCTCGCAGCTTCCCCGTCGTGGTGCTGTCAGTCACGCTGAGACGGTAGGCCGCTTGCGCCAGCTTATCCAGCCGACCACGAATGACAATGTCGCCGCGACGAGTGGTGGCACAGCATGCGCGTATTCGCCGTGGATGATGACGGTCGCGAGGGCGGCAAGCATGACGGTGCAGCCGAGCGCCGCGCCCAACAGGCGACTCGGCGTCCGGAAAAGCAGAATGGCAGCGGTGAGTTCCAGCGATCCGGTTACGAAATGGAACCAGTGCGGGTACCCCCACTTCAGGTATTCCTGGTAGATGGATCCCGGGGCGAAGATGTTGCTGAGCGAACCCACGACGAAGAAAGCGGCAAGGGCCAAGGGCAAGACTTGGCGCCAGGAGATTTTAGACATTGGTGCGACCTCAGATGATGAGTTTGCTGCCGATGGGATGCGAATCTCCGGAATGGATTCCGAAACTCACATCCCACCGCTGATCCGCGAACCTACGCTGTAGCGGCCTCCTGGGCCGCCGCGAAGACATCGCGAGCGGATGTGGTGCCCGGGACGTGCTCCGTACCCTCGACCCCGAGGTCCATCCAGCCGGAGTTGACGGCGTCAAACATCGCTTCGGCCGGTCCCGTGTGGCCCTTCGGAATGCCGATCTGCTCGAACGCCGCCGGCCACCCGGCCCGCGGGACAGCAAAAGCTTTGACGTCGACCTTCAGGACTTCACCCAATTGCGTCGCTACGTCATCCGCGCTGACCATCGAACCGAGCTCGATGACCCGATGCCCCGACCACGCCGGCCCGGTCAGAAGCGCTGCGATCTCGGCGCCGACATCATCGGTCGCGACCATGGTCGATTTCCGATCTGTCGGGTTGTAGTAGACGGGGAGCGTGCCACCTTGGGCGACATGCAAGCCGTAGAGGAAGTTTTCGAAAAAGCCGCCGGCGCGCACATAAGCGATCGGCAATGTCAGGTCGCGAAATCCCTGCTCCAGAAGCGACAGCGCCGTGATCATCCCCAGCCCGCTGGTTCTGTTCGCACCCATGGATGAGAGTGCTACCACCCGCGGCGGTGCTGCCTGGGCAAGCGCACCAACGTAGTTTGCAATCACCGCCTTTGCTTCTTTGTAGTCAGGCGAAGGCGCCCATATCGGTGGCAACATGACAAACGCGCCTGCGACATCTCGAAGCGCCATCTCGATGGCTGCCGAATCATTCCAGTCGCCGTCTACCAGTTGCACGCCTTGGTCGGCCCATTTCGCCGCCTTTTCACGATTCCGGACGAGGGCGCGTACTTCTTTGCCTTGCGCCAACAGATGTTTTGCCGTGGCGCCGCCAACTTTTCCCGTAATTCCCATGACTAAAAACATGAGCGTTCTCCTGATCTGTGTGGTTTCTGTATGCAAAGGCCAACTGACCGGCCTGGGGTAGGTCTACTATAGAGACCGCCTCCGCAGGCTGTAAGGAGGCAGTTTTTTGTAACCAGCAGATCTCGAGGAATTCCGCATGAGCAACGCATCGAGCGCCATCGAACGATTTAGCCGATATCCGTTGGGTGAGTCCCAGTCCGTGCACTGCCCGGTGCGCGATGTGCTCGACCGCATCGGCGACAAATGGAGCATGCTCATGATCATGGCTCTCGCGATGCGACCGCACCGTTTCAGTGAGCTCCACCGCGCTGTCCATGACATTTCCAAGCGCATGCTCACCCAGACCTTGCGCGATCTGGAGCGCGACGGACTGATCACGCGCCATGTCTTCCCGACCAAACCGCCGAGCGTTGAATATCGTCTGGCCCCGCTGGGCCTGTCGCTGCTGGACCCGATGGCGAGCCTCGTCGAGTGGGCGGACCGTTGCCATGGCGACATCCATGCCGCACGCGCCCGCTTTGACGGCACGCCCGGTGATGTCCCACGTCAGGCTGTTCCTGCTCGATCGAAGGTTCACAAGAAGATGGCATGAGGCTCGGTTGACCCACTTCACGTCCACTTGCGATCGAGCGCATGGGTCGAAGCCTGTTTCCCACGCGTTGCGTCCAAGCATCGTCGCTGACATCTCCTCCGGCGATTTGCCGCTGCCGTTGAATCGCGCCAAGATGAATCGCAATGGCATCGCATCTGGAGTTTCCGTGAAAACCGCGACCATCCCTTCGCTGCGGGTTGAATCCGTGCTGCGCCGCGCCGCAGAGGAAGTTTTGCGCGACGGGGAAAGTCTGTCCGGCTTTGTCGAGTCTGCGGTGCGGGCGCAGATTCAGCAGCGCCAGGAACAGGCCGCTTTCATCGCTCGTGGTTTGGCTTCGCGTGATCAGGCCAAAGCTACCGGCGTGTACTTTTCGTCTGGCGCCGTGCTGAAAAAGCTTGAAGCGCGATTGGCCAAGGCAAAGAAAGCTTCGGCATGACATTCAAGATCCGCTTCACGGAGGAAGCGTTAGCCGACCTTGAACGGTTGTATGAATTTGCCTTAGCGCACCAGCGCTAAGATGACCTCGCATGGGGCGAGCGGAGACGGGGATGTGGAAGCGGGTGGTCGGCTACGGGGCGCTGCTGGCGGCGGGTACGCTTGCCCTACAGTGGCTCGACTACCAGCGTCTGGCGCGGATGCATTCGGGCGACGTCTACTTGTTCCTGGTCGCGGCGGCCTTCCTGGTGCTCGGCATCGTGCTGGGCGTGCGGGTGTTCGCCGCGCCGGCGCCGGTCGCCTTCGATGGCAACCCGAAAGCGCAGGTGGCGCTGGGCCTGAGCGAGCGGGAGCTGGAGGTGCTGCATGAACTGGCCGCCGGCCACTCCAACAAGGAGATCGCGGCGCACCTCCACATTTCGCCCAACACGATCAAGACGCACGTGGCGCGGCTATTCGAGAAGCTGGGCGCGAAGCGGCGCACCGAGGCGATCCGCCGGGCGCGCGAGCTGGGGATCGTGCCCTGAAGCAGCCCTATTCGGGGTGAAAACGTCGAAATCACCTGTTTGGGCGATTGCCGGATGGCGCCGGATCGCGGTCAATGGCGGCCCTATCCACCACTCAAGGAGTCACACCATGTTGCGCACCATCCTGAAGTACGGCCTGATCGCGGGCCTGGTCGTCGGCGGTTTCGAACTCGTCACCTTCGTCGCGTTCTCCGGGATGCCGCCGATGAAATACGGCATGGTGATCGGCTACACGACGATGCTGATCGCACTGAGCGCGGTGTTCGTGGGGATCAAGCGGCACCGCGACGTCGACCGGGGCGGGGTGATCGGGTTCTGGCCGGCGCTCGGGGTCGGGCTGGGCGTCAGCTTCATCGCCGGGATCTTCTACGTGGTCGCGTGGGAAGCGGTGCAGGCGATGACGCACATGGATTTCGCTACCTCGTATTCGAACGCGATCATCGCGGGCGAGAAGGCGAAGGGCGCAAGCGCCGAGACGCTGGCGAAGCTGAGCGCCGAGATGGAGGCGTTCAAGGTCCAGTACGCGAACCCGATGTATCGCCTGCCGATGACCTTCGCGGAGATCTTCCCGGTCGGCGTGCTGGTGTCGCTGATCTCGGCAGGGCTGCTGCGCAACAGCCGGTTCTTGCCCGCGCGGCGGGGTTGAGGCGTTTTGCGACTGCGTGTCGATTCAGCGATCAGTCGTTCGTCGCATAGATGGATGGATGCATACACCGCTGAGGCGTGCGACACACGGGACCGACGCGAGTGTGCAGGCCGCAGAACAGGTAGCAGCCATCCGCATTGCCAACCCTGATCGGGACCCTTCAACTTATACGGAACAACTTGGCATGAACAACGCTATTCGAACGGCTTCCCGGCGACTTGCCGCCAGCTCGGTCGCCATCTTGCTTGGTGTGTATTGCGCGATGTCCCGTGCTGCCGACGCGTCCTCACCACCGGCCATGCCCGTCATGGCTGCGCCTCCCGCCGGCGTGTACCAGATCGACAAGTCCCACGCGAGTCTGCAACTTCGGGTGAGCCATATGGGCTTCTCGACGTACACCACGCGGTTCAGCCACTTCGATGCAACGTTGACGTTCGACCCAGGCAACCTACCTGCATCCAAGCTCGTGGCCACCGTCGACGCTGCGTCGTTGGAAATGGATGCGGCACCGAAGATGTGTACGGATATCGTGAAGGGACCTCAGTTCCTGGACACGAACAAGTTTCCCAAGATCGTCTTCCGCTCGGAAAAAATCCGGATGACCGGCGCCAAGTCGTTTGAAATCCTGGGCAGCCTGGATCTGCACGGTGTCACTCGTCCCTTGGTTCTCACGGGCACTTACAACGGTGGGTATGCAGGAATGCCCGACATGGACCCGCACGCTCGCGTCGGATTCTCCGCACGTGGAGCCTTCAAGCGCTCGGATTTCGGTATGGGATATGGCGTACCTGCTCCGGGTACAACCATGGGTGTCGGTGACTTGATCGACATGTCCATTGAGGTCGAATTCACTGGGCCGCCGCTGCGGACGGCTGCCGGCAGCCCCCACTGAATTTTTTCCGATGACTTGTCGAATTCCGGTTCGGCCGTTCGTCGACATCGTGAAAGCAGCCAATCAGCGCCCATCACGGGCTGACTGAAACGTACCCGTTGTCAGGAGGAATCCCATGCAAAAAGCGAAGCGCGCCATCGAAGTCATGAGCTTTGTACTACTGGCGATGTTCGGCGCATCGCAGCAAGCGCTGTCGCAGGATGCGCAGAAGTCTGGTGTGGCGCCGTCTTATCCGAAGATGGCTCCGGTTGACCAATACCTGATGACGAACCGGGAGGCCGAAATAGCCCTGGCGCGAAGTGCGGCGCCGGAGTCCATTTCCCGTGACGCTACGGTCCTGGTGCTGGGGCGCAAGGGCTACCAGACAGCGGTCGAAGGCAAGAACGGGTTTGTCTGCGTGGTGGGCAGAAGTTGGGGCGGGCCGTTTGACTGGCCGGAATTCTGGAACCCGAAAATAAGGGCCGCCGATTGCCTGAACCCCCAAGCCGCACGTTCGATCATCCCCATCTTCAATCTGCGCGCCAAGATGGTGATGGCGGGTCGTTCCAAGGCGGAGATGCTGTCGGCACTCCACGCCGCGTACAAGAACAAACAATTGCCGGAGCTCGAAAACGGCGCCATGGATTACATGATGTCGAAATCGTCGTATCTGACTGACGAAGGGGACCACAACATGCCTCATCTGATGTTCGACACCCTGGTCAAAGACGGCAAGGATTGGGGTTCCGGCGCTGAGGGCTCACCGGTCATGTCCAGCCCCTACTGGTTCTTCTATCCGGGCCAACAAGCCCAGATGAAAGGCTTGCCGCCCATCCTCGTGTTCCTGGTCGGGGCCGCAACGTGGTCCGACGGAACGCCTGCGGGCATGCATAGTCACTGATACCGGGGCGGTTTGGCGTTGAGAGCATCCTCGCGTGTTAGGGATGGTCTGAATAACTCGTCATCCCAGCGAAAGCTGGGATCCAGTGCCATTGCAAGTGACTGAAGACGCTGGATTCCAGCTTTCGCTGGAATGACGGGCAAAGAGTTATTCAGACCATCCTTAGCGACCTTCTGCAGCGATCGCGGTGCGGGCGCGTCAATAGCTCTTTCCACGCGCCGACACCGGCCAGACCACCTCCGCCTTGCCGTTGCGCACGCCGACGTACCAGTCGTGCAGGTTGCAGGTCGGGTCGCAATGCCCGGGCACGAGCTTTAGTTTTTCGTTGATGCGCAGCACGCCGCGCCTGTCCTCGATCACACCGTGTTCGTCCGAGGCGTTGATGTATGCGACATCGTCGCGGCCGTGGATGACGGGCAGGCCGCTGTCGAGCGACTGCACCTTGAGGCCCGCGTCGCAGACCGCCTGGCCGGGTATCGCGCGGCTCATCACCGAGGTCAGGATGAACAACGCGTTCTCCCATTCGCCATGGTCGATGCGCTGGCCGTCCTTGTCCCGGATACGTCCGTAGTCCGCATCCATGAAGGCGTAGCTGCCGCATTGCAGTTCGTTGTAGATGCCTGATTCGGTCTCGAAGTAATACGAGCCCGTGCCGCCACCCGTGACGAGTTCGGGCGTCAGCCCGGCCACTCGCAGACCCTCGACGATGGGCTTCACCAGAGCGATAGCGTGGTCGAGCTTGGCCTTGCGGTCCGCGTAGTTTTCCAGATGCTGCATGGCGCCCTGGTACGCCTGGATGCCGGCGAATCTCAGGGCCGGCGCGGCGTCGATGGCTTGGGCGATCGCGACCGCTTCGCCGGTCGTGGCAACGCCGCAGCGGCCCGCGCCGCAGTCGATCTCGACGAGGCATTCGATGGTGGTGTCGTGCTTTTGCGCCGCGGCCGAAAGTTCGGTCACGTTCGCCACGTCATCGACGCAGACGGTGATCCGCGCGCCGTAGCGCGGCAGGCGCGCGAGCCGATCGATCTTGCCCGGGTCGCGCACCTGGTTCGATACGAGGATGTCCTTGATACCGCCACGCGCAAACGCCTCGGCCTCGGACACCTTCTGGCAGCAGACGCCGACCGCACCGCCCAGCCTTTCCTGCAGCTTCTGCACATCGACCGACTTGTGCATCTTGCCGTGGCTGCGATGGCGTACGCCGTGTGCCTTCGCGTAGTTGCCCATCTTGACGATGTTGCGCTCCAGCGCATCGAGATCGAGGATCAGGCAGGGCGTCTGGATGTCCGCCTCGTCCATGCCCGGCAGGGCGGGGATGTCATAGCCGACTTCGCAGTCGGCGAAATCCATCGTTGCGTTCACGGGAATCTCCGCGGTTCTCAAGTGGCTTGCCGGGATCGGCATGGTTTCCGGTGATGATGACATTGACGCGCTTGCCCGAAGAAATCCACGGAAGCGGCTGCGGCAGGCCCGATGCGGCATGCAGCATCGGGTCCGATTTCCTGTCTTGAACGCATAACCTTGGCGAGTGCCAAAACGGAGGGGCGTCATGAGGCTTTGGGCGATTGCGTTGTGTCTGTTGGCCGCATGCGGAAGCACACATGCGGCGACAACGGTTTGGCAACCCGCAGCGGGAAACACTCAAATGCCGATCTGGCCGGGAGCGGCGCCTGATGCACAACCTGTTCCCGGTCCGGAAACGGCGACGGTGAGCGACAAGTTGTTGGCCGGCAAGCCGGCGACCGCGGTGACCAATGTGACCCGGCCCACGATGACGGTCTACGCGCCCAAGGGGAAGAACACGGGAGCTGCGGTCGTGGTGTTTCCGGGCGGCGGCTTCCAGATCCTGGCCATCGACCTCGAAGGCACCGAAACCTGTGACTGGCTGACATCCAAGGGCATCACTTGCGTCTTGCTGAAGTATCGCGTTCCGAGCGTGCCCTATGTGTGGAAATGCGATTGCCGACCGCACAATTACCAGCTGTCGGTCCCTTCGTTGCAGGATGCCCAGAGAACGATGCGACTGGTGCGCCATCACGCTGCGGAATGGCATGTCGATCCGCACAAGGTGGGTGTGATCGGGTTTTCGGCGGGCGGCTATCTGGTGGCGGAAATCAGCACGAACTTCAAGCGCCGCCTGTATGCACCCGTCGACGACGCCGACCAGGAAAGTGCCCGCCCGGATTTCGCGATGCCCATCTATCCGGGGCACCTCGCGGTCGACCACGACAGCAAGTTGAATCCGAATGTCCCTGTCTCACGTGAAACGCCACCCACGTTTCTGGTGCAGGCCGAAGACGACAACGTGGACGGCGTCCAGCAATCCCTGGTTTATTTCACGGCGCTGAAGAAGGCCGGCGTGCCGACGGAAATGCACCTGTATGCACACGGCGGACATGCGTTCGGGCTGAGGCCCACCTCGGATCCGATCACGCGCTGGCCAGCCTTGGCTGAGACATGGATGAGCACCATCGGGATGATTCCCGCGACAGGTCGATGATCGTCGCATCAGCAAACGGCGCGGACGGTCGCTAGCCTCGTTCGTTTCGATGGTTACCCACTCTGGATATCGTCTTGCTTTTTGTGTAGATAATAAATATGATGTGTATCATATGAAGAAAGCCGCCGTCCGATCCAAGGAAGCCACACACGAACGCATCGTCGAAACTGCCGCGCGCGCTATCCGCCGCAGTGGTTATGACGGTACCAGCGTCGCCGACATCATGAAGGAGGCTGGCCTCACGCATGGTGGGTTTTATGCTCACTTCGCATCGCGCGAAGCGATGCTTGCCGAGGCGGCGGATCGCGCTGGCGCCGAGGCTGTCGCCGCATCGGCGCACATCGCCGCCTCCGTACCGTCGGGGCAGGCGCTACAGTCGCTGCTGCGTGCTTATCTGTCGAAGGAACACGTAATAAGCCCGGAAATGGGCTGCCCGGTAGCTGCCCTCGGTTCGGAGATGCCACGTCAGGCGCCCGAGGTACGGCGAGCCGCCACGCGCCGCATCAAGGAAATGATCGATGTCGTCGCCCGTCAATCGCCCGACTGGGGGCAGCCTGGCGCGCATGAGCATGCGCTGGTCACGGCAGCGACGATGGTTGGCGCCTTGGTCATGGCGCGCGCTGTCGACGACCCCAAGCTTTCCGACGCGCTGCTGAAGGCGGCGTTGAAACACCTCGTTCCCGCTGGCGCCTGAGTGCAGCCGTGTCGGTGTTTGCTCGACCTTGAATATGATATTCATCATATCATTCGCAAGACGAGCGCCACTGCCGCCCAGATCCAACAGCCTCTGCATCGCCATCACCGCAACCGAATTCGTGACCATTCACTGAAAGGCATGTACATGAAACCCAGGAAATCCATCGCGCTCGTCACGGGAGCCTCCTCAGGCATCGGAAAGGCTACGGCAGAGCGACTCACCCTCGCGGGCTACACGGTCTACGGCACCAGCAGGCGTGCAGCGCAAGCAAACCAGCAACCCTTTGCGATGTTGTCACTTGACGTGACCAGTGACGAGTCGGTCGACGCTGCGGTCGGGGAAGTGATCCGACGGGAAGGCCGCATCGACTTGCTCGTGAACAACGCGGGTTTCGGCGTTGCACCCGCTGGAGCGGAAGAAAGTTCTCTTGAGCAGGCCCGGGCGATCTTCGATACGAACTTCTTCGGAATGGTCCGGATGACCCGTACGGTCGTCCCCCATATGCGACGCCAAGGCACTGGCCGCATCATCAACATTGGCTCCATATTTGGTTTCTTGCCTATGCCCTATATGGCCCTTTACGTCGCAACCAAACACGCGCTAGAAGGCTATTCGGAGTCCCTCGACCACGAGCTGCGCACGAGAGGCATTCGGGTCTCGGTCATCGAGCCGGCAAACACAAGCACGCAGTTCGACGCGAACGCACTGGAGCCCGACTCGCAGCTCGAGGAATACCGCGAGATCCGTGCGGCCATGGTGAAAAAAATGAAAGAGCTCGTCGAGGCTGGAGACAAGCCTGGTGTTGTAGCCGACGCCGTGCTGCGAGCCGCGCTCGCGACCAGCCCGAAGCTGCGATACACAGCCGGTGGGCGTGCACGCGGCCTGCAATTCCTCCGCAGATTTGCGCCGGCTGGCCTGGTGGACGCCGGGATTCGACGAGATCTGCGACTCGATGCTGTGCCGGCAGGAGAAACATCATGAAAGCCTTCATCATCGACCAGTACAGCAAGAAGGATCCGATGCGGCTTAGCGAAATGCCAGAGCCCGAGCTTCGGGATGACGATGTGCTGATCGAGGTTCACGCCGCAGGCCTGAACCTGCTGGATTCCAAAATCAAAAGCGGCGAGTTCAAGCTGATCCTGCCGTACCGCATGCCGCTTGTGCTGGGCCATGACGTGGCCGGTGTCGTAACTCAAGTTGGATCGCGAGTCCGGCAATTCAAAGTGGGCGACGAAGTCTATTCGCGGCCACCGGATCACCGCATCGGTACGTTTGCGCAATTCATTGCCGTGAATGAAAACGATGTCGCGCCCAAGCCCAAGAACCTCACCATGGAAGAAGCGGCATCGATCCCGCTGGTCGGCTTGACGGTGTGGCAGGCCCTGGTTGAAAAAGCCAACCTGAAGAAGGGGCAGAAGATCTTCATCCAGGCAGGATCGGGCGGCGTCGGCACCTTGGCCATTCAGTTGGCCAAACATATCGGGGCCACGGTAGCCACCACCACGAGCAGCGCCAACACTGACTTGGTGAAGAGCCTCGGGGCAGACATCGTCATCGACTACAAGAAAGACGATTTCGAGAAAGTGCTGCAGAACTACGATGTAGTTCTGAATAGCCAGGATGCGGCGGCGCTGGAGAAATCCCTGCGCGTGCTGAAGCCAGGCGGGACGCTCGTCTCGATTTCCGGGCCGCCTGATCCCGAATTCGCCAAAGCAAGCGGAGCGCCGTGGTTTGTGAGGCTCATTGTCCGGCTACTGAGTGCCGGAGTCATGAAAAGGGCGGTCCGACGCGATCTGAAGTATTCGTTCCTCTTCATGCGGGCTGATGGACATCAGCTGCGCGAGATCGCCCGACTCATCGAGGCAGGGGCCATCCGCCCGGTGATTGATCGCGTCTTTCCATTCGAGTCAGCCAACGAAGCCCTGAGGTACATTGAAGCAGGCCGCGCGAGGGGCAAAGTCGTCATCAAGATCAAGTGAGTCCGGTGTCCGCGCGCGGGATCTCCGAAGTGGATCCGACCCCGTCAGCGATCCTCCGATCCAGCACGGCTCTCCTTCAGAAGTCCGAGCTGCAGCAGGCTTTCAGCGGTGGCGACGATCGCCTCTTCGCTCGAACGCGGGGCCCAGCCGAGCACGCGTTGGGCTTTTTCGCTGGTGGCGTTCTTCGGCTTGCCGAGTTCGGGAAGGATCTGTTTGACCGCCGGGTCGCGCAGCGCGGCGAGGCGTACCAGCCAGTTCGGCAATTGCCGCGTCGGCACCCGTCTGGCCGATGCGCCCATGCGGTTCTTCAAGATCATGGCGATGTCGCGGATCGAGAGGAAATCGCCAGCGACGGCGAGGAATCGCTCGCCCTTCGCAGCGGGATCGGTCATGGCGCGAATGTGCAGGTCGGCGACGTCACGCACATCGACGGCACCGAAGCTGAGCTGCGGGCAGCCGGGCATAGCGCCATCCATCAGTCGCTGCACCAGCAGGATCGAGGTCGAATAATCCGGTCCGAGCACCGGGCCGAACACGCCGACCGGATTGACCACGGCAAGCTCGAGGCTGCCGCCTTCGTTGGCGATGAAATCCCAGGCTGCGCGCTCAGCCAGGGTCTTCGATTTCGCGTAGGGCTGCACGTCTTCGCCGGCGGGATCGGTCCAGTTGCTTTCGTTGAACGGCGTCTGCTGCACGTCCTGCCCATAACCGATCGCCGCGAACGAGGAGGTCAGCACCACGCGCTTGACGTAGGCATCGCGCGCGGCGCGCAGGACCCGCAGCGCACCTTCGCGTGCTGGCACGATCAATTCATCCTCGTGTTTGGGCAGGGTGGGAGGAAACGGTGACGCGATGTGCAGCACGTATTCGCAGCCAGCAACGGCTTGCGGCCAACCTTCGTCGCTCTCGAGATCGGCGACCACGAACGAGAGCCGCTCGGTCGATTCGGCGCCACCTTGCTTCAGCATCGCGCGCACGTCGTCTTCGCGCTTCAGGCTGCGCACCGTGGTACGTACCAGGTGGCCCGCAGCCAGCAGCTGCAGGATGGCCTGGCTGCCGATGAAGCCTGATCCGCCGGTTACCAGAACGGTGCTCATGGTGATTCCTGTGGTTGGATGCGTGAAAAACAAAAGGGGTGACGTCAGTCCGTCATAGTAGACGTCTTCCGACCCAGGGACAGATTGCACCTTGGCGAGCCAGATTGCGTCCTCCATGACGCCGGACCGATACCATAGTGGTCCCGCATTCCTTCGGCCAGGCACCCACATGTCTTCAAAGATATACATCCGCCTGTTCACCGCCGCACTTTGCCTGACCCTCTCGCTGCCGTTGGCCGCCGACGAGCAGCACGCTCCGACCATCGGTGAGCAACGTGAAGCTGTGCTGTTCTGGCCGCAGGCACAGCGCGAGGCGCAATTCCGGCAGATGTACAAGCTGTTTCCCAGCGACCACGCCGCACACGGTGCGCATGTGCGCGCGCTGCCGCAGGGCAAGCCGCTGGTACTGGACGGGAAGGGCACGTCGGGGTTGTTGGCCAGCTATATGGATCAGCATCACCTTGCCGGCGTGATGGTGCTGCAAGGCGGGCGTGTCCGCTTGCAGCGTTATGCGCTGGGCTTCGCACCGGAGCAGCACTGGGAGTCGTTCTCGGTGGCGAAGTCGGTCACTTCCGTCTTGCTGGGAGTTGCCTTGCAGCGGGGTGACATCCACAGCATGGACGACACGCTGGGTACCTACATCCCGGAGTTGCGCGACAGCGCCTACGCCAAGGTCACGGTGCAGCAGTTGTTGACGATGACGTCCGGCGTGCACTGGAACGAGGACTATGCGGACGCCAAGTCGGATGTGGCGCAAATGTATCTGCATGCCTGCGTCGACGGTCAGGCGCATGTGCTGTCGTACCTGAAGAAACAGCCGCGGCAATGGCAGGCCGGCACGCACTGGAACTACAACACCGCGGAAACCGATCTGCTCGGCATCCTGGTGCAGCGTGCCACGCACCGTTCGCTGGCCGCCTATCTGTCGCAGACGATCTGGCAGCCCTACGGCATGGCCGCCGATGCGTACTGGATCAAGGACGAATGCGATGGCACAGACACCGGCGGCAGCGGCCTGTCGGCGACCCTGGGCGACTACGCGCGGCTGGGGCAATTCATGCTCGACGGTGGTCGCATCGCGGGCAAGCCAGTGGTCGCCAAGGCGTGGCTTGAGGGTGCGATTCGCCATCAGGAAAACGTCGACGATCCGGGCCGCGGCTACGGCTATCTGTGGTGGACGGACAAGGATGGCAGCTATGCCGCGATCGGCATCTTCGGCCAGATGGTCTACGTCGATCCCTCGCGCCAGCTGGTGATCGCCCAGGTGGGTGCGTGGCCGCATGCGACGTCCGACGAACTGGTTGCCGCGCGGTGGGCGTTCGTGGCGGCGGTCAAGCGTGCGGTGGATGCTGAGCGGGCGCCGTCGACGCATTGAAGGACGTTGCGTGCCAAAAGCAGCGTGACCGGAAGCCACGCATGCCTGGTGCGCGAGTTTTTCCCATCAAACGAAGAAGCCCGGCGCGATCAACGCGCCGGGCTTCCATGACCGTCAAAGACGCAACGAATCAATCGCGCGACTTGGCCACCACACTGCCATCGTCCGGATCGACCAGCAGATCGACGGTGTCGCCATGCGAAGTCTTGGCCTCAGCAGCCCAAAGACCGTCGTCGAACTTCACGTCCTTGACGTTCTGGTAACCGGCCGTCGCCAGTTTGGCGCTGATCTCGTCCTTGTTGAGTTTGGACGGTGCATCGGCTGGATACACCTTGCCGTTGACCGGCCCGACCGCGAGCTCGACCCACTGCTTGTTGCCACCACGGGCCTTGCTTCGCCACACGCCATCCTTGAATTTCAGGCCCTTCACTTCCTTGTAGCCGGCGTTGGCGATCGCGGTCTTGACCGCATCCTCGGTCGAACCGTCCTGGGGCGGCTGGACCGGCCACGACGTGGTGGTCACTGTGGTGCTGCTGTGCGTGGTAATGGTCCCCGGCGGGGCCGTGGCAGGCATGTTCTGCGCGAGGGCGGCGCCGCAAACCGACAGTCCAATCAACAGAGGAAGCATGCGCTTGATCATGGGGGGAACTCCTTGGTGGCTGAAACGAAACGGTATGGCCAGCTTGCGCAGGCGTCGTTCCGAAGCAGGGGTCTGCGGATGACACTCAGCGCCGACTCCTGCAGTCAGCATGGGACCATCGCGTTCAGGACGACGGCGTGAAAGTGCGCGTGACTTTCGGGTGAAAGCAGAGGCGGGGTTCAGGTATGTCGAAACGGCGTTCGATCTGTCCCTCGACCGGGAGATGGCTCAACCCTCCCATTTCTCCCACGTTCGGACGAGGGCAACCCCGGCGTGGTCAGCACCGTGAACCTGGCAAGGGCGCCTGGCTATCAGATCAGTTCGCATTGAGTGATGGCAGCGCAGGGCTGTGCGCTGGCCCGAGATCGACATCATGCCGGTCAGTCAGCGGTGTGCTTTGGCGGGGTACTCGTAACGCGCGGCGTAACTGGACGACGAGGCGATTGAGCGTTGCCTGGGTGACATGGGCATGGCCCCAGACCGCATCGAGCAGTTGGTCGCGGCTGAGCATCTGGTCCGGATGGGCCAGAAGTTCGAGTAGCACGGCGAACGCCTTGGGCTCGAGACCGACTTCCGTCCCTGCGCGGGTCAAACGATGCGCACCGGCATCCACCTGCACGTCGGCGAAGGAGAACACGCCGGCGGGCGCCGCATGTCCTGAAGGTTTGCCGGTCCCCATTCCCGGATTATCACACCGATCAGTATCGTCAGCTCAAGCGGTTTTGGCGCGACTTCTCATCATTTCCCTATCGCGCCCTCATGATTCCTGGTTCGCTGAATAGCATTCTCCACAGCGAGCCGCTGCAGGGCAGGGAAAGCCAGCGACGGGTCATCCATCCCAAAAGGAGATTTGTCATGAATACCCGTCTGCAAACAGCTATCGTCATCGCTGCGTTGGGAGTGTCCGCCACCGGGCTTTCCACCAAGGCGGATGCCTGCAGCATCTCCGGCTACAACGTGCCGAGCTCGCTCCATTGGTCGTTGCCACACACCTTGTCGAACAGCGTGGAAGCGGCGGTAGTGGAGGCCTCGGCGGCCAGCGGTGCCTCGCCGGCCGCCAATAGTGCTGTGGCAAGTGCCGTGAACCCGCTGCAGCTGCTCGAGCCAATCACCGGCTTGTGGCAATTCACGTTCACGGCGAAGAACGGCGCACCAGTGGATGCGGGCTTCGTGACTTGGCATGCCGACGGCACCGAAATCATGAATTCCGGAAAGCCGCCGCCGACCAGCAACTTCTGCATGGGGGTTTACCGTCACACCAGTGTCTATGGCTACAAGCTCAATCACTACGCACTGGGCTGGGACGCCACCGGGACGGTCTTCCTCGGGCCGGCCAGTATCCGCGAACAGATTCAACTGGATCGCGGCGGCAACACCTACTCGGGCACCTTCTCGATCACCCAGTTTGCGCAGGACGGCACGACGGTGACGCAATATGTCGCTGGTACCGTCGCGGCGAAGCGCCTGACACCTGACACGAACTGAGTGCGCGGCTATCTATCCGCAGGATCGGTTCGGTCTAGTGGCAGGGACGGTGGCGAGGACGGCGAATGGATATCGCCGTCCTCGCCCGATAGTGAGAATGGACGAGCCCGTCGCCCTCCATCGCGAAAAGGGATCGCGGTGCACCAGGCACCGCCCCGGCCATGTCGGCAATCAGTTTGTCGTCCCCTCAGGCCACGAACTGCAACCGCGCCAGCTCCGCATACAGGCCGCCTTCGGCCAGCAGGCTCTCGTGCGTGCCTTGCGCCACGATGCGGCCGCCGTCCATCACCACGATGCGATCGGCACGCTGCACGGTGGCAAGGCGGTGGGCAATGACCAGGGTGGTGCGACCTTTTTCCAGCCGTTCCAGCGCTTGCTGGATCGCGGCTTCGGACTGCGCATCGAGTGATGAGGTGGCTTCGTCGAGCAACAGCAGTGGTGCGTCGCGCAGGATCGCGCGGGCGATCGCGATGCGCTGGCGCTGGCCGCCGGACAGGCGCACGCCACGTTCGCCGAGTTCCGCATCGTAGCCGTCGTTCAGTGCGCTGATGAAGTCGTGCGCTTCGGCGGCGCGGGCGGCTTCGCGCACTTCCTCGTCGCTGGCGTCTTGCCGGCCGAAGCGGATGTTGTCGGCGGCGCTGCCAGCGAAGATCACGGTTTCCTGTGGCACCAGCGCGATCGCGCCGCGCAGGTCGGCCAGGGTCGTCGCGCGCAGGTCGATGCCGTCGATGGTGATGCGGCCGCTCTGTGGATCGTAGAAGCGCAGCAGCATCGCAAACACCGTGCTCTTGCCGGCGCCCGACGGGCCGACCAGAGCGACGGTTTCGCCGGGCTGGATGTCCAGTGTGAAGTCGAGCAGGGCCGCGGTATCGGGACGCGTCGGATAGTGGAAGGTCACGTCGTCGAAACACAATGCGCCGTGCATGGGACGCGGCAAGGCTGTCGGCTGGGCTGGATCGGTGATCTCCGCGCGTTCGGCCAGCAGTTCACCGATACGCTCCATCGCGCCCGCGGCGCGCAGCACGTCGCCCCATACTTCGGACAGGCCGGCCACCGAGCCAGCGGCGAACACCGCGTACAGCACGAACTGGCCCAGCACGCCGGCATCCAGCGTGCCGGCCAATACGTGACGGGCACCAGCCCACAGCACCAGCGTGATCGCGCCGAACACCAGCACGATCACCGCCATGGTCAGCAGCGAGCGCATGCCGATGCGCCGGCGCGCGGTGGCCAGCGCGCGCATGATCGCGCTGCCGTAGCGGGTGCTCTCGATGTCCTCGCGCGCATACGCCTTGACCGCGGTGGACGCGTTGAGCGTCTCGTTGGCAATCGCCGCGGCATCGGCCAGGCGATCTTGGCTGGCGCGCGACAGCTTCTGTACGCGACGACCGAACACCAGGATCGGCAGCATCACCGCTGGAATCACCAGCGCGGTGAGACCGGCCAGCGACGGTGCGGTCCATACCATCGCCACTGCCGCGCCGATCAGCATCACCGCACTGCGCAGCGCGACCGAGACGCCGGAGCCGATCAGCGCCTGCACCACTTCGGTATCGGCACTGAGACGCGACAGCAGTTCGCCCACGCGACTCTTCTCGAAGAAGCCGACGTCGAGCCGGATCACCTGCGAGTAGAGCGTCTGGCGCAGCGAGGCGAGCGCACGCTCGCTCAGCAAGGTGATGCAGAAGTAGCGTGCGGCGGTGGCGAACGCGAGCACCAGCGCCACGCCGAACAGCGCGATGAAGGTCTGGTTGATCACCGCCTGGCTGGAATGGCCGAAGCCCTGGTCGATGATGTGGCGGAACGCCATTGGCAACACCAACGAGGCGCCGGACGACATGGCTAGGAAAATCAGCCAGCCGATCGCCAGCGCACGATGCGGTTTCAGGAAGGGCCAGAGTTCGCGCAACGCGCCGATACGGCGGATGGGGCGGGTCGTGTCGCTGGTGGCGTCGCTCATGGGCTCTCGCAGGGTGGGTCGCAGGTGGCACGGGCCCGCGCGCGGGCAATGCCATTCAAGGTGGGGCGTGCGGTGGCCGATTCAATCCTTGCGGCAGATCGGCAGACTCAATCCAGGCGTTTCGCGGCGCTGCGTCCGCGGCTGATGTCGCTGATTCGTAGCTGAGCTTCGGCCACGAGGCTGTCCGGCACGCGCAGTTGCAGATCCACGCCATCGGTGCCGAACACTTCCTGTTCGACCTCGGCCTGCAAGTCCTTCAGACGCGCCTTGAGCAGGGCCAGTTCGGCGAAATCGCAACGTACGCCGAGCCGCGTCATCGCCACGATCGGCACGCGTTCGGCGCGGCGCAGGCATTCGGCGGCGGTGCCGCCGTAGGCGCGCACCAAGCCGCCGGCGCCGAGCTTGATGCCACCGTACCAGCGCGTCACCACCACGGCGACACGATCCATTTCCTGCCCCTCGATCGCCTGCAGAATCGGTCGCCCGGCGGTGCCGCCGGGTTCGCCATCGTCGTTGAAGCGGTAGTCCTGGCCGATGCGGTAGGCCCAGCAATTGTGTGTGGCGGCGGGCTCGCTCACATCACGCACGAACGCCAGCGCCTGCTCGGGCGAATTCACCGGTGCGGCCAGTGCGAGAAAACGGCTCTTCTTGATCTCTTCCTGATGACGGCACGGCTGGGCCAGCGTGAACAACGCTCCGCTCATGGCTTGCGCAGTCGTGCCTGGAGATCCAGCGGAAGATCCCACCGCGGGTGCGCGAGGTGGTAGGCAGTCAGGCGCTGCTGCGCTTCGTCATCATGGCCTAGCGCGAACAACTGGCGGATCTTGTCCAGTTCCTGCGCTGGCGTATCGCTGGGGTAGGAGGTGGTGTCCATATTGGCAACGGGCGTGAATGGTGTCGGTGCCACCGGCATCCTCGTCTGCACCCGGTGCGAAACGGGTGCGGCTTCGTTCGCGGTATTCGCGGCAGAATCGCCGGCGACTTGCGGCACTGTGGTTTGATCTGCAGGCGGAGCGGCTGGCGCCGGCGCGGCTGCCATCGTCGCGGGCATTTCCGGTGCAGCTTCGGCTACTGCGGGCTTGTCCGCGGCCGAGCTACTGGCTGTTTCCTGCAGCGCCACGGGAGGTGCAGCGGGCGCAGCCACGGCGGCCGGGGCGTACTGGCTCAGGCCGCCGATCACCTTGGCTTTGCTGGAGGCGCGTTCTGCAAGCTGCTCAGGCGCGGCCTGGCGCAATGCATTGGTTGCTGGCGTGCGCAATGGCGCGGCCAGCATTTCCGATGGCGGCTGTTTGGCTGGCTCCGGTGGCGTGGGCGGTGCGGGTTCCGCCGGCTGCATCGCTGCGGCAGGTGGTGTTGCAGATGCAGCTGCCTTGGCTTGCGCCGGTGCGGCGCTGTCCATCGCCGTGGGTGTCGATGTAGTCGGAGGCAATTCGCGCATGTGCCAGACGAGCCCGGCAGCGAGCACCAGGGTGGCTGCACTGCTTAGCGCGATCGGCCAGCGTGGCCTTCTCCTGCTGCCGTCCGCAGACGGTGACGCAACCGGCGGCGATGTGACGGGTTTCGGGTGCACCCAGTCGCCACGTTCGCGTTCGGCCTTCCTGCGCTCGCGCAGAACCGTGGGGCTTTCTTCATCGGGCGCCAGCGCCTGCGCTGCGGTGCGCAGCACGGCGGCATCCAGTGCCGGGCTCGGCTCGCTTTGCGGCAACTGCCGATACAGTGCGGCCAGCTCGGTTTCGCCGGGCAGCTTTTCGTCGGGCTCTGGTGGGCTTTGCGGTGGCAGTTGAGTAGTCATTCGGACAGCACTTCGCGTAAGCGGGTCATGGCATAGCGCAGGCGCGATTTCACCGTCTCGCGGCCGGCGCCGGTCACCGTGGCAATCTCCTCCAGACTGAGTTCTTGCTCCAGCCGCAGCAGCACGGCGGTGCGTTGTTCGTCCGGCAGCTGTTCGATCGCACGCTGCAGACCGCGGCGACGTTCGAACTCGGACAAGGCGTGATCGGGTTGTTCCTGTTCCGGTGTGGCCACGTTAGCCAGCGCCACTTCAGCTTCATCGCCACCGGCCATCGGTCGCTGGCGACGCGCGCTGTCGATCATCAGATTGTGCGCGATCTGCAGCAGCCAGGTACTGAACTTCGCCTGCGGCTGATAGCGCGCACGCGCGCTGATCACCCGGCTCCAGGTTTCCTGGAACAACTCGTCGGTGCGGTGCGGATCGCGCAAGCTGCGCAACAGGAATCGATACAGCATGCCGCGATGGCGCGCATAGAGCGCCTCGAACGCCGCGAGGTCGCCGCGCGCATAGGCAAGCATCAGCATCGCATCGGGATCGACCACGGCATCCATGGGGAGCGAGCGTAAGCCAAATCGGCTGCCAGAGGGTAGGTTGGCGCACTTCCGCCGAAAAGCGTTACCCCCTCCCATCCTCCCTCCCGGATCAAGTCCGGGACAGGCTCTGCAGACAGGGGGAGCAGCACTGCTTTCGAGCTTGGCTCCCTCCCCTGCGCGCAGGGGAGGGTTGGGGAGGGGTGCTCTTGCATGTTCCGGCCCCGCTGTGCGGAAGCGGCGGGGGAGGATTGCAGTGGGGATCCTGCCTGCAGTCACAGCCGCGGTCCGTACAGCGGGGCCGGAAACCTCAACGCGCCGTGGTGTCGCTGTCGGCATGACCGCATGCGGCCAACTCATCGCCTAAAGTCACCAGCAAGGCATGCGGCAGGGCTTTCACGTTCATGGGGCGGCTCTCATACGGAGGCGGTCTCCACCGGATCGTGAAAGATGAAACGCGGGCCGGCGGCGAACGGGGTTAATCGTCGCGCGGTAACATGGCGCCCTCAGCGAGATCCATCGGAACGACATGATCAACAACGACGTACTGCGCGCCATCCGCTACATGCTCGACCTCAGCGACGGCAAGGTGGTGGAGATCACCCATCTGGCCGATGCGAATTTCCCGATCGCGAAGGAGGACGTGCAGGCGTTCCTGAAGAAGGACGAGGAACCGGGCTACGTCGAATGCAGCAACGCCGCGCTGGCGCATTTCCTCGATGGCCTGGTGTTTTACCGCCGCGGCAAGGACGAAAGCCTGCCGTCGCGCCCGGTGGAGAAGCGCGTCACCAACAACGTGGTGCTGAAGAAGCTGCGCGTCGCGTTCGAACTGAAGGACGTCGACATGCATCAGATCCTCGAAAGCGCCGGCTTCCCGGTCTCCAAGCCCGAACTCAGTGCGCTGTTTCGCCAGGCCGACCACAAGAATTTCAAGTTGTGCGGCGATCAGTTGCTGCGGAATTTTCTGAAGGGTCTGACGATGCGAGTACGCGGCAACGCCTGAGCAATCTCCGGCGAGGGGAGGGCGGGAACTCCTCGCGGAACTCCCGCCCCAACCCGCTTACTGCGATTTCACGCTGACATCGTCGATCACGAACGAGGTCTGGCTGGAGCTGTCTTCCACACCGTAGAAGTTGATCTGGATGGTCTGGCCAATATAGGCCGACAGATCCACGGTGTGCTCGACGTAGCCACTGGCTGCGTTGAGGTTGGACCAGGTCGCCAGCGTCACGTACTTGCCGGCGGAGGTGATCACCTGCACGCTGAGCGTGTCATAGGCCGTGCTGGTCGTGGTCTCGGCGGTGTCGATGTGCATGAAGAAATCCAGCGTGGCCTTGGTCGCCGTGGCCGGGATGGTAATGGACTGGCGCACGTAATCCGTATGCGCACTGCCGTAGCCATCCAGCCACGCTTTGTAGCTGCCGGTATGCGCCGCTTCGCTGCTGGTGTTGTTGATCACGCCACTGGTCTGCGTCCACGGCGTGGTGCCGCTTTCGAAGCCGTTGTTCTTCACCAGCTCGGTGGCGGTGCCGCCGCTGTTGGAGATGCTGAAGCTGACCGTGCTGCTGGTGCCGACGTTGCCGGCCGCGTCATAAGCCTTGGCCACCAGACTATGCGTACCGTTGCTCAGCGTGGTGGAGTTCAGCGTGGCCTGATAGGGCGAAGCGGTGGATGTCGCCTTCAGCGCGCTGTCGACGTAGAACTCGACCTTGGTAACACCCACATTGTCGCTGGCGCTGGCCGACAGCGTGATCGTGCCCGAGCTGCCGCTCTCCGTCGCGCTCACCGTCGGCGGCGTGGTATCGCCGCCCGTGCTGTTGGACACGCTGAAGCTCACCGCACTGCTGGTGCCCACGTTGCCTGCCGCGTCATAGGCCTTGGCCACCAGACTGTGCGTGGCATTGCTCAGTGTGGTGGAGTCGATGGATGCCTGGTAGGGCGAGCTGGTCGAGGTGGCCTTCAGCACGTTATCGACATAGAACTCCACCTTGGTCACGCCCACGTTGTCGCTGGCGCTGGCCGACAGCGTGATGGTGCCGGAGCTGCCGCTCTCCGACGCACTCACCGTCGGTGGCGTGGTGTCGCCACCGCCCGCACCCTGTGTGACCCAGACCGGCGCGGACCACAACTGCTTGCCATCCTCCTGGGTGATCTTGGCGTAGTAGAAGTGGTCGCCGTTGGCTGGCGTGATGGTGGTGGTGGCGGTGCTCGAGGTCGTGGCGATCGTGCCGTTGCTGCCCGGTACACCTTCAAACACCTGCACGCGCTGCACGGTGTGGCCGGCACTGCTGGCGTAGTTGACGGTAAGCGTCAGCGGGCCGCTGTTGCTGAAGCGTTCGCCCATCACATGGCTGTTTGCCGTCAGCACGATCTGGCCGGTCTTGTCCTCGGTGGCGAACACGCGGCGGGCGCGCACGGCGTCCAGGAACGCAGACAGACTGAGCGCGGTACCGTTGGGGATCAGCACACCGGTGCGGTTGGTGTAGCTGGCACCCCAGTTGGCGCAGTGATTGTCCTGGTCGGAACTCGGCGCCACGTGGTAACCGCGTTCGAGCAGGATGTTGAACGCTGGCTCGTAGCTGCTGCGGCTGGTTTCGGTCTCGGTGGTGTTGGTCGAGAACGCCGAGCTGTTGAGCACCTCGGCCAGCGCCATCACCGTGTCGCCGTCGGCGGTGTAGCCGAGATCCGCTCCACCGGCGTTGAACTGGCCGCTGCTGGCGGGATGGTTGAACTGACCCACCCAGCCATTCGTCTTCATCAGCGTGTACAGCGAGCCATAGTCGCTCTTGGCGGTGAACACGTCGCCGATCAGCTGATTGGAACTGTTGTATTCCCATTCCAGCAAGCTGGGTGAGTTGAAGATATTGAGGTGGCCGCCGTTGCTGATGACACCCCATTCCATGCCGTAGATCGCCAGGAAATTCGTATGCGCGGCGTTGAACGTGCTGGCCGCCTGCAGACCGGATTGGTAAAGGTTGTGCGCCGTGGTCGGACTGGCCGAGGTATTGGTGCCGGTCGAGCCGTCGTACATGTGGTTGTGTTCGGACGTCATCAGGATGTCCAGGCCTTCGTTCGAGGCGTACTGGTAGGCGTCGGCCGGACCGTACGGTGCACTCTGCGGATTCTGTGCGCCCGTGCAGGTGGACAGCACGCCACCGCCATCGCTGTGGTTGGTCTGGCTGTGCAGGTTGCCGAAGTAGATGGTGTACGGCAGGCTGCCGGCGCTTACCGCCGACATTGGCGATAGCGTGGAGGTGCTGGTGGAAGTGCTGGTGTGTTGGTGCAGCGCCTGAAAGTGCGGCATTACAGGTGCAGCGACGTTACCGACCTGCACGTCGTAGCGCTGTTCCTCGATCAGCTCCGGTGCCTGCTGTTGCGCCAGCGTCAACGCCTGGTCGGGCTGGCCGGTGCCGATGCGAGCGGCCGTAGCGCTATCCAGCGCAATCGCACGCAGCCGTATCGTCACATAGCCGGCGGACACGGCCTTGCTGTTGCGATCCAGTCCGTCCCACAGCACCTGTGCCTGCGTGCTGCCGGTGCCAATCGTGCTGTGTCCCTGCCATGTGCGCAACGCACTGCCATCGTGGCCGAGCAGGGTGACCTCCCACGCCACCGGCGTTCCCGGTGTCGCCCCCGGATAAGAAAAATGCATCGTCACCGGGCGCACCCCGGTGCTGCGGAACGGCACCTGCAGCGCGGCGTCGAATTCCTCGTGATCAGGCAACGTGCCGGCGAGTGCCGGCACAGCAACGACTGCGCAGGCGAGCAACAAGCTGCCTGCGAACATGGTTTTCCAATTCATCGACATAACCCCCATCCAAGTAAGTTAGGCAAGATCCCCCCGACCCTTTATCTCAACGCAAGATGACAAAGACATGGTTGTCTGTGCGCCAGATATTTGATCTGGTCCGCAAAAAACGTCATGACATGATCGAGAGTCGCCTGCGACAAATGCCCCTGCGTCGAGACCGACTCTTCGGTCACAGGGAATTCCGCTTGTGCGGTGAACAGATGCTGCGGAATTTTCTGATGGAGCTGACGATGCGGGTGCGCGGATCTGGCTGAAAGAAAGAGGCGCTGATCCGCTCATTGAAGAGTCTGCTTGCGAGTGTGGATCAGGCAGCGGAAGTCCATGCATCTATGCATCACCCGCGAGTCGTGGGGCACATTGCTGTCACGCACTGTCAGCAATGACGACATCAAGACGGTCAGCGAGGTGGGTTTCGTCCGGATCTGCGGGCATCATGAGCAGACTGTTCTCCCGCCGCGGCTGTGCACATGTCATCACGTTCCACCGTTGCTCCGCTCGCGCTCGCGATCGGCATGCTGTTGATCAGCATGGTCTCGTACCAGTGTGGCGCGTCGCTGGCCAAGCACCTGTTCCCGCAGGTCGGTGCTCTGGGTGCTACCGCTTATCGGCTGGGTTTCAGCGCGCTGATCCTGCTGTTGTGGCGACGGCCGTGGCGCCGCTCGGGCGGTCAGCGCGACTGGCGTGCACTATGGGGTTACGGGCTCTCGATGGGTGCGATGAACATGGTGTTCTACATGTCGCTGCGCACGATCCCGCTGGGCATCGCGGTGGCACTGGAATTCACCGGGCCGCTGGCACTGGCGCTGTTCGGCTCGCGTCGGTTGCTCGACTTCGTCTGGGTTGCACTGGTGGTGGTTGGCCTGGGCATGTTGCTGCCGTTGCGCGAGCAGGCGCAGGCACTGGACCCGGTCGGCGTGATGTACGCGCTGGCCGCCGGTGTGGGTTGGGCGTTGTATATCGTGCTGGGGCAGAAGGCCGGGGCCGCCTACGGCGCCGATGCGGTGACGCTGGGCACCTCGATCGGTGCGTTGCTGGCAATCCCGTTCGGGGTCGTGCATGCCGGCAGCGCGCTGCTGTCGCCGGCACTGTTGCCGTATGCGCTGGGTGTGGCGGTGCTCAGCTCGGCGCTGCCGTATTCGCTGGAGATGGTCGCGCTGACCCGGTTGCCGGCGCGCACGTTCAGCACCTTGTTGAGCGTGGAGCCGGCCATCGCGGCAGTAGCCGGTGTGGCCTTGCTGGGTGAACAGCTCAGCCTGCTGCAGTGGCTGGCCATCGTGACGATCATCGTGGCAGCAGCGGGTACCGCGTTGAGCGTGCGTCAGCCCGTGCTGACCGAGCCGCTGGCGAACTGAGAGCCGCGAACATGGCTCACGACTTCAGCTCGTCGCTGGTGTTCACGGTCGCCTTGCGCTCCTGCTTGCCCCAGCCCACCGACGGTCCGCGGATGGCCGTCCATACCGAGCGCACCACCACGTAGTACATCAGCTGGCGATAGCCGAAGCGCTGCAGCACCAGCCACCACATCAGGCTCCACTTCTCCCTCTTCTCCATCGCGAAGGCGAGTGCGGCGGCGCCGAGATCGACCGCCATGAAGGCGGCGTAGAAGACCAGCATCCTGATCAGGTTTTCGTCGTTGAACTGGCCGCGGTGCTGCAGGTAGTCGAGGCCGGTGGAGACGATCTGCCAGACCAGCACCAGGTCGACCAGTGGCGACACCACCGAGAACAGGATCTGGAACAGCCATACCTGCGGCAGCGCGACCATGCCGAGTGCGCCATAGCGCGGGCGGAAGATCGCGTCGTGGTGTTTCCACAGGCATTGCAGGGTGCCGTAGGACCAGCGGAAGCGCTGACGGGCGAGTCCACCGGCGGTATCCGGCGCCTCGGTCCAGGCGATCGCCTCGCTGTCGAACAAGGTGTGGTAGCCGGCCTTCTGCACGGCGAGGGTGAGATCCTGGTCCTCGGCCAGCGTATCGGCGGGGAAGCCGCCGAGCTGTTCCAGCACTTCGCGCCGCCAGGCGCCGACAGCACCGGGCACCACGGTGATCGCACCCAGCGCGGCCAGCGCACGGCGTTCCAGGTTCTGCGCGGTGATGTATTCCAGCGCCTGCCACAGAGTGATCAGGTTGACCCGGTTGCCGACCTTGGCGTTGCCGGCGACGGCGCCGACCTTGGGGTCGATGAACCAGCGCACCAGCCGCGGGATCGTGTCGGGCTCGAACTGGGTGTCGGCATCCAGCGCCACCACCACGGCACCATTCGATTCGTGCAGCGCGGTGTTGACCGCGTGCGCCTTGCCACCGTTCGGAATGGTGATGAGCCGTACGCGCGGTTCGTGTGCGTAGTGCTGGCTGACCACCGCCGAGGTGGCATCAGTCGAACCGTCATCGACCACGATCACTTCGAGGTTCGCGTAGCGGCTCTTGAGGATCTGCCGGATCGAACTGGCGATCACCTTTTCCTCGTTGTAGGCAGGGATCAGCACCGAGACCAGCGGCGGATCGTCGCCAAGCACAGGCAAGGTGCGCCGCCGCTCGCGCGCCCGGTTCCACAGGGCAAGCCCGCCGAGCAGAAGCAGGCGTGCGATGCCCAGCGTGATGGCTGCGGTCAGCAGCCAGCGGATCAGATGGCCGAACACGCCCAGGGCGAGGAACACCGAGCGGTCGGCCCAGCGCGACAGCGATCCGGGTGGCAGCGGTGGCATGGTCTGGTCATGGGTCAGCCCGGCCAGCGTCGACACGGTGACGAAGTCGTAGCCCTTTGCACGCAGCCCGTCGATGATGCGCGGCAGCGCCGCCACCGTCTGCGAGCGCTCGCCGCCGCTGTCATGCAGCAGCACCACCTGGCCCTTGCGATCCGGGTTTTTGGTGGCGATCTGGGTCAGCACGTTGTTGACGATCTGGTCGGTGCCCGGTCGCTGCCAGTCCTCCGAATCGATGTGCAGGCCGACCGAGAGGTAGCCCATCTTCTGCGCGATCTGGATCGGCACCAGTTCGTCGGCGGTGGTCGGTTCGGCGTCGCCGAAGTAGGGCGCACGGAACAGCCGCATCGAGTGGCCGGTGAGCGCCTCGAACAGCCGTTGGGTGGCGTTGAGCTCCAAGGCCACAATGCCAGGCGGGCTGTCGCCGAGATTGGGATGGGTGAAGGTGTGGTTGCCGACGTCGTGGCCCTCGTTGACTTCGCGCTGCACCAGCTTGGGCGACATCTCGGCGTTCGCGCCGATGATGAAGAACGTCGCTGGCACATGTTTGGCCTTGAGGATGTCGAGGATCTGCGGCGTCCACTCCGGATCGGGGCCGTCGTCGAAGGTCAGCGCGATCTTGTGCGGCAGCGTGCCGGCGCGCTGGATCACGTAGGAGGTGGGCAGCGCCGTGTAGTCCTCGTCGTCGATGCTGCCGTCGGTCTTGTTCACTTCGACGGTACGTGCGCCAGGCTTCGGTTCGGCGGCGATCTCGAGCACCTCGCCCGGGCCTTCGAAGTCGATGTCCTCGCCCTGACCGATCGTGTGCAGCTGGTCCGGTGCCGGCGCGCCGTAATTGCGGCCCAGCACCGACCAGATCGACGGATCCTCCGAACCCAGCCGCCATAGCGCATAGCCGTAGGGCTGGTACTCGTCGGCGGCGTGGATCTGGTTGTACGCAGTGACCGCGTCGAGGAACCACGCCTGATGCGTGGTGCCGTCGTCCTCGCTGTAGGAGAAGCGCGGATTCTGCTTGTCGGGATCGAACGTGATGTCGGCCTGCGCATCGCTGGCACGATCCATCGCGTCCTGGAAGGTGAGCGTCTCGGCGGTCTGGCCATGGGCCCAGTCATAGCCGTAACTGCCGATCGCCACGATGGTCTGATCCGGATCGAGCACCTTCATGCGCTTGTCGAGGGTGCGCTCGAACCAGTCCTGGCTGGCGATGCTGCCTGGATCCTTGCCGGCCCAGTGCTCGTCGTAGGCCATCAGCAGTTCGAAGTCGACGATGTCGGCGTAGCCTTTGTAATCCCACGAGGCATCGTCGAACGGCACGGTCAGCACGATGCCCCAGCCGTGCGGGTCGAACGCATCATTGAGCTCGTTGAGGAAGGCCTTGAGGTTCTTCTGCGCGCTCTCGGGCACTTCCTCGAAGTCCACCGTCACGCCCTGGAAATGGTTGGCATCGACGAACACGACGATCTGCGCGATGCGTGCCTGGCGCAGCGCGGGGGTCGCCAGCATGCGCGCCAGGCCTGCGCCATCCCACTTGCTGTCCACCGCGTTCTGCAGCAACGGCAGGATCGGCGTGGCGGGTTTCTGGGTGCGGATCAGGTTCAGCGCCTTGGCGTCGACGCTGGTATGCAGCGCCATGTCTGCGCCACTCACGCTCATCCAGGTGGGGATCACCCAGTCCAGCGTGGGCAGCGCACGCTTCAGCGACGGGTAGCTGGTGTCGTCCCAGTTGACGTAGAAGCCGATCGCCAACGGCCGGCCGGCCGGCTTGTCCAGTGACAGCGGCGGTGGCGTGCGTGCGGCGTTGCCCTTGCTGGCATGTGTACGCGGCGGGTGCAGCAGCTTCTGCCGGGCGCGCACTTCCGCGGCCAGCTTGGCGGCCGGTTTCAGCAGCTCCGGCGCGGCCGCCTTCACCCCGGTCAGTCCATGCCGCGCCTTGCCTTGCCCACCAAGGTGGAGGATGCCGCCCACGCTCGGCCCGACGAACAGGCTGATCGCACAGGCCACCACGAACAGCGTGCTGACCACGCCGGCAAGCAGGGCCAGCCGCGAGACGTGGCTGGCGCGTCGGCCGGTGGGGTCGAAGAAGATCGGTTTCTTTTGCATGCAAGTGGCAGGTCAGCAGGCGCGAAGGGTTGTCAGTGAGCACGGAGCCGCTTAGCCGTGCAAAAGCAAACCATGATGATACGGGATGACTCAGCCGATCACGTTACCCGGCACGGGCTTGCTGAAATCTTCTGCTGCCAGATTCTGGGTCAGCCGGAACACGCCTTCATGGATATTGCGTGGCAGTACCACGTCGAGCACGGTGGTCTGGTGCGGGCCGAGCATGTTGAATAGGTCTTCGCCGGCGGCGCTTTTCGCCAACGCATGGTGCACCAGGCCGCTGAGGTCGGCGGGCTGGATGCAGGCCCCGTAGGGCCGATGGCTGGGAACGGCGTTGCGCAGCGTCTTGCGGGTATTGCCCGGATCGGCGACGCGACCATCGCCAGCGAGCAGGGCGTAGTTGAGGAACAGCGCGACCGTCGTACGGCTTTTCGAGTTGGCCTGGCGGTCGAGCATGAAGTCGTCGGGCATCAGGTCGGGACTGGCCTGTGCTCCGGCGGTGAGCAGATAGCCGGCACCGACGAGCGGCTCGCCGGCCTCGTCGGTGAGTCGCACGATCAGCAGGCTGCGCGGATCGTGGATGTGCACGCGCGGAGCGAACAGGCCGGCTGGATCCAGTTCGACCTTGTTGGCGTCGCGCTGGGCATTCTCGTTATCGAAGGCGTTGCACAGGTTGCCGTAGTCGGCAGCGCTGCGCACCTGCAGGCAGCGCAGGATCGCATCGATCGTGGTGACTGCCGCGCTTTGCAGGATGCCGTGTGCACTGCCCGAATGCGCGGCGTCGGCGATCAGCTTGAACGCGCAGCGTGGGCCCTGCTGCTGGTTGAGCGTTAGCGTATCCGCCGCACCGCCGGTCGGGATCGCCAGCACGGCATGCCGCGCATTGAGATTGGCGGCGGCGATACGTACCACACCATCGGAGCCGTCCTCGCCGGTGTAGCTGTTGAGGTGGTCGTAGAGCGAGCGGTCCGGGCGGTCACCGGCGAGCACGAACAGATAGCGGCCGCTTGCTGTTGGATCGGCACCATGGATGTGATCGAGGTTGAGTGAGAGCGATTCGGCGCTGCCCAGCTCCAGCCAGTCGAGAATGCGCTGGCCGGGTTGCACGCCATCGAACCACGACTTGAGCCGGCCCAGCACGCCCTTGCCGAGTTGCGCCAGCGCCGAACCGAAGTTCGCCGGCGCCAGCATCACCAGATGGCTGAGCTTGATCGTGCTCATACTGCCGGGCTTGTCGCGCTGGGCGCGCAGCCATTCGCGCACCACCGGACCGCCGGTGGAGTGGGTGATGCAGGCGAAGCTGGCGTCGAGCAGATGCAGGTCGCGCAACGCGTGATCGAATGCACGCACCAGGTCGGGCATGGTCACGGCGTCGTCGAAGCTGACGTACTCGGACAACCACAGGTCGGTCAGCGTCAGCGACAGGCCAGCGGCGGCAGCCTGTTGCTGCAGTTGCGACGGCAACTGACCGTAGGTCGAGGTATTGGTGACGCTCCAGCCGTGGACGAACACGAGGGTGGTCATGGCGTACTCCCTGCGATGACCCAGCCTAACCAAACTCGCTCAGCGGCACACCTGCCATGAGGGTTACTTGCGCATGCGTGTACCGCACACCGGCATAATCGCAGCGCCTTCCCGCCGACTAATGCCGAGTTCCCATGACCCTGGACGCACTGCTCATCCTGATTGTGCTGGCGATCGTGCTGGCCTTGCTGAAGTGGCGTCGCTGCAGTCGTGCGTTGCTGGCGCTGGCGGTGATCCTGTTGCTGGCAGCGGGTTGCGGGCCGCTGCCGACATGGTTGCTGACCCGGCTGCAATCGGATGTCGCTGTGGACACGCCGATCGCGTGGGGACAACGCAACGCGATCGTGCTGCTGGGTGCGGGCACGGTGCGCGTTGCGAATGGCGGGCCGGTGGAGGCGAGCCTGTTCGCGTACGGACGCATCAGCAAGACTGCGGTGCTGTACCGTGCCTGTCGGCAGAGCGGCAATGCGTGCAAGGTCGAGGTAAGCGGCGGCGATGCGCGCGGGCTCGGCCAGTCGGAGGCAGCGATCTATGCCGATGACTTGCAGCGGCTCGGTGTCGATGCCGCTGACCTGCTGGTGGAGCCGCGTAGCATGAATACCTGGCAGAACGCGCAGTTCAGTGGTCCGCTGCTGAAGTCCTGGGGCGCCGACCGCGTGCTGCTGGTGTCGTCCGGCTTCCACCTGCGCCGCGGCATGCTGTACTTCACGCACTTCGGCATCCAGGCCACACCGGTGCGCGCCGACTATGTGAACGGCGTGTGGTCTTGGTGGCCGCAGTCATACAACTTCACTGTGGTCGACCTGGCCTTGCACGAGTACGCAGGCATCGCACGCTACCGTTTTTACAACGCGATGGGCTGGAACGTGCAGGCAACGCGAGCCGGCGCGCTGTAGTCACGCGGATCAGCGTTCGCGCATCACCATCAGGCGAATCTCGGTCATGTCCTCGATCGCGTAGCGCACGCCCTCGCGGCCGAGGCCGGACAGTTTCGCGCCGCCATACGGCATGTTGTCGACGCGAAAACTGGGGATGTCGTTGACGATCACGCCGCCTTGTTCCAGCTCATTCCATGCGCGCATGGCGTGGTCGAGGCTGTCGGTGAAGATGCCGGCCTGCAGGCCGTAGTCGGAATCGTTGACCAGCGCGATCGCGTCGTCGAATTTCTTGAACGGGGCGAGCAGGGCGTACGGACCGAACGCTTCCTGCCGGTTGGCCTTCGCATCGCGCGGCACGTCTTCCATCAAGGTCGCCTCCAGCATGTTGCTGTTGCGCTTGCCGCCGCACAGGATCTTGCCGCCGGCCTTTTCCGCGTCCACGATCCAGCCGTGCAGGCGCTCGGCGGCGGCCTCGTCGATCATCGGGCCGAGGAACACGTCCTTCTGTTTCGGATCGCCGGCCTTGAGCTTCTTCGTGGCTGTGACGAGTTTTTTCTTCAGCGCATCGTAGACGTCGACATGCGCGTAGATGCGCTGCACGCCGATGCAACTCTGGCCGGACTGGTAGAACGCGCCGAAGATCAGCCGCTCGACCACGCGGTCGAGGTGCGCGCCCTGATCCGCATCGACGATACAGGCGGCGTTACCGCCCAGTTCCAGCACCACCTTCTTGCGGCCGGCGTGAGCTTTCAGCTCCCAGCCAACCTGGCCGCCGGTGAACGAGAGCAGCTTGAAGCGCTCGTCTTCGACCAGCGGGCTGGCGTGTTTTCCATCGAGCGTGAGGATCGAGAATGCGCCTTTCGGCAAGTCAGTCTCGGCCAGCACCTCGCCGATGATGAGCGCGCCGATCGGCGTCTTCTCCGATGGCTTCAGTACGAACGGACAGCCGGCGGCGATCGCCGGCGCGACCTTGTGCGCGACCAGATTCAGCGGGAAGTTGAACGGTGTGATGAACGACACCGGACCCAGCGGCACGCGTTTGGTGTAGCCGTGATAGCCGTCCAGACGCGAGGCCAGTTCCAGGTTCAGCGTCTCGCCGTTGATGCGCACGGCCTCCTCGGCGGCGATCTGGAATGTCTCGATCAGCCGAGTCACCTCGCCGGCGGAGTCCTTGATCGGCTTGCCAGCCTCGATGCACAGCGCCTCGGCCAGTTCGTCGCGACGTTCGGCAAAGCGTTTCGCGCAATGCTGCAACACCGCCTGGCGCGCCCACGGTTTGAAGTTGCGCATCGGCGTGGTGGCCTTCACCGCGGCAGCGATCGCCTTCTCGGTAGTCCTCGCATCAGGCACCGCAACCCGAGTGGCCACCTTGCCGCTGTACTTGTCCAGCACGGCCAGATCGGTGTTCGGCTGCTGCGGCTGATTGGCGAGGTAGTAGGGGTAGGATTTCTTGAGCATGGCCTTCGTCATTGACGGCATCGCATCAAGCATAAATGCACGCGGTGTTCAGCGAATGTGAGCCATTCAGTCTTCGCTGACCCGCAACGGCAACTCGCCATCAACCAGGCGCGCACGCAAGGCGGTGCCGACGGCGACGTGCTTCGCCGAGCGCAGCACCTGGCCATCGGCCTCGAACAGAATCGCGTAGCCCCGCTCCAGCGTGGCCAGCGGACTCACCGCATGCAGTGCGTGACCGGCATGGCGCAGCTTTGTCTGCTGCCGTTCGAAGAGGTAGGTGATGGTACGGCGCAGGCGTTGATCCTGTTCGGCCAGCCGACGCGCCAGTAGCGGCAACCGCGCGCTAGGGTGTTGTGCCAGCAGGCGTGCGTGCAACCGTTCCAGTCGGGTATGGCGAAGCTGGCTCTGTTCGCGCAGCACCGCAGTCAAACAGCGCTGCAGATGCAACAGCCTTTCGTGGTCACGCTGCAGTCGCGCCTGTGGTCGCTGTGTCTGCAGTCGTGCCAGCAGATGATCGACGCGTTGCGCCTGTGCCTGCAGTTGACGTTGCTGCAGGGTGAGCAGGCGCTGCAGCAGCTGCTGCAGATGACGGTCGATCGCCACTGCATCGGGCACCAGCAACTCGGCTGCGGCCGAGGGGGTCGGCGCGCGCAGATCGGCGACGAAGTCAGCAATGCTGAAGTCGATCTCGTGGCCGACGGCGGAAACCACCGGCACCGCACTGGCATGAATCGCCCGCGCCACGACCTCGTCGTTGAACGCCCACAGGTCTTCCAGCGAGCCGCCGCCGCGGGTCAGTAGCAGGACGTCGTAACGGCCGCTGGCCGAGGCCTTGCGCAACATCTTGACGATCGCTGGTGGCGCCTCGCGACCCTGCACCGGCACCGGCAGTACCTCGACATCGGCCAGTGGCCAGCGCCGCGCCAGTACGCTCAGCACGTCGCGTACGGCGGCGCCGGTGGCCGAGGTGATCACGCCGATGCGGCGCGCGTAACGGGGCAGGGCGCGCTTGCGCGTCTGCGCGAACAGGCCTTCGGCATCGAGTCGTGCCTTGAGTTGTTCGAACTCGCGTTGCAGCGCGCCTTCGCCGGCCAGTTCCATGTATTCGGCGACCAGCTGGAATTCGCCGCGCGGTTCGTACAGGCCGACCTTGGCGCGCAGCAGCACCTGCATGCCGTCGGCCGGGCGGAAACGCAGGGCGGACGCTTTCAGCTTGAACATCGCGCAGCGCACCTGCGCGCCGCTGTCCTTCAGAGTGAAGTACAGATGGCCGGACGCGGGTTTGGCCACGTTCGACAGCTCGCCCTCGATCCACACCTGCGGCAGCGCATCACCCAGCAGGTCGCGCACCAGCCGGTTGAGCGAGCTTGGGGTCAGGACGTGGCGCGGTGTGGTGTCGTCGGACGGCGCATGCATAAGGGGAGCGAGCCTAGCATGGTGAAAGTATCAAGTCGTGAAAAAACATCTGCTTGAAGGAGGGAGTGCAGGGAGCACTTCAAGCAGATTTTGCGACGTTCAATCCTTGTCGGCGGTGCGCCGCTTGCGCACGCGCCAGGCGCGGATGCCGAGGTTGAGTGCGAACCAGCCGGCCAGTGCCCCGAACGGCCAGCCGATCCACGCCGGCCACAGGATCGCGATAACGGCCAGTCCGATCAGTGCCAGCGTACCGATGAACAGCGAGCCGCCGGAGCTGTCGTCGCCGAGCACGCGTTTATCGGTCAGTGCAGCGCCGACACTGTTGGCGATGCGCAGTGCGCCGGCGGCGGCGCGACCGGAACTGCCGCCACCGTGGCGCACCCGCGGCGGTGGTGCTTCACTGGCGCGGACGCGTGTACTGCTGCCATGGCGACGGGGCGCGAGCACGATTTCGGTGGCGTTGCCCAGATCCTTTTCGTACTGCGCGGCAAGCTGACCGGCGAAGCCGGCATCTTCGACCGCCACATCGAGCTCGCGATTGCTGAGCCAACTGGCGATGTTGAGGTTGGACGAACCGACCCGCGCCCACTGGCCGTCGGCCACCGCGGTCTTGGCGTGCAGCATCGAGCCGTTCCACTCGAACACACGGATGCCGGCCTTCAGCAACGGCCGGTAGCCCGAACGCGACACGCTGGCCACCGCCGGGATATCGCTGCTGTCAGGCACCAGCAGGCGCACGTCCACGCCGTCGCGCGCCGCCGCGACCAGTGCCTGCACGTACGGGGCGAGGCCCACGAAATAGGCGTCGGTGAGCCACAGCGTCTTGCGTGCCATCGCGGCGATCAATTGATCGAGCCGGTACATGCCGGCGGTGGCTGGCTGGGTGGCGATCAGTCGCAAAGAGACATTGCCGGCTGCCGCAGCAGGTTCCGGCAGCGGCACAAACTGCCGCAGCGCGGCACCGATCTCGCTCCAGCTTTGCGCGAACGCGGCCTCCAGCTCGGCCACGGCAGGGCCATGCAGCGCCACGCCGGTATCGCGCCAGGGCGGCACGTTGCGCGCCGGGTCACCCAGCCATTTCGCGCTGATGCATACGCCGGACAGGAAACCATGCACGCCGTCGACCACCAACAGCTTGCGGTGATCGCGGCTGATCCAGCCGAACGGTTGCCCCAGCTGTGGTGGATTGAACACGCGCACTTCACCACCGGCCGCGCGCAACGGCGCCCAGAACGAGTTGCGCGACTGGCCGAGGCAGCCGATCCAGTCCACCACCACGGCGACGTACACGCCGCTTTGCGCACGCTCGACCAGGGCCTCGCGGAACGCGCAGCCGACTTCATCGTCGCGGATGATGTAGTTCTCCAGCAGCACGCGTTGCTGCGCGCCGCGGATCGCCGCCAGCCAGGCGTCGTAATGCGCAGCGGCGTCGATCAGCAATTCCACCGCGTTGCCGTTGAGCAGGGGTGCACCGGCGGTTCGACTCAGCGCCTGTTCGGCCAGCAGGCGGTTCGATGTGGAGAGGATCAGCGGCGTGGGCATGCAACGAGTTTAGGCGATGACCTGTGTGCACGTTGTCTTTGGCAAGCTTCTGGCATGATCTGGCGCATGCCGATCGAGCACCGCTACACCGACACCGATGCCTGCGCGCGCTACCTCGCCGAGGAACTGGGGGCGGACCTGCGCATTGCCGCGCCGCTGGGTCTGGGCAAGCCGCATGGGCTGCTCAATGCGTTGTACCGCGATACCGCGGCTGATCCGGCCCGTTCGTTGCGTCTGTACACCGCGCTGTCGCTGACCCGGCCGCAGCCGGCGCCGGGGCTGGAGCAGCGGTTTCTCGAGCCGTTCCTCAAACGTCACTTCGGCGCCGATCAGGTCGATCCGCAATACGCGCTGGATCAGGCGCGCAATGCGCTACCGTCGAATGTCGAAGTGCACGAGTTCTACCTGCAGTCCGGTGCGCTGCTGCGTTCGGGCAGCGCGCAGCGCAACTACATCAGCCAGAACTACACCCACGTCGCCCGCGACCTGGTGGTGCAGGATATCAACCTGCTGGTGCAGTTGGTGGCGCGCCGCGAGGGGCCGGACGGTGTGCGCTACAGCCTCTCGTGCAATCCGGATCTGACTTTGGATTTCCTGCGCCAGGCGCAGCTCGCCGGCAAGCAGCGACCGATGTGCGTGGCGGTGGTGCATCCGGATCTGCCGTATCTGAGCGGCGAAGCCGAAGTGGCCGAAGCCTATTTCGACGTGGAACTGCAGCCGGAAACCTCGCCGCCGCTGTTCGCGCTGCCGCGGTTGCCGGTCGATCTGGCCGAATACGCGCTGGGCCTGCACGCCAGCGCACTGGTCAAGGATGGCGGCTGCCTGCAGATCGGCATCGGCGCGTTGTCCGACGCGCTGGTCAAGGCGCTGCTGTTGCGCCAGCAGGACAACACCATGTGGCGACGCGCGCTGGTAGCGCTGGATCCGCGTGGCGCCACGCATGCGATGGCCGGATGGCTGGGTGGCCTGGCGGCGTTCCAGACCGGCCTGTATGGCGCCAGCGAAATGGTGATGGACGGCTTCATGCACCTGCAACGCGCCGGCATCCTGAAGCGGCGCAGCTGGGACAACCTCGCACTGGAACGTGCCTCGGTCGCCGGGCGACTGGCTGATGACGTGCCCGGTGGACACTACCTGCGCGGCGCGTTCTTTCTCGGCTCGCACGAACTGTACGAATGGCTCGATGCCACCGAGGCGGCCGATCCGGATGCGATCGACATGTGTCCGGTTTCCAACGTCAATCAGCTGTACGGCGATCACCAGGCGCTGGCGATGTTGCAGCGACGCGGTGCGCGCTTTTTCAACACCTGCATGATGGCGACCCTGCTCGGTGCGGCCGTGTCGGACACACTGGACGATGGCAGCGTGGTCAGTGGCGTCGGCGGTCAGTACAACTTCGTGGCGATGGCGCATGAGTTGCCGGAAGGTCGCTCGGCGCTGCTGCTGCGCGCGACCCGGCAGGTGCGTGGCGGCATCGAGAGCAACATCCGCTGGAACTACGGCCAGACCACCATCCCGCGCCATCTGCGCGATATCTTCATCACGGAATACGGCGTCGCCGACCTGCGCGGCAAGAGCGACAGCGAGTGCGTCGAGGCGATGTTGTCGATCAGCGATGCGCGCTTTCTCGACGCGCTGTGCGCGCAGGCGAAGGCCCACGGCAAGCTGGCAGCGGATTTCGTGATACCCGAAGCCTGGCGTCGGCATCGTCCGCGCTACCTGCGCGAGGCGCTGGCGCCGTTCCAGCACAAAGGCCTGTTGCCGACGTTTCCGTTCGGCAGCGATTTCAGCGAGGTCGAGCAGCGCCTGCTGCCGGCATTGAACTGGCTGAAAGCCGGCGGCAGCAGCTGGCGTGGAAGATTCCGGCTGCTGCGCGCAGCCTGTCGGCCCGGCGCAGTGGCTTCGGGTGAAGCCGAGGCGTTGGCGCGGATGAGCCTGACTCATCCGGTCAAGCTGGTCGATCGCCTGCAACGTCGCCTGCTGCAGGCGGCACTGCGGCGAAAAATGTAGGAGCCCGCTGGCGGGCAATGCTCTTCGTCTTTCGTACATGGGAACAAGAGCATTGCCTGCCAGCGGGCTCCTACATGTCTGGCGTGGACGGATCGGTTTCTTCGGGGAGCTTCGGGGTGGGCTCTTGCGGCGGATCATCCAGCAGCGGCAGGATCGCGGGGCTGTCCAGATCGTCGAACTGCTGATGATTGACCGCCCAGAAGAACAGCGCCACCGCGACCACGATGACCAGCAGAGTGACCGGAATCAGCACCAGCAGGATGTTCATGCGTGCAGCTCACTCGTGCTTTCCGTAGGGCCGGTCGGGTCTGGATGCTCGGATGTTTCGTCGCGGCCGACGCGCAGCGCGTTCAGCACCACCACCAGCGAGCTCAGCGACATGCCGATCCCGGCCAGCCATGGCGGCACGTAGCCGAATGCGGCGAACGGTACGGCGCACAGGTTGTACAGCAGCGACCAGCGCCGGCTCTGTGCCATCACCCGTTGCACTTGACGGGCGATCACGCGGGCATCGATCAGGCCGTCCAGGCGTCCATCCAGCAACAGCAGGTCGGCGTGCGCCTGCGCCAGCTCGGTGCCCGAGGTCAGCGCGGCGGAGACGTCGGCGCCGGCCAGCAATGGTGCGTCGTTGCTGCCATCACCGACGGCCAGCGTGAGGCGGCCGTCGCGTCGCGCGGCCTGCAGCCGTTCCAGCTTGTCGGCGGGCGACTGGCGTGCATGCCAGTCGTCGATGCCGAGACGCTTGGCCAATGCAGCCACGCGTGTTGCGTCATCGCCGCTGGCGATCGTCGGCAGGATGCCGTCGGCGCGCAGCGCGTCGAGCATGCGGCGCGCGTCGGCGCGCGGTTGTTCGTCCAGATGGAACGCCGCGATGGCGCCTTGCGCATCGGCCAGCAATAGCGCGCCCGCCGTACTGACTGGCGCGGGTTGGCTGCTCGGCGCGAGTGCGAAGTCGGCGCGACCCAGGCGCAGCGGGCGACCATCGACTTCGCCACTGATGCCGGCACCGGCGCTGACCTGCACCGACTGCGCACGCAATGGCAGCGCGTACTGGCGGGCGGCATCGGCGAGCGCACGGGTCAGTGGATGCGAACTTTCGTGGGCCAGCGCAGCGGCCAGTTGCAGCACCTGTTCCGGCGTGTCACCGCGCAGCGGTTCGACCGCGCGGCGATCCAGTTGCGGCACGCTTAGCGTGCCGGTCTTGTCGAACAGCGCGTAGTCGACCTGCGCCAGCGTGACGAGTGCGGCGCCGTCGGTGACCAGCACGCCGCGACCGGCCAGCACGCCGAGTGCGCGGGTCAGCGTGGCCGGTCGGGTCAGCGCGAACGCGCAGGGGCAGGCCACCACCAGCACGGCCACGGCGGCCTCGAAGGCGCGCGCGGGATCGACCAGCAGCCAGCCCAGCGCAGTGAGCGCAGTCAGCAACAACACGCGGCTGACGAAGCGGCCGATCTCGCGGTCGCTGCTACCGAGCAGGCTGCGCGCCTGCCGTGCACGAGCGGCCAGCGCACCCAGTCGCGCCATCGTGGTGGTCGCTCCGCCATGCTCAACGTGCAGCTCGGCCGGCCCGGACAGCAGCACGCTGCCGGCGATCAGCCGCTCGCCACGTACGCGGTACAGCGGGCGGGATTCGCCCGACAGTAACGCCTCGTCCACCTGCACGCGCGCGCTTTCCAGTACGCCGTCCGCCGGCACGGTGCTGCCTTCGGCGATATGCACGCGATCGCCGGGCAGCAGGGTGATCGCGGCGACCGTTTCCAGTTCGCCATCGTCGCGTCGGCGTTCGGCCAGCAGGGGCGATGCGTCGATCACCGCGTCACCGAGCGCGCCGCTGCGATGGCGCGAGCGCAGTTCCAGATAACGACCGCCGAGCAACAGGAACACGAACATGCTCACCGAATCGAAGTAGATCTCGCCGCTGCCGCGCAGCGTGTTGAACGTGCTGGCGAGGAACACCAGCGCCACCGCCAGCGCCACCGGCAGGTTGATGCCGAGCCGGCGTTCGCGCAGTTCGCGCACGGCGCCGGCGAAGAATGGCCGGGCCGAGTAGAACACCAGCGGCACGGTGGTGATCAGGCCGAGCCAGCGGAACAGGTGGCGCGTGCTGAAGTCGACGAAATCGACCACGCCGATGTAGATCACGAACGCGTACGTCATCACCTGCATCGCGCACATGCCGGCGACCAGCAGCCGCTTCAGCGCATCGTGCTGTTCGCGCGAGCGGGCGTCGTCGATGCTGTCGTGCTGCAGCGGCTGCGCCGGGCAGTGCGCGGCGGCAAAGTTGTCGAGCAGGCTGGGCAGGGAGGTGCGCTGCGCATCCCACACCACACGCACGCGCCGGGCCGGACGGTCGATGGTTACATGCCGCACGCCGGGCAGGGCGCGAATGCGTTGCTCCAGCCACAGCACCTGCCGCGGGTCATGCAACGATTCGACGCGCAAGGCGATCTCGCTGCAACCGTCGCGGCGACTGCGCAACACCTGCGCGGCGAGTTGTGGATGGGCCCATGCCGCATAAGTGCCCGCTGCATAAGTGCCGGCCGCGCAAGTGCTCATCGTGGCGGGTCGGTCGGAGGATGCTGCGGACTGCTGTGTGCGCTGACCGGTACGCCGAAGACGGTGTGCGAAGTATCCAGCGGCGTATCGGCGTGACGCGCGCCGAGCACGATCATCCACACGCAACCGGCCAGCGAGGCCACGAAGACGACGCTGCCCAGCCACAGCACCGGCTGGCAATACCAGGCGCCGCTGTGGCGGCCGGCGATGTCATTGGCTGCTGGCATCGGCATCGTGCGACAGGTGATAGACGTAGGCGGCGACGGTGTGGATCTGATCGTCAGTCAGTCGCGGGCTCCACGCCGGCATGTGGCCCTGGCGGCCCTCGCCGATGGTCTTTTCGATCTCGGCCACGCTGCCGCCATGCAGCCATATGTGGTCGGTGAGGTTGGGTGCGCCCAGCGCCTGATTGCCCTTGCCGTCGGCGCCATGGCAGGCGGCGCAGGTGGCGAACAGCGGTTTGCCGGCGGCGGCCTTGGCCTCGTCGTGCGGCGAGCCGGACAGGCTCAACACGTATTGCGCCAGGTTCTTCACGTTGTCCGCGCCGAGGCTGGCCCACGGCGGCATCACGCCGCTGCGGCCGTCGTGGATCGAGGTGGTGATGTCCTTGCCGCTGCCGCCGTACAGCCAGTCGTTGTCGGTGAGGTCGGGCGCGCCGAGCGCCACGTTGCCTTTCGCGCTGCGCTGGTGGCAGGCGGCGCAGTTGTCCTCGAACAGCACCTTGCCCATCTGCCGTGCGGCCGGGTCATTGGTCAGCTGCTCGACCGGGTACAGCCTGAAGCGCTCGATCAGCGGCGCGAGCGTGGCCTCGTTGGCGGCCACGTTGCGCGCCAGTTCGCCGTGCGAGGTCCAGCCCAGCATGCCCTTGAAACTGCCGAAACCGGGGAACAGCGCCAGATAAGTGAAGCCGGCGGCGAACATGGCGCCCGAGAACAGCACCCACCAGCGCGGCAGCTTGCGCACGCCTTCACGCAATACGCCATGAGCCCACACGTGACCGCTGGTGCCGTCGGGAAGGGTCGGGATCTTTACGCGCGGTCCCCACAGGTACAGGAAAAACGTGATGCCCAGGTTGAGCGTCACCAGGAACATCACCCACAACGACCATCCGATGCTCATCGACGATTCTCCTGCATATCGACATCAGCTTCGGGTTCGTCTTCCATCGGCAACTGCGCCATGCGCTGGAATGAAGACTGGTGGTGCTTGCGCCAGGCCCAGATCCAGATGCCGATGAAGGTGAACATCATCAGCAGGATGATGGCGCCGGTGAGGTAACCCCAGACCGGACTCATCGGAGTCATGGCGCACCTCCATCGCTGCTGGCTGCCATCGACGTCGGTTCGTTCTTGATGCCAAGCCCCTGCAGATACGCGATCAGCGCATCCAGCTCGGTCTTGTCCGCCACCGCCGCAGGTGCGCTGGCGATCTCGGCGTCGCTGTACGGATCGCCCAGCCGGCGCAGGGTTCGCATGCGCGCCTGGATGTCGGCGGCGTCGAGCTTCTTTTCAGCCAGCCAAGGGTAGCCGGGCATGTTCGACTGTGGCACGACCTGTCGTGGATGCATCAGATGCATGCGCTGCCAGTCGTCCGAATACTTGCCGCCGACGCGGGCCAGATCCGGCCCGGTGCGCTTGGAGCCCCACTGGAACGGACGGTCGTAAACTGACTCGGCCGCGGTCGAGAAGTGGCCGTAGCGCTGGGTCTCGAAACGCAGCGCGCGGATCATCTGCGAGTGGCACAGGTAGCAGCCCTCGCGTACATAGACGTCCTTGCCCATCAACCGCAGCGGATCGTACGGATGCACGCCCGGTGGCGCCTTGAGCGTATGCGCCTCGACGAACAGCGGGGTGATCTCGGCCAAGCCGCCCAACGACACCATGATCGCAATCAGGATGCCGAGCAGGCCGGCGTGTTTCTCGATCGCTTCGAAATGCTTGTAGGCCATGATCTCGTCCTCAACCGGCCGCAGGCAGCGGGGCGGGTACCTGATGCGGCACCGGCTCGGGAATCGGCACCGGGATCGGCTTGATCAGCCGTGCCCGCGCATCCGCCGCGGTGTACCACAGGTTCCACGCCATCACCCACATGCCGGACAGGATGAACACGCCACCCAGCCAGCGGATCAGGTACATCGGCTTGATCGCGATCAGGCTGTCGAGGAAGCCATAGGTGAGCGCGCCATCGGGATTGGTGGCGCGCCACATCAGGCCCTCGGTGGCGCCGGCGGTCCACATCGAGCCCACGTACAGCAGGGTGCCCGTCATGTGCAGCCAGAAATGCAGCTCCATCCCGCTGCGCGAGTACATCTCCGGACGCCCCAGTGCGCGTGGCGCCATCGCATACAGCGAGCCGATGGTGATCATCGCCACCCAGCCCAGCGAGCCGGAATGCACGTGGGCGATGGTCCAGTCGGTGTAATGCGTCAGCGAGTTCACCGTCTTGATCGCCATCATCGAACCTTCGAAGGTGGACGCGGCGTAGAACACCAGCGACATCACCATGAACTTGGCAGCGGGATCGGTCTTCAGTCGCCACCACGAGCCGTTGAAGGTGAGCAGGCCGTTCGCCGCCGAGCCCAGGCTCGGCATCAGCAAGATCAACGAAAACGCCATGCCGACCGACTGCACCCAGTCTGGCAGCGCGGTGTACATCAGGTGATGCGCGCCGGCCCACATGTAGACCGAGATCAGCGCCCAGAAATTGACGATCGAGAAGCGGTAGCTCCACAGCGGCTGCTGTGCCTGCCGCGGCACGAAGTAATACATCATGCCGAGGAAGCCGGCGGTGAGGAAGAACGCCACCGCGTTGTGGCCGTACCACCACTGCACCATCGCATCGACCACGCCGGAGTAGATCGGGTACGACTTCGTCCACGACACCGGCAAGGACAGGTGGTTGACGATGTGCAGCAACCCCACCGCGATGATGAACGCGCCGTAGTACCAGTTTGCCACGTAAATGTGCTTGATGCGTCGCCGCGCGAGGCTGGCGAAGAACACCGTGCCGAAGCTCACCCACACGACCGCGGTCAGCAGCGCGATCCACCATTCCGGCTCGGCGTATTCCTTGCTCGTGGTCAGACCCAGGGGCATCGAAACCATCGCCAGCACGCAGATCAGCTGCCAGCCCCAGAACGTGAATCCGGCCAGTTTGCCGAGTGCCAGCCGCGCGTGGCCGGTGCGTTGCACCACGTAGTAGCAGGTACCCATCAAGGCCGAGCCGCCGAAGGCGAAGATCACGCCGAAGGTGTGGTCAGGACGCAACCGGCTGAAGGTGATCCAGGGTATGTCGAAGTTCAGTGCGGGCCACATCAGCTCGGCGGCGATATACACGCCGACCGACATGCCGATGATGCCCCAGACGGCGGCAGCCAGCAGGAACTGGCGCACCACCTTGTCGTTGTAATACTCAGTATTCGGCATGTGGCTTCCCCAATGGATACCAGCAGCAGTATTCGCCCTTGCGGGATACCGTGCCATGACTACGATCAACTTGCTGCGACAATCCGTCCAGCCTTCGTGCAGGTTGTGTTTTCCGCGGAGGGGCCGGTCGATCGTCCGGATCTGTGAAAACAGGCATGACACGGCTGGTCGAACAGCAGCCTTGTTGGCCAGCCTGCGTGGATTTGCCACAGGCCGGCAAGCCCGATCGGGTATCCTTGGCAGTGTCGTCGCGCATCGTCGCGACCTGTCATCCGGTTGATTCCATGAGTGAGATTGCTTCGCACAAACCGCGCCCGGCTGAACCGGCGCTACGCCGGCCCAGCGTGGCCGTGCAGATCGGCAAGATCCACGTCGGTGGCGGTGCGCCGGTGGTGGTGCAGTCGATGACCAACACCGACACCGAAGACCCGGCCAGCACGGCGAAGCAGATCGCCGAGCTGGCCCGTGCCGGTTCCGAACTGGTGCGCATCACGGTGAACACGCCGGCCGCCGCCGCCGCGGTGCCGCGCATCGCCGAACGGCTGGCGATGATGGGCGTGGACGTGCCGATCATCGGCGACTTCCACTACAACGGCCACCAATTGCTGGAGCGCGAGCCGGCCTGCGCCGAGGCGCTGGCGAAGTACCGCATCAATCCCGGCAACGTCGGTTTCGGCAAGAAGAAGGACAGCCAGTTCGGCGCGATCATCGAGATGGCGCTGCGCTACAACAAACCGGTACGCATCGGCGCGAACTGGGGTTCACTCGACCAGAGCATGGTCACCGCGCTGATGGACGAGAACGCGCAGCGCGCCGATCCGTGGGACGCCTCGCACGTGGCACGCGAGGCGCTGATCCGTTCGGCGCTGGATTCCGCCGCACTGGCCGAGAAGATCGGGCTGGCGCGCGATCGCATCATCCTGTCGTGCAAGGTCTCCGGCGTGCAGGAATTGATCGCGGTGTATCGCGATCTGGCGGCGCGTTGCGACTACGCGCTGCATCTGGGTTTGACCGAAGCCGGCATGGGTTCCAAGGGCATCACCGCATCCGCTGCGGCGCTGGCGGTGCTGCTGCAGGAGGGTATCGGCGACACTATCCGCATCTCGCTCACGCCGGAGCCGGGCGCCTCGCGCACCGGCGAAGTGATCGTGGCGCAGGAGCTGCTGCAGACGATGGGCCTGCGCTCGTTCACGCCGCTGGTCACGGCGTGTCCCGGTTGCGGTCGCACCACCAGCGAGTTCTTCCAGGAACTGGCGAAGACCGTGCAGGAACATGTGCGCGCTCAGATGCCGGTCTGGCGCATCAAGTACGACGGTGTGGAGAACCTCACCTTGGCGGTGATGGGCTGCATCGTCAACGGTCCAGGCGAATCCAAGCACGCCAATATCGGCATCTCGCTGCCCGGCAACGGCGAGGCGCCGGCGGCACCGGTATTCATCGACGGCGAGAAAGCGATGACCTTGCGTGGCGACAATATCGCGAACGAATTCGTCGGCATCCTCGACGATTACGTGGCACGCAAGTACGCCGTGCGGGCTGGCTGAGGTTTTGGTCACATCGCTGCGGCGGGTAGTGCTTCACACTGCCGCCTGCCCGCAAGATGCGCGGTGTGCCTGTCGTGCGCGAGACGTTCTCGCCGGAGTTCTGCTGTGAGGTTCACTCCCCAGTTCCGTACCACCAGCATCTACGTTGTGTTGTCCGTGCTGTGGATATGGCTTTCCGATCGTGCGCTGAACCTGCTGGTGCATGGGCAGGCGGAACTCAGCCGTCTGCACAGCATCAAGGGCATCTTGTTCGTGCTGATCACCGGGGCGTTGTTGTTCTGGATGATCGGCCGCGATCTGCGCCGCTTGAAGGCAGCGAACCATACGCTGCTGCAGGGCCACGAGCAGGCGCTGCGGGTGCTGGTGTCGGCGATGGACATCCGCCACAAGGAAACGGGTGATCATTCCGATCGGGTGATGCGGATGGCCGTGGGTCTGGGGCGTCTGGCTGGCGTGCAAGGCAAGGCGTTGCAAAATCTCAGTTTTGGCGCGCTGCTGCATGACATTGGCAAACTGGCGTTGCCGGATTCCGTGCTGATCAAGCCAGGCAAGCTGGACGATGAGGAAATGGTGGTCATGCGTCAGCACCCGCAACTCGGTCATGAGTTGCTGCAGCGAGTGGATTTCCTGCGTGAGGCTGGCGACATTCCGCACAGCCATCACGAGCGCTGGGATGGTGGCGGTTATCCGCAAGGTCTGCGTGGCAAGGCTATTCCGCTGGCCGCCCGGATCTTCAGTGTGGTCGATGTGTGGGATGCACTGATCACGGCACGGGTCTACAAGCCGGCGTGGCCGGAGTCCGAGGTGCTGGACTATCTGCGCCAGGTCGCCGGCAGCCAGCTCGATCCGGATCTGGTGGCGCTGTTCCTGGAGCATTACGACGAACTCAAGGCGCTCGGTCGCGTTCCGGTGGGCTGAAGCCGGCAGCCGTCAATCGGCCGCGCAGGGCTGGATCAAGCGTGGCGTGAACGCGGCCCAGCTGCCGACGAGTCCGGAGCGTTGGCCGAGCTGGGCGACCTGCTGCAGAAACTGCCCGCGCGGTATCTCGACCGCACCCAGACCGAGCGTATGCGCGTTGCTGACCTGGGTATCGATCAGCGGAAAATCCATGTCATGCAGCAGGCGGGCGAGCGCGACCAGCGCGAGCTTGGAGCCACCGCTTTCGGCGCTGAACATCGATTCGCCGCAGAACAGCCGACCGACCGCGACGCCGTAGATGCCACCGACCAGCCGCTCGCCATCCCAGACTTCCACGCTGTGTGCGTGACCCAGGCGATGCAATTGCACGTAGGCGTCGATCATCGCCGGCACCAGCCAGGTGCCCGAGTCGTTGGTGCGTGGCGCGGCGCAGGCGCGGATGACCTGGTCGAAGGCATGGTCGACGGTCAACCGCCAATGCCGGCCGCTCAACTGACGGCGCAGGCTGCGGTTGATTCGCGCGGTTTCGGTGCGGAACACGCAACGCGGATCGGGCGACCACCACAGGATCGGCTCGCCTTCACTGAACCACGGAAAGATGCCGTGGGTGTAGGCGGCAAGCAGACGTTGCGGCGACAGGTCGCCACCGAACGCCAGCAAGCCATTCGGTTCGGCCAGTGCATGACGCGGGTCGGGGAAGCGATCCCATGCCTCGGGATCCAGTAGCGGCAGGCGGATCATCGTTCGGTCCGGCTGTGATCGGCGCGATGGTGTTCGGCGGAGCCGTGATTGGCATACGGGCTGTGACTTTGCAGATCGACGACATACGCGTCGACCGCTTGCGCCTCGCTGGCAAGCGCTGCGGCCACGGCTGCGCGGAAATCCGGGTTCGCCAGATAGTGCCGCGAGTATGTGCGCACCGGCAGGAAGCCACGCGCCAGCTTGTGCTCGCCTTGCGCGCCCGGTTCGAAGCGGGTCAATTGGCGGGCGATCGCATGTTCGATGCCGCGGTAGTAGCACAGCTCGAAATGCAGCCCGGGAATGTCCACCGACGCGCCCCAGTAGCGCCCGTACAGCACGTCGTCGCTCTGCACGAACAGCGCCATCGCGACAATGGTTTCGTGCCTGCGCGCCAGCGCGAGCTGCGCGGTCTGACCCAGTTCGCCGAGTTGATGGAAGAACGCCGCAGTCAATGCCGCGTGATTGCCTTTCATGTCGAAGGTGGCTTCGTACAGCGCGTGCACCTGCCACCATTCGTCGTGGCTGAGCGTATCGCCGCTGCGCCATTCGATCGTCACGCCGCTGGCCTTCACCTGGCTGCGTTCGCGCAGGATGTTCTTGCGCTTCTTGTGGTTGAGCGTGGCGAGAAAGGCAGGGAAGTGGCGGTAGCCGTGGTTGTGCCAGTGGAACTGCACGTCCGAGCGAGTCAGCCAGTCTGTGCCGAACGCAGCGAGTTCGCTTTCCTGCAGAAAATTCGCATGCACCGAGGACAGCCCGAGCCGATCGGCCTCGCTGCGCATGGCTTCCACCAGCGCGCGTTGTAGCTGGGGTGTTTCCTCATGGCTGCCGGCAAGCAGGCGCGGGCCAGGCACCGGCGAGTAGGGCGCCGCGTTGAGCAGTTTCGGGTAGTACTCGCCGCCGGCGCGCTCCCACGCACTGGCCCAGCTCCAGTCGAACACGAACTCGCCGTGCGAGTTGCCTTTCAGGTACAGCGGTGCGGCGGCGACTAGCCGGCCATCTTCATACAAACCCAGGTGATGGGCCTGCCAGCCCCAGTCGGGAAGAATGCAGCTGCTCTGTTCCAGCGCAGCGAGGAACGCGTGCGACACGAACGGATTTGCATCGGCGCGCAGCGCGTCCCACTCCGCGGCAGGCAGTTCGGCGATCGCGGCATGGAAGCGGGCAGTCAGCATGGAATGGTTATAGATGATTTTTGCCGAGAGCTTCGCATGAGCAAGAGCAAGAGCTTTCCCCTCACCCCAACCCTCTCCCCCGACATGGTCGGGGGAGAGGGGGCAAATGCATCAACTCGCCGGGGTCTGCTGATCCAGCCAGCGTTCGGCGTCCAGCGCGGCCATGCAGCCGAAGCCGGCCGAAGTCACTGCCTGGCGGTACACATGGTCGGCCACGTCGCCGGCGGCGAACACGCCCGGCACGGACGTCATCGTGGCCATGCCGTGCTGGCCGCTGTGGATCTTGATGTAGCCATCGTGCATGTCGAGCTGGCCTTCGAAGATGCCGGTGTTCGGCGTGTGGCCGATCGCCACGAAGAAGCCGGTCGCCGCGATGTCGCGGGTGACGCCGGAGTTGACGTCCTTCACACGCACGCCGGTGACGCCGGTGTCGTCGCCGAGCACCTCGTCGATGCTGTGGTTCCAGACCAGTTCGATCTTGCCGGCAGCAGCCTTCTCGAACAGCTTGTCCTGCATGATCTTCTCGGCGCGCAGCTTGTCGCGGCGATGCACCAGGTAGACCTTGCGGCCGATATTGGCCAGGTACAGTGCTTCCTCGACCGCAGTGTTGCCGCCGCCGATCACCACCACGTCCTGGTCGCGGAAGAAGAAGCCGTCGCAGGTGGCGCAGGCGGAGACGCCCTTGCCCTTGTACTTCTCCTCGCTTTCGATGCCGAGGTACTTCGCGGTGGCGCCGGTGGTGATGATCAGCGCGTCGCAGGTGTATTCGCCGGAATCGCCCTTGAGCCGGAACGGGCGCTGCTTCAGGTCGGTGGTGTGGATGTGGTCGAAGATCATTTCGGTGTGGAAGCGTTCGGCGTGTTCGGCCATGCGCTGCATCAGCGCCGGACCTTGCAAGCCTTCGACGTCGCCCGGCCAGTTGTCCACGTCGGTGGTGGTCATCAGCTGGCCGCCCTGCTGCAGGCCGGTGATCATGGTCGGCTTCAGGTTGGCACGGGCCGCATACACCGCAGCGGTGTAGCCGGCGGGGCCGGAGCCGAGGATCAGCAGGCGGCTGTGCTTGGGGGTCGTCATGGTTATAATCCTTGGGTTAACTGGCAGCTTTGATCGTTATTCGCTTCTACCCCTGCCGCGGTTTCATCTGACCGTTTCGCGGGCGAGGCGGAGTCTGAATCCGCAAGGATGGGGAAGGGAGCACCCCGATTCAAGCTTTCCAGCTACTTGATGCTTTATTAACCAGGCTGGGTGCACGCAAGTCGCCCCCGGCTTAAGAACCCACAGGACTGCTCCCATGCGTATCGGTATCCCCTCCGAAACCAAGACCCTTGAAGGTCGCGTTGCCCTCGTTCCCGCCGCTGCCGCCGATCTGGTGCGCCGTGGCCACGAAGTGTTCCTGCAGTCTGGCGCCGGCCTGAAGAGCGGCTTCGCCGACGAGGCCTACGTCAAGCAGGGCATCAAGATCGTGCCGGACGCCGCCGCGCTGTACGAGGCGGGCGAGCTGATCGTCAAGGTGAAGGAGCCGGTCGCGGGCGATCTGGCCTTGCTGAAGAAGCACCACCTGCTGTTCTGCTACCTGCACCTGGCCGCCGAACCGGCGCTGACCAAGAGCCTGCTCGATATCGGCCTGACCGGTATCGCGTTCGAGTCGGTGGATGAGAACGGCGTGCTGCCGCTGCTGCTGCCGATGTCGGTGATCGCCGGCCGTATCGCCACTCAGATCGGCACCACCCTGCTGCATCGTCCGCAGGGCGGCAAGGGCAAGTTGCTGGGCGGCATGGCCTCGACCCCGCGTGGCAAGGTCGTCGTGCTGGGCGCCGGCGCCGCTGGTGGCAACGCCGCTGCACTGGCCGCCGCTGCCGGTGCCAATGTGGTGGTGTTCGACAAGCGCCAGGACCGCCTCGCCGAAATGATGGCGATGGGCCCGAACGTCACCGCGCTGTACGCCTATGAATCCTCGGTGGCCGAGGAAGTGCGTGATGCCGACATCGTGGTCGGTGCCGTGCTGATCCCCAGCGCCAAGGCGCCGCGTGTGGTCACCGAAGCGATGGTCAAGACGATGGAGCCGGGCTCGGTGCTGGTCGACATCTCGATCGACCAAGGCGGTTGCTTCGAGACCTCCAAGCCGACCACCTGGAAGGAGCCGACCTATGACGTGCACGGCGTGACGCATTTCTGCGTGACCAACATGCCGGGCGCGGTGCCGCAGACCTCGTCGGTGGCGATCTCCGCTGCGATCCTGCCGTACGTGCAGCGTCTGGCGGCTGGCAACGAATGGCGCGAGTTCGCTCCGCTCGCCGGCGGCATCAACGTCGATGGCGGCAAGCTGGTACATCCGGCATTGCAAGGTATGCTCTGACCCTGGTCTGGAACTAAGGAAGCCTTCCAAGGTGGCGCGAAGCGCGAACGTCAAACAACAACCGAAGGAAGGCCTCAGCGAGGAGCTGAAGCGCCGGCTGCGTGAAGCCGGCGCTCTGCTGCTGCTGCCCCTGGCGCTGTATCTGCTGATCTGCCTGCTTACTTACGACGCTCGCGATCCCAGCTGGACCAACGCCAACCAGATCAATCTGGTGCAGAATTTCGGCGGTACGTTCGGTGCGCACCTCGCCGATCTGCTGCGCTGGATTTTCGGCTACGTGGCGTACTGTTTTCCGTTGCTGCTCCTGGTGCTGGGCGTGCAGGTGCTACGCCAACGCGGCGAGCGGACAGCGCACGCGTGGGAGCCCTCGCTGCGGCTGATCGGCTTCGTGTTTTTCTTTGTCACCGGACCCGCGCTGCTGTATCTCAATTTCGGGGATAACCCGGTACCTCCGCAGGGCGCTGGCGGCATTATCGGTTTGTGGGTTGGGCGTCCGCTTTCGCAGGCCCTGGACAAGGGTGCACCACTGCTCCTGCTGGCTCTTTTCCTGGTGGCGGTGACTCTGGCGACGGGACTGTCGTGGTTCAAGCTGATGGACTGGACCGGGCAGACCGTGCTCAAGCTGGTCGACTGGATCAAGAGCAAGCTGCGCGAAGCGCCGCAGGCGATGGCCGCGCGGCAGGCGCGTAGCGAGCGCGAGGTGGTCAAGAAGGCCGACGCGGTAAAGCAGGCCAAGCGCGAACCGGTACGCATCGAGGCCGCGCCTGCGCCGGTGACCAAGAGCGAGCGGGCCAAACTCGAAACCCAGATTCCGCTGTTCGTCGGCGCCGCCACGCCGGGCGAACTGCCGCCGTTGTCATTGCTGGACGAGGCGCCGCCGCAGGGGCCTGGCTATTCCGAGGAAACCCTCGAAGTGCTCTCGCGCCAGGTCGAGTTCAAGCTCAAGGATTTCAAGATCGAGGCCAAGGTGGTCGGCGCCTATCCGGGTCCGGTGATCACCCGTTTCGAGATGGAACCGGCACCGGGCATCCGCGGTTCGCAGGTGTCAAGCCTGGACAAGGACATCGCGCGCGGTCTTTCCGTGGTCAGCGTGCGCGTGGTCGACGTGATCCCCGGCAAGAACGTGATCGGTCTGGAGATCCCCAACACCAACAAGCAGATCGTCTACCTGTCGGAGATCCTGCGTTCGGACAAGTACGACCAGCTGAAGTCGCCGCTGGCGCTGGCGCTGGGCAAGGACATCGGCGGCAAGCCGGTGGTGGTCGACCTGGCCAAGATGCCGCATCTGCTGGTGGCCGGCACTACCGGTTCGGGCAAGTCGGTGGCGGTCAACGCGATGGTGTTGAGCCTGCTGTACAAGGCCAGCGCGAAAGACGTGCGGATGATCATGATCGATCCGAAGATGCTGGAGCTCTCGGTGTACGAGGGCATCCCGCACCTGCTGGCGCCGGTGGTCACCGACATGAAGGAGGCAGCCAACGCGCTGCGCTGGTGCGTCGCCGAGATGGAGCGCCGCTACAAGCTGATGGCCGCGGTCGGCGTACGCAATCTGGGTGGCTTCAACAAGAAGGTGAAGGACGCCGAGAACGCCGGGCAGCCCTTGCTCGATCCGCTGTTCCGTCCGAATCCGGACATGCCGAATCTCGCCGCGGAGCCGCTGGAGCCACTGCCGTACATCGTGATCATCATCGACGAATTCGCCGACATGATGATGATCGTGGGCAAGAAGGTTGAAGAGTTGATCGCCCGTCTCGCACAGAAGGCGCGTGCCGCCGGCGTGCACCTGATCCTCGCTACTCAGCGTCCGTCGGTGGACGTGATCACCGGTTTGATCAAGGCCAACATCCCGACTCGCATCGCGTTCCAGGTGTCCAGCAAGATCGACTCGCGCACGATTCTCGATCAGTCCGGCGCGGAAGCGCTGCTCGGTCACGGCGACATGCTGTACCTGCCGCCCGGCACCGCCACGCCCGAACGCGTGCACGGCGCTTTCGTCGACGACCACGAGGTGCATCACGTGGTCGCCTGGCTGAAATCGCAGGGTGCGCCGCAGTACATCGAAGGCGTGCTGGAGGAAGTGCAGGCCACCAGCGACGGCAAGTACATCAACGACTCCGGCTTGCCGCAGGATGGCGAGGAAGGCGGTGGCGATGCCGATACGCTGCTGTACGACAAGGCGGTGGCGGTGGTCACGCAGACGCGTCGTGCCTCGATCTCCGGCGTGCAACGCCATCTGCGCATCGGCTACAACCGCGCCGCGCGACTGGTCGAGCAGATGGAGCAGGATGGTGTGGTCAGCGCGCCGCAGCACAACGGCAACCGCGAAGTGCTGGCCCCGCCGCCACCCAAGAACTGACGGCTGGCGTCCATTAAGCGATCGCTGCGCACACTGCCAGCCTTCGCCATCTATGTTCCAAGGGAAGACCGATGAAACGCTTGATGCTAGTCCTGTCCACCTTTGTGCTGGCGTTGTCACTGAGCGCCGTGGCGCAGGCTGCCACGGGGCCGGCGCGCACGCGGCTGGACGCGTTTGCCACCGGCCTGCATTCGCTGACCGGGCAGTTCACCCAGTCGTTGACCGACATCAACGGCCAGAGCACCAAGACCAGTTCCGGCACGCTGGCGCTGGAAGCACCACGCCAGTTCCGCTGGGACACAGTGGCGCCATACAAGCAGACCATCGTGGCCGACGGCAGCCGCGTGTGGATGTACGACCCGGAGCTGGAGCAGGTCACCGTGCGCGTGCAGAGCACCGAGGAAGCGCACAGCCCGCTCACCGTGCTGACCGACGTCAAGCAGCTGGACAAGAACTTCAAGGTCGCCGAACAGGGCGAGCACGACGGACTGAGCTGGTTGCGGCTCACCTCCACCGCGAAGGATCCACAGTTCGACTACGCCGACCTCGGCTTCGATGCGAATGGCCTGGCGCGCATGACGTTCCGCGACCAGCTCGGTGCCACCACCGACATCCGTTTCTCCGGCTGGCAGCGCAATGCGCCGATTCCGGCGTCCGCCTTCAACTTCGTGCCGCCGAAGGGCGCCGACGTGATCGGCGACGTGCCGGTGATCACCACGCAGCCGTTGAAAGACTGATTCCGCGATGCCGGTGCTGCGCCAGTTGCCGGGTTGGGCGTGGATCGGCGGCGGCGTACTGGCGTTCATCGCGGGCATCGTCAACGCCGCCGGCTACATGGGGTTTCGGCATCAGTCGATCACCAACCTGACCGGTTCCAGCAGTCTGCTCGGCGTCGCGCTGGGTACCGGCGACAGTGGCGAGGCATGGCACTGGGCGTTGTCGATCGGCGCATTCGTGACCGGCGCCGTCCTCAGCGGATTGATCGTGCAGCAACGCACGCTGAAGCTTGGCCGTCGCTACGGGGCAGCGCTCGTGCTGGAATCGCTGCTGCTGTTTGCCGCGGTGCCGTTGCTGGATGCCGGCAGCTCGATCGGCCTGTACCTGGCAGCGATGGGTGCCGGGTTGCAGAACGGCATGGCCAGTACCTATAGCGGCATGGTGTTCCGTACCACCCACGTCTCCGGCATGTTCACCGACTTGGGCATCTATATCGGTCAGCGCCTGCGTGGCTTGGACGTGGACACGCTGCGCATCCGCGTCTGCGTGCTGGTGGTGGTGACCTTCACGCTCGGCGGTGCGGCTGGCGCGTTGTTGTTCCGTGTGCTGCAGGAACGCACGCTGTTGATTCCGGCGGTGCTCACCGGCCTGTGCGGTGTGACCTACGGCTTGTATTGCCAGTACACGATGAAGTCGGCTACCGGTATCAACGCGGACTGACGACGGCGCGCTTCAGCTCGCCGTGGCGCAGCGATTGCGGCCGTTGTGCTTGGCCTCATACAGCGCCTTGTCGGCACGCGACAGCCATTGTTCGATGGATTCACCCGGATGCAGCGCGGCGATGCCGATGCTGACAGTCACCGGGATCATGCATCCGTCGTGGGCCACCGTCGTACTGGCCAGTGCCGTGCAGATGCGCCCGGTGATTTCCTGCGCATGCTGCAGGCTGGTGTCGGGCAGGCACAGCACGAACTCCTCACCGCCATAGCGGCCAACCAGATCGCCTTGCCGGCAGTGCTGCTTGATCACCTCGATCGCACCGCGGATCACCGCATCGCCGGCTAGGTGGCCATGAGTGTCGTTGATCTGCTTGAAACGATCGAGGTCGAACAGCGCGATGCAGACCGAGCGCCCCTGTGCGCGCTCGCGCACGCCCCCGGCCAGTTCCAGAAAACGGCGCCGGTTGTAGACGCCGGTCAGTCCATCGGTGCTGGCCAGCTCGTCGAGGCGCAGGTTGGCGGCGAGCAGGTCGCGCGTGTGTTCGGCGATCTGCTGCTGCAACTGGGTGGCCTGCCGGCGCAGATAGAGCGTGCGCAGATGGACCAGCAGGAACACCAGCGCGATCAGCAGCAGTACGGCGATCAGCCGGCTGATCGTGGTTTCGTACCAGAGCGGCTTGACCACGATGCCGACACGGGTTTCGACGGTGCGGGGTTGCATGCCGTGGGTCGCCGCACGCAACTGCAGCCGGTAGTCGCCGTGGGGCAGGTTGGTATAGATCGCGCTGGGCAGACCGCCTCGGGGGATCTTGGTCCAGTCGTCGTCGAGGCCTTCCATGCGATAGCTGTAGGAGGTTTCGAGCGGTGTCTGGTAGTCGAGCAGGGCGAAGTCCAGCCGCAGGTTGCGGCTGTGCGAATCCATGCGGATGGTCTGGCCGTCGCGGGGAAGTTCCCCGAACGGCACTTCGTTGCCATTGACGATGGCATGGGTGATCGTCAGCGGCGCGGCTGCGGCTGCCGGCGCACGCCAGTGCGGCCGGATCACAGTCAACCCGCCGAGACCACCGAACAGCAGTTCGCCACCCGGCGCCCGCGCGGCACCCACGTAGACATAACTGGGGATGTGCAGGCCATCGCGCGGGCCGAGGTTGTGCACGGTCTGCGTGTCGCTGTCGATCATTGACACGCCATTGGAAGTGCTGACCCACAGGTTGCCGCGGTCGTCATCCTGTATGCCACTGATCTTGTCGCTGGTCAGTCCCTGCGCGATGCCGATGGTGCGGAAACGGTAGGGGCTGCCTGGCGAATAATGGTCGATCACACCCAGCCCGCCGGAGGTGCTTACCCACAGTCGCTGCTGCGGATCCAGCGTGATCGAGCTGATGTAGTTCTGCGGCAGGCTGGAGGGATCGCCGTTGCGGTGGGTCAGATTCTCGAAGCCGTCACGGTCCAGCGAGTTGCTGGCAATGCTGATGCCGTGGGTGGTGCCGTACCACCAGCTGTCGCCGACGCGATCGATCTGCCGCACGGTGTCGCTGCCGAGGCTGTTCGGATCCTTCGGATCGTGACTGACATGATCGAGTACACCGCTACTGGTGTCGTAGCGATACAGGCCGTCATAGGTGCCGATGAGGATGCGTGAGCCGTCCCGTTGCAGGCTCAGTACCGGTTTGTTTCCCAGCTCCGGCACGATCGAGGGCTGGATGGCCAGCGTGTCGGGATTGATCCGGGCCAGCCCCTGGGTGCCGACCACGATCGAACCATCCGCTGTCTCGACGAAGGTCTGCACGTCGCGACGGATCTGGTTGCCGCCCAGCTGCAGATGGCTCATGCGGCCGACTTTGAGATCGATCATGTCGATCCGGCCAGAACCCAGGCCAAGCCAGATGCGGCCGCGTGTATCGACATAGATGCCGCGTACGCTGGTATCGCTCAGCGCGTTCTGCTCCAGCGGCGAGGGCAGCAGCGAGAAGGCCGTGCGCGCGTTGGGGTTTGTGCGGGCGAGGCCGAGGTCGGTAGCGACCCAGATATTGCCCGAGCGATCCTGCAGCAAGCCGCGCACCGAATCGCCCGGCAACGAGGAGGCGATCGCTGCATCGTGCTTGATCTGGCGCAGTTGGGTATCGCCCGCGGTGTACGCGAGCACGCCGCTGCCGTCGGTGGCAATCCACATCGTGTCCGCTGCGATCTCCAGAAAATCGCGCGCGGTGGCTTGCTGGGCACCGTTCCGGGAGCCGCTGAAGCCCGGCACCGGATGCCACTGGCCGTCGGTATCGCGATAGGCCGCGCCGGCCTGCCCACTGCCGACCCATAGCCGGCCAGCACGATCCTCATGGATGGCCCAGATCTGGTTGTTCAGCACGCTGGCCACGATGCCGGCCGGATACTCCGGCTGCTCGAACGCGGTCGCGCCGGCACGGCGCACGAACAACCCCTTGTTATTGCCCAGCCATAGATTGCCGGCGCGATCCTGCATCACGCTGAAGTTGCGTGGCGCGGTGCCGGCACCGGTTTGCATCCGGGTAATCGTGTCGGTGTGCAGATCGAGGTGATCCAGCCCCGCATCGGTGGCGATCCAGACACCACCGGCGTGATCATCGGCGAGGTCGTAGATCTTGCCGTCCGAGGTGCCGTTCGCGCCGATCGGATAGTTGTGGAAGCGATTGGTCGCCGGGTCGAGGCGCACCAGTCCACCGGCGTTGGTGCCGATCAGCAAACCACCGTCGGGCAGTGCGAGCAGGCTGCGCACATAGGCGTCGGGCAACGCCGGATTGCTGCCGTCGCGAGTGTCGAAGACCTGCGTGCGATAGCCGTCATAGCGGGCCAGGCCGACCATCGTGCCGACCCAGACCAGACCGCGCTGATCCTGTGCGATCGAGGTGGTGATCGACTGCGGCAGCCCTTCGGCAATGCCGGTCTGATCGAACCAGGGTGCGTCGAACGGTGCCCATGGGTCGCCGGGCGAGGTTGCAGCAGCAGCGGCGAAAGACAGCAACAGCAGCCCGAGCAGGCTCAGACAGCAACGGCGAAAGCGGCGCTGCGGATCACTCATGCGGCGCGCAGGTGACCGGGTCCATGCATGCAGGCAATGCCTGTATCCATGGCCATCGATGTAGAGGAAAAGTGCAACCCGGACTTCACTTACGTCCCGCCCCCCGGCGTGCATGGCGGGTCAAGGCCGCCATGGAGTCCATCATAGCGGCAAATCCCGCTCACGATGACGGCAGGGAAGATCAAGCGGGGTGGCGCACCGCTTGCGGCAGAGCATGCGTGCAAGCTCGACGCAGTCGGTGCGCCTCTGCCTTACCCGCCTGTGGCGGGCGTCAGTGCCAGGGCTTTTCGTAGCTCGTCACGCGCTGCGAGGAAATCCGCCTGCCAAGCCGGGTCCCGCAGCAATTGGGCTGCGATGACGGTGCCGGCGATCCGGCCTGCTTCCACGTCGCTCGGGAAATGCACGCCCATCACGACGCGATGCCGGGCGTAGAGTGCCGCACGATCGAAGATGGCAGTTCGCTTCTCCGGCAACATGTTGGCCAGCAGGACCGCGGTGGTGTAGCCGAACGTGGCATGCCCGCTCGGATAGCTCCAGTCGCCGGGCTTTTCCACGCTCAGCGGATGCACCTGGTCGGAGACCTCAGCCGGTCGCGGATGGTGCCAGAAGGATTTGGCCGCGTCGACGGTGACCTTGTCGAGTTTGTTTACACGTTTGAAAAACGCGGCCGTGCGGGGCAGAGCATCAGCTGTCAGACCCGGGCCGAGCACGTCGGCAAAACGGAATGCCGAACGCTCCGCGTCGGCCTTGGCCGCTTTGTCATCGGCCGTGGTTCTCGCCGACTGCACAACGAGTACGGCCTGGAGATCATCCAGCGCGGCTGGTGACCCTGCTGCTGGCGGTGGTGCCAGCAGCAGGGTCAGGTCGATGGCATCCGTCCTGGTGCTCCCATCGGCGGCAAGTGCCGGGACGACGGGCAGCAACAGTGCAACGAGCAGGAGAAAACGGCGGGCCATCATTGGAAATTGGCCGACAGAGTGACGAAAAAGTTGCGCTCGGGAATGGTGTAATACAGTGGCGTGCCAGCACCACCGGTGGTGCCAGCCAGGGCGTTGATGGTCGTGTTGTTGAACACGTTGTTGACCTGCACGCCGATCTTGAAGTCCTTCAGGTCACTGATGTGCGGATCGAACTTGTAGCTCACGGCGAAGTTGGTCACCGCATAGCCGCCAATCGGCGTGTCGTCCTCCACATTGGCCGTGTAATAGGTCTTGCCGACGAACTTGTCGACCAGGGACGCGTAGAAGGGACCGTTGCTGTAGATGAAGCCCAGCGCAGCGGTCTTGTGCGGCGTGTTCGCGTTCCACGCGTTGTCGGTGGTCTGGATCGCACGGTTGAGCGAGCCGTTGGCGTATACACTGAAACCGCCGCCCAGCATGTAAGTGCCTTCGAGCTCGAGGCCTTTGTAATGCACGCCGCCGCCGTTGTAGAACTCTTTGATACCGCCGATCTTGCGGCTCTGGACGAAATTGTTGAAGTTGATCTTGTAGATGTCGCCCGACAGCGTCAGGCGATCGTTGGTCCAGGTCGTGCCGAGCTGGAGATTGGTGGTTTTTTCCGGCTGCACCGCACTGTCGGAGACGGTGGGGTTCGGCACGTAGAGCAGGTTGAGGTTGGGTGCCAGGTAGCCTTTGGCCCACTGTGCGTAGGCCGTCCAGTTCGAGCTGAACGCATAGTGGAGCGCAGCCGATGGCAGGGTGGCGTTCCAGGCCTTGGAGTAGTTCAGCGGGGTTCCCGTTTTCTGGTTCACCGAGGCGTCGAGGTTGCGCTTGAAGTAGTTGTACTTCACGCCGCCGATGAACCAGGCGTTGTCGGTGATGTTCCACTGATATTCGACAAACGGCTGGACCGTGACCAGCGAGTCGTTCATGCGGCGATCGGCCGATGCCAGCGCCAGCGTAGGTGCGCCGGGCGCGATCACGGGATTCAACTGGTTGAGCGTGTCGTCGAATTCATACAGCCAGCGTATGTCGTCCTGGTGGTCGTACCACACACCGGTGCGCACTTCGCCCGGACCGATCTCCTTGCTGAGACGGAAGATGTCGCCCCACGAGCGGTTGGTGTTGCGCATGTGCTGGCCGGGCACGTCTGTTGGGCTGTAGAAGGTGCCATTGGGCGTTTCGCCGTTCGGGTCTTCGCCGTTGTAGCCGAAATGGTTGTAGCCGTAGGTGTAAGCCTTGTTGTCGATCGTCCAGCCGGCGAACTCCGAATGCAGGCCGATGTAGCCCATGTTGGTGTTGATCTTGTCCTGGTTGTAGCGGTAGTAGGCCTGACTGGTCGGGTCGTTGTTCAGTCCATAGTTCACGCCGTACTGTGCGATCTGCGCCTTGGTGGCGCCGAACGGCACGTACTGGTTGAGGTTGTTGTACATGGCAGCGAAGGTCAGCGTGGTGTGGTCGCCCAGCGGCTGCACGACCTTGGCGAACACGCTCTGACGGCGCTGGCCGGAGTAGGTGAGATAGCCGTCCGAATCGCTGTTCTGCACGTTGATCACGGCGCTGGTGCCGCTGTTGGTGAAGCGGCCCGTATCGATGCGGGCGCCTTCCACGGACGTGTTCCAGCTGCCCAGAGTGATATACGGGCTGATGCCGAATTGATTCTTCGGACTGATCGAATCCACCGAAATGGTGCCGCCGAACGTGGCATTGCCCAGCGTGCTGGCCGTGCCAGGCCCGCGATCGACCACGACACTGCTGGTTTCCTGATTGGTGAAGTACGAGGTGGAATGGTGCGTGAAGTCGTTGGAGTCCATCCACGGAATGCCATCGAACGTCACGTTGTACTGACCGTCCTGGAAGCCACGAATGGAAACGACCGCCGATTCCATCAAGCCAGAGCCGTTTGGCGTCACGGTGTACACGCTCGGTGCGATGGCCGCGGCGTCGGAGTAGTCGCCGGTGGGCGCAATGTTTTCCTGTATGTACGTGCTGCCGATGATCGACTGCGGCTGGGTCGCCACGGTCGAGCCCTGGGTGGGGGCGATATCGCTCACGGTCGTGGCGGTACCGGTGACCTGGACCGCGCTGAGATTCTGGGCATTTTGTATCGTGGCGGTGTTCGCTGCCGCACCGTTGGTAGAACCCGTAGTGGCATCTGTCGTCGTGGTGTCGCCGGCAAAGGCGGGGCCGGACAGAATGGCGGCGATGCAGAGGGCGAGAAGGGCAGGTTTGCGAAAATCGGTGGTCGAGGTCGGCCGCGTCATGGGTTGTCCCAAAGTTGTTGTTGGTTAGGGGCGCAGTGCGGGGCGCAAACCTAGTTATCCGATATGACAATTTGGCAACAGCCGTATTAATTGAAAATCTTTCGACATAATCGAAAGTTAATGCGCTAAGCCAGAGCTAAGCTTGGTAATGTGATTCGATTGAAATCGGCGTAATGGGTGATTTTCATCACCGATTAATGCCGTCGAATATCGCGATTTAGAAGAGCGCCTGGATCGGCGCTTCGCGATCAAGGCGCACACCTGGACATGCGTGCGGAGCGGGGCATTCATCGCTGGTGACTGGCCGCATGTCTTATCATCCGACTATGTCATCCCGTGTTTCATCCAGCGCCCCCGGCCTGTTCGCCGAACCCGATGCACTCAAGCCGCTGGCCGAGCGCATGCGCCCGCGCAGCCTTGACGAGATCGTCGGCCAGCAGCGGCTGGTCGGGCCGGACAAGGCGCTGCGCCGCGCGCTCGAAGCCGGCAAGATCCATTCGATGGTGCTGTGGGGGCCGCCCGGTTGCGGCAAGACCACGCTGGCGTTGCTGGTGGCGCGTTACGCCGATGCGGATTTCCGCGCGATCTCCGCCGTGCTGTCCGGCCTGCCGGACGTGCGCAAGGCGCTGGCCGAGGCCGAGGTGAATTTTGCGCAGGGCCGGCGCACCGTGCTGTTCGTCGACGAAGTGCACCGCTTCAACAAGACCCAGCAGGATGCGTTCCTGCCGCATATCGAAAAAGGCGTGATCATCTTCATCGGTGCCACCACCGAGAACCCGTCGTTCGAACTGAACTCCGCGCTGCTGTCGCGCTGCCGCGTGCACGTGCTGGAACCGATCTCGACCGACGATATCGTGGCGGCACTCAAGCGTGCGCTGGGCGACAGCGAGCGCGGCCTCGGCGAGTTGCAGCTGCAGGTAGGCGACGAGTCGCTGGAATCGATCGCCCAGGCCGCCGACGGCGACGTGCGCCGTGCGCTGACCCTGCTGGAAATCGCCGCCGAGTTGGCCGAAGACAAGCGTATCGACGAAGTCACCTTGACTCAGGTGCTGGCCGACCGCACCCGTCGCTTCGACAAGATGGGCGAGCAGTTCTACGACCAGATCTCGGCGCTGCACAAGTCGGTGCGCTCATCCGATCCCGACGCCGCGGTGTACTGGCTGTGCCGCATGCTCGATGGCGGCGTCGATCCGCTGTACCTGGCCCGACGCATGACGCGCATGGCGGTGGAAGACGTCGGCTTGGCCGAGCCCCGCGCCTGGCGCATGGCGCTGGACGCGTGGGATACCTATGAACGTCTCGGCAGTCCCGAAGGTGAGCTCGGCCTGGCCCAGTTGGCGATCTGGCTGGCGATCTCGCCCAAGAGCAACGCCGCCTACATGGCCTACAACAAGGCCCGCGCCGCGATCCGCGAGGGCGGCACCTTGGAAGTGCCGATGCACCTGCGCAACGCGCCGACCAAGTTGATGAAAGGCCTCGGCTACGGCAAGGGCTACCAGTACGACCACGACGCCGAAGGTGGCATCGCCCTCGACCAGCAATGCCTACCCGACGAACTCGTCGGCAGCGTGTTCTACGAACCGGTCGAACGCGGGCTGGAACTGCAGCTGCGCGAGAAACTGCTGGCCCTGCGCGCCGCCCGCGAGAAGGCCCGCAAGTAGGAGCCCGCTCGCGGGCGATGCTCTGATGAAACGATGCATCGCGCTTCAGGCACTGCTGCGCGCGCCCTTGCCGTAGTCGCGACGTCCGGCATAAATTCCCTGCATCAATCGGGAGGGTGAATCATGCGCGTGCTCGTGGCAGGTCTGATCGGCGGCATTCTGATGTTCGTGTGGGGTGTGATGGCGCATATGGCGCTCGGCCTGGGCAATGTAGGCATCAAGCAGCCGGTCAATGAAAACGTGGCGCTCAGCGGCCTGCAGGAAGGGCTGGGCGGACAGGCCGGTGTGTACATACTGCCGTCGCTGGATCCCAAGAAGATGGGCGACGCGGCCGAAGTCAGGACGTATTCGATCAAGGCTGTCCGCTCGCCGTATGCCTGGGTGGTCTATCAGCCGCAAGGCACCGACATGATGCAGATGGGCCCGCAGATCGGCCGGCAATGGGCGTCCGATACCCTGAGCGCGCTGGCGCTGGCGTTCGTGATGGGTCTGGCCGTGCTCGGCTTCCGTCGCCGTCTCGCCATTGCTGCCGCCGCGGCGGTGTTCGCCTGGCTCAGCACCATGCTGCCGTACTGGAACTGGTATCGCTTCCCGCTCGACTTCACGCTCGCCGCCCTCGCCGAACAACTGATCGGCTGGCTGATCGCCGGCGCCGCAATGGCCTGGTGGCTGGGCCGCAGCGAACACAAGCTGGCCAGCTGAGTTGTTGCCTTGCTCCCTCCCCTACGTGCAGCAGGGGAGGGCTGGGGAGGGGTGAAGCTCCCACGCCAACCGCAAGTTGCATTGCGGCAATAGCCGCCCGGCAGCGATAATTCAGGGTTCAAGCCTTATCTGGACTCGATCATGCTGGATCCCGCACTGCTGCGCTCGCGCCTCGCCGAAACCGCCGCACGCCTCAAGGAAACCCGCAACTACACGCTCGACGTGTCCGCCGTCGAGGCGCTGGAGAGTTCGCGCAAGCAGCTGGCGATGGAGACGCAGGAGCTGCAGAACCTGCGCAACACGCGTTCCAAGGCGATCGGGCAGGCCAAGGCAAAGGGTGAGGACGTCGCCGCGCTGATGGCCGAGGTCGCCGGCCTGGGCGACAAGCTCAAGGCCAACGAGCAGGCACTGGCCGATGCGCAGGCGAAGCTCGCCGAGATCGCGCTGGGCATTCCGAACATCCCGCACGCGTCCGTGCCGGTCGGCAAGGACGAGCACGACAACGTCGAGACAAACCGCTGGGGCACGCCGCGCAGCTTCGATTTTGCGGTGAAGGATCACGTCGAGCTGGGCGAGCGTCACGGCTGGCTCGATGGAGACGCCGGCGCCAAGCTGTCCGGTGCGCGCTTCACCGTGCTGCGCGGCCAGCTCGCGCACCTGCACCGCGCACTCGGCCAGTTCATGCTCGACCTGCACACCGGCGAACACGGCTACCTCGAATGCAACGTGCCGGTGATCGTCAACGCCGAGAGCATGCAGGGCACCGGCCAGCTGCCGAAGTTCGAGGAAGACCTGTTCGCCACCGAAGTCGGCGAGACGAAGCGCTACCTGATCCCCACCGCCGAAGTCTCGCTGACCAACCTGGTGCGCGACACCATCCTGGACGCCGACGCATTGCCGCTGCGCATGACCGCGCACACGCTGTGCTTCCGCGCCGAGGCCGGCAGCTACGGCCGCGACACCCGCGGCATGATCCGCCAGCACCAGTTCGAGAAAGTCGAGATGGTGCAGATCGCCCGCGCCACCCACTCGTATGTGCAACTGGAAGAAATGGTCGGCCACGCCGAGAAGGTGCTGCAGAAACTCGGCCTGCCATACCGCAAGCTGCTGCTGTGCACCGGCGACATGGGCTTCGGCTCGACCAAGACCTATGACCTCGAAGTGTGGCTGCCCAGCCAGCAGGCCTATCGCGAAATCTCCAGCTGCTCCAACTGCGAGGACTTCCAGGCGCGTCGCCTGCAGGCCCGCGTGCGCAACGCCGATACCGGCAAGCCCGAACTCGTGCACACCTTGAACGGCTCCGGCCTCGCCATCGGCCGCACGCTCATCGCGGTGATGGAGAACTACCAGAACGCCGACGGCTCGATCACCGTGCCTGAAGCCCTGCGCCCGTACATGGCCGGGCTGGACCGCATTGCATGAACGCGCCGGCGCCCGTTCGCGGGAAGTGGGACAAGGTCGAGTTCTACACCAGCTACTTCTTGCTGCTGGTGCTGATCTCCTTCATCGGCACGCGGCTGGCTTTCGCCACCGTGTGGCAACTGCCGACCATCGACTTCGTCCTCTCGGTCATCGCCATGCTGCTGGTCCTCGCCAGCTTCTGGTTCGGCCGCCACAGCCGCCGCTGGCGCCTGTGGACCATCGGTTTCGCCACCGCCACCCAGATCGTGCCGATGGTGATCCGCGAACCGGTGCTGTTGTTCCCGTTGCTCGGTGCGCTGATCCCGATCGCGATCCTGGTGGGGTGTCTGATGGCGCTGTCGAAGAAGGACGCAAACGCTAGCCCACCGACAGGTTCCTGATAAACTTCGACGCTCGCTGGCAGCTCAAGCTGATCAGCAACAAATTTGGAGAGGTGGCCGAGCGGTTTAAGGCAGCAGTCTTGAAAACTGCCGTAGTGGTAACACTACCGTGGGTTCGAATCCCACCCTCTCCGCCATATAGCAAAGGGCCCTGATTTTTCAGGGCTTTTTTTGTGCTCGGAGAAATTGGCGCGTGGATGCCGGCATTCATGTGGGTCTGCTTGTCCATTTATGGCAGACGGGTAGTTTCAGACTAACCTCCTATGAGGGGAAGATTTTCGCGCTAGATCCTTGGGTGGCATTCCAAGTGAAGAAGTGCCCTTGGCTGTCGCGCCGCCAGCAGCACTGAGACCTTGCAAGCGCAGTGGAGATGCGGCTCCGAGTGCGCCATGATCGGAGGACTGTGCCGTTCTTAGCCTTAGTTCTGTCGCCTTGAGCCGAAAGTGGCTAATTGCATATGGGGATGGCCGTTTACGGCACGAAAAGTGCTTTGAATAGCGTTTTGCAGGAAGGGGCCAAGATGGAATTTGAAGAGAGCGAATCGACGGGGGCTCAAGAGGGCGCCATCTTCCAGAGCAACTTGCCATTGGGGGAAAAATTAGAACGCGCCCGCCGCGAGCTTCTGGATCTATCCGCTCGAAATCGGCTTCTGAATATGCCGAGGGGCGCGAGCAAGGGCCGTTCCATTGAAATCGTCGACGAGAAGACCAGTGAGGTCTTCCGCCTGTTAGCGCGGGAGGGGAAAGCGTTCACTTTCGTCGCAGGAAGGGCAGCAGAAACCGATGCTCTGGTGCCTGTTGAAGGCGAGGCGGCAAAGGAGGCTGATGAAATCTTGGAGCTGGCGCAGCCCGACGACGAAACCACTGACGAGCGAGGCATCCTACGACGCCACACGGATACGAAGCTCCAAACCCGCTTGACAGGGAAAGGGCTCCAAAAGCGTCTGTTGGAGCTCTACCTGGATTCAAAAACACTGGAAGAAGAGCAAGGTGTCAATGTCCTGTTCCTTACGCTGGGAGCGATGAAGTGGGTTGATCCGAACAATGCAGCCAATGTTCGATATGCCCCACTTTTGCTGGTGCCCGTGACACTGGATCGAGGCAACGCAGGCGAACGATTTAATCTTCGCGCGCGGCCCGAAGATTTCGCATCAAACCTGTCTCTGGAAGCCTATCTTGATCGCGTCCATGCCATACGCATGCCGGCCTTCGAAGCCAGTGACAACTTTGACCCGCTGCCTTATCTGGAAGAGGTCAGGACATGCATTAAGACCAAACCCGATTGGGATGTGCTGGTCGATGACATGTCGGTTGGATTCTTCTCTTTCGCCAAGTTTTTGATGTATCGCGATCTGGACGCAGCAGTCTGGCCGCAAGGGGCGAAGATCAGCGATCGGCCTCTGATCCGCGGCTTGTTGTCCGACGGGTTCAGTGGTGGCAGCGGCATGGCGGATGAAGACGCCAATATTGATCCGCTGATTCCGCCCTCGGACATGCTCCACATCCTCGACTGTGACAGTTCGCAAGCACTCGCGATCTACGAAGTGCGTAGAGGCCGCGACTTGGTCATTCAAGGTCCGCCGGGCACAGGCAAGAGCCAGACCATCGCCAACATCATTGCCTCGGCCATTAAGGATGGAAAGAGCGTTTTGTTTGTGGCCGAGAAAATGGCCGCGTTGGAAGTGGTGAAGCGGCGGCTCGATGAAAAAGGCGTTGGCGATGCTTGCTTGGAACTCCACAGCAACAAGACAAACAAACGTGCGGTGCTAGAAGAGTTACGGCGAACTTGGGAGCTAGGCGCGCCGCGTGGCGAAGATCCGGGCACGCTATTTGCCCGACTGACCGAAGCACGTGATGCACTCAATGCACACGCCACCCGCCTGCACCAGGTGGAGGATGCATCGGGTCTCTCAGCTCATCAAGTGATGGGACAGCTGACGCGCTTGCGGGCGGAGGGTGAGAAAGCCAACGACCTTGCTTTGGGTTCGCCTGAACAGTGGGGTCTGGATGGGTTTGCCATGCGTCGGGGGTTGTTGGTCGATTTGGCCACTCGCGTCGAAGACATCGGCAAGCCCGCCGATCACGCTTGGGTTGGGGTTGGGCTCGAAGCCATCACCCCTGCAGATATGGACAGGCTGATTGATAAAGTTCAATCCTTGGCCACACATTTGGCCAATGCATCGACGCATTTCGAACAAGTGGCGGCGTTGGTCGAACTTGAGTCACCCCATCGCTTCACCGATCTCGCCTCCATCGTTGAACTCTGTCAGCGAATCGCCAGAGCCCCGGCACTTTCAGCAGAGGCCATGGGACATGGAGCATGGACGCAAGAGGAAACAATCCAGGCGCTCCTGCGCGAAGGGCAGCGTTATGAACAGGCGCGTCATGCGCTCAATGGAAAGCTGAAGGATGCGGCGTGGGATGCTGATCTAACTGGAGCCCATCAGGCGCTGTCGGAACTTCCAGCAACATTTGCGTCTGCTCAGTTCGAGCGCCTGAAACACGCCGTCGAAACGTTGCCGCGTCTATTGACCGAGAGCGATGCCCTTGCACACGCTTTAGGACGGGAAACAGGTGCGACGCTGGCGGATATGGAATTGCTCGGGCGCATTGGCGAGCGAGTGGCAGCGGCACCGCCGGCAAGTCCCGAAACTTTTGCTTCCGATCTCTGGGATGGTGGCGTGGAGCGCGCAGGCGATCTTGCTGCCGCGGTCGCCACACTGGAAACCACGCACACCACGCTCGGCACCCAGCTTTCCGAGATGGCGTGGGATCTGGATCTGGCACCTGCTCGTGCGACGTTGGCTGCTCGTGGAACCAGTTTCTTTCGGCTCTTGAGCGGTGAATGGCGCCGGGCGAATCGTTTGGTTCAATCCGTCGTCACCACTCCAAACCTGCCATTGCCGGTCACCTTGGCGCTTTTGGACACGTTGGCTCGTGGGCAAGCCGCCAAGCGAAGCATTCAGAAGGAAGAAACTTTTGGTCGGAGCGCGTTTGGCGACGATTGGCGGGGTGAGCGTTCACGATCAGCGCCCATGCTGGCACTCGTTGAGTGGATGCGCTCTCTCAAAGGTTTGGGCGCGGAGCCAAGAATCATCGCATCGCGTAGTCCTGAGAAAACTGACATCGCATTTCGTTCCAAGCACCTCAACGAACTTCGGACTGCCATCACTCCGGCGCTCCATGACGTCTGGACCGATCTGGCCCAAGTGCGGGCAGCGGCCGTGGGCGAAGTGCCCGTGGTGGAGAAGGCTGATCTCCCGACTCTCCTGCAAATGGCTGTCCGGTATACGCATGCACGTTCCACTGCTGGTGCTGTTGCGGCGGCACTTCCCGATGCCGCTGGCGATATTGGCGCCCTGCTGGATCGCCTGGCAGCGGGACAATTGGCTCGAGAAGCCGTGCGAACCCAAGCCGCCTTCGGCCTAGATGCGTTTGGTGACGCTTGGCACGACGAGACCTCGGATTGGGCCTATTTGGTTGGGGCTTCCGCGTGGATGGTTGCCAATGCAGACATTCGAGCGCTCGCCGGGCGGGTGAGGGAGCGTGCCAGTTTGCTCCCGCGTGCGAAGCTGCTGGTGGCAGCAAAAGCCCATGCGCTGACCAGCTTCAACGCGATTGCCGCTGATCTTCAACTGGATCTCGTCGCCTCCGTGGGAGCGTCCAATGTGGAGGAGGCGGTCATCGCCACAGTGACGTGGCGATTAAACCGCTGGATTGCCGAGCATGAGCAGTTGTTTCGGTGGGTGGCATATCGAGACCGGGCTGCACAAACCACGAAGTTCGGATGTGGTGATGTGGTTGCCCGTTTGGGCGATGGCAGGTTGGCATCAAAGGCGGTCGTTCCAGCCTTTGAAATGGCGTATTTCGAGGCGACCTATTCCCGCATGGTGCGTGCCCGCCCGGACCTCGGCCGCTTTGACGGTGTGACACATGGTCGTTTGGTGCGCGAATTTGCCAAACTGGACCGGGAGCGAATCAATGCCGCGCAAGTGGAAGTGGTGCGCGCGCATTACCGAGCGGTTCCACCGAGGGATGGTGGTGCGTTGGGACCCTTGGGGGTATTGCGAGGGGAAATCCAGAAGCGGCGGGGGCATATGCCCGTCCGAAAGCTGATCGAGCGCGCTGGGCCTGCGGTAAGGGCGTTGAAACCCGTGTTCATGATGAGCCCGCTTTCCGTCGCTCAGTTTCTAACACCCGGGGCAATGACATTCGATCTACTGGTGATGGATGAGGCCAGCCAGATCCAGCCAGTCGATGCACTGGGTGCAGTTGCGCGTGCTGAACAGGTGGTGGTTGTGGGTGATCCCAAACAGCTGCCACCCACCGCGTTTTTCGCGAAGATGACCGCGGCCATCGACGAGGATGACGATGAAGACAATGCCGCCACGGTGGCCGACATTGAAAGCATCCTCGGCCTGTTCACTGCGCGCGGTCTGCCGATGCGCATGCTTCGCTGGCACTACCGCAGCCGGCATCAGTCCTTGATCGCGGTGAGCAATCAACAATTCTACGAAAACAAGCTCTTCATCGTCCCCAGCCCCTACACCGCCCATAGCGGAAATGGACTGCGGTTTCACTATGTCCCCGAAGGGCTATTTGACACGGGCAACAAGCGAAACAATTTGGTCGAAGCCAAAGTGGTTGCGCAGGCGATCATTGCCCATGCCCAAAGCCATCCGAAGCTCTCGCTGGGCGTTGCTGCGTTCTCCGCTGCACAACGTCGAGCCATCATCGACGAGTTGGAAGTACTCCGTCGTGGCTTGCCGGCAGAAGTCGAGGAGTTCTTCAAGGCGCACCGGTCTGAACCTTTCTTCGTGAAAAATCTGGAAAACGTCCAGGGTGACGAGCGCGATGTCATCTTCATTTCGGTGGGCTATGGTCGTTCCGTGCCAGGAGGGCGGGTGCCAATGCGTTTTGGTCCTCTGGGGACCGAGGGTGGTGAGCGTCGTTTGAACGTGCTGATCAGTCGGGCGAAGCGTCGGTGCGATGTGTTCGCATCAATGACCGACGAGGACATTGAGCCCAGCTTCGCCGCCGGCAAGAAGGGTGTGTTTGCCTTTCGTTTGTTCCTCCAATATGCCCGCACGGGCAAGCTTTTCACCGCTGAACATACGGGTCGAGATTTCGACAGCGTGTTTGAGGAGCAGGTTGCTCATGCCTTGCGGACGCGAGGCTATGAAGTTCAGCCTCAAGTCGGTATCGCAGGCTTTTTCATCGATTTGGCGATCATCGACAACGACCGACCTGGCCGCTACCTGCTCGGAATTGAGTGTGACGGGGCGCCTTATCACAGCGCGCGGTCTGCTCGGGATCGTGACCGCCTACGTCAAGCTGTATTGGAAGAGCACGGGTGGACGATTCATCGGATCTGGAGCACCGACTGGTTCCAGCGTCCCGCTGAGCAATTGGAGTTGGTGGTTCAACGCATCGAGGCGATCAAAGCAGAATTTGATGAGCACCAGGAAGAAGTTCGTTTGACCGATCAGTTGGACGTTGAGGCGCCTTATGTAGAACGCGAAGACACCCAGGTCGGTGGTGACGCCGACACGGAGTTTGTTCCCTATGAAGAAGTGGCCCTCAAAAAGCCTGCGCATCGGTCAGAAGATCTCCATCTCACGCCGCCAGGCATCTTGACTGATCTGGTTGTTCAAGCTGTCACGACGGAAGGCCCAGTTCATGCTGACCAAGTGACCACTCGCGTCCGCGATGCATGGGGCCTCAAACGGACTGGTGCACGGATAGAAGAAGCTGTCAACAAATCCGTGGACATCGCTGTGCGACTTGGTCGGATCATTCGTCGCGGAGAGTTCTTGTCGTTACCTGACGTCGTGCCAGTGCCGCGGGATCGCTCAGAAGTGGTCGCGATCGCTCTGCGGAAAGCTGAGATGTTGCCGCCCAGCGAGATTGAGGTGGCGATATTGACTGTGGTGCGTAAGAACTTCGGGGCCACGCGTGAACAAGTTATCCAAGCGGTCGCGCGAGGGATGGGTATTCAAAACACCAGTGCCCAGGTGCGCGCTGTCATTGATGAGGTGGTGGCTTCGGTGCTCACGGCTCGGCGATTGGTTGAAGTTGGAGGGATGTTGACCAACGTGGCTGATTAAGAATGCGCGTCAGCACTTACGAACTGGCTAGCAGAAAAGGTGTCAGGGACAGGTGTCAGGGACCAAAAGAGGTGTCAGGGACAATTTCCTGAAAGGTGCTGCGGACGGATCGGTTCCGCTCGTGGGTCGAAGCCGGAGCCGGCTGTTTCGGCGTGGTGCGACAGATCGTACGAGCACCACGTTCTTCAAATTGTCCCTGACACCATTTTTTGTGTGCATGGGCGAGAACTGCAGCGATCAGAGATCCAGTGCGTGGATGACTTGGGTCGAATCGCCCGGGTCGAGCCGGCGACGAAAACCCAGATAGCTGGCGAGGTCGCGCATCCCCTCGTTGTCGGCGGCGTCGAGTGAGAGCATCTGCTTGAAGCCGTTCCTGCGGGCGAGATCGATCAGGTGGCGCATCAGCAGCACGCCGAGGCCGCGCTGGCGCCAGTCGTCGGCCACGGTCACCGCGCATTCGCAATGGCCTTGTTCGTCGGTAGCGCTGTAGCGGCTCACCCCGACTTCGCGCAGCTTGCCGTTGTCGTGGGCCAGCGCGACAAAGGCCATTCGCTGATCGTAGTCGACATCCATCAACTGGTTGATCAGTTCCGGGCTGGCCTCCTTGAACCCACCCAAAAAGCGGAACCGGCGCGAATCCGGTGACAGTCGGTGGATGAAGTCTTCCTCGCGCTCGCGATCCTCTTCCCGCAACGGGCGAATCAGTACGCGCGTACCGTCATTGAGCGATTCGATCCAGTGCGTACCGCCCAGTGACTCGAAATGGAGGGCGGAGGCGTCGTCGACGCTGGCTTGAAGATGAAGGGTGCTGGACATGGTGGTGTTCTCGATGCGTGATCGTGCGGCTCCGCAGCCCGGCAGGCGGGCACGGCAACTTGGCTTCCTGCACGATTCATTTGTACGCCGCTACCGGGCGGTGCCAGTTGACCTCCGTCAATTGGTCGCCGTGTCACGCTGCAGTGCGACGCTATGCGCGGGTGAAATGGGCGGATGGCGGCGTGCGGCGCGAAGGAGCTCAGCCGACGCCTTTCTGCTTCGATGCGACGTCGGTGCGGCAGAGGCCGGCCAGCAGGTCGGGACGCAGGATGCGCACGGATTTCCGGTTGACTTCGAGCACGCCCATTTCCTCCATGCGCGAAAACAGCCGGCTCACCGTCTCGACCACCAGACCGAGATAGTTGGCGATGTCATAGCGTGACATCGACAGGTTGAGCGCCGTGCCGTCGCGCTGCAGGCGCTGGTAACGGTCGGACAGGCTACGCAGGAAGGTGGCCAGCTGTTCCTGCGCCTGCTGCCTTCCCATCATCATCAGGTGCCGATGTTCCTCCACCACTTCGCGACTGATCACCCGCATCAGTTGTCGATGCAGCGCAGGCACCTCGCTGGTGACCTGCTGCAGCTGGGTGTAGGGCAATTCACAGATGCTGGAGCGTTCCAGTGCCTCGGCGTGGCTGACGTGCTGGTTCGATGCCAGCGCGTCGAAGCCGATGATCTCGCCGGGTAGGTGGAACGCGAGTATCTGCATGTTGCCCGATTCGTTTTGCACGAAGGTCTTCAGCGAACCGGAGCGCACCACGTAGAGCGCATTGAACTTGTCGCCGTCGCGGTACAGCACCGCGCCGCGATCCAGCATGCGCTTGTCCTTCACCGTGGCATCCAGCCGGTTCAGGTCGTCCGCGCCGATGCCGGCTGGCAAGCACAGCTCCTGCAGCGCGCAGGAGCTGCAGCTGCGACGCAACTGATTGAGATCGAGCACAGTGGCGGTGGGTTCCATGAACACCTCTCGCACGGGCGGAAACCACCAGCCATGGGATTTCCTGTCTTCAGAACCTAGCACGCGGCTGCTGCAAAGCCAGTGAATTGCTGAGTTTCCCGTTGGCGGCGGCCTCAATGGCCTGATCAGGGTGGCTGATTGTCGCGCTGACGGTTTTGGTCGCGACAACACCAAGCTCTGGCTGCAACTCGAATGGTTATGGTCAGCAAGCATTGGTACGCGCGTTGCCGACTTCGGTGCTGCGATATCTGCGGCCGGATTGATCGTGGTCAAGTTGTCGCAGGACGGTTGGCGCGAAGCTAGTCACACCGGCATCAAGTGGGGAGTGGCAGATGAGAGCCATGCAGGGAGTGGTCGTCCGCGCGGATAGCGCTGCAGCTGTGCGAGCGCCCGATGCGGCTGCGCTGCCGCAGCACGGGGTGGCAACGGTGACCGCGCGGTTCAAACCTGTGAAAGGGAAGCCGCTGGCTGCGGGTGACACAAGACGGCCCGGACCGTTGTCGTTACTCAAGGGGACAAAAGCATGAGCATCAAATCCATCGGCATCGGTTGGTTGCTGGTCTGCATCGGCGTGTTTGGCTGGTTCGGTCTGATCAACCCTGCACGGGCCATTCCGGCGTTCGCCCGGCAGACCGGCCAGGCCTGTGTGGCTTGCCACGTGAGCTTTCCCGAACTGACGCCTTACGGGCGCATGTTCAAGTTGAGCGGTTACACCATTGGCACACGGCAGGCGCTGCCCTTGGCTCTGATGGCGCAGTTCGGGGTTACCCACGTGCGCAACAACCGCGACGACCAGGGCCAGAAGATCGTGCCCAAGACTGACAAGCCAGTACTCTCCGCCGCCAGCGTGTTTGCCGGCGGCAAGATCAACGACAACATCGGCGGCTGGATTCAATGGACCTACAACAACCTGGCCGGCAACGGCGATGTCGGTCACAGCGGCATCGACAACACCGATCTGCGCGTGGTGGGCCGCTCGGAAAACACCGACAACACCGACATGCGCTGGCTGTACGGACTCACCGTCAATAACAACCCGACTGTGCAGGACGTGTGGAACAGCACGCCGGCGTTCGGCTTCCCGTTCACCACGCCACCGAATGGCATTGGCGCCGCGGCAGCCACCATGCTCGACGGCCAGCTCGGCCAACAGGTGGCTGGCGTGGGCGGCTACATGTACTGGAACCGCACCGTCTACTTCGAGCTGTCCGGTTACCAGACAGCCGACGGTTTCTTTGCGCCGCTGCGCGCCGGCACCGACACCCAGACGCCCGGCGGTGTCCATCGGCTCAGCGGGGTCGATCCCTACTGGCGGCTGGCCTGGAACCGCGAGTGGGGCGCCAACTCGCTGATGCTGGGCACCTACGGCGGCCACTTCCGGGTGTATCCGGACAACACGCTGCCATTTACCGACACCGATCGCTTCACCGACATTGCGGTCGATGCGCAGTTTCAGCACATCAGCCAGGACCACACCTACACCTTCCAGTACACCCACATCCACGAGAACCAGGACTACCGTGCCAGTTATCCGGCCACCCTGGCCGGAGTGCCGATCGGCGTGGGTCCCACGCCAGTCAACGCGCACGACACGCTGATCACCGACAAGCTGAAGGGCACCTACTATTTCGACCGCAAGTACGGCACCACGCTGGCGCTGGTCAGGACCCACGGCACTGCCGACGCGGGCCTCTACGCCCCCGGATCCGTAGGTGGCAGTGTCAACGGTCGTCCGGACACCGAGGGCTACATCCTTGAACTGGATTATCTGCCGCAGCAGAACCTGCGCCTGATGCTGCAGTACTACGGCTACAGCAAGTTCAACGGATCGCGACGCAACTACGATGGGTCAGGGCGCCCGGCGAGCGACAACAACACGCTGTTTGCCAACATCTGGCTGGTGTACTGAGATGTCCGTCACCACAGCATCAACGTCCTCGGGAGAACGCCGCATGAAGCGCATCGGAGTTGGCCTTGCCACACTCGCCTGCCTGTTCACCGCACTGGGCGCCACGGCGTTCGCGGCCAGCGGCGTCACCCCGGTATCCGCCAGCGATGATGCGGCGATCAAACTGGCCAGCCAGGTCTGTTCCAGTTGTCACGGCCCCGGCGGCAACAGCCAGTCGCCCACCTTTCCGCGGCTGGCCGGACAGCAGCAGGCGTACGTGCTGGCCCAGATCAAGGCGTTCAAAAGCGGCGAGCGCAACGAGCAGGAAGCGCACGATTACATGCTCGGCATGACCACGCTGATCGATGACGCCACCGCCGAATCGCTGGCGCGCTACTTTGCCAGCCAGCCCCCTCCGAAGGGCATTTCGGGCGATCCGGCGGCGGTGGCGGCCGGCAAGAAAATCTTCGAGCAGGGCATTCCCAGGCAGGTCGTGGCATGTGCCACCTGCCATGGTGCGCATGCCGAGGGCAACGGCATCTTTCCGCGGCTGGCCGATCAGCACGCGGCCTACATCGTGCGTCAGCTGACGGTGATCCAGCGCAACCTGCGCAATTCTCCAGTCATGCACGGCATCATCAAGAACCTCACGCCGGAGGAGATGAATGATGTGGCGGCCTACCTGCAGTCGCTGTGACGACGGCAGCCGGCAGTGATCGGTTGGCCACAGCCAACCCGTGCTGTGCGGGTTGGCGCGACGACGAGTCCACACACATCAAAGGAATCAGAACTATCCGGGTCAGAGTCACTTACCCGACACCCTTCTTCAGAGCTGGCGCTTCGCCTTCAGTTGCACAAGCACTTTCACAAGACTGCTCTGACCGCCATCGCGTAGATCAGCGAGCGTAGTGGTGAGCGCAAAATCCGGCCGCAGCCCCACCGACTGAATAGCAAACGGCCGCGTCCGACTAGGCGCAAAGTGATCTCGCGCCAACATGTCGACCAACGCGCCCTCATCATGCGCGCCTTCGCCAAGAGTGCCCGCAGGATCGAACACCGAAAAATTGCCGCTGAGCCGCACGGCATAACCAGAGCCAGACAGCGGTGTACCCGGTTCGCCGTTGAACTCGAAGCCGCCGCCTGCACCAACGGTGCGCTCGCCGACCACAGTGGCGCCCGAGGCCCACAACCAGCTCGCCATGAATTCGCCTGCCGAGCGCGTGCCGGCGTCGGTCAGCACGACCAGTGGCGCATGGGTGGTGACGTGGCCGCAGCTCGGGTCGGTGTGTTCCTTGGCGAGTTGCACGGTGCCGGCATGCTTGCCGGCGAACAGGTCGAGGGTGGCGAGCGACGGTTTGGTGCCGAGCGCATCGGCCAGCAACCACGCTTCGCGGTCGAAGCCGCCGAGATTGCCGCGCAGGTCCAGCACCAGTACGTCTGCATCGCGGGCCGCGCTGTCGGCTTCGCGGATGACGTTGCGCACCACCGCGCAGTAGCCGGCAAGCATGGCGGTGTCGTCGCTGGCACCGGGTTGTTTGCTGGCCGCATCGGCAGCGGTCACGAAGGCGTCGTCGTACTGCGGCGCGAACGCACCCATGCGCAGTGTGCCGATGCGCAGGCCTGCAGCCGTGAAGCGTTGCGGTAGGTCGGCTCGGTTGATCGCGGCGGTCATCGATTTGGCCAGTTCTGCATCCACTGGCTTGTAGTGCAACGTAACGGTTTTCGTCTGGCTCTTGGCGTCCTGCAAGTGCAAGGCAACTGCGCCGCCGAGTCCGGCAACGCGATGCACTACCGGCGTGGCGAGCCCAAGCTCCGTGGCTGCTTCCGCATAACGGCCGCGGCGTTGACCGCCGAAGGTCAGCGTCGCCGCGTGTTGCATCCACGCATGGACGTCCTGGCCGTCGATAGCCAGCACCTGATCGCCCTCGGCGACGTGCGCGTTTCCAGCGGTGGCATCGAACACGCGCCAGACGATCACGCTGCCGTCGCTGGCGGTGCGAAACAGCACGCCCAGGGTTTCGGTTTTTCCCGCCTTGGCGCCGACCAGCGCGACGTGCTGGTCCTGCAGCGCTGCAAGTGCGCGGGTGAGTGCATCGGCGTCGGGAAGGGCAGGTGCGATGTGATCAGCCGACCAGAAAGCGTGGCCCTGGACCTCGTCCGGAAAGTCGTGGCGGTAGCGTTCCACGTAGCGCAGCGAGGGATAGCTGTGAGTCACCTGCGCACGCAGTTGGCTGCCGTCATCGACCTTGGCTGCATATGCACTACCCAGCATGGTCAGTGCGCATAGCGCTGCGATGGTTCGAATCTTCCCCTGCATGACGTTCCCCTGGCTGCGTGGTGTCGAGCGCGATGCCTCTGATCGTGCGAGGAAGCATGAAGGCAGAATCATGCCGGGTGTCCTCGATGCGATGGAGTGTCGCAAGTCATGCCGAAAGCCGCGGTCGGTCCGACATCATTCTTTGAGTTACCCCGAACGAAAATGCAGCGACGCGGTAGCAGGCCATTTGCGTCACTCAAAGCCGCAAGCCGCCACCACCCACACTCATCTCGAACGTCGTGGATGGCGGTCAGTACCGCGTCGGTTAATCGCCGGGTATCCATTTGCACGATCTACTCGATCAGAAGGTACTTGTCTTCACGCGCTGCGTTATCTTGAGAGAGTGATTGGCCAGTGCGCGGTTACTTCGCGTTGGGCACGCCCAAGTCACCCCCTGCCAACGGAAGGTCATCAGCTCATCCCGGACAGTGAGATGCACTATGCATGACGAGACGCGCAACACGACCGACAGCACGACTGGCCTTGAACCTGATCCTGACACCCGCGATGCCCAGCGCTTCCCCCGTCTGGCCGACGAAATGGCCGAACGTGTCGCGGCTTATGGCGAGGTCGAGCAGGTGCCCACCGGTACGGTTCTGTTTGAACGCGGTCAACGTGGCGCGGATTTCTTTCTGGTGCTGGAAGGCGGCATCGAAATTATCGATCTCGACAGCGATGGCCATCCGCGAACGATCGCCACGCATACGCGCCATGGATTCACCGGCGAGCTCGATCACTTCAATCTACGCAGGATCCTGGTATCGGGCTTGACGGTGGCCGATAGCCGTTTGATCCGCATTACTCGCGAAAACTTCCGCAGGCTGGTCAGCGCAGAGCCTGACATCGGCGAGATCATCATGCGCGCGTTCATTCTTCGCCGCGTGAGCATCATCCAGCAGGGTATTGGCGGCGTCGTGTTGATAGGGCCGAGCCATGGCGCTGACACGCTGCGGCTACAGCGATTCCTGGTTCGAAACGGTTACCCGCATCGCCTGATCGATACGGATCTCGACCCGAAGGCGGCCGGGCTGCTCGACACGTTCGAAGTCCAGCCGCATTTGTTTCCCGTCGTGGTTTCGCCAGACCATCAGATGTGGATGAACCCGTCGACGGCGGATCTTGCCGATAGGCTGGGGCTGACCGAATCGCTCGAACCTGGCCACGTCCATGACCTCGCCGTGGTGGGAGCAGGGCCGGCGGGGCTCGCGGCAGCGGTATATGCCGCCTCCGAAGGCCTGGACACCATCGTGATCGAAGGCATGGCGCCCGGAGGTCAGGCCGGCACGTCGTCGAAGATCGAGAACTATCTGGGGTTCCCTACCGGCATTTCCGGGCAGGCGCTGGCTGGGCGTGCGCAAATTCAGGCGCAGAAGTTTGGTGCTCGTCTGGCCATCTCACGCAACGTGGTGAGCCTTCACTGTGCGTCGCAGCCCTACCAGCTGGAGCTGGATGATGGGCAGCGGGTGACGGCGCGCGCCGTCGTGATCGCGACAGGCGCGCGCTATCGCAAACTCGATGTGCCCAACTACGACCGCTATGAAGGACAGGGTATTCATTACGCTGCCACGCCGATGGAGGGGAAACTTTGCGCGGGCGAGGAAGTGGTAGTGGTGGGTGGCGGGAATTCCGCCGGTCAGGCTGCGGTGTTTCTGTCGCGCATCGCCGCGCACGTGCATGTGCTTGTGCGCGCGACGGGTTTGGCAGCGACCATGTCCGACTATCTCGTTCAACGTATCCATCAATCGCCGCGGATTACCCTGCATACCGAAACGCAGATCGTGGCCCTTGAGGGAGGCGACCGGCTGCAACAGGTGACATGGTCCGGGCGGCGCGACGGTTCATCCGAAACCCGGGCAGTCACCAATGTGTTCGTGATGGTCGGCGCCGAGCCGAACACGGATTGGCTTCATGGCTGTCTCGCACTGGATGCAAAAGGTTTCGTCACTACCGGCGTCGATGGCGACGGCATGCCCACCTCCGTACCGTTCGCTACCAGCAAGCCCGGCATCTTTGCGGTGGGGGATGTGCGTAGCGGTTCGGTCAAACGGGTGGCGTCCGGTGTCGGCGAAGGGTCGGTGGTGATCCAGGCGGTGCATAAGTTTCTGAATCCCGAGGCGGGCTAGATTCATCGTCACGCGCTCCTGCTGTCGCTCATCCACCTTTCATCGCAAGAAATCACTCCTTGAGCAGCTTTGGAGTTTTCGCCACTATGCCCGGGGCGCCCATACAGCCCGGCGCTCAACCGCCATGCCTGCAACCCGCAGCCTTGGCATACAAGGGGGCGATGATGATAAGGATGTTGCGTCTGGCCTGCCTGGGCATCTGCGCCTTGCTCGCAAGCCAAGCCTGGGCAGACACCTGCCAATTGAAGGATTACGGCACCTTGCCGGTGGAAATGGTCGGTGGTCAAGCCACGACCATGGTGAAGATCAACGGGAACGATACGCGCTTCATCCTCGATACCGGGGCTTTCTTCAACACCATGTCGCGTGCCAACGCGATGTCGCTCGGGCTCAATCTGCGACCTGCGCCATTCGGTTTTCGCATCGGCGGCATTGGCGGCTCGGCGGGCGTCCAGTTCACCCAGGTCAAGGACTTCAACATCCTCGGTACGTCGCTCCACAATATCGCTTTCATCGTCGGCGGCACGGATACGGGCCATGGCTTGCTCGGCGCCAACCTGCTCGATCTGGTCGATCTGGAAATCGATCTGGCACATGGCAAATTGACCCTGCTCAGTGCGGATCACTGCGATAAACAGTCGCTGGCCTATTGGTCCAAGGATGGCAAGTACAACATTGCCGACATCGAGCCGGCGGTTAACCAGAACGACCGGCGCACTTTTTTCAGCGTGACGATCAACGGCAAGAAGGTGCGGGCGGTGCTCGATTCAGGGGCATCTGCCACCGTGCTCAGTCGTCGCGCCGCCGAGCGGCTCGGCATCGACCTTGCTGCGCCTGAGGTCAAAGCTGGCAGTAGCAGCATCGGCATTGGCGCCAAGGCGGTCAAGACATGGACGGTACGCATTGATACGTTCTCGGTCGGCACGGAAACCATCCAGCACAGCCAGATGCAGGTGATTGACGGAAACATGGGTGACACCGACATGCTGCTTGGCGTGGATTTTCTGCTCGCCCATCACATGTTCATCGCCAACAGCCAGAAGAAAGCCTATTTCACCTACAACGGTGGGCGCGTGTTTACCTACGCCGACGCGCCGAGCGACAGCGATAAACCCGATGCCGGCGCTGCTGCGGACGACAACGGCGCAACGCCAAAAACCGCGCCCGATTATGCTTTGCGTGGCGAAGCGGATCTGTCACGCGGCGAACCGAGGGCAGCCGTAGCCGACCTGGATGAGGCGATCCGCATGGCGCCCGATCAAGCCGCTTATTATGTTGCCCGCGCGCGGGCACGTGTGGCGAACAAGCAGCCGAATGCGGCGCTCGACGATCTGGACAAGTCACTGAGCCTGGATCCGAAGAACGTCGATGCCTTGCTGCTGCGTGCTGAATTTCGCCTCGTGCACAAGGATCGCGCGGGTGCGACAGTCGACGTGACGGCGGCAAGTGGCTTGGCGCCTGCGGGATCTACGCAGACGCGCGTGATTGCCAGCCTGTATATCCAACTCGATCAGCCGGCTGCGGCGCTGCCGATACTCGACGACTGGATTCGCTTGCATGCCAATGATGCCTTGCTTGGCTCGGTGCTCAACGCGCGCTGCTGGGCGCGTGGCCTGAGCCATCAGATGCTCGACGATGCCTTGAAGGATTGCCGCAAGGCGATCAAGCGCGATGGCGAAAAGCCGGCCTACCTCGACAGCCTCGGCCTGGTGCAGTTGCGACTGGGGCATTACCCCGAATCGATCACGGCTTACGAGCAGGCCGTCGCGCAATTGCCGCATTCCGCGTGGACGCGCTATGGCCTTGGCCTGGCGAAAATCCGCAGTGGCCAGACCGACGCGGGCCATGCCGACCTGGTCGCCGCACACGCGCTCGATCCGGACATCGAGGCACGTGCCACCAAGTATGGTTTGACCGCGGCGGGGCCATAGATCGCAAGGGAAATATTCCGAGTGCTATCCGGGCCACCTCAATGGGATCGCCCGGTCCTGAAAACCACTACTTCATCGACAGCCAAGCGAGTGTGGCGATGACCAGCGTTTCGACGCCGGTGCGCAGGGTAGGCTGGATGACTGGCGCGAATCGTGGGTTGTGGTTGGTCGGCAGGTCGTTGAGTCGGCCGGCTGCTTTTGCTTTCGCATAGACATCCGCATCGGTGCCGCCGACGAACCAGAACACCGATGGCACTTTCCACTGTGCGCCGAAGCAGCCGAAGTCTTCACTCGCCGAGGTCGGCAAGGTTTTTTCGACGCGCCCCTCCGGGAAATACTGGCGGAACGCATCGCCGATTTTCTGATTCGCGTCGGCATCGTTGACGACCAAGGCGTAATGATCCAATTGCGTGATTTCCGGTGGCTTGGGCGCGCCCGACGCGGCCGCTTCGGCATTGACGATGCGCGTGATCGCGGCAAGCACGCGCTGGCGCACGCCTTCGTCGAAGGTGCGCACATTGAGCTTGATGATCGCCTCGTCGGGGATCACGTTCTCCTTGGTGCCGGCCTGCAGCGAGCCGATCGTGACCACCGCAGCTTCGGTCGCGGCGAGCTCGCGCGAAACGATCGTCTGCAGGCGCAGCACGGTCGACGCGGCCATCACCACCGGATCGATGCTTGCCTGCGGCATCGAGCCGTGCGCGCCGCGACCGAACAGGCGGATCTGCAGACTGTCGCCAGCGGAAGTAATCACGCCGGCGCGGCCGCTGATGGTGCCGGCCACGCCGACCATCACGTGCTGGCCGAGCACGATGTCGGGCTTCGGGAAGCGCTCGAACAGGCCGTCGTCGATCATCGCCTGCGCGCCGGTGCCGGTTTCCTCGGCCGGCTGGAATACCGCCATCACGGTGCCACGCCAGTGCTCGCGCGCCTGTGCGAGCAGGGTGGTCGCGCCGACCAGCCAAGTGACGTGCATATCGTGGCCGCAAGCGTGCATCACCGGCACCGTATGGCCATCCTTGTCCTTCGCCGTGACCTTGCTCGCGTAGGGCAGACCGGTCGCCTCCGCAACCGGCAACGCGTCCATGTCGGCGCGCAGCATCACGGTCGGGCCGTCGCCGTTGCGTAGCAGGCCGACCACGCCGGTGCCGCCGACGCCGGTGGTGACTTCGAAACCGGCTTTGCGCAGATGCGTGGCAGCAAGATCGGCCGTGCGTGTCTCCTGCGTCGACAATTCCGGGTGGGCATGGATGTCGGTGTAGAGCGCTTCGAGATCGGGCAACAGGCTCGGCAGATTCGCCAGCCACGTATCGGAAACACTCGCGTTTTTCGTGTTCATGCAAACCTCACGGCGCAGGCGTGGCGGGACCGTCGGGCCATTCTTCGCACGGACAGTCGGAGTGCATGCTGGAAGGCGACCGGGGACGCTACTGTCTGCCGAAGCCGGAGGCAATGCAAACCCGCATGGCGTACTGCAACGCGACCAGCCGGACAGCCACTGCGTTCCTCAAATTGCTCTTGCACGATCCTTTCGCTGTGGAGTCGAAGGCATCACCGAATCGATTGATTATTTCCGACCAGCGTCAATCTGGACCGGCCCAACCTCGGCTACAGTGGAGCTTCACCACGGCCGAGGCTGGATCATGAGCAAAGACAAATCGCATAAAAAGGACAAGTCGAAAAAGCACGACCTGTTTTCGTTGATGCTGGAACAGAGTGAAGTCTTCAGGGACATGGTGGCGCACTTTCAGAGTGCCTGGACGCCGAAAGTGTTCGTGCGCGGTAGTGTTGTGGCAACCGACACGGCTCCGGCTTCGGAGGCAGCTGTTGCAAAGAAGCCGGCTCGGGCTGCCAAGCCGGCGAAAAAACCTGTCACGAAGAAGGTCGCTCCGGTGAAGAATGCCGTGGCCGCACCAGCTGCGAAGAAGCCAGCCATCGCAACAAAGAAGAAGAGTGCGAAGGCTTCAGGTGCGAAGGGCTCCACGCCTGTCGAGGCAAAGAAGAGCACGGTCAAGGCAGCCAAGCGTCCGGCGAAGAAAGGCTCGCCGAAGAAATAGCCGGCTTGCTCACTCGGAGATACGCAACTTGTTGCTGTCTGCGGGCGATCTGCTGAAGCTGTTTGCGGACTCTTGTCCCAACCATGGGATCAGCCCGACCTCGGTCGAGTTGATCCCATGGTCCGACCCCATAGGGTTGAGGAGATCGGACGTGGAGAAGCGCTTTCCGGAAGAACGGGTCATTGGCTTCCCGCGGGAGCCTCAAGCACGCCATTCACTTCGCCTCCAGCAACGCTAAACCGCAGCCGTCCACCCTCAAGACTTGCCCGCAAGCCCCGATACTTCACCAGATACCTCAGCCCAACCATCGCGGCACCCAACCCCGACATCGCGCCAACCCAAAGCGCCCAGCGCGGCCCGAACGTATCTGCCACCCATCCCACCAGCGGCGCGCCGATCGGTGTACCACCCAGGGCAATGGCTAGCAGGATCGCCATCACCCGCCCGCGCATCGCCGGCTCGGTGGACAGTTGCACCAGGCTGATCGTCGAGGTGGTGAGGGTCTGCGCGGATACGCCGATGATGACGAGGGCGAGGCCGAACAGCCGGACGTTGGGCATGACCGCGGCCAACGCGAAGCCGAAGCCAAAGATGGCTGCACCCGCGAGCAGCAAGGCGATATGTGGTTTGCCGCGCTGGGCCGCCAGCAGCGCACCGGCGACCGAGCCGATCGCCATGACCGAGGTCAGCAGCCCGTATTCGGTCGCGCCGGCGTGGAACACGGTGACCGACATGGTGGAGATGAAGATCGGAAAGTTGAGCCCGAACGTGCCGATCAGGAACAGCATCAGCAGCACGGCTTTCAGGTCGGGTCGATGCCAGACATAGCGAAAGCCGTCGACGAGACTGCCGCGGGTACGCACCGGCCGGCTGCCGATATGCAGTTCACCGGTGCGCAGGAAACCCAGTGAACAGAGCACGGCAACGAACGACGCCGCGTTGATCAGGAACACCCAGCCGGTGCCCACGCCGGCGATCAGCACGCCGGCAATGGCGGGGCCGATCATCCGCGCCACGTTGAACGAAGTGGAATTCAACGCTACGGCATTCGACAAGTCGGCTTCGCCGACCAGATCGGACACAAAGGTCTGGCGCGCAGGGGCGTCGAACGCGGCGACGCAGCCAAGCAGGAAGGCGAATACGTAGACCTGCCACAACTGCACGAGTCCGCTGACGGTGAGCAGGCCCAGCCCGAGCGCCAACAGGCCCATCGCCGCCTGAGTGGCGATCAGCAGCTTGCGGCGGTCGAGGTGATCGGCGGCAAAGCCGGTCAGCGGCAGTAGCAGCAATTGCGGCCCGAACTGCAGCGCCATCACCACGCCGACGGCGGCGGCATTGTGACGGGTGAGCTGGGTGAGGACGATCCAGTCCTGCGCGGTGCGCTGCATCCACGTGCCGATATTCGACACGATCGCGCCGCTGGCCCAGACGCGGTAGTTGTAGTTGCGCAACGAGCGGAAGGTGCCTTTCATTTCACTCACGGCTTCCCGGGACTATTGCCGCCGTGCAGCCGTCCGAACATGCGTGCTGCAACCACGCCCATGAGCAGGACACCCAGTCCTGCAGCAGCCACATCAGCAGTCGAACGCAGGTCGAAGTTTCCCACTCGGCATAGCAGGATGTAGCTGAGAGCCAGGTTGAAGCATCCCCACAGGACGTTGACGGTCGAAGAAGAAAGCCCAACGCCATGCGGCGTGGCAAACGGACTCTGGAACGGCCGCCCCATCACGCCGCTGACAAAATGCGGAACCGCATTGGTGAGCAAGGCGCCGCCCAGAAACCAGGCGACATACGGTAGCGATGCCATGCTCACGCGCTCCTGCTGTCGAGCAGGTCGATGATCTGCTGCGTCGTGCCGGTTTCGCCCAGCCGCGGGAAGATCCGCGTGATGCTGTTGTGGTGGGCATCGGAATTCGTGTCGGTCATGGCGTCGACGGCGAGGGTGACGTTGTAGCCGTTCTCGTATGCGTGGCGCGCGGTCGATTCGACGCCGATGCTGGTGGAGACGCCGACGATCACGACTTGGGTGACGCCCAGCTTCTTCAGGTGCTCATCGAGGCCGGTGTGGGTGAATGCGCCCCAGGTGCGCTTCGTCACCGTGTAGTCCGTAGGTTGCTGGTCGAGTTCGGGCACCAGCTCGGCCCAGTCGGCGGGAAGCTCGCCCAGCTTGCGCGCCTGTTCCGCGCGACCCGGAGCGCCACCGTTGACGTTGACCAGCACCACGGGCAAGCCGTGACGGCGGAAGGCATCGGCCAACGCGCTGGCCTGCTTCACGACCTCGGCAGCCGGATGCGCAGTGGGGTAGGCGACGATGCCTTTCTGCAGATCGATGACGATCAGTGCGGTCTGTGGGTCAAGCGTGGTGAGTGCCATGGGGATTCCTTGGGGATGTGAGTGGCGACAGGTCAGGCAGGGCAGGTCAGGAGTCGGCGATGCGCTTGAGCAGCTCGACGGCGTTGGCGAGCTGCTTCCGCTCGGCCGGCGTCAGGTTTGCCCGCATGCTGCGGAACAGCCAGTCTTCCCGCGCCGCGCGGCTGGCCTTGATCAAGTCCCGGCAGGCCGCCGTGAGAGAGATGACGGTTTGCCGACCGTCGTTCGGGTCCGGCGCGCCGCTGACGAGTCCGGCCGTTTGCAGCACGGCCACCGTGGCGCCCATGGATTGCGGGCGCACGCCCTCGGCCAGTGCCAGCGTGGTCACGGTCGCGGGGCCGCCACGTTCCAGGTGCCCGAGTACCGAGACCTGCGACCAGGTCAGCTCACCCATGTGCAACTCCTCACGCAGGCGCCGCTTCAGCTTGCCCAGCACGACACGAAGTTCGCCGGCCACGGCCAGCGTGCGCGCCGCCCCCGGATCGCTCTTTGGTTTGACCATGGTCACGCCTGGCAAGTAAGAAGGAAAACTACGAAGGTTAACTTCATATATCCATGATGCGCGTGCAAGCGGACGGCGTCAAGTCGTCAAGCTGACGATGACGGCTGGTCGGGTGTATGTTTCACGGGATTCATGACCCGGACGGAGCTGGCCTTGATGTGAGCCGCCGGTCTCTGCGCAAGACAGCCGCGATGGATCGGTTTCGCCCTCAGTCTCCCCAGGTAACGAACATCACCACCGCCGCTGCAGCCATCGCGACCGTCGCCAGCCACCCGAACACCTTCAACGGCCACGGCATGGTGAACTTGCCCATCACTTTCCGGCTGGAGCCCATCAGCATCATCACGATCATCAGCGGCACGGCGGCCACGCCGTTGATCACCGCGCTCCAGTACAGCGCCTTGATCGGGTCGAGTGGGGTCAGATTCAGGGCGATGCCGGCGAGGCTGGCGAGGATCAGCACGCCATAGAAAAACTTGGCCTCGTGCGGCTTGTGCTCCAGTCCACTGAGCTGGCCGAACGCGCCGGACGCGGCATAGGCGGTGGCGCCGGCCAGCACGGGCACGGCCAGCAGTCCGGTACCGATGATGCCGGCGGCGAACAGCGCGAACGCCAGCTTGCCGGCCAGCGGTCGCAGCGCTTCGGCCGCCTCGGCCGAGGACTGGATGTCGGTCTTGCCGTGGGCATGCAGCACCACGGCAGCGGTGAGGATGATGAAGAACGCGATCAGGTTGGAGAAAATCATCCCGATCGTGGTGTCGATGCCGATCCGGCGCAGGGCGCTCGGTGCCTGCTTCGGCGCCCTGCGCAGCGACCTTCGCCGCTTGTTCGATCCAATCTCTTCCACTTCCTGCGATGCCTGCCAGCAAAACAGGTAAGGACTGATCGTGGTGCCGAGCAGGGCGACCAGGCCGACGGCGTATTTGGCGTTCCAGCTGATCGGCGGCACCACGAGGCTCTTGAGCACGGCCATCCACGGCACGTCGATGACCATGACGGTGGCCACGTAGGCGAACAGGCTCAGCGTGAGCAGCTTGAGCAACGGCGAGTAGCGCGTGAACGGAATGAAGATCTGCAGAATCAGCGACAGCACGGCAAAGACCGCCGCATAGACCAGCGCAGGGCCGCCAATCAGCAGCTTCAGCGCGGCGCCCATGGCACCGATGTCCGCCGCAAGATTGATCACGTTCGCCACGATGATGGATACGACCAGCCCATACACCAGCGCCCTGGGGTAATGCGTACGGATGCCGTCCATGAGCCCATGGCCGGTGACCCGGCCGATGCCTGCACTGATCGCCTGGATCGCGATCATCAGCGGCATGGTCAGCAGCGCGCACCACAGCATGCCGTAGCCGAACGCGGCGCCCACTTGCGAGTAGGTGGCAATGCCGCTGGGATCGTCGTCGGCCGCGCCGGTGATCAGGCCCGCACTCAGGTTTGCCCACGGCGGCTTTTCGATGCCGCCGTCTTCGGTGTTTTTGCGATCGACCATGGGATGGTTCCGGTGCGGGATGCTGCTCGGACATCGGACCTGGCGTGTGGTCAGAGGGGAGAGTGCCACTGCGGCGCCAGCATGCGTGTGCCTGTGCGTTGTGGATGTGAACAGTGCTTCTGCCGGCCGGCAGGCGGGCTTGGTATGTCCAAGTCCGGGTCCCGCGCATGGCGGGCGGCGATCAAGTCTGGTGCTGTGCAAACCCCGATGCGATGAACCAGGCGGCACCTGCAATCAAGCGGCGGTTCCGCCCACGCGCCCCAACGCCACCCCGATCGCCTCCAGCAACTGCTCCCCACCGAACGGCTTGCGCAGGAACACCCCGCGCTCGGGAATTTCCGCACACTGCACCTCGGGGTCGGCGGTGATCACGACGACAGCGATGCGGGGGTAGCGGTTGATCGCTTTCTGGCAGAGGTCGATACCGCTGACACTGCCGGCCAGGATGACGTCGGCGACGATGACGTCGATGCTCGGCGCATTTTGCATATGGCTGATCGCGCCCGCGGAGCCCAGCACCCGGATGGTCTGGAAATCTTCCGTGGCGGACAGGTGCAGGTCGATGGATTCCAGCACGAGGTCATCGTCGTCGACGATGAGTACGGTTTTCTTCGTTTCCACAGACTTCCCCCGAAAGCATTCAGCGCCGTCCAGCATATTCCCAGTCCGATGCCAACGGGGGCTGACTCACCTCGATTGGCAGGGGATGGCCGCGCGGACAGCGGATCGCTCAGCCCTTCACATCGGGCACATTGACCGCGCTGCCACCGCCGCGCTTCAGCAACCAGGCCAATACCGGCGGCGTGACCATGGCGGTGAGCAGCGACATCGCCACGATGATCGCGTAGATGCGGTTGTTGAAGACGCCGGCGGCGAAGCCGAGGCTGGCGATCACCACGCCGACTTCGCCGCGCGGCACCATGCCGAAACCGATAATGGTGGCGCTGCGCTTGCCCAGCGACAGCGAGCCGAGCCAGCCGCCGATCAGCTTGGAGACGATCGCGATCGCGGTGACCGCGCCCAGCATCAGCAGCGCGTCGGCGCTGGCCAGCTCGCGCAGGTCGATCTTGCTGCCAGTGACCACGAAGAAGAACGGCGTGAGCAGGGCGAGCAGCGGCATGGTCTGCTGTTCCAGCGTGTGCTGCTGGCGGGTTTCCGAGGCGATCATGCCGGCCAGGAACGCGCCGATGATCGCGGCCAGCCCGAACAGGGTGGACAGGTAAGCCAGCCCCAGGCACAGCGCCAGCACGATCATCAACGGCGAATGCGGACCCAGCGGTTTTTCCAGCCAGCTGGAGTTCCAGCGCATCACCCGCGCGCCGCCGAGGCCGACCACGGCGATGAAACCGATCGCGCCAACCAGCACCAGCAGCAAGTGTGAGAGGTTGAAACCGCCGCCGCCCTGCATCGACACCACCACGCCGAGCAGCAGCATGGCGAGGATGTCGTCGATCACAGCGGCGCCGAGGATCACCTTGCTCTCGATTCGCTGCAAGGCACCCAGTTCCTGCAGCACGCGGGCGGTAATGCCGGCTGAGGTAGCGACGAAGGCGGCGGCGATGAACAGCGATTTGTCCCACTCGAAGCCGCTGCCGTGCGCCCACAGGCTGCCCATGCCGAACGGCACCAGCACGCCCAGCACACCGACCAGAAACGCCACCTTGCCGACTTTCTTCAGATCTTCCAGCCGCGTTTCCAGGCCTACCGCGAACAGCAGCAGCACCACGCCGATTTCGGCCAGCACGTCGAGCGGCGTGCCGGTGGCGATCTGATCGGGGGTGATCCAGCCCAGCAGGGAAGGGCCGACCACGCAGCCGGCGGCGATCTCACCGACCACGCCGGGCAGCTTCAGTCGCTGCGCGATCTCGCCACCGATCTGCGCGGCAACGAACACGATGAACAGGGTGAACAGGATGTCGCTGGCGTGGTGCATGCGGCGCGCGTCCGGACAGTCGGCGGAGCCTGCATGCTACATGCACGTCGGCATGTGGTGGCAGCACCGATCGCGCGTTTGGTTACTCGGTCACGGCAGCGACGGGCAGCGGGCGATCATGGCGCAGCCGGCTGAACACGCGGCTGGCCGCGGCGGTGATCGCCGCCAGCAGCAGTACCGTCCAGCGGAATGCCACCACGTAGTCGTCATGCGCATGACCTTGCAGCATCGCTTCCATCAGAAGCGTGGACAGCGCGATGCCGAAACTCATCGCCAGGTACTGCGCGGTCGAGGCCATCGACGAGGCCATCGAAGCGTGCTGGATGTCCAGATCGTTATAGATCAGCGTGTTCATCGCGGTGTATTGCAGCCCGGAGACACTGCCGTAGAGGAAGGTGAGCAGGGTGATAAACCAGACCGGCGAAGTCGGGCCGAGCAGGGCGAATGCAGCCAGCAGCACCGCCATGATCAGCGTATTGCCGAGCAGCAGACGTCGATAGCCGAAGTGGACCAGTGCCCGGTTGATCATCCATTTCGCGCTGATCGAACCGAGCGCCTGCGGCACCATCATCAGGCCGGCCATCAGTGGCGACCAGCCGCAACCCACCTGCAGGAACAGCACCAGCAGCAGGAACATGCCGGAGATGCCGAGCCGGGTGAACAGGCCGCCAGCCAGCGACACCCATACGCTGCGCACGCGCAGCAGGCTGAGATCCGCCACCGGGTGCGCGGTGCGTCGGCTGTGCCACACATAGATCGTGCCCAGCAGCACGGCGAGCAAACTGCACAGTCCGATCCGCTCCCATGGCACCGGCTTGCTGCCGGCCAGTTCCGACGCGGTGAGCAGCAAGGCCGACGCTGCGGCAAACAGCAGGAAGCCGAACAGATCGAAGCGGTTGGCGCGTTCGAGTCGGTAATCGGGCATGTCGCGTTGGTTCATCCACACGCCGGCGATCGCCACCGGTACATTGATCAGGAAGATCAGTCGCCACGAGGTGAACTGCACCAGCGCGCCGCCCAGCAACGGCCCGAGCACCGAGCCAAGCAGGCCGAACGTGGCAACCGTGCTCATCGCGCGCACGAATTCGCGTTTGGCGATGCTGCGCACCAGCACATAGCGGCCGACCGGCATTAACGAGGCGCCGCCGACACCTTGCAGCACGCGCGCGGCGACCAGTTGCGGTAGCGTCTGCGCGACGCCGCACAGCAGCGAGCCCACGCCGAACACGATGATCGCGACGCCGAACACCCGCCGCGTCCCGAGTCGGTCGCACAGCCAGGGACTGGCCGGGATCAGGATCGCCAGGGTCAGCACGTAGCTGGTCAACGCGGTGCGCATGCCCAGCGGCGTCACCTGCAGTGCCTCGGCCATCGCCGGTACGGCGGTGTTGACCACGGTGGAATCCAGCGCTTGCATGAAGAACGCGGCGGCGACCAGCCACAGCAGACCGCGGAAGCGTTCGCGCGAGGAAAGTTCGGGCAAGTCAGGAGAAACCGGCGCTGACGTGGACGCAGCGGAGGCGGCAGCGTGGAGGTCCGCGGCGGCTTGGGGAGGCATTGGCCGGCATGATACCTGCTGTGACAGCTTGCTTTTCGTGAGCGGGATCTGCAGAGTCAGCCTTGTTTCATCTGCCAGTCATGCCCAGATAGGCATTGCGGCCATTTACGACCACACGCGCCGGGGCGGTTTCGTTCCGGCGCGTGCTTTTGTGCGGCAGGAGCCGCAAATATCAGGAAAAGCCATGAGCAGCAAACCACCGATCACTGTTTCCCGCATCGACCTGGCACGCATCGAAGCGTTGCTGGAGCGCCTGCCCGCCGCCGAAGCCGCGAATCTCGACGCCTTGCGCGCCGAGCTCGATCGCGCCGACGTGGTCGAACCGACGGAGATGCCGGCGCATACGGTGACGATGAACTCCGTCGTTACGTTCGAGGATGAGAGCAACGGCGAGAAACTCACCTTGACCCTGGTCTATCCGGCCGCGGCCGGTGCGCCGGGCACGGTGTCGATCCTGGCGCCGGTGGGCAGTGCCTTGCTCGGGCTGGCCCGTGGCCAGCAGATCGACTGGCCGACCCCGGACGGCCGCAAACGCCGTCTGAAAGTGTTGGAAATCACCTATCAGCCGGAAGCGGCGGGACATCTCCACCGCTGAGTGTTGCGACAGGCGGCCGGAACTCATCGGTATCGCTAAACTGCGGGAGATCCTGAGGAGACCCGCATGACCGAACGTCCGGCCCCTGCCGAAACCGTCGCCCGCGCCGTCGCGCTGCGGGCGCAGATCGAGCAGGCCAACTACCGTTATCACGTACTCGACGACGCGGACATCACCGACGCCGAGTACGACCGCCTGATGCGCGAGCTGGAAGCGCTGGAGGCCGAGCACCCCGCATTGGCCTCGACCGATTCGCCCACGCGCAAGGTTGGCGCGCGGGCGCACGGTGGCTTTGCCGAGGTGAAGCACCAGTTGCCGATGCTGTCGCTGGGCAATGCGTTTGAGCAGGACGGCGAGACGGAGCGCGAACGCTTCCGCGAAGTGGCGGAATTCGAGCGGCGCATCGAGCAGACGCTGGATCGGCGCGAACCCGTATTTTCAGTGGAGCCGAAGCTGGACGGGCTGGCAATAAGCCTGCGTTATGAGCGGGGCGTGTTCGTGCAGGGTGCCACCCGCGGTGACGGCGAGACTGGCGAGGATGTCACTGCAAATCTGCGCACCGTGCGTGCGATCCCGTTGAAGCTGCGCGGCAAGGGCTGGCCCGACGTGCTCGAAGTGCGCGGCGAAGTGATCATGCTGCGCAAGGATTTCGAGGCGTTCAACGAATACGCCCGTACGCACGACGAGAAGCCGCTGGCGAATCCGCGCAACGGCGCGGCCGGTTCGCTGCGTCAGCTCGATCCGGCGATCACTGCGAAACGACGGCTGAGTTTCGTCGCCTATGCGATCGGCGCCGTGGAAGGCGGCGAACTGCCGCCGACACATTCCGCCACCTTGCAGCAACTGCGCGAGTGGGGTTTTCCGGTGTCGCCGGAAGTGGATACGGCGCGCGGTTTCGACGGACTGCTTGCGTACTTCCGCCGTATCGGCGCGAAGCGCGATGCCTTGCCGTACGACATCGACGGCGTGGTCTACAAGCTGGACGACTACGCCGGTCAGCGCGAGATGGGTTTCGTTTCGCGCGCACCGCGCTGGGCGATCGCGCACAAGTTCCCGGCGCAGGAGCAGACCACGCGCCTGCTCGACATCGAGATCCAGATCGGCCGCACCGGTGCGGCGACACCGCGTGCGCGGATGGAGCCGGTGCAGGTCGCTGGCGTGACGGTGACCTACGCCACGCTGCACAACGCCGACCAGATCGCGCGGCTGGACGTGCGCGTGGGCGACACGGTGATCGTGCGTCGTGCTGGCGACGTGATTCCGGAAGTGGTGCGGGTGATCGAGGATCAGCGGCCAGCCGGCACAGTGCCGTGGACGATGCCGACGCATTGCCCGATCTGCGGTTCCGCCTTGATCCGCGAAGAGGGCGCGGCGGCCTGGCGTTGTTCCGGCGGACTGATCTGCGCCGCGCAACGCAAGGAAGCACTGATTCATTTCGCCTCACGTCGGGCGATGGATATCGAGGGTCTGGGCGAGCGCTTCGCCGAAGCGTTGGTTGAGCTGGACATCGTGCACACGCCGGCCGATCTGTATGCGCTTAACGTCGAACGTTTTGTGGCGATGAAGCAGGCGATCGACGAGCGGGATGGCACGACGCCGGAAACGGTGAAGGCCGGCAAAGTGGCGACGAAGTGGGCGGAAAACCTGGTCGACGGCATTGAAGCCAGCAAGCACACCACGCTGGCGCGCTTTCTGTTCGCGCTCGGCATCATGCATATCGGTGAAAGCACCGCGAAGACGCTGGCGGCGTGGCTGGGTCGGCTCGACTTCGTGCGCAGCACGCCGGCGTCGGTGTTGCGCGTATTGCCGGATATCGGCGGTGAAGTGGCCACCTCGATCGCCGGATTCTTTGCGCAGGAAGGCAACCAGCAGGTGGTCGATGCGCTGCTCGCCGCTGGCATTGTTTTCAGCGACGAGGCGGCGCCATCACCGTTGCTGCGCGAACGCCTCAATCTCGGCGTGTTGCTGGACATGGTGAAGGTCAACAAGCTCGGCCCCAAGAGCTGCAAGCTGCTGGCACAACATTTCCCCACGCTCGATCAACTGCTGGCGGGCGGTTCGGCGCACTGGATTACCGCCGGCGTACCGCAGGCTGCGGCGACCGGCCTGGAAAATTTTCTCGCTGACCCGGTGGCATTGGCCAAACTGCGCGAAGCCGAGGCAGCGATGCAGGGTTTGCTCGCGGCGATTCCGACCACGGCGGCGGTGACACAGGCACCACTGGCCGAGCAGACCATTGTGCTCACCGGCACGCTCACTTCGCTCAGCCGTGATGAAGCGAAGGAGCGGCTGGAAGCGCTGGGCGCCAAGGTCTCCGGTTCGGTCTCGAAGAAGACCAGCTTCGTGGTCGCCGGCGAAGCGGCTGGTTCCAAACTCGACAAGGCGCAGGAACTGGGCATAGCGGTGTGGGATGAGGCACAGCTGCTGGCGCTGCTGAAAGAACACGAGGCAGGTTGATGGATACGAATCGGATCGCTCCGCTGCAGCTGCGTGCGCGGCTCTACGCGCTGATTCGGGCGTTCTTCGCCGACCGTCACGTACTGGAAGTGGAGACGCCGATCCTGTCTGCGGCAGGCAACACCGAGCCGAACATCGAGAGCTTCAGCACGACATTCAGCGGTCACGTCGATGCCGGTGCGCGCGAACGCTGGCTACGTACCTCGCCGGAGTTTCCGCTGAAGCGTCTGCTCGCCGCCGGCATTGGCGATTGCTACGAGCTGGGCCGGGTGTTCCGTAATGGCGAAGCCGGTGGTCGGCACAATCCCGAGTTCAGCATGCTGGAGTGGTATCGCGTCGACTGGGATCATCGTCGTTTGATGGGAGAAACCATCGAGCTGGTCGAGGTGGCGCTGGCAATGGTCGGGCGACGCGCCGAGGTGCTGATCGAAAGCTACCGGCAACTGTTCCTGGACGAGCTGGGCATCGATCCGCTGCATGCGCCGATCGACGAACTGCGCGCGCCGCTGGCCGAATACAACATCGATCCGGATGGCTTGGTACGCGATGACTGGCTCGACCTGCTGATCACGCACAAGCTGCAGCCGGCATTCCCGCGCGACCGCATCACGGTGGTCCACGACTATCCGGCCACCCAGTGTGCACTGGCCAGAGTCCGCCCCGGCGAGCCGCCGCTGGCTGAGCGCTTCGAGCTGTACCTCGGATGTTACGAACTGGCCAACGGCTATCACGAGTTGAACGACGCGGCGGAGCAGCGCGGACGTTTCGAACGCGACAACGCCGTGCGTCGTGCGCGCGGTCTGCGCGAAGTCCCGATCGATGAACGTCTGCTCGGTGTGCTCGGCGCGCTACCCGATTGCGCCGGCGTGGCGCTCGGCGTGGAACGGTTATTGATGTGTCTGGCCGGCACTGACGCGATCGCCGACGTGCTCGCGTTCCCGTTCAACCAGGCATGAGGCGATCATGAGCAAGCCATTGCTGGGTGCCATCCACCATGTTGCGCTGATCTGCTCGGACTATCCGCGTTCGCGAGCGTTCTACAGCGAAACACTGGGGTTGCCGATCGTGCATGAGGTCTATCGCGAGGCACGCGATTCCTGGAAATGCGATCTGCTGGTCAGCCCCGGTGTGCAGCTGGAGCTGTTTTCGTTTCCCGATCCACCGCCGCGGCCGTCGCGGCCGGAAGCGCAAGGTCTGCGTCATCTGGCTTTTTCGGTGCCTGATGTGGATGCAGTGGTCGCCGTACTGGGCGAGCGCGGAGTGAGTTGCGAGCCGATCCGGGTCGACGAATACACCGGCAGACGCTTCACTTTTTTTGCTGATCCCGATGATTTGCCGATCGAGCTTTACGAGGCGGTTTGAGCCAGCCTGAACCCCGCCCGTTGCCGGGCGGGGCAGGTGACATCAAGCGTCGTTGCTTTCCAGAAGGTGGCGGTAAATCAGGCCGCCGATCGCGCCGCCGATCAGCGGCACCAGCCAGAAGAACCACAACTGCTCGACCGCCCAGCCACCCTGGAACAGCGCCACGCCGGTCGAGCGCGCCGGGTTCACCGAGGTGTTGGTGACCGGAATGCTGATCAGGTGGATCAGGGTGAGCGTGAGGCCGATCGCGATGCCGGCGAAGCCGGCCGGCGCGCGTTTGTCGGTGGCGCCATGGATCACGATCAGGAAGAACGCGGTCATCACCAGTTCGCACACCAGCGCCGCCGTCATCGAGAAGCCGCCCGGCGAATGCGCGCCGTAGCCGTTCGAGGCGAAGCCGCTGGCGCTGGCGTCGAAGCCGGCCTTGCCGCTGGCGATCACATACAGCACCGCCGCTGCCGCAATGGCGGCGATCACCTGCGCCACGATGTACGGAATCACGTCCTTCGCCGGGAAACGGCCGCCGGCGCAGAGCCCCACAGTCACCGCTGGATTGAAATGGCCACCAGAGATATGCCCGACCGCGTACACCATGGTCAGCACGGTGAGGCCGAAGGCGAGCGCGACGCCCGCGAAACCGATCCCGAGTTCGGGAAAGCCTGCTGCCAGTACGGCACTGCCACAACCACCGATCACCAGCCAGAACGTGCCGAAGAATTCGGCAGCCAAACGTTTGCTCATGCTCATCAGGAAACTCCTTGTCGATTGAATGCAGGCGCGCGCGGATACCACGAGCGCTACTCGTCACAACATGCGAAGACGTTTTCCCCAGAACCCGCTGCGGTTGCCGCAACGCGTGTCGATGGACGTGCGCTGCCACCCCCGACTTCATTCACCCGATATCCCTGCCGGTCACGCGCAGCATAAGCGAAGCCGGAGTCCGCTACGAGTGTGGCGATGCGCTATGTTGCGCAGGTCCTTGCCCGAGCGATCCGTGGAACTGCCGATGATTGATGCCGCCATTTTGCCCCCGTCGAATGCTTCCGCAGCTTCGCGGGCACTTGGCCGCCGCGATCTGCGCACGCTGAGCCTGGCCGCGCTGGGTGGCGCGCTGGAGTTCTACGATTTCGTGGTGTTCGTGTTCTTCGCGATTCCGTTGAGCCAGCTGTTCTTCCCGCATGACACCGCGCCGTGGCTGGCCCAGCTGCAGGTGTACGGCATCTTCGCCGCCGGCTATCTGGCGCGCCCGCTTGGCGGCATCGTGATGGCGCACTACGGCGACAAGCTGGGGCGCAAGAAAATGTTCACGCTCAGCGTGTTCCTGATGGCAGTGCCGACCCTGGGTATCGGCCTGCTGCCGGTGTATGCGCAGATCGGCATGCTGGCGCCGCTGTTGTTGCTGTTGCTGCGGGTGGTGCAGGGCATTGCGGTGGGCGGCGAGGTGCCGGGCGCGTGGGTGTTCGTGGCCGAGCATGTGCCGGCGCAGCGTGTCGGTTTTGCCTGCGCCAGCCTTACCTCGGGCCTTACCGTGGGCATCCTGATCGGCTCGCTGGTGGCGGCGCTGATCAACCGCGAGCTGACCCCGGCAGCGGTGCTCGACTATGGCTGGCGGTTGCCGTTCCTGGCCGGCGGCGTGTTCGGCTTCTTCGCGGTATGGCTGCGCCGCTGGCTCAGCGAGACACCGGTATTCGAAGCGATGCACGCACGCAAGGAGCTGGCCAGCGGCTTGCCGCTGAAACAGGTGTTCGAACGGCATCTGCCGAGCGTGCTGCTGTCGATGCTGGTGACCTGGATGCTCACGGCCGCGATCGTGGTGATGATCCTGATGACGCCGTCACTGGTGCAGTCGGTATTCCACATCGAACCGGCGCGGGCGTTCCTCGGCAACAACGTGGCCTCGTTCGCGCTGGCGCTGGGTTGCCTGTTTTACGGCTGGCTCACCGATCGCATCGGCTATGCGCGTGCGCTGCTGTTCGGTGCGATCGGATTATTGATATGCAGCTATGCGCTGTATCTCGACCTGCAGGCCGGTACGGCACATTTTGTTGTGTTGTATGCGCTGGCCGGTTTCGCGGTCGGTGTAGTTGGCGTGGTGCCGGCGCTGATGGTGGTGGCGTTTCCGCCGGCGGTGCGTTTCTCCGGCCTGTCGTTCTCGTACAACATCGCCTATGCCTTGTTCGGCGGGCTCACGCCGCCGTTGATCGGCATGCTGGTGAAGCGTTATGGCGTGCTGGCGCCGGCCCATTACGTGGCGTTTACGGCGCTGGTGGGTGTGGGCGTGGGGACGTGGTTGCTGGCTGCGAAGCGGAGCGGATAGACATCCATCGCACTTGCGGACAGGAGACGTCTCATTCGTCGTGGGCAAGCTTGATGGCGTCCTCGACGTCTTGTTGCGAATAGGTGCGGCCGGCTTACTCATTGCCTTTCAGCATAGGGAGACTGATTGGTGCTGGCGTGGAGAACTTCGCGTCGGGACGGTACATCGGTGCGTGCACGCTGAACGCTTGCGTCGCCGGCAGCGCGCCGAAAAGCTGCCGGTACAGCAGCACGGATTCCAGCAGCACTAGGTCGGGTCCGGGATGCATGTCATCTGCGTAGAGCCATGACTTTTTCGGAGATGTGGTCAGCCCGCGCTGGAGCCGATCGGATACCGCGACATAGGGCACGGTCACAGTACGCGCCGCTTGGGATTCCTCGTTCACAAGGACGGCGGATACCTCGGGCATAGTCTGGTACGTCCCGAGCAGCAACGGTACGGCCTTGGCATTGCGCGCAATACGGACCAATGCCATGGTGGAACCCTTGGCATCACGACACTTCGACGGCACGAAGCCGCAAAGGAAATCGCCGCCGCGTTCCTGCAACACCACGAAGTCATAGTGCCGTTGGGCGAGTGCGCGCGCGACGGAGCCGTCGCCGAAGTGCTCCGTCAGTGTCGCGCCGCCCTTCACGATCATGTCCGCCTGCAGCGACCGACCGTTCGCCGCAGCCAGCGCGCTGAGCGCAGCCGGCAGGTTGTTGACATAGGTCAGGCTGTTGCCCACGAACAGTACCTGCGTGGTAGGTCGCCGACTGCAGCCGATTTGCAAGAAGGCTAATACGGCAAGGGCCAGCACGAACAGACGCAGCACGTGACGCCCCGTCAAAATTCCAGCTCCTGTGCTGCGCACAGGTAATCGACTAGCGGTGCTGCACGTTTGAACGTCGCCAACGTCCATGGCAACAATTCGGTGGAGCAGGCCAGTGCTTCGTCGAAGTTTTCGCCGACCGCGAAATCCTTGCGCTTCAGGTCATCGATCAGCTCGTGCGCGGCATCGAAGCCACGTGGCGGCCGGCTCAGCGATTCGCCCCAGAACGTGAGGTGTTCGCGGAACGGCTTGCTTTGCGTGGCCTTCTTCCAGGTAGCCGGGTTGTCGACGATGAAATCGCGGATGCGCTTCAGCGCGTCCGGTTCCGGATGCCACATGCCGCCGCCGGCGAAGCAGTCGCCGGGCTGGATATGCATGTAGAACGACGGCGCGGGAATCTCGTGCCGTCGTTCGTGAAAGAAGCGCGATCCCTGCCACGGCTTGTACGGCAGCTTGTTGTTGGAAAAGCGCGTGTCGCGAAAGATGCGAAACAGCGAGCCGCCGTTCTTGCGCGGGTCGGCGCGGTAATGCGGGCTGATCTTTGCCAGTGGCGCCTGCAGGTCGGTGATCAGTTCGAGAAATGGCTCGCGCACGTGGCGCTCGTAGTCGTCCTTGTGTGCAGCAAACCAGTCACGACTGTTGTTCTTGTCGAGGGCGCGCAGGAAACGGAAGGTGGCGGGAGTGAAGTAGCTCTTGGACATGGTGATCGGCGGGTTTGATGGAGTGGTTCAGTCGATGCTGGCGGCGAGCTGTTCGCCCCAGGCCTGCAATTGGTCAAGCAGGGGCAGCCTGTCCTGCGCGGCCGGATCGTTGCGTAGTTCGCCGAGCCGGGCGAAGTAGTCGTCGAGAGTGAGACCGGTCAAGGCCGTGTGCCGGGTCAGTCGCGCCTGACGGAAGTGCTCCCAGCGCGTGCGTTCGTCGGCGTCCAGCGTCTGCGGCCAGTTGCGCGCACGGTAGCGGAACAGCAGCTCCGGATAACGCGTGTCGCGGAATGGAAACGCGCGTTCGCCCAGTTGTGCCGGCGGTGTGGCGCGCACCTGGGCGAGCAGGCGCTTGTCGGCGTCGGGCAGGAAGCCGCCGCCGTACAGCGCCAGCTCGGGGTCTTCCGGTGGCGGCAGTTCGGCCGACCGTTGGAATACCCGCCGCAGTTTTTCGGCCAGCCCGTCGACGGCACGCAGTACGTCGCGATGCGCCATACAACGATCGAGGTCGAGTTGCAGGCGCTGTTGATCCACGCCTTGCAGTACCGACAGAGGAGCCAATGCCGGCGCGTGGTTCGCGCGAACGGTACGCAGCGGGATACGTTCGATGCCTTCCGGCAGGTCGGCGCGGGCGGTGAAGATGCGGTCGGCAATCTCGTCCTCGTCCAGCGCCAGCCATTCGGCCGGGTCGGTCGCCAGGTCGTACACGATCACTTCGCCGGCGCGGCTGGGATGCGGCGCCAGCGGCGCGATCACGGCGAGGCAATGGCGGCTGGCCGGATAGCGTGACGAGACGTGAACCAGCGGCGTCATGTTCACCACATCGAGCAGTTCGAACACCTTCTGCTTGCGGCGCAGGCCGTAGTACCAGTCCCACAACCGTGGCTGGCGCACACGGATCAGTCGGGCCAGGTCGATCAGCGCGTAGACGTCGGACAGCGCATCGTGGGCGCGCTCCTGCTTGAGCTGGTTGGCGCGGGCCAGATGTTCCAGCTTGAAGCTCGGTGTGCCGTCCTCGCGGGTCGGCCAGACGATGCCTTCCGGGCGCAGCGCCTGGCACAGGCGCACCAGGTCGATCAGGTCCCAGCGCGAATTGCCGTTCTCCCACTCGCGGCCGTACGGCTCGTAGAAGTTGCGGTACAGCATCTGCCGGGTGAATTCGTCATCGAAGCGCAACGAGTTGTAGCCGACACCGCAGGTGCTCGGCGTTGCCAGCTGCTCGTGCACGCGGGCGGCGAAATCAGCCTCGTTGACGCCTTCGCGCTCGGCCAGCTGGGGCGTGATGCCGGTGATCATGCAGGCATCCGGATGCGGCGGCATCTCCAGCGACGGTTTGCCGTAGAACATCACGGGTTCACCGACGACCTCCAGCTCCAGGGTGGTGCGGATGCCGGCGAACTGCAGCGGCCGGTCGCGCCGCGGGTCGGCGCCGGAGGTCTCGTAGTCGTGCCAGAAGAAAGTCTGCATGGGCTGAATCATCGCATGCGGGTAACGCTGATAAACTCCCGCCACAAGGAGAGCTCATGAGCCAAGCCCACGAAGACAACCTGATCTGGATCGATCTGGAGATGACCGGCCTCGACACCGACAACGACTCGATTCTCGAGATCGCAACGGTAGTCACCGACAAGAATCTGAATGTACTGGCCGACGGCCCGGTATTCGCGATACGTCACGAGATCGACCGGCTGGAGTCGATGGACAGCTGGAATACCAACCAGCACCACAAGTCGGGTCTGTGGCGGCAGGTGCTGATCTCGGAAACCGATCATGCGATGGCCGAGCAGGCGACGGTGGATTTCCTGCGCGCGTGGGTGCCACCGGGCAAATCGCCGATGTGCGGCAATTCGATCTGCCAGGACCGTCGCTTCATGCATCGGCAGATGCCGCGGCTGGAACGCTATTTCCATTACCGCAACCTGGACGTGTCCACGCTCAAGGAGCTGGCACGGCGCTGGGCACCTGAGATCGCCAAGAGTGTCGGCAAGGAATCGGCGCATACGGCTTTGTCGGACATTCGCGACTCCATCGCCGAGCTGCGCCATTACCGCCGTTTCATGGGCGAGCTGGGCGGCAAGGTCGAGGCCTGAGTGCGCCACCGGTTGCCGGCCCCAGCAAGGTAATCACCAGTGAGGTAATCAGCATGTCGAACGATCTGTTTGCAACGGTACTGGATTGTGCCGGGCGTCCGTTGCGGCTGGATCGTGCGCGGGTAGTCGGCATCCTCAATGTCACGCCTGACTCGTTCTCCGACGGAGGTGCGCATGCCAGCGTGGAAGCCGCCGTGGCGCATGGTTTGCGCATGGTGGAGGAGGGTGCCGACATGCTCGATGTCGGCGGCGAATCCACCCGGCCCGGCGCGGCTGAGGTATCCGTCGAGGAAGAACTGCGCCGCGTCCTGCCGGTGATCGAGCAGTTGATCGCACGCACCACGCTGCCGATCGCGATCGACACTTCCAAGCCCGAAGTGATGCGCGCCGCAGTGGCGGCTGGCGCCGGCATGGTGAACGACGTCTATGCCTTGCGCCGCGACGGTGCGATGGATGCGGTCGCCGAACTGGGCGTACCGGTGTGCCTGATGCACATGCAGGGCGAGCCGCGCAGCATGCAGGCCGAGCCGCATTACGCCGACGTGGTCGGCGAAGTACATCGTTTTTTGACCGACCGGCTGTTCGCCTGCGAACTTGCCGGGATCGACCGGCGCAAGGTGCTGGTCGACGTCGGTTTCGGTTTCGGCAAGACGCTGGAACACAACCTGGCGCTGCTGTGCGCACTGGAGCGCTTCAGCAATCTGGGCAGCGGCGTGTATGCCGGACTGTCGCGCAAGTCGATGATCGGCACGCTGACTGGCCGAATCGAACCGGCCGACCGTGCGGCGGGTTCCGTCGCCGCCGCGCTGATCGCCGTCCAGCGCGGGGCGCGCATGGTACGTGTGCATGACGTGCCCGCCACGGTCGATGCGCTAGCCGTTTGGCAGGCCGTGCACGCGGCCGACGTGGTGCCGCGGCGCGATGACAAAAAGGCTGCGATGCCACGCTGGCCCGACGACGATTGAGAGCTGTGGCGAGGACAGGGCGGCGCTATGCTGCCGCAGCAGGGACAGGGAAACCCCCATGGGACAATGGACACGATGAATCAACGAAAATATTTCGGTACCGATGGCATCCGCGGACTGGTCGGGCAGTGGCCGATCAGCGCGGATTTCATGCTGCGGCTCGGTCGTGCCGTTGGCAGCGTGCTGGCGCGCGAGGGCAAGGAACGGCCTCAGGTACTGATCGGCAAGGACACCCGCATCTCCGGTTACATGTTCGAGGCAGCGCTGGAAGCCGGTCTGGTGGCGGCCGGCGCGGATGTGGGCCTGCTCGGTCCGATGCCGACGCCAGCGGTGGCGTTCCTGACCCGCTCGATGCGTGCCCAAACCGGCGTCGTGATCAGCGCTTCGCACAACCCGCATCATGACAACGGCATCAAGTTCTTCTCCGCGAATGGCGAGAAGCTGTCCGATGCGGTCGAACTGGCGATCGAGCAGGAAGTCGACGCCGACTTCGTCACCGTGGCGTCCGAGCGGCTGGGCAAGGCCATCCGGGTCAGCGATGCGGTGGCGCGCTATGCCGAATTCTGCAAGGCCACGGTGGCAGAGGATTTCAGCCTGCGTGGTCTCAAGATCGTGCTGGACTGCGCGCATGGCGCGACCTACCAGGTCGCCCCCAAGGTATTTGCCGAACTGGGCGCCGAGGTGCTGGCGATCGGCGACAAGCCGGACGGTTTCAATATCAATCACAACGTCGGTTCGACCCATCCGCAGGCCTTGCAGCAGGCGGTGCTGGCGCACGGCGCCGACATCGGCATCGCGTTCGACGGTGACGGCGACCGGGTAATGCTGGTCGACCGCCATGGCATGCTGGCTGATGGCGACGACATTCTCTACGTGCTGGCGCGCAGCCTGCATGCGCAAGGGCGGCTCAAGGGGCCGGTGGTCGGCACCTTGATGAGCAACTACGGTCTGCAGTTGGCGTTGGCGGAACTCGACGTGCCGTTGATTCGCGCCAACGTGGGCGATCGCTATGTGATGCAGCAACTGAAGCAGCACGACGGCATGCTCGGTGGCGAAACTTCCGGCCATATCCTGAGCCTGGACAGGGCGACCACCGGCGACGGCATCGTTGCCGCGCTGGCGGTGCTGGAGGCATTGACTTCATCTGGCCAGGATCTGGCCATGGCCCGCCAGGGCCTGAAGAAGTTGCCGCAGGTCATGCTCAACGTACGCGCCGCCGGTGCGCGCGAGGCGCTGTCCAGCAGCGAAGTGCAGCAGGCGCTGGCCGAGGTGGAGCAGACCCTGCACGGTCGTGGTCGGGTCGTGCTGCGTGCCTCCGGCACCGAGCCGCTGGTGCGCGTCACCATCGAGGGCGCCGATGCGGTGGAAGTGCAGCAGTTGGCAGAAAGACTCGCGGGGATTGTAAAATCCGCAGCCGAACGCTCGTGAACCTGTAGCAGTACTAGGTCGCCATGGATTGGCCCGACGTGCCCCGCTTTTGCGGTCGCGGATGAAATGACCGCACGTCAACCTTGTGGACTACAGCCATGAAGCATGTTCCAACCCTCGATATCCGCCGTTACGACACCGACCGCGATGCGTTTGTCGCCGAGCTCGGCGCGGCCTACCGTGAATTCGGTTTTTGCTGCATCAGCGGCCACGGCATCCCGCGCGAGCTGATCGACAGCTCCTACGATGTGTTCCAGCGTTTTTTCGCGCTGCCGACCGAAACCAAGATGAAGTACCACATCGCCGGCAGCGGTGGTGCACGGGGCTATACGCCGTTCAAGGTGGAGACCGCCAAGGACAGCCAGTACGCCGACCTGAAGGAGTTCTGGCATATCGGTCGCGAGATCCCGCGCGACTCGAAGTTCGCCGACGTGATGCCGCCGAACCTCTGGCCAGTCGAAGTGCCGGACTTCAAGCAGTACGGCTACGGCCTGTTCGAGGCGCTGGACCAGCTCGGCACGCGCGTGTTGCGCGCACTGGCGCTGCATATCGATCAGCCGGCAAACTTCTTCGAGGACAAGACGGACGTCGGCAATTCGATCCTGCGCCCGATCCACTACCCGCCGATCACCCAGGACAATATTCCGAACGTACGCGCCGGCGCGCACGAGGACATCAACTTCATCACCCTGCTGGTCGGTGCCAGCGCCGAGGGGTTGGAAGTGCTGAGCGACGGTGAGTGGTTGCCGATCACCACCGAGGGCGATGCGATCGTGGTGAACATCGGCGACATGCTGCAGCGATTGAGCAATCACGTGTATCCGTCCACCTCGCATCGGGTGGTCAACCCGCAGAACGAGAATGCGCGCAAGCCGCGTTACTCGGTGCCGTTCTTCCTGCATCCGAACCCGGACGTGATGCTGGACCCGCTTGATTCGTGCATCACGCCGGACAATCCGCGCCGCTACGACACCTCGATCAGCTCGCACGAATACCTGATGCAGCGGCTGCGCGAGATCAAGCTGATCTAGGGGCTTCAGGCCATCCAGAAGAATACGGCGGTCATTCGTTTGGTCGCCGTTTCCTGTCCCCAGTAGGCGGTGGCGCTGTGGATCAGATTGGCTTTGTAGATCAGCAAGCGGTTGAAGCGATGCGCCACGCGCACATCCTCGACAAACGCATTCGGCTGCACGAAACGATTGCCCAGCGCCTCGACCAGGTTATGGTGCGGCGGCATCACGATGTTGCCGCCAAGCTGGCCACCAGGCATGCGCTGGCGGAAGAAGCTGGTGCCGCACTGCTCCGGTACGTCGGGATTGAGATACAGCACGGCGGCGTAGCGGCACAGATTCGTTGAGTCGGTATGCGGCTTGGCGGCGCCTTCGAGGGAGCCGACCACTTGCACGCAATTGTGGTTGAGCTTGGTGCCGGCCTCGGTCTGCTCGACCCAGAGCCTCTTCGCGCCGGTCAGCTGACATACCTTCGCGTCCAAGGCCGCCAGTTCGTCGTCCAGCAAGGCAGGGATGGCACGCATGCCGGGCCATACCTCGCCGGTGTAGGGGTGGCCCAACTCCCAGTCGGTCTTGGCCAGGCAACGCGCGCGTATTTCATCGGCGTTTGGCAGTGCGTCGTCCACCACCCAGTAATCGCGACCTTCGGCGGGTTTGCGATAAGGCAACGGACGCATCTGGGTGGGAAACAGGGACATGCAGGTGAATGCCGGTGGTGAGTGAGCGGGCAACAGTAGCCGATGCGGCTATGCAAATTCGCACCTATGCGCTGGTATTGCGATAGCGCTTCGATTCGCGTGCGGAAAGCCACATGGCCAGCCGATCCGGCATCAATTGCACGACGGTCTTGATCGTCCGATTGACCCGGCCCGGGATGTACACGGCCTGGCCACGCTCGACCGCTGCAATACCCTGATGCACCACGTCTTCCGCACTCAGCCACATGAAGCCGGGCATCTTGTTCATCTTGTCGCGAGTGCGGGTGATGTCGTGGAACTCCGACCAGGTGAAGCCCGGGCACAATGCGCAAACGTTCACTCCAGCCGTGTGGTTCTCCAGCGCCAGCGACTGCGAGAACTTGATCAGGTACGCCTTGGTCGCGGCGTACAGCGTATGTCCGGCAGGACCGGGTACATGTCCGGCGAGCGAGGCGACGTTGATGATGCGACCGTAGCCACGCTGGCGCATGCCCGGCAGCAGTCGCCAGGCCAGCTCGGTCGGCGCGGTCAGCAAGACCTGCAGAAAGTCGGCGTGGGCCGTCCAGTCGTTGGCGTCGAAGCTGCCAGGCAGGCCGTAACCGGCGTTGTTGATCAGCCAGTCCACCTGCAGGCCATGCTGATCCAGTGCGTCCGCCAGCTCCTGTGGCGCGGCTGGATTGGCGAGGTCATGCGGCAGCACGGTTACCTTGGTGTCGTGCTGGCCGAACAGTTCGGCGGCCAGCGTTTCCAGTCGATCGGCGCGGCGTGCGGTCAGCACCAGATCGTGGCCTAGTGCGGCGAGTTGCCGGGCAAACGCGGCACCAATGCCGGACGAAGCGCCAGTGATCAGGCTGAGTGGACGGGATGGTGTCATGGTCATTCCAGGTGACGGATCGTCATTCTTGACCGCGCCGGTCGGTCGACGCCAGCTGCTCGACCGGTTTGCCGATACTCCGACCCATCGGTAAGCTTGCGGTTTGATTGCAGCGGAAGCAGACCATGCGCAAGAAATTTGTCGCCGGCAACTGGAAAATGCACGGCAGCCGTTCGATGGCCACGGCGCTGGTCAACGACATCGTCGCGGCCAAGCCGGATTCCATTGATGTCGCCGTGTTTCCGCCGTTTCCGTATCTTGCCGAGCTGGCCTCGCAGCACGCCAGCTCAGGGCTTGGCGTCGGTGCACAGGATGTCAGCGAGCATGAAGGGCAGGGTGCCTACACCGGCGAAGTGTCCGCGGCCATGCTGACGGATGTCGGTGCACGGTGGGTGTTGGTCGGCCATTCCGAACGTCGCCAGTATCACGCTGAGAGCAATGAACTGGTCGCGCGCAAGTTTGCCGCGGCGCGCGCCGGTGGCCTCACGCCGATCCTGTGTATCGGCGAGACGCTGGAGCAGCGCGAAGCTGGCGAAACCGAGGCAGTCATTGCGCATCAGCTGAAGGCCGTGCTGGCCGTCAACGGCATCGCCAGCTTCGATACGGCGGTGATCGCCTATGAACCGGTGTGGGCCATCGGCACCGGTCGCACCGCCAGTCCGGAGCAGGCGCAGCAAGTGCACGCCTTCATTCGTAGCCAACTGGAAAAAGAAGATGTTATGATTGCCCGTCTGACCCGACTGCTTTACGGCGGCAGCGTCAAAGCGGCCAATGCCGCGGAATTGTTCGCGCAGGCGGACGTGGATGGTGGGCTGATCGGCGGTGCTGCTTTGACCGTATCCGACTTCCTTGGAATCTGCGCCGCGGCGCATCAGGCGCTACAGGCTCAATAGAAACCTTATGTTCGTCATTTTCAGCGTGTTTTACATTCTGATCGCTGCGGCGATGATCGTGCTGATCCTGCTGCAGAACGGCGCAGGCGCCGAGGCCGGTTCCGGTTTCGGTGGTGGCGCGTCGGCTACAGTGTTCGGTGCGCGTGGTTCATCCACGTTCCTGACCCGTGCCACGGGCACTCTGGCGGGGTTGTTCTTCCTGCTGAGCCTAGGCATGGGCGTCTACCTGCACGCCAACGGTGCGCCGCATAGCAATGCCACTGATCTTGGTGTCATGGCTGCGCTTGCCGACAAACCGGCTGCGGAGAAGGCAGCGCCTGCCGCGCCAGCTGGCTCGGAAGTGCCATCTGCAGTCCCTGCTGCAACCAACAACGCCGTACCGGCTGCACCGCCGGCGGCAACCCCCGCCCCGACCCAGAGTCAGGGTGAGGTGCCGGCAGCTACGAAGCCGCCGGCCAAGCACTAAGCAACACACCTGCCCAGGTGGCGGAACTGGTAGACGCACTACCTTGAGGTGGTAGCGACGTAAGTCGTAGGGGTTCGAGTCCCCTCTTGGGCACCAATGAAGGGTTTCAGTGAATATCACTGGGACTCGATGAAACAAAGAAACCGCCTTCTGGCGGTTTTTTTGTTTGTGGACATGTGTCGAGTCTATCCGTGCTGGCGTATGCCAAGTCGCGTGATGGTGCCAAGAGGGGACTCGAACTTGGGGGCGTTGAAGTAGGGAAAGTACGCCGTGATTGCCGCACATAGCCTGTAGGCGCTGGCCGACATATCAGCTGTTTTCGGCATGGCACATTGCGCTCCATTGATGAAGCTTGTCGCGGGCATCTGCGCGTCAGGCCGTTGCGGTTTTCATCGCTGAATGGAGAACTGGCATGGTGACGATTTCACTTAATCAATCGGCTGCAGGAAGTTGGCATGTCTGTCGTTGCCAGATCGCACTGTTCAGTGATCTGCAGCTGGGGCCAGCGATCAAACTGGCCAGGGAAGTGGCGCGTGATGAACATCAGCGTCTGGGGCATCAGGTGTGTGTGAAAATGCCGGGCCCTAGTTCCATGATCGTGCTGGCGCGTTACGTGGGGAGTGATGACGTAGGTGCGGCCGACACGATGGCGGCCTGAGTCTGCTGACTGCGCCGCAGCAAGATGCGTATACGGTCGGTAGCTGTGGACGATGTTGCGCGATAACTAACCGTGTCGTGTTGCACATGTGGGCTGCGAGTTGCTTGCAATAGGGTGCTATGCAGCCTAATTTCAGGAAGCCCAACCAAGGAGGGCGTCAAGTGATCAATGTTGTCCTGGTGGACGATCACGAGCTGGTTCGCACCGGCTTTCGGATGATTCTGCAGCAGCAGTCGGATATCAATATCAGTGGTGAGGCGGGCACGGCGGAGGAAGGCCTGCGCTTGATCCGCACGCTGACACCGGACATTGCGCTGGTCGATGTGCACATGCCTGGCATGAGTGGCATCGAACTCACCGAGCGTGTGTCCCGCTCGAAACTATCCACGCATATCGTCATCGTGACGGTGGTCGACGATGCGCGCTTTCCCAAGCGGCTGCTTGATGCCGGTGCGCTGGGCTACCTGACCAAGGGCTGCAGTGCCGATGAACTGGTGTCTGCCGTGCGGCAAGTGGCCGGCGGCCGGCGTTACCTTGCTCCGGCAGTTGCGCAGCAACTTGCATTGGCCACCCTCGACGGGAGCACTTCGCCGTTCGACGTGCTATCCAGCCGCGAGCTGGAGGTGGCGATGATGCTGGTACGCGGCAAGCCGTTGACGATCATCGGCGAACAACTCAACCTGAGCCCGAAAACCGTATCCACCTACAAGCAACGTCTGATGGAAAAGCTGCATGTGGATCATGTGCTCAGCCTGGCGCATCTGATGACGGTGCATGGGCTGATCGATACGCCGAACCATCACGTGGGTAACTGACTTCGCGAGGGTTGCAGCGACCCTTGGTTGCGACATGAGCTGGGGCAATAAAAAACCGGACTTGCGTCCGGTTTTTTATTGCATGAATCACACGGAGCGATGACTCAGTCGTGCGAGTCGCTCCGGTGTTCTCTGTTCGCGTCATCGGGCAGAGCAATTACCGGTTTGCTTTCTTCATGGCTCGGTACAGCCGGTTTTACCGGATGGATCGGCTGGGCCAGCAGGTCTCCCTGTTTCGGCAAAGGTAGCGAAGCGACTGGACTGGTGTAGGCCGGCTTTTCAGACATGCTGACGGACGTGGCCGGAGTCACGACGCTGGTGGACTTGCTGGCCTGATCGATGACTGAAGCTACCGGGGGTGCCGCAACCGGAATCGGCTGAGCAACCGATTTGGCAGGGATCGCTTCTTCGATGTCATGAGCCGGCTGGTTGATCGGCATGGTTGCCGGCGCCACTGCAGGCATGACAACCACGGGCGCAGGAGCGATGGCATCTGCTTTTGCGTCAGCATGATCATGATTGGCGACTGCTGCGGGGACTGCCTGCGGCTGGTTGCTGACCGGAGCGGGAGCAGCGGTGACCTTGACGATGTCCGACCCTTCGTCGGCATTTGCCGCTGCCGACTTCGCCTGATCGGGGATCGGCGGGAGTGTGGGTAGATTGAAAGCCGTCATGCTAGGCACAGCAGCGTTGACTGTGACCGCGACTGGTGCAGCGGTTGGTTTCGGCTGGTTGTCCACCGAGGCGGCAGTCACGCTGATAGCGGCAACCTTTCCGGCCGGCTGAGAAGTCACTGGTTGATGAACTTCGGCTGCCGATGCGGGCGTACCGTTGTCTGTCGCGCTGACTACAGTCGCAGCAGCCGCACCGGCGGCGAAAGACTCACGCGGCGATTCGCTGCGGGTGGCTGGCTTGGTTGCCGAAGGAGTGCCGGTGGCTTCATCACGATCCTCGTCATCGAGTGCGCGTGCCTGCGCGGTGTCGAGTTCCGTACCGTTGGGAGCGGTTTCGTCATGGCGGCGCCGACGACGACCACCGCGACGACCGCGACGGCGACGTGACTGACTGCCATCGGCGTCGAGAGCGTCGTCGGCGGACTCCGGTGCCGGCGATGCGATCAGCGGTGTGAGCAGCTCGGCTTCCTTGGCTGCCTCGTCCAGTGGCGCGGCGAGCGGACGTTCACTGGCGGGGGCGCGCGGCTGACGTTCCGTCTTCGGCTGCGGCGGATTGGGCTTGCGCTCGTTCCGTGCCTGGTTGTTTTCAGTTGCCACAGGCTTTGGTTGACGTTCCGCTCTTGCGGTCTGTGCCTGGGCCTGCTGCGGCTGGCGCGGCTGCGCCTCGTTGTTGCGCTGGCGATTGTTCCGGGCTTGCTGCTGCGCGCCGGCTTTCGACGAATTCTGCTGCGCCGCGTCGCGCCGCGGCTGGCGCGACGAAGATGCATTCGAGGTATTGCCGGTGCGGGCACCGCGCTCGTCACGACGATTGCGGTTGTCGCGGTCGCCTTCATCGTTACGTTTCGGTGCCGGTGTCGGGGCTGCTGTTTCGGTACTGCGGAACCAGCCAAGCAGGCGCGAAATAACGCCACCGGTCGGCGCTGTACGTGTCGGTGCAGTTGCAGGCTGACGACGTGCAGCAGGTGCCGCGACGGCGACTGGTGCAGCGACTTCCTCGCGCAGTGGAGCGGGGCTGGACGGCACGATGCCGCTCACGGCGGGTTGCTCGCCGCTGCCCAGAGCCTGGCCCATCTTGGGCAGCTCGGCAGTTTCCACCGTGGTCAGTCGTTCATAGCTGGGCTTGCTGTGCTCGCCCATGTCCGCTTCGCGGATACGCTGGATCTCGATATGCGGCGTTTCCAGCTTCTCGTCGGCGACGATCATCACGTGCACCTTGTGGCGCAGTTCGATCTCGACCACGCTGGCGCGCTTCTCGTTGAGCAGGAAATTGACGACGCTGGACGGCGCCTGCACCAGCACCTGGCCGGTGTTGTCCTTCATCGCATGTTCTTCGATCAGACGCAGGGTCGACAGCGACAGCGATTCCACGCCACGGATGTGGCCGTGGCCTTCGCAACGCGGGCAGACGATCTGGGTCGCTTCGCCGAGGCTGGGGCGCAGGCGCTGGCGCGACATCTCGAGCAGACCAAAGCGCGAGATGCGGCCGATCTGCACGCGGGCGCGATCCTGCTTGAGCGCTTCCTTCAGGCGATCTTCCACTTCGCGCTGGTGCTTCGGGCTGTCCATGTCGATGAAATCGATCACGATCAGGCCGCCGGCATCGCGGATGCGGCATTGGCGGGCGATTTCCACCGCTGCCTCGCAATTGGTGTTGAACGCGGTCTCCTCGATGTCGCTGCCCTTGGTGGCTTTGGAGGAGTTGATGTCGATCGCGGTAAGCGCTTCAGTCTGGTCGATCACGATCGAGCCGCCGGAGGGCAAGCGCACCTGGCGGTCGAACGCGCTCTCGATCTGCGTCTCGATCTGGTAGCGCGTGAACAGCGGGGTGTCGTCCTTGTACAGCTTGAGCTTGCGCAGCGCGTTTGGCATCACCTGCTGCATGAAGTCGCGCGCGTCGTTGTACAGCGATTCCTCGTCGATCAGGATCTCGCCGATGTCGCTACGCAGGTAGTCGCGCAGGGCGCGGATGAACAGCTTCGACTCCTGATAGATCAGGAACGGCGCGCGCTGTTTGTTGGCGGCTTCGGAGATCGACTTCCACAGTTGCAGCAGGTAATCGAGATCCCACTGCAACTCTTCGGCGTCGCGGCCGAGGCCGGCGGTGCGCACAATCAGGCCGACATCGTCGGGTACGGTGACGTGATCGAGTGCTTCCTTCAGCGCCTGCCGGTCCTCACCCTCGATCCGGCGAGAGACGCCGCCGGCCTTCGGGTTGTTCGGCATCAGCACCATGTAGCGACCGGCCAGGCTGATGAACGTGGTCAGGGCAGCGCCCTTGTTGCCGCGCTCTTCTTTTTCCACCTGAACAACGACTTCCTGACCTTCCTTGATCAGTTCGCGGATGCTGGACTTGTGCTGGTCCAGGCCCGGCGTGAAGTACTCGCGGGAGATTTCCTTCAGCGGCAGGAAGCCGTGGCGTTCGGCCCCGTACTCGACGAAGCAGGCTTCGAGTGAAGCCTCAACACGGGTGATTCGACCCTTGTAAATATTGGACTTTTTCTGTTCCCGGGAAGGGATTTCGATGTCCAGGTCGTACAGGTTCTGGCCATCGACAATGGCCACGCGCAACTCTTCACGCTGAGTCGCGTTGATCAACATACGTTTCATGCTAGTTATCCTCGGCTTGCCGCGCGTCGCGTGCCGCGGTGGCGCCTCAATGGCGGCCTGCCGGGGATCGCGCCGCTGCGGTATAAGCGGCAAAAAAACGGCACCGTTTCCGGTGTCGGGATGATTCGGTCAGCTGCGCCTGCCGCCCCGATACCTCATGGCATCGGACAAACAGCAGCCCAAACCGTTACGATGAAAGGGAGCCGCGACCGGCCGCCAAGGCAACCGGCGCAATCCTCGCCGACGTTACGGGCGGGCACTCGACCCGATCCAGACATCGATGGGCAGAATGTAGCGCCCGCCGAGTATCCTATTTCAGCAGGTTTTTTTCAATGCAGACGGTAACTTCCCCCGACGCACCTCACGGTGTACGTCAAGTCGCGATCGGTCCCGAACGGGATGGCCAGCGCATCGACAACGCGCTGGTGACCCTGCTCAAGGGCGTGCCCAAGAGCATGATCTACCGGCTTTTGCGCACCGGTCAGGTGCGCGTCAACGGCAAGCGGGCGAAGCCGGATACCCGTCTCGCAGACGGTGATACGTTGCGCATACCCCCCGTGCGGGTAGCTGAACGACCGGAAGGCAACGCTCCCGCCACTGGCCTGGTAGCCTCGGTGGCCGACGCCATCATTTTTGAAGATAAGCACTTCCTCGTCATCGACAAGCCCTCCGGCGTGGCCAGTCACGGGGGTAGCGGGGTCAGTCATGGCGCGATCGAGCTGCTGCGCGCGGCCCGGCCACAGGAGCATCTGGAACTGGTGCATCGACTCGATCGCGACACCAGTGGCGTGCTGGTGTTTGCCCGGACACGTGCGGGTCTGACCGGCCTGCAGGCAGCGATCCGCGCTGGCGAAGTCACCAAACAATACCTGTGCCTGATGTTGGGTCACCCGTCCAAGGCGAAATTCGACGTCAATGCGCCGCTACTGAAATCCGTATTGCAGGGTGGCGAGCGCATGGTGCGGGTGGCCGACAACGGCAAGCCATCGCTCACATTTTTCCGCGAAATGGAGCAGTACCCCAGCGCTCGCCTGATGCAGGCGACCTTGGGCACGGGCCGCACTCACCAGATTCGCGTGCATGCGGCGCACATTGGCCATCCGCTGGCCGGCGATCCGAAATACGGCGATCGCGAGATGAACAAGCGCTACCGCGAGATGGGGCTGAACCGGATGTTCCTGCATGCCGCGCACATGAGCTTCGATCTGGATGGGCGCTCTTACAGCTTCTCCGCGCCGTTGTCGGATGATCTGAAGGACTTCCTCGACGTGCTTGCCGTCAAGGGCAAGCGGCTGGTCTACACGCGTGAGAAGTCGCGCACCGACTTCTGATCAATGCGCAAGCAGGGCCTCGACCCGCGCGGCGCAGATGAAGTCGTTCAGCGACAGGCCGCCTACGTCATGGGTTGACCACAACAGCTGGCAATGGCCGTAGCCGGCCTCAAGATCCGGGTGATGATCCTCGTGGTTGGCCATGAAGCCCACTGCGTTGATGAAGCCTAGGGTGTGGTGGAAGTCGGCGAACTTGAAGTCCTTGATGATGGCCATGCCATCGTCGCGCAGCCGCCAGCCCGGCAGTTGCTGCAACAGTTCCGCTACCTGCGTGGCGTCGAGCGCATGCTCTTTGCCTTTGCGCGGCGAACAATGCTGCGTGGCCAGATCATTGGCGTTCATGTGAATCTCCGTGCAGGCTGAAAGTCAGGGATGCGAAGGGTCGGAGTTGCGCGCGCAAATGTCAAAGCGCACATCAAACTCGAAACAGGACTAAAATGGTGCTGTTTCGCCGGCGGGGTTCGCCGGCACCCGTTTGGCGACACTGGAGCAGGCATGATTGATATTTCGGAGCGCGCGCAGCAGCACTTTCTGCGGCTTCTCTCACAGCAGGGCATCGAGGGCTTGAGCATCCGGCTGCGGGTGACGGCAGCCGGTACGCCAGCGGCCAATTGCGAGCTGGAGTTCTGCGAGCCGGCCGACCTTGCCGGTGGGGAATGGACGATCGAATGTACCGGCTTCAACTTCCACATCGACGGCGACAGCGCCAGCTGGCTGGATGGCGCGACCATCGATTTCGAACCCAATGCCACCGGTGGACAGCTCAATATCCGTGCGCCGAAGATCAAGGGTGACGTGCCGGGTGCAGCGGCGGGGTTGATCGAGCGGGTGCGCTATGTGCTTGAGGCCGAGGTGAATCCGAAACTGGCTTCACATGGCGGCCGGGTTACCTTGCTGGAGATCAGTGCCGACGGTGCGGTGCTGCTGCAGTTTGGCGGCGGTTGCCATGGCTGCGGCATGGTCGATGTGACGCTCAAGCAGGGCGTCGAAAAGACCTTGCGCGAGCGCGTGCCGGAAATCACGGCGGTGCGCGATGCGACCGATCATGCCGGTGGCGAAAAGCCGTATTACAGCAAGGCCGAGGGCAAGTCCGCGATCGCCTGAGTCAACGGCGGCCGTACGCCAGATGCACAAAGGCCCGCCAGAGCGGGCCTTTGTTTGCCATGCGACAGGAGAGCAAACTTACTTGGCGCCCTCGACATGACCTTGCAGGGTATCTAGCTTGGTCGGCAGGCTGGAGAAGTAGGCGGCAACGTCTTCGATATCCTGATCGGACAGGGTGGCCACCATGCCCTTCATGATCGGATTCTCGCGCTGGCCGTCCTTGTACTCGTGCAGCACGTGTTGCAGATACAGATTGTACTGGCCGGCGAGGCGCGGGTACTGCGGATCAACCGCATTGCCGTCGACACCATGGCAGGCAAAACAGGTGGCAGCCTTCTGCTTGCCGTTCTCGGCATTGCCGCTGGCCAGCAACTGGGTGGAGGCGAACGCCAGCACGGCGCCGAACGAAAGCAGGGTAAGCGCACGTTTCATGCGGAAAGTCCTTGGCAACTACTTGGCGAGGCTGGAAAGAAAGGCGGCGACGTTCTGGATGTCCGTATCGGACAAACTCTGCGCCTGTGCACCCATGGTCGGATGCTTGCGATCGCCACTCTGGTAGCCATGCAGTGCATTGACGATGTACTGCTCGTTCTGTCCGGCAATCTTCGGTACCGGATATTGCGGGTAGGCATTGGTATAGCCGGGTACGCCATGGCAACCGGCACAGGTGTAGACCAGTTCACGTCCGGCAGCCTTGTCACCTTCAGCGTGTGCACTGGCAGTGGCGAAAAGGGCTGTGGCTGCGGCCAGGCCAAGCAATTGCAGTCGAGTCATCGAGATCATTCCCACGAGTACGGCGGGTACAGGGTCATATAAGTCGCCAAGTATAGACGTTGCGTCCACGCGTGAACAACACTCCGCTCGGGTGTGGGCGATGTTTGCGCAAGGCTCACCCAGCACCAACGCATGTTGATTCTCATGGCACGTCGTGACCTCTTCTCGAGCCATACGGAGAGCCTGCAGAGTTTCGTGCGCTGATTCGCGAATTCTGTCTTGGCCGTGTTGCCCTCAATACATCAGACGACATTGGTGCTTTGGTTCTTGGCCGCATATACTGGCGAGGTCGTATCGTTTTCCCCGGGGGTGTCCTGGCTTCGACGGGGGTAGTGAGATGACTTGGTGCATGCCGAGGGGGCAGCTTTCCTCGTTAATCCAGCAGCAAACTTCTAGTTGCCAACGACGACAACTACGCTCTCGCCGCTTAAGGCGTAAGCCCCGAACCCACTTGTGCTCATGCTCGTCGGTGTAGGGTCATTATCATGAGATCGCCGAACGCTGCCGCCTGGCGGTTCTAGGTCAAATCAATCAGGCTGGTTCCGCGGTGCGTTTTGCCCACCGTACTTGTCGCGGAACGAGATCGAACGGCGAGCTAAGCATGTAGATCCGGGCATTTAACGCCTTCGGACGCGGGTTCGACTCCCGCCACCTCCACCAATAAACAAAAAGCCCTTGATGACCATCAAGGGCTTTTTTGTTGAGCGCTGCCTAGTGTGGATTCAGGCACTGCGATTGTGCGAGCGCATGGTGCGCTGCTTCTCGATCTGCCAGTCGCGCTGCTTCTCGGTGTCGCGTTTGTCGTGTTCCTGCTTGCCGCGGGCGAGGCCGATCTCGACTTTCACCTTGTTGCCTTTCCAGTACATCGCGGTGGGCACCAAGGTGTAGCCCTTGCGCTCGACGGCGCCGACCAGCTGGTCGATTTCCTTGCGATGCAGCAGCAGTTTGCGGGTGCGCCGATCTTCGGCGATGACGTGGGTGGAAGCGCTGATCAGTGGCGGGATGGAGGTGCCGATCAGGAAGATCTCGTTCTTCAGGACGACCGCGTAGCTGTCGCCGAAGTTGATCCGGCCGGCGCGCAGCGCCTTCAGCTCCCAGCCCTGCAGGGCGACGCCAGCCTCGAAACGCTGGTCGATGTGGTACTCGAAACGGGAGCGTTTATTGAGCGCGATGGTGCCGCCGCCCTTGTTGTCTTTGTCCTTCGCCTTGGCCATGTCCGTTAAACTCGGGCCTTGTTGCCCTGATGCCGATTCCGCCGCATACCGGGCCAAACCAAGCGTGATGTGAAGAGGTTGCCGTGATCGAAATCCGTCGCAGTGCACTGGTGAAGTATTCGCCGATGCAGATGTTCGACCTGGTCAATGAAGTTGAAGCATACCCAAAGCGTTTCCCCTGGTGTGCCGGTGCCGAAGTGCTTGAGCGTCAGACTGATGTGCTGGTGGCACGGCTGGATCTCAAGTTTGCCGGGTTCCACCAGAGTTTCACCACGCGCAATTCGGTCGATCCGCCCAGGCGTCTGCAGATGAGTCTGGTCGATGGCCCGTGCCGCAGCCTCGAAGGTGTGTGGGATTTCATCGCTCTGGGTGATGCTGGTTGCAAAGTCGCGTTTGCGCTGGATTTCGATTATGCGGGGCGGCTCGGCGGGAGTGCGTTGAAGCTTGGCTTCCAAGGATTGGCTGGGCGCATGGTCGACGATTTCTGTCGAGAAGCCGAGCGTGTCTATGGCTGAGCGCACGATCACGGCAGAGGTGGTTTATGCGGCTACCGGACAGCACATCCTGCGCCGGGTCGAGCTGGCCGAAGGCAGTACGGTAGAGCAGGCGATCGACGCTTCAGGAATAGCCGGGATGCTCCCGGATGGTGCGATTGACGCGCGCCACCTTGGCGTATTCGCGCGCAAGGTGACGCCGGATCAGGTCGTGCAGAACGGTGATCGGATCGAGATCTACCGGCCGCTCATGCTCGATCCGATGGAGGCGCGCCGGCGACGTGCCCGTTGAGTCGGGATCGGGCAGGTCAAGCCCAGCCCGATCCGTAACGGCGATCAATGGCCGTTGTTGTTGCCCTGACCGAAGCCGCCATTGTCTTTGTTGTCGTTCGGAGACTGGCTCTTGTCACCTTCGGTCTCGTTGACAGGGTAGCCGGCGTTGTACTTCTTGCTTTCCTTGACCAGTTGCTGGGCATCCTGTGCGAAGAAATCGCCCTCGGTACGCACCAGTGTGTCGTTGTTGAAGGTCAGCTTGAATGTACGCACCTTGATCGGGCCGCCACGATGCGAAAAGGTGGATACGTAATCCCAGCGGCTCTGGTCGAACGGCGTGCTGACCGATGGCGTGCCCATCAGCACCAGGACCTGATGCTTGGTCATGCCGGGTTTGAGCTGATCCACCACTTTTTTATCGAGCAGATTGCCTTGCTGCACGTCGGGTGTGTAGACGATATGGCAGCCAGCCAAGGAGAGCGCCAGCATGGCGAAAACCAGCAGGGTGATCAGCTTTTGCATGCGTGTTGCGTCCGGATCGTAAAGGTGTCGGATGATACACTACCGGCTTGGATACGCCGTGTGCGGAGAGTGGATATGGAACAGGAAACCAAAGAGCTGCGCCGGGTTGGCCTCAAGGTGACCCATCCGCGCATGCGCATCCTGCAAATCTTCGACGAGGAAGGGGTACAGCACCTCACGGCCGAAGACGTCTACAAGAAACTGCTTGCCCACCAGGAAGATATCGGCCTGGCAACGGTGTATCGCGTGCTGACCCAGTTCGAGGCGGCAGGCATCATCGTCAAGCACAATTTCGAAGGCGGCCAGGCTGTCTACGAACTTGATCGCGGCAAACATCACGACCACATGATTGATGTGGACAGCGGGAAAGTGATTGAGTTCGTCAGCGAGGAGATCGAGCGCCTGCAGCACGAGATCGCCGCACGGCATGGCTATGTGATCGAGGATCACAGCTTGGTGCTGTATGTGCGACCGAAGCACCATCCACGCAAAAGCTGAGTAAGTTCAAGAGCGGCAATACCGGTATTGCCGCTTCGGCTTGGTGTGACGTCTTGAGTGTGGCGTCGAACGGCGCGCATAAAAAAGCCGCGAGGAGGACTCCTGTCCGCCCGCGGCTGCTCCCCTACCTGTCCCAGTCGGCGTGCGCGATAGACTCGCGATAGCCTGCACTTGTCGCCAGGTAGCGGCGAAACGGCATCCTGCCGTTGTTTCAGAGCCCCCGTCCCCACGGTGACTCTGATCCGCCATCTTGCGATGGCGGCTCCCCCACATCGATGGATTGATCGTAACGAGCCCTTCACGTTTCCGGTATCGGAAAAATTCCTAGGTCTGCCGGCGGTTGTCTGCGGGTGTGTTGTTGCTCCGCAGCAAAATCCGCAGATGTACGCCGGCATGTTCGGGGCGCAGGCGGAACTGACCGCCAAGCGAGGTCACCCGGTCGCGCATGCCTTGCAGGCCGCGGCCACCACGGGGCAGTCGGCTGGGCAGGCCGGCCCCGTCATCGCGCAGGTCGAGTACCGCCAGCGCGATACCCTGACGCTCGCCGATACGCAGGCGCAGTCTGAATTCGCTGGCCTGCGCATGCTTGACGGCGTTGGTCGCACTTTCCTGTACCAGTCGATAAATCGCGGTGCGCGTGTCGTCGTCGAGCAGGCGCGGGTCACCGTGCAGTTCGGTGTGGTACGTCATGCCGGCGGTGTTCAACAGGTCACGGATCGGGCCTTCGTCGAGCGCGCGCAGCAGGCCGAACTCGTCGAGCACAGCCGGACGCAGGTCATCCAGCAGGCGGTGCAGGGCGCGTCGCATGTGCGCCAGGATGGTATTGATCGAGGTGCTGATGTCCTCCATGCCGGCCTGGTGCAAGCGCGCCTGGGCCAGCTTCACGTGGGTCTGGATTGCGGTGATGTTCTGACCCAGTTCGTCGTGCAGTTCGGCAGCCAGGTGCCGGCGCTGGTTTTCGTCCGCTTGCAGATTGCCGCGGGCGGCATCGCGCAATTGATGGGCAAGCTGGTCGAGTCGACGATTGACTGCACCCAGATAGACGTTCTGTTCGGCGACCCGCTCGCTGCTTCGGCGCAAGGCATCGGTAGCCGAACCCAGCATCAAGGCACCGGTGCCGGCGACAGCCAGAAACAGATACGCCGCCGCGGTCGACGGGGCGTGGCCAAGATGTTGATCGACCAGGGTCATGCCGAGACTGGTGATGAGCATCGCCAGGCTGGCGCCGCGCCAGCCGTGGCGAAACGCAAAGAAGAGTACCGGTGCCAGTGATAGCACACGGGCAAACTGCGGTTGCGGCGCAGCGTGTTCGGACAACACCAGCAGAATCGTCATCGAGGGCAACATCACCAGCAGACCATCCATGACCAGGCTGACCAAGGCGCGCTGGTCGAGTCCGTTGCGCAGCAGCATGATCATCAATGGCACGATCAGCAGGATGCCTAGGTAGTGGCTGAGCAATTCCTCGCCGAGTACGCGCAGCATCAGTTCCGGTGAATTGGGTGAATGGATAATGGCCAGCAGGGCAGCGTCCACCGCCGTAGTGGCCGTGACTACCAGCACCACGGAAAGCAGTAATCGGGTCACTTCCTGCGGACTGTGAAGGCTGGCGTGCAAGTTGAACTGCCGCAGCAGCCATAGGCTGGCTGCCATCACCAACGGCTCGGGCAATTCACCGATGACGAAACCGGTCCAACCCAGTGGCAGGCCATGGGCCATGCTGATGCTGGCGGTAGCAGCCAGTTCCGCGCCGAGCAGCCAGCCCCAGTGGCGCATTGGCGTGAGCAGCAAGGCGCCGAAGCGCAAGCCATACGGCAACATCCAGAACGGTTGCACGGTCGGCCACAGCAGCAGCCATAGCAACAGGTAGCCGGCGCCCAGCAATGGGCCGGAGTTGGGCAGATGAAATGATTTCAGGCGCATGTATGGATGGTACATGTGCGATCCGCATCGATGCGCCAGCACGATTGTTGACGACGGACGCGCATAAGGTCTGGATCCATGTGTAAAGTAGCGGGATGTACAGCATTGTTCTGGTCGATGACCACGCCATCGTTCGTGAGGGCTTCAAGCGGCTGATCGAGATGGAGCCGGATCTTGACGTCGTGGCCGAATGCCGCAGTGCGGATGATGCGGTGGAGGCGGTGGGTCACTGGCGTCCCGATCTGGTGGCGCTGGATTTGTCCCTGCCTGACGGCAGTGGTCTGCCGTTGATCGAGCACCTGCTCAGCGTGGCCGCCGAGACACGTATCGTGGTGCTGAGCATGCATGACGGCGAGCCGTATGTGTCCGAGGCTCTGCGTCGTGGCGCCAGCGGCTATGTCACCAAGGGCGTGGCACCGGAAGAGCTGGTGGCTGGCCTGCGCGCGGTGATGCAGGGCGAATGCTTCCTGAGTTCGGATCTGCGTCAGCGCCGTGCCGACCGGCCGAACGCGGCGCTTGACCCGATCAACCGTCTTACCGCGCGCGAGCGTGAGGTATTCCTGCTGCTGGCGGGCGGACGTGCACCCAAGCAGGTGGCAGGGGAATTGGGGATTGGTCAGAAAACCGTCTACATCCATCGCGCCAGCCTGATGGGCAAACTGGGCGCGGGTTCGGAACTGGATCTGTATCGGATGGCGACCGAACGCGGGCTGTTGCCACCGAACAGTTGATCCGGTGGCTCAGGCGGTCTGCGCCCGCTCCAGCATCTGCTTGGCATGCGCCCGCGTTTCACGAGTGATTTCGACGCCACCAAGCATGCGTGCCAGCTCATCACGACGGCCACCGTCATCGAGTTTCTCGATTTGCGTGCGGGTGGAGTCGCCGTCGCTGTGCTTGCTGACGCGCAGGTGCGCGTGGCCTTGGGCGGCGACCTGTGGCAGATGGGTGACGCACAGCACCTGGCGCTGGGTCCCGAGCGCGCGCAGTTTCTGTCCGACCACTTCGGCCACGGCGCCGCCAATGCCGCTGTCGACCTCGTCGAAAATCATGCTGCCGACGGTGTCCTTGCCCAAAGTGGCGACTTCGATCGCCAGGCTGATGCGTGCCAGTTCGCCGCCGGAGGCCACCTTGCGCAAGGGTCGTGGCGGTTGGCCGGGATTGGCGCTGACCAGCAGGTCGCAGCGTTCCTGACCCTGCGGGTCGGGCTCTTCGCCAGCGACGGCTTCCAGTTCGATGCGCAACAGGCCACCTGCCATGCCCAGTTCGGTCATCAGTACGCTGACTTCCTTGCTGAGCCGGGTTGCCGCCGTCGTGCGTGCTTGACTCAGTTGAGCTGCCGCACGCGTGTAATCGTGCTGCAGTTGCTGGCGCTGTGCAGCCAGTTGTTCCAGCGCATCGCCGGCACCTTCGAGTTCAGCCAGTTCGGTACGCAACGCGGCGAGCTTGTCGTGCAGTTCGGCCACTGGCAGACGATGTCGACGCGACAGCTCGTGCAGGCGAGACAGATGGCTGTCGACTTCCGTGTAACGTTCCGGATCGAGGTCGACGTCCTGCGCGTAGCGGCCGAGGCCATCGGCGGCTTCGCCGAGTTCGATGCTGGCGTTGTCGAGCAGTTCCAGCAGCGGAGCCAGCTTGTCGTCGAGCGCGGCCAGTTTGCCGAGTTCAGCGTGGGCGCGTCCGAGTGCACGGCGCAACGCGAATTCACTCTCGCCATCCAGCAGTTCGACCACGCCGGCGCTGCCTTCGGCCAATCGGCCGGCGTTGGCGAGGCGTCGGTGGCTTGCCTCGAGCTCGCCCATTTCGGCGGCCGGCAATGCCCATTTTTCCAATTCACCCAGTTCGTGGCGCAGCAGCTCGATGCGTTGATCGCGGTCCTCGCCACCGCTGAGCTTGCGTATGCGTGCACCGAGTTCGCGCCATTGCAACGCGCCGTCGCGTACTTGCGCCAGCAGGCCATCGTGGCCGGCATAGGCATCCAGCAGGGCCAATTGGTGCGAGCGTGACAGCAGCGCCTGATGCTCGTGCTGGCCATGAATCTCGACCAGCAGCGAAGCGAGTTCGCCGAGCTGGCGCGCGTTGGCAGGGCGGCCGTTGATCCAGGCCTTGGAGCTGCCTTCGGCACGGATGACCCGACGCAGCTGGCAGCCACCGTCTTCGTCCAGTTCCTCGCGCTGCAGCCAGTCGCGAGCCTCCGGTAGTTCGGCCAGATCGAACTCCGCGGCCAGTTCGGCGCGATCGCTGCCGGCGCGTACCATGCCGCTGTCGGCACGAGCACCGGCCAGCAACATCAGTGCGTCGACCAGCAGCGATTTGCCTGCGCCGGTTTCACCGCTGACCACAGTGAGGCCGGGACCGAACGCGATCTCGGCAGCCTCGACGACAGCAAATTGACGGACGTAGAGCGAAGTGAGCATGGGCAGGCAGATGATGGAATGGAGGGATTGTAGCGGCAGCCCGGCGGCGCAAAACACCGCCTCCACTTGCAAGCTGCGCGCGCAGACCTTATTTCTGTCGGGTCTCAAGGACTGCTACACCATGGATCACCTCAGCGCATGATCAACCCGCATGGCCACGATCTCGATGCCCGCGCGCGACGCCTGTTGCGCACGTTGATCGCCCAGTACCTGGTCGATGGCGAGCCGGTTGGCTCACGCACGCTGTCGCGTTCGTCCGGGCTGGATGTGAGTCCAGCGACGATCCGCAACATCATGGCCGACCTCGAAGACGCCGGTCTGGTCGCTTCGCCGCACACCTCGGCGGGCCGCGTGCCGACGCCGCGCGGACTGCGCCTGTTCGTCGACAGTCTGATCGAACTGCAGCCCTTGCCGCATGCCGAGATGGCGCGCCTGCAGCGGGAACTGCCGCCGGGGCCGACCACGACACGCGACCTGCTTGGCAATGTCTCGACCTTGCTGTCGGCGATGACCCACTTTGCCGGTGTGGTCACGGTGCCGCGCCAGGTCGACTTCCCGCTGCTGCATATCGATTTCGTACCGCTGCCGGATGCGCGGGTGCTGGTGATCCTGGTATTCACCGACAACCAGGTGCAGAACCGCATCGTCCAATTGGCCAAGCCACTGCATAGCGGCGAGCTGGAACAGGCCGCGAATTACCTCAACAGCCAGTTTGCCGGCCTGCGCGTGGACGACATCCGCATGCATCTGCTGGCCGAATTGCGCGAAACCGGCAGCGAGCTCAACCGGTTGCTGGCCAGCACGGTGGAGCTGGCCACCGCTTCATTCGCACCACAAGCCGGTGGCAGCGACGTACTGGTCAGCGGTCAGACCAACCTGATGGCGTATTCGGAACTGTCCGACCTGCCGCGCCTGCGCGAATTGTTCGAGGCGTTCCAGCAGAAGAATGAGTTGTTGCAGCTGATGGAAGTCTGCGCCAAGGCGCCTGGCGTGCGCCTGTTCATCGGCGAGGAATCCGGCTTCACCGCGCTCGATGGCTGCAGCGTGGTCACCGCCAGTTACGGTGCCCAAGGGCGCGTGCTGGGTGCGGTCGGGGTGATCGGGCCGACCCGGATGGCGTACGAGCGAGTGATTCCGGTGGTGCAGGCCACCGCCGGATTGCTCAGCGACGCCTTGAATCGCGCCGCCACGACCCTATAACCGCTGCGGGAGGCGGGACTTCTCGCAAATCTGGAGGGTCGGCATGCGTGCCGGCCATGACAATCGTTTGGAGTAATGCATGCAGAACAACGATCCGCAGTCGCACGGCGAGGCCTTCGAGCAGAGTGCGGCAGACGCAGCGGCGGCGGCTGACCTCGCGGCGCTGCAGGCCCGTGTGGCCGAGCTGGAAGCCAGCAATGCCGAGTTGCTCGAAACCGTGCTGCGCGAAAAGGCCGAGCTGGAGAATCAGCGTCGTCGCCTGCATCGCGACCTGGAACAGGCCCGCCGTTTCGCCAATGAAAAGCTGCTGAACGAGTTGCTGCCGGTCTACGACGGGCTGGAGAGTGGTTTGGCGGTCGAGGGCGGTGACCTTGCCTCGATGCGCGAAGGCATCAATCTGACCCTGAAGGCGCTGTTGAAGGTGGCCGAGAACCACGGCATGGCGCAGGTCGATCCGCTGGGCCAGCCGCTTGATCCGGAACGCCACCACGCAGTGAGCATGGTCGAGGCGCCGGGGCAGGCACCGGGCACCGTGGTCAGCGTGCTGCAGAAAGGTTATGTGCTGAACGATCGTCTGTTGCGCCCGGCGCTGGTCGCGGTGGCGAAAGACTGACCGGTCCACTTGCCGGCGCCCGCCTGAATGGCGCGCCGGCGAAATAACGAAATCGCATTCGGGGCCTTGCCGGCATTGAATCGCCAGAGCAGACCCCCATCTGGAAACCATCGCGGCCGCGGGGGCCGCAAGCAAATTTGGAGAGTACACATGGGCAAGATCATCGGTATCGACCTGGGCACCACCAACTCCTGCGTATCCGTCATGGACGGCAGCACCACCAAGGTCATCGAAAATTCGGAAGGCGATCGCACCACGCCGTCCATCGTCGCCTTCAACAAGGACGGCGAAGTGCTGGTGGGCGCTTCGGCCAAGCGCCAGAGCGTGACCAACCCGAAGAACACCTTCTATGCGGTGAAGCGCCTGATCGGCCGCAAGTTCACCGACGCCGAAGTGCAGAAAGACCTGCACATCGTCCCGTACAAGATTGTCGCGCATGACAATGGCGACGCCTGGGTCGAGACCTCCGACGGCAAGAAGATGGCGCCGCAGGAGATCGCCGCGAAGGTGCTGATGAAGATGAAGAAGACCGCCGAGGATTATCTTGGCGAGACGATCACCGAAGCGGTGATCACTGTGCCGGCTTACTTCAACGACAGCCAGCGCCAGGCGACCAAGGACGCCGGCAAGATTGCCGGCCTCGACGTCAAGCGCATCATCAACGAGCCGACCGCGGCCGCGCTGGCCTATGGCATGGACAAGAAGGGCGGTGATCGCAAGATCGCGGTGTACGACCTGGGTGGCGGCACGTTTGACGTGTCGATCATCGAGATCGCCGAAGTCGACGGCGAGAAGCAGTTCGAAGTGCTGGCGACGAACGGCGATACGTTCCTCGGCGGCGAAGATTTCGACATGCGCGTCATCGACTACCTCGTCGACGAATTCAACAAGGAGCAGGGCATCGACCTGCGCAAGGATCCGCTGGCGCTGCAGCGTCTGAAGGATGCCGCCGAGCGCGCCAAGATCGAGCTGTCCTCGAACCATCAGACCGACGTGAACCTGCCGTACGTGACGGCGGACGCCTCCGGTCCGAAGCATCTCAATATCAAGCTGACCCGCGCCAAGCTCGAAGCATTGGTGGAAGAGCTGATCAAGCGCACCATCGAGCCGTGCCGCACGGCGCTGAATGACGCCGGCCTGCGCGTGTCCGACATCGACGACGTGATCCTGGTCGGTGGCCAGACCCGCATGCCCAAGGTGCAGGAGTCGGTGAAGGACTTCTTCGGCAAGGAGCCGCGCAAGGACGTCAACCCGGACGAAGCCGTCGCTGTCGGCGCGGCCATCCAGGGCGGTGTGCTGGGCGGTTCGGTCAAGGACGTGCTGCTGCTGGACGTCACCCCGCTGTCGCTCGGCATCGAGACGATGGGCGGCGTGATGACCAAGCTCATCGAGAAGAACACCACGGTGCCGACCAAGGCAGCACAGACGTTCTCGACCGCCGACGACAACCAGACCGCGGTAACCGTGCACGTGCTGCAGGGCGAGCGCGAGCGCGCCAGCGCGAACAAGTCGCTGGGCAAGTTCGACCTGTCCGGCATCGACGCGGCACCGCGCGGTCAGCCGCAGATCGAAGTGACCTTCGACATCGACGCGAACGGCATCCTGCACGTGTCGGCCAAAGACAAGAAGACCGGCAAGGAACAGAAGATCGAGATCAAGGCGGGTTCCGGCCTGTCCGAGGACGAGATCGCACGGATGGTGGCCGACGCCGAGGCGAACAAGGAAGAGGACAAGAAGTTCCACGAACTGGTCGCCACCCGCAACAAGGCCGATCAGCTGGTGCACGCCACCCGCAGCGCGCTGAAGGAACATGGCGGCAAGGTGCCGGCCGATCAGCTCTCCGCGATCGAGGGTGCGTTGTCCGATCTGGAAAAGGTCAAGGATGGCGAGGACAAGGCTGCGATCGAGTCCAAGGTCGAGAAGCTGGAGCAGGTCGCGCAGGCACTGTATGCAGCGGCGCAGGGTGGTCCAGCCGATGCCGGTGCGCAGTCCGCGCCGGGCGGCGGCTCGGCCCAGCCGGACGACGTGGTCGATGCCGAGTTCACCGAAGTGAAGGACGACAAGAAGTAATCGGCAGCGTTATTTGTATGGTCGATTCGGCAGCCCGCGCCCGGAATTCCAGGCGTGGGCTGTTTGTTGAGAGAATGCAGGACATGGAACGACCAGTTCCGTGCAGGGGAGCGACAAGCAGTGTGGATAGGTGAATGAGCAAGCGTGATTACTACGAAGTGCTGGGCGTCGAGCGCAGCGTCACCGAGGTCGAGCTGAAGAAATCCTTCCGCCGGCTGGCGATGAAGTTCCACCCGGATCGCTGCCCGGATGATCCGCACGCGCAGGAGAAATTCAAGGAGGCCAAGGAAGCCTACGAAGTGCTGTCCGATGCGCAGAAGCGCGCGATGTACGACCAGCACGGCCATGCCGCGTTCGAGCACGGCATGGGTGGCCGCGGCGGTGCCGGGTTCGGCGATGTGGGCGACATTTTCGGCGACATTTTCGGCGACATCTTTGGTCGCAACGGCGGTGGTCGAGGCCGTCCGCGCCGTGGCGCCGACCTGCGCTACATCATGGAGCTGGATCTGGAGGAGGCCGTGTTCGGCGTCAGCCGGCAGATCGAGGTGCCGAGCCAAGTCAACTGCCATCACTGCAACGGCAGTGGCTCCGAGGACGGCAAGGTCAGCAAGTGTAAGACCTGCCACGGCCATGGCCAGGTGCGCATGCAGAACGGCATCTTCTCGATCCAGCAGGCTTGCCCGCATTGCGGTGGTACCGGCCAGGCGATCGAGAAGCCATGCAAGAAGTGCCATGGCGAGGGCCGCATCGAGGAGACCCGCACGTTGTCGGTGCAGATTCCCGAGGGTGTCGACAACGGCGACCGCATCAGACTGACCGGGCAGGGCGAGGCTGGCCCATCCGGTACCCCGGCGGGCGACCTGTACGTGGAAGTGCATGTGCGTGAACACGCGATCTTCCAGCGCGAAGGCAACGATCTTTATTGCGAGCTGCCGATCCGCTTCTCGCAGGCCGCGCTGGGTGCCGAGCTGCCGGTGCCGACGCTGGAAGGTGAAGTGCCGATCAGCATTCCGCCCGAGACGCAGACCGGCACCCAGTTCCGCCTGCGTGGTCGTGGCGTCAAGTCAGTGCGAAGCAGCCGCCACGGCGATCTGATCTGCCGCGTGGTGGTGGAAACGCCAGTGCGACTGACCAAGCAGCAGCGTGAATTGCTGGAATCGTTGGAGGCCACGTTCGACAGCAACGATGCCGGCAAGCACACGCCGCGCGCGAAGGGCTGGGTCGATGGCGTGAAGCAGTTCTGGTCGAAAGTCACCGCGTGATGCAACGGCACACGCGGTAGCATGTGCCGACCGACGGTTTTGACTGGAATGTGCCGATGACCCGACCCGTTCGCCTCGCCATCAGTGGCGCCTCCGGCCGCATGGGCCGCGCGTTGCTGAGCCTGCTCGGCGATGACGCGCGCTTTGAGCTGGTGCATGCGGTAGTGGCGCCGGGTTCGGCCCATGCAGGCCAACCGGTGTTTGCCGGTGATGCGGACTCATTGCGTTACGCGGATGACTGGACGCAGGCGCCGGCACTCGATGTCGTCATCGACTTCAGTGGCCCGGCTGGCCTGGCTTTGTCGCTCGATCATTGCGTGGCGCATGGCATAGCACTGGTGAGTGGCACTACCGGCATTGACGCTGCGCTGGAAGCGCGACTTGCTGATGCCGGCAACAGCATCGCGATTCTGCGAGCAGCGAATTTCAGCCTCGGCGTTGCGGTACTGACACGGCTGTTGCGTGAGGCTGCTGCGGCGCTGCCGGGTTGGGATCTCGAAATCGTCGAGGCACATCACGGCCGCAAACAGGACGCCCCGTCCGGTACGGCGCTGGCACTTGGCCACGCCGCTGCAGCCGCACGTCACACCACACTGGAAGCGGCGGCGGTGTACAGCCGCGAAGGCCAGACCGGCGCACGCACCGACGGCAGCATCGGTTTCGCCGTGGTGCGTGGCGGCGATATCGTCGGCGAGCACATCGCCATGCTGATCGGACAGGGCGAGCGGCTGGAGTTGGGGCATCGCGCCACCGACCGCTCGATTTTCGCGCGTGGCGCCTTGCAGGCAGCGTATTGGCTGGCTGGTCATGAGCGTGGGCATTGGCAGCTTGACGACGTGATCACCGCGCCGCGCTGAGTCGCTTCCCACCGGGGTCTCGGCTTGTAACGCATCGCTGCGGCCGTTAGCATCCGCACGTTGTCATTGGGGAGTAGCCAGCCTCGTCCCCAGAGGCGTTCGCATCAACACACTTGGTCGCGGTTGTTTCCGGCGCCATGGTGCGAACAGCAGCCGTCGCCGTCAGGTGGCGATCCTGCCCGGCGAGACCTTTGGCCATCGACATGCTTACCCGACCGGGCGAGCGGTGTCGTTGAGCCATCGGTTATTCCGCCCGCCCGGTCCAGGTAATCCCATGTTGCTTACCCTGTGTCTGTTTCTCGGTTCCGCCGGCGCGATCTATCTCGCCTGCGAATACTTCGTCAACGGCGTCGAATGGTTCGGGCAAAAGCTCAAGCTGGGTGCGACAGCGACCGGTACGGTGCTGGCGGCGTTCGGGACGGCGTTGCCGGAAAGCGCGGTGACTTTCGTCGCGGTGATGTTCGGCAAGACTCCCGAAGCGCGCGATATCGGTGTGGGTGCGGCGATGGGTGGCCCGCTGGTACTGGCCACGATTGCCTATGCGGTGGTCGGCGTGGCGATGTGGAGCAATCGCCATCGGCTGAAGCGGGCTGACCGGATCATCCGGGTCAATCATCGGCGACTGGCGCGCGATCAATCGTGGTTCCTTGCGATCTTTGTGATCAAGGTCGGCTTGGGGTTGGTCGTGTTTGCGTTCAAGCCGCTGTTGGGCGTGCTGTTTCTTGCCGCCTATGCCGTGTATGTGTGGCGCGAAATGCGCAGCGACGACAGTGCCCCGGAAGACGAGACGCTCGAGCCGTTGAAGTTTCGCCCGAGCCAGGCCGATCCGGCCATGCGTTGGGTGGTGCTGCAGACTATGGCTGCGCTGGTGGTGATTGCGGCTGCGTCGCGGGTGTTCGTCAGCCAGCTCGAAGTCATCGGCGTCGCACTTTCGCTACCGCCGCATCTGGTCGCGTTGCTGCTGAGTCCGGTGGCTACCGAACTGCCGGAAGTCCTTAATGCATTGATCTGGGTGCGTCAGGGCAAGGAGCGCCTGGCGCTGGCGAACATTTCCGGTTCGATGATGATCCAGGCCACGATTCCCAGCTCGTTGGCGATATTCGCCACGCCATGGCTGTTCGACACGCCGCTGATCGTGGCCGGTGTGCTGACTGCGATCGCCATTGTGTACCTATGGTGGTTGTTCCACCGTGGTCGGGTCGATGCGCGCTGGCTGTTGCCGGTCGGCCTGCTGTACGGCGTGTTTGCCGCGTTTGTGGCGTGGCACTTTGCCGGCAGATGAGCCGAGTGAGTCGGCTCAGTCAGGGTGCGAGGCGTTGCGGTCGCGCCCCGCGCCCAGCTTGGTGTCGAGGCTGCCGAACAGTTTCTTGAACGCGCGCGAGAACTTGCCGCGCTTGGTCTTGCGCAGCTTTTCTTCTTCGCTGGTAAGCCAAGCGACCTGGATCACTCGACGCTCGCCTTCATAGGGCAGGTGGCCGTGAAAGGAATTTTCGCAGCGCTTGAATACGGCAAACTCGCCATACAACGGGGCCAGTTCGGGCGCCACGATGCTGTCGATATCGTCGATCTTGTGCAGAAAGCGCAGGCAGCCGTCGCTGGTGTCGGGCCATTGCGTGTTGAGATAGAGCAGTGCCGTGGCCACCTTCGACTTGCTGTCGGTATGGATGGTGCCGTGGCGTTTGTTGAGCAGCCGGCACAGCGTCACCAGGGTCGGATACTGGCCGAGGTTGTCGATGCCCAGCCGCTTGCCGACGGCGCTGGCAAAGGCTGGCGTCGTCATGTTTTCGATCAACGCATTGACGGACGGGCCGCAGTCGCTCGGGTCGTACGGAAAGAAGCCGGCACTGGCATAGCGTGGGAAATCGCGATCCAGGTCGCTGCGCACTTCGTCCGGCAGCTGGCCATGCGCCACCATGAACGGGAAGGGCTCGTGCTGCACCGTGGTATCCGGGCGATCAAGTCGGGCGGGATCGAGCAGGACGGCGGCGCTCATGGACATTCAACTCCATTGAAATGGGGCTTAGTGTAGCGCCGACCGATTGGCCGTGATGGGTGCAAAAGCGCATGATTCAGGCTGCGTAAGGTGGACAGAAACGTCGCCGCCGCCTATCATTTCCACCCGCCCTGATCCTTTCCTTTCCAAGCTCCACAAGCCAGCAATCCTGCGGCTTGCGGACTTTGCTGCATCTAAAAGGCGGTTACCGTATGCCTACTCCTGCTCTGCTGGCCCTCGAAGATGGCAGCGTGTTTCATGGTCATGCCGTCGGCGCGACCGGTGAAACCGTTGGCGAGGTGGTCTTCAATACCGCGATGACCGGTTACCAGGAGATCCTCACCGATCCCTCGTACTCGCGTCAGATCGTCACGCTGACCTATCCCCATATCGGCAATACCGGCGTCAATGCCGAAGATGTCGAATCCACCGCCGTGCATGCTGCCGGCCTGATTGTGCGCGACGTGCCGCGCCGGGCCAGCAACTGGCGCAGCAACGAAAGCCTGCCCGATTACCTGAAGCGCCACGGCACCGTCGCCATTGCCGGTATCGATACCCGCCGGCTGACCCGCATCCTGCGCGACAAGGGCGCGCTGGCCGGCTGCATCATGGCCGGCGAGCAGGTCGACGCCGAGACCGCGCTGGCGAAAGCGCGTGCCTTCCCCGGCTTGAACGGAATGGATCTGGCCAAGGTGGTCAGCACCACCAAGCCCTATGTGTGGAAGCAGGGCGTGTATGACCTGGACAGCACGACGTTCAATCAGCCGACGATGCGCTTCAAAGTAGTGGCCTACGACTTCGGCACCAAGCTCAACATCCTGCGCCTGCTGGCCGAACAGGGCTGCGAGGTCACCGTGGTGCCGGCGCAGACACCTGCTGCCGAGGTGCTGGCGATGAAGCCGGATGGTGTGTTCCTGTCCAATGGGCCGGGTGATCCGGCCGCTTGCGACTACGCGATCACCGCCACCCGCGAGCTACTTGACGCGAAGATCCCGCTGTTCGGCATCTGCCTCGGCCATCAGCTGATGGGTCTGGCGCTGGGCGCGAAGACGCTGAAGATGAAATTCGGCCATCACGGCGCGAACCATCCGGTGAAGGATCACGATGACGGCCGCGTGCTGATCACCTCGCAGAACCACGGCTTTGCGGTCGACCCGGCCACGCTGCCGGCGAATGTGCGGGTGACCCACAGCTCGCTGTTTGATGGCTCGCTGCAGGGCTTCGCGCTGACCGACCGTCCGGCGTTCTGCTTCCAGGGTCACCCGGAAGCCAGTCCCGGCCCGCTCGACATCGGCTACCTGTTCAAACGTTTTGCCGCACTGATGCAGGAGGCCCGCTGAGATGGCCAAGCGTACCGATATCAAGAGCATCCTCATCATCGGCGCTGGTCCGATCGTCATCGGCCAGGCCTGCGAGTTTGATTACTCCGGCGCGCAGGCCTGCAAGGCGCTGAAGGAAGAGGGCTACCGGGTGATCCTGGTGAACTCCAACCCCGCCACCATCATGACCGACCCGGAGACCGCCGACGCGGTCTACATCGAGCCGATCAACTGGCAGACGGTGGAGCGCATCATCGCGAAGGAGCGCCCGGACGCGGTGTTGCCGACGATGGGTGGCCAGACCGGCCTGAACTGTGCGCTGGATCTGGCTGATAACGGCGTGCTGGAGAAATACAACGTCGAATTGATCGGTGCCTCGCGCGAAGCGATCCGCATGGCCGAGGACCGTGAGTTGTTCCGCGTGGCGATGGCCGAGATTGGGCTGGATTGCCCCAAAGCTGAGGTCGTGCGCACGTTCGAACAGGCGCTGGTGACCCAGGCCAAGGTCGGTTTCCCGACCGTCATCCGCCCAAGCTTCACGCTTGGCGGTTCTGGTGGCGGCATCGCGTACAACAAGGAAGAGTTCGAGGAGATCGTCAAGCGCGGTCTGGAACTCTCGCCGGTGGGTGAAGTGCTGGTCGAGGAATCCGTGCTCGGCTGGAAAGAATTCGAGATGGAAGTGGTCCGCGACACCGCAGACAACTGCATCATCGTCTGCTCGATCGAGAACCTCGATCCGATGGGCGTGCACACCGGCGACTCAATCACGGTGGCGCCGGCACAGACGCTCACCGACAAGGAATATCAGCGCCTGCGCGATGCCTCAATCGCCGTGCTGCGCAAGATCGGCGTGGATACCGGTGGATCGAACGTGCAGTTCGGCATCAATGCCGAGAATGGCCGTGTCGTCGTCATCGAAATGAATCCACGCGTGTCGCGTTCGTCCGCACTGGCGTCAAAGGCGACTGGGTTCCCGATCGCCAAAATCGCCGCCAAGCTGGCCGTCGGTTACACGCTGGACGAACTGAAGAACGACATCACGGGTGGTCTGACTCCGGCGTCGTTCGAGCCGTCGATCGACTACGTAGTCACCAAGATTCCGCGTTTTGCGTTCGAGAAATTCCCGGCTGCCGATGCCCGCCTCACCACCCAGATGAAATCGGTGGGCGAGGTGATGGCGATTGGCCGCAGCTTCCATGAGTCGTTGCAGAAGGCACTGCGCGGCCTGGAGATCGGCAAGACCGGCCTCAACCCGACCGGCCTGGACATCAGTACCGAGGATGGCCTTGCGGTGCTCAAGCGCGAGCTGCGTGAGCCACGCCCGGACCGGGTTTTCCATCTGGCCGATGCATTCCGCGCTGGCATGTCGCTGGAAGAAGTGCATGGCCTGAGCCGGGTCGATCCGTGGTTCCTCGCCGCGTTCGAGGACATCGTGCTGACTGAGGCGGAGGTCGTGGCGCAAGGCATCACGGCACTCGACGAGCCGCGCATGCGCGAACTCAAGCGGCTTGGTTTCGCCGATGCACGGGTGGCCGAACTGCTCAGCACCGACGAGGCTGCGGTACGCCATCTGCGCCACACGCTCGGTGTGCGTCCGGTCTACAAGCGGGTGGATTCCTGCGCGGCCGAGTTCGCCACCAGCACGGCTTACATGTATTCGACCTATGAGGAAGAGTGCGAAGCGAACCCAACTGATCGCAACAAGATCATCGTGCTCGGCGGTGGTCCGAACCGCATCGGCCAGGGTATCGAGTTCGACTACTGCTGCGTGCACGCCTCGCTGGCGCTGCGCGAAGACGGTTACGAGACCATCATGGTCAACTGCAATCCGGAAACCGTCTCGACCGATTACGACACCTCCGATCGACTGTACTTCGAACCGCTGACGCTGGAGGACGTGCTGGAAATCGTCCATCTGGAAAAGCCGAAGGGCGTGATCGTGCAGTACGGCGGACAGACCCCGCTGAAGCTGGCACGGGCGCTGGAAGCGGCGGGCGTGCCGATCATCGGCACCAGCCCAGACAGCATCGATCTGGCTGAAGATCGCGAGCGCTTCCAGCAGATGATCGAGAAGATCGGTCTGAAACAGCCGCCGAACCGTACCGCGCGGAATGCCGATGAAGCGTTAGCGCTGGCCCGCGAGATTGGTTATCCGCTGGTGGTGCGGCCGAGTTACGTGCTCGGCGGCCGTGCGATGGAAGTGGTGCATGACGACGCCGATCTGTCGCGCTATATCCGCGATGCGGTGAAGGTTTCCAATGATTCGCCGGTGCTGCTCGATCGCTTCCTCGATCATGCGGTCGAGGTCGATGTGGACGTGATCGCCGATATGGGCGGCAACGTGTTGATCGGCGGCATCATGGAGCACATCGAAGAGGCTGGCGTGCACTCGGGCGATTCGTCGTGCTCATTGCCGCCGTATTCGCTGACACCGCAGATCCAGGACGAAATGCGCCGCCAGGTCACGGCCATGGCGAAGGAGCTGAAAGTCATCGGCCTGATGAATACGCAGTTCGCGATCCAGGGCGATACCGTGTTCATCCTGGAAGTGAACCCGCGCGCCTCGCGCACGGTGCCGTTCGTGTCCAAGGCCACCGGCGTGCCGCTGGCCAAGATCGCTGCCCGCGTGATGGCCGGTCGTTCGCTGGCCAGCCTAGGTGCGACGCGCGAAGTGATTCCCGCGTACTACTCGGTGAAGGAGGCGATCTTCCCGTTCCTGAAATTCCAGAACGTCGATCCAATCCTCGGTCCTGAGATGCGTTCGACTGGCGAGGTGATGGGCGTAGGGCGCAGCTTCGGCGCTGCGTTTGCGCGTGGTCATGAGGCGGCCGGGATCAGGCCGCCGACGGTGGGCAAGGCGTTCCTGTCCGTGCGTGACAGCGACAAGGATCGCCTGCTGCCGGTAGCGCGTGAAATCATTGCGCGTGGTTTCAACCTGGTGGCGACTTCCGGTACCGCCAGCTATCTGGCTGAGCACGGTGTGGTCTGCGAGCGCATCAACAAGGTGCTCGAAGGTCGGCCGCATATCGTCGACCTGATCAAGAACGGCGAGATCGTCTATATCGTGAACACCACTGAGGGCAAGCAGGCGATCGCCGACTCGTTCTCGATCCGGCGCGAGGCATTGCAGCACCGCGTCACCTATTCCACTACCGTGGCAGGCGCGCGCGCGCTCGTGCATTCGCTGGATTTCCGCGGCGATGGCGAGGTGCACAGCCTGCAGGAGCTGCACAAGGAGTTGAGCGCATGAGTCGTGCTCCCATCACCAAGGCCGGTTCGGAGCGTCTTCGCGCCGAACTGGAGAGGCTGAAGTCGATCGATCGTCCGCGCATCATCGCGGCGATCGCCGAGGCGCGTGCGCACGGCGACCTCAAGGAAAACGCCGAATACCACGCTGCGCGCGAATTGCAGAGCTTCACCGAAGGTCGCATTGCTCAGCTGGAGGCGTTGCTGTCGACAGCTGAGGTGATCGATGTCACCCAGCTCAATCCCGGCAACCGGGTGGTATTTGGCGCCATTGTCGATCTGGAAGACGAGGACAGCGGGACGGCGGTGACCTACCAGATCGTTGGCGATCTGGAGGCGGACATCAAGCAACGATGGATTGCGGTTTCTTCACCGATTGCGCGTGCGCTGATCGGCAAGAGTGTAGGTGACAGCTTCGAGTTCACCGCGCCGAATGGCGTCAAACATTACGAAATCACTGGTGTGCGCTATTCCTGAAAGTGCGTGTTGAAGGTATGTGCGGAACGGCTGGCCGCTGAGATGCGGCCGGCCTGGTAACCAGCTGGCGGCGTGGCCGCCTCCGTCGATTGGCACCTGACCATGGACCGCGACATGCCGCAGCAGAAGATCCTGTTCCTCAGCGTCTCGGCCGGTGCCGGCCACATGCGTGCGGCGGAGGCGCTGCGCCTCACCGCCGAGGCAAGCCTGCCGCATGTCGAGACCAAACACCTGGATGCGATGGACTACGTGCCGTCCGCATTCCGCAAGCTTTACACCGATTTCTATATCACGCTGATCAGCAGCTACCCGACACTGTGGGGCGTGCTGTACCAACGCAGCTCGGAGGCCGATCCGGATGGCCCGATGCAGAAGCTGCGACGGGCGATCGAGCGGCTGGGTACGGGTGATCTGCGCAAGGCGATCAATGCGTTTGCGCCCGACGCCATCGTTTGTACCCACTTCCTGCCCGCCGAAATGCTGATGCATGAGATCCGGCGCGAGCGGTTCACGGTGCCGGTGTGGGTCCAGGTCACCGATTTCGACCTGCATGGCATGTGGGTGATCCCGCGCATGACGGGCTTCTTCGCCGCCAGCGATGAAATTGCTTTCCGCATGAAGGCGAACCGCATCGAAGCGGGACGCGTCCATACCACCGGCATCCCGGTGATGCCTGAGTTCACCCAGCCGCAGGACCGACGGGCCTGCGCCGAGCGCTTCGGCCTCGATCCGACCAAGCAAACCATCATGCTGATGGGTGGTGGTGCCGGCGTCGGCAAGCTCGACGAGGTGGCTGCCGCGCTGATGCGGCTCGAACACGACTTCCAGTTGATCGTGCTGGCCGGGCGCAACGAGACAGCGCTGGCCAAGCTGAAGACTCATGCAGCGGAATATCCGGGACGGCTGTTTCCGTTTGGCTTCACCAATGAAGTGGCCCGGCTGATGGCCTGCTCCGACCTGGTGATCACCAAGCCCGGCGGGCTGACCACCTCCGAATGCCTTGCGATGGGCGTGCCGATGGTGGTGTATGCGCCAGTCCCTGGTCAGGAAGAACGCAACGCGGATTACGTGCTGGAGCAGGGGGCTGCGTTGAAGGCGATCGACCTGATCTCGCTTGAGTACCGAGTGCGTCAATTGCTGGTCGAGCCACAACGGCTGGCGCGGATGCGTGAATGTGCGCGTCGTCTGGGGCAGCCGCAGGCAGCACAGCGTGTGCTGGAGATCGTGCAAGCCCAGCTTGCGGGCCAGCTGTCAGTGACTACGGTGGTGAGTCATTGAGCGTGCGTCAGCTGGACCAACGACTCGTGCCTGCAGGAGAAGCGCCGATCTCCATGCGACCCCTGGTGCTGGTGCTGACGCTCGCCTGGACCGTCCTGCTGGCTTTTTTCTTTGCCAACGTGGAGATCCAGATCGAGGGTGCTGCCGGTTGGGCGGCGAACCTGCCGACCTGGCGCATCGAGCATCACTGGCTACTGGATATTTTCTGGGGTAGCCGGCCGATGACCGGTTATCACGCGTGGCTTTTCCCATGCATGGGATTGTTTTTCCATTTCCCGCTGATCTTCACCGGCCGCTGGAATTGGCGTGCCGAAGCGCGTGTGTTCGCCTGCATCATGTTGTTCTGGATCACCGAGGATTTTCTGTGGTTCGTGTTCAACCCGGCCTATGGTGTGGCGCATTTCGCACCACGCTACATTCCATGGCACATCCACTGGTGGGGCCCAGCACCCAGCGACTACTGGGTTTCACTGTCCGTGTCCGGGTTGCTGTTCTGGTTGTCGTGCCGCCCGACACCATGGCGCCGCTAAGCGCCTGCTGCTGAATAGCCGGCACAAAAAAGGCCGCACATGTGCGGCCTTTTCATGACTCATTACGCTGGGATCAGCGCTGACGAGCCTTGAAACGGGGATTGCTCTTGCAGATCACGAACACCTTGCCGCGACGACGCACAATCTTGCAATCGCGGTGCCGCGCCTTGGCGGACTTCAAAGAGTTAAGCACCTTCACGGCCAGCTCCTGACACTAAACGAGAAATTAAGCAGGCAATTGTAACGACTTGAATGGCTTATCACAAGCCCGATGCGGCCGCCGACTCAGCTACCGTGGAAAGGAACTGCAGCAGGGCCGGTGAGTGGTCGTCACTACGGCTGGCTACAGCCAGCAACAGGTAGGCATCAGCGTCTTCCAATGGCACATAGCTCACTCCAGACAGGCGTACTGCACGCATGCTGGCTGGCACCAGCGCCAAGCCCAGGCCTGCCGCGACGAGTGCCAGCAAGCCGTTGATCTGCTGCGCGTGCTGGGTGATCGATGGCTGGAAGCCTGCCTTGTCCGCCAGTTTTACCAGCCGGTCGTAAAGTGTGGCGGCCAGTTCGCGTGGCTGCGAGACAAAGGCATCGCCGGCCACCTCAGCGAGGCGCAGGCTGCTGCGACCGGATAGGGGATGGCCGGAGGGCAGGGCGAGCAGCAGGGGTTCGCGATCGATCACGCTCAAACGCAGGTTACGTGCATCCTGTGCATGAATGGGCTCATCGCGGACAAAGCCGACATCAATCTGTCCGGCCAGCAGCGCAGCGAATTGAGGTTCGGTGTACATCTCGCTGAGGTGCATGCGGACATTGGGTGCGATCTGGCCGTGGCGCAGCAGGGCTTGCGGCAGTGCCGGGTGAAACGAGACCGAGACCGTATACGCCAGCCGCAACTGTCCACTGTAGCCGGCGGCAGCGGCAACCACCTGGCTGCGTGCCTCGTCGGCTTTGGCCAGAATCTGCCGGGCTTGTTCAAGGAAGATCCGACCTGGCTCGGTCAGCGCCACATTGCGCTTGTTACGCTCCAGCAGCCGCACGCCAAGATCCTGCTCCAGCGACTGGATCTGCTGGGACAAAGGTGGCTGGGAAAGATGCAGCCGTATGGCCGCACGGGTGAAGCTCAGCTCCTCGGCGACGGCGACGAAGTAGCGCAGCTGGCGAAAATCAAACATATAGCGATATCGTATTAATGGCTTGCTAAATATATATTGGATACTCTATCGCGTCGATCATAAACTCTCTTCCGTCCCGCCACTTCCCCTCCCCCCTTGTGGCGGCGGCCCTCGCCCCGCAGCGACGCTAAATACGATATCTGGTTCAACTCCCCCCCTGAGCCCATATCGATGCGTCTTCCCTGCGGGGCGCTTTCTTTTGTCTTCCTGACGCCGCTGCCTTCCGGGCAGCGGCGTCGGCGTATCTGGCTGTTGGAATCAGATCTGGCTGGCCAGCTGGGTGCCTTGGGCGATGGCGCGCTTGGCGTCGAGTTCGGCAGCCACATCGGCGCCGCCAATCACGTGCACCTTGAGGCCAGCCGCGATCAATTCATCGGCGAGCCGACGGTTTGGCTCCTGACCGGCGCAGACCACTACATGGTCGACCGGCAGGATTTGTGCGGCACCGTCAACCGTGATGTGCAGGCCCTGATCGTCGAAACGCTGATAGCTGACCTTGCCCAGCATGCTGACCTGCTTGGCATTGAGCGTGGCCCGATGTACCCAGCCGGTGGTCTTGTTGAGCCGCGCGCCAGGACGCCCCTCGCTGCGCTGCAATAGCCAGATCTGCCGGGCCGGAACTTCCGGTCGCGGTTTCTGCAGGCCGCCGCGTTGCGCCAGCTGCATGTCCACACCCCACTCACGAGTCCAGCGGGCCACGTCGGTGGTGGGCGAGGGTGCATGCTCGACCAGGAATTCGGCGACGTCGAAGCCGATGCCGCCGGCGCCGATGATCGCCACCTTCGCACCAACGCTCTGGTGGCGAGCAAGTACATCCAGGTAACTCAGTACGCGCGGATCGTCGCTGCCAGGGAAGCTCACCGTGCGCGGCGTGATACCGGTGGCGATCACCACTTCGTCATAGCCACCCGCATGCAGTGACGCCGCATCTGCGGTTTGACCCAATTGCACGTCGACGCCGGTGTCGCTCAGTTGATGGCGGAAATAGCGCAGTGTCTCGTGGAATTCTTCCTTGCCTGGGATCTGCTTGGCGTAGTTGAACTGGCCGCCAATCTCGTTGGCTTTATCGATCAGCGTCACCGTATGGCCGCGCTGGCCCAGCGTGCTGGCGCAAGCCATGCCGGCTGGTCCGGCACCAATGACCGCGATGCGCTTGCGCACACTGGCCGGCTCGATCTTCAGCTCGGTCTCGTGACAGGCGCGCGGGTTGACCAGGCAACTGGCCCGCTTGTTCTGGAACACGTGGTCGAGACAGGCTTGGTTGCAGGCGATGCATGTGTTGATGCGCTCGCTGCGCCCGGCCTTGGCCTTGTTGGCCCAAGCGGGGTCGGCCAGCAACGGGCGTGCCATCGAGACCATGTCGGCCTCGCCGTCGGCCAGGATGCGTTCGGCCACTTCCGGCATATTGATGCGGTTGGTGGTGATCAGCGGGATTGCCACTTCGCCCTTGAGCTTCTTTGTCACCCACGCAAAGCCCGCGCGCGGCACGCTGGTGACGATGGTCGGTACGCGCGCCTCGTGCCAGCCGATGCCGGTATTGATGATCGAGGCACCGGCCGCTTCGATCGCCTTGGCCAGTGTGACGATCTCGCTCCAGTCCTGGCCACCTTCGACCAGGTCCAGCATGGACAACCGGTAGATGATGATGAAATTGCGCCCGACCGCTGCGCGCGTGCGGCGCACGATCTCGATCGCGAAACGCATGCGACGGGTCGCATCGCCGCCCCAGGCGTCGTTGCGCTGGTTGGTGCGCGCGGCGATGAACTGGTTGATCAGATAGCCTTCCGAACCCATCACCTCGACACCGTCGTAGCCGGCGTCCTGGGCCAGTTTCGCGCAGTGCACGAAGTCGCCGATGGTGCGCTCCACGCCGCGCGAAGACAGCGCCCGCGGTGTGAACGGGGTGATCGGCGACTTGATCTTCGATGGCGCCACCGACAGCGGGTGATAGCCATAGCGTCCGGCATGCAGGATCTGCAGGCATATGCGGCCACCTTCGGCATGCACGGCATCGGTGAGCTTGCGATGGCGAGGTTTGTGCCATGGCAGGGTAAGCCGGCCGCCGAACGGTTTCAGCCAGCCCTGGATGCTCGGCGCAATGCCGCCGGTGACCATCAGCCCGACGCCGCCGCGGGCGCGTTCGGCGAAATACGCCGCCAGCTTGTCGTAATCGCTGGCCTTGTCCTCCAGCCCGGTATGCATCGAGCCCATCAGGATGCGGTTGGGCAGGGTGACATGGCCCAGATCGAGCGGGGCAAACAGCTTCGGGTAATTCATGCGACCTGCACCGGATCAAACGATCGTATGAATGTGCCGGTGTTGGGTATCGGAAAGCAAGCGTCGCGTAGGCGTCGTGGCCAATCCAGGCCTGAAACTTACGTCAGCAGCTGATGCACCAGCGCGATATAGCGCCGCATGGCTTCCTCTTCGGGTACGCCATTCAGTTGCGCCCACGCCGCGTGCTTGGCGGTGCCGATAAAGTCGAAGAAGCCTGGCTGAACCCGACGCAGATCACCCTCCGAACCTTGCTTGTACAGCGCATACAGCTTCAGCAAGGTGTCGTTGTCGGGGCGCGTACCCAATCGCTGGATATCCTCGGCGGCTTGTTCGAATTCGCGGCGAAGATCGGTCATAAGGTTGGATCGGGCTGGCATGTAGGCAAGGAGACCGGCTAGATAGCACGCGTTCCGGGTAGGGTCAACGCGTTAAACTTCCGCTTTCCACCCGCCCGCCAGGAATCGCCATGAGCCATGCCCCATCCGTACCCGTACTCACCATCGACGGGCCGTCGGGATCGGGCAAGGGCACCATCAGCGCCTTGGTGGCCGAACATCTGGGCTGGCGGCTGCTCGACTCGGGCGCCTTGTATCGGGCGGTGGGTTATGCCGCCGGCATGGCGGGGCTGGATCTGTCCGATGTGGAGGCGGTAACCCGTTGCGCCCATGGCACGAAAATCCAGTTTCGCGCGGTCGCGGATGGCGGTGCGACGCGGGTCATGGTCAACGGCCACGACGCCACCGACGAGCTGCGGACCGAAACCGCCGGGGCAGCGGCGTCGGCGATTGCCTCGATGCCATCGGTGCGCGAAGCCCTGGTGGCGCTGCAGCTGGGCTTTCGCAAGGCGCCCGGACTGGTCGCCGACGGGCGCGACATGGGCACGGTGATCTTCCCGGATGCCGCGTTCAAGGTTTTCCTCACCGCCAGCGCCGCCGAACGCGCGAAAAGACGCTATAAGCAGTTGAAGGAAAAGGGACTCAGCGTTACACTTGGCGGCCTTCAACGCGAAATTGAAGCGCGTGACAGCCGCGATGCATCGCGTGCGGTCGCACCGCTCAAGCCTGCCGAAGATGCCGTATTGGTGGACACCACCGGGATGGGCATCGACGAGGTCGTCGCGAAAGTACTTGCCGTCGTGCAGCCTTAATCGGGTTGCGCGACGGTTTCTGCGCTCCTGCTGCGGCAGGGGATTTTGGCCAACGGTGACGACGGTCGGTTCTTGAGGAACCACCTGAAGACGCCCTCAACCGGTGGACCGGGAAGTTCGTGCGCAACACATCAACAAGCGCAACGGGCAACGGTCTTTTCCCACTATGGAATCAACATGACTGAAAGTTTTGCCGAACTGTTTGAACAGAGCCAACAGGCTATCTCCAAGCTGAAGCCCGGCGCCATCGTCACCGGCATCGTTGTGGAAATCCGCAATGACGTCGTCGTGATCAATGCTGGCCTGAAGAGCGAAGGCATCGTCCCGATCGAGCAGTTCAAGAGCGAGGACGGCGTACTCGAGGTGCAGGTAGGCGACGAGGTGAAGGTTGCCCTCGAAGCTTTGGAAGACGGTTTCGGCGAGACCAAGCTGTCGCGCGAGAAGGCCAAGCGCTCGATGGTGTGGGACGACCTCGAGCAGGCGTTCGACAAGGAAGAGACCATCGTTGGTCTGATTTCCGGCAAGGTCAAGGGTGGTTTCACGGTCGACATCAAGGACGTCCGCGCATTCCTGCCGGGCTCGCTGGTCGATGTGCGTCCGGTGCGTGACCCGGTTTTCCTCGAGGGCAAGGAACTCGAGTTCAAGATCATCAAGCTCGACCGCAAGCGCAACAACGTGGTGGTCAGCCGCCGCGCCGTCGTCGAGACCGAGTTCTCCGCCGAGCGCGAACAGCTGCTTGAGCGCCTGACCGAAGGCGCCGTGGTCAAGGGCACCGTCAAGAACCTGACCGATTACGGCGCGTTCGTGGATTTGGGCGGCATCGACGGCCTGCTGCACATCACCGACATGGCGTGGAAGCGCGTGCGCCATCCGTCCGAAGTGGTCAACGTCGGCGACGAGCTGGACGTGCGCGTGCTGAAGTACGACAAGGAGCGCAACCGCGTTTCGCTCGGCCTGAAGCAGCTGGGCGACGACCCGTGGGTCGCCATTGCCCGCCGTTACCCGGTCGGCAGCCGTCTGTTCGGCAAGGTCTCCAACGTCACCGATTACGGCTGCTTCGTCGAGATCGAGCCGGGCGTGGAAGGCCTGGTGCACGTGTCCGAGATGGATTGGACCAACAAGAACGTCAACCCGGCCAAGGTGGTTCAGGTCGGTGACGAGACCGAAGTCACCGTGCTGGACGTGGATGAGGAGCGTCGCCGCATCTCGCTGGGTATCAAGCAGACCCGCTCGAACCCGTGGGAAGCCTTCGCAGCGATGCACAAGAAGGGCGACAAGGTTTCCGGCCAGATCAAGTCGATCACCGATTTCGGCGTGTTCATCGGCCTGGACGGCGGCATCGATGGTCTGGTGCACCTGTCCGACATCTCCTGGCAGATGTCCGGCGAAGATCTGGTTCGCAACTTCAAGAAGGGTGACGAGATCGAGGCCGTGGTGCTGGCGGTTGATCCGGAGCGCGAGCGCATCTCGCTCGGCATCAAGCAGATGGAGCAGGATCCGTTCGGCCAGTTCATGGCGGCGAATCCGCGCGGCACCATCGTCAACGGCACCGTCAAGGAAGTCGATGCGAAGGGCGCCGTGATCGATCTGGGTGAGGGCGTCGAGGGTTACTTGCGTGCCAACGACATCGCCAAGGAGCGCATCGAGGATGCCACGCTGCATCTGAAGGTGGGCGACAAGGTCGAAGCCAAGTTCACTGGCATGGATCGCAAGGGTCGCCAGCTGGCGCTCTCGATCCGCGCGAAGGACGAGGAAGATGTGCCGGAAGTGGCGGCTGTCGACTACGCGTCCGCAGCCAGCGGTACGACCAAGCTTGGTGCGTTGCTCAAAGAGCAGTTCAACAAGGCTGACTGATCGTTGCGAAAGCCTGACGCGGGGCGGCACATCGCCGCCCCGCTGTTTTGATGTCACGGACATTGGGGTCCCATGACCAAATCCGAATTGATCGAAGCGCTGGCCATGCGCCAGACACATCTTGCGTTTGCTGACGTCGAGATGGCTGTCAAAAGCGTGATCGAACAGATGAGTCATGCGCTGGCTCACGGCGAACGCATCGAGGTGCGTGGGTTCGGCAGCTTCGCGCTGCATTACCGGCCGCCGCGCATGGGTCGCAACCCGAAGACAGGCGAAGCCGTGGCATTGCCCGGCAAGCATGTCCCACATTTCAAACCAGGCAAGGAATTGCGCGAACGCGTCAATCTGGATCTGGTGCAGGAAGCCGGTTGATACGGCAGCAACACGTTGATCGAAAGCAGGTTCATCGAAGGCAGGCGACGCAAGTCGATCCTGCCTTCTTTATGCCTGAAATCCGGGTGATCGGCATGGCGTCCTGAATCGTTGTCGCATGGATGGATAGAGCTGCCTGTGCCTGTCACGGTCAATCGGGTAAAGTCTCGGCATGCGACTGCTCGCCATCATCATCCTGCTCATCTTCATCGCCGCCGGCATCGTGCTGGGTGCGCTCAACGCCGATCTGGTCGGCTACGATCTCGGGTTCGCCCGTGTGCAACTGCCCAAAGGCGCCGCCTTGCTGGGCGCTGTGGTGATCGGCTGGCTGCTCGGCGGCCTTACCGCGTGGCTTGGCGTCAGCTCACGCCAGCGTCGGCAGCGCCGTCAGCTATCGCGCGCGGACAAGAAGTTGCTGGCCAAACCATGAATCTCCTGTATGTGCTGGCTCTGCTGGTGCCGGTTGCGTTTGTACTGGGCTGGTGGGCCTCCCGCCAGGTGGGTGCGCGCCGTTCCGGCGCCGAAGTCAGCGAGCTGTCCTCGGACTACTTCCGCGGCCTGAATTACCTGCTCAACGAGGAGCAGGACAAGGCGATCGAGGTTTTCCTCAAACTGGCCGAATACAACCGCGACACGGTCGAGACGCATCTGGCGCTGGGCAATCTGTTTCGCCGGCGCGGCGAGGTGGATCGAGCGATACGGCTGCATCAGCATCTGGTCTCGCGACCGGGCTTATCCGATGCCATGAAGACGGTGGCCTTGCTGGAACTGGGCGAGGATTACATGCGCGCCGGTCTGCTCGATCGCGCTGAAGCGTTGTTCTCCGACCTGGTCGCGATGGATGCACACGCGCCTTCGGCGTTGCGTCACCTGATTGCGATCTACCAGCATGAACGGGATTGGCACAAAGCGATCGAGCACGCGCGTCGGCTGGAGGTGATGACCGGCGAGGACGAGGCGCCGATGATCGCCCAGTTCTATTGCGAGCTGGCCGATCGTTCGCGCCAGCACGGCGCCCGCGCCGAAGCCCGCGATTACCTGCAACAGGCGTTCAAGTGCCAGCCTGATTGCGTGCGAGCGTTCATGCTGACCGGCCGTCTGCAATCGGAGGACGACCATCACGAGGATGCCGTGACGGCGTATGAGGCCGCCGTGGATGCCGACATCGCGTTCACGCCGGAAATCCTGCCGCCGTTGCTCAACAGTTATGCCCGTTCGCAGCAGATGGAACGTGCAGAAGGATTCCTGCGCAACATGCTGGAGCGTTATCACGGCGTCTCACCGGTGCTGGCGTTGACCCATCTGTACCGGCAGCGCGATGGCGAGCGGGCGGCGATCGACTTCCTGACAACGCAATTGCGTCTGCGACCGTCGGTGCGTGGTCTGATGGCATTGATCGACGCGACCATGGACAAGATCGAAGGCGAGGCGCGCGAAAACTTCCTGATCCTGCGCGATCTGACCAGGAAGCTGCTGGAGGGCCAGGCGATGTACCGCTGCAGCCGTTGCGGTTTCGGTGCCAAGGCACATCATTGGCAGTGTCCCAGTTGCAAGAGCTGGAGTACGATCCGGCCGATTCACGGCGTCGCCAGCGAGTGAGACGAACTTGAGGATGTACACGACCATGGGATGGTTGCTGACCAGTTTGCTGATCACGTTGCTGCTGGCGCGCGGCGCGATTGGGTATGCACATCGTCGCGGCATGCTCGATCAGCCTGGACAGCGTCGCTCGCATCAGCTGCCTACTCCGCGCGGTGGCGGTATCGGCATCGTCGTGGCGATGTTGATCTGCCTGCCCGGTGCACTGTTGAGCGCGCCGGCTGCGTTGCCGCCCAATCTGATTGCAGGCCTGCTCATGGCGCTTTTGCTGGTGGCGCTGGCTGGCTGGTGGGACGACCATCGCTCACTGCCAATATGGCCACGGCTGGGTGCGCAAATGCTGGCCACCGGAGTGTTCTCTCTTGCCTTGTTGATGACTGATTTGTCGTGGTGGTGGTTGCCGCTGCTCCTGATCGGCGGGGTATGGAGCATCAACCTGCACAACTTCATGGACGGCATCGACGGTTTGCTCGCGCAACAGGCGATCTTTGTCGGCGGCGGCTTGGCGTTGCTGGCGTGGGGCACGGCGCAGCCGGCACTGGCACTGGCGGCGGCCACCCTGGCTACAGCCGCGCTGGGTTTCTGGTACTACAACCGGCCATTGGCGCGGATTTTCATGGGTGATGTCGGCAGTGGCAGCGTGGGGCTGCTGATCTTTGCGTTCAGCGCGATGCTGTGGCGGCAGAACCATGCCCTGTTATGGCCAGCGCTGATCCTGTCGTCGGCGTTTGTAGTGGATGCCAGCTTGACCTTGCTGACGCGAATGTGGCGCGGACGGCGCTGGTACACTGCGCATCGCGAACACTTGTACCAATGGCTGGTACGCCGTGGTGGGACACATGCACGGATAGATGCGGTTTATCTGTGCTGGAATCTGTTGATTGCGGCACCTTTGGCTTGGTTGGCCTGGAGTCATCTGCGAATGGCGCTGCCGATTACCATGGTTGCTTATCTGGGAGCGACAGCCGCATGGCTGGCGCTGAAACGTCGTTGTCTGCGACGCCACCTGCTCAAGGCTCCCCATGTTGCTGCGTAAACTGGTCGGTTTCATTCATCCGCGCATCGCAGTCGTGTTGCACGATCTGGCGATGGCGGCATTGGCATGGTGGCTCGCCAAACTGCTGCGGTACACATTGAAGCCGGACGAAATCGTCAGCTTCCACATGTTGGAAATTCCGATTGTGCTTCTGGTACAGGGGCTGATTTTCCGCTGGACGGGGTTGTATCGGAGTGTCTGGCGTTTTGCCAGCCTGCCGGATTTGTGGAACATCCTGCGTGCAGCGGTGTTCGGTGCGGCGGGGATCTACGCTGCGCTGTTCCTGTACGACCGGCTCGATAGCGTGCCGCGCTCGGTGTTGCTGCTTTATCCGATCCTGCTGGCGGCCATGCTCGGTGCCCCGAGGCTGCTCTACCGGTACTGGAAGGACAGTCGTAACGATCTGCTACAGAACCAGACGATCAAGCGGGTTCTGATCGTGGGTGCGGATCGGGCTGGCGAAGTGCTTTCGCGCGATCTGCATCACGACAGTCGATATGACGTGGTTGGTTTCGTCGACGACAAAACCAGTTTGCGTGGTGCCAGCATCAATGGCCATCCGGTGCTTGGTCGTTTCGACCAGTTACCCGAGGTAGCACGTGAGGCGGCGGTCGACATGCTGCTGATCGCGCTACCGGGAGCTTCCACTACCGAGATGCGGCGAGTGGTGTCGTTGTGCGACGAAACCGATCTGCCATATCGGACAGTGCCACGACTGGAAGATGTGGTTGCCGGCCGGGCGCAGTTCAACCAGATCAAGGAAGTGGCGATCGAGGATCTGCTCGGCCGCGACACCGTGGAGCTGGACTGGACTGCGATCCGTGAAACGTTGAGTGCACGCCGTGTGCTGGTGACTGGCGGTGGCGGTTCGATCGGCTCGGAGTTGTGCCGGCAGGTTGCGCGGCTCGGTGCACAATCGCTCACCGTGGTCGAGCAAAGCGAATACAACCTGTATCGGATCACCCAGGAACTTCGCGCGGATTTCCCCGAGCTGATCCTCGACGGCATCCTGGCCAATTGCGGCGATCATGCGGCGATGCAGAAGGCATTTGCGGATGTCCAGCCGCAGGTGGTGTTCCACGCAGCGGCCTACAAGCATGTGCCGATGCTTCAGGGGCAATTGCGCGCCGGCTTCAACAACAACGTGCTGGGCACGCGTACGGTGGCCGATGCAGCACGTGCGTTCGGGGTCGAATGCTTTGTGCTGATCTCCACCGACAAGGCGGTCAACCCGACCAGCGTGATGGGTGCCTGCAAACGCGTCGCCGAGATCTATTGCCAGAACCTCGACGCGCATGCCGACACTCGCTTCATGACGGTGCGTTTCGGCAACGTGCTGGATTCGGCCGGGTCGGTGGTGCCGCTGTTCCGTGAGCAGATTCGCGTCGGTGGCCCGGTCACCGTGACCCACCCGGAGATTTCGCGCTATTTCATGACGATCCCCGAAGCCTGTCAGCTGATCCTGCAGACTGCGAGCATTGGCAAGGGCGGCGAGATCTTCGCGCTGGATATGGGCGAGCCGGTGAAGATCCGCGACCTCGCCGAACAGATGATTCGCCTCGCGGGCAAGAAGCCGGGCAGCGAAATCCCGATCGTCTACACCGGCTTGCGCGCCGGCGAAAAACTGTTCGAAGAACTGTTCCATCCGCTGGAAAACTACAGCGCCACCGAACACGCCAAGATTTTCCTGGCGCAACACCGCGAAGTATCGTGGGAATTGCTGCAGGCACTGTTGAACAAAGCCGTCGAGGCTGTCACCGTTTTCGATGAAGAAGAACTTCGCCGCTGCGTGTCCAGCCTGCTGCCTTCGTTCCGCTGGAGCGAATCGGCACAGCCGGACAACGTGGTGTCGATTCGCCGCGCCAACCCGGAGATCAGTGAGTGAGCAAGCCCCTGCGCAAAGTGGTATTTCCCGTCGCCGGACTCGGCACGCGCTTCCTGCCGGCGACCAAGGTGGTCGCCAAGGAAATGCTGCCCGTCCTCGACAAGCCACTGATCCAGTACGCCGTCGACGAGGCGGTGGACGCCGGCGCCGACACGCTGATCTTCGTCACCAATCGCTACAAGCACGCGATTGCCGACTACTTCGACAAGGCCTACGAGCTGGAAGCGAAGCTGCAGGAGAAGGGTAAGGACGAATTGCTTGCTCTGGTGCAGGGCACGTTGCCGCGGCATGTGCGGGCGATCTTCGTGACCCAGCCCGAGGCACTCGGCCTTGGCCATGCGGTGTTGTGCGCCAAGCCTGTCGTTGGTGATGAACCGTTCGGTGTGGTGCTGCCTGATGACCTGATCTGGAACGGCGCCATCGGCAGCGGCAAGGGCGCGCTGCGACAGATGGCTGAGCTGGCCAACGCGCAGCAGGCTGGCGTGATCGCGGTCGAGGAAGTCCCGCATAACGACACCGACAAGTATGGCATCGTGGACGCCACGCGTATCGATGAACGCAGCGCACAGATCCGCCATATGGTGGAAAAGCCCAAGCCGGCCGATGCGCCGTCGAATCTGGCTGTGGTCGGTCGTTACGTGCTGCCTGGCCGCATCTTCCAGTTGCTGGAACAGACCACGCCAGGTGCCGGCGGCGAGATTCAGCTCACCGACGCGATCGAGGCCTTGCTGAAAGAGCAGGGCAAGGTGCTGGCCTATCGCTTCGAAGGCACCCGCTTCGATTGTGGCAACAAGGCCGGTCTGGTACGCGCCACCATGCACATGGCGATGCAGGATCCGAAGCTCGCCTCGGTGGTACGCGAATTTGCCGCAGGCCTCTGACCAGGTAGACCAGGTAGCCGGTCAGAAGCGTCACGCGCACTGACCACGACATGAAGCCGGCGCCCATTGGGTGCCGGCTTCATGTTTTCAGAGTCGGGCTGCTGCAACCATCCGTGGCATGTCAGAATCAACGCCGCGTTTTGCCACGGTCGGCGCGCAGGATGATCTGGGGAAATTTTTCGGCATCGCCAAACCTGCGTCATGCAGGGTTGCAGCGAGTCGTACCCGGAACCGGCGTCGTCGGCTCCGTCAATGGATGAAAATCGGGAAGCATCATGGATTTGCTGCGTTTTCTGCTGATGTTGCCGGTACGTTTGGTGCGTGCCGTGTTTCACTTGCTCGGTTCAATCCTGCGACCCCTCGTTGGCAATATCTCCTGGTCTGCGCCTGGCTGGGCTCCCGCCACCGGTGCAGCGATCCGTCGTCGCCCGCGTCATTTTGCCGGTGGGCTGCTCGCCGCACTGGTCCTGATCATCGGCGGATGGTTTGGTTGGCAGTGGTATCAGCATCGGCCCCGACCGGTCGAACCCGAGCGGATTACCTTCGATGTGAAGGCGCCGGCCATCACCGAATACGCTGCACAACCCAACGGCATTCCCAAGGTCACCATCCATCCGCTGGAGATCGTCTTTTCCCATTCGGTGGCGCCGATCGAACTGGTCGGCAAAGTCGCCAGCAAGGGCATTGCGATGCAGCCTGCGCTCAAGGGCGAATGGAGCTGGCTCGACGATCATACGCTACGCTTTGCTCCCGCCGAAGACTGGCCGGTGGGCGTGCACGTCAAGGTGCAGTTCGATGTGAAGCAGGCCTTTGCGCCGCACGTATTGATGACCGATGACCATCTGGCTTTCGATCTGCCGAAGTTCGCAGCGACATTCGGCAAAGGCGAGTTCTATCAGGACCCGCAGGATGCGACGGCGAAGAAGACGATCGTCCCGGTCAATTTCAATTACCCGGTGGATGCCGCGCAATTCGAGAAGCGCATCGCGATCGCGCTGGCCGACAAGGATGGAAAGTTCGGCACACCGCTGAAATTCACGGTCACCTATGACGCGTTCAAGCTCAATGCCTGGGTGCATTCGCAGCCGCTGGATCTGCCACGCGATGACGGTGCGGTATTGCTGAAGCTGGCTGATGGCGTACGAAGTTCCCGCGGTGGTGACGGAACGCATGACGAGATACAGACCAGCGTCCATGTCCCAGGCCTCTACAGCCTGGCGATCCAGGACATCAGTCCGACCCTGGTCGACAACGACAAGTACGAACCCGAGCAGGTGCTCGTGGCGAATGTCAGCGGCAGCGTACGTGGCAACGAACTGGCTGGGTTGACCAAGGCATGGGTGCTGCCGACGCGCAAGCCGGGTGCAGCGCAGTCCAGCGACGACGCGCCTTATCCCTGGGACGTTTCCGAAGTCAGCGAAGCTGTCCTGCGTCAGTCGCAACCGCTGTCGCTTGAACTGGTGCCTACCGAAAACGACTACGCGGAACTGCAGAGTTTCAAATATCACGCGAAGCCCGGTCAGCAGGTCTACGTGCGTATCGGTGCCGGGCTTAAATCCTTTGGCGGGTATGTACTGGGCAAACCGATTGCGCAGACCTTCAGCGTGCCGGATTACCCGAAGCTGCTGCGCTTCATGGCCGATGGTTCGCTGTTGTCGCTGAGCGGCAGCAAGCGGATTTCAGTGGCGTCGCGCAACATGCCAGGCATGCGGCTGGAGATCGGCCGTGTGTTGCCCGACCAACTTCAGCATCTGGTAAGCCTCAACCAGGGCACCTACACCCATCCGGAACTGGGTTACGGCTTCAGCGAAGACCATATCGTCGAGCGCTTCGTGCAGAAGTCGGCATTTCCCAAGGCCGATCCTGGCAAAGCGCACTATGAGGGTGTCGACCTTGGCCAGTACCTGAAGGAAGGCAAGCGAGGTGTATTCCTGCTGCATCTTTCCGGTTACGACCCGGTGGCTGAAGCGAAGAAAGCTGCTGCGGCCTCCAAGGCCAAGGCTAGGGAATTGCAGGGGGCGGCACCGGCTCCAGGCGATGCGCCCGCACGCTCCGGGAGCTCCGCAGGCGTCGCGGTCAACGCATCGACCGCTGGCGATGACAGCAACGTTGAAAACGGTGACAGCAACGATGGCGACGGCGGGGAATCCGCTGACAGCGCGATGCCCACCGATACGCGCCTGATCGTCGTCACCGACCTGGGCATGCTGGTGAAGCGGTCGCTGGATGGCAGCCAGGACGTGTTCGTGCAGTCCATCCATACCGGGCAGCCAGTCGATGGGGCCAGCGTGTCGGTGCTTGCGGTCAACGGTCAGACGCTCTACACGCAAGCCAGCGGCGCTGACGGCGTGGTGCATTTTCCCGCCTTCAAGGGACTGCAGCGCGAGAAGAAGCCGGTGATGTACGTGGTGAGGAAGGGTGACGATCTGTCATTCCTGCCGATCGATGGCAGTGATCGCCAGCTCGACTATTCGCGTTTCGACATCGGCGGCGAGCCCAATGCGGTGAACCAGGGCCAGCTTTCCGGCTATCTGTTTTCCGATCGCGGCATTTATCGCCCGGGCGACCTGTTCCACATCGGGCTGATCGTGCGTGCGGCCAGTTGGTCGCGCAACGTGGCGGGCATTCCGCTGCAAGCCGAGATCGTCGATCCACGCGGCGTCACGGTGAAACAGCAGGCGCTGACCATGGATGCGTCCGGCTTCGGCGAGCTCGATTACACGCCTGCCGAAACCGCGCCTACCGGCAGCTGGACGGTGAATCTCTATATCGTCAAGGACGGCAAGGCCGATGCACAGATCGGCACCACCACCGTGCAAGTGAAGGAATTCCTGCCTGATCGCATGAAGGTCGAGGCCAGGCTGTCGCAGCAGACACCTGAGGGCTGGGTGAAGCCGGACCAGCTGAAGGGCGTGGTCGACGTGCAGAACCTGTTTGGCACACCGGCCGCCGATCGCCGCGTCGAGGCTTCGTTGACCCTGCGTCCGGCATGGCCGGCTTTCCACAGCTGGCCGGACTATCACTTCTATGACGTGCGCCGTGCCAAGGAGGGTTACGAGGAGAACCTGCAGGATGGCAAGACCGACGACAAGGGGCATGCCGAGTTCGACCTCGATCTGAAAAAGTATGCCGACGCTACCTATCAGCTGTACTTCCTCAGCAAGGCGTACGAGGCCGAAGGCGGCCGCAGTGTTGCCGCTGCCGCGCAGACGCTGGTGTCCAGCAATGACTGGCTGGTCGGCTACAAGTCTGTCGACAGTCTCGACTACATCAAGCGCGACAGCCCACGCGCAGTGCACCTGGTCGCTATCGATCCGCAGGCCAAGGCGTTCGCACTGAGTGGCCTGAAGGCGCAGTTGATCGAGCGCCGGTTTGTCTCGGTGCTGACCAAACAGGACTCAGGAGTCTACAAGTACGAATCGAAGCTCAAGGAAACCCCGGTCAGCGAGCAGTCGCTGACGATTCCTGCGGTCGGCATGGATTACACCTTGCCCACCGACAAACCCGGCAATTACGCGCTGGTGATCCGTCGTGCGAGCGACCAGGTCGAAGTGAACCGCGTGGAATATGCCGTCGCCGGCGCCGCCAATGTCACGCGTTCGCTCGACCGCAACGCCGAGCTGCAGCTCAACCTCAGCAAGCAGGACTACGCGCAGGGCGAGCCGGTGGAAATCTCGATCCGTGCGCCTTATGCCGGCAGTGGCCTGATCACCATCGAGCGCGACAAGGTCTATGCGCACGCGTGGTTCCATGCCGACACCACCAGCTCGGTGCAGCACATCACGGTGCCCGCGGATTTCGAAGGCAACGGCTACATCAACGTGCAGTACATCCGTGATCCGTCCTCGGACGAGGTTTTCATGAGTCCGCTCAGCTACGGCGTGGTGCCGTTCTCGGTGAACCTGGATGCACGCCGCAACCCGATCACGGTCGATGCTCCGGCGTTGGTGAAGCCGGGAGAGACGGCGACGTTCAAGCTGCATTCGACCCAGCCGACCCGGGCGGTGGTGTTCGCGGTGGACGAGGGCATCCTGCAGGTGGCGCGCTACAAGCTGGGCGATCCGCTGAAGTTCTTCTTCCGCAAGCGGATGCTGGAAGTGGGCACCTCGCAGATTCTCGACCTGATCCTGCCGGACTTCGAGAAGCTGATGGCGATGGCTGCACCCGGCGGTGACGCCGATGGTGCGATCGGTCGTCAGCTGAATCCGTTCAAGCGCAAGCGCGACAAGCCGGTGGTGTACTGGTCGGGCATCGTCGACGTCGATGGCGAGAAGGATTTCAGCTACGCGGTACCTGATTACTTCAACGGCAAGCTGCGCGTGATGGCGGTGTCCGTGTCGCCGGACCGCATCGGCACCTTCGAAAGTTCGACCACCGTGCGCGGCGACTTCGTGCTGTCGCCAAACGTACCGACCACGCTGGCACCGGGCGACGAGGCCGAGGTCAGCACCGGCGTGGCAAACAACCTGACTGGCCTGAACGGCAAGCAGGTGCCCGTGTCGGTCACGCTGAAAACCAGCCCGCAACTGCAGGTTGTCGGACCTGCCACGCAGAGTCTGTCACTGGGCGAGATGCGTGAAGGCGTGGCGGTGTTCCACGTCAAGGCCACCGATGTACTCGGCTCCGGCCATCTGGCCTTCAGCGCGGGCTACGCCGGCAAGTCGGCGAATCAGGGTGTGGATGTTTCGGTGCGGCCGGCATCAGCCTATCGCACGCAGGTGGACGTGGGCCGTATCGATCCTGGCAACAAGCTCGAGCTGAAGGATCTGCGCAAGATGTACGACGCCTACGTGTCGCGCGATGCGGCAATTTCGACCTTGCCGGTGGTATTGGCACAGGGCCTCACCGCCTATCTGGTGAACTATCAGAACTACTGCAGCGAGCAACTGGTCAGCGCGGCGATGCCTCGGCTGGTGGTGGCGAAGTGGCCGGTGGTGCCGGTATTCGCACATGCACTGCAACCGGCCTTCAGCGAAAAGAAGATCAGCAACGATGAAGCGCTGGCGAACTTCCTCGACGTGCTGCATTCGCGCCAGAACGGGCAGGGCGGTTTCGGTGTGTGGTCCGCGACACCCGATTCCGAACCGTTCGTGTCGGCGTACGCGATGCACTTTCTGCTGGAAGCGCGCGATCTCGGCGTCACCGTGCCGAAGGACATGCTCGATGCAGGCAACAAATACCTGCAACAGCTTGCTGCCGATGAGAGCCTGAATTCGCTCGACGAGCTGCGCCAGCGTGCTTATGCGGTTTACCTGCTGACGCGTCAGGGCAACGTCACCACCAACGATCTAGCGGCGGTACAGCGGCGGCTGCAGGATGCGTTCCCGAACGACTGGAAGAACGATCTCGCGGCTGCATGGCTGGCTGCGTCGTACGAGCTGCTGAAACAGGACAAGGAGGCGAACCAGCTCATCGCGGGTCCGCAGAAGGCATTGGAGCGCAAGCTGTCCAAGGAGACGTACGTCTACAGCTACTACTACGATCCGCTGACCCGAGATGCCAGCGTGCTGTATCTGCTGTCGAAGTATTTTCCCGGGCGCGCCAAGGCGTTGTCACCGCGCGTGATGGAAAACATCACCTGGCCATTGGCGAACAACCAGTTCAACACGCTGTCGTCGTCGATGACGGTGCTCGCGCTGGACGCGTATGCCGCACAAAGTGCGGGTGAACTGGACAAGCTGGGCATTGCCGAATTGCATGCCGATGGCAGCGCCAAGTCGATTGCGGCGATCCAGGGCAACCTGGTGCAGGCCGGAACCTGGGGCAACACAGCGACCGGTCTGCGCTTCACCAACGGCAGTTCGGTGACAACCTGGCATGTGGCAAGCCAGGGCGGTTATGACCGCGACGCGCCGACCAAGGCGATCAAGGACGGCATCGAGATCGTGCGCGAGTACACCGACAGCAAGGGCAAGCCGCTCGACAAGATCAATGTCGGCGAGGAGATCGATGTCCACGTGAAGATTCGCGCCACCGGTGATCAGGGTGTCGGCAATGTCGCCATCGTCGATCTGCTCCCTGGCGGGTTCGAACCGGTGATCGAGCCGCCAGCGCCGGTCACCGACCAGCCGCAAGCCGATGATGGTGGCGACAGCGAGGTGAAGCCGACTGCGTGGCGTTCGCCGATCGGTTTGTCGACATCGACCTGGCAGCCCGAATACGCCGATATCCGCGAGGATCGCGTGGTGATCTACGGCACGGCGACGCCGGACGTGCGCGAGTTCGTCTATCGCATCAAGGCCAGCAATGCCGGCACGTTCATCGTGCCGCCGGCCTATGGCGAATCGATGTACGACCGCAGTGTGCAGGCACGCTCACCGGGCAGCGGCACGTTGACCGTGGTGAGCAAGCCGTAACGCACGCTGGCACGTTCCCACAGGGAGCGTGCCAGCGTCGGGCCGGTGCCTGCGCAGTCCAGCCATGAATCATCATCACTTGCTCAACCGCCTGTCACGCCGCGTGCTTGCGTGGCTGCGCCGCTGGCAGAACTGGCTGGTCGGCGTGTTGCTGGTTGTCGCCATCCTGGCGGGTTGCCGACTGTGGCCGCATCCATCGCTGCGTGACTGGCAACCGTCATCCACCGCCGTCTATGACGATCATGGTCGGCTGCTGCGGCTGACGCTGGCCAGCGACGATCGTTACCGGCTGTGGGTACCGTTGGCGGACATCTCGCCGCAACTGGTCGACGGCGTACTGCTGCACGAGGATCGCTGGTACCGCTGGCATCCCGGCATCAATCCCTACGGACTGTTGCGCGGTGCATGGATCACCTATGTGCGCCACGGCAATCCGCAGGGTGGTTCGACCGTCACCATGCAGCTGGCGCGACTGCTGTGGAAGCTCAATACGCGCTCGCCGCAGGGCAAGTTGCGGCAGATTGCGCGGGCGTTGCAACTGGAGCTGTTCTATTCGAAGCGGCAGATTCTCGAGGCCTATCTCAACGACGCGCCCTACGGCCGCAATGTCGAAGGCGTGGGCGCGGCCAGCCTGGCGTATTTCAACAAGCAGGCCAGCGCGCTGAGTCTGCCCGAGGCGTTGACCCTGGCCGTGCTTCCGCAGGACCCCACGCGGCGGCTCCAGCGTCCCGATGCCACCGCCAGCAACCTGATCAATCCGCAACTGGCGACCTCGCGAAACCGGCTCTATGCGAGCTGGCTGCGCAGCCACCCGAACGATGTGGCGCTGAAGCCGCTGTTCGCACTGCCGCTGAATCTTCGTCCATTGTCGGCGTTGCCGTTCGAGGCACCGCACGCAGTCGAGCAGCTACTCGCGCAACGGCAAGTCGCCGGCGTGTCCGGCGAGCCGCGCCTGAACACCACGCTCGACCTGGGCCTGCAACACGCGCTGGAACGGCAGATCACCCAATATGTCGCCCGCAATGCATCGCGTGGCATCCGCAACGCGGCAGCGATCCTGATCGATACGCGCGACATGGGCATCAAGGCGATGGTGGGTTCGGCGGATTATTTCGATCGCTCGATCCAGGGTCAGGTCAACGGCACGCTGGCCAAACGCTCGCCCGGTTCCACCCTGAAGCCTTTCATCTACGCGCTGGGTTTCGACCAAGGTGTGCTGCATCCGCAGACCGTGCTGCGCGATGTACCGACCTCGTTTGGTCCGTATACGCCGGAGAATTTCGACGGCCACTTCCTCGGCCCGATTACAGCCACCGATGCGTTGATCCGCAGCCGCAATATTCCTGCCGTGTGGGTAGCCTCGCAGCTGAAGCAACCGAGTCTCTACCAGTTCCTGCGCGACGCCGGCATCAGCCGCATGGCCAGCGAGAAACACTACGGCCTCGCCCTGGTACTCGGCGGTGGCGAGGTGAGCATGCAGGAACTGGGCGGGCTGTACGCCATGCTGGCCAATCGCGGTGAGCTGAGGCCGTTGCGCCTGCTCGCCGACGAGCCGCAGGTTGCCGGCACGCGGATGCTTAGCGACGAAGCCAGCTTCATGGTGATGGACATGCTGCGGCAGAATCCGCGCCCGGACGAAACCACCGGCGCGCAACCCGCGCGGCTGCCGGTGTACTGGAAGACCGGCACGTCATGGGCGTTTCGTGACGCATGGACCGCCGGTAGCTTCGGACCCTACGTGCTGGTGGTTTGGGTGGGCAATTTCGACAGCACCGGCAATCCGGCCTTCGTGGGTGCGGACGCCGCTGCGCCGCTGTTCTTCCAGATCATCGACGCGCTGCGTGCCGAACACCGGCAACTGGCCGAGCCGATCCGGCATATGCCGGCCAACCTCAAGCGCGTGCAGATCTGCCTGGCCAGTGGCGACTTGCCGAACCAGTGGTGTCCTCAGAAAGGAATGACCTGGTTCATTCCCGGCAAGTCGCCGATCCGTGTCAGCAACGTGCACCGCCCGGTGGTGATCGATGATGCCAGCGGCCTTCCGGCATGCCCGCCCTATGCCGGCAAGCGCACGCATGTTGAGGTCTATGAGTTCTGGCCATCCGACCTGCAGCACGTATTTGCCCAGGCCGGCATTCCGCGGCGCAAGCCGCCGCAGAATCCGCAGTGCGGGAATGCCGGCACACCGAATGGCGATCCGCCGCAGATCACCTCGCCGCTGCGCGGCAGCACATACGCAATGCGACTGGCCCAGCTCGGGCAGGAGCGCATCGCGTTCGTCGCCACGACCGATGCCGACACGCACGCGCTGTACTGGTTCGTCAACGACGCCTATATCGGCCGCAGTGCGCCGGGCGAGTCGCTGTTCTGGCAACCGCAGACGGCAGGCAGCTATAACGTGCACGTGGTCGACGATCATGGCCGCAGCGACCAGCGCCCGCTTGGAGTCAGTCTGGTCGAATAGCCACACCGGTGGCATCCGGAACGCTGCGCTATGCTCGCTGTCCAAGCGCCACATTCAAGGTGTCCGTCGTCCCATGTCAGTACCACCCCAGGCCACGTCCTACTACCGTGCCACGGCAACTCCGTACACAAGCTTTGCTCCACTGCAAGGCAGGCAGCATGCGCGGGTGGCCATCATCGGCGGGGGCTTTGCGGGGCTGAACACGGCGCTGGGCCTGGCCGAACGTGGCGTGAGCGATGTGGTGTTGCTGGAGCGTGAGCAGATCGGCTTCGGTGCCTCCGGCCGCAACGGCGGATTCGTGTTTGCCGGCTATTCGCTGGGCGAGCAATCGCTGCTGGATCAGCTAGGCGAGGCGCGTGCGCAGGCCTTGTTCAAGCTCACCACCGAAGCGGTGCAGCGCATCCGCCAGCGCGTCGCCGATTACGCCATTCCCTGCGATGCCGTCGACCAGGGCGTGATCTGGGCCAACTGGTTTCGCGATCCGGGCGTGTTGCGCCGGCGCCAGCAACTGCTGGCTGAGCATTACGGTGTGCAGTGGCAATGGTTGCCCCAGACCGAACTGCGCGAGCGCGTCCGCAGCGAGCGCTACCACGATGGTCTGTATGAACGTGACGCCTTGCATCTGCATCCACTCAACTATGCGATCGGTCTCGCTGCGGCAGCCGCCGGGCAGGGCGTGCGCATCCATGAGAACAGTGGCGTCCGCAGCCTCACCCGCGAAGGCCTGCAGTGGCGTGTGCGCACCGCGCAGGGCGAACTGCTGGTCGATCAGGTAGTGCTGGCGTGCGGCGGTTATCTGGCCGGCCTGCAGAAGCCGATCGATCGGGCAATTCTGCCGATCGCCACCTACGTGATGGTGACCGAGCCGTTGGGTCACCGGCTGGACGATTGCCTGCATACCCGTGCTGCGATTTACGACAGCCGTTTCGCGTTCGATTACTACCGTGCGTTGCCGGATACGCGGCTGCTATGGGGCGGCCGTATCTCGGTCCGCAACCGTTCGCCGCAAGCGGTGCAGCGGCTGCTGACGAAAGATCTGCTGCGGGTATTTCCGCAATTGCACGGCGTCAAGATCGATTACGCGTGGTCGGGCTTGATGAGTTACGCACGTCATCAGATGCCCCAGATCGGCGGCAGCGACAACGGACTCTGGTGGGCGCAGGCGTTCGGCGGTCACGGTCTGGCGCCGACCTGTGCCGCCGGCGAGCTGCTGGCCGCAGCGATTGCGGCTGGCGACGATCGTTGGAAACAGTTTGCCGACTACGGCCTGAGCAGCACGCACCGGCCGTTCGGTTATCTTGGCGCGCAGACGACCTACTGGTGGCAACAGGGTCGCGATTGGTTGAAGACGAGGCTGGAAGGATGAGCGAAGCAGAGCAGGCTGAAATCAGTTGGGCCGATTTCGAGAAGGTGCAGATTGTTGCCGGGACGGTGATCCGTGTTGAACCGTTTCCCGAAGCACGCAAGCCGGCGTGGAAAGTGTGGGTGGATTTCGGCCCGTATGGCGAGAAGAAGACCAGTGCGCAGATCGCTGCGCTGTACAGCGCCGAGCAGTTGGTCGGTCGCCAGATCGTCGGCGTGATCAACTTCCCCGAGAAGCAGATCGGCCCGTTTCGTTCGCAGTTCCTGCTTACCGGGTTTCACACGGATGCGGGCGTGGTGATCACGGCGGTCGAGCGCCCGGTGCCGAACGGCACGCGGCTGGCCTGATCAGATCGGATTGCGACCGCAGCGCGTCAGCGATCCAGCCACACCGCCAGCCCCTGCGCATTCAACTCGATATCCATATGCAGCAGCTGGACGAGCGCTTCGCGGCCCTGCGTCCAGCCATGGGCTTCGGCGCGACCTGCATACAGGTCGGTCAGCGCCTCGACCAGGTTTGCATGACGATACTCGTGACCATCCGCCGCGCGGGCCAGCGCCACCATCGCGTCGATCTGCTGGTGCAGATCGGCAGCAAGTCGTTCCACATGCTCCACCCGGCCGTAGTGGGTGAGATACATCGCGGAGGGATGCAGCGCGAGCAATCGATCGATGGATGCATGCAGCGCATCCGGATCGAACTGTACCGGCGAGGTGGTGGGCAGGATGAACGGGCCGCTCGACGTATCGAATTCGCGATACGACAGACCGAACACGTCGCCGGTGAAGCAGGCATTCGCGCGGGCGTCGTAGACGGTCAGGTGATGTTTCGCATGTCCGGGGGTGTCGATGCACAGCAAGGGTCGACCGGCCAGATCCACCACATGCCTGTCCGGCGCTTCGATCACCCGCTCAGCAGGAATCGGTCGCAGCCGGCCATAGGTCTGCTCCATCACCGCCTCGCCATACACGGCGCTGGCACCGGCCCACAGTACCGACGGGTCGATCATGTGCCGGGCACCGCGCGGATGCACCACCAGCTTCGCGTTCGGCAGCTGCGCAATCAGCTCGCCGGCACCGCCGGCATGATCCAGATGGACATGGGTAAGGATCAGCCAGTCCACCTCGGCGGCGGTGATTCCGGCCTCGTCGAGCGCGGCCAGCATGCGCGGCACCGAGAAGTTGGTACCGCAGTCGATGAAGGCGCCGCGTCCGTTCTCGACGATCAGATACGCCGCATCGAACTGCGGCCGCACGAAGCCGGTGTCGATGGTGTGGATGCCGTGGATGGTCATGCTTGCCTCGCGATCAGTCGATCCGGCGAGGGTAGCAAGCCGCTGCGGAATCGGCACTTGCACCTTGGTCGAGCCAGGGTCGCCTGAAAGGCGCATCCTGCAGGTGCTGCCACCATGGCCCGGGAACCTTGGGCGAGCTGATGCATCCGATCAGTGGCAGTACGGCCAACGCATGGCGTTGGCTCTTCGTCTTTATGACGCAACCAGAGGGGAATTGACATGTTGCTCTATGCAGTTCTGATTTTTGCGATTGCCGCTGTCGGCGGGCTGGTGCTGGCTTCCAGCGTATTGCGCGGCAAGCTGGCGCCATGGGCGATCTCGGTGTTGCATGCCGTGCTGGGTGCGAGCGGTCTGGTCTTGCTGATCCTTGAAGTGCTCAAGGGTGCAGCGCCTGCTCGTCTCACTGCGGCGCTGGGTCTGCTGGTGGTCGCGGCGCTGGGCGGCTTCTTTCTCGCCTCATTCCATCTGCGCAAGCAGATCGCACCGAAGGCCGTGGTGTTCGTGCACGCGGGTGTCGCGGTGGCCGGTTTCCTGACTTTGCTCAGCCTGCTGCTCGGCTGAACCATGCGCCATCCACTCCATCCGGCACTGGTCCATTTTCCGATCGCCTGCTGGTCGCTGGCGACGACTGCGGATCTTGCCAGTCTGGTCTGGGGTGAGCCGGCGTGGCACCTTGCCGGCGTGTTGCTGGTGGCAGGGATCGGTTTCTCGATCCCTGCCATGCTGGCCGGCTTTTTCGAACTGGCCAGGGTCGCCGAGGACAATCCGGCGATCAAGGACGCCAACCGGCACATGCTCATGGTGATGTGCGCGCTGGCCTTCTATACGGCCAGTCTGTTCCTGCGTCTGCAGGGCACGCATCTCGCCAAACCGGGTCTGCTCGCGATCGGCATGAGCGTGCTGGGCTTCCTGTTTCTGGCTGCTGCGGGCTGGCTCGGCGGCAAGCTGGTGTATGGGCATCGGCTCGGTGTCAGCCCGCCCTAGCGGGTTCAGCCTTTGGTCTTGGCCTTCGTCGGCCGCGGCACCCGCCACAGATACCATGCGGCGGCAGTGCGGTGCGGGCTCCAAGTCTGGCCGATCAGCGCCATCGCCTTCGGCGTGGGTGCCACGTCGAGCGACTTCAGCAACCGATAGCCTTCGCGCACACCGAAATCGTCCACCGGCAGGATGTCGGGTCGGGCCAGGCTGTAGATCAGGAACATCTCCACCGTCCAGCTGCCGATGCCTTTCAGCGCGCTCAGTCGTGCGATCAGTTCGTCATCCGACAGCAGTTGGGCTGCGGCTAGATCCGGCACCACGTCACTCAGCGTGGCGGCGGCGATGCCGCGGATCGTCTCGATCTTGCGCGCCGAGAAGCCGCAGGCGCGCATCGCATCGAAACCGGTGTCAAGCAATTGCGCCGGCGACGGAAACGGTTGCTGCGGATGCAGGGCCAGCAAACGCGCGAGGATCGCGTCGCCCGCTTTGACGTGCAACTGCTGGTAGGCCACCGCACGCACCAGCGCCTCGAACGGTTCGCGTGCGGGTTTCGGCTCGTGTCCGCAGGGGCCGAGCTGCGCCACCAGGCGTGACCAGTCGGCGTCGATCGACGCCAGATAGTTCGATGCATCGACGGATGCCGGTTTGCGGCTTTTCATCGGAACGAGATTTCCCTTGTTAGCCGGCACGGCGAAACGTCAAGTTGATGCGACATTCGCCGAGCGCTGCATGATGGTTCGGCTTGAGCGGCAGCACGCCGTGATAGCGCAACCGCGCCGGGCCACCCCATACGACCACATCACCATGGGCCAGCGGCACGCGCAGCGCGCGGTCCGTGCGCTGCATGCCGCCGAACAGGAACACCGCCGGAATGCCCAGCGAGACGGAAACGATTGGCTGGCCGAAGTCGCGCTCGTTGCGATCCTGATGCAGGGTCAGCCGGGTGCCCGGTTCGTAGCGATTGATCAGGCAGGCATCCGGTACAAAACCGGGAAAACCGGCCCGCGTGGCGGCAGCTCCAGCCAGTTCCAGGAAGACATCCGGCATGGCCGGCCACGGTTTGCCACTGTCCGGATCGATTGGATCGTAACGATAGCCGCGCCGATCGCTGACCCAACCCAGCGGCCCGGCATTGGTCATGCCCACTGACATGCGGAAGCCGCCCGGTGTGATCAGATGCCGGAACGGCGCCTGCGCCACGATGGTATCGATCGCCTGCAGCAGCGGCGGCTCATGTGCCAGCGAAAACCCGCGCAGCACCACGGCGCCTTCGCACAGCGTTTCGTCCCGGTGTTCAGGATGAGCCGCACTGCCGAACAGATCCGACGTAATCATGTGGCGTCGTGAAAGATGATGCCCAGCGTATGGCGATGGCCGCTGCGCACCTGGCTCACGCCATGCCGCAGGTTCACCCGGTAGCTACCGCGCGCGCCTTGCACCGGACGCTGATGCACCGCGAACACCACGGCGTCGCCCTGGCGCAGCGGCACCACCTGCGGACGCGACTGCATGCGCGGGCGCTGCTCGGTCAGCACGAATTCGCCACCGCTGAAATCGCACTCGGGTTCGGACAGCAGGATCGCGATCTGCAGCGGGAACACATGCTCGCCATACAGATCCTGATGCAGGCAGTTGTAGTCACCCGCGCCGTACTGCAGCAGCAGTGGCGTGGGGCGTTGCTGGCCGGCGGTATGGCAACGGGCAAGAAAGGCGGCATGCGTATCGGGGTAGCGCACATCTATCCCCATCGCCGCATTCCAGCGGTTCGCGATCGGCACCAGCCGCGGATAGATCGCGCTGCGTAGGCCGGCCACCGTGTCTGGCAACGGATAGGCGAAGTACTTGTACTCGCCGCGCCCGAAACCATGGCGACCCATCACGACACGACTGCGGAACAGTTCGTCATTTGCGTAGAGGCCTGCCAGTGCGCGGCATTCCTGCGGCGACAGTAGGGCATCGAGCATGGCGCAGCCCTGCGTGTCGAGTTCGCTGGCAACATCGGCCCAGTCAAACACCTGCAGCCGCGCACTGGCTTCATCCGTCGTCGCGATGGGCAGCGCGCGCAGTTGTGCGCTCATGCCTTTGCCTCGCGAGCGAGCAGGGCGCGCTTGCGCTCCACGCCCCAGCGGTAGCCGGACAGGCCACCGTCGTTGCGCACCACGCGATGGCAGGGGATCGCCACTGCCAGCATGTTTGCGGCACAGGCGCCGGCTACCGCCCGCACGGCCTTGGGCGAGCCGATGCGCTGGGCGATGTCGCTGTAACTGACGGTGACACCGGCGGGTATCTCGCGCAGCGCCTGCCAGACGCGCTGCTGAAACGCGGTGCCACGCACATCCAGTGGCAGGTCGAGGCCGAGCGCCGGTGCTTCGACGAAACCCACCACCCGCGCTACCAGTTGCTCGAACGCGTGATCGCCACCGATCAGGTTCGCCTTGGGGAAGCGATCCTGCAGGTCGCGCGCCAGCGCATCCGGATCGTCGCCAAACAGGATCGCGCAGACGCCGCGCTCGCTCTGCGCGACCAGGATGGCACCCAGCGAGCATTCGCCGATCGCGAAGCGGATGTCGTGATCGACGCCGCCGGCGCGATAGCTGGACGGCGTCATGCCGAGCATCTGGTTCGACACCTCGTAGAAGCGGCTGCTGGCGTTGTAGCCGGCGTCGAAGATCGCCTCGGTCACGCTGCCGCCGCGGTCCAGTTCGCGGCGCACACGACGGGCGCGATGGGCGGCGGCGTACTGCTTCGGCGTCAAGCCGGTAACGGCCTTGAACACACGGTGAAAATGGAACGGACTCAGGCCGCTCGGCTTCGTCAGCTGCTCGAGCGTGGGCGGCGTCTCCGCGTTCTCGATCAACCGGCAGGCTTCGGTGATCATCGCTGCGTGCTGTTCCTGCAGCGATGGTTGATCGGGTTTGCAACGCTTGCACGGGCGAAAGCCGGCCCGTTCCGCAGCGGCGGTGGAGTCGTAAAACGCCACGTTTTCGGGTCGGGCCGGGCGGGCTCCGCAGGAAGGGCGGCAGTAAACACCGGTGGTCCTGACCGAATAGAAGAACGTGCCGTCGGCGCGTGCATCGCGTGCCTGCACCGCGGCCCAGCGTGGGTCGGTCAGCGTAGCGGCGGCAAGTGCGGCATGTTTGTCTGACGTTTTCATGGGAGTTCTCTCCGATAGATTATCGCGTGCTGCCCAATCTACGGATCGGTGGTGCCTGCGGCACTCCGGGTCTTGCGCTTGAATTCGTGTGATTCACCATTGCAGCACAAGCTTGCCGATATGCGCGCTGCTTTCCATCAGCGCGTGGGCCTGGGCCGCTTCGGCAGCCGGGAACACCTGATGGATCACCGGCCGCAGCTTGCCGGCCTCAAGCAACGGCCAGACCTTGTCGTGCAGCTGACGGGCCAGTGCGCCTTTGAACGCGACGGGGCGCGCACGCAAGGTGGAACCGGTGAGCGTGAGCCGGCGACGCATGATCGTTGCGGCGTCGATGTCGGCCTTGCTGCCGCCCAGCGTGGCGATGAAGACCAGCCGGCCGCCTTCGGCCAGTGCGTCGAGTTCACGCGGGATGTAGTCGCCAGCAACCATGTCGAGGATCACGTCCACGCCGCGACCGCCAGTGACCTGTTTCACGACCGCGACAAAATCCTCGTCGCGGTAGTTGATCGCGCGCTCTGCGCCGAGCCGCATGCACGCCGCGCACTTCTCCGCACTGCCGGCGGTGGCGAACACGCGATGACCGAACGCACGCGCCAGCTGGATCGCGGTGACCCCGATGCCGCTGGAACCACCCTGCACCAGCAGGGTTTCGTGCGCACCGCCTTCGCCGCGACCGAGCTGGCCGCGATCGAATACGTTGCTCCACACGGTGAAGTAATTCTCCGGCAGCGCCGCGGCCTCGACCAGCGACAGTCCAGCCGGCACCGGCAGGCACTGCGCCAACGGTGCCACCGCATATTCCGCATAGCCGCCGCCGGCGAGCAGGGCGCATACCGCGTCGCCACGCTTGAGACCGAACGGGTTGTCGCCGCCAAAGTCGCCATCCACCAGCTCGCCGGCCACTTCCAGGCCGGGTAGGTCGGACGCGCCCAGCGGCGGCGCGTAATGACCCTGGCGCTGGAACACGTCAGGCCGGTTCACGCCGGATGCTGCCACCTTGATCAGCACCTCGCCCGGCCCGGGCTGCGGGATCGGACGCTGGGCCAGCTGCAGGACGTCCGGTGCGCCGAAGCGGGTGATCTCGATGGCTTGCATGGTGGTCATGGTGGCTTCGCTTGATGAATCAACAGGTAGACACTGGCGCCGGTGCGCGAGATATCAAGTGCCTGCATCGCATGGCACGGGGGCTCGACCCGTGCGGGAAGTCAGATTTACCACGTGCCTGATCGCGTATACCTTCACGGAGTCGCCGCCACGGTAATCGGCAACGGCACCACATCTTCATGGTCAAAGGCTCGCGCATGACGAAACATGGGATGCGACAGGGTAGGAATGTCTACTCCACCGCCGCGATTTTCCTGCGTGGGCGCATGGCGATCCTGGTGCTGTTCGCATGGGCATACGGCATCGGCACCGTCATGGCGGCCACGCAGACGCTCGCGACAGGTTGGCGTTTCCGCCTCGCGCCGGGCTCGGCCGCCGTGCAGACCCATCCGGAAGCGGCTGCATGGCGCACTGCCCACGTGCCGGGCAGCACGCAGACCGACCTGCTGACGGCGGGTGTGATCCGCGATCCGTTTGATCGCGACAACGAGGCCCAACTGCAATGGATCGGCCTGGCGGACTGGCAGTATCAGTTGCCGGTGACGGTCGATGCGGCGACGTTGCGGAATGAGCACGTCGAGCTGGTCTTCGACGGTCTGGACACATTTGCCGACGTCTCGCTCAACGATCACAAGCTGCTGTCCGCCGACAACATGTTCCGGCGCTGGCGGGTGTCGGTGAAGGATGTGCTGCATGTGGGCAGCAACACGCTGCTGGTCACGCTGCATTCGCCGATCACCCGGTTGCAGCCGTGGTTGCTGAAACAGCCGTATGCATTGCCAGGCGAATTCGATTCCGCGTTCGGCGACGAGCCGAAAGGCAAACAGACGTCCAACTACGTGCGCAAGGCGAATTACCAGTACGGCTGGGACTGGGGTCCGCGCTACGTCACCGAGGGCATCTGGCAGCCGGTACATCTGGAGAGCTGGAACGATCTGCGGCTGACGGATTTCCACATCGCCCAGCAGCACGTCGATGCGGACGCCGCGCAGTTGCTGGCGCAGTTCGACATTCGTGCCGACCATGCCGGCAAGGTCCAGCTGCAGCTGACGTGGAGCGCTCCGGACGGTAGCCGTCGCAGCACGATGCTGGAGAAGTTGCTGGAAGCAGGCGACAACCACCTCGATCTGCCCGTGCGTATCGAACACCCGCAACGTTGGTGGCCGGCCGGCTACGGCGCGCCGAACCTCTATCACTTCCACGCCGACGTCGTCGTTGCCGGCAAGGTGGTTGCCAGCAGCGAGCGCGACACCGGGCTGCGCAGTGTGGAGCTGCGGCGGCAGCATGATCGCTGGGGCCGCAGCTTCGCCTTCGTGATCAACGGCGTGCCGATCTTCGCCAAGGGCGCCAACCTGATTCCGTTCGACAGCTTTCCCGAGCGGGTCACCAATGCGCGCGTGCAGCAGATCCTGCAGTCTGCGCACGATGCCAACATGAACATGTTGCGTGTATGGGGCGGGGGTTACTACCAGAGCGATGCGTTCTACGCGATGGCTGACAAGATGGGCCTGATGATCTGGCAGGACTTCATGTTCGGCGGCGCGGTTCCGCCGTATGACGACGCGTTCCGCGAGAACACGCGGATCGAGGCGGCCGAACAGGTCATGCGACTGCGCGACCATCCCAGCATAGTGTTGTGGTGTGGCAACAACGAGGTGCAGACGGGTTGGGAGTCCTGGCCGGATCGGAAGCAGTTCGCCCAAGCGATCGGGCTGGCCGAACGCGCACGTGTCGAGCACGGCATGCGCACCCTGTTCGGTGAGACCCTGCGTGGCGTGGTGCAGCGTTACGCGCCGGACGTGCCGTACTGGGCCAGTTCGCCAAGCACGGATTTCGACGGACCAGCCAACGTGCCGAGTGACGGCGACATGCACGTATGGGATGTCTGGGCGGGCTCCGCGCCGATCGAGGATTATCTGAGGACCACGCCACGGTTCCAGTCCGAATACGGCCTGCAGTCGTTGCCAGCGCTGGCGACGATCCAGACCTTCGCTACGCCAGCTGACCTGTCGCCGGATTCGCCGGTGCTGCGCGCGCACCAGAAGTTTGATAGCGGCAACGGCAATCAGCGCCTGCTGTTCTATATCCGCAAGTACTACGGTGAACCGAAGGATTTCGCCTCCTTCGTCTACCTCAGTCAGGTGATGCAGGCCGAGGGCATTGAGCTGGCTGCCGACCATCTACGCAGCGCACGACCGCAAAGCATGGGCTCGCTGTACTGGCAGCTCAACGATGTATGGCCTGGAGCATCATGGTCCAGCATCGATTATTTCGGACGCTGGAAGGCGCTGCAGTTCCACGCACGCCGCTTCTATGCACCGCTGCGTGTGGCGCCGATCCGTCGCGACGGGCACACCGACGTGTTTCTGATTTCTGATCGGACCGCGCCACTGGATGCGCAGTTGCGCACGCGCGTGATGGACATGGATGGACGACTGCTGCATGAGCGGCTCGATAAGGTGCATATGCCCGCGCTGGCCAGCACCCGCGCCGCCGAGCTGGACGATGCGGCGTTGTTGCAGGGCGCCGATCCGCATCGCAGCTTCGCCGTATTCGAGCTGATCGAGCAGGGCAAGACGGTATCGCGTCAGCTGCTGTACTTCGAGCCAGCGCTCGCGCTGCAGCTACCCGAGCCGGACCTGAATGTTGAGCTCCACGACAGCGGCCAAGGCATCGTGCTGAGCGTGCGTGCGGAGCGTCTGGCGCGCGAGGTCTGGATCGACTTCGGTTCGCTCGACGCGCAGGTTTCCGACAACGCGTTCGATTTGCTGCCTGGCGAGCGTGTCGAGCTGCAGGTTACTGGCGCGGCCGACATCGTATCGTTGCGCGATGCACTACATGTACATTCGCTGTTCGATGCCACCATGCGCCAACACGCACCAATCGTCCTGAAGGCTGCACAGCCATGATCACCTCGCGCCGCTCGCTGCTGAAGTTGATGGCTGGCGCCGTCGGCGGTCTGATGTTTGGCCGCGTGCCGATGGCACGGGCTGCGCCGCGCTACATCAGTCATCGCACACCGATCGGCCAGCGCAAGTTCGTCAGTCCGGCGGTGGAAGCGCTGATCGCCCGCACCAAGGCGAAGATCGGCGATCCCGAACTGGCCTGGCTGTTCGAGAACTGCTACCCGAACACGCTGGACACCACGGTGCAGCTGGGCAGCCTGCACGGCAAGCCGGATACCTTCATCGTCACCGGCGATATCGATGCGATGTGGCTGCGTGATTCGTCCGCGCAAGTGTGGCCGTACGTGCCACTGGCGGCGCACGACGAACCGCTGCGCCGGCTGTTCCGCGGCCTGATCCGGCGCCACGCGCTGTGCATCTCGATCGACCCGTACGCCAATGCGTTCCTGCCCGACCCGCAGGCGAAGACGCCGCTATCGTGGGCGCAGCAGGACCTCACCGACATCCATCCGGGTGTGGCTGAGCGCAAATGGGAGATCGATTCGCTGTGCTATCCGATCCGGCTGGCGCATGCCTACTGGCAGGCCACCGGCGATCGTGAGCCGTTCGACGACGACTGGCGCGCCGCGATGCACACCGTGCTGGCGACCTTCCGCGAACAGCAGCGCAAGCACGGTCCTGGTCCGTATCACTTCCAGCGGCCTTCGGCGAACCCGACCGATACCCAGTTCCTCGACGGCTACGGCAATCCGACCCGCGCCGTCGGACTGATCCACGCGATGTTCCGGCCTTCGGACGACGCCTGCATCTATCCGCTGTCGATCCCCGGCAACCTGTTTGCGGTGAGTTCGCTGCGCCAGCTGGCGCAACTGGCCATCGCGCTGCATGACGATCGCGCCTTTGCTGCCGAGTGCAATGCCCTGGCCGGTGAAGTCGAACGTGCGCTGCAGGAGTTCGGTGTGATGCACGACGAGCACGGCAACGAAATCTGGGCCTACGAAGTCGATGGCTACGGCAACCAGCTGTTCATGGACGACGCCAACGCGCCGGGATTGTCGAGCCTGGCCTACCTCGGCTGCTGCCGCAGCGACGACGCGCGCTACCGGCGCAGTCGCGAGCTGGCCTGGAGTCCGCGCAATCCGTATTTCTTCCGCGGCAGCGCAGCGCAGGGCATCGGCGGTCCGCACGAGGGCTTGCGGATGATCTGGCCAATATCGATCATCATGCGTGGCTTGACCAGCGACGACAGCGGCGAGATCCGCCAATGCCTGCACTGGCTGAAGACCACGCATGCCGGCACCGGCTTCATGCACGAAGCCTTCGATCAGGACGATCCGGCACATTTCACCCGCGCGTGGTTCGCCTGGGCCAATACCCTGTTCGGCGAACTGATCGTGCAACTGGCGGCGCAGCGACCGGAATTGCTGCGGCGCGCATGACGAGCCATCCGGTACACGCAACGGAGAACGCACCATGGTGACACGCAGACGTTTCCTGCAGGGCGCAGCCGCATTGAGCCTGCTCGGCAGCCGGCTCGAACCGCTGGCGGCGTTCGCGACGCCTGGCAGCGATCATGCGATGTCGCCGGTGCCGGAGCCCGATGGTTTCGCCCGGCATGTCGACGTCTTCATCGGCACCGGCGGTCATGGCCACGTCTATCCCGGCGCCACGCTGCCGTTCGGCATGGTGCAGCTGAGCCCCGACACCAACGACGCGGGCTGGGATGCCTGCTCGGGTTATCACCAGGGCGACGGCTCGATCATGGGTTTCTCGCACACGCATCTGAGCGGCACCGGTGCCAGCGATATGCTCGATGTGTTGGTGATGCCGGCGCAGGGACCGGTGCTGCTGCAGCCCGGTGCTCGCGGTTTGCCGGAGCAGAATTACCGCTCGCATCACGACGGCGCCGCCAGCGGGGATCAGCTTTCGCCCGATGCGGTGGCACAGCCCGGCCCGGGCTACCGCTCGGGCTACGACCAGGAGCAGGCGCGGCCGGGCTATTACCAGGTACACCTGAAGAACCACGACATCCTTGCCGAGCTGACCGCGACTCTGCGCACGGGACTGCATCGTTATACGTTCCAGGGCGACGGCAGCGGCCACCTGCTGGTCGACCTTGCGCACGGTTACCACGACGATGCCGCGGTGCCGTGCAAGGTCAGCGATGCATCGCTGAAACTGGTCGGCAACAACACCCTGGTCGGCGAGCGCCGCGTGCATCAGTGGGCCGGCGGCCGGCACATTTATTTCGCGATGAAGCTGTCGCGTCCGATCACGCAGGCCACGCTGTATACCGAAGATGCCGCGTTGCCTGCTGGTGCCGACGAAGCGCACGGCACGCATCTGAAAGCGGCGCTGCACTTCGACAACGTCGCCAGCGCACCGCTGCTGGTCAAGGTCGGCATCTCCGGTGTCGACGTGGCAGGCGCATTGCGCAACCTCGACACCGAAATGGCCGGCTGGGATTTCGAGCAGGTGCGCAAGGCCGCAGCCGCATCATGGGAACGCGAGTTGGGCCGCATCCGCATCGACACCGTGTCAGAGGATATGCGCACCACGTTCTACACCTCGCTCTACCACACCATGCTGGCGCCGACCCTGTTCAGTGACGTCGACGGTCGCTATCGCGGCATGGATCTGGCCGTGCACCAGCTGCCGCAAGGTGCGAACAACTACAGCACCTACTCGCTGTGGGACACCTACCGGGCGCAGCATCCGTTGCTTACGCTGTACCAGCCCGATCGCGTGCCGGACCTGGTCAACGGGCTGGTGCGAATGGCCGGAGAGAGTCCCGACGGTCCGCCGGTATGGCCGCTGCAGGGCGTGGAAACCGGCTGCATGATCGGCTACCACTCCGCCGTGGTGGTGGCCGAGGCGCACGCGAAAGGCTTCACCGGCATCGACTACGCCAAGGCGTGGCCGCTGTTCCGCAAGCGCGCGATGGACGACGATTACCGCGGCCTGCCGTACTACCGCAAGCTCGGCTATATCCCCAGCGACAAGGAAGGCGAGGCGGTCAGCAAGACGCTCGAATATGCATATGACGACTGGGCCGTCGCGCACTTGGCCGATGCCGCCGGCGCGCATGCCGATGCCACCCGGCTGAAGCATCGCTCGCGCAACTACCAGCACGTGTTCGACCGCAAACTGGGTTTCGTGCGGCCGCGTGCGAATGATGGCCACTGGCTGGAGCCCTTCGATCCGCGCGGCATGGGCCACGCCGCGAAATGGCGTGACTTCACCGAATCGAACGCGTGGCAGGCGAGCTTCCTCAACCAGCACGACTTGTACGAATACATGAAATTGTTCGGCGGCGAGCGGGCGTTCGAGCGTAAGCTGGATGCGCTGTTCAGCACCAGCTCGGCGCTGCCGGTCGACGCGCCGCCGGATATCGCCGGCATGATCGGCCAGTACGCGCACGGCAACGAACCCAGCCATCATGTGGCCTACCTGTATGCGTACACCGGCGCGCACCACAAGACGCAGGCGCGTGTGCGCATGCTGCTGGAAACCATGTACGAGGCGCAGCCGGACGGCCTCGCCGGCAACGAGGACTGCGGCCAGATCAGCGCCTGGTACGTGCTCAGTGCGCTCGGCCTTTACGCGGTCGATCCGGTCAGCGCGAATTACGTGTTCGGCAGCCCGCTGATCGATCGCGCGGAGATTGAACTCGCCGGCCGACGCAAGCTGATGGTGCTGGCGCCGGGCAACGGGCCGGACAGCCCGTACATCCAGTCGGTCAGCTGGAACGGCCAACCGTGGAGCCGCAGCTGGATCAGCCATGCCGAACTGGCCGCCGGTGGCACCTTGGTGTTCCAGATGGGCAGCGCGCCGAATACCGAGTTCGGCGCGGCTCCGGCGAATCGGCCGCCGTCGTTCGGCAAGGCAGCTGTTTAGGGCGCGGTGTCGACCAGCACCAGCTCGGCATCCTCGATCGCGGTGATGCGCAACGCTTTCTCGTCGCGAATCGCCGCGCCATCACGGGTATCGAGCCGGATGCCGTTGATCTCCACCGACCCGGTGGATGGGACCAGGTACGCGTAGCGGCCGTCAGCCAACGCGTAGTCGACGGTGTCGCCGGCCTTCAGTGTGGCGCCGAGTACGCGCGCGTCGGTGCGCAACGGCAATGCCTCGGTGTCTTACTTGAAGCCGCTGGCCAGCGCCACGAACTTGCCCGAACGCTCGCCCTTCGGAAACGGCCGCGCGCCCCACGCTGGCGGCTGGCCGCTTTCGTCGGGAATGATCCAGATCTGGAAGATGCGCGTAGTGCCGGGTTCCACGTTGTACTCGGAGTGGGTAATGCCGCTGCCGGCACTCATCACCTGCACGTCGCCGGCTTCGGTACGGCCCTCGTTGCCGAGGCTGTCGCGATGGGTGATCGCGCCTTCGCGCACGTAGGTGATGATCTCCATGTTCGCGTGCGGATGCGGCGGAAAGCCACTCTGCGACGCGATGGTGTCGTCGTTCCACACGCGCAGCGCGCCCCAGCCCATGCGGCCGGCATCGTTGTAGCTGGCGAACGAGAAATGATGTTTCGCCTTGAGCCAGCCGTGGTCGGCTCCGCCCAGGCGGTCGAAGGGTCTGCGTTCAATCATGGCGGTGGCCTCCTAACGATGTGCCGGCATGGACAAGTACGCCAAGATAGATCGGATGCGTTGGCGAACACAGGCACAACGTTTGAACGGACTGTTGCTGGATTGAGTCATCCGTGCCGGATGAGGCGAGACAAACCGCGTTGGAATGTTGGTTCGTAAGCGACGGAAATTGCGCAAGTTTTGACGCTTAATTCGCAAATTAAAACGATCTTATCGTGCCGGTTGCGCCCGCCATTGACACCTGCGTACATTCGCCGTTTATCACTCGGGGGAGTGTGCTTGTGTATCGTTTGTTGCTGGTGGCCGTCATCAGTCTGTTTCTCTTTGCTTGCCATCATCATTCGGCCAGCAATCGGAACGGCGGCTACGGCAATGCGGTGTTTTCGCCCGGCATCATCGAAGCCGATGTGAGTCAGCACGTGAGGGTGCTGGCCTCCGATGCGTTCGAGGGCCGTGCACCAGGCAGCAAGGGTGAGCAGCGCACTACCGAGTATCTGATCCAGCAGTTTCAGCGCATCGGCCTGCAGCCAGGCAATCACGGCAGTTGGCTGCAGGCCGTGCCGTACGTGCAAGCCACGTTGCAGCATGCTGATCAATCGCAGCTTGCGATCGATGGCGGCAAGGGAAAGTCCGTATTGAGCTTCGGCAGCGACATGGTGGTCGGTTCGCCGGCGGACGAACCGCATGTCGAAATCAAGGACTCGCCGATCGTCTTTGTCGGCTACGGCGTCGATGCCCCTGAGCAGCAATGGAACGATTATGCCGGCCTCGATTTCAAGGGCAAGACGGTGGTGATACTGGTCAACGATCCAGGCTGGGGGAGCCAGGATCCGATGCTGTTCAAGGGTCGAGAGCTTACCTGGTACGACCATTGGACCAGCAAGTTCGAGGCGGCCGTGCGCCACGGTGCCGCAGCGGCCTTCATCGTTCACGACACGGCGGCAGCGGGTTACCCGTGGAATGTGGTGCAAACCGGTTGGAGCAGCCCGCGCTTCAGTCTGCCGGCCAGCGAGGATGCAACGCCACGCCTGCCAATCGCTGGCTGGCTGACTACCGCGGCGGCGAGAAAGCTATTTTACGATGCTGGTGCCGATTTCGATGCGCTGAAGAAAAATGCCGACGTGCGTGGCTTCAAGCCGGTCGAGCTGGACGCCAAGGCCAGCATCGCGATCGACAGCACGATCGTCCGTGGCCAATCGCACAACGTGATCGGAGAACTGCCAGGCAGCTTGCGCCCGTACGAAGCGATCATCTATTCCGCGCACTGGGATCATCTCGGTCGGGATGACAAAAATATCTATCACGGTGCGGTGGATAACGCCTCGGGTGTGGCCGGCATGCTGGAGATCGCCGAGGCGTTCGCGCATCGACGGCCGAAACCACAGCGCACGATCCTGTTCATGGCGCTGACGATGGAGGAATCAGGTCTGCTCGGCTCGCACTACTATGTCAACCATCCGGTGGTGCCGCTGGATCTGACTCTGGCCGATCTCGACATGGACGCGTTGACGGTGATCGGCCCCAGCCGCGATATAGCGGTCATCGGTTATGGCCAGTCGCAGCTGGACGACTATCTCGCCGAAGGTGCACGGAAGCAGCGGCGGATCGTCGCGCCGGACGTAGTGCCGAAACCGGGTTTCTTCGCACGCTCCGGCCAGTTCAACTTCGCCAAGGCCGGTGTGCCGGTGCTGTATGCGCGTTCAGGCTTTGATCTGCTCGACGGCGGCGTAACCGCGGGTCGCAAGGCCTACGAGGACTACATCACGAATCGTTACCACCAGCCCGCCGATGCATTCGATCCGAACTGGGATCTGCGCGGCATGGTGCAGGACCTGCGGGTGCTCTACATGGTCGGCAGCAAACTCGCCAAGGGAAATGCTCCGTTCCCGCAATGGAAGCCGGGCAGCGATTTCAGACGCCCCGGTGCGGAAGCGAAGTGATTCCAACAGGGGTGCGGCGGCGGATGGCCGCGCTCCTCCAAGAGCTTCCAGACGACGAGTGTTGAAGCTGTCCATCGTCCTTTGACACATGACCTTTGGCCCTTCGACAGATAACCCGATGCACATAGGCTGTGGCAGCGAGCCGGTATGTGGCTTTTAGTAACTGCAGGGGGAGTGGCCGAGGGCGCAGAACAGAACGGTACAGAGTCCAACTGCTAGCCAGACGCATGTCGGGTAGAGAGCCTAACTACTTATGCCCATTTCGGAACGCCGCGGCTCTGCGCACGCGAGTACATGGGGACAAATAGCAAATACACGGTAGTAAACCGAAGCCGACTTGAAAATCACCTTGCGCACGAATCCGGTCGGCAGCTTCGATTCAACGGATAGCCACTTATGAAATCAGGGAGTTCCATGAAAAGCAGCAGGCACCTCGAAATCAACCATCCAAAACGCCGCGTGAGTTTCTCCGCGTGGGGTCTTGCCATCGCAATCGTTCTGGGCGTCTATGGCGCGGTGGGGTCCACCACTGTTCATGCGCAAGCTACCTCCGGCAAGATTTTTGGATGGGCGCCAGCAGGTGAAACCATCACAGCGCGCAGCACATCCGGTGTCAATCGTCACTCCAAGGTAAATGCTGCGGGCCGTTACACCATCGGGTCGCTGCCCATGGGCGTTTACACGGTAGCGCTGGAGAAGGATGGAAACGCCGTCGACACACGCTCGAAAATCAAGCTTGCCGCGGGCGGGGGGGCTGAGGTTGATTTTGCCTGTCCCCACGACCAATGCGCAGAGTCTGCAAACAACTAGCCCTGCAATAATACTTGCTTGTCACGCGAGCCATGACTATCCGGCGCTGAAAAGCGAGGGATAGTCATGGTCCGTTTTGAATTGCAAACAGACGTCAAACCATTTCACCAATCCGTCGGTCGATAGTCCTTCAGGAACTGTCCCCACACGTGCTCGCCGGTGTTGATGCCGCTGATGATCGGATCGACGATGCGCGCGGCGCCGTCGACGATGTCCAGCGGTGGATGGAAGCGTTCCTCGGCAACCTTGCGCGCGGCCAGTGCCGCCGGATCCTCGTCGGTCACCCAGCCGGTGTCGACGCTGTTCATGTGGATGCCGTCGTTGTGATAGTCGGTGGCCGAGGTGCGCGTCATCATGTTGAGCGCGGCCTTGGCCATGTTGGTGTGCGGATGCCGGGTGGTCTTGAAGTTGCGGTAAAACTGGCCTTCCATCGCCGACACGTTGACGATGTGCTTGTCGCGTTCGGGGGTGCGCAGCATCAGCGGCTTCAGGCGCGCGTTGATGATGAAGGGTGCGATCGCATTGACCAGCTGCACCTCCAGCAATTCCACCGACGGCACTTCGGCCATCAGCAAGCGCCATGAGTTGCGCTCGCGCAGATCGACCTGCTGCAGATCCTGGTCGAGCCGGCCTTCGGGGAACAGGTGGCTCTGCGCCAGCAGCTCCTCCGGCAGCAACGGCACCTGCGACAGCTCCGCGGCGCGGGTCAGACCGGGGACGTGCGAGTCACGCCCGGCGAGCGTGAGCGCCGGTGCTTCGGCTTCCGGCAGGATGTGCGAACTGCGCAAGCCCTCGTAGTGGCCGACCAGCGTGCGCACATGTTCCGGCATGTCGTGCAGCGCGGCGGTCTCGCCTTCCATCATGTGCGCGTAGAAGTCCGGCGGACGGCGCACGGTCTGGCAGGCGTTGTTGATGATGAAGTCCAGTCGCGGCCGCGTGGCAACCAGTTCCTGGCAGAACGCTTCCACACTCGGCGTATGGCGCAGGTCGAGCCCGTACACCTGCAGGCGATGGCCCCATTCGGCGAAGTCCGGTTCCTCCGCGTAACGCGCGGCCGAGTCGCGCGGAAAGCGCGTGGTCACGATCAGTTCCGCACCGGCACGCAGCAATTTCAGGCCGGCCTGATAGCCGATCTTCACGCGACCGCCAGTCAGCAGTGCGACGCGTCCGCGCAGATCGACCAGTTCGGTGCGCTTTGCATAGTTGAACGCGGCGCAAGCGGGGCACAGCTGGTCGTAGAAAAAGTGAATCGTCGAGTACTTCTGCTTGCACACATAGCAGTGCTTCGGCTCGATCGACTCGCGCGGCTGCGCGGCGTCGGCTTCGGGCTTGATGTCATGCGGTTCAAATCCCAGCGGCGCATGCACATTCGGCGTGGTGAACACCGGCCGGCGGCGCAGCTCGCGGATGCCGGTCTGGTTGAGTACCGCGTCCTCGGCCTGGATCCTCGACGCATGCCGCGCCTTCTCGGCCGCTTTCAGCTTGATCCGGCGTGCGCCGGGATCGGGATGGTAGAGCTGCGCCACCGCCTGATGCAGCCGCTGGCGATCAGCCGCCGGCAACTGGTCCAGCAGTTGCCGATCGGCCGCAACCGATTCCAACAGCTCCGCTGCGGCGCGCAGGCGCTCAAGCAGTGCGGTATCTGCGTCGTCCGGCAGGGGCGGGGTGGCCGTCGTGATCGTCAAGAGTCTCATCCGTCGTGAGTGGGGCGGGGCGCAGGCGCGCCTCCGTTACAGGTGGCAGGCCAGCATCGCCGGTCGCCAACCGCGTATTTTGCCTGTTCCGGCCGGACTTCGGGGAAAACGGGTCACGCAGCGCGGGTGCAACGGCAGCCATAACGGCGCATTCGCCGCAACCACGAGGTGCAAATACTGCAGACCACCGCACATTACGATGGCATGACTCATGCAAAAGTGGCGTCGTGGCTATCCAGGCGGGATGGCATGAATATCCGGGGTATGGCGTAGCGGAGTTTCGCGTCATGACTACCCATAGCGACGAAGGTTGTTTCGTGAGTTTGCAAGTAGCAGTTGCCAAGAATGTGCAGGTGGCCGTACCGGCCCCATCCGTCGTTATTTCAATCCCGGCTGTTGACCTCATGCTGGGGAATTTGCCCACCGCACATCGTGCTCTGCCGATCGGGCGCCGGATTGCCGGGCAGGGCTGTCATGGCGCGAAAAAGTTTGCCGGCATGCGTTGGGTCTCGCACGCGCCTCGTATCCGCTTTGTCTACTTCCCGATGGCCGACGGCGATGATCGCTGGACGACCTGTCATCAACATCTGGTCATTGCCGAAGTGCTGCTGGATCGTGTGCTGGCCGCCCATACGGCCGGGCTTCGTTCGATGGTCCCTGCGCTCGACCATGCCGCCGAGGCGCGTGCGCTGGTGCGACCGCCGCGCGGACTGTTCCATGCGGCCACGCTGGAGTACCGCCGCTGGTATCACGCAGACGGCACGACGCGCGCGCAACCGCTGACCCAGGAAGCGCTCGCCATGCAGTTGGCGGTTGCCGATGGCCTGTCGATGGAAGAGGCACGGCATCGTGCCGCCCGTCGCTCGCATGCGCTACCCGCGGCAGATCAGGCGTGGCTGATCGATCGCCGCAACACCTCGCTGCAGCAGCGTCCGCTCAATCAGACGGAGTTCCATACCCTGGTCAACGCGATCGACGGCGTCTGGCAGAGTTGCGCTGGCACATCGCATGGTGAGCGCGCGAATCGCCAGATCGCGTTGCGCGTCGCGGCGATGCTGGGCAACCTGCTGGACGAATACGTAGCCTCGCCATTCAAGGTCGACGCCCTGGCGCAGGCCTTCACCGAACGTCATCTCGGTCACTTGCGCCAGACCATCGAGAATTCACGCCAGGCCGAGTCCACCTCGGGCGTCCTGCTGACTGGTCCCAAGGCATGGTTCGCCGCCAAGTCCGCACGGATGCGTGCCGAACACCAGATCGGGCTGGCCATGTCGCCGACCGCATTCCCGGCACTGCAACTGACCGTGCGCCCCGTAATCGCCGTCGTAGGCGGTCGGCTGCGCACTTTCGTGCACGGCTGGCGTCGCGGCGACTCAAGCGTTACGCAGCTTGCCACGGACTTCTCCGCGTTCGGTTGAACGTCGGCCACGAGAATCAGCCGGCGCTGCGATAGCCTCCACTGAGACTCACGCCAGAGCTATCGATAGCACTCCGACGCCCCGGCGGAGGCGTACCATGCGGCGGTGGAAGCCTGCATCTGCATGGAGGTGTTCCGTTATGCCCGATACCCGGCAGGTGCCCACCGTCCATTCGACGGATGTGCTGTTTATCACGGTCTACGCGCGCCTCAAGGCGATGGCTGCGCGACAACTGGCCGGTCGTCGCAATGCCACCCTGGATACCACCGAGCTGGTGCACGAGCTGTATTTGCGCATGGGCCAGCGTCAGGCGTTGCAGTTCGAGCATCCGGCCCAGTTTTTCAGCTATGCCGCGCGCGCCATGCGCCACCTGCTGATCAATCGCGCACGCGACCGCCTGCGCCTTTGCGCCGGCGGCCAATGGATGCGGGTCACGCTCGACGATCACAATCTGAAACTGGCGCTCGACACTGCCGAGCAGGCACTGGCACTGGACGCCGCGCTGGACACGCTCGAGCAGACCGATGCGCGTGCGGCCCAGGTGGTGGAGCTGCGCTTCTTCGCCGGACTCAGCCTGGAGCAGGTCGGCGAAACCCTTGGGCTGGCTCGGCGCACCATCGACCGCGACTGGCGCTTCGCCCGCGCGTTCATCAAGGCACGCATGGAATAAAAGGTCGCAATTGGCGCGCAGCTGGGGTTTATCGAAGGCATGGCATCTCGGGGAGAGTCTGTCGTGGAGTCCACACCGTCACTGCGCGACCTGTTCGAAGAAGCACTCACGCTGCCCGCTGCGGCGCGCCGGCGCCTGCTGACCGAGCGCTGCCCCGATCCGTTGCGCCGCGCCGAAGTCGAACGCATGCTGGCCGCCGACGCCATCGACGGCGAGTTGTTGTCCACCGGTGATGCCGCCAGCGCCGCGCGGGTGATCGGCGATACCAGTGTCGTCGAAGCGATGCCGGCCGGCAGTCACATCGGCCCGTTCGAGCTTCTCGAGGTGCTCGGCGAGGGCGGCTCGTCCACCGTGTTCCGCGCCTTTCGCGATGCCGACGGCGTGCGCCAGGAGGTCGCCATCAAGCTGCTGGCGCGCGGCCTGTACACCGCCGATGCGCAACGCCAGTTTCGCCGCGAACGCGAGGCGCTGGCACGCCTGCGACATCCGGGCATCGCGCGCCTGATCGAAGGCGGCATCACCGACAACGGCCTGGCCTACATCGCGCTGGAGCTGGTCGATGGCCTGCCGATCACGCGCTATGCACGCGAACACAACCTGGATCTGCGCCAGCGGCTGGTGCTGTTCCTGATGGTCTGCCGCGCGGTCGAGACGGCACACCGTGCATTGATCGTGCATCGCGACCTGAAACCATCCAATGTGTTGGTCACCGCCGACGGTCACGTCAAGCTGCTCGATTTCGGCATCGCCAAACTGCTCGACGAAGATGTGACCGGTGCCATCCGCACCCAGCATCGCGCGCTTACCCCAGCCTATGCCGCGCCAGAGCAGTTTGCGCAGGAGCCGGTCACCACCGCCACCGATGTGTATGCGCTGGGCATCCTGCTCGACGAACTGATCACCGGGCGCCGGCGCGCCACCAGTGATAGCGGCACGCCATCGTCGCGCATCAATCAGCCTTCCATCGCCACCGCCTACGGTCCAGCCCAGGTGCCGGCATCGGTGGCATCGATTCGACACAAACTGCGCGGCGATCTCGACAACATCGTGCTGATGGCCACCACCACCGAACCGGAACACCGCTACGCGTCGGCCGGTGCGCTGGCAGAGGACATTGAGCGTCATCTGGACCGCCAGCCAGTGCTGGCTCATCCGCCTTCGCGCTGGTATCGCACCAGCAAATTCGTGGCCCGCCATCGCGGCGGTGTCGTCCTCACTGCGATGTTCATGGCGGCCATCCTTACCTCGCTGTCGATTGCCGTGTGGCAGGGCCAGGTAGCGCGTCACGAAGCGCAACGCGCCGATGCGATCCGCGATTTCGTGGTCGGCCTGCTGCGCAAGACCGCACCCGACGTGCCCGCCAGCCAGCGTCCCGACGTGCCGACCCTGGTCTATACCGCCGCTGCGAGCCTGCCGCAGGAATTGCGCGACCAGCCGGAGTTGCACGCCGAGCTGCTGGTCACGCTCGGCAATGTGCTGCGCGACATGGGCGACACGGAACATTCCGAGATACTGCTGCGCGATGCGGAATCGAGCGAGGCAGCGCTGCCGGAGTATTCACCGGTGCGCATCGAGACCCAGATTGGCCTGACCCGAACCCTGATCCGTCGCGACAACTACACCGAGGCGGCGAAGCGCATCAACTTGCTGCTGGCCATCCCGGCCCGGCGGCTTCCGGCAGATACGACACGCGCCGAGTTGCTGAAGATCGCGATGGTCGTCGCCGACGGCCACGCCGACATGATTCCGGCCGTGGCGTTAGGACGCGAGATGCTCAAGGCGTACCGCGTCGACTGCGCGGCAGGCCTGCGTTGCCACGAGCTCAGCTCGGCCATCCACGATCTGGCCAGTGTGCTGCTCGACGCCGACCGTATCGCCGAGGCACGCGGGCTGGCTGACGAGGTGCTCGCGCTCAGGCTGCACGATGCAACGCCGATGAGCCTCGCCAATGCATACGAGTTGCAGTCGAAGATCGCACTCTACCGTGGCGACCTCGACGTCGCCGAAGCGGATGCGCTGAAAGCCGATGCCTTGCTCGATTCGCTGGGCAACAGCCTGCAGCGCAGGCCGCTGGAACCGAAGACCCAGCGCATCGACGTGCTGCTGGCCAGGGAAAACGCCAGCGACGCACTTGCGCTGGTGACCGCGCTCATCGCCGAACAGCACGCGCGCCATGCGTCGCGCTGCACCATCGCGTGGAGCGAAATGCAGCAGGCCCGCGCCGAACTGCTGCTGCAGCGCCCGCAGGATGCCAGCGCCAGTGCTGCGCACGCACTCGATGACGGTGCCGATTGCCACCGCGAGATCATTCGTGATGTCACCGTGGCACTGGCTCAACTTGTCCATGGCCGCGCGCTGGCCGCGACGGGCGACACGGCGGGCGCCGAAGCGGCCTATGCGAAGGCATTCGCGCAAAATGCGCACGTGCATGCCGACGATCCACTGTCGTGGCCGCTGTACCTGACCGAGTCGATGCGTCTGGCCAGCGCGCTCGGCCATACCGACGCCGCCGCGCGTGACGCGCATCTGCTGCTGGCCGCGCTTGATCGTGCCGAGGCTCCGGTCACCCACCCCTGGCGCCTGGAAGCGCAGCTGTCGCTGGCCAGCCGGTCTTCCGGGAATGGCGATGTCGCCGCGATGGGCGGACCTGTCTTCGACGCCGCCCTCGGCAGGATCCGCACGTGGCCCGTCGGTGCGCGGTTGGCGCAATGGCGCGCCAGCATGCACGGCCGCCCATAGCCCAACGGGGCAATTGCCGCCGATGCGTCGTCGATAACGACGCTCCACCAAGCATCAGCCGGCGTGGTGAGCCGGATATGTGTGCTCTCCAAGAAATTCGTCATGAGTCGCGGGTGCATGTCGCAATCTGCCGCCATGCGGTGTTTTGTGTAATGCCACGTCCGTGCAGACCGTGGCAGGGGCAGGGGAGTGCACACCGACAACTCTTGGGGGCATACCGTCATGTTTCAGCACAGCACTATCCGATCTGCCGTCTGTCAGCGACTGACCGCCGCTGCGGTGGCCTTCCTGCTTGCGGGCGTCGGCAGTACGCACGCGCAACAGGCCAATCGCCAACCGGCGACTGCCAGCCCGCTGATCACCACCGATCCCTCGGGCCTGCTGCAGACCAACGCACCCGGTGGCAGCATCGACAGCAGCAACCCGTTCTTCCAGAGCTTCGGCAGCAACGGACGCAGCTGCAACTCCTGCCATCGCCAGGCCCAGGGCTGGTCGATCACCCCGGATGAGTTGCGTCAGCGCTTCACCAAGACCAACGGTAACGATCCCATCTTCGCGCTGGTCGATGGCGCGGTCTCGCCGGTGGCGGATGTCTCCAGCGTCTACGCACGGCGCATTGCCTATGCCATGCTGCTCAGCCGCGGCGTGGTACGCATCGGCATGCCGATTCCAGCGAATGCCGAATTCCGCCTGACCAAGGTCGACGATCCTTACGGCTATGCCAGTGCGCGCGAGCTGTCGCTGTTCCGCCGCCCGCTGCCGTCCACCAACCTGATCTGGGATACCGCGGTGATGTGGGACGGTCGCGAAACCGCCGCACCGTTCAAACCGCCGATGGATGCCGGCATCGATCACGAAGACCTGCTCGAAAGCCTCGCCTCGCAGGCACGCGATGCGATCCTGGGCCATGAGCAGGCCGGCGCCGCGCCCGGCGCCGCCATCATCGACCAGATTGTCGATTTCGAAACGCACCTGTTCACCGCACAGCTTTCCGACCAGGATGCCGGCCAGCTCAACCACAGCAATGGCATGGGTGGCGCCAACATCCTCGCCCAGCAACGTTTCTGGATCGGCATCAACGACGTCCTCGGCAACGATCCAACCGCCGAACCGTTCGATGAAAACGCCATGCGTCTGTTCGATGACTGGAACGATCCCAATGCGCAGTTCAATCACGACCCAGGCAGTCGCGCGCGCGCTGCCGTCGCCCGTGGCCAGCAGCTGTTCAATACCTTGCCGATCGCCATCACGGGCGTGGGCGGCCTCAACGATGCAACCGGTCAGGCGGTCATCCACGGCACCTGCAGCACCTGCCATGACTCGCCCAATATCGGCAACCACTCGGTAGCGCTACCGATCAACATCGGCATCGCCGATGCCAGCCGGCGCACCCCGGACATGCCGCTATACACCCTGACCAACTACAGCACCGGCCAGACCGTGCAGACCACCGACCCGGGCCTGGCACTGCGGACCGGCAAGTGGGCTGACATCGGCAAGTTCAAGGGCCCGATCCTGCGCGGCGTGGCAGCACGTGCGCCGTACTTCCACAACGGCTCGGCGGCGGCGTTGGGCGATGTGGTCGACTTCTACAACACCCGCTTCAACATCAATATCACCGCGCAGCAGAAACACGATCTGGTGGCGTTTCTGTCGGCGTTGTGAGGCGTGGTTGCTGACGAAAGTCTGGGTGCTGTAGCCCGACTCCCGGTTACGCGAATTCATGGCGAATACCGCAGCTCTCGTTCACGACGAGCTGCGGCATGCATGCCACTTCAATCCATCAGGTTGTGCCATCCGGAATGGACGCTGTCCTCACAGCGCCAGCGCGAACTTGACCATGACCTGGCCCGACTTGTAGCTGTGGTTGAACTGGTAATCGTAAGCGCCTTCGACCGACCATCTCGTGCTGCTGGCGATCAGAAGTCCAGCGCCCAGATCCATCAGATCCCGTCCCGGCTTGACGCCCGTGGCGGTGAATGACGGGCCGCCGCTTTCGAAGGATGCCATATTGGTCATGGCGTCGCCGTGGAACGAATGCAGCCAGTTGGCATGCACCTCCGGACGTACGGTCAGCGGACCGGCATCGGCGAGATCGCGGGCGAGTTTCACACCGAGGCCCGACTGCAGGAAGTCATCGCTCTGCGCATCGACCTTGAGATTGACGGCGTTGCCACCGACTTCGCTGTAGCCGGGAGTTTTCAGACGGGTGTACTGCAAGGTGGCGGTCGGCGTAATGACGGTGCGTCCGTCACCCAGGTAAAAGTGGTAGCCGGTCGCGCCGAACGCGGTGTACTGATGGCCGCTGTAGTCGGCTCTCGCCGTCTCGTTGACTCCCGGAAACACGACCTGGCGCGAACTCGAATAGTCATCCAGTCCATACACAAGCGCTGCATTGACGAACCACGGCCCCGGCGCATAACCAAGATAGGCGGTTGCCTGGTACGAACGGATGTTGCCCTGACTCTGTGCATCGAGCCCGTCGAGCGTGGAGCGGGCGTATCTGACGCCGACACCGGCGGTGGTTGCCTGACTGAGCGGAATATCGAGGCCGACCATCGCGCCATAGCTGTTGTCGGTATAGCCCTCGTATCCGTTGTTGTCGCGCTGCGTACTGGCAAAGCCGTATGCGGCCGCCCACAGCTGCGGGTCCCGCTTGTCGGGTTGGCACGCTATCGCATCATCATCCTGGCGTTGCCTGTTCCGGTCATCCGGCTGGCCACTTTGCGCGCACGGCAGCTGGGTGCTTTCCATATGCGCGGCCCACAGTCCCTGCAATTGCTGGGTGGCGCGGTAACTGGCCTGCGGCGCGGCAAGGCTGGCCGCACCCGGCTGGAGTTGTGCCAATGCACCGGCGACGGCAGCAGCGTTCGGCAGCAGCGTGATCGCCGTCAGCAGCGGCGCGGTGCCCGGTGTCAACGGCAGTGCGTCGATGACCGGAGCGACGATCGGGGCGGTCGGATTGCCTACCGGGGCCACCACCGTCGCCAGCGGAATCTGGGTCGCGATGATCTGCACCTGGCCGTTCGTGGTGGGTGCTGCCGAAAACAGATAACGCGTGGTGTTGCTGGTCGCCGTGACGGTGCTGCCGCTGGTGCCGCTGGTGGCATCGACGATATTGAAAATGCTCCCCACCGGGATCGGCCCGGTGACCGTCACGTTGACCTGCAGTGCGTTGCCGATGGTGGCTGCGCCGACCGGCACGATCTTGCCGTAAAGCGATGGACTGAAGATCGTGGTGTTGATGATGCCGGCCACCGGAATCTTGAAGGCGCCCGCCACATTGAGCGTGTTGGTATCGAGCGTGTAGGCCGCGGCATTCGCTTGGCCGGTAATCAGTGCATTGCCACCGACCACATTGATCTGCCTGAGCCCGCTTGCAGCACCCACGGCGCCATCAAGAATGCTGTTGGCATGCAGGGTCAGCGTGCCGGTGCCAGCGCCCGCCGTATTGGTGATGGCGGCCTTGACGGTCTGGCCCGCGCCGACATTGATGAAGCCGTCACCGGCAAAATCCATCGTCGATCCGGTGTTGCTGGTAAAGCCGCCGTTGAAATTGACCGTGCCGGTGCCGGCCACCGAGAACGTCGTCGAATAGACCGGGCCGTTGAAGGTCACCGTGTTGGCGTTGCTGCCGGCGGAGATATTGAGGAAGGTGCTGCCGGTCGTACCGACGAATCCGGTCACCGTCGAGCTGTTGTTGAACAGGATGCTCGCCGTATTCGCGGCGTTCGTGGTGATCGCGCCACCGGGGTCATTGCCCGTATTGATGTCCTGGGCGCCCACGGTGAGCAGGCCGGGGCCTTGCGTATCGACGCCGCTGGCCACGCCAACCGGGTTGACCACACCGGGCAGCACGACGACTTCGCGCGCCACTGTCATGGGCAACCAAGCCACCATGGCCGAGCCGAGGAGGGGAAGGATGAGTGTTTTTTTCATGGGGATGTCCTGCAGGGTTTGCGAACGAAGCTCGCGGCTTTGCTTGGCCCACTGGGTCAGCAGGTGCGAAACGCTCGTCAGTCCCCGTTTGGCGTATCACCCCGGAGGTAAACGTGTGTGACCAGAAAACGGAAACAACTTTCCTCGCTGCGACGGACGTAATGCCCGCGCAGTCGATGCTGTGGCTCTGGATGACGACCGACGCCGGCGCACTGTGTGCGACCGCGAATGCTTGCGTCAGATGGAGGGTGCGAGAAACAGCGGACTCTGACCTGCTGCCATCGCCTCGGCATCTCGCGAGAAATGCTGAAGCGCTGGGTCGCATCAGGCACTGACCCGCGTGACGTGGGCGTGCAGGGCGCACTTGTCTGCATGCGCGGCTTCCCCACGTTCACTCGCAGGACATCTGCAACGACAGAGACTTCATGGTTTGAACCAGCGGAAACAGCTAGTGCATCACAGCCATGCGGTTGAACATTCCTCCGGTCGGCGCGGATCGCGCCGGTATCTGGTGCCATGCAGCCTGTGGCTGGCCGGCTGCCTTGTGGCGATGGGCGCCCACGCACACGGCAGCGGAGCGCCAGCGCCAGCACGCTCGCAAGCGCAGGCGCCCGAACGGCTGTCCATCCAGCTCAACAACGACCGCATGACCCTGGCGATCACCAAGGTGCCGCAGGTCTATCTGTATGGCGTCATCGACGCCGATGCGCCGCAACGCTTCGCCGCGATGGTGGCGGAAGGCAAGATCCCGACGGGCTCCGACATCTACCTCAATGCCACCAGCGGCGACCTGCAGGCCGGCATGGCGTTGGGGCGGCTGTTCCGCAAGGACGCGATGGTCACCCACCTGGGCACGCCACGGCGCAGCCGGCTCGCAACGAAGGTCAACAAGACCGCCACCTGCGTCGGTGCATGCAGCTACGCCTACTTCGGCGGCCTCTACCGTTGGGTGCCCGCGGGCAGCGATCGTTTCGGTCTGCCTTCCTACGACGCGGTGGCCGCGCAGAAGTCGGAAGACGTCGCCGCGTATCTGAAGGAAATGGATATCGACCTCGGCCCGTTGACTGCCACGCTGGCGACATCCCGCGATCCGGTAGTGTGGCTGACGACCGACCAGATGCTCTCGGCGGGGCTGGCCAACAACGCGCGGCTCCCGCTCACGGTGCAATCGCTGCTGTCACCGCCAGCACCGTCGGTGACGCTCGACCAGGTGGATCGCAACGGCCGGCACCGGCTGGTCATCCAGTGCCGGCCGGGCCAGCTCACGATCACCTCGTTCGATATGGTCGGTGTCGGCGCCGCGCGGGAGATCCTGCGGCGCGGCACACGCGCCTATATCGAAATCAACCGGCAGGAAACCCTGCTACAGCCGCCCGGCGGCGCCCGTGCCGTAGACGATGCGGTGACGATGATGCACGCCTATCCGCCCACCCAGATCGGTCACCTGCTGCTCGCACGCAATATTGGCGCCTGGGTCGACGGCAAGAACAAATCGTTCCGCAACGGTTTCGTCTTCGAACTCGACCCGGTCAGGGAAGACTTGAAGAAGTATTACAGCGCGTGCTGGAAAGCGGCGCCGTGGCCGACGGACTGAGCGTGTGAGCATAGACACCGCAGTCATCCCCATAAAACGCGACGCCTAGTGGGCTGCAACTCGGCAAGCCGGACAAGACGCTCGGCGTGCCGAGCAAATAACCCGGAGCGCCGAGAAAATAGCTCGAGGCATCGAGAAAAAAGCTCGGAAGGTCGAGCAAAAAAGCCCTGAGCATCGAGCTGATGAGCTCGAGGCGTCGGGCAAATAACCTGGAACGCCGAGAAAATAACTTGAGGCGTCGAGTAAAAAGTTCGGGACGCCGAGTAAAAAGCTCGAAGCGCCGAGCCAGGAATTCGACACGTCGAGTGGATGTGCTCGGCGCGCCAGCCAAAAAGCTGCAAGCGTCGAGTACGAAGCTCGGTAAGCCTGGTAGAAAGCTCGGATGGCCGGACAGTACCCTCGTTTGACGGAGCCGAAGGTTAGACGGGGGCCGGGCGCAGCAGGGTGGGTGATAAGTGGCTCTGACTCGGATACTGCCTGAGCTATTGCCTGAGCTGCCGGTCATACTTTCTGTCGTTCGACATGGTTACGACGTTGGTCTGGACTTTAGTTCGTTCAACCTTTCCAAACCACGCATACACAATTCGTCGGCGTCTACCGGGTCTTGGACTTTGACAACCTGGTTAACTAGGTTCTCTTGCGTTATCAGAAGCACGTCGTGACGAGCGATTTCCACGTCCGACGCATGTATGTGCGGCCTGGGAGTCTGGCAGACGAGAACGGCCATTACCGTATTTGAGTGCTTGCCTCGCGTAAACGCGGCGCGCAGCGCCTCACGGCGTAAGACCAGGTTGCCGATCTTGGCCATGGCATCAGGGGTCTTAATGGTGCATTCGACTAGTACCACTTGGCCGCCGGGAGTCACGCCAATGATATCCGGACCTTCGTCCTCCAGCGGCAGTAACGGAGCAAAGCCGCTGAGGAACATCAGTGCTGCGACGGCCTTTTCGAAAACGCGGCTGTCCGTAGAATTCAGGCGCGCCTTTATTTTCGTCAGGTCATGATCGAATTCTTGTGTGGCCGCAAACCTGACGTTTTTCGACAGTGACGGGTCGCTGAACCACTGACGTTGCACGTAAGTATTGCCAATGGATAGCGCTACGAGCGCCCTATAAGCGTTCGGCAACTCCACCGCACCAGTTCCGCGCACGCGCTTAGTATCAGGCTGAAGTGCCCATGTCAGGTGCTTGCGAAGCTGCTTTCTTAGGCTGATGCCTGTCGGAGGAGAACCCATCACCGCCACGCTGACGGTATTGATGTCAACGGATGGCATCACATCTATGACCAGGTTGAGATTTTCGTCTGCAAGCTTGCCGTCCTGAACTGCAATCTGGGCAGGAGGATGAACGATGACTGCAATGGATGGCAGTCCTCCAGGGTGACTGAATTCGTTGAGCCCGAGCCACAACAGAACATCGGTATAACCGTCAAATGGCACTTCAGCGCGACGTAGATCGTCGTCTAGAGATTGGGGCAGAACGAACTGTTCGGCGCCCATCGCAGTAACGGTCATATGGATCATATTGATCCAAGGGTTTGGCGCAGATCCACGAAGGTAGTGATACATGCTCGTGCGCGACGAGAGAGCCATTTTCACACTAGGCAAGTTGATCTGACCATTCAAAGCGTCATCCAAAACTCTATGTGCTTCCACTAGTACTTGGGCTGGCAGAACCATCTGACCGATTTCGAAATTACCCGCCTTGATGTGGAAGTTGAATTGCTTCGAGTCTTGGTTGCTATTCATCCATGGGTAAAACAGCACCATGGCGTGAATGACCTCTAGGCTACTGCCGATGTCTCTCGCAACATAGCGATACTCAACGTGATACGACTCGCACAACCATTCTCTTGCAGCTTTTGAAAAGTTGTCTCGGAAACTGTTGACCGAAAGATCATTCATGCGGTGCGCTCCAACGTTACAGCGTTTCTTCGGCCATGATCTTCGACGTTGTCGTTAAAAGACAATCCGCGTGGTCGTATCTGGGTCAGAACCACTTGTGCGAACGGCGCAGTATCACTACGGCGCCGTTCTTGAGTGCAGCTTAGCTTAGAAGTTACAACGCCTCGAAAATCCCCGCCGCACCCATACCCGTACCGATGCACATCGTCACCATGCCGTACTTCTGTTTGCGACGGCGCATGCCATGCACGAGCGTGGCGATGCGCACCGCACCAGTCGCGCCGAGCGGGTGGCCCAGCGCGATGGCTCCGCCGAGCGGGTTGACCTTGCTCGGGTCGAGCTTGAGGTCGCCCATCACGGCGAGGGCCTGGGCGGCGAAGGCTTCGTTGAGTTCGATCCAGTCCAGCTGATCCTGGGTGATGCCGGTCTGCTTGAGCGCCTTGGGGATCGCTTCCTTCGGGCCGATACCCATGATCTCCGGGCGCACGCCGGCGACGGAGAAGCCGACGAAGCGGGCCAGCGGCTGCAGGTTGTATTCCTTGATCGCCTTTTCGCTGGCGAGCAGCACGGCGCCGGCGCCGTCGGACATCTGCGAGGAGTTGCCGGCGGTGACGCTGCCGCCGAACTGGCCGTTGCGGAACACGGTCTTGAGCTTGCTCAACACTTCCAGCGTGGTGCCGGCGCGCGGACCTTCGTCGGTGCCGATGCTGCGGCTGTCGGTGATGATGCCGCGGGTGGCGAGGTTCGGGTAATGGTCATCCAGCGCGAACGGGCTGATCTCGTCGTTGAACTCGCCGGCGGCCTGGGCGGCCAGCGCGCGGCGATGGCTTTCCACCGCGAACGCGTCCTGCTGCTCGCGGCTGACCTTCCACTGCTTGGCCACGTTCTCGGCGGTGATGCCCATGCCGTAGGCGATGCCGATATGTTCGTTGGTGAAGATCGCGGGGTTCATGGCGATCTTGTGGCCCATCATCGGCACCATGCTCATGCTCTCGGTGCCGCCGGCGAGCATCAGGTCGTCCTCGCCGAGGCGGATGCGGTCGGCGGCCATCGCGACGGCCTGCAGGCCGGACGAGCAGAAGCGGTTGATGGTGACGCCGGGCACGGTGTCGGGCAGGCCGGCCAGCAGCACGCCGATGCGTGCCACGTTCATGCCTTGCTCGGCCTCGGGCATGGCGCAGCCGATGATGGCGTCGCCGATGCGGTGCGGGTCGATGCCCGGGTATTGCGCCATCACGCTGCGGATCACGTGGGCGAGCATGTCGTCCGGACGGGTGTTGCGGAATACGCCGCGCGGTGCCTTGCCGACCGGGGTGCGGGTGGCGGCGACGATGTAGGCGTCTTGCACTTGCTTGGTCATTTTGTTCTCCGTTGCCCTCGCGCTATGCGCGGAAGCGGGCGTGTGATTTGGTCGCGGCGGTGGGGGACAACCATCCCCACCCCAGCCCTCCCCTTGAAGGGGAGGGAGTAGGTCGCGGTCAGTTCCTGAGCGGTTTGCCGGTGGTCATGGTGTGGGCGATGCGGGCCTGGGTTTTTTCGGTCTGCGCCAGTTCCACGAAATGCTTGCGCTCCAGCGCCAGCAGCCATTCCTCGTCGACCGTCGAGCCACGCTCGATCACGCCGCCACACAAGGTGTCGGCGATGCGCGTGGCGATATCGACATCGTGCTCGGAGGCGAAGTAGCCCGCCTGCAGGTTCGCCAGCGAGGCCTTGAACGTGGCGGTGCCAACATCACCGGCGACCGGGATCGCGCGGGCCGGCAGCGGCGGACGGTAGCCGCTTTCCGCCAGCGCATTTGCCACCTGCTTGGCCACGTAGAGCAGCTCGTAGGCGTTGAACACCACCACGTCGCTGTCACGCAGCAGACCAAGCTGCTTCGCTTCGAACGCACTGGCGGAAACCTTGGCCATCGCCACGGTCTCGAACACCTTCTTCAGTTCCTCGAACGGGTCGCCCGGGTTCGCCTTGGCGGCGCGCACGGCCAGTTCATGCAGACCACCACCGGCCGGCAGCAGGCCGACGCCAGCCTCGACCAGGCCGATATAGCTTTCCAGTGCCGCCACGGTGCGTGCCGAATGCATCTGGAACTCGCAGCCGCCGCCGAACGCCATGCCGCGCACGGCGGACACCACTGGCACCAGCGAGTACTTGATCACCATGCTGGTGCGCTGGAAGTTCTCCACCATCTTCTCGAAGTCGGCGATCTTGCCTTCCTTGAGCAGGCCCAGCGCGCCCTTGAGATCGGCACCGGCGGAGAACGGCTCGCCGGTCTGCCAGATCACCACGGCCTTGAACTTCTCTTCGGCCAGCTTGATCGCGTGCTGCACGCCGTCGAGCACGAAATCGTTGACCGTGTTCATCTTGGTCTTGAACGAGAGGATGCCGACGCCGTCGTCGCCCAGCGTCCACAGGCGCACGCCCTCGTTCTCCCATACCGTGGTGCCCTGGTCGAACTTCTCGCCGAGCAGCGGATCGGGGAACAGCTGGCGCTTGTACACGGGATGCTGCGAACGCGGCTTGTCGGCGTTGGCGCTGGCCGAGTACGAGCCATCCTTGCCGTGGACGCCTTTACGGCCATCGGTAACCCACGCCGGCAGCGGCGCCTTGCTCATCGCCTTGCCGGCGGCGATGTCTTCGTTGATCCAGCCGGCGATCTGCTGCCAACCGGCAGCCTGCCAAGTCTCGAACGGACCAAGTTTCCAGCCGTAGCCCCAGCGGATCGCGAAATCCACGTCGCGCGCGGTGTCGGCGATATCGGCCAGGTGATAGGCGGTGTAGTGGAACAGGTCGCGGAAGCTGGCCCACAGGAACTGCGCCTGCGGGTCGCTCGACGCGCGCAGCTTGCCGAACTTCTCGGCCGGGTCCTTGATCGCCAGGATCGCGGCGACCTCGTCGGACGGCTTCTGCTCGGAGACGCGATAGTCCTTTGCCGCCGGATCAAGCACCACGATGTCCTTGCCAGCCTTCTTGTAGAAGCCGGCACCGGTCTTTTGACCCAATGCGCCCTGGTCGATCAACCCCTGCAGCCACACCGGCGCCTTGAAGTACTGGTGCCACGGATCGTCCGGCAGCGTGTCGGCCATGGTCTTGATCACATGCGCCATGGTGTCCAGACCGACCACGTCGGCGGTGCGGTAGGTTGCACTCTTCGGACGGCCCAGCGCCGGACCGGTCAGCGCATCGACGGTGTCGAAGCCGAGCTTGTACTGGTCGGTGTGGTACATCGCTGCCAGCATCGAGAACACGCCGATGCGGTTGCCGATGAAGTTCGGGGTGTCCTTGGCGATCACCACGCCCTTGCCGACGGTGGTGACCAGGAAGGCTTCGAGGCCTTCGATCACGGCCGGGTCGGTGAGCTTGGTCGGGATCAGCTCGACCAGGTGCATGTAGCGCGGCGGGTTGAAGAAGTGCACGCCGGTGAAACGGTGGCGCATTTCTTCCGGCAGCGCCTCGGCCAGGCCGTTGATCGACAGGCCCGAGGTGTTGGAGGCAAGGATCGCGGTTTTCGACAGATGCGGCGCGATCTTCTTGTACAAGTCCAGCTTCCAGTCCATCCGCTCGGCGATCGCCTCGATCACCAGGTCGACATCCTTCAGATGGCCCATGTCCTCGTCGTAGTTGGCCGGGATGATCGCGGCGGCGAGGTTCTTGTCGGCCAGCGGGGCAGGCGACAGTTTGGCCAGATTGGCGATGGCCTTCAGCGCGATGCCGCTCTTTGGGCCTTCCTTCGCAGGCAGGTCGAACAGCACGGTCTCGACGCCGGCGTTGGTCAGGTGCGCGGCGATCTGCGCGCCCATGACGCCAGCGCCCAGCACGGCAGCCTTGCGGATGCGTAGTGCCGATGTAGGTGAGGATGCAGCGGTCATTGGCTTCTCCGATGGTGCAAACGAGAGTGAAACGGGGGACTTAAAGATCAGGGATGGCTGAGCCCGGCGACGGCGAAGCGGATCAGGTGCTGCGCGGTCTGTTCGCGGTGCACCTGCTCGCTGACGTCGTGTTTGCGCTGGATCATGCCGAAGCCGGACATCGCGTGGGTCAGCGCGCCGGTGACCAGATCGATGCGCCAGTACAGCTCCGGCTTGCTCAGTTGCGGCAGCTGACGGGCGAATTCGGCGGTGAACTGGCGCATCACATGGCCGTAGTTGGCGGACAGAAACTGGCGCAGGGTGTCGTCGTGTTCGGCGAATGCACGCGCCAGCACGCGCATGAACAGGGAGCCGCTGCCGTCGTGCGACAGGTCCAGCGCCGGGCGGATATAGGCCGCCAACACGTCTTCGAGGGTGGTGTCAGCCTGGCCGGCGACCTTGGCCAGGGCGGCCAGTCGGCTGGCGTTCAGCGCATCGAGCCGGCGCCGGAACACTTCTTCGACCAGTTTGTCCTTGGATCCGAAGTGGTAATTGACCGCTGCCAGGTTGACCCCGGCGGCGGTCGTCAGCTGGCGCAACGAGGCGCCATCGAAGCCACGCTGGGCGAACAGGACTTCGGCGGCGCCGAGTATCCGTTCCTTGGTTGAGCCGGAGCTGTTCACAGACGGAACCATCCATCGGCCAGAGGCCAGTTCAAACGATCGTTTGAGCATACGCGGACAGCTTGGCGGCCGTCAAACCAAGCCGGTTGCAAACAACGAGTTACTTGCGTATGAGTTAGAATCTGTCAAACTTTCGTGAGCTAAATCCGCAATCCCTGTCAGATTTAGCTCATCGTCGGCTTGGGAGCCGACACGCCCCCTTTCCCTAAATCCGTTTTTTCCGGAGCACACCCGTATGGCGCTGGAGCGCACCCTTTCCATTATCAAGCCCGACGCCGTTGCCAAGAACGTCATCGGTGAAATCTACGCGCGCTTCGAAAAGGCCGGCCTCAAGGTCGTGGCAGCGAAGATGAAGCAGTTGTCGCGTCAGGAAGCCGAAGGCTTCTACGCGGTGCACAGCGCGCGTCCGTTCTTCAAGGCACTGGTCGACTTCATGATCTCCGGTCCGGTGATGATCACTGCGCTCGAAGGCGAGAACGCCGTGCTGGCTCATCGCGACCTGATGGGCGCCACCAATCCGAAGGAAGCCGCGCCGGGCACGATCCGCGCCGACTTCGCCGATTCCATCGACGCCAATGCCGTGCATGGTTCCGATGCGGTCGATACCGCCAAGGTGGAGATTGCGTATTTCTTCGCTGCGACGGACGTGCTGTCGCGCTGAGCGATTCAATTGTTGTGAGGCATAAGTTGTGAACCAGGTTGTTGTGAATCCGCCCGCCAAAGTCAACCTGCTCGACTTCGATCGCCAGGGTCTGCGTGATTTCTTCACGCAGATCGGCGAGAAGCCGTATCGCGCCGAGCAGGTGATGAAGTGGATCTACCACGATCTGGAAGACAACTTCGAAAACATGACCGACGTGGGCAAGGCGCTGCGCGCCAAGCTCACCGAGGTCTGCTACATCGGCGCGCCGAAGACGCTGCTGGACAAGGCCGCCACTGACGGTACCCACAAGTGGCTGCTGGGCATGGACAGCGGCAACGCGATCGAGACGGTGTACATCCCCGAGCCGACCCGCGGCACCTTGTGCGTGTCCTCGCAGATCGGTTGCGCGCTGAACTGCAGCTTCTGTTCGACCGGCGCGCAGGGTTTCAACCGCAATCTGTCCACTGCCGAGATCATCGGTCAGGTATGGGTGGCGGCGAAGTACCTGGGCAACATCACCCATCAGAACCGTCGCATCACCAACGTGGTGATGATGGGCATGGGCGAGCCGTTGGCCAATTTCGAGAATGTGGTGCGGGCGATGCGCCTGATGCGCGACGACCTCGGCTTCGGCCTGGCCGCCAAGCGCGTCACGCTGTCGACCGCCGGCATGGTGCCGCTGATCGACCAGCTGTCGGACGCGATCGATGTCTCGCTGGCGGTCTCGCTGCATGCGGCCAACGACGAGCTGCGCACCGAGCTGGTGCCGATCAACAAGCGTTATCCGATTGTGGAACTGGTGGCTGCCTGCCAGCGCTGGGTCGCGCGCAAGCCGCGCACCTCGATCACCTTCGAATACACCTTGATGAAAGGTGTCAACGACCAGCCCGAGCATGCGCGCCAGCTGATCAAGCTGATGCGCAAGCTGCCGACCTGCAAGGTCAACCTGATTCCGTTCAATCCATTTCCCGGCACGCGCTACGAGCGCTCGGACGCGAATGACATTCGCGACTTCCAGACGCAGCTGCTGAATGCTGGTGTGCTGACCATGTTGCGGCGTACCCGTGGTGACGACATCGATGCTGCCTGCGGCCAGCTGGCCGGGCAGGTGACCGATCGTACCCGGCGTAGCGCCGATCTTCGCAAGCGGCAGGACGAGGGGGCATTGCATGCGATTTGACCGGGTACTGATCTTCAGTCTGCTGTTGCCGCTGGCCGGATGCATCACCACACGTACCGACAGCAACTCGCTCGGCAAGAACCTGCCGCAGTCCAGCAAGGCTGATCAGGCCCAGGATGCTGCGCGCATCCATACGGAACTGGCCCAGCGCTACATGGAGTCTGGCGATTTGCAGACGGCGCTGGAGAAAGTGACCAAGGCGCTGCAGTTCAATCCCAACTACGCGCCGGCGCATACCGTGATCGCGGTGATCTACGAGCGCATCAACAAACTGCCCGAGGCCGAGGAGCATTACCGCAAGGCGGTGGCGCTGGAGCCGACCAAGGGCGCGCCGAACAACAATCTCGGCGTATTCCTGTGCCATACCGGAAAAGTCACGGAAGCGAACGGCTATTTCCAGAAAGCGGTCGCCGACCCGTTCTACTCGACACCCGATGTGGCGTTGACGAATGAAGGCGTCTGCCAGCTGCGTGCCAATGACGTCAGCGGGGCCGAAGCGAGTTTTCGTGACGCCATCGCGCGAAATTCGAACAATGGAGAGGCACTCTTCCAGCTTGCGAATGTGCTTTATCTGAATAAGGATGCGTTTCGCGCCAGGGCTTTCATCCAGCGATTCGATGCGCTGGGCCAACCGACTGCCGCGTCACTCAAGCTTGGTCACGACATTGAATCCCGTCTGGGCAACTCGGAAGCTGCCCTCACTTACAGCAAGCGGTTGCTTGGCCAGTTCCCGGACTCGGAGCAGGCGCACGCTCTCGACACTACTGCCAGCCCATGACCTCCATGCAGCCTCCATCGACCAAGCCCGGTACGAACGAAGCGGATCTGTTCGGCATTAATTTGCTCAATATGGATGTGCCGTTGACGCAGTCCGCCACGGTCAGTTTCGGCAGTCGCCTGCATGCAGCGCGTGAAGCGCGCGGGCTGGAACTGGAGGCCTGTGCACATACGCTGAAATTGCCTGCACGCGTGTTGCGCCAGCTTGAGCGCGACCAGTACGACGGCATCGATTCGAAGGTTTATCTGGCCAGCTACATCGGCAAGTACGCTCGCCATCTTGGCGTCAACCAGGCATCGATTGATGTCGAGCTTGACCGCATCAAGCAGGTCGAGCCAACGCTGGTGGCCACAGGCGGTATTTCGCATTCGCGTTTCCTGCTGGATCGCTACGCGACCGCCGCTACTTATGTCGTGCTGACGGCAGTGATCGTGGTGCCGATGATCTGGTTGGGCGTGCGCGGCACGCTTGATCGTGACCTCAGCCATCTGGCCCCGCTGGATGCTGCGCCGGTGGCGCAGCAGGATGCACCGGCGACAACATCAAGTGCGGCTGCCAGCAGCCTGGCCAGCCGTGTGGTTCCGTCGTCGCCGTCGCCAGTCGCGCAGGCGCCAGCGCAAGGACAAGAACCCTTGATGGCCTCGATGGCGCCGTTTCCAAGTCTGGACAACAGCAGCGTGTCGCCGGCCAAACCCACGGTGCCAGCGTCGGTTGACGCCGGTACTGGCAGCCATAGTCTGGGCTTGAACCTGAGCGCCGCCAGCTGGGTCGAGGTTGTTGACAGCAACGGCACACGACTGGAGTACGGTCTGCTGCCTGCCGGCAGCAACAAGACCTACCACAGCGATCAGCCGCTGGATGTGCGCATTGGCAATGCCAGTGCGGCGCAGATCAGCATCGATGGCCAGTCGGTGGGACTGGATGATTACCGGCGTGCCAATGTGGCGCGTTTCCGCGTGCAGGTGCAGGACGGCAAGGCCTCCGCAACCAGCCTCTGATCACGGCCCGGACCGCTCCGGGCAACCCATTTCGGTTATGCTTGCCCATTGTTCGCTCGGCAACGAGCGGACGTGATCGGCCGGACGTAATCGGCGCCTCCTCTTATTTACCGCGCAGGCCTGTGCAACGCCTGCGGGTGCGCAGCCTTTTGAATGGTGATTGCATGGCATTTGAAGAATACGACAAGTACGAACAAAGCGAATTGGTTCAGAAATGGCTGCGCGAGAATGGTGTGTCGATCATCGTCGGTATCGCGATCGGCCTGGTCGGTATTTTCGGTTGGCAGCAATGGCGCAACCATCAGGCCCGCAATGAGGGCATGGCGTCGCAGCTCTATCAGCAGGTGCAGATTGCCCAGGCATCTGGCAAGCCGGATACCGCCACGCAGCTGACCGATCAGCTAATGAAGGATTACACCAAGTCGCCGTACGCCGTATTCGCCGTCAGCGATCGCGCCAAACAGCAGGTGGAAGCCAAGCAGCTGGACAAGGCTGAGGCGTCGCTGGAGTGGGCCGAAAGCCACGCCCCCGATCCGGCCTTGAAATCGTTGACCCTGTTGCGCATCGCGCAGGTGGAGCTGGCGCGGGACAATGGCAACGCCGCACTGGCCACGCTCGATCGCATGCCGGCCGACAGCTACAAGGGGCTGGCTCAGGAACTCCGCGGGGATGTGCTGGTCAAGCTTGGACGTTCCGACGATGCGCGCAAGGCTTATCAGACAGCCTTGTCGACGTTGAGCGAGGAAGCGCCGCAACGCGGCGCCTTGCAGATGAAACTCGATGATTTGGCCGTGGCCGGGAAGCAGGGTGCATGAAAAGATTTTTACTGATCACACTGGCTTCATTGGTGACCCTTGCCGGTTGCCATTCGCTCAAGAAGGAAAATATCCAGCCGCCGACTCCGTTGGCCAAGGACTTCAAGCCTACCGTTCAAGTCACCCGTTTGTGGAGCACCAGTGTCGGCGGCGGTGCCGGTGACAGTGGCGCCCGCCTGCGTCCGACCGTGGTGGATGGCGTGCTCTATGCCGACAGCACAGACGGCAAACTGGTCGCGATGGATGCCGCCAGCGGCAAGACCCTGTGGTCGAAAAGCTCGAGCACTCATGGCTGGTTCGGCTGGGGCGACAAAAAGCGCAAAGATGCCTTCTATGCCGGTGGTCCGGCAGTCACTGGCGATCTGCTCGCCGTTGGTACGCTGGACGGTCACGTTTATGGCGTGAATGCTAAAGATGGCAGTCCCCGCTGGGAAGCCGAGTTGAAGTCCGAGGTATTGACGTCGCCGGTGATCGTCGGTGATCTGGCGGTGGTGCGGACCAGCGATGGCCGCATCTACGCACTGGACGGCAAGACCGGTGAGCGTCGCTGGGTCTATGACCAGGGCACTGTGCCGCTGTTGAGCCTGCGCGGCAATGGCCGGCTGCTGGTAGCCAATGGCGTGGTCTTTTTCGGCAGCGACGACGGCAAGCTGGTCGCGCTGCGCCTGGACAATGGCTCGAAGCTGTGGGAACAGAAACTCGCCAGCGGCGAAGGCCGTACCGAGATCGATCGACTGAATGACGTCGATGGCGCGATCGTGCTCGATGGCAGCACGCTCTATGGTGCCGCCTATCACGGCAATCTGGTGGCCGTGGACGGCCCCAGCGGTCGTCCACTGTGGTCGCGTCCGTTTTCCAGCTTCGGCTCACTGGCAGTCACCGGCAATGCGATTGTCGGCGCCAATGACGACTCGCAGGTTTGGGCATTCGACAAGGCCGGCGGCGCCGACATGTGGAAGAACGACGCACTGAAATACCGCTGGGTCACCAGCCCAGCCGTGCAGGGCGATTACGTCGTGGTCGGCGACATGGAAGGCTATGTGCATTGGCTGCAGGTCGGTGACGGTGCGCTGGCTGGTCGTCAGCGGCTGTCCAAGAAGGCGATCCGTGCCCAACCACTGGTGGTGGGTGACACCGTCTACGTCGAGGACGTGAAGGGCCGTATCGGCGCCTATCGTCTGTCCGCGCACTGATTGCTGAAACGAAGTCCTCACTATGCTGCCCGTCGTCGCGCTGGTTGGTCGTCCGAATGTCGGTAAATCGACCCTTTTCAATGTACTGACGCGCAGCCGTGACGCCTTGGTGGCCGATATGCCGGGTGTCACGCGTGATCGTCACTACGGCGTCTGCCGCAGTGGCGCGCGGCCCTTCGTGGTGGTCGATACCGGCGGTCTGTCCGGCGTCGAGGAGGCGATGGATGTCCTGACCGCGAAGCAGGTGCGCCTGGCGATCGAAGAGGCAAACGTGCTGGTGTTCGTGGTCGATGCCCGCGAAGGCCTGCTGCCGCAGGACTACGTCATCCTCAACGAGCTGCGCCGCAGCGGCAAGACGATCATCGCGGCGGTCAACAAGACCGACGGGTTGGAAGAGGAAGCCGTGCTGGCGGAGTTCTCCGCCTTCGGCGTCGGCAAGATCCTGCCGTTGTCCGCCGCGCATAATCGCGGCACAGGCGACCTGATTGAACTGATCCTGCCCTTGCTGCCTGCCGATGAGGAGAGCACGGTCGAGGAGGAAGGCGAGGGTGGCAGCATCCGTGTCGCCATCGTCGGACGTCCGAATGCCGGCAAATCGACGCTGATCAATCGCCTGCTCGGCGAGGACCGGCTGATCGTTTCCGACGTCGCCGGTACCACCCGCGATCCGATCCGCGTTCCGCTGGAACGCGACGGCAAGCGCTACACGCTGATCGACACCGCAGGCATCCGGCGCAAGGCACGCGTCGAGGAAGCCGTCGAGAAATTCAGTGTCATCAAGACGCTGCAGTCGATCGCCGCCGCCCAGGTCGTGGTGGTGATGATCGATGCCCGCGAAAACCTGGCCGACCAGGACCTCACCCTGATCGGTTACGCGATGGACGAGGGCAGGGCGCTGGTGATCGCCATCAACAAGTGGGATGGGCTGGATCAATATCAGCGCGACGAATGCATGCGTGCGCTGGACCGTCGACTGGTATTCGTCGACTGGGCCAAACAGGTGCATATCTCGGCGTTGCACGGTTCGGGCTTGCGCGAGTTGATGCGTGCGGTCGTGCGTGCGCATGCGTCGGCAACCAAGGTGTTGGTGTCTTCCGATCTGACCAAGACGCTGGAGAAAGCCTACGAAGGCTACCAGCCGCCGCTGGTGCATGGTCACTCGCCGAAGCTGCGTTTTGCGCATCCGGGTGGCAACAATCCGCCGACCATCGTCATCCACGGCACCCGCACCAAACACATTGCGCCGGCCTATCAGCGCTATCTGGAAAACTTCTTCCGCAAGCGCTACAAGCTCGAAGGCACGCCGATCCGGATTGCCTTCCGCGAAGGCGAAAACCCGTATGCGGGACGCAAGAAGGTGTTGACCAAGGAGCAGGAGCAGAAGGCTCGGCGTCGGGTCAGCGATCTGATCAAGCGCACGCGCTGATTCTTCGACACGCTCGCCCCGACTAACGCGCAGACGGCAACAGATCCGCCTGAGTCAAACCGTACACCGCCGCGTCATGGGCCAGTCCATTCGCCCACAGGCGCTGCCGCGCGATCGCTTCGAAGCGTGCACCGGTTTTTTCGGCGGTGCGCCGGCTTGCATGATTGTCGGGCATGACAACGATCTCGATGCGGATCAATCCCAGTTGTTCAAAGCCGAAACGCGCGACCAGCGCGGCGGCGTGTGCGGCAATGCCTTCGCCATGACGCGACTGCCGCACCCAATAACCGAGATTGGCGCTGCGATGCTGGCGGTTACGCTGGTTGAGTCCGGCACCGCCGAGCAGCTCGCCGGTATGCAGGTCGAAGATCGGGAACGCGAAGTGCTCGCCGCGTGACCAGCCATCCTGACAGTGGCTTATCCATGCGTGCGCATCAGCCCGCTCGTAACCCGCATGACACCAGGGTAGCCAGCGGCCCACGCTGGCTACGGACGAACGTGCCGCATCGAACAAGTCTTCGGCATCCTGCGCTTGCCATGGGCGCAGCCGCAGAGGTTCTTCGACAAGCTCCCATGTGGGCAAAACCGGTTCGATCGGCATCAGGCACCCTTTCGCTTTTGTTTGTGTGCATGCAGGCCAGTCGCGATAATGGGCAACTTCCAGTCAGGCATCAACATGAGCGCACGCATTCTCGACGGCAAACGCATCGCCCAGGAATTGCTGGAACGCCTGCGTCTGCGCGTCACCGAACGGGTAGCGCATGGACTGGCGGCGCCGGGACTGGCCGTGGTGCTGGTGGGCGACGATGCCGCGTCATCGGTCTACGTGCGCAACAAGCGCAAAGCCTGCCATCAAGTAGGTTTTCGCTCGTTCGATTACGACCTGCCATCGAACACCAGCCAGGAAGAACTGTTCGCCCTGATCGACCGCCTGAATGCCGATCCGGACGTGCACGGCATCCTGGTGCAGTCGCCGCTGCCGGAACATATCGACGAGGACGCGCTGGTCGACCGCATCGATCCGGACAAGGATGTGGATGGTTTCCAGGCGGTGAACGTGGGGCGCCTCGCGCTGCGCCGCTTCGGTCTGCGCCCGTGCACGCCGAGAGGTGTGATGACCTTGCTGGGCCATACCGATCGTCCCGTGCGCGGTCAGCACGCGGTGGTGGTCGGCGTGTCCAACCATGTCGGTCGCCCACTGGTGCTGGAACTGATGATCGCCGGCTGCACCACCACCAGCTGCCATCGTTTCACCCGTGATCTGGAAAGCTTCGTGCGCCAGGCCGATATCCTGGTCGTGGCGGTCGGAAAACCGGGGCTGGTCAAGGGCGAATGGATCAAGCCGGGTGCGGTGGTGATCGACGTGGGGATCAACCGCCTCGACGATGGTCGTCTGGTCGGCGACGTGGATTTCGATGCAGCGGCAGCGCATGCCAGCTGGATCACGCCGGTACCCGGCGGCGTCGGCCCGATGACCGTGGCCACGCTGATGGAAAACACGCTGGAAGCTGCGGACGCCCGCGCCATGACGCACAAGCTCGCCTGATCCGCGGGCTGCATTCAGCTGCGCATCTGGCGAGCCTCACGGCAGGGCGCGTATAATTCCCTCTTTGCAGCGGGACTTTTCGCATGCGTATCATCGCCGAGGCCCTGACCTACGACGACGTCTACCTTGTTCCGGGCCATTCCATCGTGCTGCCGCGCGATGTGAACACCTCAACGCGGTTCACCCGCAACCTGCGCCTGAACATCCCGATCGTCTCCGCCGCCATGGACACGGTCACCGAAGCTCGCCTCGCCATCACCATGGCGCAGTGCGGTGGCATCGGCATCATCCACAAGAACATGACGGCCGAGCAGCAGGCGGCCGAAGTGCGCCTGGTCAAGAAGTTCGAGGCCGGCGTGATCCGCAGCCCGATCACCGTGGGCCCGAACACCTCGATCCGTGAAGTGCTGCGGCTGACTCATGCGCACAACATTTCCGGCGTGCCGGTGGTCGACGGCGAGCAACTGGTAGGTATCGTCACCAGTCGCGATCTGCGTTTCGAACGCAAGCACGACGATCCGGTGCGCAACATCATGACCCGCCAGGACAAGCTGATCACGGTCAAGGAAGGCGCCAGCCAGGACGACGTGCTGCAGTTGTTGCACACGCACCGCATCGAGAAGGTGCTGGTGGTCAACGACGCGTTCCAGTTGCGCGGCCTGATCACCGTCAAGGACATCCAGAAGGCACGCGACAACCCGCATTCCGCCAAGGGCCCCAACGAGGCGTTGCTGGTCGGCGCAGCAGTGGGCGTCGGCGGCGATACCGAGCAACGCGTCGCCGCGCTGGTCGATGCCGGCGTCGACGTGCTGGTGGTGGACACCGCGCATGGCCATTCGCAAGGTGTGATCGACCGCGCCGGCTGGGTCAAGAAACACTATCCGCAGGTGCAGGTGATCGCCGGCAACATCGTCACCGGTGAAGCGGCACGCGCACTGCTCGATGCCGGCGTGGATGCCGTCAAGGTCGGCGTGGGTCCCGGCTCGATCTGCACCACGCGTGTGGTTGCCGGTGTCGGCGTGCCGCAGATCACTGCGATCGACATGGTCGCCACCGCGCTGAAGGACGAGATTCCGCTGATCGCCGATGGCGGTATCCGCTATTCCGGCGATATCCCGAAGGCACTCGCCGCCGGCGCATCCACCGTGATGCTCGGCTCGATGTTTGCCGGTACCGAGGAATCGCCAGGCGAGGTCGAGCTGTTCCAGGGCCGTTCGTACAAGAGCTACCGCGGCATGGGCTCGATCGGCGCGATGCAGCTTGGTTCGAAGGATCGTTACTTCCAGGACGAGGCCGATGCGGACAAGCTGGTACCGGAAGGCATCGAAGGCCGCGTGCCGTACCGTGGTTCGCTGCGCAACATCATTCATCAGTTGATCGGTGGCCTGCGCGCGTCGATGGGTTACCTGGGTGCAGCCACCATCGAGGACGTGCGCCACAAGGCGCAGTTCGTCAAGGTGACTTCCGCCGGCGTTACCGAAGCGCATCCGCACGATATCCAGATCACCAAGGAAGCGCCGAATTACCGGCTGAATTCCTGATTGAAGCAGGGAACGGGAAACAGGGGACGGGGATGTAAGCGAACCCGTTTCCTGTGGCTTACCGCTTGGTGGCAGTCGCTTGAACTCGAGCGACTGTAGCGTTTCCTGTTCCCCGTTCCCCGTTGCCGCTTCAAACCTGGCCGCCATGACCAACATCCATAACGACAAGATCCTGATCCTCGATTTCGGCGCGCAGTACACGCAGCTGATCGCACGCCGCATTCGCGAACTTGGCGTGTATTGCGAAATCTGGGCTTGGGATCACGAGCCGGCTGAGATCGCCGCGTTCGGTGCGAAGGGCATCATCCTGTCCGGCGGCCCGGAATCGACCACACTGGAAGGTGCGCCGAAAGCACCACAGCAGGTGTTCGACTCCGGCGTGCCGATCCTCGGCATCTGCTACGGCATGCAGACGATGGCCGCACAGCTGGGCGGCGCCACCGAGGCCGCCGATGCGCGTGAGTTCGGTCACGCCGAAGTCGATATCGTGGCGACGAGCCGTCTGTTTGCTGGCCTCAGCGATCATGCCGGCGCGCACAAGCTCGATGTGTGGATGAGCCACGGCGATCATGTCGCCAAGGCGCCGCCAGGTTTCGCGATCACCGGCACCACCGACCGCATCCCGGTCGCGGTGATGGAGAACGAAGCCAGGCGCTGGTACGGCGTGCAGTTCCACCCCGAAGTGACGCACACGAAGCAGGGCGGGGCGCTGCTGAAGCGTTTCATCGCCGAGATCTGCGGCTGCGCCACGTTGTGGACCGCTGCCAACATCATCGATGACCAGATCGCCCGTGTGCGCGAACAGGTCGGCGACGACCATGTGCTGCTGGGTCTCTCGGGTGGTGTCGATTCCTCGGTGGTTGCCGCACTGCTGCACAAGGCGATCGGCGACCGGCTGACCTGCGTCTTCGTCGACACCGGCCTGCTGCGTTGGCAGGAGGGCGACCAGGTGATGGCCATGATGGCCGAGCACATGGGCGTCAAGGTGATCCGCGTCGACGCGGCCGATCGCTACTTCAAGGCGCTCGATGGCGTGGCCGATCCGGAAGCCAAGCGCAAGATCATTGGCGGCCTGTTCGTGGAGATCTTCGACGAGGAGTCGGGCAAGATCGCCGCGGACGGCAGCAAGGTGAAGTGGCTGGCGCAGGGCACCATCTACCCTGACGTGATCGAGTCGGCCGGCAGCAAGACCGGCAAGGCCCACGTCATCAAGAGCCACCACAACGTCGGCGGCCTGCCGGCGCACATGAAGCTCAAGCTGGTCGAGCCGCTGCGTGAACTGTTCAAGGACGAAGTACGCCGCATTGGCGTCGAACTCGGCCTGCCGCGCGCGATGGTCTATCGCCACCCGTTCCCGGGTCCGGGTCTGGGCGTGCGCATCCTCGGCGAAGTGAAGCGCGAGTACGCCGAACTGCTGGCCCAGGCCGACGCGATCTTCATCGACGAATTGCGCAAGGCCGATCTGTACGACAAGACCAGCCAGGCGTTTGCCGTGTTCCTGCCGGTCAAGTCGGTCGGCGTGGTCGGTGACGCACGCGCCTACGAATGGGTGATCGCACTGCGCGCCGTGGAGACCATAGACTTCATGACGGCACACTGGGCACACCTGCCGTACGAGTTTCTTGGCAAGGTTTCAAATAGAATAATCAATGAGTTGCGTGGTGTTTCTCGTGTCGTTTATGACATAAGCGGCAAGCCACCCGCCACAATCGAGTGGGAATAACAGAATCAGCCACTTGCATGCATCCAGGAAGGCCGGCAGCTTGCCGGCTTTCTCATATATAGATCACAATTCATTGAAATGACTGACGAAATTTACGAAGCATTCGGAGCATTCTCGACTGCAGATGTGCAGTACATGCAGCGTGCGCTGCAGCTCGCTGCGCATGCACGCGACGCCGAGAACGAGGTACCGGTCGGTGCCGTGCTGGTGCTGGATGGAGAGATCGTCGGCCTGGGCTGGAACCGCAACATCACCTTGCACGATCCGACCGCGCATGCCGAGATCATGGCGATGCGCGCGGCTGGCGAGAGACTGGCGAATCATCGTCTGTCCGGTTCCACCCTTTACGTCACGTTGGAGCCATGCTCGATGTGCGCGATGGCGATGATCCATGCCCGTCTCGGCCGCGTGGTCTACGCAGCGTCCGACCCCAAGACCGGCGCAGCCGGCAGCGTGTTCAACACCCTGATCGACGAACGCCACAACCATCGCATTGAAGTCGGTGGTGGCTTGCTTGCCGAGGAATCCGCCAGCCTGTTGCGCGACTTCTTCCGCGCCCGCCGCTGAGTCACGCCATTACAGAAAGGCCAGTGCCAGCGCGCGGGATTGCTCGATCTTGATGCTCAGCAGCGGATCGGCGCGGGTATGGCCGATGTTCACCGCGGCGATCGGCTTGCCGGTACGAGCTGCGGCATTCGCAAAGCGATAGCCCGAATACACCATCAGCGACGAACCGATCACCAGCATCGCATCGGCATCATGCAAGGCCTGCATGCCGGCATCCACCCTTTCGCGTGGCACGTTCTCACCAAAGAACACCACGTCCGGCTTCAGCAGGCCGGCGCAATGCGGGCAGGGCGGTACCTGGAAGTGCGAGAAATCCTGCCCGTCCAGATCCGCATCGCCGTCCGGTGCATCCGCGGCATCAAGATCCGCCCAAGCCGGATTCAGCCGCAACAACGCGGCTTGGAAATCCGTGCGCAACATGCGCTGTTCGCAAGTCAGACAGCGCACCCGATCCAGTCGTCCGTGCAGGTCGACCACGTTTTCGCTGCCGGCGGCCTGATGCAGCCGATCGACGTTCTGGGTCAATAACAAGGTCAGCTTGCCTTGCTGCTCCAGTCGAACGAGGGCGTGATGGGTTGCATTCGGCTGCGCGCGCCCGAAACGTCGCCAGCCAATCAGGCTGCGTGCCCAATAGCGCTGGCGTGTTGTCAGTTCACCCACGAAGGCCTGATAGGTCACCGGCTGCGGGCGCTTCCAGCCGCCGTTGATGTCGCGGTAATCGGGAATGCCTGAATCGGTGCTGCAACCGGCCCCGGTCAGCACGAACAGGCGCCGATGCATCGCCACAAATTCGGGCAACGTCGCCGCGCTTGTGGGTACCTCGATCGGTTGAGATGACATGCCGTCTCTTATGGCATTCCGTTGCACTGATTGCCAGCGACGATCACGGCGCCGTGGCGATCTGACTTGGGGTTCTGCCGACCAGTTGCAGCCGTAGACCCCATGGCGCCACGAAGTTCACGACCGTCCGACCGGCATGCGGGCCGCTCGTCATCGTGACCGGAGCCCCGATCACCTGGATACCTTCGTGTCGCAGCCAGCGGTCGGCATGCGCCACATTGTCGGCAGCGAACGTTATCGGTTCACTGCCGTGATCGGTTGCATGGCGTGCCGGGGTGGGGAAATGCATCCCGTGGGCATCGAACAATTCGACGACCGTTCCCGAATCGCAGAGCAACAATCGGGATGGGGGCAAGGCGTCGCGTGTGGCATGACCGGCACGTGTGCTTTCAGGCGATTCGCTGCCAGCGACTGGATTGACCGGCTCGCAGTCCAGGATGTTGCGGAAGAATGCCGTGGCCTGCGGCAGGTCAGGGACGCCGATACTCACGTAGTCGTTGTCGTGAACGTTCGCGGCATAACTGCTGAAAGACATGCTGGCCAAGGCGAGCAGCAGCCCGCCAGCCAGTATGGAAAGAATGGATTTGCGCATGACCCGACACCAGTAGCCGTACTGGTGTCCTATATGGACATGATGGGCTCGCTCTGAAGTGCCGCCAGGCGACCACCGTGTTTCCCTGCGTGAACAGTCTTCGTGGCGTCAGCCCGAGAGGCTGTTGCCCCGTTGGTCGTTCATCAGCGGAAACAGAACGGTCGTGTGAAGGCGCTTTATCCGCGTCATCGCCATCCCCATACTTTCCGCCACGCAAGCAGACCGGCGAGCGTGGCCTGACCCAGGCGGTTGATCCGGTCACTCCATATCACCGTCATAGGACTGCCAGGATGAAGCGTCATCTCAACTCACTGCTGCAACGCAAACGCACCGAATTCGAAGGTGCCAGAGACACACGTCGTTCGCCGCAATTCAATGTCATCGACGAGGCAGTCACCGTTGAATTGAAGGATGGTTACGACTGGCTGGCCATGATCAAGGGTGCACGGGCGTCAGTTCGAGCGCACTGAAACTGCCGAAACAGGGGACCACGTGGTGGCGTCACTCGTCGACGTGTTTCCGCAGCAACTTACGCCATGAACGGAGTAGCGTTGCGCCGGCCGGTTAGAACTTCAGTCGCAGGTTTCGTTGCAACTCCTTGGGGGTAAGCAGTGGCGATGAACGAACTCGAAGACATGGTGCCAAGTCACGACGCTCCTGTTGACCCCTCGCGTCGCCGCCTGCTGGCAGGCCTGCTGACCGCATACACCGCTTCCCTGATTCCCTGGGCGCTGGCGCAACCGGCACCGCATGCTGACCGCGGCGCGTTTACGGCGCTCTCCGCGATCCTCGTCGGCCGACAGGTGCTGGATGCCACGCAGACGTCACGTCTTTATGACGCCCTCGTCGCCGACGATGCCCACTTTCCCGCCGATGCGCAGGCCTTGCTGACGCTGATCAACCAGCGCCAGATCGCCCCGCAGCAATTGCAGAACGTGCTGGACACCGAACATTCGCCGCTGGCACCGCTGCCGCGAAAAATCGTCGGCGCCTGGTACCTGGGTGTGGTCGGCAGTGATGAAGCAGCACGATGCATCGACTACGAAACCGCGCTCAACGCTGTAGTCGTCGCCGATGTGCTGAAGCCACCGACCTATGCCTATGGCACGTACGGAAGCTGGACCAACAAACCCATCTGAGGAGTGGGGCAGATGTCCGAACAACTATCGGCCGACATTGTCGTCATCGGCTCGGGAATCGTCGGCTCGCTGGCGGCACGTCGACTCGCGCTGCAAGGTGCTTCCGTACTGATACTCGAAGCCGGGCCGCGGCTGGATCGGGACCGGGTCGTCGCTGCGTTCCGGAATTCGCCGATCAAGGGCAACTGGATGGCGCCGTATCCGCCATCGCCATGGGCGCCGCATCCGATCTATGTGCCCAAGGACAATGGCTATCTGAAGCAGGCCGGACCGTATCCGTATCCGGCCGAATACATCCGCGCCGTCGGCGGCACCACCTGGCATTGGGCGGCGCAGGCATGGCGGCTGGTGCCGAATGATGTGCGCATCAAGAGCCTGTATGGCGTGGGTGTCGATTGGCCGCTCACTTATGAGGAACTCGATCCCTGGTATCAGGAGGCTGAGGAACTCATCGGCGTCGCCGGCGCGCCGGACACCGGCTCACCGCGCACCCAGCCGTTCCCGATGGAGCCGGTGGCCGAGCCTTGGTCGATGCGCCGTTTTCGCGAGCGGCTTGCGCCCACCTATGCCGTCGTCGCTAATACTGTGGCGCGCAACAGCCGCAGTTACGGCGGCCGTCCGGCCTGCGTCGGCAACAACAGCTGCCAGCCGATCTGCCCGGTCAACGCGCAATACACCGGAGAAACCGCCATAGCCGCGGCCGAAGCCGCCGGCGCGCGGCTGATCGCGAACGCCGTGGTGTATCGGATCGAGCACGACGCCAAGGGCCGCATCGCCGCGGTGCATTACTTCGATCCCGACAAGGGCACGCATCGTGTCACCGGCAAGACCTTCATCCTGGCCGCGAACGGCATCGAGAGCCCGAAGCTGTTGCTGCTGTCGGCCAGCGACAAATACCCGAACGGCCTGGCCAATAGCTCCGATATGGTCGGCCGTCATCTGATGGACCATCCCAGCACCTCGCTCACGTTCTACGCCGACGAGGAGCTGTGGCTTGGTCGTGGTCCGCAGAGCCCGAGTTCCATCAATACGCTGCGCGACGGCGCCTTCCGCTCCCAGCATGCACCGTACCGGCTGGATTTCACCAATATCTCGCAGGTGCTCAGCGTCACCCAGGACCTGATCAAGGAAGGCGTGTACGGCGCCGAGTTCGACAAGCAGTTGCGCTGGCGCGCGGCGCGCCAGGTCAACGTCAAGAACGTGCTGGAGGTGCTGCCCGATCCCGACAATCGCATCACGCTCAGTTCGGAAAAGGATGCCATGGGCATCCCGAAACCCGAGGCGCATTACTCGATCGGCGACTACACACGCCGTGCTGCGGATGTATCCAAAGCCGATTTCGCGCGCATCGCCGAACTGATGGGCGGCACCGGCCTGCGTTACAGCGCGGACGGCAACTTCGCCAACAACCAACACATCACCGGCACCATGAGCATGGGCAACGATCCGAAGAGTTCGGTCGTCGATGGTTTCGGCCGCACGCATGATCACGAGAATCTGTTTATCTGCAGCACCGGCGTCATGCCCACGGCGGCGACGATGAACTCCACGCTCACTGGTATCGCGCTGGCGCTGCGCACTGCCGAGCACATCCTGCCGAAACCAGCGGGCGTGCATGCGGCGATATCGAACGCCGAGCGCGAAGCGAGCCTGTCATGAAAGGGATGACTCCACTCCTCGCGTTGATCTGCGTGCTTGCGGGCCTTTACGCGGGCGTCGCCACGGCGGCCGACAGTGCGAGTACCGGCCAGTATCTGGCGATCGCCGGTGATTGCGTGGCCTGCCACACCGCACCTGGCGGCAAGCCTTTCGCCGGCGGCTTGCCAGTACCGACACCGATCGGCACCATCATCGCTACCAACATCACACCATCGAAAACGGCCGGCATCGGCAACTACACCGAGCAGCAATTCAGTGATGCGCTTCGCCGCGGTATCCGTGCGGATGGCGCGCGGTTGTATCCGGCGATGCCGTACACCGCGTATGCGCGGCTCAGCGACGACGACGTGCACGCGCTGTATGCCTGGTTCATGCACGACGTGAGCCCCGTCGACACCGCACCGACGCCGACCCGGCTGCCGTTTCCCTTCAACATCCGGTTGTCGATGGCGGCGTGGAATCTACTATTCCTCGACAGCAAACCGTTCACGCCCGATCCGGGCAAGAGCGCCGACTGGAACCGTGGCGCCTATCTGGTGCGCGGGCTGGCGCATTGCAGCACCTGCCATACGCCGCGCAATTTGTTGATGGCCGAACAGTCGTCACGCGAACTGGCTGGCGGCGATGTTGGCACCTGGCATGCGCCCAACATCACCTCGGATGCGAACAGCGGCATCGGTGGTTGGAGTGAATCGGATCTGGTCGCTTACATGAAACTCGGGCACGCCACCGGCAGGGCACAGGCTGCCGGCCCGATGGCCGAAGCCGTCGACAACAGCTTGCAACATCTCACCGCCGCGGACCTGCAGGCGATCGCCACGTACCTGAAAACCGTACCCGCGCAACATGATCCGGTCGACACCCGCGCTGTCGATAGCTGGGGCGCTGCATCCGATGAACTCGACAGCTTGCGTGGTGTGGCGTTGCCCAGCGATCCGAACAAGATGACCGGTGCGCAGCTCTACGACGGTTACTGCGCAAGCTGTCACCAAGCCCAAGGGCAGGGCAGCTTCGATGGGGGTTTGCCGTCGCTGTTCCACAACACGGCGACTGGCCGAACTCACACCAACAATCTGGTGATGGTGATACTCGACGGCATCCGCTGGCCGGCGGATGGCTCGGATGTGCACATGCCTGGCTTTGCGCAAACATTGACCGATCAACAAGTCGCCACGCTGGGTTCGTATCTGATCAAGCACTACGGAAACCCCGCCGCCGCGATCAGTGTCGATCAGGTGAAAACCCTGCGCGCCGGTGGCGCGCCGTCGCATCTGGTGCTGCTCGCACGACTGGCGCTGGTCGTCGTTGTGCTGCTGCTTGTCGCGATCATCGCCATGCTCATGCGACGCAAGCGACAAAAGGCGCGTCGGGCAGGGCACGACTAGCTCGATCACCCTGACGGTATTGCAAGGCTCAACCAGATCTGAAGCAGCAAGACCCTCCCGAGGTGATCATCCGATGCGCAGTCACTCGATTCCGCAGTTGCATCAGACTACCCGGTGCCTGCTGTTCGGCACGGCTCTGCTAAGTGTTTGTCCGGCCATGGCGCAGCAGGCAACGACGGACGGCTGGCTGGGTCAACCCACGATGACCGGCGACTGGGGCGGTTTGCGCACCGAGCTGCAGAATGATGGCATCACCCTGCGTGCGCACTGGACGACCGAAAGTGCCGGCAATCCCTCCGGTGGCAAGTATCAAACCGCGCGCTATACGCAGCAGTTCGACCTCGGCGCCGATTTCGATCTCGACCGATTGTGGGGCGTTCCCGATGCGAAGATTCAGTTCACCCTGACCGATCGCAGCGGACGCAGCCTGTCGGCCGATGCAATCGGAAACCAGTTCGCGGTGCAGGAGCTTTATGGTGCCGGCCAGAACTTCCGCCTGGCCGAACTGAACTATCAGCAGGATCTGCTCGATCACAAGGTCATCATCGAGCTCGGCTGGTCACCGCTCGGCGATCACTTTGCGAATCTGCCGGCATTCTGCGATTTCCAGAACGGCGTGATCTGCGGCCACGCCAATGCCATGACGGTCAACAGCGGTGCGCACAATTTTCCCACGGCAGAGTGGGGTGCTCGCATCGAAGTACGTCCCACGCCGGGCTTCTACGTGGCAACCGGCATCTATCAGGTGAATCCCAACGAAGGCAATGCGGATGAGGGATTCAATCTGAGCTTCAAGAGCACCGGTGCTTTCATACCAGTCGAACTCGGCTGGATGACTGGCAGCGGCAGTGGCGAACTGCCCGGTAACATCAAGGTCGGCGGCTACTACAACACCTCCAAAGCGCCTGACGTGCTCACGGATGTCAACGGACTTTCCGCCGGACTGACCGATGGCTCCTTCGAACAGCACAACGGACGCTCGGGCGGCTACGTCGTCGCGAACCACATGGTCTATCGCGAAGGGCCAGACTCCGCATGTGGGCTCTATTTTGGGGCCATGGCCGGCGTGGGCGATGCGGCGACCGCCAAGTTCCGCTACTTCTGGATGGCCGGCGGCCACTTCCAGGGCACCTTTCCCGGCCGCGATGACGACGTGGTCGCTTTCATGGTTGCCTATGCGCGCACCAATTCCCGACTGACCCGTTATCAGGAAGACCGCGACAGCGTGACGCCTGGTGCCGTAGGCATCCAGACTTACGAAAGCGTCGCCGAAATCGACTATGGCGCGCGGCTAACGCCATGGCTCGTATTACGTCCCAATCTGCAATACGTGATTCATCCCGGCGGAACAGGGAAGATTCCTGACGCCTTCGTCATCGGGCTATATACCCAGGTGACGTTCTGAAATTTTACATAATATACAGTGTGCCCGGATTACGCGAAGCCAAAACCAGCGCCGAAACGATCCCTTCATGGACGTTTAGACGGCTAAACGCGTAGATCATTGCGAACGACGCAGCAGCCTGAGCCAGTCGAAGCCACACCTTGCGATCGCCCGGTGTTCGGGCACGTTCTGCCTCGATCAGCGGCAACCATGCGCGAAGCGGTTCGTTGATCGCGCTGCACATTCTCTCGACCGCTTCGGCATTCGGCTGGGCGCGTCCATGTCGCCAATTGCTCACAGCGCCTTTCGACACGCGAAGCTTTATCGCGAGTTCCTTGTCCTGACTGGTCCCGCACACTGCGGCATATTTGTCAAGCAATTTATTCGCTGTGCTCATGGTTCAAGACCCTTGACTTGGGAGGTTCAAGGGTAGTGTACTTCGCTCCGAGTTCAACAACCTTGAACCGTAACAGGGGCCGCAATGTACCTTCTCGCCGCAATACCGTTCTCCCTCGCGCTGTTCTGGCTCGTAGTCGTGGTCCGCCGACTCGCCAACCTCAACGCTCGCCTACGGGCCAATTTGGCCGGTTGTGCCGGGTACCCGATTTCACCTAGTTTCCGCCGCCCTGCGAATCTGCCACCGCCACCCCTGTCGGTGGTTGAGTACAGGGCGGCGGGGCGTTCTGCCCGTGTCCTCGCACAAGTCGGGCGCGTACACGCTGCACGTGTTTTCCGGTTCGCCGGTATGAGGCACACCCAGCCCATGACCGCTGAGGAACAGCGGATAGACCAGGCCATGCGTAAGGAGCATCGCTCGCACGCGCAACAGGACGCGGCGCTCTCTGCCTTCCGGCTGGCGCACCTTCGCTCCGACAAGCGCGAGTCGATGCTGGAACGCACTGCGGATTTGATGCTCGGGGTGCAGTCGTGAGCCGCCGCTGGTCGTACTACGTGACGCGCATCGCCTGCGGCGTAGCTATCGCGTTGATCCTGTCCGCGATCCGGCATGCGCTCCGATGAATACCGTCACGGTCGATCAATTCGCGCAGGCGCTCGCCATGTTGTTCAAGGCCGGGTTTGTGGGTTCCTTCGCCGCGTGCTGGGCTGGTGCTTTGTTCGGCCGGTTGAGCGGACGTGGTGTCCTTCTCTTCCTTCGCCGCCGCTGCCGCACATGGCGGCGTTTCTCGCGTGCGTATGACCGCACGGTTTGGGGGCAGTGATGCAAATCGCACTTTCACTTCTGGCCGTCTATGTGTTCTTCCTCGGCCTTCGCGAGTTCGGTCGGCAGGTGACACGCGTGGTCCTATGGATTGCGCACCGGGGCGAGCAATGACTGCACGCCATTCCACTACCGTCGAAGCCGATGCCGGAATGGTCTACGCCGAAGGCATGCGCAATGGCATTCGGACGGCTATCTCGATGATTGCCAAAGCGGGCGGCGACGTTCCGCTTTCGCTGCGTCGTGAGCTCGTCAAATGGGACGCGCACTCGATCCATCGTGAGTGGCTGGTTAGCCAGGGCAGGCCGGTGCCGTTCGCGCAATCCGAACAATCCTATTCCTTCATTCATCTGGCGCTGCAACGCGTCGGGTTGGAGTGTCCTCATGTCGATGGATGAAACCTGCCCTGTGCAGATGGCCGAGACTAGCCAACTGCTCTCGCGCCTTCGTGCGCTCAGTGATCGCGCTGCTTTGAACGGTCAGCAAACGCTGCATTTCGTGTTGTCGATCACGGCGGATTCGCTTGCCGACAACCTTGAAACAGCGTCCGATATGGCCGACTGCGATGGATAGGCTCTACCTCGGCAAGTACCCGCCGCCTGACTATCCGTGTCCCGCCGCTGGGCCTGCCGGCATGGGCGTCGAACCGTTCGACCTGTACCCGTCCGGCCTCGCTGCGGCGGCGCAGTGCAACGACGAAGTTTTCTCACTGCTCGACGCTGCCGATACGCTGGCCGTGCGTCATACCCGGCTGTACTGGGCGATACGGAACCAGCAAGACGCCGCGATCAATGCACCTTTTGTCGATATCGCTCGGAGCAAATGGCATGGGTGAAATTTGCCAGTTCAACAGGGCAAACGCCTCCGCGGAGCGAAGCGACGCGGAGCCGTTTGCCCTGGGGTTTATCACTAATGCAACAAAGGATCGGGTAGATACTTTGCAGGCAGAAAAGCGGCCGCTTCGCGAGCGGTTGAAGATCAACCGGGAAGCCTCGCGCATCAAGCGGATGAAAACGTCAGTCGGCCATGCGGCACGGCTGTTGCATTTCGACGCGCACACTGAACGCAACGCGCAGCTGTGGAATAAGAAGTTCATCACCCTGACCTATGCGGACGTTGACGGTTGGCAAGCGGGCCACTTCGGCGCGTTTCGCAAGGCGATGAACCACTGGTGTCGCGAGCGTGGAATTCGGTTGCGCTATGTCTGGGTGGCTGAGCTACAGAAGCGCGGTGCACTTCATTACCACGTCGTGGTCTGGCTCCCGAAGGGTAAATACCTGCCGCACGCCGATGCGCAAGGCTGGTGGCCACATGGCATGACGAACATCGTTACGGCGCAATCGCCAATCGGCTACATCACGAAGTACGCCAGCAAGACGACGGTAGAGCAGGCGATGGGCTACCCGCGCGGCGCGCGCATGTGCGGTCATGGTGGCTTGCAGCCCGAAGGTCGGCGGCACGTCCGCTACTGGCAAGCCCCGATGTGGGTTCGCGATGCGCTGACCGGCAAAGCGGACATCCGCAAGGTTTCGGGCGGTTACATGGACAAATTCACGGGGGAGTTCCTGCCGTCTCCGTGGCGCGTGGTGGTAGGCGCTGGCGGGCAGGTTTGGGCATATCGCATCGACGATCAACTACAGGAGCAAGCAGCATGAAAATTAATGTTCTCAACAAGGCCGTGGAGCCGTTCGAATCCACATGGGAAGGCGTTACTCGCCAGCGTATCAAGCAGTGGGCGGTGCTTGAAATCGACGGCCTGCCGACCGCCTTCCAGCTGACGCTCGATCCGGGCAAGCAGCTGTCTCCGGGCGAGTACACGCTGGCTCCGGAATCGTTCGCGGTCGCTAATGGCCGTCTGACCATGAGCCGGGCGGTGCTGGTGCCGTTGGCGCAGATCAAGCCGCAGCCGGTCGCGGCGCAGAAATAACAGCCGTCTAGACGGCTAAAAGGATTCGCCTCTATGGCTATGTGCGTAACGCTCAACGTTGACGGAACCCTGACCCCTACGGGTCAGACCGTCGGCGAGTGCACGGGTTACGTGCTGGTCAGTGGAAGCGAATACGGCGTGTATCAGGTGATGCAGGACGCCTTGACGGCTCCTACCTCTGATCAAGCGCTGGGTTGGTTCTTCGGGGCGTGGGGCTTGGTGATGATCATGTATCTGGCTGCACGCTGCGTGGGAGCCGTTGTTTCGATGTTCAACGACAAATGACCAATTCCGGTCGATCAACAAAGGGTGATTTTATGAACAAGGCAAAGACCTTGAGTTTGGCTCTGCTGGCCTCGATGGCGGTGGTTTCGGTGAATGCGTCGGCGGCCATCGTCGGTGCGGACTTCTCCTCGATCCTGACGGGTCTGGACAGCAGCACGGCGATCACGGCGCTGGTTGGTGCCGGTGTGATCCTCGCTGGCGTCGGCTTCGCCAAGTGGGCGACCAAGAAGGTGGCGCGCTTCTTCGGTTGATCGTGTGACACCAACGGGCGGGGATTCCTCGCCCGTTACTTCTTCTCCACCTGGGCGAATAGCGGACATGCCAGACCAACAACTTCCCCCCTGTGGTATCGGCGGTGCGTCTGTTTCGGGCGGTCCGTGCTCGGGCACGTACACGGCCAGTCAAGCCGGACAGGACGCGTTCTCGCAGATTGACAAGGCACCGGTGGTGTCCACGTTGCTCTCTGCGGGCGTTATCGTGGCGGGCGTGTTGTTCGTTTTGTTCATGGTCCGCAAGGTGGCGGGCTTCTTCGGTGGCGCGCCTGTGTACGTCGGCGGCGAACCGGGAACGATGGAATACGACGATAACTTCTGGGCGGCGCGCGGTCGTGAGGCGAATGCATCGGTTCCGGACGTTGAGTTTTCGGACGACGTCAGCGAGGCGGATGCCGAAGATGATTCGCAGCTTGACTACGACGGCGACCAGCGTTTGCTCGATGCACCTGACCTTGAGGAAAAGCAGGGCGCTGACATGACCGATGAAGAGTATGACGCGATGGAATGGCGCGAAGAGTACCGACGCGAGCATGAGGGTGACGCATGATCCTCGATCTGTTTTGCGGCTTCCTCGGTGCGCTCTGTGCATGGGCGGCGTGCAAGGGTCTTGATAATGATTAAGGCCGTCCTCCTTTCGCTTCTCGTGGCTCTGCTGGGCCTGTGTTACTCGGCTCCTTCGCGGGCTGCGGCATTTGGCGCTACTTATGCGCAAGCCATGTCCCAGTGTCAGGCGTGGACACTGGCGGAGCATTTTCCTTTCTCTGGCCCGTACACCGGCGAAGATTGTGTCGTCGTGTTCGGGACATACGTCGGTAAAATTGGCTGCTTGGCTAACGGTTCGTGCGGGACGACTACCTCTACGTTTGGCCAGTGGGGCTTCGACGGCGGCATTCCTCCGGACGCGTCTTGTCAAGCGGGCTCGTATCTCCCGAGCCCTACGACGCCTTTCAACTACTACAAAAAGTCGGGTGCGGCTTGCACGATTCCGCCTTCTGGGGGTACCTCTTGCGCGCTATCGCTACAACTTGGCGGCGATCATTCCGGTCAGCAAATGGTTATCGGAACCGTCTGCGAGGTAACGAATGGCGAGCCAGCCGAAGTACCTCCCGTGCAACCCGCACCAGTGGTGAACGCTGACGGCAGCAAGACTTACTGCGATGCCATCAGCGGCACGTGTGTCACGGCTAATCCAAGCTCGACCGGTGCGCCTGCCTCTTCATCGTCCAGCGCGAACCATTCCACCGATACGGCTAGCACTACCAAGAACCCAGCGACGTCCAGTAGCAGCACGACGACGAGCACAAGCACGACAACGACGACGGGTGATGGTACGGGTACGGGCGGCACGGGCAATTCCACGGGTGTTACGACGGGAATTTCTACGACGAAAACCGATAACCCCGCTTCGGCATCGTCTACTGCTTCGAAGTGCACGACCGGAGCCTGTGACGTGGGCAATGCGGACGGCATCATGGGCGACATGTACAGCGCCGGGACGGACACGCCGGCTAGCGTTTACGCCGATTTCAAAGCGCAGGTTTCCATTTCGCCGCTTATGTCCTCGGCGACGGGGTTCTTTAATGCGTCGGGTCTTGGCGGGTCGTGTCCGTCGTGGCATATCGCCGGGAACAAATACTGGGGTATGGCGGGCTTTGACTTCGGCTTTTTCTGCGCAGACGGGATGCTAGCGCTGCTCACGTTGGCCGGTTATATGGTTCTTGCTTTGGGGGCGTTCCGTGCATTCTGCATCGCGATTTATTGAGTCCTTGCTCTTCGTAATCCTCCTTGCCTTGTTCGGGCTTGGCGCGATGACGTATGCGCCTACTGCTCGTGCAATCGGCACGATTCCGTCAGGGTGTTCCCTCGTGCAAGGCATTGTGGTCTGCGCTGACTCCGGCACCGGTTCGAACGGTGAGGGAACGATTCCTCCAGGCTGCTCCAGCGTGACGGGTGTCATCGTTTGCGGTGATGGCAACGTCGGCGGCTCGGGATCGGTCTGCGTGACGCAACAGGGCAGTACTAATCAATCCTGCCTGACCGGTATAGGCGGCTTCACGGCGGCGGCGCGTGGCAGGCTCGGTGTTGGCCTTGGCGTGGTCAAGGGCCTGCCCGCGCAGATCACTAGCAGCGGCTGGCTCTCACGGATCACGGGTTGGCTCGCCTATGCCTTCAACGTGTTTTTCGCGGCGATTGCGCAGTTCTTTAAAGACCTCGTGACGTACGTGCTTGCGGCGGTGCTGGGCCTTGTCGCGTTGGCGATCTCGTCGATCCCTGTGCCGGATTGGATTGCTAACAACTCGATGGGCAACCTGCTCGGACAGGCCGGGCCGATTGCCGGTTTCTTCATGGTGAAACTGCAAATTCCTGCCGCGTTGGTCCTAATCGGCGCGGGCTACGCCTTCCGCTTGATGCGCAAATTCCTGACTCTCTTCCAGTGGTGATCCCGTGATTGTTTTCAACGAAGGAATCCCGCGCTCGGGCAAGTCCTACGACGTGATGAAGTTCCATATTCTTCCGGCGCTCACGGCAGGTCGGACGGTGTACGCAAGGCTTAACGGCTTGGATGAACCGGATAAGCGCCAGGCCATTGGCGACTATCTGAAGATGGACATGGCGACGCTCGATGAGCGTTTGGTGCACCTCAATAGTAAGGAAGTTCGCGGCAAGTTCCTTGCTGTTCAGAACAAAGAGGGCGACTGGAAAATCCCGCCACACTTGCAAGACTCGCTGTGTGTGATCGACGAGTGTCACGGTTTCTACGTCGCGTCCCGGGAGGCGATACAGCCAGCGATTGAAGAGTTCTTCGCATTGATTGGCCAGAACGGCGGTGACGTGGTGTTAATGACGCAGTTCTACAAGCGTCTCCACTCGTCGGTGCGTGGTCGTATTGAGCGTAAAAACACCTTTCAGAAACTTACCGCAGTGGGCATGGATGGTAAGTACAACGTCACGCGTTATCACTCGCTTGCGCCTGAGAAGTTCGAAAAGATTGGCGTTGAAACCTTCACGTACGACAAGGCGATTTTCCCGCTTTACAGGGGTTACGCGCAGGGGTCAAAAAACGTCGCGGTCTACAAGGCGGGCGGGACAACGGTCTGGCGCAAAATCGGTAAGTACGCAATCTTCGTCGTTCCGCTGGTGATCTTCGCGATTTACCAGTTCACGTCGTTTTTCGGCCCGCACTCGGGCTTGGCGAAGCCTGTGCCTCCCGTTGCTACTTCGCACGCTGTGCAGACCACGACGCTCTCTACGGGCGAGGTTCTCCCGCACGCTGCGGCTCAGGTCGCGTCGGTGCAGCATCACGCCAAGATGGATCAGGGGCAGGCGTACGTGTTCGACCTTGCTGATAAGGCACGCCCTCGGCTGGCCGGATTGGTTTCAATGCCAGGTCATGAGGCGCTCGGCGTGATCGAGTGGCGACAGGATCAGGGCGCAGTGCTTGACCGGCTTAATCTCGCGCAGATTCGCGAACTGGGTGTCACCGTCGAAGTTCACGGCTACGGTGTGAAGCTGATCGTGGGCAAGGATGCGATCGTCGTCACGGCATGGCCACTGGACGTGCCAGCAACGCCGCCTGCGGGCGATCAGGTGGCCTCGGTGGATCAGGGGCAGGGCAAGTCTGCTGCTGACGCTGGCGATGGCACCAATTGGCACAAACGGGGCATTCCTGCGGAGTACACCCCTCCCGAGCTTGTACATGGGCCGGGGCCGTCGTCTTGGACGGGTCGCTCCAACTAGGCGGCGTTGCTCTTTGGGCCGTAGGCCCGAGCCCGGGAGGGCGTCTCTAAGGGCAGCTGGGCAGTGTGGTCAGCGCGTGTTGCTAACCCTGCCCGCATGTCCACCGGTGGTCAGTCGTGTACAACCCTTCTCACGACAAACCCGCTTTTGATTGTTTCCGGTTTTCCCTCGAATTCTCCGATCGCGATGCCGGCATGCCCTCGATCGCGTGATTGTCTCTCTGCGTGAACACCCCTGCAGGGCGCGACAATCGGGCTCAAGGTGCTTGCACCTTGGGCAAAACCTATGGAGAAAACGGCCAGCCGATAGACCGCTTTTGACCGAGCGGTTTCCCGTCGGGAAATCGTGCCTGTATGCTCCCTGCAGGAAACTGGGCGGTTCGGGGGAATCATGCGAGCAGGAAGCTATTACGCGCTGGCCGCTGTGTTGGTGCTGGCTACGGTGCCGATGTATCGCTACATCTTCCAGCGGTCACGCGAACTGGAAAGGCCGTTGCCTCGCGCAGTCCAGGTGTCGGACGTATCGCCGTTGCGCGATCTGCCGGCACGTATTGTTGAGCCATCCCGTATGCCGCTGCTGCCAGGTGAGTCGTGTATGGGCGGCGTGGTCGTCCTCGTCAGCGGCACCACGTACACGAACGCTGTTGACGGTTCGGGGCATGCGGTGCGCTGTGAGGCCGGTTTTGTGCTGCGCTAGGTCGGATTGCTACCGTTCGCTGCTGCGGTCAGTCGCAATTGGTCGGGTGTGATTCGCTCGCCGCGTGGGCCTGTCAGAACCTTTCCCCGTATCCGCCAGCCCGCCCAAGGTCCGGTGAGGTCATACCTGCATTGCACTCTGTCCTGTAACGCTTGGGCGATTTCTCGAACGGTGACGGTCCATCCGCTCGGTGCCTGAAGTACCTGTTTTTTGCGGTCAAACTTCCATGAGAATTCCATTGCGGCTCCTGTGCTGCTTAAGGAGACCGGCAACGATCATGCCAACGACGATCAGGCCAATAACGCAAGTTGACATAATATACATTATGCGCAATTAAAGATTGACCACCACAGCCAGCGCCGACTGCCAAACCAACGCTCCTGCTCAACGGCCGAAGATGATTTCCTTGCCTTCGTGGTCGCGGTCCCAGCCGCGCAGCTGGTCGCGGATGTGCGCGATGCGCTGACGGCCAAGTGCGTTGCGCTCTTCATCGAGGACGTGACCGTCCAACAGTTCGGCCAGACGCTGTGCAGTGGGCAGCATCGCATCCCATGCATCCAGTGCCGGCAGTGGGCCAGGCAAGGTCATGAAGAAGCTCACTCCGGGCGTGTGCAGCGCGTCCAGTCGAGCCAGATCGAAGTTGCCCGGTTTGAGCATGTTGGCCACGCTGAAGATCGGGCCAAGTTCGCGCTTGCCGTCGAGCAGGCGGTGATAGATGCCCATATCGCCGAATTCGAGGCCAGCTTTCTCGGCGGCTACCACGAGATCCGGGCCATTGAAGTGCCCTCCTTCGCGCGCCACCACGAACAGCGTGACGATGCGCTCCACCGGTAGTTGACTCGGTCGGCGGCCGAGATCCGAGCGCGGCGGTACTTTCTCTGTCACTGGCGCGGCTGCGGGAGCCGTTGGCGCAGCAGCGGGCGGTGTTGTAGCGGTAGTAGTCGCCGGAGGTATCCGTTCAGCGGAACTGGGTGCGCGCAGTGCATCCACGATGGAGGCAGCATGACCGGCCAGAGTGGAGTGCCCCGAGGCAGCCGGCTTTGGCGTAGCCGCACTACGTTCACCCGAAAGTGTCGCCCCGAGTCGTTCGAGTTCCTCGCGCAGACCGACTTCCAGCTCGCCCTGCTCCGGTTGCGTGATGTCCATGTGTTGGCTGCCGTGTCCTGGCCGGTCGAGTGCACTGAATACCGGATCGTCAGCCAGGCTCGGTTCGCCCAGCGTCGGCTCACGGCGTTCGCCGGTGTGCTCGCTGGGGGCGGGACGGCGCTTGCCCTGCTCCTTCTTAGGCTGACCAAACAGCCAGATCAGCGCCAGCACGATCAGGCCGACAATCAGCAGCGGAATGCCGACAGCGGGGTTCCAGGCGAAAGCGAGCACGGGTTGCAGCGTCATCATGGGTTCCTCAGGCAGCGCCTGCGAGTTTAGCCGCTTCGGCCAGATCCACCTGTACCAGTCGCGACACGCCCGGCTCGCGCATGGTCACGCCGCACAGTTGGGTAGCCGCTTCCATCGTGGCCTTGTTGTGGCTGATGAAGATGAATTGCACCTTCTCGCTCATTTCGCGAACGAGACTGGAGAAGCGGCCGACGTTCGCCTCGTCCAGCGGCGCGTCCACCTCGTCGAGCAGACAGAACGGCGCGGGATTGAGGCCGAAGATCGCAAACACCAAGGCCACGGCCGTCAACGCCTTCTCGCCGCCGGACAACAAGGTGATATTGGAGACACGTTTGCCCGGCGGGCGCGCCATGATCGACACGCCGGTATTGAGCAGGTCATCGCCAGTCAGTTCGAGGTAGGCGTGGCCACCGCCGAACAGGCGCGGGAACAGTTCCTGCACACCGGCGTTGACCTTGTCGAAGGTTTCCTTGAAACGCTGGCGCGTCTCGCGATCGATCTTCTTGATCGCGCCTTCCAGTGTTTCCATCGCGCTGACCAGATCGGCGAGCTGGTTGTCGAGATAAGTCTTGCGCTCGCTCTGCTCAGCGTGCTCCTGGATCGCGGCGAGGTTAACCGGCTCCAGTCGCACGATCTTCTGACCGAGGTCGGTGAGATGCTGGCGCCACTGGTTGGCGTCGATGTCCTCGGCCAGTTCGGCCAGCAGGGTTTCCAATTCGAGGCCGGAAGCGATGATCGCCTGGGCCAGCTGCTCGGCGCGCAGATGCAGCGCCTGCGCAGCGAGGCGTTTCTGGGACAGGCTCTCGCGCAGCGTGGACAGACCCTGCTCCGCCAGATGGCGTTGCTGTTCCAGCTTGCGGAATTCGAGGTCGCAGTCTTCCAGCGCGCGGCGTGCTTCGACCAGCTGCTTGTCGACCAGCAGGCGTTGGTCGAGATAGGTCTGCCGCTCGGCCTCGAGTTCGGCGATCGGATCGGAACCGGCCGCGAGCTGCTCGGTGATTTCCGTGCGGCGCGATTCGATCTGACGCAACTGGCTGTCCATGCGGCCTAGCGCCTGTTCCAGCGAAGCCAGCGACGAGCGTTTGGATTCCAGTGCCAGAGCCAGCGAGTGTGACTGGTCGGCCGCTTCGCGCGCATTCATGCGCGCTTCCTCGCGCGCTTCCAGCAAGACGCGACGCTCGTTTTCAAGCTCGCGGCGCTGGTCTTCCAGGTCGCCCATCAGGCCGACCGATTCATCCAGCCGTGCGCGAGCCTCACGGGTCTGACTCTGCAGTTCATCGAGCTGGGTGGCCAGATCGTTCAACTCGCCGGTGACTTTCTCGGCGCGGGCGCGAGCGGTTTCCAGCTTGCCGCGATGGCTCTGCAGCTGGCCGGCCAGCTCGGACTGGCGACGATGCGCGGCATACAGCTCACGCTGGGCGTCGTCGCGGGCACGCTCGGCCTCGAACTTGCTGGTGCGCAAGGTATCCAGTCGTTCGCTGGATTCCTCCAGTTGCGCTTCCAAGGTGGCGATCTGTTCGGCCAGCAAGCGGATCTCGCGCTCACGCGCCAGCACGCCGACCTGGCTGCCTTGCGCACGACGCACGCGTGCCCAGCCTGGACCCAGCCATTCACCGTTGCGCGTGATCACTGACTGGTACGGTGCCAGTGCGGAAAGCGAAGCCACGCGTTGATGCGCGTCGTCGAGCGATTCGGCAGTCAGAACATGGCCGAGAATCGCCAGCGCCGCGGCGGGTCCGCGCACATGCGCGGCCAGCGTGCCGGCGGTGTTCGCACCGCCATCGGCGGCATCGAGCAACGCGACGTCGGCGTTCTCGAGCGCATGGAATTCGGTGGCCAATGCATGCGAGCCATCGACCAGCACGCTATCGATGAAGCCACTCAACGCGCTTTCCACCGCGGTTTCCCAGCCGGCCTCGACCTGCAGCGATTCGCCGAGACGGCGCGACTTGTCCAGCCCGAGTCGGCTCAGCCAGCCGCTGGCGGCGCTTTCCTCCTGACCAAGCGCGGCGTGCTGCAGTGCTTCCAGCGAGGCCTGGCGACCACGCGCGGTCTGCAATTGCTGGCGTGCCTCGTTCAGCGCCGACTGCACCTGACGCTCATCTTCCTGCACTTTCTCGTGGCTGGATTTGTGCTGGTCGAGCAGGCTGCCGAGCGTTTCGACGCGCTCGCGCTGGGTGTCGTGCTCGCCGTGCAACTGCTCGCCAGCGGCATCCAGCGCAGCCACGTCGGTGGCTTTCTGCTCGGTTTCCAGCGCCTCGCGACGGCGGGAGAGGTCGATGCCTTGGCGATCTAGGTAGTTGAGCTTGGTGCGCTCCACTTCGGCCGCGCGGTTGGATTCACCGGCGTTGCGGGTGTGGCTGTCCCAGCGCTGCTGCCAGTCGGCCAGTTTGGCCTCGGTGCTGCGCTGTGTCTCGGCGGTGTCGTCCTGCATCTGTTGCAGAGCTTCGAGTTTCGGTTCGCCTTCGGCCAGCGCCATGCGCAGCGTTTCGATCTGCCCGCTGTCGGTGGCGATGTGCGCGGCCAGCTCGGCATGTTCGCGCTCAGCGTCGCCATGGGCGCGCTGCAACCGATCGGCATTTTCGCGGTTATGCCGAACCTGCTGCTCGACTCGGGCGATCTCGGCGCCGACCTTGTAAACGTCGCCCTGCACCGAATTCAGATGCTCACTGGCGTCGGTATGGCGCTCACGCACGTTTTCCAGCTGCGCCTCGATCTGGCGCTGGCCGGCCAGCTGTTTCTCGATCTCGATCTCGGCGGCGGACAGGCTCGCGCCTTCGCCGTCGTGCTGGCTTTTCAGGCCGCGGTATTCCAGTGCACGCAGCTCAGCTTCCTTGCGCGTCTGCTCTTCCTTCAGTGCCTTCCAGCGCTCGGCGGCACGTGCCTGGCGGTTGAGGTGTTCGAGTTGCTTGTCGACCTCGTCGCGCACATCGCGCACGCGGTCGAGGTTTTCGCGGGTGGCCTTGATGCGGCTCTCGGTTTCCTTGCGGCGCTCCTTGTACTTGGAGATGCCGGCGGCCTCCTCCAGATGCATGCGCAGCTCTTCCGGATGCGCGTCGATGATCTGGCTGATCATGCCCTGCTCGATGATCGAGTAGCTGCGCGGGCCCAGCCCGGTGCCGAGGAACAGGTCGGTGATGTCGCGGCGGCGGCAACGTGCGCCATTGAGGTAATACGCGGACTGGCCGTCGCGGGTGACCTGGCGTTTCACCGATATCTCGGCGTACTGGCCGTACTCGCCCTGGATCGAGCCATCGGCGTTGTCGAAGATCAGCTCGACCGTGGCCTGCCCCACCGGTTTGCGCGAATTGGAGCCGGAGAAGATCACGTCGGTCAGCGAATCGCCGCGCAGGCGACTGGCCGCGCTCTCGCCCATCACCCAACGGATCGCGTCGATGATGTTGGATTTGCCGCAGCCGTTTGGGCCGACCACGCCGATCATGTTGCTCGGCAGATGCAGGGTGGTCGGGTCCACGAAGGACTTGAAACCGGCGAGTTTGATCGTGCTCAGGCGCATGCGGTCATCAGTAGGTCAGTCAGGTAACGCCCGCTGCTCGGGCGACAGGGCACTGTGCCAAACGCAGGGCGGCGCTGCAATGTGGTTAAACATGAAGTTTCACTTCAATAGTTAACCATAAATATATGTTATTAATTGTTATTTATCTTGAACGGCGTCGATCGACAGCGCATGGATGCCGTTATCCATCAGCCCGTCGAGCGCCGCATAGACCATCCGGTGGCGCTTGATCGGCGGCTGGCCGGCAAACGCGGCACTGACGATCCGTACATGGAAGTGGCCCTTGTCCTCCCCCGCATGGCCAGCGTGCTTGTGGCCTTCGTCCAGCACTTCCAGCTCAGTCGGGGCGAAAGCGGCCTGCAGGCGTTCGCGGATTTGCTCAATGACGGGTTGCCCGGTCATCGCTGTGTCCGCATCACGGCAGCACTTTGCGGAACGGCTTGACCACGGTTTCGCGATACACGCCGGCAGCGATATAGGGATCGGCAGCAGCCCAGCCTTCCGCCTCGGCCAGCGAGGCGAACTCAGCCACGATCAGGCTGCCAGTGAAACCGGCCGGGCCTGGATCTTCCGCATCGATCGCCGGAAATGGACCAGCCAGCAGCATGCGTCCCGCGTCCTGCAGCTGCTGCAAACGAGCCAGATGCGCCGGCCGCACGGACTTGCGCGCCTCCAGCGAATTCGCGTTGTCGGTGCCGATGATCGCGTACCACATGGTTCAAGCCTCCGGGCGCATATAGGGGAACAGCAACACGTCGCGGATCGACGCCGAATCGGTCAGCAGCATCACCAGCCGGTCGATGCCGATGCCAAGGCCGCCGGTAGGCGGCAGGCCCACTTCCAGCGCCCGAATGTAGTCGGCGTCGAAGTGCATCGCCTCGTCGTCGCCGGCGTCCTTCGCGTCGACCTGGGCCTGAAAACGTGCGGCCTGATCTTCCGGATCGTTCAACTCGGAGAAGCCATTCGCGATCTCCTTGCCGTTGACGAACAGCTCGAAGCGGTCGGTGATGCCCTTGTCGGTATCGCTCTCGCGCGCCAGCGGCGATACCTCGACCGGATGCTGAGTGATGAAAGTCGGCTGGACCAGGGTGTGTTCGACCGTCTTCTCGAAGATTTCCAGCAGCAGCTTGCCCCAGCCGTAACCGGGCTTGACCTGCGCACCGAGCCGCCTGGCGTGCGCCGCCATCGCCTCACGATCGCGCAATTCTTCGCGGCGGATCTCCGGATTCAGCTCCAGCACCGCGTCTTCCATGCTCCAGCGACGGAACGCCGGGCCGACATCGATATCGGCGCCGTCCCAATGCAACTGGGTGCTGCCGATCACTGCCTTCGCCGTATCGCGGATCACGCCTTCGGTGAGATCCATGATCTCGGTATAGGTGGCGTAAGCCTGGTACAGCTCCAGCATGGTGAACTCGGGGTTGTGCCGGGTCGACACGCCCTCGTTGCGGAAGTTGCGGTTGATTTCGTAGACGCGGTCGAAGCCACCAACGACGAGGCGCTTGAGGTAAAGCTCCGGCGCCACGCGCAGATACAGATCCATGTCCAGTGCGTTGTGATGCGTCACGAACGGCCGCGCGGTGGCACCGCCGGGGATGATGTGCATCATCGGCGTCTCCACTTCCATGAAGCGACGGCTCGGCGCCTCCAGCCACTGGCGCATGAAGCCGATGATCTTCGAGCGCTGCATGAAGGTGCGCCGCGCCTCTTCGGTAACGATCAGGTCGACGTAACGCTGGCGATAACGCTGCTCCACGTCGGCCAAGCCATGGAACTTGTCCGGCAATGGACGCAGGCTCTTGGTCAGCAAACGCAGGTTATCAACGCGCACCGACAGCTCACCGGTCTTGGTGCGCATCAGCACGCCTTCGGCGCCCACGATGTCGCCCACGTCCCAGCCCTTGAACGCCTCGTAGGTTTCGCCCAGCGTGCCTTGGTGGATGAACAGCTGGATGCGTCCGCTGAAATCCTGCAATTGCACGAAGCTGACCTTGCCCTGCACGCGCTTGAGCACGATGCGGCCAGCCATCTTCACGCGACGTGCCGCGGCATCGATCACCTCGGCCGTCTGCATGTCCTTGTCGGCGAACTCGGCTTGCAGGTCACCAGCGAAGCTGTCGACCTTGAAGTCGTTCGGGAACGCGATGCCCTGTCCTCGCAGCGCCGTCAGTTTCTCGCGACGCTCGGCGATCAGCTTGTTTTCGTCGATGGGCAGGGTGTCGACCGATTCACTCATGGGGATTCCGTTACAGCCGGCGCTCGAGCCGAGCGGCGGACGTTTCTCTGTTTAGGATTTGGGTTGCAAACAACGCGGGAGGTTTCTTCGGAACGGCGCCGCCCGTCAATCGTCCTTGTGAAACACATGCTTGACAGCGTGTCGGGTCGCATTCCAGCCATCGCGCGCGCCGTGTCCGACGGCGATACCGGCCTTCTTCGCACCGTGCCCGATGCCGAGGCCGGCCTCCTTCCCGGCATGCCCGACCTTGACGGCGACGTGCTTGGTCGCGTGGCCGACATCGCGGGCGCCGTTGGCGACGCCGTGGCCGACGGCCTTGGCGTCCTGCTTGACACCTGAGCTCTCCTGAGCGCCAGTCGTGCCGTTGAACGCCGCAAGTGCGGCGAATGCGACAAGGATTCCGCAGATCTTCTTGCTGTTCATGCTGTGGCTCCTGGCAGGTGATCGGGCCGATTCAACGGATCAATTCTCACGCATCGATGCGTTTCGAACCCGCTTCGAGGCCGGATTTCAGGCTGGCTTCGATGAACTCGTCGAGGTCGCCATCCAGCACCTTCTGCGTATCGGTGCGTTCGATGCCGGTGCGCAGATCCTTAATGCGACTCTGGTCGAGCACATAGTTGCGGATCTGGCTGCCCCAGCCGATGTCGGACTTGGTCGCTTCCAGCGCATCGCGCTCGACGTTGCGCTTCTGCACTTCCAGCTCGTACAGCTTGGCGGCCAGCATCTTCATCGCGGTGTCGCGGTTCGCGTGCTGGCTGCGGCCGGTCTGGCAGGCCACGACGGTATTGGTCGGGATGTGCGTGATACGCACCGCCGATTCGGTCTTGTTGACGTGCTGGCCACCGGCACCCGACGAACGGTACACATCGGTGCGCAGGTCGGCCGGATTGATCTCGATGTCGATATCGTCATCGACTTCCGGTGACACGAATACGGAGGTGAAGCTGGTATGCCGGCGGTTGTCCGAATCGAACGGGCTCTTGCGCACCAGCCGGTGCACGCCGATCTCGGTCTTCAGCCAGCCATAGGCATAGTCGCCTTCGACACGGAATGTGGCCGACTTGATGCCAGCCACTTCGCCGCCGCTGACTTCCATCAGCTCGGTCTTCCAGCCACGCGACTCGCACCAGCGCAGGTACATGCGCAGCAGCATCTCGGCCCAGTCCTGCGCCTCGGTGCCACCGGCACCGGCCTGGATGTCGACGAATGCATTGGTCGCATCCATCTTGCCGGAGAACATGCGCTGGAACTCCAGCTTGCCTACCTGCGCCTCAAGCTTCGCCAGATCGCTGATCACCGAGTTGGCGGTGTCCTCGTCGTCATCGGCGACAGCCATCTCCAGCAGGTCGCTGGCGTCGGTCAGACCCGCGGTCAGCGTGTCGATGCCATTGACGATGGTATGCAGGCGGGCGCGCTCGCGCCCCAGCTCCTGCGCGCGTGCCGGATCGTCCCAGACGTTCGGGTTCTCCAGCTCGCGACTTACTTCTTCCAGACGTTCGCTTTTTGTAGCGTAGTCAAAGATACCCCCTAAGCGACTCGACACGGCCCCGGAGGTCCGCGATCTGCGCGAGGATCGGATTGATTTCGATCATGGTTCGGCCAATAAAGTTGCTGGCGTCGCAAAACGCCGTCGATAAAGCGCTACAGGATAGCAAACAGGTCAAGCCAGTGCCTGACTGTGCACCCCGCGCACCGCCCGTCCCGATGGATCAACTGCACTGGCGAAGGCTGGATCCCATGCTAGCGCCGCGGGCGAGGAGCAGGCGATCGACTTGCCGCCCGGCACGGTGGCCGCGCAGGCCTCACCCGGAAAATGCTGCTCGAAGATGCGCCGGTAGAAATACGCCTCCTTCGTCGCCGGCATGTTGAACGGATAGCGTGCCGCGGCCGCAGCGAATTCGCGATCGCTGATCGCTTGCTCGGCATGTGCTTTCAAGCCGTCGATCCAGCCATAGCCGACGCCATCGCTGAACTGTTCCTTCTGCCGCCACAGGATCGAATCCGGCAGCGCGCCTTCGAACGCCTCGCGCAGCACCGCTTTCTCGATCCGGCCCTGCCCGGCCATCTTGTGCAGCGCATCCAGGCCCATCGCCACATCGATGAACTCCAGATCGAGGAACGGCACGCGCGCCTCCACGCCCCAGGCCATCATCGCCTTGTTCGCACGCAGGCAGTCGTAGCTGTGCAGCGCGTCCAGCTTGCGCACGGTTTCTTCGTGGAACGCTTCGGCCGATGGCGCCTTGTGGAAGTACAGATAACCACCGAACAACTCGTCCGAGCCTTCGCCGGACAGCACCATCTTCACTCCCATCGCCTTGATCCGCCGTGCCAGCAGGTACATCGGCGTGGCGGCGCGGATGGTGGTGACGTCGTAGGTTTCGATGTGCCGGATCACCTCCGGCAGCGCGTCCAGGCCTTCCCAGAACGTGTAGACGAAGCCGTGATGCACGGTGCCCAGCGCATCGGCGGCGATCTGCGCGGCGGCCAGATCCGGCGAGCCATCCAGTCCGATCGCGAACGAATGCAACCGCGGCCACCAGGCCTCAGTGCGATCGCCCTCCTCGATGCGATGCCGCGCGAACTGCGCGGCACATGCAGCCACCAGCGAGGAATCCAGCCCACCAGAAAGCAGCACGCCGTAAGGGACATCCGTCATCAGCTGCCGATGTACGGCCTGCTCGAACGCCTTGCGCAAAGCCGGCGCCGCGACATCGTGGCCTTGCGTTTGCGCGTAGTCGCGCCATGGCCGGTGGTAGTAGCGGCGCAGCTCGCCATCGGCGCTGTCATACACATGCCCGGGCGGAAACGGCGACACGTCCGCGCATACGCCGACCAGCGCCTTCATTTCCGAGGCCACGCACAGGCGACCTTGCGCATCGTGTCCCCAGTACAGCGGGCAGACCCCGATCGGGTCGCGGGCGATCACGTAGCGTTGAGCCTCACCATCCCACAAGGCAAACGCGAAGATGCCGTTGAGCTTGCCGACAAGATCAGCGAGGGAGCCGTCTGCACCCAGTTCGCGATACAGTGCATTGATCACCTCGCAATCCGAGCCGGTGGTGAAGTCATAGCTGCTGGCTTCACGCAGCTCGCGGTGGTTGTAGATTTCGCCATTCACCGCCAGCGCGAGTGCACCGTCGCGCGAACGCAGCGGTTGCGCACCGCTGGCCGGGTCGACGATGGCCAGACGCTCGTGCACCAGGATCACGCCGGCGTCGACGAACACCCCGCTCCAGTCCGGCCCGCGATGGCGCTGGTGCTGCGACAATTCCAGCGCCTGCCGGCGCAGTGCGGCGAGATCGTCGCCCGGCTGCAGGTCGAACATTCCGAAGATCGAACACATCACACTTCCCCTCGTCGTTGATGAAAAACCGTGGTGCAGAAACGAAAAAAGGCCCGCTCTAGGCGGGCCTTTTTCGCGTATGTATTGGAAACTTGAAGCTACGCGTCGGCCCGCCAGAAGTTGGCGTTATTGTTCGCGCGATTATTGTTGTTGCCGGCCAGGACGAAGCTCCGCGCGAAAGGCGCGGCGAGGTTCTGGAAGCTAGTGGCAATGGAATGCATGGGCCAACTTGAACAGATCAGCGGGACGAAGGCAAGTGCATGGGCACGTGCCGACGGTGCCGATGAGCCAGCGTTCTAGGCTGTCTGCTTTTCAGCTATCCAGTGCGTGGCTTCGGTCAGCTCGGCACCGTGGAACAGGCGAACCTGTGCAGGTACGGCAAAACTAAACGCCGTCGCAGCGGTGCGCAGCCAACCCACGTCAGTGACCAGGGCGATACGTTCCCAACTGCTGAAATGGCGCATGCCCAGCTTGGCGTCGTCCCACATCGCGCCGGGGTCGAAGCCCGTGAAATCCTCGGCGGTGACATACAGCAGCCGCAGTTTGCGGTTGAGCGCGAACGCCGCCTCGACATCCGGCACGATGATGTTTTCGTAGTCGGCAGCGGTGACCTGGCCGTGGGCGCGGAAACCCAGCGTACCGGCAGGCAATCCTTCGATCTGTGCGATCACGAGCGTTCTCCATGGGCAGGGTTGTCGCCAGCTTGGATCAGGCCACGTGAAAAACGTGCAAGTGAAACACCTGGAATCCCTTCCCTCACTTGCGGGGGAAGGTGCCGCAGGCGGAAGGGGGCGCTCTTCAGGCGGGTTCGATATGCCGCAACAACAGGCGTGGTGTTTCGCGCCCCTGCCAGTCGTTGATGGTCAACTCGTAGGCGGCGCGCAGGTACGGCGGCGGTGGCTGGCCCTGATACGCATTGAACATCACTGCGTCATGCACGCTGCCGTCGCGCGGGTCACGCAGCTGTAAGCGCAGGTGCCGTTCGCTCATCACTTTCCAGCTGGCGCATTCGAACAGGTTGTCGAACAGCGGCTCGGGGAACGCCTGCCCCCACGGCCCGGCATGGCGCAGTTGCCGGGCCAGCGCCAGTGAAGCGGCACCCGGTGGCAATTCGCCGTCGGTATACAGCACAGCCTGCAACCGCTCGGCGTCGAGCAACTCGCGCGCGATCGCGTCGAATGCTGCCGCGAAACGCGGATAGTCGCAGGTCTTCAGGCTTAGTCCGGCCGCCATCGCGTGGCCGCCGAAGCGTTCGATCAAACCGGGGTGGCGTGCATCGATCGCTGCCAGCGCATCGCGGATATGGAAGCCGGCAATCGAGCGCGCCGAGCCGCGCAGGTTGTCGGTGTCGTCCTCGCTGGCCGGAGCGAACGCGATCACCGGGCGATGCAGGCGATCCTTCAGCTTGGACGCGACCAGGCCGACGATGCCGGCATGCCATGACGGCTCGTACAGCGCCACGCCGATCGCGTCGATGTCGGTCATGCCGACCACCATCTGCTCGGCCTCGGCCACCATCGACGCCTGCAGGTCGCGGCGCTCCAGGTTGATCGCGCTGAGCTGCTCGGCATAACGGCGAGCCTGTGCCACGTCGTCGGTGAGCAGACATTCGACGCCGAGGCGCATGTCTTCCAATCGACCAGCGGCATTCAGACGTGGACCGACGGTGAAGCCGAGATCGCTGGAGCACAGCGTCGCCACGCTGCGCTTGCCGGACTCGACCAGCGCGCTGATGCCGACACAGGCCCGGCCGCTGCGGATGCGTTGCAGCCCAGCCTCGACCAGTACGCGGTTGTTGAAATCCAGCGGCACCAGGTCGGCCACCGTACCCAGTGCAACCAGGTCGAGCAGCACCGACAGATCCGGCTTTGCACCATTGAACGCACCCTGCTCATGCAAGCGCGCACGCAGGGCCAGCAGCAGATAGAACATCACGCCCACGCCGGCCAGCATCTTGCTCGGAAACGGATCGCCGAGCAGATTCGGATTGACCATCGCATCGCACGCCGGCAACTGCTCGCCCGGCAGATGATGGTCGGTCACGATCACGCGGATGCCACGTGCTTTTGCCGCGGCCACGCCGGCCACGCTGGCCACGCCGTTGTCGACGGTGACAATCAGCTGTGGCGTCGGCTGCAGTGATGCGACCAGCGCAGGACTCAGCCCATAGCCATGCACGAAACGATTGGGGATGGCATAGCTCACCCGCTTCGCACCAAGCAGGCGCAGGCCACGCACGGCCACCGCGGTGCCGGTGGCGCCGTCACAGTCGTAATCGCCCGCGATCAGGATGCTCCAGTCGTCACGAATTGCTTCAACCAGCAAATCGACGGCCTGTGTCATGCCACCCAGCAACTGCGGCGACAGCATCCGGGCCAGTCGGTGTTCTACCTCCGCTGGAGTCAGCACACCGCGGGCAGCGTAGATCTGTTGCAAGACCGGATGCACCGAGTCGGGCCAGCCACTGGGCAAGCCGTTGCTCGCGCGTCGACGCAACTGCAACCTGCTCAACGCCCCGCCCCACGCCAGATGCGCCAGCGATGCCACGGCTTGCGCTGCCAGCGCTCGGCGCTGGCGAAATGCAGCACGACCGACTGACGACCGAGAAGCGACTGCAACGTCGGCCACCAGTGCGATGCGATCTCGCTTGCCGGCAGATCCTGCAGGTCGATCAGCCAACCTGAGCTTGCAGCAGCCACGGTTTCTGGCGCGCGTGCCTGCTGTGCCATATCGACACGTCGGGCCAGCGCGCACAGCAGCAGGTCGTCGCTGATCACGCCATGCAGAGAGCTTTTCAGCGGGTCCGGCAGGCTGCCACCACCCCACAGCCACAGGCTGTTGACCGGTGCCAGACCTTGTGTGCGCCGCTGCGCATTCACTGGATGCTGGTGCAGCAGCACCTGAACCTCGTTGAGCAGCACGCGCCAGCGTCGCCCTTCCGCGCCTTGCGGCAGGTGCTGCGAAAGGTCTTCGCCGAGCGCCTGCTCAGGCGCCGCGAAACTGGGCAGCGCGGTGTCGACAGGCAACTTCAGATGCCAGCGATCCGGCGTCGAAATTTTCAGTTGCAGGCCAGCTTCGTCGAATACCGATATCAGCGGCTCGGCCAAGGCTTGCGCATCATCCATGCTCAACTGCAACTGGCCGCAGGCCAGCAGCCGTACACCGTTCATGTCGGGCTGCACCCAGGCCGGATCAGCCGACAACCAGGTGGCATCGGCCGCATCGCCAGCGAGAAATTCGCGGGTGATCGCCGCTGCGGGCAAGCTGGCATCGATGCCCGGGAAGTAGTCGCTGAGGCCGCCCAGGTAGCCTACATGGCCATCGCTCAACCGGTCAGCGCGAACCAACCAATCGCGCAATGGATGATCCGGCTCGAAATGCGCCAGCGCAGGCAGCCACAGTTGCAATGATTGCTCCGGCTTCGCGCTCACCGCCGTCTCCTACGCTTCCAGCTGTTCGTACAGTTCCAGCCACTCCGCTTCCAGCGCTTCCTTCTCGCGGCGCAGTTCGGTCTGACGCTGCCCCAGCCGCATCATTTCCTGGGTCGGGCCGTTATAGGTCGCCGGATCGGCCAACTGGACTTCCAGCGCCGCCAGTTCGGTGTCGATCGTGGCGTTGCGGGTTTCGATGCGCTTCACCCGCTGGCGCGAGGTCTTCTCGTTCTCGCGCTGGGTGGCCGCGTTGCGGCGGCGCTCCTCCGGCGTTTCCTCCGGCACGATCTTGACCACCGGCTTGGCCGCTGCACCAGCCTTCGCGGCCTTCTTGTTGGCCGTGCCACGTGTGCGTAGCCATTTGGCATAGTCGTCCAGATCGCCGTCGAAGCTTTCCACCACGCCGTCGGCGACGCGCCAGAAACTGTCGCAGACCATGCCGAGCAGATGGCGGTCATGCGAGACCAGCACGAGTGCGCCGTCGAAGTCAGCCAGCGCATCGGCCAGCGCCTCACGCATGTCCAGATCGAGATGGTTGGTCGGCTCATCGAGCAGCAGCAGGTTCGGCTTGTCCCACGCGATCAGCGCCAGCGCGAGACGCGCCCGCTCGCCGCCGGAGAAGCCGTCGACCGATTCGAACGCGCGTTCGCCGGCGAAATTCCAGGTGCCGAGGAAGTCGCGCATGACTTGGGTGGCCACGCCCGGCGCCTTGTCCATCAGGTGATCGAGCGGACTGGCGCCTTCGCGCAGGCTCTCCACCGTGTGTTGGGCGAAGTAGCCGATCTTCAGATCCTTGTGCACTTTGCGTTCGCCGCTGAACGGATCGAGCTCGCCGACCAGGGTCTTCACCAGGGTGGATTTGCCGGCGCCGTTGGGGCCGAGCAGGCCAACTCGATCGCCCGCCTCCAGGCTGAAACGGACGTCGCGCAGGACGATGTTGAGGCCATCGCCATCGCGGTTCGGGTAGCCGGCGTTGATGTCTTCCAGTTGCAGCATGGAATCAGGCAGCCGGCCCGGTGCCGGGAACTGGAAGCTGAAAGGACGTTCTGCGCGCACTGCCTCGGTGCCAGCCATCTTCTCCAGCCGCTTCATCCGTGACTGTGCTTGCTTGGCCTTGCTGGCCTTGGCTTTGAAGCGGTCGACGAAGGACTGCAGATGTGCTCGCTCGGCCTGCGCGCGCTCATGCGAAATCTGCTGCTGGCGTAGCTGCTCGGCACGCAGGCGTTCGAACGCGCTGTAGTTGCCGGTGTACAGGGTCGCTTTGCCGTCGTTGAGGTGCAGCGTATGGGTGATCACGCCATCGAGGAATTCACGATCATGCGAAATGATCAGCAAGGTGCCTTGATAGCGGCGCAGCCATTCCTCCAGCCACAGCACGGCGTCGAGATCGAGATGATTGGTTGGCTCGTCAAGTAGCAAAAGATCAGACGGGCACATCAGCGCGCGAGCCAGGTTCAGACGCCCGCGCCAGCCGCCGGAGAATTCCTTGACGGCGCGCTCGTGCGTTTCCGGCGGGAAGCCCAGGCCATGCAGCAGGCGGCCGGCCCGCGCACGACCGTCATAACCGTTCAGTTCCTCGATGCGGTGATGCGCCTTCGCCATCGCCTCCATGTCGCCGCGTTCGCCGGCCTCGGCCTCGTCGCGCATCGCGGCGGCCAGTTCCTCGTCACCGCCCAGCACGTAGTCGATCGCTGCGTCTGGCAGTGCCGGAGTCTCCTGCGCCACCGAGGCCAGCCGCAGCTTGGCTGGCATGTCCAGCTCACCGGCATCGCTCTCCAGCTTGCCCTGCAGGGCAGCGAACAGGCTGGACTTGCCGCAGCCGTTGCGACCGATGACGCCCAGGCGCCAGCCGCTCTGGATCACCAGGTCGATATCGGAAAGCAGCAGGCGAGTGCCGCGGCGCAAGGCAAAATGTCGAAAGGAAATCATGAAAAGCCGTATCCAAACCGGGCGGGCAATCGCTCGCAGCCGCCCATGATAGCGGTGATGGCGCTATTCTCGACGAACCAGCTGGTTATGCCCACGCGGTGGTCGAATGCCGAACCCATCGCAATCGGCACAAACCGGCATGGCGTAGCATAAGCAGTTCTGCTACAACGACGCCGCATACAGCCTTGTATGGAGAGGGGGAGCCATGGTCAAGTTCACACGCAGTTTGCCGATCATCGTCATGCTGGCCGCTACTGCCGGTTTTGCTGCGCCACAGGCGGCCCAGGCAACTCAGCACGGGGACAATCTGCTGATTCACCGCGTGCAGCAGGAAAACGGCATGAACCTGCCCAGTCGCGGCATGAGCATGAGCCAGGTTGAGCGCAAGTACGGCGCGCCGCAACGCAAGCTGTCGCCACGCGGTGGCGATACCAAGAAGCACCCGCAGATCAACCGCTGGGAGTACTCGAACTTCATCGTGTACTTCGAGCATGAGCACGTGATCCATTCCGTGCTCAACACGCCGGCGGGCAACAATACCAATCCGGCTGCCGTCAACTGACCCTAGCTTTCGACGACGCGGCCCGTGGCAACACGGGCCGCGTTTTAGTGTGCGCGCCAGTCACGTCGTACAATTTGCAGTCGGCACCCTACTTGGTGCCCTCTTCCATTGCATGAGATCCCTCGCATGACCGACCCCTCCTTGCGCCTGCCGGCGGAATGGGAACCGCAGGCCGCGGTACTGATTGCCTGGCCGCATGCCGATACCGACTGGGCTGAGCGCCTGGCCGCGGTGGAAACCACCTATGTGGCGCTGGCGGCAGCGGTCACCCGCTTTCAGCCACTGATCGTTGTTGTCGCCGACGGCGAACTGCAAGCCCATGTCGAAACCCTGCTGCGCAACACCAAAGTCGACCTCGCCCGCATCCGCTTCGTCGAACTGCCGTACGACGACACCTGGCTGCGTGATTCCGGCCCGATCACGCTGAAAGCCGGCGATGCCAGCTTCCAGCTCACCGACTTCCGCTTCACCGGCTGGGGCGGCAAGTTCGGCGCCGAGCAGGACGACGCGCTGATCGCCGGGCTGGTCGACGCCGGCGTGTTCGGCCATGCCGCGCACAAGCGCATCGACTGGGCGCTGGAAGGCGGCGGCATCGAGAGCGATGGCGCGGGCACTGTGCTCACCACCTGGCGCTGCCTGGTGCAGCGTCACCCCGAGCAGTCGCGCGAGGAAATGAGCGCGATCCTGCGTGACAGCCTGCACGCCGCACGCGTGCTGTGGCTGGATTACGGCTATCTCGAAGGCGACGACACCGACGCGCATATCGACACCCTGGCGCGCTTCGCGCCAGGCGAGCGCATCGTGTTCCAGGCCTGCGACGACATCAGCGACCCGCATCACGACGAACTGCAGCGGATGGGCGTCGAACTGGCCGCCTTGCGCACCGTCGATGGCCGCCCATACGAGCTATACCCACTACCGTGGGCGAAGCCGATCCTTGATAAAAGCGGCCTCGACGAAGGCCGCAGGCTCGCCGCCTCCTATGCGAACTACCTGATCGTCAACGGTGCCGTGCTGGTGCCGGCCTATGACGACCCGGCCGATGACGAGGCCGCACGCATCATCGGCACCGCCCATCCGGGCCGCGAGATCGTGCAGGTGCAATGCCGCCCGCTGATCTGGCAGAACGGCAGCCTGCACTGCATCACCATGCAGTTGCCGGCTGGTCTGGCCTGAGTTTTCTCGGCATCCGCTAAACTCCGCCGGTTGCCAGTACGAACAGCCAAGTCAGGATCGAAGCCGATGACCCGCAAGACCCTCAAGGTCGCCCTGCTGCAGGAAACCGACCGCGGCAGCCGCAACGCCAACCTCGACGCGATCGAGGCCGGCCTGCGTGAAGCTGCCGCCGCCGGCGTCGAGCTGGTGTTGCTGCAGGAGCTGCACAACGGCCCGTATTTCTGCCAGCACGAATCGGTCGAGATCTTCGACCAGGCCGAGACGATCCCCGGCCCCGGCACCGCGCGCATCGGCAAGCTGGCCGAGGAGCTGAAGCTGGTGGTGGTCGCCTCGCTGTTCGAGAAGCGCGCTACCGGGCTGTATCACAACACGGCGGTGGTGTTCGATCGCTCGGCCGCGATCGCCGGCAAGTACCGCAAGATGCACATCCCGGACGATCCGGCGTTCTACGAGAAGTTCTACTTCACGCCGGGCGATCTCGGTTTCGAGCCGATCGACACTTCGGTTGGCCGGCTCGGTGTGCTGGTGTGCTGGGATCAGTGGTATCCGGAAGCCGCGCGCCTGATGGCGCTGGCCGGCGCCGAACTGCTGCTCTACCCTACCGCGATCGGCTGGGACCCGAACGATGTGCAGGCCGAGAAGGATCGCCAGCGCGACGCATGGATCACGGTGCAACGCGGCCACGCGGTAGCCAACGGGCTGCCGCTGCTGTCGTGCAACCGCACAGGCTACGAAGCCGATCCCTCTGCTGTCGGTGCCGGCATCCAGTTCTGGGGTTCCAGTTTCGTCGCCGGTCCGCAGGGTGAGTTCCTTGCACAAGCCGGCACCGATGGTCGCGAGCTGTTGCTGGCCGAGATCGACCTGGCGCGCAGCGAGCACGTGCGGCGGATCTGGCCGTTCCTGCGCGATCGCCGCATCGACGCGTATGCCGACCTGCTCCGGCGTTTTCGTGACTGAAGTCGCGCACTCGTGCGGCTTGTTCCGCATGGCGGGCGTCCCCATGCTTGGATTTCCCCTTGAGACCGGCCTGCTGATCGCATGAGTGTTCCCGAAACCGACCTTGTCCTGTTGCCTGCCCTGCAGGGCCAGCCGATCGAACGCGTGCAGCGTGACGGCGTGGAATATGTGGTGCTGGGCACCGCGCATGTCTCGCGCAGCAGCGTGGACGCGGTCGAGGCGCTGCTCGCGCATGAGCATTTCGATGCGGTGGCGGTGGAACTTTGCGACAGCCGCGCGCAGAGCATGCGCGATCCGGAAGCGTTCAAGCAGATGGACCTGTTCAAGGTGATCCGCCAGGGCAAGGCCGGCATGGTCGCCGCCAGCCTGGTGCTGTCGACGTTCCAGAAACGCCTGGCCGATCAGTCCGGCATCCAGCCCGGTGCCGAGATGAAGGCGGCGATGGATGGCGCCGATCAGCGCGGCCTGCCGCTGTGGTTGATCGATCGCGAGGTCGGCACCACGCTCAAGCGCGCCTGGCATAGCGTCGGCTTTCTGCAGCGTTTCGGCCTGCTCGGCGGCTTGCTGGCCAGCGTGTTCGAGCGCGAAGAGATCGAACAGGGCGAGATCGAGAAACTCAAGCAAGGCGACTTGCTGGAAAGCGCGTTCAGCGAATTCGCCAGCGAATCGCAGCCGTTGTATCAAAGCCTGATCAGCGAGCGCGACGCGTTCATGGCCGCACGCCTGCGCGAGGACGCGATGCGTTCGGCGACCAGCGAGCCACGCCGCGTGCTGGTGGTGATCGGTGCCGGCCACCTCAAGGGCTTGTGCGAACTGCTGCGCACACAGCAGGATGATCCGGCCACCAAGGTCGCCGAACTGGCCGCCACGCCGCCCAAGGCACGCTGGCCGAAATGGCTGGCCGCGGCCGTGGTGCTGCTGGTGTTTGCCGCCATTGCCTTCGCCTTTCATCGCAATGCCGCGTTGGGCACCCAAGCACTGATGTCATGGGTGCTGTTCACTGGCGGCTTCGCTGCGCTCGGCGCGCTGGCCGCCGGCGGTCATCCGCTCAGCATTCTCGCCGCCTTCATCGCCGCACCGATCAAACCGTTTCGTCCCGGCATTCCCGCTGGTGGCATCAGTGCGATGGCCGAAGCCTGGGTGCGTCGCCCGCGCGTGGTCGACTTCGACACCTTGCGCGACGACATCGTGCACTGGAGCGGCTGGTGGAAGAACCGCGTCGCGCGCACCCTGCTGAACTTCTTCCTAGTCAGCGTGGGCACGATCATCGGCGAGTACAGCGCGGGCATCCACATCTTCAAGAGCCTGCTCTGACCCACACAGCGCGCTGAGCGAGCTCGGCGTGCATGCTACGATTCGCGCCGCCTGCAGCCCTGTCTGCAGGATGCTTCAACATCCAGCCCGGATGGCGAAACTGGTATACGCAAGGGACTTAAAATCCCTCGGCCGCAAGGCTATGCGGGTTCGACCCCCGCTCCGGGCACCAAGCACCAAGCGTTACGCCGAGCGCGTTTCGCCAAGAGCAGAATCTTTCCACTGCACATGCAAAAAGTGCGACGGACAAAGCCGTCGCACTCTGATGACATACTCTCGTTGGAGTGGGTCAGAACTATCAGGCTGCAGCGTCCTTCAGCTTCTTCAGCGGACGGATCTTGACCTTGACCGACGCCGGCTTGGCGGCGAACCACTGCTCTTCCTTGGTGAACGGATTGATGCCCTTGCGCTTCGGCTTGGCCGGCACGCTGACAGCGGAAATCTTCAGCAGGCCAGGCAGCATGAAGGAACCGGAGCCCTTCTTGTGCACCGATCCAGCGACAGCGCCTTCCAGCGCGGCCATTACAGCGCGCACGTCCTTCGCAACGACACCGCTCGCCTCGACGATATGCGCTACCAGTCCGGACTTGCTCAAGGCTTCCTTGATCGGCTTGGGAGCGGCAGGTGCGGCCTTCGCCTTGGGTGCTGCTTTGTTCTTGACTGCTGCCTTCTGCGTCTTTGCCATGGATTTCCCCGTCGTCAATGATTGATGGAATGTTTGGATGCCTCGCGGCAGGTTGAATGTAGGGGATTTTTGCGGCGTCGCCAACGGCTTCGAGCAATAAAACGTGCTTTTTTCCCGCAAAAACCGCAAAACGTGATCAATCGAAGCCCGTTGTGGCTGTTCCAGGACTGGTAAGGGCTCGGTGTGGATTTTGGCGAGCGCATTTCGGCCAATGTCGGCCCATGACAAATCACCCACCCGCAATTCGTGCAGCACACCGAGGCGCAAGTCGCCAGCGCTGGCATCGATCCGTCCCAATTGACTCTGGAGTTGACCGAAAGCGCCATGCTCGCTGATTTCGATGTGGCGATGCAGACGCAGCACAGACTGTCGACGATCGGATTTCGACTGGCGCTGGATGGTTTCGGCACCGGCTATTCATCGCTGGCTTATCTGCAGCAATTGCCATTGGATGAACTGAAAATCGACCAGGCATTCATCAGTGCGCTGCAACCTCCGTCGCCGATCCACTGGTTGGCCTCATCGTCGATGTCGGCCGTCGTCTGGGCATGACCACCATTGCTGAAGGCGCGAGACCTGGCAGCAGAAGGTCATGCTAGACAGGCCGCTGACCGTAACCGATTTCCAAAGGCGATTAACCGTGCATGCTGCGACCAGCCATTCGGTGAAGGCAGCCGCCAGCTCTGACGCTCAAGCCCCAGCCGTCGAGTAGTTCAACAAATTTGGCGACGTCTGGACTGCGCATTGAGCTGCACATGCGTGGGCCAATTTCAGGCAACAAAAAAACCCGCCTCAGGCGGGTTTTTTGGGGCTGGGTCGCAGCCTGTTACGCAATGGAGGCCTAGGTCGGAATCGAACCGGCGTACGCGGCTTTGCAGGCCGCTGCATGACCACTCTGCCACCAGGCCATTGCTTGATGCATCGCGATCATGATGATCGCAGGTGCTTTTAAAAAACAAAACCCCGGTGGGCCGAGGCTTTGCTGAAATCTGGAGCGGGAAACGAGACTCGAACTCGCGACCCCGACCTTGGCAAGGTCGTGCTCTACCAACTGAGCTATTCCCGCATCTGAGCGGCGAATGATAACAGAACGATGACGGTTGTGAATAGCCGTGACCGCCTTTTATCGATCCGATTCGCCGCCCGCGCGAATCGCGCCCAAGCACTGAAACGACAAAGCCCCGAACAGGTCAGGGCTTTGCAGAAAAACTGGAGCGGGAAACGAGACTCGAACTCGCGACCCCGACCTTGGCAAGGTCGTGCTCTACCAACTGAGCTATTCCCGCATTGGAGCCGCGCATTCTAATACGTGAATGCAGATCGTCAAGCCCGTATCGATCACACCGGCATCATGGCATTCACGCATCGTCATTTCCGCTGGATGGTTGTGACGGCGTATCACCGCGCAGGATCGGCCATGCCGCACGCAGGTAGTACAGGCCGGACCAGATCGTGAGCACGCCGGCAATCACCAGCAAGGCCTCGCCGATGTGGTACAGGCGCAGCGCCGTGGCTTCCTTCTCGTGCTGCACGATCAACACCACCAGCGCGACCATCTGCATCACAGTCTTGAGCTTGCCGACGAAGGCGACCTTGACCGCGGCACGCATGCCGATTTCGGCCATCCATTCGCGCAACGCCGACACGCTGATTTCGCGCCCCACGATCACCGCAGCAGTCACCGCCATCACCACACCAGACCAGCCGTTGCTGTGATGGGACTCGACCAGCAGGAACAGCGTCACCGCCACCATCAACTTGTCGGCAACCGGATCGAGAAACGCGCCGAACGCCGAAGTGAGATTCATCCGCCGTGCCAGGTAACCGTCCAGCCAGTCGGTGAACGCCGCCAGCACGAACACGATCGCCGCGGTGATGTTGTGGCCCGGGAACGGCAGATAGAACGCCACCACCATGACTGGCAGCAGCGCGACGCGAAACAAAGTCAGCCAGGTCGGCAGGTTGATACGCATGATTTGTTCCAGTGATTTGTCGCAGTTTCGCACGTCATCGCGTCACTGCCGAGTAACGGCGGGCGCCTATGCTCAGCCGTGCAGGCTGGCATAGATGCGTTCAGCCAGGCCGCGATCGATACCCTTGACCTGCATCAGCTCCTCGATGCCAGCGCTCTCCACGCCCTGCATGCCACCAAACGCCTTGAGCAACGCCGAGCGCCGGCGTGCGCCGATACCGGGCACATCTTCCAGTACGCTGCGCTCACGCGCCTTTTCGCGACGCTTGCGATGACCGCTGATCGCGAAGCGATGAGCTTCGTCGCGCACGGCGGCAACCAGATGCAAGGCTGGCGATGATGAACCGGGATGCAGTTCGTGTCCGGAGTCTGCAAGCACCAGCGTTTCCTCGCCGGCCCGCCGACCCGGTCCCTTCGCCACGCCAACCACCTCGATGCCGCTGACGCCAAGTTCCTTCAAAACGTCCAGCGCCTGCGCCACCTGCCCGCTGCCGCCGTCGATCAGCAGGACGTCCGGGCACACGCCCTCGCCTTCCGCCACCTTGCGGAAGCGGCGGGCCAGCGCCTGATGCATCGCGGCGTAGTCGTCACCGGGCGTGATGCCGGCGATATTGAAGCGCCGGTAATGCGACTTCTCCGGCCCTTCCGGCCCGAACACCACGCACGAAGCAACCGTCAGCTCACCCATGGTGTGACTGATATCGAAACATTCGATCCGTCGTGGCGGCGCCGCCAGCTCCAGCACTTTCTGCAGATCATCGAAGCGCGTGCCCAAGGTCTGCCGGCTGGCCAGGCGGGCGGTCAGCGAGGCCTGTGCATTGCGCTCGGCCATCTGCAGGAATTGCGCGCGATCGCCGCGCACGCTGGACTTCAATTCCACCGCGCGACCGGCATGCTCGGTCAGCAACTCGGCCAGGATCTGCTGGTCGACCAGGGTCTCACCGAGGATCAGCTCGCGCGGCACCGGCCGGTCCAAGTAGTACTGCGCGATGAACTGGGTCAGCACGTCGGCGGGTTCAGCGTCCAGCGGCAGCCGTGGGAAGAAGTCGCGCGTGCCGAGGCTGATGCCGTTGCGGAAGAACAGCACGCTGATGCAGGCCATGCCCGCTTCGATGCGGCAGGCGATCACATCCATGTCGGCGCTGGCACCGTGCACGTGATGCTGCGCCTGCAACTGGCGCAGGGCGGCGACCTGATCGCGCAGTTTGGCCGCGCGCTCGAACTGCAGCGCCTTGCTGGCCTGCTCCATTGCCTTGGCCAGCTCGTCGATCACGGCATTGCTGCGCCCTTCGAGAAACATCTCGGCATGACGCACATCACTGCGGTAATCGTCGATGCTGATCAACTGCACACACGGCGCGGTGCAACGGCCGATCTGGTGTTGCAGGCACGGCCGCGAGCGGTTGCGGAAATAGCTGTCCTCGCACTGGCGCACCTTGAACAGCTTCTGCATCAGGCTGAGGCTTTCGCGCACCGCATAGGTGCTTGGATACGGCCCGAAGTAGCGCCCCGGCAGGTTCTTCGCGCCGCGATGGAATGCCAGTCGCGGATAGTCCTCACCACCGGACAGGTAGATGTACGGATAGCTTTTGTCGTCGCGCAGCAGGATGTTGTAGCGCGGTTTCAGCGACTTGATCAGCTGCGATTCCAGCAGCAGCGCCTCGCCCTCGGTGCGCGTCACGGTAATCTCGACGCGAGCGATCTGCGCCACCATCGCGGCGATGCGCGGCTCCATCCGCGGCTTCAGGAAATAGCTGCCGACGCGCTTCTTGAGGTTGCCGGCCTTGCCCACGTACAGCAGATCGCCGGCGGCGTCGAAATGACGATAGACCCCGGGCGAGGACGTTAGCGTGCTGACGAAGGCCTTGCCGTCGAAGGGTGGCGGTTGCGCGGGCTGCATGGATGGATTCTAGCGGTGCGGATGAGTCTCCGACCGATGTGGAGGCTCAATGCTGCGTGCGCAACCACTGCTCGGCGCGTTCGAGATCGGCCAGCGTGTCGATGCCGGGCGGAAACGGCTCGGGGGTCAGCCGCACGGCAATCGCATGGCCGTGTTCCAGCACGCGCAACTGCTCCAGCGATTCGGTCTGTTCCAGCGGCGTGCGCGGCAGGCGGGTATAGCGATCCAGAAATCCGGCTCGATAGGCGTAGATGCCGATATGCCGCAGAAACGGCGAGCCAGACGGCAATGTCTGCCGATCGACGGCAAACGCATCGCGCGCCCATGGCAACGGTGCCCGGCTGAAGTACAGCGCCCGCCCGCTGACGGTGCGCACCAGTTTCACCACGTTCGGATCGAACAACTCTTCGGCATCGATGATCGGCGTGGCCAGGGTCGCCATCGGCGCATCGTCGCCGGCCAGCGCCTGCGCCACGGCACGAATGCCGGCGGCTGGCGCAAACGGTTCGTCGCCCTGCAGGTTCACCACGATGCTGTTATCGGCCCAGCCATAGTGCGCTGCGCATTCGGCCAGGCGGTCGCTGCCCGAGGCGTGGTCGCTGCGGGTCATGCAGATTTGCACCCCTGCTAGCCCGGCCAGTGCATCGGCGATGCGCTGGTCGTCCACCGCCACTACCACTTGGCTCGCGCCGGCCTGCAATGCGCGTTGCGCCACCCGCACCACCATCGGCACACCGTCGATCTCGCGCAACGGCTTCGCCGGCAGGCGAGTCGAGCCGTAACGGGCAGGAATGGCGACGATGAATGGGGGCACAGCGTTGGACATGGATAATCCTTCAACCAGGCGACAAGCGTGACCGCAACGATACATGCACCCGCGCGGGCAGGTCAGCCCACATCCTGTAACGCGAAGCCGCAGCCATTGGCCAGTTCGAGAAAACCGGGAAACGAGGTGGCGACGTGGCTGCAGTCGTTGATCCGTACCGGACCGCTCGCGACCAGCCCGGCCACCGCGAAGCTCATCGCAATGCGATGGTCGAGATGGCTTTCCACGCTGCCGACACCGAGCTTGCCGCCGTGGATGATCGCGCCGTCCGCGGTTTCCTCGATCGGTGCACCGAGCACGCGCAGACCAGAAGCCATCGTCGCGATGCGATCGGATTCCTTGACCCGCAATTCGGCGGCGCCGCGAATGACCGTGCTGCCGCTGGCGACGGCGGCGGCAATGAACAGCGCCGGAAACTCGTCGATCATGTCGGGCACCAGCGCCTCGGGCAGCTCGACGCCATGCAGCGGTGCGTGGCGCACCAGCAGATCGCCGACCGGTTCGCCGCCACTTTCGCGTTGGTGCTCGATCGTGATGTCCGCGCCCATCAATCGCAGCGCATGCAACAGTCCCGTGCGGCGCGGATTCAGGCCGACCGCCGGCAGGTGCAGCTCGGAGCCCGGCACGATGCTGGCGGCGACCAGGAAGAAGGCCGCCGAAGAGAAATCGGCGGGCACGTCCACATCGGTGGCGTGCAAGGTATGGCCGCCTTGCAGCTTCGCGCGGCCCGGTTCGAACGTAATCGGCCAACCGAATGCGGCCAGCATGCGTTCGGTGTAGTCGCGGGTCGGGTGCGGCTCGAGGATCTCGGTGTCGCCAATGCCGTACAGGCCGGCTAGCAACAGGGCGGACTTCACCTGCGCACTGGCGACCGGCAGTTCGTAACGGATGCCGTGCAGCGGCTGTCCACCGTGCACTCGCAGCGGCGGCAGACCGTCATGTGTGTCGATGCGCGCACCCATCAAGGTCAGCGGATCGGTCACACGCCGCATCGGCCGCTTCGATAGCGAGGCGTCACCGATCAGCGTGCTGTCGAACGCCTGCCCGGCCAACAAGCCAGTCAGCAGGCGCATGCCCGTGCCAGCATTGCCGCAATCCAATGGTGACGATGAACCACACAGGCCATGCAGGCCGACACCATGTACCACGCGCTCGCCTGCTGATGATGTATCGATGCGTACGCCGAGCTGTGCCAGCACGGCGGCCGTGGCGCGGGTGTCCTCGCCTTCGAGGAAGCCGCGGATGCGCGACTCTCCTTCGGCGATTGCAGCCAGCATCAGGGCGCGATGCGAAACCGACTTGTCGCCGGGCACGCGCACGCTGCCGCGCAGAGGCTGGCCCGGTCGGCTGCTCCAGTCGAGACGATTCAATCCATTGCCTCCATGCGGCTCAAGGCAACGCGACCGGGTAGGAACCCAGCACGCGTATCGTCGCCGACGACTCACCGATGTCATGCACGGCGGCCTGCAACGCCTCGCCGTCGATATGGCCGGAGACGTCGATGAAGAACGCGTACTGCCACTTGCCGGTATGCGCCGGCCGCGACTCGATCCGGTTCAGGCTGATGCCGTGCTTGGCGAACGGGCTGAGCACGTCGTACAGCGCGCCGGGCTTGTCGTTGACGGTGATCAGCAGCGAGGTGCGATCGTTGCCCGACGGTGGAAACAGCGAACGGCCGATCACCAGGAAGCGGGTGGTGTTGTCGGCGCGATCCTCGATGCCCTGTGCCACGGTCTTGAGGCCGTAAATCTTGCCGGCGGTTTCGCCAGCAATCGCCGCGGCGTCATCGGCATGCCGGGCCAGCCGCGCAGCCTCGGCATTGCTGCCGACCGCGATGCATTCGACGCCCGGCAGATTGATGCGCAGCCAGGTCTTGCACTGTTGCAGCGACTGCGCATGCGCGTACACCCGCTTGACGTCTTCCAGCTTGCCGGCCTGCGAATGCAGGCACTGGTGCACGCGCAACTCCACTTCGCCGCAGATGGTGGCTTCGGAGGTGAGGAACATGTCCAAGGTGACCTGAATCATGCCCTGCCCGGAGTTCTCTACCGGGACTACGCCGAAATCCGCGTGGCCGGCGGCAACTTCCTGGAACACTTCCTCGATGCTGCCCAGCGGCAGGCCGTAAGCCGCGTGGCCGAAATGCTTGCGTACGGCCTGCTCGCTGAACGTGCCCTCCGGCCCGAGAAAGCCGATCTTCAGTGGATCTTCCTGTGCCAGGCACGACGACATGATCTCGCGGAACAGGCGCACCATCTCGGTATCGGAAAGCGGGCCGCTATTGCGATCCACCACCATGCGCAGCACATGGGCTTCGCGTTCGGGGCGGTAATAGTCGATAGCCGAAAGCCCGGTACCCTTCACCTTCGCGACCGTCTGCGCATGGTTCGCGCGCTCGGAAATCAGCTGCTGGATCTGCCGGTCGATGCTGTCGATACGCTCGCGCATCTCGCTCAACGGTGTTTTTTCGTCGGTCATGCTTTAGCCGCCTGGAAGTAAAGAAGTCCAAATGATGGACAGGCATCATGCCCGAGGATAGCCTCCTTGGCCAATCAGCCGTGACGCTGGGCAAAGTCCTGCATGAATGCTGTCAGCACCTTCACGGCTTCCAGCGACACCGCGTTGTACAGCGAGGCACGCATACCTCCCACCGCCTTGTGACCTTTCAGCGCAAGCAGACCCGCGGCTTCGGACTCCTTCAGGAACGCCGTATCCAGCGCGGCATCGTGCAGGGTAAATGGCACGTTCATGCGTGAACGCGCAGACGGCTCGACCGGGCTGCGGTAATAACCACCCGACCCGTCGATGGCCTGATACAACAGCTCGGCCTTGGCGCGATTGCGCTCGCCGATCACCGCAATGCCACCCTGCTCCTGCAGCCACTGGAAGGTCAGCCCAGCCAGATACCAGCCCCAGGTATTGGGCGTGTTGAGCATCGAATCGTTCGCCGCGTGCTCGGCGTAGCGGAAGATCTTCGCCATCGGCCGACCAGCCCGCTGCAGCAGATCGCGGCGGATGATCATCAGCACCAAGCCGGAGGGGCCGATGTTCTTCTGCGCTCCAGCGTAGATCAGCCCGAAGCGCGAGACATCCAGCGGTTCGGACAAGATGTTCGAGGACATGTCCGCCACCAGCGGCACCGCATCCACATCGGGAATGTTGTGGAATTCCACGCCGTGGATCGTCTCGTTCGGCGTGTAATGCACATAGGCGGCCTGCGGATCGAGTTGCCAGCTTTCTCGTGCCGGCAGCTTCAGATAGTGATCGGCCTCACCGCTGGCGGCCACGTTCACTCGCACATAAGTCGCCGCCTCGCTGACCGCCTTTGCGCTCCAGTGGCCGCTGACGATGTAGTCAGCGCTGTCGCCGGCACCGGCCAGATTCATCGGGATCTGCGCGAAGTGCTGGGTTGCGCCGCCTTGCAGGAACAGCACGGCGTAATCGGCGGGAATCGCCAGCAGCGCGCGCAGATCGGCTTCGGCCTGTGCGGCCATCTCGATGAAGCGCTTGCCGCGATGGGACTGCTCCATCACCGAGGCGCCGCTACCGTTCCAATCCAGCATCTCGCGCTGGGCGCGTTCAAGTACCGCCTGTGGCAAGGCTGCCGGACCGGCGCTGAAATTCCAGACTCTGCTCACGTGCGCTTGCGTCCCGTCGAGGTGTTTCGCGCATTATGGCGCGGCGCAGCATGAAGCGGTCAACTTCGAGCTTTCGATGTTGACTTCCGGTCACTTGCGTAGGCTCGATGCGGTCGCGTCCGGAAACTTTGGCAGTGGCCAAACCCGCCGTTACACTGGTGGAACGGTCTGGCAAGCAGGTCGTGGGCAATCATCATCAGGGGCGTATGACATTGGCAACGCAGTCTCGTTTCGTCGGATCGTGGCTCAGACAAGCCATGCTCGTGGCCGTCCCGTTGAGCTTGCTGGGCGTAGCAGGTTGCGCTCAGGTCAATGCACTCAAATCGAAGGTCAATGGAAATTCGACCACCACGAGCGTGACGACGGTTACCCAGCCGCAGACCAGGCCGACACAACCATTCACTGCAATCGTTCACGAGCTTCAGCTCGGCCACTACAGCGACGGCGAGCAGGATCTGCGGCAGTATCTGACACAGCATCCAGGCGACCACCCGGCACAAGCCATGCTGCGCCAACTCACGGTCGACCCCAAACAGTCGCTCGGCTCCCGTTCGCGCTCCTATGTGGTGCAGGCTGGCGACTCATACAGCACCCTGGCGGCCCGCTATCTGGGCGACCCCGGATCATTCCTGATCCTGGCGCGCTATAACGGATCGACCAACCCATCCGTGTTGCGCACTGGCGAAACGATACATCTGCCTGTGTCCAGTTCCGGACCCGGCAACACCACCGATCCGGCGGCATCCACTGGCGACATGTCACTTTCATCCGGGGACAGCGCTCCCGTGGCCGAATTGCCGACCGCAAAGGCACAGCGATTGCAGAGGGAGAGCCTGACCCTGCTCGATCAAGGACAGAATGATCAAGCCCTTACGCGGCTCGGCGAGGCCCTGTCCATCGAACCCAGGCTGAAACCCGCCGGACCACAAGCCGCCGCGCTGCGCGATCAGTTGCTGGGTTCCTACCACGAGCGCGCGATCGTGCTGTATCGCGATCAGCAACTGGATCAGGCCATCGCGTTATGGGATCGCGTGCTGGCGATCAACCCGAATTACGAGCCGGCGGTCATCTATCGGGCGCGGGCGCTCGAGCTCAAGCATCGGCTGAAACAGATTTGAACTTTGCCGCGGATCGGGCCCGCCCTGTCACCCGGCACGCTGGATGAAAAATGGCATATCTCAGGTCGGTTCTTCATCAACCACGGCGGGTCTGATCATTTGCGTCGGTTGTGCGACATCGTCTGCGGCGACACGAGGGGATCGTTGTTCCGCAATATGGTGCCGCGTCTGCAGTGCGCCATTCATCAAGTTGAAAGCACTGAACAGTCGACCCAGCTCGTCCCTGCGTTCAAGGCGGATGCGGTAGCGAAAATCTCCCTGCGCAACCCGGACCAAGGCATCGCCGAGCATGTCCAGCAACGCCAGTGGTCGCCTGAACAGCCAGTAGGCGGCACCGACCAGGGCAACGAGCGTCAGCACGAGCACGGCAACGATGACCCACAAGGTCGTCTTCTGCGCCGCGCGCAGAGGCTCGTTGCTGATGCCAAGGCGTAGTTCACCGACGGTCTTGGTCTGGTAACTGATAGGTACGTCGAACAGCAGCATCTCGTCGTGACGCGTGCCGTCCACAACCTCACTGCTGTAGCTTTCGATGCCGTCCGATGACGACAGGTGTTTCTGCACGGTCGAAGCAGCCAATTTCTGCCCGATCTCCGCCTGATGCGTGCTGGCAATGATGTCGCCATGCCGGTCGGCAATGGCGAGATAGTGGATCTGCTGATTGCGTGCGACATCTTCCACCAGCGCGCGGGTGGCGGCGTGATCGCCAAGCAGCAGGTTCTCCGCCGATTCGCTGGCGACCATGCGTCCCAATGAGCTGCCAAAATCCAGTGCCAGACCGGTGACAGCAGCGTTCTGCTTGGCATGAATGGCTGCCAGACCCAGCAGCAAGACAAGGCACAGTGTGGCTCCCAGCACACCAGCCCAGCGCAATCGCAGCGAGATGATGCGGTTGGCCAAGGGCCTTTCATGCAATCGTTCATACTCGCGACGTGCTAGGCGCAGATCGTCGATGACTTCGGCACCGCGCTGGTAGCGTGCCTGTACGGTGGGAGCAAGCAAGGCATGCACGATGTCGGTCAGCATCGGCGGCGTGGCGGGATCATGTGGTTCGACTGAAGGGAGTGGCGAACGTTGCCGCTCCCTGATCAGGCGTCGCACGTCACTGGTTTCCGACCAGGGCAATTTGCCGGTGATCAGCCAGTAAAGCACCACACCCAGCGAAAACAGGTCACTTCGTGCATCGGCGGCCTCACCGCGCAAACGCTCCAGGGCCATGTACGCCGGCGTTCCACCAATCTCCCGACGCTCACCACCGTCGATATCGTGCATACCGCGACGATCGGCAATGCCGAAGTCGCTGATCTTGGCGGAGTGCAAGCCCTCGGCCAGCATGATGTTTTCCGGCTTGATGTCATGATGGATGACACCTTGCGCGTGGGCATAATCGAGTGCCGCGGCGATCTGGCTGGCCAGCTCGATGACCACCGGCAGAGGTGGCAATCCCTCGCTGGCGATTCGGCTGGCAAGCGTCTCGCCGGAGAGGCGCTCCATGGCGATGTACGAGCGGCCGTCATCGGTCTCGCCCGCATCGAAAATCGTGACGATGTGGGGGTGGGTCAAATTGCCCGCCGCGCGGGCTTCGACCAGGAACCGTTGCCTGTAGTCGGGATCGGAGGCCACTTCCCGGTGCAGGCACTTGATGGCCACCTGGCGTTCGATGCCGGGATCGAAGCCGGCATAGACGACAGCCATCGCTCCTTCACCGAGGATGCCCTCGATGCGATAGCGACCAAGGGTTTTCGGCCAGGCACGCCCGCTCATCGAAGTGACATCAGAAAAGCCACCAGGCCCACGCAGCCACGCCGGCCAGCACGATCAGCCCGAGCGCAAGGAGAACAGCGCGCCGTGGGCCGGCGGAGCCGTGATCGCGGGTCAGGAACACCAGCTCGGCATCCCCGAAGCGGATGTGATCGCCGTGCCTGAGCGTTGCCTGGTGAATCCGCTTGTCATTCACGAACGTGCCATTGGTCGACAACGTGTTCATGATGATGCAGCGCCCTTGCTGATTCGTGATCCAGGCATGTGAGGAGGAGACGCTCGGGCCACTGACAACAATATCGTTGCTGGCGAGCCGGCCGATCGTCTGACGGCCCGGATGAATGGAAAACCGTCGTCCTCCGAGCTCCGGACTGATGCTCTCCAGAACCGGTTTGTGCACGCTGGGCCGTTCTTCGGGTGCCTTGTGTGCCTCGGACGCGAATTGACGCAAATCCTCTTGACTGAAGAATCGCGTCCCCTGCGGGCCGGAGGAACGCCGTCCGGGTGTGGCAGGCAAGATCGGGCGTGGGGTATCCATGGGGCGCTTCAGGCATCGTATCTGCCGGCATTGTAGCCGACCGCATGGCGGGTTCCGGCCGTGCATCACAAATCGTGAGAGCAATGGTCCCGAGTCCCGGGGGTCTGTCGCGCCACCGGCAGACTCAGAAACGGATCAGCAACACCAGTGCGATACCCAGCGCCAGCACGGCGGCGGTAACGATCAGCCACCACACTTCGCCCGTTGGGCCAGCGGCCTCTTCGGGCAGGTGTGTCGGCAGCGGTTCCGCCATCACGATCTCGGGTTCGGGTTCCATGCCAGGTGCCTCGACCACGAAACGATGCATGGCCACGCCGATCTGATCGTCGGGCAGCAGCGCCACCCGCTGCACGGCAACACCATTGACGCGCAGCGGGTGACGTTCGGATGGCTGGGTCGCTTCAAGCCGCAACTGACCGCCGTCCCAAAAAAGGCGCATTGCGGTGACGTCACCTTGCGGCAGCTCCAGTGCGCAACGGCCTTGCGGTCCGAGCTCCAGACTGTCCTGCAGCGACAACACCCGCCCGGACAATGGCCCGGCCACGGCGCGCAATGCCACCGTGCAGCGCCCCTGCTCCGGCACGCTCAGCGGCGGACGCAGGGCCGGATCCTGATCGGCACGCAGCAGCATGCGGCAGTCGCCGACGCTGACCACGTCGCCGGCACGCAGCAAGGCACGTTCGCGTACCGGCCGCGCATTGACGTAGATGCGGTCGGCCGACGGCAACACCTGCAGCACCCAGCCGCGACGATCCTGCTGGATGCGCAGGTGCTGGGGCGCTGCCTGGCTGGCCGCCAGCACGAGGTCATTGTCGGGCGCGCTGCCAATACGCAATTGCGCCTGCGTCCAGTGGAAATCCTCACGGGCCGCATTGGGAAATTCGATACGCATGGATCAACCGCCGGAAAGACCGCGAAACTCTAGCATGCAGCCGCATGGCATTAAGATGGGTTCTTCCCACGGAGCCCGCCATGCCCAAGATCGATATCCACCGTCCGCATCAACTGTCGATCGCCGAGGCTCGTGCGGTGGTCGACCAGGTGGCCGCGCGCATGCACGAAAAGCTGGGCATGGAGGGACAGTGGCAAGGTGACACATTGCGCTTTTCGCGGCCCGGGGTGACCGGCACGATCGCCGTCAGCAGCGATGCCATCCAGGTCCATGCGGAACTGGGCCTGATGCTGTCGCCATTGAAGGGCATGGTCGAGCAGGAGATCCGGCGCAAGCTGGATGAGCATTTCGCCTGATCCGGATGGATCAGGGCATTCCTTGATGTTTCTTTAACCAAATCCCTATTCGTGGCATAATCGTCGGCTTACGCAGCCATGACGGCTGCGCGTGAACCCCGGAACACATGGCCAAAGACGACGTCATCGAAATGGAAGGCACGGTCCAGGAGACCTTGCCCAACACCATGTTTCGTGTGCAATTGGAAAATGGGCACGTGATCATCGCCCACATTTCCGGCCGCATGCGCAAGCACTACATCCGCATCCTCACCGGCGACAAGGTCAAGATCGAAATGACCCCGTACGACCTGAGCAAGGGACGCATCACGTACCGCATGAAGTAACCCTGCGGTCACGCCGTGGCTGTCGCGCCAGCGCGCAGCGATCCGGTAACGGGATAGTGGTGTCTTATTGATGCAAAAGGCGGCGCAATGCGCCGCCTTTGCTTTGTCCTGCGTTTGGCCATCGAGGCCGGTCGGTGTGTTTACCCAACCACCACCGGCAGCTTTTCAGCTGCTTCGCAATCGACCTTCAGCTCGCCGTCGCGCACGCTCAGGCGCACCACGCCGCCCTCGGCCAGCTTGCCGAACAGCAGTTCGTCGGCCAACGCACGCTTCACCTTCTCCTGGATCACTCGTGCCATCGGCCGTGCACCCATCTGCGGATCGAAGCCATGCTCGGCCAGCCAGCGGCGGGCATCGGCGTCCACGTCCAGGCTTACGTGCTTGTCGGTCAACTGGCTTTCCAGTTCGATCAGGAACTTGTCGACCACGCGCAGGATGTGCTCGAAGTCGAGCGCGCTGAACTGGATGACCGCGTCCAGCCGGTTGCGGAACTCCGGCGTGAAGATGCGGCGGATCACTTCCATCGCATCCGACTCGTGCTTCTGCTCGACGAAGCCCATGCTGCGCCGCGCGGCGATCGCTGCGCCCGCGTTGGTGGTCATCACCACCACCACGTTCTTGAAGTTCGCTTCGCGACCGTTGGTATCGGTCAGCACGCCGCGATCCATCACCTGCAGTAGGATGTTGAACACATCCGGATGCGCCTTCTCGATCTCGTCCAGCAGCAGCACCGCATGCGGATGCTTGGTCACCGCCTCGGTCAGCAGGCCACCCTGGTCGAAACCGACATAGCCCGGAGGTGCGCCGACCAGCCGCGACACCGAATGCCCTTCCATGTACTCGGACATGTCGAAACGGATCATCTCGATGCCCAGCTGCATGGCGAGCTGCTTGGTCACTTCGGTCTTGCCGACACCTGTCGGACCTGCAAGCAGGAAGCAGCCGATCGGCTTGGACGGATCGGCCAGGCCCGAGCGGGCCATCTTGATCGACGCAGCCAGCGCCTCGATCGCAGGATCCTGGCCAAACACCACCATCTTGAGGTTGCGTTCCAAGTTGCGCAGCACGTCGCGATCCGACGCCGAGACCTGCTTGGCCGGGATCCGCGCCATCTTGGCGATGATGTACTCGACCTCGCTCACATCGACCTTGCCGGTGCGCTGATCCAGCGGCAGCAGCCGTTGTCGCGCGCCCGCCTCGTCGATCACGTCGATCGCCTTGTCCGGCAGCAGCCGATCGGGAATGTGCTTCACAGACAGGTCCACCGCAGCCTTCAGCGCCTCGTTGGTATACGCCACATGGTGGTGTTCCTCGAAGCGCGAACGCAGGCCCTTGAGGATCTCGATGCTGTCGGCCACGGTCGGCTCGACCACGTCGATCTTCTGGAAGCGACGGGCCAGCGCGCGGTCCTTCTCGAACACGCCACGATATTCCTGGAACGTAGTCGAACCGATGCAGCGCAGCTCGCCGGAAGCCAGCATCGGCTTGATCAGGTTGCTGGCGTCCATGGTGCCACCCGACGCCGAACCGGCACCGATGATGGTGTGGATCTCGTCGATGAACAGGATCGCGCCAGGCTGCTTCTTCAGTTGGGCGATCACGCCCTTCAGGCGTTTCTCGAAATCGCCACGGTACTTGGTGCCGGCCACCAGAGCGCCGAGATCCAGCGACCAGATCGTGGCGCTTTCCAGCACCTCCGGCACCTCGCCATCGACGATGCGCTTGGCCAGACCTTCGGCCAGTGCGGTCTTGCCCACGCCGGCTTCGCCGACATACAGCGGGTTGTTCTTGCGCCGGCGGCACAGCACCTGGATCGTGCGCTCGATCTCGTCGGCGCGCCCGATCAGCGGGTCGATCTTGCCTTCCAGCGCCAGTTCGTTGAGGTTGCTGGCGAACTCGTGCAGCGGATTGCCCTTCGGCTCGCCGCCCTCCTCGCCTTCGCGCTCGCCGCCACCGGACACGCCGGCCGCCGGCTCGTCGCCGATCTTGGCGATGCCGTGCGAAATGTAATTGACCACGTCGAGCCGGGTGATTTCCTGCTGGTGCATGAAATACACCGCGTGCGAATCCTTCTCGCCGAAGATCGCCACCAGCACGTTCGCGCCGGTGACCTCTTTCCGTCCCGAGGACTGCACGTGGTACACGGCACGCTGCAACACGCGCTGGAAACCCAGCGTCGGCTGCGTGTCGCGCTCATCGCCGTGCGGCAATACCGGCACGGTTTCGCTGATGATGCGCGTCAGTTCGCTCGACAGTCGTGGCAGATCCACGCCGCAGGCGCGCAGAGCGCCCAGTGCCGACTGGTTCTCAGTCAGCGCCAGCAGCAGGTGCTCCACCGTCATGAATTCATGGCGTTGTTCGCGGGCCTGCTTGTAGCAATGGCCGATGGTGACTTCCAGATCCTTGCTGAACATTCGGATCGTCTCCGCTTGAAAAGTTGAGCGGCCTTCAGCGCCGCGATGAGCACAAAATGGGGTCGCTCAGAGCTTTTCCATAGTGCACAACAACGGGTGCTGATGGGAACGTGAATATTCGTTGACGTGGGTTACCTTGGTTTCAGCCACCTCGCGAGTGAATACACCACATACGCCCTTGCCACGGGTATGTACATGCAGCATCACCTGTACCGCCTGCTCCTGGTCCAGGTTGAAAAAGCCGCGCAACACCTCGACCACGAAATCCATCGGGGTGAAGTCGTCATTCAGCAGCAGCACCTGGAACAGTGGCGGTCGCGCCACCTCGGGTTTGGCGGTTTCCAGCGCCAGACCGCGGCCGCTGTCGTGCTCATGTTCGGATTCGTGGGCCATGGTTTCTTGGGGTGTGATCTCTGATACGAAGTATACGCCGCGCTGGATAAGTAGCTCTTTGCAGCGACCGTCTGCATAGGTAATGGCACAATGGCGGCTTTTCCAGCCCCTTGCCGTTCCCCATGGTCGATTCCGTCCCCACTGCCGAGATCTGGCGCCCGCACGTCACCGTTGCCTGCGTGGTGGCTGACGGCGACCGTTACTTGATGGTGGAAGAAGAAGTAAACGGTCGGCTCGCCTACAACCAGCCTGCCGGCCATCTGGACGACGGCGAAAGCCTGGTTGCGGCCGCCTTGCGCGAGACGCTGGAGGAAACCGGCTGGACGGTGGAACTACAGCACCTGATCGGCGTGCACCAGTGGCGTAGCACCGAGCATGGTGACGCGGTCGTGCGTTTCAGCTTCGCCGCCCGTGCGGTCAGCCATGATCCGGATCGCCCGCTGGATACCGACATCCGCCGCGCGCTGTGGCTGACCCGTGCCGAAATCGCCGCACTGGGTGATCGCCTGCGCAGCCCGATGGTGCTGCTGAGCATCGACGCGTGGCTGGCAGGCCAGCGCCTGCCGCTGGACATGCTGAGTTATCTACCTGAAGGCGATCCGACGTGAAGGTGATGCTGGGCATCTCCGGTGGCGTCGACTCCTCGGTCGCGGCCCTGCTGCTGCAACAGGCCGGTCATCAGGTCGAAGGCCTGTTCATGCAGAACTGGGAAGAAGACGACCGCTCTGGCCCCTGCACCACCGACGCCGACCGTAAGGACGCCGTGGCCGTGTGCGGACGACTCGGCATCCCGTTCCATGCGCGCAACTTTGCCGCCGCCTACTGGGACGGTGTGTTCGAGCATTTCCTCGCCGAATACCGCGTCGGACGCACACCGAACCCCGATGTGCTGTGCAACCGCGAGATCAAGTTCAAGACCTTCCTGGACGAAGCGCATGCGCTGGGCGCCGAGAAGATCGCCACCGGTCACTATGCCCGCGTCGATTTTCACGAGGGCCAGCACCGCTTGCTGCGCGCGGTCGATACGGCGAAGGATCAGAGCTACTTCCTGCACGCGCTGGGCCAGCAGCAGCTCGCCGCCACGCTGTTTCCGCTGGGCGAGATCGAGAAGCCCCGCGTGCGCGAGCTGGCCCGTGAGGCGGCGTTGCCGACGCACGCGAAGAAGGACTCCACCGGCATCTGCTTCATCGGCGAGCGCGATTTCCGCAGCTTTCTGGCCCAGTACATCCCGGCCCGACCCGGCGAGATGCGCACGCCCGACGGCGAGCTGATCGGCGAGCACCAGGGTGTGATGTATTACACCCTGGGCCAGCGCAACGGGCTGGGCATCGGCGGCCGTCACGGCGCCAGCGGCGAGGCATGGTACGTGGTCGGCAAGGATGTGGCCGCGAACGTGCTGTACATCGCGCAAGGCGGCGAGAACCACTGGCTGTATTCACAGCGACTGCAGACGGAAACGCCGACCTGGGTCGCCGATGCAGCGCCGGCTGCCCGCTTTCGCTGTACCGCCCGCACCCGCTATCGCCAGCTCGACCAGGCCTGCATCGTCGACGTGCACGACGACGGCCTTGAGGTACGCTTCGACGAACCGCAGCGCGCAGTCACCCCGGGGCAGTCGGTGGTCTTCTACGATGGCGAGGTCTGTCTCGGCGGCGCGGTGATCGCTGCCACCGATGCGCCCTACGGTGGCCTGCTGCCGGCCTTCACTCCTTCCCCCACGTCCCCTGCAAGAGAATCGCAACCCCGTGTTTGAAACTTTTTCCATGAACGAAGAGCGCGTGCTTGCCCTCGCCGGCCTGTTCCAGGCCTGTGCGTTGGCGCAACAGCTGGCCAACGAAGGCCGCTGCGACGACGGTGCGATGGAGGCCAGCGTGGCCAGCGTGTTCCGCATCGATGCGCCCTCGGTGGTCGGCGTGTACGGCAATATCTCGAACGTACGGATCGGCCTGCGCAACCTGATCGCTCAACTCGATGAAAGCGACCGCGACATGTCGGTCACCCGCATGGTGGTGACCGTGATGCGACTGGAGCGCAGTCTGACCGGTCGCCCCGAGCTGCTGAACAAATTGCAGCAAGGCATCGTCGCCGCCCAGCGGCAGGTCGAGCACTTCGGCCAGGACTCCACGCAGGTCGTCAGCCGGCTGGCCGAGCTGTACGCCTCCACCCTGTCCACCTTGAAGCCGCGGGTGATGGTCAGCGGCAATCCGCAGCAGCTGCAACTGCCGGTCGTGGTGGAAAAGGTGCGCGCCAATCTGCTCGCCGCCGTGCGCTCGGCGGTGCTCTGGCGGCAGGTCGGCGGGCGCCAGTGGCAGCTGCTGCTGTACCGGCGCCAGTGCAGCATGCTGGCGCGCGGGTTGCTGACCGGGGCGACGCTGGACAACCGCTGACGGCAGCCGTCCACGATGCCTGAAAAGCAAACGGCGGGCATAAGCCCGCCGTTTTCCGTCCATGGGTGACACTCCCTTGCGATAATCTTGATCACTGCCGCTTCGACCACTGCTGCAGCTGCAGTGTGCAGCGGTCGTGTGACAGTTTCTGAACGACGATTTGACGCTTGGATGAATCCAGCCGCATCGCGACGCACGCCGCTGGCTCAGTGGAACGCAACAAAGCAAACGGCGGGCATAAGCCCGCCGTTTTTCCATCCTTGGATCGAACTCCCTTCGATAACCGGTCGGCTTAGTAGCTCAGGATGCCCCAGAAGCCGATTTCGTTGGTCTTGTAGGTGAACGGGCTGCCCACCGGACCTTCGAGCTTGTCGTATTTCCAGGCCAGCGCCAGACGCAGGTTCTTCAGCACGTCGTAAGAGACGCCCGCGTTGTAGTAGGTGTCCTTGAGCTGCTTGTAGACGCCGTTCACGCCGGAGTACTTGTAGTTGACGCTGTCGTAGCGGGCGAACAAACCCCACTGCGGCATGAAGGTCCAGTCACCAAAGACCGAGTAGCCGTCAGCCTTGTCCTTGATCGCCGTCGGTGCCGGCACGGCGCCCTGATACTTCAGGACGTCATCCCAGTTATGCGCGGTGAAATACTCGCCACCGAAGCCAAAGCTATCGTTGCGGAAAGCGATCAATGCATCACCACGCGTGGCATCGCGCGTCGGCTGACCGTTCTGCACGTCCTTGGCGCGCTTGCCGTCGTAACCACCGAGCGCGATGACCATTTCCTGGATCGGCTGGTAACCGATGCGGGCTTCGACGTCCATGCCATTGGAGCGCGTCGGGTTCTTGTAACCGCCGCCGTTGACCAAGGAAACCTGGTAGTTGATCGCGTTGTCGCCGGTGGTGGCGCCCATCGCATGGACACCCCAATCCGACGAGTTGCCGAACGAGCCGATGCCGGTGGGAGCAGCGCCGACCGTGCCGCGACCGCCATCAATCGAGCGATCGGTGATCGTGTTCTCGAGGAAGCGATAGCCGTACCACTTCTCGACATACGGGATCCACGGCATGTCGGCCGCACCGAAGCGCACAGCGAAGAGATCGTCGAACTTGCCCTGCAGGTAAGCCTTCTTGACGAACAACTGGGTCTCGGAATCGGCAGACACGTAGTTGAAGTCGGTGGTCAGGTTGGCCGACCAGATGTCGTTGAACTTGTGGTCGACGGAGAGGTAGAAGCGCTTCACGTCATAGCCGACGCCATTGACCGAGCCATGACCGTCTTTCTTGACGGAGGAGCCGGTACCGGTCTGCTCTTTGTGGCTGACATCGGTCATGTCGAAGAACATGGTGCCGCTGACCTTGGTGTTGCTGACCAGCTTGTCGATGCTGCTGACCTTGGTATCGCTGACAGCCTGTGCCTTCTGCACCGTTTCCACGGCCTGGCCGGTGGACACATTGATGTCGGACTGCGCGTCGGTGCGCTGTTCCAGCGAATCCACCTTGGCCTGCAATGCAGCCAGCTGCGCTTTCAGCAGCTCGATTTCAGCGTTGCTGGTGGCCTGGGTGGTGGTTGTCGTCTTCTGCTTCTGCTTTGCCGGCGCCGCGGCGACCGTGAAACTGGTAACGCCCAGGCTGGCAGCAATCGCCACCGCAATCAGTTTGGAACGCATGTCATTCTCCGCAAGTTGGTGGGAAACATCTCAACCGCCCCCTCGATCCGATGGCCGGCTAGCGATTAGTTAACAAGTGTGCCGACGCATTTTTACGGTTGGATGCACGTTTGATGACACATTCAAGACAGCCTGTCGGCGCGGGCGCGCCTCATGTCACGCGGGGCGGCTGATATGCTTCACCGATGGAAATACTGAGCAACAGCACCGCATCGCGCATGGCCGAGCGGTTTCGCGGCTTCCTGCCGGTGGTGGTCGACGTGGAAACCGGCGGCTTCGATGCCGAACATGACGCCCTCCTGGAAATCGCCGCGGTACCGCTGACGATCGGTGCGGATGGCTTTCTGTGCCTGCAGCCGACGGTGTCGACACATGTGGAGCCGTTCCCCGGCGCGAACCTCGATCCGCGTTCGCTGGAGATCACCGGCATCGACCCGACCAACCCGCTGCGCGGCGCGCTGGCCGAACGGCTGGCTCTGGATCACATCTTTCATGTGGTGCGCGAGGCCGTGCGCGAGGCTGGCTGCCAGCGGGCGATCCTGGTCGGCCACAACGCGGCGTTCGATCTGGGCTTTCTCAACCAGGCGGTGCGCCGCTGCGGACACAAGCGCAATCCGTTTCATCCCTTCAGCTGCTTCGATACAGTCAGCCTGGGCGGCCTCGCCTATGGCCAGACCGTCCTGAGCAAGGCCGTACTGGCGGCGGGCCTGTCGTTCAACAGTCGCGAGGCCCATTCAGCGGTGTACGACGCCGAACGCACCGCCGAGCTGTTCTGCAAGATAGTCAATCGCTGGCGCCAGTTCGAACTGCTCGAACAGGCGCAGCTAGGGCTGGATGCCGCCTGAAACCGCCGTCGTACGCGGTTTTCGGGTCAATGACGGTGTGGTTTCAGCAGCAACTTGTGACAGTCTGTCGCTCACTGTCATCTGGTTGAAACATTCATTACATCCAATGGCAACACCAAGGGCCTGAAATGGCGGGGTCTCATCCGACATCCCTTCAAGGAGCTACCGTGTTGACCTCACGCAAATCCCCCATTCGATTCGCCGCTGTCGCCGCGATCGCCGTGGCTTCGACCTTCGGCATGGCCGCGCAGGCCACCGATATCACTGGCGCCGGCTCCAGCTTCGTCTACCCGGTCATGTCCAAATGGTCGGCCGCGTATGCCGAGAAGACCGGCAACCATCTCAACTATCAGTCGGTCGGCTCCGGCGCCGGCATCGCGCAGATCAAGGAAGGCACCATCGACTTCGGCGCTTCCGATGCACCGATGAAGGCGGAAGACCTGCAGAAGTTCGGTCTGGGCCAGTTCCCGATCGTGGTCGGCGGCATCGTGCCGGTGGTCAACATCGACGGTGTGCAGGCCGATCAGGTCAAGCTGGACGGCGTTACCCTCGCCGACATCTTCCTGGGCAAGATCACCAACTGGAACGACCCGAAGATCGCTGCGCTGAACGCCGGCCTGACCCTGCCGGCCGGCAAGATCACCGTGGTGCATCGTTCGGACGGTTCGGGTACCTCGTTCAACTTCACCAACTACCTGTCCAAGGTCAATCCGGAGTGGGCCAGCAAGGTCAAGTTCGGTACCGCGGTGGAATGGCCGACCGGCGTGGGCGGCAAGGGCAATGAAGGCGTCTCGCAGTACGTTCGCCAGATCAAGGGTTCGATCGGTTACGTCGAATACGCCTATGCGGTGAAGAACAAGCTCGCCTGGGTCGATCTGAAGAATGCCAGCGGCAACTACATGAAGCCCAGCGCCGCTGCCTTCGCTGCCGCTGCGGCCACGGCCGATTGGGCCAGTGCCAAGGACTTCAACCTGATCATGACCAATGCACCGGGCGCGCAGGCGTGGCCGATCACCGCCACCACCTGGATGATCATGTACAAGTCGCCGAAGAACGCCGGCAACAGCAAGGTCGCCTTCGATTTCTTCAAGTACTCGCTGGAGAACGGCCAGCAGGCTGCCAGCGAACTCGACTACGTACCGCTGCCGGCCGCACTGGTCAGCAAGATCGAGGCGTACTGGGCTTCCGAATACAAGCATTGATGACATGACTTCCGCTCCCTCGCCGGTCCAGCCGACGAGGGAGCGGAAGTTTTATTCCGCATACATGGATTGCCATGCCAGCCAACCAAGCAGCCTTGCCCACCGACATTCTGGAGCAACGCAGCCATCGTGACGCCCGCCACGAGCGGCTGTTTCGCTGGTTGTTGAAAGGCTGTGCGCTGATCGTGCTGGCGGCCCTGCTCGGCGCCGCAGGCGCCACCTTGTGGGGTGGTCGCGAAGCGTTCAGCACGTTTGGCTGGCACTTCCTGGTCAGCTCCGCATGGGATCCGGGCAACGATGTCTACGGCGCGCTGGTGCCGGTGTACGGCACGATCGCCACCTCGTTCATCGCGCTGCTGATCGCCGTGCCGGTCAGTTTCGGCATCGCCGTCTATCTCTCCGAAGTGGCACCCACCTGGCTGCGTACACCGGTCGCCTCGGCGATCGAACTGCTCGCCGGTATCCCCTCGATCATCTACGGCATGTGGGGCCTGTTCGTCTTCGCCCCGTTCTTCGCCAACCATATCAAGCCGTGGCTGACCAACAACCTCGGCAACAAACCCGATGACGGCAAGCTGTCATGGGTCGCCGAACACGTGCCGTTCGTCGGCAAGCTGTTCGGCAGCGACTATCCGTTCGGTGCCAGCATCCTGGTTGCCGGCATCGTGCTGGCAATCATGATCATCCCGTTCATCTCCTCGGTGATGCGCGAGGTGTTCCAGACCGTGCCGACCCGCTTGAAGGAGTCAGCCTATGCGCTCGGCTCCAGCACCTGGGAAGTGTCGTGGGACATCGTGCTGCCCTACACCCGCTCCGCGGTGATCGGCGGCATCTTCCTCGGCCTCGGGCGCGCACTGGGCGAGACGATGGCGGTGACCTTCGTGCTCGGCAATGCGATGCAGCTGTCGGCCTCGCTGCTCGATCCGGGCACCTCGATCGCCTCGACCATCGCCAACCAGTTCAGTGAAGCCTCCGGCCTGCAGAAGTCCTCGCTGATGGCGCTGGCGTTCCTGCTGTTCGTGGTCACCTTCATCGTGTTGCTGATCGCGCGGCTGATGCTGCGCCAGCTCGCCCGCAAGGAGGGTCGCTGATGAGCTCGCCCTATCTGCGCCGCCGCATCACCAACGCGCTGGCGATGGTGCTGAGCACGCTGGCCACCCTGGTCGGTCTGGCCTTCCTCGCCTGGATCCTGTGGGAAACCCTGCGCCAGGGCATCAGCGCGCTCGACCTCAAGCTGTTCACCAAGATCACCGCCTATGGCGAGGACGGCGGCCTGGCCAACGCGATGGTCGGCAGCCTGATCATCAACTTCATCGGCATCGCGATCGCCACGCCGATCGGCGTACTCGCCGGCACCTGGCTGGCCGAATACGCCGATCGCACCAAGCTGGGCGAATCGATCCGTTTCCTCAACGACATCCTGCTGTCGGCACCGTCGATCGTGATGGGCCTGTTCGTCTACACCATCATCGTGCTGCCGACGACCGTGCTGACCCACGGCTCGACCACGTTCTCCGGCTTCGCCGGTGGTGTGGCGCTGGCGCTGATCGCCCTGCCCGTCATCGTGCGTACCACCGACGAGATGCTGCGACTGGTGCCGTCCACGCTGCGCGAAGCGGCGCTGTCGCTCGGCGTGCCGCAGTGGAAGCTGACCTTGCAGATCCTGATCCGCGCGGCGCGTTCAGGCATCATCACCGGCGTGCTGCTGGCGCTGGCACGCATCAGCGGCGAGACCGCGCCGCTGCTGTTCACCGCGTTCGGCAACAACTACATGGCGATCAATCCGATCGAGAAGATGTCCAGCCTGCCGCAGATCATCTACCAGTACGCCAACGATCCGGGCGATTCGATGCACGCGCTGGCCTGGGCCGGTGCGTTCGTTGTCACCATGTTCGTGCTGCTGCTCAGCCTCGGTTCCCGCCTGATCCTTTCCCGCACCAAGGTGTCCCATGACTGATTCCGCCCTCGCCACGAATCCGGCGTCCGCGGTGGCCACCTCGGCTGTCGCACCCAAACTCACCGTGCGCGACCTGCACTTCTACTACAACGGTTTCCATGCGCTGAAAGGCATCAACATGGATATCCCGGAGAAGAAGGTCACCGCGATCATCGGCCCGTCCGGTTGCGGCAAGTCGACCCTGTTGCGCATCTTCAACCGCATCTATGCGATCTATCCGAAGCTGGAGGCCAAAGGCGAGGTCGTGCTGGATGGCGACAACATCCTCGACCCCAGCTATTCGATGAACCGCCTGCGCAGCAAGGTCGGCATGGTGTTCCAGAAGCCGGTGCCGTTCCCGATGACGATCTTCGAGAACGTCGCCTATGGCATCCGCCATCACGAGAAACTGTCGAAGTCGGACATGGAAGCCCGCGTCGAGCAGGCGCTGCGCAGCGCCGCGTTGTGGGACGAGGTGAAGGACAAGCTCAAGCAGAACGCGCTCGGCCTTTCCGGCGGTCAGCAACAACGCCTGTGCATCGCCCGCGCGATCGCGCTGAAACCCGAAGTCTTGCTGCTGGACGAGCCTACCTCGGCGCTCGACCCGATCGCCACCGGCCGCATCGAGCAGCTCGTGGAAGAGCTGAAAAGCGAATTCACCATCGTCATCGTCACCCACAACATGCAGCAGGCGGCGCGCTGTTCCGACCTCACGGCGTTCATGTACATGGGCGAACTGATCGAGTTCGACCAGACCGAGAAGATTTTCACCAAGCCGGGCAAGAAGCAGACCGAGGATTACATCACCGGTCGATTTGGCTGATCACACAGGACAACACCATGAGCACCGGCACCGACCACATCATCAAGAGTTACGACAGCGAATTGACCCGGCTCACCGGCGAGATCGTGCGCATGGGCGAGCTGTCGGTGAGCCAGCTGGAAGCGGCGATCGACGTACTCGAACGCCGCGACGAGCGCGCTGCCCAACGCGTGGTTGGCAACGACGACGCGATCGACCAGCTGGAGCAGGAAATCGGTCACGACGTGGTGCGCCTGCTGGCGCTGCGTGCGCCGATGGCCGGCGACCTGCGCAACGTGTATGCCGCGCTGCGCATCGCCTCGGATATCGAGCGCATCGGCGACTACGCCGCCAACGTGGCGAAGCGTTCGATTCCGTTGTCGATGGTGGCTCCGGTGGCACCGGTCGGTGGATTGCGCCATCTGGCCGAGCTGGCCGCCGATGAAGTGCGCGACGTGCTGCTGGCCTATCGCGACCGCGATGCCGACGCGGCCTATCTGGTATGGAAAAACGACGTGGTGCTGGATGAGGCCTACACCGGCTACTTCCGCCAGCTGCTCACCTACATGATGGAAGACCCGCGCAACATCACGCCGTGCACGCATCTGCTGTTCATGGCCAAGAACATCGAGCGGATCGGCGATCACGCCACCAACATTGCCGAGAACGTGTGGTTCCAGGTCACCGGCGAGCAGTTGAACAAGCAGCGCAGCAAGGGCGATTTCACCTCCAGCCCGGAAATGACCAAGCTGGGCGACAAGCCTGAGTGAGCTTTTGCGGGAGCCCGTGGACGGATTCCCGCAGAAAGGCACTCACGTTGCGGTGAGCTTGAGCCCGACGATGCCAATCACGATCAGCGCGACGCACAGCAACCGCGGCAGCGTCGCGGGATCGCCGAACAGCACGATGCCAAGCGCCACCGCACCGACCGCACCAATGCCGGTCCAGATCGCGTAAGCCGTGCCGATCGGCAGCGTCTTCACCGCCATCGCCAGCAATACGATGCTGATCACCATTGCTGTCACTGTGCCGACGGTCGGCCACAACCGGGCAAAGCCTTCGGTGTATTTGAGGCCGATCGCCCAGATCACTTCGAACAGGCCGGCCAGCAGCAGATAGATCCACGCCATGTTGGCGCTCCTCTGTGTGTGGCAGGGCCGTCCCCGCGATGGAAAGTACGCGCGGGGTCGTCCCCGCACCAGCGCAAGCCGCCGTTATGGCAGCTCGAGGGTTTCGCGACGACGCTTGATGCCACGCACCATGCCGTAGCCGCCGATCAGCAGCCACGCCACCTGCATGATGAAAGACGCCAGATTGAAACTGCCGAAGCAGAGCGACAGCATCATCCCGATCGCGCCGAGAATATTCATCAGCTGATAGGTCAGGCTGCTGCCTTGCAGCTTGCGTTCCTGCAGCAGGAAAAATGCCAGCAGCACCAGCGCCACGCCGATATAGCCGGCCCAGTCGTACCAGAACAGGTTCATCGCTTCGCACTCCGCTGCCGCAAGGCCTCGAACAGCACCACGCCGGTGGCGACCGAGACGTTGAGGCTCTCCATCGTGCCCGGCATCGGGATCTTCGCCACGAAATCGCACAGCTCGCGGGTCAACCGACGAATGCCCTCGCCTTCGCCGCCCAGCACGATGGCCACGGGTCCCTTGAAGTCGACGCCATAAACCGAGGTGTCGGTGTCGCCGGCCAGGCCGGTGATCCACACGCCGGCATCCTTCAATTCGCGCAGCGTGCGCGCGAGGTTGGTCACCGCAATCAGCGGCACCCGATCGGCGCCGCCAGCCGAGGCGCGCCGCACGACAGGCGTCAGACCCACGGCGCGATCCTTCGGCACGATCACCGCGGTGACTTTCGCCGCCGCCGCACTGCGCAGGCAGGCGCCGAGATTATGTGGATCGGTGACGCCATCCAGCACCAGCACCAGTGTGTTGCTGCCGTCGCGCTCCATCAGCGCCGCCAGGTCGTTCTCATGCGCCATCGGCGGTGCTTCGTAAAGCGCCGCCACGCCCTGATGACGCGCCTCGCCGGCAAGCTTGTCGAGCTGCTCGCGTGGACGATGATTCACCGTGATCTTCAGCGCCTTCGCACGCTCGGCCAGTTCCAACACCCGCGCATTGCGCTGACCCTGCTCGACCACCAGCTCACGCACTCGCTCGGCGTCGTTGCTCAGCGCACCTTCGACGGGATTGATGCCGACGATCCAACTCTCACTCATGGCTTGCCTTTCGGTTTCGGTTTGCGTCCGCTGCGCTTCTTGCCGCCGCTTGCGGGTGTCGATGCTGGTGCCGCTTTCGCAGTTGGGCCTTGACCCTGCCGCTTGCCACGACTCGGCTGGCCCTGCGCCGACTTGGTTGGTGCTGGTGCCGACGAGCGACGCGGACGGTTGCCATCATCATGCGATGCGTAAGCACGCGAACGAGGCGGCGGATTATCACTCAATACGGGCACTTCTGGCGCCGCGGCATCGCGTCGACCGAAGGCACGACCGATCGCCTTGGCCGCCCGACCGAACATGCTTTGTGCCTTGACTGGAGCAGCAGCTTTCTTCGGCAACGAGTAACGCTCACCACTGGCCGCATAGTCGTAAGCCTTGCCGCTGCCTGTCGGCGGTGTCACCGGCGTGCGCGGCGACACCAGCCGGAAGTCGATCTTGCGATCCTCCAGGCTGGCGCGCAGCACCTGGATGCGCACGTGGTCACCGAGACGGAACTGCGCGCCGGTGCGCTCGCCCTTCAGCAGTTTGCGGGTTGCATCGAAGTGGTAGTAGTCGTTGACGAGCTGGCTGATATGCACCAGACCGGACACCTTCGATTCGTCCAGCTCCACGAACAGCCCGAACGAGGTAACACCAGTCACCACGCCCTCGAACTCGCTGCCAATGTGCTTTTCCATCCACGCACACTTGAAGCGCTCATCCACATCGCGCTCGGCCTCTTCGGCACGGCGTTCGCGCTGCGAACAATGGATCGCCATCGCCGACATCTCGGCCGGGCTATAGGTGTAGTCGGCCGGCTTGCCGTTGGTCAACGCGTAGCGGATCGCACGATGTACCAGCAGATCCGGGTAACGACGGATCGGCGAGGTGAAATGCGCATACGCCGGCAACGCCAAGCCGAAGTGGCCGCGGTTGTCCGGCTGGTAGGCCGCCATGCTCTGCGAGCGCAGCAGCACGTTCTGGATCAGCTCGCGCTCGGGGCGGTCATGCACCATGCGCAGGATTTCGGAGAAGTCGGCCGGCGTGACGTCTTCCACTGGCGGCATGCGCAACTTGAACTCGCGCAAGAACTGCTGCAGGTCTTCGTATTTTTCGGCCGGCGGTGGCTCATGCGCGCGGAACAGCGCGGGAATTTTCTTCTTCTCCAGGAACAGCGCCGCCTGCACGTTGGCGGCGATCATGCATTCCTCGATCAGCTTGTGCGCGTCGTTGCGCTCGGTGGCGCCCATCGACTCCACGCTGCCGGTCTGGTCGAGGCGGAATTTCACTTCCGGTGTCTCGAAGTCGATCGCGCCTCGGCGCTTGCGCTGCTGCGCCATCGCCTTGTACAGCGCGTGCAGGTTTTCCAGCTGCGGCAGCACGTCGGCGACTTCATGGCGCGCGTCAGCATCATTGAGACCAACTACCTGCCACACCTTGTCGTAGGTGAGCCGCGCATGCGACAGCATCACCGCGTCATAGAACTTCGACTTGGTCACGTTGCCTTCGGCATCGACCAGCATGTCGCAGACCATGCACATCCGCTCGACTTTCGGCATCAGCGAGCAGATGCCGTTGGACAGCGTTTCCGGCAGCATCGGCACCACGAAACCGGGGAAGTAGGTCGAGGTGCTGCGCTCGTAGGCTTCGCGATCCAGCGCGTTGCCGACCTGCACGTAATGCGACACGTCGGCGATCGCCACGATCAGCCGCCAGCCACCACCACGCTTCGGCTCGGCATACACCGCGTCATCGAAGTCACGTGCATCGACGCCATCGATCGTCACCAGCGGCAGCATGCGGATATCGGTACGACCTTCGCGCTCGGCCGCGGTCACCACTGATTCCACCTGCGCTGCATCGCGCAGCACTTCGGGCGGCCACTCGTGCGGCAGGTCGTGGCTGGCAATCGCCATCTCCACCACCAGCGACGGCTGCAGCCGTTCGCCCAGCACCGCGCGAATCTCGCCCATAGGACCACGATGCGGTGTCGGTGGGTCGGTGATCTCGACCACCACGATCTGACCAGAAGTGGCGCCCTGCTCCTGACCCGGCTTGATCATCACGTCCTGGTTCAGGCGACGATCGTCCGGCGCCACCAGGGTCACGCCGTTCTCGATCACCACCCGGCCGACCAACCGCGACGAACGCCGTTCCAGCACTTCGGCAATCGCGCCCTGCTTGCGGCCACGACGATCGATGCCGACCACACTGGCCAGCACCCGATCACCATGCATGACAGTGCGCATCTGCTGCGGCGACAGGTACAGATCGTCACCACCTTCGTCCGGGCGCAGGAAGCCGTAGCCTTCGGCATTGGCCAGCACCCGACCGGCAATCAGGTCGAGTTTCTGCGTCGGCGCATAACCGCCGCGACGGCCCAGCAGCAGCTGGCCGTCGCGCACCATCGCACCGAGCCGCTTGCGCAGCGCGTCGAGGTCGTCTTCTTCGTGAATTTCCAGCGCCTCGGCGATGCGTGCCTCGGTCAGCAGTTCGCCGCGCTGTTCAAGCAGGGCGAGGATCGCCTCGCGGCTGGGGATCGGGCGCGCATAACGCTGCGCCTCGCGATCGGCATGGGGGTCACGCACGGCGCCTGCGGCAGCCTTGTTGCGTCGTGGTCCGGTGGAAGCGCCGGCGCGCGATTTCTGGCCAGCGGATTTCGCCGGGCCTTTACCTGCAGATGAGCCCGGACCGTTGCCGGACTGCGAGGGAGTTTTTCTGGTCACTAAATATCCTTGTGGTGTGCGCGGCGCGGAGAATGACACGACGCGATGATTGGGTGTGAAAGAACGGAATATGAAAAAGAGTTGACAAGCTACCGACAGATGCCTAAATTACGCGGCTCACGCAGCTCGCAGAGCGGTGTGACACCTGCCCAGGTGGCGGAATTGGTAGACGCACTAGCTTCAGGTGCTAGCGGGGGCAACTCCGTGGAGGTTCGAGTCCTCTCCTGGGCACCAATTGTAAACGAAGGCCGCCTCTCAAGGCGGCTTTCGTCTTTTCTGGGTTCAGGTAACGCGGACTGCAAGATCGCGTCGACCAACGCATCAGGTAGCTGGCGGTCCCTTCAGCTCGATCATGTTGCCCTGCGGGTCATACACGTAGATCGACGGCCCCTCGCCCTGCGCGCCATAGCGCGAACCCAGCTCGCCGATGCGCACGTCATGTGCCTTCAAATGCGCGAGGATCGCTGCCTCGTCGTAATCCTCCACGCGCAAGCACAGGTGATCCATGTTGTGGCCCTCGCTGCCCGGTGCAGCGCCGCCGTGACGACCAAGCTTGCTGTCGACCGGCACCAGATCGATCAGCGAACTGCCCGCGCGCAGCTGCACTAGCCCGATCTCGTTCTGCCGGCGTTCCTCACGACAACCCAGCACGTCGCAATAGAAACGCTGCATGGCGTCGATGTTTATGACACGCAACACCACGTGGTCGATTTCAGCGATGCGGATCATCATGACGTGCTCAGTGCTCCGGGTGGGTTACCAAGCATAAACCGTACGGATTCGGGTGATCGTCACTGGTCGGCGGCGCCTGTATAATCAGCGCGGTAACGCTTGGTGGGAGAAGCGGATGGCTCTGCAAAGGGCACTCCGCTGCCGAAGACGCAACGCCCGTAATCGCTCAGGCCCCACACCATCACGCGTAAACACTCTGGAGAGAGCGGTTGAATCCGCCGCCGAAGGGGCACGAAGCGCAGCCGCGTTTCCAAACTCTCAGGCAAAAGGACAGAGGGGCGCCCCACGTGCGGCACGCACGTCCGGCCTTTATCGGCCATTTCCGGACGCCCGTCATGAGCCAGACCAACACGCCTTCCCTGCGCGACCTCGAACACCACCACGCCTTCATCGAGCGCCACATCGGACCCAACGATGCCGAGATCGCGCAGATGTTGCGCGTCATCGGCCACGATTCGCTGGAAGCGATGACCGACGCGATCGTGCCGGGCAAGATCAAGTCGCCGACACCGCTGGCATTGCCGAAGGCGATCACCGAAGTCGAGGCGCTGGCCAAGATCCGCACCATCGCGGACAAGAACGAGGTGTTCCGCAGCTTCATCGGCCAAGGCTATTACGGCACGCTGACGCCGAACGTCATCCTGCGCAACATCCTGGAGAACCCGGCCTGGTACACGGCGTACACGCCTTACCAGGCGGAGATTTCGCAGGGTCGCATGGAGGCGCTGATCAACTTCCAGACGCTGTGCGCCGACCTCACCGGGATGGAGATCGCCAACGCCTCGCTGCTGGACGAAGCCACCGCCGCGGCCGAGGCGATGACGCTGGCCAAGCGCTCGTGCAAGTCCAAGTCCAACGTGTTCTTCGTGTCGAACGGCGTGCATCCGCAGACGCTGGAAGTGGTCAAGACCCGTGCCGAAGCGCTGGGCCTCGAATTGCATATCGGCGATGACGCCGAAGGCAGCACGGTCGACAGCTTCGGCGTGCTGCTGCAGTACCCGAACACGTTCGGTACCATCAACGACTACAAAGCCGTCGCCGACGCCGCGCATACGCGCGGCGCGCTGGTTGCGGTCGCCACCGATCTGCTCGCGCTGACCCTCATCGCTGCGCCCGGCGAATGGGGTGCGGATATCGTGGTCGGCAATTCGCAGCGCTTCGGTGTGCCGTTCGGCAATGGCGGCCCACACGCCGCGTTCATGGCCTGCCGCGATGCGTACAAGCGCTCGATGCCGGGTCGCCTGATCGGCGTGTCGATCGATGCCGAAGGCAAGCCGGCCTACCGCCTCACTCTGCAGACGCGCGAGCAGCACATCCGCCGTGAGAAGGCCACCTCGAACATCTGCACCGCGCAGGTGCTACTGGCGGTGATGGCAAGCATGTACGCCGTGTATCACGGTCCGGAAGGCCTCACCCGCATCGCGCGTCGCACGCATCGCCTCAGCGCGATTCTCGCCTGCGCGCTGCGCCAGGCCGGCGTCAACGTGGGCACGGATTTCTTCGACACGCTGCACATCACCGACGTCGACGCCGACGCCGTGCATGCCCGCGCCGAAGAGCTGCGCATCAACCTGCGCCAGATCCACGGCACCAGCATCGGCATCAGCCTGGACGAGACCACCACCCGCGCCGAAGTGATCGCACTGGCCAGCCTGTTCGGTGCCGAGATCGACGATATCGACGAACTGGACGCCGCCACCGCTGACGCCCTGCCCGCCGGCCTGCGCCGCAAAAGCGGGTTCCTCACCCACCCGGTGTTCAACACGCACCACAGCGAGCACGAGCTGCTGCGCTACATGCGCGCACTGGCCGACAAGGATCTGGCGATGGATCGCACGATGATCCCGCTGGGTTCGTGCACGATGAAACTCAACGCCACCGCCGAGATGATTCCGGTGACCTGGCCGGAGTTCGGCAACATCCATCCGCTGGCGCCGACCACGCAGACGCGCGGCTACAAGGAACTGATCGACGGTCTGGAAGCGATGCTGGTCGAGTGCACCGGCTACGACGCGGTGAGCCTGCAGCCGAACTCCGGCGCGCAGGGTGAATACGCCGGCCTGCTGGCGATCCGCGCCTATCACCGCTCGCGCAACGAAGCCCATCGCGACATCTGCCTGATTCCCGAGTCCGCCCACGGCACCAACCCGGCCTCCGCGCAGATGTGCGGCATGACCGTGGTGGTCACGAAGTGCGACGCCAACGGCAACGTCGACGTGGAAGACATTCGCCGCGCCGCCGAGAAGTACAGCGACCGCCTCGCCGCGCTGATGATCACCTACCCGTCCACGCATGGCGTGTTCGAGGAAGACATCGTCGCGATCTGCGAGATCGTGCATGCGCACGGCGGTCAGGTATACACCGACGGCGCCAACATGAACGCACTGGTTGGCGTGGCCAAGCCCGGCAAGTGGGGCTCGGACGTGTCGCATCTGAACCTGCACAAGACCTTCTGCATCCCGCACGGCGGCGGCGGCCCGGGCGTTGGCCCGTGTGCGGTGAAGTCGCATCTCGCCCCGTTCCTGCCGCGCACGCTCGGCGGCGAAGGCACCGTCGGCATGGTCAGCGCGGCCAGTTATGGTTCCGCCTCGATCCTGCCGATCTCGTGGATGTACATCACGATGATGGGCCAGCAGGGCCTGCGCAAGGCAACCCAGGTCGCCCTGCTCAACGCCAACTACATCGCCAAGCGGCTGGAAGCGCACTACCCGACCCTCTACACCGGCCGCAACGGCCTGGTCGCGCACGAGTGCATCCTCGACCTGCGTCCGCTCAAGGACGCCACCGGCATCGGTGCCGAGGACGTGGCCAAGCGTCTGATCGACTTCGGCTTCCACGCACCGACACTGAGCTTCCCGGTCGCCGGCACGCTGATGGTCGAGCCGACCGAAAGCGAATCGCAGCACGAGCTGGATCGCTTCATCGACGCGATGATCCAGATCCGCGACGAGATCCGCGCCGTCGAAGACGGCAAGCTCGACCGCGAAGACAACCCGCTGAAGAACGCGCCACATACCGCCACGATGGTCTCGGCCAGCGAGTGGACGCATGCCTACCCGCGCGAACTGGCTGCGTTCCCGCTGGCCAGCCTGAAGCTGCAGAAATACTGGTCGCCGGTCGCTCGCGTCGACAACGTCTACGGCGACAAGAACATCATGTGCGCGTGCATTCCGATCGACGCGTACAAGGAAGAAGTCGAGGCGTAAGCCGCGGCGTCACTCACCGAAAGAAAAGGCCCCGCATGCGGGGCCTTTTCTTTTCATCTCGCAACGATGCAATTCCGCCCCCGCTGCTTGGCCTCATACAGCCGCTTGTCCACCGTATCGATGAACGGCAGCAGCTCGTCGTCGTGGCCGGGAATCACGGTGCCCACGCCGAGGCTGATCGTCAGCACGGGACTGATCGAGGATCGTTCGTGCGGGATCTGCTCGCCCAGGATCAGCTCGCGGCAGCGCTCGGCCAGCATGCGCGCAGCGGCCTCGTCGGTTTCCGGCAGCACCAGCACGAATTCCTCGCCGCCGAAGCGGGCCAGCAGGTCGCGCGCTCGCGTCGCCGCTGAAGTCAGCATCCGGGCCACGCGCTTCAGACAGATGTCGCCTTCAAGGTGACCGTAGCAATCGTTGTACTGCTTGAAATAATCGATATCCAGCATGATCAGCGACAACGGCTGCCGGTTGCGTCGCGCATTGCTCCATTCAAGTTCCATCAGCGCGTCGAAACGGCGCCGATTGGCGACGCCGGTCAGGCCATCACGAAACGAAAGCTCCTCCAGCTCCTTCTGCAGGGTGATCAGCTGATGCTCGGTGCGCTTGCGCTCGCTGATGTCGAACATGAAGCCGATCAGCGAATTCACCGTGCCGTCCGCGTTGCGCACTACATGCACCACATCGCGAATCCACACGTAACGGCCGTCGTGGGTCAGCGCGCGGTAGTCGGCCTCGTGATCCACGCCTGCCTGCGATTGCGCCACGCAGAAATTCACCACCCACTCGCGATCCTCCGGATGCATGCGGCTGGCCCAGTCGCCCACGGTCACCCAGCTCGCCGGGGTCCAGCCTAGCAACGCCTCGATCTGCGGCCCGATGTAGGCGAACTGCATGGTGCCCCAGTCGATCTTCCACGGAATCGCCTTGGTCGACTCCAGCAAGGTCTTGTAGACCGCGCTGTCAGGTTCCAGCTTGTTTTGAATATCGACCATCGCTTTCGGGCTCGATTGGTGAAGTGCAGCGGGGCACGCCTGAGATCATATCGCTGTGCCCGGAAGCACAGCCGGCTGCTGAAAAAGGAAACCCCGCAGTTGCGGGGCTTCCTTGGGTCAAACCGCAGCCAGGGATCAGCCGCCGTTCTTCGCCAGCCAGGCGTCGATCGCCGGCAGCCGCTCGTTGCGCACCATCATGCGGTAGTTGATGTTGGCGATCACCGTGTCGGCAGCACGGCGCGAGCCGGCGGCGATATGCGCGTCGGCGAAGGCCTTGATCTTGCCAACCATCGCCGGATCGTTCGAGCTGCCACCCAGGCCCGGGTAGTAACGGCTGCTCGAGGTCGAATCGACCAGCTTGTCCACCTGGGCGCGGTGCGCCAGCGCGAAGTCGAACGCCATGTCCGGATGCTGGAACCCGACGATGCTGATCATGCCGGCACTGTTGGTGGCGCCCGGCTCATCGGTGAGCGCCATGTCCAGTGCGCGCTGGGCCAGCGCATCGTCTTCGGCGACGGCCAGCAACGCGTACAGCCGGTCCTTGATCAGCGGGGTCGTCTCGGCCTTCGCCATGGCATGCAGCTTGTCCCAGGTCGCTGCGTCGGCATGCCGTGCCACCACCGCAAGAATGGTCTTGCGCAAGACGGCAGGCATCGCTTTCGGATCGCTATCCTGTGCCGCGTAACGGCGCTGTGCCTCGTTGATCACCGCGGTATCGCCGAGATCAGCCAGCACACCGATCAGTTGCGTGCGCAGGATCGCGATCGGATCACTCTCGCCCGCCTTGGCTTCCCAGCCGATACGTGCGAACACCGGCTGCAACTGCTTCCGTGCAAACGCATCGAAGCGTGCCTGCCGCGCCTTGTCGCCGCGGTAGTACTGATGCAGGCCGGAGAAGCTGTCGGCGATGTCGCCCCAGATCTGCGGATCGGCGTCGGCCGGCGTAGCCTGGGCCAGGTCCAGATAACTCGACGCCGGCTCCAGCCCGGCCATGCCCAGCGCCCAGGTGTCACCCATCAGGCCCATCTGGTCGATCGGCGCCAGCTTGGCGAAGTCGCCCTTGATCGCCGCGAACTGTGCCGGCGAATACAACGTACGGTAATAGCCGCTCTGGCCGGCATTGACCAGCACCGGGCCGCAGCCGGGTACCGACAGCGTGGCCGAGCCGTCCACCACAGTGCGTGCCGGCTCGCCGCCGACGCTCTGTGCGATCACCGGCACATGCCACTTCAGCGGGGTCTTGTTCGGGCGGTCCTTGGTGAACTCGCCCTGGGTCAGCTTCAGCGTGGTCTTGCCACCGCTGCACGCGGACGCTTCCACGCGGATCAGCGGCACGCCCGGCTGCAGCGTGAAGTCATGCGCGATCTGGGTGATCGGCTTGCCTGCCGCAGCCTGCACTTCGCGCCACAAATCGTCGGAGGTGGTGTTGCTGTACGCGTGCGCCTTGATGTAGTTGCGCACACCGGCGCGCCAGGTATCCGGGCCGACGTAGGCCTCCAGCATGCGGATCACCGCCTCGCCCTTGGCGTAGGTGATCGCGTCGAACGCCTGGCTGGCCTGCTCCACCGTCTCCACGTGCTGCACCACCGGATGCGTGGTGGCCACCGCGTCGCGCGACATCGCGCCTTCACGCGTGCCCACCGCGTCGAGATCGGTATGCCACTCCGGGTGCAATTTCTCGGTGGTGCGCGCGGCCATCCACGAGGCAAAGCCTTCGTTGAGCCACAGGTCGTCCCACCAGCGCATCGTCACCAGATCGCCGAACCACTGGTGCGCCATCTCGTGCGCCGCGGTGTTGAACACATTCTGCTTGTCCGACTGGGTCGAGATCGAGGGATCGAGCAGCAGCGCGTATTCGAAGGTGTAGATCGCGCCCCAGTTCTCCATCGCCGAGAAGAACTGGCTGCTGCCCGGCGAGGCGATGTTGTCCAGCTTCGGCAGCGGGTACGGCACGCCGAAGTAGTCGTTGTATTCGTGCAGCACGTCACTGCCCGATTTCAGCGTGAAGCCGGCCTGCGACGACAGCCCTTTCTGCGTGATCACGCCGATCTCGGTGCCGTCGGACATGGTGGTGGCGCGATCGAACTCGCCCAGCCCGAAGAACAGCAGATAGGTCGACATCTTCGGCGACGGCTGGAACACCACGCGGGTCATGCCATTGCCCAGATCAGTCTTCGACGCAGCCGGCATGTTGCTCACCGCCATCTCGTCGCTCGGCACGGTCACTTCCAGATTGAAAGTGGCCTTGTACGCCGGCTCGTCCCACGACGGTATGAAGCGGCGCGCGTCGGAATTCTCGAACTGGGTATACAGCGCGCGCTTCTTGCCCGCCTTGGTGTCGTAGTCGATCGCGAACAAGCCGTTGGCCTGGGTGCCGATCTTGCCGGTGTAGCTCATCGCCAGCTTGTAGCTGCCGACCGGGATCGGCCCCGCGAAGGTGAACGTCGCCGTCTGCGCGGCGGCATCCACCGTCACCTTCGGCGGCGCGAGGGCGGTGACTCTCACCCGGTTCGGCGTCAGGATCACCCTCGAGAACGTCATGTCGATCGCGTTGAGCGTGATGCTGGTGGTCGGCTGCAACACGTCCACCGTCACCGTCACCGTGCCGTCGAAACTCAGCTTGTCCGCATGCGGCACCACCGCCACGTCGTAATGACTGGGCCGCACGCTGCGCGGCAGCTGGGTGGTGGCAAGCTCGGCATGGGACGCGACGGCGGGTGTCGCCGCCATGCCAGACATTGAAACGCCGGCAAGCGCCAGGGCAATCGCCGAAACCAGAATGCTACGCATGAGATCCCCTCAGGTTGTGGTGCGGCCGTCGGTTGGACACGCCGTCGTCGGATACGGAAAACACGCAAGACGGGTGGCGACCGCCAACCGGTCACACCTGCCCTGCCCGCCGAGATAGTGATCCCCACCCGAGCTTCCTGACACGGCCGGAAGTCATGGCAGGCGCCAAGCACCCCGAAAACCCCGCTCATGAAGTCCCCCCACTCCTATAGCACCTCACCCGACCTTTGGCGTCTCGATACCCTACCTACATCGTCATTCCGGCGAAGGCCGGAGGAGTTTTTCAACAGCGAAGCTGGTCATCGCACCCCCCAACAACCCAAACCGCGCCAACCACCGTCAGCGTCATGGATCGACCACGCACAAAAAGGCCCCGATGCCGGGGCCTCTTCATCGCGCTGGCAATGCCATCACCGGCATCGCATCTCCACTAAGCCTCAGCCTCTGGTTCGGGCTTCATCTTCTCCAGCACTTCTTCCAGATCGACGATCGCGTTTTCCAGCGCCTCATGCAGCTGCCCCTGCCGATCCATCAGGTCGGCAATCTTGTCGGCCAGTTTCAGCTTGGACAACTCACCGTCGAACAGCAGCCATTCCGCCGTCAGCGTTTCCACGTTGTTCTTCGAGTAGTGCCGCATCTCCTTGAGTTGCGTCACCGTATTGCCGATATGGTCGGCAGGTGTCTTGGCATGTTCGTCGGACATGGATGGTTCCTCCTGGCAAAGCGTGGCGATCATTCGATAGCCTTCGGCGATGCTGGCTATCGGCAGGATGCAGATGCCGTGATCCCGGCGTATCGGGCCGTTCGATCTGACGGTAGCGAGGTAGATGCGAAGTGCGAGTCAACGCCCTGCTCAAGACTCGTTGTCCGTCACGGCGCCATGGCCAGACAAACGGAAGATCCTCATCCGGGACGGGCGCGTGACGACACGTCGTGCGTCTAGCGCCAGCCGGTATCGCGCGCTGCACGCTCCTGCTGCGCATTGAAGACATCGCCGCGCAGACGCGCGTCGACCGCGGCCTGCACTGCGGGTGGCAGGGCACTCGCTGCCTGACGCAGCTCGCCGCCTTCGGATGGGGTTGCCGCGCTGAGTACGGGCAGCGACCAGCCGGCATCGCCATGGCAGGCAAGGCCGGCTCGCACCGGCGGGGAACGCAGAACGAAGGTGCGGCAAATCTGCCCGTCGGCACTGCGGAAACTCAGGCCGATGGCAACCGGCGCATTCGCATCGGGTTCGCTCGCCAGCGCCTTGTCGAGCGCACGGGTCAAGGCGCCCGCGGCGAATGACTGGCCGCCCTGCATGCGCACCATCTCGCCGGATCGCGACCACCACAGGCCCACGGCGAGCAGCGCCACCGACGCGGCCAGCGCGGCACCCGGCACAAACCAGCGGCGGGTCGCGCGACGTCGCGTCGTGCCAATGCCATGCCCACCGACAGGCAGCACGCGTGGCGTGACGGGCATCGCCGCCTGCGGAGATGGCGGCTGCAACAAGGCGGACAGACGCGCCGGAACCGGCTCTTCGAGCACCGGGTCGAACGCGGCCTGTACCTGTGCTCGCACGGCGCGCGCCTGCCGTACGCGACGTGCGAGCACATCGTCGTGCATCAGCGCGGCGTCGATCCGCGCGATGTCCGGCGCGTCGAGTTCGCCGTCCACGTATGCCTGCAATGTATCGTCGTCGATCGGGTTCATTGGTCTTTCCCAAGATGGGCCTGCAAGGTGGCGCGGGCGCGGGCCAGACGGCTGGTGACGGTTCCTACCGGCACCTCCAGCAACTCGGCGGCTTCGCTGTACGACATGCCCTCGACCAGCACCAGGGCCACTACTTCGCGATGGTCTGGCGGCAGCGCCGCCAACGCCATCGCCAGTTCCAGCTGCTGCGCGGGCTGTGCGCTGGCGCGATCGGCAGCCATCTCACCGGCTTCCTCCGGCGCGAACAAATGTTGCGTCCTGCCACGCGCGCGCAACTCGTCCCGCCAGGCGTTGCGCGCGATCGCGAACACCCACTTGTCCAACGCGGCGTCGGGCCGCCACTGCGCGGCACGAGCCAGCGCGCGTTCCAGCACGATCTGCACCAGGTCGTCGGCGTCGGCCACCTGCCCTGCCAGCGCTCGCGCCAGGCGGCGCAGGCGCGGCAACAGCGGGATCAGTCCTTCGCGCACGGTGTCGCTCGAATTCACGCATCACCTTCCATTACGTCTGGAGGGGAGGATTCCTTCCCTCGTGCGCATCGGCGCAGTTCGGGGGCGTAAAGCAGGTCAATGCTAGCATCCGATCCCGTTGCTCCCGAGGCCTTTGGACATGCCCCTGCACCGCCCGTCCACCATGCTTGTTTCGTTGCTGACCATCGCGCTTGCCGCGGTCGGCGCAACGCCTGCACAGGCACAGGTGCTTGGTCCGGTGCAGAACCTGCGCAACCTGCAGATGCCCGGCGTGGGCCTGCCCGGTGTCGTTCCGGCTTCGCCCCTGCGCAGCGTCGATGACCTGCTGCGCGGCTCACTGGCGATCACGCGGAAGTTGCAGATCGATACGCTGCTGCGCAGCGAACCCCGGCGCGTCGATGTCGACCCCCACGGCGCACCGATCCTGCGCGGCGAATTCCTCGCCATGGGTCTATCGGCGACGCAACGCGATGCGGTGCAAACACTGGGTTTCGTGGTGGATCGCGAGACACCGGCCGATGCGACGCTGGGGTTGGACTTCGTGGTCCTGCACGATACCCGCGGACGCAGCACGGCCAAGGCCATGCGCGCCCTGCAGCAGGCGGCGCCGGACGCGGCGTTTACCTACCAGCACCTCTATCTGCCTGCAGGCAGCAACGACCCGGCCAGCACAACGACCTCGGCCAACCCGCCGCCCACCGCATCAGAGCAGCGCGTGGGACTGGTCGATGGCGGCGTCGACCCGGCCGACCCCGCGCTGGCACGCGCGCGCATCGAGCAACACGGCTGCAAGACGGCAAGCGCATCGCGCCACGGCACCGCGGTCGCCGCGCGCCTCGTCGCCGGCGACGCGGACACCTTGTACGCCGCCGACCTGTGGTGTGGCGACGTGGTCGGCGGCGCCACCTCGAACCTGGTGGACGCGCTCGCATGGATGGCGCGCGAGCATGTGGCGGTGATCAACATCAGCCTGGTCGGGCCCGACAACCCGGTGCTCGCGCGCGCGGTGCAGGCGATGATCGCGCGCGGCCACGTGCTGGTCAGCGCGGTCGGCAACGACGGACCTGCGGCGCCACCGCTATTCCCGGCAGCGTATCCGGGCGTGATCGGCGTCAGCGGCGTCGATGCGCGCGAGCGCGTGTTGCCCGAATCTGGCAGCGGCGATCAGGTGGACTTCTGCGCGTCCGGCGTGGTCGGCAGCGGCCGCAATGCGCTGCGCGGCACCTCCTTCGCGGCGCCGATCGTGGCGCGAAAAGCTGCCCAATTGATGGACGCTCCTCGCGAAGGAGCCGCATCCCAGGTACAGCAGCGCCTGATCGAGGAGGCTCGCCATCTCGGTGCGCCGGGGCACGATCCACGCTACGGCTACGGCCTGTTGTCGCCCTGAAACTGAATACCACCCAACCGCAGCCTGCCGACGTGGAAGGATCTTCCCGGCACGGACGTACAGGACCTCGGAAGCCGCGGATTCGCCGCAGGCAGGAGGTCCTCCCATGCGCAACACGACCCTCAACAACAAGAATCTCAACATCGCCCTGTTCGCCGGCGCCTTTGCCTTGGCCGCGATGGCCCCGGCGCACGCCCAGGTCCTGGGTCGCGTCACTGGCGGCATCACCGGCGGGCTGAGCAGCCCGGTCAATTCCACGATGGGCCAGATGAGCGGCCAGGTCGGCGGCTCCGCGCGCGGCATGAGTGGTCTCGATACTCCCGACATCAACCAGCGGGCTGCCGAGCGGCGCGCGGAGCGCCTGCGTCAACGCGCCGCTGCAACCGCCGCTTCCGCGACGGGCACCGCTGCGCAAGCTGCCCATCAGGCGAACGGTCAGGCGTCCACTGACGCCGTCGGCAACCTCACGGGTGCGGCTGGCGCCGACGCCGGCAACGGCAACAACGCCGCGCTGGACGGCGCAGCGGGTGTGGGCTCGTCCGCGACCGGCGCAGTCGATACCTCAACCATGCGCGATGCCGCGACCGGCGCCGCAGGCCAGGCGGTCGGCCAGACGCGTTCAGCCGTCTCGACGGCCAAACGTGGCGCCAAGGGCACACTGAGCCGCGCGCAGAACGCGGCCGACAACGCGTCCGCGAACGCCGAAAGTGCAGCCGATGGCTCGGCCAGTACCGGTCTGAGCGCAGCGCAGCAAGCCACCGCCGCCGGCGCGCAGTCGGCTCATACCGCCGGCTCGCTCGGCTCGAATGCCGCCGGCAATGCGTCGCAAGCCACCTCGGCCGCAGGGAGCGCCGCGAGCCAACAGTCGGGTGACGCAAGCACCACGCAACCGGGCCTGGTGTCGCCGACCGCCAGCGCTGCGCGCAGTGCCGGTGACAAATCCGTCGACGCGTCCGGCTCGGGCGCAGCCAAGGGCAACGCGAATGCCGGCACCAGCTCGACCTCGGGCACCAGCAGCTCGGCCAACACCAGCGGCCGCGCCGCCGGCAGCGCCAGCGCGCACGGTTCGGCCCGCGGTGGCGTCACCACGTCGGCGCAGGCCGACGGCGATGCCGGCGTCAGCGCAAATGCGCAGCAGCACTAAGCCATCCGTGCCGTAAAAAGCAGGAGCCTCGCTTGCGGGGCTCCTGCGCGACAAAAAGAGAGGCCCCGCCATGCGGGGCCTCTTTGGTCTCACCAGAGATGCAGCGAATCCAGACTCAAGCCGTCAGCGGCCCGCTCGGCGCAGGGCCAGTCGGCTGCGCGGGCGTACGCGGTCCACGACTGAAACGAGCGGACAGCGCCCTGCGCGCCTCGTCCAGCCCCTGCCCCTTGCCGGCAACCTTGAACACCGCGTAGCCCTCCAGCGCATTGGTCATCAGATCGCTGCCGATCGCCATTTCGGTATCGGTGCCGCGCTGATGCAGCTTGCCCATGCGCACCAGTCGCGGACGCAACGCATCCAGCGTAGCCAGATCGCGCTGATAACCGGCCAGATCGAAATTGCCCGGCAACAGGCCCGGGTTGTCGCCGAAGACGTGACCGGCCTGCCGGCAGAACGCCTCGGACTTGTCGCCCATCTTGGTCAGCTGGTGCCGCTGGTCCGGCGTCAGCGCGATCAACGAGGCCAGGCCCGTTTCCAGCGCGGTGAGAGCGTTGTCGATGGCCGCAAGCGCGTCGGTGTTGAGATCGATATCGACCAGATTCTGGCTCATGTCCACTCCTTAGATGTGATGTCAGGAAAGCCAGCCCGCTTGGCCGGCGCCGCAGCGTAACGTGCCCGCCATCCCCCGCCCATGCCTCACCTGTAGGTCAAAAAAGCGCTTCGGCGTAGGCGTGGAACGCGTTTCCGGGCGCGTGAATGCTGGTGGTCGGCGCGACCATCCCTGCTCCGGGCGCTTGAGAGGGTCGTTCCACCCAAAAAGAGCCAATCGCCGACCAAAAAGACCCACGCTCGACCGGAAAAGACCCACGCGCCGATGCCAGAGAGCCACGCGTGGGACTGGGGAGCCCCAAACGCCAGTGAAAAAGAGCCACGTTCCGAATGAGTAGAGCCAAGCGTGGCTCTCCTGAGTGCCAAGCGTGGGTCTTTTAGTCCCAAGTGCGACACTAAAAGAGTCGCGTTTGGCTCTTTGAATGTGGCGGGTGGGACTCGGGAGAGCAACGCTTGGCTCTTTCCACGCAACTATCAGGGTCGTCATCCCTGCGCAGGCAGGGATCGCACTTCGCTGTGACGAAGCGATGACCAGCTTCGCTGTTGAAAAGCTCCTCAGGGATGACGGCAAAAAAGAGCGTAACGCCGACTCGCCGCCCACCCCACCAATAACGCGATCAGGCCACCGCCCGCTCGACCAAGGCATCGGCACGATGGCCGTGCCAAAATCGGAGCCTGTTGCCTCGGATTGGAGGCCGCGAATCCATTGCCTCAGGGAAAGACATGAGCGCTCTGCAAGACCTGCTGACTACCTTCCGCGATGCCGCTGTCACCGAACGTGAGAAAGGCACCTACTTTGAAGAGCTTATCTGCGCCTATCTGCGCAACGAGGCCACCTATCGCGATCTCTACAGTGACGTGTGGATGTATGCCGACTGGGCCAAGGCACAAGGTCTGGATGCTCGCGATACCGGCATCGACCTGGTAGCCAAGACACAAGGTACGGGCGAGTTCCACGCCATCCAGTGCAAGTTCTACCCCGAGAGCCATCGCATCTCGAAGAACGACATCGACAGCTTCTTTACCGCCTCGGGCAAGAAGGTGTTTTCGCATCGCATCATCGTCTGCACTACCAATGACTGGAGCGAGCACGCCGAGGAAGCGCTGCGCGACCAGCATCCGCCCGTCAGCAAGATCGACCTGCACGACTTGGAAACCAGCCAGATCGACTGGGCCAAGTATCAGCCCAAGATCGCGCCTGTCCTCAAGCCCCAGAAAGCCCTGCGCCCGCATCAGCAATCCGCGCTGGCTGCGGTGCGCGAAGGCTTGGACAAGGCCGACCGTGGCAAGCTCATCATGGCCTGCGGCTCCGGCAAGACTTTCACCGCGCTGAAGATCGCCGAGACACTAGCTGGCAAGGGCAAGCGCGTGCTGTTCCTCGTGCCCAGTCTCGCTCTGCTCTCACAGACGCTGACGGAGTGGACGCAGGAAAGCACCACCCCGCTGCACAACTTCGCTGTCTGCTCGGATAGCGATGTGGGCAAGAAGCGCAAGACTGACGACGACAGCGTGCAGACCTTCACCCATGAGCTGCGCTACCCGGCCACCACGGACGCCAATCGACTGGCCATCGAGATGGTCAAGCGGCACGACGCCACGCATATGAGCGTGGTTTATGCCACCTATCATTCAATCGACGTCATCAGTCGCGCGCAGAAAGAGCACGGCCTGCCCGCGTTCGACCTGATCGTCTGCGATGAAGCCCACCGCACCACTGGCGCCACCTTTGAGGGCGACGACGAAAGCCATTTCGTCAAGGTGCACGACGCAGCCTTCATCAAGGCAGACAAGCGGCTCTACATGACCGCCACACCACGAATCTATGGCGAGAACGCCAAGGCCAGCGCGCAGAAGGACAACGTCGCGCTGTGCTCGATGGATGACGAGGCGCTGTTCGGCAAACAGCTCTACGTGCTCACCTTCTCCGAAGCGGTCAAGCGCGGCTTGCTGGTGGACTACAAGGTCATCGTGCTGGCCGTGGAGGAAAGCCACATCAACCGGCGCCTGCAAAAATTGCTGGCCGGCGACGACAACGAGCTGAAGATGGACGATGCCGCTCGCATCGTCGGTAGCTGGAAGGCATTGTCCAAGCAGGGACTGTCCAACGACCTGGGCGACGATCACCATCCGATGCAGCGCGCCGTGGCGTTCTGCCAGGTCATCGAAGCGAAGAAAGGCGCCAAGACGCGCAAGGTCGGCTCCAAGAATATCGCGCAGATGTTCCAGGCCGTGGTCGAGGAGTACCAGAAAGGTGCTGACACGGACGAGGAGATCGCCGCCACGCTCACTTGTGAAGCCGAGCATGTAGACGGCGGCATGAACGCCAGCGCGAAAGAGGAGAAGCTCGACTGGCTCAAGGCCAATCCACCCGAGAACACATGCCGCATCCTCAGCAATGTGCGCTGCCTGTCCGAAGGCGTGGACGTGCCAGCGCTGGACGCCGTGCTGTTCCTCACCCCGCGTAACTCGCAGGTGGACGTGGTGCAGTCGGTAGGCCGCGTGATGCGCAATGCGCCGGGCAAGCAGCGCGGCTATATCGTGCTGCCGGTGGTGATCCCTGCCGGGGTCGAACCACACGAGGCGCTCAACGACAACAGCACCTACAAGGTCGTGTGGCAGGTGCTGCAGGCATTGCGCTCACACGATGATCGCTTCGACGCGATGGTCAACAAGCTCGACCTGATCGGCAAGGACACCAGCAAGATGGAAGTGGTGGCCGTCACCGACAAGGTGCAGCGCCGCGCCGCCAACCTGCGCGTCAGCAAAACCCAGCAGCACGCGGCCAAGGCCCGCGGCGGCCAGAGCATCGGTCGTGGCGTAGGCGACGAGAAGGTTCCCGAGCAGGTGGCGATGGAATTCGAGATCGGCGAGATCGAGCGCGCCATCTACGCCAAACTGGTGCAGAAAGTCGGCAACCGTCACCACTGGGAAGACTGGGCCAATGACATTGCGCGCATCGCGCATACGCATATCGACCGCATCCAGGCCATCCTCGAAGATTCAGACCACATCCGCGAGCGCGCCGCGTTCGACGCCTTCGCGGCCGAACTGCGCGACGACCTCAACGACAGCATCAGCGATGGCGAGATCATCGAGATGCTGGCCCAGCACCTGATCACCAAGCCGGTATTCGACGCGTTGTTCGAGGGCTACAGCTTCGCTCAGCACAACCCCATGTCCCGTGCCATGCAGCAGGTGCTTGACCTGCTGCATGAACATCGTCTCGACAAGGAAGCAGACACGCTGCAATCGTTCTATGACAGCGTGAAGCTGCGTGCCCAAGGCATCGACAACGCCGCTGGCAAACAGAAGATCGTGGTGGAGCTGTACGACAAGTTCTTCCGCAACGCCTTCCCCAAGATGACCGAGCGTCTGGGCATCGTCTATACGCCGGTGGAGGTGGTTGATTTCATCATCCACAGCGTCGACCACATCCTGCGCACCGAGTTTGGCGAATCGCTGGGCAGCAAAAATGTCCATATCCTGGACCCGTTCACCGGCACCGGCACCTTCATCACCCGCCTGATGCAGAGCGGCCTGATCAGCCCCGAGCAGCTCAAGCACAAGTACAAGCACGAAATCCACGCCAACGAGATCGTGCTGCTGGCCTACTACATCGCTGCTATCAACATCGAAGCGGCCTACCACGACATTGTCGGTGGCGACTACGTGCCGTTTGAAGGCATCTGCCTCACCGACACGTTCCAGATGTATGAGAAGGACGATCTAGTCGATGCACTGCTGGTGGATAACAGTGCACGGCGCAAGCGGCAGAAGAAGCTGGATATACGAGTCATTGTCGGGAATCCGCCGTATTCAGCCGGACAGAAAAGCGAGAATGACAATGCCGACAACGTGACCTATCCATACTTGGACGAGCGCATCCGCCGCACTTACGCCGCGCGCTCCAAAGCTACCCTCGCGAAGGGTTTATACGACAGCTATATTCGTGCCATTCGCTGGGCTAGCGACCGCGTAGGCGACAGCGGCGTGATCGGCTTCGTCACTAACGCCGGCTTTCTGGACGCCAACACCGCCGACGGCCTGCGTCAGTGTCTGGCTGAGGAGTTCGGCAGCATTCATGTGTTTCATCTGCGCGGCAATCAACGCACAGCCGGCGAACTGTCGCGCAAGGAAGGCGGCAAGATCTTTGGCAGCGGCAGCCGCGCACCGATCGCTATTTCCCTACTGGTCAAGAATCCACACGCGGCGGAACACGGCCGCGTCTTCTTCCACGATATCGGCGACTATCTCAACCGCGAAGATAAGCTGGACAAGATCAAGGCTTTCCGCAGTATCGCAGGCATCGGCGAAGCGAACGCTTGGCAATCCATTACGCCGGACGCACACGGCGACTGGCTCAAGCAACGCGACGATAGTTTTGGCGAATTCATCGCGCTGGGTGACAAGAAGGGCGATGGCCTCAAGTTGTTTGACAACTTCTCACAAGGCGTTCTCACTGCGCGCGACGCATGGTGTTACAACTCCAGCCACTCCGCCGTCAGCGACAATATGGCGCGCATGATCGCTTTCTACAACGACGAAGTGGTGCGCTTCGGCACGGCCCACGCCGGACTGGACAAGAAAAGTCGCGAAACACAAGTGGATAGTTTCATCGACACCGACTCGACACGAATCAGCTGGACATCCAATATCAAGCAGGAACTGATTAAGGATCGCCAGTTCGCGTTCGATGCGGTCTGCGTCACGCCGAGCCTGTATCGCCCATTCACCAAGCAATGGGTGTATTTCAACCGTCGTTTCAACGAGAGGGTGTATCAGCTGCCGCGTATCTTTCCTGATGCGGAAACCAAGAATCGGGTGATCTGCGCCTTGGGGACGGGCAGCAAGAAGGATTTTTCTGCCTTGATAGCTGAGGTGGCACCTAATTTCGACAGCATGGAGAAGGGCCAATGCTTCCCGGAACATCTTTATGAAATGGACGCAACCGCAGCAATAGCAGCGAGCAGCGAGCAGCGAGCAGCGAGCAGCGAGCAGCGAGCAGCGAGCAGCGAGAACAGCATACCGTTTGGCAGCCTGAAAGCGGCGAACCCACCCAATCGAGTCATCTGTCTGACATTGAGCGGGACGAAAGGATTTTCAGCTCTGATGACGGATACGCTACCGGACAATCATCTGATCGGCGACGCACAGTGCTTTCCGATGTTTCTCTACGAAACGGAGGAGACCGAGCAATGAGTACCGTCAAGCAAACCGGCAATGGTGATCTGTTCGAGCAGGAGCATGCCCAGCCAAGGGTCGTCCGCCGCGACGGCATCACCGACGCTGGCCTCGCACACTTTCAGTCGGCCTATCCGGCAGAGACGATCACCAAAGAAGACCTCTTCTACTACGTCTACGGCCTATTGCATTCGCCCGATTACCGCGAACGCTATGCAGACAACCTCAGCAAGGAACTGCCGCGCATCCCCTGCGTGAAAACCGCGGCCAACTTCTGGGCGTTCTCTAAGGCCGGTCGTGCACTGGCCGAGTTGCACCTGAACTACGAAACCGTGCCGACTTACGCGGGCGCGAAGATCGACACCGGTGGCAAAAAGCTGACCGATGCCGACTACCGCGTGGAGAAGATGAAGGTTCCTAAAATCGGCAAAGAGTACGACCGCTCCACGCTGATCTACAACAGCAAGATCACCGTCACCGGCATCCCGCTGGAGGCCTACGACTACGTGGTCAACGGCAAGCCCGCGCTGGACTGGGTGGTCGAGCGCCAGTGCGTGAAAACCGACAAAGACAGCGGCATCGTCAACGACGCCAACGACTGGGCCATCGACACCATGCACAACCCACGCTACCCGCTGGAGCTGTTCCTGCGAGTGATCACCGTCAGTCTGGAGACGATGAAAATCGTCAACAGCCTGCCCAAGCTCGACATACTCACCAAGTAGCTCGACCGAAATGAAAAGGCCCCGCATTGCGGGGCCTTTTGTATCAGCTTGGATGATCGGCTTCGTTGTTCAAGTGCGATTCCCGCTTTCGCGGGAATGACGACTGGTTAGGATGGCGCCTCGGGTCAGGAATACGGCTCGTGGGGATGTGCCGTCTTCTTTCTGCTGTTACCGACTGTCGCTACTTCCTATCAAGCAAACGGATCATCCAGCACGATCGTGTCATCACGATCCGCGCCGGTAGCAACAAGCGCCAAACGGCAGCCGGAGAGTTCTTCCACCGCGCGCAGGTAGGCGCGTGCCGCGGGTGGCAGTTTGTTCCAGTCGCGGATGCCGGCGGTGGATTCTTCCCAGCCGGGGAACTCGAGGTAGACCGGCTTGCACTCGTCCCAGCCGTCGGCGTCGAGCGGGGCCAGTTCGCGGCGCTTGCCGCGGTATTCGTAGGCGATGCAGACCTTGATGGTTTCCAGGCCGTCGAGCACGTCGAGCTTGGTGATGGCCAGGCCGTTGATGCCGTTGATCTGGGTGGCGCGCTTGAGCGCGACGAGATTGATCAAGCCACTCCGATAACGGAGTCAGCAGAGTTCCCAATGACCACCCTTGGCCGGACCGACGCGCCGCAGCAGACCTTCTCCCTGCAGCTTCTGCAAGTTCCGTTCGATCGTTCGCGAACTGACTCCTGCCAGTTTGGCCAATTCGGGGATCGTGATGTCCGGGTTGCTGCGGACGACGGCCAGGATTTTCCCCGACACTTTGCCCGACATTTTCCCCGACACCTGATCAGGTGCTCCCGTCAGCACGGCTTCCGTCATCGCCGCATGCAGGGCTCGCAGCATGAACTCCACGAACGACGTCGCGTCGGATGCCTTGTCCGATGCAGCCAACGCCGCGTAGTAATCCTGCTGCTGCGAACGGATCACCGTTTCCACCGGCAGATACGCCAGCATCGGCTGCCAGCGACCCAGCATGAGCGTCTGCCACAGCCGGCCCATGCGCCCGTTGCCATCAGCGAATGGATGGATGAATTCGAATTCGTAGTGGAACACGCAGCTGGCAATCAGCGGATGCGTGTCGGTGCGATCCAGCCAGCCGAGCAACTGATCGACGAGGGTGCCGACACGACTGGCGGGCGGTGCCATGTGCACCAGTTGGTCACCCCGATAGATGCCGACATCGCCCCGGCGAATTCGACCCGGCGCATCCATCAGCCCCGCCATCAGCAACCCGTGGGCACTCAGCAGATCGTTGCGTGATCCCGGCTGCCAATCGGCCATGTGTTCATAAGCGACAAAGGCATTGCGCACCTCCTGGATCTCGCGCGGCTGACCCAGCACGCGCTTGCCGTCGAGTACCGCCGTGACCTGTTCCAGACTCAGGCTGTTGTTCTCGATCGCCAGCGATGCCTGGATGGTGCGAATGCGATTGTCGCGACGCAGCTGCGGTGCCAATGCAGCATCAGCCGACACCGACCAGCGTCCCAGCAACTCACTGATCTGCGCGACCAGGTTCAGTGCGGTTGTGGAAATCTGGAAGGGAGGCTGATAGCGATGGGGCATTTCGCAAGGGCACCGGATGATGTGTGGAATGCCGCCATCGTAACAGCGGCATCTGGCTCTATTGGATACGCCACCGGAAACAAGAAGGCCCCGCTATGCGGGGCCTTCTTGCATAGATCGCTTGCCAAACAATCAGGCGAACGGATCGTCCAGCACGATCGTGTCGTCACGATCCGCACCGGTGGCGACCAGCGCCAGCTTGCAGCCCGACAGTTCTTCCACAGCACGCAGATAGGCGCGGGCGGCGGGCGGCAGTTTGTTCCAGTCGCGGATGCCGGCGGTGGATTCTTCCCAGCCGGGGAATTCCAGGTAGACCGGCTTGCACTCGTCCCAGCCGTCGGCGTCGAGTGGGGCCAGTTCGCGACGCTTGCCGCGGTATTCGTAGGCGATGCAGACCTTGATGGTCTCCAGGCCGTCGAGCACGTCGAGCTTGGTGATGGCCAGGCCGTTGATGCCGTTGATCTGGGTGGCGCGCTTGAGCGCGACCAGATCGATCCAGCCGCAGCGGCGCGGGCGGCCGGTGCTGGCGCCGAACTCGTTGCCGACCTTGCGCAGGCGCTCGCCCATCTCGTCTTTCAATTCGGTCGGGAACGGGCCGCTGCCGACGCGCGTCGCATAGGCCTTGCAGATGCCCAGCACGTAGTCGATGTCGCGCGCGCCCACGCCAGTACCGGCGAGTGCGCCGCCGATGGTGGTGTTGCTGGAGGTGACGTAGGGATAGGTGCCGTGGTCGATGTCGAGCAGCGCGCCCTGCGCGCCCTCGAACAGGATGTTGCCGCCGTCCTTGCGCACGTCGTGCAGGATGGTGGCGACGTCGTCGACCATCGGGCGGATGTATTCGCCCCAGGCCATCGCATCCTTCAGCACAGTGTCGTAATCGACCGGCTCGACCTTCAGCCACTGGGTGAGGATGAAGTTGTGGTAGTCGACAGCAGTCTTGATCAGCGCCGGCAGCTCGTGCGGGTACATCAGGTCGGCCACGCGCACGCTGCGGCGGGCGACCTTGTCCTCGTACGCCGGGCCGATGCCGCGGCCGGTGGTGCCGATGGCCTTGCCGCCGGCGGCGATCTCGCGCGCCTTATCGACGGCGATGTGGTACGGCATGATCAGCGGCGTAGCCGGGCTGATCTTGAGGCGCGAGCGCACTTCGACGCCGTTGGCCTCGAGCTCGGCGATTTCCTGGATCAGCGCCTCGGGCGACAGCACCACGCCGTTGCCGATCAGGCACAGCGCGTCGTCGCGCAGGATGCCGGAGGGGATCAGGTGCAGCACGGTCTTCTTTCCCTTGATCACCAGCGTGTGGCCGGCGTTGTGGCCGCCCTGGAAGCGCGCCACCGCACTGACCCGCTCGGTCAGCAGGTCGACGATCTTGCCCTTGCCTTCGTCGCCCCACTGGGCACCAAGAATTACGACTGACTTACCCATGATGTTCTCGCTCGGTTGGTCACGCCCGCGGGGGGCATCTCAAATATTTTTCTCGTCATTCCGACGCAGGTCGGAATGACGTTTGTTTCGGAATAGCGTGCCGAAATCCGCCGGATCAGCGCTTGGCGGCGGGCTGGCCGAAGTAGCGCAGGAACTCGTCGTCCGGCTTCATGATCAGCACGCCCTTGCCGTCTTCGAACGACTTCTTGTACGCCTGCAGGCTGCGGAAGAACGCGAAGAACTCCGGATCCTGGTTATACGCCTGCGCGTAGATCGCCGCCGCCTGCGCATCGCCCTCGCCTTTCACCTTGGCGGCGTCGCGGTTGGCATCAGCTTTCAGCACCTGCGCCTGGCGGTCGGCGTCGGCCTGGATCGCCTGGGCCGATTCCTGACCGGTGAAGCGCAGTTCGTTGGCCAGTTGCAGGCGCTCGGCGCGCATGCGCTTGTAGACCGATTCGCTGACTTCGTTGGGCAGGTCGATGCGCTTGATGCGCACGTCGACCACGGCGATGCCGAGGTTCTTGCGCGCGGAGGCGTCGGTCTGCGCACGTACCCGCTCGGTGATGTCCTTGCGGCCGCCGGAGATCAGGTCAGGCAGGGTACGCGCGTTGAACTCGAAGCGCAGCGCGTCCTTGACGATCGGGGTCAGCCGCTGCGCGGCCATCAGCTGGTCGCCGCCGGTGGCGCGGTAGTAGGCCGCGTTGTCGGCGACGCGCCACTTCACGTAGAAGTCGACGTTGACGCTCTTCTTCTCGGAGGTGAAATAGCGTTCCGGCGGCGCATCCAGCGACAGGATGCGCTTGTCGAAATCCATCACCTGCTGGATCAACGGCAGCTTGAAGTGCAGCCCCGGCTGGTAATCGGTGTGCACGATGCGGCCGAACTGCAGCAACAGCGCGCTATGCCCTTCGCGGACCACAAACATGCTGTTGAGGCCGAGCAGGATCAGCAGCAGCGCGATGACGGCGGAAGTGATCTTCATCATGGCTGCGTCCCCTTGTCGGCCGCGTTGCTGCCGGCCGGTGCCGGCGTCGGCACGATCGCGCCCACGGTGGCCGAAGCGGTTTCAGGCGCCGCAGCACCTTGCGGTGTCTGCAGGTTGATGATGTTGCGACCGCCGGAGCTGTCGATCACCTTGGGGTTGTCGGCCATCACCTGTTCCATCGTTTCCAGCCACAGGCGCTTGCGGGTCACTTCCGGCGCGGCCTTGTACTCGGCCAGGATCAGGCCGAAGCTGGTGGTGTCACCTTGCGCACGGGCAATCCGCGCCGCCTTGTAACCAGAAGCCTCGGCCGCGATGCGCGCAGCGTCGCCACGCGCGACCGGCACCACCTTGCTGGCGTAGGCCAAGGCGGCGTTCTCGATGCTCTGCTTGTCTTCGCGGGCGTTGTTGACGTCGTCGAAGGCGTCTTTCACTTCGTTCGGCGGGGACACATTCTGGAAGCTGACCTCGGTGACGCGCAGGCCGGAATCGTAGCCGTCCAGCGTCTTCTGCAAGGTTACCTGGGCTTCGCTGACCAGGCTGGCGCCGGCGGCGGACAGGATCTGGTCCATGTCGCTGCCGCCGATCACCGAGCGCACCGCAGCCTCGGCCGCGGCGCCGATGGTGCCGTCCGGGTCGTTCAGCGAGAACAGGTATTTGCGCGAATCGTCCACCTGATACTGCACGGTGAAGTCGATCGTGATGATGTTTTCGTCCTTGGTCAGCATCGCCACCTTGTCGGTGACCGAGCGGATCCGCGTGGCCTCGACCTTGCTGACCGACTCGATCGGCTGCGGCAGCTTCAGGTGGAAGCCCGGCGCCAGCGTGCGCGAGTACTGGCCGAAGCGCAGCACCACGCCCGCTTCACGCGCGCCGACGATGGTGTAGCTGCTCAACAGCAGGAAGACCACCAGCAGGACCAGCACGGCCATCAGGATGCTGCCGGGACCCTGCCCCAGCTTGCCCAGATGGTTCTTCGCGTTGTTGAGCAGGTCGTCCAGTGGCGATTTGCCGGTGGCGCGCTTCCTGTTCCACGGATCGTTCTGCCCGTTCTTGCCGGGTTCATTCCATGCCACTGTCAGTCTCCTTGAGGCCGTCGGAGGCCGGCAACCCTGACCAGGACATGTCTTGGCACCGGGTTGCACATGAGATTCAGCCTGAGCTGTCGATGGGGTGTGCGGCCTGATGGGGAATGGCCGCACAAACACTGGGTATTCTAGCAGAGCCGGCGGCTCATTCCGCCACGGCGAGCAGCTCGCGCAGCAGCAGGGTTTCGGTGGGATCACCGCCGCTGAGCGGCGCGATGACGCTGCGCGGCGCGTCGATGCGCAGCTGCCAGCCGTGCTCGTCCACCGTCTCGCCGGTGATCGCGCCAGCCGCCTTCAGCCGCGCGTGCAGCCGGCCGGCCGACAACGGCAATTGCAGCGCCGACTGCACCCGCTCACCGCCGAGCAGTTCGCCCAGCGCCTGACGCAGCAGATCGAGCCCAACACCGGTAGCGGCGGACAGCCAGACCCGCACGGGCTTGCCGGCGGCATCGCGATCGATGCGTGGTTCGGCGCCAGCCAGGTCGATCTTGTTCATGATGTGCAGCTGCGGCACGTCGCCGGCGTCGATCTCCTCCAGCACGTTGTCGACCACGCGGTGCAGGCGCTCGCGCTCCTCGTCGGCCGCATCGCTGACGTGCAGCAACAGATCCGCATCGTGCGCTTCGGCCAGGGTGGCGCGGAACGCGGCGACCAGATCGTGCGGCAGCTCGCGGATGAAGCCAACGGTGTCGGCCAGCACGGCTGGGCCACAGCTCAAGTTCTCCAGCTTGCGCACGGTCGGATCGAGCGTGGCGAACAGCAGGTCGGCGGCGTAGACGTCACCGGTGGTCAGCGCATTGAATAGGGTCGACTTGCCGGCGTTGGTGTAACCGACCAGCGCGACCTGCGGCACCGTGTTGCGCAGGCGCGAGCGACGCTGCTGGCCGCGCTGGGTCTGCACCTTCTCCAGCCGCTTGGTCAGCATCTTCACGCGCACGCCGATCAGGCGGCGGTCGGTTTCCAGCTGGGTTTCGCCGGGGCCGCGGTTGCCGATGGCGCCGCCGCGCTGGGCGTCCAGATGGGTCCAGCCGCGCACCAACCGGGTGGCCAGATGCTTGAGCTGGGCCAGCTCCACTTCCAGCTTGCCTTCGTGCGAGCGCGCACGCTGGGCGAAGATGTCCAGGATCAGGCCGGCACGGTCGACCACGCGGATGCCGAGATGCTTCTCGAGGTTGCGTTCCTGCACCGGGGTGAGCACGTGGTCGACCAGCACCACGTCGGCCTGCAGCGCACGCGCCGCCTCGGCGACTTCGTCCGCCTTGCCGCTGCCGATGTAATAACGCGGGTTGGGATCTTCGACGCGGGCGGTGACCACGCCCAGCACGTCGGCACCGGCGGACTTCACCAGCTCGGCGAATTCCTCGGCACGCCGGGCTGTATCGCCTTCGCCGCGGGAATGCGGCAGGACCAGGACGGCGCGGTCGCCTTTCTCTTTTCTATCGAACACTAGTGGGTGCAGTCCTTCAGGAGCAGACCCACTTCATGCGGGCGGGTGCCCCGTCTATCAAGCGTCCGCGTCGGCGGATGCATCCGACGCACCGGCGTGGCTGTCATGGCCCTCGGGACCATCATGGCCATTGCCGATACGCACATTGCGGCTCGGTACCACGGTGGAGATGGCGTGCTTGTAGACCATCTGGCTCACCTGGTTGCGCAGCAGCACCACAAACTGGTCGAACGACTCGACCGTCCCCTGCAGCTTGATGCCGTTGACCAGATAGATGGCGACCGGCACGCGTTCGCGCCGCAATGCATTCAAAAACGGATCCTGCAACGATTGTCCCTTGGACATTTCTTGTTCTCCCCTTGCTACGGCACAGACCGAAGAAAAAACGCCAAAGGCGCCCCGGCCCAACATGCTGGGATGTTAACTGCTTTCAAATACTTGATGAAAGGGGATTTTTGCGTGGCGCAAGTGCACTGGGTCACGCTGGCAATGCGATCCGACCGCTATGGCCCGGTTGGTTGGTCCGGGCGACCGAGAAACAGCTGCACAGCATCGGTGGCGCGCGCGGTCAAGCCGGGTTGATCCGGATCGAACAGGCGGGCGCCGTAGTCGCTGCGCAGCCAGGTGATCTGGCGCTTGGCCAGCTGGCGGGTGGCGAAGATGGCGCGGTCGCGGAATTCGGCGGTATCGGTCAAACCGTCCAGATGTTCCCATGCCTGTCGGTAGCCGACGGCGCGGATCGCCGGCAGCTCGGCGTGCAGGTCGTCGCGTGCACGCAATGCACGCACCTCGTCGAGAAAACCCGCCGCCAACATCGTGTCGAAACGCAGGGCAATGCGTTCGTGCAGCGTGCTGCGATCCGGTGGCAACAGCGCCAGCTTGAGCACACGCCATGGGAAGTGTGTGGTCGCGCCACCGCGCTGCAGTTCGGACAACGGCCGGCCGGTCAGCTCGATCACTTCCAGCGCGCGTTGCAGGCGTTGCGCGTCATTGCAGCCGATCCGCGTCGCCGCTACCGGATCCCGCTGCGCCAGTCGCGCATGCATGGCCGGCCAGCCCATCTGTTCGGCCTCCGCGGAAAGCCGCGCCCGGATCGCAGGATCGGCCTCCGGCAAATCGGACAGTCCTTGTTGCAGCGCGCGGAAATACAAGCCGGTGCCACCGACCAGCAACGGCACCCTGCCCCACGCGCTGATCTGTTGCATCAGCGGCAACGCATCGGCGCGAAAATCCGCCGCCGAATACGGCTGGGCCGGATCGCGGATGTCGATCAACGCGTGCGGATAGCGCGCCAAGGTCGCGGCGTCGGGTTTCGCGGTACCGATGTCCATGCCGCGATAGACCAGCGCCGAATCCACGCTGACCAGATCCAGTGCGAAACGCTCGCTCAGCTCGCACGCCAGCGCGGTCTTGCCGGAAGCGGTGGGGCCCATCAGGAAGATGGCGAGGGGGCGATGATCGACGGGCATCGGTGCATTGTAACGGGCGCTTGGCCATTCGCTGCCGCGGTCAACCACTGCCGTGAGCAGCGCGTTTGAGTGAGATGCCGTGCTGCTATACAGCGACATGGCCTCAGCCGACTCTCAGAAGTATTCCCCATGACGCTCCCGAAATCGCGTTACCTGCCGCTGGTTCTGCTGCTGGCCATATCTTCGCTGGCGGTCCGTGCGGCCAGTCCTCCAACGCCGGACTTCAGCGGCATCTGGCGATTGAACGAGCAACAGAGCGACAGCCCATCCGACATCGCAGCACGCCTGCATGCGGAAAAGAAGCTCGAACAACCCGTGCAGCAACCCGCGACCGCCGCCTCGTCCGGTACACCGGCAAGCCACACGCCCGGTGGACATGGTGGTGGCCGCGGCATGGGTGGCGGCGGCATGGGCGGTGGTGGTCATGGCCATGGAGGTGGCGGTCGAAGCCATGACAAGACCGCGACCACCGACAACGGCACGGCGGCTCCCGACGACCCGCCGCCGCTGCTGGCCAACGATTCGTTGATGAATGTGCAGCAGGATGCCAAGGACATCCGCGTGGCGTTTGACGAGAAGGACCAACTGGACGGCCGGCTCGACGGCACTACGCATCAGTCACTCAGCGGCAACGCACTGGTGCAGACCCGACTGACCGCGGAAGGCCTGCAGATTTCCATGCAATTTGAAGGCGGCGTCCGGTTGCGGCAGGACTGGGTACAGTCGCCCGATGGCCATCATCTGACCGTCATCGAAACGTGGACCACGCCGGCCGTGCAACAGCCGATCGTGTTCAAGCGCAGCTACGACCGACTGGATATCTGAACTGTCGCACCGCTGCTTCCACAATAGCCACACAAAACAAAGGCCCGCGTCATCGACGCAGGCCTTTGTGCTTACACGAGCCGCTGGCTTACTTCGCCGGCACGCCCATTTCCTTCAGCAGGTTGTCGGCGTGGTCGAGGTGGTGCATGACCCATAGCATGTAGCGCACATCGACCTGGATCGAACGGTTGAGCTGCGGGTTGAACAGCCAGTCGCCACTCACCGACTCCCAGTTGCCGTCGAACGCCAGGCCGACCAGCTGGCCGTTCGCGTCCATCGCCGGCGAGCCGGAGTTGCCGCCGGTGATGTCGAGATCGGCGAGGAAGTCGACCGGCAACGTGCCCAGCTTCGGCGACGCGTAACCATCGAATGCCTTGGCCTTGATCGCGGCGAGTTCGGCCTTCGGCGAGTTGAACGGCTCGACGCCGGTGTCTTTTTCCAGAATGCCCTGCACCGTGGTGAACGGCGCATAGCTCACGCCATCACGCGGGGCGACGCCCTGCACGTTGCCGAAGGTGACGCGCAGCGAGCTGTTCGCATCCGGATAGACCGGCAGGTGCTGCGAGTCCTTCCACGCGATCATCGCCTGCATGTAGCGCGGGCGCAGCTTGCTCATCTCGCCGGCACGAGCATCCTGCTCATCCTCGAGCTTCTGCAGCTGCGGCTGCATCGCAACGGCAAGCTTGAGCATGCTGTCGTTGCTGGCGTCAATCGCCCTGGCGTCGGCCTTGAACCACTTCAGCCGCTCGTCGGTGTTGCCGAGCTGGCTGCCGGCGTACAGCGCAGCAACCTTCTGGCTGAGCTGTGCCTCGGTTTTCGCATCGCCCAGCCACGCATCGAGCGCCGGCAGGCGCTGATCCTTTGGCAGCGTCACGTAGCGCTGCAGGCCATAAACCATCAACTGCTGGTCGACCTTCGGATCGTAGCGACGCTCCATCTGCTTGAGCGCCGCTTCGATGCGCACTTCGTCGCGCTGCTGGTAGCCCGGATCGCGCTGCAGGTCCGGCTTGGCGCGCTCCTTGGACAGGCGCACCAGGCGCAAGGCGCCGCTCAGCATCGAGGAACGGTTGACCAGTCCCAGGTCGAGACTGCGCTCACGAGTGGACTTGTCCGCGGCGATCGCCTGACGCAGCTTGCCGATATCGGCGACCAGGGCCGTGTTGTCGGCACCGCCCTGCTGCTTCAGCCACATTTCGAGCTGAGCTTCCTGGGCGCGCTTGACGTTGACGGCGTCGGCACGGCGCAGGCCTTCGAGCTGGCCACCGAAGTTCTTCAGGTAGTTGTTGAGGCTGGCGACCATGCTGGCGTACTTCACCGCCACTTTCGGATCGGCCTTGCCGGCGGTGTTGATGATGTTGAGCGTGTCCTCGTACACCTTGATCTGGGTCGGGTAGACCCAGTCGATTGAGCTCTGCACTTCATCGGCGAGACGGTAGCGGTTGGTGCGGCCCGGATAGCCGACCACCATCACATAGTCGCCCTGCTCCACGCCCTGCGGGTTCACCTTCAGCACATGCTTCGGGTGATACGGCACGTTGTCCTTCGCATAGGTGGCCGACTTGCCGTCCTTCGAGACGTAGGCGCGCAGGTAGCTGAAGTCGCCGGTGTGGCGCGGCCACATCCAGTTGTCGACGTCGCCGCCGAACTTGCCGATCGACTCCGGCGGCGCGTAGACCAGGCGCACGTCCTTGATCTCCAGTTGCTTGATCAGCTGGTAGCTGTAACCGCCATGGAAGGTGTAGACGTCGCAGCGGTAACCGTCGCTCTCGCAGCCCTTCACCAGTTCCTTGATCGCCAGCTCGATCGCCTTGTAGCGCTCGGCGCCGCTCATCTTGTCGTTGAGCTTGGCGGTCACATCCTTCGTGACGTCGCGGATTTCCTCGGTGACGAACACGCGCATGTCCGGCGAACCCTGCAGCTCTTCCGCCTGCGTCTTCGCGAGGAAGCCATCGACGATCAGATTCTTCTGCGGCGTGGAGTTGTACTGCAGTGCGCCGTAACCGCAATGGTGATTGGTGACGATCAGCGCATCCGCCGACACGAACGAGGCGGTGCAACCACCAAGGCTGACGATCGCACCCATCGGGTAGGCGGTCAGGTCGGTCAGTTTGGCCGGGTCGAGCTTCAGGCCATGCTGCTTCAACGTGTCGGCGATCTTCGGCAATTGGGCGGGCTGCCACATGCCTTCGACGGCATGGGCGGTACCGGCAAGGCCGGCGGCGAGCGCGGCAGCGAGCAGAACACGACGCATGGACAACTCCTTCAACGTGGGTGGATAACGGGTCACGTCGCATTTTCTTGCGATATGAATTGGCCTTTATGCCGCAAACCCGCGTCACAACGATAGTGACTTTCGGCAGGGTCAGGCCGCTGACCCGGTTCGCCACCATGCCACCAGTGCCTCTACGGCGCCCGATACGATCCCTCTATAATTGGCGGCTTCCCTGCCCGCTGTGCGGGCCAACCGATGGATTCCCCATGTCGCAGACGATGAAAGCCCTGGTCAAGCGCAAGCCCGAACAGGGCATCTGGATGGAAGAGGTGCCGCTGCCGGTGGTCGGCCCGAACGAAGTGCTGATCAAGATGGAGAAGACCGCCATCTGCGGCACCGACCTGCACATCTACAAGTGGGACGAGTGGAGCCAGCGCACGATCACCCCCGGCCTCACCATCGGCCACGAGTTCGTCGGCCGCATCGTCGAGATCGGCCCGGGCGTGACCGGCTACAAGATCGGTGATCGCGTCTCCGCCGAAGGCCATATCGTCTGCGGCCATTGCCGCAACTGCCGCGCCGGCCGTCAGCATCTGTGTCCGAACACGATCGGCATCGGCGTGAATCGCAACGGCGCGTTCGCCGAATACATGACGATGCCGGCCTCGAACCTGTGGCCAATCCCGGACCAGATCCCGTCCGAGCTGGCCGCGTTCTTCGATCCGTACGGCAACGCCGCGCATTGCGCGCTGGAGTTCGATCTGATTGGCGAGGACGTGCTGATCACCGGCGCCGGCCCGATCGGCATCATCGCCGCCGGTATCTGCAAGCACATCGGCGCGCGCAACGTGGTGGTCACCGACATCAACGACTACCGCCTGAAGCTCGCCGCCGACATGGGCGCGACGCGGGTGGTCAACGTGTCCAAGCAGTCGCTGAAAGATACGGTGAAGGAGTTGCACATCGAAGGCTTCGACGTCGGCCTGGAGATGAGCGGCAACCCGCGCGCGTTCGGCGACATGCTCGACTGCATGTATCACGGCGGCAAGATCGCGATGCTCGGCATCATGCCGCGCGGCGCCGGCATCGACTGGGACAAGGTGATCTTCAAGGGCCTCACCCTGCAAGGTATCTACGGCCGCAAGATGTACGAGACCTGGTACAAGATGACCCAGATGGTCCTGACCGGTTTTCCGCTGCAGAAGGTGTTGACCCATCAGATCGCGATTGACGATTTCCAGAAGGGTTTCGACCTGATGGACGCCGGCACCTGCGGCAAGGTCGTCTGCTCCTGGAACTGAGCGAATCCTGTCACACCCTTGCTTTTCCGCCGGGAAAGCCATCCTGAAAACTCGGCCGCCCTAGTACACTTGCGTCAGGGCGGCCGACAGAATCGCCGGGATTGTGAAGGTGCAAGGCCTCATGGCCTGACACGGTCGGCGCGCGATGTCATGGGAGCGTCGTTGGATGGCCGATCTCTTCAGCAACCCTCGTATGGCCGCAGGACGCGACCACGCCCTGGCCGTCTATCGCTCACATCGTGTGCGCAAATGGCTGATGATCGCGGCCATCGTGCTGGTGATCTTTGGCCTGCTAGGCTTCCTTGCCGCACCATCGATCATCCGCAGCCAGATCGAAAAGCGCGCCGGCGTTGCGCTGCAACGCCAGGTAACCCTGGGCGCGGTTCATCTCAATCCGTACACGCTGCGACTGCAACTGGATCAGCTGCACATCGCCGACCGCGATGGCAAATCGGCCTTCGTGGATATCGACCAGGCGGTCATCAACGCCTCCTGGACATCCGTATTCCGCATGGCACCGGTGCTGGACGAACTTGCCTTGCAGCATCCGCGCATCCGCATCGTGCGCACGGCGGACCAGCGCTTCAACTTCAGTGACATCATCGATCGTTTCGCTGCCCAGCCGTCCGATCCGAACGCATCGCCGACGCGTTTCGCGCTGTCCAACATCAGCGTGCACAACGGCGACATCGCGTTCGACGACCAGCTGTTGAAGGCGAATCATCACGTCGAACAGCTGGAGCTTGGCATTCCCTTCATCGCCAACCTGCCCAGCGACACGGATGTATTCGTGCAACCGTTGCTGGCCATGCGCGTGGATGGCAGCTCCATACACATCGATGGCCATACCAAGCCGTTCGCAGGTAGCCGCGAATCGATCGTCAACTTCCAGCTCGACCGGCTCGATCTGTCGCGTTACCTCGCCTATGCCCCCACACCGCTGCCGGTGGCTGTACCCAAGGGTCTGCTCAGCGGCAAGCTGGACCTGCACTTCATCCAGACCAAACCCACCCCACAGTTGCAACTCACCGGCAACCTGCAGCTGGATGACTTCGTCCTCGACAGCAGCCATGACGAACCCATCGTCACGCTGGCTCGCGGCAATGCGAACCTGGTCGACGTGCAGCCGCTGGAGTCGCGTTATCACCTGGGCACGCTGAAGCTGGACCAGGCCCAGCTCCATTACACGCAAGGCGCGGAAGGACACAGCAACTTCGACACGCTGACCGCCCCCGCTGCCCCGGCAGACGCCAGCAAGAAGGCCACGCCGACCGACCTGCGCATCGCCTCGATGGTGCTCACTGGCAGCACCATCCACTACACCGATGCCGCACAGAACAAACTCGACCTGGCCAACCTGCATGGCAGCATGCAGGGCCTGAGCATGCTCGCAGCGCCCCCCGCCCGGCTCGACCTTGCCGGCCAACTCTACGGCGGCAACATCACTGCCAAGGGCACGGTGGACCTCGCCGCATCGAAGATGGTGGCAGCGCTCGGCCTGAACCAGGTGGACTTGGTACCGTTGCAAGCGATGGCGGCCTCTTCCGTCGCAGCGCGCATGACCAAGGGCAAGCTCGACGCTACCGGCCAGCTGCAGCTCGACTGGGGCAAGACAGTGAACGTGCATCTTGCCGATGCCCATGTCGCGGTGAACGACTTCGCACTGGAACCACAATTCAAGGGGCACGGCGCACCCGTCGCCTGGGGCAAGCTGGACGCCGAGATCAAGCAGATCGACCTCGCGAGCCAGCAGGCCCAGCTGGGTACGGTGACGGCCAGCAACCTCAGCCTGGACGTGCAGCGCAATAGCAACAAGTTCATCAGCCTGCTCGACCTGTTCGCGGTCAAGAATACCCGGCAGAAGAAAGCGCCGAGCAGCAGCCCGCCCTGGCACTGGAGCATCGCCCACCTGCTGTTCGACAACGCCATGGTCGACTTCACCGACATGGCGGCCGGCGACAAACCCGTGAAGATCAAGGTGCAGTCGCTCAAGGGCGGCATGGACAACATCAGCGACAAGCTCAACGAGCCGCGCGACCTGAAACTCGAGGGCGTGGTCGACAAGGGCAGTTTCGTTGCCACCGGCAAGCTGCAACCGGCGCCGATGCTGGCCGACTTCCAGCTGACCACCAAGCGGCTGGACATCGCCAATTTCGAGCCGTACATCAGCGTGCCGCTGAATGTCACCATTTCCAGCGCGCGTATCAGCAGCAACGGCAAGGTGCATTACGACGGTCGTGGTGCGGAGCCAAAATTCACCTACAAGGGCAATGCCGCACTGGAACAGGTGCGGGTGCAGGACAAGCTCACCGGCGATGACTTCCTGCGCTGGCGTACGCTCAGCGGCTCCAACATCGATATGACCTACGGTTCGGGCACGCCGCGCATGCACGTGGGCGGGCTGGTGCTCAGCTCGTTCTATGCCCGCATGATCATCAATGCGAATGGCAAGCTGAATCTGTCCGACGTGGTGGCCAAGCCGGAAGAGGCGCCGGTGTCGGTGACCCGTGCCGGTGTCACGGGAGCCGCCGCTCCCGCTGCGCCCAAGGTGCCGGTACCGGCACCGGTCGCAGCGACCACGGCAGTCGCACCCGCCACGCCGGCAGCACCCCAAACACCCGCGGCGGATATGCGTATCGGCGGCATCACGCTGATCAACGGCCAGCTCAACTACACCGACAACTTCATCAAGCCCAATTACACCGCCAACCTCACCAAGCTCACCGGCAAGATTGGCGCCATCAGTTCCACCCCGGGCGAACCGCCAGCCGACCTCTCGGTACAGGCTGCGTTGGACGATGCCTCGCCGGTGGACATCGACGGCAGCATCAACCCGCTGCAGCCAGTGGCTTTCCTCGACATCAAGGGCAAGGCCAACGAGGTCGAGCTGACCCGGCTTGCCGCCTACTCCACCAGGTACACCGGATATCCGATCACCGCCGGCAAGCTGACGATGGACGTCCACTACATGCTGGACCAGCGCAAGCTCAATGCCGACAACCACATCTTCATCACCCAGCTGACCTTTGGCGATCGCGACGAGAGCCCTGGCATCCAGCATCTGCCGGTTAAGCTGGCTGTGGCGCTGCTTAAAGATACCCAGGGCAATATCGACGTGAACGTGCCGGTATCCGGCTCACTGGACGATCCGCAATTCAGCATGGGCGGGCTGATCTGGCATGCCATCGGCAATTTGATCGCCAAGGCCGTCACCGCGCCGTTCCGACTGCTCGGCGCCGCCTTCGGCGGTGGCAGCCACGAAGACCTGGGTTACGTGGAGTTCGATCCGGGCTCGGATGTGCTCAATAGCCAAGCGCAGGAGCGGCTGGGCAAGATCGTCGCCATGCTCAACCAGAAGACCGGGCTGAACCTCGACATCATCGGACGCGTGGATCCATCCAAGGATCAGGACGGCCTGCGCAAGTTCACCGTGGACACCATGATTCGTCGCGAAAAGGCGCTGAACCAGTCGGGCAAGAACGCCGATACTTCCGATAGCGCACTTGCGGCAATCAACGTGACACCAGACGAGTACGAAAAGTATCTCAAGCGCGCTTACAAGAACGACGATTTCGCGAGCAAGCCGAAGAACATCATCGGCCTGAAGAAGTCACTCGAACCCGACGAAATGCGCAGCCTGATGGAAACCAATGTACCGGTCGACGACAAGGCCATGCATGATCTCGCCGAACGTCGCGCCGCCGCGGTGCAAGCCTGGCTGAAAGGCAAGCTGGACGACAAGCGTGTGTCGCTGAAAGGCCCCAAACTCAATACCGATGGCATCGACGACAAGGGCAAGACGACGCGGGTGGAATTCGGCCTGCATCAGGGATAAAGAGCGTGGCCGACCATCTGTCGGCTCGCGTTCCTTCACAGCGTGGCCGCGAGGGCTCAAAATAGCCCTTTGCCCAGTTGGAATACCCTCATGAGCTACCCCGGCCAGTCTCGCTACGCGAGCGAACTCGATTCCATCCGCGAGCAAGGCCTGTTCAAGGCCGAGCGCATCATCACCTCACCGCAGTCCGCCGAGATCGAGCTGGAAGGCGGTCGCAGGGTGCTGAACTTCTGCGCGAACAACTACCTTGGTCTGGCCGATCATCCCGAGGTAATCCAGGCGGCGAAGGACGCACTCGACACGCACGGCTTCGGCATGGCCAGCGTGCGCTTCATCTGCGGCACGCAGGATCTGCACAAGCAGCTGGAAGCGAAGATCGCCGCATTCTTCGGCACCGAGGACACCATCCTCTACGCCGCCTGCTTCGACGCCAATGGCGGCCTGTTCGAACCGTTGCTGGATGAAGAGGATGCAGTCATCTCCGATGCGCTGAATCATGCCTCGATCATCGATGGCATCCGCCTGTGCAAGGCCAAGCGTTTCCGCTACGCCAACAGCGACATGGCCGACCTTGAGAAGCAACTGCAGGCCGCTGACGCCGCCGGTGCGCGCACCAAGCTGATCACCTCGGACGGTACGTTCTCGATGGACGGCTTCATTGCACCGCTGGACCAGATCACCGCGCTGGCCGCGAAGTACAACGCACTGGTGCACATCGACGAATGCCACTGCACCGGCTTCCTCGGCGACAGCGGTCGCGGTGCAGCCGAAGTGAATGGCGTGATGGACAAGATTGACATCTTCACTGGCACGCTGGGCAAGGCGCTCGGTGGTGCGTTGGGCGGCTTCACCACGGGCCGCAAGGAAGTCATCGAGTTGCTGCGCCAGCGCTCACGCCCCTACCTGTTCTCCAACTCGTTGCCACCGCACGTGGTTGCCGCCGCCATCAAAGTGTTCGACATGCTGAGCAGCGCTGGCGACCTGCGCAACGTGCTCAAGGAGAACACCCGTTATTTCCGCGAGCAGATGAGCGCGGTCGGCTTCGACATCAAGCCGGGCGTGCACCCGATCGTGCCAGTGATGATCTACGACGCGAAACAGGCGCAGGCGATGGCTACCGGCTTGCTGGAGGAAGGCATCTATGTCACCGGCTTCTTCTATCCGGTGGTGCCGCAAGGCCAAGCCCGCATCCGCACGCAGATGAGTGCGGCACATACCCGCGAGCATCTCGATCACGCGATTGCCGCGTTCATCAAGGTGGGTCGGCAACTGGGCGTGATCGGCGGTTGATCAAGTAACTCCGCAGGGCGGGTATGCGCTATCCGCTCTGCGAAGTTATTGACAGTCAGTTTTTGCCCTTGCGGGTATCGAGTGCGCTGACCTCGCCAGCACTCAATCGCCGCCATTGACCCTTCGCCAACTCGCCCAGCGTCAATGGCCCGATCGCCACCCGGATCAGGCGCAGCACATCGAAACCCAACGCCGCCAGCAGGCGGCGGATGTGCCGGTTGCGGCCTTCGTCCAGCACCACTTCCAGCCACGCATTCTTCTCGCCGACACGCAGCAGTGTCACCCGCTTCGCCTTCAGCAAATCACCAGCATCGTTGATGCCTGTCTGCATCATTGCCAACGCCGTCGCATCCGGCTGACCAGCCACCTGTACGTGGTAAGTCTTGTCCAAGTGTGTCGCCGGATCAGTGATGCCAGCAGCCCACGTCGTGTCGTTGCTCAATAACAGTAAACCTTCGCTGGCCTTGTCCAGCCGGCCGACCGGTCCCAACCACGGTAATCCGGCGGCGGCCAATGCGGTATAGACCGTTGCGCGCCCCTGCTCGTCGGCCGCGCTGACAATCAGCCCGCGTGGCTTGTTGAACGCGACATGGACGCATTCGGCGGATTTCACGATCTGACCATCGACCGCAACCTGTTGCCGATCGATCAGCGTCGGGTGATGCGGATCGCGCACGATACGTCCATCCAGGCTGACGCGACCAGCGCGTATCCATTGCTCAGCCTGGCTGCGCGAACAGGCACCCAGTTTGGACAGGACGCGTGCCAATCCATGCCGTGGCGGATGTATCGCAGGTGCAACGGAACGCGCGGAATGGAAAGGTGGGCGAGACATCCCGCTAGCGTATAAGCCGGAGCCGCAACATCACAAGAATCATTATGAAAAGGTGGTCCGATCCGGGTATAGAGCGCCGCAATTCGGTGTGCAGAGGACTGGTTTCGACAAACCAAAAAAAAAACCCGGCCGAAGCCGGGTTTTTTCATACTACTTTTACCGAGGTTCGATTACTGCTGAACCTGCAGTTCCGTACGACGGTTCTGCGCGCGACCGGAGTCGGTTGCATTGTCGCCAATCGGGTTGCTCATGCCGTGGCCGATCGGGCCTTCCAAGCGGCTGGCATCGATGCCGTGGCTGGTCAGGTAGTTGTAGACGATCGAGGCACGACGCTCCGACAGGCTCTGGTTGTAAGCTTCAGTGCCCTTCGAGTCGGTGTAACCGGCAACCGTCACATGCACCTGCGGATAACGCTGCAGGGTATCGACAGCCTGGTTCAGAACCGCGATCGAGTCGGCGCTCGGCTCAGCCAGCGACTTCGAAATATCGGTCTCACCCTTCTTCGGGCGATCGAACTTGAAGTTCACACCGCGCAGATCGATGACAACCTTCTGCGGGCAACCGTCCGGACCGACGATCGTACCGGCAGGCGTACCCGGGCACTTGTCGTCGCAATCATTCACGCCGTCGCCATCGCTGTCCTTGGTCGAGCAATCAGCCGGCGGCGGAGTAGCCACCGCGGCCGGAGCCGCGGCCGGAGCGCCGAAGCGCGAGACGATGCTGAAACCCAGGAACCAGTCGCCGTAACCGCTCTTGGCAGGCTGGGTCTTGTTGTCGAAGTCGTAGCGGTAACCACCTTCGACGCGGATGTCCGAGCTGTCGGTGATCGTCTTGGAGACACCGCCGCCCACTTCAGCCGCCGGCGACCAGCCTTGATCGCCCGAGGAATGATGGTTACTGCCCATCACACCAGCAAGCAGGTACGGACGCCATGCGTTCCAATCGCCTGCGTAGAAGCGTGCAACGGCACCGATATTGTTGTTGGACCAATTACTGTGGGAGTGGCCCGTGCCGCCATTCACGACGCGGTTATCAACCTTGCGGCTGGTACGGTCGACGAACAAGTCGATCGATGCGTTCGGCGAGATGAAACGACCCACGCCCAAGCCATAATAAATCTGACGGCTGTTGGTGTTGCGATCGGTGTCGTTGTAATAACCGCCCACGGTCGGAGCGATATACCAACGATCGTCATAGCTCGAGGTAGCGGTGTTGGTGCTGGCGGTATCGGCGGGAGCAGCCGTGGTGTCCTGCGCATGAACGGCACCTACGCCGCCCAGGGCCAGCGCAATCAGAAAGTACAAGCCCTTACGTTTCATCAGGTGTCTCCTCAATTATTAGGTTTTCGCGTCCGTTCAACCCCAACCGGAAGTCGCGCGTCAGAACTGAACTACGTCATTCAGAGCATTTACAGCCCCTGCTTGGCGTTTCTGCGGCAAGCGGCGGGCAGTGTAGCAAACTTGTTAAGTTATTGGTGCTTTAACGCTGCACAACAAAATCCTGGTGAGATTCCGTTCAGAAAAGTTTGTTGGCAAACGCGCCGTCAAATTCTTCGGGTAGCTATCACGTAATTACATGCAGTTTTCGCACTTGTTCGCAGGTCGAACAGAAGCAGATCGACAGGGGCAGAAGCCATCCTCACTTCTGTCCCTGTCTTAATCTTCCACTCACGCCGTCTTTACAACGTGAAGAGCGCCAGAAACTGCTGTACCGGCATTGCATCGAGCTGCGCCGGATCTTTCGTCGCCACCATGATCGCCTTGACCCGATGCGCCGGCAAATGGTCGCGAATGGCCGCTTCGAATTTCTGCAGCAGCACCGGGATACCCTCGGCACGACGCTGGCGGTGACCGATCGGGTAGTCGATCGATACCTTTCCGGTGCCGCTTCCATCCTTGAAGAACACCTGCACCGAATTGCCGATGTAGCGCTTGGCCGGGTCGAAATAATCCCTCGTAAACTGCGGATTTTCGACCACCGTCATCCTGTCCCGCAGCGCATCGATGCGCGGATCGGCGGCAATGTCATCGCTGTAGTCGCTGGCCACCAGCCGTCCGAAAATCAGTGGCACCGCGACCATGTACTGGATGCAATGGTCGCGGTCGGCGTAATTCGCCAGCGGGCCGGTCTTGTCGATGATGCGGCAGCCGGCCTCTTGCGTTTCGATGACGATCTTCTCGATCTGATCAATTCTGTCGGCAACCTCCCCATGCAGCTGCATCGCGCATTCCACTGCGGTCTGGGCGTGAAATTCGGCCGGAAAGCTGATCTTGAACAGCACGTTTTCCATCACATAGCTGCCAAACGGACGCTCGAACTCGAATGGCTTGCCCTTGAACGCGACGTCGTAGAAACCCCAGGTCTTTGCCGATAGTGCCGAGGGATAGCCGACCACACCACGATAGACGGCGTTGATCGCGTGAGTCACCGCACGTCGACAAGCATCGCCGGCAGCCCAGCTCTTGCGCGGGCCGGTGTTCGGCGCATGGCGATAGGTGCGCAGCGCGCCGTTGTCGATCCAGCTATGCGACACGGCGGTGGTGATCTGCTCCTTGTTGCCGCCCAGCATCGCGGTGGCTACTGCGGTGGAGGCCAGCCGTACCAGGATCACGTGATCCTGACCAACCCGGTTGAAGCTGTTCAGCAGCGCATAGCAGCCCTGGATCTCGTGCGCCTTGATCGCATAGCCAAGCACATCGCGCACAGTCAGCGGCTGACCGCCTTCGCGCTCTGCCTTGCGGCTCAGGTAGTCGGCCACCGCGAGGATGGCACCGAGATTGTCCGACGGATGACCCCACTCGGCCGCCAACCAGGTGTCGTTGAAGTCCAGCCAGCGGATCTGCGTACCAATCGCAAACGCGGCCTGCGCCGGATCCAGCTCGTGGCTGGTACCCGGCACGCGCGCACCGCCCGGCAGTGTCGCGCCCGGCACCAGCGGACCGAGATGCTTCGCGCACTCCGGAAACTTCATGGCCAGCATCGAGGTACCGAGCGAGTCGAGCAACATGTAACGCGCAGTGTCGTAAGCCTCCTGTGAGTCGATCTGATAGTCGACAACGTAATCGGCGATATCGACCAGTGGCTGGTCGGGATCGGGACGGACGGCCGAACGGGTGTCGTGCGCACTCATGGCGGATCTCGCAGGAGGGGCAACAATCATTTTAGCCGACTGGCGCGCCCGACGTTGCTTGACCGCAACTACCCTGACCCCGACAATCCAACAACACATCCCAAAAGGGAGTAGTTCCCGGCGCAAGTTCAGCTGCGCCGGTGTGGTGATCGTCAACACGAGCGACGCTTCGCTCCGGTCACCTCGGCAGTCCTGCTGCGAACGAGACTTTTGTGGTGGATACGGGCCGCGCGCGTCCGTATCCACTGCATTGTCTGACGCGCATGGACTCCACATGGATCTCTTCGCTACCGATTTTCTCTCCGGCCTGCTGGCCATCATCCTGCTCGATCTGGTGCTGGCCGGCGACAACGCCATCGTCATCGCCATGGCGGCCAGCCGCCTGCCGAAGGCGATGCAGAAAAAGGCCGTGTTCTGGGGCACGTTCGGTGCCGTCGCCGTTCGTTTTGCACTCACCGCCGTCGTCGTCTATCTGCTCAAACTGCCGGGACTGATGCTGGTCGGTGGCGTACTGTTGCTGCCGATCGCCTGGAAGTTGTTGCGCCACGATGCCGACGACAATCCCCATGTCAGCGCCAGTAATACGTTCTGGAGCGCACTGCGCACGATCATTGTTGCCGATGCCCTGATGGGCATGGACAACGTGCTGGCGATTGCCGGTGCATCGAAAGGGCATCTGTCCCTGGTCATCATCGGACTGCTGGTGAGTGTGCCCTTGGTCGTCTGGGGCTCGACCCTGATCCTCAAGCTGATCGGGCGTTTTCCGATCATCATGTACATCGGCGCCGGTGCGATCGCATTCACTGCCGGGCGGATGATCTCGCACGATCATTGGCTGAGCGGCTGGTTCGATGCACACAGCTGGGTGAAATACGCCATGGATGTGTTGCTGGTGATCGGCATCTGCGGTGGCGGCTGGCTGATGCAACGGCGCCGCCAGCGCCTGAAGCCGCTGTCCGGTTGAGGTCGTGTCAGACATACGAAGCTGCAGAACGCTGCCCTGCCACATACGGAGTCACTCATGAAGCTTTACTACGTGCCCGGTACCTGTGCCCTAGCCGACCATATCGTGCTGGAGTGGATCGGCCAGCCTTACGAGCTCGAGGAAGTACCTCGTGCCGAGCTGCGCTCGCCGGAGTATCTGAAGCTCAATCCGGATGGTGTGGTACCGACCCTGGTCGACGACGATGGCTGGGTGTTGACCGAGAACATCGCCATCCTCAACTACCTGGCCGATCGTTTTCCGGTTGCCCGGCTTGGCGGCAACGGTACGCCGCGCGGACGCGCTGAAGTCAACCGCTGGCTGGGCTTTCTCAACGCCGACGTGCATCCGGCGTTCAAGCCGCTGTTCCGGCCCGAGCGATTCATTGCCGACCCCGCCCAGCACACCGGACTGCAGGCCACTGCAAAGACAAAGCTGCGCGGCTATTTCGAGCGATTGGATGGCCAGCTGGCAGGCCGGGACTGGCTCACCGGCACACGTTCGCTCGCCGATCCGTACTTGTTCGTGGTGCAGCGCTGGGCCAAGGCGAAAGCCGTCGACCTGAACGGGCTCGATCATCTGGAACGCTTTGTCCAGCGCATGCACGCCGATACCGGCGCCATCGCAGCCATGCGTGCCGAGGGTATCTGAGCGACCGCTAGTACATCGTCGGCACTCTGACCGTCACGGTGGCATCGGGCGTATCGCGCGTCACTCCCACACCAAGCGTGAAGTTCATGCTGCGCTTGTCGCTGAATCGATAGGAGCCGCCGATCAGCAAGGTGCCCAGCACGCTCTTGGCCGAGCCAGCCACAGTCTTGCCGTTTTGCTTGGTGATGCCGACAAAGCTCTGGTCATAGCCGATGCTGATCGATGCCTTCTCATTGAGCGCGAGCCCCATGCCGAGGCTGGCATCAACGATGTCGCCCACCTGCACCGTACCCAGCGGCTCCTTGCCCCCGAGCAGCACGGTGCGGCTGACGTCGTGACGCGGGAAGTTGTGCAGGTAACTCACGTTGCCGAAGAACACCACCGGATCGGAGGGATACAACCAGGTCACACCCGGCTGCAGCGAGTAGAAGCCCGAACCGGTCGGAAGTTGCAGCGGCAGCCCGGTGCCGGTCGCATTCTCCACGCAGCGGGTGACGCAATCGGTGGTGACCTCGAAAGGATCCCTGCCGGTGCGCGACTTGAAACGTAGCCAGCCTATGTAATACGGCTTGTCTGCACCACCGTCGTTGATCTGGTAACGGGCGGTGGCCTCCACGTCGCCGATGCCATGGCCAGCGCTCGTGAAGACCTTGTCCGTGGCACTGCCAGTGAAGATCTCGCGACTGATCGTGTCGGTGTGCCCATAGACATACGGTATCCGCAGCTCCATCTCCAGTCGGTTGGTAATGCCGTAGCGCAGCGCGACTGCGCCGGTCTGGGTCGTCGTCTTCACTTGGCGCGCGTCGATCAGACCGATCAGGATCGCCGGGATCACGGTGTAGCCGATCAAGGCGACCCGGTCGGCGGACGAGTAGCCGAATTGATAGGACGGCTCCACCACCAGCTTGCCACGCGGCGTCAGTACGCCAGGTTGATTGAAGATCGGGGCGACAGCCGGCGGCCCGCTATCGCGCTCAGGTGCCTGCCCAACTGTCCGGTCCGGTGGATTGTCGGTCGGCTCCGTATCAACGCTGGCCGCGTCGCCGGCAGGCATGGGCAATGCGGTCGCCATCGAGCCACCTGCCCTCACGTTGCCCGCGCGTTGCCGGTCGAGCACGTCGAGACCCACGGCGTGCCGCAGTGCTCGATAGTCGGCCTGCTGCGATGCGAGCGCTTGCTTCATCGCCTCGATCTGCGCGTTCTGGGCAGCCAGCTGGGCGCGCATCTCCTCGATGCGCGCGTCCTGCTTGCTCATGTTCTTTTGAAGTACCGCAGACAGTTCACCCGAACTCACCGGGTTCGAACTCACCGGGGCTGGATTGACTGGCGCTACCGGATCCTGCGCGCTTGCCACACCACCGAGTAGCACCAGCCCGGCACAGCCGGCTGAACATCTGCTTCGCCACGATTTCCGGGCCATCAAGTTGCCCTCCTGTATCGGGCGTCGTTCAAGTGAGGCGGCGTTTGGCCGGCTATTTGCGCATCGGCTTCGGATACCTTGTCAGTGCCCCAGCGATCCGATCAGGCCAGCCTGCAAACTCTCCTGCAGGCCAAGACTGCGGAACAGGTTCTGGCTGTTCGCGGTGACATTGATCGTGGTCAAACTGCGGATGTCCTGATTGTCGAGACTGTTCTGGATCACCGTCGCGGCCGTCGCATGGTCGAACGTCGCCGGATCGACGGTGTTGTTCGCACCGTTCTGGATGATGTTGACCGTGCCCGTGGCGGCAGCCAGGGCGCTGGCCTGATCCGGCGTCATCCGACCAATGTCAGGAATGTTCACGCTGGTGCTGGAGACCAGATTGCCGTTGATGTAGACCGCGCGTTCGATGCCGAAGGACGCCAGCAGCCCGTTGCCCATATCGAAACCGCCACGAGTGGTATCCAGCTGACGATCGCTGACCGCCAACGGCCATGCGCCCATGACCCGCATGCCGTCAGCCGGTATGCGCGGCGATGCAGGCTGTGGCAAAGGTGATGGATCCTGCGCACTGACCATGCCAGCCCAAGCCATCGACAAGCCCGTCAGCACGCAAAGACATGGGAGCCTGGTACGAAAGGTGTTGCTCATGACGGCACTCACTCAGATATCCCCCGGCCCACGTTTGGGCAGCGTGATATTGCCCAAGCCGGTGCGGTCGATGGCGGAATTGATGGGTGCCATTGGCGCAGCGCGCCAGTCGTCGCTGCTGTTGAATCTTGCCAATGCACGCCGGTTGTGAATGACGAATACCAGCTGGTTTTTCCATGCCGCATCGAACTGCGCGCGTGGGATCGAACGCGTGCCGCGGGCGGGGTCGCCCACCAGGACACGACCATCACGCATCCCCTTGATCACCACGAAATGGTGGTAACCCCTTTCGTCGATCAACACGATCGCAGGAAGATTTTCCTGCCGCAGTTTTTCCAGCGGTACCTGGAACCCGTCGGCGTCGAAACCATTGGCCTGCAGGAAGCGCTTGATATCGAGCAGCGAGAAGCCTTCCCGGTTGATTTTCGAGCGGTCGCCGTTGGCATACATCTGCACAAACGCTTCCTGCTCGTCGACCGGATAGCCGTACTGATAGGTCAGCAAGGTCGCCACGGCGGCGGAGCCGCAGCTGAAATCGTATTTCTGGCGGATCGTGTTCCTGAAGCGAATCTCTTTCAGACTCGTCATGTGCAGGCTGTAACTGCCGCCCTGCACGCCCGGCAACACGACCGGTGCAGCTGCTGCCAGCTGCATCACGGGGAGCAGGCCGGCAACGAACGTCGCGACCAGCCAGAAAGAGCCATGCCACCGGGAAATCATGGCTGGAACTGCACGTTGACGATGGTGGCATTCTGGATCAGCACGGCGTTGCCGCTGTTCTGGATCACCATCGGCAAACCCATCGCTCCAGTGAACGAGCCGGAGCTGATCACATTGGCTCCGTTCACCACATGATCGACGTTGTTGTTGGCCACCGTGCCGTTCAACGTCATGGTTTCGGTGACATCGGTACCACCACTGAGTTTCGCCAGCGCTGCGGAATCGATGCTCGGCCCCCATCCCGCGACGCCATTTGGCGGCACAACTTCATGCCTGGACGATAATGACGATGTTGCCGCTACGTTGGGCAACGGTGCGACGGGCTCTCCGGCCAGCGCATTCCATGTCGTTGCCGTGAGCAACAACGGGATGAGCCAGGACATCGGTCTGACTATTCGCATGGTTCTATCTCCCTCGCCGGCGCGGGCAGCGATCTCTGCTTATGCCCGGCAGTCCGGTCGCAACCAACGGAAAACACGGTGGAGCGCCTGGCGCTCCACCGTGTCTGGCTCCACTTATGGACCAACGTTGAGATTGGCCTGGACGTTCACGCTCTGCTGGATCAGTGAGCCGACGCCACTGTTCTGCGCCATGACCGTAACGCCGGCGGCTGCCGCAGCTGCACCTGACATGTTGTTGGACATGTCGAACGTGCCCGCATTCACCGAGTTCGATCCACCGGCGCCACCGGAACCACCGGCTCCGGCGATACCTTCGCCACCCGTAGCGGAAGCACCGCTGCCGCCAGCTCCACCCATGCCACCGGTGCTGTCAGCTGCACCACTGCTGCCACCCGTCGAGGTCGCCGCGCCGCTGCTTGCGGTTGCCGAACCGCTGGTGCCTGCTCCGCCAGCCCACGCACCACCAGTTCCGCCGGTCGCCGTTGCCATGCTGGAGCCGCGTGAGCGGGCATGCGCGTTACCGTAGTTGTCGCCGCTGCTGTCGCCACCGGCTGCTGCACTGAGTGCGCCGACCTGGCCGCTATCGGCGCCTGATCCACCGGCATAGCCGCTGTGCGAATGGGCACTTCCACCGTCACCACCGGATCCGCCACGACCACCATTGGCATTGCCGCCGGATCCGCCACCACCGGATCCGCCACGACCACCATTGGCATTACCCCAATTGCTGGCGACATTGCCGATGTCGTGTGCACGGATGTCGGTCACGGTGCCATCGAGCCGGCTGATCGCGACAGCCCGGCTGCTGTTGAACGAAGACGCGATCGAGGATGTGGCCGTTCCGCCATTGTTGGCGGCCGAACTGCCCTGTCCGTTGGCATAGGCGTCGCCATTGTTGTTGCGTTGACTCGAATGCGTTGAGCTGTTCGAGTGCGTCGAGCTGTCACTGGTCTGCACTGCAATGGAGTGTCTCTGGGCAGAGGGTCCAGCTCCGCCAGTCTGCGTGTCATCTGCCAAGGCCGGAAGAGTAAGTCCCAAGCCAACACATATCGCTGTTAAAAGTAGAGTCTTTCGCATGTTTGTTCTCCTGGAACGATGCGGTGACCCCCCTGTTTGGTCTTTGCCGTAAGGCAAGCAGCTACAGCAATCTTCGCGCCAGCATCGAGAGTTTTTTTCGCTCGCTGTCTATCTGCTGAAAATTCAATGCATTGGAAAATCCGATAGACAGACATGCGCGACACAAGCCGCATGGCGAAGAGTGGAAACTGCGTCAGCTCCGCAACATGCCGACCTGTCGCAATCCGCACAACCGACGCGGTAGCGGAGGGATCCGGTGCAGATGCCGGCCCTGCCGCGCTTTGCTGCTACATGTAACAAAAATGATACAGCTGCGTGGTCGCGTGAACGGCTTGCATCATTCGTGAGGTTTCCCACCACTGATTCGGTCATTTTCCAGGCAAAAAGAAGGGAGCCTTGCGGCTCCCTTCTCCTGTCAATGCAGCCTTTCCTCAGCGCTTGTCGATCGGCACGTACGCCTGGTCTTCCGGCCCCATGTAGTTCGCGCTGGGGCGGATGATCTTGCCGTCCTCACGCTGCTCGATCACATGCGCGCTCCAACCGGAGGTGCGCGCGATCACGAACAGCGGCGTGAACATCGCAGTCGGCACGCCCATCATGTGGTACGCGCTGGCGGAGAACCAGTCGAGGTTCGGGAACATCTTCTTGACCTCGCCCATCACCTTCTCGATCCGCTCGGACACCTCGAACAAGGTCGGGTTGCCGCCATCGGTGCACAGCTTGCGCGAGATCTCCTTGATGATCTCGTTGCGCGGGTCGGACACTGTATACACCGGGTGGCCGAAGCCGATGATGATTTCCTTGCGCTCGACGCGGGCGCGGATATCGGCCTCCGCTTCATTGGCGCTGCGGTAGCGCGCGATGATTTCCATCGCCACCTCGTTCGCCCCGCCGTGCTTCGGACCACGCAACGCGCCGATCGCGCCAGTGAGCGCCGAGTACATGTCCGAGCCGGTGCCGGCGATCACGCGCGCGGCGAACGTCGAGGCATTGAACTCATGCTCGGCGTACAGCACCAGCGACTTGTCCAGCGCATGCGCATGCAGTTCGCTCGGCTTCTTGCCGTGCAGCAGGTGCAGGAAGTGCGCGGCGATCGACTCGTCGTCGGTCTGCGTCTCGATGCGCTTGCCGTTGTGGCTGAAGTGGTACCAGTACAGCAGCATCGAACCGAAGCTGGCCATCAGGCGATCGGCGATCTCGCGCGCACCGGTGACGTTGTGGTCGTCCTTTTCCGGCAACACGGTGCCAAGTACCGAGCAACCGGTGCGCATCACGTCCATCGGATGCGTCGCCGCCGGCAACAGCTCCAGCGCAGCCTTGACCGGCGCCGGCAGGCCGCGCAGGCGCTTCAGCCGCGCGCGATAGTTGTTGAGCTCGGTCCAGTTCGGCAGCACGCCGTGCACCAGCAGATAGGCCACTTCCTCGAAGCAACCCTTGGCGGCCAGGTCGTGGATGTCGTAGCCGCGGTAATGCAGGTCGTTGCCGCTGCGGCCGACCGTGCACAGCGCGGTGTTGCCTGCGGCCACACCGGACAGCGCGACGGATTTCTTGGCCTTGGGCAGCGTTTGCGTGGTTTCGCTCATGGATGGAACCTCAATCAATGAAGATGCGCCGGCACGCCGGCGCAGTCAGGGAAGGAACGCGTCAGTCAATCAGTCGGATTTGCCACCGGCAAACAATTCGTCGAGCTTGCGCTCGTAGGCGTGGTAGCCGAGGTAGTCGTACAACTCCTCGCGCGTCTGCATGGTCGGCACGGCTGCCTTCTGCGTGCCGTCGCGGCGCACCGTCTCGTAGAAATTCAGCGCCGCCTTGTTCATCGCCCGATACGCGCCGCAGCAGTACAGGATGATGTCGACGTTCGCGCTGGCCAGCTCCTCGCGGGTGAACAGCGGGGTCTGGCCGAACTCGGTGATGTTGGCGAGGATCGGCACCTTCACCGCCGCCTTGAACTGGCGATACTGCTCCAGCGTGTAGATCGCTTCCGGAAAGATCATGTCGGCGCCCGCCTCGACGCAGGCCTGCGCCCGTTCGATCGCCGACTCCAGACCTTCCACCGCGATCGAATCGGTACGCGCCATGATCACGAACTGCTCGTCGCTGCGCGCATCGACTGCAGCCTTGACCCGATCGACCATCTCGTCCTTCGACACAATCGCCTTGCCGGGACGATGACCACAGCGCTTGGCGGCAACCTGGTCCTCGATATGCATCGCGCCGGCACCTGCCTTGATCATCGAGCGCACGGTGCGGGCGATGTTGAACGCACCACCCCAGCCGGTATCCACGTCGACCAGCAACGGCAGATCACAGACTTCGGTGATGCGGCGGATGTCGGTGAGTACGTCTTCCATCGTGCTGATGCCCAGATCCGGCATGCCCAACGAGTTGGCGGCAACGCCGCCGCCGGACAGGTAGATCGCCTTGAAGCCGCTGCGCTGGGCCATGCGGGCAGCGTAGGCGGTGATCGCGCCGACGACCTGCAGCGGCTGTTCCTCGGCAACGGCAGCGCGGAAGCGCGCGCCGGGGGATGCTGGCTGTGTCATGTCACCTCCGTAAAACGGTCATTTTAGCGCAGTGCGACGTGCACGCCGCATACGACCATAGGGCGATCACCGAAGCAGCGCTCCACAGATACGAGCGCACGCACATTCTCGATGACAATACACATGCTCCGGAACAGCTCGATGCATACGACACCCGACTCGGGCAGCAGGCTTGATGCCATCGGACCTAATCCATTTTGATAGTCACTGACAATCGAATCAATGCCAACAATCAATTAGATTAATCGACTGAAACCCCATATCCTCACACTTCACTTTCAACCACCACGGGAAAACCCACGATGTCGCTGATCAACACCGAAATCAAACCGTTCAAGGCGCAGGCGCTCAAGAGCGGTCAGTTCATTGAAGTTTCCGATGCCGACCTGAAGGGCAAGTGGTCCGTCGTGTTTTTCTACCCGGCCGACTTCACCTTCGTCTGCCCGACCGAGCTTGAGGACCTGGCTGACAACTACGCCGAGTTCCAGAAGCTGGGCGTCGAGATCTACTCGGTTTCCACCGATACCCATTTCGCCCACAAGGCGTGGCACGACACCTCGGACGCGGTGAAGAAGATCAACTACACCATGGTTGGCGATCCGACCGGCACGATCAGCCGCAACTTCGGCGTGATGATCGAAGAAGCTGGTCTGGCCGATCGCGGCACCTTCGTGATCGATCCGTCCGGCAAGATCCAGATCGTCGAGATCACTGCCGGTGGCATCGGCCGTGACGCCAACGAGCTGCTGCGCAAGGTCAAGGCCGCGCAGTACGTCGCCGCCCATCCGGGCGAAGTCTGCCCGGCCAAGTGGAAGGAAGGCGAGAAGACCCTCGCGCCGTCGCTGGACCTGGTCGGCAAGATCTAAGCCGTACCGCGCACCATGCGCCACGGACCCGGAGTTCTTCCGGGTCCGAACTACCGAAACACAGCGCAACGTCGACGCCCGGCCCCGTCCGGGTGCTCGCCAGGCGCACCCTGAAGAAACCCATCGACGGAGCTACGCCCATGTTGGATGCCAATCTCACCACCCAGTTGAAGACCTATCTCGAAAAGGTCACGCAGCCGATCGAGATCGTTGCGTCCCTCGACGACAGTGCCAAATCTCTCGAACTGAACGAGCTGCTCGGCGAGATCGCCGCGCTGTCCGAACGGATCAGCCTGGTGCGCCGCGATGACAACGAGCGCAAGCCGTCCTTCGCGATCAACCGCGTTGGCAGCGATATTGGCGTGCGCTTCGCCGGCATTCCGATGGGTCATGAATTCACCTCGCTTGTGCTCGCCCTGCTGCAAGTCGGTGGACATCCATCCAAGACCGCCGCGGATGTGATCGAGCAAGTGAAAAATCTCGACGGGAGCTATCGCTTCGAAACCTATTTCTCGCTGTCCTGCCAGAACTGCCCGGACGTGGTGCAGGCGCTGAACCTGATGAGCATGCTGAATCCGAAGATCCAGCATGTCGCCATCGACGGCGCGCTGTACCAGGACGAGGTCGATGCACGCCAGATCATGTCGGTGCCGACTGTCTACCTCAACGGCGAAGTGTTCGACCAGGGCCGTATGAGCCTGGAGCAGATCCTGGCCAAGCTCGACACCAGCGCCGCCCAGCGCGAAGCCGAGAAACTCCAGACCAAGGATGGATTCGACGTGCTCGTTGTCGGCGGCGGTCCGGCCGGCTCGGCCGCGGCGATCTATGCCGCGCGCAAGGGCATCCGCACCGGCGTGGCGGCCGAGCGTTTCGGCGGCCAGGTGCTGGACACCATGGCGATCGAGAACTTCGTCTCCGTCTCGCATACCGAAGGCCCGAAGCTGGCCACCGCGCTGGAGCAGCACGTCAAGGATTACGACGTCGATGTCATGAATTTGCAGCGTGCCGAGAAGCTGCTGCCGGCGACGGAAGCCGGTGGCCTGATCGAAATACAGCTCGCCAACGGCGCCACGCTGAAGTCGAAGACCGTGATCCTGTCCACTGGCGCACGCTGGCGGCAGATGAACGTGCCCGGTGAAGACGAGTACCGCAACAAGGGCGTGGCCTACTGCCCGCATTGCGACGGCCCGCTGTTCAAGGGCAAGCGTGTAGCGGTGATCGGCGGCGGCAACTCCGGCGTCGAGGCGGCGATCGACCTGGCCGGCATCACCAGCCATGTCACCCTCGTCGAATTCGATAGCAAGCTGCGTGCGGACGAAGTCCTGCAGCGCAAGCTGCGGAGCTTGCCCAACGTCGACATCATCGTCAGCGCGCAGAGCACCGAAGTGCTGGGTGATGGCCAGAAGGTCAGCGGCCTTGTCTACAAGGATCGCGTCGATGGCGTCATGCACAGCGTCGAGCTGGAAGGCATCTTCGTGCAGATCGGCCTGCTGCCGAATACCGAATGGCTGAAGGGCACACTGGAACTGTCGCCCCGCGGCGAGATCGTCATCGACGAGCGTGGCCGGACCTCGCTGCCCGGCGTGTTCGCCGCCGGCGACGCCACCACGGTGCCGTACAAGCAGATCGTCATCGCGATGGGTGCCGGTTCCACCGCCGCGCTGAGCGCGTTCGACCATCTGATCCGCAGCCCGCTTCCGGTCGCGGAGACGGAAAAAGAAGCAGTCGCTGCTTGATCGTGTAAGCAGGAACAAACGGGACGGCAGAAGCCGTCCCGTTTGCGTTGATCGCCCTCAACTGCCCAGATCGGGTCCAAGCTCCAACGCACGACGGATATCGTCCAGTGCGCCCGGATCATCCAACGTGGACAGATCACCCGGATCGCGTTGCTCCGCCAGCGCCTGCAGCGATCGGCGCAGCAGCTTGCCGGAACGTGTCTTCGGCAAGGCATTCACCACGTAGACGCGTGACGGCTTCGCCACGCCACCGAGCTGCTCGACCACGCGCTGCTGCATTGCCAGCGCCATCGCACCCGCCCCGACTCCCGCATCCTGCTTGAGCGTGGCGAACACGATCGGCACCTGCCCTTTTAGTTCGTCACGCACGCCGACCACCGCCGCCTCGGCCACGGCCGGATGGCTGGCCACCGCCTCCTCGATCTCGCGTGTACCCAACCGATGGCCAGCCACGTTGATCACATCGTCAGTACGGCCAAGGATGAACGTATAGCCGTCCTCGTCGCGGATCGCCCAGTCCAGCGAGCTGTACAACAACTCCCTGAAGTGGCTGAAGTAGCTGTGCACGTAGCGGTCGTCGTCACGCCAGATCGTGCTGAGGCAACCCGGCGGCAACGGCGGTTGCAGCACCAGTACGCCCTTGGTACCGGCGGGTACTTCCTTGCCGGTGTTCTCGTCGATCACCTTCATCTTGTAGCCCGGCGCGGGCAACCCGGGCGAACCAAACTTTACGGCCTTCAACTCCAGCCCCGGCATCAGCGTGATCGCCGGCCAGCCGGTTTCGGTCTGCCAGTAGTTGTCGATCACCGGCACGCCGAGCGCATCGGTGATCCACTGTGCGGTCGGTTCGTCCAGTGGCTCGCCGGCGAGGAACAGCCACTTCAGGTTCGACAGGTCATATTTCTTCAGCCAGCTCTCGTCCTGCTTCTTCAGCACGCGGATCGCGGTGGGCGAGGAGAACATGGTGCGCACGCCGTAACGCTCGCACAGCTGCCACCAGATGCCCGGGTCCGGCCGCGTCGGCATGCCTTCGTACAGCAGCGAAGTGGCGCCGCCGATCAGCGGGCCATAGACGTTGTAGGAATGCCCCACCGCCCAACCGACGTCCGAAGTGGAGAACATCGCTTGCCCTGGCGCGATGTCGAACACCGTGCGGATCGACAACGCCATCGCCACCGCGTAGCCGCCCACGTCACGCTGCACGCCTTTCGGCTTGCCGGTGGTGCCGGAGGTGTACAGCAGGTAGCTCGGCTCGTTCGACTCCAGCCAGATCACCGGCACTTCGACGCCTTCGTGCGCCCGGCGCAGTTCGGCGTAGTCGAAGTCGCGTCCCGCCACACGGGTCATCTGCGGATCGAGTCCGCGGTCGACGATCAGTACCTGCGGCGGCGGTGCCGAGGCCTCGTTCAATGCCGCATCCACCAGTGGCTTGTACGGAATCACCTTGCCGCCGCGCATGCCGGCATCGGCGGCGATCAGCAGCTTCGGCTGCGCGTCGTCGATGCGCAGCGCCAGGTTGTGCGCGGCAAAGCCGCCGAACACCACCGAGTGGATCGCGCCGATCCGCGCGCAGGCCAGCATCGCGAACACGGCCTCGGCCATGTTCGGCAGATAGATCACCACCCGATCGCCCTTGCCCACCCCCAGCGACCGCAACACGGCGGCAAACGCATTCACCTCCCAGTACAGCTCCCGATAAGTGAACTCGCGGGTGACATCCGTTTCGCTGGAAATCGCCACCAGCGCCAGCTGTTCGGCACGATCGGCCAGATGCCTATCGACCGCGTTGTAGCAGAGGTTGGTAGTGCCGCCGACGAACCAGCGCCGGAACGGCAGATTCGACTGGTCGAGGATCTGCTGCGGTGGCGTATCCCAATGGATCAGCCGCGCCTGCTCGGCCCAGAACTGCTCCGGCTGCTCGATCGACTGCCGGTAGAAATCCTCGTATTGCATGCTCGCTCCGCCAAGCCTTGAGACGAACCAAGCCTAGACCGATTCACTGCTGCAAGGCACTCGACTTTCGCCGTATACCCCAACGAAAACGGGCCAGCAAAGGCCGGCCCGTTCGATCAAGCAAGATAGGTACTAATTATTTCTTCGCGAACAGGTGCTCGACGCCGGCACGCTCTTCGCGCAGTTCCTTGTCGGTGGCGTCCATGCGGCCGCGCGAGAAGTCGTTGATCGCCAGACCCTGCACGATCGTGTACTTGCCGTCCTTCACGGTCACCGGATAGCCATAGATCACACCCGGTGCGATGCCGTAGGAACCGTCGGACGGGATGCCCATCGAGACCCAGTCACCCTCGGCGGTGCCCTGTGCCCAGTAGCGCATGTGGTCGATCGCCGCCGACGCGGCGGATGCTGCCGACGAGGCGCCGCGCGCCTTGATGATCGCCGCGCCGCGCTGCTGTACGGTTGGGATGAAATCGCTCTCGTACCAGGCCTGGTCGATCAGCGACATCGCAGCCTTGCCGTTGACAGTGGCGTGGTGGATGTCCGGATACTGGGTCGAGCTGTGGTTGCCCCAGATCGTCATCTTCTTGATGTCGGTGGTGTGCGCACCGGTCTTTTCGGCCAGCTGCGACAACGCGCGGTTGTGGTCGAGACGGACCATCGCGGTGAAGCAGTTCGGATCCAGATCCGGCGCATTCTGCTGCGCGATCAGCGCATTCGTATTGGCCGGGTTGCCGACCACCAGCACCTTGACGTCGCGCTTGGCGTGATCGTTCAGTGCCTTGCCCTGCGGGCCGAAGATGGCGCCGTTCGCTTCCAGCAGATCCTTGCGCTCCATGCCCGGACCGCGCGGACGCGCGCCGACCAGCAACGCATAGTCGACGTCCTTGAACGCCACGTTGAGGTCGTCGGTGGCGACCACGCCGGCCAGCGTCGGGAACGCGCAATCGTTGAGTTCCATCACCACACCCTGCAGCGACGGCAGTGCCGGGGTGATTTCCAGCAGGTGCAGGATCACCGGCTGATCCGGACCCAGCATGTCGCCGGCAGCGATGCGGAACAGCAGCGCATAACCGATCTGGCCGGCAGCGCCGGTAACGGCAACTCGAACGGGGGCTTTCATCGTGGCAACTCCATAAGAAATGAGGCGAGGTGGAATAAGACGAGGCCCGCACCCTGCGACGCGGGCCAGAACTAAACGGTCAGCTCAACTCGGCGAAGAACTCGGCGATGCGCGCAAGTCCCGGTGCCAGCTGTGCCGTCGGGCAGGTGTAGGAAATGCGCAGCGCACGCGGCTCGCCGAACGCCGAACCCGGCACGCAAGCGACGCCCTTGGCTTCCAGCAACGCGGCGCAGAACTCCACATCACTGTTGATCTTCACGCCATTGTGGCTCTTGCCGAACGCCACCGAAATATCCGGGAACGCGTAGAACGCGCCCTGCGGTCGCGGACAGATCACGCCTGGAATCGCGCTCAGCGCGGCAAATACGGTGTCGCGCTTGCCGGCAAATTCCTTGCACTTGGCCTGCGGGATGTCCTGCGGGCCACTGAGTGCTGCCACCGCCGCTGCCGTGATCACTTCCGGCAGGCTGGTGATGTGGTTGGAGTTGAGCGTGGTGATCGCCTTGGCCACCACTTCCGGCCCGGCGATCAGGCCGACACGCCAGCCCGGCATGCCGTAGGTCTTGGAGACGGAGTCGACGAAGATCACCCGTTCGCGCAACTCGGGTCTCGCGAACACGAAGTTGTGATAGCCGAGGCCGTCGAACACCATCGAGTTGTAGATGTCGTCGGTGATCACCCAGGTATCCGGATGCTTCACCAGCACCTCGGCCAGCGCGGCGATTTCCTCGCCGGTGTAGACCATGCCGGTCGGATTGGACGGGTTGTTGAACAGGAATACCTTCGGCTTGCGCGCCAGCGCAGTGTCGAGCTGCGACGGGGTGAGCTTGTAGTTCTGCTCCGCACCGCAATGCATCACGTTGGTCTTGGCGCCGACGATATCGGCGATGTCGTGATACGTGGTCCAGTACGGCGCCGCGAAGCAGATCTCGTCGCCTTCGTCGAGCAGTGCCTCGGCCAGGTTGTACAGCACGTGCTTGGCACCGATGCCGATCGACAGGTTCATCCGCGTGTAGCCACTGAAACCCAGCGCCTCGATGTGCTTCAGGAACGCATCCAGCAACGCCTCGGCACCGCGGTTGCTGCCGTACTGGCCGGAGTCGTGCGACAGAGATTCGCGCGCGGCGGCATACACATGTTCGCCGGGCAGAAAATTCGGTACGCCGATCGAGAAGCTGATGATGTCGCGGCCGGCAGCCTTGAGCTGCTTGGCTTTTTCGGCGATCACCATGATCGCGCTGGGTTTGGCGCGGCCGACGCGCTGGGCAAGCTGTGGCATGAGTTCCTCGACGTCAGGGGATGAGGTCAGCAAACCCGCGAATTTTAGCATGCGCCGCCCCACGCATCGGTTCGGTTCGCAAAAGCTTGCGTTGCCGGCCAGCTATGGCGTTTCTTGTCCGGCTCGTTGCATGATGCCGACGCCACTGCGTTGCCTGCATACGATCGCCGGTGGAGGGGCTACTCAACTCGTTCGCAATCCAAGGAGGTAGGCACCGATGTTTCATCTGATCTGGTCCATCATCGTTGGTTTCTTTGTCGGTCTGATCGCCAGGGCCATCATCCCCGGCGCCGATCACATGGGGTTCTGGATGACTGCTGGTGTTGGCATCGTCGGTTCGCTGATCGGCGGCCTGATCGGCAACCTCATCAGCCGACCACCACCGGGCTCCAAGTTCCATCCTGCAGGCTTCTTCATGTCCATTCTCGGCGCTGTCGTTTTGATGCTGCTCCTGCGTTACGTGTTCCATATGTAAGGCATTACTTGCGCAAACATGCACCACAAAAAAAGCGGCAGGGATGACTCCCTGCCGCTTTTTTGTCTGTTGCTGAAACTGATCTCAGGCCGTCTTGCCGAACAGCTTGCCGGCCAGCCCTTCCAGTGCGCCCAGATCGAAACCACTACCCTGACCGGCAGCTGGAGCCTGACCGTCAGGCGTCAGATGATCGACCGCATGCGGCAGCACCTGAGAAAGCCCGTTGAGCACCACACTGGGATCGACGCCAAGCTTGCTGGCGGCCTCCTGCACCACCGAACCCATGCCACCGCTCTGCAGTGCCTGGCCAAGCTGATCACCCGACACCGGCTGGTTCGCACCCGTACCGACCCATGACTGCACCGCGCCGCCGAGTCCATGTTGCTGCAGCATGCCGATCAGGCCCTGCACGCCACCGGCTTGCTGCAGCAGCTGGCCAGCTACCGAAATCATCGAGCCGGTACCGCCGGCCTGCTGCTGTCCCTGACCGCCAAGCAAATCGTTGAGGAATGACATGTTCGCTCTCCTTGATGAATGAACAAGCGTGAAGCCTGCCGATCATAGGCCCACGAAACCGGCGCTGTCATGACATTTGCGCACAAAAAAAACCGCCGACAGAAATCGGCGGTTTTTTTGTGAATCCGGGCCGGAAACTCAGCCGCGCTGGTCGAGCACCGCATTCCATTCTTTCACGCGATCGGACTGCGCAGCCAGCAGCGCGTCGACGTCGCCGTCTACGGCGACCTTCTCGATCACGTCGCCCTGCTGGATCGCGTTCACCACGGCCATGTCAGCCGCGTCGACCACTTCGCCGAACACGCTGTGCTTGCCGTCCAGCCACGGCGTGGCGCCATGGGTGATGAAGAACTGGCTGCCATTGGTGCGCGGACCGGCGTTCGCCATCGACAGCACGCCCGGCTTGTCGTGACGCAGCGACGCATTGAACTCGTCCTCGAACTTGTAGCCCGGGCCGCCGCGACCACTGCCCTCGGGGCAACCGCCCTGGATCATGAAGTCGGCGATCACGCGATGGAACGACAGACCATCGTAATAACCACGCTTGGCCAGGTTGACGAAATTGGCCACGGTGACCGGGGCCTTGTCTTCATGCAGACGCAGGTGGATCGGGCCGCGGTTGGTGGTGAAGGTGACATTGATGGTCATCGAGAATCCTTGAGTTCGAAAGCTGCGTCGCGCCACGGCTCGGGCGCGAGGGCTGCCAAGAATACTCCAGTGACGCCGACGTGACAGCGCCATCTTGGTGAACAGACTCTACGGCAGCCCAAGCATGTCGCGCTCCAGCGCACCCACGCCACGCGGCCGGGTCACCGGCGTCGGCACATCGGCCGGCCATGCCGCACCTTCGTACAGATGCGCCCACAGCCGATCCAGCGCCGCATAGCCATACGGCACCAGCGGCACGTGCAGGTCGCCAAAACCGGGCAACGCCAGGAATGCATCGAAGTGCTGCGCGTGCGGCACCTTCCAGTAGATCGGTGCGCGCCCTTCCTCGCGCAGCCACGCCACATACGGCTCGGAGCTGAACGCGGTCGGCAACAGTCCGTCGCTGGCGCCATGCACCACCCACAGCGGCAGGTCGCTGCGCGGCAACTTGGCCGCGGTGGCCGCAATGGAAGCGTGCAAGGCCTGCGACTCGTGATCGTCGCCGGTCCATAGCGCGCGCAGGCATTCGCTGCCGATCAGGGTCGGATCGGTCGAGACGCTGGTGCCACCGAGCAGGCCGATGCCGTTGCCGGGCGGAATGCCTGAACCATCGGCCCACCAGGACGCCCTGATAGCCGGATCAATCACGCCTGGCAAGCCCTTGGCGTCGATCGCCGCGTAATGGAAACCGCATGACATGTCGGTGGCGCCACGGCGCAGATACGACGAGGCATAACCCGCAGCGATCACCCGCCACAGGTCGAACGCCGTCGAACTGGCGGCTGTGCTCATCGCCTCGTCGGTCCAGCCACGGGTATGCAGGTACTGATACGCCTGCTCCGCCTGCTCGGCCACGGTGCCGCCGCTCAGCTTGCCCTGCGCGCGCAGGCTGGCGCAGCGCGGTGGCCATGCCGGCGGCAACACACCGTGCGGGCCACGCGCGAACGGTGTCGCCGCAAAGCGCTCACTGCTCAGCGCGCATGGCAACCAGATCGCTGCCTCGGTCGCGTAGTCGTACATCGCGCGACCGCGTTCGAACACGTGCACGTTCGGTTCCAGCGCCACCACGCCAGCAAAGAAATGCTCTTTGTCGAGGCCGGCCGCCTGTAGCACCGCGCCGCCGCCGTTGGACAAACCGGTGGCGATGATCTTCGTGTTCTGCGCTGTGAACGGCGCCTCGTCGGGAAATGCGCGATCGAGCATCGCCAGCCCGAACTGTGCCGCCTGGATCACATGGTGGCCCCAGTCAGCCTCCGGGTTGTCGCCGGAGTGCATGTGCTTGATCGCGATACCTGCGCTCGCCGGTGCCAGCGCTGGCTGGAATTCGAGTTCTGCCTCGCCGCGTTTCGCACGGCGGCCGTCCAGCGCCACACCGCTGTTGTCACCGTAATCGAAATAGCCCGCACCGGTGCCCTTGTCCGTATACGCCACCGCACAACCGTGCGGCAGACCCCAGGCACCGGCCAACGAAATTGCGCCGTAGATGCCGCGCGAGCCGGACGAGGCTGTGACAACCAGGCAGCGCTTCTGCATGTCGAAGTTATCCGGCAACTGCAGCAGCACGCGATGCGGCGCGCGTGCACCGGGGATGCGTGCAAACGCCTGGTACTCGCGGCCCGGCACATCCGGCACGCCGCCATACACCGTGCCGTAGCCACCCAGCGGACCGAGATCGGCGATGCCCTTCCAACTGGTCTGGATCGCCCGTCGACGCAGTTCGTCCGCCGTGGGATCGAGCGGATCGGCGAACGGCAGTGGCGCGCCGGCCAGACCCGCCAGCCCCAGACCCGCACTCAGCAGATCATCGTGACCGCGATGTTCGGTCACACGCACTTCGCCGTAATCGACCTCACGCATGACAGGTTCCTTCGTCACCGGGCTGCTGGCACAAGCCGACAGCATGACTGATACCAGCACAGGCAAACACAGCAGCGTCGACAAGCGGGCGGATTTCTTCATTCCGCCACCATAACAAGCACACCGCCGCTCGCCATCGTACGAAAGTCCATGCCGCGTCGCGCGCCGAACTCGACGTGACCGCCGCTGCCCGCTAACTTCAACAACATGACGACCCTGCTGATCGCCGACGACCATCCGCTGTTCCGCGCTGCACTGCGCCTCGCCGCCAGCGAGAGTCTGCCCGATTGCATGGTACGCGAGGCTTCGGACCTACCTGGCGCGCTCGCCGTGCTGGCCGCCGAACCGGACATCGACTTGGTCCTGCTCGACCTGCACATGCCCGGCAGCCAGGGTTTGTCCGGATTGGCCGCGCTGCGCGGCCAGCATCCCGGCGTCGCCGTGCTGGTGGTCTCCGCCCACGACGAACCACGCATCGTGCGCCGAGTACTCGATCACGGCGCCTCCGGCTTCATACCCAAGAGCGCCAGCACCACCGAGATCGGCGAAGCGATCCGCAGCGTGCTCGATTGCGGCAGCTGGCTGCCACCCGGCCTCGCCGACGCCGTTGCGGCCTTGCCTGCCGATCCCGCCGACACCGATCTCGCCAGTCGCCTTGCTCGCCTTACCGAACAGCAGTCCCGCGTACTCGCCCTGCTCGCCGAAGGCCTGCTCAACAAGCAGATCGCCGATCGGCTGGCAATCCAGGAGCGCACGGTGAAGGCGCATGTGACGGCGATCTTCGAGAAGCTCAGGGTGAGGAATAGGACACAGGCAGGGATGCTGTTGCGGTCGCTGGATTTGGGGGAGCCAGCGCGGGTTGGTTGAACGGGTCAGACGTCACGAGGACGGATGTTTAGAGGGCAGCTTCCGCGACTGGTCCGTCATATTCACGCAAACGGGGGGCCGCAACCTTCCTCAAGTAGCTGTGCGACTGGAAGGCTGTGCGGCTGTTGCGGGATAGGGTCTGTTCCAAACGTCGTCTGCAGCTCGAACGCGAGCTCGTCCCTGTAGCTAAATCCGTACTTCGCAAGAGGTGCATTGGGAGCTATCACTGTTTCCAGACACGCAGCCAAGTCCGAGAACATGTCGCCCCTGATCAGAGTCAACATGATTTCGCCTTTCGTCCACCCCCCATTCACTCGCCGAGTTAACTGAGGTGTGCCGCCATGTGTGTACTTGTGAAGCCACTTGGCTGTTCCCCCTGTCTTCAGACCGTCAGACATCTTCTGAATATCTGGGAAGGTGGGAATGAGTGATTTGAGCATATCCCCAAGTTTCGGGATGTCTACCTTAGGGTTATCCACTGACGTCGTCGGCAGTGCTTGAATTTCGCTGCAGGTGGCGACGTAGACGAACCAGTAACCTATCGTGGACGCTTCGAGCACTGGACGTAACAGCGCTCCGCCAGTTCCGTATTCTCCGGCCTCTACCACGCGAACAAGGGCAGAGTGGTGTTCAAGCGCAAGGTCTATCGCACACCTTGCAAAGTTTGCGCGCAAAGAGGGAGCGTCACCCGCTGGCATCAGGGATCTCATTCGGTCGTTGTGTCTTCGCGACAACTGGCAACGCTCTAAGATCATTCGCAGGGACTCTGCATCCATTGACCTTCCCCTTTAGCGCATGGCGACAAATCACCGAATAGCTGTAAGCCGGACCCGCTGTTCCTGCAAAAAAAACGGACTTCGCAAAGTTCCAACCTAATTGCAGATGTAATGAGAAATTTGGCACATATGGTTTAGATAACTCGAATCACGTACTTATCGCTCCCGCCGCCACCCGCTGCAAAACCTGCCTCAACGCCAAAGGCTTTAACGGCTTGTACAACACCCCCACGCCTGCATCGAGCAATCGCTGACGCAGTTCACCATCGCGATCCGCCGTGAGCATCACGGTCGGCACATCAGCATGCAATTCGCGTAACTGATGCCACACATCGAAACCGGTGTGACCGCCGTCTAGGTGGAAATCGAGGATATGCAGATCCGGCCGCCACGGTGCCGCCAGCGCCTGCTCGGCATTGCGCGCGGCATGCACGTGCCAGCCCCAGCTGGTCAGCAGGCTGCTGAGCGCAGCGAGTGCGGCCGGCTCGTTGTCCAGCACCAGCGCACGGCCGGCTGGCAATGACTGCTGCGCATCGGCGATCGGTGGCAGTCGTATCGCAGCTCGCGCAATCGGCATGCTCAGATCGAACACGCTGCCGCGACCTGGCCACGAGCGCAGCCTCAGCGGATGGCCGAGCAAGCCGGCCATGCGCTGCGCGATCGACAGGCCCAGCCCGAGCCCCTGCCCGCCCGCCGCACTGCCTCGACGAAATTCCTGGAAAATCAGTTGCTGCTCACCTAGCGCGATGCCCGGCCCGGTATCCCACACCTCCACGCGCAACTGCTCGCCGCGCCGACGCACGCCGAGTAACACACGTCCGTGTTCCGCATAACGCAACGCATTCGACAGAAAGTTCTGCAGCACACGGCGCAGCAGCTGCGGATCGGAACGTACCCACGCACGCGTGCCGACCACGTCGAACTGCACGCCGCGCTCGAGCGCGATGGCACGGAATTCGGCGGCGAGCGGATCGAGTACCTCAGCCAGCGGGAACGCGCGTGGTTGCGGATGCAGGCGACCGCCTTCGAGCCGGGCCACATCGAGCAGGCCGGTGAGCAAGCCTTCGGTGGCGGCAAGTGCGCCGTTGAGATGTTGCGCGGTGGTGGCGTCGTTGCCGTGCTCGGTCAGCGAATGGGCGAACAGCTGCGCCGCGTGCAGCGGCTGCATCAAGTCGTGGGTGACTGCGGTGAGAAAGCGGCTCTTCGCGTCGTTCGCGGCCTGCGCTTCGGCGGATGCTGCAGCCAGTGCGCGGGTGCGTTCTTCCACCCGCAGTTCCAGCGTTTCGTTGACGCGTTTGAGCGAGCGCTCGGCCTGGCGGAAGGCGGTGACGTCGGTGAAGGTGGCGACGAAGCCGCCGCCGGGCATCGGGTTGCCGCGGATCTCGACGATGGTGCCGTCGGGGAAGCGTCGCTCGGACAGGTGCCGGGTGCCGGCGCGCATGTGGGTAAGTCGCTGCTGCACGCGTTGTTCGACTTCGCCGGGGCCGAGCATGCCGGCGTCGATGTTGTAGCGGGTCAGCTCGGCGACCGGACGGCCGACCTGCAGCAGTTCGGGCGGATAGTTGAACAGGCGCGCGTACGGACTGTTCCAGGCGACCAGTTGCAGTTCGGCATCGACCACGCAGATGCCCTGGCTCATGTTCTCCAACGCCGCTTCCAGCACGCGCTGGTTGAAGCGCAGGTCCTGCGCCGCCTCGCCGACGATCGCGACGACGGTGTCCAGATCATCGCGGCCTTGCCGATGCACCACTTCCAGTAGCAGGCGCGCCGAGGCGGCGCCGATCACTGCGGCCAGTTCGTGTTCGACCTGACTGACTCGCGCACTGCCGGCGGGGCCGGCCGCGGGTGCATGGGCAAACAAATGCTCGACCCGCTCGGACGGCAGGAAGCGCGCCGCCAGCGCGCGCAGTTCGACCACACCGACATCGCCCACGCTAACTGCACGCGCAATGCGGCCGTAACGCGAACTGGCCACCGCCAGCATCACGGCGATGTTCACCAGCAGGCTCACCACCACGGCGCGGCCGAGCCGGTTCCAGTTGGACAGCCCGAGCAGATCATCCGGTGCCAGCCAGTGCAGCCCCAGCGGGCCGCTGTGCAGCCATGTCGGTGCGGATGGCAGCAAGGCCGGCAGCACCGCATACATCCACACCAGCGTGCCGACTGCCAGCCCGGCCATCACCGCGCGCGAACCCAGTTGCGGGCGATATACCGCGGCCAGCAGCGCCGGTGTCAGCCCGGCCAGCGCGGAGAACGAGATTGCGCCGATATCGGCCAGTGCCTCGTTGCGTGTCAGCACGCGGCTGTACGCCCACGCCAGCAGGATCACGACAAGAATCGCCACGCGCCGATGATTCAGCAACTCGCCACGCAGGTCGCCGTGTTCGTCGCGGCCCCAGCCAGCCTTCACCCGCAGCGGTGCGATGAAGTGATTGACCACCATCAGGCTCAACGCCAGCGTGGCGATCACCACCATGCTGGTGGCGGCACTGAGGCCACCGAGGAACGCGATCAGCGCCAGGCCGTGTTCGCCGCGCGCCAGCGGCAGCGCCAGCACGTACATGTCCGACGACACACCGCTCGGCCCCAGCAGCGCATCGCCCAGCCGCGCCAGCGGCAGGATCGGCAGCGAGATCAGCAGCATGTACAACGGAAACAGCCAGCGCGCGGTACGCAGATGACCGTCGTCGCGGCACTCCACCACACCTGCGTAGAACTGGTGCGGCAAAGTGAACATGGCCAGCGCACCGAGCAGGATCAGCGCCGGGAAGCCACCGCTATCGGGTGGCGACGGCACGGTAACCGGCAAATCCGCAGGCAAGGCCGTAAACAACAGCGTGCCCAGCGCCAGCATTGCACCGAGCTTGAACAGCGACTCGAACGCCATCGCCACCACCAGCCCGCGGTTGTGCGCCATGGTCGACGCGCGGCGCGTACCGAACAGCATCGCGAACAGCGCCATCAGCAACGCCACATACAGCGCGCTGTCCTGCCATGGATTGGATTCGGACAGCTGGCCGTGACTGAGGATGCCGTAACTCATCGCCACTGCCTTCAACTGCAGCGCGATGTACGGCACGATGCCGACCAGCACCACCGCAGTGACCAGCGCGGCCAGCCCTGAATGCCGCCCCAGCCGCACCGCGATCAGATCAGCCAGCGAACCGGCGTTGTACTCGCGCACCAGTTGCACCAGCCGGCCAAGGAATTTCAGCGCGAACACGTACATCAGGATCGCCCCGACGAACGTCGGCGGCAGCCACCAGCCGGAGCGGCTGGCCTGGGTCACGGTGCCGTAGAACGTCCACGAGGTGCAGTGGATCGCTAGCGACAACGCGTAGACGATCGCCCAACGTTTCTCGAACAGCTGCGGGCGGCGCTCGCCGAGCAAGGCCACGCCAAACAGCAGACCGAGCCAGCACAGCGCAGCGAAGGCGATGAGGCTGGTGTTCAGCATGGCTTTCTTACCCCCTCTCCCCCGGCAGCTTTATCGCCGGGGGAGAGGGTTGGGGTGAGGGGGATGCCTTGGCTCTTGTTGTTGCTTCGGCTGTTTTGGCTAGAAGCAAAACCCTCCCCCTCACCCCAGCCCTCTCCCCCAACGGTAAAACTGTTGGGGGAGAGGGGGCTAAAGCGGCGCGCGTTAGGGAAGCATGGACGACTCGCCGACATCAGGGACGAACAGGCAATCCCAGCGCATGCACCGCGTTCACCACCCAGCGCAACTGCACGCCTTGGCGGCTGTCGTAGTTGGCTCCGGAATATCCCCACCAGTCCCAGCATGCTTGCGGATTCAAAGGCGCGAAACTTGCGCGGGTCTGAGGATATAGCACTGCCACGTTGTAGACGTCGGCCCAGCGGTTGAAGCCGGCATCTTTGACGAATGCCTCGCCCACCGCGTCGGCGTTCTGCTTGCAACCATGCAGCGCGACCACTACGCCGCACGACTTGCCGGCGAGGCAGGCTGGCGGCAGGTAGACGTAGCCGGTGCTGGCCATGAAGGCGTCGGCACCATCGGGGCGCAATGCATCCTGGTCGAATGCACGCAATTCGCCGCGCGCTTCGGTCGCCGCATGAACCGGCTTGCCAAACATCTGGCTGAAGATTTCGCCGGCGGCATCGAAGCCGCAGTGACCGAGGTATGGCGCGACCGATTTGTCGCAGTCGTCGCCGCTGGCTGCTACCGGCAGGTTGTGCGCGAACGCGCGCTGACCATCGTCATGCACCTGCATGCCCTTCAGGCCCGGCACGCCATCGCGCAACTGCTCGTAGAAATGCGCACCGGCCTCCGCCACCGCCGGCGCCACCAGCGCGTCGGCGTTGCCGTGCAGCAGGTAGACATGCGCGTGTGCGAGATCCTTCAGCGCACCGATTTCGCCAGCGGCGGAACGTTTCTCTGCGCTTGCCACCAGCGCGGCGACATCCGGTGTCGGCACGCCCTTCATGCAACTGCCGAGCGCCACGTCCAGCTTGCCGCCGGCGCAACCGAACGGGCCGCCAGCCACCATTGCCGCGTTCGGAAACAGTTCCGGATACGCCAGTTGGGCCTGCGTTGCCATGTACGCACCGGAGGACAGGCCGACCACGGCGGTGCGTGCTGGGTCGATCTTGAGCTTGGGCAGGCTCGAACTGGCGTCTTTCGCGCAGGCGGTGCCGGCGCTGGCCAGCAGGGCCAGCCATAGCAGGCGCGTTACCCATCGAGTGTTCATCGGTCTGCTCCGTTTCGTCGGTTTAGTGTGTGATGTTTCACTCCCGTGGAAACGGCTTCAGCCGCGATAGCTCATGCAGAGCATCGCGGCTGAAGTCGCTCCTACAAGAGCCGATCCATGCTTAGAAGTTGTAACGCACACTGGCATACCAGTTGCGCGGCATACCGTAATACGCGGTGCGGATATTGCCCACGCTGGAGAACTCCTGGCCGTCGGTCTTGTAGACCTTGTCGGTGAGGTTGCGCACGCCGGCACGCAGCTGCCAGTGGCTGTCGGCGGAGTCGTAGATGCCAAACAAGCCGACCAGCGAATAGGCCTTCTGGCTGAGCGCAGCGTAGTTGTCCACGCTGAGCCAGGTTTCGGTGCGGTAGGAGTAATCGCCACCCACGGTGATCGCGCTGCCATCGCCCAGGTTGAAGCTCTGCGTGAGCGCCAGTCGTGTGGTGAGCTTTGGCGAGAACGGCACGTGATCGTGCAGATGGGGGTTGTAGGCCGGATTGGTCGGATCAAGACGTGCGTCGTCGAAACGCGCATAACGCGCATCGAGATAGCCGACCTGGGCCGACAGTCGTGTGCCCTGCCCCAGCACGGCGGCGCCTTCGAATTCGATGCCGTCCATCTTCAGCTTGGCCGCATTGAGCACCGGGAACGCGAACGTGGGAGTGATCGCGCCGGGGTTCTGGATTTCCGACACGCGAGCCTGGAAGTTGGTGTAGTCGCTGTGGAACGCGGCCACGTTCGCCTGCAGCTTGTTGTCCGCCGAGCGCCACTTCAGGCCCAGCTCGTAGGTCCACACGTACTCGGGGCTGTACTCGGCACTCTTTACTTCAGCAGCGGAGTTGGCGCGGCCATTGAAGCCGCCGGACTTGAAGCCGCGGCTGGCCGAGGCGTACAGCATGGTCTGCGGATCGAGCTGCTTCTGCAGGCTGAGCGTCGGCGTCCACGCGTTCCAGCGTTTGTTGCCGGTGAAGGCCACCGGTGCGCCATTCAGCGCCGGGAACGGCAAGAAACCACCATACAAAGAGGTCGAGTTCCAGAACACGCTGGTAGTACGGTCGTAATCCTTGTGGTCGCTGCTGTAGCGCACACCGGCAGCCAGCGTCCAGCTCGGCACGAACTCCCAGTTCATGTGTGCGAAGCCAGCGTACGTGGTAGTCGTCAGGTCGTCGTCGATGGTCCGCAGGAAGCTGACCGGGACGCCGCCGTTGGAGAACAGGTCATTGGCATAGGCCTCCTGGTGCGACGGCACGGTTTCGCGCAGGTAGTAAAGGCCATATACCGCCTGCAGGTTGCTGCCGTTGTCGTATTGCAGCTGCAATTCCTGGCTGACCTGCTTCTGGTGGAAATCCACCAGCACGTCACCGAGCTGGAACTGCGAGGCGTCGATGTCGATATAGGAATCGCTGTCGAGCTTGCGGAAGGCGCTGATGCTCTTGAGGTTCCACTGGTCGGCGAGCTTCCAGCTCAGGTTGAGCGCAGCGCCTTCGTGCTTGAGCTGCTGGCCCTTGTCCGGGCTGAATGAGGTGCGTGTCTGGAAATTGTATTTCTGGTCCGGATTCGGCTTGTACAGAACGACGGTGCCGAACCTGAAGTCGGTGCGGGTCAACGAGGAAACCGGCTGACCGAGAGTAAGCCCGGTGTCCTGCTTGGTGTAGTCAAGGCTGAGCACCGCGTCGAACGTGTCCGACGGGTGGTAGCGCAGCTTGCCGCGCACCGCCTTGGTGTTCTCGTCGTTGTATTCATGATGGGTGGTGGGATCTTCCACATAGCCATCGGTTTTGGTGATCGCGCCAGCCAGCGAAGCCGACCACGCGCCGCCGAGCTGGCCGCCGAAGTAAAACTTGCCTTCGCGCTTGCCGAAGCTGCCAACGGTGGCTTCCACCGAGGCCTCGTTGTTGTCGCCTGGATTCTTGGTCACCACCTTGACTGCGCCGCCGGTGGAATTCTTGCCGTACAGCGTGCCCTGCGGGCCGCGCAGCACTTCGACGCGCTCGACGTCGAACAGGCTGATCAGTGCGCCCTGGATGCGCGAGTAGTAGACGTCATCGACGTACATGCCCACGCCCGGATCGAACGTCTGCAGCGCGTCCGGCTGGCCGATGCCGCGGATGAAGATATTGGCGGCCGAGGACGAGCCGCGACCCTGCACGATATTCATGTTCGGCACCGCGCCCTGCAGTCCGTCGATACTGTTCGCCTGCAGGTCCTTCATGTCATCGCCGCTGAACGCGCTGACCGCGACCGGCACTTTTTCCATCGACTCGTTGCGACGCCGTGCGCTGACGGTCACCGATTCAAGCTGCTTGGCTTCGGCCTGCTTCGCTGCCGTCGGCTTGGTACTGGCATCCGTGGTCGCCTGTTGCGCATGCATCGGCGCGATGAATGCCAGACCCAGAACCAGACCGATCGCCGAACTCAAATGCGTACGTTTCATGACGTCCCCTTGCGGTGAATGCAATCGCTCACGCGAATGCTGATGAGGGGAGCTTAGGTGTGCTGTACGACACAGACACTTGTACCTTCGTACAGTGCCGCTGCGGCAGACGCTCCCGGATACTCGGCGCCTGTCGTAGTGGGGAGATTCACGGATGGCATTCCTGATCGTGCTGGCCGCGCTGTGTTTTCTGATGCTTGCGGCGTATCGCGGCTACAGCGTGATCCTGTTCGCGCCGATCGCCGCGCTTGGCGCGGTGCTGCTGACCGAGCCGGCACTGGTCGCGCCGATGTTTACCGGCCTGTTCATGGACAAGATGGTCGGCTTCCTCAAGCTGTACTTCCCGGTGTTCATGCTCGGCGCGGTGTTCGGCAAGCTGATCGAACTGTCCGGTTTCTCCAAGGCCATCGTCACCGCCACCATCGGCCTGGTCGGGCGCAGCCGCGCGATTCTCTCCATCGTGCTGGTGTGTGCGCTGCTGACCTACGGCGGCGTGTCGCTGTTCGTGGTGGTGTTCGCGGTGTATCCGTTTGCGGCCGAACTGTTCCGCGCCAGCCATATCCCGAAGCGGCTGATCCCCGGCACCATCGCGCTGGGTGCCTTTACTTTCACCATGGATTCGCTGCCGGGCACGCCGCAGATCCAGAACATCATCCCTACCGCATTCTTCGGCACCAACACCTGGGCAGCGCCATGGCTGGGCACGATCGGCGCGGTGTTCATCCTGATCGTGGGCCTGGCCTATCTCGACTGGCGTCGGCGCAAGGCCGCCGCGGCTGGCGAAGGCTACGGCGATAATCTCGTCAACGAACCGGCACCGTTCGAGTGCGGCAAGCTGGCACATCCGCTGATCGCGCTGCTGCCGCTGGTGCTGGTTGGCGTGTGCAACAAGCTGTTCACGGACCTGATTCCGCGCATCTATGGCGAGACACAGTCGTTCCTGCCCAGCGTGGTGGGCGACGCGAAACCGGTGGTGCAGGAAGTGGCCAAGATCGCCGCGATCTGGGCGGTGGAAGGTGCGTTGCTGGTCGGCATCCTGTGCGTGCTGGCGTCTGCCTGGCGGCCGGTGATCCGGCAGTTTGCCGACGGCAGCAAGGCGGCCGTCGGTGGCGCCTTGCTGGCCTCGATGAATACGGCATCGGAGTACGGCTTCGGCGCCGTGATCGCGGCCCTGCCCGGCTTCAAGCTGGTCGCCGATGCGTTGCACACGATCCCGAATCCGCTGGTCAATGAAGCGGTCACCGTGACCGCGCTGGCCGGCATCACTGGCTCGGCCTCCGGCGGCATGAGCATCGCGCTGGGTGCGATGGCCGATACCTTCATCGCCAACGCACAGGCTGCCGGCATCCCGATGGAAGTGCTGCACCGGGTCGCTGCGATGGCTTCCGGCGGCATGGACACGCTGCCGCACAACGGCGCCGTGATCACCTTGCTCGCAGTGACCGGCCTGACCCACCGGCAGGCATACAAGGACATCTTTGCGATCACCGTGATCAAGACGCTGGCGGTATTGGTGGTGATCGCCGCGTACTACCTCACTGGCGTGGTCTAGCAACTACTACAACGACGTCGCTCCCCCGACCGGCCACATGCTGGTTGCCGACGCCCGACCGATCCGGAACCGCGCGCTTGCGCGCGGCTCCTCCTGTTCCGCGCAAGCGGAACTGTCGTGAAGCGAAGGGAGATATGAGCGATGTCGATCAAGACGTACGTACTGGGGCTGCTAGCCCTGCTGCTGTTCATGCCGGCGCTGTCCGCGCGAGCCACCTGTCATGACACCGTGGTCATGGTGCACGGCAATACCGGCAGTCCGGCCGATTTCCAGAACACCTACACCCTGTTGCGCCAGCAGGGCTGGAGCGACGCACAGATCGTCGCGCCGGCCTGGGGCAATGCACTCTGCGCTGCCTGCAACGACCACAACGGTAGCGAGGAGACGCCGGTGAAGAGCGCAATCAGCAGTGCGATCGCCAGTTCGTGCAGCGGGCACATCGACGTGATCGGCCATTCGATGGGTGTGACCCTGGCGATGCGCGAGATCGACAAGCTCGGCGTCGCCAGCAAGGTCGATGTGTTCATCGGTATCGCTGGCGCGGTGCACGGGCTGTGGTCGTGCGGGATGTATCCATGGAACGTGGCTACCGCCACCTGCGGCACGTACGGGCTGTCGGTGGGCAGCCCGTTGTTGCAGGGCTTCGCGGGACATCGCTACGCCACGCACATGTACTCGATGAAATCGTGGGTCGACGAGATCAACTGCTCCACCGGTACTTGCCTCGTCTACGGTGTGCATACCTCGACGATACCCGGCGAGGATTACAGCTTCGACTATCCCTATGGCCACTATCAGTTGTTGTGGCTCACAGCCGCCGACCAGGTGAGTCTGTTGCAGTAAGGTTTCTGGCAGGCGCGCGGCGGAGTCCGCGCACCTGTTTGCCAGGAACGGCCCCGGATCAACGGTGTGCGGCTGTGACCAGCCCAGCGCCCACCAATGACCTTTCCCGCCAGCGGGCGCACTGGCCGGAACCATGCCCTCCGACGCCCCCTCGTATGGGCGCCCATAAACGGCCAACGCGGCACCGCAGCAAACTGCCACATAAATCCGTATAATCGACGGGTTAATCCTTCTGATAACCCACGTGGTGGCTACAAGCGCCACCCGAGTGCTTTCTATGTCCATCGAAAAACTGCGCAACATCGCCATCGTCGCCCACGTCGATCACGGCAAGACCACGCTGGTCGATTGTCTGCTCAAGCAGTCCGGCACGCTCAACGAGCGCACCGTGCTGGCCGAGCGCGTGATGGACTCGAACGACCAGGAAAAGGAACGCGGCATCACCATCCTGGCCAAGAACACTGCCATCACCTGGCAGGGCAACCGCATCAACATCGTCGACACCCCGGGACATGCGGACTTCGGCGGCGAAGTGGAGCGCGTGCTGTCGATGGTCGACTCGGTGCTGATCTTGGTCGACGCGATGGACGGCCCGATGCCGCAAACCCGTTTCGTGACGCAGAAGGCCTTCGCGATGGGCTTCAAGCCGATCGTGGTGATCAACAAGGTCGATCGTCCGGGCGCCCGTCCGGAGTGGGTGGTCGAGCAGGTGTGGGATCTGTTCGATCGTCTGGGCGCCACGCCGGAGCAGATGGACTTCCCGATCGTGTACGCCTCGGCTTTGAACGGCTATGCCGGCCTCAACGACGACGTGCGCGAAGGCGACATGACCCCGCTGTACGAAGCGATCATGCAGCACGTCAGCAAGCCGGACGTGGATCCGGATGGCCCGTTCCAGATGCGCATCAGCCAGCTCGACTACAACAACTTCGTCGGCGTGATCGGCATCGGCCGCATCCAGCGCGGCGTGTTGAGGAAGGGCATGCCGGTCTCAGTGATCGATCGCCATGGCAAGAAGCGCCAGGGCAAGGTGATGCAGGTGCTGGGCTTCCTCGGCCTGGAGCGGATCGAGCAGGACAGCGCCGAAGCCGGCGACATCGTCGCGATCTCGGGTATCGCCGACCTGACCATCTCCGACACCGTCTGCGCACTGGATACCCCGGAAGCGCTGCCGGCACTGACCGTCGACGAGCCGACCATCTCGATGACCTTCCAGGTCAACAACTCGCCGTTCGCCGGCAACAAGGATCTGTCCGGTGGCAAGTTCCTGACCAGTCGCCAGCTGCGTGAGCGTCTGGATCGTGAGCAGGTGCACAACGTGGCGCTGAAGGTCGAGGAAGGTTCCGACGCCGACAAGTTCCTGGTCTCCGGCCGCGGCGAGCTGCATCTGTCGGTGCTGATCGAAAACATGCGCCGCGAAGGTTACGAGCTGGCCGTGTCGCGCCCGGAAGTGATCATCAAGGAGATCGACGGCCAGAAGATGGAGCCGATCGAGCAGTTGGTGGTCGACGTGGAGGAAGTCCACCAGGGTGCCGTGATGGAAAGGCTCGGCGTGCGCAAGGGCCAGCTGAAGAACATGGAATCCGACGGCAAAGGTCGTGTGCGTCTGGACTACGAGATTCCGGCGCGTGGCCTGATCGGCTTCCAGAACCAGTTCAAGACCCTGACCCAGGGCTCGGGCCTGTTGTTCCACGTGTTCGACCACTACGGTCCGAAAGAAGACGGCCAGATCGCCAAGCGCCTCAACGGCGTGATGATCGCCAACGCTGGTGGCACCACCCCGGCCTACTCGCTGGGGCCGCTGCAGGATCGCGGCAAGCTGTTCGCGGCCGAGGGCGATTCGGTCTATGAAGGCCAGCTGGTCGGCATCCATGCCAAGGACAATGACCTCACCGTCAACGTGATCAAGCCCAAGCCGCTGACCAATATGCGCGCCTCGGGCAAGGACGATGCGATCCAGCTGACCCCGGCGATCAAGTTCACGCTGGAACAGGCACTGGACTTCATCGACGACGACGAGCTGGTCGAGGTCACCCCGAAGGAAATCCGTCTGCGCAAGAAGCACCTCACCGAGAACGATCGCAAGCGCGCTTCGCGCGGTTGAGTCGTCGCTTCAGGTGATGAACCAGAAGGCCGCCGCAAGGCGGCCTTCTGCTGCGTGGTCATGGTGCAGCGGTTTTTGTCTTCGCGCCCATCACGCGCAGACCCGGTCGCTGCCGCGCCAACTTGCGCAGCAATTCGGCAAACGCCTGCAGGTCGTCGTGCCACGGCGAGGCGTCACGCCAGTACAACGCGATCTCCCGGCCCGGCGCCTGCCCTTTCAGCTTGGCCAACACGATGTTCGGCATCGAGGCCAGCCGCTCGTGCGCCAGCGTGGGCACCAGCGCATAACCGCCGCGCAGGCTGACCAGCGCGGCGAGGCTTTCCAGGCTGACATCCTGCACGTGACCATGCTCGCTGCCGTCGCTGTCGAGGCCATCGGCATGGCTCTCGGCCATCAAGGTCGCCTCGGCCGGATCGAGCTGATCCAGCGCAATGCTGCTCTGGCCGGCCAGCTGATGATCCGCACGCAGCATCAGCTCCCACGGCTCGGCGAACAGCGGCCGCATGGCGATGCCGCTCACCGCCGGCGTCGGTGGTGCCAGCACCGCATCGAGCTCGCCCTCATGCAGACGTCGCAGCAGGCCACGCGGCTTGCCCTCGGAAATACCCAACCGCGCGCCCGGGAAATGCTGCGGGAACGGCGCGATCAGATGCGGCAACAGATACGGGCCCAGCGATGCCGGTACACCAAGCCGCAACTCACCGCCGAAGGCGACCGCTCCGGCACGAGCGACCTGCTGCAGGTGTTCGCCCGCGGCGAGCACGGCATCGATCTGCTGCAACAGACGTTGTCCGCCGGCGGTCGGCACGATGCGGCGGCCGCCGCGTTCGAACAGCGGCGCGCCCAGCGCCTGCTCCACCTTCTGCACCTGATGCGACAGCCCGGACGGGCTGATGTGCATGGCCCGCGCTGCGCTGTTGAAACTGCCATGCCGATGCACCGCCTGCACCAACGCAAGGTCGCGCAGCGAAACGGCGGCGAGGGCCATCGAAATCATCGAATGCTGCATGTCATCAAATACGTTTGTGCATAACGAACCCTGCGCCCATGCTAGGCGGCGAACCAGCACCGCAACCGCCCTGCCCATGCCGCAGTCTACCCGCCCGAACCGATGCCGCCACAAGGCTCGCGCATGTAGCTGAAACCGGCTGAGCGGTTAGCGACTGCTCCGTGTTTGCGCGATAATTGCGTTCTTTGCCGATCTGGCAAGCACGCATCCATTGCCTCCCCATCCCAGCCGCAGGATTTAGCCAGGAGTTCTCCCATGAAAGATTCATTCTCGGTACGCGACACGCTCGAAGCCAACGGCAAGCGCTACAGCTACGCCAGCCTGGCCAAGCTGGGCCAGCGCTTCGACCTGAAGCGCCTGCCTTATTCGATGAAGATCCTGCTGGAAAACCTGCTGCGGCACGAGGACGGCCTCAACGTCACCACCAAGGAAATCGAGGCGGTCGCGAACTGGAACGCCAAGGCCGAACCGGATACCGAGATCTCCTTCATGCCCGCCCGCGTGGTGCTGCAGGACTTCACCGGCGTGCCCTGCGTGGTCGACCTGGCTGCGATGCGCGACGCGGTGGTGAAGCTGGGTGGCGACGCCAATCAGATCAATCCGCTGGCGCCAGCCGAACTGGTCATCGACCATTCGGTGCAGGTCGATGCCTACGGCTCGGCCAGCGCGCTGGAGCAGAACGTCGAGATCGAGTTCGAGCGCAACCAGGAGCGCTACTCGTTCCTGCGCTGGGGCCAGAAGGCGTTCAACAACTTCAAGGTGGTGCCGCCGCGCACCGGCATCGTGCACCAGGTGAACCTGGAGCATCTCGCCCGCGTGGTGTTCACCAATGATGCGAACGGCGAAAATTGGGCGTATCCGGATACCGTGTTCGGCACCGACTCGCATACCACCATGATCAACGGCATCGGCGTGCTGGGCTGGGGCGTGGGCGGTATCGAGGCCGAGGCGGCGATGCTGGGCCAGCCCTCGTCCATGCTGATTCCGCAGGTGGTCGGCTTCAAGCTGACCGGCAAGCTGCCGGAAGGCGTCACCGCCACCGACCTGGTGCTCACCGTCACCCAGATGCTGCGCAAGCTCGGCGTCGTCGGCAAGTTCGTCGAGTTCTTCGGCGACGGCCTGGCGCACCTGCCGCTGGCCGACCGCGCCACGATCGCCAACATGGCGCCGGAATACGGCGCGACCTGCGGCATCTTCCCGGTCGACCAGGAAGCGCTGAACTACATGCACCTGTCCGGCCGCACGGCCGAGCACATCAAGCTGGTCGAGGCCTATGCCAAGGCGCAGGGCCTGTGGCACGACGCCAACACTCCGCATGCCGAGTTCACCACTACGCTGGAACTGAACCTGGCTGACGTGCGTCCATCGATGGCCGGCCCCAAGCGTCCGCAGGATCGCGTGCTGCTGGAAGGCGTGCAGAAGAGCTTTCATGACGCCGTCGGCCCGCTCACCATGAACCGCAAGCCGAAGAACGGCGCCGACGCCAGCTACGCCAACGAGGGTGGCTCGACCGCAATCGGCAATCCCGCCAATGCCATCGTCAACGATGGCGTGCGCGTGGAGAAGGACGGCGAGAGCTTCAAGATCGGTGACGGCTCGGTGGTGATCGCCGCGATCACCTCGTGCACCAACACCTCCAACCCGGCGGTAATGCTCGGCGCCGGCCTGCTGGCGAAGAAGGCCGCGGCCAAGGGCCTGAAGGCCAAGCCGTGGGTGAAGACCTCGATCGGCCCGGGCTCGCTGGTGGTCAGCGACTACCTCGAAAAGACCGGCCTGCTGAAGGAGCTGGAGAAGATCGGCTTCTACATCGTCGGCTACGGCTGCACCACCTGCATCGGCAACTCCGGCCCGCTGCCGGTCGAGATCAGCAAGGGCATCGCCGAGGGTGACCTCGCCGTGGCCTCGGTGCTCTCCGGCAACCGCAACTTCGAAGGCCGCGTGCATCCGGAAGTGAAGATGAACTACCTGGCCTCGCCGCCGCTGGTGGTCGCCTATGCGCTGGCCGGCACGCTCGACATCGACCTGACCAAGGACGCGCTCGGCACCGGCAGTGATGGCCAGCCGGTGTACCTGAAGGACATCTGGCCGAGCAACCAGGAAATCTCCGACACCATCGCCGGCGCGATCAATCCGGCCATGTTCGAGAAGAACTACGCCGACGTGTTCAAGGGCGACAGCCGCTGGAACCAGATCGCCTCGCCGGATGGCGCACTGTTCAAGTGGGACGACTCCACCTACATCAAGAACCCGCCGTACTTCGACGGCATGAGCAAGGAAGCCGGCACGATCGAGGACATCCACGGTGCCAGCGTGCTCGGCCTGTTCGGCGACTCGATCACCACCGACCACATCTCGCCCGCCGGCTCGATCAAGAAGGACAGCCCGGCCGGCCGCTTCCTGATCAGCAAGGGTGTCGAGCCGAAGGACTTCAACTCCTACGGTTCGCGCCGCGGCAATGACGACGTGATGGTGCGTGGCACCTTCGCCAACATCCGCATCAAGAACCTGATGCTTGATGGCGTGGAAGGCGGCTACACACTGCACGTCCCGAGCGGCGAGCAGCTGGCGATCTACGATGCTGCGATGAAGTACAAGGCGAGCAAGACCCCGCTGGTGGTGCTGGCCGGCAAGGAATACGGCACCGGCTCGTCGCGTGACTGGGCGGCCAAGGGCACCCTGCTGCTGGGCGTGAAGGCAGTGATCGCCGAGAGCTTCGAGCGCATCCACCGTTCCAACCTGGTCGGCATGGGCGTATTGCCCTGCCAGTTCCTCGACGGCCAGAACGCACAGTCGCTGGGCCTGACCGGCAAGGAGACTTTCGACATCACCGGCCTCAACGGTGGCGAGTCGAAGGAAGCCAAGGTCGTCGCTACCGCGGCGGACGGCAGCAAGAAGGAGTTCACCGTGAAGGTGTTGCTGCTGACCCCGAAGGAGCGCGAGTTCTTCCGTCACGGCGGCATCCTGCAGTACGTGCTGCGTCAGCTGGCCAGCAAGAAAGCCGCCTGAGTTTCAGCGTGACCTGGTGACAAACAGAAACCGCCCCGGATTCGGGGCGGTTTTTTTACGGGTCGGCCAACTACATCGAATGTTTCCAGCTCGCCGTATAGCAACGCCACTTGCCATCGTCCTTGCGCCACGCCGATTCGACCTGGTACAGGCCCAACTGATCGGGCAGCAATTTGCCGCCGCTGGTCAGCGTGACGGTGAATGTAGCCACCATCCGTTCGCCGCGATGCTCGATCGACACCGGCCCCATCGTCACGCCGATATGCTCGCCGCGCAGCGCGAGGAGCCTGACCATATTGGTCAGCCCGCGCCGATCCAGTTCACCGGCATTGCCGTCAAAATCGTCGCTGAGCGGTGCGCCCACGTCGCTTGCCGCGCCGGCCTCGGCTGCCTGCGCAACCGCGGCAATCGCCTCGCGCACCTGCTGCTCGTCCGGCGTGTGTCGGCACGCCGACAAGGCCAGCGCGAACAGCGCGAAAGCGGTCAATACACAGGCGATTTTTCTCAGTCGGATCATGGACGGAACTCGCTGCATTGCGGCTTGCTGCTGTACGCGGGCGTATGCTCAAATGAACTGCGCAGTGGTCCATGATGGATGCCGTCGTCATCCCAAGTCCATCCTCGATCAGCGGTCATCCACACAGGGAACCCCAAGCATGAGCATTGAACGTCCGTGGCTGGATCACTATCCGACAGGCGTGCCCAGCCAGATTGACGTCAATACCTATGCCTCGGTTCCGGCGGTGTTCGAGGAAGCGTTCAAGCACTTTCGCGAGCGACCGGCCTTTGCGAATTTTGGCCATAAACTGACCTATGGTCAGATCGACGAGATGAGCCGCCAGTTCGCCGGCTATCTCACCGGCGAACTCAAGCTCGGCAAGGGCGATCGCATCGCGATCATGATGCCGAACGTACTGCAGTATCCGATCGCGTTGTTCGGCGCGCTGCGCGCCGGATTGATCGTGGTCAACACGAATCCGATGTACACCGCGCGCGAACTCAAGCATCAACTGGAGGACGCCGGCGCCAAGGTCATCGTGGTGCTGGACAACTTCGCCGCCACGTTGCAACAGGTCGTCGCGGAAACCCCTATAGAGCACATCATCACTACCGGCATCGGCGACCTGCTGGGCCCGAAGGGCGTGCTGATCAATTTCGTGCTCAAGCACGTCAAGAAGATGGTGCCGGCATTCGATCTACCGCAGGCCGTGCGTTTCCGTGATGCATTGACGCGTGGCGCGCCGCATCCGCTGCAACCGGTAACGCTGGGCCACGACGACATCGCCTTCCTGCAGTACACCGGCGGCACCACCGGCGTCGCCAAGGGCGCGATGCTGACCCACGGCAACATGATCGCGAACATGCTGCAGGCCGGTGCATGGGTTGGCACGAACGCCAAACCCGGCGAAGAAGTGATCATCACCGCGCTGCCGCTGTATCACATCTTTTCGCTGTGCGCGAACGGACTGGTGTTCACCCGCCTGGGCGGTCTGAACTGGCTAATCACCAATCCGCGCGACATGCCCGGTTTCGTCAAGGAGTTGAAGCAGTCTGGCTTCACCGCACTGACCGGCGTCAACACGCTGTTCAATGGCCTGCTCAACACGCCCGGATTCGCCGAGCTGGATTTCTCGAAGCTGCACCTGACCCTGGGCGGCGGCATGGCCGTGCAACGCGCGGTGGCCGATCGCTGGAAGAAGGTCACCGGTTGCACGCTCGCCGAAGCGTACGGGCTGACCGAGACTTCGCCGGCGGTATGCATCAATCCGCTGGATATCAAGGAATACAACGCGTCGATCGGCCTGCCGGTACCATCGACCGACGTGGCGATCTGGTCGGAGGAAGGGCAGCCGCTGCCGACCGGCGAAGTGGGCGAACTGATGGTGCGCGGTCCGCAGGTGATGAAGGGCTACTGGCAGCGACCGGATGAGACCATCAAGGTGCTCGGCGACGATGGCTGGCTGCATACGGGCGACATCGCGAAGATGGATGCCAACGGCTACTTCTACATCGTCGACCGCAAGAAGGACATGATCCTGGTGTCCGGCTTCAACGTGTACCCGAACGAGGTCGAGGACGCCGTGATGCAGCACCCCGGCGTGCTCGAGGTGGCGGCGGTCGGCGTTCCCGATGAGCATTCCGGCGAGGTGGTGAAACTGTTCGTGGTGCGCAAGGACCCGAACCTGACCGAAGAGGCGCTCCGGCAGTTCTGCCGCGAGAATCTCACCGGCTACAAGCGGCCCAAGTTCATCGAATTCCGCGACGCCTTGCCGAAGAGCAACGTGGGCAAGATTCTCCGCCGCGAGTTGCGCGACGAGAAGAAAGCCACCGCCTGAAATCCCGCTCGACACCCGAAAGCAAAAACGCCCGCATGATGCGGGCGTTTTTCATGGCACGGCAAGCTACGCTCAGCCGTCTTTCCAGTACTCGAGAATATCGGCGTAGCCACCCAGCAGATTCCACAGCGGAACCTGTTTGTCCTCGGGAATGCGGCTGTACGAAAAGCCGATGTGGTGATCGGAAATCCGAGCGACGACGGCCTCCAGATGAATGTGCAGGTCGTGCCCGAAGATCATGTCGAGCACCCAGCTTTGCCCCGCTTCGCCGGACCAGCCCAGGGGACGCCGCAACAATGCACCGGTGGCCGAGATATCAACCAGTTCGGTCGGGTGCGACTCGCCATGACGACTCATCAGCACCGTCGTCGCGATCTGCATGCGCGCCGGACGCAACTGTTCCGGTACGCTGCCGCCCTGTCCATTTTTGCCGATCGTCATCAGTTATACCGTCCATTTGCGTTTGCACCTGCCGCTGGCAACGACACGGTGCCCAGCCACACCCTGCAATCTTTCTGCCGCATCATTCATCAATACTGCAGCACATCTTCTTCGCATGATCCGCTTGCGTGACGCTCTGATTCACTGGCTGGCTGCGATGACCTGCTGTAGCTGAGCAATCGTCGTGCCATTCCGGCTGTAAATCATACTTTGCATGCTAATTATGAGATTCGTATCACATTTACTCTGGCACTCGCCCCCCACCGAGCCTTTCCACGTCCGGGTCAAACCCCGCCAAACGCCCACCCCTCATCGCACAACAATGGGGGACAGCGCATGAATCCGCGCGTTTCCGCGATGTAGTGCGCAGCCCTGCCGCATATCGTCACATTCAGTCACAGGCCGCACCAGCATCGCGATGTATCCGACTCGATTGGCAAGCTGACCCGCATGATCCACCTATTGTGTCGCGAGACCAGCCGCCATGCAGCATCGAACCTCATGAATCGACCCCCAGCGCAAGCCCACGTCTGGAGCCCTCTACTGGACTTGACGGCAGCTAGCCGCTACTCTTCATACACGCGTGGCTGCATGACAGCGTTTGCCGATCACTTTCGGCGACCCATGACTCCCATTCGATTGCTCTCGAACCGACCAGTGAATAGTCAGTGGCGCTGCTCTTCGCCACCATGACTTGCGCCCTTGCCGTGGCTGACAACCCGGAATGGCGTGCGATGGCCGCTTGCGACCTGCCTGACCGAACCACCATTGCGTGGCTTCATCTTGCCCGTCGTGACGAGGCAGCCGCCGCACCTCGGCTGAAGATGTGAAAGAACGCAGTACCCCGGGAACACTGCTTCACCGTCGTGTTCCGAGCACGGACATTCCATGTTGCGCCGATGTGTGAATGATTCCGATCGTGTTGAACGCACTGCCAGCCGCTGAAGGCGGCCCCATGACATGCATTGATGAGCACTGAGCCAGTCGAGCCACAGAGCCTGATCACCGCACCGCAGGATGCGTTTGCGTCGGTACCGCAACAGCAGGAAATGCCGCTTGCCATCGTGCGCGGCCAACCGATGCTGCAGATGCCGCAGGATCTGTACATTCCGCCGGACGCGCTTGAGGTCATCCTGGAGGCGTTCGAGGGCCCGCTGGACCTGCTGCTGTACCTGATCCGCCGGCAGAACCTGGACATCCTGGATATCCCGGTTGCCGAGATCACCCGGCAGTACATGACCTACATCGAGCTGATGCGCGATGTGATGCGGCTGGAGCTAGCCGCCGAATACCTGTTGATGGCCGCGATCCTGGCCGAGATCAAGTCGCGGCTGCTGCTGCCGCGGCCGCCGGCCGAGGAAGGGTTGGAAGAGGATCCCCGTGCCGAACTGGTGCGGCGCTTGCAGGAGTACGAACGATTCAAGCGGGCGGCCGAGGATATCGAGGCCCTGCCCCGGCAGGAACGCGACAGTGTGGTGGCACATGCCGACGTGGGCGAACGCAACGTGATCAAGTTGCCCCCGCCGCTTGAGCTGAACGAGATGCTGCTGGCGCTGAAGGACGTGATGCACCGGGCCGAATTGTTCGGCCATCACGCGATCAAGCGCGAGGCACTCAGCGTGCGCCAGCGCATGGGCGAACTGCTGAGCCGGCTGGACGACAGCAGCTTCCACCGTTTCGAGAGTTTGTTTGATCCCACCGAAGGACGCCTCGGCATCGTGGTGACCTTCTTGGCGATGCTGGAGCTGGCCAAGGAAATGCTGGTCGAGATTGTCCAGGAGGAACCGCTGGCGCCGATTTATGTGAAGGCGAAGGCGAACCACTCCGAAGAGTCCGTCGAGTTACCGGCGGACGATGTACAAGCAGGCGAATCGGCACTGATCGAATCGTCCGGCAAATGAACGATACCCACTGAGCGGTCCGAACAAACCGGCATCCGAACCCAAGGTTATGCAGATCGAGCAACTCAAACCCATCATCGAGGCCGCCCTGCTGGCCTCCACCCAGCCGATGACCGTCCATCAGCTGGGCGACCTGTTCAATGAAACCGACGAAGTCGATCACGGGCAGATCGCCAAGGCGCTGGAAGCGCTGGGCGAAGATTGCAGCGGCCGTGGCATTGAATTGAAGGAAGTCGCCTCCGGTTTTCGCTACCAGGTTCGTCAGGACGTGCATCCGTGGATCTCGCGGATGTGGACCGAACGACCCAGTCGCTATTCACGCGCGTTGCTGGAAACACTGGCGCTGATCGCCTATCGGCAGCCGATCACCCGCCCCGAGATCGAGCAGATCCGTGGCGTAGTGGTGTCCTCCAACATCATCAAGACGATGGAAGAGCGCGAGTGGATCCGCGTAGTCGGTTACCGCGACGTGCCCGGCAAGCCGGCACTGTTCGGCACCACCCGTGCGTTTCTCGACTACTTCAACCTGAAATCGCTGGACCAGCTGCCGCCACTGTCGGAAATCCGCGACATGGAAGACCCGCAATTGCGCTTCGAACCGGAACCCTTCCCTGCCCGTATCGTGCGCGACCTGTCGGTCGATCCGGACCATGAAGCGCCGCTCGAAGCCGACGGCCACGAACTAGAAACCGAACACCATGCATCCGCGGACGCCGCAGATGCTGAAAACAACAATACGAACACCACGGCCGACGCCGACGCGTCAGCCGTTTCCCCCGAGTCCGACGAGCCTGGCTCCGATACGAGCCCACTCACCGATCACCCGATTGCCACTGCCGATGAGGCAGCGAACCCCGCCGCAGACGTCGAACCCGACGCTGCCGAGCAAGATACCGAGGAGTACCGCGCATGACTGCGCCGCAGAAATCCGTTTTATCCCTGAAGCGCGAACCGCGCATCGACACCGACGCGCCCGCGCTGGAAGAGCGCCTGCACAAGGTGCTGGCCAATGCAGGCCTTGGCTCGCGCCGCATGCTGGAGCAGCGCATCCAGTCCGGCGAAGTCGAACTGAATGGCGCACCCGCCGAAATCGGCATGAGCGTGAAGGCGGGTGACCGCGTGGTGATGGACGGCAAGCAGTTCGTCGTCGCCACCGACAGCCGCGACGACACCGAGGTCTTGCTGTACCACAAGCCCGAGGGCGTACTGACCACCCGTGACGACCCCGAAGGCCGCCCCACCGTGTTCGAACAGCTGCCGCGCCTGAAGGGTGCGCGCTGGGTCGCCGTGGGCCGCCTCGACATCAACACCACTGGCTTGCTGCTGCTGACCACCGACGGTGAACTGGCCAATGGCCTGATGCACCCGAAGAGCGGCCTCGAGCGCGAGTACCTGTGCCGCGTGCATGGCGAAGTGCCGGACGAGATCATCGAACGGCTGAAGGCTGGCGTGGAGCTGGACGACGGCCCTGCACGCTTCGACGAGATCGCCGTGATCAGTCGCGGCGGCAGCCACAGCTGGTTCCGCGTGGTCATCCGCGAAGGCCGCAACCGCGAAGTGCGTCGCCTGTGGGATTCGCAGGGTTTCCTGGTCAGCCGCCTCAAGCGCATCCGCTACGGCACCATCGAACTGCCGCGCAACCTGCGCCGCGGCGAATGCGAAGTGCTCGATGCAGAAACCGTCAAGGAGCTGCGCCAGACTACCGGTCTCGGCATGCCGCAGCCGGTGCTGACCCTGAGCCCGGTCCTGCATCAGCGCCGCGCGAACCGCAGCGTCACTGAATATCGCCCCGAGCGCGGCGCCAGCAGCGCCTGGACCGGCGGTCAGGACGAGGCACGCGAAATACGCGCCTACGACCGCATCCGCGAAGAACCGATCCGCGGCCGCAAGCCGCCGCGTCGCGACGGCAAGGAAGTCAACGGCAACGTCGCGCGTCCCGAGCGTGCAGGTGGCAGCAGGGGCCGGCGTGTAGCGCCGGGCCAGGAACTGCCGTCGGTGCGCACCTGGTTCGCCGGCGAAAGCCGCGACGGCAGCGGTCGTCCCGGCGCACCGCGCGGCAACGCCGGTGGCGGTGCTGCAGGCAATCGTCGGCCGGCCGGTGGCAAGCCGTTCGGCGCCCGTAGCAGCGGCGAAGGTCGTGCTGCCGGCAACAGCCCGTACAGCGGCTTTGGTGGCGAATCGCGTGGTGCCGCCGGCGGCACCGGCAACCGCGCGCATGGTGCTCGTCCTGCACATGGCGGTCGCCCGCAAGGCCAGGGTCAGGGCCAAGGCAATCGTGCCCAGGGGAATCCTGCACACGGCAATGCCCGGCCCCACGGCACGGGCGGTGCGCGACCGCAAGGCCAGGGTGGCAATCGTCCGCAAGGCGCTGGCCGGCCGCAAGGTCAGGGCGGCAACCGCTCGCACAGCGGTGCACGCCCACAGGGTCACGGTGGCCCTGCCGGCGGACGTCCGCCGGGGCGCGGCGGCAATCGTTCGGGCAATCGCTGAGCCACGGCTCGGCATGACGGATCGAGATAACTGACCGAATGGTGCGCATCTATCACAACAGCCGCTGCTCCAAATCGCGCGCCACGCTGGCGTTGCTGGAGGAGCACGGCGGCAAGGTCGAGGTCATCAACTATCTCGACAACCCGCCGACCGTGGCCGAACTGGCCGTGTTGTTGAAGCAGCTGGGCATGAGCGCGCGCGAACTCTTGCGCACGGGCGAAGCGGAGTACGCATCGCTCGGGCTGGATGATCCTGCGCTCGGCGATGCAGCATTGATCGCCGCGATGGTGGCGCATCCGAAACTGATCGAGCGACCGATCGTGGTCGCCAACGGCAAAGCTGCACTCGGACGGCCACCGGAAGCGGTGCTGGCGATACTCTGAGCGTTATGTACCCATCAACAAAAAGCCGCCTATCAGGCGGCTTTTTGTTTTCATGCATGGTGGCGGGTCAACCTGGATCGAGCGAAAACGCATCAGCATCCATCCACGCCGGAAAGCGTTCGCGATGCGCCAGCAGCGGTGCCGGATCGAGCATGACCGTCACCACTTGCTCCTGCGTACCCAACTCGACCAGTGGCTCGCCGACCGGATCGATCACCGCGCTGTCACCGGCATACGGAATTTCGTTGCCGTCCACGCCGACCCGATTCACCCCGATAACGTAGCTGAGGTTCTCGATCGCGCGCGCGCGCAGCAGCGTGCGCCACGGACCACGGCGCGGTGTCGGCCAGTTCGCCACGAACAAGGCGAGGTCGTAATCCATACCGCCGTTGGCGGAAGCCAGTCGGCGGTTGCGCAGCCATACCGGAAAGCGCAGGTCGTAGCAGACCTGCGGCAAGATCCGCCAACCCTTCAGTTCCACGATCGGCCGCTCGTTACCGCTGCCATAACGGGTGTGTTCACCAGCCATGCGGAACAGGTGGCGCTTGTCGTACTGGGTGAAATTGCCATCCGGCTGCATCCACAACAGGCGGTTGTAGACGACGTCGTTCTCGCGGATCGCCAGACTGCCGCAGATCACCGCGTTCATCTCGATCGCCAGCGCGCGCAGCCACGCCACGCCCTCGCCGTCCATCGTTCCGGCATTGGCCTGGGTGTCGTTGCTGAAACCCGACAGGAAGGTTTCGGGAAGCACGATCAAATCGCTGCCGGCGGCCTGGCGCACCAGCGCGCCGTAGTAGTCGCGGTTGGCAGCCGCGTCGTGCCAACGGGTGGCGCCCTGCACCAGCGAAACCTTCAGAGCACGCATATTTGAAGCTGGCATGTTCACAGCCGGCATAACCGCTCCGCGGCCGCATCCATCGTGGCATCGCTCTTGGCGAAGCACAGCCGCAGCAGGCGCGTGCCCGGCGCGCTTTCGTAAAACGGTGTCAACGGAATTGCTGCCACGCCGCCCTGCTCGACCAGCCACTTGCTGAAAGTGAGATCGTCCTCGTCGCGGATCGCCGAATAATCGACCAGCTGGAAATAACCGCCGGGCACGTCGAGCAGCTTGAAGCGCGACGGCGCCAGCAGTGCACGGAAACGATCGCGCTTGGCCTGGTAGAAGGCCGGCAATTCCAGATAGTGCTCGGGATTGCTGGCCATGAATTCGGCGAACGCCACCTGCGCCGGATGGAACGTGCAGAACGTGAGGTACTGGTGCACCTTGCGGAACTCGGCCGACAGCGCGGCCGGCGCCACGGCGTAGCCGACCTTCCAGCCGGTGCAGTGATAGGTCTTGCCGAACGAGGAGACCACGATGCTGCGCTCGGCCAGTTCCGGATGGCGCAACACGCTCTCGTGTTGCGCGCCGTCGTAGACGATGTGTTCGTACACCTCGTCGGACAGCACCACGATCTTCGTGTCGCGCACGATCGCCGCCAGCTCTTCGAGGTCGGCTGCCGACAGCACCGCACCGGACGGATTGTGCGGGCTGTTGATCAGGATCATCCGCGTCTTCGGCGTCACGGCGTCGCGCACGCGCTGCCAATCAATCGCGAATGCCGGCACGGTCAACGGGATATGCACCGCGCGTGCGCCCTGCAGCTCGATCGCCGGCTCGTAGCAGTCGTAGGCTGGATCGAACACGATCACTTCCTCGCCCGCACGCACGACGGCGGCAATCGCCGCGAAGATCGCTTCGGTGGCGCCGGACGTGACCGTGATATCGGTATCGACATTGAGCTTGCGACCGTACAGCTGCGCGACCTTCGACACGATCTGCTCGCGCAGCGCCGCCGTACCGTGCATCGGCGCGTACTGGTTGCGGCCTTCGTTCATGGCGCGGGTCAGCGCATCGCGCAGTCCCTGCGGCGGTTCGAAATCGGGAAAGCCCTGCCCCAGGTTGACCGCCTTGTGCTCCAGCGCCAGCTGGCTCATCACGCTGAAGATGGTGGTGCCGACTTTTGGCAGCTTGGTTTCGATCATCATCATTCGGCCGTTTGGATGTCCATAAAGGTTCAAGCGTAGCGTATCGGTGCTGCCGCGTGCATCACGGCACACCGATCATGGTTTCGGCAGCTCGTCCAGCGGACGCAGCTTGCATTGCTCATGTTTCAGCAGCGTCATGGCCGGCAGTCGCTCGGCCAGGAAGTCGACCAGTGCGCGCACACCCGGCAGCATGCCGCGGCGGCTGGGATAGACGAAGTGCATGGTGCCCTCGGGCACGCTCCAGTCCGGCAACACTATTTCGAGTTCGCCACGGGCGATCGCCGGCGCACACACGAATTCCGGCAACAACGCCACGCCCATGCCGCGGCGTGCGGCTTCCAGCAGCACCGTGAAATCGCCAGTGATCAGGCGTGCCTGTACTTCGACATTGACCTGTTCGCCGTTCGCCCCGATCAGCTCCCACACCTGTGCGCCTTCGTGCTCGCGCATCGACAGCGCCGGCAGCTTGGCCAGCTCCTCGGGCATGGCCGGACGTCCTTGGGCTTTCAGCAACGCGGGGCTGGCCACGAGCTTGGTACGCGACTGGCCGAAACTGCGCATTACCAGGTTTGCATCGCTGTCCAGCTTGCTACGCACCCGAATCGCCAGATCGTAGCCTTCACCGACCACGTCGACGCGGCGATTGCTGGCCAGCAAGCGCACCTGCATCTTCGGATACTGCGTGAGGAAATCCGGCAGCAAGTAAGCCAGCACCGTCTGCGCCAGCGACTCCGGACAGCTCAAACGCACCACACCACGCGGCTCGGCACGCAATTCATCCACTGCGTCCTGCGCCGCCTGCGCTTCTTCCAGCACGGCGCGGCAATGCGCGTAGAAACGCTCGCCGACCTCAGTCACCACGAAACGCCGCGTGGTCCGTTGCAGCAGGCGCACACCGAGCCGCTCCTCCAGCTGGGCCACCCGCTTGCTCAGGCGCGATTTCGGCACGCCCAGAGCCCGGCCGGCGGCGGAGAAGCCGCCGTGTTCGACCACCGCGGCAAAGAAGTACAGGTCGTTGAGATCCTGCAAGGCGCCACTCAATACCGTCATGATTGTTTCCAATAAGGAACGATAAGTTCGAAGATACCTATCTTATCGCATCATTGTTCCGAATATATCCTGTTTACATCGCCGGGTAGCCGGCCCGACCAGGAACCTCATCATGAAACTGTTGCATATCGATTCCAGCGCACTGGGTGGTTACTCGGTTTCGCGCCAGCTGACCGCCGACATCGTAGCCGAGCTGCAGCGCAACACAGCCGCCGCCTCAGTCCAATATCACGACCTGGCTGCCAAGCCGCTGCCGCACTGGACGCCGGTGGCCGATGCCAGCGACCCCGTCGTTGTACTGGGCAACCAGATGCTGGAGGAATTCCTCGCCGCTGACGTCGTGGTGATCGGTGCGCCGATGTACAACTTCGGCATTCCCAGCCAGCTCAAGGCCTGGATCGACCGCATTGCGGTCGCCGGCAAGACCTTCCGCTATGGCGCCAACGGCCCCGAGGGGCTGGCCGGCGGCAAGCGCGTGATCATCGCCTCCAGCCGTGGCGGCATGTATGCCAGCGGCCCGGCCGCCGTGATGGATTTCCAGGAGTCCTATCTGCGTACCGTATTTGGCTTTATCGGCATCACCAACGTGGAATTCGTGCGTGCCGAAGGGCTCAACATGGGCGATGAGCCGAAAGCGCTGGCCTTGCAGTCGGCACAGGCCGCGATCGGTTCGCTGATCGCACCTGAAGCCAAGGCCGCCTGATTCAGCTCGCGCTTGCAAACGCCCTCTTCACGAGTGAAGAGGGCGTTTGTCGTTGTGCGACCGGTGCGATCCCGTGAGCCGGCAGTGGAAAAACCACACGCCGGCCGACACACTGCGGATTCAACCGACACAGGAATCCGCGCATGAATCGCTCGCTACGTCTGTCGTTGCTTGGGCTGCTGGCACTGGCACCCGCCGTGCAGGCCGCCGATCTGCTGGTGAACAACGTCAACGGCTATACGCTGGACAGCCACGGCAAACTGCAGCAATTCCAGGCGCTTCTGATCGATCAGGGCAAAGTGGTCGCCACCGGCAACCGTGCCGACTTGGCCAAGCGCGCCGGCAACGCCAAGATCATCGACGGTCACGGCCACACCTTGCTGCCGGGCCTGATCGACGCTCATGGCCACGTGCTTGAACTGGGCTATGCGCGCAACCGGGCCGATCTCATCGGCACACAGTCGCTGGACGAAGCTCTGGCGAAAGTGAAGGCGTACGCCGCAGCGCACCCCGACGCGAAGTGGATCACCGGCGGTGGCTGGAATCAGGAAATCTGGAAACTCGGCCGCTTCCCCACCGCGAAGGAACTGGACGCCGTGGTATCCGATCGCCCGGTGTGGCTGAGCCGCGTCGACGGTCATGCCGGCTGGGCCAATACCGCTGCCATGAAGCTGGCTGGCATCACCAAGGCCAGCCAGGATCCCCCAGGTGGACGCATCGAGCGTGACGCGGATGGCAACCCTGCCGGGGTCTTCGTCGATGGCGCCATGGCGTTGATCGACCCCAAGGTTCCTGTACCAACGGCGCAACAAAAAGCCGTGGCGCTGGATACCGCGTTGGCCGAAATGGCCAGCGTCGGCCTCACCGGCGTCAGCGATGCCGGCATCGACCTGGCGAACTACCGGCTGTACCGGCAATACGCCGACGCGCACAAACTCACCGCGCGTATCTACGCCATGATCCTGGGTACCGGCGACGACTTCGATGTCATCAACAAGAACGGCCCCTTGATCGGCTACGGCGATGATTTCCTCACCGTGCGCGCGGTCAAGCTGTTCGCCGACGGCGCACTGGGCAGCCGCGGCGCGGCGATGCTGCAGCCCTACTCCGATGATCCGGGCAACCGCGGTTTGCTGTTCATGAAGCCCGACGAGATGACCGCGAAGATCGGCAAAGCGCTGGGCAAGGGCTATCAAGTCGCCATCCACGCGATCGGCGATCGCGCCAACCGTGAAGTGCTGGACAGCTATGCCGCAGCCTACAAGCTGCATGACGGCAAGGACCTGCGCAACCGCGTCGAGCACGCGCAGATCGTGTCGCCGCAGGACATTCCGCGCTTCGTGTCGTTGCGGCTGATCGCCTCGATGCAACCGACCCACGCCACCTCCGACATGAACATGGCGGAGGATCGCATCGGCCATGACCGCATGCAGGGCGCCTATGCATGGCAGCGTTTTCTCAAGCAGGGCACGGTGGTCGCCGGCGGCTCGGATTTCCCGGTGGAATCGCCCAATCCGTTCTATGGCCTGTACTCGGCCATCACGCGCGAGGATCACCACGGCCAGCCGCCCGGCGGTTGGTATCCAGAGCAGGACATGACCCTGGTCGAAGCGTTGCGCGCCTTCACGTTGGACGCTGCCTACGCCGAGCATGCGGAAAAGACGCTCGGCACACTGGAACCGGGCAAGTGGGCCGACTTCATCCTGATCGATCACGACATCTTCAAGGATGCTCCGGCCACGCTCTGGAACACCAAGGTGCTGCAGACCTGGGTCGGCGGCAAACAGGTTTACACCGCGCACGATTGATCACGACGCCCCTTGGTTACAACGAAAAGGCCAGCCCGAGTGCTGGCCTTTTCGTTGATGCGCGCGGCGCCAACTCCGGCTCATGTGGCGCAGCTGCCCGCCTGAAGGGCATTGCGCAGCGGCGATTCCAGCGACAACTTATGCCGGAGAGCCATATAGGCCATCAGTCATGTTGCGAAATGGCACTTTGCCTATTGACGGTTCAAAAGTCGGTGTTATAGTTCACTACAACACCACCTAACGAGCTCACCAAGGAGGCCCGTCATGAAAGCGCAGAACCTGATCTCCAGCGTCGCCGCCGTCCTGTTTACCTTCGCCAGCCTGAGTGCCGTCAACTACAACGTGGACAGCCAGCTGGCAGCGGCCAGCAAGACCCGCACGATCAAAGTCACCGAACTGGCACCCGTCACGGTCCATCCCAGCGCTGCCGAAATGCGCGCCGCCGCCCTGCTCGCCGATATCGGCAGCGGCATCGCCACAGTGCCGTCACTGAGCCACATCGACGGAACCGGCACAGCCGAGCCGTTCAGCCTGCTCGGGTCGCCATTGGCCATGCCCTACTATTCGTTTGGCAACAAGTTTGGCCGTATCACCAAGGAATAAAACATGACCATTACCTGGAACGACAGCGTCCCGATCTATCGCCAACTGCAGCAACGCGTAGTGGCGATGATCCTGGACGGCGCCTTGAACGAGGGCGACCCGCTGCCGTCGGTACGTCAAGTGGCAGCGGATTATCAGATCAACCCGCTGACCGTATCGAAGGCGTATCAGGAACTGGTCGACGAACAACTGGTTGAAAAAAGGAGGGGTCTGGGCATGTTCGTCATCGAAGGCGCTCGTGAGGCGCTGCTGAAATCCGAACGCGAGCGGTTTCTGCGCGAAGAATGGCCGGTGCTGTTCGCACGGCTGCAACGACTGGGGCTGGATCTCAAGACGCTGCTGCGTGAGGCCGAGTCTGGCAAGGGAGAGCAATCATGAGCGCGGTAATCACGGCCAGCGGCCTGAGCAAACGGTACAAGTCGTCGCTGGCGCTGGACAATGTGAACTTCCAGATCGCTCCCGGCCGCATCGTCGGCCTGATCGGCCCCAACGGCGCCGGCAAGACCACTGCACTGAAAGCGATCCTCGGCCTCACCGACTTCACTGGCCAGCTCAACGTGCTGGGTTTCGACCCACGCAAGCAGCGCGACAAGCTGATGGGCGAGGTCTGCTTCATCGCCGATGTCGCGGTGTTGCCACGCTGGATCCGCGTCAGCGAGGCGGTCGACTTTGTTGCCAACGTGCATCCGCGCTTCGATCGCGCCAAGTGCGAAGCGTTTCTTGCACGTACCAAGCTGCAGCCGAATCAGCGCGTCAAGCAGATGTCCAAGGGCATGATCGTGCAGCTGCATCTGGCACTGGTGATGGCGATCGACGCCAAGCTGCTGATCCTGGACGAGCCGACGCTGGGCCTGGACATCCTCTATCGCAAGCAGTTCTACCAGCACTTGCTGGAAGACTACTTCGACGAAAACAAGACGATCATCGTGACGACGCACCAGGTCGAGGAAGTCGAACACATCCTCACCGACCTGATGTTCATCCGCGACGGCAAGATCGTGCTGGATGCTGATATGGATGCAGTCGGCGAGCGCTTCATCGAAGTGATGGTGAACGCCGACAAGGCCGACGCCGCCCGCCAGCTGAAACCGCTGGACGAGCGCCAGGTCTTCGGCAAGAGCATTTTTCTGTTTGACGGCGCGAACCGCGCGACGCTGGAGCAACTGGGCGAAACCCGCCGGCCATCCATCAGCGACCTGTTCGTCGCCACCATGAAGGGAACCTACGCATGAAAACCTTCTATTGGCTTGTGAAGCGCGAATTCTGGGAACACCGGGGCGGCTTCTTCTGGGCTCCGATCATCACCGGCGGCGTATTCCTGCTGCTGAACATCATGGGCATCATCACCGCCGAGGTACTGGGCGCCCACCACGGGATCAATTTCGGTGCCAGCGGTGGTTTGCACAATGTCATGAGCGACATGGATGCCGGCGACATGAGCAAGGTCGGCTTCGCCCTGGACCTCGCGATGTATTCCGCGACAGGCCTGCTCACCGTGGTACTCGGCTTCGTGGTGTTCTTCTATTGCCTCGGCGCGCTGTATGACGACCGCCGTGATCGCAGCATCCTGTTCTGGAAGTCGCTGCCGATCTCCGATACCAGCACCGTGCTGTCCAAGATCGTCAGTGCCACCGTGCTGGCTCCGATCATTGCCGTCATCGTGGGTATCGTCGTCGGCATACTGCAATTGCTGATACTGGCGATAACCCTGTCCTTCCATGGCGTGAATGTGTGGCATCTGCTGCTGATGGCCCACCCCTTCCGCATCGTGTTCAACCTGATTGGCTACATCCCGCTGTACGTGCTCTGGGCTCTTCCCTCGGTGGGTTGGTTGTTGCTCTGCTCGGCATGGGCACGCAACAAGCCGTTCCTCTGGGCAGTCGCATTGCCGGTGGCCACGGGTCTGATAATCAGCTGGTTTGGCCTGATGGGACTGTTCAACCTTCCGACCACCTGGTTCTGGAAGAACGTTGTGCAGCGCGGCCTGTTCAGCACATTCCCTGGCACCGGCAGCGTGTTCGGCACCAGCGGTGAATCGATCGCACACAACGTCGCCGGCAATCCGAACATGGACTTCATGGATCTGACCAACACCTACCAGCTGCTGGCTTCGTCGAACCTGTGGATTGGTGTCGTGATCGGATCGGCGCTGCTGGCAGGCGCCATCTGGTTCCGCCGCTGGCGCGACGACAGCTGACTTCCGATCGAATTCGAGATTAAGGAGAACACCCCCCATGAAGTCCTCTACTTTCAACGCGCTCGCACTGACCATGCTGCTGCCACTGACCGCTTGCGGTCAGTCCGGACACACCGACTCCCAGCCGGGTGTCGCCGACAACGTGGCACAGGCAGTCAAGGACGCCGACGAGAAAACCTCCCCGTCGATGATTTCCGGAGAAATCCAGAAGGCGATGCAGGAGGCCAAGCAGGAACTGGCCACCAAGAACATCGACGTGAACAGCGTTCACATCAACGATAGCCACCACAACGACAAGGATTCGCGTCCCAAAGCCGAGATCACCCCACAGGGCGACTTGCTGATCGCAGGCAAGCAGGTGGCGGCCACGCCGACGCAACATGGCCTGCTGCTGGACTACCGCAAGCAGATCGTCGGTATCGCCGAAACCGGCATGGACATCGGCGCGCAAGGTGCCGACCTGGGTGTCAATGCGGCCAAGCAAGCACTGTGGGGCGCGCTCGCCGGCAAAAGCAACAAGGACATCGAAGCATCCATCAAGCCACAAACCGACAAGATCGAGGCTGCCGCTGTCAGGTTGTGCCAGCGAATGCCCGACCTGCTCTCCACGCAGCAGAAACTGGCCGCGGCGATGCCCGAGTTCAGGCCCTACGCAACCATGCAGCAAAAGGACGTCGATGATTGCGGCAAGGACATGAAGGACAAGGACGGCAAGAAAGGCATCGCCGTATTCTCGGATTGATCCAGGCACCCAAGGCTCTCACGGACGGTGTAACCCATCCCGCGGAGCCTTGACCCCATCATGCAGGAGCCCGCTGGCGGGCGACGCCGTTGCCTTGAATCCAGGCAGTTATCCGGCATAGCAGCACCACCCGCCAGCGGGCTTCTACAAAAAGTTTCAGATCAGCCACAGTGCCGCCGCCCTGCCTACGTTACCCAACTGGAGCATGTCTTGATGTCTTACCAACGCGTGATCGGGTTGCTTGCGATGACCGCTTTGATAGCTGGTTGCGGCAAAGAATCAGGCAATACCAATGTCATCAGTTTTCGCAGCGGCAGCCTGGTCAACGGTGGCATCACCTTGCGGCATGATGAAGTCACCCTGCACGTCCAAAGCACACCGGATGCCGTCATCAATGCTGCAGGTGATCTAAGCATCGATCAGCACCCGGCTACCGTCAGCGCAAACCAACGTGCACTGCTGCAGGATTACTACCGCAACGTGCTGGCGGTCAATGAACACGGCATCGCCACCGGCAAGGCTGGTGCGGCGATTGCCGGCCAGGCGATCAAGAGCGTCGTCAAGGGTATTGCCAGCGGAGACACCGACAGCATCGACAAGGACATCGATGCCAAGTCACAGAAGGTGACGCAGGAAGCCCTGAAGATCTGCCTGGACCTGGCCAACATCAAGACGGCGCAAGACAGCCTCGCCGATCAGCTCGCTGCATTCAAACCCTATGCCGGCATTATCAAAGCCGACAACATCACCGATTGCACAAGCGACTCCAAGAACTGATCGTGTGACGAGGTAATGAAACGACAACGGGTGCTTCGGCACCCGTTGTCGTTTCTGTACAAGGCGATCTGTTATTCGCCGTGAATGCCGCCCTTGGTCAGCGCCATCGGATCGAGCAGCCGCTTCAGTTCGTCCTTCGACAGTCCAGTGGTTTCCAGCGCCACGTCCATGATCGGGCGGTGTTCCTTGTAAGCCTGCTTGGCCGTGGCGGCACCCTTCTCGTAACCGATCACCGGATTCAGCGCGGTGACCAGGATCGGGTTCATCGCCAGCGCCTGATTGACCCGCACCGTGTTGACTTTGAAGCCGGCGATCGACTTGTCGGCCAGCAGCACGCTGACGTTGCTCAGAATCCCGATCGACTGCAGCAGGTTGTGCGCGATCAGCGGCAACATCACATTGAGCTGGAAGTTACCGGACTGGCCGGCGATGGTGATCGAGGCATCGTTGCCGATCACCTGCGCGGCGACCATTGCGGTCGCTTCGGGAATCACCGGATTGACCTTGCCCGGCATGATCGACGAACCCGGCTGCAGGGCGGGCAACTCGATCTCACCCAGGCCGGCCAGCGGACCGGAATTCATCCAGCGCAGGTCGTTGGCGATCTTCATCAGTGCCACCGCCAGCGTCTTCAGCTGGCCGGACAATTCCACCGCGGCATCCTGCGACGCCATACCCTCGAAATAATTTTCCGCCGACTCGAACTTCACGCCGGTCAGCTTCTTCAATTGCAGCGCCATCGCCGGACCAAACTTCGGATCGGCATTGATGCCGGTGCCGACGGCCGTGCCGCCCTGCGGCAGCCGGCGCATGCGCTTCAGCGCATCCTCGATACGTTCGATCGCCGAGCCGATCTGCGCCGCCCAGCCAGACAACTCCTGCCCGAACGTGATCGGCATCGCGTCCATCAGATGCGTGCGGCCGGTTTTCGGCGTGTTCCGCAACTCGCGGGCGCGCTTGTCGATGGCTTTCTTCAGATGCTTCAACGCCGGCAGCAGCTGCTCGCTGGTGGTGAGCGTGGCGCTGACATGGATCGCGGTGGGAATCACGTCGTTCGAGCTCTGCCCGTAATTGACGTGATCGTTCGGATGCACCTTGGTGCCAGCTTTCACCGCCAGATGCGCGATCACCTCGTTCGCATTCATGTTGGTGCTGGTGCCCGAGCCGGTCTGGAAGATGTCGATCGGAAACTGCGCGTCGTACTGGCCGTCCGCCACCGCCAGCGCTGCCTTGCGGATCGCCGCGGCCTGGTTTTTCTTCAGATGACCCATCGACAGGTTGACCTCGGCCGCGGCGGCCTTGATCAACCCCAGCGCACGGATGAACGGACGCGGCAGGTGCAGGCCGGAGATCGGGAAATTGTCGATCGCGCGCTGGGTCTGCGCGCCGTACAGCGCGTCCGCGGGCACCTGCAACTCGCCCATGCTGTCGTGCTCGGTGCGAAAACCGTTCATGCCCGGCTCCTCGAAATTGAAGAATGTCCAACTATAGGCCGCTGCCGGTCACTGGCGCGACATGCCGGCCAGAACAGAGAAGGGCCGCACCCATGTAAAATGGCGGTTTCCTCTTGCCGGAATGCCCCGATGTCCTCTCATGCCCTGACCGCCCTGTCGCCACTGGACGGCCGCTATGCCGGCAAGGTCGAAGCGCTGCGCCCGATCTTCAGCGAGTACGGCCTGATGCACCGCCGCGTGCACGTGGAAATCGAATGGCTTCTGGCGCTGGCCGCCGATCCAGGCATCGCCGAACTGCCGCCGTTCACGCCCACCCAAGTCAAGCAGCTGCACACCATCGCCGACAGCTTCGGCATCGAGGAAGGCGCGCGCATCAAGGCGATCGAGGCGACCACCAATCACGACGTGAAGGCGGTGGAGTACTTCATCAAGGAGCGCATCGGTACCGACCCCACGCTGGCCCAGGCCCGCGAGTTCGTGCACTTCGCCTGCACCAGCGAGGACATCAACAACCTGTCCTATGCGCTGATGCTGCGCGACGCGCGCGAACAGGTACTGCTACCGCAGCTCGACGCCGTGATTGCCCAGTTGCGCGAACTGGCGCACGCCAACGCCGCACTGCCGCTGCTTTCGCGCACGCATGGCCAGACCGCCTCGCCCAGCACCCTGGGCAAGGAAGTCGCGAACGTGGTGGCGCGCCTGCAACGCCAGCGCCAGCAGCTCGCCGCGGTGGAAATTTCCGGCAAGATCAACGGCGCTGTCGGCAACTACAACGCCCACCTCATCACCTATCCGGAAGTGGACTGGCGCGCATTTTCGCAGCGCTTCGTGGAAAGCCTCGGGCTCGACTACAACGCCTACACCACCCAGATCGAACCGCACGACGGCGTCGCCGAATACTGCGACGCGGTGCGACGCGCCAACATCATCCTGATCGACCTGACCCGCGACATCTGGGGCTATATCTCGCTGGGCTACTTCAAGCAGACACTGAAAGCCGGTGAAGTCGGTTCGTCGACCATGCCGCACAAGGTCAACCCGATCGACTTCGAGAATGCCGAAGGCAACTTCGGCCTCGCCAACGCCTTGCTCGGCCACTTCGCCGAGAAGCTGCCGATCAGCCGCTGGCAGCGCGATCTCACCGACTCCACCGTGCTGCGCGCACTCGGCACCGCGTTCGGCCACACCCTGGTCGCGCTGGAATCGCTGAAGAAAGGCCTCGGCAAACTCAACGTCAACGCCGAACGCATCGCCGCCGACCTCGACAGCAGCTGGGAAGTGCTGGCCGAAGCCGTGCAGACCGTGATGCGCCGCTACGGCCTGCCCGAGCCGTACGAACAGCTCAAGGCACTGACCCGCGGCCACGGCATCACCCAAGACTCGATGCGCAGCTTCATCAACGGTCTCGACCTGCCGACCGACGCGAAACAGCGTCTGCTGGAACTGACTCCTGGCAGCTATGTCGGCATGGCCGAAATGCTGGCAAAGGACATCTGAACGCGGTTGTCTGCCTGGCGCATTACCGTTTCCGGCGGCGAGGGTGTGTACGTCTGCCGACCGTAAGGTTTATTCCTCCACTTCCGAGGCCATAAGAGATAGCGCCTCGGTTCGTGCAATATGCAAAGGCCTCTAAGCACCATGACAGTTACCCGGCAAGCCCTTGTCTGCCCGTAGGATTTGACGAAGTCCAGGCGAAAGCTGAACATCCGGTGCATATGCCCCGATGTGGGGTCTAATAAGCGTTAGCCTTCAAATCGAATTAGGGGGAAGAACATAATGAATACGCAAGAAGGACCTGCTGAACAGGCGAGAGCGGTGGGGCGCAGGAATCGACCTTGGCTGCTCGGTCTAGGTGCCGTGGTGCTTGTGGCAGTGACGGTACTGGTCACCACACTAGCAATACGCGGCTTGCCGAATGGCATCGTCAGTCACGGCGACGTACCAACGCTAACTGCCGTGCAGCGATCCGCGCTTGACAATGCCGTCGCCGCAATTGGCAAAGTCAATGCTGCCGTTGAGGTGGGCGTGAATTTCCCGACATACGGGCAACTACTTATCGATGCAAAGGCGGCAACGAATCATGTAGTTGAGGTGGGCGCGACCCCAGCAATTACTAATATCTTGCAAGAAACTATCCAAAACTATGTAGATGCAGCTAAAGCGTGGCAGTCTAAGGTGCAATATCCAAACCTTAAGTTGGCTTCAGTCTATGGCGACGCCGCACTACTACAGAAGTACGGATTAATTCCCTCCAACGGAAAAAAGGACGATGGCGTAGACCCGGACACCGCAATGCAAAAGATATGGGGCGTGGCGGGGTCGCACTATCGGCAGCTTTTGGCAGCTCAATCCGGTGTGTAGCTAACTAATCGTTCAAGTCGGACGGCTACGCCGCCGCTTTACTCCAGCGTTAGCCATCAGGGGCATCCAGAATGCAATTTTCGGCTTTCTCCGAAACTTCCGTCATAAGTTACGAGGACGGTCAAATTAGGCTCCGTGTCAGTAGCGTTGCGGAGGCGAGAATTGCAATCAAGGAACTCAAGATAAAGAAGAAGGAGCTTTCCTTGCTCAAGCGCGAGCTTGCTGCCCAACAGAAGGAGCTAAGGTCTGCGCACACCCAAGCGGTTCGCGCCCGTGGACCCATGATGCGAGGAGGCGGCAGTTTTGGGAAAGTCATTCGTGCCATGCAATCAATTTCCAGAAACTCTACCCGTGCGAGCGTTGCGAACAGTCTCGTTCCCGTAGAAGACGAAAAAGTGAACATTGATCGGGACATGCGAGGACTTGAGTCTCTAATCCTCCAACTCGGGAATTTCATCACCAAAAATGGCTAACAAATCATTCGAGGCGGACGGCTTCGCCGCCGCTCAATTCCAGCGCTAGGCGGCCCTCTTGGTGAATCGACAAATTTTAGGATTTGACGTGAACATCCAGAAACAAATCCAAGAGTACATTGCCAATCAGCCCGAACCAAAACGCAGCGAAATGCGGGAATTACACGGCATCATTCTTGAGTTAATGCCACAATGTAGATTGTGGTTTCTGGATGGCAAAGATGAGAAAGGTAAGTCAATATCTAATCCGAATATAGGATATGGGTTTCACACCATGGAATATGTCAACGGGAAGACTAGGGATTTTTACCAAATTGGCCTCAGCGCAAACACAGCAGGAATTTCTATCTATATTCTAGGGATTGATGACAAGAAGTACTTGGCTCATAAATATGGAAAAGAGCTCGGCAAGGCAAGTGTTACAGGCTATTGCATCAAGTTCAAAACCCTGAAAGACATAAACATCAACGTGCTTAAATCAGCAATGCAATACGGGATCAAGCAGACAGGCACTCAACATTGATTTCAAGTTGATCTATTCCTTGCCTGCTGGCCAGCGGTCAAGCGCTCCTCGCAGATCCTGTCCAACCACTTAACACGAACGCTTCCGCCACGCGGCATCGCCGGTTATTTCGAAAGCTAGAGAACTATGGAAGATTTTCGTATCACCACGGAAAAGGCTGAACTGGATATTCCGTTCATCCATCAATTCCTCTCCGAGCAGACTTATTGGGCCAAGGGTATTCCACTCGCACTGGTTCAAAGGTCCATCGAGCATTCGCTCTGCTTCGGTGGCTTCCTTGGAACTACTCAAGTGGCGTTTGCTCGCGTCATCTCCGATTACGCAACTTTTGCCAATCTCGTGGACGTCTTTGTCCTCCCCGAGCATCGGGGCAAGGGTTACAGCAAGGCACTCATGGCTGCCGTGTTTTCGCACCCTCAGCTTCAAGGGCTGCGCCGCTTCATGCTGGCAACCGGGGACGCTCATGGGCTGTACGCTCAGTACGGGTTCACGGCTCCGCTGTATCCGAAGTCGCTGATGGAGCGCTACTTCCCGGATATCTATACCGCTGCCCTCTGAAATTCACTCAAGCCGAATCCGTCGGGCTTTTTGCACGACATGCCGAGCTCCGCAAGCGGAGCGCGGAGCTCTTCGGTTGGTCGCGCTCACACCTCGTCCGAGCCCTCGTTGACGCCTTCGAACAGGAACGTCGACAGGTAGCGTTCGCCGGTGTCCGGCAGCATCGCCAGCAGCACCGAGCCCTTCGGTGCATCCGCAGCCACCACCAGCGCGGCGGCCAGGGTGGCGCCGGAGGAAATGCCGGTGAAGATGCCTTCCTGCTGCGCCAGCTGGCGCGAGGTGTCGCGCGCCAGCACGTCGTCGATCAGCACGAGCTGGTCGACGACCTTGCGGTTGAGCACGCCCGGCACGAAGTCCGGCGTCCAGCCCTGGATCTTGTGCGGCTGCCATTCCTTGCCGGACAACAGCGCTGCGCCGGCGGGCTCGCTGGCGATGATCTTCACCTCGGGACGCGCCACCTTGAGTACCTCGCCCACGCCGGTGAGCGTGCCGCCGGTGCCCCAACCGGTAACGAAGTAATCCAGCCGGCGACCGGCGAAGTCGCGCAGGATTTCCGGTGCCGTGGTCTGCCGGTGATACGCCGGGTTGGCTGGGTTCTCGAACTGGTTGGTGAAGAACCAGCCGTGCTTCTGCGCCAGCTCCACCGCCTTCGCCACCATGCCGCTGCCGCGCGCGGCGCCCGGCGTCAACACCACTTTGCCGCCGTAGGCGCGGATCAGCTTGCGCCGCTCGATCGAGAACGTGTCCGACATCACCGCGACGAACGGATAGCCGCGAGCCGCGCATACTGCCGCCAACGCCACACCGGTATTGCCCGAGGTGGCCTCGATCACGGTTTGGCCGGGTTTCAGCGCGCCACGTTGCTCGGCGTCGAGGATGATGGCCAGGGCGAGCCGGTCTTTCACCGAGCCGGCCGGGTTGAACGCCTCCACCTTCACGTAGAGTTCGACGTGCTTCGGCGCGAGACGTTGGAGCTTGATGATCGGCGTGTTGCCGATGGTGTCGAGGATGCTGTCGTGGATCATGAGTCGCTCCGGCAGGTCAGAGGGAACCCCTGTCGACGGATCATGCACCCAAACAGGTGGTTGTTGCATCGGAGCCAGCGCGGCGCCGCTACAATGCGCGGATGACCAAGCCAGCCTCCTTTCCGATCGAAGTCCGCGGCTCCGCAAAACAGCCGCTGGGTATGCCACCCGCCCGATTCCTGCGCGACTACTGGCAGAAGCGGCCATTACTGATCCGCCAGGCTTTTGCGGATTTCCAGCCGCCGCTGCAGCCGGACGATCTGGCCGGACTGGCCTGCGAAGAAGGTGCCCTGGCCCGGCTGATCATGCATGACGAGAAGCGCGATCGCTGGCACGTCAATCCCGGTCCGCTGAGCGAAGCCGATTTCGCGAAAACGCCCAGCACCAACTGGACCGTGCTGGTGCAGGATGTGGACAAGTGGGACGCGGACGTCGCCGACTTGCTGCAGCATTTCAATTTCCTGCCGAGCTGGCGCGTGGACGACGTGATGGTCTCCTACGCCGAACCGGGCGGCGGCGTCGGTGCGCATGTCGACCAGTACGATGTCTTCCTGTTGCAGGGCCTGGGCCAGCGCCATTGGGCGATCAGCGACGACGTGATGGCGCCGAAGGAGTTTCGTCACGACGTCGAACTGAAGCAACTCGCCCAGTTCGAGCCGACCCACGAATGGCTGCTGGAACCGGGCGACATGCTGTACCTGCCGCCCGGCGTGCCGCACGACGGCGCGGCGTTCGGCGGCCCGTGCATGACGTTCTCGATCGGCATGCGCGCGCCGTCGCAGGCAGAGCTGACCGGCGACCTGGCCGACCATATCGCCGAGCATCTGCCAGAAGAACTGCGCTACGCCGACCCGGACCTGAAGCCAGTCAAGGCGGCGGGCGAAATCGACCGCGCCGCGATCGATCGCCTGAAGACCGCGTTGCCATTTGCCGCGGCCTTGAACGACGACATGCTGCGCGACTGGTTCGGCTGCTTCATCACCCGCTACCGCAACGCGCAGGTGCCGGCACCGCTGGACAAGCCACTGAGCGACGCCGCGCTGGCGAAACAACTCGATGCCGGCGCACAGCTGCTGCGCCACCCCTGGTCGCGGCTGGCCTGGAGTCGCGGCAAATCCAGTTGCACGCTGTATGTCAGCGGCCACGCCTACCCGGCCACGCCGGCACTGGCGCAGCAGTTGTGCGAGCAGCGCGCGCTCAGCCTTTCCCGCAAAGCGAACGCCACTGAACGCGTGTTGTTGCTGGCGCTGGTCAATGACGGTCATCTAATACCGAGAAAATCCCGTCGCCGATGAAGCTGCAAAACTTCCACGTCGAAGTCGCCGAATGGTCGCGCGAGGATCAACGCGCGGCCCTGCTCGACTTGCGCGGCATCGTGTTCATCCAGGAACAGGGTGTGCCCGAGCAACGCGAACGCGATGGACTCGATGGCGACTGCTGGCATGTGCTGGCGCGTGACGAAGCCGGCCAGCCGATTGGCTGTGGCCGGCTCACGCCGGCACACAAGATCGGCCGCATGGCGGTGTTGCAGGAGTGGCGCGGTCAGGGCGTCGGCTTGGCGTTGCTGCGCGAACTGATCGCACGTGCACGCACGCAAGGCTGGCCGGAAGTGGCGCTGGATGCCCAGGTCAGTGCGCTCGGTTTCTACGAACGCGAAGGTTTCATCGCGTATGGCGCGGAATTCGAGGATGCCGGGCTGGCGCATCGGGCCATGCGTCTGAGCTTGCCCACGACGGTCGACAAAGAGGCTCCGCTGCGCGACATCGGTGCACTGCCTGTCGGTTCGCGCAGTGAAACCGCCGCTGCGCGATTGCAGCTACTGGGCGAGACGCGTCACCGGTTGTCCATCTACATGCCGCTGCTCGGCAACGACAGCTACGCCAGCGCGGAAGAACTGGCCGAGTTGCGGCGTGTCGCGATCTCCGGTCGCGGCGCGCAGATCCGCATCCTGCTGCACGATCCCGAAGCCGCCCTGCGCAACGATCATCGACTGATCGCGTTGGCGCAACGCCTGCCCAGCGCGATCCAGATCCGCATGCCGGTGGAGGAAGCCGATCTGACCTATGTCTCGGCCTATCTGCTCAACGATGCTGCTGGCTATCTGTTCCTGCCCGAGGCGGATCGCCCGCAAGGCCGCGCCGCTCTTCACGACCGCGCCAGCCAGGCGCCGCTGCAACAGCATTTCGATGAAGTGTGGGAGCGTGCCGAGCGCGCCAGCATCCTGCAGACGCTGAATATCTGACCGGCCTCGTGGCATCGGCTGAACACCAGCTGGCCCGGCGACTTTCCCCGTCGGTCGCCAGCGTCATCGATAAAGCGGCTGAAAACCGCAGCCTGCGACGATAGTTCGTTAGACCATCGTCTCGAATGCATGCCGGTAGCCCATTTCGAGCCCCTTGCGGGTTGCCGCCTCGCGGCAGCCAAAGGCTATAATTGTCCGGATTCTCTCCAGTCATCCGTTTCAGCGGTGGGTCGGGCTTGAAAACCCACCAAAAACCGCGACTTCCTTGGTCACACGGATGGCTGCAAGCATCCCTTCCCTGCCGGTGGTGACGTGAGTACAAACCTGATCCGCGAGTTCTTCGAATCCTCCCAACTCGCTGGCGGCAACGCCGATTATGTCGAATCGCTTTATGACGCCTGGCTGGCCGACGCCTCGTCGGTACCCGTCGAGTGGAGCAAATACTTCGAGACCTTCAAGGGTCGCGAGTCGGGGGATGTCTCTCATGTCCCGGCCATTGCACGTATAGAGGCCGCGCAAAAGCAGCGTTATGCCGGCAATGGTGCCGCCGCCGCGCCGATCAGCGACGAGCACGCGCGCAAGCAGGCTGGCGTGCTGCGCCTACTGACCGCCTATCGTTCGCGCGGCCATCTCGCCGCCGATCTCGATCCGCTCGGCCTGACCGAGAAGATGTCGGCGCCGGATCTCGGCCTCGCCTTCCACGGCCTCTCCGATGCCGACCTGGATACCGAATTTGACGCCGGCAACTACGCCGGTGGTGGTCAGCGCCTGAAACTGCGCGAGCTGCTGAGCCGCCTGCAGAAGACCTATGCCAGCACGATCGGCACGGAATTCATGCACATCAGCAATCACGAGCAGCGCAACTGGATCTACAGCCGGCTCGAACAGGCCGCCGGCAAGAGCGCGCTGGACAAGGCCGGCAAGCAGCGCGTGCTGGACGGCCTCACCGCCGCCGAAGGCCTCGAGCGCTACCTGCACACGAAGTACGTGGGCCAGAAGCGCTTCTCGCTGGAAGGTGGCGACAGCCTGATCCCGATGATCGACGACGTCGTGCGCGCCGCCGGCGACAACGGCATCAAGGAACTGGTGATCGGCATGGCCCATCGCGGCCGCCTCAACGTGCTGGTCAACATCCTCGGCAAGCCGCCGAAGACCCTGTTCGACGAATTCGAAGGTCGGTTCGACCACCCCGACGATCCGGCTCATTCGGGCGACGTGAAGTACCACATGGGCTTCTCCGCCGACGTCAAGACGCCCAAGGGCGGCGTGCACGTGGCTCTGGCGTTCAACCCGTCGCATCTGGAGATCGTCAACCCGGTGGTGTGCGGTTCGGTGCATGCGCGCCAGACCCGTCGCCGCGACACCATGCACACGCAGTCGATGGCCGTGCTGATCCATGGCGACGCCGCGTTCGCCGGTCAGGGCGTGAACATGGAACTGCTGAACATGTCGCAGGCCCGTGGTTTCAAGATCGGCGGCAGCCTGCATATCGTGATCAACAATCAGGTCGGCTTCACCACCTCGAATCCGCAGGACGCCCGTTCCACCATGTACTGCACCGACCTGGCCAAGATGGTCAATGCGCCGGTGCTGCATGTGAATGGCGACGATCCGGAAGCGGTGATCGCAGTGACCCGCCTCGCCTACGATTTCCGCAAGCAGTTCCGCCGCGACGTGGTGATCGATCTGGTCTGCTACCGCCGCCACGGTCACAACGAGGCCGACGAACCGGCGGCGACGCAGCCGGTGATGTACAAGATCATCCGCGCCCGCCCCACCACGCGCGACCTGTATCAGCAGCAGTTGGTCAAGGAAGGCGTGCTGGCCGAGGGTGATGCGCAGAAGCAGTTCGAGGCATATCGCGACCGACTCGAAGCCGGCGCACCGATGACCGAGCTCGACCCGTCGCCGACCCGCGACGGCCATGTCGATTGGGCGAAATTCATCGGTGGCAAGCTGTCGACGCTGACCGACACCAGCGTGCCGAAGCAGAAACTGCAGGAACTCTCCGGCAAGATCCTCACCCTGCCCGCCGACCTCACGCTACAGGCGCGCGTGGCGAAGATCTACGACGACCGCCGCAAGATGGCCGCCGGCGAACTTCCGGCCGACTGGGGCTTCGCCGAGAACCTCGCCTACGCCACCCTGATCGATGCCGGCCACGACATGCGCCTGGTCGGCCAGGATTCCGGTCGCGGCACCTTCTTCCATCGCCATGCCGTGCTGCATGACCAGAAGGACGGCCACACCTACATGCCGCTGGCCACGATCCGCGCCGGCGCCGACGTGGAAGTGATCGACTCGCTGCTCAGCGAAGAAGCGGTGATGGCGTTCGAGTATGGCCACTCCACCACCGACCCGGACACGCTGAATATCTGGGAAGGCCAGTTCGGCGATTTCGCGAACGGCGCGCAGGTGGTGATCGACCAGTTCATCAGCTCCGGCGAAGCGAAGTGGAACCGTCTGTGCGGCCTCGCGCTGTTCCTGCCGCACGGTTACGAAGGCCAGGGCCCGGAACATTCTTCTGCGCGTCTCGAGCGCTTCCTGCAGCTGTGCGCGTTCGACAACATGCAGGTCTGCGTGCCGACCACGCCGGCGCAGGATTTCCACATGATCCGCCGGCAGATGCTGCGCCCGGTGCGCAAGCCGCTGATCGTGATGACGCCGAAATCGCTGCTGCGCCACAAGCTGGCCGTATCCACGCTGGACGAGCTGGCCAACGGCAGCTTCCAGCTGGTGATCGGCGAGCATCGCGAATTGCCGGCGAAGAAGGTCAAGCGCGTGGTGCTGTGCTCGGGCAAGGTCTATTACGACCTGCTGGAAGACGCCGAGAAGCGTGGACAGAACGACGTGGCAATCGTGCGCGTCGAGCAGCTGTACCCGTTCCCGCGTGTCGAAGTCACCGCCGAACTGGACAAGTATCCTTCCGCCAAGGAGGTGATCTGGTGCCAGGAAGAGCCGATGAACCAGGGTGCCTGGTTCCAGATCCGTCATCACCTGCAGGCCTGCACCGGCAGCAAGCGCAGTCTCTCCTACGCGGGACGCGCACGCTCGCCGGCACCGGCCGCCGGCCATCTCAATACCCATGTTGCCGAACAGGCAGCGCTCGTCGAGCAGGCGCTGGTTGCGCCGGTCGGCACCGACCACTCAGCAGAATAAAGGCCCAAGGATCCCTCATGTCCATCGAAGTCAAAGTCCCCGTTCTGCCCGAGTCCGTTTCCGACGCCACCATCGCCAGCTGGCACAAGAAGGCCGGCGACGCGGTGAAGCGCGACGAGAACCTGGTCGATCTCGAAACCGACAAGGTGGTGCTGGAAGTACCCTCGCCAGTCGATGGCGTGCTGAAGGAAATCCGCCAGCAGGTCGGTGACACGGTGAACAGCCAGCAGGTCATCGCAATCATCGAGGAAGGCGCGGTTGCTGCTCCGGCTCCTGCCGCTGCGGCCACACCGGCTCCCGCTCCGGCCCAGGCTGCCGCTGCCGCACCGAAGGCTGCCGCCGAGCTCTCGCCCGCCGCACAGCGCGTCGCCACCGAAAACAAGGTCGACACCTCGGCCATTGCCGGCACCGGCCGCGATGGCCGCATCATCAAGGAAGACGTGGTCAACGCCGGCTCGCGCCCGGCCGCGGCTCCCGCCGCGGCACCGGCGGCCAAGCCGACCCCGGGCTCGCGCCCGGAAGAGCGCGTGCCGATGACCCGCATGCGCTTGCGGATTGCCGAGCGCCTGATGCAGTCGAAGAACTCGATCGCCATGCTCACCTCGTTCAACGAAGTGAACCTGGCCGAGGTGACGAAGATGCGCAAGTCGCTGGGCGAAGCGTTCCAGAAGGAACACGGCGTCAAGCTCGGCTTCATGAGCTTCTTCGTCAAGGCCGCGGCGGAAGCACTGAAGCGCTACCCGTTCGTCAACGCCTCGGTCGATGGCAACGACGTGATCTATCACGGCTACCAGGACATCTCGATCGCCGTGTCCACCGACAAGGGTCTGGTCACTCCGGTATTGCGCGACGTGCAGGACATGAGCTTCGCCGACGTTGAGAAAGGCATTGCCGACTACGCCGTCAAGGCGCGCGCGAACAAACTGTCGCTGGATGACCTGCAGGGCGGCACCTTCACCATCACCAACGGCGGCACCTTCGGTTCGCTGCTGTCCACGCCGATCGTCAACCCGCCGCAGAGTGCGATCCTCGGCATGCACACGATCAAGGAGCGCGCCATCGTCGAGAACGGCCAGATCATCGCCGCGCCGATGATGTACATCGCGCTGTCGTATGACCATCGCATCATCGACGGCAAGGACGCGGTGCTGTTCCTGGTCGACATCAAGAACCAGCTGGAGAATCCGCAGCGCATGCTGCTCGGCCTCTAATCGCCGTCCCGCCTTGATCGCCTCGGCGATCAAGGCAAATCGGCAACGAGGCTCTGGTGCCTGAATTTTGCTGATGCGTCGTTTTCAAGTGTTGCGTTTCCAGTCTTGATGCCCATCTCCGCTACATCCGCGAGTGAACTGACTCGCCGAAAAGGAAGACTTTCATGAGCGACAAATTCGACGTCATCGTCATCGGCGCCGGCCCGGCCGGGTATGTGGCCGCGATCCGCGCTGCACAGCTGGGCCTGAAGACCGCCTGCGTGGATGCCTTCGCCGGCAAGGACGGCAAGCAGGCACTCGGCGGCACCTGCCTCAACGTGGGTTGCATCCCGTCCAAGGCACTGCTCGATTCCTCGCGCCAGTTCCACAACCTCACGCACAACTTCGGCGTGCACGGCATCACTGCCGACAACGCGAAGATCGACGTGCCCACCTTCGTCGGCCGCAAGGACAAGATCGTCAAGCAGTTCACCGGCGGCGTGGCGCAGCTGTTCAAGGCGAACAAGGTCACGCCGTACTTCGGTACTGGCAAGCTGCTCAAGGGAAACAACGTCGAGATCACCGGTGCCGACGGCACCAAGCAGACGATCAGCGCCACGAATGTGATCCTCGCTTCCGGCTCGGTACCGATCGAGCTGCCGTTCGCGAAGTTCGATGGCAAGGCGATTGTCGACAACGCCGGCGCGCTGGACTTCACCGAAGTACCGAAGCGTCTGGGCGTGATCGGCGCCGGCGTGATCGGCCTGGAGCTGGGCAGCGTGTGGAGCCGTCTCGGCGCCGAAGTCACCATCATCGAAGCGCTGCCGGACTTCCTCGCTGTCGCCGATGCCGACGTGGCCAAGGTTGCCGCCAGGGAATTCGCCAAGCAGGGCCTGACCATCAAGCTCAACGCCAAGCTCAACAAGGCCGAAGCGAAGAAGGATGGCGTGCACCTCACCTATACCGACAAGGATGGCGAGCAGAATCTCGTCGTCGACAAGCTGCTGGTCGCCGTCGGCCGTCGCGCCTACACCGCCGGCCTGCTGGCCGACGACACCGGCGTGAAGCTGGACGAGCGTGGTCGCATCGTGGTCGACGAGCACTGCCACACCGGCGTCGATGGTGTGTGGGCGATCGGTGATGCCGTGCGCGGACCGATGCTGGCGCACAAGGGTTCCGAGGAAGGCGTGGCGGTGGCCGAGTGGATCGCTGGCAAGGCTGGCCACGTCAACTACGACACGGTGCCGTGGGTGATCTACACCGAGCCGGAAATCGCCTGGGCCGGCAAGACCGAGAAGGAATTGAAGGACGCCGGCATCCCGTACAAGGTCGGCAGCTTCCCGTTCGCCGCGATCGGCCGCGCCGTCGCGATGAACGAGGCCGTCGGCCAGGTGAAGATGCTTGCCCATGCCGAGACCGATCGCATTCTCGGCGTGCACATGGTCGGCCCGGGCGTCTCCGAGCTGATCGCCGAGTGCGTCGTCGCGATGGAGTTCAAGGGCTCGTCCGAAGATCTGGCCCGCATCGTTCACGCGCATCCGACGCTGTCCGAGGCCGTGCACGAAGCGGCGCTGTCGGTCGACAAGCGCGCGATCCACAAGGGCAACTGAGCGCAGGATGCGCTCATCCCGGACAGCACATGCATGTGTGTTGGCCCTGGATACTTCCAATAATCACGCACGACACGCGACCCGTCTCCCAAGGACGGGTTTCGCGCTTTTGGAGATATAGATGGCCAAAGTTACCTCGCTCTGCGTCTACTGCGGTTCCAGCCCCGGCAATCATCCCGATTACACCGAACAAGCCCTTGCCTTCGGCGCCGAAATGGCCCGGCGCGGCATCGCTCTGGTCTACGGCGGCGGCAAGGTCGGCCTGATGGGCACCGTGGCCGATGCCGTGCTGGCTGGCGGCGGCAAGGTTATCGGCGTGATACCGCGCCAGCTGGTGGAACTCGAGGTGGCCCATCCGGGCCTGAGCGAGCTGGTCGTGGTCGAAACCATGCACCAGCGCAAGACGCGCATGTATGAGCTGTCCGACGCCTTCGTCGCCCTGCCCGGCGGCTTCGGCACGATGGACGAGATGTTCGAGATGCTGACCTGGGCGCAACTCGGCCTGCATTGCTATCCGTGCGCGTTTCTCGATGTGCGCGGCTACTACGGTGGCTTGCGTACGATGATGGATCACATGGTCGGCGAAGGCTTCGTGCGGGCAGGCCAGCGCGACAGTGTCTGGTTTGGCGACTCGATGGCCGCGCTGTTCGACTGGATGGACGAATACGACGGCGGCGACGCCTCCCGCGTGATTGGCCCGTCCAGCGTCAAGGCCTGAAACCGGAGATCCGAGATGACCACGTTCCGCGCTTTTCGCATCCACAACGATGATGCCGGCTACCGCGCCGGCATCGAGAGCATGACGGCCGATGCGCTATCGCCGGGCGAGGTGCTGGTCAAGGCCGCATATTCGTCGGTGAACTTCAAGGATGCGCTGGCCGGTACCGGCAAAGGCAAGATCCTTCGCCAGTTCCCGCTCAACAGCGGCATCGACGTCGCCGGCCACGTGGTCGCCTCCACCGATCCCGCGTTCAGGGAAGGCGATGCGGTGTTGTGCACCGGCAGCGGCCTGTCCGAGACACGCGACGGCGGCTACGGTGAATATGCGCGGCTGGACGCGCGCTGGACGATCCCGCTGCCATCGGGCCTGAGCCTGCGCGAGAGCATGATCCTCGGCACCGCCGGCTTCACCGCCGCACTGGCACTGCTGCGCATGCAGGACAACCGGCAGACGCCGGCACTCGGCCCGATTGCCGTGACCGGTGCCAGCGGCGGCGTGGGTCAGCTGGCGATCGACATCTTCAGTCGTGTCGGCTACGAGGTACATGCGATCAGCGGCAAGGCGGATCACTTCGACTTCCTGCGCAATCTCGGCGCCAGCGCATGCATCGACCGCCACCAACTCGTCTTCAGCGGCAAGCCAATGGATTCGGTGCGCTTCGGCGGTGCGCTGGACAATGTCGGCGGCACGATGCTGGCTGGCCTGCTGCCGTTGATCGCGCCCTACGGCAACGTGGCGATCTGCGGCAATGCCGGCGGCATCGCCTTCGACAGCACCGTGATGCCATTCATCATCCGCGGCGCCAGCCTGCTCGGCATCGCCTCGGCCGGTACCGCGCGTGACATCCGTGACGAGGTCTGGCGACATCTGGCCAGCGACTGGAAACCACAACATCTGGAGCGCATCGCGACGCGTGAAATCACGCTCGATGAACTGCCTGAAGTGTTTACGCGTATGCTTGCAGGCGACTCTTTTGGTCGCACGCTCGTGCGGATCGACGGCACAATTTGACGAAAGCGCATATGGGTTGGGCGAAACCGCGCTTGGAAGTAGCATCGCCACGGCTTAGAATCAACGAAACTCGCAGGGGAATATCACCTTATGGCACGCATCCTGATCGTCGACGACTCCCCGTCACAATTGCTGGGTATCAAGCGAATCGTCGAAAAACTCGGGCATGAGACGCTTTCCGCCGAAGACGGTGCAGCCGGTGTCGAAGTAGCAAAGGCGGAAAAGCCCGACCTGATCCTGATGGACGTGGTGATGCCTAACCTCAATGGTTTCCAGGCTACCCGCACGATCAGCAAGAACGCCGACACTGCGCATATCCCGATCATCCTGGTGACCACCAAGGATCAGGAGACCGACAAGGTCTGGGGCATGCGTCAGGGCGCCAAGGCCTATGTGACCAAGCCGATCAAGGAAGAGGAACTGGTCAAGGCACTGAACGAGTTTCTGCCGCACTGACCCTCGTTGCTCCCAAGCTCAAGAAAAACGGCGCCCGCAGGCGCCGTTTTCATTTGCCCGCCTGCTTCAGCTTAGCGCCGCGGATCGTAGTCCTTGAACTGCTCGTGCAACGTTTCGAAGGCCGCGCGCTGCTCGTCGCTGTCCGCCACCGGAACGCGGATCGACAGTTCCACCATCTGGTCGCCCGGATGCGTACCGGGCATGCCACGACCCTTCAGGCGCAGCTTGCGCCCCGACTGCGAACCGGCCGGAATACGCAGATCGACCGTGCCAGCCAGGGTCGGCACCGGCACCGTCGCGCCAAGCGCCGCTTCCCACGGTGCGATCGGCAAAACATGCACCACGTTGCGGCCATCCAAGCGGAAACGCGCATCGTCGTGGATGCCCACTTCCAGCAGCAGATCGCCATTCGGCCCACCGGCCATGCCCGGCTGTCCCTGCCCCGAAAGACGGATTACCTGCCCGGGGTTGATGCCAGCCGGAATCTTCACTTCCAGCACGCGCTCGCCACCGGCCGGGTCATGCAGCGCCAACCGCGTGCGACCGCCGTCGAACGCGGTCTGCAGGTCGATCCGCACTGACGCCTGCACATCCTGGCCACGCCGCGGACGCGGCTGGCCGCGTTGGCCGCCACCGGCCGCACCACGACCGAACAGACTCTCGAAGAAATCGCTGAAATCGCCGTCGCCACCATCACCAAAACCCTGGTGCTGACCCTGCCAGCCCGGTGGCGGACGGAACTGCTCGCCACCGCGATAGCCGCCAGCACGCAGCTGATCATACGAACGCCGCTTCTCGGCATCCTTCAATACTTCGTTGGCCTCGTTGACCGCCTTGAATTTCTCCTCGGCGCCGGCTTCCTTGTTCTTGTCCGGGTGGTACTTGCGCGCCAGCTTGCGATACGCCGCCTTGATCTCGGCCTCGCTGGCATCGGGCTTCACACCCAGAATCTCGTAATAGTCTTTGAATTCCACGAACACTCCCCGGCTTACACGAAACAGCGGCGATCGACTCCGCTGCGGGCAAGGCCTGCATACGACTTGGCGACAGGTGTTGATGGTAATGCGTCAAGGCGGCGTCGGCGCTTTCTTCACCCGCTGACGGCTTGAACCGCTGTCTCAATCACCAACTGCCACAGAAATAGGTGCGGCCGCGGACGATTCAAGGCGACAGCCCGCCACCAGGCGATCTAGCATGGTGTTACCCCCTTCCCTGAGTCCGAGACCTGCATGACCATCCAACCCGGCGACACCATTCCCGACACCACCATCCAGCTCATCGACGGCGAGATAAAGCCATGCCACACCGGTGAATTGTTCGCCGGGCGAAAAGTCCTGCTGTTCGGCCTGCCCGGGGCGTTCACTCCGACCTGCTCGAACAAGCATCTGCCCGGCTATATCAGCCACTACGCCGAATTCCAGCAACGCGACATCAGCGTGATGTGCCTCGCCGTCAACGATGGCTACGTGATGCAGGCCTGGGCCGCCTCTCAGCAGGTTCCCGCCGGCCTGCTGATGCTTGCCGATGGCAACGCCAGCTTCACCCGCGCGCTGGGACTGGAACTGGATGGCACTGCATTCGGCATGGGCCTGCGTACACGCCGCTTTGCGCTGTACGCGGAAGATGGTGTGGTGCGCGTGTTGCAGGTCGAGGCGCCCGGCGAGCTGCGTGTTTCCACCGCTGAGGTGATGCTGGCGGCGATCGAGCACTGACATGCAAGCCTGGCTCGCGCTCTCCCTGTTTCTTGCTGCTGGCCAGCATGAAGCAGCCCTCACGGCGACAGCGCACACCGAAGCAACGCTCTATGTGACCCGCCATCTCGATGTGCTGTCCTTCCCCAATTCAATGAAAAGCCGTGCGCGGATCGGTGCGCATACTCCCATGGACTACGGCTTTATCGACTTCAAGCCGATTGGAAGCAAGGGAGATGTAGGTGCGTATACAAACGGGAGAAGCTGGTTTTTCGCCGTCCGCATCATCCGTAAGCAACGCGACAACATGCTCCTGTGTATCAAGGACATGGCAGTCAATGGCAGCGATCAGGCCACCTACCCGCTCGAAGTACGACTCGGTTCGGACGGCCTGTTTCATTCAACCGGAATAGTGCCCCCTCCAGTAGCATATGAGGGCTGCTATCTAGAGGGCGTAGTGGACTGACACTACACCACCCCGCTGTGAATGCCTTTGCAGTATGCAGCCCTGATCATTTCGGCAGTCGCGATCAGAAGCATCCAGTACAGATGCGAGGCACACGCAACGTTCCGACAACAAAAACCCCGGCATGCCGGGGTTTTGTTCAAGACTGCATCAAGCTCATTCTTCCGTAGCTGTCGGCTCAGTCACGTCCGAGCTTCCACCCTCGGTTGGTGCCGACGCATCAGCAACCACACCTTCCTCACCGTTATCCTCATCAGCATCCAGCCGCATCACGCTGACAAGTTTTTCATCAGCCGGCAGCTTGATCAGGGTGACGCCCTGGGTGTTGCGGCCGAGCTGCGAGACTTCCGCCACGCGGGTGCGCACCAGGGTGCCCTGATTGGAGATCAGCATCAGCTCGTGCGCCTCGGTGACCTGCACGGCACCCACCAGCGCGCCATTGCGCTCGGAACACTGGATGCCGATCACGCCCTGGGTGCCGCGACCCTTCTTGGTGAACTCGACCAGCTGGGTGCGCTTGCCGTAGCCGCGTTCCGTCGCGGTAAGGATGTCACCTTCAGCCGCCACGATCAGCGAAACGACTTGCGCGCCTTCGGCCAGCCGCATGCCGCGCACGCCAGTAGCGGTACGGCCCATCGAGCGCACGGTGTTTTCGTCGAAGCGATTGACCTTGCCGTTCGAGGCGAACAGCAGGATGTCGCTGTTGCCGTCGGTAAGCTCGACGTTGACCAGCGCATCGCCCTCGTCGAGCTTGATCGCGATCTTGCCCTTCTGCAGCTGGAACGCGAACTCGGTCAACGGCGTCTTCTTCACCGTGCCCTGCTTCGTTGCAAAGAACACGAAACAGTCATCGCGGTACTCGCGCACCGGCACCACCGCCTGCACCTTTTCGCCCTCGCCAAGCTGCAACAGATTGATGATCGGCTTGCCGCGCGCACCCGGACCTGCATCCGGCATCTGATAGACCTTGAGCCAATAAACTCGGCCGGTGCTGGTGAAGGTGAGCAAGGTGTCGTGCGTGTTAACCACCCACAGCTGCTCGACGAAGTCCTCGTCCTTCAGCGCCGACGCCGAGCGCCCCTTGCCGCCACGCTTCTGCGCGCGATAGGTGCTGGCCGGCTGACGCTTGATGTAACCGGTATGCGACAGCGTGACCACTACGTCCTCCGGCGCGATCAGGTCGAGTACGTTGAGGTCTTCCTGTGAATGCTGGATCTCGGTACGACGCGCATCGCCGAATTCGGCCTTGACCGCTTCCAGTTCGCCACGGATCACTTCGAGCAGACGCTCGGGGTTTTCCAGGATCTCGATCAGGCCACGGATGGTTTCCAGGATCTGCTTGTATTCGTCGGAAAGCTTTTCCTGCTCTAGGCCGGTCAAGCGATGCAGACGCATCGCGAGGATTTCCAGCGCCTGGGCCTCGGACAACTGGTAGCCGTCTTCTTTCAGGCCATCGCGCGGATCCATTTCTTCCGGGCGCGACGCATGGGCGCCGGTAGCCGAAAGCAGCGCACGCACCATGCCGGCTTCCCAGCGTCGGGCGACCATGCGCTCACGCGCTTCGGTCGGCGACGACGAGGTCTTGATCAGCTCGATCATCTCGTCGATGTTCGCCAGCGCGACGGTCAGACCTTCGAGGATGTGCGCACGCGCACGTGCCTTGCGCAGCTCGAAGATCGTGCGGCGGGTGACCACTTCGCGACGATGGCGGATGAACGCTTCGAGGATGTCCTTGAGGTTCATCAGCTTCGGCTGGCCATCGAGCAGCGCCACCATGTTGATGCCGAACGTCACCTGCAGCTGGGTCTGCTGGAACAGGTTGTTCAGCACCACGTCGCCCATCGCGTCCTTGCGGATCTCGATGACGACGCGCATGCCGTCCTTGTCGGACTCGTCGCGCAGCTCGCTGATGCCTTCGAGCTTCTTCTCTTTGACCAGCTCGGCGATCTTCTCGATCAGCCGCGCTTTGTTCACCTGGTACGGCAGCTCGTGGATGATGATCGTCTCGCGACCGTTCGACTCGGTCTCGATCTCTGCCCTGGCGCGGACCAGGATGCGACCACGACCGGTGCGGTACGCCTCGATGATGCCGGAGGAGCCGTTGATGATGCCGTAGGTCGGGAAATCCGGCCCCGGGATGTAGTGCATCAGGTCGTCGATCGACAGCGTCGGCTCATCGATCAAGGCCATCGTCGCCGCGATCACTTCGTTGAGATTATGCGGCGGGATGTTGGTGGCCATGCCGACGGCGATACCGGACGAACCGTTGATCAGCAGGTTCGGCACGCGCGCCGGCAGCACCAGCGGCTCGTGTTCGCTCTCGTCGTAGTTCGGGCCAAAGTCGACGGTTTCCTTGTCGATGTCGGCCAGCAACTCATGCGTGAGCCGCGACATGCGCACTTCGGTGTATCGCATCGCGGCCGCGTTGTCGCCATCGACCGAGCCGAAGTTGCCCTGGCCATCGACCAGCAGGTAGCGCAGCGAGAACGGCTGCGCCATGCGCACGATCGCATCGTAGACCGACTGATCGCCATGCGGATGGTATTTACCGATCACGTCACCGACCACGCGGGCCGACTTCTTGTACGGTTTGTTCCAGACGTTGCCCAGTTCGTGCATCGCGAACAACACACGGCGATGTACGGGTTTCAGACCATCGCGGACATCCGGGAGGGCGCGGCCCACGATCACGCTCATGGCGTAGTCGAGGTAGCTCTGGCGCATCTCGTCTTCGATGTTGACACGAATGATTTCTTTGGCGAGTTCTGCCATGAATCGGCTTCCCTGATGACGAAAAAAAGGACGCTGGCGCCGCGCCTCCAGCGCATGCGCGAGCGACCCGAAATCAACCTGTAAAGTGTAGCACGAATGACATCAAAACGACAGGATTTAGTCGTTATTAATCAACAACTTATGATGACGTTTTGATGATCATGAAAAGCGCGCGACGCACTGTCGAAAAATTGATCAGCGCAGCGACTGCGGAAGCCGGGTTTCACCACCCGAACATCGCCTGCATCGCGAGGCTGTTCGGCCGCTCGATCACGCCACGCTCGGTCACGATCGCGTCGATCAGCTCGGCCGGTGCCACGTCGAACACCGGATTCCACGCCTGCGCGCCTTCGACCACAGTGCGTTTCCCCGCGGTGCTGAGCAACTCGGTGGGATCGCGCAGCTCGATCTCGATTTCCTCGCCGGTGCCGGTGGCCATGTCGACCGTGGATGACGGTGCCACCACCATGAATTTCACGCCGTGGTATTTCGCGGCGATCGCCAACTGGTAGGTGCCGATCTTGTTGGCGGTATCGCCGTTCGCGGCGATCCGATCGGCACCCACGATTACCCATTGCACGGCACCGGATTTCATCAGGTGCGCAGCGGCCGAATCGGCAATCAATTGCGCCGGAATGCCATCGCGCACCAGCTCCCACATGGTCAGGCGGGCGCCTTGCTGCCATGGCCGGGTTTCGCCGGCGTAGACCCGGTTGATCCGGCCCGCCGCCACACCCGCACGGATCACGCCGAGCGCGGTGCCGTAACCGGCCGTAGCCAGCGAGCCGGTATTGCAGTGGGTCAACACGCCCGAGCCGGGAGTGATAAGCGAGGCACCGAGTTCGCCCATGTGCCGGTTCGCAGCCAGATCCTCGTCCTGGATCGCCTGTGCCTCGCGCAGCAGCGCTTCGGCATCGGCGCCGGCAGCGAGGCGCTTCTTCATCCGGTCCAGCGCCCACATCAGGTTCACCGCAGTGGGGCGCGCCGCACGCAACATCGCCAGGACTTCATCCAGCGCGGCATGCTGCTGCGCCGCCATCGCCACGCCCCATGCCGCGGCAATCCCGATCGCCGGTGCGCCGCGAACGGCGAGATCGCGAATTGCCTGCGTTACCTGCGCCGCATCACGGCAATCGATCCAGCGTTCTTCGCCAGGCAGGAGGCGCTGATCGAGCAGGCGCAGATGGTCGCCCTGCCACTGCACGGCGCGGATGGAATCGTGGGTTTCGGAATGCGTAGTCATCCGCGCATTATCGCCGAAGCCGGTGCAGGCAACGACAGTAGCATTCGAAATCGTGGATGGTACTTTTGCCGGCTGATACCGCGACACGCGATATCGAACGGACACCAGTCAGGACGCCTCGGGCATCACCAGCCACATGATCAGGTAAAGCAGGATGCCGGATCCGCCCAGCAAGGTAAGCACGATCCAGGCAACCCGCACCAGCGTCGGATCCCAGCCGTAGTAATCGGCAATTCCGGCGCAGACACCGGCCAAGGTCCGGTTGCTGCGTGAACGGCACAAACGTTTATCCGTATTCACTTATCTATCCCCATCTGAAATCAATCGCGCTGAAATCAATCGCGTGCTCGCAGCCACTGGTGGATAGCCGGCGGCACCTCACGCTGCGCGCGGCCCGAGACATAGATGCCGATGTGGCCACCCTTGAACGCGAGCTGGGTGTAGTCGGTAGTACCGACATGCTTGCCCAGTGCGCGCGAGGCATCCGGCGGGACCAGATGATCCTGCTCGGCGAAGATGTTCAGCACCGGCTGGGTCACCATGCCCAGGTCCACCGGCTTGCCGCCGATCTCGAGCGTGCCCTTGACCAGTTTGTTGCCCTGGTAGAAATCCTTGATGAACTGGCGGAACGTCTCGCCGGCCTGATCCGGTGAATCGAAGATCCAGCGCTCCATGCGCAGGAAGTTCTCCAGCTCAGTCGGGTTGTCGAGGATGTCGACCATGCCGATGTATTTCTGCTGGTTCAGCCGCACCGGCTTCAGCGTGAGGTAAACGTAGTTCATCAGCCCGGCGGGGATATTGCCCATGGTGTCGACAAACAAGTCCACGTCCATGCTGCGGCACCAACTCGACAGCATGTTGTCCGGCGTGTGGAAGTCCACCGGCGTGACCATGGTGATCAGGTTCTTCACCTTGTCCGCGTGCAGCGCGGTGTAGCACAGCGAGAACGCGCCGCCCTGGCAGATGCCGAGCAGGTTGATCGCATCGAGATCGTGACGTTTCCGCACGGCATCGACGCAACGGTCGAGATAACCGTTGATGTAATCGTCCAGGGTCAGCCAGCGATCGGCGCCGTCGGGATAGCCCCAGTCGATCAGATAGACGTCCTCGCCCTGCTCCAGCAGGTTGCGCACCATCGAGCGGTCGGCCTGCAGGTCGGTCATCCACACCGTATTGACCAGTGCGTAGACGATCAGCAACGGTGTCTTCGAAGTGGTCTTGCCATGGCCGGTGAAGTGCCACACCTTCAACTTGTCTTCGCTGTAGACCAGCTCGCGCGGCGTGTTCGCATACTCGGGCTCGCGCATGCTGCGCAGATGGCCCATGCCGGTGGCAAGCTTGCGCTGGAACGTAGCGATATCGCCCAAGGCCTTGGTCGGGTCGATGCGCAATGGCGTGTACATGACGATCTCTCCTTACTTGCGCTTGCGCGGGCTGGTGCGGGAGGGAGATGCCACAGTGGACTTGGCCTTGCTGGCCACTGTCGCACGCGCCACCTTTGCCGGGGCCTTCGAAACAGACGTCTTTACCGCTGAAGTCGACGGCTTGGCGGGCGCAGCCTTCTTGGTTGCGGATGCCGCGGCCGAGCCACTGGCAAACTGACGCTTCAGCGCAGCCAGTTCACGGCGCAAGGCCATGATCTCGTCAGCATGATCTGCGGCCGCTGGCGCGGCGCTGGCACGGAACTCCCGGCGCAAGGCCTGCAGTCGTTCGCCGAGGCTCGACACCTCGCTGCGCGTCGGTACGCCGAGTTGCTGGCAGAATTGCTCGGTCTGCTGCTGCTGCATCTGGCGCACGCGCATCTGCGTGTTGACCATCTCGCCGTAAGCCTCGCGAAACTCGTCGGTCAGCGCGATCTCGGCGTAGGCCTCTTCCGCAGCGTCTACCCACAGGTCGTACAGCGCCTTCAGCGAATCGATCTGGCGACCGGGCTCGGCACGCTCGGCCAGCTTGTCCTGCAGCCGCTGCATCGCCTGCGTGTTGGAGCGCTGGATCAACGCCTGATAACGCGCGGAAGCCTGCAACGATGCCAGCACGGCAGCTGCCATCGCCTGCTGCTTCATCTGTTGCTCGCGATCCTGACCGAACGCCGGCGTTGGCCCATGGATACCCGGCAGATCGCCAAAGCCTCCGTGCTGCGCCGCCTGCTGCCAGGATTGCCATTGCCGCGCAAAGCCTTCCGCGCCGGCGCTGTCGATGCCGCCGAACGCCTGCGCAAATGGCTGGCTGGCACCACCGAACAGTTGCTGCAATTGCTGACGCCAATCGACCGGCTGGGCCGCGGCACCATTGGCAGCAGCACCCTGCATCCAGTCGAAGTACCCCTTCAGGCCGGCCAGGGTGCGTTCCAGCGTGTCGTTGCCGGAAGCCGGTGCTGTCGGCGGCGTGAAAAATGGATTCGCTACGGGCTGAGGCTGCTGCTGTTGCAGCTGGCGTGTCCAGGCGTCCCATGACTGCTGCGCCAGGGTCTGATAGTCCCTGATGAAATCGTTCGCGGGGTCGGCCATCGGTGCGTCCTCATGCGTGGTCTCTGCATCCTAGCAAAAACGTATTGCACAAAATCATCGACAGCAAAACGCACAAGGCCCGGCATGAGCCGGGCCTTGTGGAGTCACGCTAACTTGAAACTCAGGCGGTGGCGCCGCTGGCGCGCTCGTCTTCGGTGACGGCCTTCATCGACAGGCGGATGCGGCCCTGCTTGTCGACTTCGAGCACCTTGACCTTGACGATGTCGCCTTCCTTGAGCTTGTCGGAAACCTTCTCGACACGCTCGTCGGAGATCTGCGACACGTGCACCAGACCATCCTTGCCCGGCATGATCGTCACGAATGCACCGAAGTCCATCAGCTTGGCGACCTTGCCCTCGTAGATGCGGCCCGGCTCGACGTCAGATGTGATCTGCTCGATGCGCTTCTTCGCCGCTTCGCCCGCTTCGCGATTGACCGAGCCGATGATGATGGTGCCGTCGTCGCTGATGTCGATCGTGGTGCCGGTCTCTTCGGTGATCGAACGGATCGTGGCGCCACCCTTGCCGATCACTTCGCGGATCTTGTCCGGATGGATCTTGATGGTGATCAGGCGCGGGGCGAACTCGCTCATTTCCGTGCGGGCAGTGGTGAGCGCCTTGCCCATCTCGCCGAGGATATGCAGACGACCACGCTTGGCCTGCTCCAGCGCCACCTTCATGATCTCTTCGGTGATGCCGTCGATCTTGATGTCCATCTGCAACGCGGAGATGCCATCGGCGCTACCGGCCACCTTGAAGTCCATGTCGCCGAGATGATCCTCGTCGCCCAGGATGTCGGACAGCACGACGAAGTCGTTGCCCTCCTTGACCAGACCCATGGCGATACCGGCCACCGGTGCCTTCAGCGGAATGCCCGCATCCATCATCGCCAGCGAGGAACCGCACACCGAGGCCATCGACGAGGAACCGTTGGACTCGGTGATTTCCGAGACCACGCGTACCACGTACGGGAATTCCTCGATCGTCGGCTTCACTGCCTGCACGCCGCGCTTGGCAAGACGGCCGTGACCGATCTCGCGACGCTTCGGCGCACCGAAACGGCCAGCCTCACCCACCGAGAACGGGGGGAAGTTGTAATGGAACAGGAACGGATCCTTCGACTCGCCACCCGGCGCATCGATGATCTGTGCGTCACGCGTGGTGCCCAGCGTGATGACGACCAGCGCCTGCGTCTCGCCACGGGTGAACAGCGCCGAGCCGTGGGTACGCGGCAGCACGCCGACGCGGGCAGTGATCGCACGGACGTCGTCCAGCTGACGGCCGTCGATACGCACCTTGGTCTTCAGCACGCTGTCGCGCATGGTGTGGTATTCGAGCTCGCCGAATTCCTTCGCCATGTCGCCAGCAGCCCAGCCGTTCGCTTCGGCCTGCGCCTTCAGCTCACCCAACACGTCGGCCTTGATCGCGGAAATCGCGTCGCGGCGCTGCAGCTTGTCGCGCACCTGGAACGCTTCGTCCAGCTTGTTGCCGACGGCGCCCTTGAGCGCGGCGACCAGCGATTCGTTGCGCGCCGGTGCCTTCCAGTCCCACGACGGCTTGGCGGCTTCGGCAGCCAGCTCGGCGATCGCACGGATCGCGGTCTGCATCTGCTGGTGACCGAACATCACTGCGCCGAGCATCACGTCTTCGGACAGCAGCTGGGCCTCGGATTCCACCATCAGCACCGCACCAGCGGTACCGGCGACGACCAAGTCCAGCTGTGAAGTCTTCAGCTCGGTGGCCGTCGGGTTCAGCAGGTACTGGCCGTTGGCGTAGCCGACGCGGGCGGCGCCGATCGGACCCTTGAACGGGATGCCGGCCAGCGACAGCGCGGCAGACGCGCCGAGCAGCGCGACGATGTCGCCGTCAATCTCGGGATTGAGCGAGACGACCTGCGCGATGACCTGCACTTCGTTCTTGAAGTCTTCCGGGAACAGCGGGCGCACCGGGCGATCGATCAGACGCGAGGTCAGCGTCTCCTTCTCGGTCGGACGGCCTTCGCGCTTGAAGAAGCCGCCCGGGATGCGGCCGGCGGAGTAGAACTTTTCGACGTAGTCGACGGTGAGCGGGAAGAAATCCTGCCCTTCCTTCTGCTTGGTGGCCGCCACGGCGGTGACCAGCACCACGGTGCCGCCCATGCTGGCCATCACCGCGCCGGACGCCTGGCGGGCAATTTCGCCCGTCTCCAGCGTGACTTCGTGACTACCGTACTGGAATGACTTGGTTACTTTTGCCACGTGCTTAATTCCTGATCTGATTGAGGAGTGCGCCCAGGAATGGGCGCCTCTTGATCTTTGCGCTCATGGATGAGCGCACGAAATTACCGACGCAGGCCGAGGCGTTCGATCAGGGTCTGGTAGCGCGCAAGATCGCGATCTTTCAGATAGCTGAGCAGACGCTTGCGCTGGTTGACCAGCTTCAGCAGACCACGGCGGGAATGGTGATCCTGCTTGTGTTCCTTGAAGTGGCCGGTGAGATGGTCGATGCGGGCGGACAGCAAGGCCACCTGGACTTCGGTTGAACCGGTGTCGTTCGGCACGCGGCCGAAATCAGCAATGATCTTGCCGGTCTGTTCTGCGGTAAGGGACATGGGTATACGTTTCCTTGGAAAGGCGATGCGAAGCTTGTGCTTGCATCATCGCGATGACGCAAGCACAAGCTTCGCCTAGATGAATGAAAGCGTTGAAATAACCTGTCTATTCTACTGATGGGAGTGGTGTTACAACAAGTGCGCAGCGGTTTATCGGCGCAATTTCTTCAGTCGGGCGGCAGGTTGAAGCCGCGCAGGATGCGGGCACGGCCCTCATCATCCAGCTCCAGCAGCGCCAGCAGCGCGCCATCACTGGCATAGGCGGCACAACGGCCGCTTGACGGCGCCTGCGGCAGCGGGATCTGCTGGCCGCGCGAGATCGCCATGCTTTGCTGCTCATCGAGCTGCAGCACCGGCAAATCGGACAATCCGGCCGACACCGGCAACAACCACGCCAGCAAGGCTTCGTCCCCCTGCTCCGCCGCCTGCTGCAGCTGCTCCAGCGTCACCATGCGCGGCTCGCGAAACGGATCCACCCATAGGCGGCGCAGTGCGGTCAGATGCGCGCCACAGCCCAGATCTTCACCCAGGTCCACCGCCAGCGAGCGCACATAGGTGCCGGAGCCGCACTCCACCAGCAGAGTCAGCGTGTCGTCGGTGCGTGCCAGCAGCTCCAGCCGGTGGATATCCACCTCGCGCGGCGGCACTTCGATGGTCTCGCCACGACGCGCCTTCGCATACAGCCGTTCGCCATCCTGCTTGAGCGCCGAATACATCGGTGGTACTTGGGAGATGCGTCCACGCAGCTTGGCCAGCGCCGCCTCGATGGTGGCATCGTCAAGCGCCGGTACCGGGCGTTGCCGCACGATCTCGCCTTCGCAGTCAGCCGTATCGGTGGTGATGCCCAGCCGGCACTCAGCCACATAAGCCTTGCGCGCACCGAGCAGACTGCCGGCCAGCTTGGTCGCCTCGCCGAAACACAGTGGCAACAGGCCAGTGGCCAGCGGATCGAGCGCGCCGGTATGGCCACCCTTGGCTGCGCGCAACAGCTTTCGCACAGACTGCAGCGCCTGGTTGGAACTCAGGCCCAGCGGTTTGTCGAGCAGGACGATGCCGTGCAGATCACGGTGCTTGATACGCGGAAGACGGCTCATCGGTTCAGCGGCGCCTGCTTATCCAGGCTCAGCCCTGCTTGTCGTCGGTGGGGTCGGTGGGCGGTAACAGATCGCGCGCCTGCCCACGCAGCAAGGACTCGATGCGCTCGCCCTTGTCGACCGAGTCGTCATACTTGAATTTCAGCTCCGGCACCCGGCGCATGCGCATGCCGCTGTGTGCCAGCGAATGGCGGATCTCGTGGCCGATCTCGTTGAGTGCCTTTACCGCCGGCAAACCCTGTTCGGGCAGCATGGCGGTCACCCACACGGTGGCCCAATCGAGATCACGGGTGATTTCCACATCCGACACGCTGACCGACGGCAGCCCGTGATCGCGCACGGCCGCATGCACCAGCAAACCCAGTTCGCGGCGCAACTCGGCACCGATGCGGTCGGTACGTTTGAAATCACGGGATGGCATGAGTATCTCCAATCAAATAACGGCGCAGCGCCGCGTAGCGGCGATGAGCTCTACACCTATCCCCTGGGGGAGAGGTACGGATGAGGGGCTGGCATGGCGAAAAGCTCGAAAAAAAGATGCTTTTGCCGGACCTTGGCCCCTCACCCCAACCCTCTCCCCGCAGGGGAGAGGGGGTTCAATCAAAGCGTGCGTGCCACTTCGGTGCGTTCGAAGCACTCGATCTGGTCGCCTGGCTTGACGTCGTTGTACTGCTTGACCGCGATGCCGCACTCCATGCCGTTGCGCACTTCGTCGACCAGTTCCTTGAAGCGGCGCAGCGATTCCAGCTCGCCTTCGAAGATCACCACGTTGTCGCGCAGCACGCGGATCGGCTTGCTGCGCTTGACCGAACCTTCGGTGACCATGCAACCGGCCACGGCGCCGAACTTGGAGCTGCGGAACACATCGCGAACCTGCGCGATACCGATGATGTCCTCGCGTACTTCCATGCCGAGCAGGCCAGTCGCCGCCTGGGTCACCTGATCGATCACGTCATAAATGATCGAGAAGTAACGCACGTCGAGGCCGGCCGTCTCGATCACCTTGCGTGCCGACGCATCGGCGCGCACGTTGAAGCCGATGACCAGCGCCTTCGAGGCCGCTGCCAGGGTGGCGTCGGATTCGTTGATGCCGCCCACACCGGACGAGACCACGTTGACCCTGACCCGCTCGTTGCCGATCTGGGTCAACGATTCGCGCAATGCCTCGACCGAGCCCTGCACGTCGCCCTTGACCAGGATGTTGAGCGTCTGCTGCTCCACGCCCTGACCCATCTTCGCAATGATGTCCTCGAGCCGGTTGCTCTTGCTGACCATGCGCGTTTCGCGGCGCTTGAGCTCACGCTCCTGCGCGACCTCGCGAGCGAGACGCTCGTCCTCGACGCAGACGAAGTCGTCGCCGGTTTCCGGCACGCCCGACAGACCCAGCACCTGCACCGGAATCGACGGGCCGGCTTCCTGCACCTGTTTGCCGGTTTCGTCGATCAGCGCGCGCATGCGGCCGTATTCGATGCCGCAGACAATGAAATCGCCCTTCTTCAAGGTGCCCTGCTGCACCAGCACCGTCGCTACCGGACCACGGCCACGATCCAGACTGGATTCGATCACCACGCCGGAAGCGCGGCCGTCAGCCACGGCCCTGAGCTCCATCACTTCGGCCTGCACCGAGATCGCATCGAGCAGATCCTCGACACCGGCGCCGGTCTTGGCCGATACCGGGATGAACTGGACGTCGCCGCCCCAGTCTTCCGGCACCACTTCGTACTGCACCAGGCCCTGCTTGACGTTGTCCGGGTTGGCGCCGTCCTTGTCCATCTTGTTGACCGCGACGATCAGCGGCACCTTGGCGGCGCGCGCATGCTTCACCGCTTCCACCGTCTGCGGCATCACGCCGTCATCGGCAGCCACCACCAGGATCACGATATCGGTCGACTGCGCGCCACGGGCACGCATCGAGGTGAACGCGGCGTGGCCCGGAGTATCCAGGAACGTGATCACGCCCTTGGACGTTTCCACGTGATACGCACCGATATGCTGGGTGATGCCGCCGGCTTCGCCGGAAGCGACCTTGGTGCGGCGGATGTAATCGAGCAGCGAGGTCTTGCCGTGATCGACATGGCCCATGATCGTCACCACCGGCGGGCGCGAGATCTTCTCGCCTTCCAGTTCGACGTTCTGGGTATGCGCCGCCAGCGTCTCCTCGGCGTTGTTCTGGCTGTCGGCAACCGGCACATGACCGAGCTCCTCGACCACCAGCACCGCGGTGTCGTGATCGACGGTCTGGTTGATGGTCGCCATCACGCCCATCTTGAACAGCGCCTTGACCACCTCGGAGCCCTTGACCGCCATCTTCTGCGCCAGCTCGGCGACGATGTTGGTATCACCCACGACCACTTCACGCACCACCGGCGCGGTCGGACGCGAGAAGCCATGCGGGCCGCTCGGTGGAGCGCTGTTGCCACGCGACAGCATTTCGCGGCCGCTGCTGCGACCCGGCTTGCCACGCTTGTTGCTGGAGGAGGAACGGCGAGCCCGGTCGGCCTCGCTCAGATGCATCTGGCCACCGGCAAAACGCTTGCCGGCGCTTTCGCGACCTTCCTTGCCACCTGCCGCGCCCGCACTGTCATTGCGTTCACGCGGATGTTTGGGCTTGTTGCGGTTGGCGTCACCAGCTGCGGCCGGTGCGGCCGCTCCGCCTGCCACGGCTGCGCGAGCCGCCGGCGCCGCCGGTGCAGCTGCTGCTGGGGCGGGCGCTGGTGCCGGCACGGGCTTGACCAGTTTTTCACGTTTGCGCGGCTCATGGATGCGCGGCAGGATCATGCCCAGATCGCGCTGGTCCATGCGCTGGACGGATCCTGCGGCGTCATCGCCGGTATCCGCCGCAGCCGTCTCGGCTACCGGCTCCGGGGCAGCTTCGACATGGCTGTCCGCTACCGGTGCGGCGACACTGACAGCCTCGGCCTGGCGCTGTTCTTTTTCATGCTGCCGCTGCTGCTCGTCAAGGGCGCGCTGCTGCGCTTCCTCATGACGACGTTGCTCGGTATCGAGGCGATCCTGCTCTTCCTGCTCGCGCTGCTGCTGCGATTCATGCAGCTTGCGCACGGCGTCTTCGCGCTCGGGCTCGACGCTGGCTTCCTCGGCAATCACGCTGCGCTTGACGTAGGTGCGTTTGGCGCGAACTTCGACGTTGACCGTCTTGGCTGCACCTGCGGCACCGCGGCCGCCCGGCGTGGCCACTTTCAGCTCGCCGACCGTGCGCCGCTTGAGGGTGATCTGGCGCGGCGCGCTGTCATCGACCTCGGCGGCGGTTTCCGTCTTGCCGTGCGTGCGACGCAGGAAGCCCAGCAGTTTCACCTTTTCGGTGCTGCTGATGACTTGCTCCTGATCGGAGAATTTCATGCCCGCCTCGCCCAGTTGCGTGAGCAACCGGTCGACCGGCATGCCCAGTACCTGGGCGAGTTGTTTGATCGTGACGTCCGACATCGTGTTCTTTGCTCCGCCGTTCCCGCGCTTATCGTCAGTGCGACATTATTCATGCCGCCACCTCCATCCCTGGTGAAAGACTCCGTAAAGTCTTTCTCGGCACACCCGTCCAGGGTGCCGCCGTCCGCGGTTAGCCGCCTTTCTCCAGCCGCGCGATCATCGGCGCACGTGCGGCCATGATCAGTGCTGCAGCGCGCTCTTCGTTCATGCCATCGATATCGATCAGGTCATCCACCGCCAGATCCGCCAGATCGTCGACCGTACTTACCTCGCGAGCAGCCAGTGCATAGGCCGTCGTTTCATCCATGCCTTCCAGCGCCAACAGCTCGGCAGACGGCTGATGTTCGTCGACGCCCTCCTCCACCGCCAGTGCCTCGGTCAGCAGCGCATCGCGGGCACGTGCGCGCAGTTCCTCGACGATGTCCTCGTCGAAGCCCTCCACCGCCAGCAGTTCGGCGCTGGGCACGTAGGCGATTTCCTCGACGCTGGAGAAGCCTTCCTGCACCAGGATGACCGCAATCTCCTGATCCACTTCGAGCTTGTCCATGAACAGCTGGCGCGCGGCCTCCTGCTCGGACTCGCTCTTGGCGGTGACCTGGTCCTGGGTCATCACGTTGAGCTGCCAGCCGGTCAGCTTGCTGGCCAAGCGCACGTTCTGGCCACCGCGGCCGATCGCCTGGGACAGCTTGTCCTCGGCCACCGCGATATCCATCGAGTGCTTTTCCTCGTCCATGATGATGGACTGCACTTCCGCCGGCGCCATCGCATTGATGACGAACTGCGCCTGGTTCTCGTGCCACAGGATGATGTCGACGCGCTCGCCGTTGAGGTCGTTGGAGACCGCCTGCACGCGTGAACCGCGCATACCGATGCAGGCGCCAATCGGATCGGTGCGGCTGTCATGCGCCAGCACAGCGATCTTGGCGCGGTCGCCCGGATCACGGGCGCAGCCCTTGATCTCGACCAGGCCTTGGCCAACTTCCGGCACTTCCAGCTTGAACAGCTCGATCATGAATTCCGGCGCCGCGCGCGACACGAACAGCTGCGGGCCGCGGGCCTCGGAGCGCACTTCGTACAGGTAACCGCGCACGCGGTCACCGACGCGGGCCGACTCACGCGGAATCGTCTTGTCGCGCGGGATGAACGCCTCGGCATTGCTGCCCAGGTCGAGGTAGATGTTGCCGCGCTCGACGCGCTTGACGATACCGGTGACGAGTTCGCCGACACGATCGGCGAACGCATCGACCACCTGCTGGCGCTCGGCTTCGCGTACGCGCTGCACGATCACCTGCTTGGCGGCCTGCGCGGCGATGCGACCGAATTCGGCGTTCTCGACCTGCTGCTCGATGTACTCGCCCACTTCGGCGTCGGCGCGCTCGTCCAGTGCATCCATCAGGCGCAGCTGATACGACGGCGATTCCATCTCGCCATCGTCGGCAATGACTTCCCAGCGACGGAACGTCTGGTATTCGCCGGTGTTGTGGTCGATCGACACGCGGACGTCTGGCTCCTCGTCCGGATAGCGCTTCTTCGCGGCTGAGGCCAATGCGGCCTCCATCGCTTCGAAAATCACTTCCAGCGGCACGCCCTTTTCATTGGCGACCGCGTCGACGACCAGCAAAAGTTCTTTGCTCATTGCAGCAACTCCATAGGCGCCCAGCGGCGGCCAATCGATCTTGATGAATTATTCGTACTGATTACTTCGGGGCCTTGGGGGCCGCAGTCTTGCCACCGCGCTTGGGCTGCGGCGCATAACCGAGCGCCTCCCAATTTGGCACTACACGCGCACTTTCCACCAGCGCGTGATCGAATTCGAATGTCTTGCCTTCGGCTTCCAGCACGATGTGCTCGCCTTCCACCGAGATCAACTTGCCGCGCAGGCGACGACGTCCTTCCAGCGGCGCCTTCAGCAGCAACTTCACTTCCTGCCCGCCGACTTTCGCAAACTGTGCAGCCGTAAACAGCGGTCGATCGATGCCCGGCGAGGAAACTTCCAGCACGTAATTGCCGGGAATGGGATCCTCGACATCCAGCAACGCGGACAACTCGCGACTGGCGGTCTCGCAATCCTCGATACCGACCTCACGACGTTCGCCGTCAGGTCCGGTCTTGTCCAGCAAGTCCAGATAAATACGCAGGGTACTCTGCCCGTGCGAAGGGTTGAACTCCACGCCAAGGCATTCCAGGCCCAGATCGGCCAGTACCTCGGTGAAGCGTTGCGTCAGTGCCTGTGTATCCATGGGTTCGCCTTCCCAGATCGCTTTTCAGAACAGCAGAAACAAAAAATGGGCTCCAACGGCCCATTTCCTTATCTCGCCGATGTCCCTCTCCTACAGCTCCTTCCGGCGCCGGCACCACTCGTGGTGGTTCGGCATGACGCATCCGTGCGCCCAACAAAAAAGCCTCACGAGGAGGCTTTCTTGCACCAAGAAAGATCTGGTAGCGGGGGCAGGATTCGAACCTGCGACCTTCGGGTTATGAGCCCGACGAGCTGCCAGACTGCTCCACCCCGCATCAGAGTCCGAAGAGTTTAGCGGGGTGGCCGGTTTCTTGCAAGCCTCAACGTCAACAATCCGATATTAAGTTGGCCTGCGATGACATCACGATCATCGCCACGCGTGCAAACATCAGAGTCCAAATGCGTGTCGGCACCAGGCCAGCAGCGGGCCCCAGTACAGACCCAGCACCAGCAGCGACAGCGCATTCAGCGACAACACCACGCGCAGCGGTTTGTCCTGCTGCGCCTGCAACACGCTGCCCTCGACCGGCTTGTCGAAATACATCACCTTGATCACGTGCAGGTAGTAGTACAGGCCGATGATCGCGAACACGATACCGACGATCGCCAGCCACAACATGTTCGCGTGTATCGCCGCTTCCAGCACCAGCACCTTGGCCCAGAAGCCGAACAGCGGCGGCACGCCGGCCAGCGAGAACATCGCCAGCAACATCAGGAACGCCATCCATGGCGACTTCTGGTTGAGTCCCTTCAGGTCGGAAATTTCCTCGCACTCGAAACCCGCGCGGCTCAGCGCCAGCATCACGCCGAACGCGGCCACGCCCATCAGCGCATAGCAGATCGCATAGAACATCGCCGCGGCATAACCTTCCGGTCCGGCCGCCGCCAAGCCCAGCAGCAGGTAGCCCATGTGCGAGATGGTCGAATACGCCAGCATGCGCTTGAGGTTGGTCTGCACGATCGCAACCAGGTTACCGATCGCCAGCGACAGCACCGCTAGCACCGCCAGCATCAGCTGCCAGTGCTGCGACAGGTCACCCATGCCCGAACTGAGCAGCCGGTAAGCCATGCCGAATGCCGCCAGCTTCGAGCCCGAGGCAATGAAGGTGGTGACCGGCGTCGGAGCGCCCTGATAGACATCGGGAATCCACATGTGGAACGGCGCAGCACCAAGCTTGAAGCCAATACCGACGATCATGAAGATCAGCCCGAACAGCAACAGATTCGGCGAGGTGGTGTAGCTCATCACGTTGTGCAGTTGCGCCAGATCCAGGCTTGGCGTGCCGCCCATGCCGGACGCGCCGTAGACCATCGACATGCCGTACAGCAGCATGCCCGAGGCCAGTGCACCCAGCACGAAGTACTTGATCGCCGCCTCGGACGGCAGCCGTGCATCGCGGTTCAAAGCCACCAGCGCATACGACGACAGCGACAGCAGTTCCAGCCCCAGATACACGGTGACCAGGTTGCCGGCCGAGACCAGCAGCATGATGCCGATCACCGCGAAGATCATCAGCGTGTAGAACTCGCCACTGACCAGCTTGCGGTCGTTCAGGTACGGCCGCGCGTAAACCATCACCAGCACCGTAGTGAGCAGCGCGAAGACCTTGAGTATCTCCGACGTCTCGTCACGCACGAACATGCCGCCGAATGCCGTCACCGACTGCGGTGGCTGCCCCATGACCAGCAGGTAGATTGCCACCAGCAGCACGGCGATCGACAGCCAATGCAGCATCGGGCGCTGCGTGGGCTTCATGAAGGCGTCAGCGAGCAACAGCACGCATGCAGACCCCACCAGGTAGAACTCCGGCAGCATGATCAGGATGTCATTCAAAGTTGGCATGTTCGGTCCCGATCAAATCTTGTGAATGGCAAGCTGTTGCACCAGCTGCGACACCGAGCTGTCCATCAGATGGACCAAGGGCTGCGGCCAGATACCCAGCGCCAGCACGGCGGCGGCAAAGGAGACCAGCACGAACGTCTCGCGGCCGTTGATTTCCTTCATCTCGGCCACATGCGGATTGGTGATGTCGCCCCACAGCACGCGCTTGACCAGCCACAGCGTGTACGCCGCGCCGATGATCAGGGTGAACGCGGCAAACAACGCGATCCACGGATTCGCCGCGAAGCTGGCCAGGATCACCATGAACTCGCCGACGAAACCACTGGTGCCCGGCAGGCCGCAGTTCGCCATCGCGAACAGCACGTAGAAGAAACCGAACCACGGCATCACGTTGATGACGCCGCCGTAATCCTTGATCTGGCGCGTGTGCAGGCGGTCGTACATCACGCCGATGCAGGTAAACATCGCGCCGGAGACGAAGCCGTGCGAGATCATCTGCACCATCGCGCCTTGCATGCCCAGCAGCGCCATGTCGGTATTGCCCGACTCGCGCACCAGCAGGAACGCGATGAAGATGCCCAGCGTGACGAAGCCCATATGGGCCACCGAGGAATACGCCACCAGCTTCTTCATGTCCTCCTGCACCAGCGCGACATAGCCGATGTAGACGATCGCGATCAGGCTCATCGCGATGATCAGCCACGCGAAATGCGCACCCGCGTCCGGCACGATCGGCAGGATGAAGCGCAGCATTCCGTAGGTACCGACCTTCAGCATCACCGCCGCCAGCACCACCGAGCCGCCGGTCGGCGCCTCCACGTGGGCATCCGGCAACCAGGTATGCACCGGCACCATCGGCACCTTGATCGCGAACGCGATCAGGAACGCGAAGAAGATCCAGGTCTGTTCCTGCAGCGTCAGCGGCAGCGCTGCCAGCGTGGCGAGATCGAACGTGTGCGCCTTCTGGTACAGGTACAGCAGCGCGATCAGCATGAAGACCGAGCCGAAGAACGTGTAAATGAAGAACTTCAGCGTCGCATATACCCGCCGCGGGCCACCCCAGATACCGATCAGAATGAACATCGGAATCAGGATCGCCTCGAACAGCGCGTAGAACAGCAGCGCATCGGTAGCACAGAACACGCCGATCAGCAGGCCTTCCAGCATCAGCATCGCGGCCATGTACTGGTGCGGCTTGTCCTGGATGACTTCCCACGCGCCGGCGATCACCAAGATGCCGACGAAAGTGGTCATCAGGATCAACGCCACCGAAATGCCGTCGGCCGCCAGGCTGTAATGGACGCCCCACGAGGCGATCCACAGATAGTTTTCGGTCAGTTGCATGCCGCCTGCGTCAGGGTGGTACTGCACCAGCAGGAACAGGCTGACCGCGAAGGTCAGCACCGCCACCAGCAGCGCCAACCAGCGCGCCAGATTGGGACGGGTGGAACCAGCGAGCAGCACGGGAATCGCACCGGCGACGGGGAGCCAGATCAGCAGGCTGAGCAAGTGATTGAACATGTGTGCTTGCTTCCCTTATTGCCCGACCAAGCCGGAACCGATCGGCCCAGAACCAAAGAACCAGTACCCACCAAGCAGCAGGATCAGGCCAAGAATCATCGCAAAGGCGTAGTGATACAGATAACCCGACTGCAGGCGGCGCGTAGTGGCAGCGATACGATGAATCAGGCTCACCGAGCCGTTTACCATGGTGTCGTCGATCACTGCTGTGTCACCCGCCTTCCAGAACAGGCGACCGAGCTTGACGCCACCGCTGGCAAAGACTGCGAAGTAGACGTTGTCGACCCAGTACTTGCGGTCGAGCACGGTCCACAGCGGCTTCAACGCGGACTTGATCTTGTCGGCCATGGCCGGGTTGAACAGGTAGATATAGGTGGTGATCGCGAACGCCGTCAGCACCAGGAAGAACGGCAACTGGGTGAACCCGTGCAGCGCCATCGCCAGCGAGCCGTGGAACTCCTGGCCCAGTTCGGCCAGCACGTTGTTCGCCTCGTCCACATGGATCGCACTGCCGAACCAGTTGCCGAACAGCATCGGCCCGACCGTGAAGAAACCGACCAGCAGCGACGGGATCGCCAGCAGCACCAGCGGCAGCGTCACCACCCACGGCGATTCCTTCGGCGCATGTTCCAGTACACCCGGCTCGTGGTGGCCGTGATCATCATGGTGATCGTCATGCGCATCGTGATGCGCGTGGCCATGGTGCGCGACGACGGTGAAGCGCTCCTTGCCATGGAAGGTCAGGTACATCTGGCGGAACGTGTACAGCCCGGTCACCAGCGCACCAGCCATCACGCAGAAATAGGCGTAGCTCGAACCCCAGCGATGCGATTCGCCGACCGCCTCGATGATCGCGTCCTTCGAATAGAAGCCGGAGAAGAACGGCACACCGCACAGCGCCAGCGAACCGATCCACATGGTGATCCAGGTAATCGGCATGTACTTGCGCAAGCCACCCATGTAACGCATGTCCTGCTCGTGATGCATCGCGATGATCACCGAGCCGGCGCCGAGGAACAGCAGCGCCTTGAAGAACGCATGCGTCATCAGGTGGTAGACCGCGCCGCTGTATGCCGACACGCCCAGCGCGACGGTCATGTAACCCAGCTGCGACAGCGTGGAATACGCCACCACACGCTTGATGTCGTTCTGCACGATGCCAATCAGGCCGGTGAACAGCGCCGTGGTGGCACCGATCACCATCACGAAGCTGAGCGCGCTCTGCGACAGCTCGAACAGCGGCGACATGCGCGCCACCATGAAGATGCCCGCGGTCACCATCGTGGCCGCATGGATCAACGCCGAGATCGGGGTCGGGCCCTCCATCGAGTCAGGCAACCACACGTGCAACGGCACCTGCGCCGACTTGCCCATCGCACCGATGAACAGGCAGATGCAGATCACCGTGGCGGCATCCCACTGCGTGCCCGCCGTGATCTGCAGGGTCTTGCCGATCAGCGAAGGCGCCGAGCCGAACGCGGTGGCGTAATCCAGCGTGCCCAGGAAATACAGCACCGCCGCGATGCCGAGCAGGAAACCGAAGTCGCCCACGCGGTTGACCAGGAACGCCTTCAGGTTCGCGAAGATCGCGGTCGGCCGCTTGTACCAGAAGCCGATCAGCAGGTACGACACCAGGCCCACCGCTTCCCAGCCGAAAAACAGCTGCATGAAGTTGTTGCTCATCACCAGCATGAACATCGAGAAGGTGAACAGCGAGATGTAGCTGAAGAAGCGCTTGTAGCCGTCGTCGTCGGCCATGTAGCCGATGGTGTACACGTGCACCAGCAGCGACACGAAACTCACCACCACCAGCATCATCGCGGTCAGGCGGTCGACCAGAAAGCCGACGCTGGCGTTGAAATGACCGATCTGGAACCAGGTGTAGATGTTCTGGTTGTACGTCTCGGCGCCACCCAGGGTGAGCTGGTACAGCACATAGAACGACAGCGCGCAGGAGATCGCCACGCCGAGGATGGTGACGCTGTGCGAGCCGGCGCGGCCGAGGAACTTGCCCAGGAAGCCGGCCAGCACGCAACCGACCAGCGGCGCCAGCGCGATCGTCAGCAGAATGGAGGTGGAAAGACCCATGTGATCAGCCCTTCATGCTGTCGATGTCGGCGATATTGATCGTGCTGCGATTGCGGAACAGCAGCACCAGGATCGCCAGGCCGATGGCAGCTTCTGCCGCGGCCACGGTGAGGATGAAGAACACGAATACCTGCCCCGACACGTCGCCGAGGAAGCGCGAGAACGCCACGAAGTTCATGTTCACCGCGAGCAGCATCAGCTCGATCGACATCAGCAGCACGATCACGTTCTTGCGGTTGATGAACAGGCCGGCGACGGCGATGCAGAACAGCACCGCGCCAAGCACGATGTAGTGCGATAGCGTGATCATGATTTGGATTCCTGCGGCGGGACCGGCGATTCGTCGACGGGGCGCTCGGCCGCCATCTTCACGAGGCGGACGCGATCACGCGGGTTGACCTTGACCTGCTGGCTGGCCGACTCGTAACGCGCGTCGGCACGCTGGCGCAAGGTCAGTGCCACCGCCGCGACCACACCCACGGTGAGGATCAGTGCGGCGACCTCGAACGGCAGCAGATACTGCGTGTACAACGCATGGCCCAGCCATGCCGTGTTGGACGTGCCCGCTGCGGCAGCCGGGTCAGCCCCCATGACCTGCATGTGCATCGCGCGCACGCCGATCAGGCCGAGCATCTCCACCAGCATCGCCGCCGCCACGATCAGGCCGACCGGCAGGAACTTCACGAAGCCCTCGCGCATCTTCTCCTGGTCGATGTCGAGCATCATCACCACGAACAGGAACAGCACCATCACCGCGCCGACATAGACCACGATCAGCGCCAGCGCCAGGAACTCGGCATCCAGCAGCATCCACAGGCAGGCGGCGCTGAAGAACGTCAGCACCAGTGCCAGTACGGCATGCACCGTGTTGCGCAGCGTGATCACAGACAACGCGGCAGTCACGGTGACGAAGCCGAAGGCGTAGAAACAGATGAGTTGGAACAGTTGGGGATTCATCGTTGGCCTCAGCGGTACGCCGCGTCTTGCGCACGGTCGGCGGCAATCTGCTGCTCGAAGCGGTCACCGATGGCCAGCAACTGCTGCTTGGTCACCACGTTCTCGCCGCGATGCTCGAAGTGATATTCGTGGATGCTGGTCTCGACGATCGAGTCGACCGGGCAGCTCTCTTCGCAAAAGCCGCAGAAGATGCACTTGAACAGGTCGATGTCGTAGCGCGTGGTACGGCGCTGGCCGTCACTCTCGCGCGGTGCCGAGTCGATCGTGATCGCCAGCGCCGGGCACACCGCCTCGCACAACTTGCACGCGATGCAACGCTCCTCGCCGTTCGCATAGCGGCGCAGCGCATGCAGGCCGCGGAAGCGGTTCGACTTCGGAATGTGCTCCATCGGATAGCGCACGGTGTACTTCGGCTTGAACATGTAGCGCAGGGTCAGGCCCATGCCCTGGAACAACTCGACCAGCAGCAGGCTCTTGAAATAATGGGTAATGCGGGACATGGCTTTCTTCAGACCCCCGTGCCGATGGTGACCAGGCCGTAGTACTTCATGCAGCCGGCCACGAGAACCCACACGATGGCGATGGGGATGAACACCTTCCAGCCCAGCCGCATGATCTGGTCATAGCGGTAGCGCGGAAAGGTGGCGCGGAACCACAGGAACATGAAGGCGAACAGGAACGCCTTGATGAACAGCCAGATGAAACCACCCTGGCCGATGAAGCCCCACGTATCGGGGAACGGCGACAGCCAGCCGCCCATGAACAGGATCGCGGCGAGGAAGCTGACCAGGATCATGTTGGCGTATTCGGCCAGGAAGAAGATCGCGAAGGCGGAACCGGAATATTCCACGTGGAAACCGGCGACGATTTCCGACTCGCCCTCGGCCACGTCGAACGGCGCGCGGTTGGTCTCGGCCACGCCGGAGATGAAATAAATCACGAACACCGGCAGCAGCGGCAGCCAGAACCAGTCGAACAGACCCTTGTGACCGGCCTGCGCGTTGACGATGTCGGTGAGGTTCAGCGAGCCGGCCAGCACCAGCACGCAGACCAGGCACAGACCCATCGCCAGTTCATACGAGATCACCTGCGCCGCCGAACGCATCGCACCAAGCAGCGCGTAGCGCGAGTTGGAGGCCCAACCGGCCAGGATGATTCCGTACACGCCCATCGAGGTCATCGCCAGCAGGTACAGCACGCCGGCATTCGCGTTGGACAGCACCATCTTGCTGCTGAACGGAACCACCGCCCACGCCGCCAGCGCCGGGATCAGCGCCAGCAAGGGCGCCAGGTAATACAGCGCCCGGTTCGCCTTGGTCGGCAGGATCACTTCCTTGATCAGCAGCTTGACCACGTCGGCGAACGCCTGCAGCAGGCCGAACGGACCGATCTTGTTCGGCCCCATGCGCACATGCATCCAGCCGATGACCTTGCGCTCCCAGTACACGAACATCGCCACCGCGATGATCAGCGGCACCGTGATGCACAGGATGAAGATGATCGGCCACAAGAGCTGGTTGATAAGTTGATCAGCCATGATGCTTATGCCTTGCTCAAGGTGATGGCTGCGCCATACGGCGGCAGCGTGGCGGTGAGATCCTGGGCAGCCTCGATCCACGCCGTACCGTCAGGCACGGCCACATCGACGACCAGCGGCAGCAGCACGTCGCCGATGCGCACCTGCGCACCTGCGGTCAGACCGAGTCGCTGTGCCTCAGCCGCATTCAGACGCACAGCCGGGGCACGATTGAGCGGATGCGCATTCAACGCGGTGGCACGACGCAACACCGCATCGCCGCGATAGATCGGCCAGGTGGCGAGACGGGTCAGACCAGCCGCAACCGCGCGTGCGGCGAGACCGCTGCGCGGCGTCACGGCACGTTCGCTGATGCCGTCACGCAGACCGGCCAGGTCGTCGAACTCGAAACCGGCCAACTTCAGCGCGCCACCCAATGCACGCAACACCTTCCAGCCCGGACGTGCCTGACCGGGTGCCTTGGCGCCGGCGCTGACGCCCTGCGCCAGGCCATCGACATTGACCAGGGTCGCGTCGATTTCCGGCAGCAGCGCGATCGGCAGGATCACGTCGGCCACGTCGCGCAACGCAGCGCTGGCGTAGGCGCTGAACGCCACCACCTGCTCCGCACTGCGCAATGCCTTCAGGGTGGCCGCGCCATCGGCGAAATCATGCGGTGGCTCGACGCCATACAGCACGTAGCTCTTGCGCGGTTGCGCCAGCATCGCCTGCGCGTCGAGTCCGCCGTTACCCGGCAGCACGCCGAGCTTGGCCAGACCGACGGCATTCGCGCCCACCGGCAGTTCGTTGTAACCGGCGCCGGTGGCATCGGCGATGAAGCGGGCCAGCGCACGCAGCCACGAGGCCTGCGGATGGGTGACCGCGGCTTCGCCGAGGATCACCACGGCGCTACCCGACTTCATAGCAGCGATCGCATCGCTGTCGCCCTGATCTCCAGTCGCGGCGTTGATCGCATCGGCCAGCGTCGCCGGTGCCGTTGCGCCGGCAGCCACGGCCGCCTTGGCCAATGCCAGCAGCGCCTCGACCAGCGCCTGCGGCGCGACGATCGATTCGCCGGCAAGGCTGTAATTGAAATCGAAGCTGGCCGGATTGACCGTATAGACCTTGGCGCCCTTCTTCACCGCCTGATGCAGGCGATGGTTGAGCAGCGGCATCTCGTGACGCAGATCGGAGCCGACCAGCAAGGCGGCCTTGACCTGCGCGACGTCGGTAACCGGCAGCGCGAAACTGCTGGCCACGGCGTTGTCGGCAAAGTCGAGCTGACGCAGGCGATGATCGACGTGTGCGCTGCCCAGACCGCGGGCCAGACGCATCAGCAGATCGCCCTCCTCGTTCGAGCTGGCCGGATGCACCAGGATGCCCAGCTCGCTGCCCGGCGCCTTCTTCAGCGCTTCACCGGCGAACTGCAAGGCATCTTCCCAGGTGGTCACCTGCCACTGGCCATTGCGCTTCACTTCCGGCGTGCTGATGCGATCGGCCGCGTACAGGCCCTGATGGCTGTAGCGGTCACGATCGGACAGCCAGCATTCGTTGATCGATTCGTTGTCGCGCGGCACCGTACGCAGCACTTCGCCGCGGCGCGTATGCAGCCACAGGTTGGAGCCGAGCGCATCGTGATAACCGATCGACGGCTTGGCAATCAGCTCCCAGGCGCGGGCCTGGAACTGGAACGGCTTGTTGGTGAGCGCGCCGACCGGGCAGACATCGACGATGTTGCCCGACAGCTCGGTCTCGATCGTCTTGCCGATGTAGGTACCGATCTGCAGGTTCTCGCCGCGATTCATGCCGCCCAGTTCATAGGTGCCGGCAATCTCGCTGGTGAAGCGCACGCAACGCGTGCACTGGATGCAGCGGGTCATCTCGGTGGCGACCAGCGGGCCGATGTTCTCGTCGGCGATGGTGCGCTTGCGTTCGGTGTAACGCGACACGCTGCGGCCGTAACCCAACGCCACGTCCTGCAGCTCGCACTCGCCGCCCTGATCGCAGATCGGGCAATCGAGCGGATGGTTGATCAGCAGAAACTCCATCACGTCTTTCTGGAACTTCAGCGCCTTGTCCGAGCGCGTCATCACCTTCATGCCTTCCGCTACTGGAGTAGCACACGCCGGCTGCGGCTTGGGCATCAGCTTGCCGCCCATTTCCACGTCGACCAGGCACATGCGGCAGTTCGCGGCGATCGGCAGCTTGCGGTGATAGCAGAAGCGCGGGATCGCGACGCCGATCGCGTCGGCCGCCTCGATGATCATCGCGCCCTTGCGGATCTGCGTGGGCTTGCCGTCGACCTCGATGTTGATCAGGTCGGGCGCGGTGTTATTGGTTGGCTGCGCACTCATGCAGCAACTCCACGCTGATTTGCAGGATTGGCTTCGGCCAGCTTGTCATCGACCATCGAACGGCCATGCTGCACGAAGTATTCGAATTCGTTCCAGAAACGCGCGAGGAAACCCTGAACCGGCCACGCCGCGGCTTCGCCGAACGCGCAGATGGTATGACCCTCGATCTGGCCGGCAATCGCCTTCAGGCGGTGCAGGTCGTCCTGGGTGCCCTTGCCCTCGACGATGCGCGAGAGCACGCGGTACATCCAGCCGGTGCCTTCGCGGCACGGCGTGCATTGACCGCAGGACTCCGCCATGTAGAACCGCGAGATGCGATGGCAAACCTTGACCATGCAGGTGGTTTCGTCCATCACGATCACCGCGCCGGAGCCCAGGCCCGAACCGGCCTTCTGCAGGCAGTCGTAGTCCATCGTGCTCTCAAGCATGATGTCGGCCGGCAGCACCTTCATCGAGGAGCCGCCCGGGATCACCGCCTTCAGCTGGTTGCCGTTGCGCACGCCGCCGGCGAGTGCAAGCAGATCCTTGAACGAGGTGCCGAGACGGATCTCGAAGTTGCCCGGGTTGTTGACGTGACCGGACACCGAGAAAATCTTCGGGCCGCCATTGTTCGGCTTGCCGAGATTGAGAAACCAGTCGGCGCCGTTGCGCAGGATCGCCGGCACCGAGGCATAGGTCTCGGTGTTGTTGATCGTGGTCGGCTTGCCGTACAGGCCGAAGTTGGCCGGGAACGGCGGCTTGAAACGCGGCTGGCCCTTCTTGCCCTCCAGCGACTCCATCAGCGCAGTTTCTTCGCCACAGATGTAGGCACCCGCGCCGAGCGCGTTATGGATGTCCACGTCCAGCCCGGTGCCCTGGATGTTCTTGCCGAGCAGACCGGCCGCGTAGGCTTCCTTCAGCGCCGCTTCGAGATGCTCGTACGGCTCGTGATGGAATTCGCCGCGCAGGTAGTTGTAGGCGACGGTCGAACCGGTGCAGTAGCACGCGATCGCCAGTCCTTCGATCACCGCATGCGGGTTGTAGCGCAGGATGTCGCGATCCTTCGCCGTACCCGGCTCGGATTCGTCCGAGTTGCACAGGATGTACTTCTGCATCGTGCCTTTCGGCATGAACGACCACTTCAGCCCGGTCGGAAAACCCGCGCCGCCGCGACCGCGCAGGCTGCTCTTCTTGATTTCCTCGATCAGCGCGGCCGGATCGGGCTTCTCGGCGAGGATTTTCTTCCACGCCTTGTAGCCATCGACCTGCAGATAGCTATCCATCGACCACGGCGTGTCGAAATGCAGCGTCGTGTAGACGACCTGATGTTCCTGCGGGGCGGGTCCGACGGCCATTATTTCAACCCATCCAGAATTTCGTCGAGCTTCTCGGGGGTGAGACGCTCGTGGTAATGCCCATTCACCGTCATCGCTGGCGCGTACACGCAAGCGGCGATGCATTCCTCTTCCTGCTTCAGATAGATGCGGCCATCCGGCGTGCTCTCGCCGGTCTTGATGCCGAGCTTCTTCTCGCAGTGGCGCACCAGACCTTCCGCACCGTTGAGCCAGCACGAGATGTTGGTGCAGATCGCCACGTTGTTGCGGCCGACCGGCTTGGTTTCCAGCATCGAGTAGAAGCTGGAAACCTCGTAGGCCCATACCGCCGGCAGGTCGAGGTACTTCGCGACTGCGGTGATCAGTTCGTCGGTGAGGAAGCCCTGGTTCTGCTCCTGCGCGGCAAACAGCGCCTGGATCAGCGCCGAGCGCTTGCGATCCGGCGGGAACTTGGCCACCCACTCATCGATGTGATGGCGGGTGTGGTCGGTGAGTACGACGAGCGGATCGACGTTCCTGACCTGCTCGAAATGTCCGGTGGCTTTCATGCGTTTCTCCGTCGTGCCGGCTCAGCGATCCACTTCGCCGAACACGAGGTCATAGGTACCGATCATGGCCACCACGTCGGCGAGCATGTGGCCGCGCACGATGGTGTCCATGGATGACAGGTGGGCAAAGCCCGGTGCGCGCAGATGCACGCGGAACGGCTTGTTGGCGCCATCGGAAACCAGATAGCAGCCGAACTCGCCCTTCGGCGCCTCGACCGCGGCATAGGTCTCGCCGGCTGGCACGCAATAGCCCTCGGTGAACAATTTGAAGTGATGGATCATGGCTTCCATGTCCTCCTTCATCTCGACCCGCGACGGCGGTGCGACCTTGAAGTTCTCGACCATCACCGGGCCGGGATTCGCCTTCAGCCACTTCACGCACTGCTGGATGATCCGGTTCGACTGGCGCATCTCTTCGACGCGGCACAGGTAACGGTCGTAGCAGTCACCGCCGACGCCGACCGGGATATCGAAATCCATCTCGGCGTACTTCGCGTACGGCTGCTTCTTGCGCAGATCCCATTCGACGCCTGAGCCGCGCAGCATCACACCGGTCATGCCCCATTGCTGTGCCAGCTCCGGGCTGATCACGCCGATGCCGACGGTGCGCTGTTTCCAGATACGGTTGTTCGTCAGCAGGTCTTCGTATTCGTCCACTTTCGACGGAAAGTCGGCGGTGAACGCTTCGAGGTAATCCAGCATCGAACCTTCGCGCCAGCTGTTGATGCGCTTGAGATCGTTACCCTTGTGCCACGGCGACTCGCGGTACTGCGACATCTGCGCCGGCAGGTCGCGATAGACGCCGCCGGGACGATAGTAGGTCGCGTGCATGCGCGCGCCCGACACCGCCTCGTACACGTCCATCAGCTCTTCGCGCTCACGGAACGCGTAGAGGAACACCGCCATCGCACCGAGATCGAGCGCGTTCGAGCCGATCCACATCAGGTGATTCAGGATGCGGGTGATCTCGTCGAACATGGTGCGAATGTACTGCGCGCGTTCCGGCGCCTCGATCCCCAGCAGGTTCTCGATCGCCTTCACGTAGGCGTGCTCGTTGCACATCATCGAGACGTAGTCGAGCCGGTCCATGTAACCGATCGACTGGTTGAACGGCTTGGACTCGGCCAGCTTCTCGGTGCCGCGATGCAACAGGCCCACGTGCGGGTCGGCACGAATGATCGTCTCGCCGTCCATCTCCATGATCAGGCGCAGCACGCCGTGCGCAGCCGGATGCTGCGGGCCGAAGTTCATCGTGTAGTTGCGAATTTCTTGCACGATCAGTTCCTCTGCCAATCGTCGGCCGCTTCGGCCTTGGCCTGCATCAGGTCGGCGTCATTGCGGATGGTGCGCGGTACCAGCACGCGCGGCTCGATCGACACCGGCTCGTAGATCACCCGCTTCTGTTCGGGGTCGTAACGCACCTCGACATTGCCGATCAGCGGGAAGTCCTTGCGGAACGGATGGCCGACGAATCCGTAGTCGGTGAGGATGCGACGCAGATCCGGATGGCCATCGAAGATGATGCCGTACAGGTCGAACGCCTCGCGCTCGAACCAGTTCACGCCCGGCCACACCAGGGTCAGCGACGGCACGACCGGCATGCTGTCGTCCGCGCAGAACACGCGCAAGCGCAGACGACGGTTGTGCTCGATCGACAGCAGATGGACCACCGAGGCAAAGCGGCGTGGCTCGTCGTTGCCGCGCGGACGCCCGGCCCAGTCGAAGCGCCCCATCGCCTGGCCTTCCACGCCACGCGAGAAACCGTCGCCACCGGCGGTGTTGGTTTCCCACTCGGTCTGGCCATAGCCGAGGTAGTCGACGCCGCACAGGTCGATCAGTTCGCTGAAACGGAAGCCCGGCTCGTCGCGCAATGCTGTAGCGACCGCGATAAGGTCGGCAGCGGCCAGCTCGGCGGTGATTTCGTTGCGCTGCGTGCTGATGGTCAGCGTATCGCCGAATCGCGCAGCGAGGCGTTCGGCCAGCGAGGTCGCAGGTGTGTCGGACATATCAGGGCCTCACGAACGCGCGATGGTGCTGGTGCGGCGGATCTTCTTCTGCAACTGCAGAATGCCGTGGATCAAGGCTTCGGCCGTGGGCGGGCAGCCCGGCACGTAGATGTCCACCGGCACGATGCGATCGCAACCGCGCACCACCGAATAGGAATAGTGGTAGTAACCACCGCCGTTCGCACAGCTGCCCATCGAGATCACCCACTTCGGCTCGGGCATCTGGTCGTAGACCTTGCGCAGCGCCGGGGCCATCTTGTTGACCAGGGTGCCGGCCACGATCATCACGTCGGACTGGCGCGGGCTGGGGCGGAAGATCACGCCATAGCGATCCAGGTCCAGTCGCGCCGCACCGGCGTGCATCATCTCGACCGCACAGCAGGCCAGACCGAACGTCATCGGCCACATCGAGCCGGTGCGCGCCCAGTTCATCAGCTCGTCCATGCGCGCCGTGGCGAAGCCGCGCTGCACCAGCGGGTTGTCGCCTCCGGGCCGCAGAATGTCGTCGACGACATTGACCGGTGGCGGGTTGTGCATCGTCCGGCTGATGGAATCGATCACTCCCATTCCAGCGCTCCCTTCTTCCACACGTAGGCAAAGCCGATGACCAGCAGCAGCAGGAACAGCGCCATCTCGATCAGCGCGACGATGCCGATCTGCTGGAACACCACCGCCCACGGAAACAGGAAGGCGATTTCCAGATCAAAAATGATGAACAAGATGGCGAGCAGGTAGTAGCGCACGTCGAAGCGCATGCGGGCATCTTCAAATGCCTCGAAGCCGCACTCGTAGGGCGCCAGTTTTTCCGCCTCGGGACGGCTAGGCCCCACCAGCAGACCGACGGCCAGCAACACCAGACCGAGGCCGGTGGCAACGCCGATGAACAACAGAACGGGCCAGTATTCGGCAAGCACGATGCAACTTACCTCCGCGCCATCGGGCGCATCAGTGACCGCGGGGACTAACCCAGTAACTCACGGTCCGGCGACTTCGATTCGGCAGGCCGACACAGCCATGGGCTGCGCAGCCACGCCCGCTGGTCAGAAACCGCAAGCGTCCGATGTTCCGCGAGATGAGCTCGCGAATCTCGCCATTGTATCAGTGCGTATGGGTACAACAAGCCTTGACGGCCGACGACGTGCGGATTATCGCCACGTCTCACATGGTGTGGGTCGCACGCTCGGAAGTCAGCGTGCCGGCGAGGATGTTTTCGATCCGGCTGCGGGCGGCTTCGGCATCGCCCGATTCGTTGAAGTGGATGCCGATACCGGCCGTACGGTTGCCTTGCGCACCGATCGGGCTGATCCAGACCACCTTGCCGACCACCGACAGCCGCTCGGTCTCCTCGGCCAGGGTCACCAGCAGCACCACCTCGTCACCGAGCGAATAGGACTGTGCGGTTGCCGCAAACAATCCGCCATGCTTGAGGAACGGCATGTACGCGTTGTACAGCGACGCTGCGTCCTTGATTTTCAGTGAAATGATGCCTTGACGGGCTGCCATGGGTTTCATGCGGGGCTCCTGCCGGACGTTCGAACCGTCCGATCGATGGCCCGATCTTAGAGGCTGTACCGCACGCGCACCACTGTTGCGGCATGTCACAGGTCTCATCGGTGCTTCGCAACCCGGTTCTCATCCGCCGTCCGGCTGACCGGTCAGCAGCGACTGGCGCTCGTTGACCAGGTTTCCCCATGATGCGGGAGGCACCCAACCGGCAACCCATCCCGGCACGGCCGCGGCGGGCATCGGCCGCGAAATCGAAAAACCCTGCAACTGATGGCAGCCCAGCGAAGCCAGCAGATCGCCCTGCTCTGCCTTCTCGACACCCTCGGCAATCACCGTCTTGGCCAGCATGCGGGCGGTGGTGATGACGCCCGCCGCGATCGCCATGTTGCGTTCGTCGCTGAGGATGTCGCGCACGAAGCTCTGGTCGAGCTTGATGTGTTCGATGTCCAGCTGCTGGATATGGCTCAGCGAGGCGCTGCCGGTACCGAAGTCGTCCAGGCCGACACGGATGCCACGCCGGCGGCATTCCTCGATGACGACCTTGGCGCGGCTGTGGTCCATCGAAGGACCGGTTTCGGTCACCTCGATGCCGAAACCCACATCCATCACATCCGGGTAGGTATCGAGCACGGCGTCGATATCGGTGAAGAACGCCGGATGCAGCAGGTGGCGGGTGCTGATGTTGATCGAGACCGGAATCGAGATGCCGGCCCGCATCCAGGACTGGCAGCACCGCAGTGCCTCATCCAGCACATAGCGGCCAATCGGCCGGGCCAGTTGCGGGTCATCCAGCACGTGCATGAACTTTGCGGGCTCGACCAATTCCTGCCCGGCGTCATTCAGACGCAACAATGCCTCCATACCGGCCACCCCGTGCAGCCCGGGCAGGCCATCGATGTACACGATCGGCTGGAACAACAGCTGCAGGTGCGACTGCTGCAACGCCTGCGCGATCCGCTCGCGCATCGCCTGCAGGCGCAACTGCTCCAGCTCCATCGCCGGCTCGTAAAACGAGCCCCGATCCTTGCCCTCTTCCTTCGCCGCATACATCGCCAGGTCGGCATGGCGAACCAGACCTTTGGCATCAGATTCGTCGAGCGGAAACAGGGTCCAGCCAATGCTGGCCGACAGGTACAGCTGCTCGCCCATCAAATTGAACGGTGCCCGCAAGGCCTGCAGGATGCAGCGGCTGATGACATCGAGCTGCTCGCGACTATCGAGACCGGAAATCACCAGCGCAAATTCGTCGCCACCGAAGCGGGCCAACACGTCGGCTTCGCGCAGCATGCCGAGGATTCGTGCCGAAGCTTCCGCCAGCACATGATCGCCACCGCTGTGTCCGATCGTGTCGTTGACGCTCTTGAAGCGATCAAGATCGAGCACGCCGACGGCCAGCAACGAATGCTGCGTGATGGCCTGCATCCGCGCCGGCTCCAGCAACTCGAACAACAGGCGCCGGTTTGGCAGACCTGTAACGACGTCGTAGAAGGCCAACCGCTCGACCCGCGCCTCGTGCAGTTTCTGTTCGGTGATGTCGCGCTGATGCCACAACCGCCCCTGCGGCACACCGTCGATGGTGATCGGGGTGAAATCGCGCAAGAAGGTGCGGCCGCCCTTGATGGCGACCTCGTCGCCCTTGACCGCTACGTTTCTGGCCAGGATGTCCTGGATCCGCTGCCACTCATGATCGGGATCTTCGAGAACCTGTTTCAGGCGTTCATAGATCGTGGCTGAAGCCAGGTTTTCCAGTTCGGCAGGTGTTTCAGGCAACCCGAAAAGTTCGCAGAACGCCTCATTGGCGAACTTCACGCGGTTGTCTTCGGACATCACCAGCACGCCAGAGTACTGATTCGACAGCACCGTCTGGAAATGCTGCAGGTTGAATCGCAGATCCTGCTCGGCGGCAACGCGAGCGGCACGTGCGCGCTGCATCTGGATGCCCAACCCCAACTCGATCGCCATTTCCGAAAAAATCTGCACCTCGATCGGAGCGAACATATCCGCCTCAGCCGCAGCGATGACAAAGACACCGACGACGTGTCCTTCCACCAGCAATGGCAGCGCCAGCAAGGCACGCGGTCCCGGCAGGTCGTGGGCAAACGGCCAATCGGGGCAATCCAGCGACGGCGGATGCCTGACATGGGACTGGCCGGTAAGCATCGCGATGACGGCTGCATCATCGGCGTGCGCAGCGTCCCTCAAATCGAGCAGGGACTCCGTCTCGCGTTCGTCCGCCAAACCATCCTGTGCATGCAGCCGCAGCGTCTGTCTGCTATCGCCCTCCAGCAAGGCGATCCGGGTCGCCTGATAGCCGCCCATACGCCTTACGACTCGACAGGCATCGGTCAGCAATGTCTGCTCATCGAGGCTGTGCGTCACCACTTTGACCATCTCGCTGAACAGGCGCAGCGCGCGTCGCTGGCAAGCCTCCTCCTGCACCGATTGCAGCAGCAAGGTGCGTTGCTCGTGTGCCTCCAGCCCCAATCCGATGCTTGCAGCAGCCTGCTGCAACAACTCGATCATCCGCGGGGAAAAGTAGCCCGGATGCCTGGACCGTATCACCAGCCCTGCATGCACCTCACCAAACTTCATGATCGGAACGGCAACGACGGAAGTTATGCCATGCCGTACATATGCCTGGCGGAACATCTCCAGACCCGGCGCATGGCGGATATCACTTTCCAGCTGCGGAGCCCCTTGCCAGAACGTTCGTTGTGCGATCGAAAACGGCATGCTTTCCGGGTAGATGTCCGCCATGCCCGGCGCAATATGGGCGGGCGCAATCCGGCGAAACCATCCGGTGCCGCGATCGACCTCGCCCACCATCACCCGCAACGCACCGATCCGGCGTTCAAGCACCTCGATGACAGCCTCGTAGAGTGCGGGTGGATCGAGCGAGCGAACCAGCAACTGACCGATGTCGAAAAGCGCGGCGTAGAAATGCTCGCTGGACGCAGCTTCCGGCGCTGGACTGGCATCTAACGAATTCAGATCCGGATTACGCATTCAGTTGATCAGCCGGGTAGACGGAATCAGCGGCTTGCTTCGACATCGCAGCCTGGATCGACAACCGGTTTCGATGATGGCGCAGAAACGGTGCAGCCGTTGGCTGCACCCGCATCATCAACTCCCCTGTGTCAGAAGCTAGCCCTGTCGATCGGTCTACGCAAGACCGGCGTCAGCGATGGAGCCCGGTTCAGAGCAGGCACCAGCCCCAATGGTCGAATATCCACACCGAGGGCAAGCTCAGCGCCAGCCTGGCGAAACGTGGGGTGTCTGCCGTACCAGCCACCACGGTCAGATGGTTAACACCCTGATTGTCGCGCTGAAGCGGAGCCTGCCGCCAACGCCAGCTCTGTACTCCCGCCGCATCGACCACGCTCAACCGCAACCATGGCCACAACCATCTCGGGGGCTGCCACGGCAAGGCCGAAGCAGAAGCCATCGGCATCGCCGATACGTCGAGATAGCGTTCCGGCATGGCTGCCAGGCGGCGCATGCGCTTGCCGCTCAAGGCCATCTGGCTGCGATGTGCTGCAAGTGCCTTGCGCTTGTTCGCCGATTGCGCGGCCGAGCCAAGAATTTCGATAAAACCGCTGTCGCTCGCATGGCCATGCACCAGGTAGGCCAGCAGCCGGGGCGGATCGACCTGCTCGGCCAAGGCCAACTGCACCAGGACGTGCGCCGAACCGTGATCGGGATGATGGTCGTCCAACGCGGGCAGCGCGATCAGGCTGGGGCAAAACTGATTAATTGCCGCAGCCAGCACGGGTACCGCCGTACTTGCCGCATGCAGCAGCATGTCGGTGACGCCCATGTCCGGCCAGCCCAACGTGTGCAGTGCCTGTGCCGGCACGCCGAGGCACTCCAGCGCCTGCAGCATTTCCGCGTGGCGGCGATGCCCCCAGCGCTGCCGGTCGGCGGCGCCAATCCACACGCGTCGCTCCAGCCAGCGTTGCGGCCACGGATTATTGTCGCCGGCGGTCAGCAGCAGGATGCGCACTTCGCCGCCCGCTGCCAACACCTGCTGGATCAGGAGGCCGTTGGCGATGGTTTCGTCGTCCGGATGTGGCGCTACCACCAGCAAACGGGTCTGCGCGGAAAACTCCGGCAATCCACTCGCGGGAAGCGTCGGGGACGGCTTCGCGACGGATTCGTTCAACGCCACTGCGCCAGCAGTTCCAGCAGCAGCAGGTCACCACGCAAGGGACCGCGCAGGCTCTCGCGGGTGCGGTTGACCGCGCTGTACCAGTGACCAAGCGCCTCGACGTCCATCGCGCTGGCCAGCGGTCCACTACGCTCGGTCGAGCGCGCCTTGATCTCGTCGGCGGCGGCCTGGGCGGCAAACCACAACCGTTGTGCTGGCTCGTTGTCCAGCCAGCGCTTGACCACATCCAGCGGCTGACCACGGCCTGCCGCAAGCGCAGCCAGATCCTTGCGCACTTCCAGCCGGCGGTCGAGCGCGCCTTCCTGCGCCCACGCGCGGGTCAGGCCGGGATTGCCGCCGGCGGCGTCAAGTGCGGCGGCCGCATCGCGCACACCTTCGGCGTGCAGCCACGCCAGCGCGTCGGCGGCAGTCGGCAGATGGAATTCGATCCGCTGGCAACGGCTGCGGATGGTCTGCGGCAAGCGCCACGGCGCATCGCCCAGCAGGATCAGCATGGTCTGCGCGGCCGGCTCTTCCAGTGTCTTCAGCAGCGCGTTGGCGGCGGCAGGATTCATCGCATCGGCCGGATCGATGGTGGCCACCTGCCAACCGCCGAACTGACTGCGCATGGCCAGCCGCGACGACAGCTCGCGGATCTGGTCGACCACGATCTCGCTGCGCAGCACGCCATCCTTGCGCAGTCCGAAGCTCAGCGAGATCACGTCCGGGTGTGTACCCGCGGCAACCAGCAGGCAACTGCGGCAATGCCCACAGGGATCACCGCCAGCAGATTCCGAGCACAGCAAGCCTTGCACGAAGCGCTGGGCGAACGCGCGCTTGCCCAGACCTGCCGCTCCACACAGCAGCAAAGCGTGCGGCAGGGCGTCGCGCTGGCGGCGTGCCTGCAGCCGCGCCCAGTGTTCAGCGTGCCAGGGCAACAGGTTCATGCCGGCGATGCTCCAACCAGCACAGCCAGCTCCCGCATCGCCGCCTGTAGTACCGCGGCAGGTGACTGACTGGCATCGATCACCCGGAACCGATCCGGCTCGGCCGCGGCACGTTCGCGATAGCTGGTGCGCACGCGTTCGAAAAAGGCATCTGCCTCGACCTCGATGCGGTCGGCATCACCGCGGCCCGCCGCGCGAGCACGCCCGGTCGCCACCGGCAGATCGAGCAGCAAGGTCAGGTCGGGCTTCACGCCAGCACAAGCCCAGCGTTCCAGCTCGGCAATGCGCGCGATGGGTTGGCCACGACCACCACCTTGATAGGCGTAACTGGCGTCGGCGTAGCGATCGCACAATACCCACTGCCCGGCGCTCAAGGCCGGCTCGATCAGCTCGCGCACCAGTTGCGCGCGTGAGGCGAACATCAACAGGAGCTCGGTCTCGGCGGCCAGTCCGTGCTGGGCCGGATCGAGCACGATCGCACGCACGGCCTCGCCGACCGCCGTGCCTCCAGGCTCACGCGTCTGCACCAGCGCGATGCCGCGCTGTTCGATGTATTCGCGCAGGCCGGCCAGCAAGGTGCTCTTGCCGGCACCTTCACCGCCTTCGAGACTGATGAATTTTCCGCGCGCCTCATTCATGGACAACGTTTCCGCTGGTAGCAATCGACGTTGCGATTGTGTTCCTCCAGCGTGCTGGAAAAGACATGACCGCCATCGCCGCGAGCGACGAAGTACAGCTCGGTGCCGGCGGCCGGATGCAGGGCCGCCAGCAAAGCCGGCTTGCCCGGCAGCGCGATCGGTGTCGGCGGCAGCCCCGGCCGGGTATAGGTGTTGTAAGGCGTGTCGGTGGTGAGATCGCTCTTGTGGATGTTGCCGGCGTAGTTCGCACCCATACCGTAGATCACGCTGGGGTCGGTCTGCAGCAACATGTGATTCTCCAGGCGTCGCACGAACACGCCAGCGATCCGCGCACGCTCATCGGCACGACCGGTCTCCTTCTCCACGATCGAGGCCAGGATCAGTGCGTCGTACGGCGTGGCCAGTGGCAGATCCTTGTCACGCCCAGGCCACAACGCATCGAGCGTCTTGACCATGTCGACGTGCGCGCGCTTGAGGATGTCCAGATCGCTGTCACCTTTCACATAAGCATAGGTCTCCGGCAGGAAGCGCCCTTCCGGCGCCTCGCCGGGAGCACCGATCTTCTGCATGATCGTTGCATCGTCCAGGCTGGCACTGTTGTGATCGAGCTTGTCGGCCTTGGCCAGCGCCTGGCGCAATTCACCGAAGGTCCAGCCGTCGACGATGGTGAAATTGCGCTGCAATACCTTGCCGGTCGCCATGTTGGCGAGCAGCTGGCGCGGCGTGATGCCGGCAGCCAACGCGTACTCGCCGGCATGCAGCTTGCCGGCCACGCGCATCTGCTCGGCCAGCAGCCGCCAGTACAGCGGATTGGCCGCGCTCAGATTCCGCTGGTTCAGTTCGCCGACGATGTTCCTGAAGCTGGTGCCACGACCGACGTCGATACTGTCGCCCTGTGCCGTCACGTTCAGTGGCGTGTTGCTGAAGCGACTGAAGTCGTTCCAGCCATAGACCAACGCACCGGCCAGCGCCAGCAGCAGAATCAGCAGCAGCGCACGTGGTGATACACGCCCACGCATCGGTTTGTCACTCATCCGCCCTGCTCCATCAAAAATCCCAGATTGCGCCAATGCTGCTGCAGCTGACGGGTTATCTCACCCACGGCATAGTCCTGCTGACCCAGTGAACGTACTGGCAGGATGCCGCGCACACTCGAACTGAGAAAGACCTCGCTGGCCCCCAGCAAGGTATCCAGCGTCAGCTCACCGACCTGCGTCTGCGGGTACATCGCCAGCACCTCGGCACGGGCGACCCCTGCCACGCCGCAGCGATCCAGCGTCGGCGTCAGCAGCACGCCGTCGACCACCGCAAACAGGTTGGCCATGGTCGCCGAAATCACCCGGTCATGGCTATCACGCAGCAAACCCTCGGCGATCGCCGGATCGCTCCACTCGGCGCGCGCCAGCACCTGTTCCAGCCGATTCAGATGTTTCATGCCGGCCAGCAGCGGCTGTTCCGCCAAGCGGATATCGCAGACATGCATGCGCACACCCTGCGCATATGCCGAGTCCGCGACTGATGGTGGCGCGAAAGCCGCAACCACACGCATCGGTTGCGGCGATGCCGGCAACGCGTAACCGCGCTCGCCGACACCACGGGTCACGGTAATGCGCACCACCGCTTGCGGCATACCGCGGGCGACTTCCAGAGCCTCGCGCCACAATTGCGCGGTATCGGGCACCGGTATCCGCAGACGTTCACAGCTTTCGCTGAGCCGCTGCATGTGGCGCGTCCACAGTGGCGCCATACACCCCACGAAACGGATGCTCTCGAACAGGCCATCGCCATAGGCCAGGCCGCGATCCAGTGCCGGAACCTGATCGACCGGCACACCATCGATCAGCATGCGCGCAGCCATCAGTCCGGAACTCCCAGCGCACGCAATAACCCTCGGGCCTTGGCACGGGTTTCATCCAGCTCCAGCGCAGCCACCGAATCGGCGACGATGCCGGCACCCGCGCGCAGGCTGACTTCATCGCCGGTCAGGGTCAGGGTGCGGATCAGGATGTTCAAGTCGAGGTCACCGTTGCGGTCGAGGTAGCCCAGTGCACCGGTATAGGCACCACGCGGCGCGTCTTCCAGTGCAGCAATGATTTCCATGCAGCGCACCTTGGGACAGCCAGTGATGGTGCCGCCGGGGAACGTGGCAGCGATGACTTCACCGGGTGTCACCTCGGCACGCAGGCGGCCCCGTACATTGGAGACAATGTGGTGAACGTGGGCGTAACTCTCCACCGCCATCAGCTCGTCGACCTCGACCGTACCCGGCACGCAGACGCGACCAAGGTCGTTGCGCTCCAGGTCGATCAGCATCACGTGTTCGGCGCGCTCCTTCGGATGCGCGCTCAATTCGCGGATGCGCGCCAGCTCGTCATCGCCAGGCAGGCGTGGTCGCGTGCCGGCGATCGGCCGGGTCTGCGCCACGCCACGGCGCACTTCGACCAGTCGCTCTGGCGAGGAACTCACCACCGCCCACTCCGGTTGCTGCAACAGGCCTGCAAACGGGGCCGGGTTGGCCTGGCGCAGCACGTCATACAAGGCCGCCGGCGTGGGTGACTGCGCATAGCGCGCACGCCAGGCACGCGACAGGTTCACCTGGAAAATGTCGCCGGCGTACAAGTGCTGGTGGATACGTTCCACACCGTCGAGAAAGCGTTGCGGCAGATCCTCATCCCAGGCGATGGGTGCCGGCAATGATGGGATCAACGGTGCCGCGGCGAGATCGGATTCCAGCGTGTCGAGCAGATGCTCATGGCCGGCCTCAACCAGCAGGATCGTGCAGTCGCGCGCGTGATCGATGATCACCGCCGCCGGGCAGCGCACCGCCAATGCCACCGGCAATACTGATGGCGGTCGCAGCTTAAGCCTTGGTTCGATCTCGCCAGCCAGTTCGTACGCCAGCAGCAGCACCCAGCCGCCATGGAACGGCAGTTCATCGTCGCCTGGCGGCAATCGTTCGGCTTGCCAGGCTGCGTCCAGTGCATCGAGGAAGCGTCCTGCGCGTGCATTGTCCGTGCCATCGCACAGTCGACCGTCCGCATGCAGGGTGAGCCGCTCACCCGGAAACGCGAACAGGATGTCGTAACGCGATTGCGCGGTGCCGCGCACCACGCTTTCCAGCAGGCACGGATAGCGCTGCGGAAACGAAGCGGCCGGCGCGAGCAAATCGCGCCGGCCGGCCAGGATACGACGATGGCAGGTCACACTCAGACGCGACGGAATGCCAGCGTGCCGTTGGTGCCGCCAAAGCCGAACGAGTTGGAGATCGCCACGTCGATCTTCGCTTCACGTGCGGTGTGCGGCACGAAGTCCAGATCGCAGCCTTCGCTCGGCTCGTCCAGGTTGATCGTCGGCGGCAGCACCTGGTCGCGCAACGCCAGAATGCTGAAGATCGCCTCGACGCCACCAGCCGCACCCAGCAAGTGGCCGGTCGTCGATTTGGTCGAGCTCATCGCCAGCTTGTAGGCGTGATCGCCGAAGACCTTCTTCGCCGCCATTACCTCGCCCAGATCGCCCAGCGGTGTGGAGGTGCCGTGTGCGTTGACGTACTGCACGTCGGTCGGATTGAGGCCGGCATCGTTCAAGGCGGTCTGCATGCAGCGAGCTGCGCCTTCGCCACCCTCGCTCGGCGCGGTCATGTGGAACGCGTCGCCGCTCATGCCGAAACCGACCAGCTCGGCGTAGATACGCGCACCGCGTGCCTTGGCGTGTTCGTATTCTTCCAGCATCAGCACGCCGGCACCGTCGGACAGCACGAAACCGTCGCGATCCTTGTCCCACGGGCGACTGGCCCGGGTCGGGTCGTCATTGCGGGTGGACATCGCCTTGGCCGAGCAGAAGCCGGCCATCGCGGTACCGGTGGTGGCGAACTCGGCGCCACCAGCGATCATGGCGTCGGCATCACCGTACTGAATCATCCGCGCGGCCAGACCAATGTTGTGCGCGCCCGTAGTGCACGCGGTGACGCAGGCGATGTTCGGGCCTTTCAGGCCGAACATGATCGACAACTGGCCCGAAGCCATGTTGATGATCGAGCTTGGCACGTAGAACGGCGACACCCGGCGCGGACCCTTGGCAGCCAGTTCGAGCGTGGTTGCCTCGATCGTGTACAGGCCGCCGATGCCGGCGCCAACGGCTACGCCGATGCGCGGCGCGTTCGCCTCGGTCACTTCCAGCCCGGAGTCGCGCAAGGCTTGGGTGCCCGCCGCCACACCGTAGTGGATGAACGGGTCCATCTTCTTGACGTCCTTCACCGGCATCCACTGTGCCGGATCGAAACCACTGACCTGGCCGGCGATGCGCGTGGAATAAGCGGAGGTGTCGAAATGTGTAACCGGACCGATCCCGCTGACGCCCTTGAGGACACGCTCCCAGGCGGTGGCTAGTTCGTTGCCGACCGGCGAGATGATGCCCATGCCAGTCACTACTACTCGACGCTTGCTCATGCTGTATTCCTTCGTGATTCCGCAAAACCACCGTCGGCGGGTACTTCGCAATTGCGAATCGCAGGTACGTCATCCGCCGCGGCAGGGACGCATCCCGCGCACCATACGGGGTCGGACGTTACAAAATGCAGAAACGAAAACTGCGCCAAGAAGGCGCAGCGTTCGATATCGCCACATGGACAGACTGGCCAGTGAAATGCTTGCCAGTCCGGCAAGAGGCATTCAACTTGAATCGATCGATACTTGATCGATCAATTCCGTACCAATCAATCCTTGGAGTGGGCCTTGATGTAATCAACGGCCTGCTGCACGGTGGTGATCTTCTCGGCGTCTTCGTCCGGAATCTCGGTCTCGAACTCTTCCTCGAGCGCCATCACCAGTTCCACCGTGTCCAGCGAATCTGCGCCCAGATCGTCCACGAACGAAGCGTTCGCCGTGACTTCATCTTCCTTCACGCCCAACTGCTCGATGACGATTTTCTTGACGCGCTCTTCGATGGTGCTCATGTTGCCCATACCTCTCAAGGAGTAAATGATTTGTTTGTGCCGGCGTAATGCCTGCAAAAGCCGGCGCATTGTAGTGGCTAAACCGCGAGGCCGCCACGATTCGCCGGCAAGACCAGGACGCAGTGCCTGTAGACCGACGCGAAAGCGCAATTGTCGCCTAAAACGAGCCCGCTGGCGACAACTGCTTCCACAGGCCTTACGGCATATACATGCCGCCGTTGACGTGCAGGGTTTCACCGGTGATGTAGGCCGCTGCCGGCGAAGCCAGGAAACCCACCGCCTTGGCGATATCGGCGACGTCACCGAGCCGGCCCAAAGCGATCTGGCCGAGCAATGCCTGCTTCGACTCCTCCGGCAGCGCGCGGGTCATGTCGGTGTCGATGAAGCCCGGCGCCACCACGTTGACGGTGATGCCGCGGGTACCGATTTCGCGCGCCAGCGACTTGGAGAACGCGATGATGCCGGCCTTCGCCGCGGCATAGTTCGCCTGCCCCGGATTGCCGGTGAGCCCGATCACCGAGGCGATCGAGATGATGCGGCCCTTGCGCGCCTTCATCATGCCGCGCATCACCGCCTTGGAAGTGCGGTAGACCGAGCTGAGGTTGGTGTCGAGGATGACGTTCCAGTCTTCCTCGCGCATGCGCATCAACAGTTGGTCGCGAGTGATGCCGGCGTTGTTGACCAGGATCGACACCGCGCCGAATTCCTTGGCAATGCTGTCGACCAGCGCGTCGACCGCAGCGCTGTCGGTGACATTCAGCACACGACCATGACCACCCTGTGCCGCCAGCCGATCGCCGATCGCCGCAGCACCACTCTCGCTGGTCGCCGTGCCGATCACGGTGGCGCCCATCGTGGCCAGTTCGTCGGCGATCGCCGCACCGATGCCGCGGCTGGCGCCGGTGACCAGCGCGATTTCACCTTGCAGTGGCTTGCTCATCTTGTAGAGGTTCCTGACGTTCAATCAATGGAAGGAATCATGCGTACTACGGGAAGGTCACGCCCACTCGGCGAACGCAGCATCCAGTTCGGCTGGAGCACCGATCGCGCGGGCCTCGAGCGTCTTGTCGATGCGCTTGATCAGACCGCTCAGTACCTTGCCCGGACCGCATTCGGCAATACGCGTGGCACCACCAACTGCCAGCGCCTGCACACACTCGGTCCAGCGCACAGGCAGGTACAGCTGGCGCTGCAGCGCGCCACGAATCTCGTCGACCGTGTTGTAGCTGCGCGCTTCGGCGTTCTGCACCACCGGGATCGACGGCAGCTGCCAGTTGATCGAGCCCATGCGCTCACCCAGCTTGTCGGCAGCATCGCGCATCAAGGCGCAATGCGACGGCACCGAGACAGCCAGCTTGATCGCCTTCTTTACGCCCAGCTCGGCCAGTCGCGCCAATGCACGATCAACCGCCTCGGCATTGCCGGCGATCACCAGCTGACCCGGCGAATTGAAGTTGGCCGGCGATACCACCTGTCCCTGTGCCATCTCTTCGCATACCGCGGCAATCTGCGCGTCATCGCCACCAAGGATCGCCGCCATGGCACCTACACCGGCCGGCACCGCTGCCTGCATCAAACGACCGCGCTCAGCCACCAGTGCCGCCGCGTCATGCAGCGACAGTGCACCGGCACAAACCAGCGCGCTGTACTCGCCCAGACTGTGACCGGACAACTGTGCCGGCTGCGCGCCACCGAGTTTCTGCCATACCCGCCATACCGCCACGCTGGCGGCGAGCAAGGCCGGCTGCGTGTTTTCGGTGCGATTTAGCTGATCTTCCGGGCCCTGCGCGCTCAGCTTCCACAGATCGACACCGGCGCCCTGCGAGGCCTCTGCAAATGTCGCCTGCACTTCGGCATGCGCGACGGCAAGCTCGGCCAGCATGCCGACCGACTGCGAGCCCTGACCGGGGAAAACGAAAGCGAGCGAAGCGGCAGTTGAACTCATGGATGCGCGGATCCCGTCGACGAAAACCGCCATGGTGCCAGCATCGCCGCCCATACGCAGCTGTATTCGTTATTTTTGCAGGGCTGAAAAACACGATGCCGCCCTGAAGGCGGCATCGTCGAGAAAGCTGGAACTATCGTGGCTCAGTAACGCAGCAGCGCCGAGGCCCAGGTGAAACCGCCACCGAACGCTTCCAGCAGCAGGTTCTGGCCGCGCTGCACCTTGCCCGAACGCACCGCGTAGTCGAGCGCCAGCGGCACCGAGCCGGACGAGGTATTGGCGTGCTTGTCGACCGTGACGATGACTCGCTCCATCGACATTTTCAGTCGCTTGGCGGTCGCCTCGATGATGCGCAGGTTCGCCTGGTGCGGGATCAGCCAGTCGATATCCGTCTCGACCATGCCGGCCACCTGCAACGTTTCATCGACCAGCGAGTCAAGCGTCTTCACCGCGACCTTGAACACTTCGCGGCCAGACATGTTGATGCGCACTCCGTGATTGGGTTCGTCCTTGAAGCCGACCGACACGCCCACCGGGTTGTACAGCAGATGCTTGAAACCACCATCGGCATGTAGGCAGGTGGCATAGATGCCCGGCTCGCTGGAAGCCTCCAGCACCACCGCACCGGCGCCATCGCCGAACAGCACGCAGCTTTCGCGTTCGGTCCAGTCGACCATGCGGGTCAGCGTCTCGGCGCCGATTACCAGTACCTTCTTCGACTGCCCGCTCTTGATGAACTTGTCGGCAATACCCAGCGCGTAGACGAAGCCCGAGCAGGCGGCATTGACGTCGAACGCGGCGCAGCCGTTCGCACCGAGTCGGTGCTGCACCAGGCAGGCGGTGGATGGAAAGATGATGTCCGGCGTGGTGGTACCCAGCACGATCAGGTCGAGCTCGGACGCCTTGATGCCGGCTGCCTCCAGCGCACGCTGCGCGGCGAGGAAAGCCAGATCACCGGTGGTCTCGCCGTCGGCCGCGATGTGGCGCTGACGGATGCCGGTACGGCTGTGGATCCACTCGTCACTGGTGTCGACGATCTTTTCCAGATCGGCGTTGGTGACCACACGCTCGGGCAAAGCGCTGCCGGTGGCGATGATGCGGGTGTAGATCTGTGACATTCAGCTATCCATCAACGAATACAGAGGATCGAACGCCGTGGACGGCGTCTGCGCAACACCGCAACGTTACGTTCCGGCGTCCCTGAATGCAAAACGGCGCGTCGCCGCGCCGTCTCGCAAGACCACATTCCGGGAATCCCCAAGGGGATTCCGCAGAATCGATCAATCCTCGACCGACACCGCGCCCTTGGTTTCGATCACTTTCTTGCCGCGGTAGTAGCCATCCTTGGTGACGTGATGGCGCAGGTGCACTTCGCCACTGGTCGGATCGGTGGACAGCTGCACGGTCTTCAGCGCGTCGTGCGAACGACGCATGCCGCGGGTGGACGGGGTACGGCGGCTCTTGGCAACTGCCATGGTAATTCTCCAACGGAAACTTGATGATCTGTTGCGACATGACCCGGATCGGATGACCGGGTCGGTGGTTACTTCTTCAGTTCGCGCAGTACCGCGAACGGATTTTCGGAGCGCTCATCACCGGCGGTATCGTCTTCCGGTTCGTAGCCTGTCACTTCGTCAGGCAGGCTGCTGTCCGGATTGATCGGAACCAGCGGCAGCACCAACAACAATTCGTCTTCAATCACATCCACCGGATTCAATCGGCCATCCTCGGCCACCAGCAGCGGTTCGCAATCCGGCGGCAAGCCAGCCTCATCGCGCTCCAGTTTGATCAGGCCAAGCCGGGTGTTCACCTCGACCGGCAGTACAAACGGCTCCAGCGTGCGCTGACAGACCAGCGTCAGCGAAGCCTGCGCGCGAACATCGACATAGCTGATGCCGAGGCTGTCGCGCCCGAAATCCAGCTCGAAATGCACCAACCCATCCGCACTCGCCAGCACCTCGCACAGGCGTGACATGGTCGCGATGGGTAGCGTTCCCTCGAACGAACGCCGCGCCGAGACCATGCGCCAAGCGTCCACGGACTCTGGCAGTGTCACGGACATAATCGCGAAATGTTAGGTTCGAAGCCGTCCGAAGTCAACTGGCACGACGCTGGAGCGGCATCAAACCGCTCCAGCAGCCACCTATTTTGCCTGATCCAGCCCCAATGCGGCAGACTGAATCTCCCTGTCATCTGAGCCGCCGCCCTTGAACTCCTACCTGACGCTCGGCACCACCGCACTGCTGGTGCTGTTGATGGCCCTGCTGAGCGCGGCTTGGCTGCTACGCCGACGCCAGGCACAACGCAGCGCCAGCCTGCAAAACCTGCTTGACCTGGCCGACCGGCTGGAAGCGGACCTCAAGACCTGCCGATCCGGCCTGCAGCAGGCGCACGCGGTGATGTCGCTCAATCCCGACCTGCCCGCCGCCAGCGAACAGGACGCGCAACATGCGATCGATGCTGGCCTGCGCGGGTTATTGCAGCAACGCCTGTGGATCCGCGACCGTTCGCCGCGTGCCAGCCAGCAGGAGCTGGACGAGGCCGCCGCCTCGATGCGCAGCACCCGCGATCGCCTGCAACCGCTGCTGCAGGCACTCAACAAGGCCCAGAGCGACCTGAACAGCGCCATGCGCGAACACATCCGACGCGAATCGGATACATGATCGCGCCCCACTCTGCATCGACCCGGATCGTGCTGGGCTCGACCTCGCGCTACCGTGCCGAGCTGTTGCGCCGGCTGGTTGCGGATTTCGAGCAATCCGCCCCGGGCACCGACGAAGCTCCACTGCCGCATGAAGCACCGGCGGAACGCGCCCTGCGGCTGGCCATCGCCAAGGCCGAAGCAGCGGCGAGCGGCGGGCAAGACGCGCTGGTGATCGGCTCCGATCAAGTCGCCGAACTTGACGGACTGATCCTCGACAAGCCTGGCACGGCTGAACGCGCCCGCGCCCAGCTCACCGCCAGCTCGGGCCGCGAAGTGCACTTTCATACCGCGCTGTGCCTGCTCGATACCCGCGACGGACATCGACATACCCATGTCGATCACACCCGCGTGCGTTTTCGCGAACTGGACGCAACAGAGATCACCCGTTACATCGAACGCGAACAGCCGCTCGACTGCGCCGGCAGCTTCAAGTGCGAAGGCCTCGGTATCAGTCTGTTCGAGTCGATCGACAACCGGGACCCCAGCGCGCTGATCGGGCTGCCGCTGATTGCGCTGGCGCAGATGCTGCGCGAAGCAGGCATGGCTCTTCCGTAGATCGCTACACTGCCGCAATCATGAACGCGTAGTGCCCCACATCCCACTGCAGAAGAACCATGTCCGCCATCACCCAGCCACACGAAGAACCACTGAAGCAGCGTCTGGAAGCCGCGATGGCCCAGGTCAACCGCGTGCTGCTGGGCAAGCCGCGCCAGGTGAAACTCGCGTTCACCTGCCTGATCGCCGGCGGCCATCTGCTGCTGGAAGACGTACCCGGCGTAGGCAAGACCACGCTGGCGCATGCACTGGCCGCCACCTTCGCGCTGGAGTTCCAGCGCGTGCAGTTCACCAGCGATCTGCTGCCATCGGACATCATCGGCGTTAGCGTGTACGAGCGCGAGACCGGCCAGTTCCGCTTTCATCCCGGCCCGATCTTCACCGGCCTGCTGCTGGCTGACGAGATCAACCGCGCCAGTCCGAAGACACAGAGCGCGCTGCTGGAAGCGATGGCCGAAGATCAGGTCACCATCGATGGTCAGACGCATGCGCTGGCGCAACCGTTCTTCGTCGTCGCCACGCAGAATCCGCTCGACCTCAACGGCACCTTCCCGCTGCCCGATTCGCAGCTCGACCGTTTCATGCTGCGACTGTCGCTGGACTATCCGGATGCCACCGCCGAACGCGCTTTGCTTACCGGTAGCGATCGTCGGGACCTGCTGGCACAGCTGATGCCGCAACTCGATGGCCATGCGCTGATCGCGTTGCACCAACAGGCGCAGTCGATCACTGCCAGCACCGCCCTGCTCGACTATCTGCAGGCCCTGCTCGCCGCCAGCCGCCGCCACGCCGACATCCGTGTGGGCCTGTCGCCACGCGCCGGCCTGGCCTTGCTCGGTGCAGCGCGTGCGTGGGCGCTGCTCAGCGGTCGCAGCCACGTATTGCCGGAAGACATCCAGGCGCTGTTCGTGCCATTGGCTGCGCACCGCCTGTTGCCGGCACGCGGTGCCAACGGCGATACGCTGGCGCGACAGCTGCTGGCCGAGGTTGCGGTGGATTGATGCGCGACCAGTTGCAGCGCATCCAGCGATGGGCCGAGCGTCGGCTGCCTGCGCTCACCCGCTATCGCCGCCCCGAAAGCCTGCCGATCGAACTGCATCGGCGACGCATCTACATCGTGCCGAGCGGTTTCGGCATCGGCTTTTCGGTGCTGCTGCTGGTGATGCTGGTCGGTGCGCTGAATTACGCCAACAACGCCGCGCTGCTGCTCACCTGTCTGCTTGGCGCCGCCAGTGCGGCCAGCATGCTGGTGGCGTTTCGCAGTCTGGACGGTCTGCGTCTGAGCCATATCCGCGCCGGTCACGCCGTCGCTGGCCAAGCTATCGAACTCACCCTGGCACTCGACTCCAGCCGCCTGCGCAACGCCATCCGCGTTGATCTTGGGGGCAGCTCCATCGCCTTCGCGATCGATGCCAACACCACCGCGCAGGTGAAGCTGTTGCTGCCCACCGTGCAGCGCGGCTGGCAACCGCTGCCGCGGCTGCGCCTGTGGAGCAGTTGGCCGCTGGGTCTGTTTCGCGCATGGAGTTGGCTGCATCCGGATCAATCGGTGCTGGTATGGCCACAGCCGGAAGTGGCCGGGCCGTCACCACACGCACCGGCCGATGACGCCCGCCACATGCGCCTGCATCGCGGCGACGAGCTGGCCGCATTGCGTGACTATCGCGCCGGCGACCCGCAACGACACATCGCCTGGAAGGCCAGCGCCCGCCACGATCATCTGCTGGTAAAGGATTTCGAGCAGCCGCAAAGCCGTCCACAATGGCAGCTGGACTGGCGTCAATTGAGTGCGCTGGACAACGAGGCACGGATTGCCCGCCTCGCGCGCTGGCTGAACGAAGCGCAGGCCCAACGCTGCAGCTACAGCCTGTGGTTGCCCGGCAACGAAATCGCCAGCAGCAGCGGGCCGCTGCATTACGCGCGCTGCATGAGCGCGCTGGCGCAGTTGCCATGAACTCGTCAATAGCGCGCAGGAAAGCGGTCGAGCTGCCGATCGACGCACGCGCGTTCGATCTGCTTGGCTTGACCATGGCCCTGGTATTGGGTCTGCATTCGCCACACCTGCCCTGGTGGCTCAGCCTCGCGCTGGCACTGACACTTGGCTGGCGCTGGTGGCAACGGCGTCAGCAAACCGGTCGCGTGCCACGCTGGCTCAAGCTGCCGCTGCTGGCTCTGCTGGTGCTGGCGGTGATCGTTCAGTACGGCAACATCTTCGGTCGTGAACCGGGCAGCGCACTGGCGGTCGGCTTGCTGATCCTGAAACTGCTGGAAACCGAGACCGTCCGTGACGCCCGCGTCGGCATCAGCTTTGCCTGTTTCGCGCTGATGGCGGCGCTGTTGTTCGACCAGGGGCTGATCGCCACCGTGGTGGTCGCACTTGGCCTGTTGCCGGCACTGGCCACATTGCGCGCACTGGAACCGGGACAAGCGCCCACCAGCCTGCCGCGCGCCCTGCTGCCGAGCCTGGCATTGTCGGCGGCTGCGCTGCCACTGGCGCTACTGGCATTCCTGCTGGTGCCGCGATTGAGTTCACCGTTGTGGGGCGCGCCAACGCCGGAACAGGCACGCACCGGTCTCAGCGACAGCATGTCGCCAGGCAATTTCACCGAACTGCTCACTGACGATCATCCGGCGATGCGGGTCAGTTTCGATGGCGCACCGCCGCCGGCAAATTTGCGCTATTTCCGCGCCTACGTGATGTGGAATTTCGACGGACGCAGCTGGCGTTATCTCGATACCCGGTATGCCAAGCCACAAGAGCCGGCACCGCTCGAAGCCGATAGCTCGATCCAGTACCAGATCAGCCTGCAACCCACCCGTCAACGCGTACTGCCTACGCTGGATGTGCCGCTGCAGGCACCGGCGCAGGCCATCCTGCAGCCTGACCGTGAAGTGCTGGCCGACAAGCCGGTGAACGATCAGCTCAGCTATTCCGCGCGCTCCGCGTTGCATTATCGGCTGCAGCCCACGCTGGACGAACGTTCGCGCCGCCTCGGCCTGCGGCTGCCAGCGAATTTCAATCCGCGCACGCACGCACTGGCCGCCCAATGGCGGCAACGCTACGGCAGCGACGATGCCGCGATCGTGCAGGCTGCGCTGACCCTGTTTCACGATGGCGGCTTCCGCTACACGCTGGCACCGGCCCCGCTGGGGCGCGACTCGGTGGACGATTTCCTGTTCGACACCCATGAGGGTTTCTGCGAACACTATTCGTCGGCGTTCACCGTGCTGATGCGCGCCGCCGGGATCCCGGCGCGGGTGGTCACCGGCTACCAGGGCGGCTACTGGAACAAGCTCGGCGAATACCTGCTGGTGCGCTATTCCGATGCGCATGCGTGGAGTGAAGTGTGGCTGGCCGGGCGCGGCTGGGTCCGCGTCGATCCCACCGGCGCAGTCCGTCCGGAGCGGGTCTCTCTGGGAGCTGCTGCCGCGGCGGGCGATCAACTGAGCTGGTATCGCAATGACTGGCTGCAAGGTCTGCGCAATCACTGGGACATCGTCAACCGCTGGTGGGATCAGGGCGTTATCGGTTTCGACGCCTTGCGTCAGCGCGGTCTGCTGACGCCGTTTGGCATCCGCGATACCGACACCGCGACGTTGGGCGTGTTGCTGGCGATCAGCAGCGTACTGTTCATCGCGATCGGGCTGGCGTGGGCCTTGTTGCGTCGGCGGACACGGGATCCGTTGCGTGACGCGCTGCGCGAGCTGGAACGAAAGCTCGCACGCATGGGCGTCGTACGCCGGCTCGCCGAAGGTCCACAGCATTATCTGAGCCGCGCCGCGCGTGCGCTGCCCGATCAACGCGACGAACTTGCGAGGTTGATGAGTAGTTACCTGGAATTGCGTTACGCCCATGACGAACCGTCGCCTGAATCGTCGCGTGTGTTTCAACGCGCCGTGCGGGATTTCCGGGTCGCCGGCGTGGTCAAATAAGAGCCGACGCGATGGCGCATGCCATCGCCCATGATGGAGATACCCCATGTCCCTGTACAGCCCACTTACCCTCGCCGCAGCCCTCGCCTTGCTGGCCGGTTGCGCGACGATCCCCAAACCGCTGGAAGGCACCTACACCGACGTCTCCACCACCAGCGCCCAGCAAGGTGGCGCCGGTGGCACCCGCGTCCGCTGGGGCGGCGAGATCATCAAGACCGAGCCGGGTCCGCAGCAGACCTGCTTCTATCTGCTGTCGCGCCCGCTGGACAGCCAGGCGCGTCCACAAGCCGGCAATGCCGGCGAAAACCAGGGCCGCTTCGTCGCCTGTCGCGAGGGTTTCTACGATCCGGAAGTCTTCACCCGCGGACGCGAGCTGACCGTGACCGGCACGCTGCACGGCACCGTGTCGCAGAAGGTCGGCGAGTTCGACTATGCCTACCCGCGCGTGGAAGCCGACGTGGTCTACCTGTGGCCGAAACGCCCGGTCATGGTGGATTACCCGCCCGGCTTCTATGACCCGTTCTGGGGTCCAGGCTTCGGCCCGTACTGGGGCGGCGGCTGGGGTCCCGGATACTGGGGAGGCCCGCGACGGGTGATCATCGTGCGGCCGCCACCGCCGCCGGCACCGAAGTAATACCCACACATGAAAACGCCGGCGAGATGCCGGCGTTTTCATGTGTGGCGTGCGTGTTGCCGCATTCACCCCGGCGGCCAGTGCAGACGTCGGCCGGCCAGCAGATGCACATGCAGATGAAACACCGTCTGCCCACCGTCCTCGTTGCAATTGATCACCGTGCGATAACCCTGCTCGGCAAAACCTTCCCGCTTCGCGTAGTCCGCGGTGGCCAACAGCAGATGGCCAAGTAATTCCGCATCACTTGCGGTCGCATCGTTGAGCGTTGCCAGCGGCCGTTTCGGAATGAACAGCACGTGCACTGGCGCCTGCGGATTCAGGTCGCGAAACGCCAGCACCTCGTCGTTCTCGTAGACGATCTCGGCCGGAATCTCGCGGCGGATGATCTTGCTGAAAATGGTGTCGCTCATCGCCTGTCCCTCGTGATGCATCAATCAAGCAACTGGCGGCTGCCGAACGCGTGCGCCAGGGTGCCGCGGTCGACGTATTCCAGTTCACCGCCAAGCGGGACGCCGTGCGCCAACCGGGTCGGCCGCACACCGCCGGCACGGGCCAGCTGGGCTAGATAGTGCGCGGTGGCCTCGCCTTCCACCGTGGGATTGGTGGCGATGATCAGTTCCTCGATCTCGCCTACGCCCAGACGTTCAGTCAGCTGTGCCAGCCCCAGTTCTTCCGGCCCCAGCCCATCCAGCGGCGACAGCCGCCCCATCAGCACGAAGTACTGGCCGCGATAGCCGGTGGCCTGTTCGATCGCCGCCAGGTCGGTCGGCGATTCGACCACACACAACACCTGCCGGTCGCGACTGCTGCTGGCGCAGAGTGAGCACAGCGACTCCTCGCTGAAATTGCGGCACTGGCTGCAATGGCCAATGCGCTGTATCGCCTGCTCCAGCACGGCAGCCAGTTTCAGGCCACGCTCGCGCTCACGCTCCAGCAGATGGAAGGCCATCCGCTGCGCACTTTTGCCGCCCACACCTGGCAGGCAGCGCAAGGCCTCAATCAGTTCCGCCAGAAGACTTGATCCGTTGCTCACGATCAATCAGAACGGCATCTTGAAACCGGCCGGCAGATTCATCCCGGCGGTGACGCCGCCGAGCTTGTTCTTGCTGAGCTCGGCCACCTTGTTCACCGCATCGTTGACCGCGGCGGCGACCAGATCCTCAGCCATCTCCGGATCATCGGCAAACGTCTGCCGGTCGATCTGCACACGACGCACTTCATGCGAGCCCGTCATCACCACGCTCACCAGACCGCCGCCGGCGCTGCCGGTGACTTCCTGCTTGGCGATTTCTTCCTGTGCACGCTTCATGTCTTCCTGCATGCGCTGGGCCTGCTGCATCAGCTGACCGATCTGTCCTCTCATCTCACTGCTCCGGATTCGTTGTCAAAGGGTTTGATGGACTGCGGCACGACGCGCGCACCGAACTCGCGCTTCATCGACTGCACCAACGGGTCGCCTTCGATCGACTGCTCGGCCGCTGTCTGCGCTGCATCGCGCACCTGCGCCGCACGCGCTGCCGGGGTTTCCGTCACCGCGCCATGGCTGTGGCTGACGAAGCGCAAGCGAATGCGCTCACCGAGCGCCTGCCCGATGCGCTCCTCCATCTGGCTGACCATCGGCTCGACCGCGAGGCTCATATGCGCCGGCTGCAATGCGAGCACCAGGGTCTGTCCATCGCGTTCGCGCAACACCGCATTCTGTGCCAGCAGACCGAACGGGCCGCGCAAGCCGGCACGCTCGATCAGGCTTTCCCAATTCGGCAAGCCACTGGCATCCCGCACCAGCGGAGCCGCAGTCGGGACGATCACCGGACTGGGTGCCGGTGCCGCATGCGCTGGCGGCGCGGAATCCTGGCGGCGCTCTGCCACCGTCGCCGGGCGTGGTGGAGCGGCAGCGGCTGGTCGCGATGAGGGCGGCGCCTGCACGAGGCTGCTTGCCGCCGGGCGTTCCGTACGTGCGGCTGGTGCGCTATCGCTAGGCCGGAACGCCAGCATCCGCAGCAGCGTCATCTCGAAACCGGTGCGTGCATCCGGCGCCAGCGCCAGATCGCGCCGGCCCGAAGTGGCGATCTGGTAATACAGCTGCACGTCTTCCGGCGCGATCTGTTCGGCCAAGGCCGCCAGCGCGTTGTCGTCGTCACTGTCTTCGTCCGGCCGATAGCCGGGAATCAGCTGGATCAGCTGCAGCCGATGCAGCACGCTGGCGATATCGTCGAGCACGCCACCGAAATCCGGTGAGTAAGAAGCGATCTGCGTGCACTCGACCAGCAGCCGCTCGCCATCGCCGGCGGCCAGCGCATCGAGTACGCCCAGCACTTGCCCGCGCGCGACGCTGCCGAGCATGGTGCGCACGTCATCGGCATGCAGCGCACCACCGCCGTAGGCAATCGCCTGGTCGAGCAGCGACAGGCCGTCGCGCAAGGAACCATCGGCAGCACGCGCGAGTTCGCCGATCGCACTGTCTTCGTAGGCAATGTTTTCCGCAGCGAGGATGTGCCGCATCTGGCCGGAGATCTGCTCCGGCAGCAAGCGCTTCAGGTTGAACTTCAGGCAGCGCGACAGCACCGTCACCGGCAGCTTCTGCGGATCGGTGGTGGCGAGCAGGAACTTCACATGCGGCGGCGGCTCTTCCAGCGTCTTCAGCAACGCGTTGAACGCGTTCTTCGACAGCATGTGCACCTCGTCGACCAGATACACCTTGAAGCGACCGCGTGACGGCGCGTACTGCGCGTTCTCGATCACCTCGCGCACATCGTCCACACCGGTATTGCTGGCAGCATCGATCTCCAGCAGGTCGACAAAACGCCCTTCATCCACCGAGGTACACACCGAGCATTCGCCGCAGGGATCAGCCGACTGCCCGCGCTCGCAGTTCAGCGACTTGGCGAAGATGCGCGCGATGGTGGTCTTGCCGACACCACGCGTGCCGGTGAACAGGTAGGCGTGATGCATGCGTCCGGTCTCGAGCGCATTGGTGAGCGCGCGCACCACATGCTCTTGCCCGACCAGCTCGGCGAACTTGCGCGGGCGCCACTTGCGTGCGAGTACCTGATAAGACATGCCTGACTACCTTGGGGCGAACAGTGATTGTGCCAAGTCGGGCGGGGTAAGTCAGTAAACGAGACGGGGAATCAGTCGCCCCGAAAAGGCGGCGGCCCCGCCAGCCACACCCCGGCACCCGAATCATTCGCTACCGTTGCTTCCTTCCGGACCTGGCGGAGTTTGCGAACTATCGTCGCGGGGGGACCGACGGGGCCACCATAGACGTGGGCTGTTAAGCCCTGCCACGACAGCGCGGATAGCTGTCACAGCACTTCATGTAGCGAGAACTCGAAGGTACTCGCACGGTTTCACTCACTGGCGGAGAGAGCGGGATTCGAACCCGCGATAGGTTTTACCCTATACACACTTTCCAGGCGTGCTCCTTCAACCACTCGGACACCTCTCCGCATGGGTGAAACCGCCTTTGCCGGACCTTCAAGCTCCGGCAAAGAAGCGGAAGGATAGCCGCAGGCCCGGATACAGGCAAGCGGATGCAGCTTGATTCAACCCACATCGGCCCGTGGCGTGGACGGTTCGCCCACGGCGATCCGGTCACCGGTAGCCGCGATGCGGTAGCCGAGCGCAGCCAGTGCGGTGCCATCGGCCACACTGCCGTAGTGGTACAGCAGCAGCCGCGAGCGCATCGCTTCGCTCGGATATTCACGTTCGATATCGTCGATGCCGGTGTGTGAGGGATTACCAACCAGGCTGCAATCGTGCGCGATCACTTCATTGCCATCGGCGTAGCGCGCGAGCACTTCGGGAATCGGCCGGGTGTCGCCGGTGTAGACGAAACTGCCATCCAATGCGAGTCCGTACGATGTACCCGGCACATGGTGGCGAGTGGCGAACACGTCGAACCACAGCCCGTCGAGCCAGAAGCCACGCGTGCACGGGACCAGGCGGAATGCTTCCCAGAAATTGACGCCGCCCTCGGCAAGCACTCCCGGATAATCCGCCACGCGCGCCTGCAGCCATGGAATCAGCCCGGCATGCGCAAACAGCCTGGTGGTGCCGCGCAAGTGCGGATCGAACCATAGCCGGATGAACAGCCGCTCCAGCCCGGCCACGTGATCCATGTGGGTGTGCGTGATGTATAGCGCGGGCGGCAAGGCGTCGTAGGCAGCCACGTAGCGATCCAGCGTGTCGGGGCCGCAGTCGATCAGCAGCTGCGGCACGCCGGCGCGCTCCAGCACCACGGCCGAGGAGCCGAGTTCCACCGCATGCGCGGCGCCCACCCCGAGAAAATGCAGATGCCAGTTCATGGAGTCAGCGTACGCCCGTATCGGTAAAGTAGCGGTTGCCAGATGGCTTTTTCGAATGCCGCTTCGCCCTGACTGGCGGCACCGAGCTTGAACAGCGAACGGCGCAGGCGCTGCAGGTTGGCCTGCTGCCACGCATCGGCCGGCGTGCGCAGCCGGCCACGGTCGAAGTCGATCAGGTACAACTCGTCTGATGTCACCAGCACGTTGTGCGCATTCAGATCGGCATGCCAGATTCCGGCGCGATGAAAGCGTGCGACCAGCGCACCGACCTCCTCAGCCAATTCCTCATCCAGCCGACCCGCCGCCAGACACTCGGCCAGTGTCTGCGCATGGGCAATGCGGCGGGTGATCAGATCGGCGCCGTAGAACAGGCTACCCCGGCAGTAACGGGCTGCGACCACGGCCGGCCCTGGCAGACCGAGCCGGGCGATTTCGGCCAGCAGGCGAAATTCCGCGAAAGGGCGCGTGCGATTTGCACCGGTCCACAGATAACGATCACCCATCAGCGCAGCGACCAGGCCACCACGACGGTAATGCCGCAACACGCACTCGCCGGCCGGCGTGGCAATGATCGCCACACCGCCACGACCTCCGGCCTGGGAACGCAACGCATCCCGCCCACGCCAGTAATCCGGCGCAAACCAGTCATGCCCGACTTGTGGCGATACCGCCGCGTCGAACAGAATCGCGCCTTCGGCATCCTTGTAGGTTCGTTCCTGCATCATCATGCCCAGTGATTGCCCTCGATTCTAACCCAGGCCCCATGACAACCCTTGCCTCGATCTGCCTGCTGCGCACCTCCGCCATCGGCGATGTCACCCATGTGGTACCGCTCGTGCGCACCCTGCAACAGGCATGGCCGCACACCGCGTTGACGTGGGTCGTCGGCAAGCTGGAACGCAAACTGGTCGGCGACCTGCCCGGTGTGGAGTTCGTCACGTTCGACAAGGCGGCGGGCTGGGCTGGCATGCGTGCGGTGCATGCAGCGCTGCGCGGACGACGTTTCGATGCGCTGCTGCAGATGCAGGTCGCCATGCGCTCGAATCTGTTGAGTGTGGGTATCAAGGCCGAGCGCCGTGTTGGCTACGACTATGCACGTGCGAAAGACCTGCATAGCCTGGTCATCAACGAACGCATCCCGGCGCGCAATGGCGAACATGTGCTGGATGCGATCGGCAGCTTCTGCGAACCGCTTGGATTGAAGCAGACCTCCGTACGCTGGGACATCCCGATTCCCGATGAGGCGCATGCCTGGGCCGTCGAACAATTGCCCGGCGACGCGCCCACTCTGTTGGTCAGCCCCACTTCCAGTCATGCATTGCGCAACTGGCGACCGGAGCGCTATGCCGCGGTGATGGATCATGCCGCCGCACGCGGTTGGCGCGTGGCACTGGTCGGCGGCCCTTCAGCGATGGAACGCACGATGGCCGATGCGGTGCTGGCCGCGTGCCAACGCACGCCGATTGACCTCACCGGCAAGGACACACTGAAAAAACTGATGGCTCTACTCAGTCGCGCGCAGCTTTTGCTGACACCCGACTCCGGCCCGATGCATATGGCCAACGCCGTCGGCACCAAGGTTCTTGGCCTGCACGCAGCAAGCAATCCGGATCGCTCCGGCCCTTACTCCGACCGCCGCTGGTGTGTGAACAAGTACGACGAGGCCGCGCGCAAATATCTCGGCAAGTCGGCCAGCGAAATTCCATGGGGCAGCAAGATCGAGAAGCCCGGCGTGATGGACCTGATCGGCGTCGACGAAGTGATCGAGCGCTACGAAGCCGCAGCGCGCAAGCTTGGTTTGGACTGAGGCTGCCGCCTCAGACCGCCCGATAGTCCTGGTACGATTTTTCCTCGACCAGCTGCGAACCGAGCTTGAGGTTGATCTCGCGCTTGAACGCCGCACGTTCGTCGTTGCGGAAATACACCGCACGCGCCAGCTCGATGAACTCCTGATCGAACGCCTGCGCGCGCTCCTTCAGACGGATCTTGTCCTCGATGTCCCACAGCAGCTCGTTCACCGCCAGCAGGCGTGCACGCTCGTCGGCGATGTCGGTTTGCGAAGCGGCATGGTTGGCCCAAGTCGCGTTGAGCAGATCCAGCTCGTTGCGCACATTGGCCAGCTTGGCTTCGTCGGTAATCCGCTGCGACTTGATCTCGAGGATGGTGATCTTGTCGATCAGCTCGCCGTAGGACACGGGTGTTTGGATCAGGCTCATGGACTTGTTTCCGTCAAAGAATGATGTTCAGGCAACGGAGCGGAACGCGCCCTGCTGCACCAGGGCACAGACCGTACGCACGTCGCCGTCCATCGCGCGGTCGCGATGCATGAAGCCGATGTGCCGGCGCAGGATCGCATGCGCATCGCGCACGCTGCTGCCAGCATGGAAGTCGCCGGCGTTAGCCAGTGCGGCGGTGAGCTGCTGCACCTCGGCGACAAACTGCGCGTAGTGCGGCTGATCCTCACGCGGTGCGTTGCTGATCTTCGCCACCAGCGCCTGCCAGCCACCGCGACTGGCCAGTCGACGCGCGGCATTCAGCATTGCCTGACGATAGTCCAGCGCCTGTGCGGCCGTATACAGCTCCAGCGCCAGCACGTGACCGAGATCTTCGGTCATCTCCAGCACGTGGCGCGCCTCGTTGGCACCCATCGACACGTGATCCTCGGCGTTCGCGCTGGTCGGCACCGAATACACGCTGGCTGGATGCGCGCGGGTGGCGAGATCGTTGACCAGCGCCGCGGCGGTGTATTGCACGATCATGAAGCCGGAATCGGTGCCGTCCTCGTTGCCGGTGAGAAACGCCGGCAGGCCGTCGTTGGTGGCCGAATCGACCAGCTTGTTGAGCCGACGCTCGGAGATCGAGGCCAGCACCGGGATCGCCGCCTTCACGTAACTCATCGCCAGCGCCAGCGGCATGCCGTGGAAGTGGCCGGCCGAGATCACCTGCTCCTCGATGAACTGCGCGTCTTCGTTGTCCGGGAAGATCAGCGGATTGTCGGTGACCGAGTTCAGCTCGATATCGAACACCCGGCACGCCTGTGCCCAGGCATCACGCACCGCGCCGTGGACCTGCGGCATGCAGCGCAGGCTGTAGGCATCCTGCGGCTGATGCTTCTTGCCACCCTTGAACGGCAGGAAGCGACTGTAGAAAGCCTCGCGACCATGCCGCTGGTTGGCCGGTACCCAGTCCCAGCCAATGTCGAAACTGAGCGCCTGGTCGTCCGGCTCGCTCCACGCCTCGGCACTCCACGACTTGAAGCGCGGCACCAGGTGATACGGAATATCGACCAAGGTGGAACCGGCCAGCAACTCGCGCACATGCGCGGCGGTCTCGACCTGGCCTGGATGCGGACGCAGTGCATGTACTTCGGGGCGCAAGGCACCGCTGCGACCGGCGAACGCGTCCAGTGTCATCGACGCGGCGAGGTCGGCGGTATCCAGCAGTTGCTCCAGCGTATCCAGCGCCAGCACGCCGGTCGCCAGCATCTGGGCGGTGCCGTTGTTGAGCGCCAGACCTTCCTTGAACGACAGCCGGATCGGCGTGAGACCCGCGCGCTTCAGCGCTTCCGCACCCGACAGGCGTTCGCCCTGATAAAACGCCTCGCCACCACCGAGCAACACGATCGCCAGATGCGACAGCGGCGCCAGATCGCCACTGGCGCCGACCGAACCCTTCTCGGGCACCACCGGCACTACACCGGCATTGAGCATCGCGGTCAGCGCCTCGAGCGTGCTCACGCGGATACCCGAGTGACCACGCATCAGCGTATTGATGCGGATCAGCAGCATCGCCCGCACCACGTCTTCGCCGAACGGCTTGCCCACGCATACGGCATGGGTGGTGATCAGGTTGTGCTGGAGTTCTTCCAGCAGCGTGCCCTCGGGCTTGTGCAGATTCCCGCCCGGCAATTCGTCGCGCAGACGATGCGCGCCTAGCAGCTTGTCCGCATTGCTGCCGAAACCGGTGGTGACGCCATAGGTCGGCTCACCACAGCTGACTTTCTCGGCGAGAAAATCCGCCGCGCGCTGCACGCGCTTGAGTCCTGCCGGATCCAGTGAAACCTTGCTGCCGTTGCGTGCCACCGCCACCAGCTGGCCGCGGGTGAGGCTGTTGCCGTCGAGAACGATGGTGTCGAATTTGCTCACTGCTGCCTCACTGATGAATTGTGTCGTCCGTTTACTGATCGCCTGACCGCAGGGGCATTCAGCCCATCGCCGCGGCCTGCTCCAGTTCCACCCGCAAGGTCTTGATCAACTCGCTGCGTGCCACCTCGAACTGATCCTCGCGGCGCAGATCCTTCACCGTCACCACGCCCTTGGCGATCTCGTCCTCGCCCAGCACGATCACGAAACGGATGCCGGCGCGGTCGGCGTACTTGAACTGCTTGCCGAGCTTGCCACCTTCCAGCACCACCTCGGTGGCGATGCCGGCACCGCGCAACTCGCTGGCCAGCGCCAGATAGGCCGGCAGTTGCGCCGCGTCCATCTGGGTCACCAGCACGTCGACCGTGCTGGTCGCTGTGCTGATCAGGCCGGCATCGCGCAGCTGCCAGTACAGGCGGGTCAGGCCGATCGAGATGCCGACGCCGGGCAGCTGCGACTTGGTGTACTGGCTGGCCAGATTCTCGTAGCGGCCGCCGGAGCAGATCGAGCCGATCTGCGGATGATCATTCAGCGTGGTCTCGTAGACCGTGCCGGTGTAGTAGTCGAGGCCACGTGCGATCGACAGGTTCAGCACGTAATGCGTTTCCGGCACGCCGAACGCGTGAATCAGGCCAAGCACTTCCTTCAGCTCGTTGCGGCCCTGCTCCATCGCCTCGGGGCCGGCACCCAGTGCATCAAGCTTGTCGTACGCATCCTGCAGCGAGGTCGAGCGCACCTGCACGAAGGCCAAGATCTTCTGCGCCACCTCGGCACTCAAGCCGAACGTCGCACCAGTCAGCGTGTCGCGCACATAATCGGCGCCACGCTTGTCCAGCTTGTCCACCTCGCGCAGCACCAGCATCTGCTGCTCGCCGTCGACGATGCCAAGGCTCTCGAAATAGCCGCGCATCAGCTTGCGGTTGTTGAGCTGGATGGTGAACGCGCCGATGTTCAGCTCGCGGAACACGCTGTAGATCACCGCCGGAATTTCGGCGTCGTAACGCACCGACAACGCATCCTTGCCGATCACGTCGATGTCGCACTGGTAGAACTCGCGGAAACGACCACGCTGGGCACGCTCGCCGCGATATACCTTCTGCATCTGGTAGCGGCGGAACGGGAAGCTCAGGTCGCGCTCGTGTTCGGCCACATAGCGCGCCAGCGGCACGGTGAGATCGAAGCGCAGGGCCAGTTCGGGCACGTACTGAGTCGTCACCCAACCTTCTTTTGGCTCGCTTACGAGCTCATGCTGCTTCTCAAGCGCACCGGTCGACTGCACGAAGTACACCTGCCGCTCGGTCTCGCCGCCGGTCTTGGTCAGCAGTACGTCGGAGTATTCGATCACCGGCGTCTCGATCGGCAGGAAACCGAAACGCTCGTAATTGCGACGAATCACGTCGAGCATGCGCTGGAATGCGATCTGGTCGAGCGGCAGCAGCTCGAGCACGCCGGGCATGGTGCGGGCCGGGGTAAGCGCCATGGAATCCTCTACTGACGATGGGGGATATTCCGTCTGACGGTTGAGCGCGCGACGGCAGCCGTCAAGATTAGCAGAACGCCATGCGGCTTCCGCAGCCGCGCCGGCAACAGAATGCATTGAAACTGTTGCCAAGCTCCCGCCCGACGATTAAGATACGCGGCTTCCCACGGGGTGTAGCTCAGCCTGGTAGAGCGCTACGTTCGGGACGTAGAAGTCGCAGGTTCGAATCCTGTCTCCCCGACCAAAATTCGATGAAGAAGCCGGCCTTGCGCCGGCTTTTTTATGTCTAACTATTCGATTACAGGTAACGCACTCATTAGTGCCCAGACCCCGGGCTCGTTCGAGCAGCAAGGTTCCCGTCGGGATCCATCGCGCACGCCCCCTTTCGAAGGGCGACCTTGACCCCTTTTTCCAATGGGCCTCCCCAAGGTGTGCAAGCGATCGTTTCCGAGCCGTCATCGAGGCGCACGTGCAGGCGTGCGTATGTGCCACCACTCAGACCGGAAGCCTGAATCGCCTCGGAGCTTTCCACCGTTCCGGAAAGCTGTCTGGCGCCATGATAGATATCGCGATCGGGTGCCAGCACGCCGGCAAGCGCGGCGAGTACCAGCAACAGCAGAAACCCGTAGGCTAGCCATTGCTCCTTTGAAATTCGTCGATGCATTCGGTCAGCTCTCCAGCGCCAGTCCAGCGAGCCGATCAAGCTCGGCTTCGACAAAACCCGCCTCGATCCGTGCCGGTCGGTTGAACGGCCCACGCAGGCTGACGCCCATGTACTCGCGCAGCAGTGCGAAGAATGTGTCGACCGGCTCGACCCCGTCGCGCTCGCAGCAGTGCTGGTACCAGCGGGTACCGGCGGCGACATGGGCGACTTCCTCGCGCAGGATCACTTCAAGGATCGCCACTGTGGCGGTGTCGCCGAGGTGGCGCAGGCGTTCGATCATGCCGGGGGTGACATCCAGTCCGCGCGCTTCCAGCACACGCGGCACCAGCGCCATGCGCGCGGTGTCGTGATGCGCGGTTTTCTCGGCCATCGCCCACAGGCCGTCGTGCGCATCGAAGTCGCCGTAGGCGTGGCCGAGCTCGGCAAGTCGGGCGGACAGCATCGCGAAGTGACGTGCCTCGTCATTGGCGCAACTGGCCCAGTCACGGTAGTACGCGTCCGGCTTGCCGCGATAACGGTAGACCGCGTCCCACGCCAGGTTGATCGCGTTGAATTCGATATGCGCCACCGCGTGCACCAGGGCGGCGCGGCCTTCGGCACTGCCGAGCCCACGCTGCGGAACCTGACGCGCATTCACCAGTTGCGGCTTCGCCGGGCGTCCGGGCGCGCCGATCGACTCAGGCGGTGGCGACGCAGAGTCGGCATGCAGTTCGCTGGCCAGAAAGGCCTGCCAGGTTTCATGGGTGAGGCGCAGTTTCTCGGCCGGGTCGGTGGCGTCGAGGCAGCGTTTGGCAGCAGCGTGGAGATCGGTCATGGAGTTTTTCGCGAGCACCTGCCCCTCACCTCAATCCTCTCCCCAAAGGGGAGAGGAGGCGACAGGAGTCACACCACCCGGCGGGCAGCCTTGGCGTCATCCGAGCGCAGCATCTGGATCTGTTCCAGGTAGCGCTGGTCGAGGCCGGTCACGTATTCGCCGGAGAAGCACGAGGTGTCGAACTGCTTGAGCGCCTCGTTACCATCCTGCACGGCCCAGATCAGGTCCTTGAGATCCTGATAGATCAGCCAGTCAGCACCGAGCATCGTCTCCACTTCCTGCTCGGTATGACCAGCAGCGACCAGCTCCGAGGTGGACGGCATATCGATGCCGTAGACGTTCGGATAGCGCACCGGCGGCGCGGCGGAAGCGAAATAGACGTTCTTCGCGCCGGCGTCGCGGGCCATCTGAATGATCTGCTTCGAGGTGGTGCCACGCACGATCGAGTCGTCGACCAGCAGCACATTCTTCTTGCGGAACTCCAGCTCGACCGGATTGAGCTTGCGGCGCACCGACTTCACCCGCTCGCCCTGCCCCGGCATGATGAAGGTGCGACCGATGTAGCGGTTCTTGACGAAGCCTTCGCGGAACGGCACACCCAGCGCCTCGGCCAGTGCGCTCGCGGCGGTACGCGCGGTGTCGGGAATCGGGATCACCGCGTCGATACCGTGGTCGGGACGCTCGCGCAGGATCTTTTCGGCCAGCTTCTGGCCCATGCGCAGGCGCGCCTTGTACACCGAGACGTTCTCCATCATCGAGTCAGGTCGCGCCAGATAGACATATTCGAAGATGCACGGCGTGTGCAATGCACCTTCGGCGCAGCGGCGGCTGTGCAACTGGCCCTGATCGGTGATGATCACTGCCTCGCCCGGCTCGATATCGCGGATGCGCTTGAAACCGAGCACGTCAAACGCGACCGACTCGGACGCCACTGCATACTCGCGGCCTTCCGCGGTAACACGCTCACCCAGCACCAGCGGCCGGATACCGTGCGGGTCGCGGAACGCGAGCAAGCCATAGCCGAGCACGAGCGCCACGCAGGCATAACCACCACTGGCGCGTGCGTGCAGGCCAGCGACGGCCTTGAAAAGGTGATCAGGGGTCAGCTCCATCCGATCCTGGATCTGCAGTTCGTGTGCCAGCACGTTCAGCAGCACTTCGGAATCGGACTCGGTGTTGATGTGACGGCGATCATCCTCGAACATCTCGCGTCGCAACGTTTCGGTGTTGACGAGGTTGCCGTTGTGCGCGATCGCAATGCCGTAAGGTGAATTCACGTACAACGGCTGCGCCTCGGCCGAACCTTCCGAGCCGGCAGTCGGATAACGGCAGTGACCGATGCCGATGCGTCCGCGCAGGCCGCTCATCGCCGCCTGGCCGAACACGTCGCGCACCAGCCCGTTGCCCTTGTGCAGGCGCAGCCGCGAACCGTCCACCGTGGCGATGCCGGCAGCATCCTGACCGCGATGCTGCAGCACCGTCAGTCCGTCATAAAGCGCCGATGCCACTTCGGTGGTACCGACAATGCCGATGATTCCGCACATGATTGCAGCCTGCTTCAGTAATTCGTGGGGTGGGTGGCTGCGCTGGTCGCAGCCGCCGGTGACGCTGTGCGTGATGCCGCTGGTAGTGCGGACGTCGCGCCGGATATGGGGGCATGTGGCGGTACCGACAAGTCATGCAGATGCTCGAGCACACCGGACGACTGGACCTTCTCGATCACGGCCGAGGGCTTCAGATGTTCGCGCACACTGGCCGACACATCAGCCGGAATGTTCTGCCCCAGCCATGCCGCGGCGCTCTGAAACTGCGGCAGCAACGACGAGTGCTGCCACCACGGCTCACGCGTGAACCCGGTGAGACCCACCAGGAAGACCAGCAATGTCACGATCAACACGCCGCGCACGAAGCCGAACAGCATGCCCAGCAGCCGATCGATACCGGACAGCCCGGTACTCCAGATCAGCCGCCTCATCGCGAAGCGAATCAGCGCCCCGACTATCAGTACGGCTACAAAACAGACGCCGTAGCCGACGAAGTAGCGCAAGGAAGGCAGCGCGATGGTGTGTTCCAGTTGCGCCGACACCGCTGGGCCGAATGTCCACGTCACCCAGAACGCGGCAATCCAGATGACCAGCGACAGTATTTCGGAAACCAGTCCACGGAAAAGGCCGATCAGGACCGACAAGGTCAGTACGCCGAGAATGAGGCCATCGGTCCAGTTCATCGGTTCATCTGCCCTGTTGGCATTTCAGTCAACCGCTGCGGTGAGGCGTGTCATTCAGGGCACCGAAACCACGTTGCCGTCGACACCAAGTTTGGCCTTGATCTGATCGTGCAAGCGCAATGCGTCGGCACGCTGCGTCTGCGGACCGGCGCGCACGCGCCACAGCTGCTTGCCGCCGGACTGCACCGTATCGACGAAGCCGTCGAAACCGTTCGCGCGCAGCTTGTCGCGCAGCGCGTTCGCATCGGCCTGGTTGCTCATCGCCGCCAGTTGCACCGCCCAACCGCCAGCCCTGGCAGTCGCCTGAGTGGCTGGCGTCGCTGCGACGGAAGTTGCGTCGTCGTGGCTGGCATCCTGCTCCAGTCGCGCCGGCGCACCGGGAATCGACTGGGTGATGTTCAGGCGCGCCGCTTCGGCAGTGGCACGCGTCTCGAACGGCCCGGCGATGACCAGGGTACGCGGCTGGCCAGCCTGGGTAATCGAATGCCCCGCTACCGGATAACCCAGCGCCCGCACGCGGCGCTCCAGATTCGCCGCACCGGCCGCACTGGCATAGGCACTGAGGTTGATCGTGTAACTGCCACGTCCGACGGCGGCCGGAATGGTCGCTGGCGGAGTCGCTGGTGCAGTGGCCGCGACGACCTTCGGCGGGACGGCAGCTGCCGACTGCGATTTGATCGTGGGGGCATTGGCGACCGGCGTGGTTTGCATCGGAATCAGCGGCTGGCTCGGCGACGTGCCTGCGCCGGTCGTCACCGTCGTCGGCACCGGCTTCTTGCCGGCCTCCGGATCGGTCTCCACGTCACGCGGACGGTTCGAGCCAATGTTCACCGTGGCCAACTGGTCGCCCGATGCCGGTGTGGTCGCGGTAGTCGGTGTCGTCGAAGCCGCGGCCGAGGTCGCGCCCGCCGGGGTACCGACGGGTGCATCCGGATTCAGGCTCATCGTCTTGGTCTGCAGATCACGATCCGGCGCCGGCGGTATCGCCAGGCTGACCGCCTGATCCCCACCGGGAGCCGGTGGCGTACTGGAAAAAAACATCGGCACGAACAGAACCACCATGGCAAAGAGGACGGCAGCTCCTAACAGGCGTGTTTTCAAGACTTCACTCCAAGGCGGCAAACGCGGCGCGCAACGGCGTGATTATACCTGCCTGCGCCGGACGCCCGACCATGTGCCTCACGTGCTGCGTTCAGCGACGATCGCAGCAGCCACGAAAAACGAGCCGAACGCGAGAATGCGCTCACCCGGCTGCGCCGCCGCACGGGCCGCAGCCAGCGCCATCGCCACTTCGGCATGCGTATCGAACGTCGCCTGCGGCAAGGTCTGTTGCAGGATCGCGGCCAACGCCGTCACCGCCAGGCCACGCGGCGTGGCGTGATCCAGCCCGGCCAGATGCCAGTGGTCGATACGTGCGCCGAGCTCGCCGATCACCCCGGCCACGTCCTTGTCCGCCAACGCGCCGTATACCGCATGCACATGTGCGGGGGGCTGGGTATCCAGCCATTCAGCCAGTGCACGCGCGGCCTGCGGGTTGTGGCCCACGTCCACGATCAGCGCCGGATCGCCGCCCAGCGACTGCAACCGCGCCGGCACCCGCACCTCGTGCAAACCGGCACTGACCGCGGCGAATACATCCTTCGATGCGAACGACAAGTCGTCCGCCCACAACGCGTGCAGGGCGGCAATCGCTGATGCCGCATTGGCAAACTGCACCGGTGCCGCCAGCGCGGGATCGGGCAGTTCCATCGCAGTGCCGTCGCGGTGTTGCCAGCGCCAGCCGTCGGCGTGGCGTTCAACGTGGAAATCGAGTCCGGCGCGCTCGACCCGCGCACCGCATGCTGCCAGCGCATCGAGCAAGCCCGCCGGCGGATCGAGCTCGCCCACGATCACAGGCCGCCCGGCGCGGGCGATGCCGGCCTTCTCGCGACCGATGCTGTCCCGGTCCGGCCCCAGCCAGTCCATGTGATCCAGATCCACTGTGGTCACGATCGCCACGTCGGCATCGATGATGTTGACTGCGTCCAGCCGCCCACCGAGCCCCACTTCCAGCACGGCCACGTCCAGTCCATTCCGATCAGAGTCAGCACGCGCAAACAGATCCAGCGCCGCCAGCGTGCCGAATTCGAAATAGGTCAGCGGAATCGCTTTGCGCGCGGCCTCGATCCGCTCGAACGAAGCGATCAGCGCCGCGTCATCGGCATTTTTGCCGTCGATCCGTACGCGCTCGTTGTAGTCGAGCAGATGTGGCGAGGTGAATGCGCCGATGCGCAGGCCAGCGGCTGTCAGCATCGCCTCGAGCAGGGCCACGGTGGAACCCTTGCCATTGGTGCCGCCGACCGTGATCACCTTTTTCGCGGGAGCAGGCGCACCCATGCGTTGCCACACCTCGCGCACGCGATCGAGCCCCAGCTCGATGCTGTGCACGTTGACATGTTCCTGGTACGCCAGCCATTCGGCGAGATTGCGGGTCATGCAGTGACTTTGTGCCTGTGGAGCGGAACGGCGTCCGCACAACCGCGCGGACGAACGAGCGCAAAGTCTAAAGCATCACCTCAGCCAAACAGATGAACACCGCTGTAGTGCAATGCCATGTACATGCCGAACACGGTCCAAAATGTTTTCTTCAACGCCTTGCCGGCCAGAAAGGCCACCAGCAGGCCAAGCAGCAACGGCATGTGTTTTTCCAGCGTACTGCGGGTGTCATTGACGACGTTCATGAGCGTTCTCCGGCAGCAAAAGTGGCGCAGAGCGCCTGCTGCAATGGGTGGTGGGTGAGTGAGCTGTGCGGATCCGTGCTCAACCGTGCAACGACGCACTGGCATACAGCGACCAGCAGAAGCCGAACACGATCGAAGCGGTGGTCAACGTGGCGAGCAACGCCGGCATGTACTTTTCCATGGCCGCGTACTTGATGAAGGTATTTATGTCAGTTCTCCCTGCACCGTCTTGGTGTGGGAGAAATGATCCTTCGATGGCGCCAACGAAAGCAGAGGCAGTCGTCAAGCATCGCCGGTGACAATCGTCACCAGTGCAGTCGTCTCACAACCGCGCATGCCGCAACCGCAGCGCATTGCTCACCACCGACACCGAACTCAGGCTCATCGCCAGCGCGGCGATCATTGGCGATAGCGTGATGCCAAACCACGGATACAGCGCACCCGCCGCCAGCGGCACGCCAACCGCGTTGTAGACGAAGGCGAAGAACAGGTTCTGGCGGATATTGCGCACCGTCGCCTGCGACAGCTTGCGTGCGCGCACGATCGCACCCAGCTCGCCTTTCACCAGGGTCACCTGCGCGCTTTCCATCGCCACGTCGGTGCCGCTGCCCATCGCGATGCCGATGTCGGCCGCGGCCAGTGCGGGCGCGTCGTTGATGCCATCGCCGGCCATCGCCACGCGGCGACCTGCGGCACGCAAGGCATTCACCACCGCAGCCTTGTCAGCCGGCGACACATCCGCATGCACCTCGTCGATGCCCAGCTCGCGCGCCACCGCTTGCGCAGTGGTGGCGTTGTCGCCGGTCAGCATCACGATGCGCAAACCAGCCGCGTGCAGCGCCTTGAGCGCCGCCGGCGTGTCAGGTTTGATCCGGTCGGCCACCACCAGCAACGCAGCGAGCGCGCCATCGATGGCCAGGAACATCACGGTGGCACCCTGCCCGCGCCGTTGTTCGGCGCGTGCACTCGCATCGTCGTTGATCGCAACGTGCGATTCCTCCATCAGCTTCGGATTGCCCAGTGCCACGATGCTGCCATTCACCGTTGCGCTGACACCACGACCGGTCAACGAACGGAAGCCCGTGGCCGCCAGCATCGGCACACGCTCTGCTACCGCCGCGATCACGATCGCTCGCGCCAGCGGATGTTCACTCGGCCGCTCCAGCGCAGCAGCCAGCGCCAGCAGATGCTCGCGTGGTTGGCCATCGAGGCTTATCAGCTCGGTCAGCGCCGGCTTGCCCATGGTCAGCGTGCCGGTCTTGTCCACCACCAGCGTGTCTATCCCGCGCATGGCCTCAATCGCACTGGCATCCTTGAACAGCACGCCGTTCTGCGCGCCACGACCACTGGCGACCATGATCGAGATCGGCGTGGCCAGGCCCAGCGCACACGGACAGGCGATGATCAGCACCGACACCGCCGCGATCAACGCGTGCGTAAACTGCGGCGACGGTCCCAGCAGTGCCCATAGCGCAAACGCCAGCAGCGCGATCGCCACCACCGTCGGCACGAACCACGCCGCCACCCGATCGGCTACGCGCTGCAGCGGCGCCTTGCTGCGTTGCGCCTGTGCCACCAGCGCCACGATCTGCGCCAGCATGGTCGCGCCGCCAACCTTCTGCGCATGCATGGTCAGCGCGCCGTCCTGATTCACCGTGCCTCCGGTGAGCGCATCGTCCTTCGCCTTGGCCACCGGCATCGGCTCGCCGGTGAGCATCGACTCGTCGACATGACTCTCGCCATCCAGCACCACGCCATCGACCGGCACCTTCTCGCCGGGGCGCACGCGCAACACGTCGCCAGCATGCACTTGATCCAGCGGCACATCAGCTTCGCTGCCGTCGGCGGCAATCCGCCACGCGGTCTTCGGTGCCAGGCCTAACAACGCTTTCAATGCCGCACCGGTACGGCGACGCGCGCGCAGCTCCAGGAAATCGCCCAGCGTGACCAGGGTGACGATCACCGCCGCCGATTCGAAATACACCGCGACGTTGCCGTGCATGTCGCGGAAGCCTGGCGGGAAGATCCCCGGCAACACGAACGCCACCGCGCTGTATAGCCAAGCCACGCCGGTACCCAGTGCGATCAGCGTGTACATGTTCGGATGCCATGGATGCAACGAACGCCAGCCGCGCGCGAAGAACGGCAGGCCGCCCCACAGGACCACGACCGTTGCCAGCAAGGCCTCGACCCAACCAGCCATGCCGTCCCACGGCATCGGCAGATGCCAGCCAAACAGATGCGGCCCCATCGCCAGCACGAACACCGGCAGCGTCAACGTCAGCAGCGTCCAGAAACGCCGCGTCATCGACGACAGCTCACCACCGTCGTCCTCATCCAGGCTCGGCATCATCGGCTCCAGCGCCATGCCGCACTTCGGGCAATCACCGGGGCCGAGCTGCTGCACTTCAGGGTGCATCGGACAGGTGTAGATCGCGCCGGGCTCTGCTACAGGCGGAGTCACGCGACCTTCCAGATAAGCAGACGGCTCGGCCACGAACTTCTCGCGGCAACGTGCGGAACAGAAGTGGTACGCACGACCGTCGTGTTCGGCGTGATGCTGCGTGGTATGCGGGTCCACCGTCATGCCGCAAACCGGATCCTTCACTGTGTGCGTGTGGTCGTGATGCGGATGATCGAGATGAACGTGCGCATGATCGTGGGCCGCCGCAGGCTTCGCGGCACAGCAGCCTGCCGATGCCACCTCCAAGCCCGATACGCTCAGATATGTCGCCGGTGTCGCCTCGAACTTCACCTTGCAACCGGCGCAACAGAAATGGAACACCTGCCCATCGTGCGTGGCCTGATGTTTCGACGTGGCCGTATTCACCTGCATGCCGCAGACCGGATCAGTCGCCATCGCACCCTGCATTTTGTCGTTGCCTTGGCAGCAGGAGGCGCGCTCGTCCATCACGACACCGCCTCATCGCTCAGCGCGCGCAGGATCGGGCATTCCTCTGGCTTGCCATGTCCCGGGCAGGACTCGACCAGCTGCGCCAGCCCATCGCGCACGCGCTGCAGTTCAGTGATGCGCAGCTCGATCGCCGCCAGCCGCTGCTGCGCCCGCTGCTTCACCGCCTTTACCCCGCGCTGTCGATCCGCTGACAACGTCAGCAATTCACGGATCTCCTCCAACGTGAAACCCAGATCCTTGGCGCGACGGATGAAGCGCAGCTGCGCGACCGTGCCCTCGCCATAACTGCGATAGCCCGAGGCACGCCGCACCGGCTCAGGCAGCAGGCCCTCGCGCTCGTAGTAACGGATCGTGTCGATCGCCACGCCGACGCGCTTGGCGACGGCACCGATGGTAAGTGAGCTGATTTGTGTGTTCATGCGACAAGTCTAGACCCATGATCTAGGTCCAGAGTCAAGCACTGATGGCCGTCAAGGCTCGGCAAGTTCAGGATCCGCCCTCACTCGCCGGATCGCTCAGAACACCATGTTGAGCGCGACAACTGGGGCGGTCGAGGCGGTGCTGTTGTGGCCGCCCCGGATCAGGCGGACTCCGAGCAGTACGCCCATGTTGGGGTTCCAGCTGTATTCGATCGCCGGTGCGAGAGCGAACGCCGTGCTGGAGCCGGAGCTCAGCCGTACCGCCTCCGGCGCGTAGCCGGTCACTCGGGTGTTGCTGTTGTGGCTGTAGGTCAGATCCAGTGCCAGCGCCCAGCTGCGGGTCAGGCTGTATTCCCAAGACAAGCCGGCGTACAAGGTGCTGCCCGGTTTCGCCGTTCCGCGAAATCCCGAGTCCGTGCCATAGACGCTGACATCTTCGAGGGTCGCGTGGCTGGAAAAGGATTGCGACAGATTGAGCCGCATGCGCAGGATGCGGCCATTCGGCAACCAGGCATATGTCTGGGCGTTGAGCTGCAAGGTCGTCGTATACGCACCACTGCCCAGACCGTCCGCAGGCCGATCGCCCAGACGATCGTATTTCCCTGTCGGCAGCGTCTCCTGCACTTCCACGGAGATCGTCGGCAGCCAGCTGCCTTCGTGGAACTGGGTGAGCTGGTATTGGGCGAGCAAGGTCCAGTCGCCCAAGCCCACGTGCGAGCTGTCCGGCCCGGTGCTGACCGTGTTGTAGCCCAGCACGGGGATCACGCCGACCGTCAAGCGGTTGGCGAGCCCATACAGCACGTAGGTGCGCGATCCGTAGCTGTCCGAATGTTTGCTGGAGATGTCGTACAGATAAGGCTCGACCAGGAAATGTCCGGGCGGCAGCGTGCCCGCCGAATTCGCCAGCATCGGACCCGTCCACCAGGCATCGTCCTGCGACTGGCGGATGGGTGCGGGCGAAGCGGTTTGTGCCCATGCCGGAGCGGACGGCAGCAGGCAGCCAAGCATGCACATCAGGAACGCGAGGCGCGCATGGCGCCACGGAATCTTGCAGGGTGACGACATCATTCGCTCCGTTCCTCGGGCCATGCGGCATGCAAGGAAACTAAGTCACGCAGTGGTTCGCTGAAATAACCACTTCGACGAGATACGCTATAGCCACTTAGAGGAGTACCGGCATGCGGCGCATCCCTGCCAGCTTCCTGCCCCCGATCACGCTCGATGCCGCCAGCGGCGTACCGATGCATCGCCAGCTGTCCGAATGGTTCCGGCGGGCAATCGTCGACGGCCGGTTGCGATCGGGACAGCGCGTGCCGTCAAGCAGAAGCCTCGCCAGTGAACTGAAGATCTCCCGCATACCGGTGCTGAGCGCGTACGAGCAGCTGTACGCCGAAGGCTATCTGGAGACGTTCGTCGGCGCCGGTACCTGCATTGCGCGATCGATACCCGATGCGGGCCTGAAGTCGGCAGACGCGACACCACACAGCGCGCCGTTGCGGATCGCCGCCCATGCAGCGCCACGCAAGATTTCCAGACGATCGGCATCGATGCGTGAGCCGGCGCCGACCTGGCTGGACAGCCAGGGTGCGTTTCGCATCGGCGTACCGGCGCTCGATCATTTTCCGATGGGCGTGTGGTCGAAACTGGTGAACCGGCACGCACGAAAGCCGGCCATCGACATGATGGTTTATGGCGATCCGATGGGCTACCTGCCGCTGCGCGAGGCTATCGCGGAATATCTGAATACCGTGCGCGCCGTCCGCTGCGATGCGTCGCAGATCGTGATGACGACCGGCTCGCAGCAAGGCCTGCAGATCTGTGCCCATGTGTTGCTGGATCCGGGCGAGCGGGTCTGGGTCGAAGAGCCTGGCTATCCCGGTGCGCGCCAGGCGTTGATGACGGTCGGGGCGAAACCTGTTCCGGTACCTGTCGATCAGGAGGGCCTGAACGTGATGGCAGGCATCCGCCACAGTCGCGGCGCGCACGCCGCCTACGTCACGCCGTCGCACCAGTTCCCTTTGGGCATGACGATGAGCGCCACACGGCGCATGCAGCTGCTGAACTGGGCGACGCGCAACGGCGCATGGATCATCGAGGACGACTACGACAGTGAGTACCGTTTCGGCGGCCAGCCGATCACGTCGTTGCAGGGGCTGGATACGGATGGGCGAGTCATCTATGTCGGCACCTTCAGCAAGGTCGTGTTCCCTGCCTTGCGCTTGGGCTACGTGGTGGTTCCGAAAGACCTGGTGCCTGCCTTTTACGATGCGCGCAATGCCACCGACACGTTCTGCGCCACCCTGTACCAGGTCGTCATGACCGATTTCATCCGCGAAGGACATTTCGCGCGACATATCCGCCGCATGCGAACGCTCTATATGGAGCGACGAACGGCGCTGCTGGTGGCTATCGGCAAACACCTGGGCGACCAGCTCGAGGTCATCGGCGCCGAAGCGGGAATGCAACTGGTGGCCTTGCTGCCACCGGGCGTCGACGACGTGGCGGTGTCGCGAAAGGCGGCCGGCCTGGGCATTTCAGTCAGGCCGCTGTCACCTTGCTACGCGAATCCGCCCGTCAGAGGTGGCCTGATCCTCGGTTACGGCGGCGCCGGCGTACGCGAGATCCAGGACGGTATACGCAAGCTCAAGTCATGCATTTAATAAAAGGATGCGTGAGGCGTCCTATAGCGACTTCCGGTACACGATGAAGCCGGACTTCTCGGCGACCTGGTCGTAGAGCAGCATGGCCGTTGCATTCGTCTCATGGGTTTGCCAATAGACCCGCGGTGAACCCGCCTGCTCCGCACGTTCGTAAACGGCGTTGATCAGCGCGCGACCGACGCCCTTGCCTCGGGCTGCTGCAACCGTGAACAAGTCCTGCATATAGCAGCTCGGGGCGAGCTGTATGGTGCTGCGGTGATAGAGAAAGTGCGCCAGCCCCAGCAGCTCGCCGGCACGCTCGGCGACGATGGCATGCACCGGTTCGTCGGCATCGAAGAAGCGCGACCAGGTCGTCTGCGTGATTTCGTCCGGTAGCGCGGTGGGTCCGCTGCGACCGTAGAAGGTGTTGTAACCATCCCAGAGGACTTTCCAGGCGGCAAAGTCCTCACGTCGCACCGGTCGTATCACGATTTGATGATTCACAAGAACACCTTGGGACCGTCACGAACAGAACGCCGCGAAGCTGCACAGGCTGGGTTATCTGCCACCGGGACTCAACACGACTGACGACACTGCACCGTCAGACTAGCGCGTCTTCCGCCGCCACGAAGCCACCGGTCTGCCGCTTCCACAAGCGCGCATACAAACCCTCGTGCGCGATCAGCTCGGCATGCGTGCCGGTTTCCACGATGTGGCCCTTGTCCAGCACCACCAGCCGGTCCATCCGGGCGATGGTGGACAGGCGGTGCGCGATGGCGATCACCGTCTTGCCCTGCATCAGGATGTCGAGGCTGTCCTGGATCGCCGCTTCGGCCTCGGAGTCGAGTGCCGAGGTGGCTTCGTCAAGCACCAGGATCGGCGCGTCCTTCAGCAGCACCCGGGCGATCGCGATGCGCTGGCGCTGGCCACCGCTGAGTTTCACACCGCGCTCGCCGACGAGTGCTTCGTAGCCGATGCGGCCCTCGCCATCGACCAGTTGCGGAATGAATTCGTCGGCGCGTGCCTTGCGCACGGCCTCGAGGATCTGCGCTTCACTGGCATCGGGCCGGCCGTACAGCAGGTTGTCGCGAATCGAGCGGTGCAGCAGCGAGGTGTCCTGGGTGACCACGCCAATCTGCGAGCGCAGGCTTTCCTGGGTGACGTTGGCGACGTCCTGGCCGTCAATCAGAATGCGCCCATCTTCGAGGTCGTACAGCCGCAGCAGCACGTTGACCAGGGTGGACTTGCCGGCGCCGGACGGACCGACCACGCCGATCTTCTCGCCCGCGCGCACGGCCAGGTCGAGCCCGGCGATCACGCCGCCCTGCTTGCCGTAGTGGAAGTGGATGTGCTCGAAACGCACCGCGCCGTTGGTTACTTCCAACGGCATCGCGCCCTCACGATCCTGCACCGCACGCGGTTGCGAGATCGTGGTGATGCCGTCCTGCACGGTGCCGACGTCCTCGAAGATGCCGTTGACCACCCACATGATCCAGCCGGACATGTTGTTGATGCGGATCACCAGTCCGGTCGACAACGCGATCGCGCCTACCGTCACCCGGCCCTCGCTCCACAACCACAGCGCCAGCGCCGAGGTGCCCACGATCAGGAAGCCGTTGAGCGAGGTGATGCTGGCGTCCATCGCGGTGGTGACGCGAGTCATCCAGCGCAACTTGTCGGTCTGCTCGGCCATCGCGTCGGCGACATAGGCTTCCTCGCGATGGGTATGCGCGAACAACTTCAGGGTCAGCACATTGCTGTAACCGTCGACGATGCGACCCATCAGTTTCGAGCGCGCCTCCGAGGCTTTCCACGAGCGCTGCTTGACGCGCGGAATGAAAACCGCCAACAGGCCGACATAGGCGAACACCCACGCGACCAACGGCGCGGCCAGCCAGAAATCCGCCTTGGCAAACAGCACGATGGCGCTGCCGGTGTAGATGGTGACGTACCAGATTGCGTCGACGATCTGCACCGCCGAGGCGCGCAGCGAACCACCGGTCTGCATGATGCGGTTGGCGATGCGCCCGGCGTAGTCGTTCTGGAAGAAGCCCAGGCTCTGGCGGATCACATAGCGATGGTTCTGCCAGCGGATGCGATTGGTCAGGCTGGGCACGATCGCCTGGTTCACCAGCAGATCGTGCAGGCTGCCCAGCACCGGTCGCGCGATCAACGCCACGAAACCCATCCACAGCAGGGTGCGTCCATGCTCGTGGAAGAACGCCGTACCCGGCGCGCCCTTGGCCATGTCGACGATGCTGCCGATGAAACCGAACAGCGACACCTCGACGATCGCCACCGCAAAACCCACCACGATCGCCGCAACAAACACCGGCCACACCTGGCGCAGGTAGAACGCGTAAAAGCGCCACACCGACTTCGGCGGCATGCTGTCGACCGGGTCCTTGAACGCATCGATGAGGGATTCGAACCAACGGAAGATCATCAGGTGTTCCCGGGCTTGCGTGTACCGTTATTGTGCTTGAAGCTCGGCCAGAGCGCTTTGACACTCGCATCTCGCCATGCGCCGCAGGCGCTCATGAGCGAGCAGTTCAATACTGAACGCGAGCATCGAAACCCGATCAGCATGATTGACCGCTCGCATCCGCACTCCGATCATGCCCGGATGCCTACTCTGATCCGCTATCTCTTCATTCTGTTGCTGACGGTTTCCTGCGGCAGCGTCCTGGCGCAAGACACCCCGGATGCCACGGCACCGACTGCGGCAGCGGCGCCCACGCCGGCACAGACGCTGACCTTGCTGCGCGCCCAGCTGGACGACATCAAGGCGGCGGTGGATTCCAAGAAGACCGATGTGCCGCTGGGCGACCTGCGCAACCGCGCGCTGGACGTGCAGCAGCAGGCCGAACAACTGACATCCACGCTGTCGCCGCAATCGGCCAGCCTGCAGGCACGACTCGACGTGCTCGGCCCCGCACCGGTCAAGGACGCCCCGCCCGAATCGCCACAGCTGAGCATGCAACGCAAGCAGCTGAGCAAGGCCAAGAATGACCTGGAAGGCCAGATCAAGCAGGCCAATTCGTTGGGCACCGAAGCCACCCAGCTGGCCGCCCACGTCGCCGAGCTGCGACGCGACCAATTCCAGACCCAGCTCACCTCGCGCACGGCGACACCGTTCAGTCGCGCATTCTGGGTCGATCCGGCCAAGGCATTCCCCGACGACATGCATCGGGCGAAACAGCTTGGCAGTGATGCGTTGTCGAGCATTCGGCAGGCCTGGCAACCACCCAACCGCACGCCGTTCGTACTGTGCCTGATCACGGCCATCTTGCTGCTCAGCGTGGGACGCTGGCTGATTGAGCGCATGCTGGTGCGAGTAACCACCCAACATATGCCGACGGGTCGGCTGCGACGCAGTGCGCTGGCGGTGGCGCTGACGCTGGCCTACACCCTGGCGATCGGCTTGGCGGCGCGTTCCGCCTATCTCGCGCTGAACTGGAACGATCTGCTGGATAACGATCTGGACGATCTGACGAAGCGGCTGGTGCGGCTGGTGACCTTCGCCGCCTTCATGACCGGCCTTGGTCGCGCGATGCTCTCCAGCAAGCGCCCTTCCTGGCGACTGTCCGACCTGTCCGACGATGCCGCACATCGACTGCGCGCGTTCCCGTGGCTGCTCGGCGGCGCCGCCTTGCTGCTTGGTGTAATCGAAAGCATCAACAATGCAATCGGCGCCAGCCTGGCGATCACCGTGACAACACGCGGGCTGCTCGCCGTATTGATCGGCCTGCTGGTGGGAAGCGCGCTGATGCGGCTGGGCCAGTCGCGGCGCGCCACGCTGGCCGCTGGCGAACTGACGACACCGCGCCCGGTCTGGATCGGCCTGGTGGTCGCGGCGGCGTTCGTTGGTGTCGGCATCGTGCTGCTCGGCGTGATCACCGGCTATATCGCCTTTGCCTTCTTCATCGCGCGGCAGATGTTGTGGGTCGGCGTGATCCTCACCGCGCTGTACTTGCTGATGCATCTGATCGACGACATCTTCGACACCGTGTTCGACCCCGAGGGCCGCAGCGGTACGCGCCTGCAGAGCAGCTTCGGACTGGCTCCCAGCGCGCTCGAACAGACTGGCACCCTGTTGTCCGGCATCACCCGCGCCGTACTGTTGATCCTGGCGGTGGCGATCGTGCTGGCGCCATTCGGTGCCGACCCGCAGGAACTCGCCGGACGCATCGGCACGCTGCTGTCCGGTGGCTCGTTTGGCTCGCTCAAGATCGTGCCCAGCAACATCTTCGATGCCGTGCTGGTATTCGTGCTCGGTCTGATCGTGCTGCGCGTGATCAAGCGCTGGCTGAGCAACCAGCTGCTGCCGAAGACCTCACTCGACCTCGGCATGCAGAACTCGATGCTGACCCTGCTCGGCTATGTCGGCGGCGTGCTGGTGTTCGTGCTGGCGCTGGTCGCGTTGAAGGTCGACCTGCAGGGCATCGCCTGGATGGCCAGCGCGCTCTCGGTCGGTATCGGCTTCGGCTTGCAGGCGATCGTGCAGAACTTCATCTCCGGTTTGATCCTGCTGGCCGAACGACCGGTGAAGGTGGGCGACTGGGTCGCCATCGGCGGCGTCGAGGGCGACATCCGCCGCATCAACGTGCGCGCCACCGAGATCCAGATGAGCGACCGCTCCACCATGATCGTGCCGAACTCGCAGTTCATCACGCAGAACGTGCGCAATGTGACCCTGGCCAATGCCCAGGGCCGCGTGCAGATCAAACTACCGATGCCGCTGGACACCGACGCGAGCAAGGCACGCGAGCTGATCCTGGAGGTGCTTCGGGCGCACCCGGGCACGCTCAGCACGCCGGCACCGAGCGTGCAGCTGGACAATCTCGATGGTGGCTCGATGCTGTTCAGCTGTACGGCCTACGTCAACAGTCCGCGCGAGGTCAGCGGCGTGAAGAGCGACCTGCTGTTCGAGACCCTCGAACGCCTGCGCAGTGCCAAGCTGCCGATGACGAGCCCGCAGAGCATGGTGCTGCGCCGGTTGCCGCCGGTTGCCGATGACCATGACGATCGGGATTGATCCGGCATCAGCAACATCCCACCCATGGAGTCAGCCACATGTCTGCATCCAACCAAACCGGCAGCACCATCATTCCCTGCCTGCGTTACCGCGACGCGCATGCCGCGATCGACTGGCTGTGCAAGGCATTCGGCTTCACCAAGAATGCCGTGTACGAAAACGAGCAAGGCGGCGTGGAGCACGCCCAGCTGACCTGGGGCAACGGCATGGTCATGCTCGGCGAAGTGCGTGACAACGAGTTCGGCCGGCACATCGCCCAGCCCGATGAGATCGGCGGCCGTGAAACGCAGTGCGCCTGCGTGATCGTCGCCAACTGCAAGTCGCACTACCAGCAGGCCAAGGCCGCCGGTGCAGTGATCGTCGACGACTATGCCGAGAAGGCATACGGCGGTGCTGGCTACAGTTGCCACGACCCGGAAGGCCACCTGTGGTATTTCGGCAGCTACGATCCGTGGCAACCTGAGTAACCCCATAAAAGAAGGCCGGCTTGCGCCGGCCTTCTGCTTGAGCAAACGGCGGCTCGGCGTTACGGCGTACAGGCCTTGCCATGCTCTGCATGGTTGCCCTTGGCCTTGGCGTCAGCCTCGCTCATGTACTCGCCGTGCTTGGTCTTGCCGTACCACTTGTCGCTCGGGCAGTGGTAGACCTTGCTGCTGTCGTTGACCCAGACCATGCCTGCGCCACCGCCCGGAGCAGCCGCCGCGGCCGGTGCCGGCATCGCGTGGGACTTCATGGCGTTGTTCGCGGCCGGTGCAGCCGGAGCAGCGGCAGGTGCTGCTGCCGCAGGTGCAGCTGGTGCAGCGGCTGCGGCGGGTGCTGCAGCGGCAGCTGCCGCACCGGCGGCGGCGTACCATTCCTTCACACCCTTGTGACCCTTGCACGCACCCTTCTTGGTGGCCTGACTGGAATAGCTGCCGTCCTTGCACTGGCCGGTGGAACCGGCGGGTGCGGACGCCTGTTGTGCATAAACGGCCGGTACGGCCAACAGACAAGCCAATGCAATGACCATCAGATTTGACGATTTCATTCGGACTCCCTCCAAGGTGATTTCGCGGCGACACTCCCAAGCACGCGCAACGACGGTGCCTGCAACGCGACTATGCCGCAAAACCATGACCGTAGAACACAACGGCTGTACAACATTCATCCACTAGCCGGCTGTTTCGAATGAACTTGCGAATCAGCCCCGGACAATGCCATCCGGCATCCTGCGTCTTGCCACACCCTCGCCGTTACGGCGCAGCGGCGGCTGGCTTGAGTTTGGAGTCCGGCCGCGCCACCGCATACATCTCCCAGCTGAATTGATTGAGCAGACCCTGACGATCCTTGCCCTCGACGTACAGGTCGAAGTGGGTGCGATCGGGCCGGAAACGGAAGTCGGCCTTGGCGTGCAGGCTGTCCAGCACCGCCTTCAACCTGTGTGCCGCACCGTCCAGATAGAACGTGTCGGCGGTGCCCACGGCCACATGGATCTTGCCGTCGAGATCGGGTTTCAACTGCGGCCAGTTCGCCTGCAGCAAATGCGCGATGTCGTAGTGGTCACGCCAATAGGCGACCACCGCCGGATCGACCGCGCCAGTATCGCGATTGAACATCGGCACCGGCCGACCGTCCGCGCCACGCGGCGAGAACACCCAGTCGAACGAGGCCATCTGGCCACCGTATTCGCCCAGCACGCGTTCAAGCCTGGCGAACGTCTCGAAGCTGGCAATCACCTTGCCCTTGTCGCGCACCAGCGGATAGGCCGAACCGTCCGGTCGGTGGTAGACGTTTGCGTTGGACGCATACAGATCCACACCGGTGAAATCGTGGAAGTCGCTGGGATCGGGCGAGGTCGACCAGGTGCCGCCGAAAATTTTCGGATAACGCATCTGCAACCACAACGTGGCCCAGCCGCCGGAGGAATGACCATTGAGGAATCGGCCATTCGGCCTGCCGTCCATGCGGTAGGTGGCTTCCAGCTGCGGAATCAGTTCCGTGGTGAGCGCCTGACCCCACGGACCGTTGTTGACCGAGTCGACAAACTCGTGCGTGCCGGTGGGGCTCGACTCATCGAGCAGCACCCAGATCATCGGCGGCATCGCCTTGCTCGCCATCTTTCCGTAAACCATCGCAGCCACAGCCGTCAGCGAGGTGGCACTGCCGCCGTAGCCGTGGGTGTAATACACCGTCGGATAGGTGGTGCTGGCCTTTGCATCATAACCGGGCGGTGCCACGACCCACCCGCGCATCGCAATCGGTCGGCCCCAGAATGCGGTGAGCGCCGGGCTAGTGAAGTCGATCGGTTGCGTGTGGACCTTGGCCTCGTCGAGATATTTCATCGAAGTGGCGCTCATCGCGCTCGAAGGAAAGGTCCACGGTGCGCGCGCCGGCAGCTGCTTCACCAGGGTCAGCGCAGGCATGTCCGCGGCAGGCAGATGCACCTTGACCACGTCGCTGACCAGGTCGCCGGCACCGCGACCGGAATAGTTGTAGCTGTGATCGACATCGAGCACAGCCTGTACCAGGTAATCGCCTGGCGGCAGTTGCGAGTAGCCGGCCGGAAACGCCAGCGTATCCGCATCGATATCCACGCCCTGCCCCGGTGCCAGACGACTCACTTCACGCGCGGCCACCGAGGTCTGTTCGGGACTGAACGGGCTGGTGTCCACCTCGTCGACCTTGCCGTCCTTCGCTGCAGCGATCGCTGCCTTGGCGTCAGTGGCGAACAGCAGTAGCCGGCCCGAAGCAGGCTGTGCGCTGGCGGCACCGAGTTGAATATGGAAGAGGCGATGCGCGGGAACAACTGGCGCATCCTGACGTGCAAGGGCAACGCCGGACAGCAGTCCCAGGCACAGCAAGCTGGCGACAATATGACGACAACGATGCATCACGAATCCCCTTCTATGATCGAGTGTTCCAGCGCGCACAAACCGCTTCAGCGATCATGCACCGTTTTTTTCGCAGCTCAGCTTGTCCGCTTCAGCACCAACGCATCAAGGCCATCGCGCCGGGTGATGATGCCGATGACCTTGCCACCGGCATCGCGCTGCACCAGCCGCCGCAGCCGCGGCTGGCCCGGCGTGAACAGCACATCCTTGAGCTCCACCTTGATCGCGTAGGGCTTGCCGCCGTTCACCATCCCCGTGAGCTCGTCACCATGACGGGCGATCACGAAGGTGACGTCGGTGCCGGCCTTGTAGGTGCCCGCATACTCATTCAGCAGCTTGACCGGCAACGTCGCTGCTGGCGGATCCTGCGGCACGGCGGTGGTCTGGCTCGAGATCATGCGCCAGCCACTCGCCTCCTGCTGCCATACCTCGGTCGAGCGGTAGGTGGCATGCGATATCTGTCCATGTGCGTGCACGGTGGACTGGTCCGTGAAACTGGTAACTGCCACCGGACCATAGACCTGGACGTGGAAGTCGGCCTGCACGAGATGGTTCGAGATGCCCTTGGGCGAAGGCCCCGCGCTGGCGAGAATGTCGTGCTTGGTGACCACGCTGCCGTCCTCGATCATGAAGGTCACCCGATCATCGAGATAGCGATCGAGCACGGCCGCGTCGCCGCTGGCCGAAGCATCGGAGAACTCCTGCGACTGCCGCTTGATCAGCGCGGCAACATCCTCGGTGGCGGCAAACGCAGGCAGGCACACAACCAGCAACGCCAACAGCACGACTTTCGGAACCGTTCGATGACACGACATGAACACTCTCCCTGCCATTGATAGTGAAATCACCACACCGAATCGCGGACAAACTTGCTGGTTACCTGACAACCGGCGGCAGCCCCGCCATCGTCACTCTTCCCCGGCAACTGACTTGAGCGGAGCCAACCGCAGATCCTGGAAGTCGAAACTGAAGTCGGTCAGTGGCGAGATCGGCTGCATGCGTGCCTCGGTGATATGGCCGTCCATATCCAGCGTGAAGGTCACGAACGCGTCGGCGTTGAGCGAGCGGTCGTCCCAGCGCACGGTGAAGGTGTCGTTCTGCCACGGCGTCATGGTGCCGACCAGCTGCGCGGTCTTGGAGAAGCGCAGGCGCAGCTTGCCGTTCTCGTTGCTGACGATGACATCGCCGTACCACGGATCGCGGTAAGTGCCGGCATATTTCGCCAGCGGCAATGACGGCTTGTTGTTCTTGTTACGCGCCGCCGCGTGCTTGGCGTAGCTGTCGTCGGAGTTCGCTTCGGCTTTCTTGACCGCCTTGTCGTAGACCGCGACCCAGTCGGTCTTCTGCTCCGGATTGAGGTAGGCATCGAGCGCGCGATAGGTCACTGCGTTGAACGCAGCGCCGGATTCGGCATTGGTCAGCACCACCACGCCCAGATGCAATTCCGGCACCAGGGTCACCCGCGAAACCATGCCCGGCCAGCCGCCGGTGTGCCAGACCAGCCGCTGGTTGCGGTAGTCGGACAGGAACCAGCTTTCGCCGTAGCCGTAGAAGTGCGGAGTCAGCGGCGCCAGTTCCGGAATCGGCGGTTTGCCGATCTTGATCGGGGTCAGCATGCTCCACATCTCGCGCTGGCTGTCCTCGGAAAACAGCCGTGCCGGCTTGCCGTCCGTGCCCTTCGTCGGCAAAGCGCCGCCGGCCAGCTGCACGTTCATCCACTTGGCCAGGTCATGCACGCTGGCGTAGATGCCGCCGGCGCCGGGATCGTTGAGCCACGCCATCGGCGGCACCGGCTTGAGATCCTTGAAGTCGGATTTGGCGTGGCCCATCGCCACATCCATGCCGGGCTTGAGGAAGGTCATGTCGATCAGCGATTCGTCCATGCCGACCGGCTTGAAAATGTGGTCGCGCACGTAGTCGGCGTAGCTCTGGCCAGACGCCTGCTCGATCACCAGCGTGGCCACCGCGAACAGGATGTTGTCGTAGGCATAACCGCTGCGGAAGCCGTTCTTGATCGGCACATCGCGCAGCCGTTCAACCACTTCCTTCGTGCTGTACGAGGTCGGCGGCCAGTACAGCAGATCGCCCGCGCCCAGCGAGAGCCCGCTGCGATGCGCCAGCAGGTCGCGGATGCGCATCTCGTGCGTCACGTACGGATCGGACATGCGAAACCACGGCAGGTGATCGATCACCCGATCGTCCATCTTCAGCTTGCCCTGCTCGGCCAGCTGTTGCAGCGCCGCGGCGGTGAATGCCTTGGTGTTGGACGCGATCGCGAACAGCGTGCGCGCGTCGACCGGCTCTGGCTTGCCGATCTCGCGCAGGCCGAAGCCCTGCTCCATCACCACCTGGCCGTCCTTGACGATCGCCACCGCGATGCCGGGCACGTCGAAAGTCTTGCGCGCGTTGTCGACGTAGGCGCCGAAATCCTGCAGCTGTGCCGGCAGCAACGGCTGCACGGTGTCGTGTATCGACACCGGTGGCGGCGATGGCTGCGCGACGGGTGTCTGCGCCCAGGCGCCGGAGGCGACGACGAACAGGGCACAGCAACCCGCCAGGCGCGGGGAAAAGAATCGCAGGGACATCGCAGGCTCCGCTGGTGGCAATTTCCCAACTATCACGGCAAACCTGATGCAAGACCAGCGCTGGAAGTCATGGGCCGCAACGCAGCCTCTCGACTCGTCTAGCGTCAGCACCGATCATTCACTCTTTATCGCGATACGCAACCTGCCCGTCGTGCACCGAGAATCAAAGACCGAGATGAATACCCTTGTGGATTGGCTCGCCGCCCATGCACTGCTGCTGTGGATATTGCTGCCGCTGCTGGCTGTGCTGGCCAACGACTTGGCCTGGCGACACAGCGCACGCCAGCGCATGGCCACTGTGCTTGATAGCCACCTGCCGGGCGTGATGCAGCCACGCACTGCGTCCACAACGGGCGCACTGGCAGCCGTGCTGTTCGCTGCCATCGCTTTCGCCATCGGTACCGGCGAGCCCGGTGCACTGGTGCATTTCGACACCACCCTTGCCGCCGGCATCCACACTCAGCTGCCGCCATCTGCCTTGCCCGTGCTTGCCAGCGTCAGCCTGCTCGCCAGCACGCCATGGGTGGTCACAGCATCCACGCTGATGCTGCTCATGCTGTTGCTGCGCCGGCAATGGAGCCTGTCGGCTTGCTGGGCCATGGCGCAAATCGGCATCCTGCCCATCGCCCACGGCATCAAGGCGTGCTTTCAGCGCACACGCCCGCCACATGATCCCCGCTTCGTCACCGATCTCGGCTGGAGCTTTCCGAGCGGTCACGCGATCAGTTCTGCCGTGCTCTACGGCATGCTCGCCTACGTGCTGCTGCGCCTGCTGCCAGCGTACTGGCATCGTCTGGTGATCGCCGTCACCCTGCTGCTGGCCGGCCTGATTGGTCTGAGCCGCATCCTGTTGCAGGCACACTATTTCAGCGACGTTGTCGCTGGCTATGCCTGCGGCCTGGCGTGGCTGATGCTGTGCATCGGACTGGCAGAACATCTACGTAAACGCGACATGATGCGAAGCCTTGCCGGGAAACTGCGCCAATGAGCCCATCGAGCGGCGACCTGTTCGCCCCACCTCCTTCCAGTGGTCCGCATATCCGCATCGGCATAGGTGGCTGGAACTATGCACCGTGGCGCAACAACTTCTATCCGGCCGGACTGGTGCAGCGGCGCGAGCTGGAATTCGCCAGCCGCCAGCTGCGCACGATCGAGATCAACGGCACCTACTACGGCGCGCAGAAGGCAGCGACCTACGCGAAGTGGGCCGCGGAGACGCCGAGTGGTTTCATGTTCTCGCTGAAGGCGCCGCGCTATATCACCGAAGACAAACGACTCGCAGATGTCGGCAAGGGCATCGGCAGCTTCGTGCATGGCGGCCTGGCAGAAATGGGCGAGCGGCTGGGACCGATCCTGTGGCAGCTGCCGCCGTCGCGGCCGTTCGATGCGAGCGACCTTGGCGCGTTTCTGGAAGCGTTGCCGCGCGCATTGAATGGCCAACCCTTACGACACGTGCTGGAAGTGCGTCACCCCAGTTTCATGGACGAGCATTACGTGGCACTGGCACGCATGCATGCGGTGCCCACCGTGTTCACCGATTCGCCCGACTATCCCTCGTTGGCCGATCTCACCGGCGATTTCACCTATGCGCGGTTGATGCGCAGCGCCGACGGGATTCCCACTGGCTATGCGCCGGATGAACTGGATCGCTGGGCCACGCGTGCGTGCAGCTGGGCCGCAGGCAACGACATCGGCGAACTGCCGCACGCGGCGCCGTTATTGCCCGGAAATAAGCCGCGTGACGTATTCATGTTCTTCATCAGCAGCGCCAAACACCGCAACCCGGCGGCGGCGATGGCGCTGCAAGCGCGGGTCGATGGCCAGCACTGACCCGCGCTTCCGGCAGCGCTGCCTCAACCGATGCAGAACACGTTGAGCTTGTGCCCTTCGATATCGCGGAAATAACCGGCATAGAAACCGCCACCGCGGTCGCCCGGCGCACCCTCGTCGCTGCCGCCAAGCGCCAGCGCCTTGGCATGCAGGCGGTCGACCTTGTCGCGGGCATTCACCACCAGCGCCACCATGTTGCCGTTGCCGATCGCGGCCGGCTCGCCGTCGAACGGTTTGATCACGCACAGGCTCGGCTGCTGCATCGAGACGCCCCAGAAGATGTAGCGCTCGGTCTCCATCAGTCGCTTGGCGCCCAGCTCGTCCAGCAAGGCGTCGTAATAGGCCGCCGCGCGCGGCAAGTCGTTGGTACCCAGCGTGACGTAACCGATCATGACGAACCCCTGTGATGAATGAAGGTGCGCCAGCATCCTGCAATCGCCGGCACCTGTCATCTACCGGTTTATCGGCGGGCTCGACCGCACTAAGCTCACCCCATTCCACATCCTGCGAATCCCCATGCGTCGACTCAATCACGTGATCCTGCTCGCCGCGCTGGTCTTCGCCGTGATGCTGTGGCAGCGGCACACAGCTGCGCCGGCTGGCATGCCCAATCCCACTTCGACGCCCCCCACCAGCCAAGGCACGACACCTGCGAGTCAGGACACATCGGCCGCACTGCCGGACTTCCTGCCACCGGAGGCACGCACCACGCTGGACGCGATCACCCGCGGCGGCCCGTTCGAACACAGCCAGGACGGCGTGGTATTCGGCAACTATGAAGGCCTGCTGCCGCAGCAGCCACGCGGCTATTACCACGAGTACACGGTGGAAACGCCCGGCGCGCGAACTCGTGGCACACGACGCATCATCACCGGCGGTACGCCGCCGGTGGTCTGGTACTACACCGACGATCACTACCGCAGCTTCCGCCGCTTCGAGATGAACCGATGAGCGCGCACGGTTTCGACCTGGATCTGACCAAGCCGACGCAGAGCGGCGTGTATTTCGTCGGCGTCAACGATATCGACCGTCTCGCCAGAAACGCCGCCCGCGACGAACTGCAGGTGTGCCGCACCGATTTGGCCGGCTGCCACGACAAGGACGAACTGCTGCGGCGTCTCGCCGTATCGCTACAGTTGCCGGCCACGTTCGGCCAAAACTGGGACGCACTGGCCGACTGCCTGCGCGACCTCGGCTGGATGCCCGCCTGGGGTTACGTGCTGCTGTTCGAGCACGCCGACGAGTTGCGCCAGACTGCCGAGGCGGACTTCAACATCCTGCTCGGCATCCTCGATGACGCGGCCACCTTCGGCAACGACAACGACATGCCGTGGTTCGCTTTTCTGGCGCTGCCCGACAGCGCATTCGACGACGGCCACGTGCCCGCCTGAAAAGCGTGTCACCCTTGTCAGCCCCTTTATCCCGGATTCCCATGCAAACCATCGATTTTGAACTGGAAGGCACCTACGTCGAGCTCAACATGCTGTTGAAGCTGACCGGCCTGTGCGACAGCGGCGGCGCCGGCAAGGCCATCGTGGCGACGGGTGCGGTGAAAGTCGACGGCGTCACCGAGCTGCGCAAGACCAACAAGGTCCACGCAGGCCAGGTCGTCACCATCGACGACGTGGAAATTCACGTACTGGCCGATCCGGATGCCTAAACAGGTATGTTGTCCGGCAGGCTGTCCAGTCGCTGATCGAGCTGCGGGTGCGCCGGCAGCCTGATCAGGAATTGCTGCTCCAATGTCTGGCGGATCTCGGCGACGCTGCCCAGCGTGCGCCGCTCGGGTTCACGCCCCATGCGCCGCACGGTGAATTCGCGATTGCGCAAACCCAACCGACCATCCGAGGTCGTGCGCGCCGCAATCAAGTTGTTGACGAACACCGAGTCAGGATGCGTCGACACATAGTGATTGGCCACGATGTAGTCGATCAGCGGCACCGGACGCAGGTCGAAGCGATACAACGACAACCACTGCCCGCGCACCAGTGACTGCATGCGCCAGTCGCCATCCATCTGCACCAGCCGGAACGGTTCCAGCGGGGTCGCCTGCTCGATGTCCGCCTGCAGCCGCAACGCTCCGACCAGGTTCTGCCCGCCGAAGCCAACGTCCACCAGCCAGCTCTCGCCGGCCAACTCGACGCGCAGCAGCATGTGAGTCTGTGGCGTGACCGCATCCTCGGGCCGCGTCCACAGCACACGTGCGATCAATCCCGACACCTCGAAACCGATCGTCCGCAACACCGCCGCGAACAGCAGGTTTTGCTCGAAGCAGTAACCACCGCGACCGTCCTGCACCAGCTTGCGCTGCAGCGCGGCCAACTCCAGATCGACGGGCAGGCCAAGCAGCGGATTGAGATTCTCGAACGGAATCGCTGCCACATGGGCGATCGCCAGCGCGCGCAGGGTCGACCATTGGGGAGCGACGGCATCTGCGTGGGCAATGCGCCGAAGGTAAGCCGCCAGGTCAATGGATTCACTCATGCTAAATATCCACAGGCTCAATATTCGGAAGTCGGGACCACGATAGTACCCGTCCGCTGATGGTCGTCATCCAGGTAACCGGAGCCGCCTGACCAGCGAAGAGACAGTATCCGACGCATGCAACGGCATGCTCCCTGTCGATCGTTGCATCTGTTGCAGGCGCTTGAACGTAACTGCATGGACCGCAGGTCGGCCCGATACAAAACCACTGTCAGCGAGGCACACCATGATTCGTCGAACTGCCTTTCACGTTATCCCGCTAGTCGCCGCCTTGGTGGTGGCCGGGCTGAGCGCCTGCCAGCCCGCTGCGGCCAACGATGCGCAGGCTCTTCCCGCGCCCACCGTGGATGCGCCAAAGAGCGCCGCCGCAGGCGAGCAGACCGCGGTATTGGCCGGCGGCTGCTTCTGGGGCATCGAGGCCGTGTTCGAACACGTCAAGGGCGTGCACAAGGTGGTAGCCGGCTTCTCCGGTGGCGTCGCCAACACGGCGCACTACGACGAAGTCAGCGAGGGCAATACCCGTCATGCGGAGTCGGTCCGAGTGCAGTACGACCCCGCCAAAGTCAGCTACGGCCAGTTGCTGCAGGTGTTCTTCTCGGTCGCGCTCGATCCCACCGAACTCAACCGGCAGGGTCCGGATACCGGCACCCAATACCGCTCGGTAATCTTCTACGGCAACGACGAACAGAAGAAGATCGCCACCGATTACATCGCCCAGCTGACCGCAGCGAAGTCCTTCTCAGCACCGATCGTGACCGAGGTCGTGCCGCTCAAGGCGTTCTACCCAGCCGAGGCCTATCACCAGCACTACTTCAGCGAGCACCCGTACAACCCGTACATCGTCATCAACGATGCACCCAAAGTCGCGAATCTGCAGAAGCTGTTTCCGACGCTGTATCAGCCTGAGCAGCAAGTCGTGGATGTCCAGCTGCACTGAGCTGGGTCAACTTGACTTGCATGAGGCGGCACGAACCCCATGTCTGGACTTCCGCGCCCCTCACGCGCCTGCCCTGACCTGCTGCTCACGTGCCGCCTCACGCTCATTCATCGCCGGCTGAATCCACTGAACTCACCCGCAGCTTCCTGGGTGTGTTCCGCTACAGCGGGCGTGCGCTGCAACTGGTCTGGAGCACCAGCCGCCCGTTGACCATCGCGCTGGCACTGCTGACGCTGATTGCCGGTCTGCTGCCGGCCGGCGTGGCGTACGTCGGTGCGCATATCGTCGATGCGGTGGTGACGGCCAGCCGTCAGTGGGCAAGCAGTGGTCATGCGCCACTGATATCGGTGTTCAAGTGGGTGGCACTGGAAGGCCTCCTGGTGGCGGCCCTCGCCGGCGCACAGCGCGGCCTGTCGATGTGCCAGTCGCTACTGCGCGCGCAGCTGGGGCAGCGCGTCAACGTGATGATCCTGGAGAAGGCGCTGACCCTGGAGCTGGCGCACTTCGAGGATTCCGAGTTCTACGACAAGCTCACCCGTGCGCGACGCGAAGCGTCTACCCGGCCGCTGTCGCTGGTCACCCGTACGTTCGGCCTCGGCCAGAACGCGATCTCGCTGATCAGCTACGGCACCTTGCTGTTCCACTTCTCGCCGTGGGCGGTGGCGGTCTTGCTGTTGGCCGGGCTGCCCTCGTTCCTGTCCGAAACCAAGTTTTCCGGCGATGCGTTCCGGCTGTTCCGCTGGCGTTCGCCGGAAACGCGCATGCAGCTGTATCTGGAAACCGTGCTGGCCCGCGAGGACCACGCCAAGGAGGTCAAGCTGTACGAGCTCGGCCCGCTGCTGCTGGATCGCTACCGCGACATTTTCAACAAACTCTATGGCGAGGACCGCGACCTGACCGTCCGCCGCGAAAGCTGGGGCTTCGGGCTTGGCCTGCTCGGCACGGTCACGCTGTACGGCGCCTATGCGTGGATCGCCATGACCACGGTAATCGGCCGCATCACGCTCGGCCAGATGACCATGTATCTGTCGCTGTTCCGGCAGGGCCAGTCGGCGGTATCGGCGATGCTGTCGGCGATCGGTGGCATGTACGAGGACAACCTGTATCTGTCGACCCTGTACGAATATCTTGAAACACCGGTGCCGCCGTCGCAGGGCACGGCCCAGCGCGGCGCGAAATCGGACGACGGAATCCGCTTCGAGCAGGTCAGCTTCACCTATCCCGGCGCCAGCGAGCCGGCACTGCACGACATCAACCTGCATATCCGTCCTGGTGAATCGCTGGCCCTGGTCGGTCAGAACGGTTCCGGCAAGACCACCCTGATCAAGCTGCTGACGCGGCTGTACTCGCCCGACAGCGGCCGCATCCTGCTCGACGGCACCGACCTGCGCGAGTGGGACGAAAGCACCCTGCTGCAGCGCATCGGCGTGATCTTCCAGGACTTCGCGCGCTACCAGATGCGCGTGGGCGAGAACGTCGGTGCCGGCGACGTTAGCCATTTCGAGGACGAGGCGCGCTGGCGCGAGGCCAGCGACAAGGGCATGGCCAGCGAATTCATCGACGGCCTGCCCGCAGGCTTCAACACCCAGCTCGGCAAGTGGTTCCGCGAGGGGCGCGAACTGTCCGGCGGGCAATGGCAGAAGATCGCGCTGGCACGCGCCTTCATGCGTTCGCGCGCAGACATCCTGGTGCTGGACGAACCCACCGCCGCGATGGATGCCCAGGCCGAGGCGAGCATCTTCGCGCATTTCCGCGAGCTGGCTGGCAACCGCATCGCGATCCTGATCTCGCACCGCTTCTCCACCGTGCGCATGGCCGACCAGATCATCGTGATCCAGGACGGCCGCATCATCGAGCACGGCAGCCACGAACAGCTGATGGCGCAGGACGGCCACTATGCACACCTGTTCTCGTTGCAGGCGCAGGGTTACCGCTGATCGGCTTGACCCTGGCCGCCCGCGCGCCCCATGCTTCGCCGTCTTGAACCATCCGAAACACACGCATGAGCAGTCGCTACAACGCCGCCGACATCGAAGTCCTCTCCGGCCTGGATCCGGTCAAACGCCGCCCCGGCATGTATACCGACACCACCCGCCCGAATCATCTGGTGCAGGAGGTGGTCGACAACTCGGTGGACGAGGCGCTGGCCGGTCACGCCAGCTCGATCGAGGTGATGCTGTACAACGACGGCTCGGTGGAAGTCAGTGACGACGGCCGCGGCATGCCAGTGGACATCCATCCCGAGGAAGGCGTCTCCGGCGTCGAGCTGATCATGACCCGGCTGCACGCGGGCGGTAAGTTCAGTGGCAAGAACTACAACTTCTCCGGCGGCCTGCACGGCGTCGGCGTCTCGGTGGTCAATGCGCTGTCCGACCGGGTCGAGGTGAACATCCGTCGCGATGGCTCCGAATACCAGATGGTGTTCGCCCACGGTGACAAGATCAGCCCGCTGGAAGTGATCGGCACGGTGCCGAAGAAGCGCAGCGGCACCACCTTGCGCTTCTGGCCGGAAGCGAAGTATTTCGACTCGCCGAAGATCTCCCTGTCGAAACTCAAACACCTGCTGCGCGCCAAGGCCGTGCTGTGCGCCGGCCTCAACGTGAAGCTCACCGACGAAGCCAGCGGCGAAACGATCGAGTGGCATTACGAGGACGGCCTGCGCGATTACCTGCGTGGCGAACTCGACGGCAGCGAGGCCTTGCCGAACGAGCTGTTCGTGCACCACATGGCGCGTGACGTGGAAGGTCTGGAAGTGGCGCTGGCCTGGTTGCCGGAAGGTGAACTGGTGCAGGAAAGCTACGTCAACCTGATCCCCACCGCCCAGGGCGGCACCCACGTCAACGGCCTGCGCACCGGCCTCACCACGGCGATCCGCGAATTCTGCGAGATCCGCAACCTGCTGCCACGCGGCGTCAAGCTGGCACCGGAAGATGTATGGGAACGGCTCGCCTTCGTGCTGTCGGCCAAGCTGCAGGACCCGCAGTTCGCCGGCCAGACCAAGGAACGGCTGTCCTCGCGACAAACCGCCGGCATGGTCGAGAACGTCATCCACGACGCCTTCAGTCTATGGCTCAACCAGAACGTGGAGATGGGCGAGCGCATCGCCCAGTTGGCGATCGAGCGTGCCAGCGCGCGTCTGAAAGCGGCCAAGCAGATCGTCCGCAAGAAGATCACCCAAGGCCCGCAACTGCCCGGCAAGCTGGCCGACTGCACCGCCACCGATCTCACCCGCACGGAATTATTTCTGGTCGAGGGCGATTCCGCCGGCGGCAGCGCCAAGCAGGCGCGCGACAAGGAGTTCCAGGCGATCCTGCCGTTGCGCGGCAAGATCCTCAACACCTGGGAAGTCGAATCGACTTCGGTGCTCGCCTCGGAAGAAGTGCACAACCTCGCCGTGGCGATCGGTTGCGACCCGGGCAAGGACGATCTGTCCAGCCTGCGCTACGGCAAGGTCATCATCCTTGCCGACGCCGACTCCGACGGCCTGCACATCGCCACCTTGCTGGCGGCACTGTTTCTGCGGCATTTCCCGAAGCTGGTCAGCGAAGGACACGTGTTCGTGGCAATGCCGCCGCTGTTCCGCGTTGACGTGGGCAAGCAGGTGTTCTACTGCCTCGACGAAAGCGAGAAGCAGGCGATGCTGCAGCGGATCGAACGCGAGAAGATGAAGGGCGCCGTCAGCACCACCCGCTTCAAGGGTCTCGGCGAAATGAATCCGCCACAGTTGCGTGAGTCGACCATCCATCCGGACACGCGCCGACTGGTGCAGCTGACCATCGGCGACGACGACGGCACCGCCAAGTTGATGGACATGCTGCTTGCGAAGAAGCGCGCCAGCGATCGAAAAGCATGGCTGGAAGAGAAAGGCGATCTGGCGACGCTGGAAGTCTGAATGATCGGGTTGCTTGCCGCCGCGCAACGCAACCTGCATGCTGATGCCATGTGCATGCTAGCGCCCTACTCTCGCGAAATCGGGATCACCAGCCGGTGAGCTTCAGCAACCCGGCCGAGCGTGAGGAACTGACCAACCTGTTGATCCGCACAGGTCGCAGCGACCAGCAGGCATTTGCCGAACTCTACCAACGCACTTCGTCGAAGCTGTTCGGCGTATGTCTGCGCATGCTGCGCGAACGCAGCGAAGCTGAAGAAGTGCTGCAAGAAACCTACATCACCGTGTGGCGCCGCGCTGCGAGTTTTGATGCCGGCAAGGCAAGCGCCATTACCTGGCTGGTGACACTGGCACGCAACAAGGCGATCGACCGGTTGCGCCAGCACCGCGAAGAACAACTTGACGATCCGCTCCGACTGGAAGAAACCGCCGACATGCGGCCTACACCTGCCGCCGACGCCGAAACCAGCCAGGAACACCAGCGCCTGCAGCGATGTCTGGATCAGCTGGAACCACCGCAACGCGCTGCCGTGCGTGAAGCCTTTTTCACCGGCGCGACGTATAACGAATTGGCGGGTCGCTGCAAGGTACCGCTGGGCACCATGAAAAGCTGGATCCGCCGCAGCCTGCTGCAATTGCGTAACTGTCTGGAACAATGAACACACCTGCCGACCATCGCCATGACGACCTGCGCTACGCCGAGTACGTGCTCGGTGTGCTGGACGCCGATGCACGCGCGGCGGTGGAGCAGGAGATTCAGGTCAGTCCGCAGGCCGCCGCGGCAGTCGCACTGTGGCAACGTCATTTGACACCACTGACTGACGATATCGGCGACATGGCTGCGGCACCGTATGTCTGGGCACGCATCCACGATGCACTGCAATTGGCCGCACCGGCAGCACCGCAGCCGCGCGCCAGCCTGTGGGACAACCTGCGTCTGTGGCGCTGGCTCGGCATTAGTGCCAGCGTGGCGGCCGCGGCCTGCGTAGTGGTCATATTTACGCTGCCCCGCCCGGCAATCACACCATCGACGGCCAGCACTGCCTATATGGCCGCCACCATCACGCAGGACAATGGCGTCACCGGCTGGACTGCCACGATGGATCTGCAACATGCCCGGATGATCGTGGTGCCCGCCACGCCGGCCGCTTTTGCGCCGGGACGTGCGCCTGAGCTGTGGCTGATCCCGCCGGGTGAAAAGCCCATCTCGTTGGGCGTGATCGCACGTGACAAGCCCACCACCATCACCTTGCGCACTGAGCTGCTGACGCGCCTGAGTGCCCAGGCTTTGCTCGCTGTATCGGTGGAACCAGCCGGCGGCTCGCCCACTGGCCAGCCCACCGGCCCAGTGATGGCCAAGGGAGCAATCAGCGGCGCCTGACCAGCATGCTGCATCGCCAGATCTGGCCGCTGATTTTTTTCGTCTCATCTGCATCCGTTATCGCATCTGCTGCGTATCTCCTCCCGCTTCCGACCCGCGAAGCGGACATCACTGGAGAACGAGATGAAGATCAATCAGCACATGCGCAACCTTGCTCTTGGCCTTTCCCTGGCCTTGGCCACGCTGGCTGCTGCACCGCTTGCCATGGCCGGCCCGATGAGCATGGAAAAAACCGTGATGGTTGGTGACGCGGCGATGTACCCGTCGAAGAACATCATCCAGAACGCGGTTAACTCGAAGGATCACACCACTCTGGTTGCCGCGGTCAAGGCTGCCGGACTGGTCGATACGCTGTCAGGTCCTGGTCCGTTCACCGTGTTCGCGCCGACCAACGAGGCATTTGCCGCGCTGCCTGCAGGCACGGTCGACAATCTGGTGAAGCCGGAAAACAAGGCCACGCTAACCAAGATCCTTACCTATCATGTGGTGGCCGGAAAGATGACCTCGCATGACCTCGAAAAGGCAGTCATGGCGGGCGGTGGCAAGGCCGTACTGAAGACTGTCGAGGGCGATTCCATCACGGTCGCGAAAAGCGGCAGCGCCTGGACCGTCACCGACGACAAGGGCAACGTGGCCAACATCACCATTGCTGACGTGATGCAGTCGAACGGCGTGATCTTCGTGATCGACAAGGTGCTGATGCCGTAATTCGTTCGCACGCCTGAGTATCGACAGCCGCCCCGACTCCCTCATCGGGGCAGCTGTTTTTGTGGCGAGGTCGGCGTTATGGTGTCCACTGGTTTTTCGTGGGCAACTCGCATGGCCTTGCTACCACCGCTCGACCTCCAGCGCTGGATCGACGAACACCGCCATCTGCTGAAACCGCCGGTCGGCAACAAGTGCATTGTCGACGGCGACTTCATCATCATGATCGTCGGCGGCCCGAATGCGCGCACCGACTATCACCACGATGAAGGCCCGGAGTTCTTCTACCAGCTCGAAGGCGAGATGGTGCTGAAGGTGCAGGACGACGGGCAGGCCCGCGATATTCCGATACGGGCGGGCGAGATGTTTTACCTGCCGCCGCGGGTACCTCATTCGCCGCAGCGTATGCCGGCATCGATCGGACTGGTGATCGAACGCCGCCGCGTCAGCGGCGAGAAAGATGGCCTGCTGTGGTTCTGCGAACGCTGCAACCACAAGTTGTTCGAGGAATATTTCGTGCTCGACAGCATCGAACGCGATTTTCCGCCGGTGTTCGACCGCTTCTACGGTTCGCGCGAGGCGCGCACCTGCGACGCATGCGGCCACCTGAATCCGGCGCCGGCGAAATACGGCTAGACACTGAGGCCATCACGCGCCAGCCACTTGCGCGCCATCCGTCGCAGCGAGGCATCGAAGCTGCTGTCAGCCGCCACGTCGACCACCGGCCGCCACGCCAGCGCCCGTGATTCCTCGTTGATCACGAAGCGATCGTCCGCACCGGCACGCAATACATAGCGCACGTCGTAATGCCAATGTTCCGGCTCTTTCGCACGCGCCGGAATGCGATGCCGATCGATATCGAAGATGCCGCCTTCGATGCGCAGGTCGATCACGCCGGTTTCCTCCTGCGCCTCGCGCAATGCCACCCGCGCCAGATCGGTATCACCATCGGCGTGACCGCCCGGCTGCAGCCACCTGTCCAGCTTGCGGTGATGCATCAGCAGCACCCGCGCGCTATCCGCACTGACCAGCCATGCCGAGCCAGTGAAATGCCCTGGCGAGTGCGCGCGTTCGAACGTCGCCGAATGGGAGTTCAGGAAATCCGTGAATATCGAGACTGCACCAGCCTCTTCCAGATGGCGGGACATATAGCCCCGAAGATCGACCAATATTCGCGAAACTTCTGATTGCATGACTTGTGGCACGGTGCAGTTGGAAATGCACATCATAGCTGCGTCGCAGCTTGTTCCCCTTCCCCTGCTCCGTTATGGTTGCGCGTCACGTCGGCTCGTCGCGTCATACTCGTCGCGGTCTCGGACGAGCGTGGTATTTGTTTTTACGGGGAGTCACCAAATGCTTTTCAAGCGCGTCAAGTCGCTCGACCAGATTCTCGCTACTGCCGAAAAGAAAGGCCTCACAAGGCAGCTTGGCCCCTTCCAGCTCACCATGCTCGGCATCGGTGCCATCGTCGGCACCGGTATTTTCGTGCTGACCGCCGAGGCAGGCCAGAAGGCAGGTCCCGGCATGATGATCGCCTTCGTGATCGCGGCCGTGGTCTGCGCACTCGCCGCGCTGGCCTATGCCGAGCTGGCCTCGATGATTCCGGTGGCCGGATCGGCCTATACGTATACCTACGGCGTGCTAGGCGAAGGCATTGCCTGGATAGTCGGCTGGGCACTGGTGCTGGAGTACACCATCGCCGCCAGTACGGTGTGTGCCGGCTGGGCGGGCTACGTCAACGGCTTGCTGACACATGCCGGATTCGGCTTGCCGCACTTCCTGCAGGCAGGCCCGATGGATGGTGGCAGCTTCAACCTGCTCGCCTGCCTGATCGGCCTGGCGATTACCCTTCTGCTGGTGTTGGGCACCTCGAAATCGGCCAAGGTCAACACCGTACTGGTGCTGGTCAAGATTTCTGCCCTCATCGCCTTCATCTTCGTCGCGCTACCGGCGGTGAAGGATCAGAACTTCACACCTTTCGTGCCCAACGGCTGGGGTAGCCCAATGGGCGGCATCGGCGTACTTGGTGCGGCAGCCTCCATCGTGTTCGCCTACATCGGCTTCGACGCCATCTCCACTGCCGCCGAGGAAACCAAGAACCCGAACCGCAACATCCCGATCGCCTTGATCGGCTCGCTGAGCGTATGCACCATCTTCTATCTGCTGGTGAGCTACGCCGCTGTGGGCTCGGTGGGTGCGCAACCCATGCTGGGCCCGGACGGGCTGGCTCTTGAGCCGGGTACACCGGCATTTGCCGCGGCCTGCCAGGGTTCGCAGGCACTGGTTTGCAGCAAGGAGGCGTTGGCCCATGTGGTCCGCCTGCTTGACCACAACAACATTGGCTCCTTCATCGCCTTCGCCGCCGGCATCGCGTTGCCGTCGGTGATCCTGACGATGACCTACGGCCAGACCCGCATTTTCTTCACCATGTCGCGCGATGGCCTGCTACCCAGCAAGCTGGCCAAGATCCATCCACGCTTCCACACGCCGCACGTCATCACGCTGATCACTGGCAGCTTTGTCGCATTGTTCGGCGCGCTGTTCCCGGTGGGCATCCTCGCCGACATCACCAATTCGGGCACGCTGTTCGCATTCATCATGGTGGCGTTAGGCGTCCTGATCCTGCGCCGCACCCAGCCCGATCGCCCGCGTCCGTTCCGTACCCCGCTGCCATGGCTGGTCTGCCCGCTGGCGGTGATCGGCTGCCTGCTGCTGTTCCTCAACCTGTCGAAGGAAGCCAAGATCACCTTCTTCGTATGGGGCGCGATCGGCCTGGTGGTGTACTACCTTTATGGTTACCGCAAGAGCCATCTGGCCAATGGCACTGAGCCGAGCTGAAACAAGATCGTTTTTCGCCTGACCTATCAGCCGGCACGGTAATACCGTGCCGGTGTCATATTCGGAACGCCCCATGCTCAAGCAGTTGCTAGCTCGCAAGACCGATTTCTCGAACGCCGACAATGTCGATGGCCCCGGCCTGAAACGAACACTGGGCCCGTGGGGCCTTACCGCGCTGGGCATCGGGGCGGTGATCGGCGGCGGCATCTTCGTAATCACCGGCCAGGCCGCTGCCGAGCATGCGGGTCCGGCGATCATCCTCGCCTTCGTGATCGCGGCCATCTGCTGCAGCTTCACTGCCCTGTGCTATGCCGAATTCGCCACGCTGATCCCGATGTCGGGCAGCTCGTACTCCTACGCCTATGCCACGCTGGGCGAGCTGATGGCCTGGTTCATCGGCTGGAACATGGTGCTTGAATACGGCGTATCCGCCTCGGCGGTCGCGGTCAGCTGGACCGGTTATTTCGTCAGCCTGCTGGATCATGTCGGCATCCATCTGCCGACGGTGTTGACCAACGCACCGCTGGCCTACACCAACGGCCACCTGGTGACCACCGGCGCGCTGTTCAACCTGCCCGCGGTCGCCATCGTGCTGGCGCTGACCTGGTTGTGCTACGTCGGCATCAAGGAGTCCAGTGGCGCGAATCTGGCCATGGTGATCCTCAAGGTCAGCCTGATCGTGATCGTGATCGTCGCCGGCTGGAACTACGTGAACCCGGACTACTGGCACCCGTTCATTCCAGCGAGTCAGGGGCCGGAGAAGTATGGCTGGTCGGGCATCATGCGTGCGGCCACGCTGGTGTTCTTCGCTTATATCGGATTTGAGGCGACATCGACGGCCGCGCAGGAAGCCAAGAACCCACAGCGCGATCTGCCGATCGCCACGCTGGCCTCGCTGGCCATTTGTACTGTTCTGTACATCGGCATCGCCGCGGTGATCACCGGGCTGCTGCCTTTCGACCAGCTCGGCACCAGCGAACCCGTCGTGACCGCAGTCAGGGCGCATCCCGAACTCGGCTGGCTGCGCTGGGTGGTCGAAGTCGGCGCGCTGATCGGTTTGTCGTCGGTAATCCTGGTCATGGTCATTGCGCAACCGCGCATCTTCATGATCATGGGTCGCGATGGCCTGCTGCCGCCGGTGTTCGCCAAGATTCATCCGCGCTATCACACACCGCACATCAACACCGTCATCACCGGCGTAGGCATCGCGGCGCTGGCAGCGGTGTTCCCGCTCGACGTACTTGGCGATCTCGTTTCGATGGGCACCCTTATCGCCTTCGTCGCCGTCTGCGCAGGCGTGCTGATCCTGCGCAAGACGCGACCCGAGTTGCCGCGCACATTCCGCGTGCCCTGGGCACCAGTCACCTGTGTACTCGGCGTGCTCAGCTGCCTCACGTTGCTGTATTGGGAAAACTGGTACCAGTGGCTGCTGCTCGGCATCTGGACCGTGATCGGCATGGCCATTTATTTCGGCTACGGACGCCGACACAGTCGCTTGCGTCTGCAAACTGAATCAGTCAAAGCCCCCTGAACACCGGACATATTCGCCGAAATTCAGCAAACATCGACAAAATTTGTATATCTTCGTTTAAATCACCCACTTACCAAGCTGAGAGCGGGCAAGTGACGTACCTCTCACAAAATCTCATAATTTCAATAGCAACCAATTGATATTGTTGAATTTAACGAGTTTTTTGCGAGAGAAAATCGACGCACCATCATCCATTCGCCGATCGCGGGAGTATCATCCTCAGTCCGCGGGTTGATCACTTGGCAGTGGGCCCCGGATCGTGGCCCGGCGTGTCAGGTGGGTAAGCTCCTCAGCCTGTCGCGCCGGGCCGCACTTTTCTCGCAGCGTCCCTGCCCGCGCCCCCCATCTCCTTCCTTCAACGCAGATTTGTCGCGCAGCGCGTGGCGCATTGGGCGTGCATCAACGCAAAAGGCCGGCGATGAGCCGGCCTTTGTGATGAACACATGCGTTGGATCGTTACGCGATCAGGCCTTCTTCGGCGTGTGCGACACGCACCAGCCTTTCGCATTCACCGACTTGCCCGGGAACAACTGGCACGGGCCGCGACCGGTGGCGCCTCCGCTATAGAACTGGCAATTGGCGCAATCATCGCCAGCCTTGTGCTTCGCGTCAGCCGTCTTGCTGGCGTCTTCCACGTAACCCAGAGCCTTGGCTGTCGGATCCGCCTCAGTCACTGGCGGCAGATCGGCCGCACGCGCAAAACGCGGCAGACCACCAATGACGACCGCAGCCACCGTGGTGCCAGCGGCCACCTTGAGGAATCGGCGACGCGATTCGGTATCTTGTTCGTTCGACATGGGCAAGCCTCCGTCAGTGATCTATCCGGCACGCCCTGCGCCAGATTCTCCTCGGATGGTACGCCCGTCTCTGCAATCTTTCCTGACTTGCGAGAATGGCTCTCATTCCAGCCAGGTGCCCGTCTGGCACATGGTATAGTTGATGCTCATTTGGACGTCCAAACACCATGAGTCAAACCCTGCCCGCCACGATTCCCGCCAGCCTGTTCGAGGCATGCGCCGACAGCATTGCAGATACCGCGCGTGAGCTGTCCGCACTCGGCTGGACACCCGCGACCAGCAGCAATTTCTCCATGCGGATCGATGCGGAGCATGCGGCGATCACCGTCTCCGGCCGGCACAAGGGCCGCCTCGGTCGCGACGACATCATGCTGATCGACCTGGATGGTCATGCCGTCGGCACCGAGGCCAGGCCCAGCGCCGAAACGGCACTGCACACGCAGATCTACCGGCGCTGGCCGGAAATGCGCGCGGTGCTGCACACCCACTCGCGCACGCAAAGTGTGGCCTCGCGCCTGTTCGCCGGCGACGGCGTCATCCGCCTGCAGGGCTGGGAATTGCAGAAGGCGATCACCGGCTATCACACGCACGAGAGCACACTGGAGATCCCGGTGTTTCCGAATACCCAGCACATGCCCGAACTGGTCGCCCAGATCGATGCGTGGCTGGACGCAGGCAAGCCATTGCATGCGTATCTGATCGACGGCCACGGCATCTATACCTGGGGTCGCGACATGGCCGAGACCCAGCGTCACCTGGAAGCGCTGGAGTTTCTGCTCGGCTGCGAACTGGATCTGAAAAAACTGAGGGCATCATGAGCCGCCTGCGCATCTTCGACGAATCCCAGCCGTTATCGCCGCTGACGGAGCATCACGAACACTCTGCGATTGCCCGTGAGTTGGGTCTGGTCGGCGTTCGCTTCGAGCAATGGGAAGCCAGCCAGCCGATCGTGCCCGGCGCCAGCCAGGACGAAGTGATCGCCGCCTACCGCAGCGACATCGATCGGCTGAAGCAAGAGAAAGGCTATCAGGCGGTCGACGTAATCAGCCTCACGCCCGATCATCCCGAGCGCGCCGCACTGCGCCAGAAATTCCTCAGCGAGCACACCCACAGCGAGGACGAGGTGCGCTTCTTCGTCGCCGGCTCGGGCCAGTTCACCCTGCACATCGCCGGCAAGGTCTACGACATTCTGTGCGAACAGGGCGACCTGATCGGCGTGCCGGACGGCACCCGGCACTGGTTCGACATGAGCGAATCACCCTACTTCGTGGCGATCCGGCTGTTCACCAATAAAGAGGGCTGGGTCGCCCAATTCACCGGCGACGACATCGCCCAGCGCTTTCCGCGGATGCAGCCGCGCCAGATGGCAACGTCATGATCGAAATCCGCGCCATCGTCACCGACATCGAGGGCACCACCAGCTCGATCAGCTTCGTCCGCGACGTGTTGTTTCCGTATGCGCGCAAGCGCCTGCCGGCCTTCATCGAAACCCATGGCGACCGCCCCGAAGTGCAGCACTGGTTGCATGAAGCGGCCAAGGAGGCCGGTCTGGTCGAGGCCGCCCGCCAGGAAATCATCGAGTTGCTGCTGCAATGGATCGATGAAGATCGCAAATCCACCGCACTGAAAGCGTTGCAGGGCATGATCTGGAAAGACGGCTACGCCGCCGGCGACTATCGTGCCCACATGTACCCGGAAGTCGCCGCGCGACTCCGCGACTGGCGCGCTGACGGACTGCGCCTGTATGTCTATTCGTCCGGCTCGGTGCCTGCGCAACAGCTGCTTTTCCGTTACAGCGAAGCCGGCGACCTGACTGCGCTGTTTGCCGGCTACTTTGACACCGAGACCGGCCCCAAGCGCGAGACCGAATCCTACCGGCGCATCGCCGCGGCGATCGACGAGCAGCCACGGCACATCCTGTTCCTGTCCGATATCGTGGAAGAACTCGACGCGGCGCAGGCCGCCGGCTTCCACACCGGCTGGCTGATCCGCGAACCGCTGGCGTGGCCGGTCGAACCGCGTCATCGCGCTTATCGCGATTTCGACGCGATCACTCCCTGAACTCCAGGCGCGAATCCCGCCCATGCGCACCCTTCTGACTGCCCTGCTTGCCTTCGCTGCTGGTGTGCTGCTGATGCTGTGGCTGTCCGGACATCCCGCCCTGCCATCAATCGCCAACCAACCCGCGCCCTCCATCGCCCCCGCCACGGCTTCCACCAGCAGCGCGCCGAACGAGACCTCATCAACCGAAGCCAATGCCGATAACGGCGATGACTGGCCCAACGCCGGACCGACCCCGGAACAGGTGCTCTACGCGCAGCCACGGATGATCCGCGATGCGCTGGCACAGCTGACCCCGCGCGTGGCCGGCAAGCCGAATCTGTACCTGCTGACGTTTGCCGGCGACGCTGGCGAGGACGTATTCCGCAACGAAGCCGAATATGCCGCACAGTTGTTCGGCAAACGCTTCGGTGCCACCGCGCACAGCCTGGTGCTGGAAAACAATCCCGCTAGTCTCGCCACTCATCCGTTGGCCAGTTGGAGCAACCTGGAAGCCGCGCTCGACGGCCTGGGCAAGGTGATGCAACCGGATCAGGACATCCTGCTGCTCTATGTCACCAGTCACGGCAGCGAGGACCACACCCTGCTGGTCGACATGGACCCGCTGCCACTGGATCAGATCGGCGCACCGGATCTGGCTGGCATCCTGGCCAACCACCGGTTCAAGTGGAAAGTCGTTGTCGTCAACGCCTGCTACTCGGGCGGCTTCGTTCCACCACTGCACGGACCCGGCACCCTGGTACTGACCGCCGCCCGCGCCGATCGCAGCTCGTTCGGCTGCGGCAGCGATTCGGACATCACCTACTTCGGCAAGGCATGGCTGGTCGACGCACTGAATCGCACGCCGGATTTCGTCGAGGCATTCAAGCAGGCCAGCGGCGAAATCAGCCAGTGGGAGCAGAAGGACAAGCTCACTGCGTCGGAACCGCAGATCGATATCGGCAGCGGCATCGCGGATCAGCTCGCGCTGTGGCGCAAGGGCTTCACGCCCGGCCCCGCGGTGGCGTTCAAGCCTGCCGCACCGGCGCCAGCCAGTACGACGGTGATAGCGCAGTAGCCTGCTTGCAAGGCGGCCCACTTCACCCGCGTGGTTTAGCCCGCGCGCGCTTTCTGGCACTCGCGGCTCGGGGTGCATCCATGGCCGTCGAAGCTCCGCCGCTGCTCATCTGTTCCATCCACGACAAAGTGTCGACGTACGCCAGGAACTGCTGGAGATACCCCGGCGAAAGTTCACGCATGAGGGTGAGCGACCGGTGTACGAGGCTGCCCGAATTGAGCGGACCGGCATTGGCGGGCACTTGCTCCAGCGACTGCCGTACCTGGCTGTCCGTGCGGACCTCGGACCAGATTTTCCTGAACTCATCGAGCGCGTCCAAGGTTGGCAAGGCGGCAGACTTGAGCGCCGCGTCACTCGCGACATGATCGTCGCCGTGCGCCGTCCTGGTCTTGGCGATGTGATCGATCAGTTCGGCCAGCGCGCCATGAGCGGGCGCGCATGACGTCGATACGCTGTCGGTAGCGTCGACGTTGGATGTCGCGATTTCGAGATCGTCCGCATAGGCCTCGATCAGCTTGAACAGCCTGTTGTCCAGCAGTCGTCGCGCCTCGCCGTCATGACTTGCCGCGCGCCGCTCCAGCACCTCGATGAAATGAAATCGCAGAGGATTCAGGCGATCGGCGCCCTGCTCGCGCCACGTATCAAGTATCGCCCGGGCGCGTGTCCCGCTATTACTCATGAGGCGCCACGGTGGAGGTCGGCTGCTTCGGGATGGGTGAGATTTCCACGCGCCGGTTCCGCGCCCGCCCCTCGTCATCGGCATTCGAGCTCACCGGCTGCTCGGCACCGAACGCGGCGGCAAATACCGAGGAGGCCGGGAGGCCATCAGCGATCAACGCACGGGTCACGGTCAACGCGCGCTCGGCTGACAACTCCCAGTTGTCGGCGAACTGCCGGTTGCCATCGCGCACTTGCCGGTCGTCGGTGAAGCCGCTCACCATCAGGATTTCGTCGCGAGACTTGAGGTAGTCGGCGAGCGGGGCCGCCAGGCTCTTCAATACGTCGCGCCCTTCGGGCTGAAGCTGATCGGAGTTCAGCGCGAACAACACGCTGCCGCGAATACCGATGCGCCCATCGACGAGCGTCACCCGGCCAGCCGCCAGCGGGACCGCCAGCGCCTGCTCCAGCGTCATGCGGCGTTGCGCCTCGACCTGTCGCTGTTTGACCGCTTCATCCAGCTTGTTCGAAAGCTGCAACTGCACGCCGATCACGCCCACCAAGATCAGCACGAATACACCCAGCAGCACCGACATCAGGTCGCCGAAGGCAGCCCAGATCGGTGCCGTCGATTCCTCGACGCCATCAAGTTCGTCGCTCATGCCATTTCGGCCCCAGCGAGTGCCCGTTGGCTGGCGAGCTGCTGCATTTCCTCGATGATCTGCTGCTGCGACAGCATGCTCAGGTCGATCACCTCCCTCGCCTGCGCGACGTAATAGGCCAGCTGCTCGTCACTGCGTGCGAGCGACTTGTCCAGCGCGGCTTCGATGCGCTGCAGGTGATCCATCAACAGGCCGTTCGACTCACCGAACGTCTGTACGGCCACACCGAATACTTCACCCAGGCTTGCCACCTCGACCGCGCTGCCGGTGACTTGCGCGGCCACCGCGCCGAGCTTGCCGGTTTCAGCCTCGATATGGTCAGTGAACCGGGTGCCGACACGGTCAAGCAGATCCGCCGATGTGGCCACCAGCGCATCGACCGCCAGGCGTTGTTCGGTGGACGCGTGGTTCACGGCATCAAGCAAGGTATCGAGCGTGGCCATCAGACGGCTACGTTCCTCCAGCATCGCGGTGTCGCGGACCATGCTGTCGGAGAGTTTCTGGCGCAGCTCGGCGACGACTTCGGCCGCCGCCTTGGGCGCTTCGGACGCGGCTTCCACCAGCCGGGAAATCTCGGCGATCGTGTCGCTGGCGTGGGCTTGGGTCTGTGCCGAAATGTCGTGCGCGGTCTTCGCGAGCGTGTCGCAAATCGCCTGCTGCCGGCTCGCGGTGTCCGCGCCGGCTTGTTCCAGGTACTTGCTCAGCGCAGCGATCATCGAAGCCAGCGTCTCCGACCAGGTGGCCAGTCGTTGCTGGTCCTGCGATGCCAGCGCTGTCTGCAAGTCCGTGTGCGATTGGTCGATGGTGCGGACCAGCGACGCCGCGTGCTGTTCAAAGGTGGCCGCAGCCACCGAGAGAGCCTGCTGATTGTGGGCAGCGAATTTCTCGTTGACGCCGGCTTGCTGTGACAGCGCATGATTCCACGCATCGGCCACGTTGCCCGCCGTAGTGTCGAGGCGTGCAGAGACACCGTCCAATAGACCAGCCGAGCGTTGCTCGAAGGTTTCGGTGAATCGTTCCAGCGAGCTGCGCAAATCTTGAACAAGCGTCTCGCTCGATCGCTGCTGCCCAACCAGTGCCTGGTTCCAGATATCGGCCACGGTGGTGGTGGTCGCCTCGAAACCCGCCGACAGCCCTTCCAACTGCCGTTGCACGGCGTGGGTAATGGTGTCGTGCAGTGCGGTCGTCTCGCGTGTGAGCCCAGCCATCGTGGCCTGTATGACGGGCAGCAGCGCGGCCCCGGCGGCACGTGCGCTCTCGGCGACGCTCTCCTTCAACGACAGCTCGACGGAGGCGGCCAGGCGCGTGTAGCTGGCCTCGGTCTTGCCGTGGAATGCGTCCTGGTTGGCGATCTGTCGTTCGTTCGCGGCCATGCTTTGTTGTTCGATGGTCGCCATCATCGTCTGCAGACGATCGACCAAGGTCGGCATCAGTTCGGTCTGCTGCTGCAGGAGCTTGAACGATTCCTCGCGCTGATGACTCTGTGAGTAGATGCGCAACGTCGTCGCGATTTCCACGTCCAGCAACTGCACTGCCTGCAGCCGCTCGCGCCGGCATAGCGCAGAAAGCAGCCCGAGCATTGCGGAACTGGCCACGCCCGCGATCGAGGTGCCGAACGCAAACCCCAGCCCTTTGACCGGTGCGGCGAGCGATCCGCGGATAGCCTCCAAATCCGTCGCGCTTTCCAGCGCCATGCCGGTGCCGCGCAGGGTCGCCATCATGCCCAGCAACGTGCCCAGCATGCCCAGCAAGACGAGCAAACCCACCAGATACGGCGTCAGCGCCGGCACCGGCAACGCCACGCGCTCACCCTCGATGCGCAAGCGTGTCGCGTTGCGCAGGCTGGGATGCAGGCGGGCGAGCCAGTCACTCAGGCTGGTCGGCGCGGCGGACAAATCCGTCACGGCGCGCGTCAGCGTGAACGTGGCTTGCCGATACCGGTGCAGCTCAAGGCCGCCGGCCAGGTAGCACGCACCAATCACCATCGTGACGGCCGTCGCCAGCGGATTCGATCCGACGTAGCCGGCGCCGATCCAGCACACCGCGACCAGACCTGTGAAAAACACCGCGAGATTAAGAAGATTTCTGAACATGACGTCTCTATTAGTTGGTGCGAAGCGCTGCGAGCAGGCCTTCGACCGGGTGAAAACGAACGTCCAGTTCGGCGAGCAATACGCTCTGCACGTCCTGGCGAAACACATCCAGCCATGCCCCAGGCGCTATCGCCGGGGTGTCCTCCGATACTTGCGCGTCAGCCAGCGCCTTCTGCTCGGCCTGACGCAAACGTTCGAAGTGGTCCCCGAGTAGCGCGGGGACGTGGGCCAACAAAGTCTGCTCACGCGGACTCAGTGCGCGCTCCATGGCCGCATCCAAGGCCGCCAGCCGCGCCATGTCAGCCGTGCTCTGGGCGAGCATGTCCCGCAGACGACCTCGCAGGTTGCCGGTGGCCGCCTGCATCGAGCGCTGGATGGCGAGATAGCGCTGACGAAACACCGAGTAATCGACTGCCTCATTCGCGCCCTCTTCCGCGGCCAAGGCGTGCTCAGCCCCACGCTGCCTTGCGGTGGCGAATGTACGATCGCCCGCAATGGTGCTGACCAACGAGGTACGCACACGAGCGCACTCGCTCTCTTCGGCACTGCCAAAGGTCGGCACGTCTGAGGCCACCTCAGATGGCTTGCCGTCAAGCGAGGTGGACAGCGCAACCGCGTGCGTCCAGTCGAGCCATTGGCCCAGCCGGTCCGACAGCGATTGTCTGGATGGGGAAACGTCAACGTCCGTCAGGCGAGCGAGCAAGCGAATGAACGTCGGGCCACGGACACTGGTCCGTTGATGAGCTTGCAGCATATTTCTGGCTGAAAAACGGGCATTTTACACGCTAACGGGGTGATAGCTGCTGCCTGGCGGTTGGCGCGCAGTCGGCCGAGTCACCGGCCGGCACGCCAGTGGCGTCCGCTATCTACCCATTTTTTCCCTTCGCGGGACCAATGAATCAACGACATGACTTGGGCGATTCGTCACTCTGTGCGAATCGCGACCACGGGCGGCACCTTGGCGGCATATCGTGCCGGCCCCCATACGGCCAGCTGACCGAGCAACCACAACAGCAGCGCACCGAGCAGTGGCACGTACAGCGGCATGTGCGGCAGTGGATAGAAGACCTTCATCAGGCCGAGATTCGCCAGTACCGCGAGCACGACCCCGAGCACGATGCCACCGCCGACGATCAGGAAATTCTCGGCATGGAAGTAGCGCAGGATGTCGCCTGTTGTTGCGCCGAGCGAACGACGGATGCCGATCTGTTTGCGTCGCTGGCTGACCCAGAAACTGCTCAAGCCGACGATGCCGCCGGCGGTGGCCAACAGCAGCAATCCGCTGATGATGCCCATCAGCATGGCCAAACTTTGGTCGGTGGCATAAGCGCGCTCGCGAGCCTGAGCCATGGTAACGACGCCACCCTTGGGATCGAGGATGCGCACGCCACCACGCGCTTGCAGTGCCTTCAGTGCGGCAGCGATCACAGGCTTCATGTCGGTAGTGTCGGTACGCAGCAGATACCACACGACATCGGCAGGGTCGACATAATGTGCGGGGACCAGCAGGCTGTCGCCATCTGAAGATCGGGTCACGCTGATGGGCCCCTGCAAGCTGGCAAGGACACCGATGATGGGGACCGGCCCGCCCGGGAAGTAAACCGTCTTGCCCAGGGCCGAACCCTCGGGAAACAGCTTGTCGGCTAGGCTGCGGGTGACGATGATGCCGGACGGGGAAATCTTGTCGTTGGGGCCGATGGTAGTGATTTCCTCGGGGCGAAAATTGCGGCCCGCCACCAGCGAAACGCTCAGCGTATCGATCGTATGCTCGTCGGCCGCATAGATCTGGGCCCATTGCCCGCGCGTGGTCTGGTCAGGCTTGAGCTTGATTCTTACCGACAGATAGCTGCCATCGCCATCGTTTCCCAGTGGAAACCCGTAACTGGAAAATGCATCGCGCACGCCCGGCACGTGCCGCAGGGCATCGAGGTCGGCGCGGATGTTCGCATCGATCTGGGTGGCGTTCTGACCGATCGTCCAGCCGTTGCGGATCACGAAAAGATGTGCCTCGTCCGTGCCGGTTGGGCGGGACAGGTGCACGATGCGCGTGGCCACGATGAACAGTGCGTTGGATGTCACCGCCAGCGTCAACGCCACCTGCAGCACGATGAGCGCGGTAGCCACCTTGTGTCGAGCCAGCGCAGCCAAGATGGGGCGCAGTTGCATGCATGCCTTGATGAATGCCATGGCGGAAACCTCAGCTGTTGATCTTGATTTGCCAGGCAGGCTGGGTCTGCGCTGCCCGCCATGTGGGGTACAGCGCGGAAACTACGGTGGCCACCACCGCCAACAGCACGGTCAGCGCGATCAGTGAGGCATCGACATGCACGAGGCGTGCAATCTTCGGCTCGAAAAGTCCCCCGGCGCCCCACAGACCAAGCAGCGTCAGCGCCACACCCACCAGGCCACCGACAAAACCCATGGTGGCCCCTTCGATCAGGAACTGCCGATAGATGGCTGATCGCGAGGCCCCGAGCGCGCGGCGAATGCCGATCTCGGGCGTTCGCCGCATGAACTGGGCCAGCATCAGCCCGACCACGTTGACCAGCACGATCAGCAGAAAGCTGGCCGAGATCAGCATGGACAAGCTCGATGCCCGGGGAGTGATCTCCATATACGCCATCCAGTCCATCAGATTGCGCAGGCGTACGTTGGGCCCCCACGAGAAGCGTCCGAGGCGTTGCTGCTGCCCGGCATAGTTGTTCAGGAACTCGCGGTAGCGAGCCACCTCGGCAGGCGTTGCAAGCTCCACCCAGGCATCGATCCAGGCGCATTCGCTGGTGAGGCGGGCATCCCAGCGGGAGGTATCGTAAACCCCCGACTCCGTGGGGCAGCCGTTGTAGGTTGTGCTGTCCTTCTGCATGGCGATCCCGCGGGTGAACGGGATATAGATATCCCCTGCATCATCGAACGCCTTGTTGAAAAAAGTACCGAGGTCAAAGAACCGGGGCTTCGGGTTCCAGTCCTCCAGCACGCCAGCGATCCTGAAGACATGGCCGTCCAGCCGGATCGCCTTCCCGACACTGTTTTGTCCGCCAAACAGCTTGTCGTTCAAGCGCCGACTGATGACCACCACGGTGGCGCGCTGCTCATCGTCATTCGCCGCCCATCCACTGCCGAAGCGAAAGGGCACATCGAACATGGCAAAAAAATCGGCGGTTACCGCATCGCCCCCCAGCGACATGGCGGGAGTGGATCCATCATCCGATTCCATCTGCCATATGGCGGGATAGAGCAACGTTTGCCGGCTGGCTTTGTGTGCCTGCCACAACACCATCGCATCGGTGTAGCTGAGCGTGTAAGGCGGTTCGTTCTGCCAGGTATGGGACGGACCAAAATTGTCGACCTGCGGCACATAAAGCCGGGAAGACTTGGCGGGGAGCGGATCGCTCGTGGTCGCGCGGAACACGGCATAGCTCACCATGCAGGCCGACACCCCGAACGCCAGCAGCACGATCACCAGCGCGGTCAAAGCCTTGCTTCGCCCGCTGCTTCGCAGCGCCAACGCGACGTAATACCCCCACATAACGCTCCCCTGTGACGCATTCGACAATCGGCAAATGTTTGGTCCGTCGATCCAAAGAATACCTGATCGATGAAGTCACCCGGCGATGAAGAAAAAGAGCAGGAGAATGCTGACGGTTCTGCTCAAGGCACACGTTCAAAAACGTACCTAACCAAATTCGTCGAATCGCAGTCGCAACCTTTTGAAGTTTTTCTCAATGTCCGCTGCGCACGTTGTGCCGCTTGGCCAGCAACGCCGAAACATCGCTCAGCGATAGTCCACGCGCACGCAGCACCACCGTGAGATGAAAGATCAGATCAGCCGACTCACCCAGCAGTTCAGCATCATCTTGGGCTACCGCCGCCAACGCCGTCTCGACACCTTCTTCGCCGACTTTCTGCGCCATTCGGCGAATACCGCCTTCAAACAGACTGGTGGTGTAACTCCCCTCAGGACGTTCGGCATGGCGTTGTGCTACTAGTGCATCGAGTTCGGCGAGGAACCCGAGTGGTGGCTGCACCGCGTCACCGAAGCAGCTGGACGTACCCAGATGGCAGGTCGGTCCATGCGGCGCGGCTTGCACCAGCAAGGTGTCGGCGTCGCAGTCGATGCGGATACCCTTCAGTACAAGGACGTGGCCGGAGCTTTCGCCCTTGGTCCACAGGCGTTGCTTGCTGCGGCTGTAGAACGTGACCTTGCCGCTGGCCCGCGTCTGCGCCAGCGCTTCGGCATTCATGTAGCCGAGCATCAGCACCTCGCCGCTCAGCCAGTGCTGCAGGATCGCCGGCAGCAGGCCGTCGCCCTTGGCCCAGTCGAGGCAGCTGAAGTCGGTAGTGGAATCGCTCATCGCTGCTTGTCCTTGGATGTTCACAGGCGCACCGCTATGCCCTGCCCGTGGAGATAGTGCTTCAGTGCGGGTATCGCGATTGCGCCGGAATGGAATACGCTGGCGGCCAGCGCGCCGTCCACATCAGCCTCAGTGAACGCCTCACGGAAATGCTCCGACGCACCGGCACCGCCGGAGGCGATCAGCGGCACCTGGCAGAGCGCGCGAGCTTTCGACAGTTGTTCCAGATCGTAGCCCTGGCGTACACCATCACTGCCCATGCAGTTGAGCACGATCTCGCCGGCGCCGCGCTGCTGCGCCTCGATCATCCAATCCATGGTCTTGCGTGCCAGCGCCTGCGTCTTGCCAGGATCGCCGGTGTACTGGCGTACACGCCATGCGCCGTCCGCATCGCGCAGCGAGTCGATGCCGACCACCACGCACTGCACACCGAAGGCGGCGGCCAGTTCGTCGATCAGTGCAGGACGTTCCAGGGCTGGCGAGTTGACCGAGATCTTGTCGGCGCCGGCATGCAGCACCGCGCGCGCCTCGTCCACCGAACGGATACCGCCGGCGACGCAGAACGGGATGTCGATCACCCGTGCCACCCGCTCGACCCAGCCGCGATCCACACTGCGCCCTTCCGGGCTGGCGGTGATGTCATAGAACACCAACTCATCGGCGCCCTCGTCACGATAACGCAGCGCGAGATCCACGATCTCGCCCATCACCACGTGATCGCGGAAACGCACGCCCTTGACCACCTTGCCGTCGCGCACGTCCAGGCAGGGAATGATGCGGCGGCTCAGCATGGCATCTCTCCCTTGCTCACCTGCGAGATGCGCAGGAGCGATGCCGAAATCGTGCTCCCTCCCCTGCTTGCAGGGGAGGGCTGGGGAGGGGTTGTTCTTGATTTTGATGTCAAGGTCAAAAGCTTTACCCCCTCCCAACCTCCCCCTGCAAGCAGGGGGAGGAGCAGAGCTGGCAAGCACGCGCTGATACTCATGCAATCAAGGCCTCCTGCACAGTGAAACGCCCTTCCAGCAAGGCACGCCCAAGTATCACGCCCTGCGCACCAGCCTCACGCGCCGCACGGATATCGTCCAGCGAACGCACGCCGCCGGAAGCCTGCACGGCCAGCTGCGGCACGCGGTCGGCGAGATGGCGATACAGCTCCAGATTGAAACCGGCCAGCATGCCGTCGCGGTCGATATCGGTGCACAGCAGATGGCGCGCGCCACGCGCGGCGTACCACGGCGCGAGTTCGTCCAGTGTGCGTGCCTCGACTTCGGTCCAGCCGGCACTGGGCAACGCCCAGCGGCCGTCGATACGACGCGTATCGAGCGCGATGGTCAGCCGCTCGGCACCGTACTTGGCCAGCCAGCCGGCGACCAGGTCGGGATCGCGGATCGCCACGCTGCCCAGCACCACGCGACGCACACCGGCATCGAACAGACGCTGGAGATCGGTCTCCTCACGCACGCCACCACCGGCCTGGATCTGCATGCCGTCGGCAGCGATGGCCTGGATGACAGCCAGATTGTCGAGGTTGCCGGAACGGGCACCGTCCAGATCGACCAGATGCAGCCAGCGTGCACCGGCAGCGGCATAGCGCTGCGCCAGCTCACGAGGATCGGACGCGTAGGTAGTCTGCTGCGCGTAGTCGCCCTGCTTCAGGCGCACTACCTGGCCGCCACGCAGATCGATCGCGGGTATCACTTCACAGTTCATAACTTGAGAAAATTCTGCAGGAGCTTCGCGCCGACGGCGGCGGAACGCTCGGGGTGGAATTGCATGCCGTGGAAGTTGTCGCGAGCGATCACCGCCGAGAACGCCTCGCCGTAGTCGCTGGTGGCAAGACTCCAATCACCCACCGGCACCGCATAGCTGTGCACGAAATAGGCTTGATCGTCATCGCCCAGTCCGGCCAGAAGCGGGTGCGGTTGTTTCGCGCGCAGTTGATTCCAGCCCATGTGCGGCACGCGCAGGCCGGGAGCTTCGATGAAGCGGCGCACCGGCGCCGGTATCAGCCCGAGGCATGCGGTATCGCCCTCTTCCGAGTGCGCGCACAACAACTGCATGCCCAGGCATACGCCGAGCACCGGCTGGGTCAGCGAACGCATCAGTTCGACCAATCCCAGCTCACGCAATCGTGCCATGCCGGGGCCGGCCGCACCGACGCCAGGCAGGATCACCTTGTCGGCGGCGCGGATCGTGGCGGCATCCGCGGTCAGCGCAGCATCCACACCCAGCCGCTGCAACGCATAGCGCACTGAGCCGATATTGGTGCCACCCGCATCGACGAGGACCACGCTCATTACAGCGTGCCCTTGGTGCTTGGCAGCTCACTGCCCTCGCGTCGGATCGCCTGGCGCAACGTGCGCGCGACCACCTTGAAGCAGGCTTCGACCATGTGATGCGCATTGTCGCCTTGCACGGTCAGATGCAGGTTCGCGCCCAGCGTCTCGCACAGCGAACGGAAGAAATGCGGCACCAGTTCGGTCGGCACTTCGCCCACACGCTCGCGCGGGAAGCTGCCTTCGAACACGAAGTACGGGCGCCCGGACAGATCCAGCGCCGCGCTGGCCTGCGACTCATCCATCGGCAGGGTGAAACCGTAACGACCGATGCCGCGCTTGTCGCCCAGCGCCTGCTTCAACGCCTGCCCCAGCGCCAGCGCGCAGTCCTCGATAGTGTGGTGCTCGTCGATGTGGGTGTCACCGTCGCAATTCAGCTCCAGCGCGAAACCGCCGTGTTTGCCGATCTGTTCCAGCATGTGGTCGAAGAAGCCCAACCCGGTGTGCGCCTTCGGCTCGGCCACCTTGTCCAGATCCACGCTGACCGTGATGCGGGTTTCCTTGGTGTTGCGCACCACCGTCGCCGTGCGCGGCGCATCCAGTAACTGATGTGCCAGCTCATCCCAGCTCACACCGAGCGGGCCCACACGGAGGCCGCGCACGCCGAGGTTCGCTGCGAACTGCAGATCCGTCTCGCGATCACCGACCATCGCCGAGGCCACCCGGCTCCAGCCGTCGTCGGCAAGGTAATGGCGCAACATGCCGATGCCCGGCTTGCGGGTGTCCTTACCCTCGTGCGGGAAACTGCGGTCGATCAGCACCTCACGGAAACGCACTCCTTGCGAGGCGAGGATGCGCATCAGCAATTCGTGTGGTCCGGTGAAATGCGGCTCGGGAAAACTGTCCGTACCGAGGCCATCCTGGTTCGTCACCATCACCAGCTCGTAGCCTGCGGCGACGAAGCGCTGCAGTGCGGCGATCACGCCCGGCAACAACGCCAGCTTCTCGTAGCTGTCGATCTGCTGGTCGGCCGGTTCCTCGATCAGGCAACCGTCGCGATCGACGAAAAGAATCTTGCGGCTCATGCGTATTCACCTGATGCCGGTTTGCCGGTGACACCTCGACTACTCATGGCTGCCTTTTTCAACTCGTTCAGGACACGATCGTTTTCATCGGGCGTGCCGATGGTGATGCGCAGCGCGTCGCCAAGATTCGGATAGCGGCGTACATCGCGCACCACGATGCCAGCGCCGAGCAGCTGTTGATATACCGCCGCCGCATCGACGAAACGCACGGCCAGGAAATTGGCCTGCGACGGCAGCACCTCGCGCACACCTGGCAGTTGGCGCAACGCTTCCTGCATCCGCGCCCGTTGATTGCGCACGATGGCGACGTGATTGCGCGCGTTCACCTGACCCCAGCCGGACAACGCGATCAGCGCAGCTTCCACACACGGCAACGGCAGCGGATATGGCGGCATGATTCGCTTGAGCAACGCGATCACCTCGGCATTCGCCAGCAAGGTACCGATGCGCGCGCCGGCCAAGGCCCAGGCCTTCGACAAGGTGCGCAATACGGCGAGGTTGTCGTAGCGGTCGATCAGGTCGGCCACGCTGGCTTCGCCAGCATCGGTGAACTCCACATAGGCTTCGTCCACCACCAGCAAGGCACGGTCGGCCAGCGCCTGCGCGAGCTGCTCGACACTCGCACGCGGCACCAACTGGCCGGTGGGATTGTTCGGGGTGCAGATGAAGACCAGCTTCACCGCCGGCGTCACCGCGGCAAGTATAGTGTCTACATCCAGCGTGAAATCGGCTTGCAGCGCCACTTCGCTCACGCCGGCATTCTGGATCCGTGCGCATACCGCGTACATGCCGAAGGTCGGCGGCTGGATCAGGATCGCGTCTTCGCCGGCACGACAGAACGCACGCACCAGCAGATCGATCGCCTCGTCGCTGCCACGGCCCACCAGCAACTGTTCGCGACGCACACCGTAAAGCGTGGCCAACGCCTCGACCAAAGCCGCTGGCTGTGGTTCGGGATAGCGGTTGCAGCCGAGGCCGTCGTCGCCCACCGGCGGCCACGCCGATTCATTCGCGTTGAGGAATACCTGGCCACCGCTGGCCTCCATACGCGCCGAGGAATACGGCTGCATCGCGCGGATTTCCGGCCGTGCCAGATCGAGCACGCTCATGACTGCGCCTCCAGTGCTGCCAGACGCAGGGTCACGGCACGGCGGTGTGCCTCCAACTGTTCGGCTGCCGCCAGCGTCGCCGTGCACGGACCGATATTGCGCAAGCCCTCTTCACTCACTTCCTGCACCGTGATCTGTTTCTGGTAGCTCGCCACCGAGACGCCGCTGTAGCTGCGCGCGTAACCGTAAGTCGGCAACACGTGATTGCTGCCGCTGCAATAGTCGCCCACCGATTCGGGCGTCCATTGACCAAGGAAGATCGAGCCGGCGCTGTCGATGCCATCCAGCAAGGCGCGCGGCTCGGCCACCTGCAGGATCAGATGTTCGGGTGCATAGCGGTTGCTCACCGCGACCGCCTGCGCCAGCGAATCGACGGCGATCGAGCGGCTCTGTGCCAGCGCCTTCTTCGCGATGCCGCCACGCGGCAGTTCGGCACATTGCCGATCGACTTCGATCGCCACCTGGTCCAGCAGCGCCGTGGAAGGACGGCCTGTGACAACAGATCGGCGGCGACAAAGGCCGGATTGGCCTGTGCATCGGCAATCACCAGCACTTCGGATGGGCCGGCCGGCATGTCGATCGCCGCGCCGTCCGGATTGGCGGATACCTGCAGCTTCGCCTCGGTGACCCAAGCATTGCCGGGGCCAAACAGCTTGTCGCACTTCGGGACGCTCGTCGTGCCATATGCCATCGCCGCGATTGCCTGCGCACCGCCGAGCTTGAATACCTTGTGCACGCCGGTGACGCGCGCGGCATACAGCACCGCTTCGTCGCAGCGGCCATCGGCGCGCGCCGGCGAACACAACACCACTTGATGGCAGCCGGCGATCTGCGCCGGAATGCCGAGCATCAACGCGGTCGACGGCAGCGGCGCCGTGCCCGCCGGCACGTACAGGCCAACCCGGCTGATCGGACGCAGGATCCGTTCCACCCGCACGCCGGGAGCGGTATCCACGCCCATGGGTTGCGGCGCGGCGGCACGGTGGAACAGTTCAATACGCGCGGCCGCTTCGTGAATCGCGGCTTTCAGGGCCGGATCGAGCGAGGCTTCGGCCGCCGCAAACTCGGCTTCATCCACCTCGATCGCGTCCAGCGTGCAGCGATCGTATTTCGCGCTGAGTTCCCGCAGCGCGGCATCGCCGCGCTCACGCACGGCGGCGATGATCTGCTCCACACCACGGCGCAGCTCATCCGCACGCGATTGTGCCGGACGCGCCAATGCTTCGCCTCGCGCGGTCTCGTCCAACGCATTCCAGTCGATACGATTCATACGAGCCTGCTCATGCCAGCATCTTCTCCACCGGCAGCACGTACATCTCGCGCGCACCGGCTTTCTTGATCTCTTCCAGCTGTCGCCAGCTCACCTCGCCGGCGCACAGCGCCTGCAACATCAGTTGATCCGGCTGACCGGCGACCGACAGCAGGGTCGGCTGCGGGCCGCCCGGCAGCAGCCGGGTAACCGCTTCAAGCGTGGCCCGAGAGGTCTGCAGCAGCAGCAGGCGCGATTCGCGCACCTGGATCACGCCATCCAGCCGCTTCAGCAGCAGCTCCAGCATGTCACCACGCTCATCGACCGGCAGCGTCAACGGACCCGCCAGCACCGCCTCACTTTCCAGCAGCACCTCGGCCTCGCGCAGCTGATTCGCGACCAAGGTGCCGCCGCTCTGCACCAGATCGCAGATCGCGTCCGCGGTGCCCAGCTTCGGCGCAATCTCGACCGAGCCGGCCAGCATCACCACGCCGGCATTTACGGCATGCGTGCGCAGCCATTCGCCGAGCAGGCCGGGATACGAGGTGGCGATACGCCGACCTTCCAGCTGCTGCGGCCCGTGGTAATCCAGCTCCTGTGGCACCGCGATCGACAAGCGACAGCGACCGAAACCGAGCGGGCGCAGTTCACTGAGCGGCGCGAGCTCGCGGCCGGCGGTGAGCTGGAATTCGCTGAGCACATTGCGTCCGACGATGCCGAGGTCGCAAACACCTTGGGCGATCAAGCCGGGAATGTCGTCATCGCGCACCAGCAGCAGGTCGACCGGCTCGCCCTCACCGAAACAGAACAGCTTGTCGCGACTCTGCCGGAACGTGAGCCCGCAACGGGTGAGCAGTTCCAGCGCCGGCTCAGTGAGCCTGCCGGATTTCTGCATCGCAATACGCAAACGGTCACGCGTCTTCATGTCTTTGCCTTCTTCGCTGCCAGCGTCTGCCGCCGCGCCGCACGTGCTGCCGCGGCCAGATAGCCGCCATTGCCCTGATTGAGATAGCGCGCCACCCGCCCGATAGTGGTGATACTTACTGCGGTGCGCTCGTGAATCTCCCGATAGGCGATGCCTTCCAGCAGATACGGTACTACCCGCCAGCGGTCCACCAGCACCTCCAGCTCTGCCGGGGTGCACAGGTCACCCAGGAAGGCACCCATCTCGTCTGCGTTCTTCAGCGACAACAGCGCTTCGCACAGGCTCAGCTTGGCCGACTCGTCAGGGGTTTCTGGATCAAGTGATCGACGCTTCATAATGTACTAATGCATTAACACAGTGGATCGCATGATACATGGCATGCAGCGGCGCGGCAAACCTGCCGGCGACACGCGTCAATCATTATTCAGATTCCGCCGAACCTGGCGCATGACCGACCATGTCTGCGGCACAGATAAATCGAGGCGGCGGCAAAGCCCGGATTGCCCCGAGTCCAGTGATCACAGATCAGCAGAACCGCGAAGTCGCGACGCAAGGTCATGCTGCAAAGCCGCTCGGGCATCCGTCGTACCCGCCAACAAAAAACCCCGCCAAGGCGGGGTTCTTGTCAGTCCAGCCTGAGCCGGGACCGTATCAGGCCGATTTTTTCTTCGGCGCGGCCTTCTTGGCGGCAGCCGGCTTGGTCACGGTCGGCTTGGCGCCGACGACAGCCGGCAGCGCGCCGTGTGCACGGGTATTGCCGTAGCTGCCGCGATAGGTCTTGCCGCGACGGGTCTTGCGATCGCCCTTACCCATGGGAACTCCTTGATTCGTTAGATGAATGATCAAGCATCATAGCAGGTCAGCCGGAGTCACCATAGTCAGCCATGATTATGCCCGGCACAGCCCCTGGGCTGGTCCAGGCACTCGCCCGGATCTACCTGCACGGTCACATGCTGGATGTCGAAGCGCTCCAGCAGCATCTGCTTGATCGCCTGCAACGCCTTGGCGCTGTCGGCAGGCTCATGCAGCTCGGCATGCAGGGTGGCCATGCGCGAGCCTGAAGCGAGCTGCCAAACATGCAGGTGATGGATGTCGCGGATCGAGGCGTCGGCACCGCGCAGCGACGCTTCCACCTCGGCACTGTCCATGCCGTCGGGCACACCTTCCAGCAGGATGTGCGCAGACTGCCGCAGCAATCGCCATGCGCTGTTCAGGATAAGCAGCGACACCAGCATCGACAGCACCGGGTCGGCCCACAACCAGCCGAACCAGCGAATGGCCAGCGCAGCCAGCACTGCCGCCAGCGAACCGAGCAGATCGCCCAGCACATGCAGACTTGCACCGGCCAGGTTGACGTCGTCGTGCGCATGCCCGTGCAGGGTGCGCAGCACCAGCAGGTTTACCAGCAGGCCAATGACCGCCACCACCAGCATCACGCCAGACAGGATGGCTCCCGGATGCAGCAGGCGCAGTACCGCTTCGTAAATGATCCAGCCAACCAGCACGAACTGGCTCAAGGCATTGACGAAACCGACCAGTACTTCCATCCGGCCATAACCGTAACTGCGCCGCGCATCGGCCGGCCGGGTCGCCATCCATGCGCCGACCACGGCCAGCAGCAACGCCAGCGAATCGACCATCATGTGGCCGGCATCCGCCAGCAAGGCCAAAGAACCGGACCACGCACCGCCGATCACTTCGGCCACCATCATCAGGATGGTCAGTACTAATGCGAATACCAGCTTGCGACTGCGCCCGTCGCCGGAGCCTGCATGCTCGTGCGTGTGCGGATGGTCGTGCTGATGGTTGTGATGGGTACTCATGCGTGCATGCTAGGAACGGCGGCCGCCGTTACACAATCACCAGCGACCTGGACATGCCGTTCAATGCAGGCCATTCAATGCGCGCACTGCGGGCCATGCACATGGTCGTCGCTGTGGCGGCTGTCGCGGCGCAGATTGATGAAATGCGCGCTGGCCAGCAGCAAGCCACCGCAGGTCACCAGCACACTGTGCAGGATGATCGAATAGTTTTCGGCAAAGGTGACACCGAGCAGCAGCAGCGCCAGCCCTGGCGCCGCCAGCAACAATGGCAGCGGTTCCTGATGCCTGCGAAAACCACGCACCAGGGCAAACAGCGCCAGCGTGCAGGCAAACAGCACGAAACCACGCTCGAAGCGGTGGTCAGCGAGAAATTCCAGGCCCACGAACGGCAACAGCACCAACACGAACGGCAGCAGCGCGCAGTGGATCGCGCACAGGAAAGACGCCACCGCGCCGACGCGATCGGCAATACGCCACCAGCGGGTTTTGTTCGCCTGCTCGGAATCCATCAACCTGCCCTGGCGTCACCAAATGCGGTGACTCTGTATCCAGTGGCCATCATGTTACTTTATAACACTGACCAGCGCCACATCCGAAAACCGGTGTTCAGGCTTTGCGGCACTGCTTGCAGGTGCCATGCACTTCCAGCGTCTGCGCCTGCGGCTTGAAACCAAGCGCCTTGGCCTGCGCTTCGATCAGCTCGGCCACCCGCTCATCGCAGACCTCCTCCGCGCTGGAACAGGTATCGCAAATCAGGAACGGCACCTGATGCGCTTCCGTCGGGTGGTGGCAGGAGACGAAGGCATTGATCGACTCGAGCTTGTGGATGAAACCGTTCTCCAGCAGGAAGTCGAGCGCTCGATAGACCGTGGGCGGCGCCGCGTTGCCGTGCTTCTCACGCAGCTGATCCAGCAGGTCGTACGCCTTGACCGGCTTGTGCGCGGCAGCGATCAATTCCAGCACTTCCTTGCGCAACGGAGTCAGGCGCAGGCCGCGTTCCTCGCTGGCATGCTCCACAGCGCGCACGAATCCCTTGGCATCGTGATGATGCGGATGATGCGCGTGCGGACTGTGTGCGGCGTCGTGACTCAAGGGGTTCACCTCAACGGAAGATCATACACTGCGGTTCGTGACGACCTTGAGCAGGCTCAATGTCGAAGCGGCGGCGGCTCGGCGCGCGGCCTGGGCCGGGGCTTGGCGAGGATCACGACCCAACCGATCGGCCCCAGCACGAGCGCCCAGACGATGCCTTCCGCCGTCCGACCGCGCCACCAGCCAAGCAGTGCGCCGACGGCGACGAACAGCAGGTTCCACCAGAACATGGCGGCCCACGGCAGCATATTCAACAGATTGACGAAGATCTGCCAGAACGCGCCCGGTGCGTCGGGATCGACGCCCTGGGAGGCTCTGGCGATCAGTTCGTCCATGTCGAGCTCAGTGCGTCATCGACATGGTGAGGATCAACTCTGCGCCAGGGCGATTGCAGCGTCGACGCGCTTGAGCGCCTCGCTGCGACCGGCCAGATAGATCGTGTGCTCGATCGACGGTGACACCTGGGTGCCGGTCATCGCCACCCGCAACGGCTGGGCGATCTTGCCCATGCCCAGTTCCAGTTTCGCGGCAACCTGCTCGATCACCTGATGGATCGGCTCGGGTTTCCACTCGCACTCGGCCAGCAATGGCTTGGCCGCGTCGAGCACGGCCACCGCACAGTCGTTCTTCAGATGCTTGGCAACCGCCTTGTCGTCCCATTCGGCGATCGGCGCGTACCAGATCTTCGCGCGCTCGGCCATTTCCTTCAGCGTGTGCACACGATCGCGCAGCGCCACGATCACGTCGACCGGCGCCGGGCCTTTCGAGGTGTCGATACCGGCGCGCGTCAGATGCCATTCGAATTCTGCCGCCAGCGACTGCGCTTCGTCGGTCTTCAGATAATGCTGGTTGAGCCACGCCAGCTTCTCGGTATCGAAGCGCGAGGCCGCCTTGTTCACGTCAGCAATGTCGAACAGCGCAATCATCTGCTCGCGCGAGAAGATCTCCTGATCGCCATGTGACCAGCCCAGTCGCACCAGATAATTCAGCAGTGCATGCGGCACGAAGCCATCGGCACGGTAGTCCATTACGCTGACCGCGCTGGTGCGCTTGGACAGCTTCTTGCCCTCCTTGTCGAGGATCATCGGCAAGTGCGCGAACTCCGGCACCTTGGCACCGAGCGCGTGGTAGATGTTGATCTGGCGCGGCGTGTTGTTGACGTGGTCGTCGCCGCGGATCACCTCGGTGATGCCCATGTCGATGTCGTCGACCACCACGGCGAAGTTGTAGGTCGGCCAACCATCGGAGCGGAAGATCACCAGATCGTCCAGCTCGGTGTTGGCCCACTCGATCCGGCCCTTCACCTTGTCGTCGAATACCACCGAGCCTTCGCTCGGATTCCTGAAGCGGATCACACGATTCGGATCGTCGCGCAGGGGTTCGTTGCGGTCGCGGTAGTAGCCGTTGTAGCGCGGTTTCTCGCCCTTCGCCATCGCGGCCTCACGCATCGCCTCGATCTCGTCCTTGCTCTCGTAGGCGTAATACGCCTTGCCGGCGGCCACCAGCTCGTCGGCCACCTGCTTGTACCGCTCAAGCCGCCGGGTCTGGTAGAACGGACCTTCGTCGGCGTCGAGATCGAGCCAGTGCATCGCATCGATGATGGCTTTCACCGCCTCATCGGTCGAACGCTCGCGATCGGTATCCTCGATGCGCAGAATGAACTCGCCGCCGCGACGACGCGATTCCAGCCAGCAGTACAGTGCGGTGCGGGCACCGCCGATGTGCAGGAAACCGGTGGGGCTGGGGGCAAAGCGGGTGCGGACAGTCATGGATTTTCAAAGGATGCGGAGCGAAGCGATGGATTTTAGCCGATACCGGGGCACAAACCGCGGCCTCCCCGCGCATGCGCGACGCAGCATGCGCATGGCGGTATTCGCCACACTCATGCTGGGATTTGCCCTGCCCGCGCTGGCCGACAACCCGGGCTACGATCGCCCTGGCTACGGCTTCACGCCCGTCGTGCTTGGCGCCGGCGACATCACCGTCGAACAGGGGCTGCCGGACTGGAGCCGTAGTCGGCAGGATGGCATCACCAGCTCCCAGTACAGCGCCGACAGCCTGCTGCGCGTCGGTATCGGCGGCCCGCTGGAACTGCAGTTTGGCAGCTCGCCGTGGAATTCGCTGCGGCAGAGCGGTGCCGGGAGCGACGACCACAGCCAAGGGCATGGCGACACGATACTCGGCCTGAAACTGGCGCTACCCTCCTCCAACCAGGCCTTCAGCTGGGGCCTGCTGGGCAGCGTGGAATTCACCGATGGTGCGAAGGCATTTCGCAGCGCCCATCGCCAATACCTGCTCGGCGCCCAATTCAACCTGCAGGCCAATGAGCGCAACTCGCTGGGCCTGTATCTCCAGGATGTGCGCAGCGGCGGCGCGGACAGCACCACCGTGGCGGTCAGCGACAACTACGCGCTAAGCAAGACGCTGACGCTGTATGCCGAAACCGCGTGGCTGCATGCGCCGGATCAGGGCAGCGGCACGCTGGCTGGTGGCGGACTGGCGTGGATGATCACGCCGCGTGTGCAGCTCGATGCCGGCTTTGACCGTCGACTGAGCGGAGCCACTCCCCAGTGGCAGGCCAACTTGGGCGCATCGATTTATTTCGGGCGCTGAAGTTTTCAAACATGACAAACACTTCTGTGCTCCGTGTGACGCTCGGGGCGACATCTCGGCTCATAAGGCATCCTTGCATGCCCAGCCACTGCATATGTACACATTGGGATTTACGTAGCCCGGGTTCAGAGACACGGTGTGCGCGCCCGGCAGCCACATAGGTCTGATGACAGAGCGATTTTCGCCTAACTCGATGCTTGGATTCTCATCCTGCTCTGTTGGTGCTCTTCGCAGCACATATTTCACTTCGAGCAGCGGGTGATGGCGCACTTCAGCACTCTGCGCGCCACCGGCTGGCGCCTGCTGCTGGGCTTCCGGCGTAAAAGCTACGGAAGCGAGTGAGGCACACGGCGTACCCAACGCGAGCAGACACAGAAGGTATTTCATGACGCCACTCCCGAGTGAACCGTTTCCGCTACAAACAGGCTTACTTGACGTGGATAGTAATCCTCTTTGACACCAGCGGCGGATCGAACGGCACATGGTTCGCATCGCCAAGTTCCAGTTGCAGCGTATGCGTGCCCGGTTTCAGCTTCAGCGTGGCCTCGGTCTGGCCAGCGCCGAAGTGGAGATGGTTATCGTCCTTCGGAATCGGCTGACCGGTGGGCGGCAGCTCCTTTACGTCGACCAGCAGATGATGGTGGCCGGTGCCCTCCTTGGCGACGCCAGCCGGCGCTACGCCCATGCCCTTGAGGCCGAAGCGCACGGTGAACTCCTGACCGACAGTGGCGCCATCGCTGGGCGAGATGATGTAGACCGCAGCGTCGGCGGGAGCCTTGGTGGCCGTCAGGGCCGGCGCATCGGCAGCCATCGCGGTGCCGAATAGTCCAGCCAGGGCAAGCGCAAGCAGGATCTGTTTCATCGGGCTCTCCAGATGGGCAGGAAGGCCCAGTGTAGACGCGCCAGCATGGACAGGGCATCCCAGCGCGTCACCGCGGCGTCATGCACCCGCCACACCGCCGCAACGCCAGCTGACGAGGATATGCCAAGCCAGCACGGGTATCGTCATGCGCATCGGCATCGTCAGTGAAACCTATCCACCGGAAATCAACGGCGTCGCACTGACCGTGCACAGTCTCGCCGCCGGCCTGGTCGCCCGTGGCCATCAGGTGGATCTGATCCGACCACGCCAGCCACAGCCTCACCGCGACGAACCCGGCATCGACGTACTCAGCGTGCCTGGCGGCGCGCTGCCGCGTTATCCCGGTTTGCGCTTCGGCCTGCCCGCCGGCCGTACGCTGCGCCAGCACTGGCGGCAGCAGCGCCCCGATGCGATCTATGTCGCCACCGAGGGCCCGCTCGGCTGGTCGGCGGTGCGCGCGGCCGCGCGACTGGGCATCCCGGTCAGCAGCGGTTTCCACACCCGCTTCGACAGCTACGCCAATCATTACGGCCTGGGCCTGCTCACGCCGCTGGTGCGCAGCTATCTGCGCCGCTTTCACCGCCGCAGTGCCGCCACCCTGGTACCGACCGACGCTCTCGCACAGGAGTTGCACGCCATGGGTATCTGCAACGCTCGCCTGCTGCGTCGCGCGGTGGACACGCAACTGTTCCACCCGAACCAGCGCGATGACAAGTTGCGCGACAGCTGGGGCGTCGATGCCGCCACCCCAGTGGTGTTGTACGTGGGGCGTATTGCACCGGAAAAGAATCTCGAGCTGGCGGTACAGGCGTTTCGCGCGATCCAGCAACGGATACCGCAGGCGCGCTACGTCTGGGTCGGCGATGGCCCGGCGCGCGCCGCACTGGAAGCCGCGCATCCGGATTTCATCTTTGCCGGTGTGCAGCGCGATGAGGCGCTGGCGCGGCACTACGCCAGCGCGGATGTGTTTCCGTTCCCCAGTCTCAGCGAAACCTTCGGCAACGTGATTCTCGAGGCGCTAGCCGCCGGCCTGCCGGTGGTGGCGTATGCCGAAGGTGCGGCACGCGAACATCTGGTCGACGGCGTCAACGGGTATTGCATCGAGTCGGGCAATGCAGCGGCGTTCGTCGACGCTTCCGCCCGGCTGGCCAGCAACCCGGGTCTGATCCGGCATATGGGTCGTGCCGCACACGTCGGCGTGGCCGGGCTTTCGCCGGATGCTGTGATCCGCGATTTCGAAACCCTGCTGCGCGAAATGGCCGAGGAGAATCACCATGAGCACTTTGCCGCCGCTGCACACGCCTGAGCTGTCGATCGGGCCAACACGTTTCGCACTGGATCGCCGCGTCTGCGTGGCGGCGAACCGCTGGGGTGCACGACGCGCCGTGGGAATGTTCTTTGGCGCGATCAGCCGACTTGGCGATGGCATGTTCTGGTATGCGCTGATGGCGGTGCTGGCCGTGGTCGGCGGTCAACACGGACTCGCCGCCGCCGCGCACATGGCCGTTACCGGACTTGTCGCCCTGCTGCTGTATCGCCTGCTCAAGCGCTGGACCCATCGTCCGCGCCCCTACCGTGTCTGTCCCGGCGTGATCGCCCACGTCCCGGCGCTGGACGAATTCAGCTTTCCGTCGGGGCACACATTGCAGGCGGTGAGCTTCACCATCGTCGCGCTGGCCTGGTATCCGCAACTTGCGCCGCTGCTGCTCAGTTTCACCGTGCTGGTGGCTGCCTCGCGAGTGATCCTCGGGCTGCACTATCCCAGCGATGTACTCGCCGCGATCGTCATCGGCAGCGGGCTGGGTGCGTCGTCGTTGTGGCTGCTCTCGCTGGCAACGAAACTCGCGTGAGCCGACGCACGGCTGAGCAGTCTTTGCGCACGCCGTCACAAGCGCCTTTGCGGTCAGTCAGATAGCGCACTTGTCCACAGGCTTTACCGACTACGCTCCACAATCGCTGTGGATTACTCCACATCGAACCGGCACGCGCTGCGCAAAATGTCAGCACGCCGTGCCAAGTGCCTGTTGGCAAAAGGGCCAAGCAAGGTTGTCCACAGGCTTTCATGGAAGGCGTGCACAGAAGCTGTGGAAAACTGTATCAGCGGATACGACGAGGCTGATCCAGCATGCGTCTTCACCGCATGTCATGCCTGCACAATTCCTGATCAACGCGTAGCAAGTGCCTGATCGACAAGCCGCAGAGTCGGCTTGTCCACAGGCTTTACCGGCAGGCGTCCACATCGATTGTGGAAAACCCGTGCGTCGAATACCCATACGCAGAAACGACGATGCCGCCTGACGGCGGCATCGCTACGCACAACGGTGCACCATCAGGCGGCGCGCGGCGCCTTCACCAGAAGACCGAGCAGATCGGCCAGCTTGTCGCGCATCTCGCGGCGGTCGACGATCAGATCGATCGCACCATGCTCGAGCAGAAACTCCGAACGCTGGAAGCCTTCCGGCAGCGTCTCGCGCACGGTCTGCTCGATCACGCGCGGACCGGCGAAACCGATCAGCGCCTTCGGCTCGCCGATATTGATGTCGCCAAGCATCGCCAGACTGGCGGACACACCGCCGGTGGTCGGGTTGGTCAGCACGCTGATGTACGGCACGCCGGCATCGCGCAGACGCGCCAGCGCCGCCGAGGTCTTGGCCATCTGCATCAGCGAGAACAGCGCCTCCTGCATGCGCGCGCCGCCGGTGGCAGAGAAGCACACCAGCGCGCTCTTGTCGGCCAGCGCGCGTTCGGCGGCACGTGCAAATTTCTCGCCGACCACCGAGCCCATCGAACCGCCCATGTAGGCGAATTCGAACGCCACCGCCATCAGCGGACGGCCCTTGAGCTTGCCGCTCATGGCGACCATCGCATCCTTCTCGCCGAGCTTCTTCTGGGTGCTGACGATGCGGTCGCGATACTTCTTGGTGTCGCGGAATTTCAGCGGATCGGTGGGCTCCAGGCTGGCCCACAGCTCCTGCATGGAACCTTCATCCAGCAAGGTATCCAGCCGCATGCGCGCACTGATGTAGTGATGATGGCTGCACTTCGGGCACACCATCAGGTTGCGCTCGAGCTCCGGCCGGTACAACACGGTGCCGCAACCGCCGCATTTTTCCCACACGCCCTCGGGTACCGAACCCTTGCCGCCGTTCGTACTCTGCGGGCGGGTGCGCGGGTTCATGATTTTCTGCAGCCAATTCATCGCATCACCCTGACTATTCGTGAGCGCGCCCTTCGCTGGCAGCGCCTGCTCTCAATTTCAATGCGCTCAATGTGCATCGAGCGCAGCGCGGATCGGCGCGAGAAACGCCTGGACCCGCACGGTTATTTCTTCGGCGTCCGTCGCCCCGGCCAGTCGTTCGACCAGCGCGCTGCCAATCACCACCGCATCGGCAAAACCAGCGATTGCCTTCGCACTCGCCGCATCGCGAATGCCGAAGCCCACCGCCACCGGCGCCTTCGCACGGCTGCGGATGTCCGCCACGCGCGCAGCAATATCACCGGTACTCAAGTGTGCCGCACCAGTGATGCCGGCAAACGAGACATAGTACAGGAAACCCTCTGCGGAACCGCACAGCTGCGCCATACGCGCGGGTGCGGTGGTCGGCGCGGCGAGCAGGATCTGCTGCAATCCGGCGTCGCGCAGCGGCCGCAGGACCGCCGATTCTTCCAGCGGACAATCGACCAGCAGCACACCATCGACGCCGGCCTGCACGGCTTCCTGCGCGAAGCGCGCATAGCCGTGAATCTCGACCGGATTCAGATAGCCCATCAGCACGATCGGCGTTTCGGCATCACGCTGGCGGAACGCGGCGACCCAGCCCAGCACTTCGTTCAGACCCACGCCCTTTGCGATCGCCCGCTCGCTGGCGTGCTGGATCACCGGGCCATCGGCCATCGGATCGGAAAACGGCACGCCCAGCTCGATCAGGTCGGCCCCGGCATCGACCAGCGCATGCATCAACGCCACCATGTGCTGCGGTGACGGATCGCCGGCGGTGACGAACGGAATCAGGCCGGTGCGATGAGTGGCTTTCAACGCAGCGAAGCGGACGTCGATGCGGCTCATACCTCGACTCCTTCGCGCGCAGCGATCGTGTGCACGTCCTTGTCGCCGCGACCGGAGAGATTGCACAGCACGATGCCGTCCTTCGGCATCTCGCGCGCCAGCTTGATCGCCTGCGCCACCGCATGACTGGATTCCAGCGCCGCCAGAATGCCTTCGGTCCGCGCCAGCAGGTGAAACGCCTCCATCGCCTCATCGTCGGTCACCCCGACGTAGTCGGCGCGACCGACATCCTTGAGGAAGGCATGCTCGGGACCGACGCCCGGATAATCGAGCCCCGCCGAGATCGAATGCGTTTCGTTGATCTGGCCGTTGTCGTCGCACAGCACATAGGTGCGATTGCCGTGCAGCACGCCAGGCCTGCCCGCAGCCAGCGAGGCCGCGTGATGCCCCGTCGCAATGCCCTCGCCCGCGGCCTCGGCACCGACGATGCGCACATCGGCGTCGTTGAGGAAGGCGTGGAACAGACCGATCGCGTTGGAACCGCCACCGACACAGGCAGTCAGCACATCCGGCAGGCGACCGTACTGCTCCAGCATCTGCGCGCGCGCCTCGCGGCCGACGATCGCGTTGAAGTCGCGCACCATCAACGGATACGGATGCGGGCCGGCCACCGTGCCGATGATGTAGAAGGTGTCGGCGACGTTGGTGACCCAATCGCGCATCGCCTCGTTCAGCGCATCCTTCAGCGTCTTCGAACCTGACGTCACCGGCACGACTTCGGCACCGAGCAGCTTCATGCGGTAGACGTTGATCTTCTGCCGCTCGATATCGACCGCACCCATGTAGACCACGCATTTCAGGCCGAGCCGCGCAGCCACCGTGGCACTGGCCACGCCGTGCTGGCCGGCGCCAGTCTCGGCGATGATGCGCGGCTTGCCCATGCGCTTGGCGACCAGCGCCTGGCCCACGGTATTGTTGATCTTGTGCGCGCCGGTGTGGTTCAAGTCCTCGCGCTTGAACAGGATGCGCGCGCCGCCCACATGCTGCGACAGCCGCTCAGCGTGATAGATCGGGCTGGGCCGGCCGACGTAATGCTTCAGGTCGCGGTCGAGCTCGGCGATGAATTCCGGATCGTCGCGCAGGCGCAGATAGGCTTCGGTCAGTTCGGCCAGCGGCGCCATCAGCGTCTCGGCAACATAGCTGCCGCCGTAGTTGCCAAAGCGGCCATACGCGTCGGGGAAAGCGTTGAAATCCACGATCTTGCTCATCTTGTCATTCGATCCGGAAGGCAGGAACAGCGGGTGTGCGCTCCTGCGAAGACGTATGCCGCACTGCGGCAAGCGATCATCTTAGCGGCATCCTCGGTGCCGGGCGAGTCGACCGGGACCCTCAGCCCGCCTCCACGGCGCGCACTGCATGGATGAAGGCCGCCAACTTGTCCGGATCCTTGACGCCCGGCGACGACTCGACGCCACTGGCCACATCCACCGCCCACGGTCGCAGCAGGCGCACGGCATCGGCCACATTGCCGGCGTGCAGACCGCCAGCCAGGATCATCGGTTGCATCAGCTCACCCGGCAGCAGCGACCAGTCGAACGCCTTGCCGCTGCCACCTGCTTCACCGAAGCCGTGGCCATCCAGCAGCAGGCCGGCGGCATGCGGGTAATCGCGCAACCGCGGCAACGCAGCGGCGCCGTCGCCCATCGCGATGGCTTTCAGGAAGGGAAGGTCGAATTGCATGCACCATTCATCGGTTTCGCTGCCATGGAATTGCAGCAACGTGGGTCGAACTTCCTCGATCACCTGACGCACCAGCCGCGCATCGTCATCCATGAACAACGCGACGGTGGCGACGAACGGCGGCAGCGCCGCGACGATCTCCCGTGCCCGAGCCAGCGTCACCTGCCGTTTGCTGCGCGCGGTAAACACCAGCCCGATCGCATCGGCACCGAGGCGCGCGGCCAGCAGCGCATCCTCGACCCGAGTCATGCCGCAGCATTTGATGCGAGTCATTGGCTCACCTCCATCGGAAGCCCCCAGTGCCGCTCATAACGTGGCCCGATGAAGGTCAGACCCGAGGCTGGCGCAGTCGGCCCGGCCACCTGACGATCGCAGCCAGCCAGCAGTTCGGCCATCCATGTGATGGGTTGCTCGCCACGGCCGATCATCAGCAGGGAGCCGACGATATTGCGCACCATGTGATGCAGAAACGCATTCGCCTCGATGTCGACGAAGACCTGCTCGCCCTGGCGTCGCACGCTCACCGCCAACGCCGTGCGCCGCGGATGCACCGCCTGACAGGACAGCGCGCGGAACGCGCTGAAGTCATGCTCACCCAGCAGCGCCTGCGCGGCGGCGTGCATCCGCTCCGCATCCAGCGGCAGGCGTTCCCAGGTGACATAACGCGCGTCCAACGCCGCACGCACCGGCCGATTGAGGATGTGATAACGGTAGCGGCGACTGCGCGCGGCATAGCGCGCGTGGAAACTTTCCAGCACCGGCTGCGCCCACAGCACCGCCACGCTGGCAGGCAGATTGGAACAGGTGCCAAGCATCCAGCCACGCATGTCGCGCTGTGCCTCGGTGTCGAAATGCACCACCTGGCAACGGCCGTGCACGCCGGCATCGGTGCGTCCCGCACAGCTGACTTCGACCGGGTGCGCGGCGACCTTCGACAGCGCTTGTTCGAGTGCGCCCTGCACGCTGGCATCCGTCTTCAGCCGCTGCCAGCCGCAGAAATCGGTGCCGTCGTATTCAATGCCAAGGGCGATACGCATGGAGTCGTGCAAGGGTTCACTGGAAGACACGGAAGATTAGCAGGCCACAATGCAATCGGGCCGGCAAGGCCGGCCCGATTGCATTGTGCGAACCGCGGCGACTGGCTCAGTGCAGGTTATCGAGCAGACGCTTGGCGACATCCCGCTGCATCTGGCTGCCTTCCTTCATTACCTCGCCCAGCATGGCGCGGGCGCCATCGGCGTCACCCATGTCCAGATAGGCACGAGCAAGATCGAGCTTGGTATCGATCGGGTCGTCATTGAACTCGCCCAGATCATGGCCCGGATCGCTGGCCTGATGCGTGCTGTCCGCCTCGTCGAAATGCCAGCTCGAAGCCGACTCGGCCGTTGTGGCGGCATGCGTGTCGGACGCATGCGTGTCCGCCTTCAGCGGCGCCACCACGGTGGCGTCGTCCGAAGCCAGCGTGTGCGTGCCCGATTCGGCAGCAGGTGGTTTGGTCAGATCGAAATTGAAGTTGTATTCACTGACCTTCTTCGGTGCGCCCGACGGCAACGGCGGCATCGACGATACGACCGTGGGCGCGTCGCTTTCGGCCGCATAGTCGTCGATGTCGAATTCGCGATGGGCCTCGGCATCCTCATGCACCGGCAATTCGGGATGGTGGTCGAACAGCGGGTGGCCCGGCACCAGATCCTCGCCCATGTGCACCACGTCCTGCCATTCGTCCTGCTGCGGATCGGTGATATGCGCGTGCATGGCTTCAGCCGCTGCCTCGAAGTGCTCAACGTCGCGCCGCGAGTAGTACAGCGTGACCAGCTCCAGATGCAGATAGATGTCGTCCGGATGCTCGGCCAGCTGATCGAGCAGTTCTTCCTGATCGACATCGTCGCTGCCGACGAGGTCCTGTCCAGCCGATGGCGTCGAACTGAAACGATCGGCCAGCGACGATGCGGATGGCGCCGACGCGGCAGCGGCCGGTTTGCGACGACCGAGCATGGCCAGCAGGATCAACAGCACGATGGCAGCGCCACCGGCGCCCCATGCCCAAGTCTGCATGTACCACGGCTGCTCGACCACCGACGTAGCTGAGCTTGGCTTGACCACAGGTTTGGCCACCGGCTTGACCGGTGCCGGTGTGACGGCTGCCGTAGCCGACGCGGAGCTGCTCGCCGCTGGCGGACTGGCGGGCGCAGCCGGAGTGGCGGCGGTCACCGCGGTCGAACTCGCCGCAACAGGGGCCGAACCCGCACTCGCCGCGGTGCTGGCCGTGGCGGTTTCCAGGTGTTCAGGCAGCGCCGCCGTCCCGGCAGCCTTTGCCACGCTGGCGGCCGGGGTCGGCTCGGTCGTTGTCACCGCTGCCGCCGCCGGCAGACCAGCGGACTTGCGCGCTGCCGCCAGTTTGGCCTGCAGTTCGGCAATCTCGTTGTCCTTCAGTGACAGCAGATGCTCATTCTTGCTGTTGATGTCCGCCAGATCCTTCAGGCGGGTTTTCAGATCGGTGCTCTGCTGCTGCAGGCTGGCCAGGCTTTCCTGGCTGCGCAGGAGATCCTGACGAATGCTGGCGACGGCTGCCTTGTCGCCCTTGCTGGCGGCACCGCTGCCCTGGGCTCCGCTACCGTTGCCGTCCTTCGCCGGCATCAGCGCCAAGCGGTCACCCGCGTCGCTGGATGCGTTGCTGGGAGCACTTGAAGCGGACGCGCGGGTTGCCGTATCGGCCACGAGCGCAGGCTTGCCCGGCGTGCCGGCACGCCAGTCACTGTTCTGACGACGTACTTCAGCCACGGCCGCAGCGATGGTCATCGCCTGCGCCTCGGCGGAGGTCGGCACACGCAGTACCGCACCACTCTTCAGCGCATTGATGTTGTCGCGGTAGAACGCCTCGGGATTGGCCTGCTTCAACGCCAGCAGCATCTGCTGCACATCGACTCCCGCCGGTGCGGTGCTGCGGGCGATCGACGACAAGGTCTGGCCACGCTGGACCAGGCCGTACTGGCCATTGCTAACGGCAGCCGGTGCCGCCTTGGGAGCTGCGGCAACAGGCGCCTGCGTCGATGCCGTCTTGGCATGCACGGGCTGGCTTGGTGCCGTTGCTTGCGTCAGCGACGCCTTCGCTTGCGTGGGTACCGGTGCAGCTGCGACAGCGGCGGGGGCCGCCGTCGCTGCATTGGCCGGATCAAGCAGGATGGCGAATTCGCGCACGCTCTTGCCTGCGCTGCTGTTCACTTCCAGCAACAGGTCGAGGTAGGGATCGTCGACTGCCTGGCTGCTGGTAATCCGGATGACCTTGCCACCCGCGGCGTTGGCCACACTGAAATGCAGCGGGATCGTGGTGCGACCACCGACGATGCCGGCACGGGCAAATTCCTCACTGGAAGCCAACTGGACGCTGAGATTCTGCAATTCCGCCGGACTGGCAGGATGCAGCGGAATTTCCGCCAGCAAGGGCTGCCCCAACGCCGATTTGACCTGGATCTGACCAAGGTCCAGTGCCATGGCCTGGCTGGTGCCCAAGGCCAGTGCCACCAGCATCGACAATTTCAACGAACGATTCATGCGTGTTCCCCCGAACGATCTTTGGCGCAACTCTTGTGGTGTCGCCGCGGTGGCGGCTACTGCGGCAAACGAGGTGCCACTTTAGTTATATGCAGAGCAATCAACAATAGCTGCGGCGAATACTTGCAGAGCATTGCTGCGGTGTGTTCTCACCGCAGCGGAACGCTCTGATGCTGCGCAGGTGCCGGGGTGGCCCGCAGTTCCTGCAATTGTTTCTGCAGCTCGGCGATCGCCTGATCCTGCTGTTGCAGGCGCTCACTGGCGCGCTTGCTGTCCGATTCCTGCTTGGCGAGATCCTGTTCCAGCCGCTTCACCTCGGCCTGGCTCCGGGTCACGCGTTGCTTGACCTTGGGCAGCGATGCCGTGGCCTGTGCAGCCGGCTGTGACTTGGATTGGTCGCTGCCGGCCCATGCCGCCGACGCCAGCACTAGGCCAATGACACCCACGAATTGCAAATAACGCATCTTAGAGATAGTCCTCGATCAGCAGTTCGGCGATCTGCACGGCGTTCAGCGCCGCGCCCTTGCGGATATTGTCCGAGACGACCCACATATCCAGCCCGCGCTCGTGCGAGATGTCCTCGCGGATGCGCCCGACATACACCGCATCGGTGCCGGCCGCCTCGCCCACCGGAGTCGGGTAGCCGCCCGGCTTGCGCTCGTCCACCAGCACCACGCCCGGCGCCTGCCGCAGCAGTTCGCGGGCCTGTTCGGCGGTGATCTTGTCGCTGGTTTCGATATGCACTGCCTCGGAGTGGCCATAGAACACCGGCACGCGCACCGCGGTCGGGTTCACCTGGATCGACTCGTCTTCCAGGATCTTGCGGGTTTCCCACACCAGCTTCATTTCTTCCTTGGTGTAGCCGTTCGGCTGGAAGTCGTCGATCTGCGGAATCACATTGAACGCGATCTGCGCGGGGAATTTCTTGCCCGGCTCCACGCTTTGGAAGTTCAGCAGGGCCGCAGTCTGCTTGCCCAGTTCTTCCATGCCGGTGCGACCGGCGCCGGAGACCGACTGGTAGGTGGCCACATTGATCCGCTCGATCTGCACCGCGCGGTGGATCGGCGCCAGCGCCACCAGCATCTGCATGGTCGAGCAGTTCGGGTTCGCGATGATGCCGCGTTGGGTGTACTGCGCGATTGCGTGCGGGTTGACCTCGCTGATCACCAGCGGGATATCGTCCTGGTAACGGAACTCCGAGGTGTTGTCGATCACCACCGCACCGGCCGCCGCCGCGCGCGGCGCATGCTCGCGGCTGACCGAGCCGCCGGCCGAGAAGAACGCGATGTCGACGCCCGCAAAATCGTAGGTATCGAGCAGCTGCACGGTGATGTCCTGACCACCGAAGCTGACCTTGCCGCCGGCCGAACGCTCACTGGCCAACGGCACCAGCTCGCTGACCGGAAAATCGCGCTCAGCGAGGATCGCCAGCAGGGTCTCGCCGACGGCGCCGGTGGCGCCGACCATCGCGACTTTGTAACTGCTCTTCTTGCTCATGGGTCTCGATTCTTTGCTCAGGACGGGGATGTGGCGCCAGCTCAGGCCAGCACGTTCGGGTTGAGGATCGTCGGTGGCCGCCCGGCATGCGGGCCATGGCCAAACAACGCCAGCACATTGTCGACTGCCAAGGCGGTCATTGCGCGGCGTGTTTCCTGACTGGCACTGGCGATATGCGGGCTGAGCAGCACATTGTCCAGCTCAAGCAGGGCTGGATGCACGGCCGGTTCGCCCTCGAACACGTCCAGCGCGGCGCCGGCCAGTCGCCGTTCGCGCAGTACCACAGCCAGCGCGGCATCGTCGACGATGCCGCCGCGGGCCACGTTGATCAGCATCGCCGTCGGCTTCATTTGCGCCAGCTCGGGCGCGCCGATCGCGTGCCGGGTCTGCGTCGTCAACGGCAGCACCAGCATCAGGAAATCGGACTCGCGCAGCAATTGCTGCTTGTCGACGTAGCGCGCGTTGCAGGCACGCTCATCCGCCTCCGGCAGCGGCGAACGGTTGTGATAGAGCACCGGCATGCCGAAACCGCTGGCACGGTGCGCAATGGCCTGGCCGATGCGGCCCATGCCGAGAATGCCCAGCGTGCGCCCGCGCACGTCCATGCCCAGCCACGCCTTGAATTCGGTGGCGTGCCAGTGGCCCGCGCGCAGCCAGCGCTCGGCAGCATTCATCCGCCGCGCGACGCCGAGCATCATGGCCCAGGCATAGTCGGCCACGCTCTCGTTGAGCACGTCGGCGGTATTCGAGGCGGCGATGCCGGCTGCGCTCAGCGCGTCCAGATCGAGATTGTCGTAGCCGACGCCGAGGTTGGCGACGATGCGCAACCGCGTCGCAGCGGCGATTTCCGCTGCACCGATGCGATCCTTCAGACCCACGATCACCGCATCCTGTCCGGCCAGCTTGGCGGCCAGCTCGGTCCGGCTGAACTTCACCTCTTCCGGCTCGGCGGTCACCTCGAAATGCGGCTCGAGCCGGGCAATGATGCCCGGAAAGGTGGGCCGGGAAATCCAGACTCGCGGCTTGTCACTCATCGGTATGGCTCCGGTTGCAGTGCCGCGTCATGGAATACGTGGTGCCACTGCACCCACATCGCCACATTGCGCACGATGACGCAAAGCGTGGTCGATCAGGACCAGCGCCATCATCGCCTCGGCGATCGGCGTGGCACGGATGCCGACGCACGGATCGTGACGACCCTTGGTCACCACCTCGGTCGGCTCGCCAGCGAGGTTCACGCTGTGGCCGGGAATCAGGATGCTGGAAGTAGGCTTGAGCACCATCGAGGCTGTCACCGGCTGGCCGCTGCTGATGCCACCGAGAATGCCGCCGGCATGATTGGAGGCAAAGCCGTCCATGCTCATCTCGTCACGATGTTCGCTGCCGTGCTGGATGACTGCGGCGAAACCATCGCCGATCTCCACACCCTTGACCGCGTTGATCGACATCAGCGCGCTGGCCAGATCGCCATCGAGCTTGCCGTAGATCGGCTCGCCCCAGCCCGGTGGCACGCCGTCGGCGACCACGTTCACGCGCGCGCCGACCGAATCGCCAGATTTGCGCAGCGCGTTGATATAGGTTTCCAACGCAGGCACCTGCGCCGCCGCCGGCCAGAAGAACGGGTTCTGCTCCACCGCCGCCCAGTCGAACGCATCCGGCGTGATCTCGCCGATCTGCGCCAGGTAACCACGCACGCGCACGCCGTAACGCTCGGCCAGCCACTTCTTCGCAATGACGGCAGCGGCCACGCGCATGGTGGTCTCGCGCGCCGAGGAACGTCCGCCGCCGCGCGGATCGCGGATGCCGTACTTCTGCCAATAGGTGTAGTCGGCATGACCGGGACGAAACGTCTGCACGATATCGCCGTAATCCTTGCTGCGCTGATCCGTATTGCGGATCAGCAGCGCGATCGGCGTGCCGGTGGTCTTGCCTTCGTAGACGCCGGAGAGAATTTCAACGTCGTCCGCTTCGTGCCGTTGCGAGGTGTAACGGCTCCGGCCGGTGGCGCGGCGTTCGAGATCGGTCTTGAACTCTTCCGGACTGATCGGCAACCCCGGCGGGCACCCGTCGATCACGCAGCCGATCGCCGGTCCGTGGCTTTCGCCGAAGGTGGTGACAGTGAAGAGTTTGCCGAAGGAGTTGCTGGACACGGGGTCTGGACGTCTGAAGGAAACCCTCACAGCTTAACGCGACAGCGCCCGGATCGGGTCAGTGCGCCAATTGCGCGGCACGCCACTCGCTGGCCAGCAGCGCGAATACCACGTCGTCGACCCATTCACCGTGCAGCCACAGGCTTTCGCGGTGATGGGCCTCCTGCCGCATGCCGAGCGCGCGCAGCATCGCCATGCTGGCGAGGTTGCGCGGATCGACCGAGGCGTGAATGCGATGCCGGCCAAGTTGACCGAATACCAGCTCGAAAAGGGCACGCACCGCCTCGCTGGCATAGCCCCTGCCCTGATGGACCGGCGCGATGCTGATTCCGAACTCGACCGAACCCTCGGCATCCGCTGGCAGGTGAATGCCCAGGTCGCCGATCAATGCTTCACCATCACGTAGACGGATCGCGCGCTGAAACCAGCTATCCGGCATATCCAGCGACGCACCGGCCTGACGCTCGATGAAATCTGCCGCCTCGGCCACGCTGGCCGGACGCCAGCCCTGAAAACGGGATACGTCCGGATCGGCACGATAGCCGAACAACGCCGCGGCGTCCGCCGCACGCAAGGCATCGAGCCGGAGGCGCGGTGTGTTCAGTTCCATGCGGCGAAGTTCTTTCAGGCGACGCGGCGCGCAGCAGCCGCCGCACGGATCACCGCGGCGTGCTCGACCAGATCGCGCCGCTCCAGCGCGAAGATGCCCATCTGGCCGACCTTGAACTCGATCCAGATGAACGGAACTTCCGGCAGCAACGCGGCCAGCGCATGTTCGCTCTCGCCCACCTCGACGATCAGCAGGCCGTCATCGGTGAGATGGTCAGCCGCCTCGTCCAGCATGCGCAGGCATAGATCCAGACCATCGACACCGGAGGTGAGGCCCAGCTTCGGCTCATGCGCGTATTCGCCCGGCAGCGCGGTGTACTCGTCCTCGGTGACGTACGGCGGATTGGAGACGATCAGGTCGTAACGACGCCCCTTCACGCCGGCGAACAGATCGGACTGGATCGCCTCGACCCGACCCTCGACGTGCTGGAACACGATGTTCTCGCGCGCCAGCGACAACGCCTCGTCGCTGATATCGACGATGTCGACCTGCCACTCCGGGTTGTACTCGGCCATCGCGATGCCGATGCAGCCCGAACCGGTGCACAGGTCCAGCGCGCGCTCGATGTGGCGCTCGTCCAGCCACGGTGCAAAGCCCGACTCGATCAGTTCAGCGATCGGCGAACGCGGCACCAGCGCGCGGCGATCGCTCTTGAACTTCAGCCCGGCGAACCAGGTCTCGCCGACCAGGTAGGCCACCGGCAGACGCTCGGTCACGCGGCGCTCGATCAGCGCCAGCACGTTCGCGCGCTCGGCCGCCGTGAGCTTGCCCGCGCCGTAGGCCGGCGGGATGTCCGGTGGCAGGTGCAGGCTGGCCAGCACCAGATGCGTGGCCTCATCAATCGGGTTGTCGTGGCTGTGCCCGAAGGTGAGTCCGGCGGCCGAAAAGCGACTGGCGCCATAACGGATGAAGTCGATGATGGAGGCGAGTTCGGCAGTCACGGCGATCCAGAGTGCAACAGAATGGCCGACCATTATAAGGCCTGAAGCGGCTCCACCCCGTATACTGGGCGGATGACTTTCAACGTATTCCTGCAGTACATCCTGCCGCACCGCTTCCTGTCGCGCATCGTCTATTGGGCCACGCGCTGGACCTTCGCGCCGTGGAAGAACTGGCTGATCGGCACCATCGTGCGCAATTACAACGTGAACATGGCCGAGGCGGCGCAGCCTGATCCGCTGGCCTACCAGCACTTCAATGCGTTCTTCACGCGCAAGCTGCGCCCTGACGCGCGCCGCGCGGATGCCGATCCGGCTGCCCTGCTCTCGCCTGCCGATGGCCGCATCAGCCAGTCCGGCGCGATCGTCGACGGGCGCATCTTCCAGGCCAAGGGTCAGGAGTACACCACCGCCGAGCTGCTCGGTGGCGACGAGGCTGCCGCCGTGCCGTATCGCAATGGGCGCTTCGTCACCGTGTATCTGTCACCGCGCGACTATCACCGCGTGCACATGCCACTGAAAGGCACGCTGAAGGAAACCGTGCACGTGCCGGGTCGTATCTTCAGCGTGGCACCTTTCGCGGTGGCAGCGATCCCGCGCCTGTTTGCACGCAACGAGCGGCTGGTCTGCCACTTCGAGGGCGAACGCGGCCCGTTCGTGGTGGTGATGGTCGGCGCGATCCTGGTGTCGTCGGTGGCCACGGTGTGGGATGGCCTGGTGATTCCACCGTATGCCTCGTCGATCCGGCGCAAGTCATTCGTCGGTCAGAACATCACGCTGGAGCGCTTTGCCGAGATGGCGCGCTTCAACATGGGTTCTACCGTAATCCTGCTGCTGCCCGAGGGCACCGCCACGCTGGATGGCTTGCAGCCACAACAGGCGGTACTGGTGGGACAACGGCTAGGTCACAGCTGAAGCCAGACCAGGCTTCCACGCAAGCCGGATAACTGACGTCACACGTCATTTTGTGACGCTCTAGGCGCAATTGCAGGAATCGCTTCGCTACGCTCGCCACTTCGCCGCACTTCCCAGTGCGGCCGACACCAGCGTCGAGGGGATCCCATGCAGATACTCACTCCACTTTTCGTGATGATGCGCGCGCGCCAGCTTGGCCGCCAATTTCGCGATATCGAGCGCAGCATCCGGGCGTTGCCCAAGCGCAACCGGGAACGCTTGAGCGCGCTTGCCTTGCGCGAGATCGGCCAGGCTTCGCGCAGCGACTTCCCGCATCTGTATGGCACCGCGCCGGAAGCACGTTACCTGCCCTGGGGCCAAGGCACCGACGCCGGTTACGAGCGCGCCTGTTCGACCAACACCGAAGTGGCGTTGCGCGGCATCGCGCTATGGTTGGCGGTGGCCTATCACGAGACCAAGAACTCGCCGCACAGCAGCCTGCAGCCGCAGCATCGGCAGCTGATGCAGCTGTTGCGTGAACTGAAGGAAGTCCACAGCAGCGGCAACACCGCCGACAACTGGACACAGGAAAGCGCGGTCGCCTGACATCAGGCAACCGCCTGTTCGGCTCAGCGACAGACCGGCAACTTCAGCGTTTTCCCGATAGCAAGATGATGGTGCTTGAGCCCATTCATCTCGGTCACTTCCTGCACGCTTGAGCAATGCAGGTCACGCACGATGCTGATCAGCGTATCGCCCCGGCGCACCTTGTATTGGCTGGTTCCGCGCACCACGGGCGCACTCACCACTGGGACATCCTGCACGACGACAGGTACCACGGCACGATGCAGATCGCCGGCGAGAATCGGCCAGGGGCCATCGACACAGCGTGCTGCGTACGCCTGCTCCAGTGGCTTGGGCAACTGCAACGAGGTACCCACCGGCTGAGTCACCTGCGGATCCAGCCTTGGATTGAGATTGCGCAAGGTGCGGAACCAGCCGTCGTTCATGCCACCAGCCGAACCCAGGCACACCGTCAATTCCGACAGCGACGCCGGTCGCTTCAAGGTGATCGTGCCGGGAATACCGTCGATCTTCGGGAAGCGCAGGTTGTAGCTGTCCGGATGCAGGAACAGCCATGCCGCCGCAAGCACGGACGGCACATAGTCACGGGTTTCCTGCGACAGCTGGTTGTAGATGCGCGGGTCGTAGAAGCTCACCGAGGTGTCGTCGCCGACTGCGCGCCGCATGCGCCCTTCGCCGCCGTTGTAGGCACCGATGGTGAGCTCAAGGTTGTTGTTGAAGATTCGCAGCTGCTCGTTGATGTATTCGGCATTCGCCCGCGCCGACGCCGCGGGATCGAAGCGCATGTCGAAACCGCTGTCGTTGCTCAGACCAAAGCGCATGCCGGTGGCGTACATGAACTGCAGTGGGCCGGCCGCGCCCGAACGCGAGACGGCATGCACCTTGCCGCCGGACTCCTTCGCCATGATGCCGAACAGCAAGGCTTCGGGCAGGTCCGCCTTTTCGTATTGCGGCCACATCTGGTAGCGCAGGTATTGATAGTTGACCCAGGCATCCATCAACTGCGGACGCATCTGGGTCAACCACATTTCCAGCGCCGCCTTGACCGGTCCGTTCATCGCGATCAGTTCGGACAGCTTCTGTCCGTGCAGCAAGGTCACGCTGCGCTGCGCCTGCGGCAGGCTGGACACGCCTCCCTTGCTGGCCGCCAAGGCTGCCTGCGATGGGGCGACGTCACTGTCCAGATCCTGATCGCCGCTGAAATCGCCGTCCTTCAGTCGCAACAGGCGATCGAACACCGAGAAGAACCGCTGCGGATCGCAGCCCGACGTATTGCCGCAGCGCGCTGATGCTTCCTTCAGCCGGTCGAGCGACTGGGTCAACGTCAACTGCGAAGCTTCCAGATTGCCTTCGCGGGACTGCTGCAAAGCGGTCTCGTAGCCCTTGCTGGCCAGGTCGAGCTGACTGTAAAGCGCATTGACCGGGCCCGAGGGTCTGCCAGCGCCCGTACTGGCGCAGGCGCCGAGCAGGCTGAGCGTCACGGCAACCGCTGCCAGACGCATGGAACGAAGCACGAAACACGACGACATCAGAAACTTCACCCGCGGAAAACGCCCACCATAGCTGGCGCAGCGCTTCGACTCAACGCAGCCGCACCACCACGCGACAACATCACCGCGTTGGCTACAATCGTCCGATCACCAACGGATGGAACCCCATGACCGACATTCTGATCGGCCGCAACGACAGCGCCAGCGTCAGCCTCGACCCGCATTACGGCAATCGTCACGGCATGATCGCCGGTGCCACCGGCACCGGAAAATCCGTCTCGTTGATGGTGCTGGCCGAAGGCTTTTCCCGGCTTGGCGTGCCGTGCTTCCTGGCCGATGCGAAGGGCGATCTGGCTGGCCTGTCGATGGCCGCCGCTGAGGCTGGCGATAAACTCAAGGTGCGACTGGACAAGATCAAGCTCACCGACTGGAAACCGCAGGCCAACCCAGTGGTGTTCTGGGACATCTACGGCAAGCTCGGCCATCCGGTGCGCGCCACCATCAGCGAGATGGGCCCGACCTTGCTTGGTCGCGTGCTGGAATTGAACGACACCCAGGAAGGCGTGCTCGAGGTGATTTTCAAGGCCGCCGACGACCAGGGCTGGCTGCTGCTGGACCTGGCCGACCTGCGCGCCTTGCTCACCTATGCAGCCGACAATGCCAAGGACATCTCGACTCATTACGGCCTGATCAGCACCATCAGCATCGCGGCGATCCAGCGCGCGATCCTGAAACTCGAAGGTGACGGCGCCGACCAGTTCTTCGGCGAACCGGCGCTGGAACTGGCCGACCTGATGCGCCAGGACATGAGTGGCCGCGGCATCATCAACGTGCTCGCCGCCGATCAGCTGATCCTGAAGCCACGGCTGTATTCCACTTTCCTGCTGTGGCTGTTGTCCGAACTGTTCGAGCAGCTGCCGGAAGTGGGCGACCTCGATCAGCCGAAAATGGTGTTCTTCTTCGACGAGGCGCATCTGTTGTTCGACGATGCCTCGCCAGCGTTGCAGCAGCGGGTCGAGCAAGTCGTGCGGCTGATCCGCTCCAAGGGTGTCGGCGTGTATTTCTGTTCGCAGAATCCGGACGACGTACCGGGCGTGATCCTGGGCCAGCTCGGCAATCGCATCCAGCACGCGCTGCGCGCGTTCACCCCGCGCGACCAGAAGGCGGTCAAGGCCGCCGCGGAAACCTTTGTCGCCAACCCGAAACTCAACGTCACCGAAGCGATCACCAGACTTGCCGTCGGTGAGGCATTGGCCTCGACGCTCGCCAACGGTGGCGTGCCCACACCGGTGGAACAGGTGTTGGTGACTACGCCATGCTGCCGCATCGGCGCGATCACCGACGCCGAACGCGCCATCATTCGGCAACGCTCGCCGGTCGGCACGAAATACGACATCACCATCAATCGCGAATCCGCTGCCGAGATGCTGGCCAAGCGTGCCAGCGACAAGGCCGTCGATCCCGACAGCGTAGCCACCGGCACGCCCGGCAAGCCTGCCGGCGACGAGCCCGCAGCAGGCTCGTCATGGGGTGGCGCCGTGCACGATGCGCTGTTCGGCACCAAACGCCGCCAGGGCATGATCGAAACCATGGGCAAGCAGATGGTGCGCACTGCCGGCAGCCAGCTCGGGCGGCAGATTCTGCGCGGCGTACTCGGTGGCATCTTCGGCGGCAAGCGTTGAACGGAGGCGAGCATGCCACGCATTGAAGTCGCGGCGGCCGACACGCCATTCGGGGAACGTTTGCGCACCGGCTTCGGTTATCCGCTGCGTGGTGCCGGCCTGGCCACCTGCGTGGTGCTGGCGCTGATCCACTACGTCGGATTGCTGCCCTCCTGGATCGGTGCCCTCGCCAGTGCCTTCGTCTGGGCCGCGACCTGGCGCTACGCCGCCGACTGCATGCTGCACACGGCCAACGGCTATGCCGACCCGCCGAACGTCGGTAGCGACGGTAACAGCGCGAGTGGCTGGGGGCTCACCGCGATCCACTTGCTGATCGTCGCGCTGTGCGTGCTCGCCATCGTTTTTTTCCCGAGCCTGCTGTGGCCCGTGCTGATTCTCTCGGCGCTGGCGCTGCCGGCGATCGACATGTCGCTGGCATTCGACGGCAACCTGGCGTTGGCGCTCAACCCGTTGAACTGGGGTCGCGTCATCGCGGCATTCGGCGCGGCCTATCTGGTACCCGTGGCGATCAACCTGCTGCTCGGCATACTGATCGTGCTGGCCTCGCTCACCAGCGCGCTATTGCCACGACTGCTGGCACTGCCACTTTTCGCTTTCGCCTACACCTACCTGATCGTGCTCGCGTTCCACCTGATGGGCGTAATGATCCACCAGCGCCATGAGCGTTTCGGACTGGAGCCGGAGGCACCGAAGCTGGCCAAAGCTGGCGGACAAGACGCCGACGAGATCCTGCTGGCCGAGGTCGATGCACTCACGCAGGCCGATCCAGCTGCCGCCACCGCGCTGCTGGTCGCCCGGATGCAGGATCGTGTGGCGCCGGCGTCGTTGCACCTGGCCTATCGTCGTTTGCTGCAGCAGCAGAACCTGCGTGACGGCCTTCTGGTACACGGCCAGATCTGGATCGCCGCGCTGATCGCCCAAGGCGAATCGCGCCGCGCGCTGGGACTGCTGCAGGAATGCTGCGGCATCGATGCCAGTTTCGTTCCGGACGATCCGCGAACCTGTGGCGAACTGGCCGATCTGGCGGCGCGGCTGGGCATGAGCCGGATCGCACTGCATCTGTGCAACGGCTTTCTCGCGCACTGGCCGCGCGATGCTCAGGCACCGCACTACGGCCTGCTGGCCGTACGTCAGCTCGCCGAACACGCCGACCAGCATGCCGAAGCGACGGCACTGTTGGACCGGCTCGCGGCAGCATGGCCCGAGCATCCACTGCGCGCCGAGATCGATGCGCAACGACGCCAGCTGGTCGGTCACGCATGAGTCGCTGGCGCCCACCCGCACCCGGCTCGACCGCGATCATCACCCGTGAGGGTTTCGAGCGACTCAAGGCCGAACTCGACCATCTGTGGCACGTGCTGCGCCCGGAAGTGGTGAAAGCACTCGCAGCTGCAGCGGCCGAAGGCGACCGTTCGGAGAACGCCGAATACATCTACCGCAAGAAGCAGCTTGGCGAGATCGATCGCCGCGCGCGCTATCTGACCAAACGAATTCCCTCACTCAAGGTGGCCGAAGGCGCGCCAAGCGATCGCGGGCAGGTGTTCTTCGGCGCCCGCATCGAACTCGAGAACGTCGATACCGGCGAAATCCTGCGCTACCGCATCGTCGGCCCCGACGAGACCGACGCCAAACTCGGCTGGATCAGCATCGACTCGCCGCTGGCCCGCGCCGTATTGAAGAGGCGCGTCGACGACGAGTTTCTGGCCGAACTGCCGGGCGGCCCGGCAGAGTTTGCGCTGCTGGCGGTGGATTACGACTAGCGCACTGCGGAGCGGACACATCGCACCGGAATCAATCGTCTGGACGTCTGCGCCTAATGCGACAACAACGGCTGCGAAGCGTGCCGATAGTCCTTCTCGATCTGCGCCAACCTTGCCTGTCGTGCCTGCGGACTGACCCACTGGCCGTGTTCGGCCTGCTGCCGCAACAGCGTGTACTGCATGTCGACGAAGGGCTGCAGCACATGATTGTTCTCGGACGCGAAGCCACCGAGATCGGGGATGCGCGCCAAACTGGCGCGCTCGCGCACCCCGGCTTCACCGCTGCCTTTGCCATAGGCGAGAAGAAAGTCAGCCAGCTGCCGACGCAGCGATTCGGGCATCCCTTCACGCAGCACCAACACGCCGGACGGAATCAGCGACGAACGCCAGATCACCTTGAGCTGGGCGGCTTCCTGTGGAAAGTTGCGCCGGAACAGATCCATGTCCGGATTGTTGCTGCTGGCCACATCCACTTCGCGATTGACCACGGCCAGCAAGTTGCTCTGGTGGTCACCGACGCGCACGCTGCCGAAAAACGTGTCGGAGTTGAGGCCGTGCGGCGCGAACACGTAGGCTTCCGGCGCCGTGTAGCCGGTCACCGACAAGTGCTCGCTGCGGGCGTAACGCCAGTGCCCCTGCGCGGCCAGCAGATCATCAAGACTGTGGATGGAGCTGTCGCTGCGCACCACCAGCATGGCGACGTTGCCCTTGGCGCCATCGTTGCGCACGAACTGGGCAAACACCTGCATGTGCTGATGCGAAACTGCCTCGACCGCCAGCTTGCCGGAGAGAAACGCGACGTCCACCCGCTGCGCACCGATCGCGTCGGAAAGACCGGCATAGCTGCTCGCCGATACGGTTGTCACCCGGCGACCCAGCCGCTTCTGCAGATCGTCCAGCAGCGGTCGCCACTGCTCCAGTGATTCGGCGGCGCTGCCGATCGGCAGAATGCCGAAACGGATCGGCGGCACAGAGGCCGCACTCCTGTCGGCTGCCGCTGCACTGCCTGCGCACAGCAGCAAACCCAGCATCAGCAACCCCGGAGCGATCCGCACCAAAATCCATGGGTCGGATCCGAAGCGCCACCAAGATCTTGCGATGTTCAATGCGCCAGCCCCTGACTCGCCCCTGTTCCATGTATATAGTCGCGAACGCGGATCGGAGCAAGCTGCCACCAACGACGTTTAGCCAGGCGCCGGGAAAGCAGGCGGATATTCGCGACCGGCACGGCGCGGCTGGTAGCAAACCGTGCTGCGATGAAATGCCTCGTCCGCATTGTCGACATGCCAGCCCGGAATCCCCGATAGCGGCAACGGCCGCAGTTCCAGCGGATCGTGCAGTAACCGGCCTGACACAATTGCCTCGACGCAACGGGCAGACACGCATCCGGCATCGACGTCGCCGGTCGACTCGAAGACCAGCGCCTTGCCCACCAGCAACTTGTCCGGATTCAGCGCAAGCTCCAGCAGCGCATGCCCGAACAGTTCCAGCCGGATCGAACCGTCCAGCCACGCCTGCCGGTGACGCCAGAACAGGCCGTGCCAGTCGTGCGCATCCCACAGCGCCAGCAGCGCCGGATCACGCACTTCGACGATGACGCCGCCCTCATCGAAGTGCGTCATCGCGTATTGCGCGCGCGAGCGCTGCTTTGGCCCCATGCGGGCTATCTCGACCATCTGGCGCTGGTTCAGCACTTGCTTCAGCGCCGGGTAGCGCAGCCATACCAAGGCATTGAGCAGGTCATGCCAGTTGCCATCGCGGGTGGCGATTTCGCCACGCTCGGCAATACGCTGTTCGTAGTGCAGGCCATCGGCCAGCAGGTCTGATGTTTGCGCCACGAAGTGATGCGCCATGCCTGCAGGCAGGTGATGGTTGAGTGCCTCGATGGATGGCCATTCGGCACCTTCGAGCAGCGTGGCATATTCGCGCCACGCCGTCAGTGGCGACCGACCGAACACCGCCGGATCGACCGCCTCGCGCGACGGCGCGTGGTAGCGCATGCGATCAGCCAGCGAGGCGCGCGTGCAGGTCGTGCTCGCTGGCGGCTTCGATCACGACGTCGACGAATTGACCGGGTTTCAGTTTCTGGCCATCGGCGATCAACACCGTGCCGTCGATCTCCGGCGCATCCGCCGCGGAACGCGCAACTGCACCCTCGGCACCGGCCTCGTCGACCAGCACCTTGATGGTGCGACCGATCTTGCGCTGCAGCTTGGCCGCGGAAATTTCCGCCTGCACCGCCATGAACTGTTCGAGGCGATCTTCCTTCAGTTCCTCGGAAACCGGATCCGGCAATTCGTTCGCCTTGGCGCCGTCCACCGGCGAATAGGCAAACGCACCGACGCGATCGAGCTCGGCCTCGCGCAGGAAATCCAGCAGCTCCTCGAACTCGGCATCGGTCTCGCCGGGAAAGCCGACGATGAAGGTGCTGCGGATGGTCAGATCCGGCACGAGCTTGCGCCAGTTCTGGATGCGTTCCAGCGTCTTTTCGATATTGCCCGGGCGCTTCATCAATTTGAGGATGCGCGGGCTGGCGTGCTGGAACGGGATGTCCAAGTACGGCAGGATTTTCCCTTCCGCCATCAGCGGCATCACCTCGTCCACGTGCGGATACGGATAGACGTAATGCAAGCGCGTCCACACGCCCAGCTCGGACAGACCTTCGCACAGTTCGGTCATGCGCGTGCGGTACGACTTGCCGCGCCACTCGCGTTCGGCGTATTTCAGGTCGACGCCGTAGGCGCTGGTGTCCTGCGAGATCACCAGCAGTTCCTTGACGCCACCCTTGACTAGGCGTTCGGCTTCCAGCAACACCTCGTCGACCGGGCGCGAAACCAGATTGCCGCGCATCGACGGGATGATGCAAAAGCTGCAGCGGTGATTGCAGCCCTCGGAAATCTTCAGGTAGGCGTAATGCTTGGGGGTCAGCTTGACCCCGGTGTCCGGCACGATATCGAGGAAGCGATTACGCTGCGGCGGCAACGCGGTATGCACCGCGTTCATCACGCTGACGTAGTCCTGCGGGCCGCTGATCGACAACACGTCCGGATACGCCTCGCGGATCAGCCCCTCGCGCTTGCCGAGGCAGCCGGTGACGATGACCTTGCCGTTCTCGTTCAGCGCGGTGCCGATCGAATCCAGCGACTCCTGCACCGCCGCATCGATGAAGCCGCAGGTGTTCACCACCACCGCATCCGCCTCGCCATAGCTGGGCACGATTTCGTAACCCTCGACCTTGAGCTGGGTAAGGATGCGCTCGGAGTCGACCAGCGCCTTGGGGCAGCCGAGACTGACGAAACCGATCTTGTGTGCGGCCTGTGACATGGGCTTGGATTACCGTGAAAACGTGCGGGGAAACAGGCGATTATACGTCAGTGCCGGCGAACGCACCGGAGCGCTAAGCTCGCGCCCTTCAACCAAGCGGAAACCCCCATGGGCCAGCAGATCAACCTACCCACCACCCGCACCCAGTGCATCGGCGCGTATCTGGCGCAGCCCGAGGGCACGCCGAAAGGCGGCATCGTGGTGATCCAGGAGATCTTCGGCGTCAACGCGCACATACGCAGCGTCGCCGATCGCTTCGCGGAGCACGGCTACACCACGATCGCACCAGCGTTCTTCGATCACCTCGAAACCGGGGTGGAGCTGGGCTACGACGAAGCTGGCTACGCCAGGGGCAAGCAACTGGTCACCGAACTGGGGCTGGATCGGGCACTGGAAGATGTCGCCAGCGCGGCCGAGGCGATCGCCTCAGCGGGAAAGATCGGCACCGTTGGCTATTGCTGGGGCGGCACGGTCGCGCTGCTTTCCGCGTTACGGCTGGGTCTACCGTCAGTGAGCTATTACGGCGCACGCAATCTACCCTTCCTGCATGAAGTACCGAAGGCGCCGGTAATGTTCCACTTCGGCGAGAAGGATCAGCACATCATGCCGGAAATGGTGGCCAAGCATCGCGAGGCGCTGCCACAGATGGAGACGTTCACCTACCCCGCCAATCACGGCTTCAACCGTGATATCGGTACGCAATACGATGAAGCCAGTGCCCGTTTGGCCATGCAGCGCACGCTGGCGTTCTTCGAACAGCATCTGGCCTGCGCATGAGCGACGCCGGTTTCGTGCTCGATCCCCGGCTGGAAGCGGATACCCACCCGGTTACCTCGCTGCCGCTGTGCGACCTGCTGCTAATGAACGACGCACGCTATCCGTGGCTGATTCTGGTGCCACGCCGTGCCGACCTGGTCGAGATCACCGACCTGGACGCCGGCGAACAGGCCACGCTATGGCAGGAAGTGAACCGCACGACCGCAGCACTGCGCGCTGTGGCGCCCTGCGACAAGCTCAACCTCGGTGCGCTCGGCAATATCGTCCGGCAGCTGCATGTACATCTGGTGGCTCGCCACGTCGGCGACGCAGCGTGGCCTGGCCCAGTATGGGGTCACGGCCACACGCAACATTACAATGACGCTGAGTGGAAACGACTGATCGAAAGCCTGCGTGCGGCCATCGGCCCGAGGGTGCCGCCCCCATAAGCAAAACGCCTGCATGTATCATGCAGGCGTTTGCAAACCCCTTGCTAGCCCCAAGCGGCACTCGCATCAGCGAACAAAGCCGAGCAGCCTATTCTCAACGTCAACGCTAGCGCCGTGTCAGCTCAGTGTTGCTGTTGCTGTTGCGCGGCCTGATCCACGCTGTCACAACCAGCTGCGGTCTTGCACTTCTGACCATCATCAATCACTGCCGGCGCGTGGTAGTCCTCGAGCCGACGTGCTTTGGTTTCCTGCGGGTTGATCTTCGTCAGCGTGCCACCGTCTTCGTAATAAACGATAAAGCCATAGTCGAGCTGCATGCGAGCCATGTACTGCAGATGCTGCTTGCGGACCTTCGAGTCATCACTTGGCGCAAGCAGCACGGTCTTCGGCAGCTTGCCCTGATCCTTCAAGTAGGCGAAATGGCTGCCGGTATCCAGCGCCGAGAGTACGGCACCGTCAACGAGGAACTGACCGCCCTTGTAAGCCTGAATGGTGGTGTCGAACTGCCCTTGCGCCGAGGCCGTGCTGATTTCACCCTTGGTGCTGCCGCGGTGGCAACCGGCGAGTACGAGCAGGCTGCCCAGGATGAGCACGGCCGTGGCGCGCGTCAGCAGTGTGGAAAAACGGATCATGCGGGTCTCCTGGCAATCGTTCAGTTGAATCAGATGGAGTGTAACGCCGCACCGCGACAATCGCCGCGGCGCGAAAGTGTGCCGTTCAGCCGCGCGCTCAGGTACGCGGCAACGTCACGCCCTGCTGGCCCTGGTACTTGCCGCCGCGATCCTTGTAGCTGGTCTCGCACTCCTCGTCGGATTCGAGGAACAGCATCTGTGCCACGCCTTCGTTGGCGTAGATTTTTGCGGGCAGTGGCGTGGTGTTGGAGAACTCCAGCGTCACGTGACCTTCCCACTCCGGTTCCAGCGGCGTCACGTTGACGATGATGCCGCAGCGCGCGTAGGTGCTCTTGCCGAGACAGATCGTCAGCACCTTGCGTGGGATGCGAAAGTACTCGACGGTGCGTGCCAGCGCGAATGAGTTCGGCGGAATGATGCAGACGTCCGCCTCGACATCGACGAAGCTGGACGGGTCGAATGCCTTCGGATCGACGATGGTCGAGTTGATGTTGGTGAAGATCTTGAACTCGCGCGCGCAGCGCACGTCGTAGCCGTAGCTGGAGGTGCCGTAGGAAATCAGTTTGTTGCTGTCGCGCAGCTTGACCTGGCCTGGTTCGAACGGCTCGATCATGCCGTGGGCTTCGGCCATGCGGCGAATCCATTTGTCGGGTTTGATGCTCACGCGAACTCCGGTAAGTAGCAATACGGCCCGGTCAGACCGAGCGCAAAGCGGCAAAAATACATGGTCAGGCCGCCATCACGCCAGCCGGCAGGTTCATGCGACAGGCAACGCCTCGACGAGAATGGCCAGTGCTGCACGCAATTCGGCGCAGCGCTCCGCGCTGGCCAGTACTTGCGCCGTCGTGCAGCCAGCACCCGGCAGCGACACGGTAGATGGTTGCGTCGTCAGCAATTGCGCGGACATCGTGCGCAGGATCTCGTCCAGTGCTTCCTGCGCGTGGTACGAGCCACGCGCGGCCGTATTCAACAGCAGCACCGGCTTGCCCGGAAACTCCAGGCTGCCGACCAGCCAGTCCAGCAGATTCTTGAACGCCCCGGGCACGCCGTGCGCGTATTCGGGGCAGGCGACCAGCAGCGCATCGGCGCGACCGACGGCATCGCGCAAGGCCAGCACCGATACCGGCAACGGCTCGACATCGTTATCCGGGTTGAACAGCGGCAGCTCACCGAGCCCGGCGTAACCCACCAGCTCCAGCGCTGCCGGCGCAAGCCGTTGCGCAGCTTCCAGCGCAGCGGTATTCGACGACACACGTCGCAGGCTGCCGGACAGGCACAGCACGCGGCGCGGCGCCGTCATGTGGCAGGCGCGCCCTGCACGACGATTTTGCCCAGCCCCAGCGACTTGTTGCGCGGTTGCCGTGACAATCGCCCAGCCGCATTGCGTGCAATCTCGCGGTAACGGGCCGCGAGATCGGAATCGGGCATCGCCACCACGGTGGGCGTGCCGCCATCGGCCTGCTCGCGGATACGGATATCCAGCGGCAGCGAACCCAAGTACGGCACACCGTATTGCGTCGACATCCGCTCGCCGCCGCCTTCGCCGAAGATGTGCTCCTCGTGGCCGCAGTTGGAGCAGACATGCGTGGCCATGTTTTCCACCACGCCGAGCACCGGCACCTCGACCTTCTCGAACATCTTCAGCGCCTTGCGCGCATCCAGCAGGGCGATGTCCTGCGGCGTGGTGACGATCACCGCGCCGGCCACCGGTACCTTCTGCGACAGCGTGAGCTGGATGTCGCCGGTGCCTGGCGGCAGGTCGATGATCAGGTAATCCAACTGCTCCCAGCGCGTGTCGGTGAGCAGCTGCATCATCGCCTGCGTCACCATCGGGCCACGCCAGATCATCGGCGTGTCCGTTTCCACCAGGAAGCCGATCGACATCACAGGCATGCCATGCGCCTGCATCGGGATGATGCTCTTGCCGTCCGGCGACTCCGGCTTGCCACTGACACCCAGCATGGTCGGCTGGCTGGGACCGTAGATGTCGGCATCCAGCACGCCGACCTTCGCGCCCTCGGCCTGCAATGCCAGCGCCAGGTTCGCCGACACCGTGGACTTGCCCACACCGCCCTTGCCGGAGGCCACCACGATGATGTTCTTCACGTTCGCTAACGGTCCCAGCGTGCCCTGCACCTTGTGCACGTGCACGCGACTGGTGATCGACACGGCCGCCGCTTCGATCGCCGGATCGGCCTCCAGCGCCTGCCGCACGCGGGCAGTCATGCTGTCGATCGCACCGGCGGCCGGATAGCCCAGTTGCAGATCCACCGACACCTTGGCGCCGTCCACGCCGACCGCGCGCACGGACTCGGCCAGCGCCGCGCCGGTATGAGTATCGATCAGGTCGCCAAGGATGCGGCGGACCAGGGCTTCGTTCGCCTGTGTCATGTCGGCTCGGGTAGTTTGCGGGAGACGCCCATTATGCCAGTCCACCGGCGCCGGCCGGCTGACACAGATCAGCGTGTGGCTATGTAGCGGACTCGCACGAATCGACTATTCTAGGCATTTGCGCAATGCAGCTTGACGCCCCTGCGCATCCTCGCCAGTCTCGCATCCATACGCTTTCGTACGGGAGGAATACTCATGAAGCATGCTTTTCGCATCACCTTCGCTGCCGGTCTGTTGCTGGCAGCTGGCACGGCACTCGCTGCCAACGACACACCGGCCGGCACCTGGAAAACCATCGACGACACCACTCATCAGCCGAAGTCGATCGTGCAGATCACCGAGCACAACGGCGAGTTCAAGGCCACGATCGTGAAGCTGCTGAACCGCTCGCCGGAAGACGTGGCCCGCGACGGCGAGCATCCGAAATGCACCAAGTGCGACGGTGAGCGCAAGGACAAGCCAATCGAGGGCATGACGATCATGTGGGGCGTCAGCAAAGACGACGACGTGTGGGACGGCGGCAAGATCCTCGATCCCAAGAGTGGCAAGATCTACAAGGTGAAACTCGCGCTCACCGACGGCGGCCAGAAACTCGACGTGCACGGTTACATCGGCTTTGCCCTGCTTGGTCGCAGCCAGACGTGGGAGCGCCAGGAATAAGCGCCACGCCAACTCGCTTTGTCCGTGTCGTACTCAACCCCATGCCGGTACTCCCTGCATGGGGTTTTTCATTGGCTGCAGGTAAGTCCAGCCGGCTCAGGCTGCGGCGGCGTCGGCCCGATGCACAGCCAGGCCCTGCGCGCCGAAGCTTGCACGCAGCGCACGACCAACATCGTGTTCGACGACCAGATGCTGCACTTCGTCGATACCCGCCACCCGATGCGTCGCCACGGTGCCGAGCTTGTCGCTGGTGGCGACGACAACGACCTCACCGCTGGCCTCGACCATCGCCCGTTTCAGCAGCACTTCCTCGCTGTCGAAACCCCATAGACCGCCGATCGCGTCGACCGCGCAGGCACCGGGAAAGCACAGATCGGCACGTATCCGCTGAATCTCCTGCATCGCCTGTGCGCCAACGGCGGCGCCAATCCGTACATCGACCCGGCCACCGATCAGCAAAATTTCGAAGCCTTCGCGCTCCAGCAGGATCTGTGCGATATCCGGTGCATTGGTCACCACAGTCAGCCCTAAATCCTGCGGCAGCATGGTGGCGATCGCCGCATTGGTCGAACCGGCATCGATCAGCAGCACCTGCCCCCGCCGCACCAGAGTCACCGCCTTGCGCGCCAAGGCCAGCTTGCGACCGGCATGTTCCTGGCGCCGCTGCTTGAGCGGCGCAACGGCGGCGGACAAGGGCAACGCGCCGCCGTAGACGCGCTTGCACAGGCCTTGTGCGGCCAGCTCGCGCAGATCGCGCCGGACCGAATCCTCGGACACCGCGAATTCGGCCGCCAACTCCAGCGCCACCACGCGACCACGCTGGCGCAGTCGATCGAGGATCCATTGCTGGCGTTCCTGCGGCAGCATCTCGCCAGGATTCACCTTAGCCATGCTCGCGCACCTCCGACGGTGCGGCGACGAGCAAGCCCAGCGTCACCAGTTCCGCGCGCAATGTCGCGGCATCGCGGAACTGCAGCGCGTGCATGCCGAGCTTTGCCGCCGCGACTACATTGCGTGGAGCATCGTCGATAAAAACGGCGCGTTCCGGTTGAACACCGTAACGCTTCAGCAGTACATGGAAGATTGCCGGATCGGGCTTGATCATCCGCTCTGCCCCGGACACCACGATGCCCTCGAATACCTGCAGGAACGCATAGCGCTCAAAGGCCAGCGGAAAAGTCTCCTGCGACCAGTTCGTCAACGCGTACAGGCGCAAGCCCTGCGCGCGCAGCTCATGGACAATCGCCAGGCTGTCATGCAGTGGGCCGCGCAGCATCTCGTCCCAGCGTGTGCGGTAGGCGGCGATCAGCGCGGTGTGTTCGGGAAACTCCGTGCTGAGCAACCGGATGGCCTCGTCCCACGAACGCCCGGCATCTTGTTGCTCGTTCCACGGCGAATTGCACACGTCAGCCAGGAACCGCTCCATCGCCTGCTCATCATCGAATAGCTGGCGATACAGATAACGCGGGTTCCAGTCGATCAGGACACCACCGAGATCGAAGATCACCGTGTCCACGGCCGCTTGCCCCATTCCACGTTCGCTCATTTCGTCATCCTCGTTATGCACATCATTCAACGCCGCACGATCCGCGCCGAGGCTGCCACCAGCACCAGCATGCCGGCGACCACGGCCAGCGCCACCGGCAGATTGCTGGCATGGGCCAGGAAACCGATCAGCGCCGGGCCACTGAGCAGACCGGCATAGCCCAGCGTGGTCACCGTGGCGATGGAAATAGCCGGTGGATTGCCTGGCAGGCGCCCTGCCGCGCTAAACATCACCGGCACGATGTTCGATGCGCCCAAGCCAATCAATACGAAGCCGAACAACGAAACCGGTGGCCACGGTGTCATCGCTGCAAGCAGGAACCCGACCGCTGCGATACTGGCACCGACGCGTACCGTCCACACCGACCCCAGTCGACCGACCACCCGGTCGCCGGCAAGCCGGCCAGCCGCCATCGCCACCGAGAAACACGCATAGCCGATGCCGGCGGAAGCAGCGGAGAAACCGCGGAAGTCGCGCAGCAACACCGCACTCCAGTCGAGCACCGATCCCTCGGCCAGGAAACTGACGAAGCATAGCGCGCCGAGCAGTAACACCAGCCCCCGCGGCAGACGGAACACCGCCGCCCGGTCGGCCGCATCGTCCACGCAGGAAAGCAGGCTGCTGCGCTGACTGAGCACGATCAGCGCCAGCGCCAACGAGATCGCCAAGGCCCCAGCCCACAATGGCAGACCCAACGCCAGCAATGCACTCATGATCGCGGCGCCGGCGAGGCCGCCGATGCTGAAAAGCCCATGAAACTCCGACATCAATGCGCGACCGTCGCGCCGCTCCACTTCGACCGCGTGCGCGTTCATTGCCACATCCACCGCACCCAGCATCGCGCCGAAGTACAGCAGCGTCACCGTCAGTGTCAGCACGTTCGGCACGATCGCCAGCAGCGGAATCGCCACGCACAACAGCAGCCCGGCCACGCTGATCACGTTGCGGTTGCCGTAACGATGGGTCAGCAAGCCGACCAGTGGCATCGACAACATCGAACCGCCACCGAAGGCCAGCAGCACCAGGCCGAGGCCCGCATCATCCAGCCCCAACCGTGCCTTGGCATACGGCACCATCGGCGCCCAGCTGGCCATGCCTATGCCTGACACCAGGAAGATTAGCCGGGTGGCGCGGGTTGCTGAGCCGAGCCTTTCCTGCTCTGTCGAGAGTGCCTCATTCAGCACGTTCAATGTTCCAATCCATGCACATAAATCATGCACAAATGTACATAAACAAGTTTAATCGTTCAACATGCATGGTCCGCATTCCACCCCTAATCCGCCACGACAATCACTCCATCCCGATCCATGCTCACAACTTACGCTCAACAGTCACGAAACCGAGCGAACAGACCGACCGCCCCATGCCAACCATCATCAGCCACGCCGTCGTGCCCCTCTTGCTCGGTGGCGCCGCCGGACGCCGTCGCATCAGCGCTCCCTTGCTTGCCGCTGGGGCGATTGCTGCGATGCTGCCGGATGCCGACGTGCTGACCTTCAAACTGGGCATTGCCTATGCCGATGCTTTCGGTCATCGCGGTGCCCGCCATTCCATCGCCTTCGCCTTGTTGCCTGCCCTACTCGCTGCGGCGCTATACAAGCCGCTGCGGACATCGGCTTGGCAAGCTGCGGCGTTCGTCGGTCTGTCCGCCGTATCGCACCCGCTGCTGGATGCGCTTACGAATGGTGGTCTCGGCGTGGCGCTGGGATGGCCGCTGGACAACCATCGGTTCTTTTTCCCTTGGCGACCGATCGAGGTATCGCCGATCGGCGTGCGATTCTTCAGCATGCACGGCTGGCAGGTGATCGAATCTGAGCTGCTATGGGTGTGGCTGCCTACCGGCGCGCTCGCGCTCCTGCTGTGGCAGTTGCGACGGCGCCATGAACGCCGGGCCTAGGTGGTACGCATGGCATAATAAAAGGCTACTCAACCAATGCAGCCGCCATGAGCCGTCGCCTCCTCGTCACCAATGCCCTGCCCTATGCCAATGGCCCGCTGCACATGGGTCATCTGCTGGGCTATATCCAGGCCGACATCTGGGTGCGCGCGCAGCGAATGGCCGGCAACAAGGCGATCTACGTCTGCGCCGACGATGCGCACGGCACGCCGATCATGCTGGCCGCGGAAAAGGCGGGCATGACACCTGAGGCTTTCATCGCCGGTATCCGTGAGGGTCACGAGGCGGACTTCGCCGCGTTCGGCGTGGCGTTCGACCACTATCACACCACTCATTCGGACGAGAATCGCGAACTGGCGACGTTGATCTATACGCGCCTGCGTGATGCCGGCTACATCGCCAAACGCAGCATCCAACAGCTGTTCGATCCCGAAAAGGAAATGTTCCTGCCGGACCGCTACATCAAGGGCGTCTGTCCGAACTGCGGTACGCCGGATCAGTACGGCGACAACTGCGAGCACTGCGGCGCCACCTATGCGCCGACCGACCTGATCAATCCGGTTTCGGTGATGTCAGGCGCTACGCCGGTGCTGCGCGACTCCGAACATTACTTCTTCGAACTGGGCAAGTTCGAAGGACTGCTGCGCGACTGGTTCGCCGGCAAGTTCACCCATGGCACGCCGGTGGCCAACAGCGGCGTGGTGGCCAAGCTGAAGGAATGGCTGGACGGCGGCCTGAAGGACTGGGACATCTCGCGCGACGCGCCCTACTTCGGCTTTCCGATCCCCGACGCGCCGGGCAAGTTCTTCTATGTGTGGCTGGACGCGCCGGTCGGTTACCTGGCCAGCTTCAAGGCATTGTGCGACAGGACGCATCTGAAGTTTGACGACTTCCTTGCCGAAGGCAGCACCGCCGAGATGCACCACTTCATCGGCAAGGACATCATCAATTTCCACGGCCTGTTCTGGCCGGCGATGCTGCATGGCGCCGGTTTCCGCACGCCGACCGCGCTGCACGTCAATGGCTACCTGACCGTGAACGGCGCCAAGATGTCCAAGTCGCGCGGCACCTTCATCCAGGCGCGCACCTACCTGGATGCCGACATCCATCCGGAATTCCTGCGCTACTACTTCGCCACCATGCTCAGCGATACGCCGGTCGATGTGGATCTCGACCTCAAGGCGTTCGAGGAGCGCGTCAACTCACACCTGGTCGGCAAGTGGGTGAACATCGCCAGCCGTACCGCCGGCTTCGTGCACAAGTTCTTCGACGGACGTCTGGCCTCGCAATTCGGCCCGCAGGAAACCGTGCTGTGGCACGGCTTGCTGGAACACTACGATGGCATCGCTGCACTGTACGACAGCGGTGACTTCGCCGAGGTCACCCGCCGCTTCGTGCAGATGGCGGACATCGTCAACGGCCACATCGCCGCCAAGGCGCCGTGGGCCATGGCCAAGGACGAGAGCCTGCGCGACGAGCTGCACCAGGTCTGCTCGTTCGCGTTGACCGCGTTCCGTCTGCTGGCCGGCATGCTCAAGCCGATACTGCCGGCCACCGTGGCCGCGGCCGAACAGTTCCTGGCCGCGCCGATCGCCGACTTCGACGACGCCCGCGCCGCGCTGCGCAACCATGCCATCCATGCCTTCGAGCCGCTGCTCGGCCGCATCGATCCCAAGCGCATCGAGGCGATGGTCGAAGCATCGAAGGATTCGCTCGGCGGCGCCACCGAGCCCGCTGCCGCACCGATCAAGCACAAGAAAGCAAAGGAACCAGGCAAGCCCATGAGCGAGAACGTCCCCGCCAGCCACGAAACCGCCGCAGTATCAGCGACGATCGCGATCGACGACTTCGCCCGGCTCGACCTGCGCATCGGCAAAGTCACCGCCTGCGAATTCGTCGACGGCTCCGACAAGCTGCTGCGCTTCGAACTGGACGCCGGTCCGCTGGGCACGCGACAGATCTTCTCCGGCATCCGCACCGCCTACGGCGAGCCGGAAAAGCTGGTCGGCCGCAACGTGGTGTTCATCGCCAACCTCGCTCCGCGCAAGATGCGCTTCGGCTTGTCCGAAGGCATGATCCTGTCGGCCGGCGACGGCGGCAGCGACCTGTTCCTGCTCGACGCCGATCAGGGTGCGAAGCCGGGTGCTACGGTCCGCTGATATCGCCATGACCCTGGCCGACCGTATCGACGCGCTGTTGCCGCAGACGCAATGCGAGCAGTGCGGCTATCACGGCTGTCGGCCGTATGCCGAGGCGATCGCGCGTGGCGAAGCTGCCATCAACCAGTGCCCGCCCGGGGGTACGGCGGGAATCGAGAAGCTCGCTGCACTGTTGCAGCAGCCGGTGCTGCCACTGAATCACGAGCACGGCATCGAGAAGCCGCGCACGCTGGCGCGCATCGTGGAGGCCGATTGCATCGGCTGCACCAAATGCATCCAGGTCTGCCCGGTCGATGCGATCGTGGGCGCGGCGAAGCTGATGCACACGGTGATTGCCGACGACTGCACCGGCTGCGAGCTGTGCGTGCCGGCCTGTCCGGTCGACTGCATCGTGTTGCTGCCGATGCCGGAAGCACAGATCGACATCGCTCATGCCGATGCAGCGCGCGCGAATTTCCAGCGACGGGAGACGCGGCTGGAACGTCAGCGCATGCAACACGAAGCCGACCTGGCCGCACGCAAAGTGGCGACAAATGCCGCCACCAGTCCGATCAATCCCGTGTTGGCGGCGCTGGCCCGTGCCAAGGCAAAGCAGCAGGAGCCGAAGCCGTGAAGCGCGCCGACGTGATCGACATGTTTTCGCGCCTGCGCGAACTCAATCCGCACCCGACCACCGAGCTCGTCTACACCACGCCATTCGAGTTGCTGGTCGCGGTGGTGCTGTCGGCGCAGGCCACCGATGTCGGCGTCAACAAGGCGACGAAGAAACTCTATCCGGTGGCGAACACGCCTCAGGCGATCCTCGAACTCGGTGAGGAAGGCCTGAAACGCTACATCAGCACGATCGGCCTGTTCAACGCGAAGGCAAAGAACGTGATCGCGTTGAGCCGGCTGCTGCTCGAGCAGCACGACGGCGAGGTGCCGCACAGTCGCGAAGCGCTGGAGGCCCTGCCCGGCGTCGGCCGCAAGACCGCCAACGTGGTGCTCAACACCGCGTTCGGTGAGCCGACCATCGCGGTGGACACGCATATCTTCCGTGTCGCCAACCGCACTGGCCTCGCACCAGGCAAGGACGTGCGCACGGTCGAGGACAAGCTGGAGAAAGTGATCCCGGCCGAGTTCAAGCAGGACGCGCATCACTGGCTGATCCTGCACGGCCGCTACGTGTGCAAGGCACGCAAACCGGATTGTCCGCACTGCGCGATCCGCGACCTGTGCCGCTACAAGGACAAGACCGTCATCAGCTGAGCTGCACCCCGGTGCAGCTGATACGGTTCTTCCAGTCATCATTCTTGCGTTGACAAGGGCCTCTTCAGCGGTCAGCATGCGCGCGCCTTTACCTGCATCAGAAACCCACGAGACCTGATCCAACATGGACAGCGACCCAGCCAGTTGCAGCCGGATTACCCCTTCGGGGCTTTCGGCGCACATCGACATCTACTCTCGCAGCCCGGCTGCGAGTGGATCGCTGCCTGGCTGATCCGCTCGCTCCGTGCGGCGTACACGGAGACGAGCATGAAAAAGATCCACCTGTTCGCCGCAGCCATCTGGCTCGCACTGGTATCCCCCCTCGCGCTGGCTGACGACACACCTCTGTTTGTGCCGCAATGGCTGGGCGCGCAGTACACCTTCATCGACCAGCACCAATCGTCCCTGCACTCGCCGTACAGCGGTCCGCTGAGCCTGCACGCAGGTGGCGATACCGAGCGCTCGCACACGTTCGGCGCCTATTTCGGTGTCGCCTTGCCGGCGCATTTCCAGTTCTACTTCGACGTGGAAATGTTCAAGGGCGAGGCAGTCAGCGGCGCCACCGGCCTGGGCGGAGTTGCCAATGGCGACGTGGTGCATTCCGGCGGCGGCAGCCTGAGTAAGACCGCGTATGTCGCGCGCCGCTATCTGCGCTGGACGCTGCCGCTGGGCGACGGGCGTGAACCGGCTGCACGTGGCCAGGATCAACTGCCGGACGAAGAAGTCACACAACGCATCGAAATCAAGCTTGGCAAGATGGCGGTGAGCGACGACTTCGACAAGAACCGTTACGCCGATGCGGCACGCACGCAATTCCTGAACTGGTCATTGCTCAACAACACGGCGTGGGATTTCGCCGCTGACACCCGCGGCTACACGGATGGGCTGATGCTGGGCTGGATCAACCCGAGGTGGAGCCTGCGCTACGGCATCTACCTGATGCCCACCCAGGCGAACGGAACGAAGCTGGAAAATTCACCGCAGCGCGCCCGCGGCGAGCAGCTCGAACTGACCCTACAACCGTACGCGGACGGCGCGGTCCTGCGGCTGCTCGCATTCCGCAACATCGCGAACATGGGTGTGTACCGCGACGCCATCGCGTATGCGTTGGCTCATGGAACCCTACCCGACATCCATGCAGACGACCGTCCCGGCCGACGCAAGTACGGCTTCGCCATCAACGGCGAACTTCCGCTGGCCGACGATGGCGAGACCGGTTTGTTTGCCCGCGCGGGCTGGAATGATGGCCGCAACGAATCGTTTGCGTACGCCGAAGTGGATCGCACGTTGAGCGTCGGCCTGCAGCTCTCCGGCGTGCACTGGGGGCGGTCGCAGGATCATCTGGGCGTAGCGTTTGCCGTCGACGCGCTGTCACCAGCGCATCGCGACTATCTGGCTTTGGGCGGCCAGGGATTCACGCTGGGCGATGGCGCGCTCGCCTATGGCCGCGAGCACATCGTCGAGGCCTACTACAACATCGCGGTGGTCGATCACCTCACGCTCGCTCCCGACATCCAGCTGATCCACAACCCGGGCTACAACCGTGATCGCGGGCCGGCGCGCTTTGTCGGCATGCGCGCCCATGTGGAGTTCTGATCCGGCGAATCACCAGCTTGGCAGCTGTGCCCGTTCCAGTGCCGCGATGTGACGTTCCAATCGCGGCCCGAGGTAACAGTGCGCGCCGCAGGGCAGCAGCCCGACCTCACCGAACTCGCGCAGGTACCACGCCGGCGCACGCGACACGAAACCGTGGTGATCGCCGGCCACGTCATCGCGGCTGGTGAATACTTCGAGAAATGCGACGCCTTCCAGCATCTCGCCGATGCCTTGCAGGCCTGCGCGGATCTCGGCCGGCTTCAGGTAATGCAGCACGTCGGTGCACACGATCAGGTCGAAGCGGATGTCGAAGCGCAGCTGTTCGAGCTGGCCAAAACGCGCCAGGCCGATATTGCGACTGCGACCGTAGCGCGCCACCACATACTCGCTGGCATCCAGCCCGCGATAAGCGATGTCCGGACGCAACGCGCGCAGCGGTGCGCGCCAGGTTGCCTCGCCGCAACCGACGTCGAGCACGTTGCGGATCGGCCGACCGAGGTAATACTCGGCCTGTGCCACCACCATCGCCACCTTGCGCTTGAGCTCGGCCGGCGAGGCCACCGAGTGCCGCGGGTCGCGGTACCACTTGTCGAAATAGTCGCGGTCGTAGGTCTTCGGCATGGCGGGCTCCAGCGGGTGCCGCATAGTAACTGTCGTGACACGCAACGGCGACAAGCTGAATCGCGCCCTTCACTGCGTCTGTCGTCATCTTGCCGGAGTCATCCAAACCGGCATCGCCGCGTTCAGACACTACTGACCTCTTCCACTGCCGGAGTACGGACGCATGCCTGCTGCCACCACGCTTCGCTGCCGCACGCTGGTTCTCGGCCTGCTGTGGACGCTCGCTCCGGCACTGGCCTGTGCCGGCGACGGAAACCCTCCGAATCGGCTGCCGACCAGCACAGTGACAGCGAAAGTCGACGGCTTGCGACTGGGCGATATTGCCTGGCTGCGCCGCGACAGCTTCGGCCTCGACAGTGCCACGCTCGCACGCTACCGCGAACTGGGCCGCACGCGCTTCCTTGACCTGCAACTCGCCGGTGCCGACGACAGCCTGCCGCCACAGGTGGCTGCCCAGATCAACCATCTGGCCGTGATCAGCACGCCACTGGCGCAGCAGCTGGCCGACTACCAGGAGCGTGCGCAGCAGTTCAAGCAAGTGCCGGCCGGTCCAGCCAAGGACGACGCAAAGAAGGTATTTCAACTGTACCGCCGCGACATCTACCAGCAGGCCGCGCAGGCCGAGATGCTGCACGCGATCTACGGCGGCGATCAGCTGAAGGAGCAGCTGGTGTGGTTCTGGCTCAACCACTTCAGCATCTATGCGGACAAGGGACCGGTGCGCCTGTTCATCGCCGACTACGAGGAAAACGTGATACGCCCGCATGCGTTGGGCAAGTTCAAGGATCTGGTGCTGGCCACGCTGCAGAGCCCGGCCATGCTGGTATTCCTCGACAACGCGCACAACGTCAAGGGCAAGACAAACGAGAACTACGCGCGTGAGTTGATGGAGCTGCACACGCTGGGTGTGAATTCCGGCTACTCCCAACAGGACGTGCAGCAGCTGATGCGCATCCTCACCGGCGCCGGCCTGATGCCGGCGAAACCGGCCGCGCGTCGCAAGCTGTTCGCCCAGTCGCGTCCCGGTCTCGTGCGCGATGGCCTGTTCGTGTTCAATCCGAACCAGCACGATTTCGGCGACAAGACCCTGCTCGGCCAGACCATCAAGGGCAGCGGTTACGACGAGATCGCCCAGGCCGTGGACCTGATCGTGCGCCAGCCTGCCTGCGCGCACTTCATCTCGCAGCAGCTTGCCGAATACTTCATCGCCGATCAGCCGCCGACAGCCTTGGTCGATGCGATGGCGCACACGTTCCAGCGCACCGACGGCGACATCGCGGCCGTAATGCGCACGATGCTGCTGTCGCCCGAGGCCGCCGCCATCGACCAGCACAAGTTCAAGGATCCGATGCGTTTCCTGGTCTCGTCGATGCGGCTCACCTACGACGGCCAGCCGATCCCGAACGCTGAGCCGCTGGTGAACTGGCTGCGACAGATGGACGAGCCGCTGTACGGCCGCATCACTCCCGACGGCTGGCCGCTGGATTCGGCCAGTTGGACCGGCTCGGGCCAGATGAGCAAGCGCTTCGACTTCGCCGGCGTGATTGGCAGCGGCCGCAATCGGTTGTTCGTCGACAACAGCGATCCTGCGGTGCCGGGCACGCCTTCGAATCTGCCGCGGGAAGCGCCCGCGTTGCGCGACTCGGCGCTGTACCGCGATGCGATTGCGCAAGGACTGTCGATCGCCACCGGCAATGCGCTGAACCAGGCCAAGTCGCCGGCGGAATGGAATACGTTCCTGCTGTCGTCGCCCGACTTCAACTATCGCTGATGTCCTCTTCCGTCCGCATGGACACGTCTGCCGACCACCATCGAGGTGTTCCATGAACCGTCGCGAATTCCTGCTCGCCGCTGGCGCCGTTGCCGCCGCCTCCACGCTGCCGTTTTCCGGCCGGCTGTTTGCCGCACCGGCGAATACGCCGCGCTTCCTGCTGGTCTTCCTGCGCGGCGGCTACGACTGCAACAACCTGCTGGTGCCCTGCGGCAGCGATTTCTACTACGCATCGCGCCCCACGCTCGCCATCGCCAGACCCGATGCCGGCAACCCCAACAGCGCCATCGCGCTGGATGCGGACTGGGGCCTCAATCCGGTAGTGCGCGATGCGCTGTATCCGCTATGGCAGAAAAAGCAGCTGGCCTTCATCCCGTTCGCCGGCACCAGTGATCTCAGCCGCAGCCACTTCGAAACGCAGGATCACATCGAGCGCGGCGAAGCCGAGTCCATGGGCAACTATCGTTCCGGCTTCCTCGCACGGCTATCCGGCCTGCTCAGCGGAACCTCGGCGATCGCATTCACCAACAACCTGCCACTGAGCTTCCAGGGCTCGCCGCGCGACATCCCCAACATCTCGCTGAAGGCCGATCCCAAGGCGCATTTCGACGAACGACAAGCGGCGATTCTGTCCGGCATGTACAAGGGCACGCCGCTGGCCGCGGCCAGCGCCGATGGCCTTGCCCTGCCCAAGACCGTGTCGGCGGATCTGCGCAACGAGATGGTGCAAGCCAGCCGTGGGGCGCCCAGCGCCAACAACTTCGCCGCCGAGACACGACGCATCGCCACCCTGATGCGCGAGCAGTACCGACTCGGCTTTGTCGACGTGGGCGGCTGGGACACTCATGTCAACCAGGGCAGCATCACTGGCGGCCTCGCGAACAACCTGCGCAATCTCGGCGAAGGCCTGGCTGCCTATGCCGAGACGCTGGGCGACGCCTGGAACGACACCACCGTGGTGGTGCTCTCCGAGTTCGGCCGCACCTTCCGCGAGAACGGCGACAAGGGCACCGACCACGGCCACGGCACTGTGCACTGGGTGCTCGGCGGCAAGGTCAACGGCGGGCGTCTCGCCGGCGAGCAGATCGCAGTCAACCAGCAGAATCTGCTGCAGAACCGCGACTATCAGGTGCTCAACGACTATCGCGACGTGCTGGGTGGCTTGTTCGGGCGTATCTGGGGGTTGTCGAACAGCCAGCTGCAGTCCGTCTTTCCGGCTTCAAAACCGAAGGATCTGCAGCTGGTGTGACGATGCTCAGCTCCCGCGCACCAGCAACTGCTTCGCGATCTGTCCGTGCAACCGGCCCATGCCGCGCACCAGATGCAACGTGGCAAACAACATCACGACGCCGAGGATGCACAAGGTGACGGAACCACTCCAGCTGTTCAGCCACTCGACGCCGGCACAGATCCCGTCGGGTGCGCTGGTGCAGGTGCCGATCTGCCAGTGAAACTGATCCGATGCCCACCTCAGGATCGGTGCCGCGACGAAGCTGAGTGACACGCTGAGCAAGGTCACCGTGACCGTGAAGTAGACGATGCCCAGCGGCAGCATCAGCAGCATGTAGAACAGCGTGCCCCAGGTACGGCCGTCGGTGAATATCGCACCGATCCGTTTCATCAGCGGCAGTCCCTGCTGCGACGGATACGGCGGCCGGCGCGGCATGCGCACGCCGAGCATGGTTTCCACGATGCGCCCTTCCAGCAGCGACAGTCCGCGCACGCTGCCCAGGAACAGCACCATGAACGGAATGCCGATGATCAGCACGGCCAGACCCGCCGACAGCGACAAGCCGGTCACTGCCCAAGTGAAATAGAAGATCCCGGTGGCCAGTGCGAGCACCATGTAGAACAGCGCGCCGTAGGTATGCGGATCGGCGGCCACACCGAAGAATCGACCCACCAGCGAGCGGCGTTGCGGCGGCGGCGGCGGACGGATCGCACGCTGGATCTTTATTTCCTGATCGCGATAGATTTCTGCCACTTCGTCCGGTGCACCGTAGCTGCCGACGACATGTTCCAGCATCGTCGCTTCATCACGGCCAGGCTGTTCGGCCAGCTCGGCGCGCAGATGTTCTTCGGCGTCGTACAACGCATCTTGCACCAGGGCCGGGTCGGCGCCGCGCAGGGCACTGCGCAACTGATCGAGGTATTCATTGATGCTGCGTGGCGCGTTCATTACACCCCTCCTTGCAAGACGTTATCGACGGAGTCGCGGGTGGCGGTCCAGGCTGCCACCCACTCGCGCAAGACCTCGCGCCCCGGTTTGGTAATGCGGTAATAACGGCGCGGTGGCCCGCTGACCGATGGCTCGACTTCGCTGCCCAGCAAGCCGGCCGCTTCCAAATTGCGCAATACGGGATACAGCGCGCTCTGCTTGCCGGCGAGCACGCCCTCACCCACTTCCTCCAGCCGCTTGGCGATCTGGTAGCCGTACATCGGCTGGCGCGACTGGGCCAACACGGCCAGCAACACCAGCGACACGGTGCCGCTGGAAAGCTCCTTCTGGAACTTCTTCAACTGACTGGCGCTGTCTTCCACGTCGCTCACCTGCACTGTCGCTTAGGCTTTAGTAAACCATAGTGTGAACTTGACACTAGTGCATGGGCCTGAAGTCATGTATTCGGCAAATCCGTTGCACCGGTTGACGTTTGCATCGCGTGTGCCGAGATAGCCATGCAGGCCTGATGGTCGTTTGCCTGCGGCGATCAGCTGACCTTGCGCGCAAGTAGCCCAACTGGAATGACTGCAGTCGACCCGCGCTACCTTTCAGCGGAACGATGAATCGGCGACACGACGCGGGCGATTCGTCACTCTGTGCGAATCGCGACCACCGGCGGCACCTTGGCGGCATAGCGTGCCGGTCCCCATACGGCCAGTTGACCGAGCAGCCACAGCAGCAGCGCTCCAAGGAGTGGCACGTAAAGCGGCATGTGTGGCAGCGGATAGAAGACCTTCATCAGGCCGAGATTCGCCAGCACCGCAAGCATGATCCCGAGCACGATGCCGCCGCCGACGATCAGAAAATTCTCGGCATGGAAGTAACGCAGGATGTCGCCCGTCGTGGCGCCAAGCGAACGGCGGATGCCGATCTGCTTGCGTCGCTGGCTGACCCAGAAACTGCTCAAGCCCACGATGCCACCTGCCGTCGCCAGCAGCAGCAATCCGCTGACGATGCTCATCAGCATGGCCAGGCTCTGATCGGTGGCATAGGCACGTTCACGTGCCTGGGCCATGGTAACGACGCCGTGTTTGGGATCGAGGACGCGCACGCCACCACGCGCCTGCAGCGCCTTCAGTGCGGCGGCAATCACCGGCTTCATGTCGGCAGCGTCGGCACGCAGCAGATACCACACACCATCGGGGTCGACGTAATGCGCGGGGACCAGCACGCTATCGCCATCGGAGGACCGGGTTATGCTGATGGACCCCTGCAGGCTGGCGAGAATACCCACGATGCGGGTAGGCCCACCTGGGAAGTAAACCGTCTTGCCCAAGGCTGATTCATCGGGAAACAGCTTGTCGGCCAGGCTGCGCGTGATGATGATGCCAGGCGGGGAAATCTTGTCGTTGGGGCCGAAGGTGGTGATTTCATCCGGTCGAAAATTGCGTCCTGCCACCAGCGATATGCCCAGCGTATTGATCGTGTGCTCGTCGGCCGCATAGATCATGGCGAAAGGCCCGCGCGCCTTCTGGTCCGGCTTGAGCTTCGGCCTTACGGATATGTAGCTGCCATCGCCTGCCAGTGGATACCCGTAACTGGAAAATGCATCGCGCACGCCCGGCACGCGCCGCAGGGTATCGAGGTCAGTACGGATGTTCGCGTCGATCTGGGTGGCATTCTGACCGATCGTCCAGCCGTTGTGGATAACGAAGAGATGGGCTTCGTCCGTCCCGGTAGGGCGGGACAGATGGACGATACGCGTGGCCACGATAAACAGAGCGTTGGATGTCACCGCCAGCGTCAACGCCACCTGCAGCACGATGAGCGCCGTGGCCACCTTGTGTCGCCCCAGTGCCTTGACGATGGGGCGCAGCTGCATGAATGCCTTGATGAATGCCATGGCGGAAACCTCAGCTGTTGATCTTGATTTGCCAGGCAGGCTGGGTTTGCGCCGCCCGCCATGTGGGGTACAGGGCGGAAACCACCGTGGCGGCCACTGCCAGCAGCACGGTCAATGCAATCAGGGAGGCGTCTGCGTGCACCAGGCGTGCAATCTTTGGCTCGAAAAGCCCCCCGGCGCCCCACACACCAAACAGTGTCAGTGCCACACCGACCAAGCCGCCGACGAAGCCCATGGTGGCCCCTTCGATCAGGAACTGCCGGTAGATGGCTGCTCGCGATGCGCCAAGTGCACGACGAATGCCGATCTCCGGTGCCCGCCGCATGAAGCGGGCGAGCATGAGTCCGATGACGTTGACCAGCACAATCAGCAGAAAGCTGCCAGAGACCAGCATGGACAAGCTTGATGCCCGGGGAGTGACATCCTGAAACGCCATCCAGTCCATTAGATTGCGCAGGCGAATGTTGGGCGCCCATGAGAAACGTCCGAGGCGCTGCTGCTGACCAGCATAGTTGTGCAGGAACTCGCGGTAGCGATCCACCTCGGCTGGCGTTGCAAGCTCTACCCAGGCATCGATCCAGGCACATTCACTGGTCAGGCGGGCATCCCACCGAGACGTATCGTAAACCCCTGACTCTGTAGGGCAACCGTTATAGGTCGTGCTGTCTTTCTTCATGGCGATTCCGCGGGTGAGCGGGATATAGATATCCCCCGCGTCATCGAACTCGGTGTGGCCATTAGTGCCGAGGTCGAAGAAACGCGGCTTGGGGTTCCAGTCCTCCAGCACACCGGTGATCCTGAATATATGGCCGTCCAGCCGGATTGCTTGCCCCACACTGTCTTGTCCGCCAAACAGCTTGTCGTTCAAGCGCCGACTGATGACCACCACGGTGGCGCGCAGCTCATCGTCACTCGCCGCCCATCCACTGCCAAAGCGAAAAGGCACATCGAACATCGCGAAGAAATCGGCGGTTACCGCGTCGCCGCCAAGCGACATGGCGGGAGTCGATCCATCATCCGATTCCACCTGCCATGCTGCGGGATAGAGCAACGTTTGCCGGCTGGCTTTGTGCGACTGCCACAGCGCCATCGCATCGGTGTAACTCAACGTGGGGGGTGGTTCGCCCTGCCAAGTGTAGGACGGACCAAAATTATCGATCTGCGGCACGTAAAGCCGGGAAGACTTGGCGGGGAGCGGGTCGCTCGTGGTCGCACGGAACACGGCATAGCTCACCATGCAGGCCGACACTCCGAACGCCAGCAGCACGATCACCAGCGCGGTCAAAGCCTTGCTTCGTGCGCTGCTTCGCAACGCCAGCGCAACGTAATAGCCCCACATAACGCCCCCTGTGACGTCTTTCGATAATCGGCAGTGCCTGACTCGCCGATCCAAAGAATTGCACACTTTGGTGCCATGCCCACGCGGCACCTGCTAAGTTGCGTCCTTGCCATTCCGTTGCCGCAGGGGAACCTCATGCTTCGCCGCCATCTCATCGCCGCACTCGCGCTGACCAGCACCCTGCTGGCGCTCCCCACCATCGCCGCCGAGCAGAGCAAGCCCACGCCGACCGCGAAGGAATTGCTGGCCAAGTCCACATCGGCCGAGTGGCGCACACCCGATCCGCAGAACCTGATCTTCATGCAGCTGCCGACCGGCCGCGTGGTGATCGAGCTGGCGCCGGACTTCACTCCGCTGCACGCGGCGAACATCCGCACCCTGGTGCGCCAGCACTACTTCGACGGGCTGGCGATCATCCGGGTGCAGGACAACTTCGTCACCCAGTGGGGCGACCCGAACGACGATGACAACGGCGACAAGAGCAAGATTCGTCCGCTGGGCAAGGCCAGCAAGACGCTGCCGCCGGAGTTCACCCGCCCGATCGATCCGAAACTGGCGTGGACCGCGCTGCCGGATGGCGACGTGTACGCACCCGAAGTCGGTTTCTCCGAAGGCTTCCCGGCCGCACGCGATCCGGCCAGCGGGCAGGAGTGGCTGACTCACTGCTATGGCGCCGTCGGCGTGGCGCGCGACGTTGCTCCAGAGACTGGCAACGGCAGTTCGCTGTACGCGGTAATCGGCCAGGCGCCGCGCCGGCTGGATCGCAATCTCGCGATCGCCGGCCGCGTGCTGGAAGGCATGCCGCTGCTGTCCGGCCTGCCGCGCGGTGCCGAGCCGATGGGCTTCTACACCAAACCGGCGCAGCGCATCACCATTGGGTCGGTCCGGCTTGCCGCCGATATCCCGGCCAAGGATCGTCCGGCGCTGGAAGTGCTGCGCACCGACAGTCCCACCTTTGCGGCGCTGATCGAGGCCAAACGCAATGGCCACAACGCGTTCTATGCCTTGCCGGCCGGCAAGGTCGACCTGTGCAGCATCGACGTGCCGGTACGCGAGCCGACACCGGCGGCCAAGGCCGCGCACTGATGTCCGCAGGTAGCCGGCAAACATTCTGTTCAGCCGCGTCGGTTACCTTGCCAATCATGTGGTCCACTGCGGAAATCGTGGCATGGCGTTGAACGACACCCTGAGCTTTCTGCGTGCGTGGCTGCGCGATCCGCGAGGGATCGGCGCGGTCACGCCATCCGGGGCTGCGCTGGCCCGGCTGATGACCGCCCACGTCAGCCAGCTGGATGGCCCGGTGATCGAACTGGGACCCGGCACCGGTGCGCTGACCCGTGCGCTGCTGGCACGCGGCGTGCCACCGCACCGGCTCGCACTGATCGAAGCCGATCCGCATTTCGCCGACGCACTGGCCAAGCGCTATCCGAACGCCACCATCTTGCGCATGGATGCTGCGCAGCTTGGAGAGACCGAGTCATTGTTCGGCGAAGAGCGTGCCTGCGCCGTGGTCAGCGGCCTGCCGCTGCTGTCGATGCCAGCCAGTCAGGTCGAAGCAATCGTGCAAGGCGTGTTCGAGCGCCAGCTGCGCAGCGACGGCATGTTCTACCAGTTCACCTACGGCCCGCGCTGCCCGTTGCCGGCCGCCCTGCTCAAGCGCCTGAACCTGCAGGCGCAACGTGTCGGCAGCGCCCTGCTGAACCTGCCACCCGCCGCGGTTTACCGGATCAGCCGACGCGCGGGCGTCCAGGTCGCTGCCTGACGCAGATCTGCGTCAGCGCACCATGCCGTTGGCCAGCGAATCTGCTCGCATGTGTCTCCGCAGCGTGAATCACGGCTGAGCGCACACCCCGTTGCATACATAACTTTCCCACGCGCTCCGCTATCTCTTGAGCCCTGTCTCCCGGAATGCGTCAAGTTTCGGGCCACTCGTCGAACCAGGAGCAAGGATGAAGCGCAGCCGAAAAATCGCGAGCTGGATCGCAGGCGTGCTGCTGACGCTGATTGTGGTGCTGCTGATCGTGATCGCCACGTTCGACTGGAACCGCATGAAGCCGTTCATCAGCGACAAGGTGAGCCAGGCTATCGGCCGCCCGTTTGCGATCAACGGCGACCTCAGCGTGGACTGGCAGCGTGACCGGACCAGCAGCTGGCTCGGCTCGCTGCTGCCATGGCCGGAATTCACTGCGAAACAGATCACCATCGGCAACCCCGACTGGGCCGCGCAGCCGCAGTTCGCCCAGCTCGATGCGCTGCAATTCCGCCTTTCGCCGCTGGCGCTGCTGGCCCATCGCATCGAAGTGCCTACGCTGCAGCTCGTGCACCCGACCATCGACCTGGAGCGCGACAAGCAGTCGCGCGCCACCTGGGACTTCGTGCTGCCGCAAAGTACCGAGCCTTCCGCATGGTCGTTGGCGCTGGGCCGGATCGGCTTCGATCGTGGCCAGATCACGCTGGATGATGCGGCCAGCGCAGTGAAGCTGCAGGTGACGGTGGAGCCGCTGCAAGGCGCCATTCCTTACGACCAGATCGTGGCACAGCAGTCGAGCGATGCGCGCGAGCAGGCCGGCAAGTCGGCTGGCGCCGGCGCCAAGAAAGCACTCGACCGTGCCGCCGCCAGCGACAAGACCGCTGCCACGACCACGGTTGGCAACGCCAAATCCTCGACTGTCTACCTGTTCGGTTGGGAGGCTGCAGGCAGCTACAAGGGCACGCCGATCAAGGGCCATGGAAAAACCGGCGGCGTACTCGCCCTGCAGAACACCAGCGATCCGTTTCCGGTGCAGGCCGACATGCAGATCGGCGACAGCCATATTGCCCTGGTCGGCACGCTCACCGATCCGGCGCATCTGGGTGCACTCGATGTGCGCTTGTGGTTCTCCGGCTCCAGCATGGCCAAGCTGTATCCGATCACCGGCATCACCCTTCCCGACACGCCGCCGTATGCCACCGAAGGCCATCTGCAGGCCGAACTGCATCGCCATGGCAGTCGCTTCAGCTACCAGGATTTCCGCGGCCGCGTCGGCAGCAGCGACCTCGCCGGCAACCTGCTGTTCGTCACTGGCGGAAAGCGCCCGAAATTGAGCGGCGACCTGCACTCCCAGCTGCTGCAGTTCGCCGATCTGGCGCCGTTGATCGGTGCCGATTCGAATGCCGAAAAACAGCAGCGTGGCGACGGCACCTTGCAACCTTCCGACAAGGTGCTGCCGGTGGAGCCGTTCCGCACCGAGCGCTGGAGTGCGATGGATGCGGACGTGAACTTCACTGGCGCGCGCATCCTGCACGGCGAGGCGCTGCCGATCGATTCGCTCAGCACGCATCTTGTGATGAACAATGGCGCGCTCTACCTCGATCCCTTGCGCTTCGGACTGGCGGGCGGCTCGGTGCGCAGCAATATCACGCTCGATGGGAGCCAGACGCCGATGCGCGGTCTGCTGAAACTCGATGCCCGACATCTCAAACTCAAGCAGCTGTTCCCAACCTTCGGACCGATGGAGACAAGCTTTGGCGAGATCAACGGCGACGTGACGCTCGACGCCCGCGGCAATTCGGTCGCCGCCCTGCTCGGCGGTGCCAATGGCGAGCTGAAGCTGCTGATGAACGACGGCGCGATCAGCAGAAACCTGCTGGAGACCGCCGGCCTCAACGTGGGCAACATCGTCATCGGCAAACTCTTCGGCGACAAGACAGTGAAGATCAACTGCGCCGCCAGCGACATGACCGCCAAGGATGGCCTGTTCGACATGCGCCTGTTCGTGTTCGACACCGACGACGCCGTGATCAATGTGGACGGCACGGTGAACTTCGCCAACGAGAAACTCGATCTCGACGTGAAACCGCATACCAAGGGTTTCCGCGTGTTCTCGCTGCGCTCGCCGCTATATGTGCACGGCACGCTGAAAAACCCCGACGTGGGCGTGCACGCCGGCCCACTGCTGGCACGTGGCGCCGGCATGGTCGCGCTCGGCGTGGTCGCCGCTCCCGCCGCCGCGCTGCTGGCGCTGGTGTCGCCGAGCCATGGCGACAACGGCGACAACACTTGCCGCACCGTCCTGCAGCAGCTGCGCAGCACCGACAAGATGATGCCGTCTGCGGGAAAGACCTCGGCATCCAAAAAGCAGGGCAAGAAATAGATCAGCCGAACGCGTGTCGATGAAAGTGATGGGCGGAGCGGGCAGGCCGCGCCTAGAATGCGGCTCCCCTCTTTCTGTGAAAGCTCCATGCAACCCGTCAATCAGGCCCGCCTGCAGATCCACTTCTGCGTGCTGCTATGGGGCTTCACCGCGATCCTCGGCAAGCTGATCACGCTGCCGGCGTTGCCGCTGGTGTGGTGGCGCATGTTGCTGGTGGTGGTCGCGTTGCTGCTGATGCTGAAAGTCTGGCGCGGCTTGCGCGCGATGCCGGCCCGACTGATCTGGGCGTATGCCGGCATCGGCGTGCTGGTGTCGTTGCACTGGCTCACTTTCTACTCGGCGATCAAGTTGTCCAACGCCTCGGTCGGTGCCACCTGCATTGCGCTGGGACCGGTGTTCCTGGCGTTCATCGAGCCGTGGATCGCCAAGCGCAAGTTCGATCCGCGTGAGCTGATGATCGGCGTGGCCGTGGTACCGGGTGTGATGATGGTGGTCGGCGGCGTGCCGCATGACATGCGCCTGGGCATTGCGGTGGGTGTGCTGTCGGCGCTGTTCGTGGCGCTGTTCGGCTCGCTCAACAAGCGGCTGGTCGAGCACGGTGATCCGCTCACGGTGACCGGCATCGAACTGGGCACCGGCACGATCTTTCTCACCGCGCTGGCACCACTGCTGCCGCACACCGGCCCGGCCTTCATGCTGCCGAATCTGCACGATGCGCTGCTGCTGCTGGCGCTGTCGTTCGGTTGCACGTTGCTGCCGTTCACGCTGGCGCTGGTCGCGCTGCGCCACATGAGCGCGTTCGGCACGCAGATGGTGACGAACCTGGAGCCGGTCTATGCGATCGTGCTGGCGATCCTGCTGCTGGGCGAACAGCATCAGCTGGATCGCTGGTTCTACGTCGGCGTGGTGGTGATCCTCGCCGCCGTGTTCGTGCACCCGCTGCTCAATCGTCGGCAGCGCAGCACGAAGCAACCCGAACTGCTGGGCACCAGCGAAAGTCACAGCATGGTCGACTGACGGATCTGTCAGTTGCGAGCGAGTTGCTCGCGCAAATGGTCGATGAAGCTGCGCACTTTCGCTGGCGGCTGTTTGCCGGGATAGACCGCATGGATGCCGCCTTCGGGCAATCGATACTGCGCCAGCAACGCCACCAGCCGCCCGCTGCGAATGTCTTCCTCGGCCAGATAATCTGGCAGTACGCCCACACCAGCACCAGCCAGCACCATCGCGCGCACCGCGGCCGCATTGTTCGCCTGTGCCACTTGTCGCATGCGCACGCTGCGCCGCTTGCCGCCACTACTGACGAAGGTCCAGCGCAAGGGCGTGGCCAGCACCGACATCGCGATCCAGCCATGCGCGGCCAGATCCTCCGGTCGACGCGGCGTGCCGTGTTCTGACAGATACGCCGGCGCGGCTACCACCAGCTGACGGAAACTGCCCAGTCGAGCGGCGTGCATGCTGGAGTCGCGCAGCCAGCCGAGGCGTATGGCCAGATCGAAGCGCTCGGCGATCAGGTCGTTGATCCGGTCGCCAATCACCAGATCGACCTGCACTTGCGGGTGCAACTGACAGAAACTCGCCAGCGCCGGCGCCACCACCGCCATGCCGTAATCGGTCGAAGTGGTGATGCGCAATGTGCCGCTGGGCGTGTCGCGATTGCCACCGACCCGGTCGATCGCCGCCTCGGCATCGGCGAGCAGGCGCATGCAATCGATGTGGAAGCTGATGCCGGCCTCGGTCAGCGACATCCGACGCGTACTGCGCAGCAGCAGTGTCACGCCCAGCTCACGCTCCAGCTTCGCCAGATGCTGGCTGACCATCGCCTTGGTCAGCCCCAGCTGTTCGGCCGCCGCAGTGAACGAACCGGCACGCACCAAGGCAACGAATACCGCCAGTCGGTTGAGATTGACTTCGCTTGCCATGATTCCCACTGTCAATTATGGATTTACAGTGAATTATGCATTGAGCGATTTATCAAACCAATGACCAGGCGCATGCTTCCCCCCGTCAGCCGCCAACCCTCCGTTGCGCGGCACACCTCGACCCGGAGCCATCCATGAAAATCGCACTGTTCGGCGCCACCGGCCATCTCGGCCAGGGCATTCTCGAAGAAGCGCTGTCGCGCGGTTACGACGTGACCGCGATCGTGCGCGATCCGGCGCGGCTCACCCAGCGCAACGACAAGCTGAAGGTCATCACCGGCGACGTCGCACAACCGGCGAGCTGGCTCGATACCGTGCGCGGCGCCGATGCCGTGGTGGCCAGTCTGTCCGCCCGCCGCGACGGCAATCCCGACAGCGTGCCTGCCAATGCCAGCGTGTTGCTGGACAACCTGCCGAAGGCTGGCGTGAAGCGCCTGCTGTGGGTAGGTGGAGCCGGCTCGCTGGAAGTGGCGCCGGGCGTCAAGGTGATCGACGACCCGCATTTCCCCGACGCCTGGAAGCCGGAAGCGAATGCACAGGGCAAGGCACTGGATGTGTTCCGCGCCAGCAAGGCCGACGTGGACTGGACCTATATCAGTCCGGCTGCCTTGATCGAGGACGGCGAACGCAGCGGCAAGTACCGCGTCGGCGGCGACCAGTTGCTGGTCGATGGCAACGGCGTCAGCCGCATCACCGTTCCCGACTACGCGGTCGCCCTGCTCGATCGTATCGAGAAGCACGACGCGCTGCGCCAGCGCATCACGGTCGCCTACTGAGCGAAGCTGCAGGTCACTCAGGCAGCTGCGCGGGATCGGCAGCACGGGTTCAAGCTCGGCGTGGCGGTGTCCTAGCGGCACCGCACGCTGCCGGATCAATGACCGCAGCAAGACGCCTGCAACTGCACCGGCGGACACGGCACGCTGCCGTACGAACAGAACACGCAGCAGTCGCCGGGTTTGGGCCGCAGCAGTTCGCCACACTCCGCACAGTCGTAAAAGAACTGGCAGGCGTTGGTCGGCATTGTCTCGGTGACCTGATGGCCGCAATGCGGACAGGTCAGCGTGCTCTGCAGGATCATGTCAGTGGCCATATGCTGGATTGACGGCTGCGCTACCGAATCAGTGGCGGGCTCGACCTGTTCAACCGTCCTTGTCCGTCAACACTGGAGCGAATCCGCCACCCGGAGTCCGGAAATTGGTGGTCTGGCCTTGATAGATGCGTGCGGCGTAGAGCAACACTTCCCCTCGATAGGCATAGCAGCGGATGTCAACCTTGAAGGGAGCCGCCTTTGCTCCGGCAAGACGTTCGCTGGGCGTCACGATTTCCTGCGCCACGTAGTTGGCGCTGGCGATGTCGTCCCATACCCGGCGCGTGAGCTTGTCGCCACGGTAGGAGGCCTTGCTGCCGAAGCCCGCTGCTGGCTTGAAGAAATGACGGCGCCGTTCGGCCCACATGCTGTCGCGGTTCTGCGCTGTCAGCAGGCGAGTCTCAGGAACGGCCGCGCTCAAAGTCGCTGTCGAGGTCGCACTTGTGCCAGCCGATTCCAGAAAATCGCGATGGCCGAGCAAGCTCAGATTGCGTTTGTCCGCGTACAGCGCGTGCGCGCGTGGATGCGGGCTGACGGCTACTGCGCCAGCCAGATAAGCCGTGCGCATGACGGCATGCGCAGGCTGCTGCAACGCAAAGTCAGTCAGCCGGTTGTAGATCAGATCGACCCGGTTGTCGCCCAGCCACAGGTGGTCGTGCCTGAGCAGCAGTTCCTCGGGCGCGCAAATCTCGGCGCGGTATCCATGCTGGCGAAAGAGTTCGCGAAACAGTACGAATTCCGCATAAAGGTATTGCTGTTTCGGCGATTCATCGACGATAGCCACGAAGCCCATCGGCGCGGAGCCACGTTGCTGCTGCCACTCGGCCAGCATGCATTGCCATACCGCATCGTCCACCCGCGCTGCGTCGGTAGGTGGCCTGGTCGTCCTGGGCATGCACGCACGCTGCGCCTGCCCGAGTAGCGCATTGAGCAAGACGCCGCCCGGATTGGTGTTGATCTCGATGAGCTGCGGACCATTCATGCCCAGATGGAAATCCAGCCCGAGCAGTCCGCCCGGCGAGCCTGGATCGAAGCGGGCGATTTCCGGCGCCCATGCCAGCACGGCCGACTGGTAGGCCGGCAACGCGGTCACCTCCTCGACCGCGGCGACCACGCTCGCCATTTGCTCGATCTGCCGGCGTGAAACGTAGACAGGTAGAGCCGAGAACAAATGAGGATGCGAGTCGGCCAGTGCAGCGGGCAGCCCATGATTGGCAAGCACGGCGTCCAAGGATGCATGCAGTGCCTGCGGGTCGACGGCTACGCAGAAGCACTCGCTATTGAGCGCCTCGATCGACGCACCGGATGCACAGTCGGCGACGCACGATTCCGCAGCCATCGGAAATGGCGGCTGGTTCACGGCGCGACGCTCGACAGGGTCACTCGGCTTGATCCCGAAACGATGGAAAACCCCATCATACGACCAGGTTTGCATGGTCGTTAAGGCGCCGCACGCACACGATGATGACTGCCATCAGGATGATGGCTGGTGGCGCCAAACCTGAGCGGCAAATCAACCCGCCATGAGTTCGGTCACGACACCATCGCGACCGCGACTCTTGGCCTGATACAGCGCGGCATCTGCACGCCGGATGAGATCTTCGACCGACGCCGGTTCCTGTCCGACCCAGACCATGCCGATGCTGAGGGTCACCGCGAACTGTTGCCCGTTCCACTCATGCAGCATGTCGCTCACGGCGACCTGGATGGCGCGCATGCGCTGCTCGGCATCGGCGCGACCGATACCCGGAAGCAGCATCAGGATCTCTTCGCCACCGTAGCGGCCCAGTCGGTCGCCATCGCGCACGTGCGACTGCAGATGCCGGGCAATCGCCAGCAGCGCTGCATCACCCGCCTGATGACCCAGCGTGTCGTTGATGCGCTTGAAATGATCCGCGTCGATCAGTCCGACGGCCAGTCCAGGCTCCATCCGAACGTGCGGCTCCAGCTGGGCTTCCAGCTCATCGAGGATCGCCCTGCGGTTGTAGAGCCCGGTGAGACTGTCGTGAGTGGCCTGGTAGTAGAGCTCGGCGCGAGCCAGTTCCAGTTCATGCTTTTCTTCAGTGAGCTCGATGGTGCGCCCAGCCACCATCGTTTCCAGCCGCCGGTTCTGACGCAGCAGTCGGCGCGAATGCCTGCGCCAGCTGAGCGCCACGATCAGCGCCAGCAGCAACAGCCCAAGCAGGCAGGCCCACCAAGTCAGCCACCACGGCGGGGGAATCCTGAAATCGAAATACGCCGAGGGTGAAACCGTCCGATGGTCGTCGTCGATGGCCTGGATTTCGAGGCGATAGTCGTCCGATGGCAGACCGGTCAGATTGATGATGTTCGATGCGGTCTCGATCCAGTCGGAGCCCTGCAAACGGTAACGAAAACGTGGCAGGCCACCGGAGTATCGGCCCAGCAGGGCGAAGCGCACGGTCAATGCGGCGTGGTTGCCATCGATGCGTACGCTGTCACCCTCGCTCACCGGCTGCGCGCCATGCATCGCCGAGGTGATCATCACCTTGCGCGGACTGCGCACCATCATCGCTTCCGGATGCATGACATGGCTCACGCCGATGGCCGAGCCGATCCAGACCGAACCGTCATGGTCCTCGAAGAAGGCGTTCTGGCTGGTTTCATCCCATAGCAGGCCATCGTCCTGCGACAGATGCGTCCAGTGCTGGCCGTCGAAGATGTCCACGCCACCACCGCCGCCGACCCAGATCCATCCGCGATGATCACGCCGCACGAAATACACCAGCGTGTTGTCCAGCCACGTGTCCGCTACCTGGGTGGGGACAAGCTGATCGCCATGGACCACAGCGTGGAAAAGTCCCGGCTCGTTGACACCCAGCCAGAGGCTGCCATCCGTATCCACCGCGACGGCGCTGAACCCGGAAGCCATGGTTTTCCGACCCATCGACATGCGGGCCCAACGCCCATTGGCATAGCGCAGTACGCCTTCGTTGCAGGCAAACCACAGCGTGCCGTCGTCGCCTTCGGCGATATCCGAGCATTGCTGGTCGGTAGTCTGTGCCGCGGGGATGCGCTGGGCCGGCGCACCGGCGTTGTCGATGCGGTAGATGCCATTGACCGTAGCGATCCACAGGCGCCCTTGCCGATCGAAATGCAGCAGCTTGACGAAGGCGGGCAACTGCGCCGCCAGTGTGGTGCGATGACTGACCGGGTCATAACGCAGCACGCGGTGGTCGTAGAGCCCGGCCCAGATCGCGCCATCCGGGGCCTTGGCCAGCGTCAGTATCTGGCGCGGCGCCGGCGTGAACTGCAACGGCCAGGGCCGCAGGCGCGTCTCGCCTTCCGTCAACACGCTGCCGCCCAGCTCGTTGCCGAACCACATGTGCTGCTGATCGAAGCGCAGGATCGACCAGTTCGGCACGCTCTCGAAACCTTGCCCGCGACCCCAGCCATGGATCAGCCCGTAACCGTTCCAGCGCGCGATTCCGCGCCCGTAGGTGCCCAGCCAGAGCGTGCCCTGCGTGTCGAACAGCAACGTGGTGATTTCGATGTCGGGCAGTCCGTTGGTGCTGTCGATCATCTTCCAGCCCGCACCTTCCCAGCGGGCCAGACCGCGATTCGTCGGTGTGAGGATGCGCCCCTGCGGATCCTCGAGCAGGCTGCCGTTGTCACTGACCACGCCCATGTCGGTTTCGGGCACATCACGCGCCGTGAAGCGCGTCGTCCCCGCCAGCAGGGCGCGCACATGGTGCACACCGCGCAGCCACAATGTGCCGTGCCGGTCCAGCAGCACCCCGGACCAGCTGTCTGCCGGCACGCCCTGCGCAGAGCCATACAGCACGACTTTCCCGGCTGCATCGACATCGCATAGCGAGGTATCGCAGCCCAGCCACAGATGACCCTGCGAGACGTACACCGCGGTGATCTTTCGCAGTTGCGGAACACTGGCCAGCTGCGCAGTGTCGAACATCGGCCGCAATTGCCAAGGCTGTGTACCGCTCCCTCCGGAAAGCACCCACAACTGATCGCCGCGAACCAGCAGCAACCTTCCATCGTCCAATGCTGCCATCTGGCGTCCAACATCGACGACCAGCGGCTTGCCCTGCGGCTCGACCTTGCTGAAGTGCAGACCATCGCCGACGCGCAATCCTGACTGGGTAGCCACCCACAGACGATCGATCTGTGCGTTCTGCGCGAGAGTGGTGATGTATTCGCCTTGCTCGAATCCCTGCGCAGCACCCATTCGCCCGAAGCTGCTGCCGTCGAACCGGTACAGGCCCATCTCCGTGCCGGCCCAGACAAAGCCGCGCTGATCCTGCAGCAGCGCGCTGACGGACTGGCTCTCGAGCCCCGCCTTGCGGTCATATGTCTGCAGAGAGTACTGCTGCGACCACGCCGGCAGACTCGCCAGCGCCAGCAACACGGCCATCAGCACGAGCCGGTAGCGCTCCTTGCTCCACATCAACAACGTCCCTCTCCATCGTGCAGCCCAAGGCTTGCGTATCCTTTACGCAAGCACGCACTGTGCCATGTTGGCGTGCCACCTGCAGTTATAGCCCAATGAGCCCACAAAGGCTGGCATCCGATGTCACGGAGCCTCCGACAAGCTGGGCACCTGGAGACAACGCATGGCCTATCCGGTCACCGCGAGGTAGCGGAAGACGCTCCGATTGCCGGGCTGGCGACACTTGCAGCAGTAACCGGCATCGCCATGCCCTGCGTTTTCGTGCCCGTATCCATTGGCATGTCTTCATCCGGCGGCGCCCTGGCCACGATGTCCTTGTATTGCGCCGGTGTCATGTCTGGCAATTTTTGCAGGAACGCCACCATGCTCCAGATCGTGGCGTCGTCGTGACTGAAACCCCACGCCGGCATCGCGCTCATCTTGATGCCGTGCTTGATCACCCAGAACGCATCCTTCGGATCGATCCGCATTTGCGACAGATTCGGCGGCTGCGGATACAGGCCGGGGCGGATTTCGGAGTCTTCCCTGCCGGGGGCGAGGTGGCACTCGGTACACATCGCTGCATACTGCCCGGCACCTTTCAGTATCAGTTGCGGATCGTTGAGGTCGGGTACGGCGAGGTCTTTCGAACGCGAATGGATGGAATGTTCGCGCAGGGTTTGCATGATCGCGGAGACCGGCCTGGTGTGGTGGTCGTCGGCGCCGATGTTGTAGAGGCCAGAGCAGACGAAGGCCACCGCGCCGATGACCAGCAGGCCCAGCGTGATCGCCACGGTGATGAGATATTTCGCGGGCTGCTGCATGGTCGTTCCCCTTCAGAACCAGAGGCGCACGCCGGCAACGATCTGCCGGTCGAGCACAGGTTGATGATCCTGCCGCGCATAGTCGGCGGTGGTGCCGATGCGGCGCACCCAGTTCATTCCGACATACGGTGCGAACTGCCGCCGGATCTCGTAGCGCAGACGCAGGCCGAACCGGACGTCGGACACGCCACTGCCGATCCGGCGCTGCGGATCGTTCTTGCCGTACAGATTGATCTCCGCCTCCGGCTGCAGGATCAGACGCTGGGTGAACAGCATGTCGTAGTCGGCACGCAAGCGGGCCGCCGTGCGACCGGAAGCTCCCACGTAGCCCGTCGCCTCCACGTCGAACCAGTACGGCGCCAGGCCTTGCACGCCAAACGCCGCCCACGTGCGCTTGGGCCCTTCACCCAGTTCCTGGCGGCCACCGAGTTGAGTGCTCCAGAACGTGGCGACGTTGTGGTTCCAGAACGCTTCGAGGTCGCCGTCTTCCAGCATGCCACGGCTGCGCTCACCTTCGCTGCGTACCCACAGCTTGTTCTCGTCGTTGCCGTACCAGCCTTCGGCTTCCCAGCCCTGACCGTTCGCATCGCGACCATGAAAGGCTTCCAGCTGATCGACCAGCAACATGCCGGACGGCGTGCTGCCGTGCATGTGCAACATGTGTACGGGGCTGCCCGCGACGCCGTCCGAATAGTCGCCGCTGCGTGCATCCGCTGGCGCGTTGCCGCCCTGCATCGGTCCCATCATGCCCTGCGTCGAGCCCACGGCTTGGGTAGCAGCGTGCTTCATACCGGGCATCGAACCATGATCCATGTCTGATATGGCGGCGGGCGTGGCGGGCATCGTGCCGTGATCCATTCCCGGCGTGGCACCGTGATCCATGTCGGTCATCTCATGGGACGAAGAGGCCGGCGCGGCAGGCGCGTGTTTTTTCTTCGCCTTCTTGCCGGGCGTTTTCGCTGCAGGCTTGGTGGTGCCGCCAGCTGTCGTCGGCATCGCCATGCCGGGCATGCTGGCGTGATCCATCCCCGGCATGGCGCTCATGTCCATCGGCGCCGTACTGCTCGACGCGGCAGGAACACTCTGCGCCGATATCGCCAGCGGCAATGCCAGCAGCAGTGCGGCCAACAACGCGGAGCGAAGTGGAACAAATGAGGTGTTGCGGCGATTCATTTTCATGACACCACCACCTCGCGGAACATGCCCGCCTCCATGTGATACATCAGATGGCAGTGGTAGGCCCAGTGGCCGGGATTGTCGGCCGATACCGCGTAGCTGATGCGCTGCGCCGGTTGCACGTTGATGGTGTGCTTGCGCACCTGGAACTGGCCTGCAGGATTCTCCAGCTCGCTCCACATGCCATGCAGATGAATCGGATGATTCATCATGGTGTCGTTGACCAGCACGATGCGCAGCCGCTCACCGCTATTGAAATGCACCGGCTTGGCATCGGCGTACTTGATGCCGTCGAACGACCAGATGAAACGCTCCATGTTGCCGGTCAGGTGCAACTCGATCTCGCGACCAGGTTCGCGCACATCGATCGGGCCGCCAAGGGTGTGCAGGTCGGCGTAGGTCAATACACGACGGCCATTGTCGCGCAGACCGATGCCCGGATCGTCGAGGTTGGTGCGCGGCATGTCGACATGCATGTCGACGCCGGGATTGCGGTATTCGGTACGAGCGTGATGCACCACCGGCGCGCCACCCATGTCCATCCCGGCCATGCCGCCATGCGCGGAGCCGCCCATGCTCATCGCACCCATCATGTCCTGCATGGCCAGCCACTGGATCGGATCAGGCTTGGGCACCTCCGCTTCCATGCCGGCGCGCGGCGCGAGCGTGCCGCGGGCGTAACCGCTGCGATCGATCGACTGTGCGAACAGCGTATAGGCACGCTCGTCTTGCGGCTCGACGATGACGTCGTAAGTCTCGGCGACGGAGATGCGGAACTCGTCGACTGCTACCGGCTCGACGTCCTGGCCATCGGCCGAGATCACCGTCATCTTCAGGCCCGGAATGCGCACATCGAAGATCGTCTGCGCCGAGCCGTTGATGAAGCGCAGGCGGATCCTTTCGCCGGGCTTGAAAATGCCGGTCCAGTTGCCAGCCGGCACCGCACCATTCATCAGGTAGGTATAGGTGTAACCCGAGACGTCGCCGAAATCGGTCGGGTTCATGCGCATCTCGTTCCACATCTTGCGCATCGCCAGCGCCTGACGCAGGCCTTTCGCGCTGACGTCGCGGAAGAAATCCGGAACCGTGGGCTGCGCGAAGTTGTAGTAGTCGCTCTGCTTCTTCAGCTTGGCGTAGATGCGCTCGGGGTTCTCATCGGTCCAGTCGTTGAGCATCACCACGTAGTCGCGATCGGTCGGATAACGCTCGGGGCCCGCCGGCTCGATCACCAGCGGACCGTAGAGGCCGGTCTGCTCCTGGTAACCCGAGTGCGAGTGGTACCAGTACGTGCCTGACTGGCGCACCTGGAACTGGTAGACGAAGGTTTCGCCGGGCGCAATGCCATCGAAGCTGAGGCCCGGCACGCCATCCATGCCGGTCGGCAGGATGATGCCGTGCCAGTGGATCGAGGTCGGCATGTGCTGCAGCCGATTGGTGACGCGCAGGGTGACCGTGGTGCCTTCCTTCCAACGCAGGATCGGCCCGGGAATGCTGCCGTTGATGGTGGTCGCCAGCCGCGTCTTGCCGGTGTAGTTGACCGGCACCTCGACGATGTCCAGCGCAAAATCGGTACCGCTCAAGACCGTGGGGTGGCCCGGGCTGGTCAGCGCCCACACGTTCGAAGGCCGCAGCAGACCCAGATCGGCCGCCGCACCACCCAAGGCCACGCCCTGGACAAAACGCCGCCGCGACAGATCAGTCGCCGGCGACGGGGAAAATGATTTCATGGAATCTCTCCATCGGGGAAAGCACCGGCAACCGATGCCGGTCACACGCGCCTGCGGTGCTCGCCGCGGTACGGGTGAGCATGGCCGAGGCCCATCGCAATCAGCGGAAGTCAGCCGGCCGGAGGTCGCAACAGCGGCGCGTGGACGCCGCCGGGTGGTGCCGCGAATCGCGCAGCGAGTTGCACGCCGGCCAAGGCCATCGGAGCGAGTTCGACCATGGCCACGACTGGCAATGCGCTGCCGCACACAGCCGTGCAGTGGCAAGCATTTGCCGATCCTTGCCGACCATGACTCTGGTCGCCGCAACAATCGGCATCGACCGACATGGCGTGCTGGCCGTGCTCGACGACATGCGCCGCAGACCGCGCCGGACCCACCTGATGTGCATCACTACGCATGACCATGACGCCCGGTGCTGCATGCACTGGCGCCACGACAAGAATCAGCCATGCCAACCATGCCAGCGCGCGAAAGCGTGGCGAGCAGGCGAGATGACGAAGCGTGCGGCTCATCGTTGCAGCTTAGGTGCTGCATCGCCTGACCTCAACTCTGGACATGCCTCCATCCGGCTTCGTGCGTGGCGATGTGAACCACGCAACGGGAACCAGCACCTACCCGTCTATACTTGAAGTCCCCGCCCGCCGTGACCGCCATGAATTATCGCCACGCCTATCACGCCGGCAATTTCGCCGATGTTCTGAAACACACCGTACTGCTCGCGCTGATCGAGGCGATGCAAGCCAAGCCGACGCCGTTCTGCTACATCGACACCCACGCCGGCAGTGGCAGCTATCCGCTGGACGGTTTCGAGGCGAAAAAGACCGGCGAGCACAAGGACGGCATCACCCGGCTGCATCCGGCCGAAAAGGTACCGCCGCTGTTGCAGCGCTGGCGCGCCAGCATCCTCGGCGGCGAAGGCAACGAGCAGGGCCTGAAGCATTACCCCGGCTCGCCGCTGCAAGTCGCTCGCCTGCTGCGTCCAGACGACAGCGCGCAGTTGTGCGAGCTGCATACGGAAGAAGCTTCCAAGCTGCGCGATCTGTTTCGCGGCAACCCGCAGGTGCATGTGCATCAGCGCGACGGCTACGAAGCGCTGAAGGCGCTCCTGCCACCGAAAGAGAAGCGCGGCCTGGTGCTGATCGATCCGCCGTACGAAGCACAGGAAGCCGAGTACAAGGTGATCGATAAGGCACTGAAGGAAGCGTTGCTGCGCTGGCCCACCGGCGTCTACGCCGTGTGGTACCCGATCAAGCTGCGCAGCCAGGTACAACCGTTCCTGCGCGGCCTGCAGCGCAGCGATGCGAAACGTGTGCTGCGTGTCGAGCTGCTGGTGCATCCGGACGATTCACCGCTGCGCCTCAATGGCTCGGGCATGGTGATTCTCAACGCGCCATGGAATCTCGACGACGTGTTGCGCGAACCGCTGCGCGCGCTGGCCAGCCTGCTGTCGCAGGAGCGTCCGGCCGAATGGAAACTGGACTGGCTGCTGCAGGAGGGCGCCGAACCCGCCGCACCGAGTCCGCTGCCACCGTCGCGATTGCTGCGACCGGGTACTCCGCCGCCGCGCAGGCGCTGATGTCGCCGGCACGCGCTGTGCAGACGCGGCTTGTTGTAGCGTAACGACCACGGATCACACTTCATCGCACCGCTTCAGGAGTCTGCCATGCGTACCGTCGCCCGCTCCCTGCTCTGCCTGCCCTTCTTGCTGGCGCTGTTGAGCCTGACTGCCTGCGCTCCCGCGCCCATCTACAAGGCGACTGCGCAGGCAACGGTAGCCACGCCTGCCCAGGTCGCGCAATCGCCCGAACGCTATGCCGGCGGCGACGTGATCTGGGGTGGCCGCATCGTGCAGGTGAACAACCTCAGCGATCACAGCGAAGTCGAAATGCTGGCCTACCCGCTGGATGCTTCACAGCGGCCGAAAGCGAGCGACAGCGGCAACGGCCGCTTCATCGTCGTGCTGCCCGGTTACGCGGAGCCACTCGACTACCCCGCCGGCGCGTTGATGACAATCAGCGGCAAGCTCAACGGCAGCCGTGCCGGCAAGGTCGGCGAGGCCAATTACGTGTTTCCGCTGGTCGCGGCGGCGCAGTCGCACGTGTGGACCGCCGACGAGATGAACAAGGGTCGCAACAACATCCACTTCGGTTTGGGTGTGGGCGTCGGCATTCATTGAGTATCTGCGCAGAAACCTGCGCCACCGGTAGACTGGGCGGCCTCATTCTTCAGGATTGAAGTCGCATGTCGTCCGGTCACGCCAACCCCATCAAGGCGATCCTGCTCGCGCTGGGCGCGAACTTCGCCATCTTCGTGACCAAGCTGTTCGCGGCCGTCATCACCGGCTCCGGCGCGATGATGGCCGAGGCCGTGCACTCGCTTGCCGACTGCGGCAATCAGGGTCTGCTGCTGCTCGGCATCCGCCAGGCCAAGCGGCCGCCGTCCGACGAATTCCCGCTGGGCTGGGGCCGCGCGCTGTACTTCTGGTCGTTCCTCGTAGCCATCCTGCTGTTCAGCGTGGGCGGCATGTTTTCGATCTACGAAGGCATCCACAAGCTCACGAATCCGGAACCACTGAAGTGGCCGTGGCTGGCATTGGGCGTGCTGGTGTTCGGCATCGTGGCCGAAAGCTTCTCGATGCGCGGCTGCATGCAGGAAGTGAACAAGGCGCGCGGCTCGCAGAGCCTGTGGACATGGTTCCGCGAAACCCGTTCCAGCGAACTGCTGGTGATCTTCGGCGAAGATCTGGCCGCCCTGATCGGCCTGTGCCTGGCCACGCTGGCGATCGGCCTGACCATGCTCACCGGCAACCTGATGTTCGACGCCGCCGGCACCATCGCGATCGGCGTCCTGCTGATCGTCGTGGCTGTGCTGGTGGCGATCGAGGTCAAGGCGTTGCTGATCGGCCAGGGTATGGAGCCGCAACGCCGCGACGAACTGATGGCGTTTCTCAAAAGCCGCCCCGAAGTCGCCGAAGTGCTGAACCTGATCACCCTGCAGATGGGCCCCGACGTGATGGTGGCAGTGAAGGCGCGCATGCAGCCGGTCGCCAGCGACCGCGCCCTGATCGACGCGATCAACCTTGTCGAGGCGGCGATGAAGGCGGAATTCAGTGACGTGCGCTGGAGTTTCTTCGAGCCGGATATTGCGGACTGATTGGCAAGTCCGCTTCGACCAAACCAAAGATCAGGTTGCGACAACCTTGATGGCTTAGGTTGTCGCCGGGGACGGACTTGGCGCAAATACGCGCAGTGCAACAGCCACTGCGTACCCCAGCACAGCGCCGGAAATCTGCGCGATCACAAAGCCTGTGACATCTTGAGGCCGTATACCCGCAAACGTCTGCGTCAACGCGCGTGCAAGTGTTACGGCCGGATTCGCGAAGGATGTGCTCGCGGTGAACCAGTAGGCAGCGAAGATGTAGCTCGCCACCAGGGCTGGCACAGCCGCTGGCCGGTGACGGCGACCGAGCAGGATGGTCAGCATCAGCCCGAAGGTAGCCACACCTTCGCTGATCCACTGCGGCAACCCCGCGCGAACGTGTATGCCGAGCTGAATCAGTGGCAGGCTGAACATCAGGTGGGCAAGCATCACTCCCGCCACCGCGGCGACCAGTTGCACCACGACATAGGCCAGTGCATCGCGATTGCCGATCTCGCCATGCATGCGCATGACCAGCGTAACCACCGGGTTGAAATGCGCACCCGAGATCGGCCCGAACAACTCGATAAGCACGTAAAGGACGCAGGCTGTCGCGGCAGCGTTCGCCAGCAGAGCGATCGCGTTGTTCCCGTTCGCAAGCGCGACACCCATGATGCCTGAGCCAACCACCGAGGCCAGCAGCAACGAGGTACCGATGAACTCGGCCAGCAATTTGCACCAGAGGTTCATCAGAGCGTTGCCAGAAGTGTTCGGACGCGGGACGCAATGTCGTCGCGAACCGCACGATAGCCGTCATCATCCATGTGCTTCGGATCAGGCAGGCCCCAGTCCTCCCGACGCATAGTCGGCACCCAGGGGCATTCGTCACCGCAACCCATCGTGATCACCGCGTCGAACTCACCCTCAATTTCGCTGAGCGACTTGGAGGCGTGTGCCGTCAGGTCGTAGTCCAGTTCTGCCATGAAACGGACGGCCTTTGGATTGATCAATCCGGAGGGGCGCGATCCCGCACTCAAGGCTTCCACCTGGTCCCCGCCATAGATGTGCGCGAACGCTTCCGCCATCTGGCTGCGATTGGAATTTTCGATGCAGACGAACAGAACGCGTTTCATATCTTCCGCCGTGTGGGTTTGCATACGGTCACGGGATCGCAGCACCCTGCATCCGCCGAATCCGCGCAGCAGTTCTCCGTGAGAAAACCCAGCAGCGCATTCATCTGCTGGTAGTTCGCACGGCACTGGATCACGCGGCCTTGTCGCTCGTCACTGACCATTCCGGCACGACGCAGGATGTGCAGATGATTGGTCAGCGTAGCCCCCGCCAGACCTGTCGCCCCGGCGAGCTCGCCCACGGCCATGCCCGTCTCGCCAGCCTGGACAAGCAGACGAAAAATGTTCAAGCGATGCTCCTGGGCCAGAGCGTTGAGGCACGCAAGTGCGATCTTGGATTTCATATTTCCATAATTATAGAAATATGAAATCAAATCAAGCCCAGGAAATCAGTAGCGAACTGGTCGACGCTGGCTGAAATAGGTCGTCTTGACCAGCCTCGTTGGCCGGCGTCAGCAACCGTTGCATTCACTACTCTCGTAGGAAAAAGATGGCCCTCCATAGAGGGCCATCTGGGGATTACCAAGAATTACTTGCTAGCCGGCTGATAAGTCAGATCGGCGCTGTAGCTATCCACATGCGACGACACCTCCTGGATGGCGTCATTGAGTGACTTGCGCATCGCGGCGGCATCTCCCTTGCCATAAACATTTTCAACCATCTTCCATAATGACGGATTGGCATCCTCGCCGAAGTCTGCCCAGCTCTTGGAGAAACTCACCACAATGAAATCCGGCGAGCCTTGACCGCCGTCCTTGACCTTCGCAATCATGAAATGCTCGGACCACTTGGATTTCTCGGCAGCCGCGGCGATTTTCCTGGCCACATCCGTGAATGCCTCGGACGCATCGTGACCAGGCTTGAGCTTGAAGTAGGTAACTTCCGTGAACGCCGACTTCATGGGCATGCCATCAGGCATATAGGTGAGTTCAGGCGTGCGCACAAGAAATGCGCTCATCTCGCTTTTCAGATGCGGATTCACCGCAGTCCGCCACGTTTGATCGCACGCTTTGCCGGCCGTGTGCATCGCATCGAAACTTTCCCATGTCGATGGCTCCGAAACATACGAGTACTGGTACGTGTCGCCAGTTTCATGCAACAACGCAGTCCACGTGAATTTGAAGCCATGCTGACTCAGGCACTGGTTGTAGCTTTTGACACCGGCCTCGTAGGCTTGCTGATCCGCGGGTGCCACGGTATCGGTGTAATCACGGATGACATTCGCCTTGCCCATTTCTGCTGCGTGGACGCCGGTAATGCACAACAGTGTCACCATCGACGCCATCCAGGGTTTCATGCTTTTCATAAAAGCCTCCCTCAGAGCTTGCGCTCTGCAGTTCATGGATTGTGTTGCTGTCTCCCCTCTTCGCAGGAATGCGAAGACCGACGAGTATGCGCGCATACAAAACCGCATATCGAAATATTTGCAGTTTATTGATTCAAATAAACATTACTGTGGGCAGCGCCGTGGACGCCCGCGCTACAATCACCACCCGCAATTCCGCCCGTTCCTGACCCACCTTCGTATGCGCAATCCTCTGCAAGAACAATTGCTCAAGGCCGGCCTGGTCAACAAGACCAAGGCGGCGCAGGTGGTGCGCGAACAGGCGAAGAACCACAAGGGCAAAACGCCGGCACCACCTAGTGCCGAGCAGGTCGAGGCGAAGCGGCTGCAAGCCGAGAAGGCCGAGCGCGATCGGGCGCTGGCGGCGGAGCGCAATGCACAGGTGCGTGCCAATGAAGCGCACGCGCAGGTTCGGCAGATCGTCGAGGCGCACAAGGTGAAGCGTGAGGGCGAGATTGCCTATCGCTTCACCGATGGCGACGCGATCAAGGACGTGCTGGTCAACGAAGCGCTGCGCGCACAGCTGGCCAGCGGCACGTTGGTGATCGTGCGCCACGATCAGGGTTACGAGCTGTTGCCGCGCATCGCGGCCGACAAGGTGTATGCCCGCGATGCGGCGCTGATCGTGCTCGATCACGGTCGCGGCGAGGCCAGTAGTGGCAACAGCGATGACGACGAGTACTACAAGCAGTTCCAGGTGCCGGACGATCTGATTTGGTAGCGCGTCAGCGCTTCAGTTCCAGCAAATCCCAGCCATTGCCGTACAGGTCCTCGAACACCGCCACCGTGCCGTAGGCCTCGTAACGCGGCTCCTCGCGAAAATGCACGCCTGCGGCGCGCATCCGCTGCCAGTCGCGCTGGAAATCGTCGGTGTTGAGCAGCAGAAACACGCGGCCACCGGTCTGGTTGCCGATGCGCGAAGCCTGTTCGTCGCCTTTCGCCTTGGCCAGCAACAGGCGGGTTTCGCTGGAGCCGGGTGGCGCCAGCAGCACCCAGCGCTTGTCACCGCCCATGTTGGTGTCCTCGATCAGCTCGAAGCCGAGTGCGTGGGTGTACCAGGCAATCGCCTCGTCGTAGTCAGCGACGAGAAGCGCCAGTGCGCCGAGATGCTGTTTCATTTCTTGTCTACCTTGAGCGTCGGCAGTGGACCGAGCTCCGCCTGCAATTTCTTGGTCAATTTCGCGCGTATCAGTACGTACGCATCGAGGACGAATGCCGTCAGTTCAGCCGTGGCGAAACGCTGTGGCTCGGTGATCGAGATCCAGTGTGCCCGCGCCAGATACGGCGCTGGAATGATGCCGGGCTGGTCGGTGAGTTCGAGGAAACGCTCATCCGCCACCTTGAACGAGAGCCGGCCGCCCTCGCTGCCGTCCGACGGCATCACCGCGAACATCTTGCCACCCACACTGAGCACCATGTCGACGCCCCATTTGGTATCGCGCGTGACGCCGGGCCAGCGACGGCACAGCGCATCCAGCTGGGCAGCGGTGAGGCCGTTGGCCTGCTTGCGGGTCATGCTGTACTCCCTGGAAATCCAGCGCGCATTGTGCGGCGTGCCCCCACCGCTGTCTGCCGATTTGGCGATCTCCCGTACTGCAACACGACTCACCCCGGCGCGAGCCCCTTGCTGCAGCTGGCCAGCAGCAGCGTCATTGCAAATTCATGTTGCGTTGCACACAATACGCAAAAGTATGGAGCTGCCATGATCCCTGCCATCGACTTTGCTGCCCCCGACCGTTATGCGCCGCTGCCACCACGCAGCAGCGAGCGCTTTGCCCGGCCGCGCGTGGCGCCATCGAGTACCGGCGAATCTGTGCGTACCCGCGACGGTCGCGAGTTGGTCCTGCGCGCGATCGAGCCAGGCGACGTGGCGGCGATGCAGCGTTGTTTCACCCGGCTGTCGCCAGAGGACATCCGCCGCCGCTTCCTGCATGCGATGTCCGAATTGCCGGCGCCGATGGCGCAGCGGCTGTGTCGCATCGACCCGGCATTCGAGACGGGCTATGTGCTGATGGACGAAACGGTGGCGCCGGCCGAGATGCGCGGCGTGGGCCGGATCTACGTCGACGAGGCCACCGACACGGCCGAATTCTCGGTGCTGGTGGAGCAGGATTGGGGCCGCATCGGCCTTGGTGCGCTGCTGATGCAGCGACTGGTTGATGACTCCCGCCGCCGCAAGCTCGCCGAACTCTGGGGCTACGTGCTGCAGGAAAACCGGCCGATGCTGGAGCTGTGCAAGGAGCTGGGCTTCAGCCAACGCCTGATCCCGGATGAACCGGGTACGGCGCTGATCACGCTGAAGCTCTGATCGACCACCCTCACACACAAACAGCCCCGGCCAGCCGGGGCTGTCGCGTTACACTTGCCCGCTTTCCCCGGCGCGGCTCGATGGCGGCGCCTTGAACCTGCGTCCTCTATGCCCAGCCTGATCAAGCATCCGCCACTTCCCAGCACTCCCAAACAACGCCGTTACTGGACGCCGCCCCATGGCTCCGCACGGGCACTGCTGATTGCCGAAGCGGCGCGCACGCATGACGGCCTGCTGGTGGCGGTAACCCGTGACACCCAGCGCGCGCAGGCACTGGAAGCGGAACTGAAGATCTTTGCCGGCGGCCTGCCGGTGCTGCATTTCCCGGACTGGGAAACCCTGCCCTACGACGTCTTCAGCCCGCATCCGGAGATCGTCTCGCAGCGCATCGCCACGCTGTACCAGCTGCCGAACGTGAAGCGCGGCGTGCTGGTGGTGCCGGTGGCGACGCTGATGCAGCGCATCGCGCCGCGCGCACACATCACCGGCTCCGGACTGGTGCTGGCCAAACGCCAGAAGCTTGATCTGGTCACTGAACAACGCCGCCTCGAAGCCTCCGGCTATCGCAACGTGCCCCAGGTGGCCGAGCCGGGGGACTTCGCCGTGCGTGGCGCCCTGCTCGACATCTTCCCAATGGGCACCGCCGAGCCGTACCGCATCGAGCTGTTCGACGACGAGGTGGAGTCGATCCGCAGCTTCGATCCGGAAACCCAGCGCTCGCAGCAGCAGGTGGAGAAGATCGAGCTGCTGCCCGCACGCGAGTTCCCGCTCACCGAGGAGGCGGCGAAGGAGTTCCGCGGCAACCTGCGCGAGCGCTTCCCGATCGACGTTCGCCGCTGTCCGCTGTATCAGGACATGAAGGAAGGCGTGACGCCCGGTGGCATCGAGTACTACCTGCCATTGTTCTTCCAGCAAACCGCCACGTTGTTCGACCACCTAGCCGACGACGCGCTGTTCGTGCTCGGCGAAGGCGCGGGCGACGCCGCCGACCAGTTCTGGACGCAGACCGCCGAGCGCTACGACCAGCGCGCGCACGACATCGAACGCCCGGTGCTGCCGCCGGCCGAGCTGTACCTGCCGCCGGAACAACTGCGCGAGCAGCTCAACAAGCGGCTGCGCGTGGAAGTGGTCGACAGTGGTCACGAACACGCCGTCGCCAGTGGTACCCAGCCCGCGCCGGAGCTGCCGCTCAACCGCAAGGGTGAGGAGCCGGGCACGTCGCTGCGACATTTCCTCGCCAGTTATCCAGGCCGCGTGCTGATCGCCGCCGATTCGGCGGGACGGCGCGAGGCACTGAATGAGACGCTGGCCGGCGCCGGACTGAAAGCAGCCAGCATGGAAGGCTGGTCGGCATTCCTCGCTGAGAGTGCACCGCGCTTCGCCATCACCATCGCCAGCCTGGAACAGGGCTTCGCGCTCACCAAACCCGCGATCACTGTGCTTACCGAGCGCGAGCTGTACGGCGAGCGTGTGCGCAGCGAGCGCGACCGCAAGCGCCGCCGCGGCACCGCGCGCGACCCGGAAGCGATCATCCGCGACCTCACCGAGCTCACCCTCGGCGCCCCAATCGTGCATGTCGATCACGGCGTCGGTCGCTACCAAGGTCTGCTCTCGATGGATGTCGGCGGCATGGATGGCGAGTTCCTCACCATCGAATACGCCAAGGGCGACAAGTTGTACGTGCCGGTGGCGCAGCTCGGCCTGGTCAGCCGCTACTCGGGCACCGCGCCGGAACTCGCGCCACTGCATTCGCTCGGCGGCGACGCGTGGGAACGCGCACGCAAGAAAGCCGCAGAGAAGGTGCGCGACGTCGCCGCCGAACTACTGGCGATCTACGCACAACGGCAGGCACGCGGCGGCGAATCGATGCCGATCGACCGCCAGCTGGTGGAGGAATTCGGCAGCACCTTCCCGTTCGAGGAAACCCCCGACCAGGAAACCGCGATCGAAGCGGTACTCGCTGACCTGGCAGCACCGCGCGCAATGGACCGGGTGATCTGCGGCGACGTCGGCTTCGGCAAGACCGAAGTCGCGCTGCGCGCTGCATTCGCCACTGCCACCGCCGGCAAGCAGGTCGCCGTGCTGGTGCCGACCACCCTGCTCGCCCAGCAGCATTACCGTAATTTCGCTGACCGTTTCGCCGACTGGCCGGTGCGCGTCGACGTGCTGTCGCGCTTCAAGTCGACCAAGGAAGTGAACGAGGCACTGAAACGACTCGCCGACGGCCAGATCGACGTGATCGTGGGCACGCACAAACTGCTGCAGCCGGACATCAAGTTCAAGAATCTCGGTCTGGTCATCGTTGATGAGGAACAACGCTTCGGCGTGCGGCAGAAGGAGCAGTTGAAGAAGCTGCGCGCCGAAGTTGACCTGCTGACCATGACCGCCACACCGATCCCGCGCACGTTGAACATGGCGATGGCTGGCCTGCGCGATCTGTCGCTGATCGCCACGCCGCCGGCGCATCGTTCGGCCGTACGCACCTTCATTTCGGCGTGGGACCCGGCGACGATCCGCGAAGCGCTGCAGCGCGAGCTGTCGCGCGGCGGCCAGGTGTATTTCCTGCACAACGAGGTGCAGAGCATCGAGCGCACTGTGCGCGAGCTGGAGGAACTGGTACCCGAGGCGCGCATCCGCATCGCCCACGGCCAGATGCCCGAGCGCGAACTGGAAGGCGTGATGGCGGATTTCCACCGCCAGCGCTTCAACGTGCTGGTGTGCACCACGATCATCGAAACCGGCATCGACATCCCCAGCGCCAACACCATCATCATCAACCGCGCCGACCGTTTCGGCCTGGCCCAGCTGCACCAGTTGCGCGGCCGCGTCGGCCGCTCGCATCACCGCGCTTACGCGTATCTCGTGGTGCCCGATCGCAAGTCGATCACCGCCGATGCACAGAAGCGGCTGGAAGCACTCGCCTCGCTGGAAGAACTCGGCGCCGGCTTCACCCTGGCCACGCACGATCTGGAAATCCGCGGCGCCGGCGAGCTGCTCGGCGACGAGCAGTCCGGCCAGATCCAGGAGATCGGCTTCGGCCTCTACACCGAACTGCTGGACCGCGCGGTGCGCGCGCTGAAGTCCGGCAAGATCCCCGACTTCGACCTCAGCAGCGAACACGAAACCGAAGTCGAACTGCACTTGCCCGCGCTGATCCCCGACGATTACCTCGGCGACGTGCATGCACGCCTCACCTTGTACAAGCGCATCGCCAGCGCACGCAGCGAAGACGACCTGCGCGACCTGCAGGTGGAGATGATCGACCGGTTTGGCCTGCTGCCGGAGAGCGCCAAGCAACTGTTCGCCGTCGCCAGCCTGAAACTGATGGCCACACCGCTCGGCATCCGCAAACTCGACTTCGGCGCCAACGGTGGCCGCATCGTGTTCCGCGAGAAGCCCGAGGTCGATCCAATGCTGATCATCAAGCTGATCCAGCAGTTGCCACGTGTCTACAAGCTGGATGGCCAAGACAAACTGAAGATCACCCTCGACCTGCCCGGCGCCACCGAACGCATCCGCAGCGCGCAGGAAGTGCTGATCCTGCTGGGCGCACGCCGGCCCGGTTGATCGCGCATCCAATTGTTTTCATCCGCAAGATCCATCCTGCGAGCCGCCGCTCACACGTGCGTCCGGGTGCGAAGCTCACCTCACCTACCGGCCACCACAGGCACTGGCGCGCAGCTACCGCGTGGTTTATGTCTTCGTCTACAGATGAGCAAGGTCATGCCTGCGCAACATGCATGGCATCGCAAATTTCCGGCCGAGGTTTCCATGACGAGCAAAACGGCTTCATGTTGCTGCGGACAGCTTCGCATCGAAGTTCAAGGTGATTCGCTGGGTACTGGCGTTTGCCACTGCCTCGCGTGCCAGCAGCGCACCGGCAGCGTTTTCGCGACGCTTGCCGCCTACCCCACTCCCTTTGCCGTTGCCGGCACCGCCACGGAGTACGTCCGGACAGGCGACCATGGAACGAGGTTCCGCTTCAGGTTTTGCCCTGTTTGTGGGAGCACGATTTTTCATACGGAGGAAGGGAACGACGAGTACGTGATGGTGGCAGTAGGTGCATTTGCCGACCCGGATTTTCCCGCGCCGCAAGACTCCATCTACGAGTGCCGCAAGCACTCATGGGTTCAATTGCCCGACAAGATCACCCGCTACGCAAAAGATACGGACTGACGTCGCACACACGCCGTATTCCGCTGTTCGATCACAGCGAAATAACAGGCCCATCTGTGCACGGGTATGCCGTGCCGCTTTCGGGAGCTATTCGCGGCTTTTATTGATGGCCACGCCGCTGGCATCCGCACACTGGATTTCAGTGCTGTCGGCGCCCGCATCGTGTTCCGCGGGGGGCAAAAAGCGGACACGACGGCGATCATCAAGCTGATCCAGCAACTGCCACGTGTCTACAAGCTGGACGGCCAGGACAAGTGAAGATCACACTCGACCTGCCCGGTGCCACCGAACGCATCCGCAGCGCGCAGGAGGCGCTGGTGCTGCTCGGTGCACGCCGAACCGGCTGGTGACCCTCCACGTCCGGATTGAACCATCCCTGCCAGACCAGACGACAGGCCAGCAAGCAGAGCGCCGACCCCGCAAGCGAGTAGCAGCCAGCTTCGGATCGCGCGCATTGGCACTGGCACGTCCCGTGCTTGACACATTCGCAAGGGATGGCGCAGGTTCGGACGTAGTTGTCCGATCCGACACCGGTTCCGAACCGGAGGACAGGCAGGCACGAAGCCGTCAGTTCGTGGGTGTTGTTGATCCGGCCAAAGTACGCATCGTTCATTCGCCATCCCGAACGGGATTGGCAGAGCGGGGAGATGCCGATGAAGAGGCTGATTGCATTACCGGGACCCGATCGCCGCAGGCGGTCATGGCTCGGTATTGCGCTCGGCCTGTTGTGGCTGGGTATGGGCGTGGCCCATGCAGCCGCCCCGTTGAATGGCGCCTGGCGCGAAGTCCGCACCAATGACACCGCGCAAATCGTGCTGAGCGAATACCGCGCCGGCCTGCTCAAGAGTTTCGATCCCTCCCTGCTCCAGCGGTTTCCGCGCAGCGACACCGGCAGCTGGGTGGTCATCGCAGCGCAACCACCCTGGGACAACAGCGAGCGGGTATTGACGATCTATCCGCCGCCATTGAGCACGGTCACCGTCTTCGCCCAGGGTGAAACGCAGTCGCTGGCACTGGACGATTTCAGCGCGCCGGCCCATGGCCACGGCCAGCTGGCCTTTCGGGTGCCCCTCACGATGCCCGCATCCACGCCGATCCTGCTCAGGTTCGAGCCATCGCAGACGCTGAGTGCACCGGTGCGATTCCAGCTGCAGACCTGGAGCGAATATCTGCAGCAGGACGCGCAGTGGCTTGTGTTCGCCAGCGCCTGTTTCGCGGTGATGCTGGCGATGGTGCTGATGGCGTTGTGTTTTGCGTTGATGCTGCGCGACGTCACCTATGCCTGGTACGCCGGCTACATCCTCTGCTACACGTTGATCCAGGGCATCCAGACCGGCTTCTTGTTTCACCCGCTGGAATGGAGCTGGTTGTCCGGCACGGCATTGATGGTCGGCCCGGCCGCCGTCGCGTTGTCGGTGGCGTTCGCTTCGCTGTTCATGATGCGGTTCTGCGAGCTGCAACGTTACGCGCCGCTGCTGCGGGTGCCGATCATGGCGCTGGCGATCGGCATGATCCAGCTGGTGCTGATGCGCTGCAGCCAGATCGCGCTGCTGGTCGAGGTGGCGCAGGTTCTGCTCAATCCGCTGCTGATGATCGGCGCCACGCTGCTGCTGGTCGCCGCAAGCGTCGCCGCCGCACGCGGTTCGCGTCAGGCGTGGTTTTTTCTGGCCGGTTGGACGCCGCTGCTGCTGCTCACCGCGTTGACCAGCGCCCAGGTCAGCGGCGCGCTGCCACAGCTGGACTGGCTCAACGATGCCAGCGTGGCCGGCGGCGCGTTCGAGGCGATCGTGCTGTCGCTGGGTCTTGCCGATCGTGCACTCAGGCTGCGTCATGATCGCGACAACGTGCAGGTGCTGGCCGATCACGACGCGCTCACCAACGTGCTCAACCGCCGCGCATGGACCGAGCGCGCCAGTGCCTTGCTGACTAACGGACCGCCACGACCCATCGCGCTGCTGTTTCTCGACCTGGATCATTTCAAGCTGTTGAATGATCACCAGGGCCACAACACCGGCGACCGCGCGCTGGTTGCGGTGGCCCAGGCGCTGGCCGCCGAATTGCGACCGGCCGATCTGCTCGGCCGTTACGGTGGCGAGGAGTTCGTTGCCCTGCTCGATGGCACGATGCCGCAACAAGCGATGCATGTGGCGACCCGTTTGTGCCGCCGCGTGCATCGACTGGAGATTCCGGTCAGTGACGAATCGATGCTGCTGAGCATCAGCATCGGCGTCGCCATCCGCCAGGACGGTGACGACGTGGAGACCCTCGTCGAACGCGCCGACCAGGCCATGTACGACGCCAAGCTCAATGGCCGCAATCGAGTCTGCATGCACGCCGACACCGTGTCATCGGACGCCTCGCGCAACCAGCGACTGTATGTGGTGGAAAAGCGCGAACACGACAGCTGAGCCGCTGTATCAGCGCTTCGCCAGCTTCCGCGCTGCAGCCACCACCTCGGCTTCACCCGGCAACACCAGCAAGGCCGCGCCGGCCAGCGGCGTGAACGTGTCGGCGCCGACCACGCGCTGCATCGGCGTGGCGCCGCAGCCACCCTCGACAATGGCGGTGATCACACCCTCGCCCACACCGGCACTCTTGCGCCCTTCGTCGAGCACCAGGATGCGTTTGGCGCTCTTCGCCTGCGCGGCGATGAAGGCATCATTGAGCGGCGCCAGCCAGCGCAGGTCGACCACGCGTACCTGCCAGCCGTGCTCCTGCTCGATCGTGCGTGCGGCACGCAGCGCCATCGGCACGCCGTTGCCGAACGTGAACACCACCAGGTCGTTCGCCGTCTCGTTGTAGATGCGCCCCTCGCCCAGGGTCATCGCCTGATCCAGCGCCGGATAGTCGAACTGCCACTGGCCATCGCCGGCTTCGTACAGATCCTTGGTCATGTACAGCGCGATCGGTTCGAGGAACGCGCACACGCGGCCATCGACTTTCGCCAGCGCCATCATCGTGCGCAACATCGTCGCCGCATCGTCGCCGCGGCTGGCACAACCGACCACCAGACCGGGAATGTCGCGCAGCGCGGTGATCGAGTTGTCGTTATGGAAGTGGCCGCCGAAGCCTTTCTGGTAACCGAGCGAAGCTACTCGCATCACCATCGGATTGCGGTATTGATCGTTCGAGAAGAACTGCAGCGACGCCGCTTCGCCGCGGATCTGATCGCAGGCGTTGTGGAAATACGCCAGGTACTGGATCTCCGGCATGGGCAGCATGCCCATGTTGGCGTAGCCCTGGGCCAGGCCGAGGATCATCGTCTCATCGAGCAGCGTGTTGAACACGCGGCTGCCCTTGAAGGTCTTGTTGAGACCCTTGGTGACGGTGTACACGCCACCTTTCTGCGCCACGTCCTCACCGAACAGCAATGCCTGCGGGTACTTCGCCAGCAAGTCATGCAGCGCTTGGCCGATCTGGATCGCCAGGTGCCGCGGCGACAGGTTTTCCGGCAACTTCGCTTCGCCACCGAATACAGCGAGGCGCTTCTCGGCGTAGTCCGCACGCGTGGCCTCAGCCTTGACGGCAGCCGGCGTGTACGGCGCCAGCGGCTTCATCACATCCTCGAGCGAAGTCAGACGATGGCGCGAATCCGCATCCTCGGCGGCAGCGAAGCAACGTTTGCGAGTGGCCTCGTACAGATTCAGTAGCTCGTCCTTCGAGTACAGGCCGGACTCCAGCGCGATGCCGGCCGAACGCAGCAACGGATCGCTCGCCTCCACCGCGAACAGTTCCTCGATGCTGCGCCACTCGATCTCGAAATCGGTGCCGGCATGACCCATCACGCGGGTGGTCTTGAGGTGCAAAAAGGTCGGTCGGCGCGTCGTGCGGCAATGCTCCACCGCGCGCTGCACCTGCGCGTAGCCCTCGGCCAGATCGAGGCCGTCGGCGAAGAAATAATCGAGGTTGGAACGATGCTGGAAATTGCTGGCGACCCAGCCGCTCGGCGTTTTCACCGAGATGCCGATGCCGTTGTCCTCGCACACGAACAACACCGGCGCAGGCAGCTTCTGGTACGCCGTCCACGCGGCGGTGTTGAACGCGGTCTGCGCGGTGGCATGGTTGCTGGAGGCGTCGCCGAACGAGCAGATCGTGATCGAGTCATCAGGAATCGGCAGCTGATGACCGATCCGCCGTGCCTGCTCGATAGCCACAGCGGTACCGAGTGCCTTGGGCAGGTGCGAGGCGATCGTCGAGGTCTGCGGCAATACCCACAACGGCTTGCTGCCCCACACCTTGTGACGACCGCCGGAAGCCGGATCGTCCTTGCTGGCGGCAAAGCTCAGCGCCGAATCCATCACCGCATCCATGCCCGGCAACTTGCGGAAACGCTCGGCCATGAAACCGCCGCTGCGGTAATGCAGGAACGCCGGATCGGTATGCCGCGTGAGCCGCGCCACCATCGCGTTGCCTTCGTGACCGGACGAACCGATCGTGTAGAACACCTTGTTCTGCACGCGCAGCACGCGCGCCATCAGGTCGAGGTGACGCGAGATCAGCTGCGATTCCAACAGCTCACGAAAACCGCGTGCATCCAGTGCACTGCCCGGCAACACGGCTTCGTTGTCGCGCGGTGCGGTGTGCACTTCGCCCTGCCACAACTGCACGAACTCGACGAAGTTCTGATCGACGATCTCGGCGCGGTTGAAGCCCTTGTGGCGGGCGCTGATGGCAAACGGAATGGACATGGGCTCGGTATCGAAAAGTGGGAGATGGGGTTGTTGAACGATTTCAGCGCTGCATCGGGGTATGACCAGGCTGCGCCTGCACGCGAGCGAGCCAGGTACGGATATTCGGAAAATCGGCCAGTTCGAAGCCGCCGTCGCCGGCACAATGGGTATAGGCGTACAGCGCGATGTCAGCGATGCCGTAGTGCTCGCCGACGAACCACTCGCGCCCGGCCAGATGCTGCTCCATCACCGCCAGCACCTGCGCGCCTTTCTGCAACAACGCCGGCACTTCGGCCTGACGCGGATGCTCCGCCGGCAGCCAGCCGCGGATGAAGCGCGCCACCGCGATGCAAGGCTCATGACTGTACTGCTCGAAAAACAGCCACTGCAGCGTCTGTGCGCGCAACCAGCTGTCGCTCGGCAGAAACGAGGTGCCTTCGGCGAGATAACACAGGATCGCATCGGACTCGGCCAGCCGGCGGCCATCGTCCAGTTCCAGCAAGGGCACCTTGCCGTTCGGGTTCTTCGCGAGATAGTCGGGCGTGCGTGTCTCACCATGCGCACTGTCCACATCGACCCAGTGGTACTCCCGACCGAGCTGATCGAGCAGCAACTGCAGCTTGTAGCAGTTACCGGAAGCGCGCATGCCATAGATAGTCAGCATCGTCATCACTCAGCGTGGCCGCGCACGCCATTGCTCGCGCGTCTGCACCCAGATCTCGGTGGGCGAATCCTCGTACGGAGCGGGCAGCTTGCCCGGGCCGCGGCAGGTCGAGCCGAGCCGTTTCGCCAGCACCTGCGAAGCGTGGTTGTCGGGATGGATCGAGTGGATCATCTCGCTCCATCCCAGCTGGTCGAAGGTCCAGTTGATCGCCGCGATGCAGCCTTCCAGCGCGTAGCCATTGCCCCACGCCGCACGTGCCAGACCCCAGCCCACTTCGGTGCCGGGCCAGTCGACCGGATGCCATGGTCCGAGGCGGCCGATCCATTGACCACTGCTTTTCTCGATCACCGAGAACATCGCGAAACCCTGCATCGACCAGGCGCCGGCCATGCTCAGAAACCCGCGCCAAGCGGCGGCGCGACTCTGTTGGCCGCCGATGAAGTGCGCAGCCTCAGCATCCGCCATGTTGGCCGCGTAGGCGTCGAAATCCTCCACTCGGGTGGGACGGAGGATCAGGCGATCGGTCTCGATGCGCAGCGAATCGGAATCCATGTGCGCGACGCTCCGCTTCAGAATGCGTTGATGCCGGTCAGCTCGCGGCCGACCACCAACTCGTGCACGGTCTCGGTGCCTTCATAGGTGATCACCGATTCCAGGTTCAGCGCATGGCGGATCGCGCCATGTTCGGTGGTGATGCCGGCGGCGCCGAGGATGTCGCGGCACTGGCGCGCGATATCGATCGCCATGCGGCAGTTGTTCCACTTCGCCAGCGAGACCTGGGTCGGCTGCATCTTGCCGGCATCCTTCAGGCGACCGAGCTGCAGCGATATCAGTTGCGCGCCAGTGATGCGACGGGCCATGTCAGCCATCTTCAGCTGCACCGCCTGGTTGGACGCGAGCGGACGACCGAACAGGATGCGCTCCTTGGTGTAATCGAGCACTTCCTTCAGGCAGGCCTGGGCAGCGCCGATCGGGCCCCAGGTGATGCCATAACGCGCCTGGGTGAGGCAGCCCAGCGGCCCCTTCAGGCCCTTCACGTTCGGCAGCCGCGCGCTGTCCGGCACGCGCACGTTGTCGAAGAACAGCGCGCTGGTGACCGAGGCGCGCAAGCTCATCTTCTTGTGGATTTCCTGTGCCTTGAAGCCGGCGCTGTCGGTCGGCACCACGAAGCCCTGGATGCCGTCCTCGGTCTGCGCCCACACGATCGCGATGTGCGCGAGGTTGCCGTTGGTAATCCACATCTTGGCGCCGTTGATGATCCAGTCGCCGCCGTCCTTCTTGGCATTGGTCTTCATGTTGGCCGGATCGGAGCCGCCGTGCGGTTCAGTCAGGCCGAAGCAGCCGATCACTTCGCCGGCCGACATCTGCGGCAGGTAGTGCTTCTTCTGCTCTTCGCTGCCGTAGGCGTAGATCGGATACATGCACAGCGAGCTCTGCACCGAGGCGAAGCTGCGCAGGCCCGAATCGCCGCGCTCCAGTTCCTGGCAGATCAGGCCGTAGCTGACCCCGTTCATGCCGGCGCCGCCGTACTCCTCGGGAATCGTCGCGCCGAGCAGGCCGAGACCGGCGATCTCCGGAATCAGCTCCGTCGGGAAACGCCCCTGGTCGAAGCAGTCGCCGATGATCGGAAGTACGCGTTCGTCGACGAAACGGCCAACCGAGTCCTGCACCATGCGCTCCTCGTCGGAGAGCAGCGAGCGGACATCGTACAGATCGAGCGGATTCAGACTGACAGCCATGGAAGCTCCGGAGACGGGCGCGTAAAAACCGTTATTGTAGCGCGGGACCCGAGGACGCACAGGACCAAGTGTGGCGATTCCGGCATCCCCCGCCCATCCCCAAGTACCGGAAATTCATGTTCAAAGGTGTACTTCTCGGCTTCATGGCATTCGCGGCCTATGCCCTCAGCGACGCCTTCGTGAAGTCGCTGAAAGGCTCGCTGCCGGCTTACGAGGCCGTGTTCTTTGGCGCCACGCTGGGGTTGTTCGCGCTGCCGTTCATCAAGACCCGCGGCGACCGCTGGCGCGAAGTGCTGGTCGCCCAGCGCCCCGGCCTGTACCTGGTGCGCGCCGTGGCCGGTGCCGTGGGCAGCATCGCCGCCGTGATCGCCTTCACTGCGCTGCCGATGGCCGAGGCATTTGCGCTGATCTTCCTGTTGCCGATCTTCGTGACCATCCTGTCCGTGGTGCTGCTGAAGGAACACGTCGGCTGGCGTCGCTGGTCGGCGGTGGTGGCCGGTTTCATCGGAGTGCTGGTGGTGCTGCGTCCGGGTTTCCGCGCGCTCGGCATCGGTCACCTGGCCGCCGCCATCTGCGCGCTCGCCGGCGCCGTCTCGATGATCGCCCTGCGCGTGGCCGGCCCGCATGAGAAGCGCATCACCTTGTACAGCGCCGGCGTGATCGGCCCGATGCTGCTCACCGGCGTGCTGATGCTTGCCGATTTCCACTGGCCAGACATGCATGAGTGGCTGCTCCTGCTCGGCTACGGCCTGCTAGCGGCGCTCGCCGCTGTGCTGTTGATGCTGGCCACGCAGAAAGCCCCAGCCAACCACGTCGCGCCGACCCAGTACAGCCAGATGCTGTGGGCCGTGTTCCTGGGTTACGTGCTGTTCCACGACCAGCTCGACTGGCCGATGGCCGTCGGCATCGCGATCATTCTTGGCGCCGGGCTGTTTACCCTGGTGCGCGAAGAACAGGTCACCCTGTGGTGGAAGCGGGCCCGGATGATCCTGTAACAAATCCATCGAAGTCGTCGACTCGCGGCTCGATGCGATGACCTGGCCTGGCGAATCAGTCCTTCGGCGAAATCATCTGCCCGATCATCAGACGGTGGCCATCCGTTGTCCTGATCCCGAACTCGCGCATGCCCCATGGCTTGTCTTCGATCCCGCCCAGACACTCGGCATCACGCGCCTTGCACTGCGCATACCAGGCATCCGCATCGTCGACCCGCAGGTAGGCGAAATAACTGTGGCAACCGAGCTCGGCCGGTGGCAGGTCGTCGGGGCATTCGCCCAGCATGATCATGCAGTTGTCCCGGCACACAAAGATCCAGCCCGGTGGCTCGGCGACGATGCGAAAATCCAGCACGTCGACATAAAACGCTGCCGAAACGCGTACGTCGTGAACCGCCAGCACGTAATGGTTCTGCAGGATCGTGGTCATGTGGTGACCTCGGATCAATGCCGCGAACAGTTCAGCGCGTAGCTCGGACTCATCCGTGCGCTCACCGATTGCTCACTCCATGCGGCACATGCCCCGTCGCCACATGCTTGCGCGCCGACTCCACGTTCGCCGGTGAGTCGTCGAAGAAGATATCGGCGCCGAACGCATCGAGAAACGGCCCCTTGTCGCGGCCACCGAGGAACAACGCCTCGTCGATGCGCACGCCCCACTTGCGCAGGGTGAGGATCACCCGCTTGTGCGCGGGCGCGGAACGCGCGGTGACCAGCGCGGTACGGATCGGTGAGTTCTCGGCCGGGAATGCCGCCTGCAGCCGATGCAAGGCGGTGAGAAAGCCACGGAACGGGCCGACCGACAGTGGTTCGGCGGCGTGTTCGGTTTCGCTGCGATGGAATGCTTCGAGTCCTTCCTCGCGCGACACGCGCTCGCCCTCGTCACCGAAGATCACCGCATCGCCGTCGAACGCGATGCGCAGTTGCTCGCTGGCGCGTGGCGGCGCTGTGCTGGGCAGGATCGTCGCGGCCGCCACACCGGCGGCGAGCGCGCGGCCGACGTCCTCTGCATTGGCGGAAAGGAAGAGGTCGGCCTTGAACGGCGCGATGTAGTCGGAGGTCGGTGCGCCGCTGGTGAACGCGGCGCGGCTGATCTCCAGTCCGTAGTGCTGGATCGCGTTGAAGATCCGCAGGCCGGTGTCGCCGGAGTTGCGCGACAGCAGGATCACCTCGACCGGTGGCACGTCGCCGGCCAGCTTGTTGAGTCCCAGCAGCTTCTGCACCAGCGGGAACGCCACGCCGGGTTTCAGGATTTCGTTCTCGTGATCGATCTGGAACGAGCGATAGGCGTCGAGGCCATCGCGCTCGAACAGCGCATGGCTGTCGCCGAGGTCGAACAACGCACGCGAGGAGATCGCAACCACCAACCGCTGATCGCCAGCAGCGGCTGGATCTTGAGCGTCGGCAGATGAGTTCAGCTTGTTCACAGGTAGTGTCACATGCGGATCGTTGATGGATCGTTGCCGATCAATCTAGCACGCAGCCAATTTCATTCCGCCGCGAACTGCTCATCAAGAATGCGCTGCTCGAGGTTGTGCTCAGGATCGAACAGCAGGCGCACGCCCTGCCCACCGGACTGTCTGATCGATACCGTTTGCACGTCACGCACTTCGTGAAAGTCGGCGGTCGCACTGACCGGGCGCTTGGCCGGATCGAGCACGCGCAGGATCACTTCGGTGCGATGCGGCAAGATCGCGCCGCGCCAGCGGCGCGGGCGAAACGGGCTGATCGGGGTGAGCGCCAGCACGTTCGCGTCCAGCGGCAGGATCGGCCCGTGCGCGGACAGGTTGTACGCGGTGGAGCCGGCCGGCGTGGACACGAGGATGCCATCGCAGACCAGGGTCGCCAGTTTCACGGTGTCGTTGAGCTGCACTTCGAGATGGGCCGCTTGGTTGCTCTGGCGCAGTAACGACACCTCGTTGAAGGCCAGTGCCGTGTGCTCGTTGCCGGCCGCATCGGTGACCTGCATCTGCAGTGGGAACAACGACGCCGTATGCGCGCGTGCGACTCGCTCCGGCAAGCCGTCGAGCTTGTGCTTGTTCATCAAAAAACCGACCCGGCCCAGCTTCATGCCGTAAACCGGCACTTCCAGGGCCCGGTACGCATGCAGGGTGCGCAGCATGAAACCGTCGCCGCCCAGCGCCACGATCAACTCGGCCTGCTCCGGTGGCACATCACCGTAGCGGTCCACCAGTTTGCGCCGCGCCTGCTGGGCGACGCTGGTATCGCTGGCGACGAAGGCAAAGCGCATGCGCGAGGATCCGTGGCGAAGGTCAGCCGAGATTACACAGCATGAAGGCGCAAGACCATGTCTGATCCTGCGCCTTCATGGTTCACACCCTCAACCCGCGTTGGCTCAGTTCACCGGCACCTGCGCCAGCTGGGCCAACCGGCGTACCGCGACCGAGGCGATCGGGTAGTCGGCGTTCTGGGTGAGGATTTCCGCCAGCATGCTGCGGGTGTACTGCAGCGTGGCATCGTCGCGCTGCAGCCACGCCTGCACCGGCGAGATGTCCTTGCGTTCGCCGGTCAGGCTCAGCACCTGCAGGGCCAACGCGCGGTGCTGGTGGTTGAGTTCATCCAGCAGCGAGCCGCGGGCCTGTGCGTGCCAATGACCTTCGACCGGCAGCACCTCGATCTGGCTGCGCAGCCATTCCAGATCAAGCGCTTCGCCCAGTTCGAAGAACACCGAAGCCACCTTCTCCATCGGCTGACCGCTCTGCTGCGCCACTTCAGCCATGTCCAGCGCGGCGCGCAGCTCCGGCAAGCGGGCCAGCCGCAGCGCCAGGTCGGCGGGCAGGTCGAGACCTTCCCACTTCTCCTGGGTGCATGAGAAATCACCCTTGCCGGTCGGCGTCAACACGTCCGGCAACGCCTTGCGCAGGGCCGACACGCCCGCCTGATAGCGCTCGACGTTGGCGGCGATGTCCAGCGAACCACCCGGACGATTCAGCAGCCAGCGGGTCAGATGACGCAGCAGCGACCAGACCTGCTTGATCGCGTCGAGCTGGGTGTCCTCGGCGACCTTGCTGTCGAGCGCTTCGATCTGCGTCCACAGCTCGCGCGCCTCGATGATCTCGCGCGCCGCGGTATACGCCTTGGCGATCGCCGCCGGACCCTGGCCGGTATCTTCCTGCATGCGCATCATGAAGGTGGCGCCCATGCGGTTGATCGTCGAGTTGGTCACCGCAGTGGCGATGATCTCGCGCTTGAGGCGATGGCGCTGCATGTGCTCGGCGTACTTCACGTGCAACGGCTCCGGGAAGTAACGCACCAGCTCCTTGGACAGGTACGGGTCTTCCGGCACGTCGGAATCCAGCAGCTGCTGGAACAGGCGCATCTTGTCGTACGACAGCAGCACCGCCAGCTCCGGCCGGGTCAGGCCCAGACCGCGCGTCTTGCGCTCGGTCAGCTCGGCTTCGGACGGCAGGTTCTCGACCTGGCGATCCAGCGTGCCTTCGGCTTCCAGCGTGCGGATGAAATGCGCCATCGAACCGAGGCGGCTCACCGACTGGTGCTCCATCAGGGTGATCGCCTGGTTCTGCCGGTAGTTGTCCCACAGCACCAGTTGGCCGACCTCGTCGGTCATCGCAGCGAGCTGGGTGTTGCGCGCATCGAAGCTCAGCTCACCACGCTGCACCGCATCGTTCAGCAGGATCTTGATGTTCACCTCGTGATCGGAGGTATCCACGCCGGCAGAGTTGTCGATGAAGTCGGTGTTGAGCAGCACACCGTGCTGTGCTGCCTCGATGCGGCCCTTCTGGGTCATGCCCAGGTTGCCGCCCTCACCGACGATCTTGCAGCGCAGCTCGCCGCCGTTGACGCGCAGTGCGTTGTTGGCGCGATCGCCTACATCGGCATGCGTCTCGGCAGTCGACTTCACGTAGGTACCGATACCGCCGTTCCACAGCAGGTCGACCGGCGCCTTGAGGATCGCGCTGAGCAGGTCGGTCGGCGCCAGCTGCGTCACCTCGGGCTTGAGGCCCAGCACCGCGCGCACTTCCGGCGAGATCGGGATCGACTTGGCGCTGCGCGGGTAGATGCCACCGCCGGCGGAGATCAGCGACTTGTCGTAATCGTCCCAGCTCGAACGCGGCAGCTTGAACATGCGCGCGCGCTCGGCGAACGAACGTGCGGTATCCGGATTCGGATCGAGGAACACATGACGATGATCGAACGCGGCCAGCAGTCGGGTGTGCTCGGACAGCAGCATGCCGTTGCCGAACACGTCGCCGGACATGTCGCCGATACCGACGCAGGTGAAGTCCTGCGTCTGGCAATCGCGGTTGAGCGAACGGAAGTGGCGCTTGACCGACTCCCACGCGCCGCGCGCGGTGATGCCCATGCCCTTGTGGTCGTAGCCGTGCGAGCCGCCGGAAGCGAACGCATCGCCGAGCCAGTAGTTGTGCTCGATCGAGATCGCGTTGGCAATGTCGGAGAATGTGGCGGTGCCCTTGTCGGCAGCGACGACCAGGTAGGGATCGTCCGCATCGTGGCGCACCACGTCGAGCGGGTTCACCACCTTGCCTTCGACCAGATTGTCGGTGATGTCGAGCAGGCCGCTGATGAACAGGCGGTAGCAGGCAATGCCCTCGGCCAGCTGCGCATCGCGATCACCCCCGACCGGCGCCTTCTTGACGAAGAAGCCACCCTTGGAGCCAACCGGCACGATCACCGTGTTCTTGACCATCTGCGCCTTGACCAGGCCCAGCACCTCGGTACGGAAATCCTCGCGACGATCGGACCAGCGCAGACCGCCACGCGCCACCGCACCGAAGCGCAGGTGGATGCCTTCGACGCGCGGTGCGCAGACCCAGATCTCGCGGTACGGCACCGGCTTGGGCAGCTCGGGCACCATGTGCGAGTCAAGCTTGTAGCTGATGTAGTCGCGATACGCGCCGTCCCACTTCTGGAAGAAGCTGGTGCGCAGGGTGCCGCGAATCAGCCCCACGAAGCTGCGCAGGATGCGGTCCTCGTCGAGGCTGGCGACGTTCTCCAGCAGCACGCCGATCGCGCTCTCGACGATCTGGATCTGCTCGTCGCGCGGCTTGGACAACGCCGCGCTCAGACCATCGATCAGCGCCGGCTGCGCAGCCTGCACATTGGCCGGGATCAGCGCCTGCATCTCGGCCGCAAGGGTGGCGCCCGCCGCCTTCAATTCGTCCGCGGACAACGCCTCGCGGCGCGGATCGAACTTGGCCAGGAACAGCTCCACCAGCAGTCCGGCGACCGCCGGATAACGGTTGAGGGTTTCTTCCATGTAGGTCTGCGAGAACGTGGCACCGGTCTGCAGCAGGTACTTGCAGTAACCGCGCAGCATCGCCACCTGACGCCAGTTGAGCTTGGCGCCGAGAATCAGCCGGTTGAAACCGTCGTTCTCGGCATTGCCGCGCCAGATCTGCTCGAACGCATCCTCGAACAACGCACCGACCTGCTCGACGCTGAAGGTGAGCTTGCCGACCGGCTGCACTTCGAAATCCTGGATCGAGCGCGGCGCGTCGCCGGGAATGTCGTAGACATGCTCGGTGAGCACGCGCAGGCCGAGGTTCTCCAGCTGCGGCAACACCTCGGACAGTGCGATGTCGCCACCCGAGCGGTAGACCTTGAAGCGCAAGCTCTCCGGCGCTTTCGGCGGGTGATAGAACGACATCCGCAACGCATTGTCGCCATCCAGCAGCGACAGCTGATGCACGTCCTCGGCCGCCACCGCCGGACTCACCTCTTCGACGTAACCGGCCGGCAGCGACTTCGCAAAACGATTGGCCAGCACCACGCCTTCATGATCGCCGCGCTGCTGTACCAGGGCATCGCGCACCTCGTCGTGCCAGTTGCGCACGATGCTGGCGACACCCTGCTCCAGCTCCGCCAGGTCGTACGTGGGCTGGTCGCCGATCTTCGGGCGCACCACGATGGTCAGTCGCGCCAGCGCAGCCTCGCCCATCTGCACCGACGAATCGCTCTGCTCGGCATGCAGGGCCGTGCCCAGCAGGTTCTCGATGCGCTCGCGCACCGAGGTGTTGAAGCGGTCGCGCGGCACGAACACCATGCAGCTGAAGAAACGACCGTAGCGGTCACGCCGCATGAACAGCCGCGTGTGCGCACGCTGGCGCAGTTCGAGGATGCCCATCGCGGTGGCGAACAACTCGTCCTCGTTGCTCTGCTGCAGTTCCTCGCGCGGCAGCGTCTCCAGGATATGGCGCAGCGACTTGCCGGAATACGAGTCGCGCTTGAGGCCCGAACGTGCCAGCACCGCCTCGACCTTGTGCCGCACCAGCGGCACGTCCTGCGGACGCGCCATGTAGGCATTGGAGGAAAACAGGCCGAGGAAGCGCTGCTCGGCCACCGCGCGGCCGTTCGCACCGAACTGAAGCACGCCGATGTAATCCATGTAGCCGGCGCGGTGCACGTGCGAACGCGCGTTGGTCTTGGTCAGGATGATCGCGTCGGTCGAACCGGACTGCGGCAACTCGCTGGCAGCCAGGGTGCGCAACGAGCGCGGCGCCATCGAACTCTCGCTGTTGCGCAGAATGCCCAGGCCTGAGTTATCGACCGCGCGCAGCACGCGATCACCATCGGCATCGGCGACTTCGTATTCGCGATAGCCGAGGAAAGTGAAGTTGTCGTCGGCGAGCCAGCGCATGAACTCGCTGGCTTCCTGCACCGATGCGGCATCCAGCGGCAGCTGGCGCTGCGGTAGTTCGTTGGCGATCGCCAGCGCCTTGTTGCGGATCGCGGCCCAGTCGTCCACCGCCAACCGCACGTCTTCCAGCGCGGTCTCGACCTGCGCCTTCAGCTGCGCCTGTTCGGCGGCGTCGGCGACCCGGTCGATCTCGAAATGCATGATGGATTCGGATGCGCCCGCTTCGTCGCCGAGACCCTGCAGCTGGCCAGATGCATCGCGCGCCACCTTCAACACCGGATGGATCACTGCATGGATCTGCAGCTTCGCCGACACGATCATGCTGACCGTGTCGATCAGGAACGGCATGTCGTCGGTGACGATCTGCAGCAGGCTGCGGCCGGCATTGACGTCCGCCGGGCTGAGCACGCGCACCGTGGCGCGCGCAGGCTCGCGCTGTTGCATGAACTCCAGCAGGCTGCCGACCAGTGCCGCCCATTGCATCGTCGTATGCAGGGTCGCATCGCTGCTGCTGACGCGCGCGAAGAATGCCTGGCTGAAAACCTGTGCCTCGCTCAGACGCTGGGGCGACAAACCGCCCTTTTTCAGCTCTGCAAGTACTACAGACGGAAGGGAGGAATCGTTCGCCGCATGGGTCGCATTCATGGCATCTACTGGTCAGTGGAGACAAGGTTTGAGAATGGAGCTAAAAAGCCTTGAAAGGATACGCTGCGAGGCAAGGCGAATCCACCCGCGCAGCCCGATCTGCACCATGCCCACGCGCATGGATCGGATGAATCGCGATGCCTTTCGCGGATCACGCAACAACTTCTCGACGAGGCCATGCCGATACGCTGCGCGATGCCTCCGACGCGTCATGACCATCGCGATGGCACCGACACATTTCGGACCTTGCGCATCGGCGACAGCTCCGACGCAACATCGGAAAAATGCCTTCGACTGGTGTGCCCACAGCTTCGGCATGCGTGTCAATGGCTGGATTCCTGTCGCCGATAAAATGTAAACTGGTCGGTATAGTCTGATGACCGGGCGCCTGGCCGCATGCTTTTCGTGGCCGCACCGGCATTGAATTTCGCGGACTTTCGATGGTCCGGCCAACCTATGACACAAGACACCAAGGTCGCGATGCGGTATCTGGTTTCCTGAATTGCCGTAGCGCTTCCCGCCTCACCCCCATTCCCCGATCAAGCAAGTCCTGGAGCTCCCATGAAGTCCTCATCACTGCGCACACCCTTGTTGTGCCTGAGCCTGCTGGTGCTGGCTGCCTGCAGCAAGGAACAAGGACCGCCGCAGATGCCGCCGCCGGAAGTGGGCGTGTTCACGGCACAGCCGCAAAATTCGCCACTGACCCGCGACTTGGTCGGCCGCTTGTCGTCGTATCGCAGCGCCGACGTGCGTGCCCGCGTGCCGGGCGTGCTGCTCAAGCGCAATTACGACGAAGGCACCGACGTAAAGAAAGGCCAGCTGCTGTTCCAGATCGATCCGGCGCCGCTGAAAGCCGCATTGAATGCCAGCATGGCAGCGCAGGCGCAGGCGCAGGCGACCTATACCAACAACAAGATCACCGCGCAGCGCGTACGCGAGCTGGCGCCGAAGGGCTACGTTTCCAAGTCGGATCTGGATAACGCGCTGGCCGCCGAACGCACCTCCGCCGCCGCGGTGCAGGCGGCACAAGCCAATGTGCAGAGCGCCCGCATCAACCTGGGCTATGCCGACGTGACTGCGCCGATTGATGGTCGCGCCGGCCAGCAGCAGGTCACCGAGGGCGCACTGGTCGGCAACGGTGAAGCAACCCTGCTCACCACCATCGACCAGATCGACCCGCTGTACGTGAATTTCACCATGAGCGTGGCCTCGATGGAGCAGATGCGCCATGCGCAGAGCAGTGGCAACGTCACTCTCGCCGAACCGGACCAGGCCAGCGTGCAGGTCACCCTGCCCGACGGCAGCGCGTACGGCGAGCCGGGCGTGTTGAATTTCTCCGATACCACGGTCAACCCGGCCACCGGCTCGGTCAACCTGCGCGCGACCATTCCGAACCCGAAACACAGCCTGTTGCCCGGCATGTATGTGACGCTGAAAGCGAACCTCGGCCAGCAGAACAAGGTGTTCCTGATTCCGCAGCTGGCGTTGCAGCGCGACACCGTGGGCGCCTATGTGATGACTGTCGGCAACGACGGCAAGGTGGCGCGCAAGAATGTCACCACGACCGACATGAGCGGTGGCAACTGGGTGGTCACCGACGGTCTCAGCGCTGGCGATCAGGTGGTGGTGTCGGGCATCCAGAACGTGAAGGATGGCGCGCCGGCCAAGGCCAGCCCGTGGCATGCCGCGCCTGCCAGCGGCACTTCCTCCGCCACTGCTCCGGGCTCCGCCCCGAGCAGCAAGTAACGGAGCGCAGACCATGCCGAGTTTCTTCATCGACCGCCCGATCTTCGCCTGGGTGGTCGCCATCCTGATCTCGTTGGGCGGCGTACTCGCCATCCTCAATCTGGGCGTGGAGTCGTACCCCAACATCGCCCCCCCGTCGGTGACGGTGAGTGCGACCTACCCCGGCGCCAGCGCCGACACCACCGAGAAAACCGTCACCCAGGTGATCGAGCAGCAGCTCACCGGCATCGATCACCTGCTGTATTTCAATTCGTCGTCCAGCGCCAACGGCCGCTCCAGCATCACGCTGACCTTCGAAACCGGTACCAACCCGGACATCGCCCAGGTGCAGGTGCAGAACAAGGTCGCCCTGGCCACGCCGCGCCTGCCATCCGATGTGACCCAGCAAGGCGTGGTGGTGGCCAAGGCCAATGCCGGCTTCCTGATGGTGGTGGCACTGAAATCGGACAATCCAAGCATCAACCGCGACCGCCTCAACGACATCGTCGGCGCGCAGGTGCTCGATCAGATCTCACGCGTGCCCGGCGTCGGCAGCACCCAGCAGTTCGGTGCCGAATACGCGATGCGAATCTGGCTGAACCCAGACAAATTGCAGGGTTACGGCTTGTCCGCCACCCAGGTGCTCGCTGCGATCCAGGCGCAAAACGTGCAGTTCGCCGCCGGTTCGCTCGGTGCCGACCCAGCCCCGGCCGGGCAGGGTTTCACCGCTACGGTCTCGACCGAGGGCCGCTTCACAACGCCTGACCAGTTCGCCGGCATCATCCTGCGCGCCAATGCGGATGGCACCACGGTCAAGCTTGGCGACGTGGCGAAAATCGACTTCGGTCCTGGCAACTACGGCTTCGACACCCAGTGGGACGGCAAGCCGATCGGCGCGTTCGCGATCCAGTTGCTGCCCGGCGCCAACGCACTAGACGTGGCCACCGCCGTGCGTTCCAAGATGGACGAGCTCGCCCCCAGCTTCCCGCAAGGTGTGAGCTGGTTCAGTCCGTACGACAGCACCAGCTTCGTCAAGATCTCGATCGACGAGGTGGTGCACACCCTAGTCGAGGCGATCGTCCTGGTGTTCCTGGTGATGCTGCTGTTCCTGCAGAACATCCGCGCCACGATCATCCCGACCCTGGTGATACCGGTCGCCCTGCTCGGTACCTTCCTCGGCATGCTGGTGCTCGGCTTCACCATCAACCAGCTGACCCTGTTCGGCATGGTGCTGGCGATCGGCATCGTGGTGGATGACGCGATCGTGGTGATCGAGAACGTCGAACGCATCATGACCGAGGAACACCTGTCGCCGAAGGAAGCCACGCGCAAGGCGATGGGCCAGATTACCGGCGCCATCGTGGCGATCACCGTGGTGCTGGCAGCGGTGTTCGTGCCGTCGTCGCTGCAGCCAGGCGCCTCGGGTGTGATCTACAAGCAGTTCGCGCTGACCATCGCCGTGTCGATGGGTTTCTCCGCGCTCCTCGCGCTGTCGTTCACGCCGGCGCTGTGCGCCAGCTTCCTGCAGCCGGAACATCACAAGAAAAAGAACATCGTCTATCGCAAGTTCAACGAGTTCTTCAGCTGGGTCACGCACACCTATACCGGCCACGTCGGCGGCGCGGTGCGGCATGCTCCGCGCTGGATGCTGGCCTTCGTGCTGGTCGCGGTGCTCGGCGGCTTCCTGTTCACCCGCCTGCCCGGCAGCTTCCTGCCGGAAGAAGATCAGGGTTATGCGCTGTCGGTGATCCAGCTGCCACCGGGTGCCACCAAGCAGCGCACCAGCGAAGTGATGAAACAGATGCGTGACATCCTCAACAAGGACAGCGCGGTGGAAGGCGTGCTGCAGGTCACGGGTTTCAGCTTCATCGGCTCGGGCGAGAACGCCGGCATGGCCTTCATCAAGCTCAAGGATTGGGCCAAGCGCGACGTGACTGCCGCGCAGTTCATCCAGCGCGCGAACGGCGAGATGCAGCAGGTACACGATGCCCGCATCTTCGTGGCCAACATCCCCACGGTGCAGGGTCTGGGCCAGTTCGGCGGCTTCGACATGTACCTGCAGGACCGTAGCGGCGCAGGTCGCGACGTGCTCACCCAGGCGCGCAACACGCTGCTCAGCAAGGCCAGCCAAAACAAGGTGTTGACCGGCGTACGTCCCAACTCGCTGGAAGACTCGCCGCAGCTGCACCTCGACGTGGATCGCGTGCAGGCGCAGGCGATGGGCCTGCAAGTCGGCGATATTTACAACGCGATCGGCCTGATGCTGGCACCAATCTACGTCAACGACTTCACCTACGGCGGCCGCGTCAAGCGCGTCATCATGCAGGCCGATGCCTCCTACCGCATGGGCCCGGAAGCGTTGGAGCACATTTTCACGCCAGGCCCGACAGCCACCGGCAGCAGCACGCCGCAAATGATCCCGCTGTCGAATGTGGTACACACACGCTGGGATGTCGCTTCACCTTCGCTGACCCGCTACAACGGTTATTCGGCGGTCGAGATCGTCGGCTCGCCGGCACCGGGACACGCCTCCGGTGAAGCGATGAACGAGATGCAGAAGATCGTCAGCGACGACCTGCCCAAGGGCTTCGGCTCCGACTGGACCGGCCAGTCCTACCAGGAAATCCTGTCCGGCAATGCGGCCACACTGTTGATGGTGCTGTCGATCGTGATCGTGTTCCTGGCGCTGGCCGCCCTGTACGAAAGCTGGTCGATTCCGGTCGCGGTCTTGCTGGTGGTGCCGCTGGGCCTGCTCGGCACGGTGGTGTTCACCCTGCTGCGCGGGCTGCCCGACGACATCTATTTCAAGATCGGCCTGATCACGGTGATCGGACTCGCCGCGAAGAACGCGATCCTGATCGTCGAGTTCGCGGTGGAGCAGCAACAGGGCGGCAAGAGCCTGCGCGACGCCGTGGTCACCGCAGCTCGACTGCGGCTGCGTCCGATCCTGATGACCTCGCTGGCCTTCATCCTCGGCGTGTTCCCGCTGTTCATCTCCAGCGGCGCCGGCGCCAACGCACGCCACGCCATCGGTACCGGCGTGATCGGCGGCATGCTGTTCGCCACCTTCCTTGGCGTGCTGCTGATCCCGGTGTTCTACGTGGTGGTGCGGCGCCTGCTCGGTGACAAGCTGGACGGCAATGCACCGCCTGCCACGCAAAGTAATAACGGCATGCAGTCGTTCAATTCGGATCCGCATCGCGAGCATTGAGTCATGACGCCCTCTCCCTGCCTGGGAGAGGGTTGAGCTCGTAAACGGATAGAGACAAACAAAAAGCCCGGACGGGTTTCCCCGTCCGGGCTTTTTGTTGAGCCGATGGCGGCTTAGCGCAGACCGGTTTCGGCGCGCGCGATCACCATGCGCTGGATCTCGCTGGTGCCTTCGTAGATCTCGGTGATCTTGGCGTCGCGGAAGTAGCGTTCCAGCGGCATCTCCTTCGAGTAGCCCATGCCGCCATGGATCTGTACCGCCTGGTGACTGATCCACATCGCCGCTTCCGACGCAGTGAGCTTGGCCACCGCCGCCTCGGTACCGAAACGGCCACCGTGCTTTTCGGTCTCGCCCTTGGTCCACGCTGCACGCAAGGTCAGCAGGGTTGCCGCATCCAGCTTGCACTTCATGTCGGCGATCTTCGACTGGGTCATCTGGAACGTGCCGATCGGCACGCCGAATGCCTTGCGGTCACGCGACCACTGCAGTGTCGCTTCGTACGCGGCACGGGCGATGCCGACCGCCTGCGAAGCGATGCCGATGCGGCCGGCGTCGAGCACGCCCATCGCGATCGAGAAGCCCTTGCCTTCGTCGCCCAGCAGGTTTTCCTTGGGCAGGACGTAATCGGTGAACTCGATCTCGCAGGTGGCCGAGGCGCGAATGCCGAGTTTCGGCTCGCTCTTGCCGGCGTGGAAGCCCGGCAGCTGCGTATCGACGATGAAAGCCGACACGCCCTTCGCGCCGATACCCGGCGTGGAGATCGCGAACAGCACGATGTAGCGCGCCACCGGACCGGAGGTGATCCAGCTCTTCTTGCCGTTGATCACCCAGTCGCCATTCGCATTCTTGGTGGCGCGGGTATGCATCGCCGAAGCGTCGGAGCCGGACTGCGGCTCGGTCAGCGCATACGCGCCAATCGCCTCGCCGGTGGCGATGGCGCGCACGTACTTCTGCTTCTGCTCCTCGTTGCCATGCTTGAGGATGCCGTTGCAAAACAGCGAATTGTTCACCGACATGATCGTCGCGGTAGCCGCATCGGCCGCAGCGATCTCGATCATCGCCAGCACATAGGCGACCGGATCCATGCCCGCGCCGCCGTACTCATGCGGCACCTCGATGCCCATCAGGCCGAGCTGGCCCATCTCGCGGATGTTCTCCAGCGGAAACTCGCCCTTGGCGTCCAGCTCGGCCGCCACCGGCACGATGCGCTTCTGCGCAAAGTCGCGGGCGATCGACTGGATCGACAACTGGTCTTCGGTAAATCGGAAATCCATGTATTACTCCCAAGCGCCGCGAACAGGCGACTATCAAGACAGAAACGGGTGGCCCCACCGGGCCAGCCGGCTATTCTAGCGACCCGCGCAGCCGGCGTCGTGCCTGCCCGCGATACCGCAGGAGCGCAGCCAGTGCGCGATGCTCTTGATCGGGTTCCTCCAACCCATCGCGCACGTCCACAGGAAGTCCCTTGTGGACAAGCTGCGCCTCTTCAAAAAATCAAAAGCCTGCGCACCCTTGACGGCCCGGCAAACCAAGGCCAGACTTGTTATCTCTTTATCGCGATACAAGGATGCCCGATGGACTTGGCGACCGCCTCCAGCGTGCTCCGGCTGCTGGCCGACCCCACCCGCGTGCGCCTGCTGGCGCTGCTTGAACATGAGGAACTCACCGTGGCTGAACTGGCTGCGGTGTTGCATCTCGCCCAGCCACGCGTCTCCACGCACCTGGCCAAACTGAAGGAAGCCGGCCTGGTGCGCGACCGCCGCGCCGGCGTATCCGCCTATTACCGCGCCAACAACGAAGGCGACGAGGCCCAGCACAGCCTGCTCGTCTCGCTGCGCGAAAGCATCGACGACGCCTTGTTGCGCGAGGACAGCGCACGCCTGCCCGGCGTGCTGGCGAACCGTGCGCGTGAGGAAGGTTGGGCGGATACCGTCGCCGGCGACATGGAGCGCCACTACTCGCCCGGCCGCACGTGGGAAACGCTGGCGCGTTCGCTGTTGCAATTGCTGGGTACCGGCGACGTGCTCGACATCGCCTCCGGCGATGGCATCACGGCCGAATTGCTGGCACCACACGCCCACTCCATCGTCTGCATCGACTCAAGCGAGCGCGTGGTCGAAGCTGCGGCAAAGCGACTCAAATCATTCGCCAACGTCGAGGTACGCCAAGGCGACATGCATGCGCTGGAATTGGGCGAGCAGCGTTTCGATCTGGTGTTGATGCTGCATGCGCTGACCTATGCCGAGCATCCGGTGCAGGCCGTGGCCGAAGCCGCGCGACTGCTGCGTCCTGGCGGTCGCCTGCTCGCCGTGACACTGGGCCAGCACGACCATCGCGCCGCGGTCGAGCCGTTCGACCATCGCAACCTCGGCTTCAGCGGCGAACAGCTCGATGGCTACGCGCGCGCCGCCGGCCTCGACGTCATCAGCTGCAACCGGCTCAGCCGCGAGCGCAAGGCGCCGCATTTCGAAGTGATCAGCCTGCTCGCGCGCAAGCCGGCCTGAACACCGCTGCACCGCATAACCAAAGGAAGTTTGATGAGTACGTTGCCCTGGCTCCACCCCGATCGCGTCGCCCTGCTGGAACAGGCGCTGCGTCGGCGCATCCTGATCCTCGACGGCGGCATGGGCACCATGCTGCAGGCGCATGAACTGGACGAAGGTGGTTTTCGCGGCGAGCGTTTCGAGCATGGTCACGACGGTCACGCGCAGGTGCACGACAACCATGCCCATCCGGGTGGTTGCGACCTCAAGGGCAATAACGACCTGCTCACCCTGACCAAGCCGGAGATCATCCGCGGCGTGCACGATGCTTACCTGGAAGCCGGCGCCGACCTGATCGAGACCAACACCTTCAACTCGACCCGGATCAGCCAGGCCGATTACAAGCTGCAGCATCTGGCGCACGAGTTGAACCTGGAAGGTGCACGTCTGGCCCGCGCCGCCTGCGACGCGATGACCGCAAAAACGCCACACCAGCCACGCTTTGTGATCGGCGTGCTCGGCCCGACCAGCCGCACCGCCTCGCTGTCACCGGACGTCAACGATCCGGGTTTCCGCAACGTCACGTTCGAGGAGCTGGCGGAGAATTACACCGAATCCGCCAATGGCCTGATCGACGGCGGCGCCGACGTGATCATGGTCGAGACGATCTTCGATACCTTGAATGCCAAGGCCGCGCTGTTCGCGCTGAGCGAGCTGTTCCACCAGCGTGGTGCACGCATGCCGGTGATGATCTCCGGCACCATCACCGATCGCTCCGGCCGCACCCTGTCGGGGCAGACTGCCGAAGCGTTCTATTACTCGGTGCGCCACGCGCGGCCGTTGTCGGTAGGCTTCAACTGCGCGCTCGGTGCGGATGACCTGCGCCCGCACATCCAGACGCTGGCAAACCTCGCCGAGAGTTATGTCAGCACGCATCCGAACGCCGGTCTGCCGAACGCGTTCGGCGAATACGACGAGACGCCCGAACACATGGCCGACGTGATCGGCGGCTTCGCCCGCGACGGCCTGCTGAACCTGGTCGGCGGTTGTTGCGGCACCACCCCAGCCCACATCAAGGCGATCTCCGAGGCCGTGCGCAACCATCCGCCGCGCGCATTGCCTTCACTCGACGCGGAGGCCGCATGACCGCGCTTTTACTCCTCCCCCTGCATGCAGGGGGAGGCTGGGAGGGGGTAAAGCTCTTGCCGAACATCTCGAAAACCAGATCAAAAGCGTTACCCCTCCCCAGCCCTCCCCTGCATGCAGGGGAGGGAGCAACTGCATGGTGTCGCCGCTCATGAGTACCCGTCATACCCGCCTTTCGGGCCTCGAACCGCTGGTCATCACGCCCGATCTGCTGTTCATCAACGTAGGCGAACGTACCAATGTCACCGGCTCGGCGCAGTTCAAGAAACTGATCAAGGAAGATCGCTACGACGAGGCGGTCGAGGTCGCCCGCCAGCAGGTCGAAAACGGCGCGCAGGTCATCGACATCAACATGGACGAGGGCCTGATCGATTCCGAGGCGGCAATGACCCGCTTCGTCAATCTGATCTCGTCCGAGCCGGACATCGCCCGCGTGCCGTTCATGATCGACTCGTCGAAGTGGACGGTGATCGAGGCCGGCCTGCGCTGCCTGCAGGGCAAGGGCATCGTCAACTCGATCTCGATGAAGGAAGGCGAAGCGCAGTTCCTCGATCACGCGCGCAAGGTGCAGCAATACGGTGCCGCCGCGGTGGTGATGGCGTTCGACGAACAAGGCCAGGCCGATACCTGTGCACGCAAAGTGGAAATCTGCTCGCGCGCCTATGAGCTGCTGACGAAGGAACTCGACTTCCTGCCCGAAGACATCATCTTCGACCCCAACATTTTCGCGATCGCCACCGGCATCGAGGAACACAACAACTACGCGGTGGACTTCATCGAAGCCACCCGCGAATTGAAAAAACGTTTCCCGGATTGCCACATCTCCGGCGGCGTCTCCAACGTCTCGTTCTCGTTCCGCGGCAACAATATCGTGCGCGAGGCGATCCACTCGGTATTCCTGTACCACGCCATCAAAGCCGGCATGGACATGGGCATCGTCAACGCCGGCGCGCTGACGATCATGGACGACATCGACCCGCCGCTGCGCGAACGCGTCGAGGACGTGGTGCTGAACCGCCGCGACGACGCCACCGAACGCCTGCTGGAGATCGCCGACAACTACAAGGGCAAGCGTGGCGAAGCTGTCGTCGAAACACTCGCCTGGCGCGAGAAGCCGGTGCGCGAACGACTCAGCCATGCGCTGGTGCACGGCATCGACCAGTACGTGGTCGAGGACACCGAGGAAGCCCGCCAGTTGTCGACGCGTCCGCTCGACGTGATCGAAGGCCCGTTGATGGACGGCATGAACGTGGTCGGCGACCTGTTCGGCGCCGGCAAGATGTTCCTGCCGCAGGTGGTGAAATCCGCCCGCGTGATGAAAAAAGCCGTGGCCTACCTGCTGCCGTTCATCGAGGCGGAAAAACTGCGTACCGGCGACACGGGCAAGAACAACGGCAAGATCATCATGGCCACGGTCAAGGGCGACGTGCACGACATCGGCAAGAACATCGTCGGCGTGGTGCTCCGCTGTAACAACTTCGAGGTCATCGACCTCGGCGTGATGGTGCCGGCACAGAAAATCCTGGAGGCCGCAATCGCCGAGAAGGCCGACATGATCGGCCTGTCCGGCCTGATCACGCCGTCGCTGGAAGAAATGAGCCAGGTCGCGCGCGAAATGCAGCGGCAGAATTTCCACATCCCGCTGTTGATCGGCGGCGCCACCACCTCTCGCGCGCACACCGCGTTGAAGATCGAGCCGCATTACAAAGCCGGCACGGTCTGGGTAAAGGATGCTTCACGTGCCGTCGGCGTAGCGCAGTCGCTGGTGACCAAGGAGCTGGTCGAAGACTTCCTCGCCAAGGTGCGTGCCGACTATGCCGACGTGCGCGAACGCCACCGCAACCGCGGACCCGGCAAGCAGCTGGTGCCGCTGGCCAAGGCACGCGCACAGCGCTTCCGTTGCGACTGGGCTGCCTATCAGCCGCCACAGCCGAACCAGCCCGGCGTCACCGTCTTCGACGATTACGACCTCGCCACGATCCGCCCGTACATCGACTGGACACCGTTCTTCCAGGCATGGGAACTGGCCGGCCATTACCCGGCCATCCTCACCGACGCCGTGGTCGGCACCCAGGCCAGTGAACTGTTCCGCGACGCGCAGGCGATGCTGGACAAGATCATCGCCGAGAAGTGGCTGACTGCCCGTGCCGTGATCGGACTGTGGCCGGCGGCCAACGTCGGCGACGACGTGGAGGTTTACACCGATACCACCCGCACGAAGCGGCTGGCCACTCTGCTCAGCCTGCGCCAGCAGGCCGACAAACCGATCGAGCGGCCGAATCTCTGCCTCGCCGATTTCATCGCACCGAAGGAATTTGACAAGCCCGACTGGCTCGGCGGTTTCGCAGTCACCGCCGGCATCGGCATCGAGGAGCATCTGGCCCGCTTCCAAGCCGACTACGACGACTATTCCTCGATCATTCTCAAGGCGCTGGCCGACCGCCTCGCCGAGGCATTCGCCGAGCATATGCACGAGCGTGTGCGCCGCGAGTTCTGGGGTTTCGTGCCGGACGAAGTGCTCGACAACGACGCCCTGATCGCCGAAAAATACCGCGGCATCCGCCCGGCACCCGGCTACCCGGCCTGCCCCGATCACACCGAAAAAACTGCCCTGTTCGCTTTGCTCGACGTCACCCGCAACACCGGCATCGAACTGACCGAAGGCTTCTCGATGTACCCCGCCGCCGCCGTCTCCGGCTGGTACTACTCACACCCGGACAGCCAGTACTTCGTGGTCGGTCGGCTGGGCAAGGAACAGGTCGAGGACTACGCCAGACGCAAGGGCTGGACCCTGGTCGAAGCCGAACGCTGGCTCGCCTCCAACCTCGACTACGATCCCGAATAACTATCGTTATCCCGAGCGAGCTTGCAGGCTCGCTCGATCTGAGTCACTCAATCGTGTCGCCGGTAATGCTGTTCTTGTGATGGCGCATATGCACGATCAGGTTGTAGACCGAGACGAAGGCCGGAAAGAAATTCGAGATGATGCCCACCGAATCGTTCTTGCCGACCGTGAAATAAGCCAGCAACAACGCACTGCCCACCACCGACAGCCACCAGAACGACAGCGGCATCACCACCCGCTTGTGCTTGCGCGTGTAGTACAGCTGCACGAACCAGCGACTGGTGAACATCACCGAGCCGAGCAGGCCGACGATCTTCCACGGCGTCAGCTGGAAATTCTGCAGCGCTTGCAGAATGTGGGCAAATTGAGTGCTCAGAAAGTCCATGGTCAGGTGCTTTGGCTTTGGAAGAGCGGCGAGTTTACAACCCCCACGTGCACCGCCGCCCAGCCAGCCCGCAACCCGCTACAACGCCCTGTCCCGGGACTCAAATCAGCGACAACCATTGACCTGCCCCGCCACTCCCCCTAGAATTCCGCGTTCTCGGCGGGCGATTAGCTCAGCGGTAGAGCACTGCCTTCACACGGCAGGTGTCGCAAGTTCGATCCTTGCATCGCCCACCAACAGATTCAGCAAAAAGCCACCTTCGCGGGTGGCTTTTTGCTGGGCTCGGCCGGCAGTACGGAAAAAGCATCCGGTTACCGGCAGAATCATGTCAGCCGGGATCGGTCACGAACACGCCAGCGAGCGCCGTGATCTTTCTACGGCTCCGATTCCACCCGGTTGTTGCCACCGTGTTTGGCCCGATAAAGGGCCACATCGGCGCGCCTGATCATCGCGTCTGCACTCGTTTCGCCGGGCCGTATACGCGAGATGCCCACACTGACGGATACCCGCAATTGCGGACAGATGTCATCCATGTTCAGTGCCTCGACATTGCCGCGCAACCGCTCCGCCACCAGCACACTGCCATCTGCCCCGGTATTCGGCAGCACGACATAGAACTCATCGCCACCCCAGCGCCCCAGCTGGTCGAACTGTCGCAAGGCATCCTTGCAGGCAGCGACAATCCGCAACAATGCCCAGTCGCCCAGCTGGTGGCCATGACTGTCGTTGATTTCCTTGAAATCATCGACATCGAGATGCAGCAGACTCAGTTCATGCCCAGCTCCATGGGCACGCTTGACCTCCTCGGCCAGTACCTTCTCGATACCGCGGCGATTGGCCACCCCGGTGAGGACATCGGTCATCGCCATTCGCTTGTAGCGACGCAGATGCTGGATCTGCCGCATCACCAGCCACGCCAGCAGCAGCGTCAGCACGCCACCGAGCAACAGTGCAAGGCGCTGCCAGCGGCGCACCTGTTCCAGCGAGTCGATCTGCGTCCTGCTTAATGCGGCGTCGGCAGCGAGGCGACGATTCTCCAGATCACGTCGCGTGGTATCGAACTGATAGCTCATCAGGATCGTTTCCTGTCGGCGTGCCATCAGATCGAGCTCGGCATTCGCATTGATCGTGCGCTGAAGGTCTTCGATGGTGGCCTGCAGCAGACCCAGCGCATAGTCACTCCTGGCGCGGGCAGCGTAGAGCTGCGCCAGATAACGGATGTTTCTGTCCGCGGTGATGCCTGTCTCGGCCGTGGCGTAATCGGTCAACGCCACTTTGTGCTGGCCCACGCCGGCGTGCGCAATACCGTATTGCAGGTGCATCATGGCCATCGATGACTGATCGGATACTGATGCAAATGCCGTTCCGGCCTGCCCCAGTGCATCCAGGGCCGGCTGGTACTCGTGCTGGCCGTTGTACACCTCGGCCAGACCCAGCTGAGCCGTAGCTTCGCTTTGCCGATCCGACATCTGTTTGGCCAGTGCCAAGGCCTGCTTCAGCTCCTGGATCGCCTCGCCGGAATTGCCACTATCGTCATCCAGGTAGCCCAGCTCCATGTGCACCTGGAGCTGACTGCCGTTGTCGTGCCGCTGTTCGGCCCAGGCCCTGGACTGTTCGAGATAAGCCCGTGCCTTGTCGTACTCACCGAGGCGCCGATACGCACCAGCAATATCGAGCAGGTTGCCTTCCGCGAGAATATGCTTTCCAGCACTGGTATAGCTGCGATTGGCTTCCAGCAAGTCCACCAGTGCCAGCGCCTGCTCGCCCTGCAGCGACTCCACCGAGCCACGCAAGCTGAGCCCGTCGCCGATGCGTTCCGCATCGTTGACCTGCCGTGCCAGCAACAGGCCGGCGTTGTAATCGACAAGAGCATCCGCGCTGGTCGTGGTCAGCGCCTGATACTGACCTCGACAGTAATGGAAGTCGATCTGTGCATGGACATCGGCAGCATGCATGGCATCGGCAAGCGCCGACGAGGCATAGGCGAGTCCGGTACGCGCGTTGTTGGTGAATGACATCTCGCAATAGAGTGCGCGATAGACACGCTCACGTCGCGCGTCACCCGGTGGCAGCAATGCATGGAGCTGTGCCAGTACCCGATTCGTTTCGGCAGTATCGACCGGAACCAGTTCGTTGCTGTCCAACTGATCTGCCAGACGATCAAATGCGGATGCCGAAGGCGTTGACGCGGCGCAAACGCCGACGCTGGCCAGCACCAGGCTGGCTCCAAAAAGCAACGATATGGCCCGCCCCCCAAACATGCTCAGATCCCTCCCCCAAGGTCACCAGCAACCTGCAGCATACAGGGACGCATGGCGCTACGGGCTTTCCATCCATGAGCGTTGAGGGATAGCTTTCTGGTTCTGTCCTCGGAGCACTGCCTTCACACGGCAGGCATCACAAGTTCGACTCTTGCATCGCCTACCAGCTAAGACTTGAAGCGATCCGATGAACCAAACAAAGGCGTTGCGCGCGGAAGATCCGCTTTCCCGGCCACCGTCGTGACGAGATTGTTGCCGATATTCAGGCATTGGTCCGCGATCGTCGCCACGCCGGTCCGGTGCGACACGACGATCAGGATCGTCTGCGGCAAGCGGCGCTTTAGTGCTGCAAGAACCACGATCTCGGAAGCGGCATCGAGCGCACTCGTCGCCTCATCCAGCAAGGCCAGGAAAGGCTGCCGCAGGATGACCTGGGCCAGCAGCAGTCGCTGCAACTCGCCTCCGGAAAGCCGACTCGAAGAATTGTGCAGTGCCGTATCGAGTCCGTGCGGCGAACTCGCCAGTCGCTTGTCGAGCCCCACGTCCGTCAACACACTGCGCAACATCTCATCGGCGGCTTCGGGCGCCGCCCACAACAGGCACTCGCGTACAGAATGCTGCCAGGGCCGGACACTCTGGCTGACATAGGCGCCATGCCGCACCAGCTCGCGGTACTCGTCAAAATCGATAGTCCGTTCGCCGGCACGTGCGACAAAAGTCTCGGGCGTCATCATCCCTGCGAGGACATCGATCAGGCTGCTCTTGCCGATACCGGAATCGCCCGAAATCAGGGTCAGCTCGCCGGGCACCAGAACCAGATCGCCGACATCGAGACCGGTCGCTGGCGGTATCAACCGCATCCGCTCGATATGCAACACGTCACTGGAAGTCGTCTTGCGCGACGACGCAACTGACGAACGATCAGGTTCGAGGTGCATGTACCGCTGCCACAGTTCGAATGCCGGAGCGGCCGAACGCAACTGCTGAAAACTCTGCCGGGTTGTGACCAGATAGGGCAACAAGCGCCCGAGCAACAGACACACCGCGATCAGCGACGCCTGGTCGATGCCGCGCCAGCGATGGGCGAGCACGAACAGCGCCGCGATCCCCGCCGCCGCCAGCAGCTCCATCAGCAGCCGCCCGGAAGCCACCAGCTCCAGTTGACGCCGGTAGCCGTGGCACAGCCGGGCGGAAACGGCGCCGTAGCTTTCCTTCTCCACCTCCTCCTTGCCGAACGAACGGATGTGGCGCAGGCGCCGCGGAAAATCCTCGCTGTGCCAGAACAGTCGCGTCATGTCTTCGACGTACTGGCGACTGACCAGCGATTGCTCGCGCCCATAGGCACGTGACGCCAGCAGTCCAAGACCTGCGAGCAACGGCGCCGCCAGCATCAAGGGTGGCGACACCCAGAACGCGAAACCGAGACTGACGGCAGCAGTGACGCCGGCGATCAGCAATTGCTGCAGGGCGCTGAAACCCTGCACGATGAGCTCGACGCTACGGATGAGGACATTGGCGATCTCTGCGGACGTCGAATTCGCCAGCGACTTCAATGGAGCGTCGACCAGGCGTGCATGCACCCGGCGACGCAGGCTCATGCCGTAACGACCTAACAGGCGCGCTCCCAAGCGCGCTGTCTGCCAACGCAACAGGGCGAAGGCAACCATCGCGGCGGCGAAGACGGCCGCCTGCATTTCGACGCTGCGTCCTGCGCCGAACAGCACATTGCCAAACGGCAGCGTGTGCCCCGGCTGGACCAGCGGCACCAGCAACACCGCCGCGAGACTCCCGGCAAAAGCCACCCCCAGCGACAGCAGCACATACGCCGCTGTTTCCACCAGTTCGGCGTGCGTAAGCGTACGCACAAGCGAACGCAGCAGGCCGTGGACTCGATCAGGTGCTGGCGACGGCTCGCCTGACATCTTTACGAGCCCGCGCCGCAGGCCAGCAGCATGGACCGTGGCTTCGATGACACTTCATGGCGATTCAGAACGCGTTACTCCCGGGCCGGATTTCCCATGTCGGTAAGTGCGGCCGACACAGGAAAAGGTTGCGCGACATCGCCGCACTGCTTCATCTATTGCTTGAAGCGCAGACGGCCCGAAAACACTTGGCTACGGCGTCTTGCCTGACTACGGCGTCTTGTCTGCCTGCAGGCCTTGCACGATGGCCAGCGACCGTTTCACATGTTCGTCCGGCCGAAGGTGATCGCTCTCAGAGGAAAGCGTAGCGACGATCTTGCCGTTGCCGGCGATGACGAAAGTTGTGCGAGAGATAAAGGCATGATCGATCGCCACGCCGCGCACATCGTTCATGCCTGGCTGTGCCGCCTCGGCTTTCAGATCATAGGAGAGCGCGATCTTGACGTCGGCATCGGAGGCAACCGGAAACTTTCCGGCGCAGTACTTCGGGTCCGCCGAGAAGGCGTTGAGGCGTCCGATGCTGTCGGCCGATACGCCGATGATGGTCGCGCCGGCCGCGTCGAACTTGTCCCGGTTGGCTGCAAAGGTATGTGCTTCCAGATCGCAGCCTCCCGTGTAGGCCGACGGGTAGAAGTACACCACCACCGGCCCTTTCTTGAGGGCATCGGCAAGCGAGAAGGTGAATTCCTTGCCTGCCTGGCTGGCCTGCGCCGTGAATGTGGGTGCCGTGGCACCCGGCGCGAGTGCAGCAAAGGCCGGCATCGCCGCAGCCAGCGCCACCAGCGCACCTAGTGCCATCGATCCTGCAAGACGTTTTTTCATTTTCGCGACCCTCATGAAGTAACCCTTTCCAAGTGTGACACGGACGCGATCGACGGCATCAGTCGAGCAGTTGGCGCAGTGCATTGGCAGAATCCCGCGGATGGCGCCCGCGGCGTAGCAGGTGGACGCCCTGCTGCATCATTCGCTGTTCGAAGCGGTGCCAGCCCGGCTGTCCTGACGCATACGCCTGATCAGCGGACAGCCGGGCGGCAATTTCATCCGGAGGGATAACGCTCAACAGGACATCGGGATCATCGGCCGATTGAGCGGAAACGAACACCGCGCCGACCAGCTCCAGCGGAGCCGCCGCGAGCCGGCCGTGGCCTAGCCGTAAATCGGCTTCGAACTTCTCTACACCGCTACGCCGACGGATGATGGGCGCCTGATTGATCCAGCGCCGGGTTGCATCGTCATCGATGAGACACAACGCATCGGCCTGCACATGCAGGTAATTGGCGACGCCGGTGGCGAGCATGCTCTCCGGCTGCACGAAGACCGCATCTTCGGCGAGAAAGTCCAGCCCCTGCAGCAAGCTGTGCAAGGCCAAGGTCGATTTGCCCGAGCCGCTGGCTCCCAGCAGCAGGATGCCGCGTCCTTCCCGGCCGACGCAGGCGCCATGCAGGGGGACCAGGCCCAGTCCGCGCGTCGCCAGGGTGAATACGGCAAATTCGATGAGCTCGTAGCGCAGATGGTAGCGATGACTGAGCATGTCCTCCGACGCCACTACCAAGGCGCGACGCTGCTCGGGAGCCAGCACCACATAGTTCGACGCATCCATCACGCCGCAGAGCAGGCCCGCACCGGATTGCACGCGCATCGGTGGTGGCTCCGCAGCGCTCGGGGAAAGCTGGCGCGGCAGCAGGCGCAGTTCGATGCGGAACTCCGGCGTGCCCATCATCAATTGGTGTGGTGGCAGACCGGCGTAAGCGGCCTCGACAAGATCCAGCAGCGCCTCGCTGGTGCTTTCGAAGCGGAAGCATCCGCCCAGGATCTGCCGACACACCGAGAAGCGGCGATCGGAGCGCCGCTCGCAAAAAGGGTCTGCACCGGCGTCTTGAACGCCAGCGCAGAAGCCAAGGCCATCATCGTCGATCAAAAGTGTCAGCCGTCTGATTGCCGCGCACCGCACGGTGCGGATACGAAAAGAATGCCCAGTAAGTACCGCCGCGCTGGAAAAAGGTTGCGTCCGCCCCTCGATGCACGACATCCGACTATTTTGCCGCGCGAGGCAACCGAAGCCCGCCGCTCAGGCACTCACGTCCAGTCAACGTCAATCGCTGGAGCCGGGCCGGCCCGGCACCGATGCGCTGCTGCAGTTTGCCCCACGGCTTACGAGACCCTTTGCGATGCTGAATATCCAGGTTGGCCACTCCTACTTTCTGAGTTACGACCGGAAGCAGTGGGAACGCGGCAAGCCCTATCCCCCGCTCGCCACGATCCAGGTCGCCGCGCTGCTGAGGGAGATGGGGCACGTCACCAGCCTGTTCGACGCGATGCTGGCCTATGGCGTCGAGGACTATCAGGCATCGCTGCAGGTCGCACGACCGGACGTGGTCGTCATCTACGAGGACAACTTCAACTACCTGACCAAGATGTGCCTCGGCCGCATGCGCGAAGCGGCCTGCCAGATGATCGCCGAGGCGCGCGCGCACGGCGCACGAGTGATCGTTGCGGGCTCCGACGCGTCCGACCATCCGGATGCGTTTCTCGCGGCGGGCGCAGACGCCGTGCTGATCGGCGAAGGCATCGCGGCGCTGGTCGAATTGATCGAGCGGCTGGATCACGATCCACAGATCGCCACTTTGCAGTGGACATCTGGCATCGCCGGCGCCGCGACGCTGGTGGACGGACAGACGCAGCTGCTGCGCCTGGGCGCACAGCCGCCGGATCCGCGACTGGCCGGGCGGCCTGCGTGGGATCTGGTCGATATCGAACGCTATCGCACGATGTGGAACGAGCGGCACGGCTACTTCAGCCTCAACATGGCCGCGTCGCGCGGCTGCCCGTTCCGCTGCAACTGGTGCGCCAAGCCGATCTGGGGCAACCACTACAAGCAGCGCGGTCCGCAGGACATCGCTGCGGAGATGACCTACCTGAAGCAGACGTTCCGTCCCGATCACATCTGGCTGGCCGACGACATCTTCGGCTTCCACGTCGACTGGGTCACGGAGTTCGCCGAGCACCTACGTGTAGCCGATGGGTCGGTACCGTTCACCATCCAGACCCGCGCCGACCTGATCAGCGAACGCATGGCCAGCGCGCTCGAGCAAGCCGGATGCATGGAAGCGTGGATCGGTGCGGAAAGCGGCAGCCAGCGCGTGCTGGATGCGATGACCAAGGGCACCAAGGTCGCCGACTTGATCACAGCCCGCATGCGCTTGGGCGAACACGGCATCCGCGTGGGCTTCTTCATCCAGCTCGGCTATCTGGGCGAGCAACTGGCCGATCTTCTGGCCACCCGTGAACTGGTCGCACAGGCCGCGCCGGACGACATCGGTGTCAGCGTTTCCTATCCGTTGCCCGGCACGAAATTCTACGAGAAGGTCAAGGCTCAGCTTGGCGCGAAGACGAACTGGCAGGACAGCGGCGATCTGGCCATGATGTTTCGCGGTGCCTACGACTCGGACTTCTATCGCCGCGTGCGCGACCTGCTGCATGAGCAAGTCACCCTGCAGCAAGCGAAGGCCGCCATGGAGCCGGAGCGCTATCGCCAGGACGGTGCCGCGCTCGATGCGCGATGGGATGCGTTGATCGCCTGCGAGCAGGCGCACCGCAACGAAGACGCCACATCGCTGCTCACGGCAGCGCAAGACAACCCCGAGACGCTGCGCCATGCTGCCACCGCTCAAAACCGTTAGAGACGGCTTGCGCCGCACCACCGAAGCGCTGGCCATGGAACTGGTGCGGCCGGGCAGCGCGACGCCAGAGTGGAGCGATCTCGAGTGGCGCTTGGCGGCGGCGGCCGCCGCCGCACATGGCGTGTCGCCGCTGCTTTCCAAATCTGCCCGCTGGCAAAACCCGGCATGGAGACAGTTTCTCGCGAGCCAGCGCGAACACGTCGAGCTTCGCCATCGACGCATCGCGTCATTGCTGGAATGCATCGACGCCGGTGCACGCGCCGCCGGGGTGACCATCGTTGCGCTGAAGGGTTCCGCATTGCACGCGTTGGGCATCTACGTGCCGGGCGAGCGTCCGATGGCCGATATCGATTTGCTGGTCCGCGAGAACGATGCCGCGCCCGTGATCAAGTTGCTGCAAGAACTCGGCTACGTGGAGTCGTTCGTTGCGTGGAAGCATCGGGTCTTCAAGCCGGCGACGGGCCAGCCCTCCGCAGGGCTGGGCGAACACCGCGACACCCCGGTCAATATCGAGCTGCATACGCGCATCCAGGAACGGCTGCCTGTCTCGGCAATCGATATCACCGAGCGTATCTATCCGCGCAACCCAACGCCCGGCCTGAATCCGTATCCATCGAACGGCGCCTTGATGAGCCACCTGCTGCTGCATGCGGCAGGCAACATCTGTGGCCGCAGCCTGCGCTTGCTGCACCTGAACGACATCGCCCTGCTGGCCAAGCGCATGAGCGCAGACGACTGGAGCGTCTTGTGGGATGAACATGCCGCCGACTCTCCCTGGTGGGCGTTGCCGCCGCTGCGTCTGCTCGCACGCTACTACCCGGGTGCGATACCCGACGCCGTGCTCGCCAGGCTCGAACGCGACTGCCCTCCCCTGTTGCGGACGATTTCGCGTCATCAGACGCTGACCCAGGTCTCGTGCTCGGAACTATGGTTGCACGCGCTAGCCGGCATCGAATGGTCGCGCTCCTTCCGTGAAGTGGGGCACTACGTCAGGAATCGTGTCAGGCCTCCGCAAGAAGCCGTCAAGGAGCGCGCCGATATGGTGCGGACACAGTTGTGGCTGCAGGGACAAAGCTGGGTCAGGCAGAAACAGGGTCGGCGCATCCTCACCATGCTCACCCGACACGTGCCACGGATGGACACGCTCTACGTGGTGCGCGCGGCACTGGACGTGCCGGCATCCGCAACCTGACCGGCCCGTCAATGACTCGACACGCAACGGGAGAGCGACGGGCGATGGGCGCGCAGCACGCTTGCCCTGGCGCCGATGATTCAGCGCTGTCAGACATCCGGTTGCGTTGCCCCCGCTGCGGAACTGACATCGACAGACTGGATTGCCCCGCATGCTGGTTCTCCATCGTGATCGACGACGGCATCGCGCATGCACTACCGCCGGAGTCGATCGCGCAACATGCCCGCTTCATGGCGGATTACGAGCGGATACGGCAGTCGGAAGGTCGCGGCAGCGAAAGCGCAGACTTCTACCTCGGCCTTCCCTACCGGGATACGTCGGGTAGAAACCGCGAACAGTGGCAAATGAGGGCGCGCAGCTACGATTACCTTGTCCGGCATCTGCTGGATGGCACCGATCGTGACGGCAGGATTCTGGATCTTGGCGCGGGCAACGGCTGGATGAGTTATCGCCTGGCACTGGCAGGGTATCGACCTTGTGCTGTCGACCTGCTCACCAACGATCAGGATGGACTGGGCGCCGCCCGACATTACCGGACACGCCTGCCGAAACTCTTCCCGCGCTTCCAGGCCGAGATCCGCCGGCTTCCGTTTGCGGACGAACAATTCGACGCTGCTGTGTTCAATGCCTCGTTCCACTACGCCGAAAACTACGAGGCCAGCCTGCGCGAGACGCTGCGCTGCGTGAAAGTGGGTGGCGTGGTGATCATCAGCGATACGCCGTGGTACGCCCGCGAGGAAAGCGGCAGACAGATGCTCGCCGAACGTCGCGCGGCTTTCCTGCAGAGTCATGGCATAGCTGCCGACTCCATTGCCACGCTTGGATACCTTACCGACGAACGGCTGCACCGAATGGAAGACGCGCTGTCGATCCACTGGGACGTGCGTCGTCCATGGTACGGCCTGACATGGGCTGTGCGCCCTCTTGTGGCCACGCTTCGCGGCAAGAGAGAGCCTTCAAAGTTTCGGCTTTACGTGGCGCGCAAAGGCGCATGACCGTGGCGAAGACAACGAGTGGATCAGCGAGGTAGTCGACGACGTGCATACCGGAGAGCAGTACCACCAATTCATGCTTGCATCGCAGCGAGACCGACTGGTGCGCGACAGGTTTCAGAAGCTGGCGTTGGACCTGCTGCCCTCGGGAGCTGACGTGCTCGATTTTGGTGCTGGCACCGGTATCGATGCCAAGGTCTATGCCGCCAACGGACACCTGACTTTCGTGCATGAACCTTCGGCAGCGATGTGCGAGTACATGACGCAGTACTGCCGCGATGAAATCGCCTGCAAAACGATCATCACGGCGGCGTCGCCGCTCACCTGCAAGGTGCAGGCCGTCACGGCCAACTTCGCCGTGCTCAACCATTTCGCGGATCACACCGCGCTTTTCGAAGAATTGTCGCTCGTGGTCCAGCAGGACGGCTTTGTCCTGGCCAACATGCTCAATCCTTATTACCTCGGTGATGCGCGTTACGGCTGGTGGCGGGCGAACATCATGAATCTTGTACGCCGGGGTCATTACGCCATCGCCAGTGAAAGCCACATCCACCGCTTTTCGCCACACGTCGTGACGCGGGCAGCAGCACCGTATTTCCGGCTGGAACGCCTCATTCCGCGTGGTTTCGGATGGGCTACCGATCTCTACATGTTCTTGCTGTTTCGGCGGACCTGACATGTGGAAGGACTGGATAAGACCGTTCGTACGCCCACTGCCGCAATGGTCCACGGTGGCCGTGGCTCCTCCGCAGCAAGTGGTCAACGCCACCTTGCACTGGGATGGTCAGTCGGCAGATGTCACGACGGATCACACGGTGGCTTCGCTGGTGCCACTGGTCATCGCGACCAGCCTCGATGCCGGCCAACATCCGGTACTCGAGTACCGGGACAGCGCTACCGGAAAGCTGCTCGGCGTTTTGCGCCTGACGCAGACAGCATCAGTCGCTGCCGCAGAGACATCCATCACTCTCTACCGCGTCGCAACGGGCGAACAGCGTTGTCTCGGCTGGCCGCTGCGCCCGTGGAACGCGTGGTTGCAGAATCGCCTCATGCTGAAAAATCGCTCGCCGCAGCACTTCGCTCCGGAGCCTGCCGCGGTACAGCAACTCATGATTGCCTATCTGTGTCCGCGGCCGGTCATCCTTGTCTCGATCGACACGCCAGGCCACCGGAATATCTTCCCGATGGATTTGATCGGGCCGCTGCAGCGGAGCGGACTTTTTTCGCTGGCGCTACGCAGCAACAACGTTTCCGTGCCCATCATGCGCGAAGTGCGCCAGGTTGCCCTGTCCAGCATCCCTGCGACGATGAAGGCGGTCGTTTACAAGCTCGCCGAGTATCACAAGCACCCGCTCCAGGACTGGAACGCGCTGCCGTTCCCTGCTCGGCCGTCGCGGCAGTTCGGCATCCCCGCCGCTGCTGCGGCGCTACGCATTCAGGAGTTGGCCATCGTGCATAGCGAGGAGGTGGGCTCGCACACGTTGTTCCTTGGCCGTATCGTTTCTGACGAAAATCTGACGGAAGGCACCCAGCTGCATCACACGGCAGGCTTTCATCAGGCCTATCGCCGCAGGCGAGGAACGCCGTTTGCGGAAATGTAATGCTCCGGTTCATCACTAACTTCACTGCTGAACAGGCTTGGCTGGCAAGGGGTAGTATGCGCGAGCGGAATCACGCGGATCGTCGATGACAGAAGCCATGAACGAGCGCTCGGTTGGCAGAACGCCGGTGGTTTCGGTCGTCCTGCCCACCTACAACCGCTTGCCGCTGCTGCGCAAAGCTATTGCATCGATAGTCGGACAAACATTCGGCGACTGGGAGCTCATCGTCGCCGACGACGGCTCCACCGACGACACGCGTGGTTATCTCGAAGCGATCGATGATCCAAGAGTCCGGCCACTCTGGATGGAGCACCGCGGCGATCTCACTTCAGCACGCAGCGCCGGCCTCAAGCACGCGCGCAGCAAGTGGGTGGCATTTCTTGATTCGGACGACTTGTGGCTGCCCGGAAAACTGGAATTGCAACTGCGCCGGCTCGCCGCGCAGCCTGAATGCAGGTGGAGCTACACGGGATACTCGCTGATTGACACGGAGGGAACATCGCTGCCGGAGCGGTCGGACCTTCTGCCTCGGCCGGTTTCCGGGTACATCCTCGAACCATTGCTTCGGTTCAAGCTCTCGACACCGGTCCCGACCATGCTCGTGCAGCGATCGCTGATCGAGGAGATCGGCGGGTTCGACGAAACAATCCCCATCCATTCCGACTACGACTTCGCGCTGCGACTCGCTGCACGTAGCGAGGTCCTCGCGTTACCCGATATCTTGACTCTGGTTCGCGAACACCCGGACAGGACCACCGCGCGCTTGCGCCTCGCGGAACTTTACGCCGATCAGGAGCGCGTATTCCGCAAAACCGCGGCGGCCACGACGGACCGAAAAATACGGGCGCTGTGCCTGCACCAGTGCGTAATGCAACTGGCCGGACAGGCGGCGGCATTGTCGCGGGAAAGGTCGCACAGGGCCGCGTTCGCGGCACTGGTCCGCGCCGCCCACATCGCACCTTTCAAAGGAGTGGTCTGGAGAACCGCCGCAGGATGCGCAGTGCGGGCGTTGGGAGTGTTCACATAAAGACGTGCATCACGATCAAGCTGGACGCCGCATCGCCGCCTGCTGCAGCGCACCGGCTGGCGTATGGACCATGCGGGGGGCGACACGCTCGCTTCACCGTGCCGCAAGAGGGGTGTGCTGAAGATACAAAGCATGGAACGCCTGAACGGTGCAATCGGCATCCTCCAGCATCGCGCGACGCTGCGCTGCCCTAGCCAGTCGGAGCCGCAGTTCCTCATCGGCAAGCATTCGTTGGATGGCGTTCGCCAATGCATCCCAGTCCTTGACCGGCACGGCCAGGGCCGCCGAGGGCGACCACTCCGCGAAATGCCCGACCGCGGTACCGACCGCAGGCACGCCTGCCACCGCGGCTTCCAGCAGGATCAGCGGGCCAGCCTCGTGCAACGAAGACATCACCAGCAGATCGGCGGACTCCATCATCGGGCGCAATTCGCGCTGCGTCTTGAATCCATGAAAGCGCACGTGCTGTTCCAGCCCAAGGTGGCAAGCCAGCCGTTGCATCTCGCCCTGTAGCGTGTCCACGCCAATGATGTCCATCTCGAAATCCGGCCCTGTCTCGGCCAAGGCTGCCAGCGCCCGCAGCAGCGTCGGCTGATCCTTGACGCGATTGAGGCTGGCGACGTGGATCAGCCGTGCCGGCTTCGCGCTGCGCTCGCGCGGCGCGAGCGGCGGCCATGCCTGCAGGTCGACGCCGAACGACACGCGCTGCGCCTTCAGACCGAGTGCCTGCAGCGATTCGATGATCGGCGCGCTGGCTGCCGTGATGACATTGGCGCCGCGCAGCACTACCGCTTCGCGCAGCCGCCCTTTCCACAGCCGTCGTCCGCCGTAGTCGATCTCGTGCAAGGCGACCAGTTCGCCACCGGCGATATGCACCAGGCTCGGCAGCCGCAGCAGCTTGGCCGCGGCGACGGCGACCAGGCTGCAGGAACCGGAGAAGATTGCGTGGGTCAGATCGAACGGTGCACGGCGATGTTCGGCCAGGATCGCGGCGATCGAGCGCAGCCGCGTCCAGCGGTTGCCGATGTTGTGGATGGTAGCGCCGGCGAGCTCCCAACGACCCGCGACCGCTTCCTGCTGCAGCGCGAAAACATGAACCTCATGCGTCCGTGCCAGTCGCTCGATCAAGGCCAGCAGCACCGGGATCACACGGAACTCGCCGGTGCGATCCACACCACCCGGCACCACCAGCGCGAGCTTCACCCTGCCCTCCGTCGCCGGTCTTCGTGGACCTGTGCATAAGCGGCGGCCCACTGACGTCCCACAGCGGCGAACGACAACGTGGCGTCGAAGTGCGCGCGCACCTGTTCCGGCGACGGCCGGTTGGTCGCGGCATCGATCAACGCATCGGCCATCTGCGCCGCGTCACCGCAAGGCCACAGCTTGCCGATACGGCCATCGCCGATCAGCGCGCGAAAGGAGGGAATATCCGTGACCACCGGCGTCACGCCGCAGGCCAGCGCTTCCAGCACGACATATCCGCAACTCTCGGCATGACTGCCCGAGACGAACAGGTCCGCGGCGCGCATCAATGTCTCGACGCGCGTGTGCTCTACCTTGCCCAGCAGATGCACGCGCCCCTTGAGTTGCGGATCGTGCTCGATGCGGCGCTGCACTTCGCCGAGCAGCGGCGCGCTGCCGAACGCGCACCACAGCTGCAGATCTGGCAACTGCTTCACGGCGCGCGCCACGCCGTCGAGCACGGTCAGCGGGTCTTTGCCGGCATTCAGATGCCCCACCCACAGCACGCAAGGATCGCCATGCAATCCGGTTTCAGCGCGCGCCTGATCGCGATGGCCAGGCGTGAAGCGGCAGCTGGATTCCGGTATGGCGAACACATGCGCCAACGGATCGAACAGGCGCGCGCGGGTGAACGGTTGCGCCTGTTCGGGTGCAGTGAAGGCAATACCGGAGATGGCTGCATACCAGCGCCGCCACTGCGGCCGTCGCCACCAGCGTGGCGGCCGGTCGGCGTGGTCCTGCATGAGAATCGGCAGCTGCGGCAAGCATTGCGACACGGCAAACGCCTCTTCGACAAAACCCAAGCCGTGCCCATGCAGCACGTCTACCTTGAGGTCGTCGAGCAGACTGGCGAAGCGACGACCGCGATTTCTCGCCACTTCCAGTCCACGGACATCGATGAAGTGGTAGTCGATGCCGTTGCGCGTGATCAGGTCCTCGCGTGCCGCCGCCTGGATCACCGAAACCCGGGTTCCTGAACTGCCGACCGCTTCGGCGATATCCCCCAGCGAATGCCATTGCTCAAGCACCTGGATCGGCGTGAGATCTTCGGGCGCCGGCAGGAAGTTGATCTGCGCGACGTGCAAGGACGCCATCGTTACGCGCCCGTGATTTGCGGCTTGCGCAGCTGCACGAAGCGATTGGCGATATTGAGTTCCCACGGATGGTTGTAGCGCCGATGGCGATAACGCCACGACGCCATGGCGCTCATGCCACGCTTGGCCCAATGCGGCGCACGCTGATCCTGCACGGTGGGAAAGCGGCAGCGCAGCACGGTAACGAAATCGTAGATGCGCCGACGCAGCTTGTCCGTGAGCCAGGGCGCATCGGCGTGGCAGGCATAGTCCACCCAACGACGCTCGGTCCATTCGTCCGGCGTCGAGGGAAATACCACCGGCTCGCCATTCACGTCGAGCAACGGCATCGATTCACGCTTGCCGCGATCCTTCTCGTGCTTGCTGCCCTCCGGCAACGGCGTGTAGATGTAGGTAATGATTTCCGAGGCTGGATTGATGCGTTTCAGTTCGCGGATGAACTCGAACGTCAGCTCGGTTTCCGCTTCGGTATTGACCGGTGGCGCCAGCATGAAGGAGAACTCGGGGATGACCCCATGCCGCTGACACAGCGCGGCCACAGCCAGCGTCTGATCCGGGCGCGTGCCCTTGCGAATTTCCTTGAGCATCGCGCCACTTGGTGACTCGGCGCCGATATACGCCATGCGCAGTTTGCTCTTGCGCACCAGCTCCCAGGTGCTTTCGGAAAGATTGAGCAGGGCATCGGCACGCGCAAAGCACCACCAGGGCATTTCGAGCCTGGCCATGATCTTGAGCATCGGGATCATGTCCTGCTCGCGGTCGAAGAAGTTGTGGTCGTAGAACAGGATGGAATCGGCGCCCAGCTCGTACTTGAGGTAGCTCAGCTCGCGCTCCAGCCGTTCGACCGGCGGCAGCGACGTGGCGCCGCCAAACATCGCCGCCACACCGCAGAACGTGCAGCGGAAGCGACATCCGATCGACGCCTGGTGCACCGCCGTACGCCGCCCGAGAAAGGTGCTCGCAAGATACTTGTCCGGGTCGCCCACCTTTTCATAAGGCAGTACCAGCGCAGAATCGCCGCGCTCGAAATGGCGGTTGGGGTTATGCACGATCTCGCCATCGCGACGCCAGGACAGACCGCCGATCCGGGCCAGCGCCTCATTACCGCCACCGCGACCCAAGGCCGAAACCAGCTCGACCAGACTTTCCTCGCCCTGCCCGCGCACCGCGTAGTCCACATACGGCGCCGCCAGCGTGGTATCGGTATACAGCGTGGGGAAGTAACCGCCCCAGATGATCGGCATCGACGGATAACGCTCGCGTATCGCCTTGGACACGGCAATCGCCGGCGCCACCTGCGGGCCGCCCATGATGCCGATGCCGAGGGCGTCGTAGTGTTGCTTTTCAGCGGCGGCCAGGGTCGCGCTCACCAGATCCCGATCGATGTTGCCGTCCACGATATGGCTGTCGCCGAAGCGGTCCAGTGCCGCCGCCAGATTCAGCAACGCCAGCGGAAAGCGTGGATTCGTGGTGACGGTCGGGTTGACCAGCAGCGTGTTGGGACGATGAGTCATCGGACGTCTCTGAAATTCAGGCCTGGCGCCGCAGCTGGAACACCAGCGCCACCGGCACTTCCAGCGCCATGCGGTCGAAACGCGCGCCGGCGGGGATGTCGACTGGATCAAGCATCGGCTCCAGCACCTGTTCGATCTGCAGCCCGAGCGCCGCGCAGGCGGCATGCCAATCGCTGTAGAGGTGCTGCGTATGCCGCACGGCGTAGCGCTGGTTGCCGGACTTGAAGTCGCGCAGCCAGCCGAGCGCATGCCCGATCGGATGCACGTCGCTGCACAACAGTATGCCGCCGGGCCGGGTCACCCGACGCAGTTCGGCCAGCGCCTGTTGCAGATTCTCGAGGTGCCCGACGACCAGACCACAGACGGTCAAATCCGCCAGCGCATCCGGTATCGGCAAAGCCGCCAGGCTGCCCTGCACCAGCTCGACTTCGGCAGCCGCATCGGATTGCAACACGCCAAGCTCCGCGACAGCGCATTGCAACATCTCCGGCGAAAGATCCACGCCGGTCAAGCGCGCCGCGCCACGCCGCAACGCATGCAGCATGTAGCGCCCGCTGCCGCAACCGGCGTCGAGCACAGCCTGTCCTTGCAGCGTGGCCGGCATCAGCCCGAGCATGGCGCGCTCTTCGGCCTGCATGACCGGATTGTGCGCATGCGCCGGATAACTGTGCGCCCACAACGCGTAAGCCTCCGCCGGATTGAGAATCGAGGGGCGAGACATCAGTAGCACCGCGCTTCAATGCCGGGATCACGCTCGCACTCGTTCCGGCCAGCGATCAGTTCGAGCCCGGGTTCGAGCGCAACCAGTGCCGGCTCGGCCAGCGGCCTGGCCAGCAACTTCGGCTTGCCATCCAGCGTCACCGGCACGGCTTCCATGCCGGCGACGGCAAACCATTCGGCGAAATCGGTATCGGCAATGCAAGGGACGCCGTTGCGCACCACGGCGCGGACCTGGCTGCGTTCAATACCGGCCAGACTGTGCCCCTCATCGCCACCGCGATCCTCGACGATCACCAAGTCCGCCGGTACGCCCGGCGCAAGGCTGCCGCGCGAAGGCAGACGCAGGATGCGCGCGGCCTGAGTCGTGACCAGTCCCAATAGCTCTCTGGGACTGAGCTCGCCGCGTGCTGCGATACCACGCATTTCCTCGAGCAGGTCGCGGGCTCCGCTGAGCCGCGAGTCGCTGCCCAGCGCAAGCCGGCCCGCAGCGCACAGGCGCTGCGGATCGAGTGAGCGTCCGAGCAGGGTATGGTTGCTGGTCGGACACCAGACCACCGCGGCGCCACGGTCGATCACCCGATCGATGTCCGGCTCGCGCAGACCCACGCCATGGATCAGCACGCTGTTCGCCGCCAGACATCCCAGTTGATCCAGTTGCGCCAGTTCTGCCTGCGCCGTCGCATCGGTGCCCTCGGCCAGGTGGATCAACCAGGGTCGGTCGGCGGGCGTGGTGGTAAAACTCTGCTGGACCGGCGGACCGTAACCAGGCCAGCCCAGCGCGTAGCTCCAGCCGTAATCACGCAGCAAGGCGACTGGAAAATTCGTCGCATCGAGCGCCGGATGCCAGGGGTCGTGATGCGCCACGCAGGTGGTCCCGGCGAGCAGGTTCTTCAGTGCACCGTGCCGCAGCCGCAATTCTTTCGGCACCTGCAGCGCGGCGACCACAGCGGGTTCCTTGAAATGCGCCTGAAACGCCGCAATCCACGCGTAGCTGTTGGGAAAGGGCGCATCGGTTTTCAGCGACGGCACGGCATTGACGTGCAGATGCTCGTGCGCGTTGATCAGGCCGGGGAAGATCAGATGGTCGCGCAGATCGACCCGATACGCCCGCGCGGCCAGCGATGAGCCGATCCGCCCTGCCCTGATCGGCAGCGGTACGCGCGAACTGGCTTCCGTCGTGACCGACACCGCACGACACAAGCTGACGTCCATCGCTGCCTGAAGTATGTCCATGGACTCAGCGCCGCCGCATCACGATCAGGAAGTGGTCGCCCATGTCGCGCAGCAGCGGCAGGCCGCCCAGACGGTCATCGAGCCGACCCAGCCGTTCGCACCAGTCGCGTCGACGCCGGTAGAAATCCACCAGATAAGGCGGTGGCAGGAACAGGCTCAGCGCGCGATAGCTCTGCAGTGAAAAGTGTTCGGCGAAGGCACGGTAGAACTCGCGCGGCAGGTAGTAATGAGTCCAGATCGTGTGGCGGTTCATCCCTACCGCCGTCGCGCCTCGCGCGGCGCGCACGCCGGCCCGCTTGAAGCGGCCGCGCAGTACGTAGTGGCCCAGCTCCCACGGGCAGATCCGGCCCATCACCGAAAAAACCAGGCTGCCGCCGGGGCGAAGCAGACGCGCACATTCGGCGGCGACAGCACCGAGGTCTGGGGCGCAATTCAACGGACCGAAGTTCGAATAGATGGCGTCGAACTCGCCGTCGAGTTCTTCCAGCTGCTGGACGCCCAGATGCGTGGCGGTGACACGGGATTGCAGACCCGCCGCGGCGACGCGCGCCTGCGTGCGTTCGACCATCTGTGGCGACCAATCGGAGGCGACCACATGGAAGCCGCGTCGCGCGAACTCGAGTGCATCGAGGCCGGTGCCACAGCCCAGATCAAGCAGCCGGGCGCCTGCCGGGACCTCGCTATGCACGGTATCCCACAAGGTCAGCCGCATGCGCTGGATCAGCTCGTTATTGCCGCGCGGGCCGTCATAGTCGGCGGCAACACTGTCGAAGGCGCGTTGCGTATCGAGCAGTTGCGCCTCGTCCAGTGGCGCACTCCGCGGGCGCTGGCGAGCGCTCACGTCGGGTGCCGCCTGGCGCACGATTTCAAACTTGTGTTGCCCACTCATATCGATCTCCGTTCGACCGGAAGGCAGTCCATGATTCGCCATGACATCCAGGACGAAACTCCGGCCGATCCGTGGTGTCGGCCACGGCCCTTTCATTCATCTGTTTCGTGAGTGCCGCTCTCGCCCGCTTTGGTTGAATGCAGCTGGTCGGCAACGGCACTACGCGCGTACCCGGCGGCGCCGCAAGGCGTCTCTCGCCAGCGCCGTCAATCCCGCCAGGAAAGCCCCGAACAGGATGCCGGCGCCCCATATCAACACCAGGTTTGGGGATACCTTCTTGTCGGGGGCATAGATGGATCCCAGCAGCGACGTCTCATACGTATACGTGGCGCTGAGGCGATCGACGAGATCGCTTTTGGACAATTCCAGGCCGCGAATCTCCGCGTCCTTGCTGGTCAGCAACACACTGGCGAGCAACGGATCCTGGATACCCTTGCCTCCCGCGCCGTCCTTGCCTGCGGGCGTGACGGCCTGCTGCAGGCGATCCCTTTCAACCTGCGCATCGCGCAGATCCGCCTGGATCTGATCAAGACGTGCACGAGCCAACTTCAGCGGCGTTGCCTCAAGCTGTTCATGAATGGCATGCAGCTGGTTGACCGTCGCCAGAGCGAATTGACGGGCCTGCTGCGCTGAATAGCCTCGCAGACTCATCCGGATCAGCGGACCGGCGTAAGGCAGCGGATCCAGTTTCATGCTCTTGCGGTAAAGCGCAGCTTCGGGTGAATCGGGCAAAAAGCCGAGGCTGTTCATCACCTCGTTTTCGAACGGCACCATCTGCAGGCGCTCGATAACCCTGGCCAGCGACTCGGTCTTTGGATCCTGACCCGATGGCACCTGCCCGACCTGCCCGATCTGGATCCAGGCGGTCGCCTCCCATTGGTTCCTTGCCCGATGCGCGAAGACATAGGTGCAGGCCAGGATCACGACCAGCACGGCCGCAAACCATTTCCACTCGCGCGAGAAGATCCGCCAGAGATCGATCAGGTAGATTTCGTCTTGTTCCATGGTTCTGTACTCACTGGAAAGAGGGTGGAGACATGGCTTGCACGGTCGTCGCGGAGGCATTTCCCTGCCCGTCGCCTATCGGCTCCCGCAACCTCCTGTTCGGCAGCCATGCCACGAGAACCTGCATGACAAGACAAAGGCCGATGAAGCCGACATTCGTCCATATGAAAGCCTGTGGCGCGAACGGCGACATCACGCACACATAGGAAACACGCAGGAAAATAAGCAAGGAAAACAGCGGCACGGTCGGGCGCAGGCGCCGCACGCTCCAGCGCAGCAAGCCGTACAACACGAAGATCGCCGCCACCGCGCCAACCGGACCCAGCGCCATGAGAAACGGGAAAAACTCCGTACCCACGTTGATCGTCGGTGCGTCCAGCGGAATATCCGTCCCGGCGGTCACGACGGACCCCTTCATGGGAACCACCTGGTTGATGAGAAAGCTGGCGTTGGAGTAATGCTTGGCCAGGATCGCGCTGAAGTTGTAGGGGCCGGCGCTGCCGTAAAGCAGCAGCCACTTGAAGCCCAATGGCAACGCCCGGTACATGGCACTGAAAGGCAGCGTGATGTTCTCCAGCGGCCCGGATCGCAAGATGCCGAGAATCGAGAAAACGCTGCTGCCGGCGAGCGCCAGAAAGCCAACGCTTTTCCACGGCAGCGGCCTCGCCTCGTCGCGTCGCAGCATGATGACGAGTGCAAACGAGAACACGCTGGCGAATAGACGATTCCGGTCGATCACCAGCACCGGGAACAGAAAGCCGATGACGATGAGCATGTTGCGCAACCACTTGCTCCTGGCGCAGAGCAGCCCGATCGGAGGAAGCACCCAGCACATGTCGGAAACATGCCGGACGTGTTCGCGGCCACCTTCCATCAAGGCATAGGACGACGGCTTGTCGAGCAGTGGAATCGGGAACAGCGTGAGATCGATCAGGCAGAAGAAAGCGACCATGCCCGCAAAGGCCAGCGCGACAAACCCATCGCGGGTACCGACGTAATGACGCGCGCGGAATCGCGTGGGCTCGGGAATCCTGACGTTCGTATGCACATCGAACCACACGATGACCGTTGCGCTCGCTGCCAGCAGAAGCAGGCCCTTCAGGTAATCCGCCGGAAGATCGTAGGTGAGCAAGGTAAGCCCACATGCCAGCAGGATCGGCAGTCCGAGATAGCTTGAGGGGAGACACAGCAACCGCTTCATGTCGCCTCCGCGCGTGGGTTTGTGGATGGAACCCGGAGCTTTGACAGAACCACCAGCGACAGATACGCCAGCAGGTGGAATACCAACGGCGAGGGCTGTCTCTGCAGGAACGCGATCTTGGCGCCGATGTAATGCGACTGCGCCCTGAGCAAGGTCCGGTACGGCTCATCGAACAGACAGGCCCGACGTAGCGCAACCTGCCTCGACTCGGCAAGATTGATGACACGGGTTGGCGTGTGCCGCGTCTTGCTCAGGTTGGCGCCGTGGATGCGGTATGCACAGACACTGACGTCAATGAAGCCCAGCGCATCACGCGCCGCCAACCGAAGAAACAGATCCCAGTCCTCGATCCGCAGGCCTTCGCTCCAGCGGTCGACCGTGTCGAGTGCGCTCCTTCTCATCAAGGCGACCGGGCCACCGATCGCCCACTGGCTGATGATGGCGCGCCGTATGCCGTCATCGGATCGATAGAGATGCTTGTTGGCACGGTGAAGATCACGCATGCCGCTCTCGTGAATTTTTTTGTCGTCCTGATCGACGACGACCGAATCACCGATCACCGCCCCTTTGCCCGGATGCGTCAGCAGGTAACGGACCTGCGCATCGAGACCTCCAGGCAACAGATAGTCATCGCTGGCGCCGGGCCGGAGGAACTCTCCGCTGGCACGCGCCACCAGTTCGTTCAAGGTCGCCGCGATGCCCCGGTTCTCCCGACGCACGTACTCGATCGGAAGATCCATGCAATGCGTCGCCACCCAATCGGCGATCCTGTCCGCGGTTTTGTCGGTCGAGCCGTCATCGATGATGATGAGCTCCTTGGCCGGGTACGGATCTTCCAGCACGCTGTCAAGGCAGCGCTGCACGAAACGCTCGTGGTTGAACGCGGGTATGAGCACGGAGACCAGTGGCAGCGTCTCCGTATTATTCGATACGTCGAAGGCCATCATCACAGCCCTCCCAGGTAACGTCGCACGACGAGCACATTGAACGCGAGGTAGATGAGATAGTTGATCGCGAAAGCATACATCGCGCCGACCAGGCCGAAGTTCGCGGTAAGCACATAGACCAACGCCAGATAGCTGACCGCAAACACGCACTCGGAGATCACGAACAGCCGCGTCATGGCCTTGGCCAGCATGACGTAGGACAGAATGAAGGAAGCGATCTTGACGACATCGCCCAGCAGCTGCGGTCCGTACAAGGCATTGGCGGACGCGAAGTCCGCACTGAACAGCAGACGTGTCACCCAGCTCCTCGAAACATAGACCACGGCCGCCAGAGCAGTGACCACGGGCATCAGGTAGCGGTAGGCATGGCGCAGTTCGAGCACGAGCGACGCACGCTCGTGCGTCGACGCCAGCTTGGGCAGGTAATAGATGTTGATCGCCGTGGTGAGGAACAACAGATAGGCGTCCGACACCTTGCTCACGGCCTGCCAGTAACCGACCTGCTCCCAGCCGAACTGGACCGCGAGGTGATCGCGAACCGCGATATTGATCAAGGGCGGCAACAAGGCCGAGCTGAGCGTCATCACCGAAAAGGCCGCGAGCCGCAAAGTCATTTCGCGGTCGAAATGCATCCGCAGCATGCTGCGCTGGAAATAGGGGCTTCGCCACCAGGCTGGCAAGCCGACGGCGAGGCACAGCAGCTGCCCCAGCACGAGCGCCAGCAGCGCGCCGTACAGATGCAGCCAGCGCGACAGCCCGAGCACCAACACGATGCTGCAAGCCGACCCCAGCACCTGGATGAAGGCGAGCCGGCGCACATCCATGAAGCCGTTGATCACGGCAAGGATGTAGTTGACCAGTGCAATGCCGAGCTGGGCCACGGCGAGTACGCGGATCAGGTTTGCATAGCCTGGGTCGCCCAGCAGCCAGAGCGCAATCTGCCCACTGAACAACAGCGCGACGCCTCCCATCAGGCAGGACGCGCAGAGTGCATACCAGAGCGCGGCGGCAAGCAGGCGCGACAATTTTTGCGCGTCGTGGCGATATTCGGCGACGTACTTCACGATGCCGGCACTGATGCCGCCACCAGCCAGCACGGCCAGCAGTGACATCAGACTCATGAACTGGCCCAGCTTGCCCACCCCGGCGGGTCCGGCAAACCACGCCACCAGCTTGATCACGACCAGCGCCGCCAGCAAGCGTGCGGCGGTGGCAATCGTGGTGTAGAAGCCGGTGCGCACGATGTTCATGGCGGACACTCGAACGCCTGACAGGCTGCGATCACCCGATCCACCGCATCGTCGCTCAGCGTGGGTCCGATCGGAAGGCTCAGCACTTCATCGTGCAATCGTTCCGTCAGCGGCAGATGGGCGTCCTGCAAGCCGGCATAGGCGGGTTGCTTGTGCGGCGGCACCGGATAGTGCACCTGGCTCTGGATGCCATGCGCCTGCAGATGCTGTTGCAAGGCATCCCGGCGAGAGCAGCGAACCACGAACAGATGCCAGGCGTGCTGTTCCTCGCGCGCCACCGCCGGCAACTGGATGTGCGGATGACGGATACCGTCGCGATAACGTTGTGCCACTTGGCGACGCCGTGCAATGTCCTCGTCGAGATACTTCAGCTTCACCCGCAGCATGGCGGCCTGGATTTCGTCGAGCCGCGAATTGAGGCCCTGGAACAAGTGGTGATACTTCACTGCGGAACCGTAGTTGCGCAGGGCCGCGATTCGCTCCGCCAGCACGTCGTTGCGGGTCACCACCGCGCCGCCATCACCCAGCGCACCAAGGTTCTTGGTGGGAAAAAAGCTGAAGGCTGCCGCTTCCCCGAACGCACCGGCCTTGTTTCCGGCGCTGGCCGCTCCATGCGCCTGCGCCGCATCTTCGATCAGCAACAGGTTGTGTCGCCGTGCCAGCGCAGCCAATGCAGGCATGTCGGCCAGCTGGCCATACAGATGCACTGCCATGATCGCGCGCGTACGTGGCCCGATGGCCGCCTCCACGCCAGCGGGATCCATGTTGAAAGTAGCAGGATCGGGTTCCACCGGAACCGGCACAAGCCGGTTTTCGGTGATCGCAAGAAAGCTGGCAATGAAGGTATTGCCCGGCACGATGACCTCGTCGCCCTCTTCGATGGCGCCGAGTTCCTTGTAGCCACGCAGGATCAGCGACAGCGCATCCAGTCCATTGCCCACGCCCACGGCATGACGCACGCCGCAATAGTTCGCGAACTCGCGTTCGAAAGCCGCAAGCTCCTCGCCAAGCACATACCAACCCGAATCGATCACCCGCGCGGCGGCCGCCTTCAGCTCTTCGGCATACCGCGCATTGACATCCTTGAGACTGAGGAACGGGACATCCATCAGGGCGATCTCCATCAGAGCGTCCATTCATAGAAATCGTGCACGATGGCGCGCGCGCCGAAATATTCCTTTTGCGTGATCAGGCCGGCGTTAAGCGCCTGCCCTTCCCGTTCGGTGGAAATGCCGAAGGAAAAATAGAGCCTGTTCGCATAGGTGTTGGTGATGAGCTCTGCCAAGAGCAGACTGAGCGCGCCCAAGTGCTGCCCTTCGTCTGATGCGGCCAGATATTGGGTATGCACGGTCGTGCCGAAATCGTAGACAAGGACGCCCGCCAGAAGAATGTCGTCGCGGCGAGCCTCATGCAGCACGATATGTTGCGGAAACCGGGTTTGCAGCAGGCGCAATTCCGGCAAGCTGTGGACTGGCACGACGCCATGTTTCTGCAACACCTGCGAAAGCAACGCATGGAAGTCTGCGGGATTGGTACCGGCCTGCAACGCGATACCCGCCTTGCTTGCCTTGTTGACGGCACGCCTGCGTCCGTCCGTGAAGTGAAACGGTTCCTGCAACGCAATCACCGAGGACATGTCGCGACGGGTCAGTCGCGCTCCCAATCGATGCAGGGCATACAGGTCTTCTTCCGCGGGATGCGCATGGAACACGTGCGGAACTGCCTTGTAGATGACGCGTTCCACACCCAGCGAGCGATAGTGGTTGCCCAAGCTCTCAAATACCGCAAGCGTCGACTCGGCGCGCAACGCGTGGGTCGAAACAAGCCCGGCATAAGTAAGGCCACCATGGCTCATCACCAGGCTGTCCTTGATGTTCGCGGGAAAAACCGCCACGGCCTCGTTATCCCGCTCAACCATCAACGAACAGTCGACGAAGCGATCCGCGTGGTAATCCATGTAGCCGCGTCGGTGCAGCAGGTTGCCGTTCCTGGAATGCTCCACCACGGCGTCCCAGGCTCCCGCATCGGCTGAAACGTAGGGTCTAACCGTGAGCATGTTCGTCACCGACAACACAGGCGCCACGGGCTTCGGCAACCCCGAATCCATCCACCCCCATGTCGTTGCCGTTGTAGAACATCAGCAGCTTGTCGCGTTGCCGGATCAGCGCGGGATAACAGATGACCCGCGAATCCCAGCCGCTGGCGGACAGCGTCAGTCCCAGTGCCTCGTCGTGACGCTCCCAGCGGATGCCGTCATCGCTGTATGCGATGCCGGGAAAGTATTCGCCGCCGACATTGCCGCGCGTGAAGTACATAATGTATCTGCCACCGAGCCGATACACGCGCGGACGGCCGATGCGATATTCGCTGCCGCGGGGTAGCAGGCAGACATGGTCTTCGCGCGGTATGGCATCAAGATCGTCCGTCTCGACATAGCGGATGTGATAGCGCGGAAAAGGTTGGCCGCCGATGGTTTCCCAATCGTCACCAGCCGCATACCAGATGCGCCAGCGGCCGTTTTCGTGGATGACCGAGTGCACCGCGCCGATGGTGCTGCGACCGGGTGCGCGATCGAGGATCGGCGTTTCCTGCACACGCCGAAAATGATCGCCGCCATCGGTTGAAACAGCCAGGCCGGTAAACGCCAGGAACTTGGCCTTGGCCACACGCTGGAAGCCGACATAGAACATGTGCAGGCCACCCGGCGCATCGACGACATCGCCCAGGATCATGCCATTGTCGTCGAAGCAGCCGTTCCGCCCGATATCGAGCACCGGCTCGACACTGACCCGCACGATGGACGCAGGGTCGTCCGCCCGCACGTCGACGTAGCCGATCCGACTGACGCCATCGGCATCGCGAAACCCCGCGTAAACGCGGATGAGCTCATCGTCGATGCGATACGGCGTCGGCGTAAGCGCCGAGTGACGCATCCAGCCGCCCACGCCATGCCGCGCGGTTTCGAACACCAGCCCTTGCTTGCTCCACTCGAACATGCGTTCTTCAAAGCCTCACGTCGAGGCTGGACTTGCCGGGCACCGGCTTGGCCGGCGAGCCGACATAGATCCGTCCCGGCTCGGTATCGCGGGTGACCAGTGCGCCGGCGCCGATCACATTGTCGGGCGCCACTTTCACATGATCGTTGAAGGTGGCGTTCACCCCGATGAAGCTGTTCTCGCCGATCTCGCAATAACCTGAAATGACCGCATGCGAGGTGACGAACACGTTGTCGTGCACGACCGTGCGATGCCCTACGTGATTGCCGCTCCACAGGATGCAGTTGTTGCCGATGCGTACGAACGGCTGGATGACATTGCTTTCGAAGATGAAGCTGTTCTCGCCCACGCCGGCATTGCGCCATACGAATGCGCGCGTGCTGACGTACGTGGCAAACCGGTAACCTCTGCGTTTGGCATCCAGGTAAAAGCGCGTGCGCAGGCGATTGAGCTGGCTGGCCGGGATGGCGACAAACACATCGACGTCAGCCGGTGGGTAGTGCGCTTCCAGTGTCTCGTAGGCCACCACCGGACGACCTGCCAGCGTCGACTGCGCGAGATAGTCGCGCTCGACGCTGAAAGCCACCACGTCATAGTCGCTGTCGTGTTCGAAGTATTCGCAGGCGATCTGCGCGAACTCGCCGGCTCCGATCAGGACTAGCGGCCTTGACATGCTGCCATGTCCTCCAGGTACATGGCGCCACTGACTTCGCGCATGAACTCGGCGTAGTCGGTGATGTAATCGCTCTGGTCGTACAACTGGTCGGCCAGCACCATCAACACGCAATCTTCGCTGAAGTCGTACAACTCGCGCCATACCATGCGGCCGAGCATCAGCCCCTGCGAGGGATCGTCGAGCACGACCTCGACTGGCCCGCTGCCATCGTCCAGCAGAAAGGTGACCGAGCCGCGCACCGCTACTGCCAGTTGATGCAGGTGGCGGTGTGCGTGCTTGCCCCGATGCACATCGTTCTGCGTGGCGTAGATGTAATACACGCGCCGGATCACGAAGGGTACGTTTCGATCCTCCTCCAATGCGATGAGCATGCCGCCGTTGTCGCCATGCTTCTGCAACTGGATTCGTTCGATTTCCATGTTCTGGACCCGGCTGTAGATTCTTGGAAGATGCCCCTCTTGCTTGAGTGCCGCGCCGGTGTGGAAAGGTTGCGTCGTGATCGGGACTGCTCAAAGCACCAGCTTCGCTCTGGATGGCAGGCCGACCTGCTCCTGCCGGAGTTGGGCATGAACGCAACCTTTCATGGCGCAACCGGCACCCAGTTACACCAGGCTCTCTACAGCATCACGCGCACGAGCCTCGCTTAGGCATGAAGCAAGCCATGGGGGATGCATGGGGATCGGCTGGATGACGGCAACGCGCAAAAGCAGCTTGGGTAGCCAGAGGACTCGTCGAACGACGGGTGTGATCGCACTGTCGCTGACGGTGTTGCTGGCCGTGATGACCGGGCTTGGTGGCGTGTTGCTATGGTCGTCCGGTGCGCAGGCGCAGCAAACTGACAATGCGAGTGCCGGCCAGGCCCCCGCCCATCAGCCGTCCAGTCGCCTGAGCGAGAGCGATATCGCACGCATGCTGCCCTCCACCGACATGGGTGCTGGCGCATCGATGCATGGCGACATGCACGCGCGCGCATTCGACGGCAGCCAAGCCACACCGTTCGATGCCGCGCCGATCCCGCAGAACCCGTTGGCGCCGGGCGCGGATGCGATCGGCGCGAAGAGCTGCGCCGTCTGCCATGCGCTGGAAACCATCCAGGCCTCGCACAGCCTGCATGTGGCCTCGTTCCGTGCAGGCAGCGCCAACACTGGGCCACAGGCTTCCTGCGAAGCCTGTCATGGCCCCGGCTCGGCGCACGCGAAGAACCCCGCGGCCGCGGGCCTGATCATCGCCTTTACCCACGACGCCAAGACCCCGATCGAGACCCAGACGCGCACCTGTCTGAGCTGCCACGTCGGCGGCGCGCGCCAGCACTGGATCGGCTCGGCGCACCAGGAGCGCGGGCTCTCGTGCACCGACTGCCACAACCCGATGACTCGGTCGTCGGCCGAAGGCGTGCTGGCGAAGGATTCCATCAACCAGGTATGCGCGACCTGTCACCAGGATGTTCGCGCCCAGTTCAACCGCCGTTCGCACATGCCGCTGCCGGAGGGCCAGATCTCCTGCGTCGATTGCCACAACCCACACGGCAGCATTACCCAGCCGCTGCTGAAGACCGACACCGTCAACGAGACCTGCACCACTTGCCATGCCGAGAAGCGCGGACCGTTCCTGTTCGAGCATGCGCCGGTGGGCGAGAACTGCCTCAACTGCCACAGTGCGCACGGCTCGAACCAGGAAAACCTGCTGGTACTGCCGGTGCCGATGCTGTGCCAGCAGTGCCACACGAATAGCCAGCACCCAAACGATCTGCTGACGCGTCAGAACCTGCGCAACGGATTGGTGCCGGACGAACGCGTGATGGAGCGCAGTTGCCTGAACTGCCACAGCAACATCCACGGCTCCAACAACCCCAATGGCGCCAAGTTCCACCAGTGAATGGCCATCGGCGAGAGGCGGCGAGATGCTGAAGCGTAAACCTCTGACTGCGCTGCTGGGCCTGACACTTGGTCTGGCCAGCCCGTTGCCGCTGCTGGCGCAGACCGATGCCAGCGACAGCCAACGCGTGGGCAACATCCAGTTCGGCAACAGCCTCGATCCCACTGGTTGGGGCGCATATGCCGTGCCGGATCCGGTGGGCATGTCCTACCTGCATGCCGGCCAGCTGCGCACGCCGACCGGCGTGCTCTACCCCTGGCCCCACCAGATACCCGACGAGGCCCCGCTCGGCACGGGCGACTGGACGTATACGTGGCTGGCTCAATTCGGCTACATCCACACCAGCGGCGATCGCAATGACGAACTCCTCCGCATGTATTCGGGCTGGAAGGATGGCGCCGCGCTGGGCATGTTCGCGTTCTCCGCCCTGAACCACAAGACCGGCCAATACATCGACTTCCGCGGCAGCCGGATCAGCAGCCAGGATCAGTACTACCGCATGCGCGCGGGCCGCTACGGCGACTATCACATCGAGGTGTTTTATCGGGATATCCCGCATACCCTGAGCACCACAGCCTTTCCGCTATGGAATGGCGTGGGCTCCACCAACCTGACTCTACCCAACGGTCTGGCCACCGGCAGCACGCCGGCCCAGGTGCAGGCCGTGGAGGCAAACCGGCCACGCCAGACTTTGTCGGTAACGCGCCAGAGCGAGGGCGTCAGCTGGGAAAGCGCGCTTTCCCGGAACTGGATCGGCTACGCCGGCGTGACCCATGAGAAACGCACGGGTGACCGCGACTGGGGCGGCCCGATGTACCTGACCTACTTCTTCGGAGCTCCGGGGCCCGGTGGTCCCGGCACGCCGAACATTCCGGGCACCTACGGCGGCCAGTACGACACGGTGCGACCGGTCGACTTCACCACCACCGACGTCAACCTTGGCCTGCGCAACAAGGGCGGCGCCTCGGGCTGGCTGTTCAACTTCACCATGACCGGCTCGTTCTTCCGCGACAACAAAAGCACCTTGAACTATGCGGTCCCGTTTGCCGTGGCGCCGGGCTCCACCTCGGTGGCCACCGGCGGCACCTGGTCGCTGGAGCCGGACAACAACTACTACAACGTGCGGCTGGAAGCGTCGCATCCGCTGAAGCTCTGGCACGGCGAGTTTTCCATCTCGGCGGCCTACAGCAGCATGCGGCAGAACGATGCGCTGCAGGCGCCACTCAGTCCGATGTATTGCCCGAGCGGACAGTTCCTCGGCACGACCGGCATTGCCTGCGCGGACTGGAACACCACGGCTGCGCTGTCGCGGCAGGACGGCGATGCGCGCATCGACAGCGGCCTGCTCAACCTGCGCCTGGATTTCCGTCCCAGCGCGAAATTCAGCTGGCACCTCAATCTGCGCCAGCGCGACGAAGACAACATGACGCGCTACACCATGTACAACCCGTTGACCGGACAGTACGGCTATGTCCCCGAGAACGGCGCGGAGCCGGTCGTTACCGGGCAGACCGAACTGTTCCAGCCCGGCAGCCCGCTTTACCAGTCGAACTTCGCGCAGATCGCCAGCATTCCCTTCAGCTACAACGACCGCAAGACGGAGCTGGGCGGCAGCTACCGGGTCAACCAGAACAACACGCTGAGCGCGAGCTACCTGCTCGACCATCAGACGCCGCACCCGCGCGAACGTACTTACATCAACGACCAGCACCTCAAGCTGAGTTGGGATACCCGATCGCTCGGCAGCGCCACTCTGCGCCTCAGCTACGAATACCAGAAGCGCAGCGGCGGCCCCTACAACCCCGACCCGTATCTCGCCGCGTATTCGCCCTCCATGCCCGGGTACGTGCCGCTTGCCGTCGGCGATACCGCGTTCACCGTCGCCCAGATGTACAAGTACGACATGAGCAACCTCGAGGCGAGCAAGCTCAAGGCGATCCTGACCGAGCCGCTGGGCACCACGGCCACCTTCACCGCCACGCTGTATGGCAACCGCCTTCGCTACGGCGCGGATATCGGGCGGCAGTCTTACGACACGACCGGCGCCGACTTGTCCTGGGACTGGGAGCCGACGGCATCGACCTCGATGAGCGTTTATGCCGGCATCGAATCGAGCCGGCTCAAGCAGGGCAATGTCAATGACAACGAGGCATTGGCCTTTTCCTCGCCGGAACAGGCCGACACGCAATTCGGTGGCCCGTTTTTCCCGTACGCCAATTTCTGGACGGCGACGGACAACGAGCGCGACGTCGATGCCGGCGCGCATTTCAACCACGTCTTTTCACCGCGTGTCAGGCTCGATCTCAACTACGACTACACCTATTCGCGCGGGCTCAACAGCTACAACTACGCCAGCCTGGCGGCGATCTCGTCGGTTTACCTGCCGTTCCTGACCGCGGCAGATATCGGCAACAGTTTCCCGCCCAACGTCTATCGCATGCAGACGCTCACGGCCAATCTGAATCTCGGGCTGACCCGCAGAGTAGGCGTGCGTCTGTATGGCAAATACGAGTTCGGCAATTACGCCGACTGGCACTACGCCGGTTTCGGCATGCCTGCCGATCTCATCGTCGGCAACCGCGTCTTCACCGAGTTGGGTCCGCAGCCGCACTGGCATGCCATGGTCGTGGGCGTATTCATGACCGTGAAGCTCTGAGGAGAACGCCGCCATGTCTTCTACGCATCGTGTTCTTCATCTGGTGGCGGCCGTCATCCTGTGGCTTCCCGCGTTTTCCATCGCCGCGGCCGAGGGCCCTCCAGCACACACGCCGGCGACATGGACCGACCTGCGCCAGCAGCAGCCCATCACCGGCGACGTCCAAGCCGGCCAAGCGAAGTCGGCCGTATGCGCCGCCTGCCACGGGCCGCAGGGCCTGGCCATCGTGCCGATCTTTCCGAACCTAGCCGGGCAGTCGGCGACCTATCTCTACGTGCAATTGATGACGTTCAAGAACGGCCAGCGCAACGACCTGGTCATGAGCGGCCAGGCCGCCGCGCTAAGCGACGCCGACATGCGCAACCTCGCCGCCTATTACGCCTCGCTCCCGGCCAAGCCGGCTGGCCAGGCCGATGCCGCCTCCCGCGGCGGACGGCTGTTCCTCGACGGCGACCCGGCCCAGGGCGTACCACCCTGCCAGGGTTGCCATGGCCCGACCGGGCAAGGACCGCGGGTGTACCCCAGCAATACGCCACAACCGCCTTGGTCGACTTTCCCGCGATTGCACGGCCAATCGGCGATCTACGTGACCAAGGCGCTGGGCGATTTCAGCAACGGCACGCGCAGTGGCACGAGCAACGCGCAGATCATGCACAACGTGGCGCAGACGCTCGGCGATGCCGACATACAGGCGCTGTCGACCTACATCGCGACGCAGTGAGCGAACAAGGCTTCCTGACCCAGCTGCGCACCCGGAATGGCGAACCCTCTGGCTGCGCCGGTGCAATCCGCCCCGGGTACACTCCACCTTGAATCACGAAATGACGTCGAGCCCGTGTCGGTTCGAAACGCGTTGCCGGATCCATCAAGCGTGGGCAGCCATCTCATGACCAGGGTCAACGATATGAAATCTGGACCAAGTCACCTCGTCATGACTCTGCCCGCTCCCGCGACGCGATTTCGTGCGTCATAAACAGGTAGGCGCCATGGCGGAGCATCACACTCTGCAGATCAAAGCCGGCCTGCACCGATACCGCGCCTGGCGGCATCACCCTGATTGCCTAATCAGCGGAACTTCCGTGACCCGCACCCTCCTTGGCTACATCTCATTGGCCTTTGTGGCATGCCTTTCCATGCCGCTGCATGCCCAATCAAGCACCTTCAACGGTACCGCAGCGCTCAGTTCGCAATTGGTTGACCGGGGCCAGGCGATTACCGGCGATACACCCATCTTGCAGGGAGCCGCCTCCTGGACGTTTCCGACCGAGGGCACTGCATCCCAGTCCCTTCCATCAGGTTGGTCGCTGGGCCTGTCGGGGAGTGCGGAGGTGCGCTCCCTGGACCGTCTGGTGGAAGCCATGGCTCAGGCATCCCGCTATTGGTCCCTTTCAAGTGACTGGCAGATGCAGGTGAGCCTGCTCTACTACCGATATCCCGGCAGTACCGGCGGGTCAAAAGCCTTTGATCGAGCCGAAACGGGGATCAACTGGAGCTACCGGGACGTGCTGACCGCTGGCCTGTCGGCGATCCACGTCATCGGCGCCAAGAACCAGCGGCTGCGCGGTGCTGCCGACATCAACCTCCATTGGCCATTGACGCGGCACTTCTCCCTTTCCGCCGGCGCGGGCATCACCCAATCCCTCACGGCTCCCTATCGCCCCTACCGTCGCGTTTATGCCAGCTCCTACAGCCACGCCTACGCCAACTATTCCGACTCCACCCGCGCAAACCATTACAGCTATGGCCACGTGGGGTTATTGTGGAGCAACGGACCTTGGCGGATAGAACTCGACCGCATCGTGACGGCCCCGGAAACACAGCAGCAATGGGCCAATCTGGACGCCTCACGCTGGGTCGCAACAATTTCGTGGTCCTTTTGATGCAGAGGCAACCTTTTTGCGTTGGTTGGGTACTTACGTAGCGAACCCGCCGTAGTCCGATTACCCCCACCGAGCCATGAACGACGACGATATCGACGCTGACGTCACCGACCGCATGCTGCTTCAACGCATGTCGACGGGTGATCGCGCCGCGCTGAGCGTGCTGTATCGCAGTTATCACGGCAGGTTGTGTCGTTTCCTGTCCCGCCTGACGCGGCGCCCCGATGTCATCGAGGAAGTCATCAACGACTGCTTCTGGGTGGCCTGGCAAAAAGCCGGCAGCTTCCACGGCGACTCACGTGTTTCCACATGGCTGATGGGCATTGCCTATCGCTGTGGGCTGAAGGCGCTGCGGCAACACGGTGACGAACCGGTCGAAGACGACCCTCAGTCGGAACAGCGCACCGCTGACAATGACCTGGATGAAGATCGCGAATTGCGCGACTGGCTGAGCAAGGGGCTCGATCATCTGTCCGTGGATCAACGCGTGGTGATCGAACTGGTCTATGGCGTGGGTCATACCCTGGACGATGTTGCCGTCATCATGCAGTGCCCCGTAGGCACGGTGAAGGCGCGCCTGTTCCACGCGCGAGTCAAGCTGCGCAATGTGCTTCCGGCGCTGGCAGGCGACTCGCCCAAGCACAAGGAGGGCGCGCCATGACGTTCCCGAAGCATTCCGGCCGCGACTGCGTCCGTGCCTGGGATGCGATGCCCTGGGTACTGCAGAACAGCGCCACGCCAGAGCAAGGCGCGTGGCTGGAAGGTCATCTGGCGCAGTGCGAGTCGTGCCGTACGGAATTCGCCCAACAAAGTCGCTTGCGGCAAGCCATGTCGCTACCCACGGATATTTCGATCGATGCGAATGTCGGATTGCGGCGCTTGCTGGGTCGCCTTGATGCGCCCGATGCCGTGGAAGCGCCCTATCGTTCGCGTTCGCGAAACTGGCTGAGCCGGGCGCTGGTCGCCGTGGTGCTGATCCAGGCGCTCAGTATCGGTGCGCTGGGCGTGAAGTTGTGGTCGACCGGCGGCAGCCCTGCGTATCGCACACTCAGTCAGGAGTCTGCGCCCGCAGCCCCAGGCACGATTCGTGTCGTGCCCGATGCGGCCATGACCCTGGCCGATTGGAACGCGCTGCTGCATACCCTCCGGTTGCAGGTCGTTGGCGGCCCCAACGATGTGGGTGCCTATACGGTCGCCCCCATGAGCTCCACGTCAACAACTCAAGCATTGCAACAGCTGCGCACCACTCGTGGCATCCGCCTGGCGGAGCCCGTTGCCGTCACGCCATGAAATACGGCTTTCTCACCCTTGTCGCAATCGCGGCTTTGAGCGCGTGCGCATCATCGCGCCTCATGGCGGCAACGGAAAACCACGCCAACCTAGACCACGCATCGACCACCAGCGCGTCCTCCATGGACAGCCAGCGCGACATCGTACTGGCTGTCGCCAACCCGCTTGAGTCACCCTCCACAAACGCTGGCTCCAGTCTGCTGGGTTATGCCGCACCACGGTATTACGGCGCCGGTCAGCGCGCGGTTTCCGTCCTGGCCGCATTGAAGAAAAGTTACGGACTGCGCGAGGTCACCGGTTGGCCGATCAAGGCCCTCGGCGTGTACTGCGTCGTGTTCGAGCCACCTTCAGGCGTGACCCAGGATGCCTTGCTCAAGGCGCTCGCCAAGGACGATCGAGTGCAACTTGCGCAGCCACTGCACGAGTATTCCGTCTACTCGGAAAGATCGCAGGACGCACACCAATACAACGATCCTTACGTCAATCTGCAACGCGGCTTCGTGGAAACCGATGCCGCCCTTGCGCAGAACATCAGCCAGGGCAATGGGGTGCATGTCGCGATCGTCGACACAGGCGCCGACACGACGCATCTCGATCTGCAGGGGCGCATTCGTGATACGCACAACCTGGTTGATGACGATGCATCAGCGTTCAATCACGATAGCCATGGCACGGAAGTCGCGGGTGTCATCGCCGCAAATGCCGACAATCATCAGGGGATTGTGGGGATCGCACCCAAGGCCATGCTCAGTGTTTACAAGGCATGCTGGTATCAGCCGGCTCCAAACGCCGGCGCGCGCTGCAACTCGTTCACCCTCGCCAAAGCGCTGGCAGCGGTTCTTGATACGGATGCCCGTATCGTCAATCTGAGTCTGGGCGGTCCGCCAGATCCGCTGCTCAATTTGCTGCTCGCCAAATTGCTGAGCCAGGATCGCATCGTGATCGCGGCCATGCCACCGGATGGGACTGTCGGCGGGTTTCCCAACAATGTGCCAGGGGTCATTGTTGTTCGCGTAAGTGATCCATCGGCAGCACCGCCTGGCGTTTTGAGCGCACCCGGTAACGACATCCTGACAACCCAGCCCGGTGGGGGGTATGACTTCACTTCCGGATCATCCATGGCTGCCGCGCATGTGAGCGGCATTGCCGCTTTATTGTTGTCTCTCACCCCAGGCCTGGATGCGCGCGCCATCCATGATTTTTTGCTACGAAGCAGCAAAGTCTCCAACGGGACACTCCAGGTAAACGCAGCATCGGCGGTGGAGACATTACGCAGCGCGCAAAAAACCATCCCATGAGTCGGATGAGATGAAGCGCGCCGCTTGCCTCATCGCCCGGATGAAGGTGTCGTCCCATCCGCGCATGCGCGTGCACGCTCCAGCAGCAGTTCGCGCTCGCGCATGTTTTGCGTGAGCCCGGCCGCTCGCTCGAATTCGACGAGGGCCTCGTAAGGGCGACCCAGCTTGATCAGCAGATCGCCGCGCACGGTCGGCAGCAGGTGATAGTTCGCCAGCGCCGGCTCCGCGACCAGCGTATCGACCCGTGCGAGGCCGGCAGCAGGGCCGAATGCCATGGCAACGGCTACCGCACGATTCAACTCAACGACGGGAGAGGGAGCGACTTGCGCAAGCACCGCATACAGCGCCGCGATACGGCTCCAGTCCGTGTCTTCCGCCACCAGGGCGCGTGCATGACAAGCGGCAATCGCCGCCTGCAGCGCGTACGGGCCACGCGCACCGCCCAGTTTTTCGGCATAATCGAGCGCCGTCAGGCCACGGCGGATCAGCAATCGATCCCACTGCGCACGGTTCTGCTCCAGCAGCAGGATCGGCTCGCCGTGGCCATTGACGCGGGCACGCGAACGCGAGGCCTGAATTTCCATCAACGCGACCAGGCCGTGTACCTCCGGCTCGCGCGGTGCAAGCCCGACCAGCACGCGGCCGAGACGCAGCGCCTCCTCGCATAGCGCCGGCCGCATCCAGTCGCCGCCAGCCGTCGCGGAATAGCCTTCATTGAACACGAGGTAGATCACCTCGAGCACCGACGACAGACGCGCCGCCAGTTCCTCGGCGCGCGGCACCTCGAACGGCACCTCGGCCTTGGCCAGACTGCGCTTGGCGCGCACGATGCGCTGCGCGATCGTCGGCTCCGGCACCAGGAACGCGCGGGCGATCTCCTCGGTGGTCAGGCCACCGAGCAGGCGCAACGTGAGCGCCACGCGCGCCTCGACCGACAACACCGGATGACAGGCAGTGAACATCAGGCGCAGCAGATCGTCGCCGATCGGATCGTCCAGAGCTGCCTCCACCTGTGACACGGCGTGTTCCTGCTCGCTCTCGAGCTCGTACATCAACTCCACGTGCTTGCGCACAAGCAGCTTGCTGCGGCGCAGGCGATCGATAGCGCGGCGCTTGGCGGTGGTCATCAGCCACGCGCCGGGATTGTCCGGCACGCCCGATTGCGGCCACTGCTCCAGTGCAACGACCAGCGCATCCTGCGCCAGCTCCTCGGCCAGCCCGACGTCGCGCACCATCCGTGCGAGACCGGCGATGAGCCTGGCCGATTCGATTCGCCAGACGGCGTCGATGGCGCGGTGGGTATCGGTCGCTGTCATAGCAACCGATCACACCATCTGCCTCCCGTCGACGCAAGGGGCGGATCAGTTTCCCTCGGCCGCTGCCTTCAGGTTGGCCAGCCCACGCTCGAAGTCGCCGCCGACCAGCTTGTCCATGTTGAAAAACATATGCATGAGCTTCGCCATGTAAGGTTTCGGACCATGCATCGCCCAGGTGAGCACGGTCGAGTCGCCCTGCGGCAGCAGCGTGAAATCGGCGATATTGTGGGCTTCGAACGGCTTGATAAAATCCAGCTTGATCGTCGTCGCAGAGGGTGACGACGCCAGGATCTCCATGCGACCCTGGCCCACCTTGTTGTTGCCCTGCCACGCGTAGACAGCGCCCGGACCACTTGCCGCACCGCTGTAGCTACGTTCGAGCGCCGGATCGAGCTTTTCCCACGGCGACCAGACGGCCCATCGCCTGAAGTCGTTGATCAGCGCGAGGATTTTTTCGGGCGGGGCCTTGATCGCCGCCGCACGCTCCACCTTGAACGTGCCGGGCTGAGTTGCCGCAAAAACAAGCACCGCGACGATCAGGACGACAACGATGATGAGGATAATCTTGAACATGGATCGCTCCGGTCAGGGCGTTGAAGTGCGGCGGTGCCAACGACCGCCGGGGGTGGAAGCCTGAAGCGGCCAGCTACAGGCCCTTCTCGCAATTGATCATCCACGGCACACCGAACTGGTCGACCAGCATGCCGAAGCGCTCGGCCCAGAAAGTCTTCTCGTATGGCATCTGCACCGTGCCGCCGTCCTTCAGTGCATTGAAGATGCGCTCCCCTTCCGCCTGGTCGTGAATCTGGATCGACACCGAGCAGCCCTTGATGCCGTCGTACGGACGGTCGGGCGGACAGTCGGAGGCCATCAACACCTGGTCGCCGATTTCCAGCCGCACGTGGATCAGCATGTCACGAGTTTCCGCCGGCATGTTCTCGCAGCCAGGCGCTTCGCCGAAGCGCATCATCGTGGTGATCTTGCCGCGCAGGCACTGCTCGTAGAACTTGAATGCCGCTTCGGCCTTGCCGTCGAAGATGAGGTAGCTGGTCAGTTGCATGGGAATGCTCCGTCGGTTTTGCGTCGAGGCCGGATCGAGACCCGGCTCATGATTTGGCAGCGACCTGCGCGCGCAAACGCTCTTCCCGCTCGCGCAGCTCGGGCGTGAGCTCGGCGCCGAAATCCTCCGCCTCGAACACCTGGCGCAATTCGATCTCGGTGCCGCCATCGAACGGGGCGCGTTTGAGCCACTCGATCGCCTCGTCCTTCGACTTCACCTGCCACAGCCAGAAGCCGGCGATCAACTCCTTGCTTTCGGTGAACGGCCCGTCGATCACCGTGCGCTGATGGCCGGAGAATTTCACCCGCACGCCCTTCGAGCTCGGCTGCAGGCCCTCGCCCGCCAGCATGATGCCGGCCTTCACCAGCTCCTCGTTGTAGTTGCCCATCTCGGTCAGCAGCTGCTCGCTCGGCATCACGCCGGCTTCCGTGTCCTTGTCCGCTTTCACTATCACCATGAATCGCATCGTCGTGTCTCCTCTGCATCGTGGGTTGGAAGTCTCGGCCGACGGATAGACATGGCCCGCCGAAACCCCTGGTTCTGTCCAGACGACGAACGAATCATCGTCGAATCGACATCTCCGGCATCAATATCTGGAAATATTCTCAGGTTACGGGACAGCGCGTCGCTATGCTGTGCGCATGGCGTCATCAGGACAGCAAGGCATGAAGGAAAACCCAGGCGGACTGATCGTCCATCGCGGCAGCCGCACCGAGCGGCTGGCCGACGAACTGGCGCAGCAGCTTGAGGCGCAACGACCCGCCAATCCGCTGGCCAAGCAGACGGTCGTGGTAGCGCATCCAGGCCTGCAGCGCTGGCTGCTCGGCCGTTTCGCACAGCGCCATGGTGCGCATGGCGGCCATGGCATTGCCGCCAATTACGACATGATCCTGCCGTGGCAGTGGTTCGAGCGTACCGCCCGCTGCGTGCTGGGCGACGAGGCCTTGGTCGGCGGTGCGTATCGGCATGAAGTGCTGCGCTGGCGTCTGCTGATGGCGCTGCCGTCACTGAAGGCCGCGGAAGTCACCACTTACCTGGCAGGCGACGATGCCGCGCGGCGAAGCTTTCAACTGGCCGAACATCTGGCCGGGCTGTACACGCAGTACCTGATCTATCGGCCGGACTGGATTCTCGACTGGGAGCAGCATCCCGGCCAGCACGGCCGCGACTGGCAGGCGACGCTGTGGCGGTCACTGCAGACATCCATCAACCGCCCACACCGCGCCCAGCGTAGTGCGGTACTGCTCGATGCGCTGCGTGCGGGTCGCGATCTGGCCAACGACGCGCCGCTGCACGTGTTCGGCGTCAGCCACTTGCCACCGGATGTGCTGCAGGCCCTGCAGGCCACCGCGCTGCATACACCCGTGCATCTGTATTTCCCCGATCCCTGCCGCGAGCACTGGGTCTACCTGCGCAAGCAGCGCTTCCTGCTGACCCACGCCGACGACCCGGAAGCGCTGTATTACGAGGTCGGCCATCCGCTGCTGGTGGCGCTGGGTCGCATCGCGCAGGATTTCTGCCTGACCCTAGACGAATGCGACGCGATCGACGAACGCGATCCGCTCGACGACGCCGAGCCGCTGCCCGGCGAAACCTCGCTGCTGGCACAACTGCAGTCCAGCATCCGCTGCCTGCAGCCGGAACTGGTCGGCGCAACGCTGCGCGAACAGGTCGCCGATGGCGCCAAGGTGGAAGCACTCCTGCCCGCCTTGCGCAACGATCCCAGCCTGCGCGTGCACGCCTGCCACACCCGCCTGCGTGAGCTGGAGGTGTTGAAGAACAGCTTGCTGCGCTGCCTCGCGGACGATCCGAGCCTGCATCATCGCGACATCGTGGTGATGGCGCCGGACATCAGCGCGTACGCGCCGTATCTGGCCGCCGTGTTCGGCGAGCCGGCGCAGTACCGCAGCGATCCGTCGCACATTCCCTGGCATCTGGCCGACGTCGGGCTGGCGCGCGCGCACCCGTTGATGAGCGCGTTTGCGCAGGTGCTGGACCTGGCCGAGAGCCGCTTCACGGTCAGTGAGGTACTGGACTTCCTCGACGTGCCCGCCGTGGCACGACGCTTCGCGATCGACCCCAGCGGACGCGATGCACTGGAGCGCTGGCTGCGCCGCGCCCGTGTGGCATGGGGACTGGATGCCGCGATGAAAGCCGAGGTCGGCGCCGCCGCGACCGACGCAAACTCGTGGCAGTTCGGCTTCGACCGCATATACGCGGGGCTGATCGTGGGACAGGACGCCGACAACGAACTGCTCGATGGAATCCTGCCGCTGGATGGCGTCTCCGGTAGCGCGGTCGAGGCCTTGGGTCAGTTCGATCGCCTGCTGGGCGAACTGCGTCAGGCACGCAACGAGTTCGCCAGCGCGCGCCCGCTCGCCGCGTGGAGCCAGTGGCTGCTGGAACTGATCGACGCGCTGTTTCTCGCCGACCTGCGCGACACCACCGAAAACAACGCGCTCGATGCGCTGCGCCGACTCGCCGCCAGCCTCGGCAGCCAGGCCGCGGAAACCGGTATCCAGGCACCCCTGCCATGGAGCGTGGTGCGCGAAGCCGTACGCGGTGCACTCGACGCGGTGCCGGAACGCCAGTCCTTCCTGCTCGGTGGGGTGACGTTCTGCGGGCTGGTGCCGCAACGCTCGATCCCGTTCCGGGTGGTCTGCCTGCTCGGCATGAACGAGGACGAGTTCCCGCGCCCCGGCAACGACGCTGGCCTCAACAAGATACTCAGTCAGCCACGCCGTGGCGACCGCGACACCCGCAGCGAGGATCGCTATCTGTTCCTCGAAGCGATGATGTCGGCGCGCGATGTGCTGCACATCAGCTATGTCGGCGAAGGCGTGCGCGACGGCAAGCCACGCAATCCGGCCGCACCGCTGGCCGAGCTGCTGCAATTCCTCGACGAACAACACGCGATCGCCGACAACGAAGACGCCGACCGACCCTGGTGCATCCGCCATCCGCTGCAACCGTTCGACGCGCGCTATTACGAGCGCGACGCCGATGGCCAGCCGCGGCACGACCCGCGACTGTTCTCGTACGACCCCGCATATCTCGCTGCGCCGTCCAACGCTGACGCGCCACGTTTTCTTGGTGACATGGTCAGCACACCGCAACCCACCGCCACTGCCAGCAACGAGGTCACGCTTGGCGCCCTCAAGCGGTACTGGCGCGATCCCGTCAAGGATGCGCTGCTGCGCGGCCACGGCATCAGCCTACAAGCACTCGATAGCGTCGGCTGGCCCGATCGCGAGCCACTGGAAACCGGGCTCGACCGGATCGAACGGGTCGATCACCGGCTGCTGTTTGAAACCCTCGCCGCCGGCCGCAGCGAACTGCCCGCCGAACCGCCGGCATGGCTCGCACGCTCCGGCATGCTGGCCGGCGGTGCCATTGGCGCCGAGACCTACACGCAACTGCGCGACTCGCTGCAAGGCCTGCTCGACAGCGCGCAGCCATTGTTCGCTGATGGCGCCGCGCAACCACTGGCACAAGCGATCGACCTGGATCTCGGCGATGACCTGCGCCTGACCGGCGTGGTCGATCGCGTCTTTCATGGCGCCGACGGCCGCCTGCTGCTGTTCGATGCACAGCCGAGCCGAGCCGCCGGCCTGAGAGAAATGCTGGCCTTCTATATCGACTGGGCCGCGCTGCGACTGACCCATGCCAACGCCATGCACGGCGATTATCTGGAGCCGACGTCCAACAACAAGAAGGCACGCAGCTCAGGCCTGCTCGATCCCATCCGCGCTCAGGACACCACCCAGCTTCGACATGGACTGCGCCACCTGATCGAGGCATATCGGTCCGCCGGGCAACAGCCGCTGTTGTTCTTCCCGCGCACCGCGCAGGCCTATGCCGCCAGCGAGCCGGAGGCGCGTCTCGGCAAAGCTGCAGCCACATGGGCAGGCGACGACTTCAATGGCGGCGAACGCGACTACGCACCCGGCTATGCCGCCCTGCTGAGTCGCGGACTGGAGTTGTTCGACGCGGACAGTTCGGCACATCACGCCTTCGTTGCCGCTACCGAACTGGTCTGCGCAGTGCTCGATCCACAGCACACGATGCTGTTGAAAACGCCAGCATCCGAACCTGCCGGCACCGGGGAACAGGCATGAGCGCCATCGACACCACCCCAAGCGCTGCCCTGCCCGCGCTCGACTGGCGCGCGATGCCGCTGCACGGCCGTATCCTGATCGAAGCCAGCGCCGGTACCGGCAAGACCTGGAACATCGGTCTGATCTATCTGCGCCTGCTGCTGGAACGCGATTTTCGGGTGGAACAGATCCTGGTGACCACGTTCACCGATGCCGCCGCGCAGGAGCTTCGCGAGCGTCTGCGACGACGACTGGTCGAGGCCGAGCGCCTGCTGGAATCTGCTGCATCCATGCCGGCCATCGACGACAACTCGCTGGAAAACTATCTGTCGTTGCTCTGCCCGGACGCGGACAGCCGTTGCCACGCGTTGCGCAAGATCCAGTTGGCCCACACCGATCTGGATCGCGCACCGGTCTCGACCATCCACGCGCTGTGCCAGCGCATCCAGCGCGACTACCCGCTGGAAAGCGGCGCCGCGTTCGCCAACGACAAGCTGTTCGACGAACAGCAGCTGCAGCGCGAATGCGTGGAGGATTTCTGGCGCCGCCGCTACCTCGCCGGCGCGGTCGATCCGCGCGAGGCCGCGCTGCTGCTGAAGGACGGCCCGGAAGGCCTGCTGCGCGATCTCGGCGGGCTGTCGAACAGCACCGATGCGCGGATCGAGGCCGGCGGACTGGCCGAACTTGAACGACAGATCGCCGCTTTGCGCACGGAAGCGGCCATCGTCGAATTGCAGCGGCTGGCCAGCGACAGGTCACTGTACGGTTCACGCAAAACCGCGCTGTCAAACCGACTCAACAAGATCGTCGCCGCACTCAAGGACGGCGACGAAGAACAACTGACCGGCGCACTCGACAAGACGTTTGAGCCGGACAGCATCCTCGAACAGGAACCTCCCGAAAGCGCCGGCACACTGAACGAGCACCCGTTGATCCGGGCGTTGCAGACCCTGCGTCCGCTACTGCAATTGCGCACCATCTTCACCCGCGGCGCCGTGCTGGCCGAGGCCGCGCAAACCTGCCGCGAAGAGATGCCGCGACGTGCGCGCCAGCGTCACGTGCTGACGTTCTCGATGCTGATCGATGCGGTCTACGAGCGGTTGTGCAGCGAGCAGACCGACGACGTGCTGGCCAACCGCTTGTTCGAGGCGTTCCCGGCCGCCCTGATCGACGAGTTCCAGGACACCGACCAGCGCCAGTTTGCGATCTTCGACCGGATCTATCGCGGGCGCGGCACGCTGGTGATGATCGGCGATCCCAAGCAGGCCATCTACAGCTTCCGCGGCGGCGACGTCGCCGCCTACCTGCGCGCCAGCGAACAGGCGAACCAGCGTTTTTCGCTGGGCACCAATCACCGTTCCAGCCGTGCGCTGGTCGAGGCATTGAACGCCTGGTACGGCCACACCGAAGGCGGCTTCGGTCACCCGCAGATCCGTTACCAACAAGTCGTTGCGGCCGGCAAAACCGACGACAAGCCGTACACCATCAACGGCGAACCGGCGGCGCAACCGCTGGTCATCCACCCGTTCCGCGGCGATGCGCAAGACAAACGCGGTAGTCCGCTGAAGGCGCTCGGCGAGCTGGAGGCGCTGGCCCTGGACGACTGTGCCAACCGCATCGCCGAACTGCTCAACGACCCGCAACAGCAGATCGGCAGCCAGCGCGTGACGCCCGGCGACATCGCCGTGCTGCTGTCGACCAACAACCAGATCGTGGCATTGCGTACGCGGTTGATCGCCCGCGGCGTGCCCTGCGTCGGCAGCGGCCGCGGCAACATCTTCGCCGGTGACGTGGCGCGCGAACTGGAACTGATCCTGTTCGCCGTGCTGCATCCCGACGACGATCAGGCCGTGCGCGGCGCACTGGCCACTCGTCTGCTCGGCGCGACGCTGGAGCAATTCAACGCATGGCAGGCCCAGCCGGCGGCGTTCGAGCGCGAACTGGAACGCTTCGAGACCTGGCGCATCTTGACGCGCAGCCGCGGCGTGCTGGCACTGATCGACGCACTGCTGGCCGCGCGTGCCACCGCCTTGCTGGCGTTGCCCGAAGGCGAACGCGTGCTCACCGACCTGCGTCATCTGGGCGAGCTGCTGGCGGCGGAAGAAGGCGCACGACAGGGACTGGATGGTCTGTACGCATGGCTGCTGGAGATGCGCCAGGAAGGCAGCGACGGCGATGCCGAGGCGGCCGACGAACGCCAGCTGCGCATCGAAAGCGATGCGCGCCGGGTACAGCTGCTCACCATCCACGCCAGCAAGGGGCTGGAGTTTCCGATCGTGTTTCTGCCGCTGGTGTGGCGTATCGGCGACCGCACCGGCGTGCGCGCGCCGAAGCTGCTGCGCTATCACGATGCCGGCGGCCGGCGCTGCGTCGACCTGGGCTCGGTGGATTTCATCGAACACCGTAGCCAGCATTTCCGCGAAGAACTTGAGGAGCGCCTGCGCCTGCTCTACGTCGCACTGACCCGCGCCGTGCACGCGGTGCACGTGTACTGGGTGGATCGCGGCCCCCTGCCCAGCAACGATGCGCAGGCGTGGGAATGGGCGGCGATCGACCTGCTGGTCCAGCAGGCGCAAAGGCAGTTGGACCTGGCCGAGAGCGAAGCCTCGCTTGATGCCATGGCCATGACACTCGGTGGCATCCAGCTGTCCGCGCCATTTGCCGATAGCTACACCCGTTATCGGCCGCCGGTCGAAACGCCCTCGCCGCGCGCCACGCAGTCACCGCTGCCGCGCTCACGACCGTTCCAGTGGCTGCACAGTTTCAGCGGCCTGACCCGGTATGCGGCGGCTGCCGTAGTGGTCGATGACAATGGCACTGCTGATGAAACTGGCCTGGAAGAGCCGGCGGGTACTGCTGATGAAACTATCGAGGACCATCGCCTGTTGAGCCTGTACCCGTTGCGCGGCCCGCGCTTCGGCGATGCCGTGCACCAGGTACTGGAGCTGGCCGGACCGACCCCAATCTGGCCCGGTCAGCGCCAGCTGGTGCACACCCAGCTCACCGCCCAGGCAGTCAAGTCCAGCAGCGTGCTGCCAGACGAAGCACTGGAGCGCGTCGGACGGATGATCGACCGCGCACGCCAGACTGACCTCGGCAATGGCCTGCGACTGATCGACATTGCCACCGATCAGCGCATCGTCGAGTTCGAATTTCAGTTTCCGGTACAACAGGTGCCGCTGGCACGGCTGCGCCAGCTTTGCATCGCCCATGGCCAGCCTGATGTGGTGCCACCCAGTCTCGACGCGACGACACTCAACGGCATGCTGACCGGCTTCGCCGACCTGATCATCGAATGGGACGGCCGCTTCCACGTGCTCGACTACAAGACCAACTGGCTTGGTGCACGACTGCACGATTACCAAGGCAACTCGCTCGACGCTGCGATGGCGGAACACCATTACCCACTACAGGCGCTGCTCTACACCGTGGCGCTGCACCGCTACCTGCGCCAGCGGATGGACGGCTATACGGCTGAACATAAACTCGGCGACAACTGGTACCTGTTTGTCCGCGCGCTGGGGCTGGCACCTGGTCTCGGCGTGTGGCGTCATCGCTGGCCGGTGGCACTGATCGAGGCGCTGGATGATGCGTTCGCCGGCGCACTGGAGGCCGTCGCATGAATCGCCCCTTGCCCGCAGCCGCGCCTGCCGACGAGCGTGCGATCGACCAGACCTTGGCGCAGTGGGTGTTCAAACGCACCGACTCGGCCCTGCTCGCCAGCGCTGTACGTGCGGCCAGCAGCGCCGAAGGCCACGGCCATTCCTGCGCGTGGTTGACTGACCCGCAGACCGATGCTGGCTTCGATGCCGACGCGCTGGACGTACTGCGCCAGCACGCATGGGTTGGCGACGGATCGCGATTCACGCCGTTCGTGCTTGATGCACAGAACCGTTTCTACCTGAGGCGCAACTGGCAGCACGAGACGAAGCTCGCCGCGGCGATCCTGCAGCGTTGCCAACAACGTACGCTGCCGATTCCCGCCGATACACTGACCGACGATTTGGACGCACTGTTCGCGGGCATGCCGGCAGGGAATACCGACTGGCAACGCGCCGCGGTAGCAGCGGTGCCTGGTGCACGCTTCTTCGTGCTCACCGGCGGCCCCGGCACCGGCAAGACCACGACTGTCGTGCGTATGCTGCTGATGCTGTTGCGCCATGCCCGCGCCTGCGGGCTGCCGGCACTACCGTCGATCGCGCTCGCCGCACCCACCGGCAAGGCCGCTCAGCGACTGGTGCAGGCCATCGCCAAAGGCAAGGCCGAACTGCAGACGACATTGCCGAAGGAAGATTTCCGCGACCTGCTGCCACTCATTCCGCACGCAGACGCGCGCACCCTGCATCGCCTGCTCGGCTATCGGCCGATGGAGAACACCTTCAGCCATAGCGCACGCAACCCGCTGGCCGAGGACATCGTGGTGGTCGACGAAGCGTCGATGGTGGATCTGGCGATGATGTGTCAGTTGCTGGAGGCGCTGCGTCCCGACGCCGTGCTGATCCTGCTCGGTGATCCGGGACAACTCGCTTCTGTCGATGCCGGCTCGGTACTCGCCGACATCGTCGCCAGCGCGCCGTCGAACCAGTTGCCGCCGGGCATGGCCGCCCTGCTCGCGCCCATGCTGCAAAATGCGCCAGGCACGACGACGAATGATGCGGCACTGGCCGGACAAGTGCTGACGCTCACTCACAGCTGGCGCGCCGGCAGCGGCTTGCAACGCGGCATCGAGGCACTGCGCGACACGCCCGACCCAGCGTGGCTGGACACCCTGCTGAGCGCGCGCGCGGACGGCGACCTGCACCTGCGCCACTGCCCCAACCCGCATGCCCTGCGCGCCTGCGTCGACAGCTGGATCGAGCGGCATGTCGACCTGCTGCAGGCGTTGCTGACCTCGTCGTCCATCGACGCCGGCGCTGCGCTGCAAAACCTGCATCAACTGCAGATCCTGTCTGCACTGCGCGACGGCCCATTCGGCGCGCAAGGTCTCAACGAACTGATCAGCCGCCAGCTCGCCGCCCGTTTCGGTATCGATAGCAACCACGCCTGGTACCACGGCCGTCCGGTGATCATCACCCGCAACGACTATGCCCGCGGCCTGTTCAACGGCGACGTCGGCATCGCATTGCAAGGTGCGGACGGACTGCGTGTGTGGTTTGAACTCAGCGATCGCGACGGCAACGCCGGCCTGCGCAGCTTCTCGCCACGCGCCCTGCCCGCGCACGAAAGCGCCTGGGCGATCACCATCCATCGCAGCCAGGGTTCGGAATATCGCGATGTGGCCGTAGTGCTGCCACCGGACGAAGACAACCGCATACTCACCCGCGAACTGGTCTACACCGCCATCTCGCGCGCCAGAAACCACGCCGAGATGTGGGTTACCGATACCTCGCTGCGTGCAGCATTGAGTCGCCCAATCCAGCGCCAGGGTGGCTTGCGCGAACGACTGGTTCCCGGAAAAGCGTGAAGGGTGATAACGAACCCCGACTACATCCTTACCAGCATTGCGCCACGGTGCCGGTGCCACCGCTGATGTTGCGCGCGCCGGCCTGGTTGATCGTCAGCGTGCCGCACAGGGTATCCCTGGCCAACTGTGTACCTTGGGGTACGGCCTGGATGGTGTAGCTCGAAACACTCGCCGCACCGCTCGGGAAGCTATAGCCGTAGTCGGTACCGGTTCGCTGGGGTGTCGCGCAATCCAGGTTGGCTGATGCCAATGTATTTGAATTGCTGGCCGCATCCTGATCGTAACGCAGGTTGGTCGTGTAATAGCGCTCCATGTAATTGGCGTACTCCGACAGGCATCCTTTCGCCGCCGTCCTGCGGGTTTTGGTGATGTAGTTGGTGTACGTGGGCAACGCGATCGCAGCCAGGACCGCAATGATCCCCACCACGATCAACAACTCGATCAGGGTGAAGCCGGCGTTGCGCAGAACATGGCCCCGTTCGCGATCCGCATGAGAACGGCGGGCAAATGGCATCCCGTATCCGGTGTCCACGGACGCTGATCTGGTTTCATTCGACGAGAGCGATTTCATCATTCATTCCTTTACTGGGCGATCAGCTCTCGCCAGGAAACACGCTGCAAGGTGCCGGAGGTGCCGGAGGTCTTGATGCTGGTGGCGTTGCCGTTGTCGAAGCTCACCAGCATGCTGCCACCCATGAAGATCGGATTATTCGGCAACGAACTGAAGCCCATGCCGCTGGTCGCTACCGGCTTGCCGCCCACCATGATGTAGTCGGCCGGCTGGTTGATCTGTCCGTCACCATTGAGATCGAAGAAACTCGACGTCGGGTTGGTACCGGTAAATGGATCGACCGCCATGATCCAGCCACGACCGGAGGGATTGCAGAGATCCGTTACCTGCGGAATCCGTGTCGTCGCCAACAACTGATTGCCTTGGAACTGGTTCGGCGTGACAACCCGCTCACCCTGGGCAATCTCATGGGCAGCGTCGTAGGCGTAGGTGACTGTGCCATCACTGGCGGTGGTACTGGTCGGTGACAACAGATCCATGTACCAGCCGGATTTACCCGTCATATCGGATGTGGTCGGCTTCGGCGTCACTGCCCGTGCTGGCGCGATAGCCGCCGTCTTGACCGTGCCATCCGTGTTCAACACCGCTGCCGTTCCCGGCGTTTCCGCGACGATAAAGCGTTGCTTCAGATTGCTGCGTCCCACGGTATTGGTGCCATCGGCCGCCAGCCCGTTAGTGGTGGACTGCACGATCAAGCCGTACCAGGACTGGGTCGTCGTCGTGGTAAGGTCTGCGCTGCTCAGGTATTGACCCGTGCCGAAGAACACCCACAGGTCCTGCGTGGTCGGGTTCTTACCTATCAGCATACCGCCGGTAATCGGCTGCGCATTGCCACCGGTAGCTGCATCCATGGCCGTGAACAACTTGGTGCCGGTGCTGGTGGGAGTGGCCGCGTACGTAGTGACATTCACTCCGTTTACCTTGGTTACGGTGGCCTGGTTGAGGACAAACGACCATACCCGACCTTGCGCATCGCCCGCATAGGCCATTGTGCTGATGCCGACCGACAGGTCATTCATCCACACGGCCGGAGCCGCCAGACCGTTTCCGGCTGTGGAGTCGGTCGTATGTACGTTGAGGGTGCCGTCGCTGATCTTGAATTGCAGCAGGGCTGCCGTTCCGTTCTTGCTGTTGTAGCCATTGCCGATCAACACCGACCAGTTACCGTTGCCGGTTGTATCGGCAGAACCGGCATCGTTGGTCTGGGCGATGACCGGCTTACCGGTCATCTGCCCGATATAGTCGGCGTTGGTGCCGCCGTCACCAGCGGAACGCTCCCACAACAGCGTGATATTGGCCGGATTAGTGACATCCAGTGCGTAGATCGCCTTGGCCAGGCCTCGACCGGTCGTGCCCACGGCCACGCTGTGCCAAGCCGTTCCGAAATAGACATCAGCTACCGTCAGTTCGCCGTCATTGAAGTACTGGTGCGGTACCGCGGTCGTGGTGCCGTAATTGGGATCGGACAGGGTTGCAAGGCCGCCAGCGAGGCCGCCGGTGGTGATGACGGCAGCAGGCAGATAGGCATAGACCTCGGCGCCCGTATCGGCGTTGAACGCGTGCAGCATGCCGTCATTCGCTGCCACAAAGATCAGCCCCTGACGCGTGGTCGCGGTATAGGTAAGGTAGGTGTCTGATCCGGTGAACGCCTGACCGACGAACTGATTAGGGTCGGGCTGCCCCACATATACCGGCTGGGAATCGACGATATCGCCGAGCGCCGTATCGCGGGTGCGGTAGATGCCACCCGGCTTCGGTTTTTCCATCGAAGCATCGCCGCGCAGATAGTTGATCATGTTCTGCTGGTCGGTAGCGGTGCTGCCCAACGCGGACTGTTCGGTGCTGGAAAGTTTGGTCGGGTCCGAGAACGCCACCGCCGCCACCGTACTAACACTCGGGTTGTAGGTGTAGATATTCCGCTGGGCAGCCGCGGGCAACGCAGTGACCGCCGACCAGTTGTTCTTGTTCTTCGTGTCCAGCGTGCCGAGATTGGGGTCCACTGCAATCGCCTTCAGGTCACCCTTCCACTTGGCGGTGTAGTAATTGGCTTGATAGGCGAAAGCACCGGTTTTCAACTGGGTAGAGTTCGCAGCCAGACTGGCACCGGTGCCTACGCGCTCGGCTGCACGCTTCAATGCATTCTTCAGTCCGTCGGAAAACGCCTGAGGGCTGGTGGCAGAGTAGAAGCCACCATGGCCGTTGACCGCCGCGTGCGCCAGGTCAGCGATATTGTTGATCGAGTCGGCTGCCGGTGTCGGCCAGCTGAAATTGCTGATCGCCGAGCCGCCATTGGCCCAAGTGAAAATCTGGTCAATCGTCGTACCGGTCGGCGCAATGCCCTGCGGTGTAAAGCCAAGACCCAAGGTAAACGTCGTCATGTGCTGCCAGAAGGCCGGGTCTTCGATGCTGGTCGGCACTTCATTGATGGCGCTGGTGCGCAAGTCCGTCATCCAGTACTTCATGGCCACATCGGCAAGCGTGTCGCTGTTGCTGTCACTGTATGGAAGCGCTGCCGTATATTGGTAACTGCTGTTGTTGATGCCAGTTATTGGCGCCGTGGCACTGGTGCCATCGATATTGCCGTTACCAGGATTGCTGTCATTCCAGAAGCCATCGGTGGTCAAGATGGTATACGACTGGCGGCACGCGAGTTCTTCGGTGTTACCGGTCGTCGCGTTTTTCGATTGCCACGGCTGATCGGTTTTGTAGTACTCGCCCACCGCGCCCAGTGCTTGGCGCAATGGCGTTCCGTTACTTGCACTCTCACCGGCAACCCAATTCCAGAAATTGGCTTTTTGGGTCCCTGCCGTGCCATCACCAAATGACTGGACCGTGGCAAGCTCATTGTTGCTTTTGTATTGGTCGCTGAAAGCATAGGTCGAGGAGGACGAGGCTGGTAGCCCTGTCGTGTTGTTTCCATTGATCGAGCCAAAACCCACTCGGTATGTGGAATCAACGCCTGAAAATGCATTCATCAGGCCACTTTTGGCCATCAAAATGCGGGTGTGATAGTAGGAAAACCAGTTGGCGATGTTTTGCCCAGCCACCACACCGCTTGGCGCTGCGGTGCCCGACGTATCGGATGCCACGACACAGTTGCTTTGTGTGCCGCAGCTCGTTGCAGCAACATAACTAACAGTATATGGACCTGCCGCAGCACCAGTCGAATACTGAAAATAACCACTATATACCCTGGCGTAATACGTGCACGTACCATTGGTGAATCTATTACCTGTAAAATTCTGCCCGGAAGCACCATTCGCGCTGTAATAGGCATTGCACTGGTTTCTGCTGACGTTGGTATATGTCGTCAACGTACTCGCTGCAGTATACGGAGAATATACAATATTCCCGGAATCATAAATAGTCTCGTTATAAGCAGTCAAATCCACAACAGCGGTTGTCGATGTTTTGAATCCATCGACCAAGGCACTGGTCAAACCAGTAGCATTTGCATACGACGTTCCATCCGCCTTGACCGGCGGCTTGTAAGTAATCGTCGGATTGTAATAAACGCCATTATTGGCAGCATCGATTAGAGCATCATTATTCGAGGAAGTTGTGTTGCCATTTGTATCGCAAACAACCCCATTGAGATAACAGAAATCCGGCATGTAATCCCACGCCATCGACCCGGAATCATCCAGCATCAAGGTGATATTCGGCGGTGGCGGCTTCTGGATGATCAGCGGAGCCTGATCGACCGCCACAGCGGCCAGGGCGGGCGAGAAGGCGACGCCCAGCAGCCAGACGGATACGCCAGTAGTCAACAGTCTGCCGAGAAAACTGCCGAGCTTGCTGTGCATACGGGAAGTGATGTTCATGACGGTTCCGCTCTGTGCGATGGTGCGGCATGGGAAGGCCCATGTACCCTTGTATGGTCCATGTACCCTTGTATGGTCAACGTACGGCTGGAAGCTCAACCCTGCTTGATCATGGCCTGCAGCACGACCACGGCGCGATCTCCCTTGGCGGGATCGCCGCTGCGGGCGGTGACGCGGTAATAGATGTTGGTGATGGAGCCGCCGTTGACACCGTAGTTGTGCGAATTGGCGCTCTGGTTGAAGCCGGTATTGGCACCCGGGTCCTGAAAATTGCCCATGTTCTCGATCACGTATTGCGGCTGACCTGTCGCCAGCGTTCCTGCAGTGTATTGACTGGTGGCTAGGGTCTTGATGCTGCCCGCAGGTAAGTTAGGGTCGTCGAACGGATTGGTCAGGCAGACCACGCTGGCGGACTGGCAATTGCGGGCCACGGAACCAGGGCTAGTGGGTATGCTTGCCGCTGCTGCGCGCATCGCCGCCTCGGCGTTCTGGAAGGCGATCTGCCGGTCGTACATGTTGGCAGCCATCTTCTGCTGCATGATGGTGCCACGCACGGCAGCAAGGCCGACCAAGGTGATCACCACCAGCAGGATCAGTGCCACCACTAACGCGACACCACGCTGACCTGCACGTGCCGGCAAACTGCGCTGACATGGCGCGCGGCCCAGGCAAGTGTGGACAGCGTCGAGATCGGATATCGCGTCCACAGCAACACCTTTGGCTACGGAAAGGTTTGAAGCGGAGAAGTGGTTCATTGTCATGGCACCCGGTTGCGTACAGCGGTGGTAGCCGTAAAGTTGCGAGAGATGGCTTTGACGTCGGTGCCGGCACGCTTGTCGACACTTTCCAGCGTGAGCTTGACCTGCACGGCATCGACGGTGGCCCAGTTGGCGCCCACCGACGCTGCTGTGGCTAAACTGGCAACGCCCGCCTGATGGTAGGAAATGTTCATGCCGGTAACATCGCGCACCATTTCCTGCGCTGACGCCGTGGGTGTGCCTCCCGAAGTAGCCACACTCACGCGATACAGCGATCTGCCATTCACCGGGTTGACGCCGATGTACCAGTCCACCGCACCCAACTTGAAAATCTGTGAGTTGGGTCCAAACGAATAACCGTTGCCATTGGTGGTACACACGGTGGGGTAGCCCATGCCCTTGGAGCAGTTGCCTGGCGATGTGCTGCCACCGGTGTTGTGTACGACCGTAACGTTGCTGTTGTTGTAGCTGGTGATCTGGACGATGGTGGCATGATCGGGGTCGCACACGATGATCACGTCACCCGTCTGCAGATCCGAAGTCGTGTCGTTGAGCTTGAAATTCGCGGCGGTCGAACTGGGCGTGGCCGCTACGCTCAAACCCGTATCGGCAGCACCGATCAATTGCAGTGAATCCGTGCCACTCACCTGGTTTCCTGCCGCCGTCCCGACGGTCAATGCAGGGTCGGCCGTGGTGCCGCTGCCATAACCGCGCACGGCATTGCTCCAATCGTTCCACCACGCGGCACCACTGGGATTCACCACGTTGGCGACGCGTCCGTTGTTATTGCAACCGGTAAGCCCCGCATCACGGATGTCGCGCGCCATCATCTCGAACGCGATGCGTGAGCCATCTTGCACATCGCTCAGTGCCTGATTGGTGCGATAAGAGCGCTGGTTGGCCAGGAACACGCTGACCACGCCGCCGATGACGATCAGGCCGAGCAGCATCGCGACCATCAATTCGATCAGAGTGAAACCAGCCGATGGCAACGATCGCTGAAACGGATGTCGAGCCATACCGCAGCGAGTGATAGTGCGCTTGCTCATAGGATGGCCTTGGTGATGATTTGCTGACTGCTGGAGCTAGCCGCCCCCGCCCCCGCCCGACTGTCGTCGAAGGTGATTGTGACGGTACATTCACCGGAGCCGGAGCAACTGATGACACCCGTCGTGCTGGCCGTCGCACCAAGATCATGACCGAGCTGGGCGCACCACTGGGTAAGCTGGGCATTTGCCAACGTGCCGGTTCCCGTGGGGCAGGCGTTGGCTGTGACGGTGCCGTTGTAACTGGCGCTCTTGGCGCTGACGAGATCCGCACGCATCGCATCCAGGATCGAATAGCTGTCGATCGTGGCCATGCTGCGCGCCATCGCACTGTTGTTCGTTGACATCGACATCGCCTGCAACGCGGCGATGCCAAGGAAAGCGATGGAAAGCACCAGCACGGCGACCAATACCTCAATAAGGCCGACGCCAGACTGGGTAGATGCAGGAATTGCTCGGTTCATCATGGGCAAGCTCCCGAGCTTTGGGCGGTTGCAAGGATCGAACCGGCTGTCATCATGATCTTGCGATGATTGTTGGTGCTCATCTGGCTGGTGCAGATGTCCGCAACCGCGCCCAGACTGCTGCTGTCGTAAGGAGTTGTGCTGCCGACCGCATACGCCAACCCCTGCCCGTTGAAGCGCAGCGCCTGCACATTACCCTTCAGCTGAATCGGTGTGGCAATACCCGGCGTGCCGGCAAGCACCGTCGCCGCCGACGCTGGGGAGCCACCCAGGAGCACATAGACCGCTCCGGTCTGCGTGCCGCACCGTGTGCCAAGCGTATCGCTGGTATTGACACTGGCCGAGTTACTGCACAGCTGAGTACTGGCATTGCGCTTGACAGCTTCCATCCGCGCGGAGTTGATCGCAAGGACGAGATCGTTGGACGTGGTGGTGAGCTTGTTGGAAAGCATGATCGTCTTGAAGCTCGGCACGGCAATCATGATCAGCACCACAGCGATGGTGACGGTGATCATTAGCTCAACTAGGGTGAAGCCACGGACATGCCGCCGCACCATCGTCTGCGTCATCTGTTCATGCCGTGATTGGTCGACCGCAAACGGCGTGCGCGCAAACGGGCGCCTGCCGACGCTTGCCTGCTGTTCTTCAACCAGCGAGACAGCTCGCTGACGCGACGAGACCTGCATGGAATTCTCCCTGATACCCCTACATGCACTGTACTCAACCGACCTGCCTCGATCAGCCCCCAACCGACGGGCGGTAGAAATTGCCCGACAAGCGGCTAGCTTCGACGAAAAAGGGTGATTGAGGTCACGCGTGGACGCATAGACCAGACTTACGCCGGCCCCGAACGAGGAACCGTATCTTGTTGGCAAAGGTTCGCGGTGGCGCGCAGGCCGTCCAGGGAATCCCGAAAAAACAAAGGCCCGCGTTGGCGGGCCTTTGAAGTCTGGTGCCGGAAATAGGAATCGAACCTACGACCTACGCATTACGAATGCGCCGCTCTACCAACTGAGCTATTCCGGCAAAGAGCCGCAGATTTTACGGTGCGGGGCCTGATGGCGCAAGCACACAACCGCCTCAGAAGCTGGCCGAAGTGCCGCCACCGACGACACGCAGCTCTTTCGGCAACGCGAAGGTGATGTTTTCCGGCTCACCATCGAGCTCGCGCACGTCACCGGCGCCCCACGACTGCAGGCGGGCGATCACGTCGCGCACCAGCTTTTCGGGAGCCGAGGCACCGGCGGTGAGGCCGATGCGTTTGACTCCACCGAGCCAGCTGCGCTCGATGTGCTCGGCGCCGTCGATCAGGAACGAGCGCACGCCCTGCTTCTCGGCCAACTCGCGCAGGCGGTTGGAATTGGAGCTGTTAACCGAGCCGACGACCAGCATCAGATCAACGGCATCGGCGAGCCGGCGTACGGCGTCCTGACGATTCTGCGTGGCGTAGCAGATGTCGTCCTTGCGCGGGCCTTCGATGTCGGAAAACTTGTTGCGCAAGGCTTCGATGATTGCCTTGGTGTCGTCCACCGACAGCGTGGTCTGGGTGACGTAGGACAGCAGGTGCGGAAACTTTGGCGTGAGCTTTTCCACGCACTCCAGCGATTCGACCAGCAGGATCTCGCCGGCGTTGTCCGGATTCCACTGCCCCATGGTGCCTTCGACTTCCGGATGACCGGCATGGCCGATCAACACCACACTGCGCCCGATGCGGCCAAGCCGCGCCACTTCCATATGCACCTTGGTGACCAGCGGGCAAGTGGCATCGAATACTTTCAGGTGCCGTTGCTCGGCTTCCTCACGCACAGCCTGCGACACGCCGTGCGCGCTGAAGATCACCGTGGCGCCATCCGGCACTTCATGCAACTCCTCGACGAAGACCGCGCCATCGGCGCGCAACTTGTCGACCACATAACGGTTATGCACCACCTCGTGCCGCACGTAGATCGGTGCGCCGTATGATTCCAGCGCGCGCTCGACGATCGCGATGGCGCGATCGACGCCAGCGCAGAAACCACGGGGATTGGCGAGCAGGATGTCCATGATGTCTCGGGTGCGTCGAACCCTGTGGAAGCGGTTACATGGGCTTGAATGACCCGCGAATTATCGCACGCTGTCCGCCGGCTTGCCGGCAAACAGGCCGAAGGCGATCAGCAGCACGGCCCCGACCGTGATGCCGCAATCGGCGAGGTTGAACACCGGGTAGCTCCACTGGCGGAAGTACACGTGGATGAAATCGGTGACCTGCGCCGCATGCAGGCGGTCGATCAGGTTGCCGATGGCGCCGCCGACGATCAACCCCAACGGCAACGCGGTACGCCAGTCACGCCGCGGTGTACGTGCCAGCCACCCCACCAGCACCGCGCTGATCACCAGCGCCAGCAGCACGAAGAACCAGCGTTGCCAGCCAGCGCCATCGGCCAGAAAGCTGAAAGCGGCACCACTGTTGAACGCCAGCGTCCAGTTCAGAAAACCGGGAATCACCGGATGCGGCACGCCGATCGGCTGCAATGCCTGCACTGCCCACCATTTGCTGAGCTGGTCGAGCGCGATGACGACGGCGGACAGCCACAGCCAGGGGAGTGCGTTGGGTTTGGTGGTCATGGGCCGTGGGGACTCAGTGATAGAGGATTCTTCGACTCCTCCCCCTGCGAGCAGGGGAGGCTGGGAGAGGTTCGCTCTTGACCTTGGGAGATCAGATCAAGAGTCTACCCCTCCCCAACCCTCCCCTGCTTTGCAGGAGAGGGAGCGCATCAAGGTCAGAACCAGCGACGATCCTCGCCCGTGCCTTCGATATTGCTGATGCAGCGGCCGCACAGCTCGGGATGTTCGACATGTCGGCCGACATCGTCGCGACGATGCCAGCAGCGCACGCATTTCGCGGCCTCGCTGACACTGGCGGACACCCACACTTCAGCACCATCCAGCTCCACTTTCACCGCACTGTCCGGACGCGGCGTCAACGACACAAGGTCGAGATCGGAAGTGATGAAGAAAAAGCGCAGTTCCTCCGCAGCCACGGTGTAACGCGACTGCGTGGCAGCGGAGGCATGGATCACCAGCTTCGCTTCCAGTGCCGCACCGATCTGCTCGGCCTTGCGCATGCCTTCGAGCACGCGCGAAGCGCTGTCGCGGATCGCCAGCAGGTCGGCCCAGTAGCGCCGCTGTTCCGGCGAGCCTTGTACAGCAGCCAGTCCGTCGTACCAGGTCTCAAACAGCACGCTGTCGTCACGCTGACCCGGCAGCTGCTGCCAGATCTCCTCGGCGGTGAAACTCAGCACGGGCGCCAGCCAGCGCACCAGCGCCTCAACGATGCGGTACATCGCGCTCTGCGCGCTGCGGCGGCCGCGGCTGTCGGTCGGCATGGTGTACAGCCGATCCTTGGTGATATCCAGATACAGCGCGCCCAGCTCGTTGGTGCAGAAATTCTGGATGCGCGCCACCACTTCCGGAAAGTCATAACGCTCGTACGCGGCCAGCACGGCCTGCTGCACGTCGTACGCCTGCTGGATCGCCCACTGGTCCAGCAGCAGGCTTTCTTCGACCGGCACCAGGTGCTTGGCCGGGTCGAAGCCGTCCAGATTGCCGAGCAGGAATTTCGCGGTATTGCGAATGCGCCGGTAGGTGTCGGAGACCCGCTTGAGGATCTCGTCGGAAACCGTCATCTCGTTGCGGTAGTCCGCCGAGGCCACCCACATGCGCAGCACGTCGGCGCCCAGCGTATCCATCACCTTCTGCGGCGCGACCACGTTGCCCAGCGACTTGGACATCTTGCGGCCGTTCGCATCGACCGCGAAACCGTGCGTGAGCACCTCGTCGTAAGGCGCACGGCCGTGGATTGCCGACGAGGTCAGCAAGGACGACTGGAACCAGCCGCGATGCTGGTCGGAACCTTCCAGGTACATCACCTTGTAATGCGACGCGGGCCCTTGCTGCAGTTCCTGGCGCTGGCCGATCACCGCGAAATGGGTGACGCCGGAATCGAACCAGACGTCCAACACATCGGTGACTTTCTCGTAATCGTTCGCCTGGTCGCCGAGCAACTCGGCCGGATCCAGCGTGAACCACGCATCGACGCCGCCCTGCTCCACTTTCTTCGCGACCTGCTCCAGCAGCGCCACGGAATCCGGATGCCGCTCCTGCGTGGCCTTGTGCACGAACAGCGCGATCGGTACGCCCCAAGTGCGCTGACGCGAGATGCACCAGTCCGGGCGTCCGGCGATCATGCCGGCGATGCGCTCCTCGCCCCAGCTTGGCACCCAGCGCACGCTCTTGATCGAGGTGAGTGCGGTCTCGCGCAGCGACGCCTGCTCCATCGAGATGAACCACTGCGGCGTGGTGCGGTAGATCACCGGCGTCTTGTGGCGCCAGCAATTCGGGTAGCTGTGTTCGATCTTCGCGAACGCGAGCAGCACGCCGCGCTGGCGCAACAGGTCGACGATCGCGTCGTTGGCCTTCCAGATATGCATGCCACCCAGCTCGAGCGGGTCGGCAGCCGGTGTGTCAGCACGATAGGTGCCACGCGGTTCGATGTAGTTGAGCAGGCCGATGCCGTACTCGCGCGCCACCACGAAATCCTCGACGCCGTGGTCGGGCGAGGTGTGCACGGCGCCAGTACCGTCCTCGGCACTGACGTGCTCGCCAAGGATCACCGGCACTTCGCGTGGGTAGAACGGGTGGTGCAGCTTCAGGCCTTCCATCGCCTTGCCCGACGCATGACCAAGCACGCTCGCCTGCTCCATGCCATAACGTTGCGTCGCCTTGTCGGCCAGAGCGCCGGCAATCACCAGCAGCACGCGCTTGCCGTCGCGTTGCGGGCCCTCGATCAGTGCGTATTCCAGCTCGGCGCCCAGCGATACCGCTTGGCTTTCCGGCAGTGTCCACGGCGTGGTGGTCCAGATCGGAATGGCGACGATCGCATCGCCGGCGTCCACACCGAATTTCGCCGCCAGCGCCTTCGCGTCGACTGCGTCGTAGGCCACATCGACCGCGGGCGAGACCTTGTCGCCGTACTCGATCTCCGCTTCGGCCAGCGCCGAAGCACAGTCGAAGCACCAGTACACCGGCTTGGCGCCGCGCACCACATGACCGTTCGACACGATGCGTGCCAGCGCACGCAGCATGTCGGCCTCGTAGCTGAAATCCATCGTGCGGTACGGCTTTTGCCAGTCGCCGAGCACGCCGAGCCGCTTGAAGTCGGTGCGCTGGGTATCGACCTGCTCGGCCGCGTACTCGCGGCACTTCTGCCGGAACGCGGCGGCATCGAGCTTGTCGCCCGGCTTGCCGAACTTCTTTTCCACCGCGATCTCGATCGGCAGGCCGTGGCAGTCCCAGCCCGGCACATACGGTGCGCGATGGCCGGCCAGCAGCTTGGACTTGACCACCATGTCCTTGAGGATCTTGTTGACCGCATGGCCGATATGGATCGAGCCATTCGCGTACGGCGGGCCGTCATGTAGCACGAACACGCTGTCGCGATGAGCGGTCTTCTGCTGGATCTGCGCATAGCGATCGACCCGCTCCCACTCGGCCAGCCAGCCCGGCTCGCGCTTCGGCAAATCGCCGCGCATCGGAAAGTCCGTCTGCGGCAGGTTGATCGTGCTCTTGTAATCGTGGGTCATTGCGTGGATGCCATCACTGAAGTGTTGCCGTCCGCCAGCGAGCGAACAAAGAGTTCAAAGTTAAACGATACGTGCGTCTGCCGGAAGCCGGCTCACGCTTCGACCAGTCGCGGATTCATCCCCAGCAGCTCGCGCGCCATGCGCGAGTCCAGCGCCATCTGCGCCTTGAGCGGCTCCAGCCCGTCGAACTTCTGCTCGTCGCGCAGCTTGGCGACGAACTCCACTGCCATGCGCTGGCCGTACAGGTCGCCGTCGAAATCGAACAGGTGTACTTCCAGCAACGGCTCGCTGACCTGATTCACGGTCGGACGCACGCCGAGGCTGGCCACACCAGGCCAACTGCATTCGCCCTCGCCCAGCCCCACGCGCACTGCGAAGATGCCGTGCACCGGGCTGACCCGCTGCTGCAGGTGGATGTTGGCGGTGGGATAACCGAGCGTGCGGCCGAGCTGGTTGCCGTATTCGACCTTGCCGTCGATCACGAAGGGCCGCCCCAGCAGCGGTTCGGCGTCGGAAAATTCACCGGCGGCCAGCAATGCACGTACGCGGCTGGCCGAGACACGTGCCCCATCTAGCTGCACCGGCGGCATCGTGCAGGCGGCAAAACCGAGCTGCGCGCCCATTTGCTCCAGCAGCGCCACATCGCCAGCGCGCTTGTGGCCGAAACGGAAATCACCGCCTACCCATACTTCGCGTGCGGCCAGCCGTTCGACCAGCACGCGCCGCACGAAATCCTCGGCCGACATCGCCGTCAGCGCCTGATTGAAGCGCAGCAGCAAGGTGTGTTCCATGCCCGCGGCGGCGAAGCCGCGCAGCTTTTCGCGCACGCTGGACAGACGCGGCACCGGTTCGGTGGAAAAGAAGGAGCGCGGCAGCGGCTCGAAGCTCACCACCACCGGGCGACAGCCCAGCGCCTGCGCGCGCTCATGCACCTGCGCCAGCAGCGCCTGATGCCCGCGATGCAGGCCATCGAACGCACCGACCGCAATCACACTGCCGCGCGGCGCCAGACAAGGGCCCGCAACATCCCTGGAAAGTCTCATCATGAGGTGAGTATAACGGGCGCCGCTGCGGCACCAAGCGCGTACGGGCGACACATCGACAGCATCAGCCTGCCCGCAGATCGCGCAGGCGAAACCCACCGGCATACAACGCGCCCACGTAGGCCAGCGCGCCAGCGGCCACCAGCGCCGACAAGTGCCAGACCCGGGTGAACACCGACACTCCGACCCAGTCCGGCCACAGCCAACGGCCGAACAACAGCACCGCCACCATCACCGCGCAAGCCAGCGCCAGCCGCAACCAATGCCTGGTCCAGCCTGGTTCGCGCTGGTACACCCCGGCGCGCTTCAACCAGCGCCAGAGCAGCACGAAATTGAGATAACTCGACAACGTGCTGGCGATCGCCAGTCCCACATGCAGGCCCGGTACTTGAGCAATGCCGTCAAGCAGGCTGCCCTGTTTCAATGCCGGCGACGCCCACAGTTCGAACAGCAGCACGATAAAGATGCCGTTGAACACCATGTTGGCCACCAGCGCCGCCACACCCGCCCGCACCGGCGTGCGGGTGTCCTGGCGTGAATAGAACGCCGGCAGCACTACCTTGACCAGCGCAAATGCCGGCAACCCACAGCTGAGCGCGATGATCGACAACGTCGACATGTGCGCGTCGAACGCCGTGTAGTGCCCGTTCTGGAACAAGGTATCCACCAGCGGGCCGGCCAGCAGCAGCAGCGCAAACATCGCCGGCGCCGCAATCAGCAGGGTCAGGCGCAAGCCCCAGTCCAGTGCCTTGGAGAATCCGGCCCGATCCGTTCCGACATGGTGCCGCGACAGTGCCGGCAGGATCACCGTGCCCAGCGCCACCCCGAACACACCCAGTGGGAGTTCGAGAAAGCGGGTCGACTGCCACAACCAGGTCTGCGAGCCGGTCACCAGCAGCGAGATCACCACCGTGTCCAGCAGCAGATTGAGCTGCGCCACCGAGGAGCCAAACAGGGTCGGCACCATCAGCCGCATGATCTTGCGCACCTGCGGATGGCTCCAGCCCCAGCGCGGCATGTCGAGCAGATTCAGTTTGCGCAGCGCCGGCAGCAGGAACAGCAGCTGCAGTACGCCGGCCACCAATACCGCCCAACCCATCGCCATGATCGGCGTATGCAGCCGCGGTGCCAGCCACAACGCCCCGATCACCATGCATATATTGAGGATCACCGGCGCCAGCGCCGGCAGTGCGAAACGGTGGAAACTGTTCAACGCACCACCGGCCAGCGCGGTCAGCGAGACAAACAGGATGAACGGGAAAGTCAGCCGCACCAGGTCGGTAGTGAGGTCGAACTTGTGCGGCTGATCCAGCGCACCCGGCGCAAACGTCCCGGCCACCTGCGGCGCAAAGATCAGGCCCAGCGCGGTAACCACCAGCAGCACGCCACCTAGCGTGCCGGAGACGCGCGCCAGCAATTGCTTCAGATCCTCGTGCGTGCCGGTTTGCTTCACTTCGGTGAACACCGGCACGAACGCAGTCGAAAACGAACCTTCGGCGAACAGCCGGCGCATGAAATTGGGAATGCGGAACGCGATGACAAACGCGTCGGTGGCGGCATTGGCCCCGAACACGTGGCTCATCGATATATCCCGCAACAGCCCGAGTACGCGCGAAACCATCGTCATGCTGCTGAACGAGAGCAGCCCACGGAACATGCTGGGGGACTTCATGCGTCTGCGAAACCTTGGATATGGGAGGGCGTCACACTCCGCATAAAGCGGATGCAAGCGCATAGTCTGACAGCCGCCACAGACAAGATGACAGCCCATATGTGGCAAAATGCAGGCGCCACAGCCGGCGCCGCCATGGCAACGAAGCCGCCGAATCATTATCGGCCTCGCTAAATGATTGACGCAACGGCAAATCGACCGCATAATTGGCGTCTTTTTCCAACCTCAACCCTGCATTCCGGAGTTCTACCTTGGCCAACATCAAGTCCGCGAAGAAGCGCGCGCGCCAGTCCGAACAGCGCCGCCTGCGCAACATCAGCGCACGTTCCATGGTCCGTACCGCCCTGAAGAAGGTCGTCAAGGCCATCGAGGCCAAGGACAAGGCCGGCGCCATCGCCGCGTTCACCATCGCCCAGCCGGTGATGGATCGTTACGCTGCCCGTGGCCTGATCCACAAGAACAAGGCTGCCCGTCACAAGAGCCGCCTCAACGCGAAGATCCGCGAACTGGCGTAAGCCGAGCGCGATTCGAGTTGAAAGAAAAAGCCGGCGCAAGCCGGCTTTTTTATGCCTGTGTTTTGCTCCCTCCCCTGCTTGCAGGGGAGGGCTGGGGTGGGGTCGCTCTTCACCGCAGGCCAAAAGCATCCCCTCCCCAGCCCCCCCTGCAAGCAGGAGGAGGAGTCCAGATCGCGGCACCGTCACTGCCTCGGACGAAACTCCAGCGGCACGGCATCCGTCCGCGCTGCCGCTGGCGGCTTCGGTCCGCAGGCACCGCAGGTACTGCAACCATCGCTGCAATTGCCGGTCGCCTGCTTTGGCTGCAGGCGTTGTCCGAAAGCACGCACCCATGCGGCATGGCCGGAACGGCTGAAATGGATCGACGCCGCCGCCAGCCAGCGGTTCGTAAGCGTGGGCGCCAGCTTGCGGAACACGATCAGCGCACTGGCCAGCACGACCAGGCCGATCACCGCGTACTGCACCAGCAGACTCGTGCTCATGTCAGCATCCTCGCGATCTGGTAGACGATGAACGACGCGGCGTAAGCCATGCCGAACATGTAACCGAACGAGATCGCCACATTACGCCAGGAGTTGGTCTCGCGACGGATCACTGCCAGCGTGGACATGCACTGCGGTGCATACGCGAACCACACCAGCAGCGACAGCGCGCTGGCCAGCGAGATCTGGCCGGCCAACGCATGACCCAAGCCACCGCTCGCCTCACCACCGACCAGATAGACGGTCGCCAGCGCGGCCACCGCAGTCTCGCGCGCAGCAAATGCCGGGATCAGCGCCAGGCTGATCTGCCAGTTGAAGCCGATCGGCGCAAAAATGTATTGCAGGCCGCGCCCGATATAGCCCGCGAAGCTGTAGTTGATCGCCGGCCCGGTCGCACCCGCAGGTGGCGACGGGAAGGTGGAGATGAACCACATCAGCACAGTCAGCCCCAGGATCACGCCGGTCAGGCGCTTCAGGAAGATCGCGCCGCGCTCGTACAGGCCGATCGCCACGTCGCGCAGCTTCGGCATCCGGTACGACGGCAGCTCCATCAGCAAGGCATGTTCGCTCTTGTCCCGACGGATGCGCTTCATCACCCAGCCGACCGCCATCGCGCCGAGAATGCCCACCAGGTACAGCGAAAACAGCACGATGCCCTGCAGGTTGAACACGCCAAACACGTAACGGATCGGAATGAAGGCACCAATCAGCAGCGCATACACCGGCAGGCGCGCCGAGCAGGTCATCAGTGGGGCGATCAAGATCGTCGCCAGACGGTCGCGCGGATCCTGGATGCTGCGTGTACCCATGATGCCGGGGATCGCGCAGGCGAAACTCGACAGCAACGGGATGAACGAGCGCCCGGTCAGCCCTACGGACAGCATCAGCCGATCGAGCAGGAACGCCGCGCGCGGCAGGTAGCCGGACTCCTCCAGCGTGAGGATGAACAGGAACAGCACCAGGATGACCGGCAGAAAGCCGAGCACGGTACCAATACCGCCGAACAGGCCGTTGGTGACCAGGCTCTGCAGCGGGCCGGCCGGCATCAGCGCGGCGACGTGTTCGCCCAGCCAGCCGAAGCCGCCGCCGATCAGGTCGCTCATCGGCTTGCCTGCGGCATACACCGCCTGGAACACCAGGAACATCACCACGGCGAGAATCAACAGCCCGAACACCGGATGCAGCGCCCAGCGATCGAGTGCGTCGTCGAGCGCCGCCGTGGCGCGCGGCATCGTCACCGTCGCAGTCAGGATTTCACGCACTTGCGCATGCAAGCCGGCACGGCTGGCTGCATCGTCCGGCTGCGCCGGCGCGGCGGTCGGCACTTCACCGTCAACCCGTTCGATCAGCGCCTTCGCGCCACCACGCCTTACCGCGATGGTTTCCACCACCGGCAGACCAAGGCGGCGCTGCAGCTCCGCCACGTCGATGACAATGCCGCGCTGGCGCGCCGTGTCCATCATGTTCAATGCCAGCACCACCGGCCGGCCGAGGCGCTTCACCTCCAGCACGAAGCGCAGGTGCAGGCGCAGGTTGGTGGCGTCGGCCACGCAGATGATCAGGTCCGGCGCCGCCTCGCCCGGGTAGTTGCCGGCGCAGACGTCGCGGGTGATCTGTTCATCCGGGCTGTTCGCCTCGAAGCTGTAGGTGCCCGGCAGATCGAGAATCTGCAGCACGCGACCGGAGGGTGCAGTGAAACGCCCTTCCTTGCGCTCGACGGTGACGCCGGCGTAGTTCGCCACCTTCTGCCGACCGCCGGTGAGCAGGTTGAACAGCGCGGTCTTGCCGCAGTTCGGGTTGCCGACCAGCGCGATCCGCAGGGTCGAGGCGCTCATGCCGCCACCTCGCTGCGCACGCTGACCCGGGCCGCCTCGGCGCGGCGCAGGGCAAAACGGGTGTAGCCGATCTGGATCAGCACCGGGTCGCCGCCCATCGGCCCGATCGCCACCACCCGCACCGGTTCGCCATCGACGAAACCCAGGTCACGTAAGCGCTGCGCAATCGGATCCGCCGCATGCGCATCGTGCACGCGGTCGACCACGGCGGGAGCACCTTTGGGCAATTCGGACAGACGCACGGCCGGTTTCTCAAATAAGAATTGTTCGCATTGTAGCCCTTTGCCCGCTCCGCTGCATCAGGCCAAGTGCCGACGATGGGCAGCGTTTATCATGGCGCTATTTGCGGGGACGACCGATGACCGATTTCATCCTGAGCGAACGCCGCGGCGCGGTGGCCTGGCTCACCCTGAACCGCCCGCAGATCCACAACGCGTTCGACGACACTCTGATCGCCGAGCTCACCGATGCGCTGGCCACAGTCGATGCCGACCCCGTCGTGCGCGCGGTAGTGCTGAGCGGCAACGGCAGCTGTTTCTCCGCCGGCGCCGACCTCAACTGGATGCGCGGCATGGCCGCCGCCACCGAGCAGGAAAACCGCAAGGATTCACTGCGCCTGGCGCGGCTGATGCGTAATCTGCAGTTCCTGTCCAAGCCCACCATCGCGCGGGTCAACGGCGCCGCCTACGGCGGCGGCGTGGGCTTGGTCGCCTGCTGCGATATCGCGATCGGCGTCGACAGCGCCAAGTTCGCGCTGTCGGAAGTGAAGCTGGGGCTGGTGCCGGCGGTGATCTCGCCGTACGTGATTGCCGCGATCGGGCTGCGCGAAGCGCGCCGGCTGTTCCTCACCGGCGAGGTGTTCGACGCCGCCGTCGCCGCACGCATCGGCCTGCTGCACGCTGTGGTGTCGGGCACCGAACTGGACGAAGCGATCGAACGCCAGTTGTACCTGTTGGCCAAGGCCGGCCCGCTGGCGCAGCGCGAGGCGAAACAGCTGGCCTTGCGCATCGGCGGCGCCGATCTGGCGCAGGCTGAGCGTATCGACACGGCCAATGCCGAACTGATCGCCCGGTTGCGCGTTTCCGAAGAAGGCCAGCATGGCCTCGGTGCATTTCTCGACAAGCGCGCACCGGCGTGGGTCGGCGGGAGCGCCGCATGAACGAACACATCATCAATCTCGACCAGCTCGAACTGCAGTCGGTCGAACCCGCCATGACGCCCACCGGCAAGAACGCCGCGGACTACGACATCCGTTGGTACGAGATCGCCAGTCGGATCGGCGCCCGCAAGCTCGGCTACAACCTCACCGTGGTGGCGCCGGGCAAGCGCAACTGCCCGTTCCACAACCATCGCGTGGAAGAAGAGATGTTCTTCATCCTCGAAGGCAGCGGCGAATTGCGCTACGGCGATAAGCGTCATCCACTGCGCGCCGGCGACATCATCGCCTGCCCGCCCGGCGGCCCGGAAACCGCGCACCAGATCATCAACACCGGCAGCGTCGAACTGCGCTATCTCGCCGTCGGCACCAACGAAGCCCCTGACATCTGCGAATACCCGGACTCCGGCAAGTACCTCGTTTTCGACGACAACCTGCGTGATGCCGATGGCAAGCCACGGAGATTCCGGGTACTGGGGCGGCAGGCCGAATCGCTCGATTACTGGGACGGCGAATAGCCCCGACGCGCGTTGCCATGCTGCGCCGCGCATCGGCGGAAACACCGCAATCTGTTAGTTTTACTGGCTTTGCATCGACACGAACGGTTCCAGGAATCTGCATGTTCGAACGCGTACTGATAGCCAACCGCGGCGAGATCGCCTGCCGTGTGATCCGCACCTGCCGTCGACTCGGCATCCACACTATCGCGGTGTACTCCGAAGCCGATCGCGATGCGCAGCACGTGCGACTGGCTGATGAAGCGTGGCCGATCGGTGGTCCGCGCCCGGCCGATTCATACCTGCGTGGCGATGTCATTCTCGAGGTGGCGAAGAAAGCCGGCGCACAGGCGATTCACCCGGGCTACGGCTTCCTGTCGGAAAACACCGGCTTTGCACGCGCCTGCAGGCAGGCCGGCATCGCGTTCATCGGTCCGAAGCCGGAGAGCATCGACGCGATGGGTTCCAAGGCCGCCGCCAAGGCGTTGATGGAACAGCACACCGTGCCGCTGGTGCCGGGCTATCACGGCGAGAACCAGGATGCCGCCTTCCTTGCCGAACAGGCAGCGAAGACCGGCTTCCCGCTGATGATCAAGGCCGCCTCCGGTGGTGGCGGCAAGGGCATGCGCATCGTGCGCAACGCTGGCGAGTTCGCCGACGCGCTCGCTTCGGCACAACGCGAAGCCACCAGTTCCTTCGGCGATGCCCGGGTAATTCTCGAACGCTACGTCGAGCATCCACGGCATATCGAATTCCAGGTGTTCGGCGATACCCACGGCAACGTGATCCATCTCAACGAGCGCGAATGCTCGGCGCAGCGCCGCTACCAGAAGGTGCTGGAGGAAACGCCCTCACCGTTCCTCGATGAGTCGCGCCGCAAGGCGATGGGCGAAGCGGCCGTCGCCGCGGCGAAAGCGGTCGACTACGTCGGCGCCGGCACGGTGGAATTCATCGTCGCGCAGAGTGGCGAGTTCTTCTTCATGGAGATGAACACGCGCCTGCAGGTCGAGCATCCAGTGACCGAGCTGACGCTGGGACTCGATCTGGTCGAATGGCAGCTGCGTGTTGCCGCCGGCCAGCCGCTGCCGTTGCGCCAGGATCAGGTCCACGCGCATGGCCACGCGATCGAGGTGCGCCTGTATGCGGAAGACCCGGACCAGAACTTCCTGCCCGGTTCCGGCAAGCTGCTCACGTTGCGCCTGCCTGCGCCGTCGCCGCACGTGCGCCTCGACGGCGGCGTGATCGAAGGCGACACGGTGACGATTTTCTACGACCCGATGATCGCCAAGCTGATCGTGTTCGATGCCACCCGCGAGCAGGCCTTGCAGCGGCTGCGTGAGGCGTTGGCGGCATGCGAAATTATCGGGCCGAAATCGAATATCGGTTTTCTCGAACGACTCACCCGTCATCCGGCCGTGGTCGAAGGCCGCATCGACACCGGCTATCTGGATCGCCACCTGGAAGAATTCCTGGTCGGCGAGGTGGTACCGACGGATCAAGCCCTGTTCGCCGCAGCCACCGCTGCCCTGCTCCATGACGAGCTGAGCATCAACACCAGCGCGGCCGACCCGCATTCGCCGTGGGCGCGAGCCGACGCCTGGCGCATCGGCCATGCTGGTAAGCGCATCATTGCGCTGACCTTGCGCGAACAGCGTTACGACATCGAGGCACACGGCCATGACGGCAGCTATCAGTTGCGTCACGGCGAGGCGGTTTGCGAGGTACGCGGCGCACGCCTGCTCGACGACAACCTGAGCGCACGCTTCGACAGTGAATCGCTGCGCGTACCGCTGCGCACCGATGCAGCTCACGTGCTGCTGCACGACGCTCATGGCCAGCGCTACAGTTTCGCCCGCGCCGCCGCGTTCGCCTGGGAATCGAAGGATGCCGCCGGCGGCAACCAGATCATCGCGCCGATGCCCGGCCGCATCGTGCTGGTCAAGACCAAGGCGGGCGACGTCGTGGAGCAAGGCCAGGAACTGCTGGTGATGGAAGCGATGAAGATGGAGCTGGCCTTGAAGGCACCTCGTGCCGGCACCATCGAAAGCATCAACGCCACGCAGGGCGAATTCGTCGAGGCCGACGCCGTGCTGGTGCGTTTCGCCGACGCTTGATTTTAACCGCCGTCATTCCGGCGAAAGCCTGAATCCAGTGACTCCGCAAGGCCACACAGGCGCTGGATGACCAGCTTCGCTGTTGTAAAACGCTTCCGGCTTTCGCCGGGATGACGACACTTCTCCCGGAGTCATGCATGAACGCTTCTAATCACGTCCGCATCGTCGAAGTCGGCGCCCGCGACGGCCTGCAGAACGAGAAGACGCTGCTGCCGGCTGATGTGAAGATCGCGCTGATCGATCGGTTGTCTTCGACGGGACTCAAGACGATCGAGGCGACCAGCTTCGTCAGCCCGAAGTGGGTGCCGCAACTGGCCGATGCCGCCGAAGTCTTCGCGGGCATCCGCAAGGTGCCCGGCGTGAGTTACCCGGTGCTGGTGCCGAACCTGCAGGGCTATCAGCGAGCACGCGAAGTCGGCGCCACCGAGATCGCGGTGTTCACCGCTGCCTCGGAGGCCTTCAGCCGCAAGAACACGAATGCCTCGATCGACGAATCGATCGAGCGCTTCATCCCTGTGATCGAACAGGCGCAGGCCGACGAGGTCAAGGTGCGCGGCTATGTCTCCACCGTGCTCGGGTGCCCGTATCAGGGCGAGGTGCCGGTCAGCGACGTGGTGCACGTCGCCAAGCGCCTGTACGAACTGGGCTGCTACGAAATTTCGCTGGGCGACACCATCGGCGTCGGCACGCCGGCGAAGGCGCGCGCGATGCTGCATGCGGTCGCGCAGGAAGTGCCGATCGGCGCGCTGGCGGTGCATTTCCACGACACCTACGGCCAGGCGCTGGCGAACATCCTCGCCTGCCTGGAAGAAGGCGCGCGCGTGGTCGACAGCTCGGTCTCCGGCACCGGCGGCTGCCCGTACGCGAAAGGTGCCACCGGCAACGTCGCCAGCGAGGACGTGGTCTACATGCTGCACGGCATGGGCATGAACACCGGCATCGACCTCGACCTGCTGGTCGCCACCGGTGCGTGGCTCGCCGGACAGCTGCACAAGGACACCGCCAGCCGGGTCACCCGCGCACGCACCGCAGCGGCCTGAGCATCTCGCCGAAACCCGCACGCGATCGCTATCATCGGGTTTCGACTGACGGGGTGAAGCGATGCGTGCAAACCTGACGACGTGGTGGCGACATGCGGCGGCACTACTCCTCTTGTTGTGCGCGCTGCCTACGCTGGCCGCCACGCCGAAAGGCGACTGGCTGCTGCTGCCCGAACGCGTGTGGACCGGCGATGGCGATGCCGCACATCGTGGCTGGGCGGTATTGGTGCACGACGGCGTGATCGCCGCCGCAGGCCCCGTCGCCTCGGTGCATGCACCGGCCGGCACGCAGCGCGTCGAACTGCCCGGTGCCACGCTCACGCCAGGCCTGATCGACCTGCACTCGCACCTGTTCCTGCATCCATACAACGAGACGTTGTGGAACGACCAGGTGCTGACCGAGCCGCAGGACTACCGCACGCTGGAAGCCGCCGCGCACGCGAAGTCCACCCTGCTGGCCGGCTTCACCACCTTGCGCGACTTGGGCACCGAAGGCGCCGGCTACGCCGACGTATCGGTGAAGCGCGCGATCGCGGAAGGACTGATTCCCGGCCCGCGCCTGTTCGTGGCGACCCGTGCGATCGTCGCCACCGCCAGTTATGGTCCCGGCCCGCGCGGCTTCCGCCCGGATCTCGACCTGCCCGGTGGCGCACAGGAAGTCAGCGGCGTCGATGCCGCGATGGCGGCCGTGCGCGAGCAGGCTGCTCGCGGTGCCGACTGGATCAAGATCTATGGCGACTATCGCGTCGGGCCCGACGGCAGCACCGCACCCACCTTCACGCCGGCGGAGCTGAAGGCGCTGGTCGACACCGCGCACCAGATCGGTCGTCCGGTCGCCGTGCATGCGGCCAGCGACGCCGGTGTACGTATGGCGGTCGAAGCTGGTGTGGACAGTGTGGAGCACGGTTACGGCGCCAGCGAGGCCACCTTCAAGCTGCTCAAGCAACACGGCACCGCCTACGAGCCGACGCTTACCGCGGTCGAGTCCACCGCCGAATATTTCGAGCATTACGTACCGGGCAAGAGTGAGCCGACGGCACGCATGCGCGAGGCTGAACGCGCGTTCCGCACCGCGTTGAAACTGGGCGTGACGATCGGCAATGGCAGCGACGTCGGCGTGTTCGCGCATGGCGAGAACTGGCGCGAATCCGCCGCGATGGTCGCCGATGGCATGACGCCGGCGCAGGCACTCCATGCAGCCACCGACGTGGCGGCGAAGATCCTGCGCCAGTCGGAGCATTTCGGCCGCATCGCACCGGGCCTGGCTGCCGACCTCGCGGCGTTCAGCGGCGACCCCAGCACGCAGATCGACGACCTCGCCCATCCGGTCTTCGTGATGAAGAACGGCATCTCTTACCGCAGCCCCGCAGCCACCCCATGAACGAGACGTTTCATATCCGCCCGATCGAGCCGCGCGACAACACGGCGATGGCCGCGATCATCCGCAGCGTGATGCCCGAATTCGGCGCCGACGGTCCCGGCTTCGCGATCCACGATGCCGAGGTGGACACCATGTACGAGGCCTACGCGCAGCCACGATCCAGCTACTTCGTGGTCGAGCGCGAGGGCGTGGTGATTGGTGGCGGCGGTATCGCGCCGCTGGAGAACGCCGAGCCCGACGTATGCGAACTGCGCAAGATGTACTTCCTGCCGCAGGCACGCGGCATCGGTGCCGGCAGCGCGATGATGCAGCGCTGCCTCGACGCGGCGCGCACGCACGGTTTTCGTCGCTGCTATCTGGAAACGCTGACCGGCATGGACGCGGCGCAGGCGTTGTACGCACGCAGCGGCTTCACTCCGTTGTGTGCGCCGATGGGTGGCACCGGCCATTTCAGCTGCGACCGTTTCTTCATCCGCGATCTGTGAGTACGCCATGAGCAATCACGACCCGCGCATCGACGCCTATATCGCCAAATCGGCCGAGTTCGCCAAGCCGATCCTCGAACACCTCCGCGCGGTGGTGCATGCCGCCTGCCCCAAGGTCGAGGAAAGCCAGAAATGGAGCATGCCGTTCTTCAGCTACAACGGCGCGCCGATGTGCATGATGGCGGCGTTCAAGCAGCACTGCGGCTTTGGCTTCTGGCTGTCCAGGCAAGTCGTGGGCGACGCGGCCGAAGACGGCATGGGCCAGTTCGGCAAGCTCGCTACGCTGAAGGATCTGCCGTCCAAAAAGGAACTTACCGCCCATATCAAGAAAGCGATGGCATTGAACGAAGCCGGCGTGAAACTGGCACGCCAGAAAGCCGCCGCGAAGCCCATGCCGACCTTGCCGGACGATCTCGCCGCCCTACTCGCACAGAAGAAACATGCAGCCGCGCGCAAGACCTATGCAGGCTTCAGCCCCAGTGCGCAGCGCGAATACGTCGACTGGATCGGCGAGGCGAAGACCGACGCCACCCGCCAGAAGCGCATCGCCACCACACTGGAATGGCTGGCCGAAGGCAAGCCACGCAACTGGAAATATCTGGCGTGCTGAAACCCATGATCCGTATCGCCCACAACGAAGACGCTGCTGCCATTCACGCGATCTACGCACCCTCGATCACCGACGGCGTGGCCACCTTCGAAACGGAACTGCCCGGCGTGGCAGCGATGCGCGAGCGCATCCATGCCCGGCTGCAGTATTACCCGTGGCTGGTATGGGAAGAAGATGGTGCCGTGCTGGCCTATGCCTATGCCGGCCGCTTCCGCGAACGCGCCGCCTACGACTGGATTGCCGAAACCTCGATCTACGTACGTGCCGATGCTCACCGTCGTGGCATCGCGCGCCGGCTCTACGGTGTACTACTGGACACGATGCGATTGCAGGGCATCAACCAGGCCGTCGGTGTGATCACTCTTCCCGGTACGGTCAGCGTGGCGATGCACGAAGCGATGGGGTTCAGCGCCGCGGGCGTGTGGCGCCAATGCGGCTACAAACTCGGGCAATGGTGGGACGTCGGCGTATGGCAGAAGGAACTGCAACCTGCAGCATCTCCGCCGCAACCGGTAATACCTTTCCCGGCAATGGTCGAGTCAACTGATCTGCAGCGCTTGCTGGCCGCTCCGCCGGGTTGATCCCTGAAAAGGACAGGCCCGCCGTTGGCGGGCCTGTCGTCAACACTCACCGTACGGGCGAGATCGCACGTTCACGCATCAATGATTCGCAAGGATGCTCGCGATGATGCCGGTGGTGATGGCGACCAGCAGGAAGTCGCCGTTGTCGCTGCGCACATAACGATAGCCGCGCGGCGGCTGGCGCAAGTTCTGGCCGCGCCAGTCGGTCACCACATAGGAACCGCCACGGTACTCGGTTGGCACATAGCCGCCCCGCCTGTACCAGCCTTCGTGACGACCGCGGTCGTACATGCCGCTATAGTTCCCACCATGGCCGTGATTACCCCGATTTCGGCCGTGATTACGCTGATCCTGGTACTGGCCGTGATTGCCCTGGTCCTGATGCTGGTCGTGATTACCCCGATCCTGCCCCTGATCCTGACGCTGCTGATCGCGATAGTCCTGATCCAACGGTTGCGCCACCGCGGCCGCGGAAAACATCAACAATGCGCCACAGACCACCCACATATTCCGCTGCTTGCTCATGACTCTTCACCTCTTGGAATGACGAGAACCGGAGAGCGGTTCTTGCCGCGACGCGTTCGGAGAATTCCGAGGGTTGGCGATCCCGAAGGATCGCCAACCCTGCCAGCACTATCAGCGCTGAGAACCCCTGCCCGCGTGAATGTTTCCGTGAAGTGATTTCACATCCGGGTTTCGGTATCAGTGCGAAAGCAGGATGTCGGCGATGACGCCGCTGGCGATTGCCACCAGCAGGAACTGGCCGTCGTCACCACGCACATAGCGATAGCCATACGGCGGCTGGCGCAGGTGATAGGTCTGCCAGTCATCGACCACGTAGCGACGGTCACGGTATTCGACCGGAACGTACCCGCCACGCTTGTACCAGCCCTCGTGCCGGCCGCGGTCGTGACTCACGTAATAGCCGCGGCGATCGTCACGGTCGTAGCGAACCTGGCGATCCCGATCATGGCCACGGTCGCCGTGATCGTTCCACTCGCGGTCATGCCCACGGTCGCCGTGATCATGTTTATCCCTGTCGTCGTGCTTGCCATGGTTGCCGTTGTCGTGATCACCATGCCAGCTCTGGTCATCCTGCTGGCCGCGATCGTCATGCTGCGGCGCCGGGCTGGCCGCCGCCGCGGTCGCAGCACACAGCAGGCCGCCAGCAAGCAGAATCAGGTACCTTTTCATGACGTGTCTCCTTGGAACTTGTGGCACAAGTGGAGGAACCCGGGCCGAGCTGCCCATCAGCACGGCTCCGTAGCTAAAGCCTAGCAAGACTTCCTGAACGGCGCCGGTCAAACGATCCGCCAGGCTGAACGCCACCCTAGCCCTTGCGGATCGGCGACCCGGATCACAGTGGATAGGCGGCTCCGCTACTATGTGCGTTTTTCGGCATCCGGATACTTCCATGCAGCTCAATCAGGTCAAGGCGATCATCACCGGCGGCGCCTCCGGTCTCGGCCACGCGGTGGCGCAGCACCTCGTCGCGAACGGCGGCAAGGTCGCGCTGTTCGACGTCAACGAGGAGAAGGGTCAGGCCGCCGCGAAGGAACTGGGCGATGCCGCACGCTTCTTCCGCACCGACGTCACCTCCGAGGACGGCGTGGTCGCGAATGTGGCCGCCGCACACGCGGCGATGGGTGGCCTCAACGTGGTGATGAATTGCGCCGGCATCCTCGGCGCCGGTCGCGTGCTGGGCAAGGACGGCGCGATGCCGTTGAACACTTTCGCCACCACCGTGATGGTGAACCTGGTCGGCAGCTTCAACGTGGCCAAGGCCGGTGCCGCGCTGATGCAGGGCAACGAGGCCGGAGAGGACGGCGAGCGCGGCGTGATCATCAACACCGCCAGCGTCGCTGCCTACGAAGGTCAGATCGGCCAGGCCGCCTATTCCGCATCCAAAGGCGGCGTGGTTGGCATGACCCTGCCGATGGCGCGCGAGCTTTCGCGCTTCGGCATCCGTGTGGCGACGATCGCGCCGGGCATCTTCTGGACTCCGATGGTCGACGGCATGTCGGAAGCCGTGCAGCAGTCGCTGTCCGCCTCGATTCCGTTCCCGGCACGTCTGGGCAAGCCGGACGAATTCGCTTCGACCGTTGCCTTCATCCTCGGCAATCGCTACATCAACGGCGAGACGATCCGCCTCGATGGCGCGGTACGGCTGCAGCCGAAGTAATCCTCCCGCCTCCCATTCCACTCCATACGAATCCATCGCATGAAAGCTTCCGACGTCAAGAAAGGCAACGTGGTCGAACACGACGGCACCGTGTATCAGGTGCGCGACATCGAACGCAGCTCGCCGAGCGCGCGTGGCGGCAACGTCACCTTCCGCTTCACCCTGTATTCGATCCCGGGCGGACGCAAGTTCGACCTCAGCCTGCGCGCCGACGATGAGTTGCGCGAGATGGACCTGGTGCGCCGCGCGGCGAACTTCTCGTACATGGACGACGGCGCCTTCGTGTTCATGGATGCCGAGGATTACACCCAGTACCTGCTCTCGCCCGAGCTGGTCGGCGACAACGCTGGCTATATCGTCGAAGGCATCGAGGGTTACTACGTGCAGGTGATCGACGAGGCGCCGGTCGGCCTGCAGGTGCCGAGCAGCGTGATCCTGACCGTGGTCGACACCGCGCCGGAAATGAAAGGCTCCAGCGCCACCAAGCGCAACAAGCCGGCCAAGCTCAACACCGGCATCGAAGTGCAGGTGCCCGAGTACATCAGCAACGACGAGAAGGTGTGGGTTAACACGCTCACTGGCGAGTTTGCCGGCAGAGCCTGAGGGCAGGCATTAAGTGGAGAGAAGTGAGAAACGGGTAAAGGCTTGCCGCATTCCACCGCCGCTTCTCTCTCACTTCTCACTCCTCTGAACTCAGTCCCGCTCCATGGACGAGTGGAGAGGAGTGAGATGAGAAACGAGTGGTTTTGTCATACTCGACTCTCACTCCCCTCGATCCACGTCTCGCCTATGCCATCCAGCGACTATTCGCTACGTGCCCATGCGATCGAAAGCCTGACCGCGATCAAGCGGCCGGACGTGCCGTTGCGGGTGGTGCTGCGCAATACCGCAGCGGTGATACTCCCGCTCGGCATCGGTCTGGCCATGGGCTATCCGCAGATCGGACTGGGCGTGGCGGCTGGCGCGCTGGACACGATGTTCTCCGATCAACCCGGCCCGTATCGGCAGCGCCTGCGCCAACTGCTGCTGGCATCGTTGGCTGCCGGCCTCGCCGCGCTGGTGGGCTTCCTGATCGGCGGCCACTTGCTGCCGATCCTGATCGCCACTGCCGCCTGCGGTTTCTTCGGCGGCCTGCTGGTGGTGTTCGGCGTCGATACCGCACGGGTCGGCATGACCAGCATGATCCTGCTGGTGATCACCGCGTCGACGCCGACTTCGTTGCACGGGGCCCTCGGCGGCGCCGCGCTGATCTTCAGCGGCGGCCTGCTGCTCACCGTGTTCTCGCTGGCCGCATGGCCACTGCAACGCTACTGGCCCGAACGACAGGCGCTGGCGAACGTGTACACCGGCCTCGCCGCGCTGGCCAGACAACAGGCGCATGACGACACCGATGTGCCGGCGCTGACCGAGGCGATGACCACGTTGCAGCAGACCCTGCTGGGTCGTCACCGCGCCCACGGTCGCGCGATGGAAGCGTTCGGCGTGCTGCTGGAGCTGGCCGAACGGATCCGGCTGGAGCTCACCGCGATGTCCGAGCTGCACGCCGATCCGACCACCCATGCGATGTTCCGCGACGACGCCGCGCGCGTGCTGGCGGCGATTGCCCATGCGCTGGAGCAAGGCGAGTCGCCGGAACAGGCCAACCGCGCGCTGCAGACCCTGCGCGCCAGCGAACAGGCGCTGTTCGACAGCAACAGCCCAGCCGGCGGCCTGGCCGCGCACATCCATGCCCTCGCCGGCCAGTTGGCCGCGGCGGTGCGCAACGCCGACTGGGCTGGCAGCCGCGGCGAACTGCGCGCCAGCGCGGCGGAAACCCGTCTGCCCAAAGCGCTGCGCAGCGCTTCCACTTGGGCCACCTTGCGCGCCAACCTCACGCCACGCTCGGTGGCCTTCCGCCACGCCGTGCGCATGGCGGTCTGCCTCAGTGCCGCCTTGTGGATCTCGCGTCTGCTGCAGCTGCCGCATGGCTACTGGCTGCCGATGACGGCGGCGATCGTGCTGCGGCCGGACTTCGCCGCCACTTTCAATTTCGGCCTGCTGCGCGTGCTCGGCACCGTGCTCGGACTGGTACTCACCACCGTGCTGCTGCACATCACGCCGAACGAGCCGTGGGCGCATCTGGCGCTGATGGCGCTGCTTTGCATGGCGTTCCGCTACCTGGCCACCGCGCACTATGGCATCGCGGTAGCGGCGCTGACCGGCACCGTGGTGATCCTGCTTTCGTTCGAGGGCGTCAATTCCGGCGCAGCGGTGTCGGATCGGGTGATCAACACGGCACTCGGCTGTGGCATGGCCCTGCTCGCCTACGTGGCATGGCCGACCTGGGAACGCGGCCGCGCGCGCGCGGCGCTGGCGGTGATGCTCGATGCCTATGCCAGCTATCTGCACGCCATGGCGCAACCCGGGCAAGCCGGCGCCCAGCGCGACACCCGCACTGCAGCCCGCACCGCGCGCACCAACGCGCAGGCCTCGATCGATCGGATGCGCACCGAACCGGCCACTCCCACCGAGTTGTTGACGCTCGCCCGTGCCCTGTTCGCCAACGGCAACCGGCTGGCGCGCACCGCGATGACACTGGAGGCCTTGCTCGACGACCTCGCCACGCTACCAGCGCAGGCCGAGATCAACCGATTCATCGAGTACACCGCGGAAGCCCTGCGGACCATCGCCACAGCCCTGCGCGAACAGTGCGCCATCGGCCCACTGCCCGACCTGCGCAACATGCAGCGCACCCTGGTCGGCATGACGCAGAGTGCCGAAGACCATGCCACCGCCGAGCTGCTGACGCGGATCAGCGATCGGCTGGTCGACAACATCAACACGTTGGCCCACGTGACGAACCGCAGTCGACAGGAGCTTGTGGGTGCCATGGATCAGCCCGCGGGGTAACTCGACCCGGGCCATGTGCAAGCGCAACGCGACGTCACTGCACAGAGGTTTTACACTGCGTGGATGCTCAAGATCGATACCCACGCGCACATCCTGCCCCGTGACTGGCCGAATCTGGCAGCCAAGTACGGCGACGACCGCTTTCCAGTGATGACGCATACCGACGGGCGTCATCGAATCTACAAGGACAGCAAGTTCTTCCGCGAAGTGTGGGACTCGGCGTTCGATCCGCAGACGCGCATCGACGACTACGCCCGCTTCGGCGTCGACGTGCAGGTGATTTCCACCGTGCCGGTGCTGTTCTCGTACTGGGCGCCCGGCCATCAGGCACTCGAGCTGCATCGCCACTTGAACGATCACATGGCCGGCATGTGCCGTGACTATCCGCGTCACTACGCCGGCATCGGCACCGTGCCGCTGCAGGCACCGAAGCTGGCGATCCGCGAACTGGAACGCTGCATCGACGAGCTCGGCCTGCAGGGCGTGCAGATCGGCTCGCATTGCGGCGAGTGGAACCTGGATGCGCCGGAACTGTTCCCGTTCTTCGAGGCGGCCGCCGATCTCGGCGCAGCGGTGCTGGTGCATCCGTGGGACATGATGGGCACGGACAGCATGCCGAAGTACTGGATGCCGTGGCTGGTCGGCATGCCGGCCGAGCAGACCCGCGCCGCGTGCTGCCTCGCCTTTGGCGGCGTGCTGGAGCGGCTGCCGAAACTGCGCGTGATGCTGGCGCATGGCGGCGGCAGCTTCCCATCGACAATCGGTCGCATCGAGCACGGCTTCAAGATGCGCCCCGACCTGGTCGCCACCGACAACCCGCGCAACCCGCGCGAGTACCTCAAGCGCTTCTATTTCGACTCCTGCGTGCACGACGATCTGGCGTTGCGCTATCTGCTGGATGTGACGGGCGTCGAGCAGGTGATGCTTGGCACCGACTATCCTTTCCCGCTGGGCGAACAGGAACCCGGCAGCGGCATCGAGGCACTGGGCCTGAACGACATCGAGCGTGCCCGGCTGTTCCACGGCACCGCGCTGGAATGGCTGGGCCTGCCCCGTCACCGCTTCGCCCCCGACGTCATCTCCAAGGAGTCAGCATGAGTTTTCTGCGCAGCACCGCAACGATCGCGATCACCCTTACCGCCACCCTGCTGCTGGCCAGCCACGTCCAGGCCACCGAGGTCACCATGGCCGACGGCAGCGTCCACTTCAACGCACCGGACAACTGGCTCGGCATCATGGAAACCCAGGGCGACCCCGAAGCGAAAGTATTCCAGGTGCCTGACCCCTCACCCACCGGCAAAAACAGTCTCGCCCGCGTCACCGTGACGGTGAAACTCGCAGACGACGTCAACAGCTTCAATCAATACCGGAGCGAGGCCACCGCGAAGGCGATGGCGCTGCCCGGTTACAAGGCGGGCGCCGTGCCGCCGGCGCCGAACAGCAACGTCTATACCGCGCAGGAAAACGCCACCGAGTTCAGTTACATCGAACACTACTGGTTCAAGAACGGCCATGCGATCCAGCTGCGCTGCGTGCGCCCCAGCCAGAGCCAGGCCGGCGCCGCGTGGAAGGCCGAATTCGACAAGGGTTGCGAGGCGATCGCGGCGCAGCTGAAGTAGACCGTCATTGCTCCCTCCCCTGCTCGCAGGGGAGGGCTGGGGAGGGGTTGCTCTTGCGTCTAGGAGTTTCAGATCAAGAGCTTTACCCTCTCCCAACCTCCCCCTGCAAGCAGGGGGAGGAGTCAACATCTCAAAGAGATCGCCGATGTCCCCACGCTTTGAAGCCAACCTCGACTGGGCTCATGCCCAGGACGCTGCCGATCCGCTGCGCGCGTTCCGCGACGAGTTCCTGATCCCGCCGCACGAAGGTCACGACAGCCAGCCGTCAGACAGTGTGTACTTCTGCGGCAACTCGCTGGGCCTGCAGCCGCGCGCCGTGCGCGAGGCAGTCAACGCGGAACTCGACTATTGGGGCGAGCTTGGCGTGGAAGGCCATTTCAAGGGCCGCCTCCCGTGGATGGACTACCACGAATTCGTGCGCGACGACCTCGCCGCCGTGGTCGGCGCGCTGCCCAGCGAAGTGGTGACGATGAATACGCTGGGCGTGAACCTGCACCTTATGATGGTGAGCTTCTACTGCCCCACGCCCGATCGCCACGCGATCCTGATCGAGGCCGGCGCGTTCCCCACCGACCGTTACGCGGTCGAATCGCAGATCCGCTTCCACGGTTTCAGCCCCACACTTTCGCTGATCGAACTGCAGAGCGACGAGCCCAACGGCACGATTTCGATGGCGGCGGTCGAACGCGCACTGGCCGAACACGGTTCGCGCATCGCGCTGGTGATACTGCCCGGCGTGCAGTACCGCACCGGCCAGGCACTCGATCTCAAGGCGATCACCGAACTCGCGCATAAACATGGCTGCACGGTGGGCTTCGACCTCGCCCACGCCGTCGGCAACCTGCCGCTGCAACTGCACGACAGCGGCACGGATTTCGCGATCTGGTGCAGCTACAAATACCTCAACAGCGGCCCCGGAGCAGTCGGCGGCGCCTTCGTGCACGAACGTCACGCGCGTGCCCATTTGCCGCGCTTCGCTGGTTGGTGGGGCCACGACAAGAGCACCCGCTTCCAGATGGGGCCCGAGTTCGTGCCAACTGCCGGTGCGGATGGCTGGCAGCTGTCCAACCCGCCGATCCTGGCGCTGGCGCCGCTGCGCGTATCGCTGCAGATCTTCCAACGTGCCGGCATGCCGGCGCTGCGCGAAAAGTCGCTCAAGCTCACCGGCTATCTGGAATGGCTGGTGCAAACCCAGCTAGCCGATGTGCTGCAGGTGGTGACGCCGGCCGAACCGGAGCGGCGCGGCGCCCAGCTGTCGATCCGCGTGATCGGCGGCCGCGCGCGCGGCCGCGCGCTGTTCGAGTATTTGATGGAACACGGCATCATCGGCGACTGGCGCGAACCCGACGTGATCCGCATCTCGCCCGTGCCGCTATACAACCGCTTTGCGGATTGCCTGGCGTTTGCCGAGGTAGCACGCCATTGGCATGATGGCCGATAAAAGCCTATCCAAAGAACCTTCGAAGCGCATTCGGGCCGCACGGCCCTGCAGCCTGACTCATATCTGCTCGGCGAGCGGGTAGAGCTCCCGATTTTCACGCTGTATCCGCTGGTGCAGCGCCTTGAAGATCGCGTTGGCGTCGTCCCTGAAGCCCTGCGGATCAGCCGCAATCTTCGCCGAGAGATTCCATCGCGTGGCAAACGCGGCATAGGTCGCCGCCAGGCCACCCATTTCGTTCTGGAACTGCTTGCCGATCCGTTCGATCAACGGATCGGATGCACACCACCCTGAAGGCTGGCCGCGGCAGCTCGTGATCGACTGCCGGGTGGTTCAACGCGCCAGAGCACCCGAACGCACCGGCTCGGCATGAAACGACAACGTGAGGACCTTGCTATCCGCAAGCCTTATCGCGGGTTCTGCGGATGCCGCACCTGTCCTTCCCCGCGCACTACGAATCGCTCCACCGTCAGCGCTTCGGCGCCCATCGGGCCGTAGGCATGCAAGCGCGTGGTCGAGATACCGATCTCGGCGCCTAGACCCAGCTCACCACCATCACTGAAGCGTGAGGAGGCGTTGACCATCACTACAGCCGAACGAATCGCCTGCACGAAGCGTTGCGCGGCAGCTTCGTCAGCGGTGGCGATGACTTCGGTGTGGTCGGAACCGTAGCGGCGGATGTGCGCGATGGCCTCGTCGAGATCGTCGACTACGCGCACGGCGAGGATCAGGTCCAGGAATTCGGCGGCGTAGTCGTCGTCAGTGGCGGCGTGCATATCGGGTACCAGAGCACGGCTGCGCTCGTCGCCGCGCAGCTCGACACCGCGCTCGCGCAAGGCCTGCGCCGCCTGCGGCAGGAATGCGTCGGTGATATCCCGATGCACCAGCAGTGTTTCCAGTGCATTGCACACACCGGGGCGCGAGGTCTTGCCGTCGATCAACAAATTCAGGGCGAGCGCGGGGTCGGCGGCGCGATCCACATAGAGGTGGCAGACGCCTTTGTAGTGCTTGATCACCGGCACGCGCGCGTGTTCGGCAACGAAGCGGATCAGACCTTCGCCACCACGCGGAATGGCGAGATCGACGATGTCGCTCAGCTGCAGCAGCTCGACCATCGTCTCGCGGCGCAGATCCTCGACCAGGGTCAACGCGGCGGCCGGCACACCGTGCACTTCCAGTGCCGACTTCAGCGCCGCGGCAATCGCCATGTTGGAGTGGATCGCCTCGGAGCCACCGCGCAGGATCACACCGTTGCCGGCCATGAGGCACAACGCCGCGGCATCCGCTGTGACGTTGGGGCGCGCCTCGTAGATCATCGCGATGACACCGAGCGGGATGCGCACGCGCTCGACCGACAAGCCGTTCGGCCGTGTCTCGCGGCGCGTCACCACGCCAACCGGATCGGGCAGTCCAGCCACTTCGCGCAACGCATTGGCGATGCCGCTCACGCGCACCTCGTCGAGCCGCAGGCGATCGAGCATCGCACCCTGCACGCCTTTCGCCGCAGCCTGCTGCATGTCGCGCGCATTCGCAGCCAGTACCGCGTCGCACTGCGCTTCCAGTGCGACGGCCATGTCACGCAGCAGCGCACGCTTGGTTTCGCTGCCGAGCGCGGCGACGAACTGTGCAGCATCGCGGCAGGCCAGCGCCTGCTGACGGATCTCGCTCATGTCGTTGCCTCCATCTCGCTCACGGTAGCAAGGTCGTCGCGATGCACCACTTCGGCGCCATAGCTGTAGCCGAGTACGCTCTCGATCTCGCGGCTGTGCCGTCCTGCCAGTCGGCGCACCTCGGCCGCACCGTACTGGCACAGGCCGCGGCCGACCGGTCGCCCGGTCGCATCGACGATCTCCACCAGATCGCCGCGATGGAACTCGCCCTCGGCACCCAGCACGCCGCCCGGCAGCAGCGAGACACGACCGCTGGCCAGCGCCAGCGTCGCGCCGGCGTCGATACGGATACGCCCCGCTGCGGCCGGTGCATGCCGCAACCAATACTTGCGCGCCTGCATGCGGCTGGATGCGGCGGCGAATAGCGTGCCGTACAGGCGATCATGTTGAAGCCCTTGGACAGTCGCCGCGTCGCGACCATCGAACAGCGCCGTGGGAATGCCCGCGGCAGCGGCCTTCGCCGCCGCCTCCAGCTTGGTGCGCATGCCGCCCGTGCCTGCCACGCTGCCACTGCCACCGGCCATCGCCAGGATCGATGGCGTTAACACAGGCACATGACTGATCGGCGTCGCCGCCGGATCGTGACGCGGATCAGCGCTGTACAACGCATCGACATCCGAGGCGATCAGCAACAGGTCGGCATCGACCAGTGCGGCGACGATCGCGGCGAGATTGTCGTTGTCGCCGAGTTTCAGCTCGTCCACCGCCACGGTATCGTTCTCGTTCACCACCGGCAGCACGTTCAGCGCCAGCAGTTCGCGCAGTGTGGCGCGCGCGTTGAGGTAGCGCCGACGATTGCGCAAGTCGTCATGAGTCAGCAGCACTTGGGCCACCGGACGCGCGGACAGCGACTGCCACAACGCAATCATCGGAGCCTGGCCCAAGGCCGCCAGCGCCTGACGCGCGGCAAGACCGCCGCCATCCACCGCATGCTGGCGCAGCAGCGCACGACCCGCGGCTACCGCGCCGGAGGACACCAAAACGACCTGACGGCCATCGGCATGACTGGCGGTGATGAACGCGGCCAGCGCTTCGGCATAACGTGGCGTGAGACCGCCACCATCGGCGGCGAGCAGGTTGCTGCCCACTTTCAGCACGGCACGACGCCAGCGTGGCAACACCTGTTCGGGCAATTCCACGCGCACGCTCATGCCGCCACCCCTCAACCAGTCAGTTGATCCAGTCGTCCCCGCAGTTCATCCAGCCGCAGGTCGTTGCCGGCACCGGGCGACACGCGCGCGGCGAGGCTGCTCTCCGGTGTGCGGCCCTGGTCGGCTGTGGCGGCCGTTTCCGCCGCCGCACGGTAGGCGTCGCGGAACGGCACGCCGGCCGCGGCCTGTTCGATCGCCACGTCGGTGGCATACATCGCCGGCTCGATCGCGGCGCGCATGGCCACTTCATTCCACTGCAGCCGCGCCAGCAGATCAGGCACCAGTTCCAGCGCGCCCAGACCGTGTCGGCAGCCATGGAACAGCGAACCCTTGGAGAACTGCAGGTCACGCTGGTAGCCGGACGGCAGCGACAGCAGCTGTTCGATCTCGGTACGCGCGGCGGCGACGCTGGCGTAGCTGGCGCGCAACAGTTCCACCACGTCGGGATTGCGCTTGTTCGGCATGATCGAGCTGCCGGTGGTGTATTCGGCTGGCAGCTTCACGAAATTGAATTCGGCAGTGGTGAACAGCGACAGATCCCATGCCAGCCGGCGCAGATCGAGCAACGCGCTGCCGATCGCTTCCAGCACCGCCATCTCGAATTTTCCGCGCGAGAGCTGCGCGTAGATCGGCGAGACTTGCATGCGCGCGAAGCCGAGCGCCTGCGTGGTGTGCTCGCGGTCCAGCTTGAGGTTGACGCCGTAGCCAGCCGCCGTACCGAGCGGGTTCGCATCGATCCATGTAGCCGTCTGTTGTGCCCGCAACGCGTTGTCGATGAAACCCTCGGCGAAACCGGCAAACCACATCGCGGTGGACGAGACCACCGCACGCTGCAGGTGGGTATAGCCGGGCAACGGCAATGCGGGCTGCGCCGCACGCTCGAGACAGACCTGCGCGATCGCGCGGCAATGCACCTGCAGCACAGTCAACTGATCCTTCAGCCACAGCCGGGTGGCAACCAGGATCTGGTCGTTGCGGCTGCGTCCGGTGTGTACGCGACGGCCGGCATCGCCGAGTCGTTCGGTGAGCCTTGCCTCGATCGCCGAATGGCCGTCCTCGTAGCGCTCGTCCAGCACGAAGCCGCCGGCACTGAAATCGGTTGCCAGCACATCCAGCTCGCGCTTCAAGGCCGCCGCTTCGTCGGCACTGACCACGCCGATATTCGCCAGCCCTTCCACATGCGCCTTGCTGGCGGTGATGTCATGCAGGAAGAACTCGCGATCGAGCAGCACGTCGTCGCCGGCGAGGAACTTCATGATCTTCGCATCGATCTGCACGCCGGATTTTTGCCAGAGCGGCTGGGTCATGGTGTGTCCTCGACTTGGCCAAGCGGAATGGCGGTGTATTCGTCCACGCCGATCGCGCGGTTGATGTTCTGCATGGCCTGGGTGGCCGCACCCTTCAGCAGGTTGTCCAGTGTCGCCACCACGACTATGCGTTTGCCATCCGCCGATAGGGCGAAACCGCCGATCTCGGCATGATGGCGATGGGCGATGCGACTGACCCACGGCGCCTCGTCGGTCACCTTCACCAGCTTCTGGCGATCGTAGGCCGCGTGAAAACGGGCAAGCACATCCTCGCGCTTCAGCGGACGGGTGAGATACAGATTGGTGGTGACGGTGAGGCCACGAAAATGCGGCGCCACGTGCGGCATGAACTCCACCGGCACGCCGAGCCGGAACGACGCTTCCTTCTCGTGCATGTGGCCGGTGAGCGCATACGGCATCAGGTTGTCGCGCAGCTTGTCCGGGTCGTTCTTGTCCGACGGCGTGGTGCCGGCACCGGAATAACCGGACACGCCGAAGCACACCGGTGGTGCGGCGAGTAGATCCTTCAGCGGCGCGATCGACAACTGCATCGCGGTGGCGTAGCAGCCGGGATTGCTGATGCGCTTTTCGCCGCGCCACTTGTCGCGCGTCAACTCGGGCAGCCCGTAATACCAGTGGGCGTCGAAACGGTAATCGGCAGAAAGATCCACGATCAGCGGATCAGCACCCGCTGCATCGAACGCCGCGACACAGATCTCGGCCTTGCCATTGGGCAATGCCAGGACCACCACGTCGGCGCCCAGCTTCGGCAGATCTTCGTGCGCCGGTGCGCTGTAGCGCAGCTCGCCACGGTACTCGGAAACATGCGCGTCGACGCGCTGGCCGTCCAGCTCGCGCGAGGAGACGAAGGCCAGTTCCAGCGCCGGATGCGCCGCGATCAAGCGGATCAGCTCCGCGCCGGTATGCCCGCGTGCGCCGACGATGCCGATGCGTTTCCTGTTCGTGCTCATGCTTCAGTCCGTCAAGGTCGGTTGCCGCTGTGCGCAATGCGTCACGCAGCGGGCGATGGTGTCGAAATCGTGGATGCCGTACCAGAACACCTTCCAGTGCGGCTGCTTGAGGCAGCCATCGGACTCGGCGTAATAGAAAGGATTGACCGGATTGCCGTGGCGCGAGCGCCAGAACAGCCGCGGGTTTTCCTCGCGCATCACCTGCCATACCGCACGCCCCAAACCCTCGCCCTGCGCGTCATCGAGCACGGCGAACTTGTCCAGATACGGCAAACCCTGCTCGTTGTCGACATGTTCTTCGGTGAGGATCATCGCGGTGCGATAGTTCTCGCTTACGTAGATGCGCAGTGGCTTAGTACGTTCGAAATAGTCCGGCACCAACGTGCGCCCGAAACTCGATTCGATCAGCGTGCGCATCCGCGCCAGGTCGATACCTTTCCACGAGTCGAATGTCAGCACCTTCTCGCCGCGCCGTACCAGGGTGCCCGAACCCTTGTGGGTGAACAGCTCCTTGGCCAGTTCCGCGGGCCGGGTGATCGACACCGACGAGGTCAGCGGCAGGTCGGCCAGCAGGTCGGCGATCTGCTCCAGTTTCAGGCGCATGCCGCCGTTGATCCACGGCTGCGCCATCAGGTGCTCGTACTCGGTGGACAAGTTGATCGAGTCGATCAGCTTGCCCTGCTCGTCGAGCAAACCGCCGGTACCGGTGAGGAACACGATCTTGTAAGGCTGCAGCACGCGCACCAGTTCGTTGGCGGCGAAGTCGGCGTTGATGTTGAGAATCTGCCCTTCGTCGGTCTCGGCGAGGCTGGCGATCACCGGAATCGAGTTGGCACGCAGGCTCGCCTCGATCGGCGCCAGGTTGATGCTGTCGACCTTGCCGACCATGCCATAGGTGTCGCGATCCAGATAGCTGGCCATGAATACGCCGGTCGCCACCGAGGTGGCGCGCGTGTCCATCGACTGCAGTGCCTCGACCAGCTTCAGGTTCTGCTGCTGGAACACGCGCCGCACGATGCCGAGCGCCTTCGGCGAAGTGACGCGCAGGCCGCCCACGGTGTGTTTCTCGATGCCAGCCGCAGACAGTTCCTCGTCCAGCTGCGGGCCGGCGCCGTGCAGCACGATTGGGGTCAATCCAACCTGCTGCAGAAAAGTCAGCGACGAGGCGAGATCGGCCAGCTCATCGCGCAGCACGGCGCCGCCCACCTTCACCACCGCGAAGCGCTTGGCGTCGACTTCGGAGAAGCGCTTGAGGTACTGCTGGATTTCCTTCGCGCTGCCCATGCTCGAGAGCAGACGCACGATGGTCTTGCGAGTGTGCTTATGCGTTTCCACTGTCGACGATCCGGTAGATGGTTTCTGCGTACTGCTGCAATTGGTCGAGTGCGACCCACTCGTCGGCGCTGTGCGCCTGCGCGATGTCGCCGGGGCCGTAGACGAAGGCGGTGTAGCCGGCGGCAGAGAACAGCGCGGCCTCGGTCCAGAAGTCCACCGCATTGCCGATCGGCAGCTCCAGTTCGTCGGCGATGTCGCGGGCGGCCAGACGGCGCTCCTCGGCCCGTGCGGTATCGCCGGCCGGCAGCGAGGCGCCACGGAAGGTCTCGGTGAACTCGACCGGCGCAGGCTCCACCAAGGTAGAGAACCGCTGCAGCAACTGGTCTGGATCCATCGTCGGCAGCGGGCGGAAGCCGAAACGCACCTCCGCCGTCGGCGCGATCATGTTCGCCTTGATGCCGCCTTCGATGCGGCCGATGTTGAAACGCAGTCCGGTGAGTCCGCCGAAGCGTTCGTGCGACTGTGCGGTGACGAAATCCAGCGCCGCGTCGCCCCAGCGCACTGTCTGGTGCAAGGCGCTGTCGCTGGGCTTCTGCTCACCCGAGGCGTGGCCGGCGTGACCGGCGAAACGCATCAGCACCGACTGGATGCCGCGATGCGCGAGCACCGCTTCGGCCTTGGTCGGCTCGGCCACGATCACCGCCTGGTAGTCGTGCGACTCGCCGAGGAAACCGGCGATGCAACGTGGATCGTTCGCCTCCTCGTCGGTGGACAGCAGCAGCGCCAGCGGGCCGTCGGTGGCATTCGCCACCGCCAGCAACGCTGCCGCTGCACCCTTGATGTCGCAGGCACCGAGGCCGATCGCACGATCCGCGGTGACCCGCAGTTCGTGCGGGCTCGCACTCCAGTGCGGCGAATCGGGCACTGTGTCCATATGCACGTTGAACAGGTATTTCGGCTGGCCGCGCACCGCATGCAAGGTCACGGCGCCGGCGCCGTAGTCGGTCACCTTGACGTCGAAGCCAGGTAACTGCGCGCGCAGATAATCGAAGATGCCATCGGTGCCGATCGCACGCGGCGGATTGCGCGTGTCGAAACCGACCAGCGCCTTCAGATGCTCCAGCGTGGCATCGAGCAAGCTGCTCATCCGCGGTTGACCTCGGCCCACAGCGTGCTGCTCATGCCGAACAGCTTGATGAAGCCTTCGGCCTCCTCCACACCCCAGTCGGCCGACTGCGCGTAGGTGGCGCCCTTGGCGTTGAGGATGTGCTTCGACTCGACCGCGACGGCGTTGACGATGCCGCCGCTGGTTTCCAGCGTCACCTCGCCGTTGACGGTGGACTGGCTGGAGGCAAGGAAGGCTTCCAGGTCGGTCTTAAGCGGGTCGTGGAAGAAGCCCTCGTACACGATTTCCACCCATTTGCGTGCTACCTCGGGCTTGAAACGGTTCTGCTGCTTGGACAGCACCGCCTCTTCCAGCGCACGATGCGCGGCCAGCAGCGCGGTCAGGCCGGGCGCCTCGAAAATGATGCGGCCCTTCAGGCCGATCGTGGTGTCGCCGGTGTAGATGCCGCGGCCGACGCCGTACTGGGCAAACAAACCGTTCAATTTGGCCAGCATGATGTGGCCGGCGATCTTCTCGCCATCCAGCGTCACTGCCTCGCCCTTCACGAAGCCGATCTTCACGCGCAGCGGTTTGGACGGCCATTCAGCGCGTGGCTTGCACCAGCCTGCCGCACCCTCGCCCGGCGCCTGCCAGCGATCGATCTCGCCGCCGGACATGGTCAGGCCGAGCAGGTTTTCGTTGATCGTGTAGGCCTGCTGTTTGGCACGCACGCCGAAGCCACGCTCCTCGAGATATTTCTGCTCATAGGCGCGCGTCTGGGTGTGCTCCTTCTGGATCTCGCGGATCGGCGCCACGATCTCGAAGTCGCCCAGCGCCTTCACCGTGAGATCAAAGCGCACCTGGTCGTTGCCCATGCCGGTGCAGCCATGCGCAATGGCACGGGTGCCCAGCTCGGCGGCGCGCTTGATCGCCGCATCGACGATCAGGTAACGATCGGAGACCAGCAACGGGTACTGGCCCTGGTAACCCTCGCCTGCCTGCACGAAGGGTTTCACGAAGCCCTCCCAGATCGCCGGACCGCCATCGACGGTGACGTGCGAGGCGACGCGCAGCTCAGCCGCGCGCTGCTCGATGAAGGCGCGTTCCTCTGCATCGACACCGCCGGTGTCGGCAAACACGGTATGCACGGCCCAGCCGCGCTCCTGCAGGTAAGGCACGCAGAAGCTGGTGTCGAGGCCACCGGAAAACGCGAGAACGATGTCTTTGCTCATGGCTTGCAGATCCTGGAAATAAGAAACGATCAGACAGATTCGACGATGATGCGCGGCTCGCAGCGCACCGGGAAATTCACGGAATTGGCAATGAAGCAGGCGTGGTGCGCATCGTCGTGCGCGGCGGCAGCCTTGGCCAGGTCGCTGGCGGCACTGATGGTCACCGTCGGATGCAGCACCACCTCGACGAAGCGGCCACCATTGCCTTCGGTCGTCATCGCGCCTTCGGCGGCATCGCTATACGCCGTCACCACCACGCCCGCCACCGTGGCCATATGCAGGTACGACAGCATGTGGCAAGTGGACAGCGCGGTTATCAGCATATCTTCGGGATTGTGCTTCGCCGCGTCGCCGCGGAACGTGGGGTCGGACGAACCGGCCAGCGTCGGTTTGCCGGCGATACGGATCGCGTGGTCACGGCTGTAGTTGCGATAACCATCCGTGCCGCTGCCAAGATTGCCGGTCCACTCCACGTCGACACGATAGTGGTGCTGATGTCCGCTGCTCATGAGATGGAGTCCTCTTGCTCGGCCATGAGATCGGCCAGTTCCGCGTCGCCATCGCCATTGCGTTGCCGCAGACCGCCGATCACGCCCAGGCGATTGGCTTCGTGATGGTTCTGACTCAGCTTGAACTTGCCTTCGATGCGCTCGATCGTGATCTCCAGACCAACGATGCCGCGCAACGATTTCTCGATGTGATCCTCCGGTGCATCCGATATCTTCCACGGCACAAGCAAGCCCGCTTCATGCCGATCGGTCAACGTCTCCAGCAGCTTGCGCAGCCAGACCGCATCCTCGACCACGCGCAGCCGGCCATGCACATGCACCACCGCGTAGTTCCAGGTCGGCACCTCGCGACCGGTCTCGTGCTTGCTCGGATACCAGTTCGGGCTGATATAGCCGTCTGGTCCGCGGAAGATCAGCAGCACTTCGGCACCATCGGCCTGCCGCAGTTCGTTGCCGCGTGCGACATGTCCGTGCAGCAGGTTATCGCCGATTAGCTCGAACGGCAGATGGTTGGCCACCAACCCAGCTTCCGTGTGGGTCACCACGGTGGCGAACGGAAAATCATGGATCAGCCCGTGCAGGGCTTCGATTCGCGCTTCATTGAAGTAGCTGGGTGTGTACATGGATCTTTCCCTGAAGAGTCTCAGCGACCAGCCATCAACGACGCCATCACCGCTTTCTGCACGTGCAGGCGGTTCTCGGCTTCATCGATCGCGATGCAGGCAGGCGAATCCATCACCGCGTCGGTGGCCTTGATGTTCCGGCGCAACGGCAGGCAGTGGCTGAACAGACCGTGGTTGGTCAGCGCCATCTTCGCCTCGTCGACGATGAAGTGCTTGTGCGCGTCGCGGATCGGCTTCTCCTGCTCCCAGCGACCGAAGAACGGCAGCGCACCCCAGCTCTTGGCGTAGACCACATCGGCACCGGTGTAGGCTTCCTCAATGTTGTGGCTGACCTTTAGTGAACCACCGTTCTGTTCTGCGTTCAGACGCCCGAACTCCATGTAGCGCTCGTCCAGCACATAGTCCGGCGTCGGGCATAGCAGGGTCACGTCCATGCCCATCTTCGTCGCGATCAGCAGCGCCGAGTTCGCCACCGCGGTGTTCAGCGGCTTCGGATGGTAGGTCCAGGTCAGCACGTACTTCTTGTTCTGCAAGCTGCCCAGGTGCTCCTTCATCGCCAGCGCGTGGGCCAGCTCCTGGCAGGGATGGGTGATCGTCTCCATGTTGATCACCGGCACCGTGGCGTACTGCGCGAACGCCTTGATCACCTTGTCCTCGCGATCCACCGCCCAGTCCTGGAACTTCGGGAACGCACGCACCGCGATCAGGTCGACGTAACGCGACAGCACCCGCGCCACTTCGGCGATGTGCTCCTCGGTATCACCGTCCATCACGCTGCCCACCTCGAACTCGATCGGCCACGCATCCTTGCCCGGCGCCAGCACGATGGCATGGCCGCCCAGGTGGAACGCCCCCAGCTCGAAGCTGGTGCGGGTGCGCATCGACGGGTTGAAGAACATCAACGCGACGGACTTGCCGGCCAGCTGCTGGCCGCGCGGCGAGCGCTTGAACGCAGCGGCCTGCTCCAGCAACGCGTCAATCTCGCTGCGGCTGTAGTCCTGGGTGGTGAGGAAGTGGCGAATGGTCATTACGGCTCCAGAATCAAAATCCCAAAACAAAAAACCCGGCACATGGCCGGGTTTTATCGTCGATACACATGAAAAGCGCGCGACAGCCTACCCGGCCGAATGTCGATACAGCGGTCGGCGCGCACGCGACGTCATGCCAGCGGCCGCGCGGGCGCTGGTGAGTACAGTGGCGGTATAGACGGCTGCGGACATGCAGGGTTCCAGATAGTTGACGGACATGATGGCGAGAATTTCGCTGCCATGCAACAAAAAAATCGGTCCCCAAACCAAATCGCCGCCCGAAGGCGGCGATTTGACTGGCAGATCAATCGGCCGGATCGACCTGCACGCGCACGCGCAGACGTTCGCCCGGATCGTAGTTCAGCCGCGAGGTGTAGACCTCGCCGCGATAACGGTATTCCACGTCATAGCCGACGATCCGTCGCTGCTCGCTGACCGTGTTGACCTGACGGCAGGTAGTCTGGGTGCTCTGATAATCACCGCCCTGATCCGACACACGATTGCCTACGGCACCGCCCACCACGGCACCGCCCACGGTCGCCGCCGTGCGACCGTCACCTTTGCCGATCGTGTGCCCCAGCACGCCACCGATCACGGCACCGAGTACCGTGCCTGCCGCGCTGTTGCCAGGATTGCGCTGCACGACCTGCTGGTCATAGCACTGCTGCTGCGGGGTATTCGTGCGCGTGACGCCTTGCACCGGATCTGCGCGCAGCACGTCGGCCCACCCATAGTGGGCGTTGTCGTCGCTGCTGCCCGGAGGCGGACCAGACGGCGAGTAACGTGCATCCTGCGCATACGCACTGGAAGCCAGCAAGGCGAGTACCAGCGCGGAAAGCCATAAGCGGGTCATTGCGACCTCCTAACGAGAAACATCAAGCGCCTGCGCGCGTACTGGCACGTATTGCAACAAAATCACGCTGAATACACGCTTAGAATCAGCTTAGCGCCACCGCACCACTTACACCTTGTTAAGATGCCGGGCTGGCCGCGCCCTGCCTCTGCGCGGCCCCACGCTGCGGATTTCACCGATGCCGATCTCGCTCTACAACAGTCTGACCCGTCGCACCGAGCCGTTCGCCCCGCTCGATCCCGAGCGCGTGACGATGTATCTGTGCGGCCCCACCGTTTACAACTACGTGCATATCGGCAATGCGCGCGGCCCGGTGGTGTTCGACGTACTGGCGCGGTTGCTGCGCCGGCATTACCCGCAACTGGTGTACGCCCGCAACATCACCGACGTCGACGACAAGATCAACACCGCCGCCCAGCAGCAGGGCGTGCCGATCGGCACGATCACCGAACGCTTCGCGCAGGCGTATCGCGATGACATGGCCGGGCTCGGCGTGGCGCCGCCGGACATCGAGCCGCATGCCACCACCCACATCGGCCCGATCATCACGATGATCGAGAACCTGCTCGACAGCGGCCATGCTTACGCCGCCGAGGGGCATGTGCTGTTCGATGTGGGTTCGTTTCCCGCCTATGGCGAGCTGTCCGGTCGCGATACCGACGAGTTGATCGCCGGCTCACGCGTCGAAGTGGCACCGTACAAGCGCAGCCCCGGCGATTTCGTGCTGTGGAAGCCCTCTACGCCGGATTTGCCCGGATGGAACAGTCCATGGGGTATCGGTCGCCCGGGCTGGCACATCGAATGCTCGGCGATGAGCGCAGCGCACCTTGGCGACACCATCGACATCCATGCCGGCGGCATCGACCTGCTGTTTCCGCACCACGAGAACGAGATCGCCCAATCCACCTGCGCGCACGATGGCAAAGTGTTCGCGCGCTGGTGGATGCACAACGGCATGCTGACCTTCGACGGCCGCAAGATGTCCAAGTCGCTGGGCAATGTGCTGCTGCTGCACGAATTGCTGAAGCTGCACCCGGCCGAGGCGTTGCGGTTGCGCCTGCTGAGCGGCCATTACCGGCAACCACTGGACTGGTCCGACGGCGCCATCGCGCAAGCCGTGAGCACGCTTGACGGCTGGTATCGCGTGCTGCGCGATCTGACCGATGTCGAACTGCCCGTCGGCGACTTGCCGGTACCCGAGCGGATCGAGGCGGCCTTGTGCGACGACCTCAACACGCCACAGGCGCTGGCCGAGCTGTCCGTGCTGGCCGACGCCGCACGCCAGTCCGGCAGCGCCGCAGCGAAAGCCGCGCTGCTCGGTGGTGGCGCCCTGCTCGGCCTGCTGCAGCAGGATGCGGAAGCATGGTTCAAGCGCGACAGCGGACAAGCCATCGATGCCGCGCATGTCGATGCGCTGCTGGAAGAACGCCGTGCCGCCCGCGCCGCACGCGACTTCAAGCGCGCCGATGCGATCCGCGACGAACTGGCTGCGATGAACATCGCGATCGAGGATGGCGCACAGGGCACGCGCTGGAGTGTGCAGAAGAGCTGAGTGTGGGCCGCCCGTGTTCGTGAATTCAGCTCGTCCGCGCGATAATGCGCACATGAACAGCATCGCCACCACCAGTGCCACGCAGGCGCAGCAGGATATCGCCGAGGAATTCGCGTTCTTCGGTGACTGGACCGAGCGCTACCAGTACCTGATCGATCTCGGCAAGCAGCTGCCGCCGTTTCCCGAGGCAGACAAGACCGAGCAATATCGCGTTCACGGCTGCCAGTCGATGGTATGGCTGGTACCCAGCGGCGATGCCTCGAAGATGCACTTCGAGGCGATCAGCGATTCGGCAATCGTCTCCGGGCTGATTGCGCTGGTGCTGCGGGTGTATTCGGACCGCTCCGCGCAGGAGATCGTCGCCACCGAACCGCAGTTCATCGCCACGATCGGGTTGGCCAAGCATCTCTCGCCCACGCGTTCCAACGGGCTGGCCGCGATGCTGACAAAACTGAAAGGCTACGCGGCACAGGCGCTGGCCTGAGCGCTCCGCCACCGATGCACCAAAAAGACAAAGCCCCGCTCAGAGCGGGGCTTTGATTGAAAGTCCGGCATGGATGCCGGTTTGATCTTTGCGCTCATGGAGGAACGCAAAAAACTGACTCAGTCACCCATCTGCTTCTGCAGGTGCTCGCGGCGTTCCTGCGCATCCAGCGACAGCGTGGCGATCGGACGCGCATCGAGACGATCGATGCCGATTTCCTCGTCAGTCTCCTCGCAGAAACCGTAGCTGCCTTCCTCGATCCGGCGCAGCGCCTTGTCGATCTTGGAAATCAGCTTGCGGTAACGGTCGCGGGTACGCAGTTCCAGCGAGTTCTCGGTTTCGCGGGTAGCGCGCTCGGCTTCGTCACCGACGTCACGCACTTCCTCGCGCAGGTTGTCCATGGTCTGGCGTGACTCTTCCACCAACTGGTCACGCCAGTCGCGCAGCTTGTTGCGGAAGTAGGCCAAGTGCTGCGGGTTCATGTACTCCTCGTTGTTCGAAGGGTGATAACCCTTAGGCAACGTGATCGTACTGGTGGCAGGCAGCGCGTATCGCCCGTCTTCACGGGTGATGCCGTTTTCGAGTTTTTTTGTAGCAAGTTTATTCATTGAGGACGACGAGTTTTTCTGATTTTTGTGAGAGGAGGCATGACGCGCGGTAGCCGGAGCTGCTCGCGGTGTCACCATGGCGGTTGCACTCGCTACCTTGCCCTTGAAGAGCGTGCTGGCGGGTGACGGGGATACGCTTTTGACGACCGGAGCGGGGGCTGGAGCGGCCTTGGCTGCCGGCTTGGTAACTGGTTTGGTTGCAACGTGAACTGGCTTGACCGGTTTTCCGGCCGGTTTCGCCACGTGCTTCACCGGCGACTTGGCCGGCGCAGCGGCTTTCTTGGCTACCGGCTTGGTCGCAGGCTTCGTAGCCAACTTCTTGACGATGCTGCTCTTCACCTTGGTGTTCTTGACGGCAGCCTTCTTCGGTGCCGGCTTCTTGACGACCACCTTCTTGACGGCAACTTTCTTTGCCACGGCTTTCTTGGCGACGACTTTCTTGGCCGGGCTGGCCTTCTTCGCTGGTGCCTTGGCGACGACCTTTTTGGCCACCGGCTTGGCGGCTGGTTTCTTGGCGACGACCGGTTTGGCCACGACTTTCTTCACCGTTGCCTTGCCGACTGCCTTGCTCACGGTTTTCTTTGCAGGTGTTTTGGCGCTCTTCACGGTCCGCCCCTTTGTAGCAGCTGCTTTCGGCTTGCCGGCCTTGGTAGCCGGGGTCTTCCCTTTCTGCGCCTTGGCGGCGGTCGAATTACGTGTCGTTTTCGCCATATCCCTTCACCGTTTTTGGCCGTGGCGGCCGGGTGTTATAGCCCATGTGTTCTACACCAGCAAGCTTGCATCTGGAATACTTGTACCACTACACGCCGCAAGTCGTTCCGGTAACGTGAACATCCCATCCCGCTTGATACTGTGGTTGCTGCGTTTGTACAAGCGCTGGCTGAGCCCATTGCTTGGCCCGCGCTGCCGCTTCCACCCCAGTTGCTCCGATTATGCACGGATTGCGGTCACGCGCTTCGGCCCGTGGCGCGGCAGCCTGCTGACCGGTTGGCGGCTGCTGCGCTGCCAGCCATTGTGCACCGGAGGCGAGGACCCGGTACCCGAGCACTTCCATTTCCCCGGCTGTCGCCACCAGTAACTCGGTCGCCAAAGGCGAACGAAAGCTCTTCAGCAAACAACAAACCGAAGCATCACGACTGAAGTTGTTCCGCAGGAGTGCCGGTTTCCCGCGAGCGCCCGCCCCTCATTCACCCCTTCTCCCGAAGGAAGAAGGGGTGGCGAATCACGGTGTCGAGCCGTAGCCGCCTTCCACACCCTTGCTGGCGTATGCCACCGCGTCATGCGGATGCAGGCTTTCCTGGTGTTCGACGCGGATGTGGAAGTCGCTGAGCGCGACGTCCGCATCGAGTGCCTTCTGGATCCGCCGGGCGGCGTCCTCGCAGAACATCAGGTTGCCGCCGTTGGCCAGCGCGAAGGCCTGTTCATCCTCGCGTTTCACCGCGGTCTGCACCGGCGTGCCGAGCGCGTGCTCGACGCGGTCGACCAGATCGATCAGGTGGAGGCCGGCTCCAGCGACAGGACGAATGCGCAGGCGCGCCACGCTACGCTGGGCATGCGGGGTAGCAACGATGCCGTGTTCGCTGCCGAGCCAGGCCAGCACGGCCGCGTGATCGACCGGCTTGGCCGCATCGAAGTCGCTGGCGAACTGGTCCTGGATCAGCTGGCGCGACAGCGCGGCCGAGGCCGGACAGGTGGAGGAATAAACCACCTCGGTGCCGAACTCGAGCAGGAACTCGTCGCCGGTCAGGCTGGCTTCGATGCAGACTGGATAAGCACGCCAGCCGCTGTTGGCGCTGCGCAGGGCCGGGCGACGCACCAGCTGTTCAAAGTGGATGCTGAGGCAGGCGCGATCGGACAGGTCCTTGTGCGAATCGAGGAAGCCACGCAGCAGCGCATGCAGTGAATCGGCAGTGAGCGTCTGTGTGCTCAACGCCTGCTCGACCTGCAGATACAGTCGCGACATGTGGATGCCGCGCTTGTCCGGCCGGTTCAGATTGACGAAAGCGCCGACCCGCGCGCTGGCCCGCTGCACCTCGCCGTCACCCGCATCGAACAACACCGGCACCTGGATATCGGCCATACCGACCCAGTCCAGTGCACCGGCAAGATGCGGCTGCGCGTGTACCGCGACATCGGGGAGCAGGCGGGCGGTATTTTCCTGATTCGGCATCGTTGGATCCTGACATCGGCGAGCTTGTCGCCGCGAAGCAGACAATCTTGGGGCAGCCAAGCCACCGCGCAATAGTGGCGTGGCGGAAACGCTGCGTCTTGAGACGATTTACACCACTTGCCGACGCCATGCACGGGCAGCCTGCCACGCCTGCAACGTGGTCGCCAACCCCGTGCGCGGCTGTCCCGTCTGCAACACGGCCAGTGCATCGTCAGTGAGTGCCGCGCGCCGCGCCAATTGGTTGCCATGACGCGATTCCAGCGCGCGAAACACGCTGAGCGGCCCAGCCAGCGTAGCCGACTCGCGCCAGCTGGCCAGCAGATCGTCCAACTGCGCCTTGATCGCCTGCTGCCGCGCTTCACCCGGCGCACGCAGTTGCATGCGACTCAAGCCATGCCGCGCCAATCGGGCCATCGGCAACGGTAGACAATCGCGCTCGGCGTCCTGCTCCAGTCGCAGCAGCGCGTATAGAAGATGATTGAGCGTGGCGACCCGTGCCGCCCGCGCAGGCGATGCCTCGTTGCCGTACCACCAGGCGGTTTCCAGCGCAGCCAGCGCACCATGCAGCGGCAACGCGGCAGCGAGCTGGGCGGGGAAATCCGCGGCGGTGCCCTGCTCCAGCTGAGCCATCGCAGCCAGCGCCGGGGCCAGCCAGAGATCGCCGGCGATGGCATGCGCACGCTCATCGTCGAACAACACCTGGGTCAGCGGATGACGCCCGCCGCTGGCAGCAGCTCCAGCCAATTCCTCAGCCCACCAGTTGAGCTTGGCCGCCGCCACCTGCGGCTCGCGGATGCCGTAAGCAGCACCGAGCAGCTCCTGCTCCAGCGCCGCCAACGCGACGTGACCGGGATAACGTCGGCCGTCGACGAACACCAGCGCGATGCGCTGCTGCGGCTGCACCGCCAGCCACTTGTCGATGAAGCCCTGCAGTACGGCATTTTGTTCGACCAGCTCGATCATGCGACGACCGGCTGCAACTGCAGCAACGCGGCCAGTTCGGCCGGATGAGCCAGCACCTTGTCGGCACCCCATGTGTGCGGATCACCACCGTCGAGATAACCCCAGCTCACCGCCACCGTATACAGGCCAGCAGCAGCGCCTGCCTGGATGTCGCGCCGGTCGTCGCCTACGAACAGGCAATGCGCCGGCGCCACGCCGGCACGTGCGCAGGCCAGCAGTACCGGAGCCGGATCGGGTTTCTTCACCGGCAGCGTATCGCCGGATACCACGGCGCTGGCGCGACTGGCCCAGCCAATCCGGCTGACCAGCTCGTCAGTGAGGAACGCCGCCTTGTTGGTGACGATGCCCCAGCGCAAGCCGTGTGCCTCGATTCGCACCAGCAAGTCATCGACGCCATCGAATGCCTGCGTCTGCTGAGCCATCACGTCTTGATACAGCTGCAGATAACGTGGTGTCAGCGCCTCCAGCGCAGGCTCGCCGCGCTCGCCAAACGCACAGCGCAGCACGGCGCGCGCACCGCGCGAAACCACCTCACGCACCGGCGCGTACGGCGGGGGCGCAACGCCCTCTTCCACACACTGTGCGACCAGTGCCGCGTACAGATCGGGGGCGCTGTCGAGCAAGGTGCCGTCCAGATCGAACAGCACACCCTGGATGTTTTCCGGTAGCAATTTCATGCCGGCTTATGTGCGCTGAGAAGATAGTTGACCGCGGTGAAGCGGCTGAGCCACGCCTTGCGCTGTAACGGGTTGTAGCCCAGACCCGAGACGTCATCCAGTTCCAGTCCCGCCTGCCGCAGCAGCCGGGCGAGTTCGGACGGTTTCAGGAATTGCGCGTAGTGATGGGTGCCGCGCGGCAACATCCGCATGACGTATTCGGCACCGAGGATGGCCGCGCCGAATGCGGCCGGCGTGCGATTCAAGGTGGACATGAACAGCCGGCCGCCGGGCTTCAACATCGTCGCCAGGTCATGCACCAGCGCCGCCGGATCAGGCACATGCTCGATCAGCTCCATGCAGCACACCGCGTCGAAACTGGCCGGTTCGGCGGCGGCCAGATCGACTGAGGATTGCACGCGGTAATCGACATCGAGGCTCGACTCGTGCAGATGCAAGCGGGCGACGTCGATCACCTTCTGCCCCAGGTCGATGCCAGTGACCTTTGCGCCGGCGCGCGCCAGCGCCTCGCTCAACAGGCCGCCGCCGCAACCGACGTCGGCCACACGGGCGCCACGCAGATCGACGCGGGCGGCGATATAGGCCGCGCGCACCGGGTTGAGGTCATGCAGCGGACGCGATTCACCGTCCGGATCCCACCAGCGTGCAGCCAGCTGGTCGAAACGGGCTATTTCCTCGGGACTGACATTGGCGGTCTGTGACATGGTCGTGTGCTCAAGAAGTACCGGCAGCCTAGCTGGCCTGCCATGCATGGACGGTGATCTCCCAACCGCCGCTGATATGTGCCGGATCGCGCTGCACGATGGCCATGGCCTCGTCCAGATCGTTCGCGCGCAGCAGATAGGCGCCGCCGGACCCATCGCCGAACGGGCCGTTCATTTCATTGCGACCCTGGGCGCGCAGATCGTCGAGAAAGTCACGGTGCATCGATACCACGGCAGGGTCGACATGCGGCTTGCGCATCAGGATGACGAGATAACGGTTCACGGGCGTCCTCGGGTTCAACCAGCGACGATGCGTTCGCGCCAGGCGCGTGTCTTGTCCAGGATCGCGGCGGTGTCGACACCGATCAGTTCACGTGCAGCCAGCTTGCGCTTGCCGGCAATCCACACGTCGCTGACCTGATGGCGGCCGGTCGCGTAGACCAGCTGCGAGATGACATGGAACATCGGCTGGGTTTCCAGATCGCTCAGACGAATAGCCGCAAAGTCGGCCTGCTTGCCGACTTCGATCGAGCCGATCTTCGCTTCCAGCCCGATCGCCTTTGCGCCGTTGAGCGTGGCGGCGCGCAGCGCGAACGCCGCATCGAACGCCGCCGCATCACCGGCCACGGCTTTGGCCAGCAGCGCGGCGGTACGCATCTCGCCGAACATGTCCAGATCGTTGTTGGAGGCGCAGCCGTCGGTGCCGAGCGCCACGTTGACGCCGGCCACGCGCAGCTTCTCCGCCGGGCAGAAGCCCGAGGCCAGCTTCAGATTGGATTCCGGGCAATGCACCACCGACACGCCAGCCGCAGCGCAGGCGGCGATCTCGCCATCGGTCAACTGGGTCATATGCACTGCAATCAGGCGGTCGTTGACCAGACCGAGTTTCTGCAGTCGCTGGAACGGGCGCAGACCGCTCTTGGCCTTTTCGTCCTCGACCTCGTGCGCGGTCTCGTGCGTGTGCAGATGCACCGGGATGTCGAGCTGATCGGACAGCACGCGGATGCGCTCGAAGCTCTCGTCCGACACCGTGTACGGCGCGTGCGGCGCGAACGCGGTGCTGACCAGATTGTCGCCGCGAAAGCTGTCGTGCACTTCGCCGGCGCGCTCGAAGTATTCGTCCTGGCTCTTCGCCCACGCAGTCGGGAACTCGATCACCGGCAAGCCAACCACCGCGCGGAAACCCATGCGCCGGTACGTCGCGCCGATCACGTCGGGGAAGAAGTAGTTCTCGTTGGCGCAAGTGGTGCCGCCGCGCAGCATCTCGGCCACCGCCAGCTCCACCCCATCGCGCACGAATTCCGGCCCGATCACCTTCGCCTCGGCCGGCCAGATGTGCTGCTGCAGCCACACCATCAGCGGCAGATCATCGGCGAGGCCGCGCAGCAGGGTCATCGGGTTGTGCGTGTGGCTGTTGATCAGGCCGGGGATCAGTGCGTGCTCGGCCAGCTCGACGCGTTCGCGTGGCGCGTAGGCAGCACGGGCGTCGGCAATCGGCAGCAACGCGACGATACGGTCGCCATCCACGGCCACCGCATGGTTCTCGAACACCACGCCGTGCGGCTCCACCGGCACGATCCAACGCGCTTCAATCAACAGGTCGATGGGCTGTGGTGTGATCTGACTCATCATGACTCGCTTCGAAAGTGGATACGACAAAGGGCGGCACCTTGCGGCAACCGCCCCTCCTGATCATCTTGTTGCTGGAAGCGGAATGGCGCGCCAGCCCGTCACTTCACGCGGCTGTCGTACTCGCCGGTGCGGGTGTCGACCTTGATGATTTCGTCCTGATTGACGAACAGCGGCACGCGCACCACGGCACCGGTCTCCAGCGTGGCCGGCTTGCCACCGCCGCCGGAGGTATCTCCACGTACGCCGGGATCGGTCTCGGTGATCTTCAGCTCGACGAACTTCGGCGCCTGCACGGCGACGATGCCGCCGTTGAACAGCGTGACCACGCATTCTTCCTCACCCTTGAGCCACTTCCAGGCATCGCCCATCGCGGCCAGCGAAGCCGGCACCATCTCGAAGGTCTCCATGTTCATGAAGTGCCACACCCGCTCCTTGCCGATGCCGTCGATAAACGAAAGCTGCATGTCGGTATCGGTGGCATCCGCCTCTTCGAAGGAGTCGCTGGACTTCAGCGTCTGCTCGGTGGTGCGGCCGTCCTTCAGGTTGCGGATGCGGATGCGGGTGAATGCCTGGCCCTTGCCCGGCTTGACGAAGTCCGCTTCGGTGATGATCCAGGGATCACCGTTATGAAGGATCTTCTTGCCCGTTTTGACGTCATTGAGGCCAAGGGTCGCCATGCGCTGTCTGCTCCGGAGTCACTACGCCTTATGGGCGGTAGAATTAGAATGAATATGTCACGGGCTACAGCGCCCGCACCAAGGCCCGACATGATAACCGCAAGCCCCCATTCCCGCCTATCGTCGCCTGCTCCCGGCTGGCGCGAGCTGTGGCGGGATGCCATCACCGACGCTGGCGAACTGCTGCAGGCGGTGGGCCTGGGCGACCGCACTGATCTGCTGCCGGTCGACGATGCCGGCTTCGCCTTGCGGGTTCCGCGTGGCTTTGTCGCGCGGATGCGCCGCAACGACCCGACCGACCCGCTGCTGCTGCAGGTGCTTCCGCAACAGGCTGAGCACGACCTGGTCGAGGGTTTCACGATGGATGCCGTGGGCGACATGGCGTCCAAGGCTGGACACGGCCTCCTGCACAAGTACGACGGACGTGCGCTGCTGATCGCCAGTGGCAGCTGTGCGGTGAACTGCCGTTATTGCTTCCGCCGGCACTTCCCCTATGGCGAGGAGATCGCCGCTGCGTCGCAGTGGCGCGATGCCCTCGCCCACGTGAAGGCCGACCCGTCGATCCGCGAGCTGATCCTGTCCGGCGGCGATCCACTGGCACTGGCCACGCACAAACTCGAGGAACTGACCCTCGGCCTGGCCGAGCTGCCCCATGTGATCCGCCTGCGCATCCATACCCGCCTGCCGGTCGTGCTGCCCGAACGGATCGACGATGCCTTCGTCGCCTGGCTGGCCGCGCTGCCACTGCAGAAGGTGGTCGTGCTGCATGCCAATCACGCCAACGAGTTTGACGCCAGCGTCGATGCCGCCTGCGCCCGCCTGCGTGATGCCGGCGCCACGCTGTTGAACCAGTCGGTACTGCTGCGTGGCATCAATGACGATGCCGAGGCACTGGCTGACTTGTCCGAGCGACTGTTCGCTGCCGGCGTACTGCCGTACTACCTGCATCAGCTCGATCGCGTGCAGGGCGCCGCGCACTTCGAGGTCAACGACATCCGTGCGCTGGCGTTGATGGAAGCACTTCGCGCGCGACTGCCAGGCTATCTGGTACCCCGGCTGGTGCGCGAAGTGGGCGGCGACGCCTCCAAGCGGCCAGTGTAAATCCGGGACCCGATCACCGATGTGCGGTTTTTCGCTGGCGGCCACTGGCGGAATCCGTTACAAACATCAATGGTGAACGACCCCCGGGTCGTTTCGCCCAGCCCGCGGTGATCAACGGACAGCTCAACGCCCCATGAAAAAAGATTACGTCATCAAGATCCTCTTCATCGAGAGCTCGCTCGAGGAGGCCGAACAGATCATCAGCCTGCTGCGCAACACCGGCATCGCCGTGCGGCCAGCCCGCGCCACCAACGTCGAACAGCTGCAGACGGCGGTGAATGAGCTGGAGCCGGATGTGGTGATGTTCGACCCGGCGGTCACCACCATCACCCTGGCTGAAGCGGTGAAAGTGCTCGACGCCTACGGTCGCGATTATTCGCTGCTGGGCCTGGTCAACACTTTCGAAAACCAGGTCATTGCCGACATGTTCGTGCATGGTGCCCGTGGCGTCGCCTCACGTAGCCAGCCGAAGCAGCTGATCGCGGTGCTCAATCGCGAATTCGATGCGTTGCAGACGCGCCGCCAGGTGCGCCGACTGGAAACCTCGCTGCGTGAATCGGAGCGTCGCTGCGATGCGCTGCTCGACTCCTCCACCGATGCGATCGCCTACGTGCATGAGGGCATGCACGTGCGTGCCAACCACGCTTATCTGGAAACCTTTGGCTACGACAGTTTCGACGACCTGCTCGGGCTGCCCGTGATGGACATGATCGATGCAGCCAATGCGGACGAGTTCAAGTCGCTGCTGCGCGGCCACGCGCGCCAGGAAAAGATGCCGTCCCAGCTCACCCTGCGTGCACGGCGCGCCGACGGCAGCCACTTCGACGCCACGGTGGAATTCGCGCCGGCCACATTCGAGGGCGAACCCTGCCTGCAGATCGTGTTTCGCCGGCAACTTGTCGATCTGGCCATGCTGGCACAACTGCAGCGCGACCCGGTCACCGGGCTGTTCAACCGCGCGCACATGCTGAGCTGCGTCGACGACGCCGTCACCGCCGCCACCAAGGGCAAGAAGGGCCAGTCATTGCTGCTGATCGAACCCGACAACTGGGCTTCACTGGTGGGCGGCATTGGCCTGGGCAAAGCCGATGAATTGCTGGCCCGCTTCGCCGATCGCATCCGCATGCTGTTGGGTGCCGACGACATCGCCGGCATGCTCGCCGAACACACGCTCGGTGTAATACTCGACACGCGCGAGGACGAGGCGATCAGGGAATGGATCGCCAAACTCCAGCACAGTGTCAGCAACGAGATCTTCGATGCTGGCGCCCGCTCGATCACGGTCACCGCCAGCATCGGCGGCAGCCTGCTGGGCGAAAAGAACGCCAACACGGATCTGCTGCTCAACCAGGCCAGTCAGGCCTTGCGCACGGCGCAGAGCCTCGGCGGCAGCAAGGTGGAACTGCATGACCCGGCTGCACGTGAAAAAGCCGACGAGGAGCGCGACCGCTACTGGCTGGAACTGTTGCAGCAGGCGCTGGCGAAAAATGGGTTGGTGCTCTATCACCAGCAGACCATCAGCCTGCAGGATGTCGAAGGCGATTACTCGGAAATCCTGCTGCGCATGAACGGCCCGCAAGGTGAAGTGCTGCCAGGCTTCTTCATGCCGATCGCCGAGAAACACAACCTCACCGGTGCAATCGACCGCTGGGTGCTCGATAAAGCCATCACCGCGCTGCAGTCGCGCGAGGGACAGGGGCAACAGACCACCTTCTTCATCAAGCTCACGGCGGCCTCGCTGCAGGACGACACGTTGCTCCCGTGGTTGCGTGAACGACTTGGACAGGCCGCGCTCAAACGCGGCCATCTGGTGCTGGAAATGACCGAGAGCAAGGTCATGACGCTGTTGCGTCCGGCACAGGAGTTCGTCAACGGCTGGAAGAAACTGGGTGGCCGTTTCGCGCTGGAACAGTTCGGCTCGGGCCTGAACTCGTTCCAGTTGCTCAATCATGTCGACGCGGATTACCTGAAGATCGACCGCAGCTACATGGCCGAACTGCCGCAACACCCGGAAAGCCAGAAGAAGATCGCCGAGATCTGCCAGCAAGCGCGCGAACTGAAGCGTCAGACCATCGCCGAATGGGTCGAGGATGCCACCAGCACGTCGCTGCTCTTCGCCTGCGGTGTGGACTTCGTGCAGGGTAATTTCCTGCAGCTGCCGATGCGGCTGGAGTAATCAGCGGGAACTTGCCTGACCCCGGCGCCGACGCACTGACAGCAAAAAACCCGCGGATCGCTCCGCGGGTTTTTTCATGCAGCGACAACCGCGGGGTGGATTACTCGGCGGCGGATGCTGCGGCAGCTGCTGCCGCCTTGGCGCTGATCTTGGCAGCGGAGACTGCGGCGATGTCTTCCTTGATGCGGGCAGCCTTGCCTTCCAGACCACGCAGGTAATACAGCTTGGCGCCGCGCACCTTGCCCTTGCGCTTCACGGTCAACGAGTCGATGGCCGGGCTGTGCGCCTGGAACACACGCTCCACGCCGGTGCCGTGCGAAATCTTGCGCACGGTGAAGGCCGAATGCAGGCCGCGGCTGCGCTTGGCGATGACGATACCTTCGAACGCCTGCACGCGCTCGCGGTTGCCTTCCTTCACCTTGACGTTGACCACCACGGTGTCGCCGGGGCTGAATTCCGGCAGCTGGCGGGTGATCTGCTCGGATTCGAACTGTTCAATGATCTTGTTCATGGCGCACCTGTCGGTTCACTTTAGCGATATCAATGCTGCGGTCGTCATTCGGCCGCATCGTCTTGCCGCAACCGCTCAGCTTGAGCATGTTCACGGCGGAATTCATCCAGCAAGGCTTGGGATTTCGCATCCAGCCCACGCTGTGACAACAAGTCCGGGCGGCGCAACCAGGTTCGTCCCAGCGATTGCTTCAGGCGCCAGCGGGCGATCGCCGCATGGTCACCGGACAGCAACACCTCCGGTACATCACCCAGCGCATCGTGCACCGGTTTTCCATAATGCGGACAATCCAGCAGGCCATCCGAAAATGAATCCTGCTCGGCTGACTGCGCGTCATTCAACGCACCGTCCTGCAAGCGTCCCACCGCGTCGATGATCACCGCCGCGGCAAGCTCACCGCCGGACAGCACATAATCGCCGATGGAAAGCTCCTCGTCGACCTCGTGCGCCAGCAGACGATCGTCCACACCTTCGTAACGTCCACAAAGCAGCGCGATGCGCGGCAGTTTCGCCAGCGCCTCCACCCTGCCCTGCGTCAGCCGCGCTCCCTGCGGACTGAGATAAATCAGATGCACCGGTTCCGGTACGGCGTCACGCATGGCCGCCAGGGTCGTGCGCAACGGTTCAATCATCATCACCATACCGGGACCGCCGCCATACGAGCTGCTGTCCACACTGCGGTGTTTGTCGGTGGCGTAGTCGCGCGGGTTCCAGGCTTCCACCTGCAGCAACTCGCGTTGCTGCGCGCGTCCCACTACACCAACGGCGGCACACTGACGCACGAAGTCGGGAAACAGGCTGACGACATCGATGCGCATGATCCTTGGTCCTTATGTCCCGCAACCCGGCGACGTCAGAATTCAGGATCCCAGTCCACCACCATGCGCCCGGCGGACAAGTCCACTGAACGCACATACGAACCCTGGATGAAAGGAATCAGCCGCTCGCGCTCGCCATCCCTCACTACCACGACGTCGTTGGCACCGGTGGCGAACAGGTGACTGACCCGCCCCAGCTTCACGTCTTCCGTGGTGACGACCTCAAGTCCTTCGAGATCGACCCAGTAATACTCATCTTTCGCGGGTGGCGGCAACTGCTCACGGGTGACATAGATGTCATGACCGATAAGCGCTGCTGCCTGTTCGCGGTCGTCCACTCCAGGCAATTGGGCCACCATGCCCTTGCCCTGCGTACGACCCTTCACTCCCGTGATCTGCGTCTCCACACCCGGCGCTGCAGTAAGCAGCCAAGGCTGGTAGTCGAAGATCCGCATGCGCGGCTCAGCCCAGGATTCGATCTTGAGCCAGCCCTGCACACCGTACAGCCCGACGATGCGTCCGATCAGGACGCGCCGACTGGCTACAGTCATACTCAGGCAGCCTGCTGCTTGCCGGCTTCCTTCACCAGAGCGGCGACCTTGTCGGTCAGCTGGGCGCCCTTGCCCACCCACTCCTTGACGCGCTCGACGTTCAGCTCAAGGCGCTTGTCCTTGCCCGACGCGACCGGGTTGTAATAACCGACGTTCTCGATGTTGCGGCCGTCGCGCTTGCTGCGCTGATCGGTCACGACGACGTGGTAGAACGGACGGCCCTTGGCGCCACCGCGCGAAAGACGAATCTTGACCATGGTAAAACTCCAGAATTGCCGAATGAGCGGCAGGCACACGAGAGACGTGCGCGGTAAACGGGGCATTTTAGCGGTTTTTCGGGAAAAGGGAAGGGCTGACGGCGAGGAGTGAGCGAGTGAAGAGGCGTGAGAAACGGGAGTGAGGCGTCAGACCCGGCTTTCTCTCATTTCTTACTCCGCTCCACTCGTTCCCCAGCTTTCAGCGTGGCGGCGGCAAACCGCCCATGCCGCCCATCCCCTTCATGGCACCGCGCATCTGCCGCATCAGACCCTTGCTGCCGCCCTTGGACAGCTTGGACATCATCTTTTCCATCTGCATGTACTGTTTCAGCAGGCGGTTGACATCAGCAGGCTGGGTACCGGAACCGCGCGCCACACGGGCGCGGCGCGAACCGTTCAGCAGATCGGGGTGACGACGCTCCTTCTTGGTCATCGAATTGATGATCGCGACCATCCGGTTCATCTCGCCGTCGTTGACCTTGGACTTGACGCTGTCCGGCAGGCTGGCCACGCCTGGCAGCTTGTCCATCAGGCCAGCGAGGCCACCCATGTTGCCCATCTGTTCCAGCTGATCCTTCATGTCATTCAGGTCGAAGCGCTTGCCCTTCATCACCTTCTGGGCCAGCTTCTGCGCCTTCTCCTGGTCGACCTTGCGCTCGACTTCCTCGACCAGCGACAGCACGTCGCCCATGCCGAGGATGCGTTGCGCCAGACGATCGGGATGGAACGGCTCCAGCGCGTCGGTCTTCTCGCCGGCGCCGAGGAACTTGATCGGCTTTCCCGTGACATAACGCACCGACAATGCGGCACCACCACGGGCATCGCCGTCGGTCTTGGTCAGGATCACGCCGGTCAACGGCAACGCTTCGCTGAAAGCCTTGGCGGTGTTGGCGGCGTCCTGGCCGGTCATCGAATCGACCACGAACAGGGTTTCGACCGGCGTGATCGCGGCATGCAAGGCCTTGATCTCGGCCATCATCGCCTCGTCCACGTGCAGACGACCGGCGGTATCGACGATCAGTACATCGACCACTTCACGACGCGCCGCAGCGACTGCAGCCTTCGCGATCGCCACCGGATCCTGCCCCGCCTCGGACGGGAAGAACTTCACGCCGACCTGTTCGGCCAGCGTACGCAGCTGTTCGATCGCCGCCGGACGATAGACGTCGCAGCTGACCACCATCACCTTTTTCTTCTTGCGCTCGGTCAACAGCCGCGCCAGCTTGGCCACCGTGGTGGTCTTGCCGGCGCCCTGCAAGCCGGCCATCAGCACCACGGCGGGCGGTGTCTGGGCCAGATTCAGTTCGGTGTTGGCGGTACCCATCACCACCGTCAGCTCGTCGCTGACCACCTTGACCAGCGCCTGACCCGGCGACAGGCTCTTCAGCACATCCTGGCCAACCGCACGCACCTTGATGCGCTGGATCAGCGCCTGCACCACCGGCAACGCGACGTCCGCCTCCAGCAACGCGATGCGCACTTCGCGCAACGATTCGCGGATGTTCTCCTCGGTCAGCCGGCCGCGGCCGCGCAGGCGATTGACGGTGGTGGAAAGACGTTGGCTGAGCGACTCGAACATGACGGGACCGGCGTACAGGAAAGTGTTCGATTATAGCGGACCGAGCGGCCTGCTCCGCATGCACGCCCGGCGGAGCCTGTGCGACACTCCGCGGCTATGGTCATCCACGTCTTCGCCCTGCTCGCCATCGTGCTGTACCTCGCTGCCGCGGGCGGCCTGGCGCGCCCCCTGCTGAGCGGTGGCCAGCCGCTGAACCGGCTGGCACTGAGCCTCGCCGGCTGTGCAGTACTGATCCACGCCGGCATCCTACTCGGCATGCATCGCGGCGCACTGGACTTGCACTTCTTCGCTGCGCTGTCACTGGTCGCCTTCGTGGTGTCGACACTGACCCTGCTGGTAAATCTCTCGCGCCCGGTCGCCGCCCTCGGCGTGATCGTGTTTCCGCTCACCGCGCTGCTGGTTGCGGTAGACAGCTTCCTGGCACCGCCAACATTGCCGCTGACGATGGATTGGCAGATCAAGCTGCATGTCACGGTGGCGCTGATCGCGTTCAGCGTGCTGTCGATCGCGACCGTGCTGGCCATCCTGTTGGCAGTGCAGGAACGCGCCTTGCGCCATCGCCAGTTCGGTCCATGGCTGCGCGCGCTGCCGCCGCTGACGCTGACCGAAACCCTGCTGTTCCGACTGATCGCTGCGGGCTTCGTGTTGTTGACGCTGACCTTGCTCACCGGTGCGCTGTTCGTCGACAACCTGTTCAGCCAGCACCTGGCGCACAAGACGATCCTGTCGATCGTGGCCTGGCTGGTGTTCGGCGTGCTGCTGTACGGCCGCTGGCGCCATGGCTGGCGCGGCCAGCGTGCAGTCAACCTCACCCTGATCGGTATGGTCGCCCTGGTGCTGGCCTTCTTCGGCTCGAAATTCGTGCTGGAACTGATCCTGCATCGCCCAGTGGGCTGAGTACCCTCGAAAATTCAGCGGCAGGCGTCGATCGCTTCCGCCAATCGCTCCACACCGATCACCTCCATCTCGCCGACCTTGCCCTTCTTCGGCGCATTCGCCTTCGGCACGATCGCGCGACGGAAGCCATGATGCGCGGCTTCCTTCAGACGCTCTTCGCCATTCGGCACCGGGCGGATCTCGCCGGACAGGCCGACCTCGCCGAACGCGACGGTGTGCTCCGGCAACGGCCGATCGCGCAACGACGACAACACCGCCAGCAGCACCGGCAGATCGACTGCCGTCTCCTGCACACGGATGCCGCCGACCACGTTGACGAATACGTCCTGGTCATACGCCGCCACGCCGCCATGCCGATGCAGCACGGCCAGCAGCATCGCCAGCCGGTTCTGTTCCAGCCCCAGGGTGACGCGGCGCGGATTGCCCAGCGAGGACTGATCGACCAGTGCCTGCACTTCGACCAGCAGCGGGCGGGTGCCTTCGCGTGTCACCATCACCGCGCTACCCGAGGTCGGCCCGCTATGAGAGGACAGGAAGATCGCCGACGGATTCGGCACTTCACGCAGGCCCTTGTCGGACATCGCGAACACGCCCAGTTCGTTCACCGCACCGAAGCGGTTCTTGAACGCACGCAGGATGCGGAAGCGGCTGCCCGATTCGCCCTCGAAATACAGCACCGCATCGACCATGTGCTCGAGCACACGCGGGCCAGCGATGCCGCCTTCCTTGGTGACATGACCGACCAGGAACACCGAAGTGCCGGTTTCCTTGGCGAAACGAGTGAGCTTGGCGGCGGACTCACGCACCTGCGACACCGAGCCCGGCGCTGCCGCCAGCAACTCGGTCCAGATCGTCTGGATCGAATCGATCACCAGCACGCGCGGCCGCGAGGCCATCGCCTGCTCGAGGATGCGTTCGATGCAGGTTTCGGCAAGCGCCTGCAGCGGCTCCAGTCGCAGGCCCAGCCGCTGCGCGCGCGACGCCACCTGCGACAGCGATTCCTCACCGGTGACATACACGCTGGGCAGATGCGCGCCCAGCGTGCCAAGCATCTGCAGCAACAGGGTCGACTTGCCGATGCCGGGATCGCCACCGATCAGCACCACGGAGCCTTGCACCAGCCCACCGCCAAGCACCCGATCCAGCTCGCCGATGCCGGTGAGCGTGCGCGCCTCGGTGGTCAACGCCACTTCGGTCAGCGGCGTGATGCGCGCCACACCGGCGGCGTTGCCCGCGTAGCTGGAACGCTGCGCGCCAACGGACGACACGGCTACCGACGCCGGCGTCAGCACGATCGCGCTGAGCGTGTTCCACACCCCGCACTCGACACATTGCCCCTGCCACTTGTTGTGCTCGGCGCCACACTCGGTGCAGACGTAGGCGGTCTTGGCTTTGGCCATGAGGGGTTCCGGCTGGATACTTGTGATGCGAACAGCTTAGCTTGCGCTCATCGCAAACTACGAGACGCCGCGGCGCCAGAGGCTGTCAGCTTTCGTCTTCGACGAACAGCACGCGACGGGTCATGCCGCAGGTGAGGTCATAGGAGATAGTGCCGGATTGCGCGGCGATCAGTTCGACCGGCAATTCCGGCCCCCACAGCAGCACGCGATCACCGATTTTCGCGGCCGGTGCATCGCGCAGATCAAGCGTGATCAGATCCATCGAGACGCGGCCGATCAGCGGCACGCGCTGTTCGCCGACCAGCACCGGCGTGCCGGCCATGGCACTGCGCGGATAACCGTCGCCGTAACCGACAGCGGCCACGCCGACCGGCATATCTTCGGGACACGTCCAAGTGCCGTTGTAGCCGATGCGTTCACCACGTTTGATCTGGTTGATCGCGATCAGCCGCGTGCTCAGCGTCATCGCCGGACGAAAACCGAAGTCGGCACCTGTCTTGCCGTCGACCACCGACAAGCCGTACAGCAGACCGCCGGTGCGTACCCAGTCACCACGCGCGTCGGGCCAGCCAAGCACCGCGGCGGAATTGGACAGCGAACGCGGGCCATCGAACATCCGTGTCGCCTCGGCGAAACGGGCGATCTGCGCTGGCGTCTGTTCGCCGTCAAACACTTCGGAATCGGAGAAATGGGTAAGCAGGCCGATCTCAGGATCGATGCCTGGCATCGCGGCGAGTCGCGCATGCACATCGGCCACGTGCTCCGGCGCGAAGCCGAGCCGATGCATGCCGCTGTCGATCTTCAACCACACGCGCAAACGTCCACGCACCGGCTCGGCCTGCGTCAGCCATTGCAACTGCGCCTCGTGATGGATCGCCGCGTCCAGCTGCAGCCGCTGCATTTCGGCGATGTCGCGGACGTTGTCGGGACCGGACAGCACCACGATGCGTTGCTGATGTCCCGCCGCGCGCAGCCGCAGGCCATCGCCGAGCGCAGCCACCGCGAACGCCTCGGCCTCGCCGTTCAACGCACGAGCCACCCGCTCCAAGCCGTGGCCATAGGCGTCGGCCTTGACCACCGCCATCACTTTCGCTGGCGCAGCGAGCGCTTTCAGCCGCGCCAGGTTGTGGCGCAGCGCACCGAGGTGGATGGTGGCGACGGTGGTGCGGCTCATGGCAAACGGAAGTCCGGGATCAGTCGAACGACCCGACGAACGAATCCGGCGCGTAGTTCACAAACTTGGTGTAGTGACCGAGGAAGGTCAGCTTGCAGGTATCGGTGGGACCGTTGCGCTGCTTGCCGATGATGATTTCGGCGATGCCCTTGTCCGCCGATTCCTTGTTGTAGTACTCGTCGCGGTAGATGAACATGATCACGTCGGCGTCCTGCTCGATCGCGCCGGACTCGCGCAGGTCGGACATCATCGGGCGCTTGTCGGCGCGCTGTTCCAGCGAGCGATTCAACTGCGACAGGGCGATCACCGGTACGTTCAGCTCCTTGGCGAGGCCTTTGAGTGAACGCGAAATTTCTGAAATTTCGGTGGCGCGATTCTCCTTGTTGCCGGGCACCTGCATCAGCTGCAGGTAATCGATCACGATCAGGCCCAGCCCACCGTGCTCGCGATGCAGCCGGCGCGCACGCGAACGCATTTCCACCGGCGACAGGCTGGGTGTGTCATCGATGAAGATCTTGGCGTCGGACAGCAGCGCGATCGCGTTGGAGACTCGCGGCCAGTCCTCCTCTTCCAGCGTGCCGTTGCGCAGGTGCTGCTGGTGGATGCGACCGACCGAGGAGATCAGGCGGAACGCCAGCTGCGAGGAAGACATTTCCATCGAGAACACCACCACCGCCTTCTTGCCGCCCAAGGCAGCGGTCTCGGCGATGTTCAGCGCAAACGCGGTCTTGCCCATCGACGGGCGCGCCGCCACGATGATCAGATCCGACGGCTGCAGGCCGGAGGTGAGACTGTCCAGATCATTGAAGCCAGTACTGACGCCGGTGAGCTGACCGCGATTCTCGTAACGCTCGGTGAGCAGGCGGAACGCATCCTTCACCGCCTCGCGCATCGAGACGGAATCCTTCTTGCCGCGCGCGCCGGACTCGGCAATGTGGAACACGCGCTGCTCGGCGCTTTCCAGCACTTCCTGCACGCTCTTGCCTTCGGGCCGATAACCGTCCTCGGTGATCGAAGTGCCGGCATCGATCAGCTGGCGCATCACCGACTTCTCGCGCACGATCTCGGCATACGCCGCAATGTTGGCGGCGCTGGGCGTGCTGTTGGCCAGCTCGATCAGGTAGCCGGCGCCACCGACCATCTCGGCCAGACCGTTGGTTTCGAACCAGTCGCCCAGGGTCACCGCGTCGCACGGCATGCCCTTGTTCGCCAGTTCGTTGATCGCGCGCCAGATCAACCGGTGATCCTTGCGGTAGAAGTCCTGCTCGGCCAACCGGTCGGCCACCTTGTCCAACGCATCCGGTGCCAGCATCAAGCCGCCGAGCACCGCCTGCTCGGCATCGATGGAATGCGGCGGTATGCGCAACGCCTCGATGGCAGGAGATGAGGGTTTGCGTTCGGGCACGAAGGACATCGGGATTCTCTCAAGCAATAGCCAGCACGATGCTGCACGTGTCCGTGCCAGCATACGCGGCCCCACGGTCAGGCACGAGACAACAACTCTGTGGATAACCTGTGAGTTGGCGTGGATAAAACATGCACCGATCCGCGCTCATCCTTTGCGACAGATGCAGACTCACGGGGCGGAGCTGGCGAAATTCCTGATTATTGGGCCGTCAAAAACAGAAGGGCGCCCCAAGGGCGCCCTTCTGTTTCCATCAGGAAGATGGCGGTATCAGCTTACTTGTCGCCGACCACGATCACCTTGACGGTGGTGTGGACATCGGCGTGCAGGTGGACCGCGACGTCATATTCGCCGGTGTTGCGAAGCGGGCCTTCGCCCAGGATCACTTCACCCTTGTTGACGGCGTGACCGGCAGCGGCCAGTGCCTCGGCGATATCGCGCGGGCCGACCGAACCGAACAGCTTGCCTTCCGCGCTGGCATGCGCAGAGATCGTCACCGACGCGTCGGCCAGCTTGACCTTGCGGGCTTCGGCGTCGGTCAACATAGTGTTGGCTTTCGCTTCGTACTCGGCGCGACGCTGCTCGAACGCAGCCAGGTTGGCGGCATTGACGCGTACGGCCTTGCCCTGCGGCAGGAGAAAATTGCGGCCGTAGCCCGGCTTCACGTTGACCTTGTCGCCAAGCGTGCCGAGGTTGCGGACTTTCTGCAGAAGAATGAGTTCCATGATGCTTCCTTTTCGTTAGCACCGGTGTGGCCCGGCGCAGCCAGAGGACGGTTGTCCGAAGGTCTTGCACCCTCTCCCCTTCGGGGAGAGGGTTGGGGTGAGGGGCTGGGCTTGCGCAATCGGTTGTTCGAAGCACGCTTCGACGAACCTGATCGCGAGCACCCGCCCCTCATCTGCTCTGCGGGCACCTTCTCCCCCGGAGGGGAGAAGGGATCACAGGTCAGACGTCGTGGTTGTCGGTGTACGGCAGCAGCGAGAGGAAGCGTGCGCGCTTGATCGCGGTGGCCAGCTGACGCTGATAACGCGCCTTGGTACCGGTGATGCGGCTCGGCACGATCTTGCCGTTCTCGGTGACGTACTGACGCAGGGTGTTGAGATCCTTGTAGTCGATCTCCTTCACGTCTTCGGCAGTGAAGCGGCAGAATTTGCGGCGGCGGAAAAACTTGGACATGGTCTGGGTTCCTATCAGTCGTCGCTGTCGCGATCGTTGTCGCGGTCATCGCGGTCACGGCCGCGGCCTTCGCCATCACCCTCGTCGTCGCGGCGACGGGTGGACTTGGCGTCATCCTTTTCCTTCGACTTCAGGATGAAGGACGGCTCGGTATCGGCCTCGTCACGACGCACGACCAGATGGCGCAACACGGCGTCGTTGAAGCGGAAACCCGACTCCAGCTCGGTCAGCGCGTTCTGGCTCACTTCGATGTTGAGCAGCACGTAATGTGCCTTGGCCAGGTTCACGATCGGATAGGCCAGCTGACGACGGCCCCAATCTTCCAGACGGTGAATCTTGCCGCCGTCGGTCTCGATCAGCGCCTTGTAGCGCTCGAGCATCGCCGGAACCTGCTCGCTCTGGTCAGGGTGGACCATAAACACAACTTCGTAATGACGCAGGGTCATTGTGGGTTGACTCCTTGTGGATGCGGCCTTGCGGCCTCGCAGCCTCCCGCTGGTGCGGTGAGGCAAGTGTCCTGCCGGCACCCAAGCGGGCGCGGACAGAAGCGGAATTGTACGGTGTCGGCGAATGATCGCGCAAGTCATTGAAAATCATGACCTGAACGACACGAACTTTGGTCAGCTGACGGTAAAGCTCTCGCCACAGCCGCATTCGCCGGTGGCATTCGGGTTGTGGAACACGAAGCTGGCGTTGAGACCCTGCCGCTGAAAGTCGATCACAGTACCCTCGACCATCGCCAGGCTCTTGTCGTTGACGATCAACGACAGCCCGTCCACATCGACCACCTGATCGCCCTCACCAATGGACTCGGCCAGATCCACCACGTAGGCAAACCCGGAGCAACCCGTGCGCTTGACGCCGAAACGCACACCGGCCGCCGCTGGCGTGTTGGCCAGAAAGTGGCGCATGCGTTCGTTGGCGGCGGGTGTGATGGTGATCGTCATGGAGCGAATCGAACCTCGATAAAACTGCACTGCGGGAGCCCGGAAAGTCGCAGCGCGGGCAACGGCTACATTATCATGCCGGTTTGGCCTTGCGTGCCGCGGCGCGCGCGCCGTTCATCCATACGCGCCGATATGCGGTGCATCAGCAGGAGTTTCAACGATGGCCGTGGTCAGTGTGAAGCAGGCTCTCTCCGGCAAGCTCGAAGCCGGCAGCAAGGTGACCGTGCGCGGCTGGGTGCGCACGCGCCGCGACTCCAAGGCTGGCCTGTCCTTCGTCAACGTGACCGATGGCTCCTGCTTCGACCCGATCCAGGCTGTGGTGCCGGCCACGCTAGGCAACTACCACAGTGAAGTACTGCATCTCACCGCCGGCGCCGGCGTGATCGTTTCCGGCATCCTGGTGCCCTCACAGGGCAAGGGCCAGAGTTTCGAGCTGCAGGCGGATGAAGTGATCGTCACCGGCCTGGTCGACGACCCGGAAACCTACCCGATCCAGCCCAAGCAGCATTCGATGGAATTCCTGCGCGAGGTCGCCCACTTGCGCCCGCGCACCAACCTGTTCGGCGCGGTGACGCGGGTGCGCCACACCATGATGACGGCGATCCACCGCCACCTCACCGAGCAGGGTTTCTTCTGGATCAACACGCCGATCATCACCACTTCGGATGCCGAAGGCGCCGGCGACATGTTCCGCCTGTCCACGCTGGACCTGGCCAACCTGCCACGCCTGCCCGACGGCAAGATCGACTTCCGCAAGGATTTCTTCGGCCGCGAGGCGTTCCTCACCGTGTCCGGCCAGCTCAACGTCGAGGCGTACTGCCTGGCGATGAGCAAGGTCTACACCTTCGGCCCGACCTTCCGCGCCGAGAACTCCAACACGCCGCGCCATCTGGCCGAGTTCTGGATGGTCGAGCCGGAGATCGCATTTGCCGACCTTACCGCCGATGCCGATTGCGCCGAAGGCTTCCTCAAGGCGATCTTCAAGGCCGTGCTGGACGAACGCGCCGACGACATGGCTTTCTTCGCCGAGCGCGTGCAGCCGGATGCGATCAGCCGGATGGAGGCGTTCATTGCGCAGCCGTTCGAGCGCATCGACTACACCGACGCGATCGAGATCCTGAAGAAGTCGGGCCAGAAGTTCGACTACCCGGTCGCCTGGGGCATCGACCTGCAGACCGAGCACGAACGTTATCTGGCCGAGAAACATATTGGCCGTCCCGTGGTCGTAATGAACTACCCCGAGGCGATCAAGGCGTTCTACATGCGCTTGAACGATGATGAGAAGACCGTTGCCGCGATGGACGTGCTGGCCCCAGGCATCGGCGAGATCATCGGTGGCAGCCAGCGTGAAGAACGCTTGGACTACCTCGATCGCCGCATGATCCAGTTCGGTCTCGATCCCGCCAGCTATGGCTGGTACCGTGACCTGCGCCGGTACGGCACGGTCCCGCATGCCGGTTTTGGCCTCGGCTTCGAGCGGCTGCTGGTTTACGTCTGCGGCCTGTCCAACATCCGCGACGCCATCCCCTACCCTCGCGCGGCCGGTACGGCCGAATTCTGAGTACCCCATCTGTTATGTCGCATCGCTTCCCTGCCACCATCGCTGCACTGGCTCTCGCCGTTCTGCTGGCTGGCTGTCACACCGCCAAGGTGCTGATTCCGCCCAATCTGCGGCCACCTTCGGAAAACACCGGTGATGCGCTGAAGCTGGCCCAACAGCAGTTGCTCCAGGCCTCACCATGCTGCAGCAGCTTCGCCGACTTTTCCTATAGCAGCACGCTGCCGTGGCAACCGCAGAAGTTCACGCTGGGCAGCGGCAGCATGGTCGCCAACCTCAATGGCACCCACAGCTACTTCCTGGCCTTCCGTTTGCCGGCCGACGTGAAGCTGCCGTACCGGGTAGCCATGAAATCCGAATTGAATGGCCGCTGGCTGCACGCCAGCTACCTGTTCGCGCCGACCATCGTGCTGCTGGATGAGGCCTTCCAGCCGATCCGCTCCGAAGACATCGGGCTGTGCGAACACATGGGTTGGAGCGACGAAACCACCGGCGCCTTCGGCAGCGTCAAGGTCAACGAGCCGCAAGCGCGCTATCTGCTGGTCTACAGCTCCGCCGAACAGCAGTCAGGCAAGACCTATTGGGAGCAGTCGCCCGCGTCGATCTCGACCACCACCACGGCGACCCTGAAGATGAACTCCACCGGCAGCTTCAGCATTCCGCATGGCCCGGATGGTTCGCTGTGGGTCGGCCTGATGAACAAGACCTACGAAAAGGCCATCGACAACGCGATCTGCAAGAAGGCGGAAAAAGGCGACGGCGTCCTCAACACCCTGCGCACCGCACTGCCGCTGCCATGGATCAACAGCAACACCAGCAACGGCAGCAGTGGCAGCAGCAACGACAGCAAGACCAACCACCGCAGCTCGCCATGATCATCCTTTACCTGGGCCTGCTGATCGGCGGCGTGGGCTTGCTCCTGTTGTCGTATGTGGCCCAGTTCCGGCTTGCCGCGTTGCTGCGCAAACGCTACCCGCAACACTGGCAGGTCATTGCCGAGCCGGAGCACGGCAAGACTTCGACGTTCCGCACCTGGATCCGCATGCAGCACGTGCTGCGCTCCCCGGCACTGCCTGCGCTGGGCGATGTGACCATCAACCGCTGGCTCCAGGTCTGGCGTTACAGTCCGTGGCTAGGTTGGCTGTGCTGGTTCGCGGCACTGGCGATGCGCTTGTTGCTGCACTGATCAAACCGAACGGAGAACCTGCATGCAACTGGACCTGAGTGGACGGCATGCGCTGGTCTGCGGCGCCTCGCAAGGCATCGGTCGTGCCAGCGCGATCGAACTGGCCGAACTGGGCGCCAGCGTCACCTTGCTGGCGCGTTCGGCAGATGCCCTCAAGATCGTCGCCGAGAACCTGCCACGGAAGCATGCCGCACAGCGCCACGACTGGCGCAGCGTCGACATGCTGGACACTGCCAGTCTGCAGGCGATCGCCAGCGGGATCGCCGCCAGCGAACCGGTGCATATCCTGATCAACAACAGCGGCGGACCACCGGGCGGTCCGGCACATGCCGCCACCCCAGCCGCGTTTGAAACCGCATTCCGGCAGCACCTGTTGGCCGGTCAGACCTTGTTGCAGGCACTCTTGCCCGGCATGCGCGCCAGCGGCTACGGCCGCATCGTCAATGTGATCTCCACTTCGGTGAAAGAACCGATCGTGGGGCTCGGCGTATCCAACACCGTGCGCGCCGCCGTCGCCGGCTGGGCCAAGACGCTCTCCGGCGAACTGGCTGCCGACGGCATCACCGTCAACAACGTGTTGCCCGGCTACACCCGCACCGGCCGCCTCGATGGCTTGCTGGCCGCGAAAGCCGCCGCAAGCAGTCAGACCGAAGACGCGATCGCACAGGACCTGATCGCCACGATCCCGGCCCGTCGCTTCGGTGAAGCCAGCGAAGTGGCAGCGGTGATCGCATTCCTGTGCACACCTGCCGCCGCCTACGTCAACGGCGTCAGCATCGCGGTCGATGGCGGCCGCACCCGCGCCTTGAGTTGAGCCAGATCGCGCACGCATACGCCAGCGTCCGGTGCATTTGCAGCACGCTGGTTTTAAGCTTGTGCAGATGCCTACCCTGCGCCTAGCCAATCTGATCGACGGTCGCCTGCAGCCGCCGCAGCATGATGCATGGCTGGAGGTGCACGAACCGGCCACCGCCATGGTGTTTGCACAGTGCCCGGATTCCAGCCCGGACGACGTCGCTGCCGCCGTCGCTGCCGCCAGCCGCGCCGCCGCCGGCTGGGCTAACACCCCGATTGAACAGCGCGCGCACCTGCTGCAGCGATTGGCTGACCTGATCGAAGCACGGCTTGAAGAATTCGCAGCGCTGGAATCGCGCGACAGCGGCAAGCCGTTGATCCTCGCACGCCGGCTCGATATCCCGCGAGCGATCAGCAACCTGCGCTATTTCGCGGCGGCGATCATGAGTTGGGGCAGCGAGTCGCACGCGATGGAAACCGGTGCCGTCGGTACCGGCGCGATCAACTACACCCTGCGTCAACCGCTCGGCGTGGTCGGCTGCATCAGCCCATGGAACCTGCCGTTGTACCTGTTCACCTGGAAGATCGCGCCGGCGCTGGCCGCTGGCAACACGGTGGTGGCCAAGCCGTCGGAAGTGACTCCATGCACCGCGGCGCTGCTTGGCGAACTGAGCATCGAGGCCGGGTTTCCAGCCGGCGTGCTGAACATCGTGCAGGGGCGCGGACCCAGCGTCGGTCAGGCGATCGTGGAGCATCCGTCGGTGCAGGCGATTTCCTTCACTGGCAGCACCGCCACCGGCGCACAGATCGCCCGTGTCGCCGCGCCACAGTTCAAGAAAGTGTCGCTGGAAATGGGCGGCAAGAATCCGGCGATCGTGTTTGCCGATGCCGATCTTTCCGAGGCGAACCTGGACACCATCGTGCGCTCGGGCTTCGCCAATCAGGGCGAGATCTGCCTGTGCGGTTCACGCCTGCTGGTGCAGCGCTCGATCTATGACGCCTTCCGCGAGCGCTACCTTGCGCGCGTTCAGGCGCTGCGCATCGGTGATCCGACAGATGCCGACAGCGATCTCGGCGCGATGGTTTCGCGAGCGCATTACGACAAGGTGCTCGGTTGCATCGAACAGGCCCGCGTCGAAGGCGGCCACGTGCTGTGCGGCGGTCAATCGATCCGATTGTCCGGTCGCTGTGCCGATGGCTGGTTCATCACGCCGACCGTGATCGAAGGCCTGCCGTCTGCGGCGCAGACCAACCAGCAGGAAATCTTCGGCCCGGTGGTCAGCCTGATTCCATTCGAGGACGAGGCCGAGGCGCTGGCGATCGCCAACGACAGCCGCTATGGACTCGCCGCTTCACTGTGGACACAGGATCTCTCCCGTGCCCACCGGCTCGCCGGCCGGCTTGAGTTCGGCATCGTATGGATCAATTGCTGGCTGCTGCGCGATCTGCGCACGCCGTTCGGCGGCGCCAAGCAGTCCGGACTCGGTCGCGAAGGTGGCCTCGACGCATTGCACTTCTTTACCGAGTCGAAAAACATCTGCATCCGCTATTGATCTGGTTCCTTTGATCCACCCGCGGCGCAAGCCGCACCAATGAGTACCTGACAGTGACCCGTCCCCTGCAAGAACTGCTCGATGGCAACCGCCGCTGGTCCGCCGCCAGACACGCGGAAGACCCGCATTTCTTCGAGTATCTGGCGAAGCAGCAGTCACCGAAATACCTGTGGATCGGCTGTTCCGATTCGCGCGTGCCGGCCACCCAGATCGTCGACCTGCCGCCGGGCGAGATCTTCGTGCAGCGCAACGTCGCCAACGTGGTCTCGCACAGCGACCTCAACTGCCTCAGTGCGATCCAGTTCGCGGTGGACATCCTCAAGGTCGAGCACATCATCGTCGTCGGCCATTACGGCTGCGGTGGCATCCAGGCCGTACTGGACGAACGCCGACTCGGCCTCGTCGACAACTGGTTGCGGCATGTCGGCGACGTGGCGGAGAAGCATTCCTCGTTGCTCGCCTCCATGGACTTGATGTCGCTGCGCAATACCCGCCTGTGTGAACTCAATGCGATCGAACAGGTGACCAATACCTGCCGTACCACGGTCGTGATGGACGCCTGGGAACGCGGCCAGAAACTCGCTGTGCACGCATGGTGCTACAGCCTCGACAATGGCCATATGAACGATCTGGATATGCATGTCGATTCACGCATGGCACTGGAACCCGCCTACGAAAACGCCCTGCGGCGATTGACGCGGCTGCCGGCAACGCACCCATGAGCGGAGTCATCCACACCGATGCCGCGCCTGCGCCGGTCGGCGCCTATCCGCATGCGCGGCGCGTCGGCGACCTGCTGTTCCTGTCCGGCGTCGGTCCGCGCCAGCCCGGCAGCAACGCGATTCCCGGCAATGTGCACGATGCAGACGGCCAGCTGGTCGACTACGACATCGAGGCGCAATGCCGGCAGGTGTTTGCCAACGTGCGCGCCGTGCTGGAAGCCAGCGGTGCCACCTGGGCTGATCTGGTCGATGTCACCGTGTTTCTGACCGACATGCAGCGCGACTTTGCCACCTACAACCGGCTGTACGCGGAATACTTCGCGGGCGTGGATGCGTGCCGTACCACGCTGGGCATCAGCGCCCTGCCGACACCGATCGCGATTGAGCTGAAATGCATCGCGGCAATGCCACCATCCGCGCGTTGAGCGCTCTGCCGCGCTGCGCATGAAAAACCCCGCCGGTCTGCACCGGCGGGGTTTCGATTCACACCATCATCCAGCCGACGATCAGCCTGCCGTGCTGGCAGCCGCCGGGGCTGCCGCTGCGGCAGCCTTGTGGTGCTTGTGATGTTTCTTGCTGTGGGCCTTGGGAGCGGCAGCCGCAGCCGGGGCGGCATCAGCTGCCGGGGCAGCCATCGGCGCCGCAGCCGGAGCAGTCGCGGGAGCGGCCTGTTCCGCTGCAGCGGCAGCCTTCGGCGCAGCCGCCTGGGCCAACACAGAACCGGAAAGCGCAACGCCCGCCACGAGCAGGGAAGCGATCAGAAGTTTACGCATCATATGTTGAGCCTCGGAAATGGGGTATCGCGAGCCCGGCCGGAACCCGGCAACACGGGTGGCGCGACGAGTCCACAATGCGGCGGAAATGGGATACCAAAGCTGAATGGGGTGCGCGACTTTCTACGTGTCTGGCGCGCAGGATCTTGACTTTTATTCAACGCACTGAAGCACGCAATAATTTGCGCTCATTTCAGACAGGCCTGCAGCATCCGACCGATGAGTTCCTGCACCGCTGGCGCCTTCCCATCGTCGTATTCGAAGCTCGCCTCGTCCATGTAGTTGAGCTGCGCCAGCTCCAACTGCACCGCCTGCACTCCGGCATCGGGATCACCGTAATGACGGGTGATGTAGCCGCCCTTGAAGCGTCCATTGACGGCAAAACTGTAGCGTGACTGCGATTCAAGACAGGTCTGCAACTGCGCCTGCAGCGCCGAACCGCAACTCGCCCCAGTAGCCGTGCCGAGATTGAAATCCGGCAGACGCCCCTCGAACAGCAGCGGTACCTGGCTGCGAATGGAATGACCTTCCCACAGCACAGCCCGGCCGTGTTCGGCACACAGTCTCGCAAGTTCATGCGCCAGTGCCTGGTGGTAGGGCTGCCAGAATTCGTTTATCCGTTGTTGAACTTCCACGCTGTCCGGTTCGCAGCCATCCAGATACAGCGGTTCGCCGTCGAAACCGATCGTCGAAACCAGACCGGTTTCGCGCTGCCCCGGATATAACGCATGCCCATCGGCAGGCCGGTTGAGGTCGATCACATAACGCGACGCCAACGGCTTGAGCACGCTGGCGCCTAGCGCCTGCGCCAGCGGCTCGTACAGCCGCCCCACATGCCAGTCGGTATCCGGCGAACGGCGTGCAGTTGGATGCATTCGCACGATGATGTCGTCGGGAATGAAGCTGCCGTCGTGCGGCAGACTGATCAACAGCGGCACATGGCCGCGCTGCAAGGTGAAGTTGCTCATGCGCAGCATTGTACTCAGCCCATCAGCACGAGTTCTTCGGCGGAACTGGGATGGATCGCCACGGTCGCATCCAGGTCGCATTTGCGCAGGCCGAGCTTCAGCGCTACCGCAAAGCCCTGCAACATTTCTTCGGCACCCGGACCCAGCGCATGGATGCCGAGTACGCGTTCGTCGCGACCCACGCAGACCAGCTTCATCAGACTCTGCCCCTGCATGCCGGCCAACGCCCACTGCATCGGTGTGAATCGGCTGCGGTAGACGGTGACCGCATCTCCATATTGTTCACGAGCCGCTTCCTCGGTCAGCCCGACCATGCCCAGCGGCGGCTCGGAAAACACCACACTGGGAATATTCTCGTAAACCAGCTGTGCATCCGGCTGACCGCCAAACAACCGGTCCGCCAGGCGCCGGCCAGCCGCAACGGCCACCGGCGTCAACGCCTTGCGCTCGGTAACGTCGCCGACCGCGTGGACACCTTTCACGTTGGTATCCTGCCGCGCGTCGGTCAGCACGTGGCCACGCTCGTCGGTTTCCACGCCGATCGAACCGAGCTCCAACGCCTCGCTGTTCGGCACACGGCCTACCGCCCACAGCAGCGCGTCGTAGGGGCCGCGCGAACCGGTCGGCGCATCGTCGAGCAGGATGCCTGCGTCCCCACGATGTGCCGCCTGTATTGCACTGTGCAGGTTGACCCGGATGCCTTGCGCTTCCATCAGTTCCCGCAATGCCAGCACCAGTTCTGTATCGAAGCCTTCCAGCAGGTGCTCGTGTGCCAGCACTTCCACCTTGCTGCCGAGTGCCTGCAGCAAACCGGCAAACTCCACCGCGACATAACCCCCGCCCACGATCGCCACCCGTCGCGGCAATGACTGCAGCGCAAAGACATCATCGGAAACCATCCCCAGCCCAAAACCCGGCAATGCCAGCGTGCGCGGACGTGCGCCGGTGGCAATCACGATCTGCGCTGCCTGCAACTGGCTGCCATCGGTCAGCTCGATCGTATCGGCTGCGACAAAACGGCCAGCTTGACGGATCAACTGCACGCTCGCGCTCTGCAGGCGCCGGGCATAGCTTTGATCGATCGCATCGATATAGCGAAGTCGCACCTGACGAAAGCGCTCCCAGTCCAGCGGACCCGGTTCCGACGCAAAACCCACGTAGACCGCAAACTGCTGGGCCTGCGCCCACTGCGCGGCAAACCACAGCGCCTTCTTCGGTACGCAGCCGCGATGCACGCAGGTACCACCCAGTTCGCCCGGGTCGAGCAAGGCAACCCGCGCGCCATGCTGCGCGGCGCGGAAGGCAGTGGCCAGGCCGCCGGAACCGGCGCCGAGCACGATCAGGTCATGGCTTGCCGTCATCGAAGCGCCCTCGGGGATTTGCTCGAATCTAGCTTATGACGCCTGATCTCGGTATCAAACCAGTACCGACGAGACAGGCGCAATCGCACCCGCGCATAGGCCAAAGTTGTCGCATCGACAATTGCTTGCTTAGCAGGTAGTTCACGTGCACGCTTGGCTCGAATCACCCAGATGGGTTTGAGCATGCTGATCAGAATCTCGACCAGAGTGGTTTCAATCGGACTATGCCTTGTGGTGCTGTTGGTGCCGGCCGGCCTCGCGCAGACGTTCAGCCCAGCTGCGGTCAAGATGTTCCATGAGCTGGATCAGCAGCCTAACGATCTGGCCCGCTACATCTACCTGGTCAAGACGATACCGGAACTTCCCGTATCCGACCGCCAGCTCGCCATGCAGATGTTTGCCTCGACCGAGGACGAACTGGGCCTCTACAACGAAGCCATTCGCGACTTCCCTCTCAAGAGTCACGCATCGGCGGATACGACGCTTCCCACAGCGGCTGAGTGGATGCCAGCCAGTGCTGCCGACGTCGTCACGAAACTGGCCTCCGACCGGCGCACCGTGCTGGTCAACGAAGCCCATCACGATGCCCATACCAGGCAACTTACCCTTGCCTTGCTGCCCCGCTTGCGTGCGCTTGGCTTCAACTATTTTGCTGCCGAAGCCCTGGTCGACGAAGATGCCGCGCTGATGCAGCGCGGCTATCCGACCATGGCAAGCGGCACCGAATATCTGCGTGAACCCTCGTACGGTGACATTGTGCGCATGGCGCTCAAGTTGGGCTACACGGTCGTGTCTTACGATGTCGACAGGGGCACCACCCAAGATCGTGAAATCGGGCAGGCAAACAACCTGTACAAGAAGGTGTTTGCCAAAGACCCCAACGCTCGCCTGTTCGTCCATGCCGGCTATGCACATATCGACAAGGCAAAAGGGCGTCTTGGCAGCACCATACCGATGGCCATGCAGTTGCAGAAACTGACTGGCATCGAACCGCTATCAGTCGATCAAACCCAGTTCCGTGAGCAGATCCCGAGTGAGCCAGATGACTACCAGCAGCTGATCAAGGAATTTCCGCCCGATGGTCCCACCGTGTTGCTCAACCGCATCACCAGCAAGCCCTGGAGCGCCCACCCGGATCTGTACGACGTCAACGTAATCCTGCCGCCCACTGGTCAGGGTGCACTCGATAGCGGATATGTCCAGCCTTCGACGATCGTGCACGACATGGTGCGTGCCCAACCCATGCTGGCGCATTACGTCAACACGCAACGTCCCGAATGGCTCACCCTGCACAATGAGCGCTTTCCGTACGCGGTCAGCACGGCACTCTGCAAAGTTACCTCGCCCTGCGTCGTCGACGCGCACTATATCGACGAGTCGAACGACGCCATCGCCGCCGATCGTTACGCCTTCATGCAGGGCGAGACCGCGAGCAAGCTGTACCTCCGTCCAGGGCGTTATCGCTTGCGCGCATGGGATATCCGCGGCAAGACCTTGTCCGAGCAGATCATTACAGTGGACCAGCGATAAGCCCTTCGGCACGAATGACTTGATGGGAAGACCTCTCACGGAGCGCTTGCGTTTATAAAATTACATGCGTAATCTTTATTGGACTACGCATGTAATCCAAAACCGGAGCGCCTGTGCCAAACAAGCCGATTGCCATCAGCGATGCCGAAAGCCGGGTGATGGAGGTGCTCTGGCAGCAAGCGCCACAGACGTCCGAAGACATCGTGGCCAGCCTGCTGCAACCCACCGGCTGGCACGAAAAAACCATCAAGACCCTGCTCAACCGCCTGCTCGGCAAGGGTGCGGTGAGCGCGCAGAAGGATGGCCGACGCTATCTGTATTCGCCGCTGCTGCGACGTGAGGAATGGCAGCGGCTGGAGAGCCGCAGCCTGCTTGATCGCGTATTCGGCGGCAAGGTGGCGCCGCTGCTGGCGCACTTCAGCCAGCACGAAAAGCTCTCGACGAAGGAGGTCGCCGAGTTGCGCAAGCTGATCGATGCGATCGAGAAGAAGGCACGCTGACCATGCTCGGCATGCTGCTCTACCTCACCTTTGGGCTCGCACTCGTGCTGGCCCTGCGTAAACCGGCGCGACGTCTGTTCGGTGCCGGGCCGGCATTCACGCTATGGCTGCTACCGCTGATGCTGGCTGTGCTGCCGTGGCTGCCCACCTTGCCGTCGACATGGTCGATCTCGCCGACGCTGCTGGTGCTGCCTGCCACGCAGACTTTCGCCGCGCAGGTTGGACAAACGGCTTCGACGCTGCATTGCCCGCAGCTGTTGTGGCTGATCGGCGCGCTGATCTGCCTGCTGCGCCTGATGATTCATTACGGCCGCCTGCTGAGGCAAAGCTGCCGCCTGCCCGCTCCCCTGCTGCAACTGCTGCAAACCGATCTGGGTGACCTCGATCCACGCCGCCTGCGGCTGCATCCAGCCGGCCCGGCGGTGCTGTGGGCGCCGTGCAGCCTGCTGTTGCTGCCCGGGGACTTTCTCGAACGCTTCAACGCCGACGAGCGGCGACTGGTGCTGCAGCACGAGCGCATGCATCTGTGCCGCGGCGATGCGCTGTGGAGCCTGCTGGCCGAACTTGCCGTTGCATTGCTGTGGTTCCACTCGCTGGCGTGGCTGGCGCTACCGCGGCTGCGACTGGATCAGGAACTGGCCTGCGACGAACGTGTGCTGCGCCAGTTGCCACAGGACGAGATGGCGTACGCACGAACCTTGCTGCACAGCACCGGCATGGATTCCAAGCCGGTACTCATCCCCTGGCTCAGCGAGCCACAACTGAAGGAGCGACTGAACATGATCCAGCGCCATCGTCCCGGTGCCTTGCGCCGTCGTCTCGGATACATCGGCCTGGCCGCCCTGATGCTGGGCAGTGCGTTCACCGCGCAAGCCCTCACGCACGCCAAACCGGACCAATCCGCCTCATCCGACCTCAGCTACAACTCACACATGCAACCGCACTACCCAGCCGATGCGATCAAGAACAAGCAGGAAGGCACCGTCATCCTGATGGTTCTGGTCGGTACCGATGGCCGTCCGCAAACTATCGAAGTGGATCCGGCGACGCATGCCGCACCCAGTCTGGTCAAGGCCGCTAGCGATGCCGCCATGCAATGGCATTTCAATCCCGCCATGAAGGACGGCAAGCCCATCGTGGGTTACGACCGCGTGCCGGTGAAGTTCAGCCTGGATCCGATGCCTGTGGCGCCGTCTCCCGCAGTTGCGCCCGCCTCGCCTTCAAATTCGACCAGTTCCTGAGAACTTCCTTCCAAGTCATTGATTTGATAACCTCGGCTCGACTCAAGCCGAGGTTGTTTCATGCGTATGGACCCTGCCGCCCGATCGACGTCCACGTCATGGTCAGCGCACGCTGCACGCCAGCTATTGCTCGGTACGCTGATTCTGCTGCTGGCCGCCTGCGCCAGCGGTCCGCATCGACGGCAGCCCACCTTCAAGACCTCGCACTCGGCCCTGGCTGATCTGCCACCACTCGCACCCTCAGCCGCCAGCGCTGGTGCCGCGAACGACATCCTGTTTCGCGCGATCGGCTTGGTCGGCACCCCGTACCGCTGGGGTGGCAACACGCCGGCGGGCGGCTTCGACTGCAGCGGACTGGTCGACTACATCTATCGCACCGCCGCCCGCATCAAGCTGCCACGCACGTCGCACGACATGGCAGCGATGGACGGCCGCAAGGTGCGCCAGATGACCCAACTGGCCAGTGGCGACCTGGTGTTCTTCGACATCGACGGCGCGATCAGCCATGTCGGCGTGTATGTCGGCAAGGGGCGTTTCGTGCATGCACCGAACAGTGGTGGCACGGTGCGGCTGGACGACATCGACGGGCCGTACTGGGGCGGCCATTTTGCCTACGGCAAGCGTGTGCTGGACTGATACGCCGGATTGGCAGGTCGCATTAAAAACAACGGCGCCGAAGGGCGCCGTTGTCGTCTAAAGGATGCCGCCAGGCTCAGTGTGCGTCAGCACCCGGCGCATGCGCGTGGCCGTGCTGGATCTCTTCCTCTGTGGCATCGCGCACTTCGTTGATGGCCACGTCGAAATGCAGGGCCTTGCCGGCCATCGGGTGGTTAAGATCCACATCGATCGCGCTCATGCCGACCTTGTGCACGGTCACGGCGCGTTGGCCGCCATCTTTCAGTTTCAGTACGGTGACCATGCCTGGCTTGAGTCGGTTGGCCTGCGGGAAATACTTCTTCGACATGCGCTGGATCTGGTCTTCCTGGCGTTCGCCGTAACCGTCGGCTGCAGCCACGTCCACCGACAGCGTATCGCCGGCCTCATGGCCCTCGATCGCCGTCTCCAGACCCGGAATCAGCTGGCCATGGCCGAGCAGGATCCACAGTTGCTCGTTGTGATCGTGCGAGCTCTCAACCTTTTCACCGTCCACTGTTAGCGTGTAGTGGATCGCGATGACCTTGTCCTTGCCAGCCTTCATTGCCTGTCTCGTCGATGGGATCAAACGACGGATTCTAGCAGCAGCCGGCCAGCGGCCAGCATCGACATCACGACTCCGCTCGACCGAAACCCACCCCGCGCGCCTCCGGCCCCAGCCACAACAGCACAGCCAGCAACAAGGCCACCAACACCATCCACAACGACATCGCGAACGCGAAATCACCGCCATGCCGCTGGGCCAACCAGGTTTGCGCGGTAGCAGTGACCGCCGCCAGCAGGTTGCCCATCTGATAGGCAAACCCCGGCAAGGTGCCGCGCACCGCCGCAGGCGACAACTCGTTCAGATGGGTCGGCACCACGCCCCAGGCGCCCTGCACCATCATCTGGATCAAGAACGCGCCGATGCCCAGCAGGATCAGCGAGCCGCCATACATCCACAGTGGAATCACCGGTATCGCCAGCAAGGCGGCGATCATCATCGCCTTGCGCCGACCGATGCGTTCTGAGAGCGCACCGAAATACAGGCCGCCAACCAAGGCCCCGAGATTCAACAACGCCACCAGCACGAAGGCCATCGCCGAGCCGGTGGGTAGATGCAGGTTGGTTTCTTCGAAGGTGTGATACATGTCCTGCGAGCCGTGGCTGAACATGTTGAACGCCATCATCAGCAGCATCAGGTAGATCGCCAACTTCCAATGACCACGCATCGCTTCCAGCAAGCCGGGGCGTTTCGAGGCCTGCTGCCCCGCTTGCCATACCGCCGACTCCGGCACCTTGCGCCGGATGTACAGCACCAGCAGGGCCGGGATCGCACCGACCACGAACAACCCGCGCCAGCCGATATGGTCGACCAGTAGCCAGTTCGCCAATGCCGCCAGAAAGAAGCCGCACGGATAGCCGCTCTGCAGCAGACCGGACACCGCGCCGCGCGCCTTCGCCGGGATCGATTCCATCGCCAGCGACGCACCGATGCCCCACTCGCCACCCATCGCCACGCCGAACAGGAAGCGCAGCACCAGCAGCATGGTGAGCGACGTCGAGAACGCGGTGGCCAGTTCGAACACCGAAAACAGGATCACATCGAGCATCAGGATCGGCCGCCGCCCGAAACGATCGGCCAGCCGTCCGAACAGCAATGCGCCCAGCGGCCGCGCGGCGAGGGTCAGGAACAGCGCGTAGGTGATTTGCGCCGTGCCCACCTCGAACTCCTTTGCCACCGTGACGATGACGAAGGTCAGCAGGAAGTAATCGAACGCATCCAGCGTCCAGCCGAGGAAACTTGCCAGCACGGTATGCCGCTGGCTGGAATCGAGTTCACGCAGGGGCGCAAGCAGCGACATCAGACTTCTCTCGGATCGGCAGATGGCCGCTATCGTATGCCCGGGATGGCCGAAAACGCGACGTCGACATGGCACACGTGCACGCGATGACCTAGATTGAGGCAATCGACGCAAGGACTGGACACGCATGGATCGTCGCACCCGGCATCGCATCGCCAGTCTGTATGACTCCCATCTGCAACGCTGTTACGTCAGGAGCAAACTGGCCAGCGATCCGGTCTATGCCGCCACCGCGGCGCTGATTACCGGCAGCCCGCTGCCCCTGCTCGACATCGGCTGTGGCATCGGCCTGCTTGGGCAGTATCTGCACGCGCAAGGGCACCGACAGCCGTATCTCGGACTCGATCATGATCTGCGCAAGATCGCTGCGGGACGGATTGCCGCGCAGCGCGCCGGACTCGACACCATGATGAGCCTGCAACATGCCGACGTGGCCGAACTTCCGCCGATGCATGGCCACGTCGCCCTGCTCGACGTGCTGCACTATCTGCCTGCCGAACGTCAGCCCGCGCTGTTGCAAGCGGCCATCCGGCATCTGGCACCGCAAGGCTGCCTGATCATCCGCAATGTGCTGCGCGAACCGAACTGGCGTTTCCACGCTACCCGGATCGAGGAGTTTTTTCTGCGTGCGTCCGGCTGGATTCCCGGTGGGGCGCAACACTATCCGACCGCCGATGAACTGCGTGCCCCGCTGGAAAACGCCGGGCTCGATGTGCGTATCGAACCACTGCGCGGACATACTCCGTTCAACAGCTACTTGATCGTGGCACGGCCGCACTACTGAGGCCGTCTCGCCGTTCCATTCAGTTTGGCGGCCACCGCGCAAGCACGGTGCTGATGAATCAGCTATACTTGGCGGCGCAGTCACTCTGACTGCTGCGGCAATGCCGCCCTCTTCCCCCAAGTCTGCAACACGGTATGAACACTCCGGGTTGCTCAGGAGTGTTACATGTCCTTCGATTCGCTGGGCCTTGCGCCCGCGTTGTTGCGTGCGCTTGCCGATTACGGCTACACCCAGGCCACCCCGATCCAGACCGCCGCGATTCCGCCGGCACTGGCAGGCCATGACCTGCTCGCCGCTGCCCAGACCGGCACCGGCAAGACTGCTGCGTTCGCGCTGCCGCTGCTGCAGAAACTGTCGACCAGCGGTCAGACCATGACCCGTCGCCCGCGCGCACTGATACTCACCCCGACTCGCGAACTGGCCGCCCAGGTGCATGAAAACCTGCGCGACTACAGCAAGCACATGCAGGTCAGCGCCACCACCATCTTCGGCGGCGTCAGCATGGGCCCGCAGATCAATGCACTGCGTCGCGGCGTCGACATCGTCATCGCCACCCCGGGTCGATTGATCGACCACATGCAGCAGCGCACGCTCGATCTGTCGGCCGTGGAAACGCTGATCCTCGATGAAGCGGACCGCATGCTGGACATGGGCTTCCTGCCGGCACTGAAGCGCATCCTGCAGTCGGTGCCGAAGAAGCGCCAGACGCTGCTGTTCTCCGCCACGTTTGCGCCGGCGATCAAGACGCTGGCGATGGAGTTCATGCACAACCCGAAAGAGATCTCGGTTTCGGCGCCGAACACCGTCACCACCCTGGTCAGCCATCAGGTGCACCCGGTCGATGCCTCACGCAAGCGCGACCTGCTGCTGCACCTGCTGTCGGCGGACAGCCGCCGGCAGTCGCTGGTGTTCAGCCGCACCAAGCACGGCGCCGACAAGCTGGTGACGTTCCTCAACGCCTCCGGCCTGCGCAGCGCCGCGATCCACGGCAACAAGAGCCAGAATGCCCGTACCCGCGCGCTCAGCGACTTCAAGAGCGGCCGCATCACCGTGATGGTGGCTACCGATATCGCCGCGCGAGGCATCGACATCGAGCAGCTGCCGATCGTGATCAATTTCGACCTGCCCTCGGTCGCCGAAGACTATGTGCATCGCATCGGTCGTACTGGTCGTGCCGGCATGGAAGGCCTGGCAGTGTCGCTGGTCAGCCACGACGAGTCCGGTCTGTTGCACGACATCCGCAAGCTGCTGAAGCAGGACATTGCGATCACGCCGATCGTTGGTTACGAGCCTTCCGCGCCGCTGCGGCTGGATGCCGGTGCACCGCGCCCGAAACAGGGTGGCGGCGGTGGTGGTGGTGGACAACGTCAATCGCGCGCGCCACGCCAGGGCAAGCCCGCTGGCTCGGCCCGCCCGAACGGCTATGCGCCGCAGGGTCGTGGCGATCACGCCGCCGGCAACCAGCGCCGTCGTTCGAACTCGCGCCCGGCCGCCAAGGCCTGAGCGATCGCTTGAATGACACCGAATGTGGCGGCCTGAGGGCCGCCACATTCGTATGCGGAACCCGGAATCCTTCGTCGCGTTGCACTCAAACGCCGTGATGGATCGCCGCGATGCTCAGAGCAGCCCTAATGCCACAGCATGATGACGTATGTGATCGTCGATAAAGCTGGTGATGAACCAGTAACTGTGGTCGTAACCGGGGTGCCGGCGCAACAGCAAGCTCTGCCCAGCTTCCGCACAGGCCTGGTCGAACAGTTCGGGTTTCAGCTGGGCTTCGAGGAACTGGTCGGCCTCGCCCTGATCGATCAGGATCGTGCCGGGAATGGTCTGCCGCCGCACCAGCTCGCAGGCGTCGTAGTCGGCCCAGGTTTTCGGGTCGACGCCGAGATAACGCGGCAAGGCCTTCCTGCCCCACGGCACTTGGCTGGGCGCCACGATCGGCGCGAAGGCCGACACCGAGCGGTAGCGCGTCGGATGCGTCAAGGCGATGGTCAACGCGCCATGGCCACCCATCGAATGACCACAGATGCCGCTGCGCTCGACGTCCACCGGAAAGTGTGCGGCGATAAGCGCCGGCAGCTCATCGGCCACGTAGCTGCGCATGCGGAAATGCGCCGACCATGGCGCCACGCTGGCATCGACGTAGAAACCCGCGCCTTCGCCGAACTCCCAGTCGCCGGTGGCGCCGTCGATGCCGGTGTTGCGCGGGCTGGTATCGGGCATGACCAATACCAGCCCTAGTTCGGCCGCCAGCCGTTGCGCGCCTGCCTTGATCGTCGCCGTCTCTTCGGTGCAGGTGAGCCCGGCCAGGAAGTACAGCACCGGACACGGTTGCTGTGCGGCTTGTGGCGGCTGATATACGGCAAAGCGCATCGGTCCGGCACAAGCTTCCGATTGATGCCGGTAAAAGCCTTGCACACCGCCGTGCAGGCGTTGTTCGGAGATCGTTTCGAGCATGCCCATCGTCGTCCTCATCGGCCCCGAAGCATAACCGCGCGCCACCTCAGCATCGCGTTCAGCCAGACCGGCGACGCGCAAGCCCGGAGACTGGTAGAATGCACGACTTGCGCGCCGCATTCCCGGCGCCGCTCTCTGTTTTGAGGTACCCCCATGTCATCCCCCGTTTCCGACAACGCCCCGGTCCCGTCCGGCTTTGGCGCACTCGCGCTGCACCCTGACGTTCTGCGCGTACTCGCCGACGTCGGCTATGAATCGCCTTCGCCGATCCAGGCCGCCACCATTCCGCCGCTGCTTGAAGGCCGCGACGTGCTCGGCCAGGCGCAGACCGGCACCGGCAAGACCGCCGCGTTCGCGCTGCCAATCCTGTCGAAGATCAGTCCACGCGCCGGCAAGCCGCAGGCACTGGTGCTGGCGCCCACGCGCGAACTGGCGATCCAGGTCGCCGAGGCGTTCCAGCGCTACGCCGCGCACATCCCCGGCTTCCAGGTATTGCCGATCTACGGCGGCCAGAGCTACGGCCCGCAGCTGCACTCGCTGAAGCGCGGCGTGCACGTCGTGGTCGGTACGCCCGGCCGCGTGATCGATCACATGGACAAGGGCACGCTGGACCTGTCCGAGCTGAAGTATCTGGTGCTCGACGAAGCCGACGAAATGCTTCGCATGGGCTTCATCGACGACGTCGAGAAAGTGCTGCAGGCGACACCGCCCGAGCGCCAGGTCGCGCTGTTCTCGGCGACCATGCCAAGCGTCATCCGCAAGATCGCGCAGCGCCACCTGAAGGATCCGGTCGAAGTCACGATCAAGTCCTCCACCAGCACCGCGCCGAACATCCGCCAGCGCTACTGGTTCGTCAGCGGCATGCACAAGCTCGATGCGCTGACCCGCATCCTGGAAGCCGAGCCGTTCGACGCGATGATCATCTTCGCGCGTACCAAGCAGGCGACCGAGGAACTCGCCGGCAAGCTGCAGGCACGCGGCCTGGCTGCTGCCGCGATCAACGGCGACATCGCTCAGCCGCAACGCGAACGGGTGATCCAGCAGCTGAAGGACGGCAAGCTCGACATCCTGGTCGCCACTGACGTGGCCGCACGTGGCCTCGACGTGGAGCGCATCAGCCACGTGTTCAATTACGACATTCCGTACGACACCGAAAGCTACGTGCATCGCATCGGCCGCACTGGTCGCGCCGGTCGTGCCGGTGACGCGATCCTGTTCGTCAGCCCGCGCGAGCGCGGCATGCTGAACGCGATCGAGCGTGCCACCCGCCAGCCGATCGAGCAGATGCAGCTGCCGTCGGTCGACGTGGTCAACGACGTGCGCATCGGCAAGTTCAAGCAGCGCATCAGCGACATGCTGGCGCAGGGCAACCTCGGCCAGTTCCAGCAGCTGATCGAGCAGTACGAGCAGGAGCACAACGTGCCGGCGCTCGAGATTGCCGCCGCACTGGCGCGTATCGCGCAGGGTGATCAGCCGCTGCTGCTGGCACCGCCGCCGAAGCGCGAAAAGTACGAACCCGCCTCGCGTGAGCGGGTCGAACGCGCGGCACCACGCGAGCGCACAAGCAGCGAACGCCGTCCGCCGAGTGCGCCGCGTGAAACTTCTGCTGCCAGCCATCCGCCGCGCGAGTCCAGGCCACATGAATCACGGCCACGCGAACATGCCCCACACCAGCATGGCGCGCACGAGAATGCGCCGCCGCGCGACTTCGGCCATCGTCCGGTGCGCGCGCATGCCACCGAAGAAGGCAAGCGCACGTATCGTGTCGAGGTTGGTCACGAGCATGGCGTGAAGCCGGGCAACATCGTCGGCGCGATCGCCAACGAGGCCGGTCTGGAAAGCCAGTTCATCGGCCGCCTCAGCATCCGCGACCACTACAGCCTGATCGATCTGCCCGACGGCATGCCGGCAGAAGTGTTCGAGCACCTCAAGAAAGTGTGGGTGGTGCAGCAGCAGCTGCGCATCCACGAGTGGGACGGCACCGACACTGGCACCAGTGCACCGCCATCGCACAAGCCAGGCGGCTTCAAGAAGCCCGGCAGCTTCAAGCCGCGGCCCAGCGGCGGCAAGCCACCGCGTCGCAAGTAACCGTTTCGGAGCGCGCTGCTCGCCCCTGGGTCGGCGGCGCGCTGAAGCGCATCAGCTTGTCGTTCGATTGATGCACACAGAAACAGGATGGCGACAGGCTGCTCGATAAGCACCCTCGCGACGACGTACCATCGGCCGGATCATCGCCGCTGCGAAACCGCCGCATGTCCAGCCCTTCCGCCGAACAGCGCCAGCTCAACCGTGCCGAACCGTGTCTTGCCGGTCTCGCACCTGCAGCCGTACGGCAGCTGCAGGTTGCGGCACATGCCATCCGTGATGGTGCCGAAAGTACTGCACGACAGGCGCTGGATACTGTTCTTGCGATGACGCCGGAGCATCCGGAAGCGCTGCGGCTGTACGGCATCCTGCACACCCGCGCGCAACGCCATGCCGAAGCGCAGACCATCCTGCAGAGAGCCCTCGCGCAATGGCCGGACTACGCGCTGGCCTATTCCGATCTGGGCAATGCACAACAGGCAGCCGGTGAACTGGACGCTGCGTTCGCCAGCTGGCGGCAAGCCTGTGCGCTGGCGCCGAAGGCCGCGATGCCGTGGTTCAACCTCGGCCGCAACCTGCAGCAACATGGCGATACCGATGCGGCGATCGACGCGCTGCAGCAGGCCCATGCACTGGCGCCGGATTTCTTGCCCGCGCTGATCCTGCTTGGCGATGCACTGGTGCATGCAGGCCGTTTCGACGATGCCGATGCGCGCTATCGCGCAGCACTCACCTTGCATCCTGCCTGCGGCGACGCCTGGCGTGGGCTGGCGAACATGAAGACGCGACCCTTGTCCGAGACCAATCGCGAGCAGCTGGCAACGGCACTGCGCCGTACCGACATCAATCCGCCTGACCGTATAGCGATGGGCTTTGCCTTGGGCAAGGTATGCGAGGACCAAGGCCACTACGAGCAGGCGTTTGCCGTACTGAACGCAGCCAACGCGCAACTGCGCGCGCTGTCTACATGGCAGGCGGGAGCGTTCCATACGCACGTCGACGCGATGCTCGCTGCCTCAGCCAGACTGCCGACACCGACGGACGCCACGCTCGGCCATGAGGTGATCTTCATCGTCGGGTTGCCGCGTTCCGGCTCCACCCTGTTCGAGCAGATCCTCGCCGCCCATCCCGACGTCGAAGGCGCCAGCGAGCTGCCCGATCTGGAACAGGTACTCAGCGAGGAATCCGCACGCCGCCGCCAGCCATTGCTGCAATGGATCGGTGCCGCCAGCGCCGACGACTGGCAGCGACTGGGCCGGCGCTACCTGGAACGCACCGCGCGCTGGCGCCGGACCAAGCCGCGCCACACCGACAAGCTGCCGTCGAACTGGCTGCTCGGCGGCGTGCTCGCCGCGATGTTGCCCGGCGCGCGCATCGTGGACGCCCGCCGCGATGCGCTGGAGGCGGGCTGGTCCTGCTACAAGCAGCAGTTCTACCGGCTGCCGCATTTCGCCTGCACGCTGACCGACATCGCCGCCTATATCCACGATTACGAGCGCGCGATGGCGTTGTGGCAGGCCGCCGCTCCACAGCGCATCCGCATCCAGCGTTACGAGGCGCTGCTGGCCGAACCGGAGTGCGAGATCCGCGCGTTGCTGGCGTTCTGCGGGCTGCCGTTCGATCCGGTCTGCCTCGACTACCACCAGGCAACCCGCAGCGTGCGCACCGCCAGCGCGGCGCAGGTACGGCAGCCGCTGCAACGCGATACCGCGCGCGCGGCCCATTACGGTGCGCTGCTCGATCCGCTGCGTTTCGGCCTCGGCATCCCCACCATCAAGTGATGCATGGCGATCGTGCGCTGACGGCGACACATCGTTTCCGTCAACGGGCTCGGCAAATCGTCGATGTGCCCCCACCATGACGGCATGGATTCCCGTGGAGCAAACCTCGAATGACCACCCTGCCCAGCCTGTACATCTCGCACGGTTCGCCGATGACTGCACTGCAACCGGGCCTGACCGGCGAACGACTGGCCGAACTGGCTGCTGTGCTGCCACGGCCGAAGGCGATCGTGATGGCCAGCGCGCACTGGCTGTCGCGACGGCCGCAGGTCGGCAGTGCAGCCATGCCCGAAACCATCCACGATTTCGGTGGTTTTCCCGCCGCACTTTACCAGCTGCGCTATCCGGCGCCAGGCGATCCTGTGCTGGCCGATCGCGTCATGCAGTTGCTGGATCATGCGGGCCTGGCGCCCATCGCCGATCCCAAGCGCGGACTGGATCATGGCGCCTGGGTGCCATTGCGCTTGCTGTATCCGGACGCCGACATTCCGGTAGTACCGGTCTCGATCCAGCCCGAACTTGGCCCCGCGCATCAGTACGCGCTGGGTCAGGCGCTGGCGCCGTTGCGCGACGAAGGCGTGCTGGTGATCGGCTCGGGCAGCATCACCCACAATCTGCACGATCTGCGCGCCGGCTACAGCGACGAGCGGCAGGCGCCGTACGTAAAGCCGTTCATCGACTGGATCGAGCAGAAGCTCGCCGCCGGCGATATCGACGCCTTGCTCGACTATCGCCGCCAGGCACCGTTCGCCGAACGCGCGCATCCCACCGACGAGCACCTGCTGCCGTTGTTCGTGGCGTTGGGTGCCGCCGGCGCAAAGGCCCATGCGCAACGGATCGACGCGGGCATCGACATGGGCCTGCTGGCGATGGATATCTACCGCTTCGACGGCCCGACCGTCGACGACTCGCGCACCCCGCTCACTGCACGATGATCGTGCCGACCATCATCGGGTGGATCGAGCAGTAATAGGCATAGGTACCCGGTTTGGAAAACGTCACCGCGTAGGAGTCGCTGGTATCCAGTCCCTTCGAGGAAGCGAACTGCGAACCGGCGCTGGTGATCACGTGCGGCTCCTCGTCCTGGTTGGTCCACACCACGCGGGTACCCGCCGGCACGGTCAGCGTCGCGGGCGCGAAGGCGAAGTTGCGTATCTCGATCTGCTGCGTGTGCATCGCCTTCGAGGCCGCTGCACTTGCTGCCATAGCGGCAGGCGATGCCATGCTGACACAGCAAAGCACGCCCAACGCCAGCAGCACAGTTGGATGCCAACGCAGCGCGTGTGGTCGTGCAAATCCACGGGCAATCGCTTTCACGACAGCACCTCCTCGGTCACGGCGAGGGCTTGCCTGCCCTGCACGTGGCGTACATCGCGAATGCCGAGATAGCGATGCAGCGCGCCCGGCGCCACCTCCTTCATCGGTCCGGGCCCAGGCCCGACGCCGGGCGCAGGTTGCGGATAGGCCGTCGAGCGCGCCGTGTAGAACGTGATGTTGCCTTCCACCTTCTGCTGGATCTGGTGGATATGGCCATTGAGTACGCTGACCGAGCCGAACCGTCGCAGAAGGGACATCGCCTCGGCACTATCGTCCGTGCCCCAGCCCCACGGCGGGTACAGCGGCCATAGCGGCATGTGGGCGAACACCACCAGCGGCGTTTCGGCGGATAGCCCGGCGAGATCCTTTTTCAGCCAGGCCAGCTGCTCCATGCCCAGCGAACCCAGCCCACCGGCCTTGAGGTCGAGCACGTTGATCAAACCGACGAAGTGCACGCCGCGATGGTCGAAGCTGTACCAGCCGCCCGTCTGCTGGCGTTCGCCGAAGCGGCGAAAGAATTCGGCACCGTTGTCGCCGATCACGTCGTGCTCGCCCGGCACGTAGAACACCTTGCGCGCGTGCGACTCCTGCATCACGCCGGTCAGCGTGTCGAACTCCTCGGGCTTCGACAGATGCGTGAGATCGCCGGTATGCAACAGAAAATCCGGACGCGCGGCCTGCGCATTGACCAGCGCCACCGAAGCACGCAGCGTGCCCACCACGTCCATGTTCGGCGCCTTGTGGAAGCCGATATGGGAATCGCTGATCTGCGCAAAGCTGAAGCTGGCATCCGCCATGGATGCCGTCGCCGCGCCATCACCCAACGGCTGGGCGCGCAGCACGCCGCCCTTCATCAGCCAGAGCGTGCCGGCCCCGGCCCAGGCCATACATTTGAGGAACTGGCGGCGGCCGCCAGCTTCGTTGTCGTGATTGTCTTGCATGATGAACACTCCGCAGGGGTGAATGGTCGAACGGCCACGGCCGGGAATCGGGTGGCCGTAGATGCCTGGGCTTCCCTCTCCCTGCATTACCGATCGCCTGGCTCGCCTATTCCCGCTTTTGCGCGGCGGGAATAAAGTCGAGCCAGCCGAGGTAATCCCTTTCATGCCCGTCGATTTGCACGTCATCCCGCCAAGCCCGGACAGCGTCCGCAGCGCGCGCTTCGAGGCGCTCGTGCTGCCGTGCCTCGACGCGGCCTACAACCTCGCGCGCTGGCTCGCGCGCAACGATGCGGATGCGCAGGATGTGGTGCAGGAAGCGATGCTGCGGGCGCTGCGCTATTTCGACAGCTTCCACGGCAACGACGCCCGCGTCTGGCTGCTCGCCATCGTGCGCAACACCTACTACACGCTGTGCATGAAAACCCCGCCCGACAACCTGCGCGAGTCGCTGGACGAGGACGCCCATCCGCTGATCGATCAGGGCCCTTCACCGGAAGCCCTGACCCTGCTGGCGGTGGACGTCGGCACGCTGCAGCTCGCACTGGAACGCCTGCCACCTCCGCTGCGCGAAGTGCTCGTGCTGCGCGAGCTGGAAGAGTGTTCCTACAAGGAAATCGCCGCGATCACCGAACAGAAAATCGGCACCGTCATGTCCCGGCTCGCCCGTGCGCGGGAACGCCTGAAGACCGAGCTGACCTGCCGCCCCAAGGAGGTACGTCGTCATGACCTGTGATGACACCAGGCTGCTGATGCACGCCTATCTCGATGACGAGCTGGACGCTGCGCAAAGCGCGGTCATGGCCCGGCACCTGCAGGAGTGCACCTCTTGCACAGCCAACTACGGCGTATACAGCCGACTGCGCAAGGCGCTGGCGCAACCCGGGCTGTACCATCGCGCGCCGGACGCGTTGCGCGAACGCTGGAGCCCCGCGCCATCCGCGGCGCAGGCCACCCTGCCCGCTTCTTCCCAGCCCCGTCGCGCACCGCTCGCCTACGCGATGGCCGCCGGTTTCGCCGGTGCGTTGCTGCTCACCAGTCCGGCATGGATCACCGCCTTGCAGCAGCGCGGCGCGGACAGCAATCCGGTCGTGGCCGAGGCCATCTCCAGCCACATCCGCTCGCTGCAGGCACAACACCTGATGGACGTGGTGTCGACCGACCAGCACACGGTGAAACCATGGTTCGAGGGCAAGCTCGATTTCTCGCCGCGTGTGAAGGATTTAGTCAGCGAAGGGTTCCCGCTGATCGGTGGCCGTCTCGATGCGATCGACGGGCGCAGTGTTGCCGCCCTGATCTACAAGCGGCACCTGCATGTAATCAACCTCTACCAGTGGCCAGCGGATTCGGCGGCGACGGCGCAAGCGGAAGTGCAGCGTCACGGTTACACCGTCATCCGCTGGACCGCCGAAGGCATGCGCTATGTCGCCATCTCCGACGTCAGCGCGGGCGATCTGAAACAGTTCGTGCTCGCCTTCCAGAACGATGCTGGAACACCAGCCGTGAACCCGTCGCGATAACGCTCAGGCGCTTTGCGGTATCGGTGGTTCGCTGGCATCGAACGGATCGAGCCAGTCCTCGGGCGTCAGCACTGGTAATCCATGCGCGAGTCGGGCCTTGTCGCATTGCGGACTGATCGCACCGAACTCCCACGACGGCTGCACCTCGCGGCATACCGACGGCCGCTGCGCGTAGATGCCGCAATGCGCCGCTACACCCACCGTGCCCTGCAACGCCACGCAACGCGGCTGCGCGGCGTTGGTGCCGCGCATCGCCAGTCGGTGTGGATCGAGCTTCTCGGTGAGTTCCGGCGGCACACCTCCGCCGAGGAAGGCTTCCGCCTCTGACCAGTGAAACGCCACGCGAAAGTGCGCACAACAAGCACCACAGCGCAGACAGGGATGTTGCATGGGATCGACCAGGGCGCACCCCGAGGCGCGCAGCCTGCAGATTCTAGAACGTGAAAGGCCTGCCGTGCGGCAGGCCTTTCACGGCATCACGCAAACCCGCGCTCAGGGTTCGCCGGCAAACGTATCGCACTGGTCCATGTCGCCGCCGCTGAAACCGGTCTTGAACCATTTCACCCGCTGCGCCGAAGTGCCATGGGTGAACGTGTCCGGGCGCACCCGACCTTGCGCCTGCTGTTGCAGGGTGTCGTCGCCGATATGGCTGGCGGCGTTGAGCGCCGACTCGATGTCGCCCGGCTGCAGCCAGTTCAGATCCTTCTGGCTGTGGTTGGCCCACACGCCGGCGTAGCAATCCGCCTGCAGTTCCTGCCGCACGGACAAGCCGTCCGCACCGTCCATCGGTGTGCCATTACGACGTGCCGCGTCGACCTTGTCGAACACGCCGGTCAGCTTCTGCACGTGGTGGCCCACCTCGTGCGCGATCACGTAGGCGCGGGCAAAATCGCCGGAGGATTGCAGTTGATCCTGCAGTTGCTGGAAGAACGCCACATCCAGATAGACTTTTTGGTCGCCCGGACAATAGAACGGACCCACCGCGGTAGTCGCACCGCCGCAAGCCGTCCTCACTCCACCGCTGAACAGGTGCAGTTTGGGATCGACGTAGGTAGCACCCTTGGCCTGGAAAATCTCACCCCAGGTCTGCTCGGTCGAATGCAGGATCGCACTGACGAAGGCCTTCTGCTGCGGGTCGACCTGCGCCGGCACGCCCGTCGTCTGCGTCGGCGCATTCAGCTGGGCGCCACCGCCCTGATCGAGCAAGGCCAGCGGATTCTTGAAGAACACCCAGCCCAGGATGGCCAGCACGATCAGACCGCCAATCCCCATGCGACCGCCGCCGAAACCCGGACCACCGCCGCCCCCCCCGCCGCTGCCGCTGTCGACTTCGACGTTGTCACTGCTGCCGCCCTTCTGCCAATCCATACGCCCCTCGCTGACTGATGCACCGCCCCCGATGCTGCATGGCGACGATAGCGCCTTGTCTGGCATCACGCCACGCACGCGCTGCGGCTAGAGTAGGCAACCCTTCATGAGGATCCACCATGACCCATCTGCCTGCCCTGGTTACCCTGCTCACCGTCCTGCTGCTGTTCGGCACCATGTGGGCCGTGGGCCGCGCCCGTGACAAGTACGGCATCAAGGCGCCGGCCATCAGTGGCGATCCGGCCTTCGAGCGCGCCTACCGGGTGCAGATGAATACGCTGGAGAGCACCGTGATGTTCCTGCCCACGCTGTGGCTGGCGGCCAATTACGGTTTCAGTGGCTGGGCCGGCGTGGCGGGGCTGATCTGGCTGGTTGGTCGGGTGTGGTATGCGCTGGCCTACCTGAAAGAGGCGGGCAAACGAGGTCCCGGCTTCACGGTCGGCATGATCGGCTGGGGGGCCACGCTGGTGATGGCCTGCATCGGCGTCGGCCGCGTGCTGTTGCTCGGCTGACGGCAACTGCATCCGTTCCACCCACAGCCCGTCAGGCATAGTTTCCGCATGGAAGTCATCTGTACCGAAGCTGCTCCGCTGCCTCCGGCACTACCGCCTTCACCGGCGCCACTGGTCCATGCGCAGGTACCCGGCTTGTGGGCTGCTGCGGGATTGATCGCCACCTATTTTTTGCTGCAGATCATGACCAGCACCTTGCTCGCGCTGATCATCGGCGTGATAGCGGCGCTCAGTCATGCCGGGCCAAATCTCGACTTGGCGATTCCGGCAGCCGTCGAACAACCAGCCATGCAGGCGCTGCTGGTCATGCTCTCGCTCGCCGTCTCCGCACCCGTGACGCTATGGCTGGCATATCGGAAATGGCCGCAACTGTGGTCACTGGCGCAGCCACCGGGCTTCGGTTTCGCGTTGCCGCGCAACCTGCAGTTCCTGGCCCTGGCCATGGTGGCGGGACTGGCCGTACCGCTGCTGGGCACATGGCTGACCCAGTTGCTGGCACACGGTCATGCGGTGACCCAGGACATCCAGCAACTTGGCGGCAGCACCCCGCTGGGGTTGCGCCTTCCGCTGGTACTCGTGGTGGTGAGCGTGGGTCCGCTGGTGGAGGAGCTGTTGTTTCGCGGCGTGCTGTTGTCGGCCTTGCTGCAGCGCCGGCATGCGGGTTGGGCGGCGGCGATCAGCTCGCTGGCGTTTGCGCTGGTCCATCTGCCGGGCCTGCAATACCAGTGGTACGCGTTGCCTGAGCTGGCCCTGCTGGCGCTGGTGCTGGCCTGGTTGCGACTGCGCTCGGGCTCGATCTGGCCGGCCGTGGTGGCGCACGGCGTGAACAACCTGCTCGCCGTGGCGGGATGGTTCGTGGCGCTCAACCTGCCTGGCTGAGCACGCTTACTTCGACGGAGTGGCGAGGTCGTGCAGCAGTCGTGCCGTCTCGAACACCGGCAAACCCATCACACCGGAATAGCTGCCCTGCAGATGTTCAACCAGCACGGCGCCGCGGCCCTGGATCGCGTATGCGCCGGCCTTGCCGAACGGTTCGCCAGTGGCGACGTAAGCGGCGATGGTCGGCTCGTCCAGCGTGGCAAAACGCACCTGCGACACGCACTCGACCGATTGCTCGCGTACCGCGCTGACCAGCCACACCACCGAGATCACTGCATGCGTGCGCCCCGACAGCCGGCGCAGCATTGCGGCGGCATCGTCCGCATTCTGCGGTTTGCCGAATACTTCATCGTCCAGCACCACTTCGGTATCTGCGCCCAGCACGAACGCATCCTGCATGCTGCCGAGGCTGGCCAGTCCCGCGCGTGCCTTGTCGCGTGCCACTCGGCTCACGTATGCCTGCGGCGACTCACCCGACGCACGCTGCTCGGCCACGTCGACATCGAGCGCGACGAAGTCCACGCCGATCTGTTCCAGCAACTGGCGACGGCGCGGCGACTGCGAAGCGAGGTGAAGCATCTGAATTCCGATCTGTGGTGAAACCACCAGCGTAACGGTTCACAGCGCGAGGCTGTACTCGCAGAACTGCCGGTCACGCTGCCAGCCCAGCGATTCGTACAGCGCCTGCGCTGGTGCATTGTCCAGTGCGGTCGACAGCGACAGGCTGGCTGCACCCAGCGCACGGGCCTGTTCCGCCGCGGCAACCAGCAAGCCCGCCGCTACGCCTTGCCGACGTGCCGAAGGCACCACAAACAAATCGTTGAGCAGCCAAGTACGGACCGTGCGAACCGAGGAGAACAGCGGATACAGCTGAGTAAAACCCAGGCCATCGCCGTGTTCGTCCTTCGCCAGCAGGATCAGCGACTCGTGCTGATGGACGCGCTCGGCCAGAAAATCATGCGCCCGCGCCAGGTCGGCCGGCTGGCCGTAGAACTGGCGATAGCCGTCGAACAGCGGCGCCAGCGTGTCGAGATCGAGGATGGTGGCTTGCCGGATCTGGAAGGACATGGCGATTCCGTAGACAGGGCTGACGATCAGGCCCGATGGTAAGGGTGTCCGGCCATGATCGTGTTGGCACGATACAACTGTTCGGCCAGCACCAGCCGCACCAGCATGTGCGGCAGGGTCAACGGACCGAGCGACCAGCGCTGGTCGGCACGCGCCAACACCTCGGGTGCGTGACCATCCGGGCCGCCGATCAGGAACGCCAGATCACGTCCGGCCATGCGCCACTTCGCCAGCTGCTCGGCCAACTCTTCGCTGGACCACGTCTTGCCGCGGCCATCGAGCGCAACCACATGGATGTCGTGTGGCAGGGCGGCAAGTATCGCCGCGCCTTCGTCCTGGATCGCCCGCGCATCATCGCGGCCCTTGCCGCGAATGCCGGGTTTCAGTTCGATCAGTTCCAGCGGCAGCTCGTGCGAGAGCCGCTTGCGGTATTCGGCAAAGCCTTCGGCCACCCAGCCGGGCATGCGTTCACCGACGGCGATCAGGCGTGCACGCATGATTGTCGTCGATCAAATGAAAGCCGGCGCGCAGCGCCACGATCGCCTCCTCTCCCCGGAGGGGAGAGGATTGAGGAGAGGGGCCAATCTTGCAGCGAACCCCACACAGGTATCAGCTGGCATGCGCTGCGTCGACTTCGTGCCCGTGGTCGCCCACCGTCCACAGCCGCTCCAGGCCGTAGAACTCGCGGATGCGCGGCAGCATCACATGGACGATCACGTCGCCCAGGTCGACCAGCACCCATTCGCCTTCCTGTTCGCCTTCCACACCCAGCGGCATCACGCCCGCCTTCTTGGCGAACTTGCTGACTTCGTCGGCGATGGATTTGACGTGACGTGCTGAGGTGCCGGAGGCGATGACCAGCAGGTCGGCGATGGAGGTCTTGCCACGAACGTCGATCTCGCGAACGTCCTTGGCTTTCAATTCTTCCAGCGCGTCGATGACTGACTTGCGCAGGGTGGCCGTGGTGACGGACTTGTTCGTACGGGCAGTACTCAAGAGGAGGAGCCTCAGGTGTGATCGCAGCGCGAAATGGCGCGGGCGCAGTATAACCGCCTGCCGTCAAGGCTGCTCTGGGCACCGCTCAGGGTGCCTGCAGCCGTCTGGCCAGCCGGTATTCGTGCATCAGGCGCGCTACCAGCTCGGCCGCCGGCTGCGGCCGCACCAGGCCGGCGGCCTGCCCGCACCATTCGGACAGCAGATCACCGCGCCCGGCCGCCGCCGCAGCCCGGCGCAACGGCGCGGTGAGCGCGTTCAGGACCGGATACGGCAACCCCTCCAGCGCTTCCGGCATCGCCTCGACGAAACGGTTGCGCAGGCCGCGGGCCGCGCGGCCGGAGAAACCCCGGATCGTGGTGACCTGATCGGCCTCGACATGCGGCAGATCCCGCTTCCATGTCTCGGCCGCCGAACACTCCGGGCAGGTGAGAAAGGCGGTGCCCAGTTGGCTGGCCGCCGCGCCAAGGACTTCCGCCGCCAGCATGCCGCGACCGTCCATGATGCCGCCGGCGGCGATCACCGGCACCTCACTTGAGGACTCCGCCAGCGCACGCACGGTGAGCGGCAGCAACGCGAACAGGCCGATCATGGCGTCCTCGGCCTCGTGCAGGAAGGTGCCGCGATGCCCGCCGGCCTCGGCGCCCTGCACGCATACCGCGTCCGCACCGGCGGCGGCCCAGGCCCGGGCTTCGGTAACGGTGGTGGCGGTACCGATCACGTAGATGTCGCGCTGCTGCAGCTCGCGCAGCTGCGCCGGATTGATCAGGCCAAACGCAAAACTCGCCACCGCCGGGCGCGCCTCGCACAGCGCGGCAAACTGCTCAGAGAAGCGCGGCGCCCAGCGCGTCGGCAAGCTGGTACGCACATCGAGACCTTCACGCGCCATCAGGGCATCGAGTTGTTCGCGTGCCTTCGCCACCGCGGACATGTCCGCATCGAATTCATCGGGCAACACGAACAGACCGATCGCGTAAGGCCGATCGCCGAGTGCGCGGACCTGCGCCGCCTGCTCGAGAATCGCCTGCGGCTCCAGGTAACCGGCGCCGAGCGAGCCCAGGCCGCCCGCATTGGATACGGCCGCCACCAGGGCCGGCGGCGACGAGCCGGACATCGGCGCCTGGATCAGCGGATGCTCGAGCCCAAGTCGGCTGGCGAATGGTGAGCTCATGTCGGGTGGCCTGCAGCGTTGGAAGATTCAAGTATCCACCGCTGCCGCACCCAGCAGAAGCCGCCGACAGGTAGCGCCGCAACAGCGCTCCTGTCAGCGGCCGTGAATCAGCCGCCGGAGTTCATCGCGTCGCTTTTCATGGCGTCGCCCTTCATCGCGTCCTTTTTCATCGAGCTCTTTTTCATGGCGCCGTGCTTCATGCCGCCCATCTTCATCGAATCATGCTTCATGGAGTCGGCCTTCATGGCATCGTGCTTCATCGAGTCCTTCGACATCGCGTCGTGCGACATCGCGGTGCTGGAGCTGGCGGCCATCGCGTCCTGCGCGAATACCGACGTAGTGGCGAGGCCGCAGCACATGGCGGCGACAAGAAGTGTGGCGAGGCGTGCGTTCATCGGGAAAGTCCTGATAAAGAAAGGGATGGAGACAGTCATGCCGTCTCCATCCCTCCATTCGCCTCCGGCCAATCCACGGTTACATCGTTCGGACAAGCGCTGGCCTAGCCACCCTGCCCGGCCACGATATTCACCGTGATCGCGATGATGAACACGTTGAAGAAAAACGAGATCACGCTGTGCAACAAGGCCACGCGTCGCAGATAACGACTGGTGATCTGCACGTCAGAGACCTGAAAGGTCATGCCGATCACGATCGCGAAATAGGCGAAGTCCCAGTAGTCCGGTTCGGGCGTATCGGGAAACTCCAGTCCCGCGTGCTTCTCGCCAAGGTCGCCGTAGAAACCATGCGCATAATGGATCGCGAACATGGTGTTGAGGAATAGCCAGCTCAGCACCACGCTGAGCGTTCCCACGCCCAGTGCCAGCAGCCCCCCGCCCTTGGCCGCATGCAGCTCGCTGCTCAGCGCCACCAGCACCACCGTCGACAACACGATGCCGCTCCACAGGATGCCCCAGCGTCCGGTGTCCTGCGCCCGCGCCTGACTGCGCATGTGCGACGCAGAGCAACGATTGAACATGCGCGCAAGCATGCTCAGAAACACCACGGCGGCCAGATCGAACGCCAGCAGGATGGCGGTGGCCACGCGCAGCTTCATTTCCACCAGCACGACGCTGGCCACCAGAAAAATGATCAGCGACACGATCATCCGCGGCCGCGCTTTCACATAATGGAAAGGCCGCCAGCGGCGTTTCTTCCGAGGGACCGTCACGCCTGATTCGTCGCTACTCACGCAAGCCTCCATGGCGCAACCATCGGCGCCGGCACGCAGCGATCATAACGGGAGTTTCAGGCGCACAGCGCGCGATATTCCGGGTGCCGCCCGATCCACACGGCGGCGTACGAGCACGCGGGCACGACCTTCCAGCCTTCGCTGCGCGCCGCTTCGAACGCGGCCTGCACCAGCGCCGACGCGATGCCACGTCCACCCACCTCGGCAGGCACGCCGGTGTGGGTGATCGTCATCACGTCAGCAGTCAAGGTGTAATCGAGTTCGCATTCAACGCCATCCACCTGCGTCTCGAAACGATGGGCGGCGCGATCGTGCTGGATGGCAAACGGCATGTGGGCTCCGCGCATGAAGACAAACCACAAGCATACGGCGTACCTGGGGCAACCGCGCGTGAAGCCTTATCGCCGATACGTTCGCGCCAGCTGCATGAACCGTCCGGCACAGTCGTAGTTTGTTTGCCATCGCTCAACAGGAGCATTCCATGAAAAAATCCGCATCCGCCCACTGGTCCGGCGGTATCAAGGATGGCCAGGGCACGATCTCGACGGATACCAAGGTGCTGCGCGAGGCGCCGTACGGTTTCAAATCCCGCTTCGAGGACGGCCCCGGCACCAATCCGGAGGAGCTGATTGCCGCGGCGCATGCCGCCTGTTACTCGATGGCGCTGTCGCTCGGATTGGGCAACGCCGGCCTCACCGCCGACAGTATCGACACCCAGGCCACTGTAACGCTGGAGAAGGACGGCGACGGTTTCTCGATCACTGCCGTGCAACTCGACTGCAAGGCCAAGGTGCCCGGCGCCGATGCGGCCACCTTCGACCAGATCGCGCAAGCCACCAAACTCGGCTGCCCGGTCTCCAAGGTACTCAAGGCCACCATCACGCTGAATGCCTCGCTGGATACCTGAAACATCTCTCGGCGGCTTGTGCACGGCACCACGCTAGACTTGCAGGATGCCCTCGCCGCCGAATTTCCTCAGCCGTATCGCCCGCGAACCGATTCGCCCGGTGCGCGCCGCGATCCGCCATTGGGTGCTCAGTGCCTTCCCGCGCGCCGATACCGGCAGCATCGATTACGACCATCCACACGGCGACCCTGGCCTGTTCGGGCCGGATAGCGCGACCTGGCGCGTGCACTCGGACTTTCCCGGCATGCTGGCCGGCGGCCTGGCTGCACTAACGCTACAGACGCTTCACCCACTGGCGCTGGCCGGTGTATGGGATCACTCCAATTTCCGCGGTGACCTGCTCGGGCGCTTGCGCCGCACTACCGCGTTTGTCGGCGGCACCACCTATGCCCCGCGCGCGCAGACCGAGGCACTGATCGAACACGTGCGACAGATCCACACGCATATCACTGGACATGGCGAGGATGGCCGTCCGTATGCCGCGAATGATCCCGCGCTGCTGACCTGGGTGCATGTCACCGAGGCGTACAGCTTTCTGCAGGGTTATCGCCGCTATAGCCATGTGACCCTTCCGGCAGATGCGGCTGATCGCTACTACGACGAGGTGCGGCGGATTGCCGAAGCGCTGGGCGCCCACGCGGTACCCGCCTCGGAACAGGCCGTCAACGACTACTTCCAGCACATCCAGCCCGAACTGGCTTATACCGAACGCTCGCGCGTGGTGCTCGAACTGTTGTCGCAAGTGCGCCTGCCGGTACCGGCGGCGGGACTGTCGCGTGACCTGTTCCTGCATGCCGGCGCCGCGCTGCTGCCGGACTGGGCGACCGAACTGCTGGGCCGCACACCACGGCAACAGCGCCAGGCACGACTGGCCGCCCACGCACTATGGACGATCGCGCCAGTCTTTCGCGCCGCACTGAAGGACGGCATCGCCAGCCGCGCCTGCCGGCGCATGGACGTGCCAGCGGAGCAATTGCAGCACTGGGCGTAGATCTGCGGCGACAGGCCTGGCATTGACAGCCCCTCGCTATCGGCTAACGTCCCATGGACATGTCAGTCAGGGGCGCCTGTGGCAATACTCATTCCGACCCGCAACAGCTGCCTGCCGCGCATGACCGGCGGCGAGAAACGCGTTTCCGAACGACTGGAACAGAAGCTCGAGGACGACTACCTGCTGTGGTACGACGTGCCGGTCGGTGTGAAACAGCGTCATCCGGATTTCGTGGTGTTCCACCCGCGCCGTGGCCTGCTGGTGCTGGAAGTGAAGGACTGGAAGGCCGACACCATCCGCCATGCCGACAGCACCCAGTTCACCCTCGTCACCGAACGCGGCTTGACCAAAGAGACCAATCCGCTGCTGCAGGCGCGCGCCTATGCATTGGAAATCGGCGTGGTGCTGGAGCGCGATCCCGCGATGCGCCACCCGGAAGGTTCACGTTACGCCGGCAAGCTGATCATGCCGTGGGCGTGGGGCGTGGTGCTGGCCAATATCACCCGCAAACAATTCGATGAGGGCGCGCTGGGCGAAGTGCTGCCCGAGCATCTGGTGATCTGCCGCGACGAGCTGTACGAGACGGTCGACGCCGAAGCGTTCCAGGAGCGCCTGTGGGCGATGTTCCCGCAGGTGTTCCCGGTGGCGCTCACCCTGCCGCAGATCGATCGCCTGCGTTGGCACCTGTTCCCCGAGCTGCGGGTCGAGCCCGGCAGTGGCCAGTTCGGCCTGTTCGGCCCCACCGCCGCGGCGGTGCGTCCGCTGGAGATTCCCGACCTGGTCAAGGTGATGGACTCGCAGCAGGAACAGCTGGCGCGTTCGCTCGGCGACGAGCACCGGGTTATCCACGGCGTGGCCGGCTCCGGCAAGACGATGATTCTCGGCTTCCGCGCGATGCAACTGGCGCGCGAGATGGGCAAGCCCATCCTGGTGCTCTGCTACAACAAGACGCTGGCTGCGCGGCTCGAGCAGCTGATCGGCGAGCGCGGCCTCAGCGACAAGGTGCAGGTCTACAACTTCCACAAGTGGTGCCGCAAAATGCTGGTGGCCTACCACGTGGATCTGCCCGCGCAGGGCAGCAAGGATTTCTTCGAGCAGATGGTGCAAAACGTCATCGCCGGCGTGGATCGCGGCCAGATCCCGCGCTTCCAGTACGGCGCCGTGCTGGTCGATGAAGGTCACGACTTCGAGCCGGACTGGTACAAGCTGATCGTGCAGATGATCGACCCGGCCACCAATTCGCTGCTGGTGCTGTACGACGACGCGCAGAACATCTACGGCAACGCCGATCGTCGCAAGATCAGCTGGAAGAGCCTCGGTGTGCAGGCGCAGGGCCGTACCACCATCCTCAAGCTCAACTACCGCAACACGCTGGAAATTCTCTCGGTGGCGCGCGCGTTTGCCCAGGACCTGCTCACCTCGCGCGGTGAGGACGATGATGGCGTACCGTTGATCGCGCCGGAAAGCGCCGGCCGCCGCGGTGCCGTACCCGAACTGGTGCGCACCGACACCGCCGGTGCCCAGCTCGACGTACTGATCGCACGACTGCGCGATGAGCACGCCAATGGCCGCCCCTATTCGGACATGGCGGTACTGTTCCGCAACCAGTGGGAAGGCGAAAAACTGCACGAGGCATTGCAGCGCATCGACCTTCCCAGCCGGCTTGCCGACAGCAGCGGCAAGCAGACGCTGTTCGTGGTCGAGGACAGCGTCAAGCTGGTCACCATGCATTCCAGCAAGGGCCTGGAGTTTCCGTTCGTGATCATCCCCGGCCTCGGCTCGCTGCCCAAACCCGGCCAGAGCGAGGCCGACGAAGCGCGCCTGCTCTACGTCGCAATGACCCGCGCCACCGAACATCTGTTGCTGATCCACCATGACGATTCGGTCTTCAGCAAACGCATCCGCGACTCGATCAATGAGGTGCAGGGGCAGTTGGAGCGTGGCGTTTAAAAGGATCGCGCATATGGAAAAGAAGAATATTGAGTCGCGTCAGCTCAACATGGCGTGGTTCTCCGCCTCGTTGACCATCATTGTCATGCTGCTTTGGGGTATCTATGGGAGCAATGCGATCCGTGATGCCAATGGCGAACGTCCGCCCATGTTGGCCGCTTGGTTTTTTGCACTGATCGTTATCGCGTTACTCCGTCCTGCCCTACGTCATCATTTCAAGACACGTCGCCCGAAGTGATATTTGCTTTACCGAGCACGGGAAGGAGCAGACTTGCACCATGCAACCCGTATCGACAGGCACCCATGACACGCAGGTACTGATCGTCGGCGCCGGTCCCACCGGACTGGTACTGGCGCTGTGGCTGACCCGGCTCGGCATCCGCGTGCGCATCATCGACAAGGCCGCCGAAGCGGGCACCACCTCGCGTGCGCTGGCCGTGCAATCGCGCACGCTGGAGTTTTACCGGCAGCTAGGCATCGCCGATGCGGTCGTCGACGGCGGCGTCACGATTGCCGGCATCAACCTTTGGGTCAAAGGCAGCAAGGCCGCGCGGGTGCCTTTCCGGCAGATCGGCGAAGGCCTGAGCCCGTTTCCCTCGGCGCTGGTGTTTCCGCAGGATGCCCACGAGGGACTGCTGATCGAGCGGCTGCAGGCGCTGGGCGTGACCGTGGAGCGCCAGACCGAGCTGCTGCGCTTCGATCAAGACAGTGCCGGTGTTCACGCCACGCTGCGACAACCCGATGGCACTGAAGTGAGTTGCCGCGCGGCCCATCTTGCCGGTTGCGATGGCGCGCGCTCGATCGTGCGCGAGGTTCTTGGCTTCGCCTTTCCCGGCGGAACCTATACGCAGCGCTTCTACGTCGCCGACGTGGATGCGACAGGCCCGGTCACCGATCACGAACTGCATATCGATCTCGATGACGCCGATTTCCTCGCGGTGTTTCCGCTCAAGGGTGCCGGCCGCATACGTCTGGTCGGCACGGTGCGCGAGCCCGCTGACGAAAACAGCGCATTGACGTTCGACGACGTCAGTCCGCGCGCGATCGCGCAACTCCAGCTCGGCATCGCGAAGGTGAACTGGTTCTCGACCTACCACGTGCACCACCGGGTTGCGCCGTCCTTCCGGCAGGAGCGTGCGTTCCTGCTGGGCGACGCCGCGCATATCCATAGCCCGGCCGGCGGCCAGGGCATGAACACCGGCATCGGCGACGCCGTGAACCTGGCGTGGAAGCTCGCCGCCGTGCTGAATCACCAGGCTGCCGACAGCCTGCTCGACACCTACGAAGTCGAACGCATCCGCTTTGCCCGCCGGCTGGTCGCCACCACCGACCGTGGATTCACCCTGGCCACCAGCGAGGGTGCGCTCGCGCGACAAGTGCGCACCCGGCTGATTCCATTGATTGCACCGCTGCTGTTTCGCTTGCCATCACTGCGCCGATTCCTGTTCCGCACGATGTCGCAGATCGGCATCAAGTATCGGTACAGCACGCTGAGCTCTGGCAGCACCGGCAGTGTGCACGGCGGCGATCGCCTGCCATGGGTGCGCACAACCACCGGACACGACAATTTCGATCCGCTCACGTCGCTGGCGTGGCAAGTGCATGTCTACGGCGAGACAAGCGCGGAGCTGACGGCGACCTGTGCCGAATACCAACTTCCATTGCATGTCTTCACATGGAATGCCGACATGCCACGCGCCGGCCTCATGCTCGATGCCATTTATCTCATCAGGCCGGATGGCTACATCGCGCTTGCCGCTGCTGACGGCAAGCCACAACGACTGCGCGACTATCTGCTGACGCGATACGGTGACAACAACCCGGCGTCGTCGAACAACCCTGCCGGCAGCAGATAGCGCGGCTCGCGCCCATCGACGAGCAGCTCGCGAATACGCGTGGCGGAAATTTCCAGCGGAGTCACCGCCAGCTCGATGAGCTTGCCGGCGGGCAGTCCACGCAAGGCAGACACATCAGCCGTGCGGCAGCCAGCTACCTCGCGTTCCAATGCGTCTGGCCACGTGGCGTCCACGCCGGGCCGGCTCAATACGCCGATATGCGCAACATCGAACAGCTCGCGCCAGCGATGCCATGTCGCCAGATTCGCAAACGCATCGGCGCCGATCAGCAGCACCAACGGGCGTGCACCCTGCTCTTCCCGCAACTCGATCAAGGTGTCGATCGTGTACGACGGACCTTCACGTTCCAGCTCGCGAGTATCCAGCGTGAGCCGCGACTGCCCCTGCAAGGCGGCACGCAGCATTGCCACACGCTGCGCGGCCGAAGCGGTCGGTGGCGGTTTATGCGGCGGCACGTTGGCCGGCATAAGGTGTACGTCGGCGTCGAGCAGTTCGGAGGCTTCCCACGCCACGCTCAAATGCCCCAGGTGCACCGGATCGAAGGTGCCCCCGAAAATGGCGAGGGGTTTCACGCCAGTGCCTTGGCCGCGCGCGGTTCGGCAATCGCGGCGATCAGCCGTTCGGCTTCCTGCCAGGGGTTGCCGCTCTCGCGGCCCTTGACCATGCGGTCGATACGCGAAGCGCGCGCGAGACATTGCAGCCAGTGCTCGCGCGGAGCACGGCGCAGCGCCTGACGGAACAGTTGCTCGCGTGCCTGCCACAAGTGTTCGGTACGGATCTGCGCAGCGAGGTCATGCGCGTTGGCCAGGCGCAAGGCCAGTTGCAGTTGATTGACCAGCCAGCCCATCAGCGCCAGCAACTCGTCGCCTTCGGAACGCAAGCCGGCGAGGATGCGCAGCGCGCGTGCACCATCACCGATAAAGGCGGCATCGGTGAGCTTGAACACGTCATAGCGGGCGCTGTCGGCGACCAGGTTTTCCATCTCGGCGGCATCGATGCGGCGCGCATTCGGCTGGGCATCGCCGTCCGGCGCAGAGCCGCGCAGGATGGCGAGCTTGTCGATTTCCTGCGCAGCGGCGAGCAGGTTGCCTTCGACGCGCTCGGCCAGCAGGCCGATCGCGTCAGGCGTGGCAGACAGACCGCGCGAAGCCAGCCGCGCGCCGATCCACGCACCCCACTCGTTCGGCCGTGGCGCGTTGAACACCACCATCGTGCCGCTGGCGTCGAGCTTCTTGCTCCACGCGCCGTCGTGCTTGTTGCTCCACTCCATCGCGGTGATCAGCAAGGTCACGTCCGGCGGCGGGTCGGCACAGAACGCATTGATCGCCTTCGCCCCTTCGGTGCCGGGGCGACCGGTAGGCAGGCGCAGATCGATCAGGCGACGGGTGGCGAACAGCGACATGCCGGCGGCGGAACGCGCCAGGTCGTCCCAGTCGAAATGCTGGGTGACGTCAATCACCTCGCGTTCGCTGTAACCCAGTTTCTTCGCCTGCGCGCGCAGCGCATCGGCGGCTTCCAGCACCAGCAGCTCCTCGCCGGCGAGCAGGTACACCGGCGCCAGACGGTCAGCCGTCAACGCCTTCTGCCACTGACCGAAACTGAGCGGCATCAGTGTGTGCTGGCAGCGCTCGCCGGGGCGACCAGCCCGTGCTTGCCGGCTGCCTGCAGGCGGAACAGGATCGCCTGCACCATGTCGCCGTTGAGGCTGTGCTGGATCTCCTGCACCTGCGAGGCGTTACCGACCGTGTTGGTGGCGTCGTAGCTGTATTCGCGAGACATATTGATGTGCTGCAGCGGGATCAGCAATTTGCCGTCGGGACCGGTCACGTCGAACTGCACCTGATAGTGCACCGAGTATTCGGTGATCCGCACGTAACCGCCATTGGTCAGCGAGTCGGTGCCGAACGTCGCCGTCGGCACACGCAATTCGGCAATGCCGGCACCGCTGTCGTCTTCGACGGTGACGCCGGAAGTCTCCAGCGCACGGGAAAGCATGCGCGGGAATTCGCCGCCACCAGCAACGTTGAGGTGGATACGTTGCAGCGTCGGCGGCAGTGCCGCGCTCTGACGCAGATGGAAACCGCAGGCGGTCACGGCAAGCACCGACATCAGCAGCAGCGAAGCTTGAAACAGGCGGCGCGCTTTTATGAAGCTCATGGATTTCATCCTGCGACGATGTTGACGATCTTGCCGGGAACCACGATGACCTTGCGCACGCTCATGCCTTCCAGGAAATGCACCACCTGCGGCTGCGCACGCGCCGCGGCCTCGGCTTCCTCCTTCGAGGCAGTCGCGGCGAGTTCGATGGTAGCGCGCAACTTGCCGTTGATCTGCACTGCCAGGGTAACCGTGTCACGCACCAGCGCGGCCGGATCGACCTTCGGCCAAGGCTGATCCTCCAGCACAGTCTCGGCGTGGCCAAGCACCTGCCACAGCGCATGGCTGATATGCGGCACCACCGGATTGAGCAGCAGCACCATCGCTTCCAGCGCCTCATGCCGTACCGCGCGACCCTGCTCGCTCTGGTCGCTGAACTTGCTCAACGCGTTGAGCAGCTCCATCAGCGCGGCGATCGCGGTGTTGAACGCATGGCGCCGGCCGAAATCGTCGCTGACCTTCTGGATCGTTTCGTGCAACTGACGCCGCAGGGTCTTCTGGCCCGCATCCAGCGCCGCCGGATCGGTGACCGGATGGTCAGGATTCGCCGCATGCGTGGTCACTTCGCGCCACAACCGCTTGAGGAAGCGCGCCATACCTTCGACGCCGGCCTCGCTCCATTCCAGCGACTGCTCCGGCGGCGCGGCGAACATCGAGAACAGCCGCACGGTGTCGGCGCCGTACTTGCCGACCATGGTCTGCGGGTCGATGCCGTTGTTCTTCGACTTCGACATCTTCTCGGTGCCGCCGATGTGTACCGGCTGGCCATCAGACTTCAGCGTTGCGCCGATCACGCGTGCCTTGTCGTCGCGCTGGATCTCGACCGCGGCGGGATTGATCCAGTCCTTCGAGCCGTCGGCGTTGTCGCGGTAGAACGTCTCGGCGATCACCATGCCCTGGCACAGCAGGTTCTGCGCCGGCTCGTCCGAATGCACCATGCCCGCGTCGCGCAGCAGCTTGTGATAGAAGCGGAAGTACAGCAGATGCATGATCGCGTGTTCGATGCCGCCGACGTACTGGTCGACCGGCAGCCAGTAGTTGGCGCGCTCGTCGATCTGCGCGTTCGCGCCGGGGCTGGTGTAGCGCGCGTAGTACCAGCTCGACTCCATGAAGGTGTCGAAGGTGTCGGTCTCGCGCTCGGCCGGACCACCGCATTGCGGGCACACGCACTTGCGCCATTCCGGGTCGGCCTTGATCGGCGACTGCACGCCGCTGAATGCCACGTCCTCGGGCAGCACCACCGGCAGCTGGTCTTCCGGCACCGGCACCGCTTCGCACTTCGGGCAGTAGATCACCGGGATCGGACAGCCCCAGTAGCGCTGGCGGCTCACGCCCCAGTCGCGCAGGCGCCAGTTGACCCGGCGCAGGCCGTTGCCTTCGGCTTCGAGCCTGCCGGCGAGAAAGTCGAACGCCTCGCGATAATTCTTGCCGTCCAGTTCGCCGGAGTTGACCACGCGCATGTCGGGGCGCGTCTTGTCGGAGTACCAGTCTTTCCAATTCGCCGGATCGTAGGTTTCGTCGCCCGCGGCGATCACCTGCTTGATCGGCAGGTCGTACTTGTGCGCGAATTCGAAGTCACGCTGATCGTGTCCTGGCACCGCCATCACCGCGCCAGTGCCGTATCCCATCAGCACGAAGTTGGCGACCCACACAGGCAACTTCTCGCCGGTGATCGGATGCACGGCGAACAGGCCAGTGGCCATGCCGCGTTTTTCCTGGGTTTCCAGTTCGGCCTCGGAGACACCACCGTGCTTCAGCTCGTCGAGGAAGGCGGCAAGCTTCGCATTGCCCTGCGCCGCCTTCAGCGCCAGCGGATGCTCGCCGGCGATCGAGACGAAGGTCACGCCCATCAGCGTGTCGGGACGCGTGGTGAACACGGTCAGCGGTTCGGCCTCGCCTTCCACCGCGAAGTGGATTTCCAGACCCTCGCTGCGACCCAGCCAGTTGCGCTGCATGGTCTTCACCGCGTCGGGCCAGCCCGGCAGCGTGTCCAGGCCATCCAATAGTTCCTGCGCGTAATCGGTGATCTTCAGGAACCACTGCGGAATCTCGCGCTTTTCAACGATGGCGCCGGAGCGCCAGCCGCGACCGTCGACCACCTGCTCGTTGGCCAGCACGGTCTGGTCGATCGGATCCCAGTTCACCACCGCGTTCTTGCGGTACGCCATGCCCTTCTTCAGCAGGCGGGTGAACATCAGCTGTTCCCAGCGGTAATAGTCCGGCTTGCAGGTAGCGAATTCGCGCGACCAGTCGATCGCATAGCCCAGCGACTTCAGCTGGCTGCGCATGTGGTCGATGTTGGCGTAGGTCCACTTCGCCGGCGCGGTGTGGTTCTTGATCGCGGCGTTCTCGGCGGGCAGACCGAACGCGTCCCAGCCCATCGGCTGCAGCACGTTCTTGCCCTGCATGCGCTGATAGCGGCTGATCACGTCGCCGATGGTGTAGTTGCGCACATGGCCCATGTGCAGCGCACCGGACGGATACGGCAGCATCGACAGGCAGAAGAACTTCGGCCGCGAATTGTCTTCTTGCACCTCGTACGCATGCTGGGCATTCCAGTAACCCTGCGCGGCGGTTTCCACCGCCTGCGGGCGGTAGCCCTGTTCGGCAGCGCCGCCCTCTTCGGGGCCGCCCTGATCAAAGCTGCCCTGATTAAGCGTTTTCGGGTCTTGAATGTCCTGCATGATTCCTGGCGCCATGATGCGATTGTCGCAGCCGGGCAATCGCCGACCGCAGTGAACTGGTCAGACTAGCCCAGCACGGGCCGGGCGCCAAGCCTGAAGCCCTCAGCCGGCCGGACAAACCGGAGTCTGGCCGTTGCCAAGCATGCGTGCCGCCGTGGCGATCTGTCCCGCCAGCGCCCCGAGTGCGCGCTGGTGGCCGGCAACCAGTGCGTCGTAGCCCGGCCCCACCGATTCGTTGATGCGGCTGGTGCAGGCCAGCGCAGCAGCAGGGTGCTCCCCGCGCAACAGGCGCACGCTCCATGCGCCTTCGATCAACGCATAGCTACCGGGCTGCGAGTCGAACCGGCGCAAATCCAGCTTGATCCGCAGCACCGGCTTGTCGTTGCCGGGCATGCCGCTGACGTCCTGGCTGTTCAGCTCGCGCGCCAGATCGGCCGACAACGCACTGCGCACCTCGTCGCTGAGCGGTGCGATCCAGCGTTCGCTGCCGAGCAGGGCCACACCCTGGCCGCCTTCGCGCACCACCAGTTGTGGCTGATCGACCTGCGCCGGCACGCTGACCGGCAACAGTTCGAACGGCAGCGACGGCGTCATCGAACTCGCTGGCGTGTCGCCAGCCGGTGCAACAAGCGTGTAGTAGTGCAGCGGTGCCGACGCGCAGGCAGCCAGTGCCAGCGCGGCTCCCGTGCCCAGCAGGCGCATGGCGATACGGATCATGGCTGGCTCCCTTGCGGCGGTTTGGCCGCCGCTGCCGGCGGCGTGGTGGTGGCTGGCTTGTCATCGGGACCGCGGCCGCGAATCAGCGCCTCTGGATGCACGCCCAGATAATCGGTGAGCACCCGCAGCGAACGCGCCATGCGCTGCACTTGCTCCAGCGTAGCGCCCAGGTTCTGCTGCAACGGCGAGTCACCCGACAGTGCATTGCTGGCCGTGCCCATGGTTTTCTGGACGCCCTTCAAGGTGTCGTTGAATGCCGGCAAGGTCTGGCCATTGACCTGCTTCAACGTGGCATTGAGCCCGGCCAGGGTCTGGTCCAGATTCTTGCCGATGCTGTCGAACGGAATCTTGTCGAGCTTGTCGACGATGTCGGCCATCTGCTCCTGCAGCTTGTCGAAGCTGCCCGGAACGGTCGGGATCAGCAGTGGCTTGGCATTCGGATCGAAATCCACCTTCGGCGTATGCGGCACGAAATCCAGCGCGACATACAGCTGACCGGTCAGCAGGTTGCCGCTGCGTGCCTGCGCGCGCAGGCCGTGCTCGACCATGCGCCCCAGCAGCTGGGTCAGGTCGGGATTCTCGCCACGTGCCTTGGCCAGCGCCTCCAGCTTGTCATAGGCCTTGCCCAGGCGCTGCGGATACGCCACCGCACCCACGATCACCGGGAAGCGCTGAGTCTTTTCGTCGTAATCGAGATTGACCGACACCACCTTGCCGATATTGATGCCGAGGAATTCCACCGGTGCATCCACCGCCAACCCGCGCACCGACTGCTCGAAGCGCATGCGGAAATAATGCGGCTCGCCGTCAGGCGGCGCCATCGCCGTGGCCTGGTCGGCAAACAACTGGTACTGGGTCAGCTCGGGTGCCGGCGTGCTGTCGTGCGGGCCGCGCGGATCGAGAAAGGCAATGCCACCGGCCAGCACCGAAGCCAGCGACTGGGTATTGACCTTGAGGCCACCCGCGCCGAGCGAGAGGTCGACGCCGCTGGCATTCCAGAAACGGGTGGATGCGGTGACGAACTTGTCATTGGGGCCATCCACGAAAATACCTATCGAGATGCCCTTGCCGTCCTTGTCCAGTTCGTAGGACACCACCCGGCCGACCTGGATGCGTCGGTAATAGATCGGCGAACCGATATCCAGCGAACCGAGGTCGTCGGTATGCAGCACGTAGCTGTGGCCCGGCGCGCCGTGATTCACCGACGGCGGGATTTCCAGTCCCTTGAAATCATCCTTTGGCGTCGAGGAGTCACCCGTGTCGGCGCCGATGAAGGAACCGGACAGCAAGGTATCGATGCCGGATACGCCACCCAGCCCGATGCGCGGACGCACCACCCAGTAGCGCGTACCTTCGGTGGCGAAACTTTCGGCGTTCTTCTCCAGCGCCACGCTGACCAGCACGCGCTTGTGATCCGAACTGAGCCGAATCTTGTGCACCCGGCCGATCACCACGTTCTTGTATTTCACCGGCGTCTTGCCGGCATCCAGCCCTTCGGCGCTCTGGAAACTGATGGTGATCTGCGGGCCTGCCTGCAGCCAGTTGTTGACTACCAGCGAGAGGCCGACCAGCGCTGCCAGCGCCGGCACCAGCCAGACCAGCGAGGCATTGAAACGACGATGCCGCACTACCGGTCGCGGCAGTTCGCTGCCGTCCGGACCATCGCGTTCAGTGCGGTTGTCGTCAGTCATCACTATCCCTGCCATCCCAGATCAACCGGGGGTCAAAACTCATCGAGGCCAGCATAGTCAGTACCACGGTCAGGCCGAAAAAGATCACGCCAGGCAGCGGTTCGACCAGGCTCAGCAGCCCGAAACGCACCAAGGCCGTCAACAGCGCCACCACGAAGACATCGAGCATCGACCAGTAGCCGATGAACTCGACCAGCCGATAGAGTTTTGCACGCTGCGGCCGTGCCCAGCCGCTGCCGCGCTGGCTGCTCAGCAACAACGTGCCCAACGAAAGGAATTTCAGCATCGGCACCACGATGCTGGCGGTGAACACGATGATCGCCAGGTCCGGCGAACCCTTGACCCATAACTCCACCACGCCGCTGATGATGGTGTTGTCGTCGATGTCGTTCAAGCTGGCGGTGCGCATGATCGGCAGCACGTTGGCCGGGATGTACAGCAGGAACGCGGCGATCAGCAACGCCCAGGTGCGCATGTAGCTGTACGGCTTGCGCCGGTGCAGCGCCGAACCGCAGCGCGGGCACGCCAGCTCGTCGGCGGCATCATCGGGATCGGGCATGTCCGCGGAAATCACCAGCCCGCACACATGGCAACCGATCAGACCGAGCTCGGCGGCACGCGGAAACGCACTCATGCCCGATCCTCCGGCGTGAGCTCCCACAACTGGCGCAGGTCGACGCCGGCAAAAACGGTGATCAGCAAGGTCAGCACCGCATAGGCATAGATGCCCGGATCCGCCATCACGTCGAAGTAGAGGTGCGCCTTGACGATCGCCACCAGCGCGCCCAGCACGAACACCTCGCTCATCGTCCACGGCTGCAGGTAGTGCAAGGTCACCATCATCGGCACAAAACCCGGTGCGCGCCGGCCGAGGCGACCAAACCACAGCAGCCAGCCGAGCAGAGACATCTTGAGCAGCGGGAAAAAGAACAACGTGCCGGCCGCCAGCACGGCGACCACCTGGGCCTGTTGCTGCCACATCACGATGATCGTGCCCCACAGCGTGGCGCCACTGAGCTGCCCGTTCAGTCCGAGAGTGACGATCGGCCACATGTTCGCCTGCACGAACACAATCATCGCCGTCAGTACCAATGCCAGCATGACATTCACGCTCAGCCCGTGATGCCGCTCCAGCACTGCATAACAGCATGCACAACGCGCCACGTCGCCATGCGCCAGCGGTTGCCGGCGGTAGACCGTGTCGCAGTGCTCGCAGATCAGCAGCGCTTCGGGTGGGGTCGTGCCCATGGATTCGGTGCCTGGCTCCGGCGTGACGATCCGCGGATTCTCGCAAATCTATCGTGAACACGCTGAACAGGGCATCCCTGCCGCTTGATATGCTGGGCGTTGCCCTGATCTGAACCGACATCCGCCGAACTGGAGTTTCCCGTGACTGATGCCGCTGCTGCCCCCGCCCATGTCTTCGACGTGGATCAGCAAAGCTTCGAAGCCGATGTGCTGCAGGCATCACTGACCACCCCGGTGCTGGTGGATTTCTGGGCGACCTGGTGTGAGCCGTGCAAGATCCTCGGGCCGATGCTGGAAAAGCTCGCCGCCGAGTACAACGGCGCGTTCCGGCTGGGCAAGGTCGACGTGGACACGCAGCAGGAACTGGCCGGCATGTTCGGCATCAAGAGCATCCCGACCGTCGTGCTGGTGAAGGACGGCCAGGTGCTCGACGGCTTTGCCGGTGCGCTGCCCGAAGGCCAGCTGCGTGAATTCCTGTCGCGCCATGTGCAGCCACTGGAAGCGGCCGACGAGGCCGTCAAAGAAGAAGCCGTGCAGGAAACACCCGAGCAGGCGATCGACCGGCTGCAGCAGGCGATCGTGGCCGAACCAGACAAGGCCGAACTCAAACTCGAGCTGGCGCTGGCACTGATGCGCGCCGGCCGGACCGACGCCGCCGAAGCAGCCTTGACCGCGCTGCCTGCCAACCTCGCCATCGATGCCCGCGCGTTGCGCCTGCGCAGCGAGCTGGATCTGGCTCATGCGCTGAAAGACGCACCCGGCACCGCCGAATTGCAGCAGCGCGTGCAGGCCGACGCCAACGACTGGACTGCACGCGACCAGCTCGGCGTGCGCCTGCTGCTGGAAGGCGAGCCTGCCGCCGGCCTCAATCAATTCCTGGCGATCCTGCAGCACGCCCGCGACTGGAACGAGGGCCAGGGCAAGAAGCGCCTGCTTGCCGCGTTCGCCACATTGGATGATGCCGAGCTGGTCAGTCGCTACCGCCGCAAGATGGCTTCGTTGCTGTTTTGATCAAGGCAGCCCGATGAAAGCCTCCAGCTTCCGCCGCGTACTCAACCTGTGGCCACCGTTCCTGTTCAGCGGCATTCGCGTGCAGTCGATCAGCGATGACTACGGCGAGGCGAAGGTGGTGCTGCGGCTGCGTCCGTGGAACCGCAATTACGTGCGCAGCCAGTTCGGCGGCAGCCTGTTCGCGATGGTCGATCCGTTCTGGATGCTGCTGGTGATGCACCAACTCGGCAACGACTACTACGTGTGGGACAAGGCTGGCGCGATCGACTTCGTCGCGCCCGGTCGCGAGGATGTCTACGCCCATTTCAAACTGGAAAGCAGCGTCGTCGATGAACTGCGGGCGGCAGCGGCAAGTGGCGAGAAAGTGCTGCGCTGGTTCGAGACTGACGTGGTCACCGCCAACGGCGAAGTGATTGCCCGTGTGCGCAAGCAGATTTACGTGCGGTTGAAGCCGAAGGCGCGCTGAGCGTGCTCATTCGCTCTCGAAACGCTTGAGTTCGGCCAGCACAGATTCCGCCTTCTGCACGCTACGACCGGCAAAGTTGTTCTCCAGCCAGCGCCGATGGCCCGTCCAACGGATCAGGCCATACGCCAATCCGACCACCACGAGCGATACGCCGCCGCAGAGCGCCATCCACGGCACCAGTCCCGGAAACCTGCCCCACCAATCGGCATCACCCATCCGATCCCAGTCGTACTGGATCAGCATGAGCATGACCGGAATCCAGATCAGGCTGCCCAATACAGCGAATACCGGCGCCTCCACCCTGATACGCCATGCGCGCAGCGTCGCCAACCGACGCTGGATCTCCAGCACCGGCGCCGCATAATCGATGCCCTGCACCAGTGACAGCACCCGCGCCGAGAACACCATCGTCAGGATGCCAAACGCCTGCACCGCAATGCCGCAAGCCATCGCCTGCCATATGTGTGTATGCGTGCTCCAGAACGCCACACCCCACAGCATCACACCGATGCCCAGAGCGATCTGCGCTCCCTGCCCCCACACCAATGGCCACAGGCCGCGGCGCAGCCGATCCAGCCGGCTGTCCATGAGTATCTGCACGTTCAGCGCGTGCTGCTGTTCCAGTCGCTGATCGAGTGCCTGCCAGGCCAGTTTCATCTCGTCCAGTTCCATGTTTATGCTCCGGTAGTGGCGGCGACCATTTGCCCGCGCAGTTTCTGTTTGATGCGACTGATCTTGGTCGCCACGTTGGTTTCGCTGATGCCGAGGATCTCGGCGATCTCGGTGTAATTGCGGTCTTCCAGATACAGCAGGATCAGCGCGCGGTTGAGTGGATCGAGCTGGCCGATGAACGCGTACAGCGCAGTCAGCCGTTCGTCCTGTTCGGGTATCGCCTCGCCGCCGCCGACGGTCTCCAGGTGATGCGCTTCCAGTGGTTCGAAACGATCGCCCTCCGACCAGCGCTCGCGCCGCGCCTGCGAGATCGCCACGTTCAGCGCGATGCGATACATCCAGGTGGAAAACTTCGCCCGTGCTTCGTCATAACTGCCGAACGAACGCCACAGCTGCGCACTGATCTCCTGCACCAGGTCGTCGCGATCGGCTGCATTGCGGCTGTACAGGCCAGCCACCTTGAAGACGATCTTCCGATGTTCGTGCAGCAGCGACTCGAAGCGTTGCTGATGTTGTCTGGCAGTCATGGACGTCGATCTTCCCCGCGATTCAACCCATGATTCGCACGACCGCGAAAAAAATCACAGTGGCCCGTTCCGTGCCAGCCATGGCTGATGGTCCGGCGGCACCTTCTCCGCCTCATCGACTGCCATCGCAGCATGGCCGTGACAGGCCAGCGCCGTCCTCTACAATCGGTGACTCCCCTCCCGACCGAAATCACCCATGCGCCCCCTGCGCCTCAAACGCTACCTGCTGACCGGCCTGCTCACCTTCATCCCGTTGTGGGTGACCTGGCTGGTGTTCAAGTTCGTACTCGGCATGCTGGCCGGCATCGGTGCACCGCTGGTCAATGCTCTGCTTGGCGCGCTGGCGCTGATGGCGCCGCATGCGGCCGAGACGCTCAATACGCAATGGCTGACTTTCATCATCGCGCTGGTGATCACCCTGCTGGCGCTGTACCTGCTCGGCTGGCTGGCCACCCGGGTGATCGGCCAGCGCCTCATCAACGCGTTCGATGGCCTGCTCGCACGCATCCCGGTGGTGCAGACGATTTACGGCGGCACCAAGAAGTTGATGGCGGTGCTGCAGAACAAGCCATCCGGCGTGCAGCGGGTGGTGCTGGTGGAGTTTCCGCGCCGCGGCATGAAGGTAGTCGGCTTCGTCACCCGGGTGATGACCGAGGACGGCAGCGGCCGCGAGATGGCGGCGGTGTTCATTCCGACTACGCCCAACCCTACCGGCGGCTATCTCGTCGTGCTGCCGCTGGACGAACTGACTCCGACCGACTGGACGATGGACCAGGCGATGGCCTTCATCATTTCCGGTGGTGCAGTGGCGCCCGATACCTTGCCTGCCTCGCCCGCGACGCTACGCCATGACGCACCCGAGGATCATGCATGAGTCTGCGTCACGTCCTGTTGTCCGCCCTGCTTGGAATTGCCGCGATAACCGCACAGGCTGCTGATTCGAGCACCGACTGGATCACGCCAGCCGAAGCCGCGCAGTTCCGCACTACGCCAAGCTATGCCGATACGCTGGCCTATCTGCAACGCCTGCAGCAGGCTGCACCGGGCGTGATCCATCTGGCCACGTTCGGCGCCACGCCGGAAGGCCGGCCGATGACGGTGGTGATCGCCAGCGGCGACGACACGTTCGATCCCGCCGCCGCACGCAAGGCGGGCAAGCCGGTGGTGTTGGTGCAGGCCGGTATCCATCCCGGCGAGATCGAGGGCAAGGACGCCGGGCTGATGCTGTTGCGCGATATCGCGATCACCCACAAATACCCGCATGTGCTCGATCATCTGGTGCTGGTCTACATCCCGGTGTTCAGTGTGGACGGCCACGAGAACTCGTCGCCGTACCACCGTATCAACCAGAACGGCCCGGAAAGCATGGGTTTCCGCGGCCAGTCGCAGTACCTCAACCTCAACCGCGACTACGTCAAGGCCGATGCGCCGGAGATGCTGGCGTGGCTGAAGCTGTGGCAACAGTGGCTGCCGGACTTCCTGATCGACGTGCACACCACCGACGGCGCCGACTATCAATACGACCTGACCTGGTACACCGAGGATCCGCACAAGCTCGATCCGGCGGTGAGCGCGTGGCAGCACGACGCAATTGTCAACCACGCGATACCGGCTTACGAAAAGCGCGGCCATCTCGCCTCGATCTATCTGGAGTTCAAGGACAGCCGCGACCCGCGCAAGGGCCTCGAGAATTTCGGTTCCGGCCCGCGCTTCTCCACCGGCTACGCCGCGCTGCAGAACCGGCCAGCGCTGCTGATCGAGACGCACATGCTGAAGCCGTACGAGAACCGCGTGCGCGCCACCTACGATCTGGTCGAGCTGATGCTGGAGCAGATCAACCAGCATCCGGCCGCACTACTCGCCACCACCGCCAAGGCCGACGCCGACACCATCGGCCGCGTCCACGATGTCCAGGCGCGCGTGCCGCTGACGTTCAAGCCAGACCCGCAATCGACGAAGTTCGATCTCAAGGGCTACGCCTTCAAGGTCAGCCACAGCAACATTTCCAACAGCGACTGGATCCAGTACGACCCGAGCCAGCCGAAGAACTACAGCATCGACAACTGGAACGGCCTGCTGCCGGATCTGTCGATCACTCCTCCGGCCGCCTATGCAGTGCCCGCCCAGTGGACGGCGATCATCGACAAGCTCGACGCGCACGGCATCCGCTACAACCGCATCGACCACCCGCTGACGATCCACGCCGAGGGTTACCAGCTGGATGATCCGAAGTGGGCGACCAAACCGTTCGAAGGTCACCTGATGCTGCGCGACTTCACCCTGCATGCGCTGCCGCGCGAAGTCACCCTGCCGACCGGTTCGGTGATCGTACCGCTGGACCAGCGCGCCGCCAACGTGGCGATCCAATTGCTCGAACCACAGGCGCCCGACTCGCTGTTGCACTGGGGCTACCTCGACGCGACGTTCGAGGCCAAGGAATACGGCGAACCGCGCGTGGTCGAGAAACTGGCGCGCGAGCTGCTGGCGAAGGATCCGACACTGCACGCCGAGTTCGAGCGCAGGCTGCATGACGATCCGGCCTTCGCTGCCAGCAGCAACGCTCGCCTGCAGTTTTTCTTCGAGCACTCGCCGTGGTACGCGGCACAGCACGTCGGCGCCTACCCCGTATTGCGACTGGATGCCACCCAGCTGGACCATTTGTCGGCGGATCACAGCTCGACCGGCGGCAGCCACACCCCCTGACCTTTGACACTGTCTGACCCATGACGTTTGACCTAGCGTGAACAGGTATGGCCGCGTTTTGAGGGGGAATCCGACAGCGCGGTCCGTCCACCACCACCGTAACCGCCCGATGGGCAACATCACTCACAGAGGGATATCCATGACCAAGCAGTATCTGAAGCCCCTGGCGCTGGCCCTGGCCGTAAGCCTGGGCCTGTCGCTGACCGCCTGCGGCAAGCAGGAGCCGGCCGCCAATGCGCCAGCACCGACCAGCACCGCACCGGCGCCTGCTAGCACCACCGCTGCGGCCGATCTCGGCAAGAGCATCTTCGATGTCAGCGAGCTCGACCCGACCATCAACGCCTGCCAGGACTTCAACGGCTTCGTCAACGCCAAGTGGGTTGCCGCCAACCCGATCCCGAACGATCAGACCAGCTGGGGTGCCTTCAACATGCTCAACGAGAGCAGCTTGAAGACCCAGCACGACATCGTCGACGACGCCAGCAAGAACGCCGACAGCGCCAAGGCCGGCTCGATCGAGCAGAAGATCGGCTGGCTGTACCACTCCGGCATGGACGAGGCGACCATCGAGAAGAACGGCTTCGATCCGCTCAAGCCGAAGCTCGACGCGATCGCCGGTCTGAAGAGCGGCGACGACGTGGCCAACTTCATCACCCAGCGTTACGCCGAGGGCGACGGTCAGGTGTTCGAGTTCGGCTCCGGCGCCGACTTCCAGCATGCCGACATGCAGATCGCATACGCGAATGAGTCGGGCCTGGGCCTGCCGACCAAGGACTACTACACCAGTCCGGAGCACAAGGAACAGCGCGACGCGTACGTCGCCTATATCGCCAAGTCGCTTGAGTTGACCGGCGTCACTGAGGCCGATGCGAAGCAGCAGGCCGACGACGTGCTGAAGTTCGAGACCCAGCTCGCCGCCGCCTCGCTGGCGCCGGTGGAAGAACGCGACCCGAAGAACCAGTACCACTTCGTCAGCGTCAAGGACGCCGACAAGGTCACCCCGCATTTCAACTGGGAAAAGTTCTTCACCGCCCAGGGCGTGACTGTCGACAAGGGCTTCTCGCTGTCGCAGCCGAAGTTCTTCGCGCAGTTCGACAAGATGCTGGCAAGCACCCCGGTCAGCCAGTGGCAGGCCTATCTGCGCTTCCACGCGATCGACGACGCCTCGCCGTATCTCAGCAAGAATTTCCAGGACAACAAGTTCGCGTTCTACGGCACCACGCTGTCCGGCCAGCCGCAGCAGAAGCCCCGCTGGAAGCGTGTGCTCAGCGCCGTCAACCAGGGCATGGGCCAGGCGCTTGGCCAGTTGTACGTGGCCAAGGAGTTCACTCCCGAGGCCAAGCAGCGTGCCGAGGAACTGGTCACCAACGTGCGCAATGCCCTGAAGGCACGCATCGAGAACCTCGACTGGATGAGCGCCGACACCAAGACCAAGGCGATCGACAAGTGGAACAAGTTCCTGCCGAAGATCGGCTACCCGGACAAGTGGCGCGACTGGTCCGGCCTGGATATCAAGCCGGATAACTACTACGCCAACGTCAAGGCTGCCGGCAAGTTCAACTACGAGTACGACATCGCCAAGATCGGCAAGCCGACCGACCGCAAGGAATGGGGCATGACCCCGCAGACGGTCAACGCGTACTACAACCCGACCGACAACACGATCAACTTCCCGGCCGCGATCCTGCAGCCGCCGTTCTTCGACGCCAAGGCCGACGACGCGATCAACTACGGTGGTATCGGCGCAGTAATCGGCCATGAGGCCAGCCACGGCTTCGACGACGAAGGCAGCCAGTTCGATGGCGACGGCAACCAGAAAGACTGGTGGACCAAGGCCGACAAGACCCAGTTCGAGGCCCGCACCGGCAAGCTGGTGGATCAGTTCAACGCCTATGCTCCGATCAAGAGCAAGCCTGACCTGCACGTCAACGGCAAGCTGACCCTCGGCGAGAACATCGGCGACCTGGGTGGCCTGAACGCGGCTTACGACGCGCTGCAGATGGCGTTGAAGTCCAACCCGGAAGAGGCTTCGAAGCAGATCGACGGCTACAGCCAGGATCAGCGCTTCTTCCTCAACTGGGCTCGCGTGTGGCGTGGTTCCATGCGCGACAAGACCGCCGAGCTGCTGATCAACACCAACCCGCACGCCCCGGAATCGCTGCGTGCGATCGGTGCACCGTCCAACATGCCGGCCTTCGCCACCGCGTTCCAGTGCAAGCCGGGCGACGCGATGGTGCGCGCGGACGACAAGCAGGTGAAGATCTGGTAATCCGCTGCCCCTGAGTGCCGCAGGCCATCGCGGCACGAAGACCGAGGCCCCGCATGCAAATGCGGGGCCTTTTTGTTGGCGCCGTATCACCAGCGTTCGATGGTTTTGCCTCGCAGGCACGCACCAGCAATATTTAGGTATTGCAAATCATTCTCATTAAAAATATCGTATGCACATGCCCTGGTCCATTCGCGCAGCGATAGGCACCGGCACGTTTCACGAATTCAGATCCCTGCCACGGCAGCACACCGATGCCCACACAGCTACCCGCTGTGCGTGTTTTCGGCTGGCCCGAAATCCTGCATCCAGCCACTGCGACATTCCCGCATTCGCCAGACCCGCCAGGCCCTGTCGACACGCAGCACCCATTCATTACTGGACCCTTCATGGCCTTCATCAACAGCCGCAAGCACCCGACTATCCATCGCAAGTCCGCTTCGACGTCCGGTATGGTGACCGCAGCCACTCTGCTCACTGGCCTGGCACTGGCCTTTCCGGCGACTGCCACGGACACACCTGCGTCGTTCACTGATGCCCAGGTCACCAACGCGAAGAACCTGCCGGGTGTGAAAGTGGAAGCCACCACCAACGACTATCGCGTCGATCAGCTGTCCTCACCGAAATTCACCCAGCCGCTGCTTGACACCACGCAGACCATCAGCGTGATCAGCAAGGAGCTGATCCAGCAGCAAGGCGCCACCACGCTGACCGAGGCGCTGCGCAACAGCCCCGGCGTGGGGACGTTCTACGCTGGCGAGAACGGCACGACATCGACTGGCGATGCGATCACCATGCGCGGCTTCGATACGTCGAACAGCATCTTCGTCGACGGCGTGCGCGACCTCGGCTCGATCTCGCGCGACGTGTTCAACATCGAACAGATCGAAGTGACCAAGGGCCCGGCCAGCACCGACAACGGGCGCACCGCGCCGACCGGCTCGATCAACATGGTCAGCAAGCAGCCGAACCTGCGTGACAGCATCGCGGCCTCGGTTTCCTACGGCAGTGGCGATCACAAGCGCAGCACCGCGGACTGGAACCAGCGCATCGGCAGCAACGCCGCCTTCCGCCTCAACGTGATGGGCCAGGACAGCGGCGTACCAGGCCGCGACAAGGTCGAGAACAACCGCTGGGGCGTGGCGCCGTCGCTGGCGTTCGGCCTCGGCACGGCAACCCGTGTGTATCTCGATTACCTGCACGTCAAGCAGAACAACCTACCTGACGGTGGCGTGCCCACCATCGGCCTGCCCGGCTACAGCAGCCCGGATCCGGCGCGCCCGCAGATCGGCAGCGCGCCGATGGTCGATTCCAGCAACTTCTACGGCACCGACGCCGACCACGACCACGTCAACGCCGACATGTTCACCGCGCGCATCGAGCATGACTTCTCGCCCGACGTGGCGCTACACAACACCCTGCGCTGGGGACGCACGCACGAGGATTACCTGCTCACCTCGTTCATGGCCAGCGCGGCCAACCTGCTGACGCCGAACATCAACGACCCATCCACCTGGACGCTCGCGCGCAGCAACCCAACGTTCAAGGATCAGACCAACCGCATCCTGACCAACCAGACCAATCTGACGGTCAACTTCGATACCGGCGCGATCACCCACAACCTGAGTGCCGGCATCGAGCTGACCCAGGAGAAGCTGACCACCATCGGCATGGCCACCACCCCACTTGGCGCGTTGTGGCCGGCTGCGAATCTGTACGACCCCAATCCGAACGTGGCAAACCCCGCCTACGGCCCGAACGGAACCTACAGCGCAGGCAAGACCGATACCGCGGCAGCCTATCTGTTCGACACCTTGAAGTTCGGCGAGCACTGGCAGGTCAATGCCGGCGTGCGGCTGGACAACTACACCACCGACTTCACCAGCGTGGTGACCTGCGGCACGTCCAAGACCGCCCCGGCCTGCGGCAGCCTGCCGACCGGCAGCCCGGTGTCTGGCGTCAACACCAGCCAGTCCGACAACCTGTTCAACTACAAGCTCGGCGTGCTCTACAAGCCAGTCGCCAACGGCAGCATCTACGCCAACTTTGCCGTGTCCGCGCAACCACCGGGTGGCAGCAGCCTGTCGCTCAGTTCGGCCGCCAACAGCGCCGACAACCCGATCTTCGCCCCGCAAAAGGCCCGCACCACCGAAGTCGGCACCAAGTGGGATCTGCTCGGCGAGCGACTACTGCTGACCGGGGCGCTTTATCGCACCGTCGTCAGCAATGACGTGGTGCAGGATCCGGTCGATCTGCAGTATTACCAGGTCGGCAAAAAGCGCGTGCAAGGCATCGAGCTGAGCGCGGTCGGCAAGCTCACCGACACCTGGGCGGTGAGCGCCGGCTACACCACGATGAACGCCAACGTGGCGAATGGTCCGAATGTCTCCCAGGACGGTTCCAGCGATCTGGCCTATACGCCCAAGAGCGCGTTTACAGCATGGACCACCTGGCGCCTGCCGTTCGACCTGACGATCGGTGGCGGCGCCCGCTATTCGGGCGAGATGAAGCGCGGCACCGACGGCGCGATCGGCACGCCAGCGTTCACCGAGGCGTATTGGGTGTTCGACGCGATGGCCAGCTACGCGGTCAACAAACACTTCGACCTGCAATTGAACCTGTACAACCTGTTCGACAAGAGCTACGTCGCGGCGATCAACAAGAGCGGTTACCGTTACACCCCGGGCGCGCCGCGTTCGGCCATGCTCACCGCCAACTTCCGCTTCTGACGTTTGCGTTGCAGCCCTTCTCCTTCCGGAGAAGGGCCACTCAGGAACCCGCCATGCTGCTGCACATCCCCGACGTCCTCAGCCGCGAACAGGTCATTCAGGTGCGTGCCGCGCTTGACGGCGCCGATTGGACCGACGGTCGCGAAACTGTCGGCGCGCAGGGCGCACAAGTGAAACGCAACCAGCAGTTGCCGGACGCATCGCCGTTGCGACAGCATCTGGGCCAAATTGTGTCGTCGGCGCTGGCGAAACACCCGCTCTATCACGCGGCGACACTGCCGCTGCGCACGCTGCCGCCGCGCTTCAACCGCTACGAGGGTGGCGGTCATTACGGTTTCCATGTCGATGGTGCAGTGATGGCGCTTCCCGTCGACGCCGGCCAGCTGCGCAGCGACATCTCCTGCACGCTGTTCCTCAGCGAACCGGGCGATTACGACGGCGGCGAGTTGATCGTCAGCGACACCTACGGCGAGCACGAGGTGAAATTGTCGGCCGGCGACCTGATCGTCTATCCCTCCAGCAGCCTGCACCGGGTACAGCCGGTCACGCGCGGCGCCAGGCTGGCGGCGTTCTTCTGGGTGCAAAGCCTGATCCGCGACGACAGCCGACGCCGCCTGCTGTTCGAGCTGGACACCTCGATCCAGACCCTGACCCAATCCGGCGCCGATGCCGACGCGCTGCTGCAGCTGACCGGCATCTATCACAACCTGCTGCGCCAGTGGGCGGAAACCTGAGCAGCAACGACGTCCGCAGCGGCTGATTGCATCATCAGCTGTTCCCACCACGCGTCGCGGGGCGGATAATCGTCGGCCCTTGATGCAACGCGGCTGAATAATGTTCGTACCTGGTCAACGCTGGATCTCCTCTGCCGAACCCGAGCTCGGCCTCGGCACCGTATTGCGCGTCGAAGGGCGCGGAGTGCAGGTGCTGTTCGCCAAGGCCGGGGTGCTGCGCCCCTACGCGATGGACTCCGCGCCGCTGCTGCGCGCCGAGTTCCGCGCCGGCCAGCGCGTGGCCGGCAAGGGCATCGCGTTTCTGGTCGAGCGTGTCGAAATTCGCGACGAGTTGCTGATCTACCGCGGCGAAGGCCGTGAACTGGAAGAAGGCCAGCTCGACGACGAGCAGAGCGTGAGCCAGGCTGACGATCGCCTGATCGGCGGCCGCACCGATGCGGTCGCACAGTTCGAGCTGCGCCTGGAAGGTCTCAAGCGGCGTGCCGAAGCACGCCGTTCGCCGATGTGGGGCCTCGGTGCCGCGCGAATCGGGTTGGTGCCGCACCAGCTGCGCGTGGCGGGCATTGCTTCCGCGCGTCGACCGCCGCGAGTGCTGCTGGCCGATGAAGTCGGCCTCGGCAAGACCATCGAGGCGGGCATGATCATCGCGCGCCAGCTCGCCACCGGCCGCGCTTCGCGTGTGCTGCTGCTGCTGCCCGATACGTTGGTATACCAGTGGTTCGTCGAACTGCTGCGCCGCTTCAATCTCAGCTTCGCGATCTACGACGAGGAGCGCTGCGAGGCGCTGGAGCAGTCCGGCGACGACAGCAATCCGTTCGAGGACGAGCAGCTGGTGATCGCCGACTTCGGCTTTCTCGAAAATTCGCCGAAACACGCGCAGCAATTGCTGGATGCGCCGTGGGATCTACTGGTGGTCGATGAGGCGCACCATCTGGCCTGGTCGCCGGAGGCCGCCAGCCCGCGCTACACGATGGTGGAACGACTGGCTGCCGCGATTCCCGGCGTGATCCTGCTCACCGCCACCCCGGAACAGCTCGGCCGCAGTGGCCACTTCGCCCGTCTGCGCCTGCTCGATCCACAGCGTTATCACGACCTGGACGGCTATCTGGCCGAGGCCGATACCTATCAGGGGCTGTCGAAGATTGCCGACCAGTTGCTCGACGGCAAGGCGCTCGACGATGCCCAGCGTGCCACGCTCGCCGAGGCCTTCCACGGCGACGCGGCACTCACCGCGCAACTGGCCGAATCGACCAAGCCGGCCAACGCGCGCGAACTGCTCGCCGCACTGATCGACCGCCACGGCACCGGCCGCGCAATGTTCCGCAACAACCGCGCCGGCGTTGGCGGCTTTCCCAAGCGCCTGCCCGAATGGCATCTGCTGGATGCCGACACGCTGGAGGAGAACACCCGCCAGTCGCTGCTGGCCGAATTCCATGCCGATATCCAGCAACCGCCGGCCTTGATCGAAGTCGACTACAGCGCCGATCCGCGCATCGACACCCTGATCGCCCTGCTCGATAAACACCCGCAGGACAAGTTCCTGCTGATCTGCCGCAGCCAGGCCAAGGTGCTGGCGCTGGAAGACGTGCTGCGCACGCGCAGCGGCGTCGGCGTGGCGCGTTTCCACGAAGGCCTCGGCATCGTGCAGCGCGACCGCAATGCCGCGTACTTCGCCCAGCCCGATGGCGCGCGCCTGTTGCTGTGCTCGGAGATCGGCTCGGAGGGTCGCAACTTCCAGTTCGCGCACCGCTTGATCCTGTGGGATCTGCCACTGGATCCGGATTTGCTCGAACAGCGCATCGGCCGACTCGACCGGATCGGCCAGAAGCACGACATCAACATCCACATCCTGGCCGTCGCCGACAGCGCGCAGCATGTGCTGGCGCGCTGGTACGACGAAGGCGTCAATGCGTTCCGCATGAGTCCGGCCGACGGCCGCGAACTGCTGCGCCGTTATGGCGAGCCGCTGGCCCGGCTGGCCGACGAACACGCGCGCGGCGACGACAACCGCGACCAGGAACTCGACGTGCTGCTGGCCGAGACCGCCGCCAGTCACGAGCAGATGGCAGAGTTGATCCGCGGCGGTCGCGATCATCTGCTGGAACTGGCGGCCAGCCGCGACCTGCACGCCGACGAACTGCAGCAGGCGTTTGCGCGCGAGGATTTCGATCCGGGCCGCGATGCGTTCGTGCAGCGCCTGCTGGAAGCGTTCGGCATCCACGCCGAGGAGCTCGGCGGCCAGGTGCTGCTGCTCGATCCGCAATACCTGTCCACCGATGCCCTGCCCGGCTTTGCCGAGGGTCCGCAGTCGGTGACGTTCGCGCGCGAGGTGGCCTTGTCGCGCGAAGAGCTGCCGCTGCTGCGGCTGGATCACCCGCTGGTCGCCGGCGCGATGGATCTGGCACTGTCGGGCGAACAAGGCAACGCGGCCTTCATGGTCGACGATGTGCTGCCACCGCGTACCGCCTTGCTGCAAGCGGTCTATGTGCTCGAGTGTGTGGCCGACCGCCGACTGGATGCCGAGCGCTTCCTGCCGACCCTGCCGATCGTGGTCACCGTCGATACTCGATTGGCCGAGCGTGCCGATTTCGCGCCCAGCGAGGTCGCCCTGCGCAAGGCCGGCGACCGCAATATCGAAGTGGTGCGTTATCGCAAGTTCCTCGGCAAGCTGGTGCCACCGATGCTGGAGCGCGCCGAAGTCCTCGCCACCACGCGCGGACAGACCAGCATCGATGAGGCACTGAACCTCGCTACTGAGACGCTGGATGCGGAACTGTCGCGCCTGCTTGCGCTGCGCGCGGTGAACCCGTCGATCAGCGAAACGGAAATCACCGCCGTGGCTGACGAACGCACCCAGCTACTGGCTGCGTTGCCACAATCCCGTCTGCGGCTAGATGCGGTGCGCTTCGTAGTCAGCGCGGACTTCCTCGCGCTGCGCTGATCCACGATCCGTACATGGTGCCGCCATCGACGCACTGAACTGCCGCCGTGGCGGCAGCGGCTATACCGTGGCTGTACTGGGCTCGGCCTCGAGCATGTTGCGATCCACGCCGAAAACCTTGTACGCCACCGTCAGCAACGCGATCCATACCACGCCCACGTACAGCGCCACGCGGGTATCCGGACTGTAGCCGAGCATCACCAGCACGAAGGCGAGGAAGGCCAGGCACACCACGCTGCTCAACGGAAAGCAGCGCAACCGGAACGGTAACGGCGCAGGCAGCTGTCGACGGAAGCGCCAATGCGCCACCAGCACCATGCCCCAGGTCCACACTGTGTTGAACGCTAGGATCGACATCATCATGCCGAAGATGCGCCCCGGCACCAGGTAGTTCAGCAGCACGCCCACCATCAGGAACACCAGCGTCACCAGCACGCCGCGCACCGGCACGCCCTGCCGGCTCAGACGCTGCATGGCCAGCGGCGCTTGCCCCTTGATCGACAGGCTGTGCAGCATGCGGCTGCCGCTGAACGTGGTGGAGTTGAAGCTGGACAGCGCCGCGGTGATCACCACGAAGTTGATCAGCCCCGCCGCCTTGGGAATGCCCAACTTGGCGAACGTGCTGACGAATGGGCTGCCCTGCGTACCCAGTTCGTTCCACGGATAGATCGCCATGATCACGAACAGCGCGCCCACGTAGAAAATCAGGATGCGCCAGATCACCGAGTTGACCGCGCGTGGGATCGTGCGCTCGGGCTGTGCCGCCTCGGCCGCTGCCATGCCGATCGTCTCGATGCCGCCGAAGGAGAACACCAGCACCGGCAACGCCAGCACCATGCCGGTCACCCCGTTCGGGAACCAGCCACCGTGCGACCACAGGTTCGACACGCCCAGCGGACGGCCGCCGTTGCCCCAGCCCAGCCAGATGATCGCGGCGCCGCCGGCGATCATCAGCACCACCGTCAGCACCTTGATCAGCGCAAACCAGAATTCCATCTCGCCGTACACCTTCACCGCCAGCAGGTTCAGGCCACCGATCATCGCCACGCTGCCGAACGCCCATATCCATTGCGGCCAGTCGGGAAACCACGCCTTCATGTAGATGCCCACCGCCGTACTCTCGGCAATGCCCACACCCATCATCAGGATCCAGTAGTTCCAGCCGGTGAGATAACCGGCGAACGGGCCGAGGTAGCGATGCGCATAGGTGCTGAACGAACCGGCCACCGGGTCGTGCACGGCCATCTCGCCCAGCGCGCGCATGATGATGAAGATCATCGCGCCGCCGAACAGATAGGCGAACAGCACCGACGGCCCAGCCAGCTTGATCGTGCTGGCCGAGCCGAGAAACAGGCCCGCGCCGATGCACATGCCTAGCGCCATGAAGGTGATATGGCGCGGGTTGAGGTTGCGCTGCAGGTGTTGGGTCATACGGGATACCGGTGGAAGTAAAGAGTCAGCGCAACAGGCGCCGTTTCGGTTTGATCGGCAGCCGTCCGCGCCAGTACTGGATCATCACGATGCCGCCCAGCATGCCACCGAGATGAGCGAAATGCGCGATACCGGCCTGAGTGCCGGTAACACCCTGTACCAGCTCGACCACGGCATAACCGGTCACGAACAACCACGCCGGCATCGGCACCGGCAGGAAGATCAGCATCATCTTTTCCTGCGGATACAGCATGCCGAACGCCAGCAGTATGCCGAAGAGCGCACCCGATGCACCGATCGTGGGATAGAAGCCGTGGGTGAACCATTGCACCACGATCAGCTGGGCAATCGCCGCCACGATCGCGCAGACGAAGTAGTAGATGAGGAAATGGCGCGCGCCGAAGGTGCGTTCGATCGTCCCGCCAAACATGTACAGGCCGAACATGTTGAACAGGATGTGGGTGAATCCGCCATGCATGAAGGCGTAGGTGACCAGCTGCCAGATGCGGAAACCGGCCGTGACGACGTTGCCGTCGGGCGTCTCGCCAGTGACATCCGGACCAAGCGGCCATAGCGCGAAATGCTGGGTCAACGCCAGGCTTGTCTGATCGTGCAGCAGCAGTTGCAGCAGGAACACCAGGACATTGGCGATCAGCAGATTGCGTGTGACGGGAGGCAGATCAAGAGGCATCAGATGATTTCCGGGAGCTCGGTGGGGCAGGATGGGTGCAGCGCCGGCATCAACGCAACTGCGGCATGGCTACGCTGACCTGGACGGCGCCCAATCGTTCATCCGCCGACTGCACCAGGACGCTGCCGCAGCACACGAAAAAGCCGCCTCGCGGCGGCTTTTTGATGCATGGCGATGACAACAACCGGATCAACCGTTGTGCGCCACCTGTGCGATCGCCTCGGGACGCTTGGCACCGGCGAAACGCTTGGCCCAGTAGCTCTCGCTGAGGCTGGAAATTTCCACCGACTTGCCGGCGCTGGGCGAATGGATGAAGCGGCCATTCGAAATATAGATGCCCACGTGCGAAATGTTTCGCTTGCCATGGGTGCGGAAGAACACCAGATCACCCGGCTTCATGTCGGCCCGATTGACCTTGAGGCCCGCCACGAATTGCGAGGCCGAGTTGTTCGGCAACTGGATGCCGGTCGCATGGGCAAACACATAACGGACGAAGCCGCTGCAATCGAAGCCGGTGGACGGATCATGACCACCGCGCACGTAACGGATATCGCGCATTTTCATCGCCAACGCGATCAGCGCCTTGCGCAGATCGGTGGCGCTTTCGGTACCGTCAACGGCCGTCGCCGGCTCGTCAGCATCAATCTGGGCCTTGGCGGTGTCACCATTCGCCGCCACGTCACTGCCGCCACCCAGCAGGGCTTGGGCATTGGCGGGAACGATGGACTGGCTCAACGTCGGCACCGGATTGAAGATCGGCAGCTGGTTCAGCAGTTGCGGCGTGACGCTGGCGGCGGCCTGGAAGCCGTCGAGCGCGACGGAGTTGGCCTGCAACGAACCGGACGTCGGCATCTCGACGGTGGCTACGTCGTCCGTCGAGGCTGCGGTGGTTTCAGCAACGCTGGCGACGGCTGCCGTCGACTTGGAGTGAGACTTGGCGTGAGTGGACCTGTGCGTCGCCGCTGCGAGCTTGCCGTGCTTGGTCTGGGTCGACTTGTGGTGAGCCACTTTGCCGTGGGCGGGTTTCACATGCTGCGCATGTTTCGCCGGGGCCGACTTGCCGTGGGTCTTGCTGGTCGTTGCCTGTACGGGTGCCATCACGAACAAAGCTGCAGCGAGCACGGAAAAGGCGGTCAATCGGTTGATTGGCATGCGGGGGAAATCCCTTGCGATTCACAGGATTGGCCGCCTGCACAAGCTGACGACGTGACTAAGGAGTGAAGTTAACAAGAAGATGGCGTGTGGATGTTGGATTGAGGTTAATTGAACCCCGTCGTTTTCAAAAACGATGACGGGGCGCACACTTCAATTCAAGCTATTGATTATAAATATAATTTCACGAAACAACTACGACTTGCCCAGGTAATTTCAGGACTCGTTAGTTGCTTCGGGCCAGTAATGAGAGTCCGGATAGGCCCGGTTACCGAAGATCGCGGTGCCAATCCTCAGCTCGCTGGCCCCTTCGGCGATAGCGAGCGGGAAGTCGCCACTCATGCCCATGGAAAGCCTCGGCAAATCATGACCTTGCATGACTGCCCGATCACGCAGATCACGCAGCATGCGGAAACAGCCGCGCACCTCGGCTGGCTCGCTGGAATGGGTCGCCAGGGTCATCAAACCGCGTGTCCGCAACGTGTCATAGCGGCGCAAGCTGTCGAGGAAGGTGGGCAACTGTTCAGGGGGCAGCCCGTATTTGCTGGGCTCGTGCGAGGTCTTCACTTGCACCAGCACGTCGATCGCACGACCTTCCTGCTGCAAACGCCGATCCAGTGCCTCGGCCAGCTCCAGCCGGTCCAGCGACTGCACTTCGCTGGCCAGCCGTGCCACGTCCCTGGCCTTGTTGGTCTGCAGGTGGCCGATCATCACCCAGTCGATGCCGCAGTCGGCCAGCGGCTCCGCCTTGTCGCGGATCTCCTGCACCTTGTTCTCGCCGAAGCGGCGCAGACCCAGTCCGACCGCCGCCCGAATCAGCTCCGGGCCGAAGGTCTTGCTGACCGGCAGGATGTTCACCGATGCCGGATCGCGCCCGGCTTCGTGGCAGGCATCATCGACGCGCCGGCGGATTTGCGCCCAGTTGGCGGCCAGCTCGGCGGTGTCCGTGCTCATGCACCGACCATGGGTCAGGCCTTGCTGCTCTGTTCGTGATGTCGCGCCACCACCTCGGCCACCACCATGCTGACTTTCTTGCCAGTGGGGATGTGCAGGAACTCGTTCGGGCCATGCGCGTTGGAATGCGGGCCGAGCACACCGGTGATCAGGAACTGCGCCTTGGGGAATTTTTCGCCCAGCATGCCCATGAACGGAATGCTGCCGCCCTCACCCATATAGGTCGTCGGCGCGCCGAAGTAATGCTGCGAGGCATCGGCGACCGCCTGCTCCAGCCACGGCGACAGCTGCGGCGCGTTCCAGCCGCTGCCGTCCTTCTCCAGCGCAAAAGTGACCTTGGCGCCGTACGGCGGATCTTTTTCCAGCAATTGCTTGAGGAATTCGCCGGCCTTGGCGCCATTCAGCGTCGGCGGCACGCGCAGGCTCAGCTTCACCGAGGTCTGCGGGCGCAACACGTTGCCGGCGCTGTCCAGCGGCGGCATGCCGCCGATGCCGGTCACCGCCAACTGCGGGCGCCAGGTCCGGTTGAGCACCAGTTCGGCCAGATCGTGGGTGACTGGCTGCATGCCATCGACCCACGGAAATTTGTCGTAGATATCGTCGCCCAGCACTTCGGCCGAGAGCTTGGCCTGTTCGACCCGCTGCACCGGGATCTCGACGTACAGTTCCTTCGGCTTGATCTGGCCAGTGACTGGATCCTCCAGCCGCGACAGCAGCTCGCGCAGGATGCGGAAGCTCGACGGCACCACGCCGGAAGCGTCGCCCGAATGCACGCCCTCTTCCAGCACCTGCACGGTGAGGTTGCCGCCGGTCATGCCGCGCAGCGAGGTGGTCAGCCACAGCTGGTCGTAATTGCCGCAGCCGGAATCCAGACACACCACCAGCGACGGGCTGCCGATGCGCGCAGCCAGATGGTCGACATAATAAGGAAGGTCGTAGCTGCCCGATTCCTCGCAGGCCTCGATCATCACCACGCAGCGCGCGTGCGGGATGCCCTGTTCGTGCAGCGCCAGCAACGCGGCCAGCGAGCCGAAGATCGCATAACCATCGTCCGCGCCGCCGCGACCGTACAACTTGTCACCCTTGATCACTGGCGTCCACGGACCGAGGCCCTCGGCCCAGCCAGTCATCTCCGGCTGCTTGTCCAAGTGGCCGTACAGCATCACGGTGTCGTCGCCCTGGCCCGGCACGTCGATATAGATGAGCGGCGTGCGACCTTCCAGCCGCACCACTTCCAGCGTGGCGCCCGGCAAAGCCGCCAACTTGGAGCGTGCCCAAGTCTCCATCAGCTTGACCGCGGCGTCCATGTAGCCATGTTCGACCCACTTCGCGTCGAACATCGGCGACTTGTTCGGAATACGGATGTACTCGACCAACTGCGGCACGATTTCGTCATCCCACAGGCCACTGACAAAGCGGGAAAGGCGGGCAGTATCCATGGTCAAACTCCGGCAGGCGGTCAATTTCACATTGTAGCAGCGCGTCCTGTCGGCACTGACACAACCTCAGGAAGTCCTCACAGGCGCCGACGCGCATCACGCACGCCGCCATGACGGCCTATCCGACTGCGCGCTTCGCCATGGCCACGCACAGTGCAGTCGCGGTATCTCGCTGCTTCGCCTGTTTACCGCTCAACCTATTACCACCCAAGGAGAAAGGCCCATGTTCAACAAGCTTGTCGCACTCGCCTTTGCGCTGACCCTTGCCCTGCCCGGCCTGACGTTTGCCGCCACCCCCGTCAACGTCAACAAGGCCGATGCGGCCACTATCGCCAGTTCGCTCGACGGCATCGGCCAGTCCAAGGCAGAGGCAATCGTCGCCTGGCGCGATGCCCACGGACCGTTCAAGAGTGCCGACGATCTGGCCCAGGTCAAGGGCATCGGCCCGGCGACGCTGGAGCGTAATCGCGCCGCCATCCTGCTCACCGACACCACGGCCAACGCCGCCAGCAAGGTGGAGAAGCCTGCCAAGAGCCGGAGTCGGAGCAAAAGGGCCGCTGTCGAGGACGCCGCTGCTGCCGAATGAGCCTGGAGGATCCTCCCACGGACAGGAGCCTGGCGGCGCGATCCATGGCGGGTCGCGCCGCTTGCGCTACACTCGCGCGCCCTTCCTGATCGCCTCACCGCCATGATCCTGCCGCGTTACCACATTGCCGATTCCGCCATCCATGGCGCCGGCAAGGGTTTGTTTCTCGATGAAACCGTGGCGGCGGGACGCATCATTACCGCGCCGGACGGCATCGAGCAGACTTTTCGACACGCGGACATCACCGCGTCGCCCGAGCTCAGTGCGCAGTTCCATGCCAGTGCGCGCTGGTTCGAGGACCGCTACACACTGTCGCCCGATTGGCCGGACGAGTGCTACATCAACCACAGCTTCACGCCAAACGGGCTGTGGCATCTGGGCTTCGTGTTTGCGCTGACCGAGCTGCCGCCCGGCACCGAGATCACGGTGGACTATCGGCACCTGCTGCCGCCGGATCAGGCCGAGGATTTTGTCGATTCGGTCACAGGTGAGATAATCACCGGCTTGTCCTGGCAGGAAAGTCTCGCCAGCAGCACTCATGCACTGGCCGAACTGCTGGCTGCCACTCACCGCTGAATGTGATGTTTGATATTCCAACTCTTGAAACGGCGCGCCTGCGCCTGACTGCGCTGACCGAAAAGCACTTCAACGACTACGCCACCATGCTGGCCGATCCGGAAAGCACGCGCTGGATCGGCGACGGCCAGCCGTTGGATCGCACCAACGCCTGGCGCTCGCTGGCGATGTTGCTGGGCCACTGGCAATTGCGCGGCTGTGGCATGTGGGCGCTGGAACTGAAGTCAACCGGCGAGTTCATCGGCCGCGCCGGTCTGATGTACCCCGATGGCTGGCCCGACCTGGAAATGGGCTGGATGCTCAAGCCGGAACATCGCCACCAGGGCTACGCCACCGAAGCGGGCAATGCCGTGCTCGAGTTCGCCTGGAGCCAGTTGCAGGCACCGCGGGTGATCAGCCTGGTGCGGATCGGCAACGAGGCCTCCGACCGGGTGGCCGAGCGCCTCGGTGGCGAGCATATCGACGACATGGATTTCTACGGCAGCCACAGCCACGTGTTCGCCTACTACCCGCCGCACCGCGAGCACCGCCGCGCCTACGGCTAGACGTACGAGCTAGGCACACATGCTGCCGGCTTGCGCCGGCAGGGATGGCATCATCACAGGGCCTGCGGCAGCCCGCCGCCACGACGCGCGGACGACAGCGAACGCGCTACTTCAGCCAGTGCAAACAACCGGGCCACACGAACCCAGCCGAGCACCAGCACTACCAGTTGCGCCAGCAGCACGGCCAGTATCAAGCCGCCCACGCCAATCGCCGTGGTATGCATACGGCCCACACCGAGTGCCAAAGCGATCGCGTAACCAACCAGGCTGATCAGCAGGTAGCACAGCAAGGTGCTGAACGGTCGGCGCAGCAGCTGCATGAAGCCGCGACCGAAGGCGCGCGTGGCCGAACGCAAACCGCTGTCGGCGATGAACGCGGCCCGCCCCGATTCCACGATCGCCTGTGCCAGCACGAACAGCAGCGCGGCTATCCCCATGGCGATATGCGATGCGCTGTCCACCTGCGACTCCAACACCGCCTTGCTGTCGATCCCATCCACCGCGTGGAACGCGAAACCGATCAGCGCCGCCATCGCGGCATACGGCAGGATCGACCACAGCATCAGGCGGAACATGCGGCCATATTCGACGATGCCGCACTGAAGCAGATGGCTGAAACCCAGCACACGCCCGGCACGCCCGCTGCCGATCACCATGCCGTTGAGAAATGGCGACAACAGCACGGTAATCAGCAGACCAAGCAGCGCCACGCCATTGAACCAACCGGTGCTGTCGCTCAGTGCCGACACGGTGTCGCCGAACATCAACGGGCTGAACTGTGCAGCCCACGCTTGCGCATGCACCGAGTGGTCGAGCAGGCCGCTCAGCGCGCGCCACAGCGGCAGGCTGACCACGGCCGTCGGCAACAGCAGAAACAGCACCCACAGCAGCAGCAGTCGCCATTGCATGGCTACCAGCGGCGCGCGCATGGCTGCACCAAGATTCACTCGACGGGAAGCATGTTTACTGATCATCAGAGTGACCCCACCAAGGCGTAGAAAGCTTGCAGCAAAGAGGCGACATCCGCGCTCCAGCGACGCGAAGCGGAGCCGTCGGCCTTGGTGGTCAGACTGTCGTTGAGCTTGTTCGCATCCAGATAGATCTTCTGTTCCGGATCGAGGGTGGCCAAGACCACCTTGGACGGCCGGGTGAAGTCGAAGCGGGCCCAGCGCCGATCGTCATTCCACTTCACGTCCTCGCTGCTGCCGTCGGCAAATTTCACCCGCAGCAGCTGCGGCACCTGGGCGCCATCGCGTGACACGGTCACCGTGCTGCTCCACGGAAATGGCCCACTGCCCGGCTTCGCTTTCGGATGGGCCTTGGCCCAATCTTCGCGCTGCTTGTCGATCTGCTTGTCGAGTTCACCGCTGTCGAGTTCGGCACGCTTGCCGTCCTTCAACACGCTACCGACCTGCGGCAGCACTTCAATGCTGTCGATGCTGGCAACGCGGTCATCAATGTGCGCGGTGCCATACACATACTGGTCGAAGATCTCGTTGACCGCCTTCGCGTTGCCCGAGACATCGATCAATGTGGCGCGCAGGTCAGCCGCGGACGGATGACGGAAGCGCCAGCGTTTGTAGTACTCGTGGAAGGCGCGCTCGGTGACCTCTTTGCCCAAGCGCTCTTCCAGATCGTGCATCGCAGTGGCGGTCCGCGAATACACGGTGCCGTAACTGCTGCTGGAAAAACGATCCCATGAATTCTCGCCGAGCGGATCAAACGGCTGCTTCAGGCCCGAAGCCAGGCGCTCTATCGCGAAACCGGTGAACGACGGCGCAAATCCCAGCCGGCGCAGCATCGGCGTGGTTAAATCGAGGTTCTGCCCGCGCTCGCGCAGCATGCGCTGGTCCCAGTATTCATTGAGACCCTCATCGAGCATCGGCTCCTCGAATTCGTTCGAGGCGAGAATGCCGTAGAAGTACCCGTGGCCGAATTCATGGATAGTGACGAAGTCGGAGCTGTACTGGCTGCCCGTGCCCGGTTCCACCTTGGTGAAGCCATCGGTGGTGTAGAACGTCGGATATTCCATGCCGCCCGCCTCGCTGGCGTTGTACGGCGGCACCACCACGGTGAGTGTGCGGTACGGATACGCGCCCAGCGTGTCGGAGAAATAGCTCAGCGAATCGATGCTCGCCTTCAACTGGGTCTGTGCGCTACCGACGTACTCGGGCGGATACAGCACCTTCAACGCCACCTTCGGACTGCCCGGCCCCTGCCAGCTGCCGTCCAGCACCTTGTAGCCCTTCGCCGCGACCCAGGCGAAGTCGTGCACGTCACCCTGCACGTAGTGATAGGTAGTCTTGCCGTTCGCCGTCTGCGGCTCACCCTGCTGCTCGCCGACGGCGCCGACCGTGTAGTCGCTGGGCACGGTCAGGTTCACGTCGTACAGGCCGAAGTCGGCATAGAACTCGCTGTTGAAATGGAACTCGTGCACGTTCCAGCGCGGTGCGGTCGCGCCGCGCTCGCCGGCCAGCTCCAGCACGCCGATCTTCGGAAACCACTGACCGACCAGGTTGAAGTCGCCGAACCAGCCGGTGCGCTCGACCACCCGCGGCAACTGGCTGAGAAAATCGATATCCAACGTCAAGGTCGCGCCCGCTGCGACCGGCTCGGCCAGATCGATGCGCACCACGGTCTGGTCGGTGGCTGGGCCGCCGTCGGGCTGCACGAAGGTCCACTTCAGTGCAGCATCACCCTGCTTGACCTGCTGCAGGTCGATCCAGCCCCATTCGCCCTTCTTCAACGCGGCCGCGCCGCGCGAACGACCATGCGCAGTCAGCACCTTGCGCTCGGTGAACCAGGTGCTGCCTTCGTTCTGGAAGCCGTTGAGGTACAGATGGAAATAGACGCGACTGACCGCGCGATCGCTGCGGTTGCGCCAGGTCATGCGCTCCTTGCCGGTCACCGCATGCTTCGCGGCATCCAGCTCGGCGTTGATCTGGTAGCTCACCACACGATCGGACAAGGTCGCCTGGTTGCCAGTGCGCTCGCCACCCCAGGCATCCGCGGCGCTGGGCATCTGCGGCGCGGCCGCGCTGGCGGCGGCAAACGGAATGTCGGGGAGCATCGCCGTACTCGCGCTGGCTGGCGCCAGTGCCGTACTGGACGGCATGCCGGCAGCGCTGGTCGCGACGGCCAGCTGCGCCATCGCCGTCAACGGACAGACCGCAACCGACAAGGTCATGGCACACAGGTATCCCCACTTGCGTACAACTGGCCGCATGCTTGCTACTCCCCCGGGCAATCCACGCAGAGTGCACGCAACCGGTGCATGCAGCATAGGCCAGAGGTCATGCCAGCCCAGGACGGGTACGTATCGACAGCTCATGCCAAAGCCCGCTCATGACACATCGCACAGTGCCGCAGCGCGGGAACTGCGACGCGCGTGAGCGGTCTGGAGATGCGCAGGGCTCGGAGATTCCGACTACGCTGACTGCACTCATCACGCCACCCACTAGAATCCATCCCGGCCAGAAGCCGTTGTCGGCTTGCAGCGACAACCACATTCACGCGAAGCCCGGAATTCATGATGCGCATCTTGCTGGCCGAAGACGACCCTTCCATCGCTGACGGCATCTGTGCGTCGCTGCGGCAAGGCGGTCACGCGGTGGACCACGTAGCCAGCGGCAATCTGGCTGACGCGGCTCTGCGCGATCACGACTACGACCTGCTGGTGCTGGACCTTGGCCTGCCCTCGCTCGACGGCAGCGAAGTACTGCGCCGCCTGCGCAGTCGCGGCACAGTCATGCCAGTGCTGGTGGTGACCGCCCGCGACGGATTGCCCGAGCGTATCCGCGTGTTGGATCTGGGCGCCGACGATTATCTGGTGAAGCCGTTCGCACTGACCGAGTTCGAGGCGCGGGTGCGTGCACTGCTGCGCCGGGCCAGCAGCCAGGGCAAGCCGGAGCTGGAGCTGGGTCGGTTGCGGCTGGATCTGCCCGGGCACCGCGCGTGGATCGATCGGTCGCCACTGGAGCTGACCGCGCGCGAATTCAGCCTGCTGGAAGCACTCGCACTGCGGGCCGACCGTGTCACCAGCCGCGCCCAGTTGATCGAGGCACTGTGCGACTGGGATCAGGAGTTGACCGACAACGGCCTGGACATCGCGATCCACCGCCTGCGCCGCAAGCTGCATGGCAGCGGCACCGGTGTGCGCACGATCCGCGGCCTCGGCTATCTGTTGGAAGAAATGGCGGAATCCACGAGCGATCCCGAATGAGCCTGCCGCACACACGCCGCCAGCGCCCCAGCCTGCGCCGCCGTCTGCTGGTTTTCCTGGTGATTCCGATGGCTGCCCTGCTGCTGCTGGACGCGTTGCTGACCTATGGCGTGGCGCTGACCTATGCCAATCGGGTGCACGACCGCGACCTCAGCGACGACGCGGTGACCCTGGCGAAGATGCTCGGCAACGATCAGCTCGGCAGCCAGCTGACGCCGCAGGCGCGGTTCCTGCTCGAATACGATCCGGATGGCCGCAGTTACTTCAGCATCACCAGCGCCCGACGCGGCCTGTTGGGCGGCAACGGGCAGCTGCCGCAACTGGGATACACGCCGGCTCTCGGCGCCGTACCGACGCTGTATGACACCCAACTCGACAAGCACAGCTTGCGTGCGGCATCGATCCACATCGCAGCGCGCCACGATCCGGGCGACAGTCTGGTCATCACCGTCGCCGAAACCCTGCGCGATCGACACGTGCAGGCGCGGGAAATCCTGTTGCTGGCGACCTTGATGCAGACCTTGCTGATCCTCAGTCTGCTGTCACTGGTCTGGTTCGGGGTCAGTCGCGGCCTGCGTGTACTCGATCCGTTGACGGCCCGACTGGCGGCCCGCTCGCATGAACTGACCCCGATCGACGGTCCCGACGTGCCACAGGAAATCCAGCCGTTGACGCGCACCATCGACGCGCTGTTCGGTCGCCTGCGCAGCATGCTGGCCCTGCATGACCGTTTCATCGCCGATGCCGCACATCAGCTGCGCACGCCGCTGACCGGACTGAGCCTGCATGTCGATCGCGCCTTGGCCGACCCGCGGCCGGAAACGGTGACCGATGCGCTCGCCCATATCCAGCGCCTGACCCAACGCGCCGCGCGCACATCTTCGCAACTGCTGGCGCTGACCCGGGCGCAAGCAGCACCACTGGACAACGTGGAGCGCGGCCCGCTCGATCTGGGTCGGATGATTCCCGAAGCGGTAGCGCAGCGCATCCATGAGGCGATCCGCGCCGGGGTCGACCTGGGCTACGAAGGACTCAGGCAACCGTTGTACATCGATGGCGACGCGGCCAGCGTGCTGGACCTGCTCGACAACCTGATCGACAACGCCATGCGCTACGCCGGCCGCGGCAGCACGGTCACCGTCAACCTGCAGGCGCATGCCGATGGGGGCGCGGTCCTCAGCGTCGAGGACAACGGCCCCGGTGTGCCACCCGAACTGCTGCCACGGCTGCGCGAGCGGTTTTTCCGCGCCGCCGACAGCGGCGAGGAAGGCAGCGGGCTGGGGCTGGCGATCGTCCAGCGGATTGCCGAGCGGCATCACGCCGAGGTGATCTATCGGCTCGGCGAGGAACATGGCTTGAGCGTGGAAGTGCGCTTTCCGCCGGCAATCTCGCCTGCAACCGGTCCGGGATGAACGCCGCCGACACAGGCTTTGCTGCACTCTGCCTGTACGCTCGACCAGCCCGGCTTTGCGATCCCGCCTGATGCCCTCAGAATAAGCAAAGATCCGGCTGCGATAATGACGTGTGGGAACCGCCACCGAGAACCGGCGGATACCGACGTCGAAGCATCACCATGGAAAATTGCACACCGTGCCACTTCGACTGAGCAAGCCAACTCCCAACCCGCTGCGCACATGCCTGCTTGGCGCCATGTTGTGCGGGTTGGCTGCTTGCGCCGCACCGCTGCCCAAGCTGGCACCCTCGGTACCTGCGCAATGGCAGCATGCGATCGCCTCTGATCCGGCCAAGCCGAGCGACCTGCATGGCTGGTGGCACGCCTTCGCCGACCCCGAACTCGACACCGTGGTCGACCGTGCGCTGGCCAACAATCTCGATGTGGCACAGGCCGTCGAACGACTGCGTGCCGTGCGCGCGCTGCACAGTACTGCCCAGGCACACTACCTGCCGTCGCTGCGCGCAAGCACCAACGATGTAGTCGAACCGAGCGCAAATGCCTCCTACCTGCTGGTCGGCTTCGATGCCAACTGGGAATTGGGTCTGTTCGGCCGGGCCGAAGGCACCCGCCGCGAGGCGCGAGGCGCGCTGGATGCAGGCATCGCCGATCTGCGCATCGCGCGGGTTTCGCTGGTCGCCGAAGTCGTGCGCGAATGGATCGAGTTGCGCACCGCGCAGCAGCAGGAGCAGCTGCTGTCGCGGATCAACCAGAGTCGCGAGCACGAATGGCAGCAGCAGCAGGTGCGCCAGCATCTGCACTTGGTGGCATCCAGTGCGGTGGATCAGGCCCAAGCCGCACTCGCGCAATCCACCGCTGCCCTGGCGGCACCCCGGCAGGCCGTCACGGCCAGTGCCCAGCGACTGGCCATGTTGCTCGGCCAGAACCAGCCCGATGCCGCATGGCTGCAACCGGGCACACCGCCCGAGCTGGGCGCATGGAAGCTCGACAGCACACCGGCCGATCTGGTGCGCACGCGCCCGGAGATTGCGCGTGCCGAAGCGGACGTGCTTCAGGCCGCCGGTGCGCTGGCGCTGGCTCATGCCGATATGTTTCCCACTATCGGCCTCGGCGGCTCGATCGATTGGTCGACCGACATCGACAACAACCGCAAATATGCCACCACCCCCAATTCGATCGTCTCGCTGGGGCCGGAGCTCAATATTCCCCTGTTCGACTGGGGCATCCGACTGGCCGCCAAGCACGCCAAGGATCACGAGTTGAAGGCCAGCGTGCTGGCTTACCGGCAAGCCGTGCTGCAGGGCGTGACCGAAGTGGAAACCGCACTGGGCGGCGTGCAACAGCAGCAGCAGCGCGAACAGCACAGTCTGCTTGCATGGCAGGCGCTGCAACGCGTCGACCAGTCCGTGCAAACCCGGGTAAGTCTGCAGCTGGGCAGTCCGCTCGAACGTGTCGAAAGCCGCATTGCCGCCGATCAGGCCGCGCTCGAACTGGCCGACGCCCGTGCCGGGCACAGCCTGGCCTACGTGGCCCTGTTCAAGGCACTCGGCGGTGCGCCGCTGCCAACGGCGGCCGAGGTGGACACGCCACCGGCAGCCCGCTCCGATCAGGTGCAGCGCTGATGGTGGCCCTCGCGCGCAAGACCCTGATTTACGAGTGGCGGCGTTTTCTGCCGGCGATGCTCGCGGTGGGTTTCGCCGGCCTGCTTCAACTGCTGCAGATTGCGCTGGTGCTGGGCATCTTCGGCAGCACCAGCCTTTACATCACCGGCTCGTCGGCCGATGTCTGGATCGGTTATCCAGGCACCCAGAGCGTGGGCTCGGGTCGCACGATCGATGCCGACGTGGAATCACACGTGCTGATGGATCCGGCGGTACAGCGGGTCGAGCCGTACATCTGGATCGACGGTGACTGGCGCGGTCCCACCGAAACCGGTGGCGTCTCGGTGTTTGTTTCCGGCATCGATCCACGCCCCGATGGCCTGATGTTCTCCAAGGCGCTGGCGCCCGATCTGCGTACGCGATTGGCGGAACCGGGCGCGGTCGTCGTCGATCGTTCGGTGCTGGACCAGCTCGGCGTCGACATCGGTCACACCGCCACCATCAATGGTCATCAAGTACGCGTGGTCGGCATCAGCAGCGGCCTGCGCGCGCTCGGCGGTGTCAACGTGCTGTGCTCGCTGGATACCGCGCGACAACTGAACGACGATCCGACTGACAGCGGCCCGACCTATCTGGTCGCCAAACTGCGCGACCCGACTCAGGCGGATGCCGTAGCTGCGCGTCTGCGCGGCGATACCGCATTCGGTCCTTACACGACCTGGAGCGCCAGTGATTTCGCCAGCATCTCGGTGCGCTACTGGTTGTTCGATACCGGTGCCGGCGCCGGCGTGCTGTTTCTCGCCGGCATCGTGTTTCTGGTCGGCGCGGTGATCACCAGCCAGACCCTGATCGCCGCGGTCAACGGCTCGGTGCGCGAATACGCCACCCTCAATGCACTCGGCGTGGGCGTAGGCGCCTTGCGCAAGGTGGTGCTGGAGCAGGCGTTCTGGGTCGGTGCGCTGGGCCTGCTCGGCGCCAGCGCGCTCGGCATCCTGCTGATGATGCTGGCGCGCAGCCAGGACGTGCCCGTGGTGCTGAACCTGCCGGCGGCACTGGCCTGCATCATCCTGGTGATGGGGCTCGCCGCCGTCTCCGGGCTGGCCGCGATGCGCGCCCTGCGTCGCGCCGATCCCGCCACGTTGCTGAGGTAGTCGTGATACATCCCGTCACTGCCACCGAGCCCATGCGTACGCCTGCCCTGCAGGCCGATGGCATCTGCAAGGCATTCGTTTCCGGCCATCAGCGTACGCAGGTGCTGGATGGTCTGACGCTGAACATCGACGCCGGCGAACTGACCCTGATCTCGGGCCCTTCCGGCTGCGGCAAGAGCACCTTGCTGGCCGTACTCAGCGGCCTGCAGAAGGTCGACAGCGGCCGCGTGCAGGCACTCGGCAGTGAGCTCGGCCAGCTCGATCTGCGAGCGCTGGAGCGCTTCCGCCTGCAGCACACCGGTTTCGTGTTCCAGGGTTTCAACCTGTTCCCCGCGCTGAGCGCGTTCGAGCAGGTCGAGTTGCCACTGAACCACATGGGCCTGTCACGCGATGAAGCGCGCCGACGCGCCCGCAGCTCGCTGGAAGAAGTCGGCCTGGCCCATCGCATGCGGCTACGGCCGTCCGAATTGTCCGGTGGCGAGAAGCAGCGCGTGGCGATCGCCCGTGCACTGGCCAAGGAGCCGGAGCTGTTGTTCGCCGACGAACCGACCAGCGCGCTGGACGCCGCCAACGGCCAGATGATCATCGACATCCTGCACCGGATCGCGCGCACCCACGGCACCACGGTGCTTTGCGTCAGCCACGATCCGCGCCTGGTCGTCCACGCCGACCGCGTCCTGGCGATGGAAGATGGCCGCATTCTGAGCGACCAGCGCCCCCACGCGTCGCTCATCGACAACAAGGAAATTCCGTCATGAAGCTGTCCGTCATGAAGCCGCCCGCCACCCATCCGCCAGGACACTTGCCCGGCATGCGACTGCTTCAGTGCGGCGCTCTGGCGCTGACGCTGGCTTGTCTGCTGGCTGCCTGCTCCCGCTCCACCGATGCGCCGACCAACGCCGCCGCACAACCGGCTGCCACCTACGCCGCCGTGGCACGCGGCAAGGTCGACATCGAAGGTGGCCTGCTGACGCTGTCGATGCCGCGCGAAGGCACGCTTGCCAAGGTCGCCGCGCATGAAGGTGACCACGTCAAGCAAGGTCAGTTGCTCGCCCAACTGGACATTCAACCGGCCACGCTGGCCGTCGATGCCGCGCAGGCGCAACTGGAACAGGCACAGGCGCAGCTGAAATTGCTCGCCGTCAAACAGGCCGCGGCGAAGCAGCGTGCCGAGCGACTGGTCGCTGCAGCCAGCGCCGGCGCCGGTGACGGCCAGAGTGCCGACGACGCGCGCGAAGCGGCCGCCCAACTGGAGGCCGAACAGCTGAGCGCCCACGCGGCGCTGAGCATGGCCAGCCAGAAGCTGGACGAGGCCCGCTACGAGCTGAAGCAGCGCAGCCTGCTCGCCCCATTCGACGCCGAAGTGGTGCAGGCATCGGCCCAACCCGGCGCCAACGTATCGCCCACATCCGGTCCGATGTTCACCCTGCTGCCGCAAAAGCCACGGATCGTTCGTGCTGAGCTCAACGACAGTTTCGTCAGGATGATCCAGCCGGGCATGTCGGCCGAAGTGGTGGCCGACAACGGTCGCGCCGACGCTCACTGGAGCGCGCACGTGCTGCGCATCGGTCAGGTGTATGGCCCGGCCACGCTGGAAAACGACCCGCAGGTGCGCGCCAACGCGCGCACGGTGGAATGCGTGCTGGCCTTCGACGAGCCGCAGAATTTGCGCATCGGCCAGCGTGTGATGGTGCGTTTTGGCGCCGCTTCGACGCCAGCCCCTGCCGCCTCGAAAGGCTGAGGAAACCGCACTCTGCGAACCTCATGCCCTATGAAGAACCGCGGCCAGCGAACCGCCGCAGTTCACCGCACAGGGCTATCGCGTGATCCAGCAAACTGATTTTTTCTTCGAAGGCGGGCGCAGCGGCGTACTGCTGATCCACGGCCTGACCGGCACACCCATGGAAATGCGGCTGCTCGGCAAGGGCCTGAACCGTGCCGGCTTCACCGTGCACGGCATGCAGCTGGCCGGCCATTGCGGCAATGCCGAGGACCTGCTCGCCACCGGCTGGCACGACTGGTATGCCAGCGTGGAAAAGGCGGCCGACGAGCTGCTTGGCAAGGTCGATCACCTGTTCGTCGGCGGCCTGTCGATGGGCGCGCTGCTGGCGCTGAAACTGGCCGCGGACCGGCCGCAGCAGGTTGCCGGCGTCGGCGTCTACGGCGCCACCTTCCGCTATGACGGCTGGAGCATTCCGTGGGCGGCGAAACTGTCGTTCATGCTGCCGCTGCTGAAGAAGCTCGGCATCGGCCGCAATCGCAGCTTCATGGAACAACCGCCCTACGGCATCCGTGACGAGCGCCTGCGCGCGCAGGTCAGCAGCGCGATGCTCAGCGGCGACAGCGCCGCCGCCGGTCTGCCCGGCAATCCGTGGTATTCGCTGGCCGAGATGTATGGCCTCGCCGCCGAAGTGCGCAGCCAGTTGCCGCAGGTGATCGCACCGTGCCTGGTCGCGCATGCCAGCGAGGACGACGTCGCCAGCCTGAAGAATGCCGAGCTGGTGATGCGCGAAGTCAGCGCGCCGGCCGAGCTGCTGCTGCTCAAGGACAGCTACCACATGATCACCATCGACAAGGAACGCCGTACCCTGATCGATCGTTCGGCTGCATTCTTCGACGACATCGCCGCGTCGAACAGCACGCAGCGCGTCGCCGCCTGATGATGTCGGTGGCCGGTTCCATCTCTCCGCTGGTGGCGGGCCTGTGGCTGCTCAACATCGTGCTCGACACCGGCGGCCAGCTGGCGTTCAAGGCCGCGGCCGGTGACGAGACCGCCGGCGACGGCCTGGCGCGCTGGAAACACATGGCATCGCGACCATGGCTGTGGCTCGGCGTCGCCAGCTACGTGATCGAATTCCTGGTGTGGATCGCGTTCCTGTCGCTGATCCCGCTGTCCGAAGGCGTGCTGCTGGGTTCGATCAACATCGTCGCGATCATGGTCGCCGGACGCTTCCTGTTCGGCGAGAAACTGACCCGGCTGCGCGTTGCCGGCATCCTGCTGGTAACGCTCGGCGTGGTGATCGTGGGAGTCGGCGGATGAAGCGCTTCTATCTGATCGGCTTCCTGCTGCTGATGGGTTTCGACACCCTCGCGCAGGTCAGTTTCAAATACGCCGGCAACCACGCGATACCCTTCGCAGTCAGCCTCGAATGGGTGTTGAGCGTATTCAGCCAGCCGTGGGTCTACGGCGCGGTGATCGGTTACGTCGGCGCGTTCTTCACCTGGATGGCCCTGCTCAAGCACGCGCCGATCGGCCCCGCCTTTGCCGCCTCGCATCTGGAAGTGGTGTCGGTGATGCTGTTGTCGATCTGGCTGTTCGACGAACACCTCAACACCGCACGCGTGCTCGGGGCGATCGCGATCATCGCCGGCATCGTCTGCCTGGGCATGGCCGAAAGCCGCGAGCACGTGCCCGAGCCAGCCGAAGCCTGAGCACCGGCTAAGCTGCGCGCATGCTGCCCCGCCGCCCTCATGAACTGCCACCGACCGCCGGCTTGCCGCTGCGGCTGGCCGACCTGCGTCCGGGCGCGGCAACCCTGGCCGACGACATCGCAGCGCAACTGGGCACGCCGCCACTGCAACTGGAATGCTCCGGCACCGCCTCGCTGCTGATCGCTCTGACGGCACTGCATGAACTGCAGCCGCAACGGCGTCGCGTCGTGGTGCCCGCCTACACCTGTCCGCTGGTGGCGATCGCCGTGCAGCAGGCCGGGCTCGAACTGCAGTTGTGCGACCTGCGTGCCGGTCACTACGACATGGATCCGGCCGCACTGCGTGCCGCCTGTGACGAACGCACGCTGGCGATCATTCCCACCCATCTGGCCGGCCGCGTCGCCGATGCCGACGATGCGCTTGCCGTGGCGCGCAGCGTCGGCGCCTATGTGATCGAGGATGCGGCGCAGGCGCTGGGCGCGCGCGACAAAGGCGTCAGCGTGGGCCTCGCTGGCGACATCGGCTTTTTCAGCCTGGCCGCCGGCAAGGGACTGTCGATCTACGAAGGCGGCCTGCTGCTGGCACGCGATCCGAAACTTCAGGAACAGCTCGCACGCACCGCCGCGCGCATCGTGCCGCACAGTCTCGGTTGGGAATGGAAGCGCAGCATCGAACTGCTCGGCTACGCTGCGCTGTACCAGCCACGCGGCCTGCGATTGGCCTATGGCAATCCGCTTCGGCATGCCTTGCGTCGTGGCGATCCGGTTGCCGCGGTAGGCGATGACTTCCCGTTGACGATACCGCTGCACCGCGTCGGGCGCTGGCGTCAGGTCGTCGGTACGCATGCCGCCACCCGCCTGCCGGCGTTTCTCGATCAGTTGTCTGCGCAGGCACAACGCCGCCTGCCGCGGCTGCGCCGGATCGACGGCATCGAGGCACTCGATGATCCCGCCGGCGCACAAGGTACTTGGCCGTTTCTGTTATTGCTGCTGCCCGATCAACGGCGCCGCGATGCGGCGCTGGCGCAGCTGTGGTCCTCCGGCTTGGGCGTCAGCCGTCTGTTCATCCACGCCCTGCCCGACTATGCCTATCTCGCCGGCGTGGTGCCACCGCAGGACGTACCGAACGCGCGCGATTTCGCCGCACGCAGCCTGAGCATCAGCAACAGTCCATGGGTGACTGACGACGACTTCGAGACGATCTGCCGCACGCTGGAATCCGTGCTGGCCTGAATCAACCGGACCTTGTGGCAATCGCGGCGAGCAATTGCAGATTCAACGCATGCTGCTGCGCCTGCCAGCCGGCCAGCTGCGCCGGATCGATGTCGGGCTGCTCGTCCATCGCCGACAGTCGGCGTTTCCACCAGCTCCGGTAGCGGTAATGCGAAACCTCGCCATTGATATCGCTGCCGACCAGACCATGGCGCAGGCTCTCGATCAACGCCAACGCATGCTCCGTCAACAACTGGCCCTGATCCCAGTTGGTATGCGCTACCTCGGGTGAGAACGCGTCCTTGTCGATCGACAGATAGCTCGGCGGCGTCTGCGTGCGTTGCGCCTCGACAAACGCATCGACCATTGCTGCCGGTGTGTCGAAACTGCGGAACGCATGCGCCAGACCGAGCCGGCGCGACCAACCGGTGTCCACGCCAATGCTCCAGTAGCTCAGCTTGCCGCGCCGCAGCGGGGTCAGATAGTTCTCCCACGCATGGCCACCACCGATATCGGCCGAGGTGATGCCGAGCACATGCACATGACTGACCTGCGGCAGCATTGCCACTTTGCGCACCCACGAACCGCAATGCACGCCGAACGGAAAACGCATGTTGTCCGGATGGTTGTCGAGTACGACCACCTGGAATGGTGTCTGCGATGGCAAGCGCGCGATCAGCGGCCAGCTCAGATGATGGAAGTCGCCACTACCCATGAACACGGTGCCGTACTCGGCCGGCAGCAACTCGTCCAGCATCGTGCCGAAGCGCTGCATGGTCGACAGTGAGCAGCCGAAGCGGATCGATTCCTGCCAATGCTCCAGCGGCAGCACCAGCCGATCGGGCAACGGCCCGACCGAGCGGTCAATGTCGAGCACCACCGGCCGGTTCGCCAGATTATTCATCGCTAGCCTCCGTGGCCGCCTGCCAGCTGCGATCACTTTCGAAATGGCTGCCGAGTCGACGCAGCAACGCGCGCAGCAGCGGATTGCGGGCATATACCGCATGCCGGGTGAAGGTCATGCTGGCACCGAGGAAGGATTTGACTTCGGGATCGGTCCAGCCGGCCACGTAATGGCTCAGGCCACACTGCCGCGCGTAGTCGAGATTGTGCATCCAGCTGACGAAGTACAGGTTGTGCTCGCGCGCCTGCGGATAGGCGAAGCCCACGTACTTGTCGATCAGCTTGCCGCCATGTTCGTAGCAGAGGTTCCAACCAATCATCTGCCCCGCATGCCGATAGACGAACACCACGCCGCCGCTGCCGGCATCCTGCAGCACCTCACGGAAAAACGCTGCGCTCAGCCGGTCGAAGTGGATATCGCTTTGCGCGTACACGTTGTCGAACAGCGCATAGAACTCGGCCAGCGTTGCTGCGTCGTCGAAGCGTGCGTCACCAGTGCGCACCGCCTCGATCTCCAGATCGGCACGCGAACGCAACTTGCGCCGAATATTCTTCCTGCGCCCAGACGACAGTCGCGAGAGATACTCGTCGTCCGAGGCGAAATCGATCGGCACCCACGCCAGCGCCTGGCCTTCCAGCAATACATAGCCTTCACGTTCACAGGCATTGGCGAATTCACGCGCATATGCATTGTCGGCGTCGCTGAGCAGCGGCGAATCCTGCGCGATGTCCTTGACGATCATCAGCTTGCATTCACGCCCATAGGCCACCTTCAGCCCTTGCGCAAGCACGGCGGGCGTCACGCTTGAGGGCAGCGGCGCGTACTCGGACACGGTGGTGCCGGCAAAGCGCGTGCGCCAGCGCAGCAGGCGCCCCCACCAGCGATACAGCGGTAACTGCGTCACCCGGCGGCGCAGCGCATCGTCCGCCGTGGTCAGCAGATCGAACGGCGCCACGAAGCTCGGCATGCCTTGCGGCGACAGCTGAACGGTAAAGCCGATTGGCGGCTGCGCCATGAAATGCGCCAGCAGTGCATCCGGTTCCAGTTGTGAAATGAAAGGCATGAGTAAGCCAATTTGCCTAGACTGGTGAGTATGTAAAACTGCGCTTTGCAGCCAGGAGCCTACTCGTCATGACCGATACGACCCAGCAACAGGTTTTCGACATCATCGCCAAGCAGGCCAAGATCGACGTGGCCATCATCAAGCCCGAGTCCACCCTGAAGGACTTGGGCATCGCTTCGCTGGAGGCGATCGAGCTGATCTTCGACATCGAGGAACACTTCAACATCACCTTCCCCGACCAGCAAGGCGCGAACTTCGACACCGACACGACGCAGAGTCTGGTCGATGCGGTGCAGAAGGCGCTGGATGAAAAAGCCGCTGCGGGCGAAGGATCGAAGTAATGTCGACTGTCTCCATGCGCCGCGTGGTGATCACCGGCATGGGCGCGATCAGCCCGCTCGGCGTCGGCGCGGAGGCGCTGTGGCAAGGCCTGCGCGAAGGTCGCAGTGCGATCGGCCCGCTGCGTCATCCGGATGCTGAGCGCCTGCGCGTGAAGGTTGCCGCGCAGGTGCCGGACAGTTTCGACCCGACCGCGAATATCGAAGAACGCACTCTGATCATGCTCGACCGCACCTCCGAATTCGCGCTGCATGCCGCACGTGAGGCGATCGCGCAATCCGGGCTGGACTTCAGCCGGAACGGGCTCGGCGTGCGCACGGCGGTGGTGGTCGGCACCGGCGTCGGTGGCGAAAACACCCAGGACGAACAGAGCAAGCGGCTGTACGGCGAGAATTCTCCGCGCGCGCATCCGCTCACCATCGTGCGGGTGATGACGAACGCCTCGGCCAGCCAGATCAGCATTGCCTATGGCCTGCGCGGCCCGACCTTTGCCGTCGCCAGCGCCTGCGCCTCGGCGAACCACGCCATCATCCAGGCGGCGCAACTGATCCGCTACGGCATGGCCGACGCCGCCATTACCGGCGGCACTGAAGCCTGTCTGACCTACGGCGCCCTGCGCGCATGGGAAGCGATGCGCGTGCTGGCCGACGATACTTGCCGCCCTTTCAGCATCAACCGCCGCGGCCTGGTACTCGGCGAAGGCGCCGGTATCTTCGTGCTGGAATCGCTGGAACACGCGCAGGCACGCGGCGCCACCATCCTGGCCGAACTGGCCGGCGTCGGCATGACCGCGGATGCCACCGATATCGTGATGCCTAGCGCGGAAGGCTCCTCCGCAGCGATGAGCCAGGCGCTGGCCGACGCCGGCCTTAATGCCGACGATGTCGACTACATCAACGCCCACGGCACCGGCACGCAAGCCAACGATGTCACCGAGACCAAGGCGATCCGCCTCGCGTTCGGCACGCATGCCGATCGCCTCGCGGTGTCGTCGACCAAGTCGATGCATGGCCATGCACTGGGCGCTTCCGGCGCGCTGGAGCTGGTGGCCGTGGTCGGCGCCTTGCGCGACAGCGTGGTGCCGCCCACCGCGAACATGGACAAGGTCGACCCGGCCTGCGATCTGGACTACGTGCCGAACGTCGCCCGTGAGATGCCGGTGCGCGCGGCGCTGAGCAACTCGTTCGCGTTCGGTGGACTCAACGCAGTCTTGGCGCTCAAGCGCGCGCCGTAACGACCCGCTCCGCAACGGCATTTCGCCCGGCAACAAACAAAAGAACCCGGCGAGCGATCGCCGGGTTCTTTTTGCGCGTGATGATCCACGCGCGGCCAAGCTCAGCCCTTCTTGGCTTTGGTCAGCAGCTGATCGAGCAGCGACATCGCCAGATCGATTTCTTCGTGCGTGATGTCCAGCGACGGCGCGAACGTGATCACGTTTTTGTACCAGCCGCCCACGTCCAGCACGAGGCCGATCTTCTTGCCGTTGTGCTCGAGGTCACCGGCCAGGCCGATGTCGACCATCTTGTCGAGCAGTTCCTTGTTCGGCGTGAAGCCGTCGTCGGTGCAGATCTCGGCGCGCAGCGCGAGGCCGAGGCCGTCGACGTCGCCGATTTCCTTGTGCTTCTTCTGCAGGTCGCGCAGGCCGTCGAGGAAATGCGCGCCCTTCTTCGGCACCGTGGTCTCGTAGTCCAGCTCGTAACCCATCTTGATCACTTCCAGACCCAGCGCGGTGCCGAGCGGGTTGGAATTGAACGTGGAATGGGTCGAGCCCGGCGGGAACACGGTCGGGTTGATCAGCTCTTCGCGCGCCCACAGGCCGGACAGCGGATTCAGGCCGTTGGTCAGCGCCTTGCCGAACACCACGATATCCGGCGTCACGCCGAAATTCTCGATCGACCACAGCTTGCCGGTGCGCCAGAAACCCATCTGGATTTCGTCGGACACCATCAGGATGCCGTACTTGTCCAGCACCTTCTTCAAGCCCTTGAAGAAGCCCGGCGGCGGGATCACGTAACCGCCGGTGCCCTGGATCGGCTCGACGTAGAACGCGGCGTATTCGCACTGGTTCGTCTTCGGGTCCCACACGCCGTTGTATTCGGTCTCGAACAGGCGCTCGAACTGGCGCACGCAGCTGTCGGAATACTCTTCCGGCGTCATGCCCTTGGGGCGACGGAACGGATACGGGAACGGCAGGAACATCGCGCGTTCGCCGAAATGGCCGAAACGGCGGCGATAGCGATAGCTCGACGTGATCGACGACGCGCCCAGCGTGCGGCCGTGGTAGCCGCCCTCGAACGCGAACATCAGGCTCTTGCCGTTGCTGGCGTTGCGCACGATCTTCAGCGAATCCTCGATCGCCTGCGCACCACCGACGTTGAAGTGCACGCGGCCATCAAGGCCGAATTTCTTCTTCGCATCCAGCGCCACCGTCTTGGCCAGCTCGATGCGGGTCTGGTGCAGGTACTGGCTGGCGACCTGTGGCAAGCGATCGATCTGATCCTTCAGCACGTTGTTGAGGCGCTTGTTGCCGTAGCCGAAGTTGACCGCCGAGTACCACATCTGCAGATCGAGAAACGGCGTGCCGGCGGTGTCGAACATGTAGCTGCCTTCGCCGTGACGGAAGATCTTCGGCGGGTCCACGTAATGTACGGTGTCACCGAACGAGCTGTACTTCGCCTCGTCGGCGAGCAGCTGCGCGTCGTCGATGAAGCCGGCGGCGGTCTTGTCGATTTTCATGGGGAATGATCCGGAATGATTCGGGGGTGTCAGAAGAAAACAGCGTGCGACGCGATCAGGAAATCGCGCGCGCCGGCTCATGATGCCAATGGCTGGCCAGGCTGCCATCGAGCAGCTTGGGCAGGAACTCCAGCGCATCCTCGAAACCGGTGATCGGCACGTAGTCGATGCCGGTGGCCCGGCAATGCTCGATCAGGCGATGCTTGGCGAACACGAAGTCGACGCGGTCGGCGGCGCAGAAATCCGAGGCGCCGTCGCCGATCAGCAAGGTCTTCGCGCCGGTCGTGCGGGCCTGCGCCACGCAGGCGCACTTGCAGGTACCGCTGCGGCAACCGTCCGCCTGGAACGGCGAGGTCAGCTGCCACTGCTTCGGCGGCTCGGCCGGTGACAGGTGGTTCGCTGCCAGCGGCAGCGTGTCCAGACCGTAGCGGCCGAGAATCTTGTGGATCGCGTAATCGAGACCGTCGCTGACCACGCGGATCGGCACGTTCAGTTCGCGCGCCTTCGCCACGAAGCCGGGAAACGCATGGTCGATCCACAGCTCGCCCAGATGCGCGTCGAGTTCCGCGCGGGTCATCTGCAGCAGATCGACCTGGCCGGACATGCACTCGCGCGAACCGATGCGGCCGGCGCGCCAGTCCTGCTCCAGCACTTCCCAGCCGGGGCGGCCGAAACGGTCGAGCAGGGAGTCGATCACGTCTTCGACGGAAATGGTGCCGTCGAAATCACACAGGATGGTCCAGCCAGACTCGGACATCGGTAACTCACGCTAATAACGATACTGCACAGGGTAGAAACGCTGCCTTTCGGTGTCCTTTCCCCCACCCGGCATGCACACCCTTCCGTACAGCTGACTGCCGCCACCGTTGATAAGCAAACCGAAAGCTGAACCGGGTAACTTTCGAACTCCGAAGACAGGCCCGCGCCTGCCATGTGGGAGACATGACATGCCCGCATTGCGATCCTGGCTGTTCAGCGCCGCCATGCTTCTGGCTTCAGGGAGCGCCTGTGCCGCTGGCGGCCCACTGGGCATCGACCACCGCCTCCATTACGACAACAGCGGCATCTGGAAGCGCACAAACCAGAACGTGCTGATGTACGGCACTATCCTCACGGTCGCCGGTGGCGCCTTCGCCTTCGGCGATCAGGACAAGCTGGGTGACACGTTTTGGCGCTCCGTGGATGCACTGGTCATCACCAGTATCGGCACTGAGGCGCTGAAGTTCACTTTCCAGCGCGAGCGGCCTACGCAAACCAGCAATCCCGATCGCTTCTTCGCCGGATCGCATGCGCAGAGTTTCCCGAGTGGCGAAGTGGCAGCCATCTCGGCGGCGGTCACGCCGTTCATTGCCAACTACGGTGAAGATCATCCCGCGGTCTATGCACTGGCCCTGCTGCCGGTCTACGACGCAGTGGCGCGCATGAAAGTTCGCGCCCACTGGCAGAGCGACGTGCTGGTCGGTGCCGCGATCGGCACCGGGGTCGGACTATGGGCAGCCCACCGCAACTCGCCGCTGATCATCGGCTGGCTGCCCGGCGGCTTCCAGGTCGGCTTCATCCATCATTTCAAGTGATGCTTTCGCACATCACGCGGGACATGCAGCGCTGATCGGTATCCTGTAAGAGAAAACTAAGCAGGTCGCCATGAAAATGGCTCATGCACCAAACCCGACAGCAGCGACACCTCCGTGCCATGCCGCCTCATCCTCTCTTGCGTTGGTGCCCCCCCTCCGCAGCTCTCTTGATGCTGGGCATCAGTGTGGGGCTGACCTTGACCGGCTGTGCCACATACGCACCCCTTCCACTCGGGGGCGGTCAAGGCGCGCCCAGCGTGATGCAACTGACCGCGCCGGTGGCGTCGATGCCGGCGCTGGCGCTACCGGATCATCGTTTCGATCCCTCGGACGGACTCGATGTCACCGAGGTGGCTATGCTGGCGGTGATCAACAGTCCGGCCCTGAAGGTCAAGCGTGACGAGCTCGGCATCGCCCGCGCGCAAGCGTTCGCTGCAGGTCTGCTGCCCGATCCGCAGCTGAGTTTCAGCGAGGATTTCCCCGGTCACACCGGCGCCGGCACGAGTACTGCGTACAGCCTCGGCCTCAGCGAGGACATCACCGCCTTGCTGACACGTTCGTCACGCCGCGCAGCCGCACGCAGCCAGGCCGAACAGGTGAATCTCGACCTGCTGTGGGCGGAATGGCAGAGCGTGGCACAGGCACGGCTGCTGTTCGATCAGGTACAGACCCTGCGCGCGCAGCAGGCACGGCTGACGGTCGAGCAGACTGCGCTGGCCCCGCTCGAACCCTCCATCAATGCGGCCCTGCGTGCCGGTAATCTCACTTACGACAGTGCCAGCGCCGGCTTCAATGCCGGTGCGGATATGCGCAAGCGTCTGGCCGACTCGGCGATCGCGCTGCATCAGGCGGAAACGGATCTGCATGTCCTGCTCGGACTGGCACCGCGCGCGCCGCTCGATCTGGTCGGCGCGCCGTATCAGACCAGTCCGACGCCGGAACAGACACAACAGGCGCTGGCTGACCTGCCACGGCGACGGCCCGATCTGCTCGCGCTGCAGGCCGGCTATCAGTCGCAGGAGGAAAAATTGCGTGCGGCTGTGCTCGCCCAGTTTCCCGCATTGAGCGTCGGCTTCAACACCGCGCGCGATACCAGCAACGTAACCACCCACGGCTTCAGCATCGGCATCACCCTGCCGCTGTTCGACCGCAACCGCGGCAATATCGCGATCGAGAAAGCCACCCGGCTGCAGCTGAAGGATGACTACGAGGCGCGCATGCTGGATACCCGCAGCGACATGCAGCGGCTGGTTGCCGATCTCGCCACGCTGGCGCAGCAGCGCGTGACACTCACCGCTCATGCGCAACAGCTGGACGCGGCGCGTCGTGCCGCCGAAACGGCGTGGCAGCAACGCCTGCTGGACTGGCCGACGTATCTGGCCATCCGCGGCAACGCGCTGAGTGCCGACCTCGATCTGCTCGACCTGCAACAGCAGCAAGCGACCCAGGCGATTGCACTGGAAGCCCTGCTCGGTAACACCGACCTTGCCACCGCCCAACCCGTCTCCGTCAAAGCAGCCACGCCATGAACCGTTCCGTCCTTTTGCCCAATCTGTGCGCGCTGTTGCTGGTCGGCCTGCTGGCCGGTTGCAGCCATGGCGCGGCGGATGACGAAGACGCCGCCGCGCCGGCGGGCCAGGTCGCGGTGACCACGGCGATGCCGGTGCAGCAGACCTTCCACGACACCGTCGAAGCCTGGGGCAGCGCGACCGGCGATCCGCAGCACGCACGCACGATCAGCCTCGCGCATGGCGGCCAGGTGATTGCCATGAACGTGGCCGCCGGCCAGACCGTCAAACGCGGACAGCCGCTGTTGACGGTCACACCCGACCCGGCGGAACGCAACACTTACCTGCAGTCACAGAGTGCGCTGACCCTGGCCAGCGGCGAGCTCAAGCGCACCGAACAACTGGCCGCGCAGCGGCTGGCCACGGAGTCGCAATTGGCCACCGCACGCAAGGCGCTGGCCGACGCCCAGACGGCGCTCGACGCACAGCACGCGCTCGGTGGCGGTGCGGCCGAGGAGGTCGTCACGGCACCCGCCGACGGTGTGGTCACCACGCTCAGCGTGGGACTGGGTGATCGCTTTGCGGCGAACGCGCCGTTGTTCGGCTTCACGCCGGCGCATGCGCTGGTCGCCCAGCTCGGCGTGCAGCCGGAGGATGCGGCAAAGCTGCATGCGGGCATGCCGGTGCAACTGCGCAATGTGTATGGCACGACCGGATTTGCCGGCACGCTGCGCATGATCGGGCAGTCGGTGGACCCGCAGAGTCATCTGCTGAGCGCCCAGGTCGAGCTTCCCGCTGAAGCCAGTGCGACGCTGGTCGCCGGCACCGCCCTCGACGCGCAGATCCGCACGGCCGATTTCAGCGCATGGGCCGTCCCGCGCGCCGCGGTGCTGCATGACGAACACGGTGATTATCTGTTCCAAGTCGAGCACAGCCACGCCAAACGCGTTGGCGTGACGCTGCGCAGCCCGGACGGCGATACCGTCGGCGTACAGGGTGCGCTCGATGCGCAGGCCAAAGTGATCGTGCTGGGCGCCTACGAGCTCAGCGACGGGGATGCGGTGCGGGAGTCTGCCAAGTGAGCATCACTGCATGGATGCAGCGCCATCGTCGCTCGCTGCTGTTTCTCGCCTTGATGCTGACCATCGGCGGTATCGCCAGTGCGCTGCTTATGCCGGTGGCGCTGTTCCCGAACGTGGCGTTCCCGCGCGTGCAGGTCACCCTGGATGCGGGCGACCGCCCGGCCGACCAGATGGCGATCGAAGTGACCACGCCGGTGGAGGAAGCGATCCGGCGCGTGCGTGGCGTGCGCGACGTGCGTTCCACCACCGGTCGCGGCAGCGCCGATGTGGCGGTGACGTTCGACTGGGGCGCAGACATGAGCGCGGCGCTGCAGGAGGTCAATGCCGCGGCCGGACAGATCCTGCCGCAGCTGCCTGCCGGCACCCAGCTGTCCACTCGGCGAATGGACCCGACCACCTTTCCGGTGCTGGCCTACAGCCTGCGCTCGCATGCGTTGTCGCCGAGTGCCTTGCATGATCTGGCCGAGTATCAGCTGCGCCCGCTGCTGAGTGGTATCAGCGGTGTCGCGCAGGTCCAGGTACAGGGCGGCGAGGTGGCCGAGTTCCATGCCGATGTCGATCCCGGCAAGTTGCGCGCGCTGAATCTGAGCCTGAGCGACGTCGCTGGCGCGGTCAGCCACGCCGCGACGATCCAGGCGATGGGCCGCGTTTCAGACCACTACAAGCTGTACCTGCTGCTGGCTAACAACCAGCCGGCCACTGTCGCGGCGTTGCGCGACATTGTGGTGCGTGCCGGCCCCGCCGGAGTGGTGCGGCTGGCTGATGTGGCGGAGGTCAGTCTCGACCATGTGCCGCAATGGATCCGTGTCAACGCGGATGGCCAGAATGCCGTGTTGCTGCAGGTCTATCAGCAGCCCGACGGCAACAGCGTGCAGATCGCCAACGAGGTGAAGCAGCGTCTGGCCGACTACGCACCGCAAATGCCGGCCGGCGTACAGATCGCCAACTGGTACGACCAGACCCAGCTGGTAACCGGCGCGGCCGCCAGCGTGCGTGACGCGATCCTGATCGGCATCGTGCTGGCTGGGCTGGTGCTGTTCGTGTTCCTGCGCAATACGCGGGTGATCCTGGTCGCGCTGATCGTGGTGCCGGCGGTGCTGGCGATCACCGTGCTGCTGCTGTCCGTGCTCGGCATGAGCTTCAACATGATGACGCTCGGTGGCATGGCCGCGGCGGTCGGCCTGATCATCGACGACGTCATCGTGATGCTCGAACACATCATGCGTCGGCTCAATCAGGGCGAAGGTGAAGTGCACGAGCGCATCGCCGGCGCGGCGTGGGAGTTCACCCGCCCATTGACCGGTTCCAGCGCCGCCACCGTGGTGATCTTCCTGCCGCTGGCCTTCCTGACCGGCGTCACCGGCGCATTCTTCAAGGCGCTGTCGCTGACCATGGCCAGTGCGCTGATCATTTCCTATCTGCTGACCTGGATCGCGGTGCCGCTGCTGGCCGAACGCTTCCTGGACAAGCGTCATCTGGTCGAACATCCGCAAGGTCGTTTTACAAAGGGCATGATGGAGCGCTATCAGAGCGTGCTGCAGCGCTGGCTGAAGCGGCCGTTGCTGGTGCTGCTGCTGGTCGTGCCGCTGCTGGTGCTGGGTGGCGTGGCGTATACGCAGGTTGGCACCGGTTTCATGCCGAAAATGGATGAAGGTGGTTTCATCCTCGATTACCTGTCCAAGCCCGGTACCTCGCTGGAGGAAACCGACCGCTTGCTGCGGCAGGTCGAGACGATCATCCGCGCGAACCCGAATGTCGACACCTACTCGCGGCGCACGGGTCTGCAGCTGGGCGGCGGTCTCACCGAGGCGAATCAGGGCGACTTCTTCGTACGCCTGAAAAACGGTTCGCGCCCCTCGACCGAAGAGGTGATGACGGAAGTGCGCACCGAGGTCGAGCAGAAAGTGCCGGGACTGGACATCGAATTGTCGCAGTTGATGGAGGATCTGATCGGCGATCTGGTAGCGGTACCCCAACCGATCGAGATCCAGCTGTACAGCGATGATCCGGTGGAGTTGAATGCCGCCGCCAGCAAGGTTGCCGACGCAATCAGCAAGATCACCGGCGTCGTCGGCGTGCGCAACGGCATCAATCCCGCCGGCGATGCGCTGACCGTGCAGGTCGATCCGGCCAGGGCGGCACTGGAAGGGCTCGATCCGACCAGCGTCACCGATCAGGTAACGGCGGCGATCGATGGCACGGTCGCCGCCCAGTTGCCGGAAGGCAGCAAGGTGGTTGGCGTGCGCGTGCGTCTGCCGGAGAATTCGCATCAGCGGCTGGAGCAGGTCGCCGCATTGCCGATACGCGCGGCCGACGGCCACCTGCTGCCGCTGTCGCGGGTGGCCACGCTGCAGCAGGTGCAGGGCCAGCCGGAGATCACCCGCGACAATCTCAAGCGGATGGTCGCGGTGATCGGCCTCATCAGTGGGCGCAGCCTCGGTTCCACCATCGGCGACGTCAAGAAAGTACTGGCCCAGCCCGGTCTGCTGCCGAAAGGCATGTTCGTTCAGCTCGGCGGCCTGTACCAGCAACAGCAGCAGGCGTTCCGCGGACTGACCATCGTGATGCTGGCGGCGATCGCGCTGGTGTTCACCTTGTTGCTGTTCCTGTACGAGAGTTTCCGCGTGGCGCTGGTGATCCTGGCGATGCCGTTGTTGGCGATCCCGGCGGTGTTCACCGGGCTGTGGCTGACCGGCATCGAGCTCAACATCTCGGCGATGATGGGCATGACGATGATCGTCGGCATCGTCACCGAAGTGGCGATCTTCTATTTCTCCGAGCTGGAGGAGGCTGCTGCCGAAGCGCCGTTGCACGAGGCGCTGCACGAAGCCGGCAAGCACCGCACGCGCCCGATCCTGATGTCCACGCTGGCGGCGATCCTCACCCTGCTGCCGCTGGCGCTCGCGCTCGGCCAGGGCTCGCAGATGCAGCAGCCGCTGGCAGTGGCGATCATCGCCGGCCTGCTGGTGCAGGTGCCGCTGGTGCTGCTGGTGATGCCGGTGCTGTATTCGCTGTTGCGGCGGCGTGATACGGCAAGGGCCGGCTAAGGCGCGCATAAGCCTGTGCCGGCATCCTGCAACTGTAATACCCCTTCCCTCTCCTTCGAGGTGCCACCATGCAACTACGGCTTAGCAGTTTCATTCCGGCGCTGCTCGCGCTTGCCTTTCTTCCGCAAGCGGCCACGGCGACGACGCCGAGCGCGACGACTTACCAGGTGCTTTCCAAGCTGCAACTGGGTGGACCCGGCGGCTGGGATTACCTGAGTTTCGACGCGCAACGACATCATCTCTTCGTCAGTCGTGGTGACCACGTGCTGGTGATCGACGTCGATCAGAACAAGCAGGTCGGCAGCATCGCGGATACCCAGGGTGTGCACGGTATCGCCGTGGCGCAGGATCTCCACCGTGGCTTCACCAGCAACGGCAAGAACGCCTCGGTGACAGTGTTCGATCTGGATACGCTGAAGACCGTCGCCACCATCACCGGCACCGGCGAAAAACCCGACGCGATCCTTTACGACGGTGCCTCGCATCACGTGCTGACCTTCAACGGCAAGAGCAGCACCGCCAGCGTGATCGATCCGGCCAAGAACGCGGTGATTGCCACGATTGCGCTGCCCGGCAAGCCGGAATTCGCGGTATCCGACGGCGCTGGTCACGTCTACGTGAACCTCGAGGACAAGTCCGAGCTGGTGCAGATCGACTCGACCAGCAACAAGCTGCTCAACACCTGGTCGCTGGCACCGTGCGAATCGCCGAGCGGACTGGCCATCGACGCGAAGCATCACCGCCTGTTCTCGGTATGCGACAACCAGAAGATGGCAGTCGTCGACGCGGGCAATGGCCACCTCGTGACCACGGTGGCGATCGGCGACGGTCCCGATGCGGTGGTGTTCGACGATGCCACCTCGATGGTCTACAGCTCGAACGGCGAAAGCGGCACGATCACCGCCGTGCACGAAGACGCACCGGATCACTACAGCTTGACTGCGAACATTCCCACCCAACCCAGCGCGCGCACGCTGGCACTCGACCCACGCACGCACCGGCTATATCTCTCTGCGGCACAGTTGGGTACCACCAAACAGGCGAATGGCCGTCCCTCCATGGTGCCGGACAGCTTCAGCATCCTCACGGTGGGGCAACACTGAGCACGGATTGACGAACGCCACCGGCATTCACCGAATGCCGGTGGCTCTCACGCTTGTCGCAACGGAATCACCACGCGCACCCGCAGCCCGTTGCCGAACGGTGAGTCGAGCAGCTCGATCGTTGCGCGATGCAATTCCGCCGCCCGCTGCACGATGGAAAGTCCCAGTCCGTAGCCTTCGCCACGACTGCTGGCTTCACGATGAAAGCGCGTGAAGACCTGTGCGCGGTGTTCCGGCGGAATACCGGGGCCATCATCGATCACATCCAGCACCACGTCCTGCACGCCCTGCTCGATCGACAACTGCACCTGCCCACCGGCCGGCACATGCCGCATCGCGTTCTCGACCAGGTTGCGCAGCAAGGCCGCCAGAGCTGCCTCGTAACCTTGCACGATCACCTGCTCGCTGGATCGCACGAAGCTGAGTTCCACACCGCCTTCCGCAATCACCGGTGCCAGTTCCTCGATCACGTCGACCGCGATCGCGACCAGATCGACCGCGGCATACTGGCCCGACGCCGCGCCAGACTCCAGCCGGGCCAGCGCCAGCAATTGCTCGATCCGCCGGGCTAGCGCGGCCACCACATGCTGGGCGCTGGTCAGGCTGGCGGCGGCTTCGGTCGGGTCGGTCGTGGCCTGTGCACTTTCGAGATTGATCATCGTCGACGCCAGTGGCGTGCGCAGCTCGTGCGCCACGTCGGCACTGAAGCGCTGCTCGCGCTCCAGCGCATCGGCCAGACGTTGCAGCCGGTCGTTCAACGCGCCGAGCACCGGTTGCAGCTCCAGTGGCGTGCGCTCAAGCACGATCGGCGCGCGGCTACCCAGCTCGCGCGAGGCCAGTGCGCGGGTCAGCGCTTCCAGCGGGCGCAGTCCGCGCTTCACCGCCCAGCCCACCAGCAGCGCCAGCAACGGCAGGCCGAGCAACAACGACAGACCGTGATCAAACCACAGCGCTTGCGTGATTTCCTGGCGGCTGTCGTAACGCTCACCCGTCCGGATCACTACCCCATCGACCTGATCGGCCAGCGTGAAAACACGCCAGTTGTACCCTCCCTGTCGCACATCCCGGAAATCCGCATCGCCCGGCTGTGGTGGCGGCAAGACGGCGAGATTGGTGGTCGCCAGTACCACGCGTCCCGCCTTGTCGAAAACCTGAAAGCCCACCTCGGGTTCGTGGGTATAGCCGTGCCGTTTCATCGCCGATGCATGCGCAGGCTCGCTCGGCACCCGTATGCCCGGCCCGGCGTCGCCGCGCAGCGAATCGATGCCGGCATGCTCGATGAGCACCTGCAGCGTCCGCGCGGACTGCGCCAGACGACCGTCCAGCAGCTCGTCCACTTCGCGGATGGTTCGTTGAAAACTCAGCAGCCCAAGCGGCAACAACACCGCAACCAGCACCAGCACGATCAGCCAGCGCAGCCTGGCGCGCAGGCTCGACAGCATCATTTCGGCTCCCGCGGAATCATGTAGCCGAAACCACGCACGGTATGGATCGTCTCGAAACTCAGCTTTCGACGCAGCGTATGCACCAGCACCTCCAGCGCGCTGTTCCCCACGATGGTATCGAGGCCGTACAACGAGTTGATCAGGCTCTCGCGGCGCACCAACCGGCCGGCGCGTTCGATCAGTATCTGCAACAGCGAAAACTCGCGCCGGGTCAGCTCGACATGCTCGCCGCGGAACATCACCTGCGACGTGCCCAGATCGAGGATCAGCGCGCCGGCCTCGATACGGTTCACGGCGAGGCCCTGCGCACGCCGGCTCAGCGAACGGATCCGCGCGCCCAGCTCGTCCAGATGAAACGGCTTGATCAGATAATCGTCCGCGCCGGCGTCCAGGCCATGCACGCGCGCCTCCAGCCCGTCCCGCGCGGTCATCACGATCACCGGTGTCTTGACATGGGCGTTGCGCGCCTCGGTCAGCACATCGATCCCGTCCATGCCCGGCAGTCCGAGATCGAGCAGCACCAGATCCGCCGTCTGGTCGCGCAAGGCCATCAGCGCCTCGCGGCCGTTGCGCAGCCAGCTGACGGTGTAGCCAAGGCGCTCCAGCGCACGCTGGATGGCGGCGCCGAGTTGCTGGTCGTCTTCCACCAGGATGATGTGCACGGATAACTCCTTCGCTGGGTGCTGCCGCCGATGATGCGGGAACGGCAACCGCCTTTCGGCAATTATCTGGCAGATCGCTTACAAAGCGCTTAAGTGCCGTCACGACGGCCCGCATCCAGCGGCGATACACTCGCCCATCGTTCAAGTTCTGCCTGGCAAGGAGTCGATATGACGAAGTCGCTCGCCGCACTGGTCGCTGTCTTGGCCTTCACCCTGCCGATGCCCGCTGCCCACGCCGATCAGACGATCGTGTTCCTGCGTCACGGCGAAAAGCCGCCACTGGGACTGGGCCAACTCAGCTGCCAGGGCCTGAACCGCGCGCTGGCGCTGCCGCAGGTGCTGCAGGCGAAGTTCGGCACACCCACCGCGATCTACGCGCCCGATCCGGGAATGACCGCGAAAGACAAGGGTGTCGAATACAACTACGTCCGCCCACTGACCACCATCGAGCCGACCGCGATTCGCCTCGGCCTGCCGGTCAACACCTCGTTTGGACTCCGGCAGATCCAGCAGCTGGAGCAGGAGCTGCTCAAACCCGTCTACAGTTCGGCGACGATCTATGTGGCGTGGGAGCACAACCTGGCGTGGCAAGCAGTACAGCAGCTAGTTGCCGCTGCCGGTGGCAAGGCGCAACAGGTGCCCGCATGGGCCGACGATGACTACGACTCTCTCTACGTCCTGCGCGTGAAGTGGCAGAACGGCAAGCCGGTTTCTGTAAGCTTCGAGAAAGATGCGGAAGGGTTGAACCATCAGTCGGCTGAATGTCCCGCCGCGCGTTCCTAGGCGAAGGACAGCAACATATTTCGGGACCAGGAGGAATTATGTTCAGGGACTCATTGCTTGCAATGGCTGTTGCACTGTTCTGCCTATCAACAACAGCCGTCTGCCAGGAAGCAGCCACGCAGGCTCCGGGCTGGGACCCATCAGAATTTCAGCTTGATAAGGATGGCCCTTGCAGTTTTGAGCTAGGCGCAGCTTCTTCTTTGATAAAAATACGTGATTCCGGTCAAAGTAGAGAAAAAGTCATCAGTACTCTCCCACCCAGGGGGCAATCTGATAGCAACCCTTCCGTATCGACCATGTATTCCGTATTGGATGATATCTATGGGAATCCAACTGTCGCGAGATTTCCCTATTTTGCCTATCGAAATATCACATGCATGCGTCGCCATATGGGAAAGCCGATACCACCAAATTTTTCTTCAGTCGCGCCTCAAGTGATGGCGTGTCAGAGCAAGTTTGGTATGGAGGCATCCGACCATCTGATCAGTTGCATCCAAGCCGCTGTTGAAGGCAAAGCACCATAAGTGCTGGGGTCATGTCGAGTTCCGCACCACCTCACCGATCATCCTGCGTCCAGATCGTCCCCTCCTCCTCGCGCACCGGAAAACTGGCGATCGGCTCGTACGCCGGCGGCTTCGTCACCGCACCAGTACGCAGATCAAAACGCGCCCCATGCCGCGGACACTCCACTTCGAATCCATGTACCTCGCCGCCGGCCAGATCGCCGCCGTCATGCGTGCAGGTGTCCTCGACCGCGTACAGCGCGCCGTCGATGTTGTAGACCGCGATCGGCGTGTCGCCGTCCCACACCACCTTGAATTCGCCCGGAAGAAGCTCGCTGCGTGTGCCGACTTTCACCCAGCCGTTCATGTCGACGGCTCGGCGAGGTCCTTGACCAATACTTCGAAGCGCAGGTCGTCGCGGCGGGGAATGCCGAAGCGTTCGTCGCCATAAGGAAACGGCTTGGTGATGCCGGTGCGCTGATAACCGCGGCGCTCGTACCACGCGATCAGCTCGGCGCGGACATCGATCACCGTCATCCGCATGACCGGAAGTTTCCATTCGTCGCGCACGATGCGTTCGGCTTCGGCCAGCACGGCCTTGCCAAGGCCGGCGCTCTGCAGGTCGGGACGCACCGTGAACATGCCGAAATAGCCGCCACCGTCCTGTTCGCAGATGTGCGCACAAGCCAGCCATTGGCCATCGCGCTCGGCGATGACGACACGGCTGCGCGGCCGTTCGATATCCTGACGCAACACCTCCGGATCGATACGGTTGCCGTCGAGTATGTCGGCTTCGGTGGTCCAGCCTTTGCGGCTGGAATCGCCGCGATACGCGGAGGTGACCAGTTCGACCAGGGCCGGAATGTCGTCGATGGTGGCGGCGCGATAGTGCAAAGGCAGTAGTGTGTTCATGCCGCGATGATAATGCCCATGCGCCCCGCGTCACCATGATCTGCAGCAACCCCCGGCAACGGCCACCCGTGACCTTCGACACTGTCTGGCACCCTGCTCCACTGCCTACGGTGCAGGATCTGTCTGCCCATGACGGGCAACACATGCGCGATTGCGCGAACCAGGGAGAACCCATGAAACATCGACTCGTGAAACCGCTGGCGTTTGCCGTAGGCATGGCCTTGTGCACCGGCGCGCTCGCCGCGCCCTCCAGCGTGTTCAACGTGCAGGAGATCGACAGCACGATCAACGCCTGCAGCGACTTCAACGGCTTCGTCAACGCGAAGTGGGTAGCGGCGAATCCGATCCCCGCCGACCGCACGCGCTGGGGCTCGTTCGACGAACTGCGCGAGGCCAGCCTCAACGTGCAGCACAAGATCGTCGACGATGCCGCCAGCCGCGCTGCCAAGGCCGCGCCCGGCTCGATCGAGCAGAAGATCGGTTACCTGTACGCCTCCGGCATGGACGAGGCCGCCATCAACAAGGCCGGCTTCGATCCGATCAAGCCGCAGCTGGCACGCATCGATGGCCTGAAGAACAGCGCCGACGTGGTCGGCTACATCCGCGACAGCTATGCGCAGGGCGAGCCGGTGCTGTTCCGTTTCGGCGGCAATGCCGACTACAAGAATTCGAACAACGAGATCGCCTACGCCGGCCAGGGTGGACTCGGCCTGCCGACCACCGACTACTACAGCAAGCCGGAATTCGAAAAGATCCGTACCGCCTACGTGGCGCATATTGCCAAGCTGCTCGAGCTCGCCGGCGTCAGCGCGACCGCTGCACGGCAGCAGGCCAAATCGGTGCTGGCCTTCGAGACACGCCTCGCAGCAGCTTCGCTGGCACGGGTGGAGATGCGCAAGCCGGAGAACAACTACCATTTCGTCAGCATTGCCGATGCCGACAAGGTGACGCCGAGCTTCGACTGGGCTGCGTTCTTCAAGGCACAGGGCGCCGACGTGAAGGACGGCTTCTCGCTGTCGCAGCCGAAGTTCTTCGCCGAAGTGCAGAAGATGCTCGGCGATGTACCGCTTGCCGAATGGCAGGCCTATTTCCGCTACCACGCGATCGACGGGGCGGCGCCTTACCTGTCGACGCCGTTCCAGCAGGAAGACTTCGCGTTCGGCGAGCGCACCCTCAACGGCCAGAAGGAAATGCAGCCGCGCTGGAAGCGTGTGCTGGGCACCACCAATGGCGGAATGGGCATGGCGCTGGGTCAGCTGTACGTGGCCCACAATTTCTCGCCGGACTCCAAGCAGCGCGCCCAGGAACTGGTCGACAACCTGCGCGCCGCGTACAAGACGCGCATCGAGAACCTGCCGTGGATGAGCGATGCCACCAAAAAGAAGGCACTCGAGAAGTGGGCCACCTTCGTGCCGAAGATCGGCTACCCGGACAAGTGGCGCGACTGGTCGGGTCTCACGCTGACACCGGACAACTACTACGCCAACGTGCAGGCAGCGGCCAAATTCAACTACGACTACCGGATCGCGAAAATCGGCAAGCCGGTGGACCGCAGTGAATGGGGCATGACGCCGCAGACGGTGAACGCCTATTACAGCCCGCAGCAGAACGAGATCGTGTTTCCCGCGGCGATCCTGCAGCCGCCGTTCTTCGACGCCAAGGCGGATGACGCGATCAACTACGGCGGCATCGGTGCGGTGATCGGCCACGAGATGGGCCACGGCTACGACGACCAGGGCAGCAAGTTCGACGCCCAGGGCAACAACGTCAACTGGTGGACCGAGGCCGACCGCAAGGCATTCGAGGAGCGCACCACGAAGCTCGCTGCCCAGTTCGACGGCTACGAGCCGCTGCCCGGCAAGCACGTCAACGGCCAGCTCACCATGGGCGAGAACATCGGCGATCTCGGTGGCCTGAATGCGGCGTACACCGCGCTGCAGATGGCACTGTCGAAAAACCCGGCCGAGGCGAACAGGAAGATCGACGGCTACACCCAGGACCAGCGCTTCTTCCTCAACTGGGCGCGCGTGTGGCGCGGCAGTATCCGACCCGAGGCGCAGCTCACCCTGCTCAACACCGATCCGCACGCACCGGCGCAGTTCCGCGCGATCGGTGCGCCGTCGAACATGCCGGAGTTCGCTCAGGCGTTTCAGTGCAAGCCCGGCAATGCGATGGTGCGTTCGCCCGAGACGCAAGTGAAGATCTGGTAAGTCACAGCCACTGAGTCACCCCCGAAAAGCCGCGGCCATCGAGCCGCGGCTTTTCTACAGGGATCGGCGGTATCGAGAAGTACTTGCCGTCGTCAGACCGATGACGCGTGCGCCCTGCCCGCCTCGTACACCTTCAGATGTGCGTAGACCACGGCGAGCAGCGAGTGTTCGTCGTGTCGCCGATCGGCGCGCGCCAGCATGTCGCCGATCACATGATCGGCCTCGATCGCGTGGCCGTGCTGCAAGTCGCGCAGCATCGACGCGGTCAGGCTCGAGCCGGCTTCGGTCAGCACGCTGCGGGCGCGCTGCATGGTCGCCTCGCCCGGCGCATGGCCGGAGCGTTCCGCCACGACCCGGCATTCCTCCAGCAGGGTGAGCGCAGCGGCGCGACCGCCGGGTGCAGCGACGATATCGCCGACCGATCCGCGCATCAGACAGGTGATGCCAGCCAGCGACGCGAGGAACACCCATTTGTCCCACATGTCCTGCAGGATTGTGGCACTCGGACGCGCGTCGAAACCCGCATCCGCCAGACTCCGCGTGATCCGCTGCATGCGCTTGGACGCGCTGCCGTCGCGCTCGCCGAAGCTGAGGCTGTGCGACTGGTTGAGGTGCTGCACGCCACCTTGCGCATCCAGCGTGGCGGCGATCACGCACTGCCCGCCAAGCACATGTTGCGCGCCAAATCGCGCATCCAGCAGATCCAGCTGACGCATGCCGTTGAGCAGCGGCAGGATCGCCGTATCCGGGCCGACCGCCGGCGCGATGTCGGCCATCGCCTGTTCGAGACCGTACGCCTTGCAGCTCAGCAGGATCAGATCGTATGGCGCTTGCAGATTGGCGGCCAGCACGGTCGGTGGCGCCGGCAGATCCGCATCACCGGTCGCGCTGCGAATGGTCAGGCCGTGCTGCGCCAGCTGCGCCGCGCGTCGCTCGCGCACCAAAAATGTCACGTCGCGCCCATGTTGCAGCAAGCGCCCACCGAAATAACCACCAGTAGCGCCAGCGCCAACGATCAGGATACGCATGGATCAATCTCCTTTCGGCGCGGGGTTTGCCGTCGTGTGCAGGCGTGCCGCCTGGGCGTCCTTCTCGCTCCACAGCGTGTTCACCCAGAACTTGATGCGCCCACGAAACGCCGCGTCTTCATCGTAATTGCCGGTCAACCCGGCCTCGATCGGAAGCTCGCGCACGTGCACACGGATATCGTGCACACGCCCGGCGATCAGATCCATCATCGTGCACGGGCCTTCCGGATAGACGATGGTGACATCGAGAATCGCATGCAGCGCATCGCCCATCGCGTCGAGCACGAACGCCACACCGCCAGCCTTGGGCCGCAGCAAATACCGATAAGGCGAAGACTGCGCATCGTGCTTGGCCGGCGTGAAGCGGGTGCCCTCGGCAAAGTTCATCACCGACACCGGCATGTGGCGGAATTTCTCGCAGGCAAGCCGGGTCGCTTCCCGGTCCTTGCCCTGCAACTCAGGATGTCTGAGCAGGGTTTCCCGCGAATAGCGTTTCATGAACGGGAAATCCAGCGCCCACCATGCCGGCCCCAGCAACGGCACCCAGATCAGCTGACTCTTGAGGAAGAAACGCAGGAACGGGATGCGCCGATTGAAGATCTTCTGCAACACCGGGATATCCACCCAGCTCTGGTGATTGCACAGCACCAGGTAATTGCCGTCGCGACGAAGGCCGTCGAGCCCATCGACCTGCCAGCGTATGCGAGTGAAGACATCGAACAACGTGCTGTTGACGGCGATCCAGCTCTCCGCAATGACGATCAGCACGCGCGAGCACGCGAGTCTGATCGCGCGTATCGGCAGCACCAGCTTGACCAGCGTGAAGGCGAACAGCGGCAACACATGCAGCACGATGTTGATCGTGAGCAACAGCATCGCCAGTGGTATGCGGATGAATCCGGGGAGTGAGGTGAACATCAGGGTCGGCAATGATCAGGGAATGCCCAGGAATGGCCGGTCAATCATCGCATGCGTACGGTAACCGGCAGTACTGCCATGCCGCAGCTTGCGCGCAGGCAGGCGCCGGACAGCCATCACAGCTGATCGCACAGATGCACCGACATTTCTGATACGCCATCTGCGCGTTGCACCTGGAAGCGTACATTTTCGACATCGGGATCGCGCAATCGGTCGCGCAGCTGCCACAGCCGCCACTGCTTCACACTCTTGCCGTCGACAGCGATCAAGTGGTCGCCCGGATGCAGGCCTGCCTCGGCAGCGGGTGAGCCAGCCACCACCTCGCGCACGTCAATGCCTTGCAGATCGCTGCCCGCGCTCACCAGGAACAGGCCGCTGCGATCAAAGCCCTGCGTCGGCGCATCGGCGAAGGGTTCGAGGATCATCTGCTGGTGCGCGTAGTCGAAGGTGACGCGATAGCGGGTCAGGAAGGCCGCACCCAGCAAGCCATCATGCCAGCTGGATCGCAACGTACCCTTCACTGATAGCCCGATCACTGGTCGATCCAGTCCGATCGACGGCGATGCCGCCAGCGCGATACGCGTGCCACGTGCAAACGCATAGTGCGTATCGCCACCCATGCCGGCACCAAGCCCCATGGTCACCGTGTGCGGAAACACCTGACGCAATTGATATCGATCGATGAAGGGCTCCGGTATCAGGAAAGTCGATTTCGCGCCGAGATCGAGCGCGGCGTGCGCCGCGATGTGCCGTCCATCCGGCAGCGTCAAGCTCACCTCGGCCATCGGCACGCCATACTTGAAGGTGATGGGAATCCGCACACCCTTGCCGGCATAGCGCCAGGTGGCCGGATCATGCAGCGTGATGCGTCGCTGCTCGACATCGATCGTGACGACATGCTCAATGAAGAACTGCGAGCCGATGATGCCGTCGACCCTGCGACCGCTGGTGGCCGCGAGCAGTGCGTCGTAGGGCGAAACATTCAAGCTGGCGACGTTGAGCGCGGCGGCACCGACATGCAGGGACAACGGGCCAGTCGAACCGACGCGCGTCGCTCCGGCGCCAGCACCGCTCGCCATGCCGGCCCCGCTCACAGCGAAGCCGCGCTTGCGGGCAAGTGCATCATCGATACCCGTCGGCACCGCGCCGGTATCGAGAATGAACGTATACGTCGACGGATCGTTGCCTATTGTCACCGGCACATAGAGGCGCGCGTCGGTGTAGTCGAACGGCAGCGTGATCGCATCCACCGCCCCCGACACACCGGCATGCGCGTGACCGGCGAACAGGCACAAAACAAACACTAGCGAACCGGCAAGACCCCGCATGCTGTTGCCTCCACTCGCCGCATGCTCACGGCACCACCGGCATTCTGCACCTGTGCAAACGCAGTCGTGCACCGTTACATCAGCAGCTTGCGCACCTTGAGCAAGGCGACGATGAACGCATCGATCTCCTCGCGCGTGTTGTAGAACGCCAGCGAGGCGCGCAGCGTGGCGGGTACGCCGTAGAACTGCATCAACGGATGCGCGCAATGGTGGCCTGAGCGCACGGCGATGCCCTGCAGGTCGAGCAGGGTCGCCATGTCGGTGGCCTGCGCGCCCTCGATCAGAAACGAGATCACCGGCTCCTTCTCCTTCGCCTCGCCGAAGATGCGCAGGCCGGGAATCTCGCGCAGGCGGTCGGTGGCGTAGGCGAGCAGGTTCTGTTCCCATGCGTGGATTGCCTCAAAACCCACCGATTCGTAATAGTCGATCGCCGCCGCCAGGCCGACGAAGCCGGCGATGTTCGGCGTGCCGGCCTCGAACTTGTGTGGTGGCGCGGCGAACGTGGTGCCGCTGAAACGCACCTCGCGGATCATCTCGCCGCCGCCGAAGAACGGCGGCATCGCCTCCAGATGCTCACGCTTCGCCCACAACGCGCCGGTACCGGTCGGTCCAAGCATCTTGTGCCCGGTGATCGCGTAGAAATCGCAGCCCAGCGCCTGCACGTCGACCGGCCGATGCGGCATCGCCTGCGAGCCGTCGACCAGCAGCGCGATGCCGCGCTTTTTGCATTCGCGTGCGATTTCGCGCACCGGGTTGACCGTGCCCAGCACGTTGGAGACATGGGTGACGCAGGCCAGCTTCACTTCCGGCGTCAGCATCTCGAGGTACTTCTCCACGATCAGCTCGCCGCGCTCGTCGATCGGCGCGGCCTTGACCGTGGCGCCGCTGCGCGCCGCGACCAGCTGCCACGGCACGATGTTGGCGTGATGCTCCATCACCGTGGTGAGGATCGCGTCGCCGGGCTGCAGTCGCGGCAAGGCATAACTGTAGGCGACCAGGTTGATCGCCTGGGTGGTGCCGGAGGTGAGGATCAGTTCGTTGCGCGACGTCGCGTTGATGAAACGCGCCAGCTTGTCGCGCGAGCCTTCGTAGACCGCGGTGGCTTCCTCGCCGAGCTGATGCACCGCGCGCGACACGTTTGCATTGTGCTCGCGGTAGTGCGTGTTCACCGCCTCGATCACCGACGCCGGCTTCTGGCTGGTGTTGGCATTGTCGAGATACACCAGCGGCTTGCCATGCACGCTGCGTGCAAGCAGCGGGAAATCCGCGCGGATGCGCTGGACGTCGAAGACGGTGGGAGTGCTGGTTTGTGCATTCATCTTCGACGTTTCCGGATTTTTGCTCCCTCCCCTGTTTGCAGGGGAGGGTCGGGGAGGGGTTCGCTCTTGATCTGAAAATCAAAAGCCTCACCCCCTCCTAGCCTCCCCCTGCAAGCAGGGGGAGGAAAAGGTCAAGCTGGCAATTGCGCGACCAACAGTCCCGACAGGTGCTCGCGCAACGCCTCGTTCGGCAGATCATCCAGCACCGCGCGGCAGAACGCAGCCGTCAGCAGCGCACGTGCTTCCGCCAGCGGGATACCGCGCGAGCGCAGGTAGAACAGCGAGCGCTCGTCGAGCTGGCCGACGGTAGCGCCGTGCGCGGCCTTCACCTCGTCGGCATAGATCTCCAGCTCAGGTTTGGTATCGATTTCGGCACTGGGCGACAACAGCAGATTCTTGTTGCTGAGGCTCGCGTCACTGCCGTCGGCGCCGGGCGCCACCACGATCGCACCGCGGAACACGCCGCGCGCGCGATCATTCGCCACTCCGCGCCAGGTCGAGGTGGACGTGGTGTTCAACGCCTGGTGACGGATCGCCAGCTGGGTATCGATATGCTGGCGACCGTGCGGCATGAACACGCCGCGGGTATCGAAGCGTGCGCCGTCACCGACCAACTCGGCGCGCAAGTCGTGACGCACCAGGGCACCGCCAAGCTCCAGCGCATGCAGCATCGCGTGAGCACGCGCGTGCAGACGCACGCTGCTGCGACGCATCAGGCTGGTAGCAATCGCGACGTTCTGCAGTACGGTATGGTGCAGTTGGGCGCCTTCGCGCAGTTCGATGTCGCTGACCACGGTGGCCAGCTGCGCCGGCTCAGCGTCGGAAACATGCTGCTCGATCAGGCTCAGCTTGGCACCTTTGCCCAGCTCGATCACGTTGCGCAGGTGCCAGGCGAGTTCGACGTCGGCAACCGCACCGACGAACACCAGCTGCACCGGTGCAGCGACCTTCACGCCGGCGGCAACGCGCAGCATCACACCCTCGGCAGCACTGGCGGCGTTGATCCGGGTAAACACGTCGCCCACTTCTCGGGTATCACCGATCAAAGCCGGCCGCGACAACACGAAGCGCAACGGCTCCGCGTCATCGTGCAACACCTGCGACAACGGCTGCAGGGTCAATCCGGCCGGCAGCGCATCCAGTGCCGACAGATCGGCCCGGAACACGCCGTTGACGAATACCAGCCGCGGTCCGTCGACACCGGGCAACGCGAACGTCGACGCCGCCACCACACGCGATGTCGCACCATCATCGCCACGGGCAAAGCGGCGCTGGCCGAGCGCACGCAGCGCGGTGTATTTCCACGCCTCCACCCGTGTATCGGGCAGCCCGCCGGCGGCGAACGCCGCGCGATTCTCATGCCGTGCCGCATCCAGCCAGGCGATGCCGCTGGCCGGCAGCGGCGCATCGAACAGGGACTCGACCAACGGCAGTGGCGCCGGCTGGCTCATGCCGCAGCTCCCTCGCCGAGGCCGGCATAGCCGTGTTCTTCCAGCTTCAGCGCCAGCGACTTGTCGCCGCTCTCGACGATGCGGCCATCGGCCAGCACATGCACGAAATCCGGCACCACGTAGTCGAGCAGGCGCTGGTAGTGGGTGATCATCAGGAACGCGCGATCGGGTGAGCGTAGTGCGTTGACGCCATCGGCGACATGCTTGAGCGCGTCGATGTCCAGGCCCGAATCGGTCTCGTCGAGGATCGCCAGCTGCGGTTCGAGCACCGCCATCTGGAAGATCTCGTTGCGCTTCTTCTCGCCGCCGGAGAAGCCTTCGTTGACCGCGCGGTGCAGCAGCTCGTCGGAGATCTGCATCACCTTCAGCTTCTCGCGCACCAGCTTGAGAAACTGCATGGAATCGAATTCCTTTTCGCCACGCGCCTTGCGCTGCGCATTGAAGGCTGCGCGCAGGAAATAGGTGTTGTTGACGCCGGGAATCTCCACCGGATACTGGAATGCCAGGAACACGCCGGCGGCGGCGCGCGCTTCCGGCTCCAGTGCCAGCAAGTCGACGCCGTTGTAAGTCACCGAACCGGCGGTCACTTCATAACCGTCGCGGCCGGACAGCACGTTGCCCAGGGTCGACTTGCCGGCACCGTTCGGCCCCATGATCGCGTGCACTTCGCCCGCGTTCACGCTGAGGCTGAGCCCCTTGAGGATTTCCTTGCCCTCGACGCGAGCGTGCAGGTTTTCGATTTTCAGCATGTTCATTTCTTCGATTCCGCCGCCAGCGTGCACGGCCCGTTGCCTACCAGAAATTTGTAACCCTCGATGACACTGGATTTGCTTGCTGCATTCAAATCGCACGTGGCAACGATGGGGACGCTCAATACTTCACCGAACAGCGTGGGATCCGACAGCCAGCCGGCCCGAAAGGACTGGCCATCCGTCGACAGCCGCAGTCCCCACGGCACGGTGTTTTGCGTGACGGTCAGCACCGGTACGTGGGCGCTCCATGCGAACCGGCGAATCGGCCCCACCGTGAAATGCCCTTGCGCGTCAGTGACGACTTCCTGTTTCCTCGCGCTGGACGCCATCTCGCCGGATGCATCCATCACGTCGGCCAGTTGTATGTGCGCACCCGCCACCGGCTGGCCAGCCTTGACGACCGTGCCGGTAATCCGCGGCGCGGTCAGATAGCGATGCGGCCAGGGCACGCAGCCGGCGAGTCCCGCGAACATGCTGCACAGCAAAAGTCGATGGAACGGCCTCATCCCACTGCGCCTTCCAGCGACACCTCAAGCAGCTTCTTCGCCTCCACCGCGAACTCCATCGGCAGTTCGCGGAACACCTGCTTGCAGAAGCCGTCGACGATCATCGATACGGCGTCTTCCTCGCTGATGCCGCGCGAGCGGCAGTAGAACATCTGGTCGTCGGAGATTTTCGAGGTGGTCGCCTCGTGCTCGACGATCGCAGTCGGGTTCTTCACTTCCATATACGGGAAGGTGTGTGCGCCGCACTTCTTGCCGATCAGCAGCGAATCGCACTGGGTGTAGTTGCGCGCGCCCTCGGCGCCCTTCTCCATCTTGACCAGACCGCGGTAGCTGTTGGAACTGCGTCCGGCGCTGATGCCCTTGGCGACGATCTTCGACTTGGTGTACTTGCCAAGGTGGATCATCTTGGTGCCGGTGTCGGCCTGCTGGTAATGATGCGTCAGCGCCACCGAATAGAACTCGCCCACCGAGCGGTCCCCGCGCAGCACCACGCTGGGGTATTTCCAGGTGATCGCCGAGCCGGTTTCGACCTGGGTCCAGCTGATCTTCGAATCGTCGCCGCGGCAGTCGCCGCGCTTGGTAACGAAGTTGTAGATGCCACCCACGCCGTTCTCGTCGCCGGGATACCAGTTCTGCACGGTGGAGTATTTGATCTGCGCCTTCTCCAGCGCCACGAGTTCCACCACCGCCGCATGCAGCTGGTTCTCGTCGCGCTTCGGCGCGGTACAGCCCTCCAGATAGGAGACGTGGCTGCCTTCCTCGGCCACGATCAAGGTGCGTTCGAACTGGCCAGTGTTCTGCGCGTTGATGCGGAAGTAAGTGCTCAACTCCATCGGGCAACGCACACCCTTCGGAATGAACACGAAGCTGCCGTCGGAGAACACCGCCGAATTCAGCGCGGCGAAGAAGTTGTCGCCGGTCGGCACCACGCTGCCCAGGTATTGCCGCACGATTTCCGGGTATTCGCGGATCGCCTCGCTCATCGAGCAGAACAGCACGCCGGCCTCGGCCAGCTGCTTGCGGAAGGTGGTGCCGACCGAGACCGAGTCGAACACCGCATCCACCGCCACGCCCGCCAGCGCCGCGCGTTCGTGCAGCGGGATGCCCAGTTTCTCGTAGGTTTCCAGCAACGCCGGGTCGACTTCGGCCAGCGACTTCGGACCAGCCTTGGGCGCGGCGTAGTAGCTGATCGCCTGATAGTCGATCGGTTCGATGTTGAGCTTGGCCCAATCCGGTTTCGGCATGGTCAGCCAGTGACGATAGGCTTCGAGCCGCCACTCGGTCATCCACGCCGGTTCCTGCTTGATCGCGGAAATCTGGCGGACAGTTTCCTCATTCAGACCCGGCGGCAAGCCGGTCATCTCGATCTCGGTGACGAAGCCGGCGGTGTAGCTGCGGCCCAACGCCTCGGCGACCTCAGCGTTGTCGCGAAGCGTGGTGGTGGCGCTGCTCTCGTTGATCATGCTGCTGTTCATTCGGTGGTGGCCTCGCCGGTTTTCACGGTGACCGCAATCTTTCGGCCGTGACTCGATACTGCGGGTGGCAACGGCTTGAGCATTTCGGCCAGGCTGACCGCACGCAGGGTTTGGTCCAACACGCTGTTGATCCGCTGCCAGCTACCGCGCACGCCGCACTGCGATTCGCGATCGCACTGGCCTTCGCCGGCGCTGCACTCGGTCATGCCGATCGGGCCTTCCAGCGCCTCGACGATCTCGGCCAGCGAAATCTCGCTGGCCGGCCGGGCCAGCCGGTAACCACCGTTGACGCCGCGGAACGACTCGACCAGCGCGGCGTGACCGAGCGCCTTCAGCAGCTTGCTCACCGTCGGCAATTCCAGGTGCGTCTCGTCGGCGATCTGCACCGTGCTGAGTACGTCATCCGGGTGCGCGGCGATGCAGGTCATCACCACGGTGGCGTAATCGGTGAGTCGGCTGACGCGGAGCATGGATGCGCTCGGGCCTGGGTGGCTTGAATCGGGACTAAAATGGTACTGATTTGACGCGACGCGGTCAATTCAACTGAACGCACCAAGATCGGGCAATGCTCTTTGAGCATCGCCCGCTTATCGTGCATCACACCCGATCGGCACGATGCAAGCCGCTGAAATCATGAGCCATGCCCGACCCTGACGCGATGGCACGCATCATGCTGCATCGCAATAAGACACCATCATCGGGGAGCACGCCATGAAGTGGATCACGGCCATCATCAAGCCGTTCACGCTGGACGACGTGCGCGAGGCACTGGCCGAAGCTGGTGTCCAAGGCATGACGGTGACCGAGGTGAAGGGCTTCGGTCGCCAGCACGGCCATACCGAGCTGTACCGCGGCGCCGAATACGTGGTCGATTTCCTGCCCAAGCTCAAGATCGAGGTGGCGGTAGCCGACGATCGCCTCGACCACGCGATCGAGGCGATCAGCAACGCGGCCCGCACCGGCAAGATCGGCGACGGCAAGATCTTCGTCGGCGAACTCGACCAGGTGATCCGCATCCGCACGCAGGAGGTCGATGCCGATGCGCTCTAGATCCTTGCTCATCGCCGGCGCCAGTCTGGCCATCCTGCCGTTGTCCGCCGCCGCACAAACCGCTGCTCCTGCCGTGCTCGACCACGGCGACACCGCCTGGATGATTGTCGCCAGCATGCTGGTGCTGATGATGACGATCCCCGGCGCCGCACTGTTCTACGGCGGCATGGTGCGCGCCAAGAACCTGCTCTCGGTGATGATGCAGTGCTTCGCGATCACCGCCCTGGTCACCGTGCTGTGGATGCTCTACGGCTACTCGCTGGCCTTCAGCACCGAGGGCATGCATGCCGGCGTGACGAACTGGCATTCGTTCATCGGCGGCCTCGACCGCGTCATGCTCGCCGGGCTGAAACCCGACACGCTGTACCAGACCGTGCCGGAAAGCGTGTTCGTGATGTTCCAGCTGACCTTCGCGATCATCACTCCGGTGCTGATCATCGGCGCCTATGCCGAACGCATGAAATTCAGCGCGATGCTGTGGTTCAGCGCGCTGTGGCTGACCTTCGTCTACCTGCCGGTGGCGCACATGGTGTGGAGCGGCCCCGGCTCGCTGCTCGGTGATCTGGGCGTGCTCGATTTCGCCGGTGGCACCGTGGTGCATATCAATGCCGGCATCGCCGGCCTGGTCGCCTGCCTGGTGATCGGCAAGCGCCGCGGCTGGCCGCAGACGCACATGCCGCCGCACAACCTCGGCTACACCGTGATCGGCGCCAGCCTGCTGTGGCTGGGCTGGTTCGGCTTCAACGCGGGTTCGGCGGTGGCAGCGAACGGGAGCGCCGGCATGGCCATGCTGGTGACCCAGATCGCCACCGCCGCCGCGGCGATAGGCTGGGTGGCGGTGGAATGGGCCATCCATCGGCGCGCCAGCGTGCTCGGCATCGCTTCGGGCGCGGTCGCCGGCCTCGTGGCAATCACTCCGGCGGCGGGAACCGCCGGGCCTGCGGGTGCCTTGCTGATCGGCTTCGTCGCCGGCACGACGTGCTTCTTCACCGCCACGCGGCTCAAGCACAAGCTGGGCTATGACGATTCGCTGGACGTGTTCGGCGTGCACGCCATCGCCGGCATCATCGGTGCCCTGCTCACCGGCCCGTTCGCCGCGCCGAAGCTGGGCGGCTTCGGGGCGGTGACCTCGCCGCTGCTGCAGTTGTGGATCCAGGCCAAGGGCGTGGGCTTCACCATCGTCTGGAGCGCCGTGCTCAGCTGGGGCATCCTGAAACTGCTCGACCGCACCATCGGCCTGCGCGTCGATGCCGAACAGGAACAGATGGGCCTGGACATCGCCGAGCACGAGGAGCGCGCTTACAACCTGACGTGAGCGCGGTGCGCGATCCATGTCCGCAGCCGCCAGGGCGCTTCCCGGCGCCCTGCTAAGCTGTTCGCGTTTTGTCAGCGAACGATTTCATGGACAGCATTACCGACCGCGCCGCCGCCCGCCTCGCCTGGACCCGCCATATCCTCGGCGATCCCGCACTGACGCTGGCATCCGCCTCGGCCGATGCCAGTTTCCGCAGTTACTGGCGCACGCAGCACCAGGGCCGCAGCTGGGTCGTGATGGACTCGCCGCCGGCCCAGGAAGATCCACACCCGTGGCTGGCGATCGGTGCGCAACTGTCCGCAGCCGGTCTGCATGTACCGGCCGTGTATGCGCACGACCTGGAACAGGGTTTCCTGCTGATCGAAGACCTGGGTACGCGGCTGTACCTGCCGGCATTGAACGAAGACAGCGCGGATGCCCTCTACGGCGATGCGATGGATGCGTTGTTGCGCATGCAGGCCCGAATGGACTACAGCGACTTGCCACCGTTCGACCATGACGTGCTGGTTCGCGGACTGGAAGTCATGCCGGAATGGTTTCTCGGCCGGCATCTGGGTCACACCCCGGATTGCGGTGAATGGGACGTGCTGGAAGCAGCCTTCGGCGTGATCGTTCGCAATGCGCTGGAGCAACCGCGCTGCTTCGTGCACCGTGATTTCCATAGCCGGAATCTGCTGATCGTCGACGACAACAGCCCGGGCATCATCGACTTCCAGGGCGCCCTCGCCGGCCCGATCACCTACGACCTGGCCTCGTTGCTGCGCGATGCCTACATCGTCTGGCCGCGCGAACGCGTGGAGACATGGGTGGAATCCTATCGGCAACGGCTGATCAGCGCCGGCCTGATTGGAAGCGAAATCAACCGCAAACACTTTCTGCGCTGGTTCGACCTGACCGGCCTGCATCGCCATATCCGCGTGCTCGGCCAGTTCTATCGGCTGTGGTATCGCGACGGCAAGCCCGGTTATCTCGCAGACGTGCCGCGCGTCTACCACTACGTGATCTCGGTGGCACTGAGCTATCCCGAACTGGCCGATTTCGTTGCGCTGCTGGAGCGTCACACGCAGGGTCGCGACCTGACCCATGTGGCGGCCGCATGAAACATGCACTGATCTTCGCCGCCGGCCTCGGCGAGCGCATGCGTCCGCTGACCGATCACACGCCCAAACCGCTGCTGACCGTGGCTGGCCAGTCGCTGATCGTATGGCACCTGGAAAAGCTCGCGGCGGCCGGCGTGCATTACGTGGTGATCAACACCTCGCATCTGGCCGAGCAGTTTCCCGATACGCTGGGCGACGGTTCGCGCTGGGGGCTGCGCATCCGCTATGCCTACGAAGGCCCGACGCCGCTGGAAACCGGCGGCGGCATGTTGAACGCAATGCCATTGCTCGGCCCCGAACCGTTCCTCGTGGTGAGCGGCGACGTGTGGTGCGACGTGGATTTCGCCATGCTGCCCACCGAGCCCCGAGGCCTCGCGCATCTGCTGATGGCGAACAACCCCGTGCATCATCTGCACGGTGATTTCCGGCTGGACGCACAGAATCGTCTGCACGACGATGGTGAACCCAAGCTCACCTACAGCGGCATCGGCGTGTTCCGCCGCGAGCTCCTGGATGGCTGGCTCGAGGCTGTCGGTGATGCGCCAGGCGCCGATGCGAAACCGCCACGCTTCAAGCTGCGGCCGCTACTGGAAACGGCGATCGCGCATGGAATGGTCGATGGCTCGCACCATCGCGGCGCATGGACCGACGTCGGGACACCGGCGCGGCTGGCACAGCTGGAATCCGAACTGCGCGAATAACGCGACGCTCGCACCAATGAAAAACGGCCCGGTACAAACCGGGCCGTTTTTTTTGACAGAACCTGTGCGCTTACGGACGCCGCGCGAGTTCCGAATTTTCCTTGGTCACCGGCATCAGGTCCTTCTTGGACACACCCAGCCACAACAGGATCGGGCTGGCGACGAAGATCGACGACAGCGTGCCGACCACGATGCCGATCAGCATCGTCACGGCGAAGCCGTGCACGGCAGAACCACCGAAGAAATACAGGGCACCCATGGTGATCGCCGTGAACAGCGAGGTGATGATGGTTCGCGACAGTGTGTTGTTGATCGAGCGGTTGAGGATCTCCTCCGGCTCGGCTTTGCGCGCCAGGCGGAACAACTCGCGGATACGATCGAACACCACCACCTTGTCGTTGATCGAGTAGCCGATCACCGCCAGCACCGAGGCCAGCACGGTCATGTCGAACTCGCGCTGGGTCAGCGCCAGGATGCCCAGCGTCACCAGCACGTCGTGGATTTCGGTCGCTACCGCGGCAATCGCGAAGCGGCGTTCGAAGCGGATCCACAGGTAGGCCATGATGCCGAGGATCACGAACACGGCCGCCACAGTGCCATCGCTCTTCAGCTCGGCACCGACTTCAGCGGTAACCAGTTCGCGACTCTTCAGCTTGGCGTCCGGACGCGAAACTTGCAATGTCTTGAGAACATCCGAAGCAATCAGATCGAGGTTGACCTTGCCGTTGGCGTCGACCGCCTTCTGGTCATCCTTCGGTTGCATGCGGATCGACACCTCGCGGGTGCCGCCCAGGCTTTGCACCAGGGCATGGTCGAAACCACCCTTCTCCAACGCCGCGCGCACGTCGGAGATTTCCACCGACTGATCGTAGTCCATCACCATCGAGACGCCGCCGGTGAAATCCAGCGCGTAGTTCAGCGGCTTGACCACCAACATCACAATCGAGGCGATCATCAGGAACAAGGCGATGGCGATGCTGTACTTGCGCATGCCAAGGAACGGGATGTTGCTGTCGTGATTGAAAATTTCCATGGTGGTTCCTTAGACCGACAGCGTCTTGAGCTTGCGGTGGCCGTGGATCAGCGCGGTGAACGCGTGAGTCAGCGTCACCGAGGTGAACAGCGAGGTCAGGATGCCGATCATCAGCGTCACGCCGAAGCCCTTGATCGCGCCGGTACCCATCGTGGTCAGCGCCAGTGCGGCGATCAAGTGGGTGACGTTGGCGTCCAGAATGGTCGACCACGCCTTCTCGTAACCGGCACGAATCGCCGCATGCGGCGTCGAGCCGTTGCGCAGTTCCTCACGCACGCGTTCGCAGATCAGCACGTTCGCGTCGATCGCCATGCCGAGGGTCAGCACGATACCGGCCACACCCGGCATGGTCAGGGTCACGCCGATCAGCGACATCACCGCCAGCAGGATCACCAGGTTGAAGAACAGCGCGATATCCGCGACCAGGCCGAACAGCTTGTAGTAGACCGCCGCCGCCAGCAGTACCAGCGCCAGACCCAGCATCACCGCCTTGAAGCCCTTGTCGATGTTGTCCTGACCAAGGCTGGCGCCGATCACGCCTTCCTCGACGATATCCATCGGTGCGGCCAGTGCACCGCCCTTGAGCAGCAGCGCCAGGTCGGAGGCTTCCTTCGGGCTGCCCAGGCCGGTGGTCTGGAACTGTTTGCTGAAGGGGCTGGCGATCGAGGCATCGTTGATCACCGTCTCGGTGACCTTCGGAACGCGCACTTCCTTGCCGTCGACGACCTTGGTCTCGTAGACCTGCTCCACATACACCACCGCCATCGGCTTGCCGACATTGGCATTGGTGAAGTCGCCCATCTTCTTGGCGCCGGCGGCGTTCAAGGTGACGTCGACCTTCGGCGTGCCGCTCTGCTGGTCGATGCCCGACGAGGCATCCACCAGCTGGTTGCCGGTCACGATGATCTGCTTGCTCACCAGCACCGGCAGATTGCTGCCGCGCATGCGATAGAGGTTGGCGTCCGGCGGGATGCTGCCGGTGCGCGCGGCTTCCTGTGCCTGCGCGTCACCAGCCTGGCCGATACCGGGGCGATATTGCAGCGTAGCCACCGCGCCGATCAGTTTCTTCGCCTCGGTCGGATCCTGCACGCCGGCCAGCTCGACCACGATGCGGCTGTCGCCCTGCTGCTGGATCAGCGGCTCGGACACGCCCAGCGCATTGATACGGTTGCGCAGCGTGCCCAAGTTCTGGGTGATCGCACTGCGTGACAGCTCGCGCAGCTTCTCCGGCTTGATCACCACATTCAGCACGAAGCGATCGCCGGTGTTGGCACCGTTCGCCACGTTGAGATCGGTGTATTCGTTGGCGATCGCGTCGGCGGCGGTGGAGCGGTCCTCGGGGGAACGCAGAATCACCGCGATGCCCTGCTCACGCACGGTGTTGCGGGTCACCGACTCGTAACGGATGTTCTTCTGCCGCAGCAGGGTGCGGATATCGTCGGCGTAGCTGTTTTCCTGCTTGTCGATCGCATCGTTCTGATCGACCTGCATCAGGAAGTGCACGCCGCCCTGCAGATCCAGGCCCAGCGGCATCGAACGCGCACCGATCGCGCGCAACCAGGCGGGTACATTCGACTGCAACTTGAACGCCACCGTGTAGCCATCGCCCAGCGCCGCTTTGATCACGTCGGCGCCGCTCTTCTGCACGTCCGAATTGGTAAAGGTGGCCAGCAGATGATCACCTTCCACCGCCACAGCACTGGCAGCGATGTTCTTGCTGGTCAGCGCGGCCTGCACTTTCTGTTGCAGGGACTGATCGATCGGCGGGGCGTCGCGGTTGGCAGTGACCTGCACCGCCAGCAGTGGGCGAAATGCATTCGGCAATGCGTAGATGACGCCGAACAGCATCACCAGCGCGACCAGCGCGTACTTCCAGCGGGGAAAATCACTCATGCCCTGAATCCATCAAAGCCGCGGCAACAACCCGCGGCGGTAGCAACAATCGAGGAATAATCGCGTGACAGGCAGCCGCCGGGCGGCGCCTCGAAGCCGTCGCTCAGACGGACTTCAGCGAGCCCTTGGGCAGCACCTGCGAAACCGCACCCTTCTGCACCTTGACCTTCACGTTGGCCGCGATCTCAACCGTGATGAAGGTCTCGCCCACTTCTTCCACACGCCCGGCGATGCCGCCGTTGGTGACCACTTCGTCGCCCTTGGCCAGGCCGGAGATCAGCGCGCGATGCTCTTTCTGACGCTTCATCTGCGGGCGAATCATCATGAAATACATCAGGCCAAACAGCACCACCATCATGATGATCATTTGCATGCCGCCACCCTGGGCGCCGGCAGCCGGTGCCGCCTGGGCGAGCACGGGGGAGATCGGAAAACTCATCAGTTTGTCTCGCAAGTTATGGCGCAGCCAAGGATTTCAGCTGAACGCCTGATAAAAGATCGTTGATTATGCCATGCACCCCCAAGCCGTGCACGACACCGTATGGCGCCGCTGACGAGGCTGCGGATTAACTACTGAGGGCAGTGGCTGCCGGTTGCAAGCCTGGCTGCGATATGACGCGGAATGCGCCGGCCACCACGCCGTGCGCGTTAAGCGACCACCCCACCCTGCCTTTGCGCATAGAACCCGGCAATGAAGGCTTCCAGCGCGCGGCCGGCAATCGCCTCGCGCAGACCGGCCATCAGGCGCTGGTAATAGCGCAGGTTGTGGATGGTGGCGAGCTGGCTGCCGAGGATCTCGTTGCAGCGATCGAGGTGACGCAGGTAGGCGCGGCTGAAGCCGTTGCTGCAGGCGTAGCAGTCACAGCCTTCCTCGATCACCCGCGTATCGGTGGCGAACTTCGCGTTGCGGATACGCAGCGTGCCTTCGGCGGTGAACAGGAAACCGTTGCGCGCGTTGCGCGTCGGCATCACGCAGTCGAACATGTCGATACCGCGGCGCACCGCCTCGACGATGTCTTCCGGCCGGCCCACACCCATCAGGTAGCGCGGCTTGTCGACCGGCAGCAGCGGCACGGTGAAATCCAGCGCGTGGTTGCGCTCGGCCTCCGGCTCGCCGACGGCCAGACCGCCGATCGCATAGCCATCGAAGCCGATGTTCACCAGCCCCGCCGCGGAGCGCTGACGCAAATTCTCGTACACGCTGCCCTGCACGATGCCGAACAGCGCATTGGGGTTCTTCAGATCATCGAACGCCCGGCGCGAACGCTCGGCCCAGCGCAACGAGAGCTCCATCGAATCGCTGGCCACCTTCTCGGTCGCCGGGTACGGCGTGCATTCGTCGAAGATCATCGCGATGTCCGAATCCAGCGTGGTCTGGATCTGCATCGACACTTCCGGCGACAGGAACACCTTCGAACCATCGACCGGCGAAGCGAACGTCACGCCCTCCTCGGTGATCTTGCGCTTGTGCGCCAGCGAGAACACCTGGAAGCCACCTGAATCTGTAAGGATCGGCTTGTCCCAGCCGATGAACTTGTGCAGACCGCCAAACTTCTCGACGATTTCCAGCCCCGGACGCAGGAACAGGTGAAACGTATTGCCGAGAATGATCTCGGCACCGATCTCGGTGACATCGCGCGGCGTCATCGCCTTGACCGAGCCATACGTGCCCACCGGCATGAACGCCGGCGTTTCCACCGTGCCGCGGGCAAAGGTCAAACGACCGCGGCGGGCCGCGCCGTCGGTGGCGAAGAGATCGAAATTCATGGCAGTCATCCGCCCAGTTTAACCGCTGGCACCGCTCAGCTGCCCTGCGGCAGGATCAACATCGCGTCGCCATACGAGAAAAACCGGTAACCCTGCTCGACCGCATGCCGATACGCATCCAGCATGAACTCACGCCCGGCCAGTGCCGACACCAGCATCAGCAAGGTCGACTGCGGCAGATGGAAGTTGGTCAGCAGGCCGTCGATGCTGCTGAAGCGGTAACCGGGGAAGATGAAGATCTGCGTCTCGCCGGCGAACGGATGCAGCTCGCCGTCCTTGCTGGCGCTTTCCAGCGCGCGCACTACCGTGGTGCCCACCGCGATGACACGACCACCGTTGGCGCGCGTGCGACGAATCTGGCCGATCAGATGGGCACCGACGTTGAGCCACTCGCGATGCATCTGATGATCCTTCAGATCGTCCGCCCGCACCGGCTGAAACGTGCCGGCGCCGACATGCAGCGTGATGTAGCCGAACTCGACACCGCGCTCGCGCAGCGTCGCCAGCATCGTCTCGTCGAAATGCAGACCTGCAGTGGGCGCAGCCACCGCGCCAGGCTCACGTGCGAATACGGTCTGGTAGCGCTCCAAGTCGCTGGCGTCGGCATGTCGCTCGATGTAAGGCGGCAGCGGCATCTCGCCGAGCTTGAGCAACAGCTTTTCCAGCGGCTCGGGCGCCTCGAAGTGCAGCCGGAAGAACCCTTCGTCGCGGCCCAGCACCACCGCATGAGTGCCGTCGGCCAGTTCGATCCGGCCGCCTTCCTTCGGCTTCTTGCTGACACCGAGCTGCACGGTCGCTTCATGCGCACCGGTGACCCGCTCGATCAGGATCTCCACCGCGCCGCCGCTTTCCTTGCGTCCGTACAACCGCGCCGGCAACACACGGGTGTCGTTGAACACCAGCAGGTCGCCCGGCCGCAGGAAGTCCGGCAGCTCGCGGAACATGCGGTCCTGCCGCGACTGCGCCGACACATCCAGCAGCAGCATCCGGCTGGCCGAACGCTCGGCCAGCGGCGCCTGCGCGATCAGCTCGGGCGGCAGTTCAAAATCGAAATCGGACTTCTTCAAGGGAAACAGGGCCCGCAGGTGAAAACGGGACATTATCCCGCACTGAGCCAACCCTTGCGCGACGACCTACAGCCAGCCCTTCTGCCGCGCCAGCCGATACGCCTCGATGCGATTGGCGACACCGAGTTTGCCGATCGCCTCGGACAGGTAATTGCGCACGGTGCCATGCGACAGATTCAATTGCGTGGCGATGTCGCCGGCTGACTGGCCTTCGCCAGCCAACCGCAAGACCTGGCGCTCGCGATCGTTCAGCGGATCGGCTTCGGACCATGCTTCCAGTGCCAGCTGCGGATCGATCGCGCGTCCGCCGCGGTGCACGGTACGCAAGGCCTCAGCCAGATTCTCGGCGGGCGCGTCCTTCAGCAGATAACCGGATACGCCCGCATCCAGTGCGCGACGCAGGAAACCAGGCCGTGCGAAGGTGGTGACGATGACCACCTTGATCGGCAGCTCCTGGCGCTGAATGCGCTGGGCCAGCTCCAGTCCGGTGAGGCCAGGCATCTCGATGTCCGTAACCAGCACGTCGGGCTTCAGTCGCTGCAACTCGCGCCACGCGGCCTCGCCATCGGCGGCCGATCCGAGTACCTCGATGTCCGATTCCAGATTCAGCAATGCCGACAGTGCGCCACGCACCATCGCCTGATCTTCGGCCAAAAGAACTCGGATCATGTGATGGCTTCCTGGTGTCCACAGCGGCGAAAGGATGGTGTCATGACTTGTGCGGACATGGGCGCGCGATGAGCCTCACGCGACAGGTTGACCCGGAATCGTGTGCGTCAACGGCTCGGCAGGTACCGGATCCAGCGATGCTCGGGATGTTTCAACCAGTCGCATGAGCGGCAGCGGCACCACCACCCGCAGACGCGATCCCTGACCACGCGGCGATTCGAAGCTCAGCGTACCGCCGAGCGAACGCACCCGCTCGCGCATGCCGCACAGGCCATTGCCGTCAATCTCGATGCCGCCACGACCATTGTCGCTGATCTGCATGCAGACACTGGCCCGCTCGCGCGTCATCTCGATCCGGGCCTGGCTGGCATCGGCATGGCGCGCAATATTGGTCACTGCCTCGCGCAATATCAGTGACAGGCCACGCTCGACGTCGCCCGGCAGGTCGGCGGGCAGCGCGCCGTAATCCAGATGCACCCGCGAGGATTCCAGCAGCAGTCGCGCCGAGGCCAGCTCGGCAGCGAGATCGGTGGCGCGGATACCGGTAACCGCGCTGCGCACTTCGGCCAACGCATGGCGTGCCACCTTTTCCGCTTCCTCGACCTCGCGTCGGGCAGCGTCGACATCGCGGTCGAACAGCTTGCGCGAGAGTTCGAGCTTGAGCGTGATCAGCGACAAGGTATGGCCGAGCAAATCGTGCAGATCGCGGCCGATCCGTTCGCGCTCCGCCGTGGCGGCGAGCCGACGCACCTCGTCGTGCGAAAGACTGAGGGCGGCATCCTTTTCCTTGTGGATCTGTTCGACCATGACAATGGTGCAGATGACGAAGATCGTGACCGGCATGATCACCAGCAGCGACGGCGGGTAGCCGATCCGCCAGGCCAATGCCACGAAGATGGCGTTGATCAGCAACACCTGGGCCACATACCTGCGGAAGTGTCGCCTGTCGCAATGACTCAGCATCACGCAGGCGTACACGTAATAACTGAGGCCGCTGTAATACCAGGGCAGCAAGCTGAAACACAGTATCGCCATGCCCCATGCGTAGAGATACGCCGTCCGTCGCGAAGCCAGCTGCGTCATGGCGAACAGCAGCAGAAACACCGGATACGAGCCCAGCGTGCACAGCAGCCATGTCAGGGTGTAGCCATGCAGGCCGCGATCGAACAGTGGCGTGATGAAGATCCACAACGACCACAGCAAGTGCACGCTGTCGGCCCATGGCGATTTGCCACGGCGAAGGTCGTCGGCCGCCGCGGAATCCGGCGCCGGCGTGAACCATCGGGCAATGAAGGCTGGAATCATGGCAGGGCTTTCCGCGGGCGACTCAGGCTGGACGACATGCTACTTCAACCGTTCCGCCGCAGGCGTCGCGCCGCCAGCAGCAGAAAGCCGATGGCAAAGGCGAGCAGCACCAGCACATGCGTCAGGATCGCCTCCTTGTTGAGGCCGACGGCAGCCATCGCCACCATGTCGAGGTGATAGCTCGGCCAGATCGGTGCGATCTGCTGCAGGAACTTCGGCAGCATCGGCAGCGGAAACCACAGGCCGGACATGAACGACATCGGCAGATAGATCAGTTGCAACATGCCGGGCGCACCCTGCCCCTTGATCAAGGTGCCAACAAACATGCCCAGCGCGCAGAACGGCAGCACGCCGAGCATGCCGGTGAGCAGCAACGCGCCGGCCTGCAGCGGACTCAACGCTACGTGCCCCAGCGTTACCGCCATGGTCAGCAGCAGCAGAATAACCACCCCAGCCGCCACCATCGCCATCAGCATCTTGCCCAGCAGATAGGCACCCGGCGGCATCGGCAGCGCGCGCTTGAACGTCAGCAGGCCGCCGTCACGCTCCAGCGCCAGCGATACGCCGAAGCCGAACAGGCCCGGACTCATCACGCCGAACACGCCGTAGCTGGCCAGCAGGTAGCGCGCCGCATCGGCACCATTCGACTTCGCCATCAGCACGCCGAACAGCAGGTAGAACATTGCCGGGAACAGCATGATCGGCAGCATGAAACCCGGCGCGCGCATATAGCGCAGGCACTCGCTGCGCGCTTCTTCCAGATAGGCGCCGATGACGCGGCTGCGCGGCATCACGGGTGCGGTCGATTCGTTGACAGACATGACGGTTTCCATTTCAGGCAGCCTCGCGCTGGTCGGTGTCCGCTGCCTCGTCGGCATCGCGGGTGAGTTCGGTGAATGCCTCGGCCAAGCCGGCGCGCTGCACTTCCAGTTCGCGCAGGTGCAGGTCGGCGGCGAGCAGGCGGCGCACCACGACTTCAGCCTCGGCCGTGGTGATGTGCAGGCGTTCGTTTTCCCGACGCACGTCGTTGACCTCGGGCCAGCTGCGCACCGTGTCGATCGACAACGCACTCAGGCAGCGGATGCGCTTGAGTGCCACCCGCGCACGCAGCTCTTCGACCGTGCCTTCATGGATCATCCGGCCGTGCGTCATCACACAGACGCGATCGGCCAGTGCCTCGGCCTCTTCCAGATAATGCGTAGTCAGCAGCACCGAACAGCCCTCGGCGAGCAGCTGGCGGATCGCCGCCCACAGTTTCTGCCGCGCCTCGATATCCATGCCCACGGTCGGCTCGTCCAGGAACAGCAGTTCGGGCCGGCCGCACAATGCCAGCGCGAATTGCACGCGCCGCTGCTGGCCGCCGGAGAGTTTCGCATAGGGGCGCTTGAGCAGATCGCTGACGCCAGCCAGTTCGGCGGTTTCTTCCAGGGTGCGCGGAGTCGGGTAATAACTGGCGGTCAGCCGCAGCAGTTCGCCCACCCGCAGCGTCGGCGGCAGCTCGGCGTTCTGCAGCATCACGCCGATGCGCCGGCGCGCTTCGATCCGCTGCGGATCCTGGCCGAACAGTTCGACCGTGCCGGCATCGGCACGGATCAACCCCAGCAGCAGGGCAATCGCGGTGGTCTTGCCGGCGCCGTTGGGGCCAAGCAGGGCCAGCAGTTCGCCGCGCTGCAACTGCAGATCGGCACCGTCGAGCGCGGTGAGCTGGCCGTAGCGTTTGACGGCACCGCCGAGGCGGGCAATCGGATCATGAGCATGTGGCATGGGTAGTCCTCCAGTGCCGCCCATCCTCCGCCCGACCGGACCTCGCAGGCAGTCGCCGGCGTCAGTCATCGGGGGTGACAGCCGTCACCCGCGGCCGGGGCACGGGGTTACGGCAGCCGGCGCTGCAAGGTATCCTGTGAGGGATAAAGCCGCCCGTAAGCCACTGAAATGGCGGCACGAAACGCCTGAAAACATTGAGGAAGCGCCTTGGCTGCGTTTCCCGCCACGCATTTACTAATGTCCGCCTCCGGCACTGCATGCCGACTGGCGGAGCTACGGAGGATTCATCATGGGTGTGATCAACCAGCTGCGCGAACTGCGCGAATTCGGCGGCAAGCCGCGGACCACCGGTCTGGACGATGCCAGCATCGAGCGCATGGCAGCGAACGACCCCATGCTGGGCCAGGCGATTGCCGCCGCGGTGGCGCGCCATCACGAGTTGCGTGCCGATCTGGCCGATTTCCTGAAGCTGGACGAAGCGGAGCAACTCGCTCAGGTGCAAGCCGGCTTTGTCAATTTCTACCCGGACGACGCGATCAGCCCGTACCTGCCCGCCGCCGCGCGTGGTCCGTGGATCGTCACGCTGAAAGGCGCCGTGGTGCACGACAACGGCGGCTACGGCATGCTCGGTTTCGGCCACAACGACCCGGCGATCCTCGAAGCGCTGAGCCGCCCGCAGGTGATGGCCAACGTGATGGCGCCCAGCGTGTCGCAGCTGCGCTTCACGGCCGCGCTCAACAAGGAGCTCGGCCGCAACCGTGGCGGCAGCCCGTATACGAATTACATGTGCCTGAACTCCGGTTCCGAATCGGTCTCGCTGGCTTGCCGCATCGCCGACGTCAATGCCAAGCTGATGACCGATGCCGGTGGCCGCTATGCCGGCCGCACGATCAAACGACTGGCGGTGAAGGGCGCGTTCCACGGCCGCACCGACAAGCCGGCGCTGTACTCCGATTCCAGCCGCAAAACCTACCAACAGCACCTGGCCAGCTACCGCCACGAAGACAGCGTGATCACCGTTGCGCCGTATGACATCGCGCAGCTGGAAGCGGCATTCGCCGACGCCGACAAGCACGGCTGGTTCATCGAGGCGATGTTCCTGGAGCCAGTGATGGGCGAAGGCGACCCCGGTCGTGCGGTGACACCGGAGTTCTACAAGACCGCGCGCGCGCTGACCGAGGCTCACGGCACCCTGCTGCTGATCGACTCGATCCAGGCCGGCCTGCGCGCGCACGGCGTACTCTCGATCACCGACTATCCAGGCTTCGAGAAGCTGCCGGCGCCGGACATGGAGACCTTCTCCAAGGCGCTCAACGCCGGCCAGTATCCGCTGTCGGTGCTGGCCGTTACCGAGCGTACTGCCGGCTTGTATCGCAAGGGCATCTACGGCAACACCATGACTGCGAACCCGCGCGCGCTGGACGTGGCGCTGGCCACGCTGGGTGAGCTGACCGACGATGTGCGCAACAACATCCGCGAGCGCGGCAAGGAATTCGTCGACAAGCTCAGCGCGCTGAAGAACGAGCTGGGCGGCCTGATCACCAAGGTGCAGGGCACCGGCCTGCTGTTCTCCTGTGAGCTGGCCCCGGAGTACAAGTGCTACGGCGCCGGCTCCACCGAGGAATACATGCGCGAGCACGGCGTCGGCGTGATCCACGGCGGCGTCAACTCGCTGCGCTTCACCCCGCACTTCAACGTCACCAGCGCCGAAATCGATCTGGTCGTGGCACATGTGCGCAAGGCGCTGCTGGAAGGTCCGCGCAAGGCCAAGGCCGAGGCGGCCTGATCAGCCGCCCCGCCCCCTCCTGCCTGAGTAAATGCTTTGCTCAGGACATATCTGCGGCAATGCAGTCAGGCTGTGTTGTCGTAGATGAATGCGGCGTGCACTGAATATCTGGTGATCTACCACCGCAATCGTCAGCCAGCATAGACTTGCGTCGCCGGCAGCTGCCGGTCACCTAGGGAGGACTCCACCATGTCGATGTCACTACGCCTGCTTGCCATCAGCACCGCTTTCGCCTTTGCCGGCGCCGCCTTCGCAGCGGCACCGCAGGCCGGCACTGCCGCTCCTGCCGCCAAGACGCTCAGCTCGTCGCAGCAGCGCATGTCTGATTGCAGCAGTGCCGCGAAGGGCAAAAAAGGGGCCGACTACAAGAGCGCAGTAAGCACCTGCATGAAGGGTGGCAGCACGACCGCGGCAACACCCGCCGCAGCCGCACCAATGACCGCCAAGCAGACCCAGCAGGAAAAAATGAAGAGCTGCAATGCTGACGCCAAGCTCAAGGCGCCCACCGGCGCGGCGCACAAGGCGTTCATGAGCAGCTGTCTGAAGGGTGGGGCGGCAGCTGCCGCCACGCCGTAATACTCGGGCCCTGCACACGCAGGCATGCTCATGCGTGCGTGTGCAGGGCTGCTTCGCTAAGCTCCTTGACTGTCGCGCGCACTGCGCCATCGTTGAAGACAGTCACTCATGAAGATCGTCGAAGTCCGTCATCCGCTGATCCAGCACAAGCTCGGCCTGATGCGCCGTGCCGGCATCAGCACCAAGGAATTCCGCGAGCTGGCCTCCGAGGTCGCCGCGCTGCTCACCTACGAAGCCACCAAGGATCTGGAAACCGTCGCGGAACAGATCCACGGCTGGGCCGGCCCGCTGCAGGTGCAGCGGATCAAGGGCAAGAAAATCACCATCGTGCCGATCCTGCGCGCGGGCCTTGGCATGCTGCCGGGCGTACTCGACATGATCCCGTCGGCCAAGGTCAGCGTGGTTGGCGTGCAACGCGACGAGCACACGCTGCAACCGATCGCCTATTACGAGAAGCTCAGCGGCCGCATGGACGAACGCATCGCGCTGATCGTCGACCCGATGCTGGCCACCGCCGGCACCCTGATCGCCGCCGTCGACATGCTGAAGGCCGCCGGCTGCAAGCGCATCAAGGGACTGTTCCTGGTCGCCGCGCCGGAAGGCCTCAAGCGCATCGAGGCCGCGCATCCGGATATCGAGATCTACACCGCTTCGATCGATGAGCGCCTGAATGAGCACGGTTACATCTTGCCCGGCCTTGGCGACGCCGGCGACAAGATCTTCGGCACCAAGCAGTTGCCAGCAACCGACTGAACGTCAGTCGCCGGACTTGCCCGGCAAAGCGACCATGGATTCAGCGACCGAATCGGTCAGTCGCTTCCAGCAACTCATGCATGTTACCCGGCTCGAACGCGGAATGGCCGGCATCTTGCACGATGCGCAGGTCGGCTTCGGGCCAGGCACGATGCAGGTCCCACGCACTGCGCAGCGGGCAGACCACGTCGTAGCGGCCCTGCACGATCACTGTGGGAATGTTGCGGATGCGGTCGACGTTGCGCAGCAGCTGGTCGTCGTGCTCGAAGAAGCCGCCGTTGACGAAGTAGTGGCATTCGATGCGCGCGAAGGCCAGCGCGAACTCGTCCTCGGCGCTGGACTCGATGTGCGACTTGTCCTGCCACAGGAAGCTGGTGGCGCCCTCCCATACCGACCAGGCGCGGGCCGCATCGGTGCGTGTTTTCGGATCAGTGCTGATCAGGCGACGATGATAGGCGCTCATCAGGTCGCCGCGCTCGACTTCGGGAATCGCGTTGAGATAGGTCTCCCACGCGTCCGGGTACAGCGCGTCGCAACCCTTCTGGTAGAACCACTCCAGCTCCCAGCGACGCAGCATGAAGATGCCGCGCAACACCAGTTCGGTCACCTTGTCCGGATGCGTCTGCGCATACGCCAGCGCCAAGGTGGAACCCCACGAACCGCCGAATACCTGCCAGCGGTCGATCGCCAGATGCCCGCGCAGACGCTCGATGTCGGCGACCAGGTCCCAGGTGGTGTTGTCGGTCAGCTCGGCATGCGGGGTGGACTTGCCACAACCGCGCTGGTCGAACAGCACAATGCGGTAGATCGCCGGATCGAAGAAACGCCGGCACTTCGGATTGGTGCCGCCACCCGGGCCACCGTGCAAAAACACCACCGGTTTGCCGTTCGGATTGCCACTCTGCTCGTAGTACAGCGTGTGCAGCCCGGAGACTTTAAGCATGCCGCTGTCGAAGGGCTCGATCTCGGGGTACAGCGAACGCAGCGGAGGTGACATGGCGGTTCCTCAACACGAACGGACAAGCCGCGTAGATTAACATGGGCCTCGTTTGGAGGCCCTCAGTCGTCCGCGAACAGCTTGCCCGGATTGAGGATGCCGTTCGGATCGAACACCTTGCGCACCCCCCGCATCAGCGCGATTTCCGCCGCACTGCGGGTGCTTTCCAGATAGTCCCGCTTGACCAGTCCGATGCCATGCTCGGCCGAGATGCTTCCGCCATGACGCTGCAGGGTTGCCGCCAGCAGCTTGGTGACGTGCTCGCACTGGGCAATGAAAGTTTCCTCGGCCAGATCATCCGGCCGCAGCACGTTGATGTGCAGGTTGCCGTCGCCGATATGGCCGAACCAGATCACCTCGATCTGCGGGTACTCGCGCGCAAGCAGCGCCTGCATCTCATGCAGGAACGCCGGCACCGCGCTGATCCGCACCGACACATCGTTCTTGTACGGCCGCTGCGATGCCAGGCTTTCGGTAATGCCTTCGCGCAGCCGCCACAACGCGGCCGCCTGCGCCTCGCTCTGTGCGATCACGCCATCGCTGACCCAGCCCTGCTCCAGCGCATGCTCGAACGCCGCCAGCGCGGCATCCTGCGCCGCTTCGTCAGCCGCATCGAACTCGGCCACCACGTAGTACGGATAGTCACCGTCGATGGCGCGCTGTGCGCCATGCGCCAGTACATGCTCAAGCGCGCGATCGGTAAAGAACTCGAATGCCTGCAGCGTCAGGCGCGCGCGAAACAGTGCGAACACCTGCATCAACGCATCCATGTCCAGCAACGCCAGCAACATCACCTGCGACGGCGGCGGTGGGTCGGTGAGCTTCAAGGTGGCTTCCACCACGATGCCCAGCGTGCCTTCCGCGCCGATCATCAGCTGACGGAAATCGTAGCCGCTGGAGTTCTTGATCAGACCACGATTGAGCTCAAGCAGCTCGCCGTTGCCAGCCACCACTTTCAATCCGACGATCCACTCGCGCGTATTGCCGTAGCGGATCACCCGGATGCCGCCGGCATTGGTGGCGATATTGCCGCCGATCGAGCACGAACCACGGGCGGCGAAATCGACCGGATAGATCAGGCCATGGCTGCGAGCGGCTTCATGCACGGTCTGCAGGATGATGCCCGCCTGCACGGTAAGCGTGCGATCGACCGCATCGAAGTCCAGCACGCGGTTCATCCGCTCCAGGCTCAGCACCAACTCGCCGTTGGCTGCCACTGCCCCGCCGGACAAACCGGTGCGGCCGCCGGACGGGACGATTGAGACCTGCTGTTCGTTGGCCCAGCGCACGATCGTCTGCACCTCGTCGGCGCTCGTCGGCAACGCGATCGCCAGAGGCGCCGGTGTCCAGCGACGGGTCCAGTCACGGCCGTAATGTTCCAGATCACCCGCTGCGGTGAGCAGGCGCAGATCGGGCAGTCGATGGGACAATTCGGCTAGACGAGGGTCGGACATGCTGGGCTCCGGAGTATTCCCACAGCCTGCCAGCCGCATCGCCGCGCGTCCAGTGTTGCAGCGCCGCAAATCGTCTCCAGCTCTGGCATAGTAGGGACTCCTTCCTGCCCGGGCCGACGCATGCAAACCTCCTACCCTCGCCAAGACATCAAGGTGTTGCTACTGGAGGGCGTCAGTGCCAGCGCGGTCGAGAACTTCAAGCGCGCCGGCTACAGCCAGGTCGAGCTGCATGCGAAATCACTGCCGGATGCCGAACTGAAGGCACGCATCGCCGACGCGCACATCGTCGGCATCCGCTCGCGCACACAACTCAGCGAGGATGTGCTGGCACACGCCAAGCGGCTCATTGCGGTGGGCTGCTTTTGCATCGGCACCAATCAGGTCGACCTGACTGCCGCGAGAAAACTTGGCGTGCCGGTGTTCAACGCGCCTTACTCCAACACGCGCAGCGTGGCCGAGCTGGTGATCGCTGAGGCGATCATGCTGCTCCGCGGTATCCCGCAGAAGAACGCGCTATGCCATCGCGGCGGCTGGACCAAGTCCGCCGACGGCAGCTACGAGACGCGCGACAAGGTGCTTGGCATCGTCGGTTACGGCCACATCGGCACCCAGGTCGGCGTGCTCGCCGAGAGTCTGGGCATGCGGGTGATCTTCCACGACATCGAAACCAAGCTGTCGCTGGGCAATGCGCGCGCGGTGTCCAGTCTCGACGAACTGCTGGAACGCGCCGACGTGGTCACCCTGCACGTGCCGGAAACGCCCGCCACGCAACTGATGATCCGGCGCGAACAGCTGGCGAAGATGCGTGCCGGCGCGATGTTGATCAATGCCTCGCGCGGCAGCGTGGTGGATATCGACGCGCTGGCCACCGCACTGCGCGAGGGTCATCTGGCCGGCGCTGCTGTGGATGTCTTCCCGGTCGAACCGAAGGGCAACGACGATGCCTTCGTCTCGCCGCTGATCGGCATGGACAACGTGATCCTCACGCCGCACATCGGCGGCAGCACGCTGGAGGCGCAGGACAATATCGGCATCGAGGTCGCCAGCAAGCTGATCCGCTACAGCGACAACGGCTCGACCCTGTCGGCGGTGAATTTCCCCGAAGTCACCCTGCCCGAACATCCCAACAGCCGCCGGCTGCTGCACATCCACCGCAACGTGCCGGGCATGCTGTCACGCGTCAATGAACTGTTCTCGGCCGGCAACATCAACATCGACGCCCAGTTCCTGCAGACCGACAGCGAAGTCGGCTACGTGGTGATCGATGTCACCGCCGATGCCGCGCAGGCCACCGTGTTGAAGGAGCAACTCGCGGCGATTCCCGGTACCTTGCGCAGCCGTGTGCTGTATTGATCCGGATGGCGGCAGCCCATGCGAACGCGCAGGCCGCCGCAACAATCAGGTTGCCGATGTACGGACCTTGCCCCGCCCGCTTGCCAGTTTCTTGCCGACTGCCGGCTTCTTCGCCGGCAGCGTCCCTACTTCACGACTAGCACCACGTCCACCGGTCGCAGCCGCCTTGCTCTTGGCCGCTGCCTTGCCGGAAGCACGACGCTCCACCCGATGCTCCTCGCGAAACGCCGAGGCATAAGCTTTCAACTCATCGCGCAGCTTCGCGCTGGTAGCGGGCGCGCGGTCGATGTGCTGCAGCATCTGCTGCATCAAGTCGTAATCGTGATAGTCGCGGTACGGCTTGAGATCGAGATCCGCCGGAACCTTGCTCAATCGCTCGTCACCGATCGATTTCACATACTTCTGCATGAAGCGGTCATACGCCTTCCAGGTGATGCGCTCGGCGTTCACTGCCGCCTCTTCAGCACGGGTGGCGATCTGATGGGCATGCAGATAGTGCAAACCGAGCTGATCGATCAGGGTTTTCTCCACTTCCTCGTGCAGGATCAGGAAGCGATCCACTTCGATGGTGCGGCCACGGAAGGTAAAGCTCTTCGGCAGATGGCGATCGATGTAAATCGTCTTGCCGTCCTGGCTGTAACCGGCGAGGTAGGGGATGTCATGCTCACGATCGAGGTTCTTGACCCGGCGCAGGATCGCGTCCAGCGCACGATCCAGCATCAACGCCGACACATACCAGTCGGGCGCCTTCAGCTTGATGTGGGGTGCATCCGGGTGACAGCAGTTCGACGGCATACGCAACACCTCCGGGTGGGAATCCGGAGACAGCCTAGCGCGCCGTAACCTGCGGCGTCGCGTGTGCACAAACGACAACGGCGCCCTCAGGCGCCGTCACGTGACTCTTGCGAATTGGTCGGGGCGGCCGGATTTGAACCGACGACCCTCTGCCCCCCAGGCAGATGCGCTACCAGGCTGCGCTACGCCCCGACTGTTCGGCAAGACGACTAGTCTAACAGCTCACCGGGTCATGCCGGAAGCCACTGACGTGTATGCGTATCAGCGGCGCAGCAGAGTCAGTACTTCTTCCAGCTCCATCCGCACCTGACGCACGATCTGGTGCGAGATGCTCGCCTCCATTCGCGCCTGCGGGCCTTCCAGTCGCGCACGCGCGCCGGTGATGGTGAAACCCTCGTCGTACAGCAACGAGCGGATCTGGCGGATCATCAACACATCGTGGCGCTGGTAGTAGCGACGATTGCCGCGACGCTTGACCGGATTGAGCGCGGGAAACTCCTGTTCCCAGTAACGCAGCACATGGGGCTTCACACCGCACAACTCGCCCACCTCACCGATGGTGAAGTAGCGTTTGGCCGGAATGGCAGGCAGTTCGGTGTTATTCCCTTGATCCAGCATAGCCCTCGACTCTTACCTTGAGTTTCTGTCCCGGTCGGAACGTCACCACGCGGCGTGCGGAGATCGGAATCTCCTCACCGGTTTTCGGGTTGCGTCCCGGTCGCTGGTTCTTCAGCCGCAGATCGAAATTGCCGAAACCGGACAACTTCACCTGCTCGCCGTTTTCCAGTGCTCCGCGAACGACCTCGAAATAGGCGTCCACGAATTCCTTCGCCTCACGCTTGTTGAGGCCTACATCGAGGAAAAGCCGCTCGGCCATTTCCGCCTTGGTCAGCGCCATCTCATCCTCGCAACTTTGCCTTGCATGTTTGCTCCAACGCAGCTACCGCTTCGCGCACGCAGCGATCCGCGTCGTCGTCAGTAAGGGTGCGTGAAGCGTCCTGTAAAATCAAGCCCATAGCGAGACTTTTTCGGCCTGCTTCGACCCCTTTGCCGCTGTAGCGGTCGAACAACCGCAGTTCCTGCAGCCGCGTACCGAGACTGCCGCGAACGGCCTGTTCAATCTGTGACCAGCTGATCTCTTCCGGCAGATCCATCGCGATGTCCCGGCGCACCGCAGGAAATCGCGGAACCGGCTGTGCCAGCGGCAGGCGGCGCGCCAGCAGTGGTTCCAGCGCCAATTCCAGCACGTGCACGTCGGCACCCAGATCCAGCGCCTTGGCCAGTTGTGGATGCAGCGCACCGAGATAACCGACGGTTTCACCGTCGCGTGCCACCCGTGCGCCACGGCCCGGGTGCAACCAGCCGGGCAGGCCATCGGCGTGCACCGACCAGCGCTGCGGCTCGCCGCCCCAGGCGATCAGGGCATCCAGATCGCCCTTGAGGTCATGGAAGTCCAGCTGACGGGACGGCTCGCCCCATTGCTCGCCGCGCGCGTTGCCGCAGGCGACGATCGCCAGGCTCGGGGTCTCCACGGGCGGATCGCCCGCCGCAAATACCCGGGCCACCTCGAACAGGCGCACGCGCTCCTGTTGGCGCGCACGGTTATGCCGCAACGCCTCGATCAGACCTGGCAGCAACGACGGGCGCATGATCGCCAGATCCGCGGACAACGGATTGGCCAGCGGCACCAGTCGTTCGGTGAAATCCCAGCGTGCCAGCAGCTCGGCAGGCACGAAGGACAGGTTCACTGCCTCGTAGTAGCCCCGTGCTGCCAGCTGCTCACGCAGCGCCAACTCGTTGATGCGCGCTTCCGGCTCGATCGCCAGCGCCAGCGCGCCGGCCGGCGAATGCGTGGGAATGTTGTCGTAGCCGAAGATGCGCGCCACTTCTTCGATGAGGTCTTCTTCGCGCTCGATGTCGAAACGGCTGCTAGGCGCGGTGATCTGCCAACCCTCGGCAAGCGCCTCGACCCGCATGCCCAGCGCGGTGAAAATGCGTGCCACTTCGGCATCGGCCACGTCCACGCCCAGCACGCGCTTGAGGCGCGTACGGCGCAACACCACGGTCGCCGGCTTCGGCAGGTCAGCCAGGTTTTCGGCGACCAGTACCGGGCCGGCATGGCCACCGGCAATCGACAGCAACAGCTCGGTAGCGCGTTCCAGCGCGCGGCGCGGCAATTCAGGATCGACGCCACGCTCAAAGCGGTGCGAGGCATCGGTATGCATGCCGAGCTTGCGCGCACGCCCCATGATCGCCGCCGGTGCGAAGTGCGCGGCTTCCAGGAAGATGTTGCGGGTGGCGTCGGTGACGCGCGAATCGAAACCACCCATCACGCCGGCCACAGCGAGCGCCTTGTGTTCGTCGGCAATCAGCACAAAGCCCTGGTCGAGTTTTGCCTCATAACCATCGAGCAGCTTCAGCGGTTCGGCAACACGCGCATGACGCACCACGATGTCGCCCTCGAGCTTGTCGTTGTCGAACGCATGCAGCGGCTGGCCCAGCTCCAGCATCACGTAGTTGGTGATGTCGACCACCGCGCTGATCGGGCGCAGGCCAGAACGACGCAGGCGCTCGGTCAGCCACAGCGGGGTATGCGCGGCTGGATCGATGCCTTCGACAATGCGGCCAAGGTAACGTGGTGCGTCCTTGCCGGCTTCCAGCCGGATGCCGCGTTTCGCGTCGCCCGTCACCGGAGCAACACCCTGTGCAGGTACCTTCACCGCACTGCCAAACAGTGCAGCGACGTCATGCGCGAGACCGACCAAGCCCAGGCAATCCGGACGATTCGGCGTGAGCTTCAATTCGATGCTGGCATCGGGCAGGCCCAGGTAATCGGCCAGCGACTGCCCCACCGGCGCATCCAACGGCAGTTCGAGCAGGCCGGAGGCATCGGCATCGATGCCAAGTTCCTTGGCCGAACACAGCATGCCGAACGATTCGACGCCACGCAGCTTGGCGGCCTTGATCGCGATACCACCGGGAAGGTTCGCACCGACGGTAGCCAACGGCACCTTGATGCCGACGCGCGCATTCGGCGCTCCGCAGACGATCTGCAGCAACTCGCCCTGCCCCGCATCCACCTTGCACACCTGCAGACGATCGGCTTCGGGATGCTTCTCGGCAGCGACGATCTCGGCCACCACCACGCCGGCCAGGCCTTCGCCCAGCACCGTCAGTTCTTCCACTTCCAGCCCGGCCATGGTCAGCGCATGGGCCAGTGCGGCGCGATCGGCCTTGATCTCGACCAGCTCGCGCAGCCAATTCTCGGAGAATTTCATCGTGTCTTTTCCTGCTGGCCCAGCTCAATACAAGGAATCAGGCGAACTGCTTGAGGAAGCGCAGATCGTTCTCGAAGAACGCGCGCAGATCGGAGACGCCGTAACGCAACATCGCAAAGCGCTCCACGCCCAAGCCGAAGGCAAAACCCGTGTAGCGCTCCGGATCGATGCCGCAGTTCGCCAACACGGTGGGATGCACCATGCCGCAACCCAGCACCTCCAGCCAACGCGTGCTGCCGTCCTCGGCATCCCAGCGGATATCCACCTCGGCTGAGGGTTCGGTGAAGGGGAAATAGCTGGGGCGGAAACGCATCTCGAAATCGCGCTCGAAGAACGCGCGGATGAATTCGGACAGCGTGCCCTTGAGATCGGCGAAACTGGAAGTCTCGTCGACCAGCAGGCCTTCGATCTGGTGGAACATCGGCGAATGGGTCTGATCCGAATCGCTGCGGTAGACCTTGCCCGGCGCGATGATACGGATCGGCGGCTGCCGACCCTTCATCGAGCGGATCTGCACCGGCGAGGTGTGCGTGCGCAGCAGCCGACCGTCACCGAAGTAGAACGTGTCGTGCATCGCACGCGCCGGATGATGTGGCGGGAAGTTCAATGCCTCGAAGTTGTGCCAGTCGTCCTCGATCTCCGGGCCGTCGGCTCGCTGGTAACCGAGCCGCGCGAAGATCGCGGAGATGCGCTCCAGCGCACGTGTGATCGGATGGATGCCGCCACGTTCGCCATCGCGTCCCGGCAGGCTGATGTCGAGCTTTTCAGAAGCGAGACGACGATCCAGCTCGGCCTGTTCCAGTACCTGCTTGCGTGCGGTCAGCGCATCGGCGAGGCGGTCTTTGACCCGATTCACCTCGGCGCCACGCGCCTTGCGCTCGTCCGGCGCCAGCGCGCCGAGCGCCTTCAATGCGGCAGTGACAATGCCGCTCTTGCCCAGCAGGCCGACGCGAAGCGCATCGAGCGCCTCCAGCGTGTCGACCTTGTCGATTTCGGCCTGCGCCTGCGCGGCGCGGCTGTCCAGATCATCCATTGATGCGATTCCGGCTTGAGGATCCACAGAAACGAAAACGGGGAGGAGACCATGGCCTCCTCCCCGCTTGCTTTACATCATATCGTGCTGACGCAGGAGCGTCCGACGATCAAGCGGCCAGACTGGCCTTCGCTTTCTCGGCGATCACCTCAAACGCCTTGATGTCGTGCACGGCGATATCAGCGAGGACCTTGCGATCAACGGTGATACCAGCCTTGCTCAGACCATTGATCAGGCGGCTGTAGGACAGGCCGAACATGCGCGCAGCGGCGTTGATACGGACGATCCACAAGGCGCGGAACTGACGCTTGCGCTGCTTGCGGCCGATGTAGGCGTACTGACCAGCCTTGATGACGGCCTGGTTGGCAACGCGGAAGACCTTGCGGCGGGCGTTGTAATAGCCCTTGGCACGACCGATAACTTTCTTGTGACGACGACGGGCGGTAACGCCACGCTTTACACGAGCCATGGTTTATCTCCTCGTCTTACAAGTACGGCAACATGCGCGCTACACCGGGGGTGTCACACGCCTTGAGGTGGTTCTTGGCACGCAGGCCACGCTTCATCTTGGTCGACTTCTTGGTCAGAATGTGCGACTTGAATGCGTGACCGCACTTGATTTTGCCCGATGCGGTCTTGCGAAAACGCTTCGCCGCCGCCCGGTTGGTCTTGATCTTGGGCATGGGAATGCTCCTTGTATGGGACACGCCTGCAAGTAAGGCGGCCCCGGTTTCTGACTGATCTGGCGGTGATCCCATTCTCGATTGAGTCTGGACCACGCTTTCCGTCCTGCCATGATCGGTTCACGACCCTTCCTGCGGGTCGAACCGGCGATTATACGGACTAAATGTGCCGGATACCAGCTGCGCGGATATCGGCAAGAAAACGGCGACCGATGGGTCGCCGTTGGTCTTGACTACTTCTTCTTGGGGCCGATCATCATGACCATCTGGCGCCCTTCGAGCCGCGGGAACGACTCGATCTGGCCGTTCTCGCCGACGTCTTCCTGGATCTTCTTGGCCAGGTTCTGGCCCAGATCCTGATGCGACATCTCGCGGCCACGGAAGCGGATGGTGACCTTGACCTTGTCGCCTTCCTCGAGGAAGCGAAGCATGTTGCGCAGCTTGATCTGGTAGTCGCCCACGTCCGTGACCGGACGGAACTTCACTTCCTTGATCTCGACCTGCTTCTGCTTCTTCTTGGCGGCCTGCGCCTTCTTCTGGGCTTCGAACTTGAACTTGCCGTAATCCATGATGCGGCAGACCGGTGGGTCGCCGTTCGGCTGGATCTCGACCAGATCCATGCCGGCTTCCTGCGCCAGCGCGAGTGCCTCGTCACGGGTCAGGATACCGAGCTGTTCTGCCTCGGCACCAATCACACGAACCCGCGGAACGCGGATTTCCAGGTTACGACGGTTGCCCTTGTTGTCGGTGGTAGCGATACCACGATCCTCCAGAAGAAGTAATGAAACTGACCGATCGGCGCTCAGCGCCGGGTTTCGGTCACCAGTCGCTCAACGAAATCGGCCAGCGGCATGCTGCCCAGATCCTCGCCCGAGCGGGTACGCACGGAAACCGCACCCGTCTCTTTCTCGCGGTCACCGACCACGAGGAGATAAGGCACTTTCTGCATCGTATGCTCGCGGATTTTATAGCCGACTTTCTCGTTGCGCAAATCCGATTGTACCCGGAAACCTTTGTCGACAAGGGTTTGCGTCACTTGGCTGACGTAATCGGCCTGTGCATCGGTGATATTGAGTACCACCGCCTGTATCGGAGCCAGCCAAGGCGGCAGCAGGCCGGCGTGGTGTTCGATCAGGATGCCGATGAAACGCTCCATCGAGCCCACGATGGCCCGATGCAGCATCACTGGATGCTGTTTCTGCGAGTGTTCGTCCACGTATTCGGCGCCCAGGCGCTCGGGCATCATGAAATCGACCTGCATGGTGCCGACCTGCCAGGCCCGGCCGATCGAATCCTTCATGTGGTACTCGATCTTCGGGCCGTAGAACGCGCCCTCACCCGGCAACTCCTCCCAGGCGACGCCGGCGGCGGACAACGCCGCACGCAAAGCCGCCTCCGCGCGATCCCACACCGCGTCGTCGCCGATGCGCTTGTCCGGGCGCAGCGCGATCTTCAGGCCGACGTCCTCGAAACCGAAATCCGCGTAGACCTGCATCGCCTGGCGGTGGAACGCGGTGACCTCCGACTCGATTTGCTCAGCCGTACAGAAGATGTGGCCGTCGTCCTGGGTGAACGCACGCACGCGCATGATGCCGTGCAACGCGCCAGACGGCTCGTTGCGGTGGCAACCCCCGAATTCGCCGTAGCGGATCGGCAACTCGCGGTAGCTGTGCAGGCCGGTGTTGAACACCTGCACATGGCCGGGACAGTTCATCGGCTTCAGCGCGTAGGTGTGCTTTTCCGACTCGGTGAAGAACATGTTCTCGGCGTAGTTGTCCCAGTGCCCGGACTTCTTCCACAACGACACGTCCAACACCTGCGGGCAGCGCACTTCCTGGTAGCCGCTGCGCTTGTAGACACCGCGCATGTACTGCTCCACGGCCTGCCAGATCGCCCAGCCGTTCGGGTGCCAGAACACCATGCCCGGGCTTTCCTCCTGCTGGTGGAACAGGTCGAGCTGCTTGCCGATCTTGCGGTGATCACGCTTCTCGGCCTCTTCGAGCTGAAGCAGGTAAGCCTTCAGATCCTTGTCGTTCAACCATGCGGTGCCGTAGATGCGGGTCAGCATCGCGTTGTTGGAATCGCCGCGCCAATAGGCGCCGGCCACCTTCATCAGCTTGAACGCGCGCAGCTTGCCGGTGTTCGGCACGTGCGGACCGCGGCACAGGTCGGTGAATTCGCCCTGCGAATACAGCGACAGCGGCTCATCGGACGGAATCGACTCGATGATCTCGGCCTTGTAGTTCTCTCCCATACCGCGGAAGAACGCTACTGCTTCGTTGCGCGACTTCACGCTGCGCGTCACCGGCAACTGCTCGGCGACGATCTTTTCCATCTCCGCCTCGATCTTCGGCAGATCGTCCGGCGTGAATGGGCGCTCATAGGCGAAGTCGTAGAAGAAGCCGTTGTCGATCACCGGACCGATCGTGACCTGCGCCCCCGGATACAGCCGCTGCACGGCCTGCCCCATCAGATGCGCGGTGGAGTGGCGCAGGATTTCCAGCGCCTCGGGACTCTTGTCGGTGACGATCTGCAGGCTGGCGTCGTGCTCGATCGGGAAGCTGGCATCCACCAGCTGGCCGTCGACCTTGCCGGCCAAGGTTGCCTTGGCCAGACCGGCGCCAATCGAGGCGGCCACGTCCTGCACGGTAACGGAGTGATCGAACGGCCGCTTGCTGCCGTCGGGTAGCGTGATCTCAATCATGGGAACCATTCTCTGAAAAGCAAAAAAGGGCATCCGCCCTTCTTTGAAAAATACCAAGGCGTGGAGGGATCAGCAGTGGAAACGTGTAGTTGCCATGTCGCACACTCGGCTGGCGCAGAGCGCGGGCCACCTTAGGTCTTGTGGATGATGTCGAAACGCTAGTTTAGCTCAAATCGGCTGTCAATCCTCGCCTATGCGGCCATGCAGACAGGCCGTCAGCGATAGAATGAGGGCCATTATCCGAGGACCGTCCATGCGCATTCTGGTTACCGGCACCGCCGGCTTTGTCGGCGCCGCCTTGGCGCAGCGCCTGCTGGCTCGCGGCGATGAAGTCTACGGCTTCGACAACCACAACGATTACTACGACCCGGCGCTGAAGGAAGCCCGGCTCGCACAATTTGTCGATCATCCGAATTACACCCATCAGCGCGCCGACCTGGCCGACGCCGCCGCAGTGGATCATGCGTTCGCCACATTCATGCCACAGCGGGTAGTGAACCTCGCCGCGCAGGCTGGCGTACGCTACTCACTGCAGAATCCACGCGCCTACGTGCAGAGCAATCTGGTCGGTTTCGTCAACATTCTCGAAGCCTGCCGGCATGGTCGCATCGAGCATCTGGTCTACGCCTCATCCAGCTCGGTCTACGGGGCCAACCGCAAACTGCCATTCGCGGTGGAGGATGCGGTCGATCATCCGGTCAGCCTGTACGCCGCCAGCAAGAAGGCGAACGAGCTGATGGCGCATACCTATAGCCATCTATACGGCCTGCCCACCACCGGTCTGCGCTTCTTCACCGTGTACGGACCCTGGGGTCGGCCGGACATGTCGCCGATCCTGTTCGCCGACCGGATCAGCCGCGGCGAACCGATCGACGTGTTCAACCACGGCAACCACAGCCGTGACTTCACCTATATCGACGATATTGTCGAAGGCGTGATCCGCGCACTCGATCACCCGGCCGCGCCCGATCCGGACTACAACCCAGAGTTGCCGAATCCGGGTACATCGAACGCGCCGTATCGCGTCTACAACATCGGCAACGACCAGCCTGTGCAGCTGATGCGCTTCATCGAACTGCTGGAGCAGCACCTGGGCCGCAGCGTCGAGAAACGCCTGCTGCCGATGCAACCCGGCGACGTGCCCGACACCTGGGCGGATGTCTCCGCGCTGCGCCGCGATGTCGGTTACGCACCAGGCACGCCCATCGAGCAAGGCGTGGAAAAATTCGTGGCGTGGTATCGCAACTATTACGGGTAGCGTTGAGCCAGCCTCAGAATGGCTTGGCGATCACCAGAAAGATCACCGCAAGCAGCAACAGCACCGGCAGCTCGTTGAGCCAGCGCAATGCCCGCGACGACGGCAACACACCGCCCGCGGCCTTGCGCTTGAGCAGACGGCCGCACCCGATGAAATACGCGAGCAGCACGGCGACCAGGGTGAGCTTGGCGTCGATCCAGTGCGTGCCTGCCGTCATGTTCGGCAATGTGGCGGGAAACACTCGCCAGCCCTGCCACAGCGTCAACCCGAACACGAACGCGAGGCCGAACATGTTGTGGCCGAACTTGTACAACCGTCGCCCCATCAGCTGCAGCCGTGCCTGTACTGCCGGCTCGTTCGCCGTCTCGGCCAGATTCACCAGGATCCGCGGCAGATAGAACACCGTGGCCATCCAGGCGATGACGAACAGCAGGTGCAACGATTTGATCAACAGATAGGTCATGACGAAGATATGTGGCCACCGCGGTGTGCAGCGGTCCGATGATAACGCGCACCCGACGGATCGCAGCGACGCTGCGGCGTTCAGTCCCTCACCGGCCCAATTCGCTCCAGCAGCGCCTGCAACAGATGCTCCTGCTGTGCCGCATCGAGCGGTGCATTGTGCCGATCGGTCAACTGGAAGAAGTCCTCCACGCGCTCGCCAAACGTCGCGATGCGTGCGTCATGCACGCGCACTTCGGCCTGGAGCATGATCTGCGCCACCGCGGCCAGCAGGCCGGGACGATCCGCACCGACCAGCGCGAGCTGAGTTCGATCACCGGCGGCATGGAAACTGATCTGCGGCGTCATCTGGAAATGCTTCTGATGACGCGACATGCCGCGTTTGCTCGGCTGCACGCCGGCGGATTGCGTCAACGCACGCTGCAGTCTTTGCTGGAGCTCTTCTGCGCGCGCCGTGCTCACCGGTTGCTGGCTGTCCGCATCCAGCAGCAGGAACGTATCCAATGCCATCCCGGTCGGCGAGCTGAGGATGCGCGCCTCCATCACCGAAAAGCGCAAACGATCCAGCACTGCCGTAACGGTAGCGAACAGACCATCGCGATCAGGCGTGTAGATAAACAGCTCGGTGCTGCCGCGCACCGACAGTGGATGCACGGCGACCAAGGGCACCGCCCCGTTCGCACGCAGAATGGCACTGGTCTGCCAGGCGATCTGCTCGGGCCGGTGGCGCAGGAAGCTGAGCTGCGGGAAGTCGGCCCAGATCCGTACCACGTCGGCCTCGGCGTAGCCTTCGTTCATCAGTAGCGCCAGCGCATATTCGGAGCATTCGTGCACACGCACGCCGATATCCCTCGGCAGCTCCACATCGCTGCGCAAGGCATAACGGGTGGCTACGCACAGGTCGGACAGCAGTCGATCCTTCCAGCCGTTCCACAGTCGCGGACTGGTGCCGATGATGTCCGCGATGGTCAGCAAGTACAGCTGACCGAGCCGCTCGCGCTCGCCGACCAGTTCGGCAAACCGGTGCACCACGTCCGGATCGGTGATGTCCTGACGCTGCGCGGTGGTACTCATCAGCAAATGCCAGCGCACCAGCCAGGCTACCCGCTCGACATCGCCCGGCGGCAGACCCAGCCGCGCGCAGAACGCACGCGCATCCTGCTCGCCCAGCACCGAATGATCGCCGCCACGACCTTTCGCGATGTCATGGAACAGCGCCGCCAGCAACAGCACTTCGGGCTTGGGCAGACTGGCCCAGATTTCGCAGCCCAGCGGGAACTCATGCCGTGCCGCCGTATCGGCAAAGCGTGCCATGTTGCGCAACACGCGCAAGGTGTGTTCGTCGACCGTGTAGACATGGAACAAGTCGTATTGCATGCGCCCGAACACCTTGCCGAACGCAGGCAGGATCGCCGCCAGCAGGCCGTGCCGATTCATCCGCCACAACGCATCCACCGCCGGCGCTCCACGCCGCAGCAGTTGCAGGAAGACCGCCAGCACGTCGTCGTCATCGGCCAGCTTGCCACCATGCACGGCCGTAGCCTGATGGATGCGCCGCATCGTGTCGGCGCTGAAGCCGACTACGCCGGGCTGATCCAACCGCGCGATGAAAATCTCCACCAGCGCGGCCGGCCGCCGCATGAACAACTGCGGATCGCGCGCCGCCAGCCGCGAGCCATAGCGCAGGAACTCGGCCCCGACCGGCTGGGCCTCGCCCGGCGTCTCCAGCATTTCCACAAAACGCTCGGCCACCTGCACGCCGAGCCGCTCGACCTGGCTGGCCGCACGGTAATAACCCTGCATGAACTGCTCGACGCCGAGATTTTTTTCATGCTCGTCCTCGAAGCCCAACCGGGTGGCCAGCGCACGCTGGTAGTCGAACAGCAGTCGCTCCTCCGGTCGGCCGGCTTCCAGATGCAACGCATAGCGATAACGTCGCAAGGTGGCTTCAGACTGCTCCAGCGTGGCCAGTTCGGCCGGATCGAGCAGATTTTCGGCCACCATGCCGGGCAGGTCGTCCACATGCGCCAGTCGCCGCGCCATCCAGCGCAACGAGTCGAGCGTGCGCAAGCCGCCGGGACCATCCTTGAGGTTCGGTTCGAGGTTGTAGGCCGTGTCGTCGTAACGGGCGTGCCGGGCATCGCGCTCGGCCAGCCGTGCGGTCAGATATTCCTGTGGCGGCCACAACGCGGGATCGTCCACGATGGCGCGCAATTGGGCATCGAATGCCGGATCGCCAGCCAGCCGTCGCGCATCCAGCAGACTGGTGAACACGCTGGCGTCCTGTGCCGCCAGCGCGCGGCATTGCGCCGGATCGCGCACGGCATGGCCGACCTTCAGGCCGATATCCCACAAGGTGGCGAAGAACTGCTCCAGCGCGCGCAGTCGGGCCGGCTCGGGCGCTCTCACCAGCGCCAGCAAGTCCACGTCGGAATACGGAAACAGCAGGCCGCGACCAAAGCCGCCGATCGCGAACAGCGTCGTCTCGCTGACTTCGCCGAGGCAGGCCATCCATACATGCGCCACCACCCGCTGAACCAACTCACCACGTCGCCGCGCCAGCGCGCTGGCATCGGCACCATCACGAAACGCCGTGGCCAGCACGCGATCGACATCGCCAAGCAGTTGTCGCAACGCGCGGCGCGCTTCGACGGAAACGCCGGAACGCGGCACTGCCACAGGCAGGCGCGGCAGCGGCGGCAAGGCAACGAGGCTTGGTGTCGGCGACATGGCGGGACGGAACTCCGTGAGCACCTGGCGACTTGCTAGGGAGGCGGCAACTGGCCGCCTCTACATCAGGCGTCCGGCCATGCCGTGAGGATCTCGTAGCCGTCGTCGGTCACCGCAATGGTGTGCTCCCACTGCGCCGACAGCGAATGATCCTTGGTCACCACAGTCCAGCCATCCGGCAGCTGCTTGGTCTGCGGCTTGCCGGCATTGATCATCGGCTCGATGGTGAAGGTCATGCCCTTCTTCAATTCGACACCGGTACCGGGCTTGCCGTAATGCAGCACCTGCGGCTCGTCGTGATAGACCTTGCCGATACCGTGGCCACAGTATTCGCGCACCACCGAAAAACCGGCCGCCTCGGCATGCTGCTGGATCGCATGACCGACATCACCCAAGGTGGCGCCGGGACGCACAGCCTGAATGCCGCGCATCATCGCCTCGAATGCGGTGTCGACCAGCCGCTTGGCCAGCACCGACGGCGTGCCGGCGATGTACATGCGGCTGGTGTCGCCGTGCCAGCCATCCTTGATCACGGTGACGTCGAGGTTGACGATGTCGCCGTCCTTGAGCACCTTGCCCTCGTTCGGAATGCCATGGCAGATCACATGGTTGACCGAGGTGCACAGGGTTTTCGGAAAGCCGTGGTAGCCGACGTTGGCCGGAATCGCCTTCTGCACGTTGACGATGTGCTCGTAGGCGAGCCGGTCCAGCTCCTCGGTGGTGACACCGGGCTTGACGTGCTCCTTCAGCATGGCCAGCACTTCGGCCGCCAGCTTGCCGGCAACACGCATGCCTTCGAGGTCTTCGGGGGATTTCAGGGTAATGGCCATGGATTCCACTTCATGTGGCGACAGAAGCCCAGAAAATCCAGCAACTTGCCGCTGCGCCGGCGGACCGGCTATAATTTCGGAGTTTTGCTGACCTGACACGATCGTTTTGATGATCGTTGCAGCGCAAAGCGAACCGGGATTGTAACCGCCCCGCGGTACAACACCCAACCAACGCCACACACGTATCGGCACCGCCTTCGGGGTGCTGCGGCACGCCCACCAACAAAATCGGGCAAGTCGCGGTCGAAGCCGGGGATGCGTGGAGGTCCCAACCCCCAGGTCCTTCAAGGACCATTGCAAGGAGTTACACCCATGGCACAAGTCACCATGCGTCAGATGCTCGAAGCCGGCGTCCATTTCGGTCACCAGACCCGTTACTGGAACCCCAAGATGGCTCCGTACATCTTCGGCGCCCGCGGCAAGATCCACATCATCAATCTCGAAAAGACCCTGCCGCTGTTCACCGACGCGATGAATTTCCTGTCGGGCCTGGCGCAGAAGCGCGGCACCGTGCTGTTCGTCGGCACCAAGCGTTCGGCCCGCGAGCCGTTGGCTGAAGAGGCCGCACGCGCCGGCATGCCGTTCGTCACCTCGCGCTGGCTCGGCGGCATGCTGACCAACTTCCGCACCGTGAAGCAGTCCGTTTCGCGCCTGAAGGAGCTGGAAGCAGCCGAGACCGACGGTTCGTTCGAGAAGCTGGTCAAGCACGAAGTGCTGGCCCGTCGCCGTGAGCGCGACAAGCTGCAGGCCTCGCTGGGCGGCATCAAGGACATGAACCGCCTGCCCGACGCGCTGTTCGTGATCGATATCGGCCACGAAGACATCGCCGTGCAGGAAGCCAAGAAGCTCGGCATCCCGGTGATCGCCGTGGTCGACACCAACTACAACCCGGAACTGGTCGACTACGCCATCCCGGGCAATGACGACGCGATCCGCGCGATCCAGCTGTACGCCCGCGCCGCCGCCGACTCGATCCTGGAAGGCAAGGCCGCCGCGCCGGCTGCCGCCCAGGGCGACGCGAACGACTTCGTCGAACTGGACGAAGAAGGCAACCCGGTCGCCAAGATCGATCGCAAGCCGGCCCCGCGTCGCGATGCAGCTCCCAAGAAGAGCGCTGGCGCCCCGCGCCGTGATGGCGGTCGTGATGGCGGTCGTGGTTCGCGCAACGACGGCGCCCCCGCCAAGTAAGCCTGGCCACGGCGCTTCGGCACCGGATCAATCAGCGATAACGCGCCGCGGCATGCCTTGCCGCGGCGCCATCAAAGCATTAGAGGACTACCGATGAGCAATATTTCCGCACAACTGGTCAAGGATCTGCGTGAGCGGTCCGGCGCCGGCATGATGGAATGCAAGAAGGCGCTGGTCGAGAACAACGGCGACATCGAAACCGCGATGGAATGGCTGCGCAAATCCGGCCTGGCCAAAGCCGACAAGAAGGCCAGCCGCGTCGCCGCAGAAGGCCGCATCGTGGCCGCCCAGGCTCCGGGCAAGGCCGTGCTGGTCGAAATCAATTGCGAGACCGACTTCGTCGGCAAAGATGCCAGCTTCCTGAAGTTCAGCGATGCCGTCGCCGACGTCGCGCTGAACTCCGGCGCCACCGACATCGACGCGCTGAAGGCTGCCGCCTACCCGGGCGCCAGCAATGTCGAGGAAGCCGCCAAGGCCCTGATCGCCACCATCGGCGAGAAGATCGACGTGCGCCGCATGGCCCGCGTTGAGAGCAACGGCGTGATCGGCAGCTACATCCACGGCGGCCGCATCGGCGTGCTGGTGGCGCTCAAGGGTGGCTCCGAGGAGCTGGCCAAGGGTGTCGCGATGCATGTCGCCGCGATGAACCCGGCGCATATCCGCGCCGAGGACGTACCGGCCGAGTTCCTGGCCAAGGAAAAAGAGATCGCGCTGAGCCTGATGTCCGACAAGGAAAAGGCCAAGCCGGCCGACATCCTGGAGAAGATCATCGCCGGCAAGATCCACAAGATCGTGTCCGAAGTCACCCTGCTCGGCCAGCCCTACGTGCTCGACACCAATGTGACCGTGGCGGACGCGCTGAAGAAGGAAGGCGCCGACGTCATCTCGGTGGCCCGTCTGGCTGTCGGCGAAGGCATCGAGAAGGTACAGGAAGACTATCTGGCCGAAGTGGCCAAGGCGATGCAGGGCTAAGCAGCCTGCAAGACCATCGATCTGCGAAAAGCCGCGGGAAACCGCGGCTTTTTTTGTGGGCGAATCCTTCTCGGATTCACGCCAACACGCGATCCGGAGCAACTACTGGAAGCCCCTGCCTAGTGAATTGCAGCGACGGTCTGCACCGGCTTTCCCGACAGGGACCCGCTGCCGCTACAATACGGCGGTTTGCCACACACAATCCGGAGATTCCATGAGCGACCAGCCCAAGTACCATCGCATCCTGCTCAAGCTCTCCGGTGAAGCCCTGATGGGTGACGCCGACTACGGCATCGATCCGAAGGTGATCGGCCGGCTCGCCGACGAAATCATCGAGGTACAGCGCACCGGCGTGCAGATCGGTATCGTAATCGGCGGCGGCAACATCTTCCGCGGCGCCGGCCTCGCTGCCGCCGGCATGGATCGGGTCACCGGCGATCACATGGGCATGCTGGCCACCGTGATGAACGCGCTGGCGATGCAGGATGCGATCGAGAAGCGCGGCGGCTTTGCGCGCGTGACCAGTGCGATCCAGATCCACGACGTGGCCGAGGACTACATCCGCCGTCGTGCCATCCGCCATATCGAGAAGGGCCGCATCGTGCTGTTTGCCGCCGGCACCGGCAATCCGTTCTTCACCACCGACTCCGCTGCTGCGCTGCGCGCGGTGGAAATCGGTGCCGACCTGCTGTTGAAGGCCACCAAGGTGGACGGCGTGTACACCGCCGATCCAGCCAAGGACCGCAACGCCACCCGTTACGACCGGCTCGGCTACGACGACGTGATCGAGCGCAAGCTGGCCGTGATGGACACTGCCGCGATCGCGCTGTGCCGCGACCAGCAGATGCCGCTGCGCATCTACGACATGACCGTGCCGGGCAATCTGATGCGGATCATGCAAGGTGAAGCGATCGGCACCATGGTCGACGCCGGCTGAACGTTCCGGCATCCAAGTTCGTCACTGCTATAATCGAATGTTGCAGATTTACCGGGAAACGCCACATGCTCAATGACATCAAAACCGATGCCCAGACCCGCATGGGCAAGAGCATCGACTCGCTCAAGCACGACCTCACCCGTATTCGCACTGGTCGCGCCAGCACTGCGCTGGTGGATCACATCAAGGTGTCCTACTACGGCGCTGACATGCCGCTGACCCAGGTCGCCTCGGTGTCGCTGTCCGATGCGCGCACGATCATCATCACGCCATGGGAAAAGACCATGGTGGCGCCGATCGAGAAGGCGCTGATGGCCTCCGACATCGGCATCACGCCGACCACCGCCGGCACCGTGATCCGCCTGAACATGCCCGCGCTCACCGAAGAGCGCCGTCGGGAACTGGCCAAGCACGTCGGCCATGAAGGCGAGAACGCGAAGATCGCGATCCGCAACGTGCGCCGCGACGCCCTGCAGCAGGTCAAGGACCTGCTCAAGGAAAAACTGATTACCGAAGACGACGAAAGCCGCGTCGACGACGAGATCCAGAAGCTTACCGACAAGGCCGTCAAGGACGTCGACGTCGTGTGCAAAGCCAAGGAAGAGGAGCTGATGGCGCTCTGACGAGGCCATCATCCTTCCTCATTCCATGACCAAGGCCCAGGTTTCGCAGGTTCCGCGCCATATCGCGATCGTGATGGATGGCAACGGTCGCTGGGCCAGGGCCCGTCACCGCCCGCGCAGTTTCGGCCACAACGCCGGCCGCAAGGCTGTGCGCGCGACGATCGAATCCTGCCTGCGCGAGGGTATCCAGGCGCTGACCCTGTTCGCGTTCTCCAGCGAAAACTGGCTGCGGCCGCAGGACGAGGTGGGCGCCCTGATGAGCCTGTTCGTACGTGCGCTGGACAAGGAAGTCGACGAACTGCACGGTCATGGCGTGCGGCTGCGCTTCATCGGCCATCTCGATGCATTCGACGAATCCTTGCGCCAGCGCATGCAGGCCGCGATGACCCGCACGGCCGGCAACGACAAGCTGCAGGTGAATATCGCGGTGAGCTACGGCGGCCGCTGGGACATCGTGCAGGCCAGCCGCCAGGCCGCCGCCGCGGTGGCGCGCGGTGAATTGCGCGTCGACGAGATCGATGAGGCCAGGTTGGGTGAGTGGATGAGCCTGGCCGAACTGCCGCCGCTGGACCTGTTCATCCGCACCGGCGGCGAATGCCGCATCAGCAACTTCCTGCTGTGGCAGGTGGCGTACGCCGAACTGTACTTTACCGATACCCTGTGGCCGGACTTCGACCAGGCTTGCCTGCGTCAGGCCATCGAAGACTATGCCCGCCGCGAGCGCCGTTACGGTCGCACCAGCGCGCAGGTTGCCACCACTTCCTGAAGGATTTCCATGCTGCTACAGCGCACCCTTACTGCCCTGGTGCTCGCGCCACTGGTGATCCTGCTCATCCTGCTGTCGTCGACCGCGGTGTTCGCGCTGATCGCCGCGGCGGCGTTCCTCGCCGCGTTGTGGGAATGGGCCCAGCTCAGCGGACTGAAGAACCAGTCCGCACGGATCGGCCTGCTGGTTGCTGCCGCGGTCGTGTTCGCCCTGCTGTGGTACGGACATGCCGGCATCACGACACCCGTGCTGCTGGCGGCTGGCGTGGCGTGGTGGCTGCTCGCCTGCCTGTGGCTGCGCCATTTCGCGTTCGGCGCCGCACCCACGGCAGAGAACCGCACGCTGAAACTGCTGGCCGGGGCGTTCGTGCTGTTCCCGGCCTGGATCGCGCTGATAAGCATCCATGAGCGAGAGCCCCATGGGCACTGGTGGACCCTGCTGGCGCTGGTGATTGTCTGGGCTGCCGACATCGGCGCCTATTTCAGCGGCCGCACGTTCGGCAAGCGCAAGCTGGCGCCGCAGATCAGCCCGGGCAAGACCTGGGCCGGCGCCTACGGTGCGCTGGTGGCCGGGGTCGTGGTGACGCTGCTCGGTGGCTGGCTGCTTGACGTGCGGGGCGCGCCGTTGCTTGGCCTGGCCCTGCTGGCCCTGCTTACCGTAGCTGTATCGATCGTCGGCGACCTGATCGAGAGCCTGATGAAGCGGCATGCCCAGGTGAAAGACTCAGGCACCATCATTCCCGGCCATGGCGGCCTGATGGATCGACTGGACAGCGTGTTTGCCGCGCTGCCGGTGTTCGCCGCCGGCCTGTTGCTGTTGGGCCTCTGACATGAAGAACGTCGCCGTTCTTGGCGCCACTGGCTCGATCGGTGGCAATACGCTCGATGTCATCGCGCGTCACCCGGAGCGCTTCCGCGCCACCGTGCTGACCGCGCACCGACAAGTCGAGGCGCTGGCCGAGTTGTGCATCCGGCATCGACCGCAGCTGGCGGTGATCGCTGATCCGGCGCTGGAGGCCGAACTGGCACGCCGTCTCGCCGCCGCCGGCGTTCGCTGCGCGGTGGCCAGCGGCCACGCCGCGCTGACTGCCGCTGCTGCGGGCGAGTTGTGCGACACCGTGGTCGCCGCGATCGTCGGTGCTGCCGGACTGGATTCCACCCTGGCCGCGGCGCGCGCCGGCAAGCATCTGTTGCTGGCCAACAAGGAATCCATCGTGATGGCCGGCCCGCTACTGCTGGCGGCCGTCGCAGCCGGCGGCGGCGCACTGGTCCCGGTCGACTCCGAACACAACGCGATCTTCCAGTGCCTGCCCGGTGGACGACCGGATCTGCGCGCGAGCGGCGTGCGCAGGCTGATCCTGACCGCCTCTGGTGGCCCATTCCGTGGTCGCACCCGATCCGAACTGGCCGACATCACGCCGGAACAGGCCTGCAAGCACCCGAACTGGGTGATGGGCCGCAAGATCTCGGTCGATTCGGCCACCTTGATGAACAAGGGCCTGGAAGTGATCGAGGCACATCACCTGTTCGGCGCCCCGGCTGAGGCGATCGACGTGCTGGTGCACCCGCAGAGCCTGGTCCATTCGCTGGTCGAGTACGTCGACGGCTCGGTGCTGGCCCAGCTCGGCAATCCGGATATGCGCACCGCGATCGCCCACGCGCTGGCATGGCCGGAGCGAGTCGAGGCTGGCGTGGCACCGCTGAACCTGGCCGCCTGCGCACCATTGCAGTTCGAGCCACCGGATCTGACCACCTTCCGCTGTCTGGTACTGGCGTTCCAGGCGCTACGCGCCGGCGGCGACGCCCCGGCCGTACTGAATGCAGCCAACGAGGTCGCCGTGGAAGCGTTTCTGGCCGGCTCGCTGCCGTTCCTGTCGATCGCCGATGTGGTCGAGGCGGTACTTGCGGAACTGCCGGCGCAAGCCGTGGTCGATGTTGGGACCCTTGCTGAACGCGATCGGGTCGCCCGCGAGGCGGCCCGGCGCATTCTGCGCAATGCTTGCTGATATTCTTGCTTCGATGACTTTTCCGTACGGTACTTGATGACTCCCTTCTTCGGCTCGGCGTTCTGGTTGCTGGTCACGCTTGGCGTGCTGGTCACTTTTCATGAATTCGGCCACTACTGGGTCGCACGCCGCTGTGGCGTCAAAGTGCTGCGTTTCTCGATCGGTTTTGGCAGCGCGATCTGGAAGCGCGTGGGCCGCGATGGCACCGAGTACCAGATCGCCGCGATCCCGCTGGGCGGCTACGTCAAGATGCTCGACGCCCGCGAGGGCGAGGTCGATCCCGCCTTGCGCGACCAGGAGTTCACCGGCAAGTCGGTGTGGAAACGTATCGCGATCGTCGCCGCTGGCCCGGGTTTCAATCTGATCTTCACCATCGCCGCGTTCTGGCTGATGTTCATGCTCGGCCGTCCGGACGTGGCACCCATCGTGACCGCTGCACCGCAGAGCATGGCCGCCGAGGCCGGCATCCAGCCCGGCGATCGTATCCTCAGCATCGATGGTCGCACGGTGGGTACCTTCACCGACGCGATGGACGTGGTAGTCAATGCCCTGCTCGGGCGTGCGCCGCTGCCGCTCACGGTGCGTGGCAGCGACGGCCGTACGCGGCAGCTAGTGCTGCCGCTGGATCAACTGCCGGCCAGCCAGCCTGTCGATCAATACCTGAAAAAGCTGGGTCTGGATCTGGCACCATCGCCGGCCATCGCCGCCACCGTCATGCCAGGCAAGCCGGCCGCATTGGCTGGCATGCAGGGCGGCGACCGCATCGTGGCAGTCAATGATCAGCAAGTCGCCGATTACTCCGTCTTCCAGAAACTGGTGCCTGCCGAGGCAGCCAAGTCGCCTCACCTGAAGCTTGCCATCGAACGCGATGGCAAGCCGATGCTGCTGACCATCGATGCGCGCCGGGAATCCCTGGAAGGCCAGCCCGTCAACTGGGTGATCGGCGTCAATGGCCCTGGGCCCGAACAAGTCACTTTGCGCTACGGTCCGATCAAAGCGCTGAGCGCCTCGTTGCAAGCCACCTGGCGCAATAGTGCGCAGACCTTCAACCTGATCGGCAAGATGGTTACCGGGCAGGCTTCCACCAACAATCTGTCCGGTGTCATCGGCATCGCGACGGTAGCCAATCAATCCGCGAACATGGGCCTGCCCTGGTTCCTGCAGTTCCTGGCATTGGTGTCACTGAGCCTGGCGATCCTCAACCTGCTGCCGATCCCGGTCCTGGATGGCGGACACCTACTGTATTATCTTGTCGAGTTGATCAAAGGCAGTCCGGTCAGCGAGCAGACGATGATCGTCGGCCAGTACATCGGCCTGGCATTGCTGTTCACCCTGATGGGGCTGGCGTTCTACAACGATATCCACCGCATGCTGCTGTCGTGACACCCATGACCGGTGACCGCAGCATGCCGACGACACGCCAGCCTGCGCCAGCCGCAGTACGGCGCGGCGGCGTGTCAAGCGATGCATTCCTCCGGTGGAATGCGGACTCTCTTTCGAGGCAGGGCTCGTCCCTGCCTCATGCGTTGATCGGGGCGGCCACGCTGGCCGCTCCATCGAAATAACCCAACGGAACCGACGATGAAGCGTATCGCCGCGCTGATCCTGCTTGCCTCCCTCTCCGCCAATGCGTTTGCATTCGACCCGTTCGTGGTGTCGGACATCCGCATCGACGGCCTCAGCCGCATCACGGCCGGTACCGTGTACAACTACCTGCCGGTGGCCAAGGGCGACCGGCTGACCAACGACGAGGCCCAGCGGGCCATTCGCGCGTTGTACCAGACCAAGTTCTTCAGCGATGTGGAAATGGATCGCGAAGGCGACATCCTGGTGATCAAGGTGGTCGAGCGACCGTCGATCGCCAAGCTGACCCTGCGCGGCAACAAGGACATCAAGACCGAAGACCTCACGAAAGGCCTGAAGGAAATCGGCCTCAGTGAAGGCGAGACCTTCGATCGGCTGGCACTGGACAACGTGCAGCAGGAATTGATCCGGCAGTATTACAACCGCGGCAAGTACAACGTGTCGGTCACTCCGCACGTGACTCAACTGGACCGCAACCGCGTCGCCGTCGAGATCGAGATCCGCGAGGGCAAGGCGGCCAAGATCAAGGAACTGAACATCCTCGGCAACCATGCGTTCGCCGACAAGGACATCCGCGACGGTTTCGAATCCAATACCAGCAACTGGATGTCGTGGTATTCGAAGGACGACCAATATTCGCGTGAAAAGCTTTCCGGCGATCTGGAAAAACTGCAGTCGTATTACATGGATCGTGGCTACGCCGATTTCGGTGTCGACTCCACCCAGGTGGCGATCGCGCCGGACAAGCGCGCGATGTACATCGACGCAAGCATCAAGGAAGGCGAAATCTACAAGGTTTCCGACGTCAAGCTGCTCGGCGAACTGATCCTGCCGGAGGCGACGATGCGCCAGCTGGTCTTCGTCAAGGTTGGCGAGACCTTCAACCGCGGTGCCATCGAGGCGAGCTCAAAGGCGATCAAGGCCGTGCTGGCCAATATCGGCTATGCCTATGCCAAGGTCACCCCGGTCCCGAAGCTGGACAAGGACAAGCGTACCGTCGATCTGACCATGTACGTCGAGCCGGGCCAGCGCGTGTATGTGCGTCGGGTGGTGTTCGCCGGCAATACCCGTACCGAAGACACCGTGCTGCGCCGCGAGCTGCGGCAACTTGAGGGTTCCTGGTATTCGCAGGCAGCGATCGACCGCTCCAAGATCCGCCTGCAGCGGCTTGGTTACTTCAAGAAGGTCGACATCGACAAGAAGCTGGTCCCGGGCACTCAGGACCAGGTCGACGTCAGCGTCAAGGTCGAGGAACAGTCCGCCGGCAGCATGCAGTTCGGCGTCGGCTATTCGCAGTACTCCGGCATCATCCTGAACGCCTCGGTGTCGCAGAACAACCTGTTCGGCACCGGCGACAGCTTCTCGATCAGCGGCCAGCGCAGCAGCTATCAAACCAGTATCGGCCTGAATTACTACAACCCGTATCTGACCGAGAACGGCGTCGGTATCGGCTACAGCGCCAACTATTCGAAGACCGACTACGGCAATACCGATTTCGCGAACTACTCCACCAGCGCCAAGAGCTTCTCCAGCTATCTCGGCATTCCGATCACCGAGACCGACAGCCTGCGTCTGGGCCTGGGCATCAGCAGCAACAAGATCAACCTGTTCCAGGGTTACAGCCCTCAGGTGCTGCTCGATTACCAGGACCAGATCGGCAACAAGACCATCCACTCGTGGACCGGCACGGTGGGCTGGAATCACGATACCCGCAACGGCTACTGGGCGCCGACCCGCGGCGGCCTGATTTCGGCCTCGACCGACGTCGCCCTGCCCGGCTCGACCGTGCAGTACTGGAAGCTCTCCACCGAGATCAACCACTACTGGCCGATCGGCAAGGGCTTCGTGCTGTATCTGGATGGCCAGGTCGGCTACGGCAAGACTTACGGCAGCAATGGCATCAGCGATACGGCTTTCGATGCGCTGAAAGCAAGCAGTGCCGCCGCAGATCCCACGCACATCCTGACCGACATGCGTCAGGACTTCCCGTTCTGGGAGAATTTCTACGCCGGTGGCGTGAAAGACGTGCGTGGCTTCCAGGACAACACACTCGGTCCGCGCATCTGCATCGACGGCAGCACGCCAGACAAAAGCGGCAATTGCAGTGGCGGCTATTACGCGCAACCGATCGGTGGCGCGTTCAAGGTGCTCGGCACGGCCGAGTTGTACATCCCCATTCCCGGCCTGAAGGATGTCAACACCGCGCGCGTTTCGTGGTTTGTGGACGTCGGCAACGCTTACAAGGACTATCGCGATTTCAGTGCGAATACCTTGCGCGCATCGACCGGTGTATCGCTGCACTGGCAGGCACCGATCGGCCCGCTGATCATCAGTTTCGCCATGCCATTCCGTACCCAGGCCGATGACGGCCATTACGAGGAGCGGATCCAGTTCACTTTCGGCAGTACGTTCTAAGCTGATCCGAAAACCAGGGAACCCGGAAAGCGCGGTCATGCCGCGCTTTCTTTTTGCCAAGCGGACGCGCTGCACGCCGCGGCGTCACCCCCTACAATGGCTGGCAGGTTCCGGAGCAAGCATGAGCGCAATCAACCACACCGTGGCCGCACTGGCCGAGCGATTCGCACTGACGGTCAAGGGCGATGGCACGCGCGTCATCGATGGCGTCGGCACGCTGGCCGGCGCCACGCCGAGCCAGCTGAGTTTCCTCTCCAACAGCAAGTACACCACCCAGTTGGCCGCAACGCGTGCCGGCGTGGTGGTGCTGCGCGAGGAAAACCTGCCCGACTGCCCGGGTTCGGCCCTGATCGCCAAAGATCCCTACGTCGCCTACGCACAGATCGCCGCGCTGTTCGAACGACTGCCGGCGGCACCGTCGGGTATCCACCCCACGGCCGTGGTCGCCGCCAGTGCGCGGATCAGCGCCAGCGCCAGCATCGGTCCCTGCTGCGTGATCGAGGACGGCGCGGTGATCGAGGACGGCGTGATCCTAGGTCCGCATTGCATCGTCGGTGAACACTGCACCGTCGGCGCGCAATCGCGGCTGGTGGCGCGCGTGACCCTGGTTACCCGGGTCACTCTGGGCAGGCGCGTGCTGGTGCACCCCGGCGCGGTGATCGGCTCGGACGGGTTCGGCCTCGCGTTCGACAAGGATCACTGGATCAAGCTGCCGCAGCTCGGCGGCGTGCGCATCGGCGACGACTGCGAGATCGGTGCGAACACCACGATCGACCGCGGCGCACTGGACGACACCGTGCTGGAAGAGGACGTGCGGCTGGACAACCAGATCCAGATCGCCCACAACGTATACGTCGGCGCGCATACCGCGATGGCCGGCTGTGCGGCGGTGGCCGGCAGCGCAAAAATCGGCCGCTACTGCATGATCGGCGGCAATGCCGGCGTGCTGGGCCATCTGGAACTGGCCGACCGGGTTACCATTACCGCCAAGAGCCTGGTCACGCATTCGATTCGCGAGCCAGGTGAATATTCTTCCGGCGTGCCACTGCAGGACAACCGCCAATGGCGGAAGAATGCCGCACGCTTCAAACATCTGGACGAGTACGCGCGCCGGTTGTCGGCGCTGGAGAAGGACAGCAACAATGAGTGAGAAAAACGCGAGCATGTCGTTGCCGATCAACGTCGAGCAGATCCAGGAACTGTTGCCGCATCGCTACCCGTTCCTGCTGGTCGATCGCGTGATCGAGATCGTGCCCAATGTCAGCGTGGTCGCGATCAAAAACGCGACCATCAACGAGCCGTTCTTCCAGGGCCACTTTCCCGGCCACCCGGTCATGCCTGGCGTGCTGATCGTCGAGGCGATGGCGCAGACCGCCGGGCTACTGACCCAGATCAGTCGCCGCCTCAATGGCGACAACGGCAGTCCGCTGTTCTATCTGGTCAAGATCGACAATGCGCGTTTCAGCGCGCCGGTGGTTCCCGGTGACCAGCTGCGCCTGGAAGTCACCCAGAAACGCCTGGTGCGTGGCATGGGCCTGTTCGTGGCGCGAACCCTGGTCGACGGCAAGGAAGTGGCCAGCTGCGAACTGATGTGTGCCGCGAGGGCGGAAAAATGATTCATCCCACCGCGCTGATCGACCCTTCCGCCGTCATCGGCGCCAACGTCAGCATCGGCGCCTACAGCGTGATCGGCGCCGATGTGGAAATCGGTGATGGCACGGTGATTGGCCCGCATGTGGTGATCGAGGGGCCGACGAAAATCGGCCGCGACAATCGCATCACCCAGTTCGCCTCGCTGGGTGGTGCGCCGCAGGACAAAAAATTTGCCGGTGAGCGTACCGAGCTGGTGATCGGTGACCGCAACCTGATTCGCGAATTCGCCACCATCAATCGCGGCACCGGCGACGGCGGCGGCATCACCCGCATCGGCAACGACAACTGGGTACTCGCCTACGTCCACGTGGCACACGACTGCCAGATCGGCAACAACATCGTGTTCTCCAACTACTCGGCGCTGGCCGGGCATGTGGAGATCGGCGACTGGACGATCATGTCCGGCTATTCCGGCGTGCATCAGTTCTGCAAGGTCGGTGCGCACGCCTTCATCGGCATGGGCTGTCTGGTCGGCCATGACGTTCCGCCGTTCGTGATGATGGCGAACGAGCAGCAGGGTCGTCCGCGCGGTATCAACAGCGAAGGCCTGAAGCGCCGTGGCTTCGACGCCACCCGTATCGCAGCGATCAAGCGTGCCTACCGCACCTTGTACATGGCCGGCCTGTCACTGCCCGAGGCACGCGAAAAACTGGTCGAACAGGCGCAGGAAAGCGACGACGTGCGGGCCATGCTCGAGTTTCTCGATCACAGCGAGCGATCGCTCGCCCGATAAGCGTGAAACGCTTATCGGGAAATCAAACACGCGTCTTGCTCTGACTTTCCGTAGGAGACGAAATGCAAAACATCGACGTCTCCATGCATGCTCCGCTGATCGCCATCCTCGCCGGCGAAGACTCCGGCGACCAGCTCGGCGCCGACCTGATCATCGCGCTGCGGCAGCGTTATCCGCAGGCACGTTTCGTCGGCATCGGCGGTGCGCGCATGCAGGCGCAGGGCTTCGAATCCTGGTACGACATCCGCGAACTGTCGCTGTTCGGCTTCAGTGAGGTGATCAGCCACCTGCCCCGACTGCTGCGCTTGCGCAAGGCACTCGTTGCGCGTCTGCTGCAGGCGAAGCCCGCCGTGGTGATCGGCATCGACGCACCCGATTTCAATCTCGGTGTGGAACAACGACTGAAACAGGCCGGCCTGCTGACCGTGCATTACGTCAGCCCGTCGGTGTGGGCCTGGCGCGAAAAACGGGCGGAGAAAATCGGCCGCAGTGCCCACCGCGTGCTCTGCCTGTTTCCGATGGAGCCACCGATCTACGCCAAGCACGGCATCGACGCCCGCTTCGTCGGCCACCCGCTGGCCGACCGTTTCGCGCTGGTGTCCGACCGTGTCGGTGCACGCGACTTTCTGCAGCTGCCGCAGCAGGCGCCCGTGCTGGCCGTGCTGCCCGGCAGTCGACCGTCCGAGGTGGCGCGACTCGGCCAGATTTTCATCGATGCCGCCAACCGCGTCGCCGCCGCATTGCCGGGGTTGCGCATCGTGATCCCGGCGGCCAATCCGCAGGTACACGCCAGGCTCAAGGAACTGCTGAGCAATGGACCGCGCGATGAATCCGCGCCATTACTTCTGGACGGCCATGCGCATGAGGCCATGCTGGCTGCCGATGTGGTGCTGCTGGCATCCGGCACCGCCACGCTGGAGGCGATGCTGGCCAAGCGGCCGATGGTCGTGGGTTACCGCGTTGCGCCACTGAGTTACCGCATCGCCCGCGCCATGAAAATGCTGAAGACCGATGTCTATGCGTTGCCCAATATCCTGGCGCGCGCTAGTGGTCTCGACGGCGACCTGCTGGTGCCCGAACTGATGCAGGACGACTGCACGGCCGGGAACCTGGCCACCGCCACACTTGCGCTGTTCCGCGACAGTGAGCGACGTGGTGCGATCGTCGCTGCATTCGAGCAGTTGCATCAGGCATTGCGCGGCGGCCTGGAAGGTCACGCGGGAGATCGCGCGGCCGCGGCCATTGCCGAATTGATCGATGCGAAGCATGCCGTTGGGTAGGTTCCTTGCGAGCACCAGCCCCTCATCCCAACCTTCTCCCCACAGGGGAGAAGGGGCAAACGCAAACAGCATGCTTGTAGCCGGTGTGGACGAAGCTGGCCGGGGTCCGCTGGCCGGTCCCTTGGCGGTAGCTGCCGTGATCCTCGATCCGGCTCGCCCGATCGTCGGCCTCAACGATTCCAAGAAACTCAGCGAGGCGAAGCGCGAAGCGTTGTATCCGCAAATTATCGAGCGCGCGCTGACGTATTGCATCGTGTTGATCGAGCCGGAGGAGATCGATCGTCTGAATATTTTCCAGGCCACCATGGCCGGCATGAGCCGCGCGGTAGCCGGCCTCACACCGGCGGCGCATGAGGCGCTGATCGACGGCAACAAGCTGCCGAAGGATCTGCCCTGCCGTGGTCGCGCGATCGTCGGTGGCGACGCGCTGGAGCCGGCGATCAGCGCCGCCTCGATCCTAGCCAAGGTTAGTCGGGATCGACTGATGATGGCGCTCGACGCTGTTCATCCCGGTTATGGTTTTGCCATCCACAAAGGCTATCCGACCCCGGCGCACCTGAGCGCATTGCAGCAGCTCGGGCCATGCGTGCAGCATCGCCGCAGCTTTGCGCCAGTGCGCGTGCTGCTGGATCAGGCGCGACTGTTCTGATCGTCCTGCGCGAATAACCACACGTAACAACCCTGATCACGAAGCTCGCTGAGATTTATCCGCATAGGCCATTAGTCTATGCAACTTTTCCACGTGCGCGCGCATCCTTATCTTCAAGGAGCCCACGCTGCACGGATGCGCCAGTCCCACCGGCCCGTCCCTACCCGCCGGCCTGCTCACCAGCGAACTCACACGCGTTCGTCAAGATCGCAGGAGTCTTGCCATGATGCATCCGCAAACACACCCGATTACCCCGAAGCCGCTGACCACGGCACCTGCATGGGAGTCGGCTACCGCCGTCGCCGGCGTCGACGAAATCCCGATGGCTCATCTGGACTACAACCTGCATCCGTTGCTGGTGCAAGGTCTCGAACACTATGTAGTTTCCGCCGGCGAGGACGAGCGTTTCTGCATCCGTTGAACAAGCCATCGGCATTGGCCTGGACCGTGAGAGTCGACGCTTCCTCGCCTCTCTGCATGTTGCTACGCTGGCAATGAGCCAAAGGGGACGGACAACATGCGCGGAATCGCGATAGCAGTGCTTGGGTTGCTGCTCAGTTGCAACGTAATGGCCGGCGACAAGCCGGGACTCAAGCCGGGCGATACGCCGCCGGACATGTTGGGCACCACCCAGCGCGGTCAGGACGTGACCATTTCCTCACTGCACGGCAAGATCGTGGTGATCAGTTTTTGGGCCACCTGGTGCGGGTACTGTATGCAGGAAATACCGGTACTGGCGAAGCTGCAGGCATTGGCTACCCAGCGTGGCCTGCCGCTGCAGGTGGTGGCCGTCAATCATCGCGAGGATCGCGACACCTTCGTGCGGACCTCGCGCGTACTGCGCAAGAGCTTGCCAGAACTGCTAGTCACCTGGGACCGCGACGGCTTGATCGGCAAACCCTACGGCGTCAGCGGCATCCCGGTGATGGTGATGCTGCATCGCGACGGCACCATCGCGCATATCCATGTCGGCTATGGCGAAGACATGCTGGATACCCTGCTCGGCGAGATCAACGCCCTGTTGGTCGAACAACCGACGGCCACGGCGAGCGTCGCAATACACTGAACCCGGCGGGTGCCAGACGCCAGCACGCTTTGCACAAACGCGACGGAAGTCAATCTTGCTGCTTGGGAGGCGCCCGGTTAGCCTGCATGGACTCACCGCGCAAATCTGCATGACCGTCCGCTATACCCACCTGCACCTGCACAGCGAATATTCGCTGGTCGACTCGACCATCCGCATCAAGGCGCTGGTCGCCGCGTGCGTGCGCGACGGCATTGCGGCGGTGGCGCTGACCGACGAATGCAACATGTTCGCGCTGGTGAAGTTCTACAAGGCGTGCAACGCGGCCGGCATCAAGCCGATCGGTGGCTGCGACCTGTGGATCAGCGCGCCGGACGACCCGCGCCCGTGGCGGCTCACCCTGCTGTGCCAGAACCGCGAGGGTTACCTCAACCTGTCGCGGCTGGTTTCGCGGGCATGGCAGGAAGGACAGCATGGTGGCCGCGCGCTGGTCGAAGCCGGCTGGCTGACTGCGGACGCCAGCAAGGGCCTGATCGCCCTGCTCGGTCGCGACAGCGAGGTTGGTCGCATCGCAGTGAACCAGGGCATCGAGGCGGCGCTGGTGAAGCTGCGCCCGCTGACCCGGCTGTTTCCCGAGCGGCTGTACCTTGAGCTGACCCGCTGCGGCCGCGACGGCGAGGAAAACTGGAACACCGTCGCACTGACGCTGGCCACCGAACTCGGCCTGCCGGTGCTGGCCAGCAACGACGTGCGCTTCCTGAAACAGGACGACTTCAGCGCGCACGAGGCACGCGTGTGCATCAACCAGGGCCGCGTGCTGGCCGATCCGAAACGTCCGCGCGACTACAGCGATCAGCAATACCTGAAGACGCCCGACGAGATGGCCGCGCTGTTTGCCGACCTTCCCGAGGCACTGGAAAACAGCGTCGAACTGGCCCGGCGCTGCAACCTGGAACTGGAGTTCGGCAAGTACTACCTGCCCGACTTCCCGGTGCCCGCAGGCTACAACCTCGACAGTCACATCCGCGAGCTGTCGCGGCAGGGCCTGAAGGAACGCCTTGCATTGGCGCCGCTCGCCGCCGGTTACACGCTGGCCGATTACGACGCGCGGCTGGAACGCGAGCTGGACGTCATCATCAAGATGGGCTTCCCCGGCTACTTCCTGATCGTTTCGGACTTCATCCGCTGGGGCAAGGACAACGGCATTCCGGTCGGCCCGGGCCGCGGCTCCGGTGCCGGTTCGCTGGTCGCATGGGCGCTGAAGATCACCGATCTGGATCCGCTGCAGTTCAACCTGCTGTTCGAGCGCTTCCTCAATCCCGAACGCGTGTCGATGCCCGACTTCGACATCGACTTCTGCATGGATCGCCGCGACGAGGTGATCGACTACGTGTCGCGCAAGTACGGCCGCGATCGCGTCAGCCAGATCATCACCTACGGCTCGATGGCGGCCAAGGCCGTGCTGCGCGACTCCGGCCGCGTGCTGAGCATGCCGTACGGTCAGGTCGACCGGCTGGCCAAGATGGTGCCGCCGCGACCGCTCGATCTCACGCTGTCCGACGCACTCGGCCGCTCGGAGAAGTCGAAGAAAGAGACTGACCGCGTCGTCAAGGAATTCTGCGAAGCGTATGAGCAGGACGAAGACGCCCATGCGCTGATCGACCTCGCGCTGAGTCTGGAAAACCTCACCCGCAACGCCGGCAAGCACGCCGGTGGCGTCGTGATCGCGCCGACCCCGTTGACCGACTTCGCGCCGCTGTACTGCGAAGCGGGCGGCGGCGGCGTGGTGACCCAGTACGACAAGGACGACGTGGAGGCGGTCGGCCTGGTGAAGTTCGACTTCCTCGGCCTGCGCACGCTGACCATCATCGACTGGGCGGTGAAGGCGATCAACGTGCGCCGCGCGAAAAGCAGCGAAGCGCCGCTGGATATTTCGCAGCTGCCGCTGGACGATCCGAAGCCGTACGAGCTGCTGAAGAAGGCGCAGACGGTCGCGGTGTTTCAGCTTGAATCCTCCGGCATGCAACGCATGCTGAAGGACGCCAAGCCCGACCGCTTCGAAGACATCATCGCGCTGGTGGCACTGTACCGTCCCGGCCCGATGGACCTGATTCCCAGCTTCATCGCGCGCAAGCACGGTCGCGAGGAAGTGGAATATCCCGACCCGCGCGTCGAACCGATCCTGCAAGAGACCTACGGCATCATGGTCTACCAGGAGCAGGTGATGCAGATGGCGCAGATCGTGGGCGGCTACTCGCTCGGCGGCGCCGATCTGCTGCGCCGCGCGATGGGCAAGAAAGACGTCGAGAAGATGGCGAAGGAACGCGCCAAGTTCCGCGAGGGCGCCGCGAAGGACGGACTGGCCGGCGACAAGGCCGACACCATCTTCGACCTGATGGAGAAGTTTGCCGGCTACGGCTTCAACAAGTCGCACGCCGCCGCCTATGCGCTGGTGTCGTATCAGACCGCATGGTTGAAGGCGCACTACCCGGCCGAGTTCATGGCCGCGACGATCTCGTCGGACATGGACAACACCGACAAGGCGGTGACCTTCCTCGACGAATCGCGCGCGCTCGGCATCACCGTGCAGCCACCGGACGTCAATGCGTCCGAGTACATGTTCGTCGCGGTCGAGCCGAAGGTGATCCAGTACGGACTCGGCGCGATCAAGGGTGTTGGCCAGGGTGCCTGCGAGGCGATCGCCGCTGAACGCATACACGGCAAGTACACCGACCTGGCTGACTTCTGCCGTCGGGTCGACCCGACCAAGCTCAACCGCCGCGTGCTGGAAGCGCTGATCCTCTCCGGTGCGCTGGATGCGCTGGCGCCGAACCGCGCCAGCCTGATGCTGCAGCTGCCCGACGCGATCAAGGCCGCCGAACAGCATCTGCGCGACAAGCAGTCAGGCCAGAACGACATGTTCGGTGCCGCGATGGGTGCCCTGACACCGGTGGTGCACATCAACCTGCCGACCGTACCGGAATGGCCGCTGGAGCAGAAGCTGCAGGGCGAGCGCGACACGCTCGGGCATTACCTGTCCGGCCATCCGACCGACCCGTGGAAGGACGAACTGGCCCAGCTGTCCACCTGCCCGCTGGGCGAGATCGCCGACCGCTACCAGCCGCCGAAGCCACGCAAGAACGACGACGGCGACAACAACCGCTTCCGTCGCGGCCCCGACACACCGTGGACCGTCGCCGGCATGGTCACCGCCGTGCGCAAGCGCGGCGATAGCGATGCGTTCGTGCGGCTGGAAGACGGCAGCGGCATCATCGAGGTGAGCTTCTTCGGCGAGCTGTACCAGCAAGTCGCGCCGCTGCTCACCCGCGACCAGATGCTGATCGTCGATGGCGGTCTGCGCATCGACGACTTCTCCGTCGGCGGCTTCCAGCTGCGCGCACGCAGCGCCATTTCACTGGCCGATGCCTGCCGCAAACATGCGCGGTTGCTGCAACTGAAATTGAACGGCGTCGGCCCCGATTTCATCGCCCAACTGCAGCATGTGCTGGCCGGCTACCGCGGCGGCCGCGCCAGCGTGATGCTGCACGGCTACCGCAACCGCAACGCCCAGGCCGACATCGAACTGGGCGAAGCGTGGCGCGTGGATGCCATCCCCGACCTGCTGCGCGCCGTGCGCGCGCTGCCCGGCGTGCAGGCGACCCGTCTGCGCATCGTCAAGCAGCAAGACTAACCCCGCTTGCGTTGCTCCCTCCCCTGCTTGCAGGGGAGGGCTGGGGAGGGGTTCGCTCTTGATCTGAAAGTCAAAAGCTTTACCCCCTCCCAACCTCCCCCTGCACGCAGGGGGAGGAGCTAATGAACACTCACTTCTTGCCCCGCTCCAGCATCGCCTTCAGATCCGCAAACGGATTGCCGGTAGCCGGCGGCGCATCCTCGACTTCCATCACTCCACCGCGCACATGGTCGATATGCCGCGAGTGTTCGTTGTCGTGGCAATACACGCACAACAATTCCCAATTGCTGCCATCTGGCGGGTTGAAATCGTGATCGTGGTTGCGATGGTGCACGGTCAGTTCCTGCAGGTTCGCGCGGGTGAACTCGCGTGCGCAGCGGCCGCAGATCCACGGATACATCTTCAGCGCGCGCTCGCGATAGCCCAGTTCGCGCTGCTCGGCGTTGCGCCGGGCCTCGGCCACGATGCGGTCGAGCTTGGCGTTGTCGATGGGCGGTTTGATCGGCATGGTCGGACCCGGTTCGTGCAGTGCTGGATGGGGCGGACGATAGCGCAATCGGCCGGTACACGGCAGGCATCTGCCGAACCCGTCACAGCCATACGGCGGCGTTCTCGCGTTTTCCTGCGGGACGGTATACTGAGCCGCTTCTGTGCCATGAAATGCAACGAATGAACCCAAACTTCCTCGATTTCGAACAACCGATCGCCGAACTGGACGCGAAGATCGAAGAACTCCGCCATGCCAGCAGCGGCCAGGCGTTCAATATCGACGAGGAAGTCGGCCGCCTGCGCGAAAAGCTGAAGATCAAGACCGCCGACATCTTCCGCAGCCTCAACTCCTGGCAGACCACCCAGCTGTCGCGCCATCCGGCGCGGCCGTACACGCTCGACTACATCGGCGTGATCTGCGAGGAATTCCACGAACTGGCCGGTGACCGCATGTATGCCGAAGACGCCGCCATCGTCGGTGGCCTCGGCCGCATCAACGGCCGGCCGGTGGTGATCATCGGCCACCAGAAAGGCCGCAATACCAAGGACAAGGTGCGCCGCAACTTCGGCATGCCGCGCCCCGAGGGTTACCGCAAGGCGCTGCGCCTGATGAAGATGGCCGAACGCTTCGGCCTGCCACTACTGACCCTGATCGACACCCCGGGAGCCTACCCCGGCGTCGGTGCCGAGGAACGTGGCCAGAGCGAGGCGATCGCCCGCAACTTGATGGAAATGGCCGAACTGAAGGTGCCGATCGTGTGCACCGTGATCGGCGAAGGCGGCTCCGGCGGCGCACTGGCGATCGGCGTCGGCGACCGCACCTTGATGCTGCAGTACTCGACCTATTCAGTGATCTCGCCGGAAGGCTGCGCCTCGATCCTGTGGAAGAGCCCGGATAAGGTGAAGGATGCCGCCGAAGCGCTCGGCATGACCGCGCCGCGCCTGCTGGAACTGGGCCTGATCGACAAGCTGGTGCGTGAACCACTCGGCGGCGCCCACCGCAACCCGCGTTCGATGGCCATACGCCTGAAAGCCGTGCTGCTGAACCAGCTCGACGAACTGGAAGCGATGCCGCTGCCCGATTTGCTGGAGCAGCGTTACAAGCGCCTGCGCAGCTACGGCGCGTATCAGGGGTAACACCCCGCTCGCACGGATCGATCGGCCGCGTGATGGACAAGGTCAAACGCCGGTTGCCGCACGAGCGTCCCGTGCCAAGTTCGGCCGATCTCTTAGATCCCGACAACGCAAGGAGCGCACATGCACCGTCTATCGTTTGCCACTCTGCTTATCTGGCTGTCCTCGGCGCTCGTCATGGCACCGGCACTGGCAGGACAAACGCCGATCAGGTCGAAAGCGGAGCTGACCCGCTATCTGCAACACATTCCACTGAACAGTTCGCCCCTGGATCGCCTGTCACCAGGCGGTCGAAAACGGTTCCTTGACCAACTCGACTTCGGACAGCAAGGACTCCGCGGCCTCGCTCTGGATGATCTGGATAGCGAACTGACGCATCCGCAGATCATGCAGTTGCTCGCCCTGTTCGGCGAGGAAAAATCGGCGCCGGAGGGACTTACATCAGCGGTACAAGCCCGTCGCCAACGCGAACGCGCACTGGACGCCGCCGCCCAAGGATGCGCCGTGGAAAGCTGCCCGGAAAGCGACATGGAGCGGCGCTATGACGAACTGATCCTGCAGAAGAGCGGCACTTCCATGCCGGATGCGGAGCGCTTCGCTCTTGCTGGTCAGCGCTACGACCACTTGTTCGGCAATTACCAGACACCTGATCGCCTGCGCTCACTCAGCTATACCGACCTGAGATTACTCAAGCGCGCCGTTGAAAATGCAGTGTTTTACATACCCAGTCCGACGCATATCGCCCAGTTGCAGATGGATCTGACCGAGATGCAGCGACGGGACATGGTGGAAGACAAGGACTATGCACGGCTGCATCAGGCACTGATCGCGAACCGCGATTTTGACACCGCAAACGCGCTCGTACGCAGCCATCCCGGCATGGGCGTCGACACCGTACCAGCCTTCCACAAGCCAGCATCACTGCCACGGGAACAACCCACGGCGCTGACCGTGAACGCGCGGGACGACACGATGTCGCGCCAAGCCTTCGACTTGTCCGCGCCATTGCGCATCGTGGTGGTTGCCTCCTGCCACTTCTCGCAGGATGCTGCGCGCGCAATCGAGGCGGACGCGCAGTTGCGACCCATCTTCGCTAGCGATGCGATCTGGCTCGCCAGCCAGAACGAATACTTCAGTTCTGTTGCCGACTGGAATCGTGAGTTTCCGGATCAGCCGATCCACATCGCCTGGCAGAACAGCGAATGGTCGATGCTCGACAGCTGGGCGATGCCCACGTTCTACGTGTTCCGCCACGGTCGCCTGGTAAAGAAGTTCAGCGGCTGGTTCGACGTCAAGACGCTGAAGCATTCCCTGCGCGAAGCGGGCGTCCTTCACTGAGGTTACGACATCCCGGCAGCAGCCTGTCCAGCCGCGCTACCATCGTTGTCACAAACACTTGCGGGGAGTCACCATGGCCCACGACACCACCAAGCTCGCCGTATTGATCGACGCCGACAACGCACGGCCGGCGATCGTCGAAGGTCTGCTGGCCGAGATCGCCAAGTACGGCACGGCGCACGTCAAGCGCATCTACGGCGACTGGACCAAGCCCGATCTCAACGGCTGGAAGGAAGTGCTGCTGCGTCATTCGATCCAGCCGATCCAGCAATTTCGTTACACCGTGGGCAAGAACGCCACCGATTCGGCGATGATCATCGACGCGATGGACCTGCTCTATGCCGAGCGCTTCGACGGTTTCTGCATCGTCTCCAGCGACAGCGACTTCACCCGACTCGCCTCGCGCATCCGCGAGTCCGGGCGCATCGTCTACGGTTTCGGCGAGAAGAAGACGCCCGAGCCGTTTCGTACCGCCTGCGACAAGTTCATCTATACCGAAGTGCTGGCCGGCATCACCGAGACCGAAGCCGCCGCCGCACCGAAACCGCGTTCGCCGAAGGAACTTCGCGGCGACACCCGTCTGGTGAATCTGCTGCGCAATGCCATCGAAGCCACCTCGGACGACGATACCGGATGGGCGCAACTTGCCCGCATCGGCCAGATCATCAGCAAGCAGTCGCCCGACTTCGACTCGCGCAACTACGGTTACGCCAAGCTCAGCGGACTGATCAAGGGCATTGGCCTGTTCGATACCGAGGAACGCCAGATCGGCAATGGCAAGCATCTCTACGTGCGACCCCGCACTGCCAAGAAGTGAGCAATCCGCTGCACCAGCATTTGAGCGACGCACTGGCGGCCACGCCATCTGGGCCGCTGTGCGTAGCGTTCAGCGGCGGCCCGGATTCCACCGCATTGCTTCACGCGCTGACGCAATTGCCCGAGGCACGCACACGCGGCCTGCGCGCCTTGCATGTCGACCATGGCCTGCATGCCGACAGCGCTGCGTGGGCCGAACACTGCGAGAGCTTCTGCGCCACGCTGGCGTTGCCATGCGAAGTGCTGCGCGTGCAGGTCGACAGCAGCAAGGGCGAAGGCCTGGAAGCCGCCGCACGGCGCGCGCGCTACGACGCTCTCGCCACGCAACTGTGCGACGGCGAGTGGCTGCTGCTCGGTCATCACCGCGATGATCAAGCCGAGACCGTGTTGCTGAAGCTGCTGCGCGGCGCCGGGCCGGAAGGGCTGGGCGGCATGCGTGCGCTGCGCCCGTTCGGGCGCGGCCAGCTGTGGCGGCCTTTGCTGACGCTGTCGCGACGGCAATTGCGTAACTACGTCGAAGCGCACCAGCTGGATTGCATCGACGACCCCTCCAACAGCGACACCCGCTTGGCTCGCAATCAGCTGCGCCAAGAAATCCTGCCTAGACTGATGCAGCACTGGCCGCAGGCGGTGGATTCGATCCTGCACAGCGCCGCACTCAGCCGCGCCGCTGCGGATGCGCTGCGGGTGCAATGGCTGGCCGCGTTCGACGCGCTGCATGATCCGGCCAACGCCAGCCTGCACGCTGCTGGCTGGCTCGCGCTCAACCCCGCGCTGCGCGAGCCGCTACTCGACCACTGGCTGCATGCCCGCAGACTGCCGGCACCCACTACCGCGCAACGATGGCAGATCGAACGCCAGTGCGGCGCACGCGCCGGCCAGTTGCCGTGCATCCGCTGGGCCGGCGCTGAATTGCATATCTGGAAGGGTCGGCTGTGGGCGCTGCCGCCCGAGGTGGTCGTCGACATCAACTGGACATCGTCCTGGCACGGCGAGCCATTGGTGTTACCCGGCGGTGGCCAGTTGTCGCTGACCGATCCCAGCGCTCGCCTCACCGAGCCGCTGAACATGCGCCTGCGCCGCGGCGGCGAGCGCATCAAGCCCGCCGGCGATGCACATACCCGCGAACTACGCGACCTGTTCCAGCAGGGGCTGGTGCCGCCGTGGCAACGCGCGACCTGTCCGCTGCTGTATGCCGGCGACGAACTGGTCGCAGTGGCCGATCGCTGGGTCAGCGCACGCGGCGCGGCGATTTTCGAGCAGGCCGGTGCACGGCCACAGTGGCAGCCGGCGCGCTGATCTGCTTCGACAGGCGGTACGAAGGAGCGCTCCCTCTCCTCAATCCTTTCCCGCCAGCGGGAGAGGAGGCGAACGTGCCGGACGAGTTCGCAACTTCGTATATGACTATGACGTCAGCGTTTCCTTGATAGATCAGCTTTCTGGATTGATTCCGGACGGCCGCTGCGTTAGCGTTGCGGGCCATGGCCAAGACCGCACCCGCATCAGCAAAAACCCCGCCCGCCGTCGACTTCGAGCATTCCCTGGATGAGCTGGAGCAGCTGGTCGCGAAGATGGAAGGCGGCGAGTTGAGCCTGGACGAATCGTTGGCCTCGTTCGAGCGCGGCATCGGCCTGTTCCGCCACTGCCAGCAGTCGCTGCAACAAGCCGAACTGCGCGTGCGCCTGCTGCTTGATCCCGATGCCCCTGAAAGCGCCGAACCGTTTGAACCCGAACTCTGAGCTTGGTCCTGAACTGCAGTCGCTGATCGTCCGTGCCGAACAGGCACTGAGCCACAGCCTGCCACCGGCCGAACAATCCCCTGCCGACCTCCATCGCGCGATGCGCTACGCCGTGCTTGGCGGCGGCAAGCGGCTGCGTCCGCTACTGGTATACGCCGCCGCACATGCGCTCGGCGAAGACGGCCCGCAGCTCGATGCAGCGGCCTGCGCGGTGGAGCTGATCCACGCCTATTCGCTGGTGCACGACGACCTGCCCGCGATGGACGACGACGCGTTGCGTCGTGGCCGCCCGACCTGCCACATCGTGTTCGGTGAGGCGATGGCGATCCTCGCTGGCGACGCGTTGCAGGCACTGGCGTTCGAGCTGCTGGCCGATGACCCCAGGATCGACGCGAACACCGGCATGGCGATGCTGCGTGCCCTCGGCCGCGCCTGCGGCGCTGAAGGCATGGCTGGCGGCCAGGCACTCGACCTCGCCGCGGTCGGCCACCCGCTGACGCTCATCGAGCTGGAACACATGCACGCTTGCAAGACCGGCGCGCTGATCCGTGCCTCGGTGCAACTCGGCGCGCTGATCGCCAGCGCCGATGCCGATACGCTGAACGCGCTGGATCGCTACGCCCATGCCGTCGGCCTGGCGTTCCAGGTGCGCGACGACATCCTCGATGTGGAAGGCGAATCGGCGGTGATCGGCAAGACCGCCGGCAAAGACGCCGCCGCCGACAAACCCACCTTTCCCTCGATCATCGGCCTCGACGCATCGCGCGCGCGGTTGGCCGAGCTGACCGACGACGCGCTCGCCGCGATCACGCCGCTGGGTGAACGCGGCGAACTACTGCGCGAGCTGGCGAACTACGCCGCACACCGCCGATATTGAGCGAGGCGGATCGGATTCGGTGCAACGAAAAGGGCGGCTTGCGCCGCCCTCATTTCATTGCGCAGAACGCAAGGCTCAGTTGACCAGTCGCAGCGCGAACGGGTAGCGGTAGGTGGTGCCCTCGTTGGCCTTGATCGTGCCGAGGATCACGAATACCAGCCAGAGGATCACCAGCACCGGCAACAACAGCATTCCGATCAGGACGAAGAACAGTATCCAGCACACGACGGCGGCAATGGCCACGGTAATGTTGAAATTCAGCGCCTCTTTGCCCTGGTCGTTGACGAACGGCATGGTGTCTTTCTTGATCAGCCAGATCACCAGCGGGCCGATGATGCTGCCGAACGGAATCACCAAACCGGCCAGCGCCGACAGATGCGCGAACATCGCCCACTGACGCTCTTCGGCGGATGGACCCACGGTTACCGGTTCGCTCGGCGGAGGCGGAATGACAGACTCGGGTGGAACGCTCATGCGTGTCTCCTTGAAGTCAGAACTTGCGTCGACAGCTGGTCTATGGACAGCTGGCCGGCCGCGCCGGTTGCGTGGATGCTAGCAAGCCTTGACAGCTTTGCCGAGTGAACTTGCGACCTATGAAAACCCTGCGGCTGGCTACTCGCCCGCCACCGTCATCCGCTCCAGCAGGATCGAGCCGCTGAGGATGTGCGAACGCGGGTCGACATCGGTGCCCACGGCGACGATGCCGGCGAACATTTCGCGCAGGTTCGCCGCGATGGTGATCCCTTCCACCGGATACGCGATCTGCCCGTGCTCGACCCAGAAACCGGACGCGCCACGCGAATAGTCGCCGGTGATGGTGGACACGCCCTGACCCATCACCTCGGTGACCAGCAGGCCGGTGCCCATGCGCCGCAGCAGACCGGCGAAGTCATCCCGCGCGTGATCCGCACTGCCCGGATCGACGATCAGATTGTGGATGCCGCCGGCATTGCCGGTCGATTCCAGCCCGAGCTTGCGTGCCGAATAGCTGCCCAGCACGTAGCGCGCCAGCACGCCGCTTTCGATCAGCGCGCTGTCGCGGGTTGCCACGCCTTCGGCGTCGAAGCTGCTGGAACCCTGGCCACGCATCAGCTGCGGCCGCTCGTTGATGTTGAGCCACGACGGCATCACCGACTTGCCGACGTGATCGAGCAGGAAGCTGGCCTGGCGATACAGCGCGCCACCGCTGACCGCACCGAGCAGATGCCCGATCAGCCCGCGCGCCAGCTCCGGCACGAACAGCACCGGGCACTCCCGCGTCGACAGGCTGCGCGCGCCCATGCGCGCCAGCGTGCGTTCGGCGGCCTTGTCGCCGAGCGCCTTCGCGCTCATGAAATCGCCGGCCGCACGCACGCTGTCGTACCAGTAATCGCGCTGCATGCCGTCTTCGTCGCCGGCGATCAGCGCCAGCGACAGCGAATGCCGCGTGCCGCGCTCGCGTCCGACAAAGCCGTGCGAGTTCGCATACACCGACACGCCCTGCCCGGCCTGCACGCTGGCGCCGTCGGAATTGCTGATGCCGGCATGCGCACGGCCGGCGTCCTCGATCTCGATGCCCAGCTCGATCGCACGCGTGGTGTCGATATCCCACGGATGCCACAGGTCGAGATCGGGAAATGCCGTGGCCATGCGCGCGGCATCGGCCAGGCCGGCGGCCGGATCGGCCTCGGTGAAGCGCGCGATCGCGCAGGCCTGGTCCAGCGTGGCCTGGATCGAATCCGGATGCAGGTCGGCGGTGCTCGCCGAACCCTTGCGCTGGCCGAAGTACACGGTAAGGCCGAAGCCGCGGTCGCGCGTGTGCTCGACCGTCTCCACCTCGCCCAGCCGCACGTTCACGCTCAGCCCGGTGTCGATGCTGGCGGCCACCTCGGCCTGGCTGGCACCGGCGGCGCGGGCGCGGCGGATCACGTCCTCGGCCAGTTCGGCCAGCCGGTCAAGTTCGTGCAGGCTGCGGTCCTGGCTGATGGCAACTTCGCTCACGTGGGGCTTTCCTGGGGGTTAGACGGGTAGAATAAGCGGTTCGCGACCGCTGGACCTCCGAAATGGGGTCACGGCGGCGAAATGAAAAGAGCTGCGGAGAACGCCCATGCAACCCACCGCCGGCATCTATCGTCACTACAAGGGTCAGCGCTACCGCGTGCTGGGCACCGCGCATCACAGCGAAACGCTGGAACCGCTGGTGGTCTATCAGGCGCTCTACGGCGAACATGGGCTGTGGGTGCGTCCGGCCGCGATGTTCTGCGAAACCATCGAGCTGGATGGCGAACCGATCGCCCGCTTCGCGCTGGAGCAAGCCGAAGCCACCAGTGACGACAACACGCACAGCTGACCACCCAGCACCAGATCCATGCACCACAACTGGAATTGAAACCCGTGAGCCCGAGCCGCAGCCGCAACCAACACGAACTCGACGAAGAGGATTACGGCCCCAGCCGCACCCAGCAGCGCCGCGAGGCACTCGCCGTGCTGGTCCTGGCGCAGCAACTGGTCGATCTGCAGCCGAGCCGACTGGCCAAGCTGTCGCTGCCCGACGACGTGCGCCACGAGATCGACGTCACCCGCCGCATGACCGCCCACGGCGCGAAGAAGCGCCAACTCGCCTTCCTCGCCAAGGTCATGCGCCGCTACGGTGACGATGACTTCGCGGCGGTGCGCGCCGAACTCGGCGAGAACCGCGAGAAGCAGCGCCAGGAAAACGCCGCGATGCATCGCCTCGAAGCGATGCGCGATCGCTTGATCGCCGAGGACGAGGGCGCGCTGTCGGAATTGATCGCCGAGCATCCGCAGGTTGATCGTCAGCATCTGCGGTCGCTGGTGCGGCAGGCGCGGATCGAGAAGGAAGTCCCGAACAAGCCGCCAAGGGCGTATCGGGAGATTTTTCAGTTGTTGAAGGATCTGGCGAAGCCGGATGATTCGGCCGAAGGCTGAGTGATTCGCGGCACCTTGCGCGACGCGCGCTTGTAGGCAATCCCCCCACAGTCGTCATTCCGTTGAAGGCCGCATCGCTCAGTCGTTATTCCTGCGAAAGCAGGAATCGCATCTGCTCTTCTGCGCACTCTGGCATTCAGAGCCGAAGAGCTTTCGTCTGCCTGCGGCAGCCGAGTTACTTTCTCTTTGCGTGGCCAAAGAGAAAGGCCACCCCGCTTGGCGCTTGCCGCCCATCCCTGGGCGGCAAGTCCGTGAGCCGGAGCCGGGCTTTTCGACAGGACTCCTGTCCTGGCGAAAAGGAGTCGCCATCCATGTCGACTCCCCTGCGGGCCTGTCGTCCCCGCCTCACCGCCGCACAGGGGCCCCGGTAGAGCAGCGGGCCATCGTGGCCCGCACTCTTTGGAAGAGCCGGAGCAAAGCAGAGCTAGAGCAAAAGGCCAGAGCTGCGGCTGAAGGATCTTGGTCTGAAATTCTGCCCGCTGGAGATGTATAACTCGATCTAGATCGATTTCTTAATAGTTGACCCTCAACACAGGCAATTCCATGGCCCGCGCAAAAGCACCTGAACGAAAGACTGCATCTCTTACAGTTGAGCAGATGCAATCTGCCGTTAAGAAGATCGAACGACGCATTGCCGATCTAGAAGAATTTGACGTCGGTTCAATCCGCGAGCGTTGGGATCCGGTCGTGGAAGCTCTTAAGAAAAGAGTGAATAGCACCCTTCAAGAAGTTCTCGGGCATGACACGATCGAGTACGACGAATACTCGATTAACTCTCTGGATACCCTGCCGCTGATTATGGGCGGCGGCCCCGACCCCATCCAAAAGGTTCATGCTGGATATCGAATAGGCATTGAACGAGAGCAGTTGAAGCTAAAAACTCTCCGCGACATTCTTCAAGAACGCATCGACGATTCGCAAGGATCTTCAGCTCAACAAGCCGCACCCACCAAGGCTCGTGAAAGTACACGCCAGGTTTTTGTGGTACACGGTCATGACAACGGCTTAAAAGAGACGGTCGCTAGATATCTCTCGAAGTTGGATCTCAAACCAGTTGTTCTCCATGAGCAGCCAAACCAAGGCAAGACAATTATTGAAAAGTTTGAAAAGCACGCCGATGTAGATTTTGCGGTTGTGCTTTTCACGCCTGACGATGTTGGCTATCCAGTCAACTATCCGGAACAGTCCAGGCCAAGGGCTCGCCAAAACGTTGTTCTTGAGCTTGGTTTCTTCATGGGCGCACTGGGACGTCACCGAGTTTGTGTTTTGCACCCCGGAGATATTGAGCTTCCCTCTGATTATTCCGGGGTGCTTTACCTTCCTCTAGATGCCGGTGGCGCATGGCGGTTCCTGCTCGCCAAAGAGATGAAAGCGAGTGGCATGCAAATCGACCTTAACCTAGCCGGCTAATAGATGACTAGCAGTTAATCTAGATCTAAACCGCTTCACAGTGCGACTTAATTTGGGTATTGACTTGTAATAACAGCTCATCTCACTCAGGACCAAAGAGTCATCTACGCCGTAGGGGCCATTATCCTCTGCTGTCACGAGATCGAGCGTCATTTAAAATTCATAGTCCCGTTCGCAAACGCTGACGCCCCTGATCTAAGCTCAATTCTCGTTCGGCGAAATAAGCTCTCACGGAAATCACTTGGTGAAGTTGCTGGGCAGTTTGTGGAGTCAGCGTCCGGCGACATACAAACCATTCGCGCGCATATCAAAGAAATCGTTCATCAGAGCAATGATCTCGTACACCATTTTGGAGATATATACGGCAAACACCTCGCGGCTGGTAAGCACGATGAAGTACTCGCAACTCTCAGCCTTCAACACCAACAAACGGCAAACTTCCTGCGCGCTCTTCAGGAAATTGTAATTTCGCTTGCAGAAACGATGCGCGATACAACGTTTCGAGACACTGAGCAGTACGACGATCTGGCCGCGATATGCGAGAGTGCGCGCGCAGCACTTGTAAGCTAACAATTCGTTCAAGGCGGACGGCTATGCCACCGCTTAATTCAGCAGTTAGACGTCAGGGGACGTAAGTTATGAGCGCGCAAGACAAGTATGAAGCGGATTTCGGGGCGGATCTGGACTCAGTGATCATGGAGGCGTCCAAAGACACGCTCGACTTCTCGTACCTTCGCACTTTGCTGCGCAAGCCAAGCGAAGCAAACGCGATTGAGATCGGCCTTGAGCATGACATCTCTGCGGAAGTGACAGCGCTTTGTTACATGTTCGCTCAAGCTCACATGGCCGAAAAATGGCTTGGCACGCTCCAAGTCATCTTTTCACGCGAAAAAGACGTCATGCCTACCTTAATAACTCCGTCAAGCAATTCTCCATATTTCGCCTTAACGCTCTTTTGGGGGGGAGGGCTGGTCCTTTAGTTAAAGCATTTGACGACAGATTTTGGCGAATGCCGTCCAACCCAAAATTTTTTAGTCTCACGCTGGGCGATGAGTGATGGAAAAACAAATTCCTCCCCAGCTTTGCGCTTTTCCTAAGGCTTCACCGCCGCTTAATTCAGGCATCAAGGGTCCGGCTTCTTGGCTCTTCCGCTCTCGCAACCGCGCAGCGGTTGCGTACCGAGTGCGGGCCAGGATGGCACGCTGCTCCCGAGGCCCCTGTGCGGCAGTGAGGCGGGGATGACAAGCTGCGAAGCGGGAGTCGACAAGGATGTCGACTCCTTTTCGCTAGGACAGGAGTCCTGTCGAAAAGCCCGGCACCGGCTCACGGACTTGCCGCCCAAGGATGGGCGGCAAGCGCCAAGCGGGGTGGCCTTCTCTTTTGGTTACTTTTCTCTTGGCCACGCAAGAGAAAAGTGACTCGGCTGTCGCAGGCAGACGAAAGCTCTTCGACTCTGATGCCAATGCGCAGAAAAGCAGAAGCGATTCCTGCCTTCGCAGGAATGATGAGCGTGAGGGTCTGAAGCGAGGCCGAAGCTTACGAGGCGGTGCCACCCACCGTCATCGAATCAATCTTCAACGTCGGCTGCCCCACGCCAACGGGCAAACTCTACCCATCCTTGCCGCATACGCCCACACCCTCATCCAGCGCGATCACGCTTCGATCGTGCCGGACACTGGAATGGGATCGGGTTGATTGTCTTGCGGCAAAAGATCATAAATAGATGAGTTCTCCCCCTTCTGCCCTGCGCGGTCTCCGCTGCCCCGAGCGCTGCCCTCATTTCAACCAGGAGTGAGTTATGCCTTACGCCTATACGGTTGTGTGGTGCGACAACGCCGCCGCTCGTGATGTGCTTCTAGCAACCAAGCGATTTACCGCCAGCCGTTTCAACGGCGCAGCGGTGGCGCCGCCCGTGCTCCTGCACGGTGCCGGCCAGGCGTGTTTTCCCGGTGGGCGGATCAATCCGGGCGAAACGCCGCAGGTCGCCGCCGACCGGGAGTTTCTGGAGGAGACCGGAATCGACCTGACGTTGCCGCTGACTGTGGCGACTTACCACATCACGCATACCCATTTGATCAACCGCCCGCAGTTCTCCACGCTCTATGTGAAGCTTGCTGCTCTCGCGGACCTGAATCAGTTGGCGGCCGATATCAATCTGAACATTGGCGCCAACACGCCCGCGGACCAGGAGCATGCACAGGTCCAGGTGATGGCGGAAGCCAACGTCGCAGCCGCGCTGGGGCCCAGCCCTCTGATTCCCCCGGCGGGCTGGTACGGACCGCCACGGATGGCGCAGCTGGCAGGGATATTCCGGGTTCATCAGGCGGGTGCCTGGCACCAGATCGCCGCCGGCTTTGTCGCACCAGGACTGCGCGCGATGGTGACCAATGAGCTGAATGCACCATTCAACTGGCACGGACTCAGCATCGGCGATCTGCATCTGGCTGCGGCGGCGGCCCCGGTGGTCGCGGTAGTTCTGGGCGGTGGCCCGGTGGTGATGGTGCCGCCGGTCCTGCCACCGCCCGTGGTTGGCGGACCTGTACCGGTGGCGCACGGCTGGAACCTGGGAATCGCCAGGCGGAATCTGGTGCTGATGACCGCGATCCTCGCCTTGGGTCTCTCGGCAGCAGTCGCCATGTACCGAAATCTCTACCCGGACCAAGAGTAATAGCTCTGCTATTTCCGGCGGATCGCCAGTCATCGATCCGCCACCGGAGTCGATGAAATTTTCATGGGCGCCCAGTCTTTTTTTCACCGACGCTTGGCGAAGCGGATGGGTAAGATCATCCGCGAGGCACGCAAACACAGTTGCCCGGCGCAGGGTGCCGGCGGCTGCGCCGGATGCCGAGGTGGTGTCAGGAGGCGGTGCCACCCACCGTCATCGAATCAATCTTCAGCGTCGGCTGCCCCACGCCCACCGGCACACTCTGCCCATCCTTGCCGCACACGCCCACGCCCTCATCCAGTGCCAGATCATTGCCAATCATCGACACCCGATTGAGCACATCCGGACCCGAGCCAATCAACGTAGCCCCCTTCACCGGCCGCGTGATCTTGCCGTCCTCGATCAGATACGCCTCACTGGCCGAGAAGGTGAACTTGCCGTTAGTGATGTCGACCTGGCCACCGCCGAAATTCGGCGCATACAAACCCTTCTTGACCGAGCGGATGATCTCGGCCGGATCATGCGAACCGGCCAGCATGTAGGTGTTAGTCATGCGCGGCATCGGCAGGCTGGTGAACGACTCGCGGCGGCCATTGCCGGTCGGTGCCATGCCCATCAGCCGCGCGTTGAGCTTGTCCTGCATATAGCCTTTTAGAATGCCATCCTCGATCAGGGTGGTGCATTCGGTCGACGTGCCTTCGTCGTCGATGCTGAGCGAACCGCGACGGCCCTGCAGCGTGCCATCGTCGACGATGGTGACGCCCTTGGCGGCGACGCGCTGGCCGATGCGGCCGGAGAACGCGGAGCTGCCCTTGCGGTTGAAGTCGCCTTCGAGGCCGTGGCCGATCGCCTCGTGCAGCAGCACGCCGGGCCAGCCGGGGCCGAGCACGACGGTCATGTTGCCGGCGGGTGCATCGACCGCATCCAGATTCACCAGCGCCTGACGCACGGCTTCGTCGGCGAACGCGAGCGCGCGGCCGTTTTCGACCAGCTCGCGATAACCGTAACGACCACCGCCGCCGGAGTTGCCCTGCTCGCGCCGGCCGTTCTGCTCGGCGATTACCTGCACGCTTAGCCGCACCAGCGGGCGCACATCCGCGGCAAGCGTGCCGTCGGAGGCAGCGATCAAGATCGTGTCGATGGTGGCAGCCAGACTCACGATCACCTGCTTCACGCGCGGGTCGCGCGAGCGCGCATACGCATCGACCTCGCGCAGCAGCGCGATCTTGTCGGGGTTCGGCAGGCTCTCGATCGGGTCGATCGCCGGATACAGCTGACGCGCGCCGTTCAAGGCCAGTGGCTTGCCGGCGCCCTTGCCGTCGTGCGCGATCGCACGCGCCGCCCTAGACGCTTCCAGCAGCTGCGGCAACACGATCTCGTCGGAATAGGCGAAGCCGGTCTTCTCGCCGCTGATCGCGCGCACGCCGACACCCTGCTCGATCGAATGGCTGCCGTCCTTGACGATCCCTTCTTCCAGCAGCCACGACTCGCTGCGCGAATGCTGGAAATACAGGTCGGCGGCGTCGATCGACGGGCCCATCAGCTGGGTGAATACACGGTCGAGGTCGCCGGTGGCGATGCCGCCGGGGGACAACAACTTGCTTTCGGCTAGCGCGATCAGGGAATCCATGGGGCTTTAGTTCGTCTGCTGTCGATCAGGAACTATCCCACATGGGGTTGCCGCCGGCCGCTTTAAAGCCTCGACGCGGGCGCTGGGCTACCATGCACGGCAATGCCAGCCGGCGCCTGACGTGAAGGATCAGCATGAGCGAACACTCCAAACGCGAGGCCGCCCGCGAAGCCCTGAGCCACGCCGTGAAAGCGCCCGTCGCGGAAACCCGCACACTGCTGAACGACGCCGGCGAGATGAAGCCGGGCCAAGGCTGGATCACCAGCACGATTGCGCTGTCACTGGGCTTCCTGTGCCTGCTGGCGGTGCTGGCGTTCCACTTTCCGCAATACCTGACCACGCCGGATCTGCGCCACAAGTATTCGGTCGACGTGATCCGCCAGCTGCTGCTGGTCGGGCTGCTGGTGGCCGGCGGCATCTCGCTGGGCAATCTCATCCTGAACCGTCAGCGCAACCTCAACGTCGTGGCATTCCTGCTGGTTTTCGCGGCGGTCGCGCTGGGCGGCTCGCGTGTGCCGGTGGGCGAATTCCCCGACCACACGCCGTACCTTGGGCTGGACTGGTTCATCCTTGACCTGCTCGGCTCCACGCTGATCTTCGTGGTGATCGAGAAACTTTTCCCGCTGTACAAGGGCCAGGCGATCTTCCGCAAGGAATGGCAGACCGACCTGAAGCACTTCGCGGTGAATCATTTCATCGTGGGCCTTGCACTGTTGACGGTGAACTTCCTGCTGCACCATCTGTTCGGCTGGCTGGTCAGCAGCAACTTCCAGCAGACCGTGCGCGACATTCCGTTCCTGCCGCAACTGCTGCTGTGCGTGCTGGTAGCGGACCTGGCGCAGTACTGGACGCATCGCGCGTATCACGAGGTGCCGTTCCTGTGGCGCTTCCACTCGGTGCATCACAGCGTGAAGACGATGGACTGGTTGGCCGGTTCGCGCCAGCACATGCTGGAGCTGATCTTCACCCGCGTGTGCGTGCTGGCGCCGCTGTACATCCTCGGCTTCAGCGAGGCGGCGATGAACGGTTACATCCTGATCGTGGGTTTCCAGGCGGTGTTCAACCACGCCAACGTGCATCTGCCGTGGGGACCGCTGAAATACGTGCTGGTGACGCCGGACTTCCATCACTGGCATCACGCTTCCGACGACGAGGCGATCGACAAGAACTACGCCGCGCACTACGCGTTTCTCGATTACCTGTTCGGCACCGCGGTGAAATCGAAGAACAAGTTTCCGGAGCGCTACGGCGTGGTCGGCGATTACATGCCGGATGGCTTCGTGAAGCAGCAGCTGTTTCCGTTCCGCGGCAACAAGGCGCCGGACGAACCGCCAGCGTAATCACACAGGTTACGGATGAATCAAGCTGGCTGGCGCAGGTGGTCTCACACTGCCTGCCGCCGCCGGCAACAGACCCGCCGGCGGCAAAGCCACGCTACCGGCAGCGGCCGGCAAGCCGGCGGCTTGATTGAGCAGGGGCGCCGTGGCGCCATGCTTCTCGATCAGGGTCATCACCGGCTTGTCCCAGGTGCCGGTGATCTTGTAACGCGCACTGGCCGCCTGATTCAGACCCTTGCCGAGCAGACCCTGCACGGCGAAGCCGGCCGCCGCACCGATCGGGCCGCCGACCACCGCACCGACCAGCGGCAGGCTGTTGCCGACATGCGGCACCACCCGCATCTCCTGGTCGTAGTCCTTGGCGCGCAGACCGGTGCGACCGGTGATGCTGATATTCGCCGACGAACCGGCGATCACCAGGTTGTCGGTGGTGGCGTTGCCGTTGGACAGATGGAAGTCGCCGGCAATCGAATCGAACCCCAGCCCCTTGCCGAACACATCGCCGAAATCCAGGGTGAGCCGGCGCGGCAGTTCGGCCAGCGAGACCAGTCCGAGCAGGCGCCCCACGCCCGGCGATGTCGCTTCGGGAATGCGGCCATTGCTGACGTTGATGCCGAGGGTGCCGTCCATCGTGGCCAGTGACAGTGCGCTGGGAGCGCCGGGCCAGCTGGCGTCGAGCTGGTCGTGCGTCTTGCCGCCATTGACGAGTCCGTCAAAACCGAACGCCCCCATCATCGCGCCAAGATCCTCGGCCGAGAAATTGATGCGCATGTGGGTGTGGCTGTTGCTGGCGCTGCCGTTCCAGTCGCCGCTGGCATTGATCTGCACGCGGCTGGACAGCGCGCGCAACTGTTCGATATGCAGTCCGGTCGCGGTCGGCCAAGTCTCTAATCGCGCTTCGCCGAGTTTCGCATCGCCCAGACGCAGGTCGCCGATCCACAGATGGAACGGCGGCAGCGCAGCCGGGTTGATGCCGGTGTTGGCAGGATCGGGCGTCGGCACCACGACGGCATTCGCCCCGGCAGCCGGCGGCGGGGTCGTATCTTTCGGCCAGTACAGGCGCTGCAATCGCGCGGTGACACCGCGCTTGTTCAGCTCCTGGGTCGGCACGCTGAAGTTGCCCGCCATCGCGGCGCCATCCACGTCCACGCTGAGCAGATCGGGTTGCGGCGTGGCACGCAGTTTCAGCGGCCCCATCGGGCGGCCGAACCAGCCAGCCTGATCGGTGCTGACGTCGATGCTTTCCAGTCCCGGGCCATCGCCACCACTGCCGGCTACCGTCTGCCGCACCCAGCCGGTGATGTCCAGTTGGCTGGCGCGGCCACGGATGCGCAGATCGCGGGCCGGCAGCTGCTGCGGCATCTGGTTGCCGAACGCCAGGGTGCCTGCCAGTGGGCGCTGCGCGCCGTCGGACAGGCGCAGGTGTCCACGCATCACATCGCCCAGCCCCAGCTGCAGATCGCTGCCGCTGACCGGCAGGCTCATCGTCAGGTGCAGTGGCAGGCTTGCCGCCGCCGGCTTGTCCAGCGGCGACGGCAGCGCCAGCGCGATCCCGCTCAGTGGCGAATCGATGCTGAGGGTTTGCGCCAGCGCATCGCTGCCCGGCACATGCGCGATGGTGAAGCCGATAGCGAAATCGCTGCGGCCATCGGCCAGCTGACCCAGCCACTTCAGCGATGGATAGTCCTGCACCAGTTCGGTCATCTGGTAGCTGCCCTGCAATTGCGCCGACAGCACGGTGGCCGGGTCGCTGTTGGCTGCCGCGATCGCCAGAGTCAGTTTCGACGGCTGACCGCGAAAGCCGGCATCCAGCGGGCCGGCCTGCATTCCATGCAGGTCGAAGCGAAGCGGGCCGTTGAGCTTGTCCAGCTTGAGGTTCCAGTCCGGCGCGCTGAGATCGGCGTCCTTCAATTGCGCACTGCCGTCCAGTTGGGCGTCCTCGGCCTTCTGCAGCGGCAGGGCCAGATGAAACTGGAACGTGCCGCTGCCGCCCAGATTCAGCTTGGCCAAGGTATCGGCCTCACGCATGGCGATCGGGCTCTTGCGCGCAAACTCCATCAGGCTAGCGCCGCTGCCGTTGCCCTGCACACTGAGATCGAGCAGGCCCTCGGCGAAATCCGGGATCAGCGCTACCGCCTTGTCCGCCTTCACGCCGAGCGAGTGGCCGGCACTGGCTTCGACCAGCATGCCGTTGTTGACGAAGCTGGCCACTGCACTGACACCCTCGGCGCGCGGCCACTCCTTGCCATAGTCGAGGATCAGGTTGCTGATCGCCACACGCGCCTCGAACCGCCCTTCGTTGTGGCGGAATGGCCAGTCGCCGAGATCGCCGCGCACCAGCACCTGCGCCTGGTCGAGACGGCCCGACACCAGCCCCCGATCCAGCCAAGCGATGGTGCCCGGCGACATCGAGCCGAGCGGCCAGAACAGTTTGGCCGCTGGCACGTCGGCGTGATCGAGGGTGGCGTAGAGGTCCATGAACGGATGGCCTTGCGCCGGCAAGGTCACTTCGCCGCGAGCCTGCCCGGCATAGCCGACACCGACGAAATCCAGCGTATCGACGCCGATATGCCAGTCGCCGTCCTGCGGCCAGAACGCCAGCGTGCCGGCCAGTTGCGACAGCACGAAGGGCTGCCGGAACTCGTGCGGAAATTGCAGCGTGGTGGCCTGTGCCGGCAGCTCCAGCGACAACGCTTCGGCATCGCCACGGACCTCACCATGCAGACTGCTCACACCCGGCAATTTGCCGACCGCGTCGATGCCCAGATCGTTGAAGGTCACCGCGACGGCCTGCAACCCGTCGGCGTGATTCCAGTGCAGCGCGACGCGATCGAGCTCGCCACGCGGGTGGCCGCTGCCCAGCCACTGTGCCAGCGTCGGCGCCAGATCCGGCTTCAGCGCCAGCCATGGCAGCAGCGGCGCCAGTTGCAGCTCGTGAGCGGCCACGCCCACGCTGGCCTGCTCAGTGCCAGGCTGATGCAGGCTGAGCGCCAGCGCACTACTGTCGTCACCAGCCCAGCGCACGTCGTAACCATCAGCGGTCTGGCGTATGCCGGCCAGTCCGTGCAGGGCCGCCACGCTGGCGGTGCCGCCGCCGGGGGCGGTCACCGTCAGCGTATCCAGGTCGAAGCGGATCAGGCTGCTGGTCAGCGTGCCCTTGCGCCAGTCGAGCCATGCACTCAACTTGCCATGACCCTGTTCGGCCGTATAGCCGTCCATATCGATGCCGTCCAGCAACGGCTTCAGTTCGGCACCATCGACACCGACCCACACCTGACCCGCGCGACCGTCCACACGGAAGCGGCCGGCTGTGCGCACGGCGGCATTCACGCCATCGCGCCGCAGCACGCCGCCGAAGCGGATCTGGTCGCCCTGATGATTCAGGTGCAGTTGGCTCGACAGCAAGGTGTACTGCTTGTGCAGCGTGGCGTCGGTGACCACCACGCGCAGATCCTCCAGCCACAGACCCACCGAAATCCGGCCCAGCGACACCGGCTGCCGGTTACCGCCGCCAGCGACGCCGATGCCGTTGACGTGCCAACCGCCAACATCGTGCAGCAGATCCAGCTGCAGGCCGCGCACATGCAGGTTGAGGATGTGCCGCGACGGCAGCAGCCAGCCGCCGAAGTCGAGCTTCAGTTCGGACTCCGGCAGTTGCAACGCGGCACCGCCCTCGCCAGCCGCCGCGCCGATAGTCACACCGTGCATCACGAACAGCGGGCCGGACGGCGCCCAGCGTCCTTCCATCGAGGCAAAGCTGACCGGCCGCTGCAGCCGCTGGCTGAGCTGGGCAGCCACCCACGCCGGATGCCGCGCCAGCAGCGGCAGCAGCAACTGGGTCAGCGCCACCACCACGGCAAACACGATCACCGTCACGCCGGCGGTCCAGCCCAGCGCGCGGGCGCCACCGTGCAGCCGTCGCCGCCACAACGCGTTCACGCGCGGCGACTCCGGCCAGCTCTATGGCAGCGGGAATTGCAGCCGACGGATTTACAGCAAGACGACATCAAACTGTTCCTGCGAATAATGCTCTTCAGCCTGAAATCGTATGCTTTTGGAGATGAACTCTTCCAATTCGGCGACGGCGCTGGATTCTTCCTCCAGGATGCGGTTGACCACGGCCGGGTTTGCCATCACCAGCAACTTCTCCGCGTTGAACTGGCGCACCGCGCGAGTGATCTCGCGGAAGATCTCGTAGGTCACCGTTTCGGCCGTCTTCAGCACGCCACGGCCGTTGCAGGTCGCACACGGCTCGCACAGCTGGCGCGCCAGGCTTTCGGTGGTGCGCTTGCGGGTCATCTCGACCAGGCCCAGTGCCGACATCGGGTAGACCGTGGTCTTGGCGTGGTCGCGCGCCAGACCCTTGCCGAGCATGCGCAACACCTGGCGCTTGTGCTCCTCATCGTTCATGTCGATGAAGTCGATGATGATGATGCCGCCCAGGTTGCGCAGCCGCAGCTGGCGCGCAGCCGCTTGCGCCGCCTCCAGGTTGGTGCGGTAGACAGTCTCTTCCAGATTGCGCGAGCCGAGATAGGCGCCGGTGTTGACGTCGATCGTGGTCATCGCTTCGGTCTGGTCGACGATCAGGTAGCCACCGGATTTCAGCGGCACCTCTTTCTTCAGCGCACGCTGCATCTCGTCCTCGACCCCGTACAGGTCGAAGATCGGCCGCTCGCCGTCGTAGTGCTCGATGCGGTCGTCCAGGCTCGGCATGAACTTGTGCACGAACTTGACCACCTTCTCGTAGGTCGCATGCGAATCGATGCGCACCTTCTCGATGTCGTCGTTGAGCATGTCGCGCAGACTGCGCAACGGCAGCGACAACTCCTCGTAGACGCGCTCGCCAACTTTCGCCTTGGCGATGTTCTCCTGCACCACTCGCCACACCTTGGTGAGGTAGGCCACGTCGAACGCCAGCGACTCGGCGCTCTGTCCTTCGGCATTGGTGCGCACGATGTAGCCAAGCGGGGTCTCGCCGATCAGTGGAGCCAGCACGTCCTTCAGCCGCTGGCGCTCGGTCTCGTCCTCGATCCGCGCGGAGATACCCAGCGTGCGCGCATACGGCAACAGCACCAGGTAGCGCGAGGGAATCGACAGGTGCGCCGACAGCCGCGCGCCCTTGGTGCTGATCGGGTCCTTGACCACCTGCACCACGATCTCCTGGCCTTCGTGCACCAGCTCGCTGATCGAAGGGATGTGACCGTTGCCATTCGACTCCACGCCGTCGACGGACACCGGCTGCGGCGGGCGCACGATGTCCGAGGCGTGCAGGAACGCCGCGCGCTCCAGCCCGATCTCGACGAACACCGCCTGCATGCCGGGCATCACCCGCTGCACCCGGCCCTTGTACACATTGCCGACATAGCCGCGCTTGGAGGCCCGTTCGACGTGAACCTCCTGCAACATGCCGTTCTCGACCACCCCGACCCGTGTCTCGCGTGGGGTCACGTTGATCAGTATTTCTTCACTCACCGCATACTCCCCCGAACAAGTCATCTTTATAGCGGCTGCAGCCACAAGCTGTCGATGAACGATGACGGCGAATCAGCATTCCCGTGCCTGATGCCGCAAAATGAACTGTCGGCACGAATGATGTGCCGCCGGCGTTGGCGCCGACAGCCGAGTTGACGTGGTTCAACCGAAACCCGGGAGTTCAGAAATCATGACCACACCGATACTGCTGGCCTGGAGCGGCGGCAAGGACTGCCTGCTGGCGCTGCAGCGTCTGCTTGCCGATCCGCAGTGGCAGGTGGTCGGCCTGCTCACCACGGTCAACCGCAATTACCAGCGCGTGGCGATGCACGGTGTGCAGCGCGAGGTGCTGCTGGCGCAGGCGGCTGCTCTCGGTCAACCGCTGCTCGAAGTGATGCTCGATTGGCCCGGCAGCAACGAAGCCTACGAGCAGGCCCATGCGCAGGGGCTGGTCGAGGCGCGCATGCGCTGGCCCGGCATCCGCCACTGCGCCTTCGGCGACCTGTTCCTGGAGGACGTGCGCGACTACCGCGTGCGCCAGCTCGGTCGCGAGAACTGGCGCGCGGTATTTCCGTTATGGGGCGAAGACACCGCCACGCTGTCGCGACGCTTCGTCAGCGAAGGCCATCGCGCCATGCTGTGCTGCGTGGATACCCAGCAGCTCGACGCCGACTATTGCGGCCACGCCTACGATGCCGCCCTGCTCGACACCTTGCCGGCCGGCGTTGATCCCTGCGGCGAGCGCGGTGAATTCCACACACTGAGTTACGCCGGCCCGCTGTTCCGCCAGCCGCTCAAGCTGCGCCGCGGCGAATCGGTACTGCGCGACGGGCGCTTCCAGTTCACCGATTTCCTGTTGGACGAAGATGCCGCGAAAAGCTGACAGCCACATCCTGCCCGACGTGCTGCAACCCGGCCTCGCACTGGTGTTCTGCGGCACCGCCGCCGGCAAACGCTCGGCCGCCGAGCGCGCCTACTACGCGCACCCCGGCAACCTGTTCTGGCGTGCGCTGTTCGAAGCTGGACTGACGCCGCGCCAGCTGGCGCCGTCGGAATTTCCGCAGCTGCCCGAATACGGTATCGGCCTCACCGATCTGGCCAAGCGTCATAGCGGCAACGACAACGAGCTGCCGCATGATGCGTTCGATGTGCCTGCACTGATCGCCAAGATCGAACGCCATCAGCCGCGGTTGCTCGCATTCACCAGCAAAAATGCAGCGCGCGCCGTGCTCGGGCATGCCACCAGTTATGGCCTGCAGGATGAAAACATCGGCAACACGCGACTGTTCGTACTGCCGTCGCCTTCGGGACAGGCGCGCGGGCATTGGGATCTGACGCATTGGCAGATGTTGGCTAACTACGTCAGGAAGCCTTAGATATGGTGCATCACCGCAAACGTTGACATGACTTCGTCAATTCAATGTGCGGGAGGATGCCAGAGCAACATCTTTTGTTGGTTGTATTTTTTTGCGTACTGCAGAGCAGTCATATTCAATTGATGCTCGCTCGCTTCACATGGCATCTCTGTGCCTTCAACAATTTTTAGGCCATACCCCGATGTATCGGGATTGCCAACTAAGCCAGGAACCTGCAAGCCAATACCACTCTCAAGACCCAGAAGTCGATGATCTCCGTTGTTGTTATCACGGTGCGCATCATTTTCCGCATCTTGCAACTTCAGAGCGTTCATTGATTTGACGTCGCTCAACAATTTGCAGTTCGCCGCTTCATTCTTTTTAGAACATGCTGCAGTCACGGCAAGTAAAGACACCGCACAAACGAAGATCCCATGTTTCATAAGTAGCCCTCCGTGACTGTAACTACGTCTCAATCGATCGGCGTATGCCGGTACTTGCTGACATCCTCGGGCCGCACCACCGATGCGTTGTTTGTCCACGAGCGTCGCATGTAGCTGACCACGGCCGACACCTCGCTGTCGCTCAGTTGCTGGGCGAAGGGCGGCATCGAATACGGTCGCGGGTTGGCAGCCGTCACCGGCGCAAAACCTCCCAGCAAAACCATCCGGGTCGCGTTGAGGCCGGTCGGCTCGGTCACCGAGGAGTTGCCGTTGAGCGGCGGATACACACCGGCGATGCCGCTGCCATCCTTGCCGTGACAATCCGCGCAATGCTGCGTGTAGATCTTCTCGCCCTGCTGCACGATCGCCTTGGCATTGAACAGCTGCGGCTCTTCCACCAGCGGCGTGCGGGGCGGCAACGATTGCAGATAGGTGGCGACCGCCTGCAGGTCGTCGTCACTCATGTGCTGGGTGCTGCTCGCGACCACGTCGGCCATCGGACCGAACGCCACGCCCTTGGCCGACTGCCCGGTTTTCAGCAGGTCGACGATGTCCTGTGCGCTCCAGCCCTGCAGGCCGCCGTTCTGCTGCGTGCTCAGGTCCGGCGCGTACCAGTTCTGCATGGGAATCTGGCCACCGGTCAGATGCAGATCGCCGGGCGTGCCGCCGAGCGAATCGCGCGCCGCGTGGCATTCGTTGCAGTGACCCAGGCCCTGCACCAGATAGGCGCCGCGATTCCACTGTGGCGACTGCGCCGGATCGGGCTTGTACTCTCCCTCTCTGAAATACAGTGCACGCCAGGCAGTCAGGCTCTTGCGCACGCTGTACGGAAAATTCAGCGCCAGTGCCGGCGCCGGTTGGTGCACCGGTGGCAGCGATTGCAGGTAGGCAAACATCGCCAGCGCATCGTCATGCGTCACCTTGGTATACGAGGTGTACGAGAACGCCGGATACAGCAGCTCGCCGTGCCGACCCTTGCCGGCATGCAGTGCCTGCCAGAAGTCTTCGAAGCTCCAGTCGCCCAAGCCGGTTTCGCGATCGGGCGTGATGTTCGGCACCGGGATATTGCCGAACGGCGTCGCCAGCGATCGGCCCCCAGCGAAGCGGGCACCACCCTGCGCGGTATGGCAGCCGGCGCAGTCGCCGAGCGTGGCCAGGTATTCGCCGCGGGCGATCAAGGCAGGATCTTGCAAGGTCGCTGCAGTCACCTTGCTCATGGCCGGTGGGGTCGGCCGATGACTACCGCCGAAAAACAGCCAGCCCAGCAGCACGACGATCAGCAGCACGATCAACAGCAACAGTCGAAGCAGCCATTTCATGTGCCGTCTCCCGTGGCGCCCAGCACACCGCACGCCAACGGCGGTGTCACCGAACCGGCCGCCTGCGCATGCGTGTCGGCCGGCGGCTGGCGACTGGCCAGTGCTGCCGCTACCGCCGTGATATCCGAATCACTCAGCCGGTTGGCCACCACCGCCATGCAATCCGGCGCCACCGTGCCGCGGGTATGCGTGCGCCAGGAGCCCAGCTGTGCGCTGAGATAGTCATACGGCAAGCCGACCAGTCCCGGCGTGGACGGCTGCACGCCGGTGAGCTGGCTGCCATGGCAGCTGGCGCAGGCGGGAATCTTGTTCGCCGGATCGCCCTTGCTGACCAACTGTTCGCCACGTTGCAAGGTTGCGGCGGACACCGGCGGCAGCGGCGAGCGGCTGTACGGCACCTGTTGCGCAGCGAAGTATTCGGCGATCTCCTGCATGTACGCAGGGCTCAGCTGGCGCACGGTGTATTCCATCGGCGCGTACTTGCGCAGACCGTTCTGGAAATCCTGCATCTGCCGCGCCAGGTAGGCGGCCGGCTTGCCGGCCAGGCGCGGAAAATAACCACTCCCCGGCGTGCCTTCGCCGTGCACGCCATGGCAGGTGGTGCAGGCGGCGATGCGCTGCTGCAAGGTGTCGGGAATGGGCGGTGCATCGGCGGCATGGCTGGGGGCGCCGAACAGCATGGCGACCACAAGCAGGGCCGCGGCACCGAACGGCTTGGCAAAGCGCAGGCTGGCGTTCGTGTTCATCGTCCGATTATAGGCGTGCGCGACAGCAGCGATCGGTCAAGCATGGCGCTAAGCTGGGACATCGCGACAACATGCCGCATTCGCCGAACCGAGGGTTACCGTGAGCCGTCCAGCCGTCTGTCTTGCTGCACTCGTCACCGCACTGCTTGCGGTCCCGGCCATCGCCGCCGATGCCACGCCCCCTGCCGCCGCTTATGCATCGATCGCACAACTGCAACAGCGCATGGATACCGGCGCGCTCGACAGTCGACAGCTGACAAAGCAATTCCTGCAACGCATCCAGCAGATCGACCGTTCCGGCCCTGCCTTGCGTGCGGTGCTCGAAACGAATCCCGATGCGCTGCAGCTTGCCGGCGCGCTCGACGACGCACGCAAGAACAGCAAGACACACAGTCCGCTGTACGGCATTCCCGTCTTGCTCAAGGACAATATCGACACCGGCGACCGCATGCTCACCACTGCCGGTTCGCTGGCACTGGTCGATGCGCCGGCACCGCATGACGCTGGCCTAGTCGAGCGCTTGCGCAAGGCCGGCGCGCTGATTCTCGGCAAGACCAATCTCAGCGAGTGGGCCAACATCCGTTCCAACCACGCCAGCAGCGGCTGGAGCGGACGCGGTGGACAGACACGCAATCCCTACGCGCTCGACCGCAATCCCTGTGGCTCCAGCGCCGGTTCCGCGGCTGCGGTGGCAGCGGGACTGGTCACGGTGGCGATCGGTAGCGAAACCGATGGCTCGATCATCTGTCCCGCCTCGATGAACGGCATCGTTGGGATCAAGCCCACCCTGGGCCTGGTCAGCCGCAGCGGCATCGTGCCGATCAGCCACAGTCAGGACACTGCCGGCCCGATGGCGCGCAGCGTGGCCGATGCCGCGGCATTGCTCACAGTGATCGCCGGCAGCGATCCGCGTGACCCGGCCACGGCCGAGGCCGACCATCACGCCACCGATTACAGCCGCTTCCTCGATCCGAATGGGCTGAAGGGCAAGCGCATCGGCGTCGTGCGCCAACTCGCCGGCGCCGAGCCGAATGCCGACCGCGTACTCGAGCAGGCGATTGCGCTGATGAAGGCGCAAGGTGCGGTCATCGTCGACCCGGTCAGCCTGCCGCATCTGACCGAGCTCGGTGATCCGGAACTGAGCGTGCTGCTGTACGACTTCAAGCACGACATCAATACGTATCTGGCCACCCGCACGGGTCTGAAGGTAAAGACGCTGGCCGACCTGATCGCCTTCAACCAGGCGCATGCCGCCGAAGAGATGCCCTGGTTCGGCCAGGAGCTGTTCGAGCAGGCCGAGAAGAAAGGCCCGCTCAGCGACAAGGCCTACGTGGATGCGCTGGCGAAGGCAAAACTGCTGTCCGGCCCGCAAGGCATCGACGCCGCGCTAGCGAAGGACCATCTCGACGCACTGCTGGCGCCGTCATGGGGTCCGGCCTTCATGACCGATCCGGTACTCGGCGACCATGTGGTCAGCGGCGACCCCACCGTGGGCGGCGCTTCGCAACCGGCCGCCGTCGCCGGTTATCCGTCGATCACCGTGCCCGCCGGATTTGCGCACGGTCTGCCGGTCGGCATCGTATTGTTCGGTGCGAAGTGGAGCGAGCCGACGCTGATCTCGATCGCTTATGGCTTCGAGCAACACGCCCAGGCATGGCAGCCGCCGCAGTTTCTCGACACGGTGAATGGCCAACCCGCGACGGCTGCGCGCTGAAGAACCAAAGAAAAGGCGGCCGATGGCCGCCTTTTCCACAAACGTTCTGCCGAGACTCGGTCAGCTCTGTCCACCGACCGACTTGCGCACGATCAGCATCGCCAGTTCCAGCGATTGCTCGTAGTTCAGTCGTGGGTCGACCATCGACTTGTAGGCGCGGTCGAGATCCGTTTCGGACAGATCGCGCGCGCCGCCCATGCATTCGGTGACGTCTTCGCCGGTCAGCTCCAGATGCACGCCACCCAGCCGGGTACCGGCCGCCGCGTGGATGTCGAAGGCCTGGTCAAGTTCTCCGCGGATGTTGTCGAAGCGGCGGGTCTTGTAGCCGTTCGAGGTGCTCTCGGTATTGCCGTGCATCGGATCGGCTACCCACAACACGCGACGCCCTTCGCGCTTCACCGCTTCCAGCAGCGTTGGCAACGCGGCGGCGATCTTCGCATTGCCCATGCGATGGATCAGGGTCAACCGACCCGGCTCGTCGTCCGGGTTCAGCGCATCGATCAGCGGCAACAGCTGCGCCGGCGTCACCGAAGGACCGACCTTCACCGCGATTGGATTGCGGATGCCGCGGAAATATTCCACATGCGCGCCGTCCAGCGCGGCGGTGCGCATGCCGATCCACGGGAAATGGGTGGAGAGATTGAAGAAGCCCGGATGGCGCGGCACCTGTCGAGTTAGCGCCTGCTCGTAGTGCAGCAGCAGCGCCTCGTGCGAGGTGAAGAAATCCACCTTGGAGAATCCGGCAATCGGACCGGCCAGCGTTTCCATGAAGCGCAGCGAGTCGCCGATGCCGGCAACCATCTGCCGGTATTCGGCGGCCATCGGCGAATGCTCGACCCAGGCCAAGTCCCAGTATTCCGGATGATGCAGATCGGCGAAGCCGCCGTCGATCAGCGCACGCACGAAGTTCATGGTCAGTGCCGAATGTGCATGCGCCTGGATCAGCCGCTGCGGATCGGGGCGACGCGCCTCCACCGTAAATGCCGGACCGTTGACCACGTCACCGCGAAAGCTCGGCAGCGTCACACCGTCGCGTGTCTCCGTATCGGTCGAGCGTGGCTTGGCGTACTGGCCAGCAAAACGCCCCACGCGCAATACCGGCTTCTTCATCCCGTGCACCAGCACCAGACTCATCTGCAGCAGCACTTTCAGCCGGTTGGAAATGATCGGGCTGGTGCAGTCGGCGAAGCTTTCCGCACAATCACCACCCTGCAGCAGGAAGCGCCGGCCCTCCTGTGCCTCGGCCAGCGACTGCTTCAGCGCCAGCACTTCCCACGACGTCACCAGCGGTGGCAGTTTGGCCAACTGGGCACCGGCCGTCGCCAGCTCGACCGCATCGTCATACTGCGGCTGCTGCAACGCCTCGCGCTGCTGCCATGAATCGGGAGCCCAGTGACTGGGAACGGAAGCGTTGGGCAAACCGGCATTCATCGATACGGCCTTGATCACGGTTGGAGCATTCATTTCAGGAAAGTTCGGCGGCGCGCGGCCACGATCGCCAGCGCGGCCAGTGCAATGAACCACAGCAGGGTCCAGGCCGGCATCGGCAGACCCAGAATCGGTTCAACCTTGGCGCACTCGCCGGAGCCGGTGAACACCTTCTGGAACATGGCCGCCAGCGGGAAGTTGTCGAACAGATATCCGATTCCCGGTCCGCACGACGGGACCTGGTCAGCCGGCAGCGACTGCAGCCACAGATGCCGGCCGGCCACGGCGATACCGAAGAGCGACCCGATCAGCGCGCCACCGGCATACACCCAGCGAGCGCCACCACGCGGCGCATGCAAGGCGCCCAGCAGGAAAAAGAGTGCCATCACGATGAACGCCACGCGCTGGAAGACGCACAGCGGGCAAGGAAACAGGCCCCAGTAAAATTCGGTGTACAGCGCAAAGCCCAGCAGGCTCGCACAAATCAGGAAGCCGACGAAAAAACTGACACGGTACGACCAGCGGAATGGATTCATGGCGAATTGTTGCGTTGCGGAACAACGACCTTACCTGTTCGTCGGCGCGCTGTCAGCAGGGCTGCGACATTCCGTGAAAATTTCCCCCTGCCCGCGCGTACAAAACAAAAAACCCGGCAGGTTGCCCTGCCGGGTTTCTGTATATGGACGTCTGAACGCCTGTTCGATCGGATTGAACCGGCGAACTTACTCGGCGTCGACAGCCTCGACCTGCGGGCGACCGACCAGCTCGACATACGCCATCGGCGCATTGTCGCCGGGACGGAAGCCGCACTTGAGGATACGCAGGTAGCCGCCGGGACGCTCGTTGTAACGCGGCCCCAGCTCGACGAACAACTTGCCGACCGCTTCCTTGTCGCGCAGGCGCGAGAAGGCAAGGCGGCGATTGGCCACGCCGTCGGTCTTGGCGAGCGTGATCAGCGGCTCGGCCACGCGGCGCAGTTCCTTCGCCTTGGGCAGGGTGGTACGGATCAGCTCATGCTTGATCAGCGAGGACGCCATGTTCTTGAACATGGCTTCGCGGTGCGAGCTGGTGCGATTGAGTTTGCGTCCGGATTTTTGATGGCGCATGGCAGAGTCTCTGATGTCTGTTGTTATGAAAAACCGGCGCTTGTGTCCGGCTTCCCGCGGTTACCCGCTATGAGGAGCCTCTTAGAACAGGCTCTTATTAGAAGTGTGGCCACGGATGACCACCTTTGGCGGTTGGCAAAGCGGGCAAACCCATACTTGCCAAACCGAAATGCCGCAGCGATCAAGCGGATCGCAAAAAAGATCGCGGCCACGAATGGCCGCTTCTGGCGTCTGGCGAGAGAGCTAGGCCCAAACTCGCCAGTCCGCCGGTACTACAAGAAACTATCAGCCCAGCTGCATACCGTGGGACAAGCCCGGCGGCGGCCAGTTCTCAAGCTTCATGCCGAGTGCGAGACCACGCCCGCCCAGCACATCCTTGATCTCGGTCAGCGACTTTTTGCCCAGGTTCGGCGTCTTCAGCAGCTCGACTTCGGTCTTCTGTACCAGATCGCCGATGTAGTAGATGCTCTCGGCCTTCAGGCAGTTCGCCGAACGCACGGTGAGCTCGAGATCGTCGATCGGACGCAGCAGCAGCGGATCGAAACCGCTCTTCTCGGCCTTGTCGGTAGCGCTCTCGCGACGCGAGAAGTCACCGAACACGGACAGCTGGTCGTTGATGATCTCGGCGGCCTTGCGGACCGCGTCTTCCGCACCGATCGTGCCGTTCGTCTCGATGTCCAGCACGAGCTTGTCGAGGTTGGTGCGCTGCTCGACACGAGCGGCGTCCACTTCGTAAGCCACGCGCAGCACCGGCGCGAACGACGCGTCCAGCTGCAGGCGACCGATCGGACGTGCCTCGTCATCCGGATGCTGACGCGTGCTGGCCGGCTGATAGCCGACGCCGCGACGCACCTTCAGACGCATGTTGAGCGCGATGTCCTTGGTCAGGTGGCAGATCACGTGCTCGGGGTTGATGATTTCCACCGAATGGTCGACGACGATGTCGCCGGCCGTGACCACGCCCTTGCCCTTCTTGGACAAGGTCAGGGTGACTTCATCACCCGTGTGCTGACGGATCGCCACGTCCTTGAGGTTGAGCAGGACTTCAATGACGTCCTCCTGCAGACCTTCCAGGGTGGTGTATTCGTGCAGCACGCCATCGATTTCAACCTCGACGATGGCACTGCCAGGGATCGAGGAGAGCAGTACGCGACGCAGCGCGTTGCCCAGGGTGTGGCCGAAGCCACGCTCGAGCGGCTCGACCACCACCTTGGCGCGGTTGGCTCCGAGCTGTTCGACGCTGAGGCCTCGGGGCCGCAGCACACTAGTTGACGAAACTGCCATGCAGAACTCCGGTGATTACTTCGAGTAAAGCTCGACGATCAATGCTTCATTGATGTCGGACGGCAGATCACCGCGATCCGGCACCGACTTGAACGTGCCTTCAAATTTCTTGGCGTCGACTTCGACCCAGATCGGACGCAGATCCATGGTGTCGAAAATGGTCGCCGCTTCCTGCACGCGCAGCTGGGCGCGCGCCTTTTCGGTCAACGCAATCGCGTCGCCGGCACGGACCTGGTACGAAGGAATGTTCACCTTCTTGCCGTTCACCAGGATCGCCTTGTGGGCAACCAGCTGGCGAGCCTGGGCGCGGGTAACCGCGAAGCCCATGCGATAGACGACGTTGTCCAGACGGCTTTCGAGCAGGCGCAACAGGTTTTCACCGGTGTTGCCCTTCGAGGTCGCCGCCTTGGCGTAGTAGTTGCTGAACTGACGCTCAAGCACACCATAGATGCGCTTGACCTTCTGCTTCTCACGCAGCTGGACGGCATAGTCGGACATGCGCATGCGCTTGTTCGCGCCATGCTGGCCGGGCTTGTTTTCCAGTTTGCACTTGGAGTCCAGCGCGCGCGCCGGGCTCTTCAGGCTGAGATCTGCACCCTCACGACGGGCGAGTTTGCAGGTAGCTCCACGATAACGGGCCATGGGTATGCTCCTTAGACTCGACGCTTCTTGGGGGGACGGCAGCCGTTATGCGGAATCGGCGTGACGTCGATGATGTTGAGCACCTTGTAGCCCAACGCGTTCAGTGAACGCACTGCCGACTCGCGACCCGGGCCTGGGCCCTTGATGCGCACTTCGACAGTCTTTACGCCGTAGTCGCCTGCAGCACGGCCAGCCTTTTCGGCGGCAACCTGCGCAGCGAACGGGGTCGACTTGCGCGAGCCACGGAAACCGGCGCCGCCGGCAGTAGCCCACGACAAGGCATTGCCCTGGCGATCGGTGATGGTGACGATGGTGTTGTTGAAGGAGGCCTGCACGTGTGCCACGGCATCCGTGACAACGCGCTTGATCTTCTTCTTGGTCTTGACCGGCTTAGCCATATTCGGAATCCGTTACTTCTTGATCGCGCGACGGGGACCCTTGCGGGTACGTGCGTTGGTACGCGTGCGCTGGCCGCGCACCGGCAGGCCGCGACGGTGGCGCAAGCCACGGTAGCAACCCAGATCCATCAGACGCTTGATGGCCATACCCACCTCGCGGCGCAGATCGCCTTCGACAATGTACTTGCCGATCTCGTGGCGGATTTTCTCCACCTCGCCTTCACTGAGGGACTTGATCTGGGTGGTGGGAACCACACCAGCATCCACGCAGACTTTCTTGGCCCGGCTGCGGCCGATACCGTAAATGCTCTGCAGACCAACCCAGACATGCTTCTGGACCGGCAAATTGACACCCGCGATGCGCGCCATGATGTACTTTCTCCGATGCTTTCGTGCGCGGTAAACGCGCAATTTTAACCTGAATTACACTGACTGGAAAGCCCTGCGACACCGTGGTGCCGCCACTCCCCGACTTTGACCATCCGTTTGCAGCCTTAGCTGCGGCGCAGATTGGCCTTCTTGAGCAGACTTTCGTACTGGTGACTGACCAAGTGCGCCTGCACCTGAGCCGTGAAATCCATCACCACCACCACCACGATCAGCAGCGACGTGCCACCGAAATAAAACGGTACATGCCAAGACTGCTGCATGAACGACGGCACCAGACACACCAGTACCAGATACAACGCACCGACACCGGTCAGACGAGTCATCACCGCATCAATGTAACTGGCCGTGGCCCGCCCCGGACGAATCCCCGGAATCAGCGCACCCGACCGCTTGAGGTTGTCGGCGGTCTCGTCGGCGTTGAACACGATCGCCGTGTAGAAGAACGCAAAACCGATCACCAACACCGAAAACACAATTTCGTACAGCGGATTGCCCGGGCTCAGCGACTGGGTCAGATCCTGCAACCAGCGCGACTGCTGACCGGTACTGAACCAGCTGATCGCGGTGGCCGGAAACATCAACAGACTTGAAGCGAAGATCGGCGGAATCACACCCGCCATGTTGATCTTCAGCGGCAAGTTCGAACTCTGGTTCATGTAGGCCTTCTGCCCACCGGACCGTCGTGCGTAGTTCACCGTGATGCGCCGCTGGGCGCGCTCCATGAACACCACGAAGGCAGTTACGGTCAGCGTCAGACCAACCACCATCAACAGCTTGAGCAACGTCAGCTCACCGTTGTTGGCCATACCCAAGGTATTGACCACCGCTCCCGGCAGACCCGCCACGATACCGGCGAAGATCAGCAGCGAAATGCCGTTGCCGATACCGCGCTCCGTCATCTGTTCGCCCAGCCACATCAGGAACATCGTGCCGGCGGTAAGCCCGACCACGGATGACATGATGAAACCGAAACCTGGCGTGTAGACCACCGGTGCGCCACCCGCGGCAACCTGATTCTGCAACGCCACCGCAATACCGAACGACTGGAACGCTGCCAAGGCCACCGTGGCATAGCGCGTATACATCGTCATCTTGCGCTTGCCGGCCTCACCTTCCTTGCGCAGTGCCTGCATGCTCGGTATCACCGAGCCCATCATCTGGAACACGATCGACGCCGAGATGTACGGGATCACGCCAAGCGCGAACACCGAAAACCGCGCCAGTGCGCCACCCGAGAACATGTTGAACATGTCCATCAGGCCGTTGCCGTTGACCAGACTGGTCATCGCCTCCGGATTGACGCCAGGTACCGGAATGAACGAACCAAGCCGGAACACCACCAGCGCACCGATCACGAAGAAGATGCGCTGACGAAGCTCCGTCAGCTTGCCGAGTTTGCCGAGTGCATTGCCCTTGGCTGCTGCCACCTGATTACTCCACGCTGCCGCCGGCCGCCTCGATGGCTGCCTTGGCGCCGGCGGTAGCCAGCAAACCCGACAACTTCACCGCGCGACCGATTTCACCCTTCAGAACCACCTTGACCTTCTTCGCGCGGCTGTTGATCAGGCCAGCCTGATGCAGCACGACGACGTCGATCACGTCAGCCTTGAGGTTGGCCAGCTGATACAGGAACACTTCCTGGCTCGCTGCCTTCGTCTTCGAGCGGAAGCCGACCTTCGGCAACCGGCGCTGCAGCGGCATCTGGCCGCCCTCGAAACCGTACTTGTGGGTACCACCGGCACGGGCGTGCTGACCCTTGTGTCCGCGACCAGCGGTCTTGCCCATGCCCGAACCGATGCCGCGACCGACGCGCAGACGCGTCTTGTGCGAGCCGGCGGCCGGCTGAATGTCATTCAAACGCATGATGCTTACTCCTCGACCCGGACCAGGTAATAGACCGTGTTGATCAGGCCACGCACCTGCGGGCTGTCCTTCAGTTCACGGACGTCGTTGATCTTGCCCAGACCCAGCGCCTTGACGCTGAGACGGTGACGCGCCTGCACGCCGCGCAGGCCCTTGACCAGGCGCACGCGCACGGTCTTGTCGGCGGTTTGTTGAGACTTAGCCATTGCCGAGCACCTCATCCAGGGTCTTGCCACGCTTGGCGGCGATCTTCTTGGGCGAGGCAACAGCCTGCAGACCCTTGATGGTGGCGCGCACCAGGTTGATCGGGTTGCGCGAACCGACGGCCTTGGCCAGCACGTTCTTGACGCCAACCACTTCCAGCACGGCACGCATGGCACCACCGGCGATCACGCCAGTACCTTCCGAAGCGGGCTGCATGTAGACGCGGGCCGCACCGTGGTTGGCCTTGATGGCGTACCACAGGGTGCCGTTGTTCAGTTCGATGTTCACCATCTGGCGGCGGGCACGCTCCATCGCCTTGGAGATGGCAACTGGCACTTCACGCGCCTTGCCATAGCCGAAGCCGACCTTGCCCTCGCCATCACCGACCACGGTCAGTGCGGTGAAGCTCATCTGGCGGCCACCCTTGACGGTCTTGGCCACGCGGTTGACGGCGATAAGCTTCTCGAGCAAGCCGTCCGAATTTTCGCGATCGTTAGAAGACATGTTCTTTTCCATGTGCCCGGCTAGGCCAGGACTTTACTTGCGGCTGAGCCGCTTGGAGTTGTAGTTGGTGCAGCGGGAATCAGGACAAGCCCGATTCCCAGGTAGTGCTTTTAGAACTTGAGGCCCGCTTCGCGCGCCGCATCGGCCAGCGCCTTAATGCGACCATGGAAGCGGAAGCCGGAGCGATCAAACGCCACCGACTCGATACCCGCCGCCATCGCACGCTCGGCAACTGCCTTGCCCACGGCCGCGGCTGCAGTCAGGTTCTTGGTGCCCTTGAGGCCTTCAGCAACCGACTTCTGCACGGTGGAGGCGGCAGCCACCACGTTCACGCCGGAAGCGTCGAACACCTGTGCGTAGATGTGCTGACCGGTGCGGTGCACCGACAAGCGGGCGACAGCCAGCTTGCGGATATGACAACGCGTGGACTTGGCGCGACGCAGGCGATTTTCGTTCTTGTTCATCGTTAATTCCTCGAAAGCGGATCGGCTTGTATCAGGGGACTCTTTAGAAGGGCTCGACCACGAATGATCGGACTTTCAGGAGGGACCCGCTTTACGCCTTCTTGGCTTCCTTCAGGGTGATCTTCTCACCGGCATAACGCACACCCTTGCCCTTGTAGGGCTCCGGCGGACGGAAGCCGCGAATCTTGGCTGCCACCTGACCCACAACCTGCTTGTCGGTGCCCTTGATCAGGACCTCGGTCTGCGTCGGGGTTTCGATGCTGATGCCTTCCGGCGCCTCGAACACCACCGGGTGCGAGAAGCCCAGGCTCAGGTTCAGCGACTTGCCCTGCATGGCGACGCGGTAACCCACGCCGACCAGCTCAAGCTTGCGCTCGTAACCTGTGGAAACACCGGTGACCATGTTGGCCAGCAGCGCGCGAGCGGTACCGCCGAACTTGTCGTCGGTGCCTTCGGCGAGGCTGATGGTGGCAACACCATTGTCCACGGCGACAGTGACGCCCGGCAGGTGATGCACGGACAAGGTGCCCTTCGGGCCCTTCACGGAGATCGCGTCGGCAGCGACGGTCAGCTCCACGCCCTTCGGCAGGGAAATCGGTTTCTTGGCTACACGTGACATTGAATGACTCCTTATGCCACTTGGCCGATGACTTCGCCGCCCAGACCCTTGGCACGGGCCTGCGCATCGGTCAACAGACCAGCGGAAGTCGAGATGATCGAGATACCCAGGCCGCCGAGGACCTTCGGCAGTTCGTCCTTGCCGCGGTAAACACGCAGGCCGGAACGGCTGACACGGGAGATGGTCTCGATGGCCGGCTGGCCTTCGAAATACTTGAGCTTGAGCTCGAGCACCGGCTTGCCTTCCTCGGCGGAAGTCTTGGCGTCGAGAATGTAGCCCTCGTTCTTGAGAAGGTTGGCGATCGCCACCTTCAATTTCGACGACGGCATACGAACAGTCGGCTTGCCCATGGCCTGGGCATTGCGGACGCGCGTAAACAGATCGGCGATGGGATCAGTCATGCTCATGAAAACATCCTTCAGAGTGCACCGATATCCGATAAAACCGGAAATCAATCAGATTGTGAGCCGACATAAAGTCGGCCTGCTTTGCGCAGACCGCCGACAATATCAGCATTTCCAGATTTTAGCGAATCTCGATGCGGTAGTCGCATCAACGGCGGCACAAACATGCCGCCGGGTGAACCAGTCGCGAAGCCTCGACCTCGCGAACCAGTCCGTGTTGGGTATTACCAGCTGGCCTTGCGCAGACCCGGCACGTCGCCGCGCATGGTCGCTTCACGCAGCTTGTTGCGGCCGAGGCCGAACTTGGCGTAAACGGCACGCGGACGGCCGGTCAGGGCGCAGCGGGTGCGCTGACGCGACGGGCTGGCGTCGCGCGGCAGCTTCTGCAGCTTGGTCTGGGCGGCCATCTTCTCCTCGTAGGAGGCGGTGGGGCTCAGCACGATCGCCTTCAGTTCAGCGCGCTTGGCGGCGAACTTCTGGACGAGTTTGGTCCGCTTGATATCGCGGTTCACCATTGATGTCTTGGCCATGGATTACGCGCCTATCAGTTGCGGAACGGGAAGCTGAACGCTGCCAGCAGGGCTTTCGCTTCTTCGTCGGTCTTCGCGGTGGTGGTGATGGAAATATCCATGCCACGCAGCGCATCAACCTGATCGAAGTCGATTTCAGGGAAAATGATCTGTTCCTTGATACCGAAGTTGTAGTTGCCACGGCCGTCAAACGCCTTCGCCGAAACACCGCGGAAGTCGCGCACGCGCGGCAGCGAGATGTTGATCAGGCGATCCATGAACTCCCACATCTGGGCACGGCGCAGGGTGACCTTGCAGCCGATCGGCCAGCCGTCGCGGATCTTGAACGAGGCGACGGAAACGCGCGCCTTGGTCGTGATCGGCTTCTGGCCCGCGATCTTGGCCATGTCGGCCACGGCGTTCTCGAGCACTTTCTTGTTGCCCGCCGCTTCGCCCACGCCCATGTTCAGCGTGATCTTGGTGATGCGGGGAACCTGCATCACGTTCTGGTAGCCGAATTGCTCAGTGAGCTTGGCAACTACCTGCTCTTTATAAAAATTTTCAAGGCGCGTCATGATCGTGTTCCTTACGCGTCCACGACCTCGCCAGTCGAACGGAACACGCGGACCTTGCGCCCATCTTCGAGCGTTTTGGTGCCGACGCGTTCACCCTTGTTCGTGGCGGGGTTGAACAGCTGCACATTGGAGAGATGGATCGAGGCTTCACGCTCGACGATACCGCCAGCCTGGTTGGCCTGCGGGTTCGGCTTGGTGTGACGCTTGATCAGATTCACGTTGGAGACGAACACACGGTCGTCTGCAACACGCAGCACATCGCCGCGCTGACCCTTGTTTTTGCCGGTGATCACGAGGACCTGATCACCCTTACGGATACGGTTCATTTTGTGATCTCCGCTCAGAGCACTTCGGGCGCGAGGGAGACGATCTTCATGAACTTCTCGCTGCGCAGCTCGCGGGTAACCGGTCCGAAAATACGGGTGCCGATCGGCTCGAGCTTGTTGTTGAGGAGCACCGCTGCATTGCCGTCGAAACGGATCAGCGAGCCATCGGGACGGCGCACACCCTTGGCGGTACGAACCACCACGGCGTTGTACACCTCACCCTTCTTTACCTTGCCGCGGGGAATCGCATCCTTCACGGTGACCTTGATGACGTCACCGATCGCGGCGTAACGGCGCTTGGAGCCGCCGAGCACCTTGATGCACATCAGTTCCTTCGCGCCGCTGTTGTCCGCTGCGGAAAGCGTGCTTTGCATCTGGATCATGGCTGCACCCTCCCTTAGACGTTGGCGCGCGTGATGATTTCAACCACGCGGTGATGTTTGGTCTTGGACAACGGACGGCACTCGGCGATACGCACGAGGTCACCCTCGTTCGCGCCCAGGTCGTCCTGCGCATGCAGCTTGGTCGAACGGCGGATGATCTTGCCGAGCAGCCAATGCTGAACCTGACGCTCGACCAGTACGGTGACCGTCTTGTCCATCTTGTTGCTGGTGACGCGACCCTCGAGGGTACGCGTCTGCTTCTCTACTTGAATCTGGTTATCGCTCATGTCGGCCGTCCCTTACTTCTTGCCGCCGAGCACGAACTTCGTGCGGGCGATGTCACGCCGAACGCGGCGAAGCTGGTGCGGCTGAGTGAGCTGGCCGGAGCCTTTCTGCATGCGCAGGTTGAACTGCTCCTTGCGCAGATCCAGCAGATGCTGGTTCAGCTCTTCGGCCGACTGGTTATTGATATCTTTGCTGGCCATCACATCACCGCCCTGGTCACGAACTGGGTCTGCACCGACAGCTTCGCTGCCGCCAGACGGAACGCCTCACGTGCCGTGACCTCATCGAGGCCCTCGATCTCGTAAAGCATGCGGCCGGGCTGGATCTGGGCAACCCAGAACTCAACACTGCCCTTGCCGGCACCCATGCGGACTTCGATCGGCTTCTTGGTGATCGGCTTGTCCGGGAACACGCGGATCCACAACTTGCCACCGCGCTTGACGTAACGGGTGATGCAGCGACGAGCGGCTTCGATCTGACGCGCGGTGAGCGCACCATGCGTGATCGCCTTCAGTCCGTACTCGCCAAAGCTGACGAGGTTGGAGCACTGGGCCAAGCCGTCGTTACGGCCTTTGAACTGCTTGCGGTATTTGGTTCGTTTCGGTTGCAACATGGCAACTCTCCTTACTTCGCAGACCGCTCGCGGCGGCCGTCACCGGCCTCGCGACGCGAATCATTACGACGACCTTCGCCACCTTCGCGGCGCGGCTGCGACGACGGCTCGTCCTTCGACTCCTGGGATGCTGCTGCCAGATCGAAGACCTCACCCTTGTAGATCCACACCTTGATTCCGATGATGCCGTAGGTGGTGTTCGCTTCGGCGGTACCGTAGTCGATGTCGGCGCGCAGCGTATGCAGCGGCACGCGACCCTCACGGCTCCACTCGGAGCGGGCGATCTCGGCACCGTTCAGACGACCGGACACGTTGATCTTGATACCCAGTGCACCCAGGCGCATCGCATTGCCGACCGAACGCTTCATCGCGCGACGGAACATGATGCGGCGCTCGAGCTGCTGCGCGATCGACTCGGCCACCAGCTGTGCATCCAGCTCGGGCTTGCGCACTTCATTGACGTTGATGTGCGTCGGAACGCCCATCATGTCGCTGACTTCCTTGCGCAGCTTCTCGATATCCTCGCCCTTCTTGCCGATCACCACGCCCGGACGGGCGGTGTGGATCGTCACGCGTGCGGTCTTGGCCGGACGCTCGATCTGGATCTTCGAGATGCCGGCGGCAGCCAGCTTCTTCTTCAGCATGTCGCGGACTTTGATGTCGGCCACGAGATACTTGGCGTAATCGCGCTTGTTGGCGAACCACTTCGAGTTCCAGTCCTTGGCAATGCCGAGGCGGATACCGGTGGGATGAACTTTATGACCCATCGTCTATATCCTCGGTCAGTTACCAACAACCACAGTGATGTGGCTGGTGCGCTTGAGAATGCGCGAACCGCGGCCTTTGGCGCGGGCGTGCATGCGTTTCATCGCCGGACCTTCGTCAACGAAGATGCTGGCCACTTTCAGCTCGTCGACGTCGGCGCCGAGATTGTTCTCGGCGTTGGCGACGGCCGACAGCAGCACCTTGCGGACAAGGAGCGCGGCTTTCTTGTTGGTAAAGGTGAGCACGTCGCTGGCCCGGCCGACGGGAAGCCCGCGGACGAGGTCAGCCACCAGGCGTGCCTTTTGCGCCGAAATGCGGGCGCCACGCAGGATCGCTTTGGCTTCAGTGCTCATCACTTACCCTTCTTGTCGCCGACATGGCCCTTGAACGTACGGGTCACCGCGAACTCGCCGAGCTTGTGCCCGACCATGTTCTCGTTGATCAGTACGGGTACGTGCTGACGGCCGTTGTGAATAGCGATGGTCAAGCCAACCATTTCCGGCAGGATCATCGAGCGGCGCGACCAGGTCTTGATCGGGCGCTTGTTGTTGGCGGAAACCGCAGCTTCCACCTTCTTTACGAGGTGAAGGTCGACGAACGGACCTTTCTTCAGAGAGCGAGGCATGTCGGTTTCCTGTTACTTCGTACGACGACGCACGATGAACTGCTGCGTGCGCTTGTTGTTACGGGTCTTGTAGCCCTTGGCCGGCGTGCCCCACGGGCTGACCGGATGACGACCACCTGAAGTCTTGCCTTCACCACCACCGTGCGGATGGTCGACCGGGTTCATCACCACACCGCGAACGGTCGGGCGAATACCCAGCCAGCGCTTCGCGCCAGCCTTGCCGAGCTTCTTCAGGCTGTGCTCGCCGTTGCCGACTTCACCGATGGTGGCGCGGCAATCGACCGAGACACGACGCATTTCGCCGGAGCGCAGACGCAGCGTGGCGTAACCGGATTCGCGTGCCACCAGCTGCACCGAAGCACCGGCGCTGCGGGCGATCTGCGCGCCCTTGCCCGGACGCAGCTCGATGCAATGGATCGTGCTGCCCATCGGAATGTTGCGCAGCTGCAGGCAGTTGCCAGCCTTGATCGGCGCATCACGACCGGACACCAGGCGATCGTCCACCGCCACGCCCTTCGGCGCGATGATGTAACGACGCTCGCCGTCGGCGTAGCACAGCAACGCGATGTGCGCGGTGCGGTTCGGATCGTATTCGATGCGCTCGACGCGGGCGGCAATGCCTTCCTTGTCGCGCTTGAAATCGATGATGCGGTAATGCTGCTTGTGACCGCCGCCGCGATGACGCACGGTGATGCGGCCATGATGATTGCGACCACCGGTGCGGGACTGCGACTCGGTCAACGCCGCGTACGGCGCGCCCTTGTACAGACCTTCCGTCTTGACGCTGACTGCGTCACGACGACCCGGCGAGGTCGGCTTGTGGTTGATTAGTGCCATCTCACAGAACTCCTGGCTCAGGCCTTGGCGGAAACGTCGATGGTCTGGCCATCGGCAAGACGCACGTAGGCCTTACGCTTGCCCTGGCGGCTGCCAGCGCGTTGACGGAAGGCTTTGACCTTGCCCTTGGTGTTGACGAGGTTGACCTGCTCGACTTTCACGTCGAACAGCTTCTCCACGGCAGCGCGGACATCGGCCTTGGTCGCTGCGGGAGCGACCACGAATACATACTGGTTGTGCTCGGCCAGACGCGCCGACTTCTCGGAGATGTGCGGCGCGCGCAGCGTATCGAGAATGCGTTCGTTGTTCATGCCAGCCACTCCTCGATCTTCTTCACCGCGTCAACCGTGACCACCACATGGTCGGAACCAACCAGGCTGACCGGGTTCAGGCCCATCACATCCAGTACGTGGATATAGGGAATGTTGCGTGCGGCCAGGAACACGGACTCGTTGGCGTCTTCCGACACCAGCAGCACGCGACCGGACACTTCCAGCTCGGCCAGCTTGGCAACCATCGCGGAGGTCTTCGGCGTTTCGACGCCAAAGCTCTCGACGACCTTCAGACGACCCTGACGAACCAGCTCGGAAAAGATCGAGCGGATCGCGACACGGTAGGCCTTGCGGTTGACCTTCTGCTCGTAGCTGCGCGGCTTCGCCGCGAAGGTGCGACCACCGCCGACAAAGATCGGTGCACGGTAATCACCGTGACGGGCGCCGCCGCCCTTCTGCTTCTTGAATTTCTTGGTGGTACCGGACATCTCGCCGCGCGACAGCTGCGACTGGGTGCCGGCACGGCCGCCCGCCTGATAGGCGATGACGACTTGGTGAACCAGGGCCTTCTTGTACTCACCGCCGAACACTTCGTCCGACACGCTGAGCGACTTGGCGCCAATAACATTGAGTTCCATGGCGTCTCTCCTCAGCTCTTCGTCGTCGGGCGGATGATGACGTCGCCACCGGTTGCACCCGGTACCGCACCCTTCACCGCGATCAGATGACGCTCGGCGTCGACCTTGACCACTTCCAGACCCTGCTGCGTGCGGTTGACCGCACCCATGTGGCCGGACATCTTCTTGCCCGGAAACACGCGACCCGGGGTCTGGCGCTGACCGATGGAACCCGGCGCGCGATGCGACAGCGAGTTACCGTGGGTAGCGTCACCCATCTTGAAGTTCCAGCGCTTGATCGTGCCCTGGAAGCCCTTGCCTTTCGACACGCCGGCAACGTCGACGATCTGGCCGACGGTGAACACGTCGTCTGCCTTGATCTCGCTGCCCACGGTGTACTTGCCGAGATCGTCGGCAGACACGCGGAATTCCCACAAGCCACGACCCGGCTCAACCTTGGCCTTCGCGTAGTGACCTTTCAGCGGCTGCGTCAGCAGGTTCGCGCGCTTGCTGCCCGCGGAAACCTGGACGGCGCTGTAGCCATCGTTATCGTCCGTCTTCAACTGGGTCACGCGGTTCGGCGTCGCTTCAATCAGCGTCACCGGAATCGAGCGGCCATCTTCAGTGAAGAGTCGGCTCATGCCGCATTTGCGGCCAACCAATCCGATACTCATCTTCGTATCCTGTCTGTCGCTCAACCGAGCTTGATCTGAACATCGACGCCAGCGGCGAGATCAAGCTTCATGAGCGCGTCCACGGTTTTGTCGTTCGGGTCGATGATGTCGAGCACACGCTTGTGCGTACGGGTCTCGTACTGGTCGCGTGCATCCTTGTCGACGTGCGGCGACGTCAGGATGGTGTAACGCTCGATTTTCGTCGGGAGTGGAATCGGGCCGAGTACCGTTGCGCCAGTGCGCTTGGCCGTCTCGACGATCTCACTGGCTGAGCGGTCGATCAGACGATGATCGTACGCTTTCAGCCGAATCCGAATCTTCTGGTTCGCCATAACCGTGTCCTGTTGTCGAAAGAACGTAATGTGAAACGAAACGGCTTCTCACCGCCTCGCACAACCCTTTAACACCACATCGGTGGCTGCGTACAAATCGCACAGCCCCAATTCGAAAAGACCAAGCGAGCGCTAGGCGGCTCGCTTGGACGAAATTGCGTATCACGCAAAAAAACGTAATCAGCAGGGCTGCGCCCCGTGATCACATTGCATTGCGAGGGCCATCCCGGCCTGCGAACTCGAAGCACATCCTGCGCCTCATTTCGCGGTAGATCGACCGAAGTCAAGCCTCAGTCGGTAAGCAAGCTGCCAAGTATACCTGCAAAATCTGGCTTAGTGAAGTAGCACGATGAAAAACATCGTGAGGGACCTCATCTGCCCCGGCGTTATCCGACCAACGGGCCGGATCAACGACGGAAGTTATCCCGGCAGCGAGCTGCCGGGATAACAGAACTTACTTGATGACCTTGGCCACCACGCCGGCGCCGACGGTACGGCCGCCTTCGCGAATGGCGAAGCG
>NZ_BMXT01000002.1 GCF_014651895.1 Rhodanobacter panaciterrae
GATTCATTCATCCGGCATCTATCGACCAAGCATTCTCGGCTAGTTGCATGAGGAGTCCATACACGAATAGTTAGGCCACGCCACGCCGCTAGGAGACGATGTTGAGCAACGCATAAGAAAGCGGCGCAGACGCAAACCCAATGAAAAACGAGCGTACAGATTAGATGGCCTAGGCACAAAGGCTAGTGCTATGCCGCCCAAAAGAATCGCTGCGTAGGCAAAAAATGACATGACCCACATGGCATAGAACGCAAAAATATTCCCCTTGTCGGGGTTAAGCAGAAACGCTACCACTACGGCTCCGTAGAGGAGCAATAACGGTGTCACCGCTCCTAAAACAACAATGACAAACTTACGAAGGCGTGGCGCGCGCAACATGACCACGATTGCAGTTGTAGGAACGCTGAGTTCGAACAATAGCGCGCCCCAAAGCATTTCGGTTTCCGAGACGGGCATGGCTGTTCCTTGGCCTAACGCCGGAATTAAGCGGCGGCGCAGCCGTCCGCTTGAATGATTTGTTGGGCGAACAGCGCTCAACCCTTGTCGTATACACGAATGTCCTTGCTCCAAGAAGCTGACGAGCTATCACTCTCGAAAACCTCTACACGTACATTGCCAGCGCGCGCAAAAATAAGTTGCAGTTCAGCTCGACCTGATTCCGCGTTGAAATGCTGCACCGGCGAAGAAGTATTGTCCTGATACTTGCTCATTACCCAGTTGGTGACACCGACCACGTTGTAATGCCAGGCGCCCGAGGTGTCGCTGAGGTACGCGTGTGGCGGGCCATGCAGCACCACGTGAAGAGTCTCATTGTCGGGAATGTCCGCTCGCAATGATAATTCTTGCCCTACGAACGCATCGTGCGTCGTTGCCGCCAACAAATTTGGCCCGTGACGGCCATTCGCTACGTACTGAAACGTGCGAGGCGCAGACGCTTTTGTGCTTTGTTGGTCTGGGCTGCCGGCTCTTGCTTTTAGCAACTCGATTCTCTCGCGATAAAAGAGGTTGGCAGCGCCCCAGCCTGCGCCAAATGCGAGTACTACGAACGTGGCGAAACCCCAAGGGTTTGCAGTTACCCAACCCCAATTCTGCTGTAGCAAGTCCATCCTTCCCCCTCAGCTACAAGATTTGACGCCCAACGCTGGAATTGAGCGGCGGCGTAGCCGTCCGCCTCGAATGACTGGTTAGCATGCAACCTTAGTCCCCGGACTTGAGATTGGCTACTGACAGAACCTTGAAGACCTTGAGCACATGCTTGGAAGCGCCGAGATTGCAGTAATGACCTTTGGGGCTGAGGCTGCCCTGGACGACAACCTCTGCGGTACCGGACTGAGCAGATCGAAGTTGCGCTTTAGCCATCTCGGCGCTGTTGACGCACCAAGCCTCATTGGAGCCTGCTGGTGTGAACGAGGAACTTTCAAAGTTGTAGAAATAGTTGCCCTTGAAGATCTTCGCCGGCGACTGCGTGGCACAACCGGCAAAGAGCAGACTTGCAGAAAGCAGCAACCCGATCGCGAGATTCTTCATTTGCACGCTAACGCTAAGTAGACCCCAGAAATGGAGTGTTGCACGGAGTATGCAGACATCGGTCAATGCCACACAAGGGACAACTTCCTACAAGAGTTCAAGCCTTTGCACCGCTGCGCGACTCTGCGCAAGCGGGCAAGCTGCTGGCGTTATCTGATGATTTTGAGGGTGTATGAGTTACGCAGGTGAAAGTGCGGGTGTAACGGGGACGAAAACGCCGCGGTTGCTGGATCAAGTGCGTGCGCGTTTGCGGTTGAGGCACTACAGCTTGCGAACGGAGCAGGCGTATATCGGCTGGATTCGGCGCTTCATTCTGGCGAATGACAAGCGGCATCCGCGTGACATGGGTGCGGCCGAGGTCGAGGGTTTTCTCAGCACGCTGGCGACCCAGGGACAAGTTGCCGCCGGCACCCAGAACCAAGCGCTTTCGGCGCTGCTGTTTCTGTATCGGGAAGTCCTGTCGATCGAGTTGCCGTGGATGGAAACGATCGTGCGCGCCAAGCGCTCGCAGCGGGTGCCTGTGGTGCTTTCGCGTGATGAGGTGAGTCGACTACTGGCGTTGATGGACGGTTGCTTCGCGCTGATGGCGTCGCTGTTGTATGGATCAGGCATGCGCTTGATGGAGTGCGTGCGCCTGCGCGTCAAGGATGTGGATTTCGAACTCAACCAGATCTGCGTCCGGAACGGCAAGGGCGGCAAGGATCGGCACGTGCCGCTGCCGCAGCGGCTACGCGAGTTGCTGCGCGCACAACTGGAGCGGGTCAAGCTGATCCATCAGCAGGATCTGGACGCGGGCCACGGCTCGGTGTGGCTGCCGGATGCGCTCGCGCGCAAGTATCCGTCAGCGCCGCGCGAGCCTGGTTGGCAATATGTATTTCCCTCGAGCCAGCTTTCGCGCGACCCACGCGGCGGCGCGTGGCGACGTCATCACGTGGATGAAAGCGGTCTGCAGCGTGCGGTGCGTGCGGCACGCATCAAAGCGCATATCGTCAAGCCGGCCACCTGCCACACCTTGCGCCATTCGTTCGCCACACACCTGCTCGAAGCAGGCCAGGACATTCGCACCATCCAGGAACTGCTCGGCCACAAGGACGTGGCGACCACGCAGATCTACACGCATGTGCTCAACCGCGGTGGCCACGGCGTGCTGAGTCCGCTGGATCGCGGCTGAGCGCTGCGGTTACGAACGCCTCAATGGAACTGGTCGCTGGCCGGCACCCACGAACTGGATGGTGACGCGGGCGTGCTGGACGGCTTGACCGGCAGCACGATGCCTTCGCAACCGGGCGGCGGCGGGCCGCCGGCGACGCGGGCGGCGGCGCATTCGGCGCCGTTGTCGAACTTGATCATCGGCGTCGGAGCGGCGCTGCTGGCCGCCGGCGCAGGCGATGCCACCGGATTGGCGGGAGCGAGGTGCAGGCGATCGTAGACTTTCGCATCGAGTGGCTTGGCCGGCGGATCGGGATTCTTGCAGCCGAGCAGCGACATCGGCAGCAGCGGCATCACCGCGCATTCGACGCGCACGCCACGCGGCAGATGGAAGGTGTGCTTGACCGTGGTTTTTTCCACGGCATGACGCAGCGCGGTGTCGATCGAACTCTCGCCCTCGGGAGTCCAGTCCTGATTGAAGCGGGTCGCTTGATAGCCGATGTTCGGCGTGCCGTGACTCATGATCGCGGTATCGCCGCGCGGCTTCAGCTGCACGTACTCGCCAAGCTCGCCGTGCTTCTCGCCCTGATCGGCACCGGGTTGATTGCCGCCGGGCTGACCGCTGCCCTGCTGTTTGCCGGTGCTGCCCTTGTCGCTGCCCTGCCCGGTTTTCGGCGATGCGGCGGTGTTTTTGCCGGTGTCTGCTTCCGGTGCGGCGACCACGCCATTGGGTTCACCCGGCGTGGCGGTGTCGCTGCCTTGCGGCGTGGCATCGGGGGCGCGGCTGACGTCGCGCCCGTTGTCGCGGTCGGCCGGGCTCGGGCTGACCTCGTGTGCGGCAGGCTGTTCGGTGGTTGTGGGCGACGGCGACTGTGCCGGCTTGCTCGCGGTGGTGGTCGCTGGTGTGGCCGCGGCCGCGATCGCGGCTGGCGCGTTCAACTGCGGTCGCTCGATGGACGGCTGGATCGCTGGCGTATGTGCGGTGTCCGCCACCTCGATCTTCACGCTCGGTGCCTGCGCTTCGGTGCGTGCCGGTGGCGCGGGCGTCAGCGGCACCGCTTCGAGTTCGGCTTCGGCCACTTCGATCGCCGGCGCCTGCACCTGCGGTTTCTCATTCGGCACGGTCGGCGTCGGCGCACTCATTGACGTCTGCAGATTCACGCTCGGTGATGGCTGGGCCGGCAACGGAACCGGCTGCAACTCGGGCACCGGTGGTGCCGCGGCCATCTCCGCGTGAGCCGGTACCACGCTGACCGGCGCCGCAGTTTTCGGCACCTCGGCATTCAACGCGATGCTGCTCACGCTGATCGGTGGCAGTGATTGCGGCGGCACTTCCGGCATGGCCAGCGAAGCCGGTGGCTGCAACGGCTGATTGCCTTCCAGTTGCGGCTTGCGCACCGATTCGGGCTGGAACTTCGGTGGCACTGGCGGCTGCAAGGTCGGCGTCGGCAGCACCACCGGCGGTGGTTCGCCGGCCAGCGGGATCGGCTGCAGCGCAGGTGTCGGTGCCGGCTTCGGCAGACTCACTGGCGGCGGTGGCGCGGCTACCGGTTTCGGGGCCGGTGCATGCGACTTGGCGACCTTGGCAAGCACCGGCGTCGCGGCAGCCGGCGCCGGTGCTGCCGCCACCGCAGCCTGCGTATACGCGCTGCGCTCGCTGCTCGACGCGGCCTGGCTGCTGCGACCTTGATGCCGCGGCCCGCGTTCTTTCGGCGGGGTGCCGCGCACCGGTGGTGGCGGTGGCGGCTCGGGCGGTTCGATCAGGCGTACCTGCAAGAACTGCAGCTTCGACTCCGGCGGTGGCGTCAGCTCGTAAGCCGGCCCCAGCACGAAGCTCAACAGAAACACGATATGCACCAGCAGTGCACCGATCGCGGCGAGTGCGTGCAGGCCACGCTCGCGTGGACGCTGGCGGGTACGCTGATGGTAGACCCGCGCCCGGCTGGCCGCCGCCAGTGGCGAGTTCAGCATGATCCGCGCGGGGTTGGCGGAACGGCCAGCAGCAGGTTGGTCCGGGGGTGGCAAGGGCATGCGGCCAGTGTAACGGGCGCGGCCGCCGTTCCGCATGACACTCAGTGGGCCGCGGCGGCACTCTTGGCACGTTCGCGCAGCTCGGTGTCGACCGCACGATTCGGCGTATCGACCGGGCAACCCCACTCCAGTGGTTTGCCGGCGCGATACATCGCGATGCAGGACTCGACGCTGGGCGGCTTCGGCGCGTGCGCCTCGCCATCCAGCGACGTCGCCGGCGCCATGCTGAGACGCTCGTCACCGTCCTTGGCCGAAGGCGGTGCTGGCGGATTGATGCAATTCGGGGTCGGAATGCCCAGCAGCGTCATGCACTTCAGATGCACACCACCGGGCAGATTCACGTCTGTCTTGTTTATCACCTTGTCGACCACATGCCGAACCGCCGCGCCGCCGAGAGTTTCATCCGGCGGCGGAAAGTACTGCTCGAAGCGCGTCGCCTTGTACTTGATCGGGTCGCTGTGCTGCATGACCCGCGCATCGCCTTGCGGCAGGTTCTGCACATAGCCGGGCGCGGGTGCGCTGGCGACCGCTGCCGGCAGCAGCGGCTGGCCCTGCTCGTCATACAGTCGCGCCGTGGCGGCCGGCTTGGGCGTTGGCAGCTGGATGGTCATGGCGTCCTTCGCGACCGGCTCAGGCGGTCTCGGCCGCACCACGGGTTTCGGTGGCGGCGGCAGCGCCTGCGCGGGTGGCAGCGCGGTCACCGCCGTGGGTGAGCGGGCGATGAAACGTATCTGCAGTACCTCCTCGGCTTGCGGCGCCACCAATGCGATCGGCCGCGGCCGCATGCCGTACCAGATCACCACGACGAACAGCGTATGCAGCAACACCGCCACCACCAGCGCCAGCCAGTGCTGCCGACGCTCGTGTCGCGGCTCGCGCCAGCGCCGCTGTCGCAGCCGCGCCTGGGTCGAGCCGTCCAGCGGCGTCAGTCCGCCATCCGGCTGATCCTGACCTGACTGGTTCGGGCTCGGCCATGACTGGCGCTGATGTGCGACCTGCGACGGACGGACGATAACGGTGCCTCACGGGATGCGGATGGCGATGGGCAGGATGCCGGATGGCGCTTGAACCCCGGCGCACCGGCCAGCGGATGCATGCGTGGGTGGCACGCGCACTACAGACCACCGCAACACGCCGCCGGTTCCCCGCACTGCAGCTTGACCGCATCGGCGGTTCGCTCAAGTCTAGGCGGGTGGCGCCACGCGCCACTCCGCCATGACCGCCTTCGCCCCGCACTTGTGAAGGACGACCATGACGGCCCGCCATCGTCAGCCGCCAACGCGCGGCCTCATGCGGCGCCGTTCATGCCACGAGGCCACGCCCTGCTTTGAGGAGGGTCGCATCGTGTCGTACACCACGGAAAATATCCGCAACATCGCGTTCGCCGGTCACGCCGGCGTGGGCAAGACCACGCTGTTCGAAGCGCTGCTGCAGGCCGGTGGCGCGATCCAGGCGCCAGGCACGGTCGAGCGCGGCAACACCGTATCGGACACCGACAGCCAGGAAAAGGCACGTGTGCACTCGATCGACACCTGCATCGCCCATCTCGATCGCGGCGACTGTCACCTCAACCTGATCGATACTGCCGGCTATGCCGATTTCCGCGGCGCCACGCTGGCCGCGCTGGCCGCGGTGGAAACCGTGGCGATCGTGGTCAATGCGATCAACGGCATCGAGTACGGCACCCGCCGCATGATGATGCACGCGAAGCAGCGCGGACTGGCACGCGTATTGGTGATCAACAAGATCGACTTCGACGGCGCCAACCTGGCCGCCGTGGTGGACGCGCTGCGCGAGGAGTTCGGCAACGAATGCCTGCCGGTGAACCTGCCGACCGGGCGCGGCAGCCGCGTGCTGGACTGCTTCTTCCACAGCGAAGGCGCTACCGATTTTTCCTCGCTGGCCGAGGCGCATCAGCGCATTCTCGACCAGGTTGTCGAGATCAACGAAACCGTGATGGGCCAGTACCTCGACGCCGGCGAAGGCGCGCTGACCCCGCAGCAATTGCACGATGCGTTCGAGCAGTGCCTGCGCGAAGGTCACCTGGTGCCGATCTGCTTCGTCAGTGCGCGCACCGGCGCCGGCATCAACGAATTGCTGGATGTCGCCACGCGGCTGCTGCCGAATCCGGCCGAGGGCAATCCGCCGCCGTTCACGCGCGGCGATGGCACGCCGCTGGCAGTCAGCGCCGACCCGGCCAGTCATGTGATCGCCGACGTGTTCAAGATCGTCAACGATCCGTTCGTGGGCAAACTCGGCGTGTTCCGCGTGTGGCAGGGCACCATCCGTCGCGACAGCCAGCTGCTGGTCGACGATGGCCGCAAGCCGTTCAAGGTCGGCCACCTGTTCCGGCTGCAGGGCAAGTCGCATGTGGAGATCGAAGTGGCGATCCCCGGCGATATCGCCGCGGTGGCGAAGATCGAGGAGATCCACTTCGATGCGGTGCTGCACGACTCGCACGACGAGGATCAGATCACGCTGGCGCCGTTGACGTTTCCGTCGCCGATGTTCGGCCTCGCATTGGAGCCGAAGCACAAAGGGCAGGAGCAGAAACTTTCCAATGCGCTGGGGCGGCTGGCCGAGGAGGATCCATGCTTTCGCGTCGAGCACCACAAGGAGCTCAACGAGACCGTGGTGCGTGGGCTGTCCGACCTGCATCTGAAGGTGATGCTGGAGCGCATGCGCGAACGCTACGGCGTCGAGGTGGCAACCCATCCGCCGCGGATCGCCTATCGCGAAACCATCGCCGGCCACGCCGAGGGCCATCACAAGCACAAGAAGCAGACCGGCGGCGCCGGCCAATTCGGCGAGGTGTTCCTGCGGGTGGAACCGCTGGAGCGTGGCACCGGTTTCGAGTTCGTCGACGCGGTGAAGGGCGGCGTGATTCCCGGCCAATTCCTGCCTGCGATCGAGAAAGGCGTGCGCCAGGCGATGGAACACGGCGCCGTCGCCGGCTACCCGTTGCAGGATCTGCGGGTGACCGTCTACGACGGCAAATACCATCCGGTCGATTCGAAGGAAGTCGCCTTCATCAGCGCCGGCAAGAAGGCGTTTCTCGATGCGATCGTCAAGGCGCGACCGATCGTGCTGGAACCGATCGTCAACGTCGAGGTGGCGATACCCGAGCACAACGTCGGCGACGTCACCGGCGGTCTCGCCGGCAAGCGCGCGCGCATCATGGGCACCGATAGCCAGCGCGGCGGCGAGCTGGTGATCAAGGCGCAGGCCCCGCTGGCCGAACTGGTCGACTACCCGACCGAACTGAAGTCGATGACCGGCGGTCGCGGCCGTTACAGCCTCGACCTCAGCCACTACGAAGCGGTGCCGTCGAACGTGCAGAAGCAGCTCAGCGAAGCATGGAAGCCGCACGTGGAAGAGGATTGACGGGTGACCGCCGCGCTCACGCGGATCCGGCATCGTGCCATGCTGGGTCCACCTGCCGACCGCCACGGAGAAACCCATGCATCCGGCCCGCACCCTCTTTGTTCGCAGCCTGCTCACCTGCAGCGCATTCCTGCTCGGCGCATGCGTGATGCGGGCCGATGCGACGTCTGAGCAGCCCATGCATGCGGCCAGCGTCACTCTGCAACGCAGCACCTGCCTCGGCAATTGCCCCAGCTATACGGTGACAGTTACCGCCGACGGCCAGATCAACTTCGTCGGCCACGCCCACGTGCAGGCCGGCGTCGCCAGCGGTCTCGCCACACCGGCCCAGCTGGCAAACATTTTTGCTGCCGTGAAGCAGGCCGGACTGCGTTCCATGCGCGACAGCTACGTAGGAAGCGACGACGGCTGCGAGATGGTGATGAGCGATCAACCCGGCGTGAAGATCACCGTCGTCGATGCCGTGGGCAGCAAGACGGTGGACTTCTACAACGGCTGCACCGGTGCCGTCGCCGATGCCGTTCGACCGAGGATCGAACAGCTCGCCAGGAGCATCGATCAGCAGCTGGATACCGCGAGGTGGATCGGCAAGCCGATGGCGCCGGGCAAGGTTGAGAAGGCAGATCGCTGAGGCAATGCGGTTCTGACGAGAGCACTGAGAAAACCTCACAACTTGTCGACCCTTCACATCTCGTCATTCCGGCCTACGCCGGAATGACGAGTGAGGAGAGGTCGCCGCCACGTGCGGCGTACAACGAGCAGCGAGCTACAGCCGACTGCTCCGCTTCACACTCAGATAGCGCTCGATCAACGCACCCGACAACTCGCTGCAACTGACATCGAGCGTGTTGACGCCTTCGCGCCGCAAACCTTCATGCACGCGCTCGCGCTCGGCCAGGTAGTGCATCGCCGCTGCGCTTCGAATGCTGGTTTCCAGCTCGTCGCCCGGTTCGTTCGCGGCGCGATCCAGCGCCAGTTCGCGCAGGCTGACCAGCATCACCAGATGGCGCTTGGCCAGCATCGACACTGCCATGCGCAGCTCCGCATCGTCTTCGTCGCGCACGTTGGTGATCAGCACCACCAGCGCGCGGCGCTGCTGGTGTGCCTGCAGTGCGCTGGCGGCGGCGAGATAGTCGGTGGCCAGCGGCATCGCCTGCAGGTCGTAGCCGGCGCCAAGCAGCATGTCCATGCCGCCACTGCCCTGTTGCGGTGGCAGCCAGCGTTGCTGCTGGCCGGTGCAGGCCAGCATGCCGACCGCGTCGCCCTGGCGCAGGGCGATGCTGGCCAGCGCCAGCGACGCGTTCAGCACGTGATCGAAATGCGCCAGCTGATCGTCCTGCGCCAGCATGCGCCGGCCGCAATCGAGCATCAGCACCACCTGCTGGTTGCGCTCGTCGCGGTACTCGCGCGAGATCAGCCGGTGGCTGCGCGCGGTGGCCTTCCAGTCGATCTTGCGCAGGCTGTCGCCCACGCGGTAATCGCGCAGCTCCTGGAATTCAGTGCCTTCGCCGCGCCGCCGCTGCAAGCGCGCACCGACACTACGCGAAGCCAGTTCCACGCTGAGTCCGGCCAGTTCGGCCAGCGACGCGAAATTCGGATACACCCGCACCGTCGACGGAACACCGACGACACGACGCGACGTCCAGCAGTGCCACGGTGAACGCAATTGCAGATGGCAACCGTCGAAGCGGAACTGGCCGCGCGCATCCGGCGTCACTGCATAGTCGAGCAGTACGTCGCTGCCGGGCGGCAACGAAACTTTGCGTGGCATGCCGCGCACCGCCCAGCCACCCGGATGCAGGTCGTGCAGCCGCAGCTGTTGCGAACGTGGCGCGGACGCGCGCAGCCGCAGACCGACGCGCGCCTCCGGCCCCAGCGGCATCACCGGCGATACGTCGCGCTGCACGTCGGGCGAAGGTATCCGGCGCAGACGCCAGCCGTCGACCAGCGCCAGCGATGCGATCACGCCACCGCAGGCCACCCATGCCGTCAACGGCAGCCACGCCAGACTGGCCAGCACACCGAGCACGGTCCAGCCGGACAACAACCACAACAGTGGCGGTGCGGGTCGCATCATTGGCGCGGCGCTGGCACCTTGTGCAGCAGCGCGGTGAGTACGTCGTCGGGGCGCTGGCGTTCGATCAGCGCTTCCGGCGCCAGCACCAGTCGATGCCGCAGGGCCGGCAGCGCCACTGCGCGCACGTCGTCAGGGGTGACGAAATCACGGCCATCGAGCACTGCCTGCGCGCGCGCCAGACGCGCCAGCGCCAAGCCACCGCGCGGACCGGCGCCACCAATCACACCCGGCCATTCGCGTGTGGTGCGCACGATGCGCACGGCGTAGTCGGTTACCGTGGCATCCATGCGGATCGCCGCGACGCCCTGCTGCAAGGCCAGCAGTTCGGCTTGCCCCATCACCGGTTGCACGCGCGAGACGTCGAGATCGGCGGCGACCTTGCCATTGACCACGCTGGCGACCATGCGGCTCTCGTCCTCCGCGCTGGGGTAGCCAATCACCACCTTGATCAGGAAACGGTCCAACTGTGCTTCGGGCAATGGATAGGTGCCTTCCTGCTCGATCGGATTCTGCGTGGCCACCACCATGAACGGCGCCGGCAGCGCGAAGCGGCGCCCTTCGATGGTGACCTGCCCTTCCTGCATCGATTCGAGCAATGCGGCCTGCGTCTTCGCTGGCGCGCGGTTGATCTCGTCGGCCAGCAGCAGGTTGGCGAACACCGGACCGCGACGGATCTGGAAACGCTCGGTCTTCGGATCGTAGATCGCGTGACCGGTGACATCCGCCGGCATCAGGTCGGGAGTGAACTGGATGCGTCCGAAGCTGCAGCCGACCGATGCGGCCAGTGCGCGCACCAGCAAGGTCTTGCCCAGTCCGGGCACGCCTTCGATCAACACATGGCCAGCGGCGAGCAAGGCCAGCAAGACCTGATCGAACACGACGGCCTGACCGATGAAGGCATGCGCAACCTGCTCGCGCAGCGCGCGTGCATGGGCGCCGAGTTCGGCAATCGAAAGTGGCGCCAGCGGCGTGACCGGTGCGGCGGCGAGTGTCTCGGTGGTCATGGGCGGCTCCTGAGTCGCGCCAGAGTGATGATGCATGCACGAAACGCCTGCGCGTTCGCGGGTGACTGGAAGGCCTGGGCGATCTGCGCGGCATCGAGTTCGCTGCGCTCGGCCAGGCGTGTGTAGAGCGCATCGCCGTTGAGCATCGCGCAAGCGGGATCGCGCCGACGCAGGCGCACCAAGACGGTCTGACAAGCCAGGCTGTGCAGACTGCGGCCACCGTCGCGTCGATACAGAAATTCACCGGCGGCCTGCACGTGTTCGAGCAGTGCACGTCGATGCATCGCCGGCGCCGGTATCAGCGGACCCAGTCGCGCGCTGCGCATCGCCATCCAGCCAGCCAGCACGAGCGTCAGCGCCAGCAGTGCCGGCCAGCCATCGCGCAACAGCATTTTCAGGAACGAGATGCCGTCCAGCGCGTACACCAGATAGACCTGGCCGCGGCCCATGTTGGGTGCCAGCAGACGCCAGCCGAACTGCTGCGCGGCGGTGCGCTTCAGCGCGTTGCGCGAGAGCGCATTCATGTTGACCAGCAGGCTGACCGCGCCCTTGCCCATTCGGGTGCGGGCAAACAGATAGCCGTCCTGCGCATCGCCGATCGCCGCATCGACGGCAGCCGCTGGCACGAGGCGAAAGCGCCGACCGCACGATTCGATCTCGTTGGCATCTTTGTCCGCGGCGGTGTCCATAACGTGGATCACGCTGCAGGCATATTCCGCCGGCTTCGGATCGAGCAATTGCAGCGCTTCGAACAACGGCGTGTGTACGGCCGTTTGCACCAACCCCGGCGACAGCAGCAGATGACCGCCGCTGTGTACCCACGTCGCGATCCGCGTGGCGTCTTCCACATCGATTCGCGCCACATCGTCACCCAGCACCAGCGTGTCACCGGGACGCAGCGGCATCTGCTGCCGATCCAGTGTGGTCAGCGCAATCACCGGCACATCCAGGCGTTGCAGGATCAGCTCCAGCGCGAAGAAGCGGTTGTAGCGCGCCTCACCCTTGGCGGCCACCGTTTCGGTGACGTCCTTGTGTTCGAACATGGCGAAGAAGCCGCCGACCAGAAGCAGCAGCGCGCCCAGCACCAGCAGAGCCACGTAGTACGGTTTGCGGTTCATGCCGACGCTCCCGCTTCCACCGGCCAGCCGCTCAGCAACTGCTCGATCCCGGCGTCGTCCGGATAACGCCCCGCATAGGCGGCGAACTGCCAGGTGCGCACGATCGCGATGACGCGCTGCGCACGCGCCGGATCGTCGATCGCGGCGGCCTGACGCAGCCAGTCCGCCTCAGTCGCATCCACCGACGGCGGCAGCTTCAGCAAGCGCGCCGTCTGTTCCACGCAGCCGCGATACAGCAGCGCCAACGCCTCGCGCTGATGCTGCGCCTGCCACAACGCGCGGGCGGCACCGGCCAGATCCGCCGGCAGCGGCGCATCCACGACGACACTTGCGCGCATGCTCTGTGACAGCGCCGACGTTGGCTCGGCTGGCATCGGCATCAGCCGTCCGCGCCAGCGCCAGGCGAAGCGCAGCAGCGCGGCGATCGCCACGATCAGCAGCAGCCACATGAGCGCCTTGAAGATGATCGCCAGCGCATTGCCGAAGGCCGGGAACGGTATCGGCTGCGCATTCGGCGTGGGCTTCGGCGTGTACTTGAATACCCACTCGTGCGTCGTGTGCTCGCCGCCGAAGCGCGGGTCGCGGTAAGTTTCTGTCGCTGCCGTGGCAAAGCGCTGGTCGCCGCTGTCCGCCGGCTGCTGGAACACTTGCTGCAGCGATGTCGCCACGGGCTTCGGCGACGCCTGCGCCGGTGTCGCCGCATGGCTTGATAACGGCCACACGCACGCACACACCAGCAGCACGCCAAGCACCTTGCCGAGTGCCTGCAGCCGCGTGCGCATGCGGCGGAAGGCCAGGTCGATATCCCACGCTTCCAGCTGGGTGCGCCGGTTGAGATACAACGCGAACCCGCAGGCCACATACAGCGGCTCGATCGCGCTCATCGCCAGATACGCCACGGCCGCGGCCAGCAACATCCAGGTCGTCGAGGCATCGCGCACGTCATGGCGGAAAAAATCGCCGAACGAATCCGCGCGCCACTCGTGCGGTATCAGCATCGCGCCCAGCAGCCATGCACTGAGGAACAGCACCAGCTCGAACTGCAGGCAGCCGTAGGTCAGCAGGCTGGTGTCCGCCACGATGCGCCGACGCAGCACTTTCCAGCGCGCCGAGCGCAGCTTGCGCGGCGCGCCTTCCAGCAACTCCATCGGCAGACGCAACGCGCGATTGCTGTCGATGCGCAACCAGCTGAGTGCGGCCAGAGTGCTGCGCCAGCTCCACTGACGCTGACCGCGCAGGGTTTCGCACCAGCTCGGCGGCCGATCGAACACGGCACGCGACAGCACGTACAGCGGCAGCCGGTCGAACAGCGGCTTCAGCCACCACATCAATACCAGACCCAGCCATGGCAGGCCCAGCAGCACGCCCAGCGCATTGCACAGCACGAACACCGGCAGGGTGAACGCGAACCATGCCGACCACACCGCCACCGCATTCGCGCGCAGCATCGCGGCGCCCAGATCCAGTGCCTCGCGTGGTGCGCGCGGTCGTAGCACCACGCTGATTCGTTCAAGCTCCATGCGTGCCCGCCCTGCCGCCGCGCCACAGCCAGCCCAGCACCAGCAGCCACAGCAAGGCGCCACTGCCGAACTTCAGTACATCCGGCAACGCCGCGATCGACGACCAGTACGCCTCGACGAAGGCCGCCGCCAGCAACATCGCGAACGCACCCAGCGCGAGTTGCGCGCCGACCCAGCCGGCAGCGACCAGCGCCGGGCCACGCCGTTGCCGGCCCGGCGCCAGCAGGGTCAGGCCGAGCTGCAAACCGGCGCCGCCGGCGATCACCAGTGCGCTCAATTCGAACGCCGAATGGGCCACCACGAAACGCCAGAATGGACCGCCATAACCGATCGCGTTGAGATGCCCGGCCACGCCACCGACCTCCACGCCGTTCGCACCCAGCACATAGACCGCACCGACGCCGAAGAACAGGCCCGAGGCAAACGTGCGGAACGCGATGCTGACGTTGTTCATCACGTAGTAGCCGAACATCTGCATGTCGGTGCCGCTGTTGCGGCCGATGTGCTTGTTCGCCGGGTCGTACATCTTCTCGAAATCGGCCAGCTGGGCGCTGCTGAACACGGTATGCGCCAGCTCGGGCCGCAGCTGCATCAGCACCAGGGTGATCAGCGCCGGCACGTAGAACAGCACCGCCGCCGCGAGCATGCAGCGCCACTGCGCGCGCACCAGACGCGGAAATCCGGCGATCAGGAAACTCGCCACCCGATGCCAGCGTGGCGCTGGCGGCCGATACAGCACGCGATGGCCTTGCTGCACGATGCGCTGCAGCCGATCGGTCACTTCATGGCTGTAACCGCGCCCGCGCGCCAGCGCCAGGTGGTGGCAGAGACGCCGGTACGACAGCGGAAAATCCAGCGCCTGTTCCTGCCGCATGGTCCGCTTCGGCTGCCGTTCGAGCGCGCTCAGCCACGACTGCAGGATGTCCCACTCGCGACTGTGCAACGCCACGAAACGTTCCTGCTTCATGGTCGCCCCAACAGCCAGTTGGCGTGTCCGATCAGCTGCCGCACTGCCGCGGTATCGTTGCGCCCGGTGAGCGGCGTGAGCAGGTTGGCCAGCTCTTCCTGTCGCTGCGGGGTGAGCTGGGCCGAACGTTCGGCGAACTCCACCAGCGCGGCCTGCTCATCGGCCGCCAGCACCACCGGCAGCGGCACCGCCGCAAACGTCGGTACCTGCTGGCCCGCCGGCAACTCGACGGCGTGGATCACCATGGTGCCGGCGACGATGTCGCCGAGCCGGCGCGCATAGGGATCGATCAGCGTGCTGACCAGACCCACGCCATACACGCCCGGCAACACGTCCACCGCGCGCAGCAGATTGCGCACCACGGACGGCAGCCAGGTCACCGGCGTGCCGTCCGCGTTGACCACACGCAAACCCAGCGCGCGCTTGCCTAGCGTCTGCCCGCCCAGCCAGACCTCGCACACCACCGAGTACACCCACGTCAGTGCGAACAGCAGCAACATGGCCAGTCCGTTGCCGCCCATGCCGAACAACGACAGCGGAATCATCGCCATGATGAACACGCCCATGCGCAGCAGCATGTCGACCATCCACGCCTGCGCACGCGGCAACGCCCCCGCCGCACGCAGGCGCAGGGCGATGCCTTCGGGCGTCTCGATCTCGCGAACGGTGTCGAGCATCAAACGTCGACGACGATCGTGTCGGCGAGCAGGTCGTGCACGCAGCGGCGCTCCTTGCCGAAGATCAGCAGCACATCAGCCAGAGTGCATAGTTTGCCCACGACCGGAATCATGCCGATCAGAGTGATCGGCACCACTCGCAGGAAGATGTAGCGGCCCAACCCGACGCGGTTGCCGTCGGTGCGCACGATCGCGATGTCCAGCGCACGCTTGCCGATGGTCTGGCCGCTGCGATGAATCATGATGCAGTTGACGACGAAGATGCCGATCAACAGGATCAGACCCAGCAGCACCACGCCCACCATCGGCGCGGCGGGCTTCAGTCCCCGCCTGACATCAAGCGCCATGGTGACGCCCCAGATGATCGGGAGTAGCCAGATCAGGTTGACCAGGCCATCCAGCAGCGCCGCGCCAAGGCGTTTGCCACGCCCGGCCTTGCGGTTTTCCAGGTCATACGCATCCCACGCGGCCACATCATCGACCACCGCCGCTGGTGCGGCATACGGATTCGATTCCATCGCTTCCTTCCCCTTGTCGCTTGTCCTCGTTGCCCTCCCCCATGTCGGGCAACGTTGCGAGTATAGAAGCGAATTTTGACCGCTGACTACCGCTTGGGCTTGAGCAAGGTGCCGGTGCACTTCGGCGAACCGCACAGGCAAACCCACAGCTTCTTCAGCCGCGCGGTATGCGGCACATCGAGCACGATACCGTAGTCGTAGGTGAGCTCCTCACCCGGCTTGATCGCGCGGATCGTCTCGATCAGCACCCTGTCCTTGCGCGGATCGCCGCTGGCGCTCTCCTCGACCACGGCACGGCAGTTCGGCGCGCAGCTGTGGTTGATCCAGCGCGCGCTGTTGCCGTGCTGGTTCGCGTCGATGATGTAGTCGTCGTTGAGCGTGAACAGGAACGTGTGACCGGTCTCGCCGCCGTCGCCATACAGCTCGTCGGCCTCGGCATGCGTCATCAGCTTGCCCTTGTACTGGATGATCTCCTCGCCTTTGGCAATGGCGCTGACGGCGAAGACTCCGTTGCCGTGGATCGGCGAACGGCGGGCGATGATGCGACGTGCTGAGGTCATGGGCGAATCTGCTGGCTCGGGGAAACGGAGCCGCGATGATGCCCGTTGCGGAGCGTCATGGGAATTTCCGCCAATTTTGCTAAGATTCAAACAATCGTTTGAGGTGAAGTCATGAAACGACTGCTGCAAGGATTTCTGCTTGCCCTGTTGACCGCCGGATTGATCGCCTGCGGCCCGGCAAAGAAGAGCGTCTACCCGCCCACCGTGAGTATCCAGCAATTGTCGGTGTTGCCCGGCGGCCAGTGGCAGCTGACCGTGCGCATCCAGAACAACAGTTACGCCGAGATGGACTTCAAGTCGCTGGACGGCCAGTTGCAGGTCGCCGACTCGGTGCCGATCCGGCTGCACGCCGTGTTCAAGCTGGACATCCCGGCGCTCACCGGTGACGTGGCCCAGGTCGACGTGCTGCCCACCGCGGCGATGGCGCAGGCACTACAGGGCATCGCCGGCCAGGGCAGCAGCGGTAGGCTGGCTTACCGCGTCAGCGGCAGCGCCAGTGCCAAGCCCGAGCAGGAAGACAAGCCGCGCGACTTCGACTTCAACGGCAACGACTGGCTCTCGCCGGTGCCGGGCATTGCCAACACGTATCGCTGATCTCTTTCCACGAATCACCTTTCATCCCAGGAATCACCATGACCGCTTACAAGGCTCCCCTCGATGACCTGCGCTTCGCCCTGTTTGATGTGCTGGGCGCCGAAAAGACCCTGACCGGTCTGCGCAACGGCGAAGCACACAGCCGCGACCTGCTCGACGCGGTGCTGGAAGAAGCCGGCCGCCTCAGCGAACAGCTGCTGGCGCCGACCAATGGCCCCGCCGACGAGGAAGGCTGCCACTTCGACAAGGCCACCCAGACGGTGACCACGCCGAAGGGTTTCAAAGAAGCGTTCAAGCAGTTCGCCGAAGGCGGCTGGACCGGCTTGACCAACCCCGAGGCCTACGGCGGCCAGGCGCTGCCCAACGTACTCGGCACCGCCACCACCGAGATCTTCCAGTCCGGCAACCTGGCCTGGAGCCTGTATCCGCTGCTGTCCGAAGGCGCCACCCACGCGATGGAGATGCATGGCGAGGAGTGGCAGCGCGAGCGCTTCATGAAGCCGATCGTCGAAGGCCGCTGGACCGGCACGATGTGCCTGACCGAGCCGCAGGCCGGCTCCGACCTCGGGCTGCTGAAGACCCGCGCCGAGCCGGGCGAAGGAAATACCTACAAGATCACCGGCACCAAGATCTTCATCAGCGCCGGCGAGCACGACCTCACCGAGAACATCGTGCACCTGGTGCTGGCGCGCCTGCCCGACGCGCCGGAGGGCAGCCGCGGCATCTCGATGTTCATCGTGCCGAAGTTCAAGGTGAATGAAGACGGCTCGCTGGGCGCGCGCAACACCGTCGCCGCGGGCGCGATCGAACACAAGATGGGCATTCACGCCTGTTCCACCTGCGTGATCAACCTGGACGGCGCCGAGGGTTACCTGATCGGCAAGCCGCACAAGGGCCTGATGGCGATGTTCACCATGATGAATGCGGCGCGCCTGTCGGTTGGCGTGCAGGGCCTGGCGTTGGCCGAGCGCGCGCTGCAGAACAGCCTCAACTACGCGCGCGAACGTTTGCAGTCGCGCGCCCTGTCTGGCCCCGTATTCCCCGACAAGCCGGCCGACAACCTGCTGGTGCAGCCTGACGTGCGCCGCATGCTGCTGACCCAGCGTGCCTTTGTCGAAGGCTCGCGCGCGCTGCTGCTGTACACCGCCATGCAGACCGACATCGAATCGCGCAGCACCGAAGAGGCCGCACGCAAGGCCGCTGGCGAGCTGGTCGCATTCCTGATCCCGATCGCCAAGGGCGTGGTCACCGAACTGGCGCAGGAAAGCACCAAGGAAGCGCTGCAGATCTACGGCGGCCACGGCTACATCGCCGAGAACGGCATGGAGCAGTTCGTCCGCGACGCCCGCATCATCACCTTGTACGAAGGCACCACCGGCATCCAGGCCGCCGACCTGCTAGGCCGCAAGATCCTCCAGCTGCAAGGGGTCGGCTTCAAGCATTTCCTCGAGGAGATCAGCGCGTTCTGCCAACAGCACAGCGCCGACGAAGACCTGCGTCCGTACATCGCCCCGCTTGCCATCGCCACCAGGAGCTGGAGCGATCTCACCCTGAAACTCGCCGCGCGCGTGCAGGCCAATCCGGAAGAGCTCGGCGCCGCGGCGGTCGACTACCTGTACTACTCCGGCTATGTCGCACTGGCCTATATGTGGGCACGCAGCCTAGTGGCCACCGCGACCGGCGCACAGTCGGCCGCGTTCAAGCAGGCCAAGCACGACACCGCGAAGTTCTATTTCGCGCGCATCCTGCCGCGCACCCTGACCCATCAGGCGGCGATCGAAGCAGGCGTGGGTACGCTGCCGGCGATCGTCTGAGCCGTCTTCGCGTCACCACGATAAACAAAAGGCCCGGCATGTCCGGGCCTTTTGCTTCGCCACACTGGCCGGTTCTAGGCAACCAGCATGGAAAACCGAATTCCCCACCGTCCATTGAGGTCACGGTGAGGTGTCGAACTTGGTCACCTATGGCTCAGCCGTGACACCATCCCGACTGTAAGCGGCGTGTCACAGGGTGTAACTGTCCTGATACGCAGCGTCGGTCATCCGCAGATACTGCTGGATCAGTGCCTCATGCGCGTCCGCGGCCTGCAGCAGGTCCCGCGCCAGCATCTCTTGCGCGGCAGCGACACTCAACGGAGGCGGCGCCTTGGCTATCCGCAAATCCGGTGCAGCAACCCTGACCGGTTCGGACTCAAGCAGATGGGAGATGTCGTAGGCTTGTTCGCTCATGCCTGCGTCAATGCAACAGGCTTGCCAACTTTGATCGATGGCTCATCGGAATCGACATTGGGGGTACGCTAGGCCGTCTTGTCCGTCCGGGGAATCATGATGCATTCGAGTCGACTCGCTGCCGGGCTGTGGCCCGCGCTGTTCGCCCTGCTGTTCACGCTGAGCGGTGCGCTGCAAGCCGCCGACACGCCACAGGCGAAGTACCCGAACTATCCCAGCGAGACCCCGGCCAAGTTCGTGCCCGCCACCGCCGACCACGACTACGTCTCGCGCGACGTGATGATCCCGATGCGCGATGGCGTGAAGCTGCACACCATCATCCTGATCCCGAAAGGCGCGCAGCACGCCGGCATCCTGCTCACCCGCACGCCGTACGACGCCAAGGCACTGACCACGCACACGATGAGCGGCCACCTCGGCCCGATGCTGCAGGGCTACGACAACGCCACCGACGTCATCGTCGAGGACGGCTACATCCGCGTGGTGCAGGACGTGCGCGGCAAGTACGGTTCCGAAGGCGACTACGTGATGAACCGGCCAGTGCATGGACCGCTGAACCCGACACCGGTGGACGACGCGACCGACACCTGGGACACCATCGACTGGCTGGTGAAGAACATCCCCGAGTCGAACGGCAAGGTCGGCACGCTGGGCATTTCCTACGACGGCTTCGAGCCGCTGATGGCGCTGATCAACCCGCATCCCGCGCTGAAGGTGTCGGTGCCGATGAACCCGATGGTCGACGGCTGGATGGGCGACGACTGGTTCCACAACGGCGCATTCCGCCAGCAGAACCTGAGCTACATCTACGAACAGACCGCCAGCCGCGACAACGGCATCAAGTGGTGGACGAACTACCACGACGAGTACGACCTGTTCATGCACTACGGTTCCGCCGGCGCACTGGCCCACGCCTACGGCATGGAACAGCTCGGCTTCTGGAACAAGATGCTGGCGCATCCCGCCTACGACAGTTTCTGGAGCGAGCAGGCGGTGGACAAGCTGCTCGCCGCGCAACCGCTGAAAGTGCCGGTGATGCTGGTGCACAGTCTGTGGGATCAGGAAGACAGCTACGGCGCACTCGCCGTGTATCGCGCGATCAAGCCGAAGGACTCCAGCGGCAGCATGGTCAAGCTGGTGATGGGCCCGTGGCATCACGGCCAGGAGATCGACGAAGGTAGCTCGCTCGGCGCGATCCATTTCGGCAGCGACACCGCCCAGTATTTCCGCGAACACATCCTGCGTCCGTACCTCGCGCAATACCTCAAGGATGGCGCACCCAAGGCCGACCTCGCTGCGGTCAGCGCCTTCCAGACCGGCACCAATCAGTGGCAGCGGCTGGATCGCTGGCCGCTGGCCTGTGCCGACGGCTGCCCGACCAAGAGCCGCGCGCTGTACCTGGAAGCCGACAACAAGCTCGGCTTCAGCGCGCCTGCTGCCGGTGCCGACTACGACGAATACGTGTCCGATCCCGCGCATCCAGTGCCGTTCCGCGCACGCCCGATCCAGCCGGTCGGTTACGACCCCGGGCAAACCTGGTCGCAGTGGCTGGTAGACGACCAGCGCGAAGCCTCCGGCCGCACCGACGTGCTGAGCTATGTCTCCGACGTACTCACCACGCCACTGAAAATCAGCGGTGCACCCGAAGTGAACTTGATCGCCTCGACCAGCGGCAGCGACAGCGACTGGGTGGTCAAGCTGATCGACGTCTATCCCGATCAGGTCGCCGAGCAACCGGAGATGGGCGGCTACCAGCTCGCCGTGGCGATGGACATCTTCCGCGGCCGCTACCGCGAAGGCTTCGCCGAAGGCAAACCGATCGCCGCGAATCAGCCGCTGCCCTACCGCTTCGATCTCCCCGCGGCCAACCACGTCTTCCTGCCTGGCCACCGCATCATGGTGCAGGTGCAATCGAGCTGGTTCCCGCTCTACGACCGCAACCCGCAGACCTTCGTGCCGAACATCTTCCTGGCCAAGCCGACGGATTACGTGAAGGCCACGCAGCGCGTGTATCACGCACCGGCGCAGGCGAGTTTTATTGCGTTGCCGGTCGTAGGAGGCTAGTCGTCCTGCTCCTCCCCCTGCCCTGCAGGGGGAGGTCGGGCGGGGGTTCGCTTTTGAGCTGAAAGATCGAATCAAGAGCACCCCTCCCCAACCCTCCCCTGCCTTGCAGGGGAGGGAGCACGGCGAAGATCAGTTCGCGCCTTGCTCCTTCGCGATCGCCACAGCTTGATTCACCGCGTCGATGACGATTTCCGGGCGGTCGTACTGCACGTAATGGCCACTTCTCGGCACGATCATGTTCACTCCATGCGTCGACATCGCGGCAATCTGCGTGTGCATGTCCTCCCACAGCAAGGTGTGCTGATCCTGCACTTCCTGGGTCCAGTTCTTGTTCCTTGGATATGGTGAATGCGTAAGCACGACGATTGGCATATCGCCGAAGTCCTTGCGGGTTGCGCGTGTTTGATCTGCGCTTGCGTAGAACATGTTTTGCCGCTCCGACGCAAAAGCCGATTGCCATTTGAGTGACGCCCCATATCCCAGCATCGCCTCGTTGATGGCCTTGCTGTAACGCGGGTCGTCGTCGCCGACACACTTCGCGTAGGCCGGCGTGCCTTTTTTGATGAACCCGCTCTTTGCCGCATCAACGCAACTGGTGTCTTTCAGGCCAGCGTCCCACTTTTCTTTCTGGCCCGGAGCTTCGATGGCCCATGATCGGGTCGACTGGTCCTCATGCGAACCCTCGACCACGACCATGCCGACCACTTCGCTGCGATAGCGATCCGCAAACACCCGCACGGTCATTCCTGCCGCCGAGTGTCCCACCAGAATGTAAGGCGGTTTGATGCGGGCGGCCTGTAGCAAGGCATGCAGGTCTTCCGCCATGTTGCTGACCGTACCGGGGCGCGTGGCCGCGTCACTGAAGCCAAGACCCGCCCGGTCATACGAACAGGTCCTGGTCCGCTTCGCGAGCGCCGGCTGTACCAGTGCCCACGAAATCGTGGAGTCGCCCATTCCCGAATCGAAGATCACGGTAGGCGAACCGGAACCCCGGCAGTAAAGGTTCATGCGGCGCCCGTGATCCATGTCCACCAGTTGCTGCGGCTTCGTGTAGATCGGATCAGTGACGATGGGTGGCTTGGGTGTTTCCTGACCCAAACACAAAGTCGACAACGCCACACCCGCAAGCAGAGACGCCGCAATGGCGACAGACATACGCATGAATTTCCCCTTCCTGAGACATCCGATGAATGAGGGCATTACACACAGGGTGTGCACGTTCCACAACTGAGGTGCGAATGCCTGTCGCCGTGTGGTTACGGCTTCGCCGTCCGCACTGCCGCCGCATGCAGCGCGAGAATCCTGCGCAGCTCAAGGATCGCCGCCGGGGTGTCCTGCACGCTGTGCCAGGACGGGATGGCGAGTTCGGAATCGGCTCCGGCGAGGTGCGCGCTCTGGTACGGCACCACGCCGTCGCTGCTGGTGGCGAGCGGGCCGGTCGATTTGTAGACGCCGACGATGGTGTGATAACGCACGCGCGGCGAGATCGGCAGGTTGGCGGCGGCAACGATGAAGGGGTCGGTGTCGCTTAGGTTGTCGATGCTGTTGGGCACGCGGATCGGCGTGATCTTGGAGCCGTCGCTCTTGAGCAGGTCCGAAAGGCTGGCCACTTCCTTGAGCACGTTGACCGGCAGGCGGATCAGGTTGCCGATCCAGCGCGCAATGCGATGCTGCGCGTACGGGGTGCCGCGATGCGGCGAGGCGAGGAACACGGCACGAGTGACCTGCGGCATCGGCGTGAACTGCAGGTAGGGCGCGAGACGCTTGCGCACCCGCGCGCGTTTCTCCGGCGACAGGTTGGCGCGCACGGGCACGACATCCCACAGCTTGTCGCCGCTGGACGACACCAGCAGCCGCGCGATGACGCCGCCCATGCTGTGGCCGACCAGTACCATGTTCTGCGAGGCACGCGCACGACCGGAGGGATCGAAGTGCTGCAGCGTCGCGTCGAGCGCCTTGCGGATCTGCGCGAGATTCACCGCGACGGGCGCATTGGTCGGGTAGTAAACCTCCCACACCTGGTAGTTGCGGCGCAGGTTCTCATCGCCCATGACTTCGTTTGCCACGTTGATCCACGCCTCCGGACTGCTGGCCAGACCGTGCAGCATGACCACGGTGAGGCGATCGGGATCGTACGGCTGCATCAGCAGCACACGCGGCGTGGTGATGCCGCCTTCGCGACCCAGCAGGGAGCGGATCGACTGGCTGGCAAAACCCGAGCGCGCCAGCCACACGCCATAGGCAGCGGTGAAGTTGGCGCCAAGTGGCACCACCCTGCCGCCGATGGTGATGCTGCGGTCGCGGTACGGATCGCGCGCCAGCAGCTGCACCTGGCTCGTGGCCAGTACGTTAGCCAGCGTGTTGCCGTCGAACACCAGCGCGCCGGTCATCGACACGTAGTCGGGGTTGCGCCATGGCACTTCCGCGGCGGCCGGTTCCGGTGGCGAGACGGCGACGAAATCCGAGCCGAAGCCGTCGCGCTGATAGACGTTGCGCAGGCCGTTGAAGCGCAGGTCCGCGGCGGGAAGGAGTTCCGTCGGCACGCGTGCATCGCCGGCCAGGCGTACATCGGTCTGCGGTCGCAGCACCGTCCAACCGGCCAGCGAAGTCTGCGTCCATTGCGTGCCCAATTGCGGCAACTCGTGAAAGAAGCGCGCCACCGCGCGTTGCACGGCGAAGTTGTAGAAGCCGATTACCTGCACCTGGCGCAACTCGAAGGACCGTTCGGATGGCTGCCGTGCGGTGTAGAACAGATAAGCGTAGGCGTAGCGCGCGGACTGCAGGTAGGCATCGAGCGTCGCGTCGTCCATTGGTGTGCCGGCCTTGGCGCGGTCGGTCTTCATTGCCCGGCCCATCCACAGTTCGGACAGCGTCGAAAGCCGCAGCTCGTCGGTCAGCCCGGGCGAACGGGTGACGGTAGCCGTGCAATCCGCGAACACTCGCGCGCAGGCATCGGTGGTCAGCGCGACGACGTTGAGCGCCTGCACGGTGCCGTCGCTGAGGTGGCCACTGCCGAGCACATCGGCGCGCCGTTCGGCGACATAGTCATGCGGCTTGATTCGGCTGACGCCGACCATGGCGCACGCGCTGAGCGAAAGCAGCATGGCAAGGGCACTGCATCGCACGATCCATATCCGCGTTCCGCTACGCATGCTGCTATCCATTCGACGGGTGCAGGGGAATTGTAGCGATCGGATCGCCGGCCATGGGTTGCCCATGCGCCGGACCATGCATTGTCTTCTCGCAGTCAAAGCCGCACGCTTGCGATGACGGTCAATGCGACGGGAACGAGATGGCGAAGAAACTCCGGATGGTGGGCCGGTCTGTGCTGTTCGTGGCGATCGCGCTGGTCACGCTGCTGTCGGGCGTGTGGGGCGCGCTGGCGCTCTGGTACAAGCTGCCTGGCGGCGTGGCGTGGCGAACGCTGGGCGGCACGATCTGGGCACTCGTGGTGATCGCGCTGGCCGTGTTCGCGATCAGCCGGCGCAGCTGGCTGCCGCTGGGTGTCTACGCGCTGATGTACACGCTGCTGCTGCTCTGGTGGGCGAGCATCGCGCCGTCGAATCACCGGATATGGTCGGACGATGTCGCGCGCATGCTTACCGGCACGGTGCAGGGCAGCGTGGTCACGCTCGACAACGTGCGCAACTTCAACTGGCGCAGCGACACTGACTACGATGCGCGCTGGGAAACCCGCCATTACGACCTGGATCGGCTGGCTTCGGCCGACGCGGTGCTGTCCTATTGGGGCAGCAAGGCGATCGCACACGCCATGATCTCGTTCGGCTTCGACGACGGCAGCCATGTGGTGTTCTCGGTGGAGATCCGCAAGAAGCGTGGCGAGCAGTACTCGTCGATCGGCGGATTCTTCCGCCAGTTCGAAACGATCCTGGTCGCCGCGGACGAGCGCGACATCATCCGTGTGCGCACCAATGTGCGCGGCGAGGACGATTACCTCTACCCGCTGCGCATGGACAAGCCGATCATGCGCGCACTGTTCCTTTCCTACGTGCAGGCGGCGAATACTCTGTCGACCAAGCCGGCGTTCTACAACACGATCACCTCGAACTGCACGACGATCGTCTACCGCATGGCACGACAGATCGATCCGGGGCTGCCGTGGGACATGCGTCTGCTGCTGACCGGTTACCTTCCCGAATATCTGTACAAGGTCGGCGCGCTGGATCGCAGCGTCCCGGTCGAGCAGTTGCGTCAGCGCGGGCGCATCACCGATCGGGCGAAAAACGCGGCACCGGACGAGGATTTCTCGAAGGCGATTCGCACGGGCTCGTAGTGAGCCCCGACGACCCCTCAGCGGCGTCATTCCCGCGAAGGCGGGAATGACGGCAAAAAACAGATATCAGCCGGCCAACTCGAAGCGCGTGCTGCGCTTGACCGGATCGGCCTCGACCAGCTTGACCCTGACGTCGGCACCCAGCGGTAGGCTGGATGTGCTCGATACGCTGGCCTCGATCGCCGGATCGCGCACGATGACCACACCCTTGGTCGGCGCGTTGGCGGCGACTTCGACGATCGCGCCAGCGAAAGTTTCGCCCACGCGCGGCGCCAGCACCGCGGCTTCGGCCAGATCGAGCACGGCTTTCTGGTACTGACTGGCCCGGTGGCCGGAAGCCTGCATCGTGACGGGCAGGCCAGGCAACGCGGCGAGCACCCAGGCAGGCACCGGCTGTTTCGCGCACAGCGCCACGCAGACTTCGCCGGTATAGCGGTCGACCAGTCGGCGCAACGGTGCGGTGGCATGGGTGTATTCCGCAGCCACTGCCCACTGCATCGGCTGTGCGGGCAGTTCGCCATTGAATGCCGTATAGCCGGCGCCACGCAGCACCGTGGTGCATGCAGTCAGCATCGCGACATGGGTGTCTTTCGACGGATCGAGCGAGCGGATGAATTCAGGATAGCTCAAGGCGTCCGGCCAGTCGATGGCCAACGCCTTGGCGGTGATGTGCAGGCGTTGCAGCGACTGCGGTTCGGGTTCGGGCAAGGTGCGCAGCAGGCCGACTTTCGCCTGCACCATCAGCTGCGCCGCGGCCATGCCAGTCAGCAGCGAGATCTGCTCGTTCCAGTCCTCGACCGCCAGACGCGCACGAAACGCCAGCGTCCACTGGCCGTCGACCACGTCGATTTCCTGTTCGGGCAGCGGCAGGCTGATGCCGCCGCGCGCCTGCTCGCGCTGCTTGCGCAGCTCGCCGATCTCGCGCAGCACGGCCCACATCGGATCGGCGCTGCCGGCGTCGATCTGCTGCTGCACGCCGGCATAGTTGAGCTTGGCGCGACTGCTGACGCGGGCGCGCCGCACGTCGATGCTGGCGATCTCGCCGGTCTTGTCCAGTTCAATCGTCCACAGCAAGGCAGGACGCAGCTGACCCGGCAGCAGCGAGGTAGCGCCTTCGGACAGTACCTTGGGATGCAGCGGAATCTTGGCGTCCGCGCCATACAGCGTCTCGCCGCGGCGATTCGCTTCGAGGTCGATCGGATCGCCAGCGGTGACGAACGCGGCGACGTCGGCAATCGCGTAATACACCCTGTGACCGTTATCGGTACGCTCGACGTACATCGCCTGATCCAGGTCCATCGAGTCCGGCGGATCGATCGTGATCAGCGCGATGTCGGTGCGATCCAGCTCCGGCAGCCGTGGATGGGCGGCGGCCTGCGCGGCCGCAGCCTCGACTTCCGGCGGAAACGCCAGTGGCAGTTTCAGCTGACTCTGGATATCGTGCATGCCCTGCACGAGCACGTTGTCGTCGCTGGGCTGGATGTGGATGCGGCGGGTGGTGGTCGGCACGGGCGATCTTCCTTGCGTGGTGGCTTGCGGTAATCCGGAGCACATGCAACACGCCCTGGCGAATGGCGCATTCCTCAAAATATACACGCCTCGGCGCCACGGCCAGCATGGTATGCATACGCCGCGGCCTGCCGGACGGTACTTCCGTCACCGTCGCGCAAGGTGTAGAAACGGCAAGGTTATCCCCGCCCCATCATCGATCCCCTCATGACTGACACATCCCTGCTGATACGTCTGGCCGAAGACGACGACGATTTCGTCCTCTCGCTGGTACCGCGCTTCGTGGATTTCACCCTGCCACCGTGGCGGCGCCGGCACGAATGCATCGAAGGCATCCGCAACGACTTGTTGCGACATCTGGAAGACCAGCCGGCGAACAGCTACCTGTTCGTGGCCGAAGACGCCGAGGGCACGCGGGTTGGCTTCATCCACCTGCAGCGCACCGCGGATTTCTTCACCGGACGCAGCAATTGCCACATCTCCGATCTGGCGGTGGCACCGAAACACGAGGGCAACGGTGTCGGCCAGGCACTGCTGGCGCATGCCGAGGAGTGGGCGCGCGAACATCATTGCCAGCTGGTGACGCTGGCGGTGTTTCCCGGCAACGAACGCGCGCGGGCTCTGTACGAAGCGACCGGCTATGCGCCGGACCTGCTCAGGCTGGCCAAATCGGTGCACTGAGGCCCTAAACGGAAGAAGCCGCCCGAGGGCGGCTTCTTCGTGATCGTGTCGCGATCGACGCGCGATCAGTTCTTGCTGGCGCTGCCGACTGCTTCAGCCTGCTCACGCACGTCCAGGCGCTGGGCCAGACGGTCGATGTTGGCCAGCGACAGCAGGTGCGCGTAGATCCAGCCGAGCACACCTTCACGCAGGAGCTCGTGGGTGACCTTCTCGTCCAACGCGCGCAGCTTCTCTTCACTGACCACGAACAGGCCACTGAGATTGATCGACTTGCCTTCCTGGCCGTCCATGCCGTTCTTCTGCAGCTGAACGTTGCGCGGCTCCAGCAGGTCATGCTTGAGCAGCTGCTCCATGAACCACTTGGTGCGCCCGATGTTCTGCTGGAATTCGCCGAGGAAGCCCACAGCCTTGGTCAGCATCTCGCTGTCGGTGCCGTCTTCCTTGAACAGACGCTCGCCTTCGCTGGCGTTGAAGCCCTCGTAGCGCTCGTCGAGGAACACGGTGAAGTCATCGCCGCCTTCCTGCCCAGCCGGCTTCTCGGCCAGCACGAACGGATAGCGGCGCACGAAAGCCGGGATATAGGTGTCCGACGCCCAATGACCGTCGGCATCGACATACAGGTTTTCGTTCTGGCGTAGGCCAAGCATGGCCATCGGACCGGCTTCGGCCATCGACGTGCCGCCAAACACGATCAGCAGATCGCGCGCGGCAATGCCGAACTCCACACCGGTCAGCGGCACCGAATGCGCGTTCATCGCGAACTTCACGTTCGGCACGCCCTTCAGGCGCAGATCCTTGTGTTCGGTGCGGTTGAGCGGCACCGGATGCTCGTAGAAAAGAACTTCAGCCACGTTACTTACCTCTGCCCCCGCCGTGCCGGGTCACCACCGAAGCGCCCCTACCAAACCCGGCGTCAGGTCTGTGTTGACTGGCAATCATATCAGCGCTTCCGCACGGCGGCGACTGCCCTGCCGACGAGCCCTAACCTGAATTGCATGCGGATTGCAATGAAATTGTTCTATGCTGGCTCCAGACAAGCATCCTGCATTGCCGAAACGCTCTCAAAGCCCTGGCTGAAGGACGATTTACATGCTGATGGAAGTGCCAAGTCGGGCCGATATCAATGCGACCCGTGTGTTGTCGCTGGACGCCGCCGGCCGGATCCTGGACTGGATCAGCTGGCAGGAGGCGGTTTGCCTGTATGTCCGCGACGCAGTCGCCTGGACGCTGGGCGATCCTTGCCTGACCGTGCATGGCGGCCACAACCGCCTGCTTGGCGTGCAAAGCACGATGCAGCTGCACCCGATCATTGCCAGCACCGGCCATTGCCGGGAGCATGCGATCGATCCGGCCCCGGCGCTCACCAACACCGCATTGTTCGCCCGCGATCGCCATATCTGCCTTTACTGCGGTGAGCACTTCACCCGCGGCGAGCTGACCCGCGACCATGTGCTGCCGATTTCCAAGCATGGCAAGGACGACTGGGAGAACGTGGTCAGCGCCTGCCTCGCCTGCAATCTGAGAAAGAGCAACCGCACCCCGCAACAGGCCAACATGCCGTTGCTGGCCGTGCCGTACCGGCCGAGCTGGGTCGAGCACCTGATCCTGTCCAACCGCAATATCCTGGCCGACCAGATGGAATTTCTGGTCAGCCGGTTGCCGCGTGATCGGCGCCCCATCGCCGCCTGAAAGCGGGTTTCCGCGCCAAAGCGCCCCGCTTCCGCCCAGCGTTGCCCTTGCCCCGCCCCGCCGCTGGGCCAACAATACGCGGATGAACGACCTTTCCCACTACCCCCATCTGGCTCCGATCGAGACGCCGGCCGACTTGCGCCGCGTCCCCGACGACGAGCTGCCCGCCGTTGCCGACGAGCTGCGCCAGTATTTGATCGAAGCCGTGGCCAGTTCCGGCGGCCACTTCGGCGCGGGCCTGGGTGTGGTCGAGTTGACTGTGGCGCTGCACCACGTATTCGACACGCCACACGACCGGCTGGTGTGGGACGTCGGCCATCAGTGCTACCCGCACAAGATCCTCACCGGCCGCCGCGACCGGATCACGTCGATCAAGAAGAAGGACGGCCTGGCACCGTTCCCGCGTCGCGAGGAAAGCGAGTACGACACCTTCGGCGTCGGCCACTCGTCCACCTCGATCTCGGCTGCGCTGGGCATGGCCATCGCGGCGCAGCGCAAAGGCGATCAGCGCAAGGTCGTGGCGGTGATCGGCGACGGCGCGATGACTGCCGGCATGGCGTTCGAGGCGCTCAATCACGGCGGCGACGTCGAACCGAACATGCTGGTGGTATTCAACGACAACGGCATGTCGATCAGCGAGAACGTCGGCGCGCTGACCAAGATGATGGCCCGCGCCATGGCCAGCCGCCGGCTCAACGAATGGCGCGAGCGGGCCAAGCGCGCGATTCCGAAGCAGTCGTTCTTCGGCCGCTTCTTCAAGCGCTGGGAGGAACACGCCAAGGGCATGTTCGTGCCCAGCACGCTGTTCGAGGAACTGGGCTTCCACTACACCGGCCCGATCGACGGTCACAACATCCCGCAGCTGCTGCAGGCGCTGCGCACGGTGAAGAACCTGCCCGGCCCGCAGTTGCTGCATGTGATCACCACCAAGGGCAAGGGCTACGCGCCGGCCGAACAGGCGCAGATCGAATACCACGCGGTCGGCCCGTTCGATCCGCAGGCCGGCCTGGTGAAGAAGAACGCGCCGGCCAAACCCACCTATACCGATATCTTCGGCGACTGGCTGTGCGACCAGGCCGCTGCCGACGAACGCCTGCTGGCGATCACGCCGGCGATGCGCGAAGGCTCGGGTCTGGTGCGTTTTTCGAAGGAATATCCGCAACGCTATTTCGACGTGGCGATCGCCGAGCAGCACGCGGTGACGCTGGCCGCCGGCATGGCCTGCGAAGGCGCGAAACCTGTGGTGGCGATCTACTCGACCTTCCTGCAGCGCGCTTACGACCAGGCGATCCACGACGTGGCGTTGCAGAATCTCGATGTGACCTTCGCGATCGATCGCGCCGGCGTGGTCGGCCCGGATGGCGCCACCCATTCGGGCAGTTTCGATCTCAGTTTCCTGCGCTGCCTGCCGAACATGCTGATCATGGCGCCGGCCGACGAAAACGAATGCCGCATGATGCTGAGCACCGGCTTCCAGTACCACGGTCCGGCCGCAGTGCGTTATCCACGCGGTAGCGGCCCCGGCGCCGCAATTCATCAGGCACTCGACACCTTGCCGATCGGCAAGGCCGAGCTGCGCCGGCGCGGCCGCGGCCTCGCCCTGCTCAGCTTCGGCACGATGCTGGCGCCAGCTGCCACAGTCGCCGCCGAACTCGACGCGACCCTGGTCAACATGCGCTTCGTCAAGCCGCTGGATGAGGCGCTGATCGTGGAGCTGGCAAAAACCCACGACGCCTTCGTCACGCTGGAAGACAATGCGATCGCTGGCGGCGCTGGTTCCGCCGTGGCCGAGTGCCTGGCTGCGCATGGCATCGTCAAACCGATCCTGCATCTCGGCCTTCCAGACGTCTATCTGGAACACGGCAGCCGCGAGGAAGTGCTGACGATGGCCGGCCTCGACCTGCCCGGCATCCGCAATGCGATCCTTGCGCGCTTTCCGCAACCGAGTGCCACCAGCATGGCCAGCGCAGGCTGAAGCCGATCGTGGTTCTGCACATGAACGCCCCGCCTCGTGCGGGGCGTTTGGTTTGTGCGATCAGCGACGACCGCCACTGATGCGATCGCGCTGCTCCATGTCCACGGCCGTAAATACCTCGGCATAACCCGCCTCATGCAATAACGCACGAACCGCGTCGCCCTGGTTCCAGCCATGCTCGAACAGCAGCCAGCCACCGGAATGCAGGTGGCTGGCCGCATCGCGCACGATGCGACGGATATCGTCGAGACCATCCGTGCCTGAAGCCAGTGCGCTGGCCGGCTCGAAGCGCAGATCGCCTTGTCCTAGGTGCGGATCGGCGGACTCGATGTACGGCGGATTGGAGACGATCAGCTCGAAGCGCTGACCGGCGAGCGGCGCCAGCCAGTCGCCGCGCACGAAAGTGACGTTGCTGATGGCGTGACGCTGCGCATTGCGCTGAGCGACGGCGAGCGCATCGGCGCTGGCGTCAGTGGCCACCACCTGCGCATGCGGACGCTCGCGTGCAATCGCCAGCGCGATCGCACCGCTGCCGGTGCCGAGATCGGCCACGCCGCACGCAGCATCATCCGACAAACGCTGCAGCGCCAGCTCGACCAGCAGCTCGGTTTCCGGGCGCGGAATCAGCGTAGCCGGGGTCACTTCCAGATCCAGCGACCAGAAGCCGCGCTGGCCAGTAATATAAGCCACCGGCTCGCCGGCCGCACGCCTCCCGATCAGGCTCGCATAAGACGTCTGGACGTCTATATCCAGCACATCGTCGGCATGCGTGAACAGCCAGCTGCGCGATTTCTGCACGACATGCAGCAGCAGCAGCTCGGCATCGAGACGCTCACCGAGCTGCTGCGTGGCTGCGGCCAGCATGTGGCGGACATCAGGCATGCTGCGGCGGCTCCGGCGTGGATGGCGGCAGCTGCGGCGGCGTCGCGTCGGGCTTCGGTTCGCGCTTGCGCCAGTAGCCACCATGCGTCCATGCCTCGAATGCCCAGCGCAGCCAGCCGATCAGCGCGTTGGCCAGCCACAGCGCCCACGCCAACATGGCCAGCTTGTAGACCCACAGCGAGACGCTGAACACGCCGCCGCTCGGCAGGGCACTCGTGCTCTGATCGGCAAACCAATGCAGGTTCCACGCGCTGGAATCGTTGCCGGCCACATGCATGTCAGGCAGACCGAGCAAACCGGTCGGCACCGCACTGATCAACACGATCAGCGACAGCAGCGTGAGTGCAGCAAGACCGAATTGCAGCAGGTTGAATTTCGTCGCGGTCAGTCGTTCCGCTGGCGCCCCGCGCGCGCGCAGGCCGAGCAGGATCAGCCACAGCACCACCAGTGCATAGGCACTCCAGGCAAACGCGGAGAAGCCCAGTCCGAGCAGCAGCCAGTGATGGAAACGCAGTGGTGTCGGCGCATACCGCGCCAGCAACCATGCCGCCAGCAGCAGCACGATCAGCTGCGACCAGTACAGCACCGCCGGCCCCACCGTCGGTCCCCACGTCCACAGCACCCAGCGATCCTGCGGCAACTGCAGCGCGAGATTGATGTTCGCCACCGGTGCATGCAGGGCGAACGCCGGCGTGCGCATGCGCGTGGCAACACCATGCGGCTCGCGCAGACGCAACGTGTAATCGTGCGCGCCCGGCAATAGCGGCAGGCTGAGCTTGCCGTCACGTACGGCGAGATTGATCGGCTGGTTGTCGCGCTGTGCCTCCAGCAATTCGGCACCTGCCGGCAGATCGATCGCATGCTCGCCACCACGCGTGCTGCGCGCATGCAGGCTCAGCGTGGTCTCGCTGGCACGCTCACCGACCGTGCTGGTCAGCTGCACGCCATCGACGGCCAGACTGTCACCCGCCACCGCCACCGGCTGATTGAAGGCGAGCTGCAGGCTCTCACCCGGCAGTGGCTGGTACAGCAGGCCGTCGTCGCTGGTGCTGGTCGGCACGCCCTTGGCATCGACGTGCCACATCGGTGCGGCATGAATTTCCCAGACCTCGGCACGTTCGCCGAGAGCGGGCGCCTTCAGCTCAAGCTGTGCGGCATGATCGAGACGACTGGTCCAGCTCACGCTGTCGCTGTTCGCATTGAAGGTGATGCTGATGTGGCCGTCCTTGACCAGCGCATCGTCACCCAGCGGATGCTCGCCGGGCAGCAGCGGCAGCGTCGTGCTGAAGCCACCCTGCTGTGGTGCGATGCGTTCGGCCACGTTCTGTACCGTCCAGTCGAGACCCAGCACCAGACTGCGGGTCAACCGCACATACGGCGGAAAACTCTGTGCGGCCGGCAGGTTCTTGCCGTCGCTGGCGGTACGCACACGGTGCAAGGCGATGCTGTCGCCCAGCGCGCGGCCATCATCGACACCATCCAGCGACCAGCCTTGACCGTTGAACGCAACGTGTTGCGGGCGCTGCACAAAACGCAGACTGACGCTGTCGGCCGCACCGATGCGGTAGTGCAGACTGACCCGATGCACGCCACGATCCAGCCGCAGCAGCAATTGACCGGCATTGCGCGTCAGCGGCGCATCGGCATGACCGTCCACGGCGACATCAAGCAACTGCAAGGCGTCATCACCCTGTGGCAATGGCAACGCGACCGGCGTGCCGATATGCGCTTCCAGTTCGACATCGAGTATGTCGCCATTGGTCTGCAACTGCGCCTGTGCCAGATCGGCACAGGTCGGTGCGCATTTCGGTGCCTCGGTCAGCCGGTTGCGCAGCTGATCAAGCAGTTGCTGGCTGGGCAGGGTTTGCGCATGCACTCCATGCGGCAGCAGGGCGAGAGCCAGCAACGCGGTACCCACCATGTTGCGGCCGCGCCAGTCGGACCAGCGTGTACGCAGCGGCAACAGCAGCGTCGATACCAGCCTGGCCAGCAGCACAGCCAGCAAGGCAACCATCGCCACGCGAAGCAGCCGTACCAGCCATGCCGGCGCGATCACCAGCCGGGTGCTCTGATCCACTGTCACCGGCCCGGACCAGCCGAGTCGATAGTTGTTGCCCTGATCCCAGTGCGGCATGCCGGCGCCAGCTTGGATGATGCTGCGATTGTCCTGCTGCGGGATCTTGGGAGCCGTCATGACGTTGCCCGATACGGTTATCCCTGACAGATTTTCCGACGAGGACGCAGCGTTATCGACTGCGTTGGCGCTCATTTCCGCGACCGCAGGCAGGCCGGGCGGCGGTGGAGGCAGGGCGGCAGGTGGAGCTGGTGGCGCCATCTGCTTCATCTTCGCATTCGTGTCGATCTCAACTTGCATAGCCGGCTCCGCAAAGTTCGCCGATACGACGCGACTCTGATTGGCTCCTTCCAGCTGTGGATGCAGCGCGTACTGCAGTTGCGTGGCGACGAACGGCAGCGTCCACAACACGGCCAGTGCAAAGACAGTCAACGCGCCAATCCGCGCAAAGGAACGCAAACGCCCTTCCGGCAACGCGCGCAGCAGCAACGCCAACGCCAGCGTGGCGGCCAGTGTCCACAACGGCGCATGGCTTTCGTGCTGCGCCAGCACGAGATAGCCGGCCGCCAGCAGCGCCCACGGCCAGCCGAGCAGACGACCGGCCAGCAGCGCGATCAACGCCACCACGAACAGGTCGAGCAGGCTCCATTGCCCCGCCCACGAATCGGGCGAGCGATCCGCGCCAGCTGCGCCGAGTAGCCGGTAACCCGCGGGCAGGTGCAAGGTGGCCTGGATGCCTTCCAGCGGCAGCTGCCAACCTGCGCTCGGAATCGCGCCGCCATAGTTCGCGAGACGCAGACCCGCATTGAGGTCGAGCTGCTGATCGCGCAGCTCGACACCGCTGCGATCATTGGCACCCTTGGTGATCAGCAGCGGCTCGTCGGCCTGCGCGGCACGCTGCAGTTGCCACGGCGCCGCCACGTCCAAGCGCTGGTGGTGACGCAGGTCGCCGGTGAGATGATCGGCCACGCTGAGGCCGGAACCGTTGAAGTCCAGCCACAGCTCGCGCTGCAGATGCAGCTGGTCGCCCTTGCCGCCTTCGTCGCCACGCGTGCCCTGTTCGATCGCCAGACCGGCGTTGTCGCCCAGCGCATACGCCGGCAGATCGCTCCAGTCGGATGGCACGCCGGCCTGCGCTGCATCGGTGGCGTTGCCTTCGACACGCGTGCTGCGCAGGTCGGTATCGTCGGCATAGCTCCAGATTTCCTGTCGCGGCCACGGTGTGGCGGGCAGCTTCAGGGCGAGCTTGCTCAGCGGCGCGACGCTGCGTGCGCTGAGCGTGACGGTCCATTGTCCCGGCCGCAGTTGCATGCGCAGCTGGCCGTCATTTTCCAGTCGAGCCGGCAGATCGCCGGACAGTGCAGTCGCCACAAAACCCGCCGGCAATACCGGGCCCAGCAATTGCTCACGCGCGCTGCCGGTGACGTTGAACTGCAACCGTGTCTGCAGCGTGGCCGGCAGGCCATCCTCGAGACGGCGATAGACACGCAGCGACAACGCATCGGCCGCCCGTTGTGCGGCGGCGGCTTCGCCGAGGGTGAGCTGATCGCCGTTGCGTTCGATGCGCGCGACCGCCGCACCGTCGACGCTCAACGTGACCAGCCCGATCATCGCCGGCACGCGCAAGCGCGCGGGACGCGAAGTCCACGGCAACGTCCCGCTCAACCGATAATCGCCCGGCGTCAGCCACAGCATCGGCACACCAGCGCGCTGCAGCACCGTGGCCGTCTGCTTGTTGATGCTGACCTGCTGCGGCCAGTTCCTTGCGTCGCCCGGCAACGCCACCCAGCCCGGCGCATCCACGTGCACATCCAGGCTGAAATGGCCGCCATCCTTGCCGGCGTCGAAGGTCAGGCGACCGGGCCACGCGCATTGATAGCTGCCGTCGCCCGGCATCTGGTTGGCGAGGAACGGACAATCGTGCTGCGGCACGTCGTGCAGTACCCAACCCTGCCAGTCGCGCAACGGCGGCGGTACATCCTGCGCCGGCAACGGCGTGGCGAACAACAGCCACAGACTCAGCAACCCAAGACCGAACAACCCTGGCGATCGACGAAGCATGCATTTCTCCCTGTGTGCCCGTGGGGCCGGCACAGTGTAGGTGGAACACGACGGTATAAAGCAGTACCCGCGCCCGGACGGTGACTCGTGCTGCCGGTGCCGATGATCAATACAACGCAGCAGGCAGAGCAAAGGGGTTATCACGAGGTTGGCGTCGTGACGCCGCTGTCCGGTGATGTTGGGCAGCACCATCGCCAGCGATGCCATGCGCTCGTTGGTTTCGCTTGATCGAGGAGCCGTGCGATACCGCGACGCCAAAGAAAAACGCCGGCAGGTTTGCACCTGCCGGCGTTTCTTTTGCGCCTGGGACTTTAGCGAATGGTCGCCGGATCCTGCTTGGCCTTGAGTGCACTGCACAGCTGGATCGATTCGCTGGTCTGCGCCAGACCGCGATCAATGCCGGCGGCATCCTTCACGCGCGGCTTGAAGAACGCCTGCAGACGATCACCCTCGGCGGTGGTGCAGCTGCCGCCAGCGGCCAGCGACGGCAGACGGCCACCGGAGAAGCTGCCGGTGCGTTCGATGATCTGCTGATAGTGCGCGGTGAACCACGTCCACATCGCATCACGCTGGGTTTCCGTGTCACGACCGGCGCGCAGCAACATCGCCATCTCGCCGACCTTGACCGGCTTGGTCAGCGCGAAGTTGCGCACCTGCTCGGTCAGCGCCGGATCTTCCACGCTGGCCAGGCCACCGAGGATGCCATTGCGCAGGGCCGGGTCGCTGGTCTTCGGCAGTTCGGCGATCAACGCATCGACCGCGCTCTTGCCGTGTTCCTGCACCGCCATGCCCAGCGCATCGCCGAGCAGGTCCGGATCGGCCGCCGCCAGATCCAGGCGACCGTCCGCCTTGGGCTTGAGCGCCGCCTCACCCTGCTTGAGCAGGGCTGCACGCACTTCCGGCAACTTGAAGCCGAAGGCTAGGCTGCCGGCCAGCTCGCTGCGCATCAACGCATCGTCCTCGGACTCGCCCGCCTTGCGCTGGTAGCCGAGCTGCTCAAGACGCGGCAGATAGGCATCCTTCGCCCACGCGGCCAGACGGGCACGCTGGGCGTCAGTGGTGGCTTCGTTGCGATAGATCCAGCCGACCTGACCCAGCGGCGCGGTGGCCACTTCGCGGATCTTCGAGCTAGTCAGTGGCTGCAGCGCGGTCAGCACGTCACCGGCATCCAGGTCACCGTGGCGGAAGCTGGCATCGACCGCGTCGGCGTAGGCCAGCTGTTCGGCATCGCTGAACTTGCCGACCTGCTTGACCAAGGCGGCCACACCGTCCTTGCCGAGGCTGAAGCGGTAATAGCCGCTGGCGTTCGCGTTCGGCATCACCCAGGTCGGGTTGCTGGCGCCGGCCAGCGTCATCGAGCCGGTGGCCTTGTCCAGCATCTCGCAGCTGACCTTGCTGCCGTCGGCGGTGCCGTAGCGCACGCATACCGGCACGCCCCAGATGCGCTGCGCGTCGCCGGTGCTGCCGATCGGCAGGTAGCGATTCTGGCTCAGCTGCAGCACGGTCTTGCCGTCTTTCTGTTCCAGTTTGGTCGCAATGTACGGCACACCAGACTGGTCGAGGAAACTCTTGAACGCGTGCTTGAACGCGTCGCCCTTGTCGGCCGCGGCGGCGATCGCCGAGACCAGATCATCGGCGGTGGCATTGCCGAATTTCTGTTTCTGGATATACGCGCGCATGCCCTTCTGGTAGGTCTTCTCGCCCACGTAGTTCTCGAACATGGCGATGACGCTGGCACCCTTCTGATAGGTGATGCCGTCGAACGCGGTCATGATGTCGCCGTTGCCGGTGATCGGCTGGCGGATGCTGCGCGCGCTGACCAGGCTGTCGTTGCTCATCGCGCCCTGCGCACCGCGTACGCGGTCGAGGTCGGCACGGTATTCCGGGTGCACTTCCATGGTGACCTTCTGCTGCATCCAGGTCGCGAATGCCTCGTTGAGCCAGATGTCGTTCCACCACTCGGTGGTCACCGTGTCGCCGGTCCACTGGTGCGCCAGCTCATGCGCGTTGACGTTGAACGAGCCCTGCACGTTGCGCGCCGGCGAATCCTTGTCGATCAGCAGCAGCCAGTCGCGGAACGTCACCAGGCCGGCGTTCTCCATCGCGCCGGCTTCGAAATCCGGTGCGGCAAGCAGGTCGAGCTTGTCCCACGGATAGCCGAAGCCGTAGTAGTTCTCCAGCGCGTGGATGATACTCGGCGTTTCGCCCAGCACGTGCTGCATGCGATGCCCTTCGCCGGCGGCGGCAATGCCGCGCAGCGGCAGCGGTTTGGCACGGTACGCGTCGGGCGAGATGTCCGGCGCCTTGACCACATCCCACGGGCCGACACCGAACGCGACCAGATAGGTCGGCAGCGGCAGCGTCTGCGCGAAGGTCAGCGTCTTCCAGCCCTTGCCCGCGGCGACTTCCTTCACTTGCTGGGTATTCGCCACGCCGACCTGGTCGCTGGGAATGGTCAGGCTGATGTCGAACGGGGTCTTGAAGCCCGGCTCATCGAAACTCGGAAACGCGAAGCGCGCGCTGATCGGCTCCATCTGCGTCATCGCGTACGGCTTGCCCTTGGCGGTGACCTTGTACAGGCCCTGCAGCTGCGCATTGAGCGGCGCGGTGTACTCGAACTTCAGGGTCAGATCCTGCGGCTTCAGGGTGCTGCCGAAGTCCACTCGCACCACGCCGGCCTTCGGGTCCGCCTCGACGTATTTGCCGGCATGCAGCTTGCCCGCGGCGTCGATGATGTCCACCTTCGATACCTTCAGCGCAGCACCATCCAGCCACACATGATCAGACGCCTGGGTCAGCTTGACCTTGATCGTGGTGGTACCGGAAAAATCCTGCTGCGCCGGATCGACCTTGAACGCGATCTGGTACGACTGCGGTATCGCCCAGCCCGGCAACCGGCCCTGTGGTGTCTGGTCGGCGGTGGCGGCAAACGCCGCGCCGCAACAGGCAGCGAGCGCGGTGAGCATGAAAGGACGGGCAAGACGGTGCATGGAGATTTCCCTGGGTCGATGGAGAATCCCCACGCTAGAACCGCCATGACCATCGACCCAGTGCCAGAAGGCACAGGCGCAAGGCGCCGTATGCGCTTCGATGCCGGCGTAGTCGCTGCTTGCAGTTGTCAGCGCACAAAAAAACCGGCGACGAAGTTGACTTCGCCACCGGCAGGGGAAGCCCGCGCGCCTGCGGGGGAGAGGGAGGGGACTCCAGACGCGCGGGGTGTTGCTACCAAAACGTGCACGCAGGATAGAACCCACGCTTGTATTGCTCCAATTGATTGTTACCATCCCAGCCATAGCGCGAGCCTATTGCCTAGCCAGGACGATCCATGAATCTTCGTGATCTCCAGTATCTGGTCGCCCTTGCCGAGCATCGGCACTTCGGGCGCGCCGCCGAGGCCTGCTTCGTCAGCCAGCCGACCCTGTCCACCCAGATCAAGAAGCTGGAGGACGAACTGGGCGTACCGCTGGTCGAGCGCACGCCGCGCAAGGTGTTGCTGACTGAAGTCGGCCGCGACATCGCCATCCGCGCACGCGACGTGCTCAACCAGATCGAACAGATCCGCGGCGTGGCTCGGCGCACGCTCGATCCGGAATCCGGCACGGTGCGTCTGGGCATCTTTCCCACGCTGGGCCCGTATCTGCTGCCGCACGCGTTGCCGCTGGTGCGTAGCGCGTTTCCAAGACTTGAACTGCTGCTGGTCGAGGAAAAAACCGAGGCGGTGCTGCGCCTGTTGCGCGAGGGCAAGTTGGACGCCGGCATCCTTGCGTTGCCTTTGCATGAGGACAGTCTGCACAGCGAGTTCCTGTTCGAGGAACCATTCCTGCTGGCGGTCTCGGGCGAGCACACACTGGCGCACAAGCAAGGCCTGCTGAAACTGGCCGATCTGACCAACCAGAATCTGTTGCTGCTGGAAGACGGTCATTGCCTGCGCGATCAGGCGCTCGAGGTATGCCACATGGTCGGTGCCGGCGAGCACAGCGGCTTCCGCGCGACCAGCCTGGAGACGCTGCGACAGATGGTGGCGGCAAACGTCGGCATCACCCTGCTGCCGGTGACGGCGGTGAAGCCGCCGGTGGCGCCGGTCGAGGGACTGCACCTGATCGAGTTCAAAGGCCATCCGCCGAGCCGGCGCATCGCCATGGTCTGGCGCAAGAGTTCGGCGATGACCGGGTTCCTCAAGCAGCTGGCCGAAGTCTTCCGGCAACTGCCCGCCGACTTGCTGGATGCCCACACGGCAGCCACTCCCATGCCGGCAAAAATCACAGCGCCAGTGGCGCGCAAGACCGCCCGCCGATAGCTGCAGGCTATGCGCACCATCTAGACAATCAATTTCATCGCGGACCCTCCGGGCGCTAGGCTCGGCAGGTCAAGACCGCAAGGCCGACTCGCATTTCCCTCCCAGCCACACGCCACGAGGTGATGTCATGAGCAACCTGAAAGGCTCCAAGACCGAGCAGAACCTGAAAGACGCCTTTGCCGGCGAATCGATGGCCAACCGCCGCTATCTCTACTTCGCCGCCAAGGCCGACGTGGAGGGTTACAACGATGTCTCCGCGGTGTTCCGCTCCACCGCCGAAGGCGAGACCGGCCACGCGCACGGCCATCTGGAATACCTGGAAGCCGTGGGCGATCCCGCCACCGGCCTGCCGTTCGGCGAAACCCACCTGAACCTGAAAAGCGCCATCGCCGGCGAGACCCACGAGTACACCGACATGTACCCGGGCATGCACAAGGCCGCGCGCGAAGAAGGCTTCGACGAAATCGCCGACTGGTTCGAGACCCTGGCCAAGGCCGAGCGTTCGCACGCCAACCGCTTCACCAAGGCGCTGGGCGACATGGGTTAGTCGCATATCCAATCGGGCAAGAGTGTCTTTGCGTCCAGGCGAAAAGGCACTCTTGCTTCTTCCAGCGTAGTGGAGGCCACCGATGGACCTGATCCACGAAAAGGGCGAAGGCAATCTGCAAGCACCGACCCGGCATTCGCTGGACTGGCTCAATCCTGAATTCATGGATCAGCAGGCGCTCGACGCCGAGCTGGAGCGCGTATTCAACATCTGCCACGGCTGCCGCCGCTGCGTCAGCCTGTGCCACGCCTTCCCCATCCTGTTCGACCTGATCGATGAATCCAAGACGATGGAAATCGACGGCGTCGACAAGGCCGACTATCCCAAGGTCACCGAGCAGTGCTACCTGTGCGACCTGTGCTACCAGACCAAGTGTCCGTACACGCCGCCGCATCCGTGGAACGTGGATTTTCCGCACCTGATGCTGCGCGCCAAGGCCACGCACTTCCACGAGCATGGCGCGCCGCTGTCGGCGATGATCCTGTCCAACACCCGCGCCGTCGGCAAGCTGGCCTCTATCCCGGTGGTGGTGCAGGTGATCAACGCCGCCAACCGCCATCCGGGCGCGCGCAAGCTGCTGGAAAAAACCATGGGCGTCGATGCCGACGCGCGGGTGCCCGAATACCACACACCCACCGCACGCAAGCGCCTGCGCGATCTCGACGGCAGCGGCACGGTGACGCCTGCAGGCCGCACGCGCGGCAAGGTCGCCATCTTCGCCACCTGCTACTGCGACCATTCCAATCCGGTGGTGGTCGAGGACCTCGCCGCGGTGCTGACGCACAATGCGATCCCGACGAAACTCGTCGAGCAGGAAAGCTGCTGCGGCATGCCCAAGCTGGAACTCGGCGACCTGCAGACGGTAAAGAAATACAAGGAGCGCAACATTCCGGTGCTGGCGAAGATGGCGCGCGAAGGCTGGGACTTCACCGCGGCGATTCCGTCCTGCGTGCTGATGTTCAAGCAGGAACTGCCGCTGATGTTCCCGGACGATGCCGACGTGACGCTGGTGCGCGAGCGCTTTTTCGATCCGTTCGAATACTTCGCCGAGCGCCACAAGGCCGGCCTGCTGCAGACCGACTTCAAACAGTCGCTGGGCAAGGTCGCCTGGCAGGTGCCGTGCCACCAGCGCGTGCAGAAGATCGGCCCGAAGACGCGCGACATCCTGCAGCTGGTACCGGACACCGAAGTCGTCACCATCGAGCGCTGCTCCGGCCACGACGGCACCTATGGCGTGAAGCATGCGACCTATGCGCTCTCGCGCAAACTGGCGAAACCCGTGGAGACTCGCGTCGAGCAAGCCAACCCCGACCACTTCACCAGTGACTGTCCGATGGCCGGCGGTCATATCGCCCACGGCCTCGACGACAAGCCGGCGGCGGAACATCCGCTGAGCCTGCTGCGCAAGGCGTACGGCATTTGAGGAACGCATCACGCCACTGTTTACCCCCACGACCGTCATTCCCGCGCAGGCGGGAAGTGTCTTACAACAGCGAAGCTGGTCATCGCACTTGTCATTACTCCATAGACAACCATGAATAACCAGCTTCGCTGCCATAGAGCGATTCCTGCCTTCGCAGGAATGACGACAAAGTAAAGACCTGAAGGCACACTCAGGTATCGCACCGACACCATCCTGGACGCAGCATGCAGAAGCTGACCCGCGCCGACCTGCTCACCCTCGAAGCCTATGCGCAGCAACGCAGCGAGTTCCGCACCCGCGTGATCGCACACAAGAAGAAGCGCAGCGTACATATCGGCGAACACCTCACACTGATCTTCGAGGACCGGCTGAGCGTGCAATACCAGGTGCAGGAAATGCTGCGCATCGAACGCATCTTCGAGGGCGCCGGCATCCAGGATGAGCTCGATGCCTACAATCCACTGATCCCCGACGGCGGCAACCTCAAGGCCACCTTGCTGATTGAGTACCCCCACGTCGAGCAACGCAAGCTGGAGCTGGTTCGTCTGCGCAACATCGAGCACGCCATCGTGCTGAGCGTGCAAGGGCACACACCGATTACCGCGATCGCCGACGAGGACATGGAACGCAGCAACGATGAAAAGACCGCCGCGGTGCACTTCCTGCGCTTCGAGCTCGATGCGGCGATGATCGCGAACTGGAACGCGGGCGCGCCGATCAAGATCGCCTCGACTCTGCCAGCGATGCCGATCGAAGTAACACTGACGCCCGAACAGCGCTGCATGCTCGCGGCGGATTTCGCTTGAGCCTGCGCAAACTCCTGCTTGGCGCCGTCCTGCTGCTGGTGCTGCTCGGTGCGATGTCGCACTGGCGCCATCGTCCGTTGCATCCACTGCCGGGCGTGCTCGCCCCCGATGCCCCCGAGCAGGTTGACCTCGACCATGGTGCGCAACTGCAACGCGGCGACGTCACGCTGACCACCCGCGCCCATTTCGACATCACCGCCCGCGTGCTGTCCCGCAAGGATTATTCCTGGGGCGCCGACGCCGATCTGATCCCCGAAGACCTCGCCCTCGGCTGGGGCCGCATGTCCGACAGCGATGTACTCGCAAAGATCGACATCACTCAATCCGATCGTTTCTACTACTGGCACGTGAAGGAATTTCCGATCCCGCGCCGCGAAATCGAAACCTCCAGCGCCAACATGCACATGATCCCCGCCGATGCCGGCGTGAAGCGCGAACTCGAACAGGTGCGCCAAGGCCAGATCATCCATATCGAAGGCTTCCTGGTCGACGCCAGTCGCGTCGATGGCTGGCACTGGAATACGTCGATGACACGCGAGGACACCGGTGCGGGGGCGTGCGAACTGGTTTATGTGGAGAGTCTTGGCATCGTTAAACCGTGAATCCCGTTACACCCGAAAAATCTCAGATAACAAAGCAACCCCTCCATCCATGTAGAACTCCCGGCATCGCACAAAGTCTTGTCTGACAAGGGTGTTTGCCGCTTGAACGGGCAGCAATGAAGCGCAACACCCCGGATATAGGGTCTACTAAGCGTTAGCTGCTCAACTGGACTTGATGATGACCAAGCACATCTACAAATACTTCAGCCCAAGCTTGGCTAACATCGCACTGTCGGAGAATGGAGCCACGCTCAAATGCTCATTGCCTAAGGACTTCAATGATCCATATGAGCTTTTTCTGACGGTAGATTTCAATTCTGATCCGGGGGCTCTAGCCTGCTATCAAGAGGCAATCGGCTCTATCCCTCAACTCCCCACAACTTGCTTCTCGAACTCGCCCGCCGTATCCCCGATGTGGGCTCACTACGGCTCGAACGTAACCGGATTCGCAGTTGAGTTTGATGAGGATCTACTCAAAGAGCACTTTCCTGGGAGCCAATTTGGTGACGTTGCATATCGAGATGAGGCCGATGAAGGACTCACCGAGATGCTTTACAGGGTGCATGTAATAAAGAAACCACGCTATACATATTTCCTGCAAGGTGGAGTGTTCCACGCAGCCTATTTCACCAAGACAGGAGCTTGGTCGTATGAATCTGAGCGTCGAATGGTCGCAGATGAAACTGAGGTGCGCGCATCTTCAGAACTTCTACTTTTGGACGTCCCAGAGGATTGCATAACAGCAATTATTGCCGGCGCAAGAACCAACCCGGAACTAGTAACCGAACTGCAGCAAAGAGCGACCAGTTATTCCTGCAATTTCTTCCAAATGCGGATCGGACGAACTCAAACTGCACCATATTTCCTTGATGCCTCAGGCACCCCATACGTCTTTAACGGTGAAACAATTGTTCCCGCAGCAAACACGTGTGAATCATGCAAAGAGCCCTTAGATGCTGGTAGGTCTAAGTGCTCTTGGTGTCAAATTTCAGACGAGCATCGACTGGAAGCAGCGATGGGCAACCCATATATATTACTCGACCGCGTTGGACAGCTCGACAGCTACATCCAATCCATGAACGACATTACTGAAAAGTTCGCGAAATAGCGTGGTCGTAGCTAAGAATCCATTCAAGCCGACGCCACTTCGCGGCGCAGCTTAATTCGGGCGTCAGGTACTACAAACATGCTCCATGAAATCTGGAAGTGGTTGCAGTTTAATTTTTTATTTGGCTTGATTTGTCTTGCCGCGGACCTGGTTGTTTCGCTGCCGCTTTTGCTAACCAAGTCTCTTCGAGAACGCTTCTTGCGCTCGGCCTACGAGATAGAGACGATCAGTGCTATTACATTGGTCATCGCGATTGTTGTGGTCGGTTTGTACAACCATTTTGGCGCTAGTGGTACTTGATAATTCGCCCGACCGAACCTCAGTAACGCAACAAACTGTGCAGCTGCTGACTCCCAAGCCAACGATCCCGTCCGTGCAGCGCGACCAGTTCGATGACCACACTGGCACCCACCAGCTCCCCGCCAAGCTGCTCGACCAAGGCACGTGCCGCCGCCAGCGTACCGCCGGTAGCCAGCACATCATCGACCAGTAGCACGCGCTCGCCAAGCTTCAACGCACCGCGCTGTGCTTCCAGCCGATCGCTGCCGTATTCCAGCTGATAGTCCACCGTCACCACCGGCGGCGGCAGCTTGCCGGGTTTGCGCAACGGTACGAAACCGGCGTGCAGCTTCTGCGCCAGTGCGGCGCCGAAGATGAAACCGCGCGCCTCGATGCCGCACACGGCCTGCACACCGCTGCCCTGCCATGGTTCGGCCAGCGCGTCGATGCTGCGGGCGAAGCCGCCGGCATCGGCGAGCAGCGGGGTGACGTCGCGGAACATCACGCCGGGCGTGGGGAAATCCGGCACGGCGCGGATCAGTGCAGCGAGGTCTTGCATGAAACTTCCTTGGAGATGGTGCGATCGTGGAACGGTGGTGGCTGATCTTGCTCAGCAAGGCATGAGCAGCGGGCCGTCGGACTGATCGCCAATCTCGTCGATGGCCAACCGCGCCTCGCTCAATTGGGCCTCGACCTCGCCCACGATGCCGCTGGCGAGCGCCAGGCTCGATTCGGGCACGCGCACTTCGATGTAGTTCATCGCCGGCAGCTGGCCTACTGCGCCGGTGAGGTATTCCCCCGCAATGAACGCCGGAATCCCACCGGCCTCCAGCGCATCCTTGACCAGATGGGCATCGAACAGGTTTTCGGCGCGGTAGACGGTGTGCATGGCCCGCACGCTACGCCCCGACACGGGCTTGGGGCAAGCGGCCCCACTTGAACCTCGGGCAAGCGACACCTTGTCCCACCTTGCATCTGGGGCGATCTGCGCCCGGCAGCGGTGACAGGGTAAACTTGGGCGTTTCCGCTACCGCTTGCGAGCCTTGCCTGATGTCGACTGAAAATCCCGCCGCCGCTACCGTTACTCCGACTGCGGTCGTCCACCAGGATTTCATCCGGCAAATCGTGCGCGACGACCTCGCCACGGGCAAGCATCATGCAGTGCACACACGCTTTCCGCCGGAACCGAACGGCTACCTGCACATCGGCCACGCCAAGGCGATCTGCCTGAGCTTCGGCATCGCCGGCGAGTTCAAGGGCTGGTGCAACCTGCGCCTGGACGACACCAATCCGGGCAAGGAAGACCCCGAGTTCGTCGAGGGCATCAAGGACGACGTGCGCTGGCTTGGCTTCGAATGGCACTCGCTGCGCCACGCCTCGGATTATTTCGAGGTGTTCTACCGCTCGGCGCTCAAGCTGATCGAGGACGGCGTGGCCTATGTCGACGACCTCAACGCCGAGGAAATGCGCGAGTATCGCGGCACGCTGACTACCGCCGGGCGCAACTCGCCGCATCGCGAGCGCAGCGTGGAAGAAAATCTCGACCTGTTCCGCCGCATGCGCGCGGGTGAGTTCGCCGACGGCGCAAAGACGCTGCGCGCGAAGATCGACATGAGCGCCGGCAACATCAACCTGCGCGATCCGGCGATCTACCGCATCCGTAAGATCGCCCACCAGAATACCGGCGACGCGTGGCCGATCTATCCGATGTACGACTACGCGCACTGCCTGTCCGATGCGATGGAAGGCATCACCCATTCGCTGTGCACGCTGGAGTTCGAGGATCACCGGCCGCTGTACGACTGGTTCGTCGACAAGGTCGACCTGCCGAATCATCCCGAACTGTGGCAGTCGGTGGTCGCCGCTGGCCTGGAAGCGAAGCCGGCCAAGCCGCGCCAGATCGAGTTCTCGCGGCTCAACCTCAGCTACTGCATCACCAGCAAGCGCAAGCTGGCGCAGCTGGTGAGCGAGAATTTCGTGGACGGCTGGGACGATCCGCGCATGAACACGCTGCGCGGCCTGCGCCGGCGCGGTTTCACGCCGGCCGGCTTGCGCCTGCTGATCGAGCGTGTGGGCGTGAGCAAGCAGAACAGCGTGATCGACTACGCGATCCTGGAAGGCTGTATCCGCGAGGATCTGGACGCCACCGCGGCGCGCCGCATGGCCGTGCTCGATCCGCTGAAGCTGGTGCTGACGAATTTGCCGGAAGGCCACGAGGAAACGCTGACCTTCGCGAACCATCCGAAAGACGACAGCTTCGGCACCCGCGAAGTGCCGTTTGCACGCGAGCTGTGGATCGAGCAGGACGATTTCGCCGAAGTGCCGCCGAAGGGTTTCCACCGCCTGAAGCCAGAGGGCGAAGTGCGCCTGCGCGGCGTCGGCATCATCAAGTGCGAACAGGTGATCAAGGACGCCGACGGCAAGGTGATCGAGCTGCGTTGCACGCTCGACCCGGAAACCCGCCACGGCATGCCGGGCGCGGACCGCAAGGTGAAGGGCACGATCCACTGGGTCAGCGCGAAGCATGCGGTTGCCACCGAGGTGCGTATCTACGATCGCCTGTTCAGTGTGGCCGCGCCGGACAGCGAAGAAGACGGCAAGAGCTGGCTCGACCATGTCAATCCGCAAGCCAAGCGTGTGGTGCAGACGTGGCTGGAGCCGGCGGCGGCGAACGTCGATCCGGAGCAGCGCTTCCAGTTCGAACGGCTGGGCTATTTCGTGGCCGACCGGGTCGATCATCGTGCCGACGCGCCGGTGTTCAATCGCACCGTGACCCTGCGTGACGTGTGGGCGAAACCGGCCGGCCAGTAAAAGGAGAGCATCATGCTGCCCCAGCAAATCCACCTCACCCTGCCGCCATGGATTGGCGAGGTTGCCGACGAAAGCCGGCTCTACCTCACCGATGAAGACAAGGTCGGCCTGGCAATCGAGCTGTCGAAGCACAACGTCGAGCGCAGCCACGGCGGCCCGTTCGGTGCCGCGGTGTTCAACGCGGCGGGGCGGCTGATCTCGGTCGGGGTGAATCGCGTGGTGCCGCAGACCTGCTCGGTCGCGCATGCGGAAATGATGGCGTACATGACGGCGCAGCAGCGCCTGGCGGCCTTCCGGCTCAACGAGCAGGGCGGCCACTACATCCTGGCTACCAGCGCGCAACCGTGCTGCCAGTGTTTCGGCGCCACGGTATGGGCCGGTGTCGATGAACTGCTGATCGGCGCACGCGCCGAGGACGTCGAGGAGTTAACCGAGTTCGATGAGGGCCCATTGCCGGCCGACTGGATCGGCGAGCTCCAACGCCGCAACATTGCTGTACGCCGCGACATCCTGCGCGATCAGGCATGCGCCGTACTGGCCAGCTACGGCGCCACCGGCACACCGTATTGAGTCGCTGGCGCGCCGCGCTGCCACTGATCCTGCTGGTGCTGGCCGGCATCGTGCTGTTCGCCTCCGGCTGGCTGGATCGACTGACCCCACAGCAACTGGTGGCTCACCAGAACGAATTGCACGTGCATATCGCCGAGCATCCGTGGATGAGCCGGCTGGCCTTCATCGGCTTGCTGACCCTGGCCACGTCGACTGGCCTGCCCGGCACGGTCGTGGTGATCCTCGCCGGAGGTTTCGCGTTCGGCGTGGTCGACGGCACCTTGTGTTCGTCGGCGGGACTGACGCTCGGTTCGCTGATCCTGTATCTGGCCAGCCGCTACGCGTTCGGTGCCGGCAGCCGACACCCGCCGGCGATCGTGGCGAAGCTGCACCACGGCTTCGAGCGGCATCCGGTGAGCTACACGCTGTTCCTGCGCTTCGTGCCGGTAGTCCCGTTCGGTGCGGTGACGGTGGCGCTGGCGTGGCTGCGTTGCCCGCTATGGTTATTCGTTGGCGCCAGCTGGCTCGGCGGCACCGTCGCGCTGATCTTCGAAACCTCGATCGGCGCCGGTCTCGGCGCCTCCATGAGTCAGAGCGACACGTTCGGCCTTGGCATGTTCATGCACCGCAACGTGCTGTTGCCACTGGGCGCACTCGCCCTGCTCGCGCTGCTGCCGCTGCTGATCGAACGACTCACCCGGCGGTACCGCCAGGCCGACCGACACATTGATTGAAACATGCGCCGGTGAGTATCACCGGCAGCTGCCAATCCACCCGTTTCGCGCTAGTGTTGTCCCACATCCACGTTGCCCAGAGGCGGCGTCGATGGGCGACTGAACTGTCCCCGGCGTGTCGGCGTGCGGGGTCATGCCGGGGAGGTATCGGGCAAATGGGCACGGCGACCAACTCCTGGCCTGTACGGCTATGGCAGCGCACGTCGCTGATGCAGCGACTGGCCTTCGTCGCGCTGGCGCCTACCCTGATCACGGCCGTGTTGCTGGTGACCTTGCTGACCCAGCGCCAGTTGAGCAACCTGCGTCAGATGGCGCAGAGCAATGCGGACGCCATCGCCACGCAGACCGCTTCGGTCTGCGTGCAGCCATTGCGCAATATGCAGCTGCGCGAGCTGCTGGGCATTGCCGATTCGATCGGTGACCTGCCGCATGTGACGCGCGTGCAGATCCGCACGGCCGCGGGGCAGATCCTCGCCGATCACCGTGAATCCGGTGACAGCCACAACCCGCAGGAAATCATGACAGTCGTGCACGATGTGGTCGACGGTGACCAGGCGGGGCATCCCCTGCTCGGCTCGATCCTGGTGGATGTCAGCCTGCGCGATGCGATCGCTGCACAACACGCCAGTCTGCGTCACGCACTGATCGCGCTGCTGCTGAGCCTGTTTGTCGCCGGCGTGATCGGCTGGCAAGCCGCAAGCTGGATCAGCGCGCCCCTGCGCCATCTGGCAGGTGCGGTGCAACAGCTCGGTCAGGGCGATCGGCGTGTCGCGGTGGCGGTCACTGACCGTACCGAGATCGGCGAGCTGCAGCAGGGTTTCAACCATGCGGCAGCGGCGCTGTTCGATGTGCAGCGCGGCATGGAACAGCAGATCGAGCAGGCCACGCACGAACTGGCGCAAAAGAATGCTGCGCTGGAAGCGGCCAGCGTGGCCAGGTCGCGCTTCCTCGCCGCTGCCTCGCACGACCTGCGCCAGCCGCTCTACGCGTTGACCCTGTTCTCCTCGGCACTGGCGGTGGACGAATACGATCCGCAGCGGCTGGATCGCATCGCGCATATCCAGGAATGCGTGCAGTCGCTCGATCACCTGTTCAGCGAGTTGCTCGATCTGTCGCGGCTGGAAACCGGCGCGGTCCAGGTCGAGATCAGCGAGTTCCCGCTCGATCAGGTATTCACCGAGGTTCGCCGCAATTTCGACATGGTGGCCGAGCAGCGCGGACTGCGGCTTACTAGCCGCCCTACCCGGCTATGGGTACGCAGCGATCGCACCATGCTGACCCGCATGCTCAACAACCTGGTCAGCAATGCCTTGCGCTTCACCCATCACGGTGGCGCGCTGGTGGGCGCGCGACGTGATGTTGATGGCTGCGTGCGCATCGAAGTGTGGGATACCGGCAGTGGCATCGCGCCGGAGCATCTTTCCAGCGTGTTCGACGAGTTCTACCGCATCGATGACCATGCCGATGCCGGACTCGACGACGGCTCGCATTCGGGCCTCGGCCTGGGCCTGGCCACCGTGCAGCGACTGGCGGAACTGCTGGATACTCTGGTTCAGGTGAAGTCGCGACTGGGTCGGGGCAGTGTGTTCCACTTTGAGTTGCCGATCGCCGACGCGCGCGCGGAGCTGGCCGCGCCCGATGACGACATATCGACGGATCTGGCCGGCAAACGCGTACTGGTGCTGGACAACGATCCGGCGATTCTTTCCGGCATCCGTTTCCTGCTGCGCAGCTGGGGCTGCGAAGTGGCGGTGGCCGAGGACCACCTGCAGGCACTGGAGGCGATCGAGAACTGGCCCGGGCCGGCCGACATCGTGATCTCCGACCTGAACTTGCGCGCGGGCGAACGCGGACTTGAGGTGTTTGCCGCACTCGATCGGTACTACCAGCACGATGACGCGACGCCATTCGCGCGGCTGCTGATCACCGGCGAAACCCGCATCGATCATCTGCGCGAGATCATCGCGGCGAAGATTCCGCTGCTGTACAAGCCGGTCTCGCCTCAGCAATTGCGCAGCACGATGATGTCGGTGTGGACGGCGGCCAACGGCGATAGCTGATCCTGCCCCGTTTATCCCGATCGCATGCAAAAAAAGAGCGCCCGATGGGCGCTCTGGAAACTGGTGGGTCGTCCGGGATTCGAACCCGGGACCAATAGATTAAAAGTCTACTGCTCTACCAACTGAGCTAACGACCCATCATTAAAAACTCAAGCCGACAATTTTACGGGCTGGGCGGCAACCGCACAAGCAATCATGTGCTCAGACGTACCGCGTGGGATCAGCCAGCCCTGCTTCGTGGAACCCCTGCGCGCGCAACCGACATGCATCGCAGTGACCGCAGGCACGGCCTTCATCGTCCGCCTTGTAGCAGCTGACCGTCACCGAGAAATCCACACCCAGGCGCTGGCCTTCGCGCGCGATGTCGGCCTTGCTCATGCGCATCAGCGGGGCGTGAATGCAAATGCCGGCACCTTCGACGCCGGCCTTGGTGGCCACGTTAGCCAGCGCCTCGAACGCATTGACGAAGGCGGGACGGCAATCCGGATAGCCCGAGTAATCGACCGCATTGACACCGCACCAGATGTCGCTGGAACCGAGTACCTCGGCCCAACCCAGTGCAATCGAAAGCATGATGGTGTTACGCGCCGGCACATAAGTCACCGGGATGTGGCCGTCGCCGTCGTGTGCACCGTCGTCCAGTGGCACGTCGATATCGGCAGTGAGCGCCGAACCGCCGATGCTGCGCAGATCGATACTGACCGTCTTGTGCTCAACCGCTCCAAGCATCTTCGACACACGATCGGACGCGGCCAGCTCGGAGTTATGACGCTGACCATAGGCCACGCTCAACGCATGCACCTGATAGCCCTGCTCGCGTGCCAGCGCGATAGTGACGGCCGAGTCCATGCCGCCGGAAACCAGCACGACCGCCTTGCGCAATGTGTCTTGAGACATTGATGTATTCCACTTCAGAGTGACCGGTCACCGGCCGCAAACGCCACCGGCAACACAGGCCGGCGCGTCGGTTTTCTTGTCGCTTGCGGCAACATAGCCACAGTGCGGATTTTTCTTGAAGAGTGCGGCCATGGATAGCCGCTTTTTGATCTTCGCGTTCATGGATGAACGCACAAATCTAATGACCGGCTGCGTCGTTCCACAGCAGCTTGTGCAACTGCATCTGAAAGCGCACCGGCAGCTTGTCGGCGATGATCCATTCGGCCAGCTCGCGCGGCTGCACCGCGCCGTGCACCGGCGAAAACAGCACCATGCAACGATCCGCCAGCGAGTGTTCGGCCAGCATCGCGCACGCCCATTCGTAGTCGGCGCGACTGGCGATCACGATCTTGATCTGATCGTGCGGCAATAGATGATCGAGGTTCGACCACAGGTTGCGCTTGCTTTCGCCCGAATCGGGCGCCTTCAGGTCCATCACCTTGCGCACGCGTGGATCGACCGCGACGACATCCAGCGCGCCGGAGGTTTCCAGCGATACCTCGTAACCGGCGTCGCACAGTTTCTGTAGCAGGATCAGGCAGCGCTTCTGTGCCAGCGGTTCGCCACCGGTCACGCAGACGTGCTTGGCGCCATGCGAGGCCACTTCGGCCAGGATGTCGTCGATCGCGTGCCAGTCGCCGCCGTAGAACGAATACTCGGTATCGCACCAGACGCAACGCAGCGGGCAACCGGTGAGCCGCACGAATACCGTGCGCCAGCCGATCGCATCGGCCTCGCCCTGGATCGAGTGGAATATCTCGGTAATCCGCAAGCGCTCGGCGGCAACCGCAGCCGGCGTGGTGGACGCCGTGGATGCGTCATTGCCGCTCATCACTGCGTGCTACTGCTGCAGGCGCTGCAGACGTTCCTGGGCCAGGCTGGCTGCCTTGGAACCCGGATACTTGGTGGTGACTTTCTTCAGCGTGGCCTTGGCTGCATCGACCTGCTTGAGCTCAAGCTGGCTGTAGCCAACCTTGAGCAGCGCATCGGACGCCTTGTCGCTCTGCGGAAACTGGCTGAGCAGCCGCTGGAACGATTCCTGCGCGACCTGGTAATTGGTGGTGGCGTAGTAGGACTCACCCAGCCAGTACCAGGCATTCGGCGCAAGCGCATGGTTCGGATATTGCTGGAGGAAACTGCGGAATTCGCGTGAAGCCTCCACGTAATTGCCCGCGCGAATCGCCTTGAACGCCGTGTCGTAGGCTGCCTGGGCACCGGCCGAATCGGCGGCGCCGCCAGCCGCCGCGGCGGGCTGACCAGTAGCCGCTGCGCTGCCTGCTACAGGAACGACAGTGGCACTTGCTGCGACGGGTGGAGTATTAATCTGGGCCTGCGGATTGTTGCCTGCGGCCGCGCCTGCACCGGCAGCGCCGCCCTCAAGACGTCCCAGGCGGGAGTCGAGGTCGCCGTACTGGGCTTTGTTCTTGTCCTCGATCGTCTGCAGCTGATGCTGCAATTCCTCGAGCTGACCCTGCAGCTGTTGCACCTGTGCCTGCAGCTGTTGCATCTGGTTGACCATGCCGATACCGGACTGGTCCTTGTTCTGTGCCTGCTGTTCCAGCCGCGCGACGCGATCGGCGAGACTCAGCCGCGAGTCCTGCGCGAATGCCGGAAACGCGAACAGCGTGGCGGACGCGATTGCGCCCGCCACGCTGATCCTGGCTGCAAAGCTGTTAGCCAGTCGCTTCATCTCTTACTGCGCCGTGTAGACGATCTCGACGCGACGGTTCTTGCCCCAGCAATCCTCGTTGTGCTCACGGCACACCGGCTTCTCTTTGCCGTAGCTGATCACTTCGAGCTGGCTGGCCGAACCACCGGCTGCCTGCAGCGCGCTGGAGACGGCATTGCCACGACGCTCGCCGAGGCCCAGGTTGTATTCGCGCGTGCCGCGCTCGTCGGTGTTGCCTTCGAGACGGATGTGCGACATCGGGCGATCCTGCAGGTACTTGGCGTGGCACGCCATGATCTGCTGGAACTCCGGCTTGATTTCGGTCTTGTCGAAATCGAAGTACACGACGCGCTGACGCAGGCAGGCATCGGTATCGAGATCGGCGGGGGTGTACTTGCCATCAGACGCCTGAGTCTGAGTCTGGGTGTTCTGCTCCATGGGCGGCTGCGGCTTGACTTCTGCCTTCTTGGAGCAAGCGGCCGCGCCTACGCAGAGCAGGGCAACCAGGGCGACGCGAACGGTCTTATTCATGGTGACGTTCCTTACGAGTTGAGTTCCGACAAACGATGACGATCGAGGTTACGGGACAACGACGCCGGTTAACCGGCTGTTATTTTGACACGTGAAAGATCGGTTGTGCGTAACAATGCACAACCGACCTGACTGGACATGGCGCGGCAAAGCGTCACAACCGAAAACCGAATTACGCCAGAGGCGTTGCTCGGGCCCAATCCTTGGGCATCATGATGCCATACATGGTGCGTGGCAGCATGGAAAATCAGCGTTGACGATACGGACCCCAGGCAGGCTCCTGCACATTGCCGTCGGCAAGTGCGAGCCGTTGCCGGACCATCCCGTCGTTGGATACCGAATACAGAACTCCGCGACTACCCTCGGTGGCGGCGTACAGCAGCATGCTTGCGTTGGGCGCAAAGCTGACGGCGTCGTCGATCGGGCCCGGTGAGACGTAACGCACCTGCCCGCCCAAGCTACGATCCAGAATGGCAATACGATACACGTTCCCGTTGCCCTGCACCATCGCGATCTGTTTGCCGTCGTAACTCACCGAGGCCTTGAGGTTGTTCTGGCCCTGGAAGGTGACCCGCTCGGCCGCCCCGCCACCGGCAGGGACCTGGTAGATCTGCGGACGACCGGAACGGTCGGAGGTGAAATAGATGCTCTGGCCGTCCGGCGCCCATGTCGGCTCCGTATCGATCGACAGGCTGTTGGTCAATCGGGTTTCCTGACGGCTGCCCAGATCCAGCACGAAGATCTCGGGATTGCCGACATAGGACAGCGCGAGCGCCAGCTTGCGGCCGTCCGGCGACCAGGCCGGGGCGCCGTTGATGCCCTTGTGCGACGAGACCAGCTGGCGCGAGCCCGTGGTGATGTCCTGGATATAGATGTTCGAGTTGCCGCTCTCGAATGACACGTAGGCGATCTTGCGACCGTCCGGCGACCACGCCGGCGACAGCAGCGACTCCTTGGAGCGGGCGACGACCTGCGGGTTGAAGCCGTCCGAGTCGGCCACGATCAGCGAATAGGATGTGTTGTTGCCCAGGCCCACGGCGGTGATGTAGGCAATGCGGGTCCAGAACGCGCCGCGCACGCCGGTGATCTTTTCGTAGATCTGGTCGGCAATCTGGTGCGCCACGCCGCGCAGGTCGCCGGCCGGCACAGTGAATGCCTGCGCCAGCAGGCTCTGCTGCTTGTTGACATCCCACAGTTCGTACTCGACCCGCGTCATGCCGCCACCGGCATCGCTCACGCGACCGACGGTGATGTAGTCCTGCTTGAGCAAGCGCCAGGTAGCGAACTTGATGTCCGAACCCTTCGACGGCGTCTCAACGATGTCGCTCTTGGCCAGCGAGCGGAACTTGCCGGAGCGGTTGAAATCGTTGCGCATCACGTCGGCGATGTCGGTCGACAGCGGCGCGCCCCCCTGTTGGGCGAACGGCACCACCACGATCGGCGTGGCGGTCTTGACGCCGCCGACGATGTCGACATTCAGTGATTGGGCACTGACCGGGCCGACAAACAGCGCCGTAATGGCCAGCAGGACGAGGGCGAAGCTTGAGCTGAGTTTGCGCATGGGCTTGATCATTGCGGCCTGAAGGTGAAGGTAAGGTTGCGCTGGAACACGCTTTCAAAACCCTTGTACGGCAAGGTCTTGGTTCGCAGCACCGCGTTTTCGACCGAGCGCCGGCCGGCATCATCGTAGGGACAGCTGGAATCGACGGTGGCACTCATCACGTCACCGCCGGGTGATTGCACGATGTGAACCTGGCATGGAACCGCCGGTATGTTATCCGGCCGTAGCCAGTTCGGCGTGACCGCATTCTGAATGGCCGCGGCATATTCGTCGGCCAGACTGCTGTTGGCGCTGTTGTTGCCGGTCTGGCGCTGCGCGGCAGCAGGCAGATCGGGTTGACCGTCATCCTGCGCGTTCTTCAGGTCTTCCATCTGCTGCTTGGCCTGCTTGGCCTTGTTGTCCAACTGCTTGGTCTGAGCCGAGGCTGCGTCCATCTTGGCAAATATTGCGTCGAGCTTTTTCTTCTGTTCCTCTTTCTTCTTGGCTGCCTGCGCGTCCAGCTCGGACTGGCGCTGAAGTTCCTTTTCTTCCTGCAGCTTCTTGGCGTCTTCCGCCTTCAACGCGGCATCTTCGACCACACGCTCCTGCTCCACCACGTCGACTTGCTTGGGCGGAGGTGGCAGTGCCTTGACCACCGGCGTGTCGGGCTGCGGCGGCGTGGGCGGCGGCACGCTCGGCGGTGGCGGCACGGTATCGGGGATCGGTTTGGCCTTCACCGCCTTGGGCGGTGGGCTGCCGGTGGGGCCGATCAGGGTCGCCTCAATGATCTGCCCCTGCAGCTCCAGCGGCTTCGAGCAGGTGATCGGATTCATCCACGCCGGCAGATGCAGCGCCTCGAAGACGCTTTCGTAGCTCGAACACGGCAGGATCGCGAGGAACAGAAACCCCACGATGCCGATGTGCAGGATGGCGGAAAATACGACCGCCTTCGGCGTCGCCTTACTTTCGTCCATTGGACGTGCTCTTGCCTTGCTCGGGCTGGCCCATCAAACCCACCTTGGCGACGCCGGCCTGCTGCAGATCGGCCAGCACCTTGAACACGCCGCCGTAGGCGCCGCGTTCGTCGCCACCGACCAGCACGCTGACTTCGGGGTTCTCGCGCACGAACGCGCCGACCTTGAGCTTGAGCGCGTCCTCGTCGACCAGTTCTTTCTTCTCGCCGCTGAGGGTCAGATAGAGCTGGCCGTCCTGCAGCACCGAGACCAGTACCGGGTCCTTCTTCTGCTGCAGCGACTTGGCGTTGGCTTGCGGCAACTGCACGTCGACGCTGGAGTTCATCATCGGCGTGGTGACCATGAAGATGATCAACAGCACCAGCATCACGTCGATATACGGCACGACGTTGATTTCGGATTTCAGCTTGTAGCGCTTCTGGCGCCGGAGGGTTGCCATGACTGCTGCTCCGCTCAGGCCACGTCGTCGGTCTGGATCTGCCGCTGCAGCACGGAGGAGAACTCTTCCTGGAACACGTCATAGCGCGAGGCAATGCGCTCGACCTTGGTGGCGTAACGGTTGTACGCCCACTGCGCCGGAATCGCCGCGAACAGGCCCATCGCGGTGGCGATCAGCGCCTCGGAAATGTGCGGCGCGACCACCGCGATGGTCACGTCCTTCATCTCGCCCAAACCCTGGAACGCGCCCATGATGCCCCACACGGTACCGAACAGACCCACGTACGGGCTGATCGAACCGACGTTGGCGAGGAACTCCAGGTTGCGCTCGAGCGCGCCGATCTCGCGCGTGCCGGCGACCTGCATGGCGCGCTCGGAACCCTCGATCACACTGCGCGTGTCGTTCGTCTTGCGTTGCCGTTGACGGGCAAATTCGCGGAAGCCCGACTCGAAGATGTTCTCGATACCGCCGTTGCTGCCACCGCGATTGCTGACCTCGCGGAACAACTGGGCCAGATCGCCGCCGGACCAGAAGCGCTCCTCGAACGCCTCGGCGTCTTCCATCGCCGCCTTGGTCTGCGTGTATTTGCGGATGATGATCACCCATGACAGGAACGAGAACACCAGCAGCACCAGCAACACCAGCTTCACCGGCCAGCTCGAATCCGCGATCAGCGAAAAAATGTTCAGTCCACCGTTCATTGCTTGAAGGTTCTCCGCCAGTTGGCTTGGTTGTCTAGGGTGCAGGTTCGGGAATCAGATCGGCAGGAATCGGTGCCGGGCGCATGCGCTGAAGATCCACGCAGGCCACCCGCACTTGCGCGCGGATCAGGCAGCTGCCGTCTGTCTTCGTGATCGTCTGGGTGAACAGGATACTGGCTGCGCGTCGTTCTTTGACTTCGACCGTTACCGACAGTTCATCATCCAGCAGGGCTGGCTTGAGGAAATCGATCTGCATGTCGCGCACCATGAAGGCCAGCCCGGTGGCCTGCTTGAACGCCATCTGGTCGACGCCGAGCGCGCGCATCCACTCGCTGCGCGCGCGTTCCATGAAGCGCAGGTAGCCGGCGTGATAGACCACGCCGCCGGCATCGGTGTCTTCCCAGTACACCCGCACCGGCCAGCTGAAGACCGACTCAGACATCGCCGGCCTCGGCATTGAACAGGTCGGCCGGCTGCGCCTGTCGCGGCGGCGGGACCAGTCCCAAGTGGCGCCAGCCCTTGGCGCTGATCATGCGTCCGCGCGCCGTGCGGATCAGGTAGCCCTGCTGGATCAGGTACGGTTCGACCACATCCTCGAGGGTGCCGCGATCCTCGCTCAGCGCAGCGGCCAGCGATTCCACGCCGACCGGACCACCGTCGAAGTTCTCGACGATCAGGCTGAGCAGACGCCGATCCAGCTCGTCGAAACCTTCCGGGTCGATCTTCAACATGTCCAGCGCGGCCTGCGCCACCGGCAGCGTGATCTCGCCACCGGCACGTACTTCGGCGTAATCGCGCACGCGGCGCAGCAAGCGGTTGGCGATGCGCGGCGTGCCACGCGAACGACGGGCGATCTCCTGCGCCCCTTCCGGCGCGCAGACGATGCCGAGGATGCGCGACGCGCGACGCACGATCGCGGCGAGCTCGTCGGCGGTATAGAACTCCAGTCGCTGCACGATGCCGAAGCGGTCGCGCAGTGGTGCGGTGAGCATGCCGGCGCGGGTGGTTGCACCGATCAGGGTGAACGGCGGCAGGTCCAGCTTGATCGAGCGTGCGGCCGGACCTTCACCGATCATGATGTCGATCTGGAAGTCCTCCATCGCCGGATACAGCACTTCCTCGACCACCGGCGACAGCCGATGAATCTCGTCGACGAACAGCACGTCGTTCGCCTCGAGGTTGGTCAGCAGCGCGGCGAGGTCGCCGGCACGTTCCAGCACCGGACCGGAGGTGGAGCGCACGTTGACGCCAAGCTCATTGGCGATGACGTGGCTCAGCGTGGTCTTGCCCAGACCGGGCGGCCCGAAGATCAGCACGTGATCCAGCGCACCACCGCGCTTCCTGGCTGCCTCGATGTAGATCGACAGCTGTTCGCGTACCGCCTGTTGACCCAGGTATTCGGCCAGCCGCTTCGGACGGATGGTGGCTTCCAGCGCGTCGTCGTCGAGCTGGGCGGCAGCGGTGATGATGCGGTGGTCGGTCATGTCCGCATTATGGCAGGCCCGTCATGCACATGTAGGAGCCCGCGAGCGGGCTCCTACATGACCATCCCTCAGATTTCGATCTGTGCGCCCAGCTCGATCAGCCGGTTGCCGGGAATCTGGAAGAACGCGGTAGCCGGCATCGCATTGCGCGACAGGAACGCGAACAGCTTGTCGCGCCACAGCGCCATGCCGGGACGGCGGACATCCGCCACGATGTTCTCGCGCGACAGGAAGAACGTGGTGTCCATCATGTCGAAGCCGAGGCCCTCGCGCGTGCACCGCGACAACGCCTGCGGGATGTTGGGATCCTCGGCAAAACCGAAGCGCAGCTCCAGCCCAAAGAAGTTGCCTTCCAGCGGCTTGATCTCGATGCGTTCCTCGACTTCAGCCACCGGCGTCTCCAGCATCTCCACCGTCAGCAGCACGTTGCGCTCGTGCAGCACCTTGTTGTGCTTGAGGTTGTGCAGCAGCGCGTGCGGCACGGCATGCTGGTTGGCGGTGAGGAACACGGCCGTACCCGGCACGCGCAGCGGCGGGTGTTCGGCGATGTTCTCGATGAACGGCTGCAACGCGAGCCCGGACTGCTTGATCTCGCGCACCACCAGTTCGCGGCCGCGACGCCAAGTCGTCATCACGGTGAAGATCACTACGCCCAGCACCAGCGGGAACCAGCCGCCGCGGGCGATCTTCAGCAGGTTCGCACCGAAGAACGCGAGGTCGATGACCAGGAACAGCACGCCGACCAGGATCACCGCGGGCATGCTCCAGTTCCAGCGCTTGCGCGCCACCACCAGCGCAAGCAGCGTCGTGACCGTCATCGTGCCGGTCACTGCGATACCGTAAGCGGCGCCCAGATTGTCCGAGCTGCGGAAGCCGAGCACCGCAAGGATCACCAGCACCATCAGCAGCTTGTTGACCCACGGCACGAAAATCTGCCCGGACATCTCGCGCGAGGTATGCACCACCGCCATGCGCGGCGAGTAGCCCAGCGACATCGCCTCGCGGGTCATCGAGAACGCACCGGAAATCACCGCCTGCGATGCGATCACCGCCGCGGCGGCGGACAACGCGATCATCGGGTACAGCAGCGACTCGGGCACCATCAGGTAGAACGGACTCTCGATCGCCCGCGGATTGCTCAGCAGCAAGGCACCCTGGCCGAAGTAATTGAGCAGCAGCGACGGCAACACGAAACCGAACCAGGCCACGCGGATCGGTTTCTTGCCGAAATGACCCATGTCCGCGTACAGCGCCTCGGCGCCGGTCAACGCCAGCACCACACCGCCCAGGGCGATGAACGAGGTGTCGCCGTGATTGATGAAGAAGCGCACCGCGTGCCACGGATTGACTGCGTACAGCACCTGCGGATTGGCGATGATCTGGCGCACGCCGAGTATCGCCAGTACCACGAACCACACCGTCATCACCGGCGCAAACGCCTTGCCGACCTTGTGCGTGCCATGCCGCTGTACCGCAAACATGCCGAGCAGGATCACCAGCGCGATCCACACCACGTATTTGTCCAGGGCGGGTGCCGCAACGCCCAAACCTTCCACCGCGCCAAGAACCGAAATGGCCGGCGTGATCACGCCGTCACCATAGAACAGCGCCGCGCCAAAGATGCCGAACGCGGCCAGCACCCAGCGTGCGCGCGCCGAGCCGCTCATCGAGCGCTGCGCCAGCGCCATCAGCGCCATGATGCCGCCCTCGCCCTTGTTGTCCGCGCGCATCACGAAGGTGACGTATTTCAGCGACACCACCATGATCAGCGACCAGAACACCAACGACAGCACGCCCAGTACCGCCGACGGCGTCGGCGTCATGCCGTGCGTGCCGAGGGTTTCCTTCATGGTGTACAGCGGGCTGGTACCGATATCGCCGAACACCACGCCGATGGCGCCCAACGCCAGCGCTGTCAGCCGACTGCGGACCTCTGCGGTCGGCCCGCTCTGATTGATTTCATGACTCACGATCAAGCTCCGAGCGCTGCGCGCAGCGCCTTGCGGATGATGGCTTCGGCGTTATCGCCTTCGGCGGCGACCTTCTGCACCAGCCGGGAGACTTCGGCCGGCTTGTAGCCCAGCTGTTGCAGCGCCACGGTAGCTTCGCCGGAGGCATCCAGAGGAGCGCCCGCGGCGTGCACCGGTGCGCCGGAAACGCCGGCCATGCCATCGAGACGATCGCGCAGCTCGACCACGATGCGCTCGGCGGTCTTCTTGCCGATGCCGGGAATCTTGGTCAGCGCGACCACATCACCGGCGTGTACCAGCCGCGCGAAGTGATCGGTGGATACACCGGATAACACGGACAGTGCGATCTTCGCGCCGATCCCGCTGACCTTGAGCAGGTTGCGGAACAGCACGCGTTCGCTCTCATGCAGGAAGCCGTACAGCGTCACGCCGTCCTCCTTCACCGCATGATGGGTAAGCAGGACGACTTCCTTGCCGAGGCCCGGCAGGTCGTAGATCGTCGACATCGGCGCTTCGACTTCATAGCCAACACCGGCGACTTCGACCAGCAGCGACGGTGGCTGCTTGCTGATCAATGTGCCGCGCAGACGCCCGATCATCGACGCCGTCTCCAGGCCGTGCGCGGAATGCCGACGCGAACCAGGCTGGCACGGGTGTGCGCATGGGTGACCGCAATCGCCAGCGCATCGGCGGCGTCCGCCTGCAACGGGCCCTTGAGGCCGAGCAGAATGCCAATCATGTGTTGCACCTGGGTCTTGTCGCTGCGGCCGCTACCGACCACGGACTGCTTCACTTCGGTTGCTGCGTATTCGTGCACCACGATCCCCTGACTGACCACCGCGCAGATCGCGGCGCCACGTGCCTGCCCCAGTTTCAGCGCCGAATCCGGGTTGCGCGCCATGAACACGCGCTCGATCCCGCACTCGGCCGGTTGATGCGCGGCGATGATGTCACACAGTTCGTCAAAGATGCGTTTCAGGCGCAATGGAAACGTGGCCTCGCCGGCCACCACCAGGGCACCGTGAAAGACATGGGTGAGCTTGCCGGCATCATCTACGTCGATGATGCCCACACCGGTGCGCTGACTGCCGGGGTCGATGCCGATAATGCGGGTCATCGTCGGTGCGATGCGAAGGCGCGCGGCCTCCGACTTATTCGGCGACCTCGGCGGGCAGCAAGGCGTTGTGTGACACATCACTGACATCGTCCAGCGCATCGAGCTTTTCGAGCAGGTCGAGCAGCGATTCCAGCGCGTCGTCGGGCACCGCGACGCGATTGTTCGGACGCATCACCACGCCACCATGCTGCGCACTCAGGCCGGCATCGACCAGCGCCTGCTGCACGGCTTCGAAGTTCTCCACCGCGCACAGCACGACACTCTCGCCGTTCTCGTTGACCACGTCGTCGGCACCGGCTTCCAGGGCCGCTTCCAGCACTTTTTCCTCGGCCGCCGCATCGCCATGGGTGATGAACACCAACTCGCCACAGCGGGTGAACTGGAACGCCACCGAGCCGCTGGTGCCGAGGTTACCACCGTGTTTGGTCAGCGCGTGGCGCACTTCGGCGACGGTGCGCACCGGGTTGTCGGTGAAGCTTTCAATGATCAGTGCAATGCCGGCCGGGCCATAGCCCTCATAGCGCAGTTCCTGCATGTCGGCACCGCCGTCAGCACCGGAACCACGCTTGATTGCGCGGTCGATGGTGTCGCGGGTCATGTTCGCCGACAGCGCCTTGTCCACCGCCGAACGCAGCCGCGAATTGGCCGCCGGATCGGCGACGCCGGCGCGGGTGGCGACGGTGATTTCGCGGATCAGCTTGGTGAATACCTTGGCGCGCTTGGCGTCTTCGGCACTCTTGCGGCCTTCGATGGACGGGCCTCTACCCATGACAATACCTGCACTTGGATCAGATGAACGAACCGGGAATTTTACCTGATTTCGGATCGCGTGCCGGAATTCCCCCACGCCGCGGTGGAGTGCGGGTTGAGCCAGTCAATCGGCCTCGAAACGGCCCTGCTTCAGGAATCGCGCGACCCGCTGAGCCACCTCGGCGGAAAACAGCAGGCCGGTATGGTTCGCCTCGACCACGGAGTGGGCAGTCAGTCCGTCCAGCCGGGTTTCGTCGACCGCCACGGTGCCGTCGTGCTCGCCGGCAAAGCGGCCCAGCATGGCACCGAGACCGAGCGGCATGCGGCCGGCGATCATGCCGACTTCGCGCGGCCCGTCCCAGCGCTCGAAGCCCTGCTCCAGCAATTCGCGGTTGTGCCCCAGCAGCACTTCGCCGCCGCGGCCCCAGGCGGCAAAGCCACGCGCGGCGGCGCTGCCCTTCAGAGGCGAACCCAGACAGACGATACGGCCGGGTGGCAGCTCGCCATCGAGGCAAGCACGCAAGGCCAGCAGACCGCCGAGGCTGTGACCGACCAGATGCACCGCATCGGCCTCCGCCGCCAGGCCATTCATGCGCGCCTGCAAGCGATCAAGAATGCGCTGCTGGGTCGCCGCCACGCTGAGGTAGTCGAAACGGTGCACGCGAAAGCCCGCCTCGATCAGCCGACGGTGCAGCATGGACAGCGCAAAGCCGCGCATCCACAGACCGTGCAGCAGGATCACGTGCTCGCTCATGGCATGCCGCAGGAAGGTCGCACGGGGAACTGTCGGCGATTCAGCCGACAGCCTCCTTGCCAGCCGCCACGCGCACATGCAGCTCTTTCAGCTGCGCGTCGCTCACCATCGACGGCGCGTCGGTCATCAAATCCTGCGCGCTGGTGGTCTTGGGGAACGCGATCACGTCACGGATCGATTCGGTGCCGGCCATCAAGGCGGCGATGCGGTCGATACCGAACGCGAGGCCACCGTGCGGCGGTGCACCGAACTTGAGTGCCTTGAGCAGGAAACCGAACTTCATCTCGGCCTCTGCGGCGCCGATGCCGAGCAGCTCAAACACCGTACTCTGCATCTCCGGCCGATGGATACGGATCGAACCACCGCCGATCTCGTTGCCGTTCAACACCATGTCGTAACCGCGGCTCACCGCGTTGGCGGCATTCGCACGCAGGTCGGCGACGTCGTCGATCTTCGGCGCCGTGAACGGATGATGCAGGGCGACGAAGCGCTGCTCCTCCGCGTCGTATTCGAACATCGGGAAGTCGGTGACCCACAGCGGCTTCCAGCTGTCCTCGACCAGGCCGCGATCCTTGCCGGCCTTCAGCCGCAGCGCGCCCATGAAGTCGGTGACCGTCTTCCAGCTACCGGCACCGAAGAACACGATGTCGCCGGTCTGCGCGCCGGTCGCCTTGAGCACGCCGTCCAGCGCCGCGTCGTCGAGGAACTTCGCCACCGGCGAGTTGATCCCGTCGCGACCCTTGGCCAGATCCTCGACCTTCAGCCACGCCAGACCCTTCGCGCCATAACGCGACACATATTCGGTCAATCCGTCGATGTCCTTGCGCGACAGCGTGCTACCGCCAGGCACACGCAGCGCGGCGACACGGCCGGCTGGATCGTTGGCCGGCTCGGCGAATACCTTGAATTCGACGTGCTTCACCGCGTCGGCGATGTCGACCAGCTCCAGCGCGATGCGCAGGTCGGGCTTGTCCGAACCGAAGCGACGCATCGCCTCGGCCCAGGTCATGCGCGGGAAGCTCGCATCGAGTTCGACGCCTTGCACTTCGCGGAACACGTGGCGGATCAGTTCCTCCACGAAATCCTGCACGTCCTTCTCTTCGACGAACGCGAACTCCAGGTCGAGCTGAGTGAATTCCGGCTGGCGATCGGCACGCAGGTCCTCGTCGCGGAAGCAGCGCGCGATCTGGTAGTAGCGGTCGAAGCCGGCCACCATCAGGATCTGCTTGAACAGCTGCGGCGACTGCGGCAGCGCGTAGAACTGGCCCGGATGCACGCGGCTGGGCACCAGGTAATCGCGCGCGCCTTCCGGTGTGGCCTTGGTCAGGATCGGTGTCTCGACGTCCTGGAAACCGCGTTCGTCGAGATAGCGACGCAAGGTCTGCACCAGCTTGATCCGCTTGCGCATCATCGCCTGCATTTCCGGACGACGCAGATCGAGGTAGCGGTAGGTCATCCGCATGTCCTCGTTCGGATTCTCGTGCAGCGCGAACGGCAGATCCTTCGCGGCGTTGAGAATCTCCACCGTGTCGGCAACGAGTTCGACCGTGCCGGTCTTCAACTTGTCGTTGACCGATACGCGTTGACGGATCGTGCCGATGACGCGCAGGCAGTATTCGTTGCCGATCTCGTTCGCCACCGCAAAGGCAGCTGCGTTATCGCGATCGATCACTACCTGGGCCAGGCCCTCATGATCACGCAGGTCGACGAAGGCGACATGACTCTGCAGCCGCAGGGTATTGACCCAGCCGCACAGGGTGACAGTCTGGCCGATCAGCGACTCATTGATGAGGCCGCAGTAATGCGTGCGCATGCGTTGGAACTCCGGCGTCGCCGCAGCGACTTCAGGCGTGGGAAAAGACTGCGAAGTTTACCACCGCGGCGCGGCGGGTCGGCTGGACGCGGCTGTGGGCTGCTCCAGATCCGAGCCTACCAGCGCCGGTCGACGAGAAATTCGCCACGGCAGCCGTGCGCCACCCACACCCCGGCGCGGTTCCAGCCCCAGCTGTAGCCCTCGGTGCAACGGGCGTCGGAGAGCTGCCGCCCCAGCCGCACGCTGCCATTGCGACCCACGTCGACCTGACACATCTGGTACTTCTTCTTGTTGCTGTCGCACTGCAGGCTGATCTGGCGATTCCAGTCGGGACCTGGCTGCCAGCCACCTTGGTCGCCGTAACCACGATCACGGCGATCGTCGTCGTAGCGATTGTCGTAACGGCTGTCACGGCGGTCGCCATAGCCACCGCGGTCGGCCGGACCGAACAAGCCGCGACAACCGCGATCAACCCACAGGGTGGTGTCATCCATGCCCCAGCTCTGGCCGCGGATGCAATCGGCCTTCGACTCCTGCTTATACAGCTCGACGTATTGCCACGGCACGGCGCAACGTGCGTAGTGGCCATCGTTGCTCACGCAGCGCACCGGTGCATCCGACTGCGCCAGGACGGGCGGCGCCACCCCGAGCAAGCCACCCACGAACCCGGCCACGATGATCCCGCCTGCCCATCCGCCCATTGCACGCATCGCCCTGCCTCCTCACTCGTATCGAACCGGCACCGTCGCCAGCGTCTTCGGCATCAGCATATCTTGCGTCGGAATGCAGGAACCGGCCGGGCGTTCTGCCGGTTCAGCTGGCGCTTTCCCCGGAACCGCCGGTCGCAGGCGTGGCGACCGGTGCAGGTGCAGGTGCTGGCGACGCCGCAGTGGTGGTGCCGGACTGGCCACCATCGCCGGCCAGGTTGCGCTTCTTGTCGCCGTCTTTCTTGAAATCGGTTTCGTACCAGCCACTGCCGGCCAGCCGGAACGATGGCGCACTGACCATCCGCCGCAGATGCGGCGCATCGCAGGCCGGGCAGATCGAGGGATCGGTATCGGACAACTTCTGCAGGCGATCGAAACGATGACCGCAATGGCTGCATTCAAATTCGTAGATGGGCATGAAAACTCCGGACAGTCCAGCCAACGCGGGGCTGGCAGCAGACCATTATCGGCGCGTTCGCGCGGATTTCAATGTCCCACCCGGCGCGTGGCACCGGCTGTACTGCGGGAGTAGCCTGCGATCAGGGGGCAGAACAGCCCCAGGCCACCCGTTGATCACGGCATCAATCGGGTGGATTGGACGTATAGACGTCTATACGGCTATTGACGGAGACATGATGCGTCACTAATCTGCAATTGCTGCGACGCAGCACCCATGAAACGGAGAGTCCCCATGAGCAAGCGTTCCAATCCGATCGTACTGGCATGGCTGCCTGCCGCCGTGCTGCTGGCACTGGCCAGCAACGCCGCCGCGCAGGACGCCAGCGCGCCTCCGGCAGCCAAGGCCAAGGACCTGAGCGCCGTGATCGTCACCGGCACCCGCTCCGACAGCCGCACCGAAAGCAGCTCGCTGACGCCGATCGACGTGGTCTCGGCCAAGGTACTGCAGCAGACCGGAACCAACGACCTGCCCACGGCACTCGCCCGCATCATCCCATCACTGAACTTCCCGCGCCCCGCCGCAGCCGATACGGCGGATACGCAGCGTCCGGCGCAGTTGCGCGGGCTCTCGCCGGACCAGGTGCTGGTACTGGTGAACGGCAAGCGCTGGCATCCCGGCGCGATCCTGCTGAACAACGGCGTGATCGGCCGCGGTTCGCAGTCGGTGGACCTCAATACCATCCCGCTGTCGGCGATCGATCACATCGAAGTGCTGCGTGACGGCGCGTCGGCACAGTACGGCTCCGACGCCATCGCCGGCGTGATCAACATCATCCTGAAGAAAGGGGCGAAGGGCGGCGACGTCGAGCTCAGCGGCGGCCAGTATTCCGCGGGCGATGGCCGGCAATGGCAGGGTTCGGCCAACTTCGGCATCCCGCTGAGCGACGACAAGGGCTGGCTGCGCTTCACCGTACAGAGCGGCAACGAGGATTACACCAATCGCGCCGGGCCAGACAAGCGCCCGGGCTTCCCCGGTCTTGGCGTGAACTTCCGCCAAGGCGACCCGGCGGTGCATGACACCAACCTGCTGCTCAACGCGCAGTACGACATCACGCCCGATGTGCAGTTCTACGCGTTTGGCCACTACGGTCGCCGCGAAAGCACCTCGCCGGCATTTTTCCGCTACGGCACCAATTCGCCGAAGCCGAACAATGCCCTGATCAGCCGGGTTTATCCCGACGGCTTCCTGCCGCTCGAGCACGCCGACTCCACCGACCAATCCTTCGTCGCGGGCCTGCGCGGCACGATCGACGGCTGGCGCTGGGATCTGAGCGGCAACTTTGGCCGCAATCGCGTTTCCTATCAAACACGGCACAGCCTCAATTACGCCTACTTGCACGATTTCGGCACCACGCCGACTACGTTCCACGATGGCCTGCTGTCCGCAGCGCAGCAAAGCCTTGACCTCGACATCGCCAAGGACGTCCCGGTCAGCTGGCTGCCCAACCCGGTCACGGTAGCGTTCGGCGCGCAATACCTGCGCCAGACTTACGGTATCCAGGCCGGCTCGCTGCCGTCCTGGTACGTCGGCACATCCGGCGTCTCCGGCGGCGCGCAGGGTTTTGCCGGCTGGCAACCGTCCAACGCCATTGATGCCTCGCGTCAGGACGTGGCCGAATATCTCGACCTGGAAACCAACCTGACCGATAAACTGGGTGTCGCCGCGGCGGTGCGGCACGAGCACTACAACGATTTCGGCAACACCACCTCGGGCTCGCTGGCGGGCCGCTTCGACTTCACCGATACCTTCGCGCTGCGCGCCAGCGCTTCGACCGGTTTCCGGGCGCCATCGCTGGGCCAGGAATACTTCTCGCAGACGTCCTCGCTGTTCTTCGCCAACGGCAATTCGGCAGGCCTCCCTGCCGGCATCTACAACTCGGGTCTGGTGCCGGTTGGCAGCCAGATCGCACGATTGCTCGGCTCGGAGCCGCTGAAGCCGGAGAAGTCGAGGAACTACACCCTGGGCGCGGTATGGAACCCGACCGATGCACTGAACCTCAGCCTGGACGTCTACCAGATCAACATCCAGAACCGCATCGCACTCTCCGGCGCGATCTCGACCACCGCACCGGCCGTGGTGAATTATCTGACGGCCAATGGCATCGGCACCCTCAACTACAGCAGCATCGACTACTTCACCAACGCCGCCAGTACGCGCACGCGTGGCGTCGACGTCGTGGCCACCTATCTGGCCGACCTGGGCAGCTCAGGCACCCTCACCACCACACTGAGCGCCAACTACAACCAGAACACGGTCACCAGCGTCAAACCCAACCCGGCGGTACTGACCAACCTGGGCGTCAATTTCGTCCGCCTGAGCCGCCAGGACATCAAGGGCTACCTGGCCAATTCGAGTCCGCGCAGCAAGCTCATCCTCAGCGAGCAGTACAACGTCGGGAACTGGGGAGTGACCGGCACGCTGACCCGCTACGGCCGTTACACCAGCTACGTCAGCAATCTCGCCAGCTACAACGTGGCCACCGGCGTGGTCGATCAGACGTTCACACCCAAATGGATCCTCGATCTGGCGGTGAACTACAACCTGCATGACTGGACGTTCACCGTGGGTGCGGATGACGCGCTCAACATCTATCCGGACAAGAACATTCCCAACAACACCAACAACGGCACGCTGCCGTATTCCACGTTCTCCCCGTTCGGTTACAACGGCGCCTATGTCTACGGCAAGGTGATATATCGCTGGTAACCCCAGTCGCCAGCGGATCAGTTCACGCCTGTTCCGCTGGCGATGGCAACTCCTCCATGGCCCTTGGCCATCCCGGTCATTGGCGGCAGCAAGCCGTCCTCCCGCACGTTATCTCCCCATCGTCTCTGGCGGATTTCGCTGACAGCAGTTACGCAGTCCGCCCTGCCTGACACCGCATGGCGGTGCTCGACGGGATGTCACTTGACAACCCCGATCCGGCGCGACCAGCATCCGCTGGTACTTGCCCGACGCCGCTTTTCTGCTCGCGCACGACCGCCATCCGGCAACAGGGGACCTGTGGACACGGGCCAACATGGCAGCACATGGGCCGACGTCCAACGCCGAATCGGCAACTGCTTGGGGACCGTGTCACACCATCAACCGGAGGGGATTCCATGAAATCCGCGAATCGTGCAACCACGATCAGCGCCGCACTGGCCATGGCATTGACTGTATGCGGCGCGGCCATCGCCCGCGAAGCGCCGACCATGACCGTCGCCGTGATCGACTTCACCAACCAGAGCAGCTCCGCCAACTGGTGGAGCAGCGATATCGGCAACCAGCTCGCCGATGTGCTCAGCAACGAACTGAGTGCGACCGGCGATTTCAAGGTGATCGAGCGGCAGAAAATCAATGCCGTGCTGTCCGAGCAGGATCTCGCCAGCTCCTACCGCATGCGCCCGGGTAGCAGCCCGCATACCGGCAACGTCACCGGCGCCCAGTACCTGGTCACCGGTAGCGTCAGTGCCTATACCGAAGGCACCTCCAACACCGGCGGCGGCCTCAACATCGCCGGCTTCCACGTGGGTGGCGGCAAGAGCGAGGCTTATGTCGCCGTCGACGTGCGCGTGATCGATGCGGAGACTTCCGAGGTGGTGTACTCGCGCACCGTCGAAGGTCGCAGCTCGGGTGGCGGCGTCAATCTCGGCGGCTATCTGGGTGGTGGCGTCGGCGGCGACTTCATGCATTCGAAAAAGACCCCGGCCAGCAAGGCCGTGCGCGCAGCCCTGATCGAGGCCACCGACTATCTCGATTGCGTGATGGTCAAGCGCGACGGATGTGAGGCCAGCTACCAGCAGAAGGAACAGCGGCGCCGCGACAGCGACAAAAAGACGCTCGATCTCGACGGCTGATCGCACGCGACTGCGCCATCTGCAACAGGGCCGACAAGGCCGCGCCGCAAACCGAAGCCATGCCGTCACACACCGGTGACGGCATGGCCGAAGACCGACCAAGCTCGAATCGCCGAGCGAAAAGCCTCACTTCTTGCCAAAGCCCAAATGCCCGCCTTCGGCCATGACATGGATCGTGTCGCCTGACTGGTAGCGGCCTTCGAGAATCTCTCGTGCCAGCGGATTCTCCAACTGTTGCTGGATCGCCCGCTTCAGTGGCCGTGCGCCGTAGACCGGATCAAAGCCGACGTTGCCGAGCAGGGCCAATGCGGCATCACTGACATCCAGCTTGAGCTGGCGTTCGGCCAGACGCTTCTCCAGATACGCCAGCTGGATCTTCGCGATGGCACGGATCTGCGTCTTGTCCAGCGGACGGAACACCACGATCTCGTCGAGCCGGTTGATGAACTCGGGACGGAAGTGCGCCTGCACCACGCCCATCACCGAGGCTTTCATCTGCGTGTATTGCTCCTCAACGTCGCCGCCTTCGCCGTTCTCGGACGCGTCCTGGATCATCTGCGAGCCGAGGTTCGAGGTCATCACGATCACGGTGTTGCGAAAGTCCACCGTGCGACCCTGGCCATCGGTGAGGCGGCCGTCGTCGAGCACTTGCAGCAGGATGTTGAACACGTCCGGGTGCGCCTTCTCCACCTCGTCGAGCAGGATCACGCTGTATGGGCGGCGCCGCACCGCTTCGGTGAGATAGCCGCCTTCCTCGTAACCCACATAGCCGGGCGGCGCGCCGACCAGCCGGCTCACCGAGTGCTTCTCCATGAACTCGCTCATGTCGATGCGCACCATCGCGTCGGTGGTGTCGAACATGAATTCGGCCAGCGCCTTGCACAGCTCGGTCTTGCCCACGCCGGTCGGGCCGAGGAACAGGAACGAGCCGTTCGGCCGGTTCGGGTCGGACAGGCCGGCGCGCGAACGGCGGATCGCATCGGACACCGCGCGCACCGCCTCGTCCTGGCCGACCACGCGCTTGTGCAGATCGTCTTCCATGTGCAGCAGCTTTTCGCGCTCGCCTTCCAGCATCTTGGCAACCGGAATGCCGGTCCAGCGCGCCACCACTTCGGCGATTTCCTCGGCGGTGACCTTGTCCTGCAGCAGCTTGAAGTCCTGCGTCTCGGCGGCCTGCGCGGCAGCGAGCTGCTTCTCCAGCTCCGGCAGACGGCCGTACTGGATCTCACTCATCTTCGCGTAGTCCTGCCGGCGCTGCGCGGCGTCCAGTTCCTGCCGTGCCTGCTCGATCTGCTCCTTGACCTTGGTCGCGCCCTGCAGCGCGGCCTTCTCGGATTTCCAGATTTCGTTGAGATCGGAGAACTCGCGCTCCAGCTTCTCGATGTCGGTTTCCAGATCGGCGAGGCGCTGTTTCGATTCGCTGTCCTTCTCCTTCTTCAGCATCTCGCGCTGGATCTTCAGCTGGATCAGCCTACGCTCGAGTCGATCGAGTTCCTCCGGCTTGGAGTCGATCTCCATGCGGATGCGCGAGGCGGCCTCGTCCATCAGGTCGATCGCCTTGTCCGGCAGTTGGCGGTCGGCGATGTAGCGATGCGACAGCGTGGCCGCGGCAACGATCGCCGGATCGGTGATCTCGACGCCGTGGTGCACCGCATAGCGCTCCTTCAGCCCGCGCAAGATCGCGATCGTGTCTTCGACCGACGGCTCGCCCACGAAGACTTTCTGGAAGCGGCGCTCCAGCGCGGCATCCTTCTCGATGTACTTGCGATATTCGTCCAGCGTGGTGGCGCCGATGCAGTGCAGCTCGCCACGCGCCAGCGCCGGCTTGAGCATGTTGCCCGCATCCATCGCGCCGTCGGCCTTGCCGGCGCCGACCATCGTGTGCAGCTCGTCGATGAACAGGATCACCCGGCCTTCCTGCTTGGACAGGTCGCTGAGCACGGCCTTCAGCCGCTCCTCGAACTCGCCGCGGAATTTCGCACCGGCGATCAGCGCGCCCATGTCCAGCGCCAGCACGCGGCGGCCGCGCAAGCCTTCCGGCACTTCATCCTTGATGATGCGCTGGGCCAGGCCCTCGACGATCGCGGTCTTGCCCACGCCGGGCTCGCCGATCAGCACCGGATTGTTCTTGGTGCGCCGCTGCAACACCTGGATGGTGCGGCGGATTTCCTCGTCGCGGCCGATCACCGGATCGAGCTTGCCGGACTCGGCGCGCGCGGTCAGATCGATGCAGTATTTCTCCAGCGCCTGGCGCTGCTCCTCGGCGTTCTCGCTCTGCACCTTCTCGCCGCCACGCAGCTTCTCGATCGCGGCTTCGAGGTTCGGCTTCGTGGCACCCGCCGCCTTCAGCGCGGCGCCCAGCTCACCCTTGTCGTCCAGCGCCGCCAGTACGAACAGCTCGCTGGCGATGAACTGGTCGCCGCGCTGCTGTGCCAGCTTGTCGGTGAGGTTGAGCAACCGGGTCAGTTCGTTGCCCGCGTGGATGTTGCCTTCCTGGCCGCTGACCTTCGGCAGGCGTTCCAGCATGTCGTTGACGCGCTGCTGCAGTGCCGGCACGTTGACCTGCGCCTGGGTCAGCAAGGGCCCGGTCGAGCCGCCCTGCTGATTGAGCAGCGCCGCCATCACATGGGCCGGCTCCAGCATGTTGTTGTCGCGGCCCACGGCCAGCGACTGCGCGTCGGCCAGCGCCTGCTGGAAACGCGAAGTGAGTTTGTCCATCCGCATATCGAGATCCCCTGCAAGAGGTAAAGGATTTGGCGGACTCGCCGCCACTGCCCGCAAAGATGCGGACAACGGCAGACGATTCAAGCAGATGGCATGACGACGCCGCGTCAAGACCCCGGCGGACAGTCAGCTGTCGGCCAGCCAGATCAGGCTGGCGAAGCGGCCGCTGCGTGCCCCGTCGCGACGGTAGGAATAGAACCGCGTATCGCTGAACGTATCGAAGCCACCGCCATGGACTCGCGTCACTCCCGCCGCCGCCAGCCGCCGCCGCGCCAGGCCGACCAGATCACATTGCCAATGGCCCGGTCGAGTCGGTGCGAAGCAATCCATCGCCGCCGCGTCGGCAGCCACGAAAGCGTCGCGTACCTCCTCACCCACCTCGTACGACGCTGCGCCGATGCAAGGCCCCAGCCATGCCAGCAACCGTTCGCGCGGTGAGTGCAGCTGGGTCAGCGTCGCTTCCAGCACACCGGCGGCGAGGCCACGCCAGCCGGCATGGGCGGCGCCGATCTCGCTGCCATCGTCGGCACAGAACAACACCGGCAGACAATCGGCAGTGAGGATCGACAGCACGGTGCCGGGGATGTGCGATACCGCCGCATCCGCCTGCGGCTCGTCCGGACTGGGCAGAGGGCCCAGCTCGGCCACGTTGATGCCGTGCACCTGGCGCAACCAGCGCGGCGCGGCCGGCAACCCCAACGACTGCTGCAGCGCGCTGCGGTTGGTCGCCACCGCGTCGGCCATGTCGCCGCTGCGCAAGCCCAGATTGAAACGCTCGAACGGCGGCGCCGAGATACCCGGCCCATGACGGGTGGTGATCGCCGCATGGACACGCGACGGGGCCGGCCAATCGGGAAAGATCCAGGTGTCAGTCATGGGTTCCGGGCATCGGGGGAGCGGAAGTCCCCCAGCTTAAACGAAGCCCGTCGAAAGACGGGCACCGCTGCCTTCAACTCAGTAGTGATCCGAACCGTGCTCGAGCAGATCCGCACGCAGCGCCTCGATCAGCGCCAATTGGTCAGCCGGCCGCTCGGCGCTGAACGACAACGCCTCATCCGTGATCGGATGGATGAACGACAGCTTCTCCGCATGCAGCGCCTGCCGCCGGAAGCTACGCAGCATCGCGATCAGCTCCGCGCTGGCACCCTTGGGCAGCTTCAGGCCACCGCCGTACAGCGGATCGCCGATCAGCGGATGGTTGATATGCGCCAGGTGCACGCGGATCTGATGGGTGCGGCCGGTTTCCAGCTGGCACTGCAGCAGGCTGTGCGCACGAAAGCGCTCGCGCAGCCGGTAATGGGTCACCGCGCGCTTGCCGTCCTCCTCGTCGCGCACCGCCTGACGCAGGCGATCGCCCATGCTGCGACCGATCGGTTCGTCCACCGTGCCACCGGCCACCATCGTGCCCAGCACCACCGCCTCGTACTGGCGTTCCACCTCGTGCCGCGATAGCAGGTCGACCAGCGCGGTGTAGGTCGGCAGGGTCCTCGCCACCACCATCAGACCGGAGGTGTCCTTGTCCAGCCGGTGCACGATGCCGGCGCGCGGCAGCTCGGCCAGCTTCGGATCGTGATGCAGCAAGGCGTTGAGCAGGGTGCCGGCCGGATTGCCAGCACCGGGATGCACCACTAGGCCGGCCGGCTTGTTCAGCACCAGCAGGTGCTCATCCTCATGCACGATGTCCAGTGCGATGTCTTCCGGCGCACTGGTCACCTCGTTTTCCAGCTCGACCTGCAGCCGCACCTGCTCGCCGCCACGCAGCAGCTGCCGCGGCGGCGCCTGCACCCCGTCCAGGGTCACCGCGCCGGACTTGATCCAGCCGCTGAGCCGCGAACGCGAATAATCCGGGAACATCTCGGCCAAAGCCTGGTCGAACCTGCGTCCTGCTGCGGCCAGCGGTACCTCTGCCTCATGCCGGATCGTGGTCATGCCGCGCTCCGCGGGCTGTGGCCGGTTTCGGCTATCATGCCTTTTCGTTCAAACATACTGAATTCATTCCTATGCGCCTATCAATGGGCTTGTCCAAGTTGCCGATGTTCAAATTGCCTGCCCTGAAAGTGCTCGCGGTGCTCGCGCTGGTGGTTTCCATGAGCGCCTGCTCGATGTTCAAATCGAAGCACGACACCATCGACAACATGCCGCTGGAAGCGCTTTACGACAATGCGCATGCCTCTCTGCAGAATGCCGACTATGCCGCTGCCACCAAGGCCTACCAGCGCCTGATCGCGCGCTTCCCGTCGGGCGAGTACAACGAACAGGCCCAGCTCGATCTGGCCTACTCGCAGTACAAGGACAACCAGCCGGATGATGCGTTGTCGACCGTGAACCGCTTCATCAAGACCTATCCGACCCACAAACATGTTGATTATGCCTACTACCTGCGCGGTCTGATCAATTTTGATCGCACCAGCGGCGTGATCGAGCGCTATATCAACCGGGAAGGATCACAGGCACGTCGCGACCAGGGCTACAACCTGCAGGCGTTCGACGACTTTTCCGAGCTGTCGCGCCGCTTCCCGGACAGCGCCTACACCGCCGATGCGCGCCAGCGCATGATCTACCTGCGCAACGTGCTGGCGCAGTACGAAATCAACGTGGCCGAGTTCTATCTGCGCAACAAGGCCTACATTGCGGCGGCCGATCGCTCGCAATACGTGGTCGAGCATTACCAGGAAGCGCCGCAGGCCGGCGACGCGCTAGCCATCCTCACCCGCAGCTATCTGGCGCTGGATCAGAAGACCCTGGCCGACCAGACCCGTCAGGTACTGGCACTGAATTATCCGAACCATCCCTACCTGACCGACGCCAAGTGGCCGCATGCGCCGTCCACTCTGCGCAAGATGGTGCCGTTCTCGGGCCACCATTGATCGATCGGGACGTTTGAAAGAAAAAGCCGGCGAGTGATCGCCGGCTTTTTTCATGCCGGTCAACGCCAACCGGAAGTGATGGGATAACGCCTTTCACGACCGAACGCGCGGGTGGTCACACGCGGGCCTGGTGCCGACTGTCGACGTTTGAATTCGTTGAGCAGGACCAGCCGCACCACCCGTCGCACGGTATCGGCATGAAAGCCCTGCGCCACGATCTCCGCCTGCGACTGCTCGCGCTCGATGAAGCGCTCCAGGATCGCGTCCAGCTCGTCATACGGCGGCAGCGAATCCTGGTCGGTCTGGTTGTCGCGCAGTTCGGCCGAGGGCGGCCGCTCGATCACCGCGGCGGGAATCATCTCGCCCTCGCCGGCCTTCGCGGCCTGTGCATTGCGCCAGCGCGACAGCTTGTACACCACGGTCTTGTAGACGTCCTTCAGCGGCGCATAGGCGCCGCACATGTCGCCGTACAAGGTGGCGTAGCCCACCGCCATCTCGCTCTTGTTGCCGGTCGCCAGCAGCAGCCGGCCGTGCTTGTTGCTCAGCGCCATCAGCATCACGCCACGGGTGCGCGACTGCAGGTTCTCCTCGGTGGTATCGGCGCCCTTGCCGGCGAATGCGGGGGTCAGCGCGTCGACGAACGATTGATAAGTCGCCTCGATGTCGATCACGTGGTAATCCACGCCGAGCTTTTCCGCCTGCGCACGTGCGCCATCCAGCGACAGTTGCGAGGTATAGCGGGTGGGCATCATCACCGCGGTGACCCGCTCCGCACCCAGCGCATCGACCGCCAGCGCCAGCGTCAGCGCCGAATCGATGCCGCCGGACAGGCCGAGCAGCACGCCGCCGAAACCGTTCTTGTCGATGTAGTCGCGGGTGCCACGCACCAGCGCGGCATACAACGTCGCCTCGATCGAATCATCGGCGGCAACCGGCCAGTTCTCCCCCGACAAGCTGCGCGTGACCGGATCGAACTCGGCCCACAGCAACGCATCGACAAAGGCCGGTGCGCGGGCGGCGATCGAGCCGTCGCCGTTCACCAGCAGCGAGGCGCCATCGTAGACCACCTCGTCCTGACCGCCGACCAGGTTGAGATAAACGATGGCGCAGCCGGTTTCGCGCGCACGGGCACCCAGCACCGCTTCACGCTCGACCTGCTTGGCGTTGTCCCACGGCGAGGCATTGATCACCAGCAGCAGCTCCGCACCGGCCGCCGCTGCCTGCGCTGCCGGCTCCGGTTGCCAGATATCCTCACAGACCAACAGGCCGACACGCACGCCGTCGATCATCACGGTGGCCGTCTCGTGACCGGGGCGGAAATAGCGTTTGTCATCGAACACGCCATAATTCGGCAACGCCTGCTTGTGCGCGGTCACTTCGATGCGCCCTTCGCGCAACAGACTGGCCGCGTTGAACACTTCGCCCTCGCTGTGCGGATGGCCGACCAGCGCGGCGACGCCGTTGGTGGCCTGCGCCAGCGCATGGAGTTCACTTTCGCAGGCGGCGAGGAAACTCGGCCGCAACAGCAGATCTTCCGGTGGATAACCGCTCAGGGTCAGCTCGGGAAACACCACCAGGTCGGCACCACCGGTACGGGCCTGTGCGATCAGGTCACCCACCTTCGCGGCATTCGCCGCCACCGCACCCACCGCGAAATCGAACTGGGCCAGTGCCAGACGCAGCCTTGCCATGCACGTACTCCTGAAATGACGAAGGCCGCGACGAATCGCGGCCTTCGCATTTTAGAGCAGTCAGTGCCGACTTACTTCTTCATCAGACCTGCGAGGGTCTTGCCGAGGTCAGCCGGTGACTTCACCGTGGTGACGCCCGCCTTCTCCAGCGCAGCGAACTTCGCCGCCGCGGTGCCCTTGCCGCCGGAGATGATCGCACCGGCATGGCCCATGCGCTTGCCGGCCGGGGCCGAGGCGCCGGCGATGAACGAGACCACCGGCTTCTTGACGTACTCGCCGATGAACTCGGCCGCGTCTTCCTCGGCGCTGCCGCCGATCTCGCCGACCATGATGATGCCTTCGGTCTGCGGGTCGTCCTGGAACAGCTTCAGGCAGTCGATGAAGTTCAGTCCATTGATCGGATCGCCACCGATACCGATGCAGGTGGACTGGCCCAGGCCTTCGTTGGTGGTCTGGAACACGGCTTCATAGGTCAGCGTGCCGGAGCGCGACACGATGCCGACCTTGCCCGGCATGTGGATGTGGCCCGGCATGATGCCGATCTTGCATTCGCCCGGGGTGATGATGCCGGGGCAGTTCGGCCCGATCAGCACGATTTCCGGATGCTGCTGCAGTACGTTCTTCACGCGCAGCATGTCCAGCACCGGGATGCCTTCGGTGATCGCCACGATGACCTTGATGCCGGCATCAATCGCTTCGAGGATCGAGTCGGCCGCGAACGGAGGCGGCACGAAGATCACCGACGCATCGGCGCCGGTTTCGAGTACGGCTTCATCGACCGAGTTGAAGACCGGCAGGCCGATATGCTCGGAACCGCCCTTGCCCGGGGTCACGCCGCCGACCACTTTCGTACCGTAGTCGAGGCACTGCTGTGCATGGAAGGTGCCCTGCTGGCCGGTGAAGCCCTGCACGATCACCTTGGTGTTCTTGTTGACGAGAACGCTCATTCGTTTGCTCCTCAGCCCTGGGCCGCAGCCACGGCTTTCTGCGCCGCGTCGTTGAGATCATCGGCCGGCGTGATCGCCAGGCCGGAATTGGCCAGCAGCTCGCGGCCCTGATCGACATTGGTGCCCTGCAGGCGCACCACCACCGGGATCTTCAGGCCTACTTCCTTGACCGCGGCGATGATGCCCTCGGCGATCAGGTCGCAGCGCACGATGCCGCCGAAGATGTTGACCAGGATGCAGCGCACCTTGTCCGAGGACAGGATCAGCTTGAACGCCTCGGTCACGCGCTCCTTGGTGGCGCCGCCACCGACGTCGAGGAAGTTGGCCGGCTCGCCGCCTGCCAGCTTGATCACGTCCATCGTGGCCATCGCCAGACCGGCACCGTTGACCATGCAACCGATGGTGCCGTCCATCGTCACGTAGTTGAGGTTGTTCAGCAGCGCGGCCGCTTCGGCAGCGTCTTCCTGGGTCAGGTCGCGCATCGCGGCCAGGTTCGGATGACGGAACTCGGCGTTGTCGTCGGAGTTGACCTTGCCGTCGAGCGCGGCAAGGTTGCCGTCCTCGAGGATGGCCAGCGGGTTCAGCTCAACCAGGGCCAAGTCCTGCTCGTTGAACAGCTTGTACAGGCCAAGCATGATCTTGGTCAGCTGGTTGACCTGCTTGCCGTTGAGATCCATCGCGAAACCGAGCTGGCGACACTGGTACGGCTGCAGCCCTTCGACGAAGTCGATCACGATGGTGTGAATGTCTTCGGGTGTTTCCTTGGCGACCTGCTCGATGTCCACGCCGCCGTGCTTGGAGGCGATGAACGACACCGACTTGCTGTCACGGTCGACCAGGATCGACAGGTACAGCTCCTTGGCGATGTTGGTCGCGTCGGTCACCAGCACCAGGTTCACCGGCAGCGCGCGGCCGGCTGACTGGTAGGTTTCCATGTTGGTGCCGAGCATGCCCTTGGCGGCGGCACGCACGTCATCGAAGCTGCGGCAGAACTTGACGCCGCCGGACTTGCCGCGGCCACCGGCATGGATTTGCGCCTTGACCATCCACTGGGTGCCACCCAGCGCCTTGGCGGCGTCGACGGCAGCGTCGGCGGAATTGGCGATCTTGCCCGGCGGCACGGCGATGCCGTACTGCGCGAACAGTTCTTTGGCCTGGTATTCGTGGAAATTCATTCGATACCTCGAGCGAACGGAAAAACGATGGCGGCCGCACGCATGTACAGCAGCGTGGGTCAGGAAGGTCGGACGGCGGAGTGACGCGCTGCCGGGAGGCAAGAGCGCCTGCCACACGAAGTGGCAGAAACCGCGCAATACGGCCGCTCATTTTCGCGGAAGCGGGCGTCAATGGAAAGGGCGGCCTGTTTTGACCCCCGCGGAGGCCGGTTTCATGCGCTTTGGCGCACCGGCACAGCGCCGATCAGCCCGTCTATACTCGGCCGGAACCGCCAGGAGTGCCCACTCACGTGTCCAGCGCACCACCGTTCAATGCCTCGTCCACAAGCCCGGCAACGATTCGTCACGAGCTGTCGTTCCTCAATGTGTTCCGGCTGGTGCAGGCCTTGGTGTATGCCGGACTGGCGTTCGGCCCGTCCGGCATGGGCTGGCCGCAACTGGCCGCACCCGGCTTTGCCCGTACCGTCACCACGCTGTACCTGATCTTCGCGCTGGTGGCGCTGCTGCTGAACCGGCGCAGCATGCCTTACGCCCGGACAGCGGTGGCAACGACCCTGATGGTGGATATCGCCGCCGCCGTGCTGGCGATTGCCGCCATGCACGATGCGCGCATCGGTATCGCGATGATGCTGGCGGTGAACCTCAGTGCCGGTGCGCTGATCCTGCCGTGGCGGCTGTCCAGCTTCTTCGCCGCCGTGGCCACGCTGGGCATGCTCGGGCATACCTTTTTCAGATCATCGGGAAACAATTCCGGCGGCGACCTGCTGGAAGCGGCGTTGTTTGGACTGGCCTATTTCGCCAGCACCACGCTATGTCACGTGCTGGGTCGGCAGTTGCGCGCCACCGAAGCGCTGGCCGAACAGCGCAGCACCGACCTGGCCAACCTGTCGCAGATCAACGAGCTGATCATTCGCCGCATGAAGACCGGCGTGCTGCTGGTCGACGACGCCAACCGCATCCACCAGATCAACGAATCGGCGTGGATGCTGATGGGCAATCCGGGTGCCGACCAGCGCGACCTGGGCCAGCTGGCACCGGAACTGTCGCGTCGGCTGTATCACTGGATGACCTCCGGCAAGCTGGACGAGACTGCCACCCAACTCGCCGATGGCGTGCCCGAAGTGGTGCCGCGCTTCACCCGACTGGCGCCGAACGACGATTCGCACGTGCTGATCTTCCTCGACGACACCTCGCTGCTATCGCGCCGCGCGGAGGAACTCACGCTGACCTCGCTGGGCCGACTGTCTGCCTCGATCGCGCACGAGATCCGCAACCCGCTGGCGGCGATCCGCTACTCGGCGCAGCTGCTGGCCGAGTCGACCAGCATGGACGCCACCGACCAGCGCATGGTCGAGATCATCAACAACCACTGCATCCGGCTCAACGAGATCATCGAGAACATCCTGCAGCTGTCGCGGCGCGAACGCTCGCGGCCGGAAACGCTGGATCTCGGCCACTGGGCACAGGGTTTTGTCGAGGAATACAGCCAGGGCAACGACCTCGGCGCCGATTCGCTGCGGGTGATCGCCAGCAGCGGCACGCCGGTGGCGGCGGTTGCCGATCCGCAGCAGTTGCAGCAGGTGGTATGGAACCTGGTGCAGAACGCGCTGCGCTATGGTCGCCTGCCCGGCGAGCCGGCGCGGGTGATGGTGGTGACCAGGCAGGGCGAACACGGCGTGCCGATCCTGGAGGTGATCGACCGCGGCCCCGGCATCGCGCCGAAGGTGGCCGCGCAGATCTTCGAGCCGTTCTATACCACCCACGAATACGGCACTGGCCTCGGCCTGTACCTGGCCCGGCAGATGAGCGACGCCAATCAGGCGGCGCTGGAATACGTGCGCGTGGCCGGCGGCGGCAGCTGTTTCCGGCTGGTGTTGACGCCACCGGCGCGCAGTCCCGCCGACACTGCTGAAACCACCCAGAACGCTACGCGTTGACCTTTTGGTCTGCCCTAGTAACCTTCGACTGAATCAATCGCGGATCAAAGACCTCTCATGACTGTACAGACCGTTCTGGTCATCGACGATGAACGTGACATTCGCGAGCTGTTGACCATCACGCTGGGCCGGATGGATCTGCAGGTCGACGCCGTCGGCACCGTGACCGAGGCGCGTCGCGCACTGGCCGAACGCAGCTACGACCTGTGCTTCACTGACATGCGCTTGCCCGATGGCAATGGCCAGGAGGTGATCGAGCTGATCGCTGCGAATCATCCTGACATGCCGGTCGCGATGATCACCGCTTATGGCAACGTCGATGCCGCCGTGAACGCACTGAAAGCCGGTGCCTTCGACTTCGTCTCCAAGCCGGTCGACATCCAGATGTTGCGCGGACTGGTGCGCACTGCTCTGCGGCTGGCCGAAGAGAAACGCAGCGGCGGCGGCGCGGCAAAGGCGGGCGACTCCAGCGAGCGACTGATCGGTGACTCGGCGGCGATGCAGCAGGTTCGTGCCACCATCGGCAAGCTGGCGCGCAACCAGGCACCGGTCTATATCGCCGGCGAATCGGGCGTGGGCAAGGAGCTGGTGGCCCGGCTGATCCATGAACAGGGTCCGCGCGCCAGCGGGCCGTTCGTGCCGGTCAACTGTGGCGCGATTCCGTCCGAGCTGATGGAAAGCGAGTTCTTCGGCCATCGCAAGGGCAGCTTCACCGGCGCCAGCACCGACAAGGAAGGCCTGTTCCAGGCCGCGCAGAGCGGCACGCTGTTCCTCGACGAAGTCGCCGAACTGCCGCTGCACATGCAGGTGAAACTGCTGCGCGCGATCCAGGAAAAAGCGGTGCGCCCGATCGGCGGTCGCGACGAAATTCCGGTGGACGTGCGCATCCTGTCCGCCACCCACAAGAACCTCGGCCATCTGGTCGAGCAAGGCCAGTTCCGCCAGGATCTGTTCTATCGCATCAACGTGATCGAGCTGCGCGTGCCGCCGCTGCGCGAACGCCGCGGCGACGTGCCGTTGCTGTCCGCCTTCATCCTCAAGGCGCTGGCCGGCAAGAGCGGCGAGAGTGTCGGCCAGCTGTCGCCGGCCGCACGGGATGCGCTGGATGCGTACGACTTCCCCGGCAATGTGCGTGAACTGGAAAACATCCTCGAACGCGCGATGGCGATGTGCGACGGCGCCATCATCGACGCGTCCGACCTGATGCTGCCGCAACGCGGTGCACGCGTCAGCCACGACGCGCAGCCGGTCGCCGCGGCGAGTCATGAAGCATCGGCTGCGCCGGCTGCGGCCAGCGCCAACGGCGGCCTCGACGACTACATCAGCAACCTCGAACGCACTGCCATCGTCAAGGCGCTGGAAGAATCGCGTTACAACAAGACCGCCGCCGCCCGCAAACTCGGCATCACTTTCCGCGCCTTGCGCTACAAGCTGAAGAAGCTCGGCATCGACTGAGGCACCGGCTTTACTCCCTCCCCTGCTTGCAGGGGAGGGTTGGGGAGGGGTAGCTCTTGATCTTGATGGAAGATCAAAAGCCACCCCCTCCCAACCTCCCCCTAGCTTTGCCAGGGGGAGGAGCAAAAGCACTCGGCTAGAACCGGATGTTCGCGCCAACCAGATCATGCGCTCAAACCGAACGCGTCGCCTCCACCGGCGGCACCGCGGCGGCGCGGCGCGCCGGACCGAACACGGCCAGCTGGCCAAGCAGCCACAGCAACAGCGCGCCGACGCCGAGTACCCACAGCGGCATCCGCGGCAATTCGTAGTGCGTCATCAACGACAGATTCGCGGCGATGCCGAGTGCCACGCCCAGCACCACGCCGATGCCGACGATCAGGGCGTTCTCAGTCTGGAAATAGCGCAGGATGTCGCCACGCGTCGCGCCCAGTGCACGCCGTACGCCGATCGATCGACGCCGCTGACTGACCCAGAAGCTGCTCAGTCCAACGATGCCGCCCGCTGTCGCCAGTAGCAGCAACACACACACCGCGCCCATCATGATCGCCACGCCGCGATCGGTGGCGTAGGCCTTCGTGCGTGCCTGCGCCAGCGTGACCACCCCATTCTCCGGGCTGATCAGGCGCATGCGGTTTTGCGCGACCAAGGCAGCCGGCGCCGAGCGCAGTACCGCCTCCAGTTGCCCCGGTTGCGTACGCACCAGATAGACCACACCGCCGGCAAAAGCTGCCCCGTCGCCGGTACTGGCGTAACGCGCCGGCACCAGCACGGTGTCCTCATCGATCGAACGCGTGCTGCTGCCCGCGTAACTGCCTTGCAGCCGATCGACCACGCCGATGATCGTGCTCGGACTGGCGTCGTTGAGATAGACGCGCTGGCCCACCGCCGCACCGTCGGGGAAAAGCTTGTTGGCCAGGTCGCGGGTGATGATGATCACCACCGGCACCACCTTGTCGTACGGGCCGAGACTGCCGATCTCGTCGGCGCGGAAATTGCGGCCGGCCACCAGCGCGGTGCCGAACGTGTCGATCGCGTGCTCGTCGGCAAAGTAGGAAAGCCCCAGTTGCGCCTTCGTCGTCCGCTCGACCCGATGCTTGATACGCACCAACCCGCCGCCGCCTTCTTCCAGCGGATAGGCCTGGCTGGCAAACGCGTCGCGCACGCCCGGCAGGCTGCGCAAGGTCGCCAGGTCGGTGCGCATCTGCGCATCGATATGCGGCGTGTCCGACTGGCCAATCCACTGGTTGTTGATCACGAACAGATGCGCCTCATCGGTGCCGCTCGGGCGCGACAGATGCACCACCCGCGTCTTTACGATGAACAGCGCATTGCTGACCACGGCCAGGGTCAGCGCGATCTGCAGCACGATGAGCAGCGTGGCCATCTTGTGCCGGCGCAGCGCGGCGAGGATCGGGCGGATCTGCATGGTCGTGTTCACCCGTTCGACTTCAGCTGCCACGCTGGCTGCACCTGGGCGGCACGCCAGGTGGGATACAGCGCGGCGATCAAGGTGGTCGCCACCGCAAGCGCCACGGTCAGCAACAACAGCGATGCGTTCAACATCGCCAGCCGAGCGATTTCCGGCGCGAATACGTGGCCGATGCCGGCCATGCCCAGCGCCGTCAGCAACAATCCCAGCACGCCGCCGGCCAAGCCGATTGCCGCAGCTTCCGTCAGAAACTGAAGATAGATCGAGCCACGCGATGCGCCCAGCGCGCGACGCACGCCGATCTCCGGCGCGCGACGCATGAAGCGCGCCAGCATCAGGCCCACCACGTTGACGAGGCAGATCAGCAGGAAGCTCAGCGAGACAATCATCGACAACGCCGAGGCCTTCGGCACCACGTTCATCAGCTGCAGCCACTGCCCGACATCGGACAGGCGCACGTTCGGTGGCCACGCAAAACGACCGAGACGTTGCTGCTCGGCCGCATAGTTGTGCAGCCAGTCGCGGTAGCGCGCCACGTCGGCGCGCGTGGGCAACTCCACCCACGCGGCGATCCATGCGCAATTGCTGCGCAACACGCTGTCCCAGTTCGGCAGGTCGGGATCGACGGTATTCGTGCTGCAGTAAAAATTGCCGGCGGCCGCTTTCTGCAGGTCGATGGCGCGACTGAACGGGAGATACAACTGGCGCGGATGACTGAAGGGATACCACGCACTAGCCACATCGAAGTAGCGCGGGCTGGGATTCCAGTCGTCCAGCACGCCCACGATGCGATAGGCGTGCGTGTCCAGATTGATCTCGCGGCCTACGCTGTCGGCGCCGCCGAACAGCTGCTGGTTGAGCGTGCTGCTGATCACCACCACCGCTGCGCGTTGATCGTCATCGCCGGCCGACCAGCCACCGCCGTAGCGGAACGGCGCGTCGAACATCGCGAAGAAGTCATGGCTGACTGCATCGCCCTCCTGCGAAGACGGCAAGTGTTGCGCGTCACCCGGCAACACCGTCCACTTGCTGGCGTAGATCAACACCTGCCGCCGCGCCTGGCGCGCATGCGACAACGCCACGGCGTCGGTATAGCTGAGCATGCCCGGCGGCTCGCCTTTATAGTTATGCGCCGGCCCGAAGCTGTCGATCTGCGGCACGAACAGCTGATTCGATTTCCACGGAATCGGATCAGCTGCAGTGGCACGAAACACCGCGAAGGTGACCATGCAGGTGGCGACACCGCAGCCCATCAGCAACACCACGAGCGCGGTCAGCGCCTTGCTGCGCCGGCAACTGCGCAGCGCCAGGTCAAAGTAATACGTCAGCAAGGACACCCCCTGAGTGACCATTCTGCACGTGACACGAAACGATCAGACTAGCCGCCGCTGTCGGCGGCACGCAATGCCTTGCGCAGTGTGCGCAGCAATGTCTGGGTGGTGACCGGTTTGTCGATTACGTAGAGATGCTCCAGCGGCGGCAGCTCGTGCAGATCCGGCGTGGCGCCGGGGCGCGCCAGCAGGATCACCGCACTGCTGTAGCCCTGCTCGATCAGCGCAGCCAGCGTGCGCACGCCGGTGAACAGGTTCATGTCCGCATCCAGCACGACCAGGTCGGGCAGGCCGCCGGCTTCGATCCATTGCAACGCGGCGGTACCGCTCTGGCTGGCATGCGCCTGATAGCCGTAGGCATCGAGCGTATCGGCCAGCAGGGACAGCTGACCGGCTTCTTCCACCACCACCAGCACACGCTCGGCGGCGCCCTCCAGGCTGTCGCGATCGTCCTGTTGCTCGCTGTCTGCCGCCAGTTCCTCCAGCGGGATATACAGGTCGAAACGGGTGCCGCGACCCGGCGCGCTGTCCACCCGCATCACGCCGCCGTGGCTGCTGACGATGCGTTTGCACGACAGCAGGCCCAGTCCGGTGCCGGCTTCCTTGGTGGTGAAGAACGGCTCGAACAGATGCTCCAGCACGTGCTGCTCCATGCCGGGACCGTTGTCGATCACGCTGATTTGCAGGTAATGGCACACGCGCGACTGCTCTTCCGGCAGGAAGAAATCCGCCACCAGCTGGGTCTGCGCCGTCTCGATACGCAGATTGCCGCCATCGGGCATGGCCTGGATCGCATTCAGGCACAGGTTGAGCAGGCATTGCTGCAGTTCGGTGTGGTTGCCCTCGAAGGACAACTCGGGGTCGTCGATGACCAGTTCCATCGATACCGTGCGCGGCACACTGCCTTGCATCAGCAGGTCGAACGCACTGAACAGCGCACCCAGCCGCACCTGCTCCGCGCGCCGCGCGCCGCGCGCGAACGACAGCATCGACTGCACCATGTCCAGGCCGCGCTTGCCGCAGTCGCGCACCAGTTTTCCCAACCGCGCCAAGCGTGGATCGTGCTGGTAATCCTGCAGGCTGTCGCCGGCCAGCAGCAGCGGCTGCAGCAGGTTGCGCAGGTCGTGACTGAGGCCGCCGGCAAGCATCGCCAGGCTCTCGAAACGCTGGGCGCGGATCAGCTCCGATTCGGCCCGGCGACTGGCCCGGCGCGCCTCGGCTTCGCTCAAGGCACGGCGCACCGCGCTGGCCAGCCGGGCCGGATTCTGCTTGAGGATGTAATCGGTGGCGCCGTTGCGCAACGCCTCGATCGCCGCTTCTTCGCCCAAGGTGGCGGAGACGAAGATGAACGGCAGGTCCTCGTCGCGTTTGCGCAACAGCTCAAGTGCATGCTGCCCGGAAAAGCCGGGCATGCTGAGATCGGATAACACGATGTGCGGCTTGAACTCGCCCAGCGCAGCGACAAAGCGCGCCTCGTCGTCGACCAGCCGCACCTCATAGCCGATGTTGTCGGCATCGAGTTCGGCCAGCACCAGCTCGGCATCGAGCTCACTGTCCTCGACCTGCAGCACGCGAATGGTCGGCATGGCCCGTAGCTGCCGGTTTGGCATGTTGATTCCTGCGACTACCTTTTAGCTTTTACGGCGTCTGTACGCCGGTCGCGAGCTGCACCATGCAGCCGCATCCCCTTTCGTTCCGCCGCTCGATCAATCCTTTTCGGGTGCCTGGTTCAGCACCGCCCAGAACTGCCCCAGCGTGCGCACCGCCTCGAAAAACTGGTCCACGTCGACCGGCTTGATCACATACGCATTGGCACCCAGATCCCAGCTGCGCGCCAGATCGCTTTCCTCGCGCGATGAAGACAGGATCACCACCGGAATCCGCCGCAACCGCTCATCGCCGCGCATCTGGGTCAGCACGTCCAGCCCGTTCATGCGCGGCATCTTGATGTCCAGCAACACCACTGCCGGATCGCCCGGCTCACGCGATGCCCACGCACCCCGCGCATAAAGATAGTCCAGGCATTCCACGCCGTCTTCCACATGCACCACCGGGTTGGCCAAGTGCGCCTCGCCCAGCGCGTCCAGCGCCATCTCGGCATCGGCCATGCTGTCTTCAACCAGCAGGATGGTGCGCAGATCCTTCTTGTTCATGCTCGACTCTCGTTATGTATGTGCGCCAGCCGCATCGGTGGCTGGCAGTGAAAAATGGAAGCGGGCACCCTGCCCCGGTTCGGCCTCGGCCCAGACACGTCCACCGTGACGCGCCACGATCCGTCGCACATTCGCCAGCCCGATACCGTTGCCCGGAAACTCCGAGGCGCGGTGCAGACGCTGGAACACACCGAACAGCTTGTCCGCATATTGCATGTCGAAGCCGGCGCCATTGTCGGCCACGGTGAATTCGTAGTCGCCACGTCGCCCCTGCTGCACGCTCACTTCAATCTGTGCCACCTCGCAGTGACTGGTGTACTTGACCGCGTTGCCGAGCAAATTCTGCCATACCGTTCGCAGCATGTTTTCGTCGCCGATCACCATCGGCAATGGCGCGACTTTCCACACGATACGCCGATCCTGCACGCCCGATTCGGCCAGTGAACAGGCCTCGTCGACCACCGACTGCATGTCGATCGCCTGCAGCCGCAATGCGCCACGGCCGAGTCGCGAGAACACCAGCAGGTCGTCGATCAACTGGGCCATGCGCTGGGCCGAACCGGCAATGACCTCGATGTAGTGCGCGACCTTGTCGTCGACGCGGTCGCCCAGATGCTGTTCCAGCTTGCGCGCGAAACCGGAGATGTGGCGCAACGGCGCGCGCAGATCGTGCGACACCGAATAGCTGAACGCCTCCAGCTCGCGGTTGACGTCGGAGATCTGGGCCACCTTGCCTTCGAGCTGGCGATTGAGCTCGTTCACCTTCTGCTCGGCCAGTGCGCGCGTGGTGACATCGCTCACCGTCAGCAGCAGCGCCGGCGCATCGGTATCCTGCTGCTGCAGGCGACGGGCATTGACCACCACATGGCGATCGACACCGTCGGCGGTACGCTGGATCACGTCGTGGTCCCACAATTCACGATCGCGCAACAGCACGTCGTGCAGCCGTTGCAGCAAGACATTGTCGTTCCATGCGCCGTCGCCGATCACGGCCAGCGACTGTGCATTCCGGCTCGGATCCATCCCATAGAGTTCACGGAAGGCGGTGTTCACCAACAGGCTGTTCAGGTCCTTGTCGAACAACGCGATCGGTTCGCGCACGGCCTGAAAAATCAGCTGCGAGCGCTGCACCGCGCGCCCCTCGCGGCTCTCCGCCACCAGCCGCCGGCTGATCTGCCGTTCGGACGCCACCACGATGATCGCCAGCAGCAGCAACTGCGCCAGTGCGGTGATGCTGAGCACCATGCGGCCATTGATGGCCTGCTTCCCGGCATCCGCTTGACGCCCCTGCAGCAGGACGTCCTCGTTGTGCACGATGTCGGTGATCTCGCTGTTGATCGGAAACAGATCGCCAGCATCGCGCAGTGATTGTCGCGCGCCCGCCGAATCGCCCTGCTGCAGACGCGCCAGTGCCTGGTTCATCAAGGTGATGCGGCCATTCGCACCGCTTTCCAGCGCACCGATCGCGGTCTGTTGATCCGGGTTGTCCAGCGTCATTTCGTGCAGCTGCCGTACCAGCCCCGGCACTTGCTGGCTGGCCAGCAGAGCACGTTTGCGGGTCAGCTCATTGCCATCACCCGTCAGCAGCCGATAGCCCGCCGACTCGCTGTCCCGCATCAGATAGGCGATCCGATAGGTGACCGATTTCACCTCGTTGGAATGGATCACCCAGGTGGCGGCCTGCTGCGTATCACGCGAGCTGTTGAGCGTGACCACATAGGGCAGCGCCACGATGACCAGCATCGCGAGCAGCAGGCCAGCGGTACGCCAGCGCATGATTCCCTTCACTTTCATATGGCTTGCAGCATCGGCCAACCCGATGTGGAAAAGACTTCGGGGATTCTGGCATGTTTCCGCAAGGCGTCCGTGAAGCTGCCGGCGCGGCTCATTCGCCGTATCGACTCATCGCGGCGGCCCGCGCCGCATCGCCCTTGCCCCAGTCCTTGTTCGGCTCGGCCTGCATGCTGAAATGCAGCTCGCCGCCGGCCAGGATTTCAGCGTGATGCAGGTAGACGCGATCCAGCGGCTTGCCGTTGAGCGTCACCGCGCCGACGTAGGGATGCGCGTCATCCAGCGGTGCCGCGCTGACCGTGAACGTATGACCATTGCTTAGATGGATTGCCGCATGCGGTACAAACGGCCGACCGATCGCGTACTCGTCGCTGGCCGGTGTCACCGGATAGAAACCGAGCGCGGTGAATACGTACCACGCCGACATCTGGCCAAGATCGTCATTGCCAGCCAGTCCATCCGGCCGCGTGGCGTACTGGCTGTCCATGATCTGCTTCAGCCGCTGCTGCGTCTTCCACGGCGCACCGGCGTAGTCGTACAGGTAGGCGATGTGATGGCTCGGCTCGTTGCCGTGCGCGTACCAGCCGATCAGACCGGTGATGTCCTCGACGTTTTTGAACTGCGCCGGATCGACCTTGGCATCGAACACCTGGTCGAGCTTGCTGACGAACCTCGCATCGCCGCCCATCGCGCTGATCAGCCCGGCCGCATCCTGCGGCACATACCAGGAGTACTGCCAGGCGTTGCCTTCGGTGTAGTCGCTGCCGTAGCCGGCGAAGGCCGGATCGAACGGCTCGCGGAACTGGCCGTTGCTCAACTTCGCGCGCATGAAGCCGGTTTTCGGATCCCAGGCGTTGCGCCAGCTGCCGGCACGCTGGTCGAACGTGGTCGCGATCGCGGTCTTGCCCATCGCCTTCGCCATCTGCGCCAGCGACCAGTCGTCGTAGGCGTATTCCAGCGTCTTCGAGGCCGCCTCCACCTCCTTGTCGATCGGCACGTAGCCGAGCTTCATGTAATCGGCGAGGTCGCCATATGGCCCATACGTGGCACTGGCCACCATCGCCGCAAGCGCCTTGTCCGCATCGAAACCGCGCACGCCCTTGATATAGGCATCGGCGATCACCGGCACCGCGTGATAGCCGATCATGCACCACGTCTCCAACCCCTGGTACGCCCACACCGGCAGGATGCCGAACGGGCTGGCCTGCTGCGCGGCGATCAACGAGTGGATGAACTGCGTACTGAGATCCGGCCGCAGCAGCACCATCAGCGGCTCCTCGGCGCGATAGACATCCCACATCGACCAGCTGGAATAGAACTCGAAACCGTCAGCGCGGTGCACCTGATGATCCGGCCCACGGTAGTCGCCGTTGACGTCCATGCTCAGTGTCGGCGCCAGCATCGCGTGGTATAGCGAGGTATAGAAGCCGGTGCGCTGTGTCGAAGTACCCGCCACGTCGATCACCGACAGCGCCTTGTTCCAGGCAGCCGTCGCTTCGGTGCGACGGGCATCGAAGTCCCAGCCGGCGCCGTCCTGATCGAGGTTGGCGATGGCGTTCGCCTCGTTCACTGGGGAAATCGCCACTTTCACTTCCAGCGGCTGCTTCAGCGCGCCGAAGTCGAACACGCCGACCAGCGCGCGACCGTTCTGCGCTTGCTGATCTTCCGGCTGATTGCCCGGCCCGGCGAAACCCTTGTAGACGACGTCCGCCTCACGGTTGTACAGCTCGCGCGAGGTCATCGGCTGCGAGAAGCGCAGCGCGAAACACAGCTCACGCCCCGGCGCCCAGCCACGGGTGGTGCGACAGCCGGTGACCGTGCCGTCCGGGTGGACGCGCAGGTTCGCCCACAGCACCTTGCCGGGGTAGTCGTAGATGCTGGGGCGCAGATCGAGCAGGACATGCGCCGGCTTGTTCGCCGGGAACGTGTAGCGATGCCAGCCGATCCGACGCCCGGCGGTCAACTCCGCGCGCACCCCGTAATCGCTCAACGTCACCGCGTAATAACCGGCCTGCACCACTTCACTGTCGTGACTGAAGCGCGAGCGGTAGCCGCTGCCGGGCTTGCTCGCATCACCAGGCTCCAGTTTCACATCGCCCGTGATCGGCATCACCAGCACGTCGCCCAGATCCGAATGGCCCGAGCCGGAGAAGTGCGTGTGCGAGAACCCCATGATGGTGGGATCGCCGTACTGATAGCCCGCGGCCCACTTGTAGGCATGCTTGAAATCCGGCATCGCGGTATCCGGCGACAGCTGGATCATCCCGAACGGCACTGTGGCACCCGGAAACGTATGTCCGTCGCCGCCGGTACCGATGCGCGGATCCACCTCTGCGGCATGGCCGCGCGCCTGATCGGTACCCCACGCTACCGCAGGCATCATGGCGGCGATGCCAAGCGCGGCGCCGAGCAGACTGGGAAGCACACCACGCAACCGGACAATCATCGTCAACTCCGCCTTTGAAACGATCCAGAGCGGCACGCTAACACCCGCTGCCGGACAAGGCATGCTGCGCCGCGACGTGTGCAACTGCGTCGATAAGTTACATTTGGATCGTTCTAATCGGGCAAAACTGCATGTCGAGCCACGCTCCCATTGGCCGCAAGGTGACCTTGAACGACATCGCCGCCGGCTGCGACGTGTCGCGCGCCACCGTGTCGTTGGTGCTGCGCGGCAGCCCGCTGGTCAACAAGCGCACCCGCGCGCGGGTCGAGGACGAACTGCGCCGGCAAGGCTATGTCTACAACCGCGCCGCGGCCAATCTGCGCCGGCGCAGCTCGTCCAGCATCGCCCTGATTCTGAACGACCTTGCCAATCCGTTCTTCGCCGAATTCGCCGCCGGCGTGGATGAGGCATTGGGCGCCGCCGGCTTCGTCACCCTACTCGGTTGCACCGGCGAATCGGCCAGCCGCGAGCAGGCAGTACTGGGTTCGCTGCTCGAACACGGCCCTGGCGGCATCATCCTGTCGCCGGCCGAACACAGCAACGCGCACGACGTGCTGGCCGTGGTCGGCCGGCGCGCACCGCTGCTGCTGTTCAACCGCGAACTGGGTGGCACCCTGCCCGAATTCGCGCACTGGGATCAGCTGATGCTGGACAACCAGCATGGCGCGCGACTGGCGACCGAGCACCTGATCGCCCGCGGCCACCGGCGCATCGCGTTCTTCGGCGGCCATCACGATTCCAGTTCGTGCCGGCAACGTCATGCCGGTTATGTCGAAGCGATGCATACGGCCAGACTGCGCACCGAACCGGACTGGCGCATCGAATGCGCGCCGACGCGCCTCGATGCCGCCCATCGCACCAGCGCACTGTTCGACGCCACCTACGTGCCGACCGCGGCGGTCTGCTACAACGACGCCGTGGCGCTGGGCCTTATGCTCGGTCTCCGTCAGCGTGGATTGCGCCCGGGCCAGGATTTTGCACTGACCGGCTTCGACGACATCGCCGAGGCCGCCTTGGGCATGCCGTCACTGACCACCTTGTCGACCGCGCCGCATGAGCGTGGCCGGCAGGCGGCGCAGCTGGTCATGCAGCGACTGCAGCAACCACAAGCCGCAAGCCACCAGACCATTGCACCCGTGCAACTGGTCGTACGCGAAAGCAGCTGTCCACCACCTACCGCCTGAACTCACCCCGGGGAATCCGCATGGCCTTCGTCACTCATCCGACACCGACGCCCGACGCCGCCCGATCCGGTGAGCGCTACACCGATTACCCGATGGCGATGGGCGTGCTCACCACGATCTTCTTCATGTGGGGCTTCCTCACCTGTCTCAACGACATCCTGATCCCGCACCTGAAGTCGATCTTCCAGCTCAGCTACGCGCAGGTGATGCTGGTGCAGTTCACCTTTTTCGGTGCGTACTTCCTGATGGCTCTGCCAGCCGGCCGACTGGTCGCCACGCTGGGCTACAAGAAGGGCATCGTCGCCGGCCTTGCGATCGCCGGGCTGGGTGCGCTCGGCTTCTGGCCCGCCGCCGGCCTCCATCTTTATCCAGCGTTCCTCGGTGCACTGTTTGTGCTGGCGACCGGCATCACCGTGCTGCAGGTGGCCGCCAATCCCTACGTGGCGCTGCTCGGCCCGGAGCGCACCAGCTCCAGCCGGCTGACTTTGGCGCAAGCGCTGAATTCGTTCGGCACCTTTCTGGCACCGTGGTTCGGCGGCCTGCTGATCCTCTCCAACGTGGTGAAGAGCCCGACCGAACTGGCCACGCTGGCACCGGCCGAGCAACTGGTCTACCAGACCCAGCAGGCGCAGGCCGTGCAGGGACCGTATATCGGACTGGCCGTGGTGCTGTTCCTGCTGGCGATCTTCGTGTGGCTGTTCCGCCTGCCGGCACTGACCGAAGCCACCGACAAGGACGACCACGCCAGACACGGCTACGCCGAAGTGCTGCGTCATCCGCACGTGCTGTTCGGCGTGCTCGGCATCTTCTTCTACGTCGGCGCCGAGGTGTCGATCGGCAGCTTCATGGTCAATTACCTGTCGATGCCCGACATCGGCCACATGAGCGAGCAGCAGGCGGCGAAGTACGTGTCCTGGTACTGGGGCGGCGCGATGATCGGGCGCTTCATCGGTTCGGCATTGATGGCGAAGTTCTCACCGCGCCGATTGCTCGCGCTGTTCGCCGCGATCAACGCCATGCTGGTGCTGACCACCATGTTGAGCAGCGGCAACGTGGCGATGTACAGCATCATCGCGATCGGCTTGTTCAACTCGATCATGTTCCCGACCATCTTCGCGCTCGGCATCGAACGCCTCGGGCCGATGACCAGCAAGGCCTCCAGCCTGCTGATCATGGCCATCGTGGGTGGCGCGATCATTCCGCCCCTGCAAGGTCTGTTCGCCGATCACATCGGCCTGCAGCACGCGTTCTTCCTGCCGCTGCTTTGCTATCTGTACATCGTGTTCTACGGCCTCAGCGGCTCAAGAATTCGCAGCGACGAACTCGATGGGAATCAGCCGACATGACCACGCGACCCATCCTGTGCTTCGGCGAGGCGCTGATCGACCTGCATGCGAACGGCAGCGACGATCGCGGCTTTGCCGCCAGCTTCGTACCGTTCGCCGGTGGCGCGCCGGCGAACGTGGCCGTGGCGACCGCCCGGCTCGGTGGCAAGGCCCGCTTCGCAGGCATGCTTGGGAAAGACCGCTTCGGTGATTTCCTGCTCGACAGCCTGCAGCATGCCGGCGTCGGCACCGATGACGTCATGCGCACCGAGGCTGCGAACACGGCACTCGCCTTTGTCACGCTGGATGCACATGGCGAACGCAGCTTCAGTTTCTATCGCGGGCCATCGGCCGACCTGCTGTTCCAACCATCCGACTTCCGCATGGATACGTTCCGCGATATCGCGGTATTCCATGTCTGCTCCAACAGCATGACCGATCCGGCCCTGGCGGCGACCACGCGCGAAGGCATGCAGCGCGCGCATGGCGTCGGCGCATTGGTCAGCTTCGACGTCAACCTGCGTCCGGCATTGTGGCCGGCCGCTGCCGATCCGCGCCCGCTGCTGTGGCCGGCGCTGCATCTGGCCGACGTGGTGAAGTTGTCCGCCGAGGAATTCGCGTGGCTCGCGCTGGATGGCGAACAGGCCGCGCTCGACCGCCTGTGGCAGGGCCGCACGCGCCTGGTCGTGGTGACCGACGGCGCGCAACCGCTGCGCTGGTTCCATCCCGACGCCGAAGGTGAATTGCCGTGCTATCCGGTCAAGGCGATCGATACCACCGCCGCCGGCGATGCCTTTGTCGGCGGCCTGCTGTGCTGCCTGGCCGAGCTTGAAGCGACTCCGGAGCGGATTGATCAACTGGTCACCGAGCTGCCGCGCCTGCACGCGATGCTGCGCTTCGCCGCGGCCTGCGGCGCGCTCACCGTGACCCGTCAGGGTTCGTTCGCCGCGATGCCCAGCGGCGACGAAGTGCTGGCCTTCATGGAGCAACAAGTATGAGCGCCGTACCCACCACGCCCGACTTCCGCTCCGCCACCTTCCTGCGCGAACACATCGCACAGACGATGGCGTTCTATCACCCGCACGCGATCGATCCGGCCGGTGGCTTCTTCCACTACTTCAAGGACGACGGCACGATCTACGATCGCAGCCATCGACACTTGGTCAGCAGCACGCGCTTCGTCGTCAACTATGCGCTGGCAGCGATCGAGTTCGGCAACGATGCGGCGCTCCATCGTGAATACATCGATGCCGCGCGACACGGCCTGCGCTATCTGCGCGAGGCGCATCGCGATCCGTACAGCGGCGGCTACGCCTGGACGATCCGCGACGAGCAACCGGAAGACCGCACCAACCATGCCTACGGCGTCGCCTTCGTGCTGCTCGCCTACTCCACGGCATACAAGGCCGGCATCAGCGAAGCCGCGCTGTGGATGGACGAAACCTGGAACCTGCTGGAGCAGCGTTTCTGGGATGCCGACGCCGGGCTATACCGCGACGAGGCCGATGCCGACTGGCACTTCAGCGGCTACCGCGGCCAGAACGCGAACATGCACATGTGCGAGGCGATGCTGGCGGCTTATCAGGCCAGCGACGAGCCGCGTTATCTGGAACGCGCACTCACGCTCGCCGATCACATGACCCGTCGCCAGGCCGCCAAAGCCGGCGGACTGGTGTGGGAGCACTACGACCGCGAGTGGAACATTGACTGGGATTACCACCGCGACGATCCGAAACACCTGTTCCGTCCGTGGGGTTTCCAGCCCGGCCATCAGACCGAATGGGCCAAGCTGCTGCTGATCATGGAGCCGCTGCTGCTCGAACGCGGTCGCGAGGAAAACTGGCTGCTGCCGACCGCGATGCACCTGTTCGACACCGCGCTGACACGCGCATGGGACAACGAACACGACGGCATCTGTTACGGCTTCGCACCGGACGGCAGCGTCTGCGACGACGACAAGTATTTCTGGGTGCAGGCCGAATCGCTGGCCGCTGCTGCGCTGCTGCATGCACGCACCAGCCTGGCCGTGTATGACGATTGGTACGGGAAGCTGTGGGCATATGCGTGGCAGCATTTCGTCGATCACCGCTACGGTGCGTGGTACCGCATCCTCACCCGCGACAACCGCAAATACGACGACGACAAGAGTCCGGCCGGCAAGACCGATTACCACACCATGGGCGCCTGCCACGAAGTGCTGGCGCTGATCCGTTCCGGCGGCCGGCCGTAAATCCCGCTTCTTCTTCCCCAAGGCATCGCATGAAGAACCTCACGCTTTCCCTCGCCGCCACGCTCGCCGTGCTGCTGGTCGCACCGGCATTCGCTGCCAATCCCGCGACTGCACCATTCGATCCGCCGCAGACGTTTGCACCGTACAGCTACCCGCAACCGGCCACGGCCTATCGCTCGGCCAGTGGCAAACCCGGTCCGCTGTTCTGGCAGAACCGTGCGGACTACCAGATCAAGGCCACACTCGATCCGGCCACGCGCCTGCTCAGCGGCAGCGAAGTGATCAGTTACAGCAACCACAGTCTCGATGCGCTCGATGTGCTGTGGCTGCAGCTGGATCAGAACCGCTACCGCAAGGACGCCCGTGGCGCGTTCACCGACGGCAAGTTCCCGACCGAGTTCACCGACGGCTATCACATCGATTCGATCGAGGTCGACGACGGCTCCGGTCACCTGCAAAAAGCCACGTGGACAGTTTCCGACACGCGCATGCAGGTGCAATTGCCGACCGCGCTGAAGGCGAAGGACGGCCAGCTGCGCCTGCACATCCGCTGGAGCTTTACCGTGCCCGGCGAGTTCGGCGGACGCATGGACGTGAATCTCAGCAAGAACGGCGAGATCTTCGAGATCGCGCAGTGGTATCCGCGCATGGCCGTGTACGACGACCTGCGCGGATGGGATACCGCGCCCTACCTCAACAGCGAGTTCTACCTGGAATACGGCGACTTCGATTATTCGATCACCGTGCCATGGGACATGATCGTGGCCGGCTCCGGCGAATTGCTGAACCCCGAAGACGTGCTGACCAAGACCGAGCAGCAGCGGCTGGAACAGGCACGCCATAGCGACAAGACGGTGATGATCCGCAGCGCAGATGAAGTCACCCAGCCGTCCAGCCGTCCAAAGCAGGACGGCACGCTGACCTGGCACTTCCGCATGCAGAACACGCGCGACGTCGCGTTCGGCGCGTCGAAAGCGTTCGTGTGGGATGCCGCGCGGATCAACCTTCCCGGCGGCAAGACCGCACTGGCGATGTCGGTTTACCCAGCCGAAAGCGGCGGCGATGCTGCCTGGGGTCGCGCCACTGAATACCTCAAGGCTTCGACCGAATATTTCTCGAAGCAGTGGTATCCGTATCCGTGGCCGGTGGCGATCAACGAGGCCGGCACCGCCGGCGGCATGGAGTACCCGGGCATCACGTTCGACCACAAGCTCGCCAAGGGCAAGATCCTGCACATGGTGATTGCGCACGAGATCGGCCATATCTGGTTCCCGATGATCGTGGGCAGCAACGAGCGCCGCGCCGCGTGGATGGACGAAGGCTTCAACACCTTCATCGACGTCTACGAGGACGACGCGTTCAATCACGGTGAATACGCGCCCAAGCGCGACAGCGAATACGCGCCGGGTGGCGGCAACCCCGCCGACGAGATCGCCAAGGTCCTGATGGACGCGGACGCGCCACCGCTGCTGATCGGCGCCGACATGACGCCTGAGAAATATCGTCACCCGATCAGCTACTTCAAGGGCGCTTTTGGCATGGTGCTGCTGCGCGAGCAGATCATCGGACCGGAGCGCTTCGATCCGGCATTTCGCAAGTACATCGCCACCTGGGCCTACAAGCACCCGAGCCCGTCGGACTTCTTCCGCTTCATGGAGAGCGAAACCGGCGAGGACCTGGGCTGGTTCTGGCGCGGCTGGTACGAGCACAACTGGAAGCTCGACCTCGCCGTGCAGAAAGTTGCCTACACCGATGGTGATTATCGCAAGGGCGCCGACATCACCGTGGCCAACCTGGACAAGCTGGTGCTGCCGGCCACGCTCGAAGCGATCTACGACGACGGCAGCAAACAGGATGTGCGCGTGCCGTGGGAAACCTGGCAGCAGCACCGCAGCTTCGTGGTCCACGTGGACGGCACGCGCCAGCTGAAGTCCGTCACCATCGATCCGGCCCATGCCCTACCCGACCATGATCGCAGCAACAATACTTTCGTAATACCGCAAGCATGAGCGCGTGAACGAAAAAGGCGGCAGTCCTGTGACTGCCGCCTTTCGTTCAACTGCCTGCCCACCTTCGCCACAGCAATTGACCAGCTTCGCCAGCGAAACTTACCACGGCCGGCGTCCACGCTTCCCATCATGGCCCAGCACCGTACTCCCTTGTGGCCATTAGAGGCCGATCTGGAGATGAGCTGCCAGATCGCCAGGTCCGGACAACATCGTCCATTTCGCTGTTCGAGAAACTGGCCGGCACAGCCATGCTGTACCGGCCACATCTTTCATGCAGTTACTTACAGATCCACGCCGAAGCCGGCACCCACGGACGTCTGTGAACCACTCGCCGTGGCACCCACGCTGACGTGCATGCGGTTACCCAGCGGTGCGGCATAGCCCACCGAGATGGCCGAACGTCCTGACTGTTCACCCACGCCTGCCGCGATCCGGCCGTTGCCGGAGGCGCCTGCCGCATTGATCGCCATCTGGGTGGCCGCGGCACTCATGGCGCCGTCCTCATTGATGTGCTTGTCGACCTGCTGGAACCGGTCGTTCATCTGGTTCTGCACATTGCCCAACGCGAAATCCGTATATCCCTTCGCCGCGGACAAGGTCTGCGAGGCACTGGTGTCGGTATAGGTCTTGGCCGTCTGTAGTGCCGCGTTCACCTGGCTGCTGACCTGACCCACGTTGGCGGCATCGGTGTCGTTCACACCGGCGGCGACATTGGTGATCTGACGCTGGTTGGTCGCCGAACCGACGGACACCGTGTTGGCGACGTCGGCAACCGAACCCTGGCCCAAGGCCACGGCATTGGCGGCCGTCACCGACGAGCCCTGACCGATGGCCGTACCCGAGGACGCCGTGACGGATGCGCTTTCACCGACGGCCACGGCATTCGTCGCCGTCGCGGCAATGGCCGTATTGGCACCCACGGCCGTGCTGCCATCGGCATTCACCTTGGCGTTGCCGCCAAGAGCCGTGTCATTCGGACCCGCGGCAAAACTGCCGCCGCCCACGGCCGTACCGTTGCTGCCGCCCGCCGCGGCGCCGTTGCCGATCGCCACACCACTCGTACCGGTCACCACGGTGGCGCCAGTGCCGCCGTCCACCGCGATCGTGGGCGGCAACGATGGGCCGGCGTTCTGCAAGTTGGTGATTGAACCCTGCACGGTCAACATCGCGCTGTTGAGCAGACTGATCTGGGACGCATCCAGGCTTTCCAGCGCGCTCAGCGCATTGAGCTGGCCCATGTTCACTGCATCGGTGTTGGCCACACCGGCGGCAACATTGTGGATCACCGTGCCATTGGTACCTCCGAGCGTAACGCTGCTCATGTCGGCAGCATCGTAATTCACCGCCATGGCGCTGACCTGCGACATGCCCGAGGTGATCGCCGACGTAAGCTGACCAAGATTCACCGCGTCCGTGGCCTGAGTGCCGTCCGCAACGTTGGACACCTTCACCGGCGTCGTGCCGTTACCCAGGGTCACACCGGTATGCGTGGCGTCGGTGTACATGACCGCGTTGCCGACCGTGGCGGTCAGCGTATTGACGGCCTGGTTGGTCGCATACAGCTGCGAACCGTTCACCGCATCGGTGCTGGTCGCGTTGAGCTGGCCGGCGGTCACGTTGGTGATGCTACTCGTGAACTTCGTGCCACCCGAGCTGCCGTCATTACCCACCGATACGGTGTTGGCGGTAGTTGCCCGCGCATTGGCACCCAACGCGACCGCGTTGCTGGCCGAGGCGATCGCACTGGTGCCCAAGGCCATCGCATTGGTGACCTGCGAGGTCGCCCCAGTCGGAGTCTTCACTTGCGCGCTGTAGCCGATCGCCACGGAGTTGCTCGGCATGTAGTTCTGCGGGGCGGTTGCGCTGGTGTTCCAGGCCGAGTAATTGAAGATGGCGGCGTTCGCGCCAATCGCCACGTCATTCTTGCCTGCGGCGGCCGCGGAACCCAGCGCGGTACCATTTTGCGTTACCTCGACGCCCCAGCCAATTCCCGTACCGTTGTTGTAGTAGAGATCGTTCCCCAAGGAATCCTGGTACCCCGCCATCATCGCCTGAGTACCGATAATGGTTGAATACTGGCCATTGGCAGCCGCGTTGTAACCAATGCCGATAGAGTACGTGCCCAACGCGTTGGCGAACGTACCCACGGCGACCGTATCTCTGCTACCGGTCATGGCTTGGAAACCAACAGCGACCGACGCCCCTGACTCGGTGATTGCGTTGTACCCGAGCGCGGTGGAGGCTCCACCTTGGGTCATGGCATAGCCACCCAGCGCAATGGACTGGTCACCCGCGGCATTCGATGAATAGCCGATACCAATCGATTGCGCACCGCTGACAGAAGCGGCAGTGCCGATAGCAATGGCACTCGAACCGGAAGCGGCGGCGGTATAGCCGATAGCCACGGCCTCAGTACCCGTTGCAACGGACCCGAAGCCGTTGGCGATGCTGGCGGCGCCCTGCGCCAATGCCGCAGGCCCCATGGCCATGCTGTAGTCGCCGGTGGCCGTGGAAGAATTGCCGATGGCCACGGCATTCGCACCACTCGCCTGCGTGGTAACGCCAAGGGCGATGGAGCCATGGCCCGAAGCCACCGCACTGGCGCCGATGGCTGTGGAGAGATCACCCGAGGCGGCCGCTGCCTGGGGGTTGCCGGATGCGTCGTAAGCCAGTGCGTTACCGCTGGCGTCCACCGCGACCCCACCCAGCGCCACGCTGCTGCGACCACTGGCCTGCGCGTTGGCGCCGACGGCGATCGTGTTCAAGTTCGTAGCGCCCGCACCGAAGCCGAGCGCGGTCGCGTAGTTGGCGCCGATGCCGGTGAAGGCACCATAGCCAAGCGCGGACGAGCCGATGCCATAGACCTTGGAGTTGGAACCGACGGCCGTCGTCTGATCATCAGACGCGTAGCTGTTATAGCCGAGGGCCGTGCTTTCGAGGCCCAGCGCCGTGCTCAGCGTGCCGGTGGCGGTGCTGTTGTCGCCCAGCGCAAAGCTGTTGTAGCCCAGCGCGGTACTCCCGGTGCCGATTGCCGTACTGAGTGCGCCGCCGGCGGTGCTGTCGGTGCCGAGCGACTGTGCGTTGTCGCTGCCGTCCGCGGCGCCATCAGCCGAAAAGTAGATCGGCGTGGTGGGGTTCGGCGCTGGCGAGGAGGTTTGCGTTGTCACCTGCGGTGTCGTTGTCTGCGCCGGACCGTCAGCCGCCATGGCGGACGTGGTGGACAGCGCCATGCCGAACGCCATCGAGGCAGCGGCCAGACCCGCGCGCATGCGCTTGGCACTGCCTCCCTTGCCGTTGGCCTTGGCAAACTCGCCGGCCACGACCATTGCGCCAAGCGACTTGTTCCAGATCTTGCTGTGGATCTTGTTCATTAGATTCCCCGAAATGATTGGACCGTGGTGCGCGTGGCGACCTTCAGGTGCGAGCCACTTGATGTGCGATGCCACGGATACGAGACGTCTGGACGTCCATAAAAAATGGATAAAGCAGAAGTACCGCCTTCCTTTCGACAAAGCGCTCCCTGGCAGCCGTTTAAAGCCGCCCAACGGGAAAACTTCGTCGTCCGGTGGAGAGGTGCCTGCTTACCCAGGCACCTGACCCGCTAGTGAAAACGGCCCATCGTTTACTGCCAGCTGCCGATGACGCTGACGCCGCTGAAGATGGCGCTGCCACCCGTAAGCGTCACGTAATAGGTGCCTGCCGTGACCGGGCGGATGGTTACCGTCTCGCTGTTGGTATTGGCGTGCGCCGACACGTAGTCGTAGGACGATGCACTCGCGGCACTTCCACACTTCACGTACATCGTCACGTCGCCCGTGCCACCGTAGGTGTTGAAGGTGAGCGTCCTGGCACCCGCGGGCACCACCAGCGTGAACTGCTGTGCCGCACCGGCGGTGCCCTGCGTGGTGACCGCGACGTTGTTGGTCAGCGCAGTGAGCACCGGCGGCGGCGCAACGCCCGACGGCGGGGTGCCGTTGCCCCAGGTATAGGCCAGCAAGTTGAAGGCGTTGATGTCGAGCGAGCCGTAGCCCGTGGTGAAATCCCAGCCCGCTGCGGCGTTGTAGCCGTAGGTCGTGCCGGCAAGCCACACGCCGTTGTTGCCCGAGGTCACGTCATGCAGCACGGCCGGGTGGTTCGGAAAATCCCGGTACATATCGCTGGCCGGGAAGCCGATCGAGTTGTTCGCGTAGGTCTGTGCGCGCGCAAACACGCCGACGAAAATCGGCGAAGCGAGGCTGGTGCCACCGACCCCATACTTCTGGCCGCCGATATAGATCAGGGCGCCGGTAACCGACGATGCGTCAAATGCGATGTCCGGTACCTGGCGCGCGGTCGCTCCCAGCGCCGTGGCCTGCCATGCAGGGGCCGCTTCGAACAGGCTCACGCCACCACCGGTGGCCCAGATGCGATTGTCGCCGTCGCCGGCATCCGCGATGCCGTCATTCCAGGTGACTTCTCCTGCCCATGCGGTGCCATTGGTGGTCAACTCCGTACCACCCACGGCGATGACATTCGGCGACACCGCCGGCTCACTCGCCGAATAGGTACTGAGGCTGAACGGTGCCGGCAATACCACGCCAGCGTTGGTTTCGAATTCGCCACCGGTCGCGGTGTACACGCCCTGGTCGCCGGAAGCGACCGAGAAGGTCTGCCCCTGCGCCACGGCCTGGGCAAAGATCGCGTCATCCGCGGTCTGGGAACCCGACTCGTGGGTCGCCGTCTCGTCTCCGCCCAGCGACACGTTGATGATCTTGGCGATGTTGTCGGTGACCGCCTTGTTGTAGGCGGCCGTGATGCCAGCGTCGGTCAGCTCTTCGTCATAAGCGCCATAGCGGCCATTGGCCACCGTATAGAACACGAGTTGCTTGACGCCGCCGGATGTGCCGACGATGGTCTGCGAATCCAGATTCCACTCACCGTCACCGTTGGGGTCATCGGAGAAGTCCCTTTCGCCCGCGAGCGTCACCGGCACGACCTTCACGTTGACCGGATTCATGCCGTTCACCGTCGTCATCGTCCTCAGGTCGGCCTGCGTCTGGGTCAGGTCGCCCCAGGTGATGATGCCCACCGTGGTGTTGTATGCGGACGGCGTGCTCGCGGCGTCATAGATCAGCGGAAACTGCGTGGGCGGGTGCAACACATTGGTCGGGCCGGTCTGCGTACCCGTCGCGGCCACCGAGGAAATCTGTGCGCCGACGTGGCTTAGCGGATGCCTCACGCTGACGTTCTGCAGGCCGGTCACCGCACCGACAATGCCGCTCAACGCCTGCGGCACCATGGCGTCGCTGTCATTGCCGAAGCGCAGCTTGCCGTTCTCGGTGTACGACTTCATCGTCGCATTGAACGCCGTGCCTACGGCTGCGGGATTGCCGTCCGCGAACACCAGCGTGTTGTTTGGCGACACCGTGATGTTGGTGAAGCCCGACTGCTGCATGTGCGTCACGACGGCCTGCACTTGCGCGTCGGTCGGCGCGTAGGACGCCTTGAACTGGGCCGGGGTGAGGAACTGACGGTAATTGGCGCTGCCCGGTGTGTTCAGGCTCTTGTTGAAGGCCTGCAGCTGGTCGACGTTACGCAGGTTGAGACTCACGGCCACATGCAGCAGCTTGGTGCTGTCCAGCGGCGTGACCAGCGCCTGCACGGCGGGCCTTCCGTACGCATTGATCCGGTAGGTAGTGGTCGGGACGGCGGCGCGGCTCATGCCGGTGACCGAAGTCGACTCGGCCTTCAGCAAGGCGGCATGCGTCGTGGTGGGCGCCCACGCGGTGGCCGCGTGGCCACTCATCGGGCTCAGCGCCAAGGCCAGGGCCATGGGCAGCAACGCCTTGTTGCAGGACTCGACAGCCGATTTCAGCTTTTGTATGCGACTCAACATTTTTGATCCCCAAAAAAATGGAAGGCCCCGCGGCGACTTGACTGCGGCTGCCTCGTTTCTGATATGCGCCATCAGGCGGTGTATGGACGTCGAGATGTCCGCGTCCTGCAATCGCCTTGCAAAGAGAATTCGCTATGCAGACGGTGGAGTCACGCACGGTTTTCCACGAAATGTTTCCATGAACTTCTGAAGTTCACGCAACATTGCAGTCGCTTACGCAATGTTGCAGTTGCTCACGGAACGAGCTCATGCGACAACTGTCACGCGAGAGGTCGTGATTTGGAGGCACCGTGATCAAAAAGGCTTGGCGTGCCATAGGCGAATGGCTGGCGCGGGTTCCAGTGATGGATCCCGTGGATCGACGCAATGCACCTTTCGTGCAGGCACTGCTCATTGGCATGGGTTTGCTGATGCCGGTCGACAAGGTGGTCCGCCTGTGTTTCGGTTCGTTTCGGCACACCACGAGCTTGCCAGTTCAAGTGGTGAACACGCTCACCGACGTGCTGATCACGGTTGCTGCCTGGGCGTGCCTTTATCTTGTCCGCGTCGGCCGCTTCCGGCTGGCCATCAAGTTGTATCTTGGGGTGATGCTCTTTTTGGCTGCATGCGCCTATGCCGTGATCGGCCTGGAGCCGCTGTCGGACGATCCGTTGCCACTGCTACTGCTCGGCATGAGCGGGCTGGCCCTCGGCCGGCGTGCGCTATGGACGGTGTTTGCGGTGTTGATGGTGGTGTTCGCCATTGGCGACGCGTCGGATGCCATTCGGCAAGTGGGGCACGGCGTCGTGGCATGGAGCCTGGACCAGCAAGCATCGATGGCCATTAGCTACGTCGTCGTGGCCGTCGTGCTTGATCGCACCATTGCCGGGCTACGCGAGAGCCTGGTCGAATCCAACGCGCGCGGGCGGATGCTGCAGGTGTCCAATGAGCGGTTGCACCGCGAGATGGAAGACCGTGCCCGTGCTCAGCAGCTGCTGATCCATGCCCAGAAGCTGGAGACGGTAGGGCGAGTCGCAGGTGGCGTGGCTCACGATTTCTCCAACGTGCTCGGGGTGATCCTGGGTTATGCGCAGCGCCGCGAGCGGCTTGCCGATAGTGGGCCGGAGGCCTTGCTGAAAGCTCTGCAAGGCGTGGAGATGGCGGCCCGGCGAGGCTTGGCAATTACCCGTCGCCTGCTCAGTTTCAGCCGTCAGGAGCCCACCCAACTGGAAGTATTCAACGCCGACGAAGCGCTACGCGAGCTACTGCCCATGGTCTGCCAACTGTTCGAGGCCAACGTGCGGGTAAGTCTGGCGGTGAGCGAAGGGCCCCTGCCTATTCGTTTCGACCGTTCGCAATTCGAACTGGTCATCCTCAGCATGGCAGCCAACGCCCGCGATGCGATGCCCGAAGGCGGACACTTTCAGCTGGGAGCTTGCCCATGCGAGCAACGCCCTGCCGAAGCCATCGAGGTCACACTGATCGATAGCGGACACGGCGTATCGGAAGAGGTGAAATCACGCATGTTCGACGCCTTCTACACCACCAAGCCGCCGGGGAGCGGTACCGGGCTAGGGCTGGCCGTGGTGAAGGATCTGGTGGTGGACGCCGGCGGCCGCATCGACGTTAAAAGTTCGCCCGGCCGGGGTACTTATTTCCGCATCCGCCTACCCTGCGCGGACGTGCCTCACAGGGAATTGCACCTGTCGGCCTGAACGCTTGTTACCCTCCCTCGTGGGAAGAGGGAGACGGCTGAATTACAACGGCGTGATCGGTGAACCAGTCCGAATGAGGGCGCTCAGTGCTGCATCTCCGCCACGAAAACGTAGCCACTGCCGCGTGCCGTGAGTAGCGGCACTGCCTCGCTGGTGCACTTGCTTATCTTCCGGCGCAGGCGATGGATCAGCATGTCCAGCCGATGTGGATCGAAGTTGTAGATATCCTTGGTGACCAAGGCAATCAGCGCCTCTCGATCTACCGGTGCACCGGCCGCCGCTATCAGCGCGCTGAGCAGGCCGCGCTCGGGTGCGCTAAGGGCGATGACTTCGCCCCTGGGGGAGACCAGGCACCATCCATCGGTATCCAGATGCCAGCGCGCACTGGCATCCGCCGGCATCTCGAACGCCTCTGGCCCCGTGCGCCTCCGTATCCGGCGGGAAAGGCTGTGCAGCGTGGCCGCCAGCACTTCAATGTCGGCAGGTTTGGCCAGATAAGCGTCAGCACCTTCGCGGAGCGCGCGGACCCGATCATTGCGTGAATGGTTGCCCGTAAGCATCACGATGCCAAGGTCGGGTAACTCTTGCAGGTGGCGAACCACACTAAGGCCATCTTCGTCGGGCAAGCCGATATCGAGCACCACCATGTCGAAGGCCTGCTTCACCATATGCCGATACAGTTCTGCCGCGGTGCCGGCGGCAGTCACTTCGAAGCCGAAATCGCGCAGGCCGGGCAGGAGAATAGCATCCCGCAATTCGGGATCATCTTCCAAAACCGCCACGCGCAGCGCCTTGGAAGCCTTGCCAGAAGTGTTGGATTGCACGCTAACTTTCATGGATGTAGCCATCCCTCCACTGCAACAGATACTGCCGTTATCCCGCTGACAAGGCGACGCAGACGGTCGAAGATCAAGCTCTGCTCGATCACCGCACACTCTACTCACTCGTCTGCTTCTGCAACAGCAGAAGATAGCTGGCGGCAGCCCAGCTGAAATTGGGCGACTGATAGCCCTGGCCGGTCAATGGGTCGTAGTTCTCGTACATCGGCGCCTGCTGCGTCAGGCCCTTGGCATTGAGCACCAGACGACGCGCCATGTCGTCGGCCTGCTGGGCGTAGCCGTAGCACCTGAGCGCTTCAACGCCGAAATAGGCTTGATCGATCCATACCGGGCCGCGCCAGTAACCCTTGATCGGCGAGAAGTGCGGGTCGTCCGCGGCGAGTGTGGGGAACGGCATGACGGTGGCGAACTTGGCTGGATCAAGCATGATCCGGATCACGGATTTGGCCTGATCGGGACTTGCCGCGCCCGCCCACAGCGCCGTCCAGCCTTCCGAACCATAAACGCGCACGGGATCGCCGCTGCCTAATTTGGTATCGAAGAAATAACCGCGCGTCATGTCGAACATGCGTGTCTGGATGAAGGCCTTCATCGTCGCAGCCTCTTTCAGCCACTGCACGTGATCCTGTGTCTTGCCGAGAATCGCCGCGACATGCGCCAGATCCAGTTTTTCCTTGTACAGATAGGCGTTGAGATCGACCGACTCCTGATCCATCGACCAGGCGCCCTCGCCGTTCTTGAGCATGTTGATGGCATCGAAACGGACGCCGTTGTCCATGCCGCTTTCCCACTTCGCGGCGACCTTGGTGCCATCGGTCGAACCATATTCGGCCACACCGTTGTGATCGTGATCGCGCGCGGTGAACCACCAGCGGTGATAGCGCACCAGCTTGTCGTACATCTCGGCCAGAAAGGCTTTGTCGCCGGTGGCACGATAGATTTCCAGCGTCGCCCAGACCGCCAACGGCGGCTTGGTGTCGCGCCAGTTGTTGCCGGCCTTGTCCAGATAGACGCAGTCGGGAACCATGCCGTCGGCACCCTGATAGTCGAACATCGCGCGCATCTGATCGCGCGCGAGCGCGGGTGCAAATCGAGCCAGCGCCGCCGCATGTTTCCACGAATCCCAGGCCCAGAAGCCGTTGAAGTCGGGGTTGGAATACGAGGGGATCACGCCGTCGTGATGCAGGTCGCCACGCGCCGCCCGCCAGTTTCCGAGCAAGGTCAGCATGGCCTTGACGGAAACCCGTTGTGCCGTCGCGTCGGGCAAGCCGGAGAGGTGACTCGATGCGACGGACTTCAGATAGCCGGTCCAGCGTTCGCGATTCCTGGCCCACGCGTTGGCCAAGTCGACTGGCGGGGGCGCCTCGGTGCGAACGTCATAGACCAGGGTCTGCTCGACCCAAACCGTCGCGGCCTGATTCGGCTTTAAATGCAGTGGCTGGTTCAGGCCGATTCGATAATCGGTGCCCGACAGCGTGACCTGATCGGCGGCAACGCCATCTGTTTGGAGTCGCGTGGTCAGCTTCGAATTCGAGTGGGCGAAGGTTTGCGTCACCGTATCGCCATCCTTGACCAACCCCTTCTGTTGCTGAGGCATCACGCGCCCTGCGACGGAAAGATCCACGTCCAGCGAAGTTGCCGCAGTCAGTTCGATGCGCACCAGCGCATGCCAGGAATCGGCAAAGAACAAGGTCTGGCTTACCGTCAGGCCAGGGCCGGAAAAGCGGCGTACCAGATAGCCCGGTGCCGCGTGGCTATCGACGGATCTCAAGGCGATGCTCTGCTTGCTGGCGGCATTCCGTAACGTCAGCTGGGCGAAGCGCGCACCGACCCATTGACCGTCGCCAAGGCTGTGCACGAACGGACCGGAAAAACCGGTCGCCGTATCGTTGGCAAGCGGCAGGCTGTAGCCATGCCACGACCCGGCGTCGAAAAAAATGTTGAAGCTTCGATCCGTCGGCGTCTTCGGCGCACCATGCAGGTCGAGCACGTCGACATAGCTTGCAACGGCATCGACCCGATGGTCGGTTGACTCGGCGCGTGCGGCGCCGCCGTCAAGACCAAGAGCGGCGACTGTCACAACGATGATCAGGAATGTGAGGGATGGACGCATGACGTGTCGTTCCTTGGCGCAGACCGCAGGTGAAAAGATTTTCAGGTCACGCTCAAGCACTCAGTCTCCCACCTGCCGTCGCGTCGACCGCTGATGCGGCCGACGCGACGCGGGTTTCCGGATAACAGCAGCTGCCGTTACCCCACTCTTCAGAACTTGTACTTGACCTGGAAGTTGACCTCACGCCCTTCGATCGAGCGGGCGAGAATCACGCCGCCGCCGCTGGCAAAGCCGAACAGGCGGGCGTTGCCTTCGGTGATGCCGATCTCGTTGGTGATATTGGTACCACGCAAGGTCAACATCCAGTTCTGGCCGATGTTGGCGATGGCGCCGATGGCGAGGTCGTGATAGCTGCCCAGTGGCTGCTGCTGCAGCTGGTCGCCATAGCGATTGCCCACGTGTTCATAGGTGAACCAGAACTTCATGCTGCCCCAGCTGGTCGGGACCACATAGGCGGGGGTCAGGCGGTACTGGATTTTCGGCTGACGGTCCAGAACCATGCCGCTGATGGTGTCGCACCGCTGGCTGCCGTCCTGGCCGACGTAAGGCACGCAGCTGTCGTAGCCCGAGTAGTGACCATCCATGTAGTTGCCGCTCAACGCAATCGAGAAATGCTCGAACGGCGTGACCGTCACCTGCGTGTTGATGCCCTTGGTCACCGAGCCATAGACGAGGTTGACCTGTCCGGTGGGCAGATCGATCGAGTACGGGATGCCATGGAACAACCGGCGATAGGCACTGATGTCGGCATAGATCCACGGCGCCTGATACTTGAAGCCAAGTTCCATGTTGTGGATTTTCTCCACCGGCGGATTCCCCTGGTTCACGATGTCGTCGAAGCTGGGCAGGAATACGCCGTCATTGACGCGCGCATAGGCGCTCATGTTGTCGCTCAGCGCGTAGTTCGCTCCGAGGGTCCACGACGATGCGCTCCTCGATCCGGAAGGATGCTGGTAGCTGTTCGTCAGATACTCGGCGTTGTTGTTGTACACGGTGTACGGGTTGCCATCGAGGTCGCCGGAGGTCGTGTTCTGGAACCAGCCGCCGATGTCGTCATGCTGGATTCGCATGCCGCCGTCGAACCGCCACTTGCCGATGTTCCACTCGTCGGCAACGAAGAACGCCGTGGTCGTGGCGTGCCAGCGCTCGTTGAAGGCCATCCATGACTGCGGATTGGAATTCCAGAACAGTCCCTGCGAATCGGTCAAGGCGTAGTTGTTCGTGCCATCGCTCAGATTGACCACGATCGGGTTCGGATTGCTCTTCGCCTGCAGCAGCTGATTGAGCCCGTCGTACTCGGCATGGTTCAGCGAGTACACCGCCGTATAGTTGCCGACCGTCAGGGTGTTGCCCTCGAACAATTCCTTGCTCAGACGAAATTCATTGCTGACGGACTGGACCTTCTTGGGAATGTACTCGGGGTTCTGAACGGTGACGTTTTCATTCATATCTGCCGCTTTGCCGTTGGTGTACGTGGCCTTCGCGGTGAGATTGGCGGGAAGCCCGAAGTCCGAAGCAGCGCCGGCAATGAAGTTGCCCAGCGTGGTCGGATTGTCGCCCGTGCTGAAGAACGCGTTGATATCCATGTGGCCGGCGACGAACAACGCCTTGTCCGACAGTGACCAGCCGTTGTCGAAAGACAGGTCCAGATTGGCGCCCAGCATGTGAATATTGCCGCCCTCGCCGTTGGCCATGTCGATATTCTGGCCGCCCGGCTTGCAGCCTGCGGTGAAGCACGGCGTGGTCTCAAGGTACTGGCGCCGGTCGGCATTGCTGCCAAAGGTGCCGGTCAACGGATTGAACCCCGGATAGGCCGAGAACTGGCCGGGCGCCGGGTTGAGGATCGGCGTATCGGTGACGAACTGGTTCTTGTCCTTCAACACTCGCGCATAGAACATGACCGAACCGTGGGCGAGGTCGTGGCTCAAGGTCGCGGTGAGCTGGCCACCCTTGTCGGCGGGGAATTGCGGATCGCGCACGCCGTCGGATTTGCGCCAGAAGCCGCCGATGCTGCCGTACCAGCCGCTGTCCTTGCCGCCGATGGGAAAGCCATAGAAACCATCGAGGCGCTCCATGCCCTCCGATCCGTAGGTCACGCCGATGCTGCCCGTCGGCGTCGAGGAGCCTTCCTTGAGAATGAAGTTCGCAATGAGTCCGGGCTGGCCGTTGCCATACAGGACCGAGGTTCCGCCCTGCACGGCTTCCATGCGATCGATGGTGTCATCGAGGCGGAACATCGCGTCGGTGAAGTAGTCCCACTTCGGGAAAAGCGGCGAGCCGTTCATCTGCAAGGTGACGAACGGTGCACCACTGTCCGACGGGAAGCCGGCGACTTCGATGTTCGCGCCGGTCTGGCCGCCGGAAGATTCCGGGTACACGCCCGGCGATACCTTCAGCAGATCCGCCACGCTGATCGGGTTGAGTTCCTTGATCTGCTGGCTCGTCACCGTGGTGACCGAGTAGCTGGCGTCGATCTTCTTGATGCCGCCGAAAGCGGAGTTGCCGGTGACCACGATCTGGTCGAGCGTCTGCGCGGATGCCGGCGCGGCGGCTTTCTGCTTGCCGTGCTCAGCGGATGGCGCGGCTTGGGACGGTGCAGCTTGGGGCGCCGCGGCCTGGGACGTGGCGTCCTGGGCCTGGACTGCACCAGTCGCCAGCATGATGCCGATGGCAACACTTAGAGCCCGTCGATTGATCTGCGTGCAAGTTCTCATGATGAAATCTCCTCCCCGAGACATATGGATCAATAGTTATTTGCCTGGACTCGATGCCGTTGCGCCTGCGCGCCAGCCAGTCCCACGTGGTTCCTGAAGCTCTCGCCTCTTCTCCCGCTATCCACGCCACGGGTATCGCATCGGCGAGCTCGCATCCTAACTCAGAAAATTCCATTTGTACTACCATAGTATAAAATGCGGAGATCCGGAGAGGACGCGCACGGTCACACGACACGGGGAGGCGCCCGCGGGATGGCGGCTGGAAAGGTGTGCAAGGACGGGTGCACCAGCGATGCCATCGCACGGCCCATGGCGGGCCCAGGGCAATATGCGAACGTGGCCATGTCTCAAAGCGACAACGGATCGCTGCCGCCGACCTTCAACCCTGCGCGGCCGCCTGTATTTCCGCGCGCCACGCGACCTTCACTCAGTACGTTTGTATGATAAATTTCGAGCGTTATCGCACTGCAGCATGCGGCGACATCCGGTCCACATGGCTTCATGCCACGACTGCGTGACAACGCTGGAAGCGCTCTTACCACGGAGAGAAGTTGAACATGAAGGCTACGGATTCACGCAATCTGCACGGCCATGTGATCCGTGAATTGGGCAAGCGGATCGTTATCGGCGACTTGCGTCCGGGCGATATATTGCCGCGCGAAGAGGCTCTGGCCGAAAGCATGGATGTGAGTCGCACGGCTCTGCGCGAAGCCTTGAAGGTGCTGTCCGCCAAGGGCCTGATCGAGTCGCGCCCGCGAGTGGGTACCCGCGTACGTGCGACGCACTTCTGGAACCAGCTTGATGCAGACGTCCTTTCATGGCGCTGCGCCTCGATGCCGACCGACGACTTCATCGAGAAACTGGTGGAGATGCGGGAAATCATCGAGCCGGCCGCAGCGGCAGCGGCAGCACGCCGGCGCACTGCGGCACAGCTGACGCAGGTGGATCTGGCCTACCGGAAAATGGAGGCCGCTCGCGACCCTGACGAGTGGGCGGCGGCGGATCTCAGCTTCCATGATGCCGTGCTACAGGCGACCGGCAATGAATTGATGATCTCGCTGTTCTCGGTGGTCGAAAGCGCGCTCGGGATGTTCTTCGTGTTGTCGGCGAAAACGGCCGGCGACTTCAGCTATTCGCTGCCGCAGCATCAGAAAGTGCTTGAAGCGATCCGCCGCAAACAGCCGGAGGTCGCCCGCAAGGCGATGCAAAGCATGATTGCGGACTCGCTGGCCAACCTGCACAAGAAGCGCAAGGGCAGCTCCAAGAAAGCCTCCTGATGCTTGATCTGCTGAAACTCGCCACCCGCTGCGTTTGCCAATCCATCGACACCCATGCCGTCGTTCGCTCCATCATCATGGCTTGAAGCTGCGGGCAGCTTCTTCACCGTCTCGCGCTATTGAGCCACTTCGGAGGAAGAAGTTGTGGCGAGTGATGTCGAGGGTATGAGTAGTCTGTTCGAAATTGCTTTTGACCCGCCGCCCAGAGGAAGCCGCCGATCTGCGGAATCCGTCTACGCGCAGTTGCGAGCCGCCGTTCTTGATGGTCGGTTGGTTGCCGGGTCCAAACTACCGGGGGAGCGTCAGTCGGCTGTCTTTTTCGGTGTATCGAGAAACACGGTCGCCCGGGTTTATGCGCGGCTGGCGATCGAGGGTTTGGTACAGCCCCGGCAAGGGTCGGGAACGTATGTGGCGCCGAAGCAAAATCGTCCGCAACGCGAACGCTTCCTGACACAGCAAACGCCCGATCCACGTCTGAATTCGCTGTGGTCGCGGCCTGAGCTGATCCGGACACTCAACTTCTGGCACGACAATCAGCGTGCAAGGGCGCCGAGCGCGGCCGCGTTCCTGGACTTCCGGCCTGCATTGGTCGATCCGCGATTATTCCCCTTCGAAACATTTCGTCGACTCAGCGCCAAGCAGCTCCGGCGAATGGAATTGAAGCCGCCTGCCTTCAAGAGTCCGCAGGGCAACCAGGGGCATTTTCCGTTGCGAGAAGCCATCGCGACGCACATCGGCATCTCGCGCGCGGTCGTGTGCGAGCCCGACGATGTGCTGGTTACCGCCGGCGCACAGCAGGCGTTCGATATTCTCGCCCGTGTACTGGTAACCCCTGGGGTTACCACGGTCGCCATTGAAGATCCAGGCTACCCACCGATGCGCGCTGCATTTCTTGCTGCCGGTGCCAAGGTCGTGCCGGTACCGGTCGACACCGAAGGGCTGGGGGTCGACGCCCTGCCGATCCCGATACAGATCGTCTGCGTATGCCCTTCACACCAATTCCCGTTCGGCGTATCCATGTCCGCGCAAAGGCGGGCGGCACTGCTCGACTTTGCGCGCAAGCATGGGGCCGTCATCGTCGAGGACGATTACGACGGCGAATTCCGCTACGACGGCACGCCACTGCAAGCGCTGCGATCCACGGCGACCGCGGATGATGTGTTCTACGTCGGCACCTTTTCCAAGTGCATGCTGCCCGCACTGCGATTGGGATTCACCGTGGCGCCCCGGTGGGCCATGCCAGCGCTGATCACGGCAAAGAACTGTCTCGATTGGCATTGTCCGACGTTGACGCAGATGGCGGTTGCCCGTTTCATCGCGGATGGGCATCTGGCGCGGCACGTGCGAAAGCTCCGTGACGTATACAGGAAGCGACGGGATCTCATCGAAGAGATCCTGCGGTCGGACTTCTCGGGTGTACTGTCACCGATGCAGTCGCACTACGGCATGCATGTGGCAGCGTTCTCGACGTTATCCAAGCACCTCGAACGTGTCACCGCACGATTGCTGGAGTCAGACATGCATTTGCATTCGTTCGAACGCTATTTTTTCGGTGCACCCACGTCGGAAGGCCTGGTTTTCGGCTATGGCGCCGTTGACCTCAAGGCTATCGAGCAGGGTCTGCAGGCGTTACGACGCGTGCTCTAGCCGGCTGTTGAGAAATCTCCCAACGCCGCGTCGGCAAAGTGGACTACCTTAAATTTCTCCGACTGCCCCTTCTGGCATCACGGGTTTTCCCTAAAGTCTCGTCCTGGGCTTGGTTATGTGGAGAACGCGATGATGTGGAGACTGCTGATACGCGGGGTCATGGTTGCCGGTGTTCTGGCATGCGCGTCCTTGAATGCACGGGCCGCGTCGCCTCGGGACGGCGCGCATGATTTCGACTTCGCGCGCGGGGTTTGGCATACCCATGCCACGCAGGTGCTCGACCCGTTCGATGGCGGGACCCACACGGTGACCATGGACGGTACAAAGACCGCGCGACCGGTGTGGAATGGCCGCGCGTGGCTTGAGGAAATCGAAGCCGACGGCCCCAACGGACATTGGGAGGGCGCGACGCTCTTCGTCTATAACGCCAAAGCCGGGCAATGGAGCCAGACTTACATCGACAGCGACTCGGGAGAGATGGAGGCCCCGACCATCGGAGGCTTCAAGGACGGCCGGGGCGAATTTTTCGGCACGACCGTCCACAAGGGCCGCACGGTTCTGGTCCGCGGCGTCTGGTCCGACATCACGGCCAACGCTCATCGCTTTGAGATTTCCTACTCCCGAGACGGCGGCCGAACATGGGCAACCGCGTTCAAGGCTTATTTGACGCGACTGAAGTGATCGCGCTCGGGCTCCCGCTCGTCATGTCGGACTACGACTCGCGCAACACCTGATCGAGCTTGTCCAGAAATTCTTCGGCGTTGGCCTGACTGAACACGATCGGCGGCTTGATCTTCAGCACGTTGTCGTCCGGACCCTCGGTGGAAAGCAGCACGTGGCGTGCCTTCATCGCTTCCACCACGGCCTTGGCCTTCGGCTGGTCGGGCGTTCTCGCCTCGCAATCTCTCACCAGTTCGGCACCGACAAACAGGCCGCGCCCGCGTACATCGCCAATGCAATCGTGGCGTTGCTGCAATTCGCGCAGTCCTTCCATCAGGAAGGCGCCGACGCGACGTGCGTTCTCCTGCAGCTGTTCGTCGGCAATCACATCCAGCACGGCCAGCGCGATCGCGCAGGACACCGGATTGCCGCCAAAGGTATTGAAGTACTCCATGCCGCTGACAAAGCTCGCCGCGATCTCCGGCGTGGTCACCACGGCACCCATCGGATGGCCGTTGCCGATCGGCTTGCCCAAGGTGACGATATCCGGCACGACGCCCTGGTGCTCGAACGCCCAGAAATGTTCGCCGACCCGGCCAAAACCGACCTGCACTTCATCGGCCAGGCACACGCCACCGGCCGCACGCACCGCCGCGTAGGCTTCAGGCAAGTAGCCTTCCGGCAGCACGATCTGGCCACCGCAGCCCAGCAGCGATTCGCAATAGAACGCCGCCGGCGCGATACCGCTCTGACGCAGGCTGTCGATGGCCGCTGGCAACAGCTGGCCATATTGCATTCCGGCCGTGGAAGCTTCGCGGAAAGGTCCACGATAAGTGTCGGGCATGCCCACTACACCTACATGCGGACTCTGCCCTGCTCCACCCTTGCCGTTGAACTTGTACGGACTCAACTCGACCATCGACGGCGAATGGCCGTGGTAGGCGTGATCCACCACCACCACGCCCTGTGCGCGGGTATGTGCCCGCGCCAGGCGCAAGGCCAGATCGTTCGCCTCGGTGCCCGAGTTGGTGAGAAACACGACTGACAACGGCTTCGGCAAGGTCGCCGTCAGGCGCAGCGCGTACTCGACGATGTTGTCATGCAGATAGCGGGTGTTGGTGTTGAGCTGCGCCATCTGCGCCTGCCCGGCCGCAACCACGCGTGGGTGGCAATGCCCGACATGGCAAACGTTGTTGACCATGTCCAGGTAGGCCTGACCGTACTGGTCGTACAACCAGACACCTTCACCGCGAACGATCTTGAGCGGCTCGTTGTACGACACGCTGAGGGTCGGATTCAGCAGCTGTTTGCGCAGGCGCAGAATGTCGGCATTGCTACGTTGCGGCACGTTGCTGGAGGCGGTGGGATCAGTCATGGCTTGGTTCCAGAAAGGGGCCGACGATGGCATCGTGGTTGACTTCGGCGAGTTCGCGCAACAACGCGCGCACGCCTTGCTGCGACACGAGGATGAACGGGTTATCGGGCTCTTCCCGATGCGCACGTGTCGCCATCAGCACACTGTGGCAAAGGCGCGCGAGGATGAAGGCATGCAGTTGCTCGAGCTCGATGCGCAGCAGCGGGCACTGCGCCAGATAGCCACGGACGATGGTGCGCGCGCACGCCACCGGATCGGCCTCATGCTGCATCGCGTAGGTACAGGCGATCGCCAGGTCGGCCAGACGGAAACTGGTGCACATGTCGCCGAAATCGATCACCGCGCGGACGCGCTGGCCGTCGCCGTCATCCGCCACGATCACATTCAGATCGTTGGCATCGTTGTGCAACACCGTGATCGGCAGCTGCGCCCCCCATTGCGGCAGACGGGCGCAGAACGTCTCGGCGTGCGTCTGCACGATGGCGCGCAGCCCGGCATCTTCGATATGCGCGATTTCGCCGCACAGCGTTGGCAGGCGCAGCAGATTCCAGTCGTGCTGGCGATCGGCCGCCGGATGATGAAAATCCTGCAGCCCACGTGTCAGCCGACCGACCGCACTACCGAGACTCTCGTGCAACGCCGCGCGCTGCGTCTTCGGGACGGCTCCGATGGCATCCGCATACGTCGTGCCGGGCACGAAGCTCAACACGCGCACCTGGCACGGCTGCCCCGCAATCGGCAAGGTCAGCAGGTGCTCGCCGTCCACGGCGAGCTGCACGCGTGGCCATTGCAGCGCCGGCTCGCGCTCGGCCAGCGTCATCATGGCCTGATTCTCGAGATCCAGATCCAGCCGCGACCATGACGGGTGCGCCACCTTCAGCACATACTCGCCATGCTCGGTGCGGATACGGAAGTTCTGATCGGCATAGGATGGCAGTGCGCAAATATCGCCATGGATGCGCCAGTACCGGTCAGCTAGCACCAGCGCCGCGTCGGGAGTCAGGATGTCCATAGGGTTGCGCACAAATATTGCGGGAGTCTTAATTGTAGTATAAGTTGACATTTGAAACTCACCACAGGCGCATCCCATGTTTCGGCCCTTGCTGGCGGCGGTATTGGCCACTGCCATGATGATCACCGCTGCTAACGCGAATCCGGTCGATGCCGGCGGCCCGCATCCGGCGCCGCTGCAAGGCGCGGCGTTGCTGCACCAGCGCGAGCCGATGAGCTTTGGCGTGTTCTATTACCCGACGCAATGGCCGCGCAGCCAGTGGCAGCGCGACTTCGACGGCATGGCCAAGCTCGGCTTCGACTTTACCCACATGGCCGAATTCGACTGGACCTACCTGGAGCCGGTCGAAGGCCAGTTCGATTTCGCATGGCTCGATCACGCCATCGATCTGGCCAACAAGTCCGGATTGCGCGTGATCCTCGGCACGCCGTCAGGGGCACCGCCAAGCTGGATGGACGAACGCTACCCCGAGGTTTACCGGGTGGACGAGCACGGCCAGCGCCACGAGCACGGCATCCGCGCGGAAGTATCCCTGGCCAATCCAAAGTACGAAGCCTTCGTGGCGCGCCTGGTCACCGCCATGGCCCAGCATTACGGCCACGATCCGCGCGTCTGGGGCTGGCAGGTCGACAACGAGCCCGGCAGCTTCCTCGATTACAGCGACAGCGCGCGGGCGGCGTTCCAGGAGTGGCTGCAGAAGAAGTACGGCAGCATCGATGCGATGAATACCGCGTGGGCCGGTTCGTTCTGGAGCACCCGCTACGGCAGCTTCAAGCAGGTGCACCTCCCCAATGCCACGCTCGCGGCCGAAGACAAGCTGAGCCCCCACGCACAGCTCGACTTCGCCCGCTTCCAAGCCGACACCACCGCGCACTTTCTCGATACCCAGGCGTTGATCATCAAGAAGTACGCCCGCACCGGACAATGGGTGACGACCAACTACACCAATGTCTCCACGGCTACCGATCCGCGACGCAGTCACGACCTGGATTTCCCGACCTTCACCCTCTACCCGGTCGCCGGCGCGAATGTGTTGGGTGGCGACAGCTACGAAATCGGCAAACCCGCCAACCTGATGGAAGCCGCGGCGTATTTCCGTTCCATCAACGGCACCTTTGGCGTGATGGAATTGCAGCCGGGCCAGGTCAACTGGGGCGAGATCAATCCGCAACCGATGCCCGGCGCGGTCAGCATGTGGATGTGGCATGCCTTTGCGTCCGGCGCCTCCTTGCTCAGCACCTATCGTTATCGACACCCGCTGCGCGGCAGCGAGATGTACCACGAGGGCATCGTTGGCACCGACGGCGTGACGCTCTCGCGCACGGGGCGTGAATTCGTCGACACCTTGCATCAGATCAAGTCGCTTGAATCGCAACTCGATACCAAGGCGCCACTGCCGCAAAAACTGGCGGCACGTTACACCGCTTATTTGTGGAGCCAGGACGTATTCTGGGATCTGGAAATCCAGCCGCAAACCACGCTGTGGAATAGCTGGGCCTACCGCAACGGCTACACGCTGGCCGTAAAGAGCACCGGCGCGCCGATGGATTTCATTGCGGAAGATGATGACTTCAGCCGCTATCCGTTCCTGATCGCACCGGCCTACCAGATGGTCAGCAAGCAGCTGGCGGACAAGTGGCGGCGCTATGTGGAACAGGGTGGCCATCTGATCCTGACCAGCCGCACCGGGCAGAAAAACGAGCTCGGACAGTTCCATGAAGGACCGTGGTATGCGCCGATCCTCGATCTGATCGGCGCCGATGTCGATGGCTTCGACATGCTGCCGCCAAGCGCCAGCGCGCAGGTAAGCGCAGGCGGCAAGACGCATGACTGGCATCGCTGGGCCGACATTCTTTCGCCGCGGCTAGGCACCGAAGTACTCGCCACGTATGCCGATCATTACTACGCCGGCAAAGCGGCGGCGACCACCCGCAAGCTGGGCAAGGGCAGCGTCACCATGATCGGCGTGTCGACCGATGACGGCGAACTGGAGCGCGAGATCGTGCGCAGCGTCTATCAACGTGCGGGCGTGGCGATCGAAGATCTGCCCAAGGGCGTATTCATCGACTGGCGCGGCGGCTTGGATTTCATGGTGAACTACAACCCGCAGCCGTTTTCCCCCGTGCTTCCGGCAAGCGCGAAGATCGTGCATGGCCAGATGCCGCTGGCCCCGGCGCAGACGCTGATCTGGAAGGACACCACGCCGTGATGCACATGACGTCCACATCGCGGCGCCATGAGGAAAGGCCGAATCCATGAGCGGCTTGATCGGACTCGACTGGGGCACGTCCAGCCTGCGCGCCTACTGGCTCGATGGAGCTGGCGAAATCCGCGAGACGCGGACGCGCGCCTGGGGCATCCGCCATCTGCCGGATGGCGGCTTCGACGCCGCATTGACCGACATCACCGCGGGCTGGCCTCGGCTGCCCCGACTGGCCTGCGGCATGGTCGGCAGCCGCCAAGGCTGGCTGGAGGTACCTTACATGGACGTTCCCGCCGACACCGCGCAGCTCGGCAGCGCCGTCCGCAGCCTGCGCACCAAGGATGGTTTGGACGTCCATATCGTTCCCGGCCTGCGCAACCCGCAAGGCCCCGATGTGATGCGTGGCGAGGAAACCCAGCTGCTGGGTGCCCTTGCCCTGCGCCCGGCGCTGATCCCCGATTCCAGCTGGATCCTGCCAGGCACGCACAGCAAGTGGGCCCGCGTGCGCGATGGCGCCGTGGCCGATTTCTGTACGCTGATGACGGGCGAATTGTTTGCGCTGCTGCGGCAGCATTCGATTCTTTGTGCCGGCTCGGGCGATGCGGCGGTGGATCATGACGCGTTTGCGCGCGGCGTCATTGCGGCACGCGACAGCGGCAGCGCCGGAGCATTCAGCCGGCTGTTCTCGGCACGCGCCTTGATGCTCGACGGTGCACTGGCGCCGGACGCCGTGCCCGAGTATCTCTCTGGCCTGCTGATCGGCGAGGAGCTGCGTTCCAGCCTTGCCACGAATCGTTTCCGCCACGACGCGCCGCTCCAGCTGATTGGCGATGCCGTGCTGTGCGCGCGTTATCGGCTGGCCGCATTCCACTTCGACCTCGATCTCGCCGAACCCCTGGTGGATGCCGCTGCGCACGGGCTGTGGCAGATCGCCTGCGATATCGGCCTGGTCAGCGCCAATTCGTCCACGACATCCAAGGAATCTTCGTCATGCTGAGCCCCTGGCTCAATCCGCTGCCGCTCGTCGTGATTCTGCGCGGCATACGTCCCGACGAAGCCGTGAGCATTGGTCATGCGCTGGCCGATGCTGGCTTTCGCGTGTTGGAAGTGCCGCTCAATTCGCCGCAACCGATGGAAAGCATTCGTCGCCTCACCCAGTCTCTCGGCGACGGCTATCTCATCGGCGCCGGCACCGTGATGACGCCGGCACAGGTGGATGAAGTCGCCGCTGCCGGTGGGCGGCTGATCGTGATGCCGCACGCCGATACCGCCGTGATCCGCGCGGCCAAGGCGGCCGGCATGGTCTGCGTGCCCGGTGTCGCCACGCCCACCGAGGCCTTCGCTGCGCTGGCGGCCGGTGCCGACGGACTGAAGCTGTTTCCCGCCGACCAGGTGTCGCCCGCAGCACTCAAGGCCTGGCGTGCCGTGCTGCCCAAAGAGCTGCCGGTGTTGCCGGTCGGCGGCATTGCGCCCGACAACATGGCGGCATGGGTCGCCGCCGGCGCGCAGGGGTTTGGCATCGGTGCCGCGCTCTATGCGCCCGGCCTCGACGCCGATGAAGTCGCCAGTCGTGCCCACGCCTTCGCTCAAGCGTGGGCAGCTGTCTCTCCAAAGTCTCAGGAACACCGTGCATGAAGATCACCAAACTCACCACCTTCCTGGTGCCACCACGCTGGTGCTTCCTGCGCATCGACACCGATGCCGGTATTTGCGGCTGGGGCGAGCCGGTGGTGGAAGGTCGCGCACATACCGTGGCCGCTGCGGTCGAGGAACTATCCGATTACCTGATCGGCAAGGATCCCCGCCATATCGAGGATCTGTGGAACGTGATGTATCGCGGCAGCTTCTACCGCGGCGGCCCGATCCTGATGAGTGCCATCGCCGGCGTCGACCAGGCGCTATGGGACATCAAGGGCAAGCATCTCGGCGTGCCGGTGCATGAGTTGCTCGGTGGCCCGGTGCGCGAACGCATTCGCGTGTATTCGTGGATCGGCGGCGACCGTCCCGCGGATACGGCCATGGCGGCGAAGGCTGCGGTCGAACGCGGCTTCACCGCAGTCAAGATGAATGGCACCGAGGAGATGCACTTCGTCGACAGTCACGCCAAGGTCGAGCGCGTGCTGGAGAACGTGCAGGCCGTGCGCGAGGCGGTCGGCCCGCACATCGGCCTGGCCATCGATTTCCACGGCCGCGTGCACAAGCCGATGGCCAAGGTATTGATGCGCGAACTGGCGCCGTACAAGCTGATGTTCATCGAGGAGCCGGTGCTGTCCGAGCATCTGGATGCGATTCCGGAACTCGCCAGCATCGCGCCGGCACCGATCGCGCTGGGCGAGCGTCTGTATACGCGCTACGACTTCAAGCGCGTGCTGCAGATGGGCGGCGTCGACATCATCCAGCCCGACCCTTCGCATGCCGGCGGCATCACCGAAACCCGCAAGATCGCGGCGATGGCCGAAGCCTACGACGTGGCGCTGGCGCTGCACTGCCCGCTCGGCCCGATCGCGCTGGCGGCGAATCTGCAGCTCGATGCGGTCTGCCACAACGCCTTCATCCAGGAACAGAGTCTGGGCATCCATTACAACGCCGCCAACGACCTGCTCGACTATGTGGTCGACCGCAATGTATTCGCCTACGCGGATGGTTACGTCGCGATTCCCGGCGGCCCGGGCCTCGGCATCGAGGTCAACGAAGCCTACGTCGCCGAGCGCGCCGAGGTCGGTCATCGCTGGCGCAATCCGCTGTGGCGCCACGACGATGGCAGTGTCGCCGAATGGTGAGCATGTCTTTTTCCGATTGCGGAGTCTGCTGATGCCTACCTTCGCCAGCTATCCCAGCCTGATCGATCGCAGCGTGCTGATCACCGGCGGCGCCAGCGGCATCGGCGCGGCCTTTGTCGAAGGCTTCGCGCGCCAGGGTGCGCGGGTGGCGTTTCTCGACGTGGACGATGCCGGCGCGGCGTCGCTATGTGCGTCGCTCGCCGACGCGCCGCATGCACCGCACTATCTGCACTGCGATCTCACCGACCTGGACGCGCTTCATGCTGCGATCGTTGCGGCACGCGCGCAGATCGGACCGATCGCCGTGCTGGTCAACAACGCGGCCAACGACGCCCGCCATGCACTGGCCGACATCCAACCCGCGGATTTCGAGCGCAACGTGGCTGTGAACCTGCGCCACCAGATCTTCGCCACCCAGGCGGTGATTCCCGACATGCGCCAGCTCGGCGGCGGCTCGATCATCTGCCTGGGTTCCACCGGCTGGATGAAAAAGAATGCGGGCTACCCGCTCTACGCTATGGCCAAGGCGGCGGTGCATGGCTTCGTCAACGGCATGGCGCGCGAGCTCGGCCAGCAGCACATCCGCATCAACAGCCTGGTACCGGGCTGGGCCATCACCGACAAGCAGGCACGCCTGTGGCTGGACGACGCCGGCCGCGAGGAGATTGCGCGCACGCAGTGCATGCCCGGCTTTCTGATGGCCGAGGATCTGGCGCGTGCCGCCCTGTTCCTCGCCGCCGACGACAGCCGCATGTGCACCGGACAGGACTTCATCGTGGACGGCGGCTGGGTATGACGGCCCCGACCGTACTGGCGCCGATGGAGGTTGCGCTGGACGCCGGCAATACCTTGGGCGAAGGCATCGTCTGGTGCGAGCGCGCCCAGGCGCTTTACTGGACCGACATCCAGCGCGCCACGCTGTACCGCCTGCACATTGAAAGCGGCACGCTGCAACACTGGCCGATGCCCGAGCGACTCGCCTCGTTCGCGCTATGCGAAACCGATGGCTGGCTGCTGCTGGCGCTGGCCTCGCAGCTGGCGTTTTTCCGTCTCGCCGATGGCCAGCTGCAGACGCTGCACGAGATCGAGCCCGGGCTGCCGACACGTTGCAACGACGGTGCCTGCGATCGCCAGGGCCGCTTCGTGTTCGGCACGATGCACGAACCCGCGGAAGGCAGCAAACAGGCGATCGGCAGTTTCTGGCGACTCAATGCCGACCTCAGCCTGGAACAACTTGCGCTGCCGAAGGTGGCCATCAGCAACAGCATCGCCTTCAGTCCCGATGGCACCACGATGTACTACTGCGACTCGCTGGCACGCTGCATCCAGCGCTGTGCGTACGGCGACACGCTGGGCACGCCACAGCTGTTCGCGGACCTGGGCGAGCTTGCCGGCGAACCGGACGGCTCGTGTGTCGACGCCGACGGTTCGCTGTGGAACGCGCAATGGGGCCTGGCTCGCGTGGTCTGCTATGCCGCCGATGGCTCGGTGCGCCAAGTGCTGCCGGTACCGGCGCGCCAGCCGACCCGACCCGCCTTTGGTGGCCCCGATCTCGACACGCTCTATGTCACCAGCGCGCGTGATGGATTGTCCGGGGCGCAGCTGGATGCCGACGTCCACGCCGGCGCGCTGTTCCGTTCCCGTGTCGGTGTGCGCGGCCTGCCTGAGCCACGTTTCGCCGGCATGCCGGCGTGAGCATCACTCCATGAAAACCGCCGTTCAACCAACCGCCCATCGCCGTCCGCGGCCTGCAGGATTTCCCTCATGACTACTGTCGCGACATCCCCGCTCCACCCGGCTCGCACCACGGCCTTGTTCACCTGCATGCTGGCTGCGCTGGCCGGCTTGATGTTCGGCCTGGACATCGGCGTGATTTCCGGTGCCACCCAGTTCATCCAGAAAGAGTTCCAGATCTCCGATCACATGATCGAGTGGATCGTCAGCTCGATGATGCTCGGCGCGGCGATCGGTGCGCTGGGCGCGGGCTGGATGTCCGCGACGCTGGGGCGCAAGCGTTCGCTGATCCTCGGCGGCGTGCTGTTCGTGGCCGGTTCGCTACTCAGCGGTTCGGCATGGTCGCCGGAAACGCTGGTCGCGGCGCGGGTGATTCTGGGTCTGGCGATCGGTGTAGCCACCTTCACCGCGCCGCTGTACCTGGCCGAGGTGGCCGAGGAACATATCCGCGGCGCGATGATCTCGCTGTACCAGCTGATGATCACCATCGGCATCCTGGTCGCGTTCCTGTCCGATACCGCCTTCAGCTACAGCGGCAACTGGCGCTGGATGCTGGGCATCATCGCGATTCCCGGCATCCTGTTCCTGCTCGGCCTGTTCCTGCTGCCGGACAGCCCGCGCTGGCTGATGATGCGCGGGCGCAAGCAGGAGGCCACCGACGTACTGAACAAGTTGCGCGGCGATGCCGGCCATGCCGCGCGTGAAGTGGCCGACATCGAGGAGCAGCTGAAGACGCCGCAGCGTGGCTGGCACCTGTTCCTGGAGAACCGCAACTTCCGCCGCTCGGTGGGACTGGGCGTGCTGCTGCAGGTGATGCAGCAGTTCACCGGCATGAACGTGGTGATGTACTACGCGCCACGCATCTTCCAGGACATGGGCTACGCCACCTCGGCGCAGATGTGGTTCACCGCGGTGGTGGGTCTGGTCAACGTGCTGGCCACCTTCATCGCGATCGGCCTGGTCGACCGCTGGGGCCGCAAGCCGATCCTGTACACCGGTTTCAGCGTGATGGCGGTGGGCCTGGGCCTGGTCGGCACGATGATGCACCTGGGCATCACCACACACGGCGAGCAGATTTTCACGGTGGCGATGCTGCTGACCTTCATCGTCGGTTTTGCGATGTCCGCCGGCCCGCTGATCTGGGCGCTGTGTTCGGAAGTGCAGCCGCTGAAGGGTCGCGATTTCGGCATCGGTTGCTCGACCTTCACCAACTGGGTCGCCAACATGATCGTGGGTGCCACCTTCCTGACCCTGCTCAACGGTATCGGCAACGCGGCCACGTTCTGGCTGTACGCGGCGCTCAACCTGGTGTTCCTGGTAATCACCTTCGTGCTGATTCCGGAGACAAAGAACGTCACCCTGGAGCAGATCGAGCGCAACCTGATGGCTGGCCTGCCACTGCGCGAGATCGGCAGTGAATCCTCGGCGGCATCGTCCGGTTTCAGCAGGCAAGCAGCGGAAGACGCCGCCTCCTGATGGGCGCGAACTCGCATCGCCGTTGAATCTGTCGCTCACCTGGGAAAAGCACACGATGGCTACAACGCCGGCAGCAACGAATGAACTCGGCCTGCGTCGTGTGCTCGGCACCAGGGATCTGGTGCTGTTCAACATCGCAGCGATCGTCGCGTTGCGCTGGCTGTCGATGGCGGCGCAGGTGGGGCCGTCGAGCCTGGTGCTGTGGCTGCTAGGACTCGTGGGTTTCTTCATCCCTCTCGCCCTGGCGGTACTCGAACTGAGTTCGCGTGTGCCTGGACAGGGCGGCCTGTATCTGTGGTCGAAGACCGCGTTCGGCGATATGCATGGCTTCATCGCCGGCTGGACGTACTGGGTCTCCAACCTGGTCTATTTTCCGTTCGCGCTGCTGTTCAGCGCCGGCATCTTTCTGCATGTCGGCGGCGACTGCTGGTTGGCGCATGCCGGCGACGGCAGCTACAACCTCGCCTACTGCCTGACGGTACTGTGGGCCGCGACCGGGCTCGGCATCTTCGGCCTCGAGCGCGCCAAGTGGCTGCAGAACATCGGCGGCATCGCGACCTGGTCGGCGGCGGCACTCATTCTCGTTGCCGGCGCGCTCGCCGCGTACCACTTCGGTGCAGCCACCGCGATCACCACGGCGAACGTGATGCCGGACTTCGGCAAGCTCGCAACCTTTTCCACCTTCGCGACGATGGCCCTTGCCTTCCAGGGGCTCGAACTCGGGCTGATCCTCGGTGGAGAAATCAAGGATCCGCGCCGGCAGATTCCGCGTGCCACACTGATTTCCTGCGTGGTCATTGCGGCCATCTATATCGCCGGCACGGCATCCCTGTTGATCGCGCTACCCGCCTCGACCATCGACATCATCGCCGGCATCCCGCAGGCGCTGTCCGCGATTGGCGAACGGATCGGCCTGCCTATGTTCGGCTCGTTGACCGCCGCACTCGTCACGGTCGGCACGATCGGCAGCATCTCCGCGTGGGTCACGGGCACGGCGCGGCTGCCCTTCGTGGTGGGCGTCGATCGCTACCTGCCCGCAGCGCTTGGCCGTCTGCATCCCAGGTATGGCACGCCCCATGTGGCCTTGATCACCCAGGGCATCCTGACTTCACTGGTACTGGCGGCGGCGTTGTCCGGCTCCAGCATCCATGAGGCCTACATCATCCTGGTCGACATGACCGCGATCATGTCGCTGCTGCCCCTGCTGTACATCCTGCTGGCCTTTCCTCTGCTGCGTCGACGCGCTGCCGGTCGCAACGAAGGCGTCAACCTGTCGCCCGGTGGCGCCTTCGGTTGCTGGCTGGCCGCACTGACTGGTTTCGCGGTCACTTTGCTGGCGATCGTTACCTCGATGATTCCACCCGCCGACAGCAGCAACCCGGGCCTGTTCCTGCTCAAGGTGGTAGGTGGCTCGGCCCTGCTGATCGGCATCGGGCTGCTGTTTTATCGGCATGGCCGAAGCCGGCCCGCCATCGAAAGCCACCACCTGAAAACATCTAAGCCCGCCAAGTGGCGGGCTTAGAAATGAAATACAACAGCTATTTGAATAGCGGAATTTAGAACGGAATCTCGTCATCCGCGAAGCCGCTGTCGGCCGGTGCCGGCGACTGACGCGACGGGGCGCCGTGGTCATCGCTGCCGCGCGACTGATTGCCGTAATTGCCGCCGCCCTGGCGCTGGCCACCACCGCTGCCCTGTGGGCGCTCGCGCTGGTAATTGCCACCGCCACCACCGCCGCCTTCATTGCTTCCCAGCATCTGCATTTCGCTGGCAATGATGTCGGTGAAATATTTTTCCACGCCGTCCTTGCCGGTGAATTTGTCGGTGCGAATGGAACCCTCGATATAGACCTGACGACCTTTCTTCAGGTATTCGGCGGCGATCTCGCCAAGGCGGCCGAAGATCTTGATCCGGTGCCACTCGGTACGTTCCTGCTTCTCGCCGGACTGCTTGTCGGTCCAGGATTCGGAGGTGGCCAGACTGAAGCTGCAAATGCTGACGCCGCCGCCGGTGCTGCGCAGTTCCGGGTCCGAGCCCAGGTTGCCGACCAGGATGACTTTGTTGATGCCACGTGCCATGGGATGTCCTCTGTTGAGCCGGCCGCAAATTCGGGATGGGTTGCGGCCGGAGTGATGAAACTGGCTGGATATCATACCTGTGGCAGCCGCCAATGCCACGTGCACAAGCCCCGCTCCGGCGTGGGCCGACTCCCATGCGATCTGCGGCGAAAGGCAGGCGCCACAAGGGTTCTGGCCGCCGTCAGCGATGGCTCAAGGCCAGTTCAAACGGTTGTAAATGTCCGCCGGAGCCCGGCTTGGCCGTCAACCAGAGCGAATTGGCCGGGTCACAACGATAAAGATTCTCTGCCTCCTACGCGGCCGGCTCGGCACGCTGGACAGCCTTATCGGCTGCCTATCGTCATCATGGCTCCTGATGGCATTCAGTCTGCGCGCGAACGAGTCGCGCGCCAGATCCACGCGATCAGCAGTGCAACGGCAGACGCACCCACAACAGCGTCAGCCACAAGGTCGATGCATGCGCAGCGTGCGCATTCAGCAGCATCTGAACATTGGCCGGCAGTACGGCCACACACAACGCGATCAACCCATACCCCGCCCAGCGGCGTGTGGCATGCCACAGCACGCCAAGACCACCAGCCATCTCGCACAAGCCACTGATCGCGACGAGCTCCCGATGCGATGGCAGCCATGCCGGCATGATTCCCATGTAGTTCGTGATGAACAGGAAATGGAACGTGCCCGCGACGATGAAGAACAGCGTGAGCAGGTAGCGGGATAGGTTTTGTTTCATGGGTAGCTAACAGCGAGTCGTCGTTGCATTGGAACAGATCGCGACCACTGGTGAGCATTTCGAAGGATGCGACTGCACATCACTGATGCCCAACAGTGGACGTTGCGGCTATTGCTGCCGTCGGGCAAGCTGCGTACGTCTTCTTCTGATTCAAAAAAAGACGTTCGTATCTGGGCGAGAAGATCAGAATCTTCAAGCGGCATTTTTGAACAAGCGATACGCTCTTCCATGATAAAGACCATGGAATCTGGGGCTACCGGAAACAATGAGAGTCACAGCAACACAAATTCAACAATGGGCCGGCACACGGGAAGCACAAGGATTGCTGCCCATACTGGTTCGGAAGTTGATTGCCGAAACAGCCAAACCCACCGAACTTGCGATGCCCGGGGGAGACTCGGTTGGACAGCCCGGCTGGGACGGTGTTCTGACCGTTGCGGAGGAGAATGCATGGGTTCCGGCCGGCGCTTCTCGATGGGAAATGGGTTGCAATGAAAACATTGCTCGCAAAGCGAGCGATGACTACAAGAAACGCACCGATGAGTACGGCGTCAGCGTGGCAGATACCAATTTTGTATTCGTATCACCGCGCCGTTGGTCCAAAAAGAAACATTGGAGCGATACCGTCGGAAATCCGGGGCCATGGCGCAGCGTGAGAGTCCTCGATGCGGATGATCTAGAGGTGTGGCTGGAGAATGCTCCCGCGACGACACTCTGGTTCGGCGAGTTGCTTGGGCTTGCGGGTCAGGGAATCCAGTCAATTGGATCGTACTGGGAGACATGGCGCAGCCAATCGCTGATTCCCCTCTCGATTGAAGCGATCAGTGTTGGTCGCGAAACGAAGATCCAAGCTCTCCAGGATGCCATTTCTAAGTTGCCTCCTATCCTAGTGATAGAGGCAGACAGCACAGAGGAGGCAGTTGCGTTCGCTTGCGCGGAGTTAGTCTCGCTGGGTCAGTCGGCCTGTGCGGCTTGTGTTACCGCGGCTGACGGATGGCGCTACGTGGACACGAACCCGCAGTTGCGTATTCTCGTGGCGGCGAATTCGGAAGTTGCGACAGCACGAGCTCCCACAGAGGGACAAATGCTGATTGTCCCCGTGAACATCGGCGACCGCCCTAAGCACTTCTCGCCGCTCACAAAATACACAGAAGTCCAACGCATTTCGCTTGAGCGACCAGATACCCGAAGTTTCGAAAAGGCGCTAATTGCAATCGGTGAGAATGAAGCAGATTCCGCACGATATGCGAGGTCGACTGGCCGTTCCTGGTCGGTCTACCGCCGACACATGGCCGCCAATCCTGCAATCGCACATCCTGCTTGGGTCAAAAACCCGATGGCGCGGGTATTGACAGCTGTCGTGCTGGTCGGTGGCTGGAACGAGTCACGGCCAGGGGACATTGCGTGTCTCGAAGAGATTACGGGCAAGAAATATGAGGAACTAGAACGCGAACTTCTCTACTTGGCGCGTTTGGACGACTCGCCGGTATTGAAGATCGGGCACATCTGGAAAGCAAAGGCGCCCCTTGAGCTCCTCCATATCTATGCGAAGGAGATATCGGGTGGAGAACTGGCGCGCTACTTCGCAACGGCCGAGGCTGTGCTGGCGACCCCAGACCCGGCCCTTGAGCTGGATGCCGACAAGCGGTGGATGGCTTCCGTTTACGGAAAGGTTCGGAAGGAGTCTGGAATCGTTATTGAGTCGATCGTCGACTCGCTTGCAAAGCTGAATGTCTACGCAGAGAGCAATCGTGACGGCCGTATGACATCAGGTGTCAACGTTTTGGTCGGGCATCTGCTCGACGGCGCAGATGGAGAGCGCTGGTTGTCGCTCTTCGGAGTGCTGCGGGGCTTGGCGGAAGCTGCCCCCGATATTTTCCTATCCGCAGTCGAAGCAAGTCTGCGCCACAAAGACGCTCCCATTAGCCGATTATTCACCGAGAACAATGGCGATGCGGCGTTTGGTCGAAACTGGCATACCGATCTACTGTGGGCATTGGAAATACTCGCTTGGTCGCCACGTCACTTAGGTCGCGTGGCTGAAATCCTGGCTCAACTCGATGCGTGGCCTGTTCAACATAATCTGATGAACAGACCGATGAATACTCTGATCTCGCTGTTTCGTCCCTGGTGGCCTCAAACGACCGCCTCGATCGAAATACGCCTCGCTTGCCTGGATCACTTGCTGGTTCGGCACAGCGAAGTCGGTTGGAACCTACTCGTTTCTCTATTGCCAAAGCACCTTCTATCGGCAAGCGCCAACGCGAAACCACACTGGCGCGACGACGACGCAGGGGCACCTACTCCCAGTAGAGACATTAGCGTTCACGAATGTTACGAGCAGGTAGCGCATCGCGCGGTCGGACAAGCGCAGGGGCAAGCCAGCCGGATCGCGACGCTGGTCGAGAATCTCGATGTATTCGGCACGAAGCATCGTCGAAAGATCATCGACTTAGTGGAGGACGCCCGAAAACTGCTCGACGAGGATCGTGAAATTGTTCGTTCTGCCGTTCGCAAGTACATCGGCCAGCACAACACTTACAATCAGGACGGCCAGCGACGAGAGCGCACTTCAATTAAGCGCCTGCGTCGCCAGTTCGACGCACTGGCGCCGGCAAGTACATCGAGCCGGAATGCGTGGTTGTTCGAGAACGGCCGCGTCGTGCTTCCAGGTGGGCGCTCAAAGAATTTCGAAGAAGAGAATTCAGCGAGGGAAAAAGCGCGCCTAAAGGCGATCGAGGATGTGTTCAATGATGAGAACTGGCCCGGCCTGACCCGACTCAGTCAATTGGCCGTCGATCCGCTTTTGGTCGGATGGTCAGTCGTGCGAGCAGGTCTGTCGAAGAAAGAAGTCACGACGTGGATTCTGGATCGATTCTCCGAAAGCGGCAGTGAATGGCACGACCCATTAGTGTCCGGCGTCCTCAACGGACTTGATAAGGAGAATCGCCTCGACCTTATGAAGCGGGCGGTGATTAGCCTTCCGCCCCCGGAAGCCGCCGCGTTCCTGAGTAGTGCCCCCTGCAATCCGGAGACGTGGAATTTCCTCGAACATTGCGTCGACACAACCCAGCTGTTCTATTGGAAAAACGTACGTCCACAAATATTTCTTCCTGACGGAGACGACCTAAAGTTCGTCATCGAAAAATTTATACAGGCAGGACGTCATCGCACCGCATTCGCAGCCACTTATGTCGGATCTGACAGAGGTGATCCCGATCAATTGCTCGCATTGCTTGAAGGAATCGCGATAGGTGAAGAACCTGATGGGCCATTGCCGGACAGCTGGCATATCGGCAAAGCCATCGAGCGCATTTCGGACGCAAACATTACTTCGATGCGCCAGCTTGCTCGCTTGGAGTTCGCATACTTTCGCGCGCTTGAACACAGCAACTCCACGCCACACCTCTACGCCGAACTCCTGTCAGATCCTGCGCTGATCATGGAGTGCATAGCGCTCGTTTATAAGTCGCATAACGCGCCTGACGCGCCAATTGATGAATCTCTTCGTGCTAACGCAGAGATCGCCTGGAGTGTCCTGCACAATGGCCGTGGTATCCCGGGGCTCAAGAACGATGGCTCTATAGATCAGACAAGGTTCGATGCGTGGATTACAGAGGTCCGAAGGCATGCCGTTGAGATTGATCGGCAAATTGTCACAGACCTCACCATCGGAGAATGGTTGTCAGCCAGTCCACCCGATACTGATGGAACGTGGCCCTGCCTTGCCGTTCGACAGCTCTTGGAACGTCAGGATGCAACTGATATCCATCGGGGCTTCCACACGGGCGTCATGAACAACCGTGGTGTGCATAGTCGTGCTCTTGATGCAGGAGGAACCCAAGAGCGGGACCTTGCGAATCATTACCGCAGACATGCAAGCGCAATCCTAATCTCGCATCCAACGACTGCTTCCGTTCTTGAGAAGATCGCCAAGAACTACGACCACCAAGCCATTGGCGAGGATGATGATGCGAAATTAATGCGTGAAGGCCTGAGCTAGTGGAATGCTCGCAAGTGACTGCGACCTCAACTCCCCCCAAGAAACCGATACCCCACTCCCGGCTCCGTCTTCAACCAGCGCGGCGACACCGGATCATCGCCGAGCTTCTGGCGCAGCTTGCCGAGCACGATGCGCAGGTAGTGGGTGTCCTGCACATGGGTGGCGCCCCAAACTTCGCGCAGCACTTGCTGCTGGGTCACCACGCGGCCGCTGTGGCGCAGCAGCAGGGCCAGCACGGCGTATTCCTTGCGGGTGAGCGAGAGCGGCACGCCGTCCAGATGCACTTCGCGGCGCGCCATGTCGACGGCGAGATGGCCGTCGTCGTAGCGCGGTGGCAGCTCCGGTTCGCCGGGGCGGTTGCGCAGCAGCGCGCGCAGGCGTGCCATCAGTTCCTGGATGCCGAACGGCTTGGTCACGTAGTCGTTGGCGCCGTGGTCGAGCGCGCGCACCTTTTCGCTCTCGGCATCGCGTACGGACAGCATCAGCACCGGCACCTGGCTCCACTGACGCAGTTCGGACAGCACGTCGTGGCCTTCCATGTCGGGCAGGCCGATATCGAGGATCACCAGGTCGGGCGACTGCGTGGCGGCCAGCGCCAGTCCTTCCGCCGCATTGACGGCGAGCAGCACTTCGTAGCCTTCGGCGCGCAGGCCGATATCGAGAAAGCGGCGGATCTGCGCCTCGTCGTCGATCACCAGGATGCGCGGAGCGGCTGAATTCATAAGGGTAGCGTCATGGACTCGTATCAGGCGGCGCCGGCAACGGCAGGCTGATACGGATGGTGGTGCCGATGCCGTCGCCGGGCAAGGCCTCCACGCTGCCGCCGTGCGCGCCGATCATGCCGCGGCAGATCGCCAGGCCCAGCCCGGTGCCCTGCGGCGCACGGTCGCCGCGTGAGACCGAGTAGAACATGTCAAAGATGCGCGCCCGCTCGTCTTCCGGTATGCCGGGGCCGCGATCCCGCACATCGATCAGCAGCCGCTCGCCGCTGGTGTGCACGCTCACCCGCACCGCTTCGTCCGCCGGCGAGAAACGCGCGGCGTTCTCCAGGATGTTGAACAGCGCCTGCTCGATCAGCGCGGGATGCACATAGAGCAGCACCGTCTCCGGCGGTGCGATCGTCTCCACCCGCAATTCCGGAAACAGCTTGCGCAGGCGCGTCACCGCGGCGGCCACGATCTCGGCGCTGTCGGTCCAGTCGCGATTGAGTTTCAGCGTGCCATGGCCGAGCCGGGTCATGTCGAGCAGGTTCTGGATGTAGCGATCGAGCCGCTGGCCCTCGCCGAGGATCGCCTGCAGCAAGTCGCGGCGTTCCTCCGGCGGCAATTTTTCCTCGTAGCTGATCAGGGTGCCGGCGGCACCGATCATCGAGGCCAGCGGCGAGCGCAGGTCGTGCGACACCGACGACAGCAGCGCGTTGCGCAGGCGCTCGGTCTCGCCCTGTACGCGCGCGCCTTCGAGTTCGTCGGAAAGTCGGGCGCGTTCGAGCGCCTGGCCGATATCCTGGGTCATCGCCAGCGCGAGACTGCGCTGGTCGGGATCGGGCTCGCGAAGTGCCGGATCGAAACGCAACGCCACCGCGCCCAGCGGCCGGGTTTCGCTGCCCAGCGGCAACACCCAGCACGGCGCGCCATTCAAGGTGTCGGTATAGCGCCCGGCCTGCTCGCCATGGCGGTCGCTCCAGTCGGCCGCGGCCAGATCCTGGGCCAGCAACGTACGTTCCACGGGCACACTCGCCACCACGCGCAGCACCTGTTCCGCATCGCGGGCAAGGATGGCCGCGTCGCAGCGCAGCGCATGCGCGAGTGCCTTGCTGCCGACGTCGCGGATGCCGCTGGCGTCGGTGCTGGCGGTCAGCTGCTGGCCCAAGGTGAGCAGCGCGCGTGCCTGCACGTGTGCACCGCGCAAGGACTCGACCTGGCTGGCCAGCCGCGTGGCGAGACGGCTGCACACCAGCGCCGCCACCAGGAACAGCGTCACCGCCAGCACGTCGTCGAAGCTGGAGATCGCCAGCGTGTAGCGCGGCGGCGCAAAGAAGAAGTTGTAGCCAAGGAAACACAGGATCGCCGTATAGACGGCTACCGACATGCGCGTGCGCACCGCCACCACAAGCACCGCAGTGAGGAAGATCAGCGACAGGTTCGCCACCGACAGGTAACGGTCGGCGACGAATGCCAGTCCGAATGCGACCAGCGTGGTGAGCGTGGCGTAGATGTATTCGCCGCGCGAACCGCGTGCGGATGGCTGCGGCAGACGCATCCGCCTGCGCGCCTTCGCCCGCTCGCTCGGCGTGGCGATGATGGTCAGCTCCAGGTGCGCGCCACGACGCAGCAGCAGCTGGGTCAGCGAGCGGCCCAGCATGCGTGCCACCACCCGTTCGCGGGTACGTCCGAGGATGATCTGGCCGACACCCTCACGATCGGCGTGCGCCAGCAGTTCGTCGGCGATCGCATGGCCGCGCAGGATGATCGCCTCGCCGCCGAGCCGCCGCGCCAGCCGCATCGCCGAATCGCGCCGCTCGCGGCGCGCGGGATCCAGCCGCGCACCGGTATCGACGAAGGCGACGCTCCACGGCGCACCGCGCCGCTCGGCAATGCGCCGCGCCACGCGCACCAGGTACTCGCTCTGACCGTGGCCGTCGATCGCCGCCAGCACGCGTCGGCGTACCGTCATCGCGCTGCCGCGCGCCAGCATGTGCTCGCGCAAGTCGCTGTCGACATGGCCGGCGATGGTGTCCAGCGCCAGTTCGCGCAAAGCAGCCAAATTGGTCGGCGAGAAGAACGCGTCGAGCGCGGCGGCAGCCGTCTCCGGCACATACACCTTGCCCTGCTTGAGCCGGCCGATCAGCTCACGCGGCGGCAGGTCGACCAGCACGATGTCGCGCGCGTGATCGAGGAAGGCATCTGGCACGGTCTCGCGCACGGTGATGCCGGTGATGCGGCGCACTTGGTCGTTGAGGCTTTCCAGGTGCTGCACGTTGAGTGCGCTGTATACCTCGATGCCGGCATCGAGCAGCTCGGCGATATCCTGCCAGCGCCGCTCATGCCGGCCGCCTGGCAGGTTGCGATGCGCCAACTCGTCGACCAGCAGCACCGCCGGCTTGCGTGCCAGCGCGGCATCCAGATCGAACTCGCTGAAATTATGAGTAACGCCGTCGCGCTCGCTGCCGTCGGACGACTTGTAACGCACCTGGCGGCGCGGCAACACCTCCATGCCTTCCAGCAAGGCCGCGGTTTCGGCACGGCCGTGCGTCTCGATAACACCGACCACCACGTCCACGCCCTGCCGCTTGAGCTCGCGCGCGGCGGACAGCATCGCGTAGGTCTTGCCGACGCCGGGCGCGGCGCCGAGAAAGATCTTCAGCCGATGGTTGCGCTCGTCGTGTTCGGTGCTCAACAGGGCATCGGCACGTGCTTCGCGGGAGGGCTCGGTCATAGGTGTCCCATCATCGCCGGTTTGCGGGCCGTTAGCTCCCTCTCCCCTCGTGGGAGAGGGCTGGGGAGAGGGGCCGGGCTCGCGTCATTCTCACATCAGAGCCTCTTTCTGATCAGCATCGATGCGGAGCACCCACCCCCTCTCCTCAATCCTCTCCCACGAGGGGAGAGGAGGCCAAGCGCGGTGCGTCCAGCGCCAGGTTGAGTTGCAGCACGTTGACCCGCGGTTCCCCGAACACACCGAGCTGGCGCCCGCTGGTGTATTCGTTCACCAGCGCCTGCACCTGCGCGGTGCTGAGCCCGCGCGCCTTCGCTACTCGCGCCAACTGGTACTGCGCCGCCGCCGGGCTGATCTCCGGGTCGAGGCCGCTGCCCGAGGCGGTGACCAGATCCACCGGCACCGGTGCGGTGTTGCCCGGATCGGCGGCACGCAGCGCGGCGATGCGCTGCTTCACCGCGTCGGTCAGCGCCGGATTGGTCGGGCCCAGGTTGGAGCCGCCGGAGTTGGCGCCATTGTCTGCCTGTGGCGTGGTCGCCGACGGTCGACCCCAGAAGTACTTCGGGTCGGTGAACGACTGGCCGATCAGCACGGAACCAATCGGCTTGCCGTCCTTCACGATCAGGCTGCCGTTGGCCTGCTGCGGAAAGATCAGCTGGGCCAGCCCGGTGGCCACCAGTGGATAAAGCACGCCGGTGATCACGGTCATCAACAACAGCAACATTACGGCATTGCGCAAGAGCCTGGTCATGGTCATCACCTCAGTAGTGCAGGATCGCGTCGAGCAACGCGGTCACCTGATAGTTCTTCTTGCCGCCGTCATACGCCGGAAAGTCGTAAGCGCGCTCATAGCGGAATTCCGGACGGATCTCCAGATCTGGCGTCACCCAATGCGTCATGCCGATCGTGTGGCTGGAATAACGCGTGGCGAAGCCGGTGCGCTGCCCTTGCTGATCGTTGTAGAACTCGTTGCGGATCGAGACCATGTTGGTCGGGTTCAACTCGATGTTGAGGTAGTTGACGATGCCGTAGGCCGGGTTGTTGCCGAGTCGAAAATCGGGCGCCTGGCCCAGCGGATAACCCGGCTCGCCGACCGGCGCGTGCGACTGCGACGGATCGGTGGCTAGCGACTGGTTGCGCACGTAAATGCGGTACGCCTCGGTCAGCATGTGCACGTTCGGACTGAAGCGATGGCCCCAGGTCAGCACGAATTCCTGCAGGTTGTTGTAGGTCTGGCTGGAGTGGTTGTACGACTCTACGCAGGGATACAGCATGTCGTTGTTGGACTTGGATACCCAGCGCACGCAGGCCTGCGCGCTGAGCCGGCTGGTCTTGTCCCAGATCGCCGAATCGTCGCCGCCGTGCACACCCAGCTGCAGCGTCCACTGCTCGTTGAGCCTGGTGGTGGTGATCACGCCCATGTTGGTATACGCATCAACCGTGTACAGGATCGAATGCGTCAGCAGGTAATTGTTGGGCGAGAACTGCGCCTCGATGTCGGGCAGCGAGAGGTAGCGACCGGCGGTGATCACCATGCCCTGTGCGACCCATGGGATGTACAGGTCGACATACGCGATCATCGGATCGTTGCCGTAGATCTTGCCGTTGAGTGGCTGGTTCGGCGCCGGATGGTTGAGCAGCTGGTCGCTGGTCACGCCCTTCATCGTGGTGTAGTGGTAGTCGTAGCCGTACAGATCATCGAAATGGAAACCCCAGTCGATGTGATCGGTCTGCACCGTGTCGGGAACGCGTTGGATGCGGAACAGCGCCTGGTCGAATTCCACCCGGTTCGGTCGCGTCGCGTACGACAGCGGGTAGTTGGTGAAACTCGAACTGCTGAGGTTCATCGACGGATTGATCCAGCCGTACATCTCGATGCGGTTGTCCTGCATCCAGCGACCCACGACCGTACACGCCAGCGCCTTCTCGAGCGGGTACTGCGAGTTCTCGTTTGGCACGCCGATCGGGAAATCCACGCCACCCAGCTGCCATTCGGCCGACGGGAACGGCGGCGAGCTGAACGGCGAATCCATGCCACGGCGCTTGGGCGCAGGCGCGTTCGGGTCGGCCGGCTGCGCGTCCTCGCGATAGGCCGCTGCGAGACGACTGAGAAAGCCGGCCGAACAGTCGTTGCTGGCGACATGCGCCGTAGCCGGTGTCGCAATGACCGATTGCGGATCGGGCGTGCTGACTGAGGTGGCGGTCGCCGCGATGGACTGGCCGATCGGCAGCATCGTCATCAGCAGCGCACTGGGAAGCATTTTCTTGAACAACATGGGAAACCCCTGCAACGACGGCTCGTATCGAGCCGTGACTTTGGTGATGAAAGAATCGTGTTTCGCGTGATCTCAGATGCCGGCGTAGCCGCCGAGCACGTAGTCGTCCTCGGCACTATTCGCTGCGCTCTGGGCGATCGTCCCGGCGACGATGGCGGTGACCGGCTCGCTGCGCGGGCGCAGCGGCAGCGCGATCACCACGTCGCAGTCGGAGTCGTTTGCCGACAGGCGCAACTCCATATCGGGATGGGTTTCGTCGGGTAGCGATACCGATAGTTTCAGTGTTTGCATGACATAACTCCTCAAGCCAACTTGAATCAGGCCAGTCCGCACAGGACCAGCAACATGTCGATGATCTTGATGCCGAGGAACGGCACCACGATGCCGCCCAGGCCGTAGACCAGCAGATTGCGGCGCAGCAGCGAACCGGCGCCGAGCGCGCGGTACTTCACGCCTTTCAGCGCCAGCGGGATCAGGAAGATGATGATCAGCGCGTTGAAGATCACCGCCGACAGGATTGCGCTCTGCGGCGTCGCCAGGTGCATCACGTTGAGCGTGTTGAGCGCCGGATAGGTGGTCGCGAACGCCGCCGGAATGATCGCGAAGTACTTGGCGATGTCGTTGGAAATCGAGAACGTGGTCAGCGCGCCGCGGGTGATCAGCATCTGCTTGCCGATTTCCACCACCTCGATCAACTTGGTCGGATTCGAATCGAGGTCGACCATGTTGCCAGCCTCTTTCGCCGCCTGCGTGCCGGTGTTCATCGCCACCGCCACGTCGGCCTGTGCCAGTGCCGGCGCATCGTTGGTACCGTCGCCGCACATCGCCACCAGCCGGTTCTCGGCCTGGATGTCGCGGATCAGCTTGAGCTTCGCCTCGGGCGTCGCCTCGGCGAGGAAATCATCGACGCCAGCTTCCGCTGCAATAGCGGCAGCGGTGAGCGGGTTGTCGCCGGTGATCATGATGGTCTTGATGCCCATCTTGCGCATCTCGGCGAAGCGCTCCTTGATACCGCCTTTGACGATGTCCTTCAGCTCGATCACACCCAGCGCCCGCGAACCTTCAGTGACGATCAGCGGGGTGGCGCCGCGCCGCGCGATGTCCTCGGCCATGCGTTTGACCAGCGGCGGCATATGGCTGCCTTGCGACTCCAGATGCTTTTCCACCGCATCCAGTGCGCCCTTGCGGATCTGCCGTGTACCGAAATCGACGCCGCTCATGCGGGTCTGCGCGGTGAACGGCACGAACTGCGCGTGCATCGCCTCCAGCTGCTGCTCGCGCAGGCCGAAGTTTTCCTTCGCCAGCACCACGATGCTGCGACCCTCCGGCGTTTCGTCGGCCAGCGAGGCCAGCTGCGCGGCCTCGGCCATGATCTTTTCGTCGATGCCCGGTGCCGGATGGAACGCTACCGCCTGGCGGTTGCCCAGCGTGATGGTGCCGGTCTTGTCCAGCAGCAGCACGTCGACATCGCCGGCCGCCTCGACCGCACGGCCCGAGGTGGCAATCACATTGGCGCGGATCATCCGGTCCATGCCGGCAATGCCGATCGCCGACAGCAGTGCGCCGATGGTGGTGGGGATCAGGCACACCAGCAGCGCGATCAGCACGGTCAGCGTGATCGGGTGGCCGATGCCCGCCGCCTGCACGCTGTAGATCGAATACGGCAGCAAGGTGGCGCAGGCGAGCAGGAAGATCAGGGTGAACTTCGCCAGCAGGATGGTCAGCGCGATCTCGTTCGGCGTCTTGCGCCGCTTGGAGCCTTCCACCATCGCGATCATGCGATCGAGAAAGCTCTTGCCCGGATTGCTGGTGATGCGCACCACCAGCCAGTCCGACAGCACGCGGGTGCCGCCGGTGACCGCGCTGCGGTCGCCGCCGGATTCGCGGATCACCGGCGCGGATTCGCCGGTGATCGCGCTCTCGTCCACGCTGGCCGCACCGACTACCACTTCGCCGTCACCGGGAACCTGCTCGCCGGCCTCGACCAGCACGTGGTGGCCGGTGCGCAATTCGGCGGATGGCGTGAAGGTGATCGCGGCATGGCGATCGGCCGATGCCAGCTTCTTCGCGATCACATCCTTGCGCGAACCGCGCAAGGCATTGGCCTGTGCCTTGCCGCGGCCTTCCGCCAGCGCCTCGGCGAAGTTCGCAAACAGCAGGGTGAACCACAACCACAGGCTGACCCAGAAGATGAAGCCGGTCGGCGCCTCGCCGTGGCCGGCGAGCGCCTGCATCCACAACAGCGTGGTCAGCACGCTGCAGACGAGTACGACGAACATCACCGGATTGCGGAACTGCAACCGTGGCGACAGCTTGCGGAACGAATCGGCCATCGCCGTGAGCACCAGCTCGCGGCTGAAGCCGCTCGCTGCTTGAGTTTGTGCAGTCATGATTCAGTGTCCCGACATCAGGGATTCGGCGATCGGCCCCAAGGCCAGTGCCGGAAGGAAGGTCAGCGCACCGACCACGACCACCACGCAGGCCAACAGCGTGATGAACAGCGGCGTATGCGTAGGCAAGGTGCCGGCCGATTCGGGTACGTGGCGCTTGGCGGCGAGCGAGCCGGCCATCGCGAGCATCGCAATGGTGAGTGGGAAGCGTGCAAGGAACATGCAGATGCCGAGCAACACGTTCCAGAACGGCGTGTTCGCCGAGAGCCCGCCGAACGCACTGCCGTTGTTGTTGGAGGCCGAGCTGACCGCGTAGAGGATTTCGCTGAAGCCATGCGCGCCGGGATTGGCGACGCCGGCCACACCCGCCGGCGTCATCACCGCGATGGCCGTACCGATCACCACCAGCGCACACGGCAGCAGCACCGCGAGGCTGGCCATCTTCATCTCGTAGGCCTCGATCTTCTTGCCGAGGTATTCCGGCGTGCGGCCCACCATCAGCCCGGCGATGAACACCGCCACCACCGCGAAGGCGAGCATGCCGTACAGGCCCGAACCCACACCGCCGAAGATCACTTCGCCGAGCTGCATCAGCCACATCGGCACCAGGCCGCCCAGCGGAGTCAGCGAATCGTGCATCGCATTCACCGCACCGCACGACGCGGCCGTGGTGATCGCCGCGAACAGGCCGGACGCGGCAATGCCGAAGCGGGTCTCCTTGCCTTCCATGTTGCCGCCAGCCTGCAGCGCCGAGGCGTGCTGATCGACCGCCAGTCCATGCAGCGCCGGATTGCCGGCCTGCTCGGCCGCGACCAGGGCGATCGTCAGCGGGATGAAGATCACCAGCATGGTGGCGAGGATCGCCCAACCCTGGCGCCGGTCGCCCACTTGCATGCCGAACATGTAGCAGAGACCGCCGGGGATCAGCAGGATCGCCAGCATCTCGATGAAGTTGGAGAACGGCGTGGGGTTCTCGTACGGGTGCGCCGAGTTGGCGTTGAAGAAACCGCCACCATTGGTGCCGAGCATCTTGATCGCGATCTGCGACGCGGCCGGACCCATCGGCAAGGTTTGCGTGGTGACCGGCGTTTCCCTGGTCACTTCATGGCCGGCGGCATCCTTCACCGCGTTGCCAGCCGCGTCCTTCACCGTCTCGGTATAACTGGTGGTTTGCACCACCGGCACGTCGACATACGGCTTGAAGTTCTGCACCACGCCCTGCGACACCAGCAGCAAGGTCATCAGCAGCGACAGCGGCAGCAGCACGTACAGCGTGCTGCGCGTGAGATCGACCCAGAAATTGCCGATGCTGAGCGAGCTGCGCCGGCTGAAGCCGCGCACCACCGCCACCAGCACCGCGATGCCGGTCGCCGCGGAGAGGAAGTTCTGTACGGCCAGACCCAGCATCTGGGTCAGGTAGCTCATCGTCGACTCGCCGGCGTAACCCTGCCAGTTGGTGTTGCTGGCAAAGCTGATCGCCGTGTTCATCGCCGAATCGGGCGACACCGCAGCGAAGTGCTGCGGATTCAGCGGCAACCACGGCTGCACACGCTGCAACAGGTAGACAACCAGCACGCCGAGTACGTTGAACAACAGCATCGCCAGCGCATAACGCTTCCAGCCCATGGCTTCGTCGGCGCGGATGCCGCACAGGCGATAGATCGCGCGTTCCACGCCACCACCAAAACGGGTGACGCGGTTCGGCGTATCGGCGAACACCAGCGCCATGTAGCTGCCGACCGGCTTCACCAGCAGCAGCAACACCACCAGGTACAGGCCGACCTGCAGGAAATCATGGGTGGTCATTCGAACCACTCCGGCTTGAGCAGGGCCACACACAGGTAGCCGGCCAGCGCCACGGCGATCAGGCCGGCGACGACATAAAGGACATTCATGACGAGAAACTCATGCAGTAGGGAAAGGCAGACGCGGCGGACCGCGTTACTTGCGTGGACTCAGCCGATCGCAGATCAGCGCAAAGCCCAGCGTGGCCGCGCACAGCACGAGCAGGAACAACAGGTAGACGAAATCCATCGGCGTCGACTCCATGAAAGGACGACGCGCACTGTAGGAAGTGCCGTATAAGAACGGGGTATCGGGACGGCGGCTACGCGTATAGAACGCGTAAATTTTCCGGATCCGGCTGGGTCGGCGCTCAGGCCGTCATATGCAGCGAGTCATCCGCGGGGTCACCTGCAAGCCGCTCGACCATGTAGCCGGCTGCATCCCACGCATCGAGCCCGCCCAGCAATGGACGCACGTTGCGGTAACCGATCGTCATCAGCAGCTTGGCCGCCTTGGCTGCGGAGACCTCATTCGGGCAGCTGCAATAGATCACCAGCTCGCGATCCGGCGGGATCGCCTGCAGCGCCTGGGCGACGCCATCCAGATCGGCCAGCAGCGCGCCGGGGATGATCCGCGTGTCGAGAAGGCGTGCCGCCTGCGAACGCACATCGACTACCACCGGGTTCTGCCCCTCCTCGATGGACTGGTTCAGTTCGTCGACGGTGATGCGGGCCATGCGCAGGGCAATCAGCAGACGCCTGCGCTGCCACCACTTGGCGGCGATGTAGAGCACGAGCAGCACCAGCAGCAGCTCAAATGCGACGGTGCCGGCACTGGCCATCGCGTCCAGCAAATCGTCGATCTGAGCGGCGAAGGCGTAACCGAGCCCCACCGCGACACCCACCCACAGCAGCGAGCCGAGGCCATCCAGCAGCACGAACGTGCCGGCGCGCAAACCCATCGCGCCGACCAGCGGCGGCGCCACCGTCGACAGTCCCGGTACAAATTTGGCGATCAGCAGCACGCGCCCGCGCCAGCGCTGGAAGCGTAATTCGGACTGCTTCACGCAGGAATCCGGCGACAGCGAGATGCGGCAGATCGTGCGCATCACGCCGGACCCGAAGCGCCGACCCGCCCAGTACCAGAGCAGATCGCTGAGCAGGCAGGCGAGTACCGCAGCCAGCACCACATCCGCCAACGGCAATTTGCCATTCGCGCTCAGTGCGCCGGCCACGATCATGGTGGGTACCGCCGGCACCGGCACGCCGGCCTGCTCCACCAGCACATTGAAGAACACCAGCAGCAGCCCGTACTGGGCGATCAGCTCGATGATTTGATGGGCCATCGGATCGGTACTCGATGCACGGTTCCGCAGAAACCGCAGGCATCCATGATTGGGCCGGCCACCGACGATTGCAAACCGTTTCGGTTGCCCGGCGTGACATCCAGCCGCACCGCCCCGACCCGCGCAAACAAGGGCTTTCGCCCGGAACATCACCATCGTGATGCAGTCCGGGCCTCAAACCGCGGCGCAAGCCGCTGTGCGCCTCTATAATCAGCGCATACGCCGCCTTGAAGCCTCCATGAACTCGATGCCCGCCGACGCCAGCCGCCCCGCCGACTTCGCCCAAGTGCGTGACCTTGCCGCTGCCGACATGCAGCGCGTCGACACCCTGATCCGCCAGCGGCTGTCCTCCGACGTGGTGCTGATCAACCAGATCGCCGACCACATCATCGCCAGCGGTGGCAAGCGGCTGCGTCCGATGCTGCACGTACTGGCTGCCGGTGCCGCCGGCTATCGCGGCGACCACCACACCAAGCTCGCGGCGATCATCGAGTTCATCCACACCTCGACCCTGCTGCACGACGACGTGGTCGACGAATCCGACCTGCGCCGCGGCCGCAAGACTGCCAACGCGCTATGGGGCAACGCCGCCAGCGTGCTGGTCGGCGACTTCCTCTACTCGCGCTCGTTCCAGCTGATGGTGGAACTCGATGACATGCGCATCATGCGCATCCTCGCCGACACCACCAACACCATCGCCGAGGGCGAAGTGCTGCAGCTGCTCAACATCGGCAACGCCGACGTCAGCGAGGCGGCCTATCTGGCAGTGATCGAGCGCAAGACCGCCGTGCTGTTCGCCGCCGCCACCGAACTCGGCGGCATCCTCGGCGGCCTGCCGGAAGCGCAAGTGACCGCGCTGCGCCGCTACGGCATGGAACTGGGCTACGCGTTCCAGATCGCCGACGACCTGCTCGACTACGTCAGCGATGCCGGCACCCTGGGCAAGAACATCGGCGACGACCTCGCCGAAGGCAAGCCGACCCTGCCGCTGATCTACGCGCTGGAAAAGGCGAATCCCGAACAGGTGCAGTCGCTGCGCCACGCGATCGAACACGGCGGCCTCGACTCGCTCGACCGCATCATCGCCTCGATCCGCGACTCCGGTGCACTGGAGCGCACGCGCGAACGTGCACTGGTCCACGCGCAGGCTGCGCGCGAGGCACTGTCCGCACTGCCCGCTTCCGCCTATCGCGATGCACTGGCCACGCTGGCCGACTATTCGGTGCAACGCACGTTCTGAGCCTGAGCGCAGCGATGCCTCACGGCGTACCGGCAAACGCCGCACGCAACCAGTCATGCATCAACCGGTAGCTGCGTGCGGCGGCGCGTTCGTCGTAACGGCAACCGGCCGAGTTCTCGCCCACCTCGGTGAAGCAGTGCACCGCATGGCCGATCACCACGAACTGCCAGTCGGCCGGGCTTTCGCGCATCTCATCCATGAACTTGTCCGCATCCGGCATGGTGCCCTTGTCGTCGGCACCGTTCATCGTCAATACGCGGGCCTTGATGTGTTTCGCCAGCGCCGGATCATCCGTGGTCAGGCCGCCATGGAACGACACCACCGCGGCGATATCCGCGCCGCTTCGGGCGAGATCTAGCACGGCCGTACCGCCGAAGCAGAAGCCGATCGCGCCCAGCTTGTCGGCATCGATCGGTGCGCTCGCGACCTGCGCCTTCAACTGGGCCAGCGCCGCGTTGATCCGTTTGCGCATCAGCGCACGATCGCCATACAGCGGCTTTATCGCCGCCTGCGCCTGATCGGCGTTGCCCTGCTGGGGACGCACGCTGGCGCCGTACATGTCGGTGAGCAGGATCACGTAGTCCTTGCCTGCGATCATCTCGGCCTTCTGCACGGCCATGTCGTTGATGCCGTACCAGTTCGGCACCATCACCAGGCCGGGCCGTTTCGCACTGGTCGCGTCGTCGTAGACCAGCACGCTGTGGAACCGCGTGCCATCCAGCGTCCATTCGACCGGACGGTGCACCATCTTCGCCTGGGCGGCGAAGCTTGAACCAGCCAGCAACAGCAGACAGCAAAGTCGGGCAATGCGCATGGTGAATCCTCCGATGGATCTGCAGGCTCCCTCCCCCTGCATGCAAGGGGAGGAGAAAAATTCAAAGTCCGGCCGCGTGCTCCGAAATGCGCCGCTTCAGCGGCGCGAGGCGATCGAGCAGACGCACGCCAAGCCCACGTGCGGCAACCAAAGCCGGTGACTGCCACGCATAAATGCGCGCGAGAGCATCGAAACCCAGCGCATCGAGCGTATCGGCGCTGCGCCGGCGGCGTGCGTAACGACGCAGTACGTGTGCTGCACCAATGTCGCGACCGGCGGCACGTGCGGCAACCAGGGTGTCGTGCAGCTCGGCCACGTCACGCAGGCCCAAATTGACGCCCTGCCCGGCCAGCGGATGCACCGCATGCGCGGCATCGCCCAGCAAGACGAAGCGATCCGCCTGATAACGCTCGGCCAACTGCAGTTTCAACGGAAACGCCGCGCGCTTTGTGCTGCCGACGATCCGGCCCAAGCGGAAATCACTGGCGAGGCCTAGTTCGTCGAGGAAAGCCTGCTCATCCAGTGCCAGCACGCGCTGGGCTTCCGCCTCGGGCAAGGACCACACCAGCGAGCTGCGGCCATCCGCGAGCGGCAGCAAGGCCAGCGGCCCGCTCGGCAGGAAACGTTGCCAGGCAGTGTTCTCGTGCGGTCGTTCGGTGCGGACATGCGCCACCACCGCACGCTGCGCGTAGTCGTGACCACGCGTGCCGATGCCGGCCAGCTGGCGTAGTGGCGAGGCCGCGCCGTCGGCAGCTACCAGCAAGCTGGCTACCAGCGTTTCACCATCGGCGAGTTCCAGCTGGATGCGGTCCTCGCGCGCCTCGAAACCCTTCACCTCGGCCGGACACAGGCGGCGGACCCCGGCCGCTTCGAGCGCTTGCCACAGCGTCCACTGCACCAGGTTGTTCTCGACGATGTAGCCAAGCAGATCGCGCCCCTCGCCCGCCGCGTCGAAATTGATCGTCGCGCCGCTCTCGGCATCCCATACGTGCATATGTGCATACGGGCCGGCACGCGTATCGCGAATGGACGTCCAGACGCCCAGATCATCCAGCAGTGCCAGCGATGACGGCGCCAGGCCGACCACGCGCAGATCCACTTCGTCGCCCGCATTCCACGCCGTCGGCGCCCGCGCCTCCAGCAAGGCAGTACTGAAACCGGCGCGCGCCAGCGCCAGTGCGGCGGCAGCGCCGACCATGCCGCCACCGACCACGGCGACGTCCAGCGCCGGCGCACGGCGGCGGAGCGAAACCTCTGATGCCGTTGTGTTCATGGCAGCCGCTCCAGCACGGCCAGCGGTGGTTCACCGCGAAAACCCATGCCACGCCGCGCCAGTGCGCGTTGCAGCGGCGGCAGGCGATCGCAGGCCAGCAACGCCAGCGAGCGCAAGGGTGCCAGCAACGGTTGCGGCAGGCAGGCCAGCCGCACCAGACCATGACTCATCGCCATGGTGCCTTCACGATCCGGTGCACGGCGTGCGGCATAGCGTTCCAGCAGATCGGCGGCGCCCGGGTCGGCCGCGCCGGCCACCAGCTCGGCCAGGGTCAATGCATCGCGCAAGCCGAGGTTGAAGCCCTGCGCGCCGATCGGATGCACGGTTTGCGCGGCATTGCCGACCAGTACCGCGCGCGGACCGATCAGCTGTGCGGCGGCCACGCGATGGATCGCGTACGGATGCCGTTTGCCGGGCCGGCTCAGTCGACCCAGCCGCCAGCCGAAACGCCGTTGCGCCAGTTCGATGAAGCCCGCATCGTCGAGCGCGGCGATCGCATCCGCTTCATCGGTCGCTACGGTGAGCACCAGCCCGCAGCGGCGCTCGGCCAGCGGCAACAGCGCAATCGGACCGTCATCGGCGAAGCGTTCGTAGGCGCGGTTCGCGTGATCGCGTTCCGGCGTGATCGTACAGACGAACAGTGTCTGTTGGTAATCGTGGCGCTCGGCTTCGATACCGAGCTGCGTGCGCACGAACGAGCCGGTGCCGTCGGCACCGACCAGCAGCGGCGCGTCGAGGCTGCGCATGCCGTCGGGCGTGTTGATCTGCGCACGCCAGCCGTCAACCAGCGGTTCCAGTGCGGCCAGGGTCGCAGGTGCCAATCGGGTCAACCGGGTGCATTCGTCGAGCCGGCGCAGCAGCGCCGCGCCGAGCTCGCGCGCAGGCAGCGTCCAGCCCAGCGCATCGACACCTTGCTTGTCCGCGTCGATGCGCGCGCTGCCAAATTCGCCGGCACGGCTGACATGGATATGCCGGATCGGGGTGGCTTGCGCGGCGGCATGCCGCCACACACCGATCGCGTCGAGCCCGTTGACTGTAGCCCGGGCCAGCGCCAGATTGCGTTCGTCGTAACTGGGCTGGGCGTCGGCGCGTGGCGCGGCAGTTTCGACCAGGGTGGCGGCGATGCCGGCCGCATCCAGCGCGATCGCCAGACTGGCGCCGACCAGGCCACCACCGACGATCAGGACCGCGGATTCGTTCGAGACGGGGGATGCGGGCACATTCATGCGCCGATGATACGCGTTGAGACTGCCTGCGTTGCAGTGCATTGGGCTAGACTAGTGGTCTGTTCAGACGCCCATATGGAGCCCCTCATGGTCAAGACACTGACCCAACGCCTCGGCATCTTGCTGGCACTCGCCGTGGTGATGGCGGCTACCCGCATGCATCACTCGGTGCTGCATCACTTCGATGCACTGCCGGATGCCTCCTGGGGCATTTTCTTCCTCGCCGGCTTCTGGCTGCGCGGCGCCGGTCGCTGGGCCTTCCCGTTGCTGATGGCCGAGGCGGTGCTGATCGACTATCTGGTGATCAACAGTCAGGGTATCGATTTCTGGAGCCACTACTGCGTCTCGGTGGCCTACTGGTTCCTGATCCCCTCGTATTTCAGCCTGTGGCTGGGTGGCAGCTGGCTGGCGAAGCACCAGGTCGGCCTGCGCCTGCAGACGCTGGGCATGGCCATCGTGGCGCTGCTGGTCAGCTGGGCCGCGTGCTACCTGGTTTCCAACGGCAGCTTCTACTGGCTCAGCAACAGCGTGCCGCTGCCGCGCAGCTTGGCCGCATGGTTCGCCAATCTGGGCGACTGGTATCTGCCGTTCCTGCAGACCACCGCGCTCTATGTCGGCATCGGCGCAGTGCTGCACGTGCTGGCAGTCCAGATCGCGCATGCGCTGCATGCCGACCAAGCCAAGTTGCCGCGCTGATCCGGAACGCTAATTCGCGATGGGCAACCGGCTCTCGAAGATCTACACGCGCACCGGCGATGACGGCAGTACCGGTCTCGGCGACGGTTCGCGGGTAGCCAAGGATTCGCTGCGTGTGGCTGCCTACGGCACGGTGGACGAGCTCAACAGCACGATCGGCATGGTGCTGGCTGCTGAGGGCGTCGATGCCGCGGTGGCCGAAGTGCTTGGCCAGGTACAACATGCCCTGTTCGATCTTGGTGGGGAGCTGTGCATCCCCGGCATGGCGATGATCGAGGATGCCGACATCGAACGGCTGGAGCAGGTACTGGACGGCTTCAACGATCCGTTGCCACCACTGAAGGATTTCATCCTGCCCGGTGGCGGTATGGCAGCAGCCTGCTGCCATCTCGCACGCACGGTATGCCGCCGCGCCGAGCGCGAGGTAATTGCGCTGGCGCGGATCGAGACCATACGTCCGCAGGCACAGCGTTATCTCAACCGGCTGTCCGACCTGCTGTTCGTGATCTCGCGCGTGCTGGCGCGCGCCAGCGGCCATGGCGAAGTGCTGTGGCAGCATGAGCGCCGCCGCAAGCCCCAGTCTGCCGGATAAGCCGCCGCATGCTGCGGCTGTACACCCATCCCGCCTGTCTGCAGCACGATCCGGGGCCGGATCATGCCGAACGCCCGGCGCGGCTGCGCGCGGTGCTGCAGGCGCTGGATCACGATCGCTATGCCGCGCTCGACCGGGTCGAGGCACCGCGCGCCACGCATGAGCAACTGCTGCGGGTGCACGGTGCGGCCCACGTCGACCACATCCTGGTCAGTGCCCCGCCGGAAGGTGGCACGTATCGGCTGGACGAGGACACCGTGATGTCAGCCGGTTCGGTCGAGGCTGCCCTGCGCGCCGCCGGCGCCACGGTGGCCGCCGTGGATGCCGTGCTGTCCGGTGCGGCCCAACGCGCGTTCTGCGCGGTGCGTCCGCCCGGCCATCACGCCACCCGCGAGCAGGCGATGGGTTTCTGCCTGTTCAACAACATTGCCGTGGCCGCCGCGCACGCGCTGACCGCGCATGGCCTGAAGCGGATCGCGATCGCCGACTTCGACGTGCACCACGGCAACGGCACGCAGGACATCTTCGAGCGCGAACCGCGCGTGGTGTTCGCCTCCAGCCACCAGTCGCCGCTGTACCCGGACAGCGGACGCGAGGATGAGCGCGGCGTCGGCAATATCGTCAATGGCACCTTGTCCCCCGGCGCCGGCTCGCACGAGTTCCGCGAACTGTGGGATGGCGTGCTGCTGCCGCGGCTGCACGCGTTCAAACCGCAGCTGGTGCTGGTCTCGGCCGGCTTCGATGCACACCGCAACGATCCGCTGGCGGATATCCGGCTGGGCCAGGAAGACTACGCCTGGATCACCGAACGGCTGCTGGCACTGGCCAGCACTCACGCGAGCGGGCGGCTGGTTTCCACCCTTGAGGGCGGCTACGACCTCGCCGCGCTGGCCGCCTGCACGGCAGCTCATGTCAATTCGTTGATGGCCTGAGGCTCTGGACGGCGCCGCCGGCGCGCCATTTTGCTCACAATCTGCCCACCTACGCTGAATCCTCGCATTGATCTGGAAACGTTTGCCTGCCGTATCACGGGTCTTTCTGCTAGCTTAACGAGCCTTCAAAGCCGGCAGACTTCCATCGTGATGTCCAAGTTTCCTCCGCGCCGCCTTTTGGCGGTTGCCGCTGCCCTTGCCCTGATCGGTGGCCAAGCCGATGCCAAGGGCAGTCAGAACCGTCCCAAGACCTCGCTGGACGGGTCGGAACAGGTCTGCCCGCTGGGTTCGTTTCACTGTGCGCCGCGGCCGTACAGCTACGCCATGTGCCGACCGAACGCCATGCTGGAGTTCTACGACCCGACCCTGAGCACGGATTCCGACCTGCGCGATGTCAGTCCGGCGTACGTCAAGGCAAAGTCCGTGGACAGCTCCAACCAGACGGTCTACCACCTCGCTGGCGACGCGTGGCTGACCCGTGCCGACCAGCGCTTGCAGGCCGACACGATCGACTACAACGACGACACCACCGACTACGACGCCCGCGGCAATGTCCGCTACCAGGAGGCTGGCCAGCTGATGGCCGGCAGCCACATGCGTGGCAATACCCAGGCCAGCCGAGGCATCGCGGACGACGTGCGCTACCAGTTGCTGGATGCGCGCGGCAACGGCGTGGCGAAGCAGGGGCAGATGCTGGATGCCCAGCACACCCGCTATTCGATGGCCACCTATTCCACTTGCGACGTCGGCAACCATGTGTGGGAGTTCCGCGGCAAGACGATCACCCTCAACAAGGACACCGGCGTCGGTGTGGCGCGTGATGCCACCATGCGGATCGGCAAGGTGCCGTTCCTGTACCTGCCGTATTTCAGCTTCCCGATCGACCACCGGCGCAAGAGCGGCTTCCTGTACCCGACCTTCAGCAAGAGCAGTCGTTCGGGCTTCGAGATCAGCACGCCGTACTACCTGAATCTGGCACCCAACTACGACGCCACCCTGGATCCGCGCCTGTATACCTCGCGCGGTCCGATGCTGGCAGGCGAGTTCCGCTACCTGGTGCCGGGCAGCAGCGGCCAGCTCAACGTGGAATACGTACCGAACGACCACGGCGACAATGATGGCCTGGCCAACACCCACGGCACTTCGCGCTACCTGATCGACTACACGGATCGCACGCAACTGTGGCAGGGCTGGTCATTCGTCGGCTCGTACAACCATGCGTCGGACAGCAGTTACCTGTACGACTACGGCAATGCGTTGTCGCATACCGTCATCTATACCCTCGCCTCGAACGCAGCGATCATCGGCGGCGGCAAGTGGTGGAATGCATCGTTCGGCGGCACCCTTTACCAGAACACCAACCCGTTCGCGACCGACGCCTCGCTGCCCTACCAGCAGCTGCCTTACGCGAATTTCAGCATGAACGTGCCGCTGACGCGCTGGCTGCAGTTCGGCATGGACGACGGCGCGGCATCTTTCAGCAAGAACGGCTATGTCGAAGGCCAGCGCGTCGATCTCTATCCCTATCTTGCCGGCGACTTCGGCACCTCGGCGTGGTTCGTGCGGCCGAAACTGGCTTATCGCTACACCGGCTACCAGCTGAGCGGCGATTACCAGAACTATGGTTACTACGGGCTGCTCGGCAGCGGTACCGCATCGCCGTTCACGCAGAAGTCGCCCAGCCGTTCACTGCCGGTCGTCAGTCTCGACACCGGACTGGTGTTCGACCGCAGCACGTCGCTGTTCGGCCAGAGCTATACGCAGACCCTCGAGCCACGGCTGTACTACCTGTATGTGCCGTATCGCAACCAGAACAATCTGCCGCTGTTCGACACCAGCCTGATGTCGTTCGACTACTGGCAGCTGTTCTCACCGAACCAGTTCTCCGGCGCGGATCGCCAGATGAACGCGAACAACCTCACCGGGGCGATCACCACCCGCCTGCTGGACGATGACGGCGTCGAGCGTCTGTCGGCCAGTTTCGGGCAGATCCACTACTTCACGCCGCAGCGCGTGCAACTGCCCAGCGGAGCGAACACGGTCACCCCCGTCACCGACTGGTCCGGTTCGGCCTACGTGGCCCAGCTCGATCTGCAGCTCAGTGACCGCTGGCGCCTGAGCAGTGAATACCAGTGGGATCCGAACAACCACGTCACCGACATGGCCTCACTGGAGCTGCAACATCGTCTGGGCAGCGACGGCATCATCAACTTCTCGTACCACTATCGCCGTGGCCTGATGGAACAATACAGCGCTTCCGCGGTCTACCCGCTGTCCGAACGCTGGCGCCTGCTTGGCTCGTGGACCTATTCGGTGCCCATCAAGAACGTGATCGGGGTACCGACGGGTACGGTCGATGCGATGGCGGGCGTGGAATACGACAGCTGCTGCGTCACGCTGCGACTGGTCGAGCGCAACTACGTGAACCAGAATTATTACGGAGTGGCCCCGGTTCCCAGCGGCAGCAATATCAACCATCGCGACAACGCCGTCATGTTCGAAGTGGTCTTCAAGGGGCTCGGTTCGTCGGGCGGCCAGATCGACTCCCTTTTGCGCCGTGATATTCTCGGCTATCAATAAACGCATTCGCCCCGGCGATTCAGGCTTTCCATCGATGAAGCAATTCCTTGCATCTCTCCTGCTCGCGCTCGCGATCATGCTCCCCGCCCATGCCCAGATGCTGACGCCAGCCGCGCCGGCGGGTCAGCCGCTGGATCGCATCGTGGCCGTCGTCAATGACGATGTGATCCTGCAGAGCGAACTGAACGACGCCGTGACCTCGGTGCAGCAGCAATATGCCGGTCATACCGAGCAGTTGCCTCCGATGAACGTACTGCAGCAGCAGGTGCTCGATCGTCTGGTGCTGATGCGCCTGCAGATCCAGAAGGCGCAGGATCAGGGTATCCACGTCTCCGACGCCGATGTCGACCAGGCGATCCAGGGCGTGGCCGAACAGAACAAACTCACTCCCGAGCAGTTGCGCGCCCAGGTGGAGCAGAGCGGCTCCAGTTTTGCCGCATTCCGCCAGCAGCTGAGCGACCAGATCACCGTGCAGCGACTGCATCAGAGCGTGGTGCAGGATTCGGTATCGGTCACCGACAGCGAGATCGACAACCTGCTCAGCAGCCCGACCTACAAGGCCGGTGAAGTGCATCTGGCGCACATCCAGATCAGCATTCCCGGTGGCGCCGATGCAGCCGCGATCCAGGCCAGCCAGACCAAGGCCGAGCAGGCGCTTGCCGCGATCAAGGGCGGCATGGACTTCAATGCCGCAGCGATCCGCTACTCCGATGCGTCCGATGCGCTGGACGGCGGCGATCTGGGCTGGCGGCGGATGGACGAGATTCCGGCCGCCTTCGCCGACACGATCGGCTCGATGAAAGCCGGCGACGTCAGCCCGGCGCTGCGCGGTCCGACCGGTTTTCACATCATCAAACTGATCGACCAGCGCCAAGGCAGCCGCAAGATGGTCACCGAATTCCATGCGCGGCAGATCCTGATCAAGCCGAGCGAGCTGGTGACGCCGGCACAGGCCGAACAGAAGGCGAAGGATCTGTACAACCGCATCATCAACAAACATGAAGACTTCGCCACCCTGGCGAAGGAAAACTCCAAGGACGACACCACCGCCAATGTCGGCGGCGACATGGGCTGGTTTCAGCCGCAGGCTTGGGGTGCGACCATCGGCAAACAGCTGGGTGCGCTGAAGGACAATGAAGTGTCGCAGCCGTTCCAGAGTGAAGCCGGCTGGCACATCCTGCAGCGGCTGGGTTCGCGCGAAAGCGACCTGACCGTGCAGACCGAGCGCGATCAGGCTCGCCAGGCGATCGGCACCCGCAAGTCCGAGCAAGCCTACGACGACTACCTGCGTGATCTGCGCTCCAACGCCTATATCAACATCCTGGTGCCCGAATTGCGCGAGGCGGACAGCCAGGCTGCCGCCGGCACCTCGCCGTAAGCTGATTGAACGCCATGCCATTGCCCCGGCTCGCGGTCACTGCCGGTGAGCCGGCAGGCATCGGCGCGGAACTGCTGATCCGACTGGCCGCCACTCCACTGGCGGCCAGTCTGGTGGCGATCACCGACCGCCAGCTGCTGGAACGCGCGGCCACGCGTTGCGGCGTGGCCATCGAACTGATCGACGACGATGGCAGCGTGCAGACCGAACGCCGCCCCGGCAGTCTGCGCCTGCGGCACACACCGCTGGCAGTCGACGAAATACCCGGCCAACCCGATCCACGCAATGCCCGGCACGTACTGGATACGCTGGCCGAAGCGGCCGATGGCTGCATGGCCGGTCGCTACGACGCCGTAGTCACGGCGCCGCTGCAGAAATCCTCGATCAACGACGCCGGTATCCGCTTCAGCGGTCACACCGAATTCTTTGCCGAGCGCGCACACGCAGAAGTGGTGATGATGCTGGCAAGCCCGGAGCTGCGTGTGGCACTGGCGACCACGCATCTGCCGCTGGCGGCGGTTTCCGCCGCGATCACGCAAGCCTCGCTGACGCGTACGCTGCGCATCATGCATGCCGAACTGCGGGCAAAGTTCGGCATCGCCGAGCCGCGCATTGCCGTGCTGGGCATCAATCCGCATGCCGGCGAAGGCGGTCATCTCGGCCGCGAGGAAATCGACACGCTGATCCCGGCACTGGACGCGCTGCGCCACGAAGGCATGCACCTGCTCGGGCCGCTGCCCGCCGACACGGCGTTCGTGCCGGCCCAGCGCCGCCATTACGACGCCGTGCTGGCGATGTATCACGACCAGGCGCTGCCGGTGCTGAAAAGCGAAGCGTTCGACCGCACCGTCAACCTCACCCTCGGCCTGCCGTTCATCCGCACCTCGGTCGATCACGGCACCGCGCTGGATCTGGCCGGCACTGGCCGTGCCGATCCCGCCAGTCTGATCGCCGCCGCCAACATGGCCTTGGAACTCGTGGCGCGCCGCGACACTCGCCCCCCTTCTCCCTTGCGGGGGGAAGATCGGGATGAGGGGACAATCTTGCCGAGAACGATCAAATGAACGCCCGTCCCAAAAAAAGCTTCGGCCAACACTTCTTGCACGATCGCCGCTACATCGAACGCATCGTCAGCGCCGTGGCACCGCGCGCGGAAGATTTCGTGGTCGAGATCGGTCCCGGTGAAGGCGCACTGACACTGCCGTTGCTGACTGCCGCCGGCAAGCTCACCGCGATCGAGCTGGACACCGACCTGATCCCCGGCCTGCAGGCGCGTGCCGCCAGCGTCGGTGAGCTGCACATCATCCACGCCGATGTACTGAAGGTGGATTTCACCGCGATGGCGCACAGCCACGGCGCGCCGCGGCTGCGCATCGCCGGCAATCTGCCCTACTACATCTCCAGTCCGATCCTGTTCCACTGCGTCGAGCATGCAGCTGCGATCCAGGACATGCATTTCATGCTGCAGAAGGAAGTGGTCGACCGCATGGCCGCCGAACCGGGCAGCAAGGTGTATGGACGGCTATCCGTGATGCTGCAGCTGGCCTGTCGGGTCGAGCCGCTGTTCAACGTGCCGCCGGAAGCGTTCCGGCCGCCGCCGAAAGTGGAGTCGGCGGTGGTGCGGCTGCTGCCGCTGGAACCGCACGAGCTGCATGATGCGCGACCCGAGCATGTCTACGCCGTGGTCAAGGCCGCGTTCGGTCAACGGCGCAAGACGCTGGCCAACGCACTCAAGCAGTTGCTCGACAGTGATGCGATCCGCCGCGCCGATGTCGACCCCAAGGCTCGTGCCGAAACACTCGCACCGGCCGATTTCGTGCGACTGGCCAAGGTCTACGGCAGCCTTTGATCGACCGGATGCGTTTCAATTGCGACCGCTGCGCCCCATTCGCGGCGGCAGGCCTTACAATCGGGTCATGACTGAAAAATCTTCCTACACGATCGATGTGCAGGTCGAAACACGCTTCGTCCCCGATCAATCGAAGCCCGGTGACAATCGCTACGTTTTCGCCTACACCGTCACCCTGCGCAATGCCGGCAAGATGCCTGCACGCCTGCTCACCCGTCGCTGGATGATCACCGATGCCAATGGCAAGGTGGAAGAAGTGACCGGCGATGGCGTGGTCGGCGAACAGCCATGGATGCGTCCCGGCGACGATTACGAATACACCTCGGGTGCCGTGCTGGAAACTCCGGTGGGCACCATGGGCGGCAGCTACCAGATGCTGGCCGACGACGGCACGGAGTTCGAAGCACCCATTCCGACCTTCACCCTGTCCATTCCGCGCACGCTGCACTGATGGTTCAGCGCTGACATGGCTACGTACGCGATCGGCGACGTGCAGGGCTGCTATCCCGAATTGCAACGCCTGCTCGACAAGCTGCGCTTCGATCCGGCGCAGGATCAATTGTGGTTCTGCGGCGACCTGGTCAACCGCGGTGGCCAGTCGCTGGAGACGCTACGGCTGATCCACAGCCTGCGCGAGCACAGCGTGGTCACCCTGGGCAACCACGACCTGAGCCTGCTGGCGATTGCCCAGCGGCGTCCGGATGCGCAGGCGCGGGTGAATCCCGAACTGCGTGAAGTGCTGTTCGCCGACGACGCGCCGGTGCTGTTCGAATGGCTGCGCTCGCAGAAACTGCTGCACCACGACGAACAGCTCAACTGGACGATGGTGCATGCCGGCCTGGCCCCGATGTGGACCTTGCGACAGGCACAGAGATCGGCCGAAGATGTCGAGCGCGAGCTGTCCAGCCCGCGTCATCCGCGCCTGCTGCGCAACCTGTTCGGCAACCGGCCGGCGGTGTGGTCAAGCCGCCTGCAGGGGCTGGATCGCCAGCGCGCCACGATCAACACGATGACCCGGATGCGCTATTGCGACGTCAACGGGCGGATCGACTTCGAGGCCAAAGGCATTCCTGGCACGCAGAAGCCGGGACTGTATCCGTGGTTCTCGGTGCCCGGCATGCGCCGGCGCGACACCCGCATCGTCTGCGGCCACTGGTCCACGCTCGGTCGATTTGCGGGGCTCGGCGTACACGCGATCGATACCGGCTGCGTGTGGGGCGGTCAGCTGACCGCACTGCGACTGGATGGCGAGGAGCCGCAGTACATCACGGTGAATGCCGAGCCATATCGCAAGCGGCCGCCGGGCGGCGAAGATTGATTCGGCGCGGATTGCATCTGCGCTCATGAAAAACCCCGCCGCGGCGGGGTTTTTCATGACTGCCGGAATGGCTCAGGCGAGCTGGCCATGGCAGTGCTTGTACTTCTTGCCGGAGCCGCACGGGCACGGCTCGTTGCGTCCCACCTTGGGACCATCGTGCTCGGCCGGCGGCTGTGCGATGCGCATGCCGGCGCCAACCGGTGCCTCCGCATCGCCGCCGAACGCGCCCACCGGCGCACCGCCACCGGTCGCCAGCATCTGCTTCTGCAGGCGCTCCGCCATGCGCTGCTGCTCAGCCTCCATCGCGGCGACTTCCTCTTCACTGCGAATGCGGATCCGCGCCAGCATCTGCACGACTTCGGTCTTGATCCGGCCGAGCATCTCGGAGAACAGCTTGAACGACTCGCGCTTGAACGCCTGCTTCGGATCCTGCTGCGCATAGCCAACCAGATAGATGCCCTGGCGCAGATAGTCCATGTTGGATAGGTGATCCTTCCAGGCGTTGTCGACTACCGTCAGCATGATGTGCTTTTCCAGCTGGCGCATGGTGTCGGCACCGATCTGTGCTTCCTTGGCCTGGAACAGCTCATTCACCGCATTGCGCACGTGCGCGAGGATCATCTCGGCATCGATCTCGTGCTGCTGCTCGATCCAGTGCTTCAACTCGAGCGACAGGCCGAACTCGCTTTCCAGCTCACGGTCGAGACCAGTCAGGTCCCACTGCTCATCGATGCTTTCGGCCGGCACGTACGCGCGCACCATGGTCTGCACCACATCCTCGCGGATGTCGGCGACCGTGGCCGACACGTCGTCGCCCTCGAGCAATTCGTCGCGCTGGCGGTAGATCACCTTGCGCTGGTCGTTGGCGACGTCGTCGAATTCCAGCAGGTGTTTGCGGATGTCGAAGTTGTGCTGCTCGACCTTGCGCTGCGCTTTCTCGATCTGCCGGCTGATCATGCGATCTTCCAGCGCGTCGTCGTCCTTCATGCCGAAGCGCTTCATCCAGCGCACCAGACCTTCGCCGCCGAAGATGCGCAGCAGGTTGTCTTCCAGCGACAGGTAGAAACGCGAGGAGCCCGGATCGCCCTGACGGCCGGAACGGCCGCGCAACTGATTGTCGATGCGCCGCGACTCGTGCCGCTCGGTGCCGATGATGTGCAGGCCGCCAGCGGCGAGCACCTGCTCGTGCAGCTTCTTCCACTCGGCCTTGACGCGCTGGCGATCGATCTCGCTGGCGTCTTCCGGCAGCGCGGCCAGGGCCACGTCCAGACTGCCACCGAGCACGATGTCGGTACCGCGACCGGCCATGTTGGTGGCGATGGTGACCTGTCCGGGTGCGCCGGCCTGCGCCACGATGTGCGCTTCGCGCTCATGCTGCTTGGCGTTTAGCACCTCGTGCGCCACACCGGCTTTTTTCAACAGACCGGACAGCAGCTCGGACACTTCGATCGAGGTGGTGCCGACCAGTACCGGCTGGCCGCGCTTGTGGCAATCCTTGATGTCCTCGATCACCGAGCGGTATTTCGGATCCTGGGCAAGGAAGATCATGTCCGAGTTGTCCACCCGGATCATCGGCTTGTGGGTGGGAATCACCACCACTTCCAGCCCGTAGATGCTCTGGAATTCGAACGCTTCGGTATCGGCCGTACCGGTCATGCCGGCCAGCTTCTTGTACATGCGGAACAGGTTCTGGAACGTCACCGTGGCCAGCGTCTGGTTCTCGCGCTGGATCGGCACGCCTTCCTTCGCCTCGACCGCCTGATGCAAGCCATCGGACCAGCGTCGACCCGCCAGGGTGCGGCCGGTGAACTCGTCGACGATGATCACTTCCCCATCGCGCACGATGTAATCCACGTCGCGCTGGTAGATGCCATTGGCACGCAGCGCCGCATTGAGATGATGCACCACCGCCAGATTCTTGGAATCGTACAGGCCGCTGTCCTGCTCGATCACGCCGGCGGCCTGCAGCAGCTCATCGGCGTGCTGCATGCCCTCTTCGGACAGGTGTACCTGTTTCTGCTTCTCGTCGACCCAGTAGTCGCCGCTGCCGTCTTCCTCGGTCTGCCGGATCATCTGCGGCACGATCTTGTTCACTGCCAGGTACAGCTGCGGAGAATCCTCGGCCGGCCCGGAAATGATCAGCGGCGTGCGCGCTTCGTCGATCAGGATCGAGTCGACCTCGTCGACGATCGCGTAATGCAGGCCGCGCTGGTAGCGCTGCTCCTTGCTCAACGCCATGTTGTCGCGCAGGTAGTCGAAACCGAACTCGTTGTTGGTACCGTAGGTGATGTCGGTGGCGTAGGCCGCGTGCTTGTCGGCGTGATCCATGCCCGGGTACACCACGCCCACATTCAGGCCGAGAAAGTTGTACAGCTTGCCCATCTGCGCGGAATCGCGCCGGGCCAGATAGTCGTTGACGGTAACCACATGCACGCCCTTGCCGGCCAGCGCATTGAGGTAGACCGGCAACGTGCCGACTAGGGTCTTGCCCTCGCCGGTGCGCATCTCGGCAATCCTGCCCTGATGCAGCACCATGCCACCAATCATCTGCACGTCGTAATGGCGCATGCCCAGCGTGCGCTTGGCCGCCTCGCGCACCACCGCAAACGCTTCCGGCAGCAGCTTGTCCAGCGACTCGCCATTGGCGACCCGCTGTTTGAACTCGTCGGTTTTGCCGCGCAACGCGTCGTCGCTCAGCTTTTCGAATTCAGGTTCATACGCATTGATGCGGTGAACGGTTCGGGAAAGCTGGCGCAATACGCGCTCGTTGCGGCTACCAAACAAGCTCGTCAGGGCACGATTGAACATCGGTCTTCCGGATTGGGGAACAGAATGCCCGCAACAGACACGGGCCAATCGGGCATATTACTACATGCCCATTGAAGGCATGCCCATGAAGCCATGCCCGCGAAGGCACGGCTCAAGGCACGCCGGGCCAGCATTCTGCATGGCGCCGGCCATGACCGGATTCAAGGGATTGCCGCCAAAAGACGCGGCGTTACCGGTGGTTGCGCACAAAGGCCAGCGGATTGACCACGCGCCCGTCGTACCAGACCTCGAAATGCACATGCGAGCCGGTCGAGCGGCCGGTCGAGCCGGCTTGGGCAAGCACGTCGCCTACCTGCACGTGCTGGCCCGGATGCACGTCCAGCACACTGTTGTGGGCATAGCGGGTCATGTAGCCATTGCCATGGTCGACCTCGACCACGTTGCCATAGCCGCTACGCACGCCAGCAAACGTCACCATGCCTTCGGCAACGGCATGCACCGACGTACCCAGCGGGGTGGCGATGTCGATGCCGGTATGCCGTGCGGAGCGGCCGTCGAACGGATCCGCACGCACGCCGAAATAGGACGAGATATAGCCAGGCACCGGCATCCCGGTCGGTTTCAGATTCGATTCGATCTTGGCATCCAGCAACAAGCTCTGCAGCGCCGACAACTGCGCCTGCTGCAAGTCAAACTGGCTGGCCAGCTGGCTGATGCTGTTGTCCAGCGCCTGCGGCAACGCGTAGGCACTGCCGCCGATGTCCTCGACACCGCCCACCGCCGGCTGCTGGTCGAAATTGAACTCGCCGTCATCGAGTTTGCCAACCTCGATCAAGCGTTCGCCCAGCGCATTCAATCGGGTCGACTGCGCCTGCAACTGCCCCAGCTTCACCGCCAGCGCATCGAGGCCGCGCTGGGCATCTTGGCGCACACCACCCAGCTGCGTGTTCTGTTGCCGGATTTGCTGCTGCAACTCCTGGATTTGCGCCAGCGCCAGGTCACGCGGGCTGGCGACCATCAGCGCCAGCGCCATGCCCGCACCAATGCAGCCGAGCACGCCCAGCGACAGCAGCGACAATAACTTCCAGCGCAGCCGCCGATCCGCCAGATCGAGGGTCTTCGGCAATTTCCTGGCACGTGATACGAGTATGATTTGCATGTCTTTCCTGAATCGAATGTCGGCACCATGCAACGCGCCGCTCCAGCCACTTCCCGCCGCATCGGCAACGGACCGAAGTCCCTTGTCGACTGTGGCTCCTTCGCGACGCTGGCCAAAAAGGCCGGCGCGCTGGAAGCGCTGGATCGCGCATTGCGTCAGACGTTGCCGTCGCCGTTGCGCGAGCAGGTGCGATTCGCCAACCTGCGCAACGACCGCCTCGTCTTTTTGGCGTCTTCACCGGCCTGGGCGTCGCGCCTGCGCTTGATGCAGACACAGATCCTTGCCACCGCGCATGCCATCGGCACGAGCGCCAGTTCAGTCACCGTGAAAGTGGCCCCCCAACCACCGGTTGCAACAGCGCCGGATCGGTCGAAACCGCTTTCGCTCGCCGCAGCCACCCATTTACGGGCCGCTGCCGCGTCATTCACAGACCCCGAATGGCGGGTACTGTTCCTTGAGCTGGCGTCCCTCGCCGAAACCGCTGATTCCCCTGACTCCGAAGCGGATTGAATCCCACTAATCGCTCCGCCCTACGTGTACCGGCACATCATGCTGACGCTGCCAATCCGTATGACAAGAGTGGGTTTATAGCATGCAGCAGGTTAAGGAATAGCCCGAAATGTCATCGAGGCGTGAAGCAAGACGCGGTCGAAATGTGCTGTTCATCACAAAAAAAACGGCCATATCTCACGATATGGCCGTTTTTGCTAAGTGTTGCTGCTGTGAGGCGTCAGGTGCGACTTAAATCGCCTGCGCCGGGTGCGCATAGGAGATTGGCGAAGTCGCCGGATCGTCCTGGTAGCTGACCTCTTCCCACGCCGAGGCATCGGCCATCAGCGTGCGCAGCAGCTTGTTGTTCAGTTCATGGCCCGACTTGTGCGCGTGATAGGCACCGATCAGGCTGTGACCAAGCAGGTACAGATCGCCGATCGCGTCGAGGATCTTGTGCTTGACGAATTCATCCTCGTAACGGAGACCGTCTTCGTTCAATACGCGGTAGTCATCCAGCACCACGGCGTTGTCCATCGACCCGCCCAGCGCGAGGTTGTGTTCGCGCAGCATCTCGATGTCGCGCATGAAGCCGAACGTGCGCGCCCGGCTCACTTCCTTGACGAAGGAAGTGGTGGAAAAGTCGATCTCGGCGCGCGAAGTGCGCTTGCTGATGATCGGATGATTGAAGTCGATCGAGAAGCCGACCTTGAAACCTTCGAATGGCTCGAAGCTGGCCCATTTGTCGCCTTCCTGCACTTTCACCGGCTTCTTGATGCGAATGAAGCGCTTGGCCACGTTCTGCTCTTCGATGCCCGCGGACTGCAGCAGGAACACGAACGGACCGGCACTGCCGTCCATGATCGGCACTTCCGGCGCGGACAGGTCGACATACGCATTGTCGATACCAAGCCCGGCCATCGCGGAGAGCAGATGCTCGACCGTGGAAACACGGGCATCGCCATTGACCAGTGTGGTCGACAGTCGGGTATCACCGACGTTGTCCTGGCGGGCGCGAATATCCACCGGTGGATCGAGATCCGTGCGGCGAAATACGATGCCGGTATTCGGTGCCGCCGGCCGCAAGGTCATGTACACCTTGTCACCCGTATGCAAGCCGACACCGGTCGCCCGGATGATATTTTTCAGCGTACGCTGCTTGATCATTGTTGTTGGTACCTGTGTAGGCAGCAGCCAATCAGGGGCGGATGCTAACACAGTTTTAACCTGTGATAAAAGCAAACCGTACCGTACAGTCTGATTAAGCCTTCATGTTTCTTTCATCCTTGAAAGCGATGGGCATCCGCTGCCGTTTCTCCCGACAATCCGGCGAATCGACACAATGTTCCGTACCTGGGACGGGAATCCGGTACGGAACATCGGGCTAGTCGCACCGGGCGAACCCGTTACGGCTGGCCATGCGCCATCCCGACGCACAGTCTTGCTGCTACACCTGCGAACGGTTGCCCGACCAGGTCAATCCACCCGCTCCGCTCGCCGCCATGACCCGGCAACGGCGGCACCAACCCCGGCGGTGGACAGCCGGTTTGGGCACGCTGGAAGAGTGACCCGTCTCGCGGGCGTTCGTTCAATATTTTCGCATCTCCTTAACTTGTGCAATCTGCCATTAGTCAGCCTGACGACGCAGGAACGCCGGAATATCCAGGTAATCGAAGCCCGGCTCGGCATTCTTCGCCGCTGCGGCGGGTTCCGCACGGCTATGGCTGCTGATCGTCATCTCCGGCTGTGCGTAATCGACCACTTCATTGCCGGTACCGGTACGCAGCACCACCGGACGCGGACGCATCTGCACCTGCTGCGTTTCGACCATGCGGATCGGCGGCTGCTGGCGCGACGCATTGGCACGATTGAGGCCAGTGGCCACCACGGTAACGCGCACATCGTCCTTCATTTCCGGATCGAGCGAGGTACCGATCACCACGGTGGCGTCTTCGCTGGCGAAGTCATGGATGATACGACCGATTTCGTCGAATTCGCGCATGGTCAGGTTCGGACCGGCGGTGACGTTGACCAGGATGCCGCAGGCGCCATTGAGGTTGACGTCTTCCAGCAGCGGGTTCTTGATCGCCGCCTCGGCCGCCGCCTGCGCGCGGTCATCGCCACGGGCGGTGCCCGAGCCCATCATCGCCAAGCCCATTTCCGACATCACCGTGCGCACGTCGGCAAAGTCGACGTTGATCAGGCCCGGGGCCGTGATCAGGTCGGCAATACCCTGCACGGCACCCTGCAGCACGTCGTTGGCGGCCTTGAACGCGTTGAGCAAGGTCACGTCACGGCCGAGCACGCTGAGCAGCTTCTCGTTCGGCACGGTGATCAGCGAGTCGACGTGTTGTGACAGGTCCTCGATGCCCTTCAAGGCGACCTGCATGCGCCGGCGACCCTCGAACGGGAACGGCTTGGTCACCACCGCCACGGTGAGGATGCCCTTCTCCTTGGCCAGCTGCGCCACCACCGGCGCCGCGCCGGTACCGGTACCGCCGCCCATGCCGGCGGTGATGAACACCATGTCGGCACCTTCGAGCATCGCTTCGATGCGCTCACGATCTTCCAGCGCCGCCTGACGGCCGACTTCCGGATTGGCGCCGGCACCGAGACCCTTGGTTACATTGCCACCGAGCTGCAGGTGGGTCCGCGAGCCGCAGCTGGTCATAGCCTGCGCGTCGGTATTGGCGACGATGAACTCGACGCCTTCGATGTTGGAGTTGAGCATGTGCGCTACGGCATTGCCGCCGCCGCCGCCCACGCCGATCACTTTGATTACTGCATTGGGTGCGAGTTTATCAATCAGTTCAAACATTTCCCGTCCTCCTAAGAGTTGTTGTCGTTGTAACCAGGGATCGCGACTCCTGTCGGTCCATGGTGGTGGGCGGATATCCATTCGCCCGAGGCGACGCGTCCTGCGTCACCCAAAAAATCAAAACCAGCGATCAAAAATTCTTGGTGATCCAGCCGCGCAACTTGCCGACCAGACCACCAACACTGCCGCCCGCCGGCCCACCGACCCGCGTGCCGCCGGCGCGCGCGCCATGCAGCAGCAGGCCCACGCCGGTGGCGTGCAGCGGACTGGAAACGACTTCGCCCAGACCATCGATCTGCTGCGGCACGCCGATGCGCACCATCTTGTGAAAGATCTCCTCGGCCAGCTCCAGCGCACCTTCCATCTTCGAGGCGCCGCCGGTCAGCACCACGCCGGCCGCGACCAGGCTCTCGTAGCCGGAGCGACGCAGCTGGTCCTGCACCATCTCGAAGATTTCCTCGTAGCGCGCCTGCACGCTCTGCGCGAGCGACTGCCGCGCGAGCCGACGCGGCGGCCGATCGCCGACGCTGGGTACCTGGATGGTTTCCTCGGCGTGCGCCAACCCGGTCTGCGCACAGGCGTACTTGATCTTGATCTCCTCGGCATGCGCGGTCGGCGTATGCACGCCATAGGCGATATCGCTGGTGACCTGGTCGCCGCCAACCGGCAGCGACGCGGTGTAGCGGATCGAACCCTGGGTGTAGATCGCGATGTCGGTAGTGCCGGCGCCGATGTCGACCAGACACACGCCCAGCTCGCGCTCGTCGTCGGTCAGCACCGCCTTGGCGCTGGCCAGTGCCGACGGCACCAGCTCGTCCACCGACAGCCCACAGCGCTGGATGCATTTGGTGATGTTCTGCACCGCCGCCGCCGCGCCGGTGACCAGATGCACGTTCGCTTCCAGGCGCACGCCGCTCATCCCGACCGGCGAACGGATACCGTCCTGGCCATCGATGCGGTACTCCTGTGACTCCTTATAGAGAACCTTGCGATCGGCCGGGATCGCCACCGCGCTGGCCGCCTCCAGCACCTGCTCCAGATCGCCGACAGTCACTTCGCGGTCGCGGATCGCCGCGTTGCCGTGCGAGTTGCGGGTTTCCAGATGGCTGCCGGAGATCGATGCGTACACCGAGCGGATGTCGCAGCCGGCCATCAGCTCAGCCTCCTCCACCGCGCGCTGGATCGAGTGCACGGTCGATTCGATGTCGACCACCGAGCCGCGCTTCATGCCGCGCGATACATGCGTGCCGATGCCGATCACGGTGATCGGCTCGCCCGGCTCGTACTCGCCGACGATCGCCACCACTTTCGAGGTGCCGATATCGAGGCCGACCACCAGCTGCTTGTCGTTGCGCGATTTCATAGGGCGGCCTTCAATAGGCAGATCGTCTTCATGAGCGGGGCGAACCTCCAGCGTTGGCGGCGGCCGCTTGCGGCCAGCGCACGGCAAATCCATTGGTGTAACGAAGATCGGCGTAGGCGAAAGCGTCGGTATGACCGGCGATCAGCTGCGGATAGACATCGAGGAAACGGCGCAGCCGCCGGCTGGCCTGCTCGCGATCGCCGATCACGATCTGCGCGCCGCTGGCGGTGCTGACACTCCAGCTGCCGCGCTCGGTCAGCGCCACGCCGTTGATCTGCAGATGAGTACCGGCGAACGCCTTCTGCGTCTCGGCGTAAAAGCTCACCACTTCGGCCAGCCGCGCATCCGGGCCGTGCAGATCCGGCAAGGCGCTGGTATCGGTCGCGCCCGGCGCGTCGAACACCAGGCCCTGCCGGCTGATCAGCTGCTTGTCGTTCCAGCGCGCGAACGGCTGCCGTTCGTAGATGCGCAGTTGCAAGGTGTCCGGCCAGCGCTTGCGCGCCTCGGCCGACTCCACCCACGGCAACGCGGCGACGGCCTTCTGCACGGCATCGAGATCCAGCGCGAAGAAACCTTTGCCCAGCCGTGGTCGCACCACGTCGCGAATCTCGTTTGCAGTGACGTGCTTGAACTCGGCCTGCACAGTCAACTGGGTCACCGGCCAACGGCTGGCCGCAAACCATCCGCGCAGCACGCCGACGATCGGCAGCGCGACCAGCGCGATGGCCAGACACCAGGCAACGAGGCGGATGGTTCCCTTCACGCGCCCTCCCGGAAACTGGTTTCGAGCACGCGCCAACACAGCTCCTGATAGTCGATGCCGGCGGCCGCGGCGGCCTTCGGCACCAGCGAGTGCGAGGTCATGCCCGGCGCGGTGTTCACTTCCAGCAGCCAGTTGCGACCGTTGCGGTCGCGCATCACGTCGACGCGGCCCCAGCCATGGCAGCCGAGCGCATCGAATGCCTGCAGCGACAGCGTGCGCAACTCGCTTTCGGCATGGCCTTCGAGGCCAGGACAGAGATAGAGCGTGTCCTCGGCGATGTATTTCGCGTTGTAGTCGTAGAACGCGCCCTTCGGCACGATGTGGATCGTCGGCAGCACCTCGCGACCGAGGATGGCGACAGTCAGCTCGTCGCCTTCGATCAGGGTTTCCATCAGCAGGTCGCCCGGATACTTCGCGGCCAGTTGCACCGCCTGATCGAGCTGCGCTTCCTCGAACACGCGGGTGACGCCCACGCTGGAGCCTTCACAGGCCGGCTTCACGATCAGCGGAAAACCGATCTGCTTCGCCGCGGCATGCACATCGGCGCCACGTGGCAGCGCGACGAATCCCGGTGTGGTCAGGCCAAGCGACTGCCACACGCGCTTGGAGCGCGTCTTGTCCATCGAGAGCGCGGAACCGAGCACGCCCGAACCGGTGTATGGCACGTTGAGCGACTCCAGCGCGCCCTGCAGCACGCCATCCTCACCACCGCCATGCTGGCCGTGCAGAATGTTGAACACGCGCGCGAAGTGGCCGGCGCGCAACGCATCGAGCAATGCCGGGATACCGTCGATCGCATGCGCATCGATCCCGCGCGCCTGCAGCGCGGCCAAGACGTTGCGGCCGGAATCGAGCGACACTTCGCGCTCGGCCGAGCTGCCGCCCATCACCACGGCGACGCGACCGAACTGGGCGGGGTCTGTAATTTTCATGCTCACTTGCTTGTCCTCAGATGACCGACGTGGGCCAACTCCACCGCTGCCGCGCCGATGTCGCCGGCGCCCAGCAACAGCAACAGATCACCGTCGTGCAGCAAGGTCGGCAAGGTGTCCTTGAATTCGCGTGGATGCTCGATCAGCACCGGGTCGACCTTGCCGCGTGCACGCACGGCGCGCGCCAGGGCACGGCCGTCGGCACCGATGATCGGCGTTTCGCCAGCGGCATAGACCTCGGTCAGCACTAGCACGTCGGCATCGGCGAGCACGTTCGCGAAATCGTCCAGCAGGTCGCGAGTACGGCTGTAGCGATGCGGCTGGAAACCGACCACCAACCGACGATCCGGCCAGCCACCGCGCGCGGCGGCGAACACCGCCGCGAGTTCGCGCGGGTGATGGCCGTAATCGTCGACCAGCAGCACGCTGCCCTGGTCCAACGCGATCTCGCCGCGCCGATGGAAGCGACGACCGACCCCCTGGAAATGCTCCAGCGCATGGGCCATGGCTTCGGCTTCCACGCCCAGCTGCCAGCCGATCGCAGCGGCGGCCAGCGCGTTCAGCACGTTGTGCCGACCCGGCAGGTTGAGCTTCACCGGCAACGCATCGGCGCGGCCCGGCAGCATCAGATCGAAATGCATTTCGAAGCCATGCTGGGTCACATTCAGCGCGCGCACGTCGGCGTCTGCCGTGTCGATGCCGTAAGTCATCACGCGGCGCGTGGTGGATTTCGCCAGTTCGGCCACTTCCGCATCGTCCACGCACAGCACGGCCAGACCGTAGAACGGCAGCCGGTGCAGGAAATCGGCGAATGCCTTCTTCACCTGGGCGAAGTCGCCGCCGTAGTTCTCCAAGTGATCGGCGTCGATATTGGTAACCGCCGCAATCACCGGCGACAGCAGCAGGAACGAGCCATCGGATTCATCGGCTTCCGCGACCAGATACTGGCCCGTGCCCAGCCGCGCATTCGCGCCGGCCGCGTTCAACTGGCCACCGATCACGAAGGTCGGATCGTAGCCGGCCTCGGCCAGCACGCTGGCGGTGAGGCTGGTGGTGGTGGTCTTGCCGTGAGTGCCGGCAATCGCCACGCCACGACGGAAACGCATCAGCTCGCCGAGCATCTCCGCACGCGGGATCACTGGGATACGCGCCGCACGGGCAGCGACCAGCTCCGCGTTGTCCGCCTTGATCGCGCTCGAGGTCACCACTACGTCGGCGTCGCCGATATGTTCGGCGGCATGCCCGACATGCACGATGATCCCGAGCTGCTGCAAGCGCAGTGCGGTCGGCGAATTCGCGCGGTCGGAACCGGACACCGCGTAGCCGAGGTTGTGCAGCACTTCGGCGATGCCGCTCATGCCGACGCCGCCGATGCCGATGAAGTGCACGCGCTTGAACGTGCTCATCAGGTCTTCGTGTGCATGCAGGCGACGCGGCGTCATGCGGCCACCTCCATGCAAGCGCGCGCGATGACCTGCGCCGCGTCGGGTTTCGCCAGCGTGCGCGCGGCCTCGGCCATCGCCAGCAAGCGACTGCGATCACCCAGCAACGACTCCAGTCGCTGCGCCAAAATCTGTATGTCCAGCTTGCTCTCCTGCATCAGTTCAGCGGCGCCGATCGCCACAAGCGCCTCGGCATTACGTGTCTGGTGGTCGTCCACCGCGTGCGGGAACGGCACCAGCACCGCGCCGAGTCCGGCCGCGGTCAGTTCGGCCAGGGTCAATGCACCGGCACGGCAGACAGCCAGATCGGCCCATTCGTAGCTGCCAGCCATGTCGTCGATGAAGGCCACCACCTGCGCCTCGACGCCGGCCTTTGCATACGCTGCTCGCGCCTCGTCGAGGCCGCGCGTGCCGCACTGATGCACCACCTCGGGACGCTGCGCCGGGGTCAGCTGAGCCAGCGCCTGCGGCACCGCGAGGTTCAAGGCGCGCGCACCGAGGCTGCCGCCGAGTACCAGCAGGCGCGGCCTGCCGCTGCGGCCTGCCATGCGCTGTGCGGGCGGCGGCAACGCCGCGATCGCATCGCGCACCGGATTGCCAACCCACTCGGCCTGCGGCAATGCATCGGCGAAACCGGCCAGCACGCGCTTCGCCAGTCCGGCCAGCTTGCGGTTGGTGAAGCCGGCGACGCGATTCTGTTCGTGCACCAGCAGCGGCCGCCGCAGCAGCCACGCAGCAAGACCACCGGGACCTGCAACGTACCCACCCATCGACAGCACACTGCGCGGCTTCACCTGGCGCAGCACGGCCAGCGAGGCGAACAGCGCGCGCAGCAGCATCAGCGGCGCCAGCAGCCGGGTCTTGATGCCCTTGCCGCGCAAGCCACCGACCGCCACCGTGTGCAGCTCGATCCGCTGTGCCGGTACCACCTTCGTTTCCATCCCGCCGACCGCGCCCAGCCACACTACCGGCACGCCCTGCGCACGCAGGCACTCGGCCACGGCCAGGCCGGGGAAGATATGGCCACCGGTACCACCGGCCATGATCAGCACGGGTGCCTGCGTCTTCATGCGGCCACCGCTTCGCGCGGCTTCACCGCGACGTTGGCATCGGCCACCGCGGCGGCCGGTATGCGCGAGGTCATCTGCCGTGCGTCGAGCGCGCGATTGATCTCGAACGTGGCGCGCAGCAGCACGCCGGCCATCGCGCAGGTCAGCACCATCGACGAGCCGCCATAGCTGATCAGCGGCAAGGTCAGGCCCTTGGTCGGCAGTGCGCCGAGGTTCACACCGACCGACACGATCGCCTGCATCGCCAACATCAGCGAGATACCGAAGGCGACGTAGCCAGCAAAGCGCTGACCCACTTCGATGCCCTTCAAGCCCAGATACAGGCCCCGCCCGACGACCAGCGCGAACAGGCCAACCACCAGGATCACCCCGGCCAGACCAAGTTCCTCGCCAATCACCGCAAAGATAAAGTCGGTATGCGCTTCCGGCAGGTAAGACAATTTCAGCACGCTGGAGCCCAGACCCACGCCGGTCCACTCGCCGCGACCGATCGCCATCAATGACTGAGTCAGCTGGAAGCCGTCGTTGAACGGGTCCTTCCACGGATCCATGAACGTGGTCAGCCGCTTCATGCGGTAGCTCTCGCCGGTCGCCGCGATATACAGCAGCGGCATCAGCGGCAGACCCATCAGGAACAGGAAGATCGGTCGCGCACCGCCAAGCCAGACCATCGCGATGGTCACCGCGATCACCAGCGTGGCCGAGCCGAAGTCCGGCTGCGCCAGCAGCATCAGCACGATCACGCCGGCCACCATCACAGGCTTGAACAGGCCAAGGAAGCGCGTCTCCACACTCTCGCGATGACGCACCAGGTAGCTGGCGATGTACACCACCAGAATCAACTTCACCGCCTCGACCGGCTGGAACGTGGTCACCAGCAGGTTCAGCCAGCGGCGCGCGCCGTTGAGGCGCATGCCCAGATGCGGCACGAACACCGCCAGCAGCAGCACGAACGCCAACAGCATCAGATGGAACGCGTACTTCTCGAACAGCTTCAATTCGGTACGCATCGCCATGGCAGCCGCCAGCGCGCCGAGACTGAGAAAGATCAGGTGCTTGCGCAGAAAATAGAACGCACCCATGTGCTGGCTGTCGGCCACCGCGATCGAGCTGGAGGTCACCATCACCACGCCGACGCTGACCAGCCCGATCAGCCCGACCAGCAACCACAGGTCGAAGCTGCCGCGCGGACCCTGCCGGCGTTTGGCCTGAGTGCTGTCGAAACCGAACATCAGCGCACCTTCAACGTGGCAAGACCGACCAGCACCAGCACCACGCTGATGATCCAGAAGCGCACGATCACCCGTGGCTCCGGCCAGCCCTTCAACTCGAAGTGGTGATGGATCGGCGCCATCCGGAACACGCGCTTGCCGGTGAGCTTGAAACTGGCGACCTGGATCATCACCGAGGCGGTTTCCATCACGAACACGCCACCCATCACCAGCAGCACGATTTCCTGACGCACGATCACCGCAACGCAGCCGAGCGCAGCACCCATCGCCAGTGCGCCGACATCGCCCATGAACACCTGTGCCGGATACGTGTTGAACCACAGGAAGCCGAGCCCCGCGCCAGCCAGTGCGCCGGTGAAAATGGCCAGCTCGCCGGCACCGGGAATCGAGGGGATACCGAGGTATTCGGAGAACACCTTGTTGCCAGCCAGGTACGCGAAGATGCCCAGCGCACCGGAGACCAGCACGGTCGGCATGATCGCCAAACCATCCAGTCCGTCGGTGAGGTTCACCGCGTTGGAGAAGCCAACAATCATGAAATAGGTCACCACCACGAAGAACAGCCCCAGCGGCAGCACCACCTGCTTGAACAGCGGCAAGTACAGCGCGGTCTCGGCCACCGGCAGGCCTGCAACACCTACATGCGGCGCGCTGTAGTACAGGAACAGCGCCGCACCGAGACCGAACACCGACTGCCAGAAATACTTCCAGCGGCTGGCCAGCCCGCGGCTGTCCTTCAGCACCAGCTTGCGGTAGTCGTCGTAGAAACCGATCGCACCGTAGGTCAGCATCACGGCCAGCACCACCCACACGTAGCGGTTGCGCAGGTCGGCCCACAGCAAGGTGGCGACGGTGACCGAGAGCAGGATCATCACGCCGCCCATGGTCGGCGTGCCGGCCTTGACCAGATGCGTCTGCGGGCCGTCGCTGCGCACCACCTGGCCAGCCTTCAGCGCAGCCAGCCGATTGATCAGCCACGGTCCGCACAGCAGCGACATCGCCAGCGCGGTGAGCGCAGCCATGATCGTGCGAAAGGTGATGTACTGAAACAGATGCAGCGCGGTGAAATGCCGTGCCATCCAGTCAGCGAGTTCAAGCAGCATCGGAGGCGCCCTCCTTTTGCTCGGGGTTTCGCAATGCGGCAACCACCTGTTCCATACCCGCCGAGTGCGAGCCCTTGACCAGACATGTCACGCTGCTGTGCAGACGCGACTGCAACGCAGCGACCAGTACTGCCTTGTCATCGAAATGTTCGCCTTGCGCCTCGAATGCCTCGACTGCTGCAGCGCTCAACGGGCCAACTGCAAACAACCGCTCGATGCCGCGCTTGCGGGCGCATTCACCCACCTGCGCATGCAACGCACGTGCATCCGCACCCAGTTCCGCCATGTCGCCCAGCACCAGCCAGCGCTCGCCTTGTGCCAACGCCAGCGTGTCGATCGCCGCCGCCATGGAGCTGGGATTGGCGTTGTAGCTGTCGTCGATCAACGTCCAGCCACCAGACATGGCCTCACGCTTGAGCCGACCTGCGACGGCACTCGCCTGCTCCAGTCCGGTGACGATCGTCGCCAGCGGCACGTCCAGCGCCAGCGCGATCGATGCGGCGGCCAGCGCGTTGGCCACGTTGTGTCGCCCCGATAGTGGCAACGCCACCTCGGTGTCACCCACCGGCGTGCTCAGCACGAAGCGCGATCCGTCCACGCGCTGCTCGATGATGTCGGCACCCACATCCGCCTTGTGGTCGAGACCGAAGCGCAGCACCCGGCGCGTGCCGGCCAGGCCACTGAAGAAACTGGCGAACGCGTCGTCCGCATTGATGATCGCCACGCCGTCGGCCGGCAGCGCCTGGTACAGCGCGCCCTTGGTCTCGGCGACGCCTTCCACGCTGCCCATCCGCTCAAGATGCGCCGGCGCGATGATGTTGACGAGGCCGATATCGGGCCGCGCGATGGCAGCGAGATACGCGATGTCGCCCGGCTTGCCGGCACCCATTTCCAGCACCGCGTATTCGGCGTCGACCGGCATCGCCAGCAAGGTCAGCGGCAGGCCGATCTCGTTGTTGTAGCTGCCGGCATTCACATGGGTGCGGCCATGCAGCGAGAGGATCGCCGCAGTCAGCGTCTTCACCGTAGTCTTGCCGTTTGAGCCGGTGATGCCGATCACCCGCGCGCTGCGCTGCGCACGCACTGCGCTGGCCAAGTCACCCAGCGCCAGCTCCACGTTGTCTACCAGCACCTGCGGCAGCTCGCTGTCGACTTTGCGTTCCACCAACGCTGCCGCTGCACCGCGCGCGGCTGCCTGGGCAAGATAGTCGTGGCCGTCCACGTGCTCGCCCTTGAACGCCGCAAACAGATCGCCCGATGCGAGCTTGCGGGTATCGATGGCGACACCGGTTACTTCGACATCGGCGCCGAACAGCTGCCCGCGGGTCCACACCGCGATGGCGCTCAGCGACATCATGCGCGCGGCTCCCGGCTGATCCGTTCCAGCGCGGCATGTGCCACCGCCAGATCGTCGAACGGGCGCTTGCCGGCCGCGCCATCCTGATAGGTTTCATGACCCTTGCCGGCGATCAGCACCACATCGCCGGAGTGCGCCAGTTGCAGCGCCTGACCGATTGCCGACGCGCGATCGCGCTCGACCGTCATCGCACGTGCTGCCGCCATGCCGGCGACGATCTGCGCCACGATCGCGTCGCCGTCTTCGCCGCGCGGATTGTCGTCGGTGACGATCGCGACATCCGCCAGCCGCGCGGCGATTTCACCCATCAACGGACGCTTGCCGGCGTCGCGTTCGCCACCGCAGCCGAACACGCAGATCAATTTGCCGGCGCAATGTGCACGCACGGCATTCAATGCCTGCTCCAGCGCGTCCGGCGTGTGTGCGTAATCGACCACGACCAGCGGCAGGCCATGCAGGCCGCCGAGCCGGCTCATGCGGCCGTTGACCGGCTGCAGCTGTTCGACCGCAGCCACGATGCGCGAAAACGATTCGCCCAGCGCGCCAAGGCAACCCACCACCGCGAGCAGGTTCGCCACATTGAAGCGACCAAGCAGATGACTATTGATCGTGAGCACACCCCACGGCGTGCGCAGCTGGAACGCCAGCCCTTCGGCCGAGGTGGCGATGGCGCTGGCGGCAATCTCCGCGTCGCTGTCGTCGGCCATGCTGAAGCGCAACGGCTGCACGCCGGCGGGCAACTGCGTCGCCAGCTCGCGGCCGAACGCATCGTCGATATTGATCACCGCGCTCTGCAGTCCCGGCCACGCGAACAGCTTCGCCTTGGCTGCGCCATAGGCTTCCATGCTGCCGTGATAATCCAGGTGATCGCGGGTGAGATTGGTGAACGCGGCCACTTCGAAATCCACCGCGCCCACGCGGCCCTGTTCCAGCGCGTGCGACGACACTTCCATCGCCACATGACTGACTTCGGTATCGCGAAAATCCGCGAGCAACGCCTGCACACTGATTGCATCGGGTGTGGTGCGCTCGCCTTCGCGCAACTGGCCATGCACGCCGGCACCGAGCGTGCCGATCGAGGCCGCGCGATGACCGAGCAGGGTCAGTGCCTGTGCCAGCAATTGCACGCACGAGGTCTTGCCGTTGGTGCCGGTGACGCCGACCATCCGCATCGATTCGCTGGGACGCTCGTAGAAGCGCGCGGCGATCTCGCCGACCTGCGTGTGTAGGTTCTCGATCCACAGCAGCGGCACGTCCAGTGGCGTCACGCCGTCGATCGCAGGCGCTTCAGCCAGTACGACCTGCGCGCCACGCTGCACCGCGCTGGCAGCGAATTCGATGCCGTGACCCTGGGTGCCGCGCAATGCGAAAAATGCATCGCCGCGCTGCGCACGGCGCGAGTCGAGCGTGAGCCCGGACAGCACGATGCGGCCGGCACCCGGCGCGGCGGCAACCTGCGCGTCGGCAATCCCCAGCAGCAGCTGATCGAGATGGCCGGTACTCATGGCGCACCTCCATCGATCGGCGCGTCGTCGATCGGCGTATCCACCGGCGCCTTGTTGCCCACCAGCCCGTCGGGACTCTGCAGTGGACCACCGACATACCAGCGACCGATGTTGTCCGGCGGCACGTCGAGCAGGCGCAACGCGCCATCCATCACCTTGGAGAACACCGGCCCGGACACCGTGCCGCCGTAATAGCTGCCCTTCTTCGGATCATCGACCACGACCACACCAACCAGGCGTGGATTCGATGCAGGCACGATGCCGGCGAACGCCGCCGTGTAGTTGTTCTTGGCATAGCTGCCACCGGCGGCCTTGTGCGCGGTGCCGGTCTTGCCGGCCACGCTGTAGTTCGCAATGCGCGCCGTCGTGCCGGTGCTGCCAGGGCCGGTCACCGTCTCCATCATCCGGATCAGCTGGATCGACACATCTGGCGAGACGATCTGCTTCGCCGTGTTGTCGTTGCCCTTGATGAAGGTGGGGGTATGCATCACGCCACCATCCGCGATCGTGGCGTAAGCATTGGCCAGCTGCAGCACAGTCACGTTGAGACCATAGCCGTAACCGAGAATGGCTTTTTCCAGTGGACGCCAGTCGCGCCCGATCCGCAGGTGACCGGAGGCTTCACCCGGGAATCCACTCTGGGTGCTGTCGCCCAGACCGAATGCGCGATAGGTGTCGTACATCAGGCCGGTGTCGAGCTGCATCGCGATATGCGCGGCACCCACGTTGCTCGACTTGGTGATGACGCCCGTCGGTGTCAGCAAGCCGTAATTATGCGTGTCATGGATATCGTGCCCCTGGAAATACCAGTGGCCACCGGTGGTGTCGATGATCGGACTGGTCGGTGTGAACTTGCCGCTGGATAGCGCCGCGGCCATAAGAATGGGCTTCACGGTGGAACCCGGCTCAAGCACGTCGGTCATCGCCCGGTTGCGCCGTTGGCCCGGCTGGCTGCCGCTGAGTGCATTCGGGTTGTAGGTCGGCAGGTTGACCATGGCCAGCACTTCGCCGGTCTTCACGTCGAGTACCACCATCGAACCGGAATCGGCCTGCGATTTCTCCAGCGTGCTTTTCAGTTCGTTGTAGGCGAGAAACTGGATACGGCGATCGATGCTGAGCGTGAGGTCCTGCCCCGGCTTCGGCGCACGGATCTGTTCGACGTTCTCCACCACATGACCCATGCGGTCGCGAATGACCCGCTTGGCACCCGGCTTGCCGGACAGCCAGTCGTCGTAGGCCAGCTCCAGACCTTCCTGACCGTGGTCGTCGATGTTGGTGAAGCCGAGCACGTGCGAGGTCACTTCGCCGGACGGGTAGTAGCGCTTGAACTCGCGCTGGCCGTTGATGCCGGGGATGCTCAAGTCCAGCACGGCCTGCGCTGCCTCTGGCGACATCTGCCGACGCAGATAGACAAATTCCTTGTCGGAACGCTGCGCCAGCTGCTCCTTCAATTCACCCGCATCCACACCCAGCGCCCGCGCCAACTGCGGAATGCGATCCTCGTTGTCGAGGACTTCCGAGGGATTCGCCCAGATCGACATCACCGGTGTCGACACCGCCAACGGCTCGCCGTTGCGGTCGAAGATGGTGCCGCGCGACACCGGGATCGGCATTACACGCAGAAAGCGCGCGTCGCCCTGGCTCTGATAGAACTGCTTGCGCACGACCTGCAGGTCGAACGCACGCGCCACCAGCCCGAGCGAGGCCAACCCGAGCAGGCCGACCACCACCACCATCCGCTTGCGCGAACTGGGACCGGCACTGCGGCGGCGACCGTGCTGGGGAGGCGTGCTGTGCTTGTGCCAGGCCATCAGTGCAGCAACCTGATGTCTTGCGGGCGCGGATCGATCATGCCCAGTTTTTGCCGGGCCTCGTCATCGATGCGTCGCGGCTCGGCATAGGTCGCCTGCTCCAGTTCGAGCCTGCCGTATTCGATGTTCAAGTCGTCGCGCTGGTTCTGCAACGCGGTCAGGTTGACGAACAGCACGCGGCTCTCGTGGCGCGTCCATACCACGCCGATCGCGCTGGCCAGCACGGCCGCGAGCAGGATCAGCATGAACAGGGCGCCGATGGCCTTCATGCGCGGCCCTCGTGCAACGGCGTCTGCTCAAGCAGTTTCTCCGCCACGCGCAGCACGGCCGAGCGTGAGCGCGGATTGGTCGCCGTCTCAGCATCAGACGGAAACTGCGCTTTGCCGACCGCGACCAGACGCGCCGGCGCAGCCTGCACCGGCGGTCCCCGGCGGCTGTTATTCACGCGACCGGAGTGATCGCGGATGAACAGCTTCACCGCCCGATCTTCCAGCGAGTGAAAACTGATCACCGACAGCCGACCACCCGGCTTGAGCCGCTCCACCGCAGCATTCAGACCCTGCTGCAAGGCATCCAGCTCGCCGTTCACGCGGATGCGCAACGCCTGAAAACTGCGCGTGGCCGGATGCTTGCCCGGCTCGCGACGACCGACCACGCGCTCGATCAGCGCGGCCAACTGGCCGGTACGGGTGAATGGCGTAGTCTCACGATCGGCAACGATCGCGCGGGCGATACGCCGGCCGTGGCGCTCTTCGCCGAAACTCCACAGCACTTCGGTGATCTCGCGCTCACTGGCATGCGCCAGGAAATCGGCGGCGCTTTCGCCCTGGGTGGTGTCCATGCGCATGTCCAGCGGCGCATCGGCCATGAAGCTGAAGCCGCGCGCGGCTTCGTCCAGCTGCGGCGAGGACACGCCCAGATCGAGCAACACGCCGTCGAGGCCGGCGGCGGTTTCGTCCCACTCGGCCAGGCTGGAAAAATTGGCATGCCGGATCGACACGCGCGGGTCATCGGCAAATTCGGCTTGCGCCGTGGCGATCGCCGTGGGATCGCGATCCATCAACAGCAGCCGACCAGCGGGGCCGAGGCGCGACAGTACGGCGCGAGCGTGACCGCCGCGACCAAACGTTCCATCGAGATAGCGCCCGTCAGACTGCACGGACAAACCCTCCACCGCTTCACCCAGCATCACCGGGATGTGCCGCAACTGCTGCTCGGCCATGCCGCACTCCCGCTCCCGTCCCGCGTCTGTCGCTGCGCCCGTTTACAGGCGCAGTACGGCCATTTCGTCAGTGATCTCGTCTTCGCCGATGCTCTGGCGGATCTTGGCCAGATGGGCCTGTTCGCTCCACAGCTCGAACTTGTTGCCCATGCCCAGCAGCACCGCCTTCTTCTCGATACCCGCAGCGGCACGCTGACTGGCTGGCAGCAGCACCCGCGCCGCGCCATCCGGCTCGACCACGGCAGCGGCACCGACCAGCTTCATCTGCAGATCGCGATGGGCGGCCTTGACCTTGGGCAGCGCATTCACCTGATCGCGCACCTGTTCCCACTCGGCATACGGGAACAGCCAGAGGCAGCCCGACTCGAACGGGTTGTAGGTGATCACCAGACGATTGGCGCATTCGCCCGCCACCAACTCGCGATACGCGGTCGGAATGGCCAGGCGGCCCTTGTCGTCTACGGTGATGGCGGTTTCGCCCTGGAACACGATCGCTAGACTCCACTAAAACCCACGATTTCACACTGGAACCCACGATAGTCTCGCCCTGTGAGACTGTCAAGGGAATTTCGCTTGTGAATCAAGGAGAAAGGCGAAGTTGTGGCGGTAATTCCAGCGTTTTCTCACGAACCTTTGCAAGGTGTTTGAAAGCAAGGGATTTTTTGATTTTTAATCAATGCCACCACAGCGTCTGGCGAGGACAATTCGGGGTTGCCGACCGCATCGCGATGAACCAGCGTTCATCCGAACGCACTCCCACACATCACCACCGGCGTGGCTGCTTGCCGCGCCGGTGGTGAACTCATGAAAGAGGTGGAGTCGGCCTGTAAGCCGGGTTCTGTACGTCTTGCGACGCGACAGTCATTCCTCTCGGCCAGACGTCGCCGTCTGGCTCCAGCAACCTACCCGGGAACAACGCGGGCCGCGTTATCGTTCCCCTATTTGGTCTTGCTCCGAGTGGGGTTTACCGTGCCGTACGACGTTAGCCCCGTACGCGGTGCGCTCTTACCGCACCCTTTCACCCTTACCACGCACATCCGAAGATGCCGTTCGGCGGTCTGCTCTCTGTTGCACTGGCCGTCAGCTCACGCTGCCCAGGAGTTACCTGGCACTCTGCCCTATGGAGCCCGGACTTTCCTCGATGCACTTGCGTGCGACGCGACTGCCCGGCCGACTCCACCGCCAATTGTACTCCACGCGAGGTCTCAGCCCTCGTAGAGCAGTTTGCGCGGTGCGCCGGTGATCGCCGCGGCCATCTTCGCCGCCTTCGCCGGCGGCAGTTCCTCGCGCAGGATCGCGAAGATGCGCTGACCCTCGATCAGCTTCGCATCGGCCTCCTCGCCGCGGCCAGCCACTAGGATCACGCATTCGCCGCGCTGCTGGTCAGGATCGGCCGCGACCCGCGCGGCCAGTTCCGCCAACGGCTCACCCAGCACCGTCTCGAACATCTTCGTCAGCTCGCGCGCCAGCACGGCTTCACGCGCGAAACCGAAGACATCGCGCATGTCGGCCAGACTCTCGGCAACGCGATGCGACGACTCATAGAAGATGAGCGTGCGCGCATCACCAGCCAGCTCCTGCAAACGACTGCGTCGTGCGGCCGCCTTCGGCGGCAGAAATCCCTCGAATACAAACCGGTCGCTGGGCAACCCGGCCACCGACAACGCAGCAATCGCTGCGCAAGCACCCGGCACCGGAATGCAACGAATGCCTGCCGCACGCGCCGCGCGTACCAGACGAAAACCCGGGTCGCTGATCAAGGGCGTGCCCGCGTCGGAAATCAGCGCCACCGAATCGCCTGCCGTCATTCTGCGCACGATCGCATCCACTGCATCGCGCTCGTTGTGATCGTGCAGGGCGATCAGCGGCGTGTCGATATTGTGATGCACCAGCAGTGGCCGGCTGTGCCGGGTATCTTCGGCGGCGATCACCGCAACTTCACGCAAGGTCACGATGGCGCGGGCGGACAAATCGTCGCGATGACCGATTGGGGTGGCCACCACCCACAGACAACCTGGCTGAACTGCTGACATCGTCATACTCCTGCGCCGTGAGCCGGCAATCCGATCGGCTATGATCGCGCATTGACGACCATGACGAACAAGGGATCTCCCATGCGCCTCATGCGCCTCTCGCGCGCCGCCGCGACCGGACTGCTTTTTTCACTGGTTCTGGCCGCCTGCGTGCCGATGAACGCACCGCGCTCACCGGCCGAAATCGCCGCCGCGCAGAGCGCCGATGCGCTGGCACAGCAAGGTCAGTTCGCACAGGCCGCGCAAGCCTACCTGGCGCTGGCAGATCAATCTCGTGGTCATGCCGACAGTTATCGTTTGCAGGCCGCCGAAGCCTGGCGACAGGAAGGCCAGATCGAGCGTGCCGCGCCGATTCTCGCCAGCATCAAGCGACAACACCTGAGCGACGATGAACCACTGCGTCTCGACCTGCTGCAGGCCGAACTCGCACTCGACCAGCACGACGCAGCTACGGCACTGCGGCTCACCACCCAGCCGAATGTCACGGTACCGGCTGCGCTACAGCTGCGCCTGCTGGAACTGCGCTCGCGCGCGATGGTGGCCAGCGGCGACGACTGGGGTGCCGCACGCACCCGTGTGCAGATGGACGATCAGTTGAGCGGTTTCGATCACGCACAGAATCGCCAGCAGATCCTCGACCTCCTCAACAAGCTCGGCGTCGATCCGCTCAAGCAGCGCGCCGCCGCGATGAAACCCGGTGACCTCATGTTGCCCTGGGTCAACGAGGCGCTGACTCGACTCGGCGTGGTCGTGGCGCAGCCGCAACCGGAATTGCAGCAACCGGTCGGCACCCTGCTGCCGGGCGCCAATGCCAATGTGCGCGAAGGCTACAAGGTGCCGGCCCAAGTCGCCCTGCTGTTGCCCAGCGACGGCAATTACGCGGCGGCGAGCACATCGATCCGCGAAGGTTTCTTCGCGGCCTATCTCGATGCCGGGCGCAACCATGCCCCGCGCCCGTCGGTGCGCGTCTACGACAGCAAGGGCACCAGCGACGGTGCGATCAAGGCGTATCAGCAAGCGGTCCACGATGGCGCCAAGCTGGTGGTCGGTCCGCTCACTCGCGGCGAAGTCGCCGCGGTATTCGGCCAAGCGCAATTGCCGGTGCCGGTGCTGGCGTTGAATCATCCCGACGACAAGCAACTGCCGTCCGGTGATGCCAGCGAATTCGGCCTGCTGCCGGAGACCGAAGGCGCCCAGGCCGCCGACCACATGGTCGAGCGTGGCCTGCGTCAGGTTTACGTACTGATTTCCAACGACGACTTCGCCCAGCGTGCCGCCGGCGCCTTCAAGGCCGAGCTGGCCGCTCGTGGTGGTCAACTCCTCGGCACGATCACCTTGCCAGCCGGCGCGACCAGTTACGCCGACACCATCGCCAGTCTGCACATCCCCACATCCGCGCCAGCCGCCACCACTACCGCCGACACCAGCACGGCACCGGCCAGCGCCGCTCCCGCCGACACCGGCATCTTCATCAGCATGCGCCCGGTGCAGGCCCGCGTGCTGTTGCCGCAACTGCGCATCGCGCAGATCAACCTGCCGGTGATCGCCACCTCGCACGTCTACGAAGGCAACGACGACGCCTCGGCCAATCGCGACCTCGATGGCGTGGAATTCTGCGACGCGCCGTGGTTGTTCAACGCCCAGCCGGGTCTGCCGAACCATGACGACATCGCCGCCCAGCTATCGTCGGCCCGCGGTGGTGGCGCGCGACTGTTCGCATTCGGCATGGATGCATGGAGCCTGGTGCCGTACCTCGACTGGCTGCGCGCGCATCCGGGAAGCTACGTGCCCGGCGCCAGCGGCCAGCTCACCGCCGATCAGTTCGGCCGCGTGCGCCGCGTGCTGATCTGGGCACAATTCCAGGATGGCCTGGCGCACCCGCTGAGCGGCAACCTGCAGACCGACGACATGCCAGCCGGCAGCCCGCCCACAGACAACACGCCGGCATCCGCCACCAGCAGCAATACACCTGCCGACGCCAACCAGCTCATCAACCACTGATGCGCGCCGCCGGCGACGTCTTCGAGCAGCGCGCCCGCGCCGAACTCGAACGCGCCGGCCTAACCTGCCTGGCTCACAATTACAGCACACGCTACGGCGAGCTGGATCTGGTGATGCGCGACGGCGACACCATCGTCTTCGTCGAGGTGCGCTACCGCAAGAGTGCCAGCCACGGCGACGCGGCCACCTCGGTCACTACCAGCAAACAGGCCAAACTGATTCTCGCCGCTCAACACTGGCTGGCCGCACATCCACAATACGCACGCCATGCATGTCGCTTCGATGTGATCAGCTACGACGGGCCCGTCAACGCCATCCGGTACAAGTGGCTGCGAGGTGCATTCGAGGCAAGTTGATACAACGTATCTGTGCTCCCTTGAAACCTCAGTCGTCGCATTTCGTGCCACCTTGATTTGAAAGATCCAGGCGCACGACGACTTGTGCCGTCGCCTTTAACTGACATCCTTCTCGTGATGACGAGTCGCCCCACGACACCATGTCGGCGCGTAACTACATTATTGCAGCGCGCTTCAACGGCCGTCTGTAAGCAAACGCCTACCTCTCCGCATAGATGTGTGTCTTATATTTGTGACTCAAATTTGAGACGCAATCGGCGCAAATGTCACTGGCTGCGTGAAAGAATTTTCGCACCGACATGACGGAATCTTGCGGCAACGCCAGAGGCACCAAGCTCGACACGCAAATCTAAAGTGCAGCTTTTTCGTCGACCACCAGTCGACGATGAATCAAGTTCAGGGAAAGCGGTTGCGCGCTCTGCACAGGGGACTCGAATGGATTCGAACGACTCACGTACGGGAATTTGTTTCCCACTCTGCCATCACGGCGAGACAGAGGATCACATCCGACATCGTCGGCCGATTCCGCTGCACTCTGTTGCAATCACCACAACGCACGACTCACCTGCCACGCACTGTCTGTAATGACGGTGACTTTGGCGTGCCTGACGATTTTCTGATGCGGCGAGGAATCAGATTTTTGACGGCGACAGATTGAACATCTCTTGGCCTATGCAAGCGACGACACGCATCGGTTCGGCGGCGATAGGAACACTCAGGTTCTTGGCTCATGGTGACAATTCAACTACTCGATGCGGAAAAAACTGTGGACACGAAGCTCCGGAATCACGCCCTCAGAGGCAGCCTGATCATTGCGATCATCGCTTTGACAGGATGTGGAACCCCAGCAGCCAAAAACTTCGGCGGCAGCTGGAAACCGGTGAATCAATTTCGGCAACAGCCCACTGAAATACCGTTGACCGCAGCCTATACGTTCTATGCGGCGCCAATGGATGAGACGCTCAAGACCATGCTTACCCGGTGGGCGCGCGACTCGGGGCGAGAGTTGTCATATCAGCTTCCCTTTGACGTCACCCTTTACACACCGGTGTCGAGCATTCGCACCACCGATCTTGATAGTGCGGCCCAACAGCTGACGACAATCTATGCCGCGCAGCATGTGTATGTCTCCGCGACCGATCGAAAGATATTGGTGCTCCCATCCAGCACCGTCAGCAGCAGCACGACCGACGTGGAAGCTGCACCTGCATCGTCGCCACCCGCCAAACCGACAGGCAGCAAATGAAAAGGGAATTTATCAAGCTACCGCGCAGCAGGGCAGGCATTCGCTGATGTTGAACACGAAATCATCCAGTCGAAAAGTCGACGAAGCAGTCTCCAGGTCCGTCAATTTCGAGCTGACCATCGCTGATATCGCCAGACGCAGTGAGCGGCGCGCGTGGTGGGTGGCATTTACGGCCATAGCGATGGCGCTGATTCTTGCCGGCGGCTACTTCTACATGCTTCCGCTCAAGCAAAAAGTTCCGTATCTCGTCATGGCAGATGCCTATACCGGCACCGCCACGGTCGCACGTCTGGACGGTGATTTCGCCATGCGCGGGATAACTACCCGTGAGGCAGTGAACCGCAGCAATGTCGCTCACTTCGTGCTGGCCAGAGAGTCCTACGATTTGACCCTGGTGAATTTGCGCGACTGGAAAACCGTGCAGACCATGGCTTCCGCCGGGGTCAAGGCGGAATACACCGCGATGTTCTCCTCAACCAACCCGGACAGCTGGATCAAGCGGTACGGCAAGGATCAGTCCATTCGCGTCAAGCTGCTCAGCATCCAGCTGGTTGGCGGCGGCGAAGGCATGACACCACGCGGCGCCACTGTGCGTTTCCAGCGCAGTCTTTTCAATAAATCGAACGGCGCCAGCCGTCCCCTCGACAACAAGATCGCCACGATCGAGTTCACCTACAAACAGAATCTGGAAATGGACGACCAGAATCGGATTGAGAATCCACTGGGATTCTGGGTAACCAGTTATCGCGTGGACGACGACTACGCTACCGCGCCACCAGCAGAAATTCCCGGGCCTCCCGTTACCTCGCAAGCCACCATGCCGGTGTCCGCCGCTCCTGCGATCCCGGCGACCACAGCCGCAGCGATGTCAGCCCCGACAACGTCTACCGATTCCGCCACGGGAGCGGCTCGCCCATGAAACGATCAAGCCTCTGGTGTCTTGGATCCATCCTGTGTATTGCCGCTGCCGTTGCACCAACCATGGCGGCGGAGCAGGTGCTGACGCGCTATCAATTCAAGCCCGACAGCATCTATCCAGTGAACACGGGCTTGGGTATCACCACCCAGATCGAACTCAGCCCCAACGAGAAAATACTCGATTACAGCACCGGCTTCAGCGGCGGCTGGGACCTCACTCGCCGTGAAAACGTGTTCTACCTGAAGCCAAAGAACGTGGATGTGGACACCAACATGATGGTGCGCACCGCAACACACTCCTACATCTTCGAACTCAAAGTCGTGGCGACGGATTGGAAAACCCTGGCGCAGGCTCGCCGCGATGGCGTGCAGTACAAGATCGCCTTCAACTACCCGGCTGACACCAGCTTCGCCAACGAAAAGAAAAAACAGCTGCAGGCTGCAGCGCAAGACAGCAACCTGCTACCTGATCGCAGCTACAACTTCGACTACGACTACGCCACCAAAAGCAAAGCGGCCCCATGGCTGGTCCCCGCCAACGTCTACGACGATGGTCGCTTTACGTACATCAAGATGAGCGACCTGAAGGCCTTCCCGACTGGCGATTTTCCGGCCATCTACATGCGTGAGCAGGAGCACAGCGAAGACTCGCTGGTGAATACCACCGTGGAAGGCAACACCATCGTCGTCCACGGCACTTACAACTATCTGGTCATCCGCCACGGCAACGACGTCGTGGGCCTGCGCAGGAATACCAAAAAGTGAATACTCCCCAGTACCCCGAAGACGAGCGCACAGGCAACGATCCGGCGCAGACCGCCGCGCGCGGCCAGAACGAGACCATTCACAACAACCCTTACGCCAACCAGTACCAGCGCAGCGCCGAACCCGATCTCGATGCCAACGCGCCCGAGTTGCGCAGCAATGAACTGCGCCAGATGAACCGCCGCGCGCTGCTCTTGTTGGGCGCCGTGGTGTTGCTGCTGTTGTTCCTGGCTTTTTGGCTGATCAGCGGCGTGGGCAAAAAAAGTGAGCCATCCAAACCACGCGAGGAAAAGGTAACCGTGGCCGAGGCGCCTCTCGCCCAGCCGCAGCTGCCCTCCGCTCCGGTGCCGCAGCCGCAGCCAGCGCCCCAACCCATTCCACTGTTGCCAGCACCAACGCCAGCGCCGAACAGACAGATGCTGGCGCCGAGCGGCCCCACTTTGCTGCAGCGCCGACTCGCCGCAAGCAGTGACGACACTGGCGCCAGCGATTCCGGGGCGCTGGCTGCAACCCAGCAGTCGCTCGGAAAGAAGCTCCCTGGCGATGCCGATTCGGCTCCCACCAGTGCACAGCCGCTAACCCATCCGGATACCTTGATGCAGCGCGGAACCTACATCCGCTGCGTGCTCGAAACACGCATCATTTCAGACATTCCCGGCTTCAGTACCTGCCTGGTCACCGAGCCGGTCTACTCCTTCAACGGTCACACCTTGCTGCTGCCGAAAGGCTCCAAGCTGTTGGGCAGCTACAGCGGCGGCCCCACTGGCGATCGGGAAGCGGTGATCTGGGATCGCATCATCACGCCCACCGGTATCGACGTGAACATGTCCAGCCCTGGCATCGACAACCTCGGCGGCGCCGGCGTGCCCGGTTACTACGATGCTCACTGGGGCAAGCGCATCGGTTCGGCCCTGCTGATCAGTCTGCTCAGCGATGCCTTCAAATACGAAGCGGCCGAGCATGGACCCCGAACCACCAGCATCAGCAACGGCGTCGTGACCCAGACACCGTTCGAAAGCAACACCGCTCAAACCATCCAGAACCTGGCCAATCAGGCCGTTCGCGAAGCCGCCAACCGCCCGCCGACGGTCACCATCAACCAGGGCACCGTCATCTACGTCTATGTGACCAAGGACGTGGACTTCAGCGGCGTGGTTGCGCGCTCCTGATCTGGAATAGCGAAAAGGCACCTGACTCATATAGCCATGGAAGACGTCACCACCCACATCTCGAATGACTTTCTCGACTACCAGTACGAGGTGCTGGGCGTGCGCGAATACATGGCCTCCCCCGAGGTCACCGAGATCTGCATCAACCGCCCCGGCGAGCTGTACCTGGAAACTCGTGGCAGTTGGCAGCGGGTGGACGTGCCTTCGCTCACCTTCGAGCGAGCACGACAGTTCTGCACCGCCGTGATCAACGAGAGCAACACCGGTCAACGCATTACCGACGTGGATCCGGTGGTATCGCTGACCTTTCCCACCGGCCAGCGCGCGCAGTTTGTGATTCCACCAGCCTGCGAGGCCGGCTTCGTCTCGATCACCATCCGGCTACCGTCCAAACAGCTCAAGACGCTGGAGCAGTACGAAAGCGACGGATTTTTCGACGAGATCGTGGAAATCAGTCACGGCCTCAGCGAGCTGGATAGCAAACTGCTGGAACTGCGCGCGGCGCGACGCTACGCCGAGTTCTTTCGCCAAGCCGTACTCGGCAAGAAAAACATCGTGGTCTCCGGCGCCACCGGTAGCGGCAAAACCACCTTCATGAAATCCCTGGTCAACCACATCCCTGCCGATGAACGGCTGGTCACCATCGAAGACGCGCGCGAGCTCTTTATCGAGCAGCCCAACGTGGTGCACCTGCTGTACTCCAAGGGTGGCCAGAGCGCCAGCAACGTCACCGCCAAAAGCTGCATGGAAGCCTGCCTGCGGATGAAGCCCGACCGCATCATCCTGGCGGAACTGCGTGGCGATGAATCCTTCTACTTCATTCGCAACTGCGCCTCGGGCCACCCCGGCTCCATCACCAGTTGCCACTCCGGCAGCACCGAGCAGACCTGGGACCAGCTCGCGCTGATGGTCAAGGCGTCTACCGAGGGTGCCGGGCTGGAGTTCAACACGATCAAGCGTCTGCTGAAGATGACCATCGACATCGTGGTGCACATCAAGGCACACGGCGGACGTCGCTGCATCACCGGCATCGATTTCAATCCTCAACGCAGCCACGAGGAGCATTGAATGTTGCCCGGAATGGAAATGCTGGCCTGTCCCAACCTCGCCGTCTCGCCCGAGGTGATGCAACACATCGTGCACGTCGAATCCAGCGCCAACCCCTACGCCATCGGCGTCGTAGGCGGTCAACTGGAACGCCAGCCCAAGAACCTCGCCGAGGCGCTTGCCACCGTGCAGATGCTCGACACCAAGGGTTACAACTTTTCAGTGGGCCTGGCCCAGGTCAACCGCGCCAACCTGGGCCGTTACGGACTCGATTCGTACCAGAAGGCGTTCAGCGCCTGCGCCAACCTGTCCGCCGGCGCGCATATCCTCGCCGACTGCCATGCCAGCGCACACGGCGACTGGGGCAAAGCCTTCAGCTGCTACTACTCGGGCAACTTCACCACGGGATTTCGCGACGGCTACGTGCAGAAGGTTTACGCCTCGATCAATCGAGAGGCCAACGAGCCAGGAAAAGTGATGCCGGCCTCGGTGCCTGCAGAGGCCATTGCGCTGCGCTCGCAACCAACGGCGCCAGCAGCAGAGGCACCCACGCGCGCAACCGATCTCAAAACCGTCACCGTCTACGCTCCCGGCAGCTCCAACTATCGCGTCGCCTTGCGCAGCATGGCGATAGACGCAGCCGCGGCGGCCACGGTGCCCGCGATCGTCGCTGCGATCAGCCACTCTACGCCCGCAAACGCAGCCACTCCCTCGGACTCGCCGGCGATCAGTCCCATCGGCGCGAGCACCAGCCAAACCGCGCCAGCAGCGCCGGGCCCGGCAGATGCCTTACTTGCACCGACCTCGCCCGCCATCAACCAGACACCCGCTGCACCGTCGAACGACACAGTATTCGTTCCCAAGGTTCGTGGCCCCAACGATTTGCCCGACCCCACTACACCCGCTGATTCGACTCCGGCCATAACCCAGACAACATCCTCCAGCACAGGCGCAGATCGCGCCGACCTCCGCCAGGAGCAGCGCGATGCCGCTTTCGTCTTCTGACATAACCCGGTCCCTGCCCAAGCCGGCGGTTTTGCTTTTATCCGGCGCGCACCTCGGTGCGCGTTGCCCTGGCCTCACGGCCATCCAAATGTCGCGGGGCAACCCGGGACATAACGCAGCACGCAACGCCGCCCAAGGCGGCCAACCCTGAACCGGCTGTCGCCACCTGTCTGGCGTACTGCTTCAACTATCGACAAGGAAACTCAGATGGCTATCCACTCGACCGGCAACGAAAGCATTCTGCACTCTCAGCGCACGCGGCTTTTCATGATCATGTGCATCATGGCCTTTGTCGTGCTTCCCGGCCTTGCTTTCGCGCAGGATGCAGGTGCGACTATCGATACGACCTGCGGTTTCGCATCGAATGTTCAGAAAATCCTCAACGCGTTGTCCATCGTTGTCGTCACCATCGCGGTGATTTTCTCCGGCTATCAGATTGCCTTCGCACACAAACGCATTGGCGATGTGGCGCCCGTCATGATCGGCGCCATCCTGATCGGCGCTGCGGGTCAAATCGCCAATATGTTCCTGAAGCCAAGCGCGGGAACGGATGCCTGCAAGGCAACTACGAGCCTGATCACGCACATCATCACCAACTATGTATAAAAACCCGCTATTTCGCGGCTGCACCCGCCCACCGATGTTCATGGGTGTGCCTTACATACCTTTTTTCATGGGTGCAGGCGGGTGCTTTCTGCTGGCGGTGTACACCAACTTCTTCTACTTGCTGCTGCTTCCGGTAGTGATCTTCATCATGCGGCAGATGGCCCGCCGCGACGAGATGATCTTTCGGCTGCTTGGCCTGCGTCTGCAGTTCCGTACGCGGGTAAGAAACCTGGGCGACAACGACGGTATGTGGGTGTTTACCCCCAACAGCCATCGCGGTCAGGGCAAGGACAAATCGTAGTTTTCCCAGATGCCCTGATCGCAAGATCGGGGCATCATCTCGGACTCGAACCATGGCTAAACCCAGCTTTAGACCCGACACCCCCATCGCCGAATTCCTGCCGCTGTCCACGCACGTGTCGCCCACAGTGCTGAAGACTACCGACGGGGATTTTCTGCTGGTATGGCGCCTCGGCGGACTGCCGTTTGTGGGTCGCGAAGAGTGGGAAATCGAGCATCGCCACAACACCTTCAACCGCCTGCTGCAGACACTGCGGGCGCCCGACTTTGTCAACGTCGCGTTCTGGGTACACGACGTGCGCCGGCGCCGTCGTTTGACCGACCACAGCCACTTCGGCCAAAGCTTCAACCAGCAGATGTCGGACAGCTACTACGAAGCCTTGTCCGCGCAGAAGCTCATGCAAAACGAGCTATATCTGACCATGATGTATCGACCCATCGTGAGCGGCAAACGTTTCGCGGAAAAGTCCAGCGATGTCGGTCGGCTGGAGTCTCAGCAGCAAGACGCGGTGAATACCATCCTGGAGTTGGCCGGCAACGTGGAGGCTGTACTCAAGGACTATGCGCCCTATCGTCTTGGCATGTACGAGGCCAACAATGGCGTTGTGTTCTCCGAAGCATTGGAGCTCTACGGCTACTTGCTCAATCGCATCGATGAGCCGGTACCGGTGCTCGATGCGGCCGTCTACAACTACCTGGCAGTAAGCAAGCAGCGCTTCTCGGCCAAGACCGGTGATTTCGTGATCACCACGCCCGAAGGCAAGAACCATTTCGGTGCCCTTCTCAACATCAAGGAATATACCGATGGCACCTATCCCGGCATCCTCAATGGCCTGAAGTACCTGGATTTCGAATATGTCATCACCCACTCCTTCAGTCCCATGGGCCGCCAAGACGCGCTCAAGGCGCTGGACCGCACCAAGGGCATGATGGTCTCCTCGGGCGACAAGGCCTTCAGCCAGATCGCCGAGCTCGATCACGCGATGGACCAGCTCGCCTCCGGCAACTTCGTGCTGGGCGAATACCACTTCTCCATGGCCATCTACGCACCCAGCCAAGAGGCGCTTTCCCAACAGATTGCGACCACTCGGGCGGAGCTTTCCAACGCCGGCTTTGTCTCGGTCAAGGAAGACCTGGCCGTCACCGCCGCGTTCTACGCCCAATTCCCGGGCAACTGGAAATACCGCACCCGCTTGGCCAACGTCAGCTCGCTCAACTTCCTGGGCCTGTCCCCACTGCACAATTTCGCCACCGGCAAGAAAGAAAACAATCCCTGGGGCGACTGCGTCACTACCTTGCAGACCACCAATGGGCAGGCGTACTACTTCAACTTTCACGCCACCCATCCGGCGGAAAATTCGCTGGGCGAAAAGGCCATCGCCAACACCATGGTCATCGGCAAGTCCGGTACCGGCAAAACCGCGCTGATCAACTTCCTGCTCAGTCAGGTGCAAAAGCTTCAACCCTCGCCCACCATTTTCTTCTTCGACAAGGACCGCGGCGCGGAGATCTTCGTGCGTGCCTGCGGCGGCAATTACCTGGCACTGGAAAACGGCAAGCCCACCGGCTTCAACCCGTTCCAGTGCGAGCGCACCGAGGCCAACGCGCAGTTCCTGGCCGAGCTGGTGAAAGTGATGGTGGGCAAGAGCGTCTACAGTTCGCGCGAGGAAGAAGACATCTTCCGTGCGGTCGAGAACATGCTCGACACACCCATGCACCTACGCACCATGACCAACTTCCAGAAGAGCCTGCCCAACATGGGTGACGACGGCCTCTTCATCCGCATGCGCAAGTGGACCGCCGGCAATTCGCTCGGATGGGTGTTCGACAACCCAGTCGACACCATCGACCTGGAAAAAGCCAACATCATCGGTTTCGACTACACCGAGCTGATCGACAACCCTGAAGCGCGCGTGCCAGTCATCAACTACCTCCTGCACAAACTGGAGGCGCTGATTGACGGCCGCCCGCTCATCTATGTGATGGACGAGTTCTGGAAAATCCTCGATGGCAAGGGCGGGCTCAAGGAGTTCGCCAAGAATAAGCAGAAAACCATCCGCAAGCAGAACGGCCTCGGCATCTTCGCCACCCAAAGTCCCGAAGACGCGCTGGCTAGCGACATCGCTGCGGCCCTGATCGAACAGACAGCCACGATGATTCTGCTGCCCAACCCCAATGCGAGTCGCGAGGACTACGTCGGTGGGCTGAAGCTGACAGACGCCGAGTACCAGGTCGTTGTAAGTTTGGACGAACGCTCACGCTGCTTCCTGGTCAAGCAAGGCCACGCAAGTGCGGTTTGCCAATTGAACCTGCGCGGCATGGACGATGCACTGGCCGTGATCTCAGCCTCCACCGACAACATCGAGATCATGCACGAGGTGCTGTCGCAGCGGGCCGCGATTGAAGGTGTAGCTGTCGATGCACTCAGTCCGGAGCAATGGCTCAACGATTTTTATGACAGCCGCAAGGGTAGCGGCAAACGCAAGCCTGAGCAGCCAACACCACGCTCTTCGCGCGCGGCAGCCAACTGAGCTAAACCAAGCTTACTTACGTGAGGAATTCGCCATGCAAAAGACAAACCCGGGAAAATCGAAGACTCGCCGTCTTTCGGACAAGATAACAGCCTCCATTCTCGCGCTCACTTGCGCATTCGCCTTCAGCAGCGTCAGTGCGCAGGTGCTCGTTGCGAGCCCATCCATCACCGCAGGTATCACCGCATCAAACCATGCGGATTCTGCTTTGAGTTATGCCCGGCAGGGACTGGAATACGCAAAACAGCTGCAGCAATACGAAACACAGCTGCTGCAATACGAACAAATGATCATGAAGGTAAAGGGTCTCGGCACAAACGTATCGATAATCCCTAACCACCTGCAGCAGATTAGCGACCCTTCAACCCTTATCGCTCAGAACTGCCCAGGCTCGTCCGGCGGCTCGGTGGTCGGTAGCGTGGTGACCTCCATTGCATCCGCCTTCAGTCCCGGGGATTCGATCACGATGAGTCAGCAAACGATCTGCGCCAAGATCGTCACGCTTCAGGTCGACAAGTACAACAAGACCGTCATCGTTCTCAACGAGCTCAACCAGTACGGCGGCACATTGCAGCAGCTCAATGACCTGGCCAATCAAATAACCAATGTTGGCAACGCCAGCAATACCACTTCGCAAGCGGAGACAGTCAGCGCCACCATGGCGCGCAGCATGCATGACTGGGAAACCTCGGTAGCCGGGGACGACCGCCTTATCGAAGCACTCAACCAGCAACAGCAGATTCTTGCCAAGGTCGCGATGAACGGCAGTCCCTTGGGCAATGTGGTGCAAGGCGCGGCATTCGCGCTGGCATTTCGCAAGTGACACAAACTCAGGCCTGAAAGCAGGCCTGATGCAGCGCACCACCACTCGGCCGGGATAACGAGCACCATGGTTTACTTCGTCCTAATCTACAATTGGCTTCACGAGAGGATCGACAGCTTCGGGGCCAATCTGATGGGCGCCGTGACCAGTTGGATGACAGCTCTCGCCCTGATACTGGTCACCATATGGATCATGATTCAGGGCTACCGCCTGATCACCGGGCAGTCGCGCGAGTCGATGATGGGCCTGGTGACCAACATGGTGCGGGTAGTGGTGATCGTCACCGTCGCCACCACCGTGGGCGCCGTCGGCCACAGTCTGCACACTCTTGTCACCACCGAGCTGACGACCGACATCAATCAGTTGTTCACCGGTGACGACACCACGCTGGCAGAGACCATCGATAAAAACCTCGCCTACACTCAGTTGGCCATGTCCGCCATCGACACCGTGCAGGTACCCCCAGGCGACACTGAAGGCACCGCCAGCAAGACACGCGCACAAGCCTTCGCCACCTTTGGCACGGCCAGCCCGCCGATGGCTGCGGCCGCCATGCTGTTGCTCTACGAGATCACCCTGGCGCTGGTTATCGGGTTGGCACCGCTGTTCATCATGTGCCTGATTTTCGAGCAGACCAAGGGCCTGTTCCAGAAGTGGCTGCTTTACGGTATCGGCACGCTCTTCTCGATGGGCGTACTGGCCTTCATCAGCTCGCTGGTACTGCAACTCACGCTGAGAGTGGCAGGAGCACTCTGGACAGCCGGCATCATCAACAGCATTACTGGCCTGGGTGCCGAAGGCTTCACCAGTCAATCGATGCAGCAAGGCGGCATCGGCCTGCTGATGACCGTGTTGATCGTCTCCTCGCCACCGCTGGCGGCGATGTTCTTCCAAGGGACGGTGGGTAATTTCATGCACTTCTCAGCCTTTGGCGGCGGCATGGCAAGCCGACCCGGGCCACAGGGGCAACCACCGGGGGCGTATGGCGGCGGGTCCGGTGGTGGGGCGCATGCGCCAGCGCCATATACAGGGCAACCAAATACTGGTGGTCAGGGAGTAAATGCTTTTGGAAGTGCCTTTGGAAACCCAACACGCGTGAATGGTGCTCCCAGCGTTGTTCAGGTCGATGCTATCAAGTCAGTAACACCAAGATGACCAAGGGAGCCACACGATGAAATTCAGCCGCTGGTTATTGATTGGGTTGCTGTTGTTGCTAGGCAATGCAACACATGCCGAAGATGGTTGCCCATCCGGGCTGATTCCCGCAAGCGGCACAAATATCAACTCATGCGTTCCCATACCTCCAGGGTATTACGGCAATCAACAGCCGGCGCAACCACAACCATCGACACGACCGCAATGGGCAGATCGCTGGGGCGCAATCGCTACGGATTCAATGACAGGAAGCCTCGGGGCAGTCACCGGTATGTCGAGCGAAGCTGTAGCCCAACAAGCTGCGCTGTCCGATTGCACGGAGAAAGGGGGGACGAGATGTAAGCCGCAAACTTCATACCGGAATGGATGTGCCGCTATGGTTATTGGAGATAGAGAGTTCAATGTTGGTAGCGCCGCCACCATGAGCGAGGCTATTCAATCGGGTATGAAAGTTTGTACTGATGCCGGAAACACAAGCTGCCGCGTCTACTACTCAGCCTGCAGCCTGCCTGTAAGGATTCAATAGTCCAACCTCTCGCTCAGAACTTGCGTTCCGTCGCTGAAGTAGTTCTCCACCAAACACGGAGGTATGCCATGAAACTGCGCGCCCTATTCACCACCCTCACTCTCGGAGCGGCGTGCCTGACCACCGCTCCCATTCACGCCCAGACCGTGGACCCCTGCACCGTCTACATGTGCATGGCGGGCATCTCCGGCTTCGGACTCAGTGGTGGACCCGCCTGCGCCCCAGCACTTACCTACTGGCATACCGCCCTGGCCGTCTATAGTCCCTACTTCAACCCGCCTGCCAGTGCAGCACGGCGCAGGACATATCTGACGCCGGGCTGTCCTGGCGCCAACGTCGCCACCAACACTGCCGTGTTGAGCGCCATCATGACCCAGTGGGGCTGGGTGCCCTAGGGTCTCGATACTGATAGACCGTGATCCATCGCTTCAACAGCTGATCGATCGAAGATGATGCGCAACGAGACCCTGTCGTACATAAACGTGCTTATGGTTTATGCCCTGGTTGCATCGACGTTAATGCGTCACTTCACTCGCCCAGCACAACACCGGCCTAAGCGTTGTCGACACGACGCCTGACCAGCCTGCCTCAAGGCACTCATTAGTCATACGAATTACGTAATCGAGCCGCCATGTCAAAACGACTGACTTCCTCGCTGATTCTTTCGCTGGCCCTGATCACCTCTGCCTGTGGTTCCCCCATGAAAACTCCTGATATCAAGCAGAACCCGCATCCGAAGATGCGCTACGAAATCACCATGACCATCCAGGGCGCACCGGGGCCGTTCGATTCGATTAGCGGGTTCGTGCAATACAAGGTGTCGAATGGCCACTGCGTGCCCTTGACACCAATCAGCGGCGCCACGCTTCCACCGGAAAGCCGCATCCCTATCTCTTTTACCCGCGTGAGCGACAACTTGTACAAAGGCGATATCTATGCCGACTTGATGCAGGACGAGGACTACTACGGTCTGGGCGTCTGCCATTGGTCGGTGGTGGCGGCATCAGCGGATCTGAAAATCAAGACTGCAGCCTTGAGCCCGGCTATTTTTCACGACGACATCGTGGCGCAGAAGTCCGTGGCTACCTTTTTCGTCAACAGCGACTACCTCGACAGCGACAGTGCAAATGGCGAGGAACGTGTGGTGTCGGGCAACACCAACCGTGCTTTCTACCTGCCTACGTCACGGACTGATCTGTTCTCGATCTCGCTGACTGCCAAGGAAGACTTCCAATGAGTATCAGCTCAAGCGATTACGCCTTGCTGTCTCAGGATTCGTATCACGATCACCAGTTAAAGGACAAAATCACGCTCGGCGGCGTCCAGTACGAAATCCAAGATCACGTCGACAATCCCCGGACTGGCTATCAAGGTACCGCATACAAGCGACTGGATACCGGCGAAGTCGTCATCGCTCACCGTGGTACCGAGTTCGATAGAGAGCCAGTGCATGACGGTGGCATCGACGCAGGCATGGTGCTGGCTGGAGTGAACGCTCAGACGCCCGATGCGATGGCTTTCACCCGAAAGGTACTGGAAGAGGCGAAAGTCGATTCGGAACGGAGCGGACGCCCCCTGAGCGTCACCGTCACCGGTCACTCACTCGGTGGCACCCTGGCTGAGATCACCGCGTACGAATGCGGTTTGCATGGTGAAACGTTCAACGCCTATGGCGCCGCCAGTTTGTTGCAAGGTATTCCCCGCGGCGGACATCAAGTCATCGACCACGTTCGGGCCGGTGATGTAGTCAGCGCCGCCAGTCCTCATTTTGGTGAAGAGCACATCTATGCTGCCCAGCAGGATATCAACACGCTGAGCAAGGCTGGGTATCGCGACGATGGTGGTTTGTTGACTCCGCGCGCCCCACTAAAGGCAATCGACTTTGGCGCACACGCCATCGACAATTTTGTGCCCGAAAGCAAGGCCCTTGGTCACTCGATCATCAGCCCTGAAAGCGAAGCACAGTATCGCGCGCATCACGGCATGATCGATCGTTATCGCAGCGACATCATGGATCTGCGTACCGGTTTATCCGCGAGTTGGGAGATACCCAAGCTGGCGGCAGAAAATGGCATGGCGCTTGGTCGTGCTGCCTCCCATGAAATCACGCAAGGCGTGCATGCCGTTGAACATGGTGCGCAGTACGTCGCTCACGAAGCCGTGCAAGGCGTGCACGCTATCGAGCGTGGAGCTCATGCGGTAGCGCGTACGGCGCAGAGCGTCGCGCATACCGCTCACGACAACGTGCTGAAAGGTGCCCGCGCAACAGAGCACATCGTGTCGCAGAGCGTCCATACCGTCGAGCACACGGCGAAGGCTGTCGCCCGCACGGTCGGTGAAAATATTTCGCACGGTGTACGCACCACTGAACATGCTGTTTCGCAAGGCATCCATGCCGCGGAACATGCCGCGCAATCTCTGGCCAGAGACGCGTCAAAGGCATTCGATACACTGCGCCATCCCGGCTCATGGTTCGACGACAGGCCAGCGCCAGCAGCGGCACCTGTGCGGCTGGATCACACGACGCATCCGGATCATCCGCTCTATCAACAGACTCGCGATGCCGTGCATCGATTGGATGCCGAGCATCATAGAACGCCCGATCAGCACAGCGACAATCTCGCCGCGTCCTTAGTAGTCGCCGCACGGCGCGATGGCATGCAGGCGGTCAACCACGTCGTGCTAAGCAACGACGCGGCACGGACCTTTGCCGTGCAGGGTGATCTGAAGTCGTCGTTCAAACAGATCACCCATGTGGAAACAGTACAGGCCAGCAACACATCCATCGAACAGAGCAGTGCCGCGTGGCAACGCGCCATGCAACAGAAGCAGCCGGATCCGACGCACGCGCCGCAGATGACGCAGGAGCAACGGACCCAACAATCATCCCACCCTGCGACGGGGCCGTAGCTCGTCGCGCGCGGAATCCCGCAAACCGGATGCTCGGACGCCAACTCCGTTGCCCCATCAACAAAGCGCGCGCTTTCGTCATTCGCAATACACGCCACGAGAAACAATCGACGGATGGCGCTCTATGCGTATGAGACCTTAGATTGAATATGAAGAGCGTTCAAAAACACGTATCGCAGGATAGAACTTCATGAACAGGGAAAAGTTGTATTGGGCGATATTCTTGGCGTTTCTCGTGCTGGTGGCCGGAGAATATTTTTCAGGGTTCCTGACGCTGCTGTTCCTTCGACTGGATACCGGCTCGCTCAAATGGAATACCTACCTGGGTTACTTGCGCGCGCTGAACCTGCCGGAAGTTCAACCGTACTTTGGCCGCATCAAGGCGAGCGGTTATATCGGTTTCGGCCTGCCGGCCCTGCTGTGGTTGCTGGCGCTGTATTTCATGGCCCGCAAGAAGAAGCCATCCATCCACGGCGATGCCCGCTTCGCCCACGGTGGTGACCTGAGCAAACACGGCATGTTCAAGCGAACGGACAGCGGCATTCTGGTCGGCAAGTTCAGGGGTGAGCTGGTCAGGCTGAGCGGACAGCAGTTTGTGATACTGGCGGCGCCGACCCGCTCGGGCAAAGGTGTCGGTGTGGTGATCCCGAACCTGCTCGAATACGGCGAGTCGGCGGTGGTTCTGGACATCAAGCAGGAAAACTACGAGCTGACCAGCGGCTGGCGCGCCAGCCAGGGACAGGAGGTCTACCTGTTCAATCCATTTGCGGAAGATCGGCGCAGCCATCGCTGGAACCCGCTGAGCTATGTGTCGAAGGATCCCGCCTTCCGCGTGTCGGACCTGATGAGCATCGCGGCGATGCTTTATCCGGATGGAGCCGACGACCAGAAATTCTGGGTGAGCCAGGCGCGCAATGCGTTCATGGCTTTCGCGCTGTTTCTGTTCGAGAAGTGGGATGACGACGAAAGGAACGGCATTCCACTGCAGTTGCGCAGCAAACCCACACTTGGCGCCGTCTATCGGCTTTCATCCGGCGATGGCTCGGATCTGAAGCAGCTTTATCAGATGCTGGCACAGCAGACCTTTCTCAGCGGCAATGCGCAATCCGCGTTTGCCAATCTACTGTCGCAAGCTAACGAGACGTTCGCCTCGATCCTCGGCACGTTCAAGGAGCCGCTGAACGCATGGATCAATCCCGTGCTCGATGCGGCAACCAGCGACGACGATTTCCTGCTGACCGATGTGCGCAAGAAGAAGATGACGATCTACATCGGCATCCAGCCCAACAAGCTGGCGGAGAGCCGGTTGATCGTGAATCTTTTCTTCAGCCAGCTGATCAACCTGAATACCAAGGAGCTGCCGCAGGCCAATCCGGCGCTGAAATACCAGTGCCTGCTGCTGATGGACGAGTTCACTTCGATCGGCCGGGTGGAGATCATCGCCTCGGCCGTTTCGTTCATGGCCGGCTACAACCTGCGGCTGCTGCCGATCATCCAGAGCATGTCGCAGCTCGACGCCACGTACGGGAAGGACGTTTCGCGCACGCTGATCACCAACCACGCGCTGCAGATCGTGTTCGCCCCGCGCGAGCAACAGGACGCCAACGATTATTCCGACATGCTGGGCTACACCACCGTGCGCAAGGAAAACATCACGCGCGGACGCGAGACATCGCGTAGCCATTCGGAAGAGCGGCGCGCGCTGATGCTTCCCCAGGAATTGAAGGCGATGGGGACCGAGAAGGAAGTCTTCCTGTATGAAGGCATTCCGCATCCGGTGATGTGCCACAAGATTCGCTATTACCAGGACAAGTATTTCACTGTACGCCTGCTGCCCAAGGTCGATATCCCCAGGCTTGCGGTCTAGTCAGCGACGACACTGGCCGTCACGCGCCGCTTCGGCGCTAGACTTGGCGGATGCTGCCACCTTCCCTTCTCGATGCGCTACGCACCATCTTCGCGGCCGATGCACTCTCGGTCGGCGAAGCTGAGCGCATCGCCTATTCATACGACAACTCCCGTCTGCACGCGCTGCCGGATGCGGTGGTGTTTCCCACCGAACATGCACAGGTGGAGTCGCTGGCACAGGCCTGCCGCACGCACAAGGTACCGGTGATCGCGCGCGGACGCGGCAGCAACACCACTGGCGCCACAGTGCCAGTGGACGGCGGTGTGGTGGTGAGTTTCGAGCGGATGAACCGGATTCTGCGGATCGATCCGGACAACCGGCTGGCAGTGGTCGAGCCCGGTGTGTTGAATGGCGATCTGCAGCAGGCATTGGCGCCACACGGTTTCTTCTGGCCGCCCGATCCTACCTCGGCGCCGTGGTGCAGCATCGGCGGCAACCTGGCCTGCAATTCGGCCGGGCCGCGCACGGTGAAGTACGGCAGCCCGCGCGAGAACACGCTGGGTCTGCGCGCGGTGGCCGGCAACGGCGAAGGTTTCCGTTGCGGCACCTATACCAGCAAGGGTGCCACCGGCTACGACCTGACCCGCTTGCTGATCGGCTCGGAAGGTACGCTGGCGCTGATCACCGAGGCGACCCTGAAACTCACGCCGAAGCCGTCGGCGGTACGCACGTTGCGTGCGACCTATCGCGATGTCGGCAGCGCCGCGCGTGCAGTGGCGCGGATCATGGCGCAACCGGTGACACCGTGCGCATTGGAATTCATCGACGACGTGGCGCTGAAGCTGGCGCACGAGCATGGCGGCGACAGCGTGCCGCTGGCTGGCGCGATGCTGATGATCGAGGTCGACGGCGAACCGACCACACTTGAAAGTGCAGTGGATGCAGTGGCTACCGCCGCACGCGGTGACGGACTGGAAGAACTGCGGGTGGCGCAGAGCGCCGAGGAAACCCGCGCGCTGTGGGCGGCACGCAAGGCGCTGTCACCGGCGCAGCGCACGATTTCGCCGAACAAGATCAACGAGGACGTAGTGGTGCCGGTCAGTCATCTGCCCGCGCTGGTCGACGGCATCAAGCAGTTGTCGGCGAAGCACGATGTGTTGATCGTCACCTTCGGCCATGCCGGCAACGGCAACCTGCACGTGAACTTGTTGCCACGCGACGCCGCCGAACGCGAGCGTGCGCATGCCTGCCTCGCCGATGTGTTCGCGCTGGTGATCTCGCTCGAAGGCACGCTGTCGGGCGAGCACGGCATCGGCATGGTCAAGCGCGAGTTCATGCCGCTGGCGCTGGAAGCTTCCACGCTGGCGTTGATGCGCAACATCAAGACCGCATTCGATCCGGACGGGATACTCAATCCGGGCAAGCTGCTGCCGTGAAACCGCGATCCCGGCATGGTCGTGCAACTCTCCCTTCTGTCGCAGGGGAGGGCCGGCCAGGAGTCAACCGACCTCGCGGCAAGCCCGCCCACCCCCTCCCGACCTCCCCCTGCATGCAGGGGGAGGAGCTTCGCTTCGATCATGCCCTGACGTGCATCCAAGGGGCGTTGCGTGGCTGAATCGCTCGACAAGCTGCTCGTCGATATCCGCGCCTGCCGACTGTGCGAGGCACATCTGCCACTGGGCCCACGCCCGGTGTTGCAGGCGTCGTCCACGTCACGGCTGCTGATCGTCAGCCAGGCGCCGGGACGCAAGGTGCATGACACCGGCACTCCGTTCAACGACGTCAGTGGCGAGCGCTTGCGCGCGTGGCTGGGCATCGACCGCGATGCGTTTTACGACGCCAGCCGCATCGCGATCGTGCCGATGGGTTTCTGTTTTCCCGGTACGGGTCGCGGCGGTGATCTGCCGCCGCGACCGGAGTGCGCGCCGACTTGGCATCCGCGTTTGTTGCCGTTGCTGCGGCAAGTACGACTGACTCTGGTGATCGGTCAGTACGCGCAGGCCGGTGTGCTTGGCGTGCCGCGCGGCACCCGCCTCACCGATACCGTGCAGACGTGGCGCGATCATCTCGCGCACGGCCGTCTGCCGCTACCGCATCCGAGTCCACGCAACCGGCTGTGGCTGGTGCGCAATCCGTGGTTCGAGACGGAACTGCTGCCGGTATTGCGCGAGCGCGTGGCGGCGACGCTGAACGACGCCGGCTGAGCCCGCGCCGCAGTGCGCCTTGCCGGGCGCCTGCCGATTCATCTAACCTGCTTGGTCTTCATGGCCACGGGCTTTCCCTCGGCCTTGCTGGGGAAATCACTATGCGGGATATCGATTGATGAGCATCAAGCTCCGTCTTGTGGCAATGAACTTCATGCAGTTTTTCGTGTGGGGTGCGTGGCTGATCACCATTGGCGCCTACTGGTTCCAGTACCGGCACTGGTCCGGTGCGCAGTTCGGCGCGATCTTCTCGACCATGGGCATCGCCTCGCTGTTCATGCCGTCGCTGATGGGCGTGATCGCGGACAAATGGCTCAATGCGGAAAGGCTCTACGGCCTGCTGCACATCGGCGGCGCCGTGGTGTTGTTCATCATCCCCACGATCGACAACCCGACCACGCTGTTCTGGGTGATGCTGCTCAACATGATGTGCTACATGCCGACGATCTCGCTGGCGATCGCGGTGGCCTACAACGCATTGAAAACCAACGGCGCGGACGTGGTGCTGGTGTTCCCGCCGATCCGCGTATGGGGCACGGTGGGTTTCATTGCGGCGATGTGGGTGGTGAGCCTGCTGCATCTGGAAACCTCGGGCGGCCAGTTCTACGTCGCCTCCGCTGCGGCGCTGCTGCTCGGCCTGTATGCGTTCACGTTGCCGAAGTGCCCGCCGCGGCTGCGTGGCCAGGCGCACACATCGTGGCTGGATACGCTGGGCCTGACCTCGTTCACGCTGTTCAAGAACAGCAAGATGGCGATCTTCTTCCTGTTCGCGATGCTGCTGGGTGCGGCACTGCAGCTGACCAATGCCTATGGCGATACCTTCCTGCACGATTTCGCCAACGTCGATGCGTACAAGGGCATGATCGCGGTGCGTTACCCGGCGATCATCATGTCGATTTCGCAGGTTTCGGAGACGCTGTTCATCCTGGCGATTCCGTTCTTCTTCAAGCGTTTCGGCATCAAGACCGTGATGCTGATCAGCATGCTGGCGTGGGTGCTGCGCTTCGGCCTGTTCGCCTATGGCAACCCGGGGCCAGGCCTGTGGATGATCGTGATGTCGTGCATCGTCTACGGCATGGCGTTCGACTTCTTCAATATCTCGGGCTCCTTGTTTGTCGAGGAGCAGAGCGACCCGGCGATCCGCGCCAGCGCGCAAGGCCTGTTCATGCTGATGACCAACGGCGTCGGCGCGGTGCTCGGCAGCCTGATCAGCGGCAAGGTCATCGATGTGTGGTTCACCCATGCCGATGGCAGCAAGGACTGGCACGGGATCTGGACGACGTTCGCCTCGTATTCGCTCGCGGTCGCCGTGCTGTTCATGATCTTTTTCAAGCACAAGCACGATCGCGCCGCTTCGACTGCCACCGTGGACAGCCTGCATCAGGTCTGAGACGGCTCAATGCAGCAGCGAGCTGGCGACTACCCGGTTACGACCAAACGACTTCGCTGAATACAGCGCCGCATCGGCGGCGCGCATCCAGCTGCCGAGGTCATGGCAGCGATCGCCGTCGAACAGCGCCACACCGATGCTGATCGTGATGTGATCCAGCGGCACCGCAGCCGGTAACGACAGTGCGGCGACGCCGGCACGCAGGGTCTCGGCCAGGCGTAACCCGGCGTCCGCACCCAGCCGCGGACACAGCACGGCAAACTCCTCGCCACCGATGCGCGCGATGTGGCCGACGTCGACGATCGCGCAGCTCAGGTAGTCCGCCACCATCGACAGCACACGATCGCCCTGCGGATGGCCGGCGCTGTCGTTGACCCGCTTGAAGTGGTCGAAATCGATCAGCATCAGCACATGCGTCAGCCGCGGCGCATGGTCGTCGCCGAGCAAGGCGGTGGCGCGCTGCATGAAGGCGCGGCGATTGTCGACGCCGGTCAGCGGATCGCGCAGCGCCTGTACCCGCAATTCGGCCGCATACCGGCGCTGTGCGCGCAGCAACAGATACAACAGGCCGGCGATCAGGATAAGCGCCACGCTGACGCCCTTGGTCAGCATGCCGACCAGCGCCTGACGCTGCTGCGACTCGACATGCTCGGCGGCCTCGGCCTGCGCTGTCTTGAGCGCCAGTTCCTGCAATCGATTCTGGTGCTCCAGGGTCTGGATGCGCAGTTCGTTTTCGCGTGTTGCATAACGCGCTTCCAGCGAGACCTCATCCGAGTGCAGTGTCGTGGCATTGCGCTCGCCGAGCAGGCGGATGACTTCACGCGCATCATCCAGCGCCTGGCGCGGCTGGCCAGCCTGTTCGCTCATCCGGCTGCGACGCTCCAGCAGCTCGGGCAGCAGGCCATCCATCTTCGCGGCGCGGGCATCGTCCACCGCGGCGCTGATCGTGGACAACGCCCGCGCCGACTGGCCCAGCGTGGCGTAGTCGAGGGCGATGTTCGCGCGCGAAACCAGCGCGTCGCTGATCCGGCCGGTGGCCTGCTCCTGCGCCAGCGACGCCTGCGACAGCAGCAGTGCCTCCTTCGCCCGGCCGACCTTGAGATACATCTGCGCCAGGTTGTCACCCACCATGGCTACCATCTGCTCGGCGCCGAGGCTGGCGAAGTGCTGACGCGAGCGTTGATAGAGTTCGATCGCTTTCTCAGGCTGGTTCAGGCCAGCGAAGTTCACGCCCTGGTCGTTCTCGGCCTCGGCCAGACTCCAGGTGTCGCCGAGGGCGCGATAGGCGTCCTGCGCCTGTTCGCACAGCGGCATCGCGCCGCTGGCCCGTTCACTCATTGCATAGGCATCGCACAGGTTGTACTTGGCCCAGGCGATGATTTTCGGGTCGGTCGCATCCTGCACTTTCGCAGCCGCGCGCAAGGCCTCGCTGATACCGTCACCATTCCCGCTGGCGATCAGATGGCGCGAGCGCAGGAAGCCGGCCGACGCCGCGGCCAGATCGTAGTGCCGCGCCGCTGCCAGGCTGTCCAGCCGCAGCAGTGCCTCGGTCAGCGCAGTGTCGTCATTGACGTTGACCGCCGCGGTGCCCATCAGCCACAGCAGATCGCGCTCCTGTGCCGGTGCCGCGCTGCCGCCCAGCTTGTCCAGTTGCTGGCGCATGTCCGCGATCAATCCATGCGGATCGGCTTCGGTGCGGTAGCGCAAGGCATCGCGTGCGGACATGGCAACGCCGGCATGCGCAAGCATCGCCAGCAGATACAAACCGATGATCAGCATCCCCCGCATCGCGGCCATCCCCTGGCAGGCCCGAACGGCTTGCATTCTCCGCCATGTCACATGACAAGCAAGTGCCCGCCGCATGGGCATCCCGTCGTCGTGCCGTTGCTGCAGTTACAATGGCGGGATGCGCATCGGCCCTTATCTGATCGACCCGCCCGTGGTGCTCGCCCCGATGGCAGGCGTCACCGACAAGCCGTTCCGCCTGCTGTGCAAGCGGCTGGGCGCGGGTCTGGCCGTGTCGGAAATGACCAATGCCGACCCGCGCCTGTGGCATACGCGCAAGTCGCTGCAGCGAATGGACCACGTCGGCGAGCCCGAACCGGTCAGCGTGCAGATCGCCGGCTACGACCCGGCGATGCTGGCCGAGGCGGCCCGCTTCAACGTCGCCAACGGCGCGCAGATCATCGACATCAACATGGGTTGCCCGGCCAAGAAGGTATGCAATGTATGGTCCGGTTCGGCGCTGCTGCAGGACGAGCCGCTGGTCGCGCGCATCGTCAAGGCAGTGGTCGACGCGGTCGAGGTGCCGGTGACGCTGAAGATCCGCACCGGCTGGGACCGGCAGAACCGCAACGCGCTGAACATCGCGCGCATCGCCGAGGACAATGGCATCGCCGCGCTGGCCGTGCACGGGCGCACCCGCGCCGACAAGTACGAAGGCGACGCCGAATACGACACCATCACCGCGGTGAAAGCCACGGTGCGCATTCCGGTGCTGGCCAATGGCGACGTGAACACGCCGCAGCAGGCGCGCCATGTCTTCGACGTCACCGGCGCCGATGCGCTGATGATCGGCCGCGGTGCGCAGGGCCGACCATGGATCTTCCGCGAGATCGCCCACTATCTGGCCACTGGCGAGCTGTTGCCCGAGCCGGAGCCGGTCGAAGTCGCCGCGATCCTGCTCGGCCATCTTGAGCAGCTCTACGCGTTCTATGGCGAGCTGGCCGGTGTGCGCATCGCGCGCAAGCACCTGGGTTGGTACGCCAAGGACCGGCCGGAGAACGCTGCATTCCGGCAGGTAGTCAACCGCGCCGAATCGGCCGACGCCCAGCTGCGCCTGACCCGCGACTATTTCGCCGCCCTTGCCGCTGGCGAACGGCTGGCGGCCTGAGCAGAACCTCCCGCGGAACCCGCCATATATGTTGAACGGCCGTCCAAACGGCTGAACATCCGCCTAACCCCCTGCCCCGCAGAATCCGTGCGGGCTGCAAAACCTGGGGCGGGGATGTATCATGCCCAACTTCTTTTATCTCTCTATCCGCACGAAAGGATATATACCGCGATGTCCAACTACCTGTTCACCTCCGAATCGGTCTCCGAAGGCCATCCGGACAAAGTCGCCGACCAGATCTCCGATGCCGTGCTCGACGCGATCCTCGTGCAGGACCCGCGCGCCCGCGTCGCCTGCGAGACCATGGTCAAGACTGGCGTGGCGATCGTCGCCGGCGAAGTCACCACCAGCGCGTGGATCGACCTGGAGGCGCTGACCCGCAAGGTCATCGTCGACATCGGCTACAACTCCAGCGAAGTCGGTTTCGACGGCGAGACCTGCGGCGTGCTGAACCTGATCGGCAAGCAGTCGCCGGACATCAACCAGGGCGTGGACCGCAAGAACCCGGAAGACCAGGGCGCCGGCGACCAGGGCCTGATGTTCGGCTATGCGACCAACGAAACGAAAGACATGATGCCGGCGGCGATCTATTACTCGCACCGTCTGGTCGAGCAGCAGGCGAAGGTCCGCAAGGCGAAGAAGTCGCCCTTGCCGTGGCTGCGTCCGGACGCGAAGAGCCAGGTCACCCTGCGCTACGAGAACGGTGTGGCGACTGCCATCGACGCCGTGGTGCTGTCGACCCAGCACGACCCGAGCGTGAAGCAGAAGGACCTGATCGAGGCCGTGCGCGAGCACATCCTCAAGCCGGTACTGCCCGCCAAGCTGCTGCACAAGGGCACCAAGTTCCACATCAACCCGACCGGCAAGTTCGTGATCGGCGGACCGGTAGGCGACTGCGGCCTGACCGGCCGCAAGATCATCGTCGACACCTACGGCGGCTGGGCGCGCCACGGTGGTGGTGCGTTCTCGGGCAAGGATCCGTCCAAGGTCGACCGTTCGGCCGCCTATGCGGCGCGTTACGTGGCGAAGAACATCGTGGCCGCCGGCATCGCCGACCGTTGCGAAGTGCAGGTGAGCTACGCGATCGGCGTGGCGCACCCGACCTCGATCTCGGTGACCACGTTCGGCACCGGCAAGATCAGCGACGAGAAGATCGAGAAGCTGATCCGCAAGCATTTCGACCTGCGCCCGTACGGCATCCTCAAGATGCTCGACCTGATCCACCCGATGTACCAGCAGACCGCCAGCTACGGCCACTTCGGCCGCACCCCGCAGAAGATCAAGGACGCCAACGGCAACACCTACACCACGTTCTCGTGGGAGCAGACCGACCGCGCCGAGGCGCTGCGCAAGGATGCCGGGCTGAAGTAAGCCGACGTCACACGCTGCAAACGAACGGGCCGCCTTGTGCGGCCCGTTTTTTTATCGCACGCAGACGTGTCCGCCATGGGTGTGATCGCCGCACCAGCTACAATGGGCGGATGTCTCTTATCCAATTGCAACGCGTCGACTTCAGCATCGGCGGCCCACTCCTGCTCGAACACGTCGATCTGTCGATCGAGGCGAACGAGCGTGTCTGCATCGTCGGTCGCAACGGCGAAGGCAAATCCACCCTGATGAAGCTGATCGCCGGCGAGCTGCATGCCGACGACGGCGAGGTGCGCATCCAGAACGGCATCGTGGTCGCGCGGATGGCGCAGGAAGTGCCGCAAGGCACCGCCGGCAGCGTGTTCGACGTGGTTGCCGAGGGGCTGGGCGATCTCGGCCATCTGCTGGCGCGCTATCACCACCTGCTGCATGAGCTGCACACGCAGGCCGATTTCGATGCACTGGGCGAGGTGCAACATCAGATCGAGGCACAGCACGGCTGGGACCTGGATCGCCGCGTCACCGAAGTATTGACCCAGCTGGAACTGCCCGGCGACACCGACTTCGCCGCGTTGTCCGGCGGCATGAAGCGCCGCGTGCTGCTGGCGCAGGCGCTGGTACGCAAGCCGGACGTGCTGTTGCTCGACGAGCCGACCAACCACCTCGACATCGAGGCGATCGGCTGGCTGGAAAGCTTCCTCAAGCAATTCGCCGGCAGCATCATCTTCGTCACCCATGACCGCAGCTTCCTCCGTGCGCTGGCCACGCGCATCGTCGAGATCGACCGCGGCGCGCTGACCGACTGGCCGGGCGACTACGACAACTACCTGCGCCGCCGCGAAGAGCGCCTGCACGCCGAGTCGCAGGCGAACGCGCTGTTCGACAAGAAACTGGCACAGGAAGAAGTGTGGATCCGCCAGGGCATCAAGGCCCGGCGCACCCGCAACGAAGGCCGCGTGCGCGCGCTGAAGGCTCTGCGCAACGAGCGTGCCGAGCGGCGCAACCTCACCGGCAACGCGAAGATGGCGCTGGCCACGGCGCAGTCGTCCGGCAAGAAGGTGATCGATCTCGAGCATGTGCATCAGGCCTACGGTGGCCGCGTGCTGATCGACGACCTGTCCACCACGATCATGCGCGGCGACCGCATCGGCATCATCGGCCCGAACGGCGCCGGCAAGAGCACCCTGCTGAAGATCATGCTGGGCGAGCTGAAGCCGCAGCGCGGCGAAGCGACCCTGGGTACCAGCCTGCAGATCGCCTACTTCGACCAGCATCGCCTGCAGCTCAACGACAGCTTGAACGCGCTGGACAACGTCGCCGAAGGCCGCGAGTTCATCGAGCTCAACGGCCAGCGCAAGCACATCATCGGCTACCTGCAGGATTTCCTGTTCTCGCCCGAGCGTGCGCGCTCACCGATCACCCGATTGTCCGGCGGCGAGCGCAATCGCCTGCTGCTGGCGAAGCTGTTTGCGCAGCCGTCCAACCTGCTGGTGATGGATGAGCCGACCAACGATCTGGACGTCGAGACGCTGGAGTTGCTGGAGGAACTGCTGACCGACTACCAGGGCACCTTGCTGCTGGTCTCGCACGATCGCGCCTTCCTCGACAACGTCGTATCCAGCACGCTGGTGCTGGAAGGCCAAGGCCAGATCGGCGAGTACGTGGGCGGCTATACCGACTGGCTGCGCCAGCGGCCCAGCGCACGCAGTGCGGCGACACCCAAGCCTGCAACATCCAGCCCTGCCATCACGACTGCACCCGTGGAAGCCAAGCGCAAGCGGAGCTTCAAGGAACAGCGTGAGCTGGAGCAGTTGCCGAAGCGGATCGAGCAACTGGAAACGGCGATCGCCGCCCACGGCGAGGCGATGAACGACCCGGCGTTCTTCAAGCAGGACAGTGCCACCATTACCCGTGCCAATGAGGCCGTCGCCGCCTTGCAGGCCGAACTCGATGCCGCCTATGCGCGCTGGACCGAGCTGGACAGCTGAGGCCTGCGCGACCGACGAGGGTCAGTCGCGTCGCGGCATTGTCGCGGATGGTTTCTTGCCGGAGTGGCGCGTGGCCAACTTTGTCGCGCCTCCGGTACCGTGAGTGCGTTCGTGGCGTAGGCAGCCAGCCCGGCTTTTGCCGCCTTTCCGGCACACGGCGCGAGACTGGCTGGCCACCACGCTGCGGGTATGCCGACGCGATGCCACCATTTTCTTCGCGCGCGGCCCCACCCTCGGGACAGTCGACGCCTCGGCGCTGCTGATCGGTGACAGCGCGGCGAGTACCCGGTGCGTCATGCTGCGATCGGGCATGCCAGCTTCGGCGACCATTTCAGGCGAAATCTGCCGATGCTCGAAACCGTCGTCCAGCATGTGCGCCATCAGATTGTCGCGGGCGAGCGAGGTGCGTCCGCCCATGACCACGCCGAACAGACGTTGGCCATCGCGCACAGCGGTGGAGGCCAGGTTGAAACCGGCAGCGTCGGTGAAGCCGGTCTTGAGCCCGTCCATGCCCGGGTAACGATCCATCAGACGGTTGTGACCACGTATCAGCTGACCGCGGAACCTGAATTCACGGGTGGCGAAATAAGGTGCCTCGCGAGGGAAATCGCGATAGAGCGCCATCGCCAGCTTGCCAATGTCGCGTGCCGTGGTGGCGTCATCCCGGTTGGGCAGGCCCGAGGCATTGCCGAATCGGGTATTCGTCATGCCCAGCAACAGGCCTTGGGCATTCATCATCTCGACGAAGTGATCCTCGGAGCCGCCCAGCTTCTCGGCCACCACCGTGGCAGCGTCGTTGGCCGACTTGGTGATCATGCCAAAAATGCAGTCCTGCACCGAGATGGTCTGACCGGCGCGCAGGCCGAGCTTGGTCGGCGCCTTGTTCGCTGCCCGGGCCGAGACCGGCAACAGCTGATCCAGCGTGAGCCGCCCATTTTCCAGTGCCTGGAAGGTGAGATAGAGCGTCATCATTTTGGTCAGCGAAGCCGGATGATTGAGCTCGTCCGGGTTGACTGCACTGAGCACGTTGCCCGTTGTGGCATCGAGCACCAGTGCGGCATGGCCCGCATGGGCGTTACCGACAAAACCGCCCACACCACATACCAGCAAGGCCGCCAGTGTCATGCGGCCCAGCCTGCGCAGTGACCGGGTGAGCCTGGGGAAGTTGACATGCATTCGGGCGATCCTCGATTCCTGGTGCAACGATAGCGTGAACCCTACGTCAAAATCCATAGATTCTCACTTGAACTAACCGATACAAATACATGTTCTGCAATGAAAATCATGTCGATGAATGCAGCCTGCATACCCGTATCCGCAGGCAACACGGCAGCCAAGCAAGTCATGCGCCGAACCACGGCGTGCCTCCGCGGATCAAATAACAGCCCGAAGACGGCCGTTACCGCGGCGTATCATCGCCATCCGTCCACCGCGAATGATCGCCATGTACACGCTCTGTTACGCCCCCGGTTCGGCCAACCTGCTGGTGCCTCTGACCCTGCTTGAATGTGGCGCACCGTACCGGCTGGAGCACGTGGACCTGGATGCCGGGCAGCAACGCCTGCGTGAGACTGAAGGGCTGACCGAGTGGGCCTGAGCGCATGAGCGACGCACCCTGTGCCGATGCCTGGGCCGTGTACCTGCTGGAATGCGCCGACGGCCGCGTGTATACCGGCATCGCACGCGATCCCGAACAACGCTACGCAAAACACCTCGCCGGCAAGGGCGCGCGCTTCACCCGCTCGAACCCGCCACGGCAATTGCTCGGCTGGGTATGGGTAGCCGGTCATGGCGAAGCGTTGCGGCTGGAAATCGCCTGGAAGCGGTTGCCACGCGCCGCACGGATCGCCGCGTTAGTCGCATATACCTCACCTCAACCGTAAGAGTCCGCTGGCGCTGATCAACCGGTGTTCTGCAGTCCCTGCGATACGCCGTTGACGCAGGCGACCAGCGCTTGCAGCAAGGCATCGTCGGTACGCTCGGTGGCGCGCCAGCGTTGCAGCAGGTCGACCTGCAGCAGGCTCATCGGATCGACGTAGGGGTTGCGTAGACGGATCGATGCGGCGAGGCGCGGATCACCGCGCAGTAGTGCATCGCTGTGCTTGAGCTGCAACAGCCAGTGGCGGGTGCGCGCGAACTCGTCACGGATCAGGCCGAAAAATTCCTCATGCAGCGGGCCGGACAGTTTCGAGAACGCCTCGGCGATGTCGAGATCGCACTTGGCCAGCACCATCTCGACGTCGTCCAGCAGGTTGCTGAAGAACGGCCAGTCGCGCGCCATCTCCGCCAGTGCCTCTTCGCCGAACTGCTGCACGCCCTGCTCCAGCGCGCTGCCGAGGCCATACCAGCCAGGCAAGATCGAACGGCACTGGGTCCACGCGAACACCCACGGGATTGCGCGCAGATCCTGCACGCCGCGCATGCTGCGACGGCTGGCCGGGCGCGAACCCAGCGTCATCTTTTCGATCACGTCGATCGGCGTGGCGGCACGAAAATAATCGACGAAGTGCTCTCGCTCGACGAAGGCACGATAGGTTTGTCGACTGCTCGTCGACAACGCGTTCATCTGCTCGCGCCAGCGCTCTTCGCGCGGCTCGGTTTCGCGTGGACGCAGGCTGGCCCGCAACACCGCGCCGACGGTCTGCTCTAGGTTGCGCAACGCCAGCGCGCGGATACCGTACTTGCGATGGATCACTTCGCCCTGCTCGGTCACCCGCAGCACGCCGGCCACCGCACCGCGCGGCGACGACATCAGCGCTGGCGTGATCCGCGCGCCACCGCGGCTGGCCGAACCGCCGCGGCCGTGGAAGAACGCCAGCTCGATGCCGGCGGCGTTCGCCACCTCCAGCAACTCCACTTGCGCGCGCTGCAAACCCCAGCGCGAGGCCAGCGTGCCGCCGTCCTTGCCGCTGTCGGAATAGCCGAGCATCACCCACTGCTGGTTGTTGCGCGCGGCCAGGTGCTGGCGATAGACCGGATCGTCGAGCAGCGCCTGCAGCGTGGCCGGCGCGTTCTTCAGATCATCGACCGTCTCGAACAGCGGCGCGATGTTGAGCGGAACGCTATCGTTCTCGACCAGACCGCCGTAACGCGCCAGTGCCAGTACCGCCAGCACGTCGGCGGCCGAGCGCGCCATGCTGATGATGTACAGGCCGACGGCCTCCCTCCCATAACGACGACGGGAGTCGCCCAAGGTGGCGAATACGTCGTAAAGCGAGGTGACTACATCGGCGTGGCTGATCGGGAAACGTGCGTTGCCGCTGGCGTAGTCGCGCAGCTGCTGCGTGCGTGCATCGGCCGCGAGCTGTGGCCACGCCGGGTTGTCCAGCAGTGCGGCCAGCGCATCGTCATGCACGCGTGAATCCTGCCGCACATCCAGTCGCGCCAGGTGCAAGCCGAAGGTGCGCACGCGACGGATCAGACGCTGCACCGCGTACGCACCGGCGTGCAGCCCGTGGTGATCGACCAGGCTGGTGACGATCAACTGCAGGTCGTCGAGCAGCTCGGTCGCGGACGTATAGCCTTCCGGATGGTTGTCGTCATGGGTGGCTTCGAGACGGGCACCGATCACCGTCAGCAGACAGCGGTAAGGCATGTCGGCATGCCGCGGCCGCACCCTTTGCGCGGCGGCGGGAAAGCGGGCGCGGTAATCGTCCAGGCGACGCTGCAACTGTGGGTCGACCGCGGCCCGACCCTCGGTCTGACTGAGCAGACGCGCCAGTCCCGCCACATCTGCCACGTAATGCTCGATCACATGGGCGCGCTGGGTCGCCAGGCTGGCAGCAATGGTGTCCGCGCCGACGTTCGGATTGCCGTCCATGTCGCCACCGACCCAGGTGGCGAAGCCGAGCAGCTGCGGCAATTTCGCAGCCACGCCATAGACCGAATGCAGCGCCTCGGCCAGCGACTCGAACAGCGCGGGCACGATGCGGTAGATCGGGTTGGCCAGGTAGAAGCCCACATGATGGTGCTCGTCCTGCACGGTGGGACTGACCGGCGAGGCTTCGGCGGTCTGCCAGCCGGAAGACAACGCCATGTAGATGCGATCGTCGTCCTCCTTGCGCTCCTGTGGCGTGCGCTCCTGGTCGAAACCGTCGATCAGCGAGCGCACGATCGCCTGCTCCTTCTCCAGCAGCGAGCGGCGCACCGCCTCGGTCGGGTGCGCGGTGAACACCGGTTCGATCCACAACCGGTCCAGCCAGCCCAGCAGTTCGTCCGCGCCGACGCCTTCCGTTTTCAGTCGACCCAGCACGTCGAGCAACGACTCCGGCTGCGCTGTGCTGCCCTCGCGCTGGTAATCGCGGCGCCGGCGGATGCGATGCACCCGCTCGGCGGTGTTCACCGCCTGAAAATAGGTGGCGAACGCACGTGCCAGCGCTTCGGCGTCGCTGGCATCGAGGCCGGCCAGCGAGTCGGCCAGTTCATCCACCGAGGCACCCTCGCGACGGCGGCGAATGGCCGCGACGCGCACCTGTTCGACGCGAGCGAAGAACGCCGCGCCGCCCTGCTCGGCCAGCATCCTGCCGACCATCGCGCCAAGCCGGCTGACGTCCTCGCGCAGCGGGCCATCGGGTGGCAGGAACTCGGCTTCGCGGCTCTCTTCCATGCGGTCGTTCCGGTGTTGGGTGAACGGCCAGCCTATCGAATTGCGGCGTGGGAGGCATCCCTTGCCGTCTCCCGCTACAATGACGGGCTTGTACTGCCCGCCGAGGGGCGCTGCGACCGTTCACTGTGAATGCGGATCCATCCGCAAAAACCCGCACTTCCCTGTGCGGACTCTTCACAAAACCGGCCAGGCTCGGCGCGGCACGTTCCACAACGGCGCCCGGTTGTTTTTACGCGAAGCGATTCGCAATAAACCGGAGATGCACATGAACGCCGTTACCAAAGAAACCACCCACGACTACAAGATTGCCGACCTTTCGCTGGCCGACTGGGGCCGCAAGGAACTGGACATCGCCGAGCACGAGATGCCGGGCCTGATGTCGATCCGCAAGAAGCACGCCGCCACTCTTCCGCTGAAGGGCGTGCGCGTGACCGGCTCGCTGCACATGACGATCCAGACCGCGGTGTTGATCGAGACGCTGAAGGACATCGGCGCCGACGTGCGCTGGGCCTCGTGCAACATCTTCTCGACTCAGGACCACGCCGCCGCCGCGATCGCTGCAACCGGTACGCCGGTGTTCGCGTGGAAGGGCGAGACGCTGGAAGAGTATTGGGACTGCACGATGGACGCGCTGTCCTTCCCCGACGGCAAGGGCGGCTTCCTCGGCCCGCAGCTGGTGGTCGACGACGGCGGCGACGTCACCCTGCTGATCCACAAGGGCTACGAGCTGGAGAACGGCAGCAAGTGGGTCGACGAGAAGGCTTCCTCGCACGAAGAGCAGGTGATCAAGAACCTGCTCAAGCGCGTGCACAAGGAGCGTCCGGGTTACTGGCACACCGTGGTCAAGGACTGGAAGGGCGTCTCCGAAGAGACCACCACCGGCGTGCATCGCCTGTACCAGCTGGCCGAGGCCAAGTCGCTGCTGATCCCCGCGATCAACGTCAACGACTCGGTCACCAAGTCGAAGTTCGACAACCTGTACGGCTGCCGCGAGTCGCTGGCCGATGGCCTGAAGCGCGCGATGGACGTGATGCTGGCCGGCAAGGTCGCCGTGGTCTGCGGCTACGGCGACGTCGGCAAGGGCTGCGCCCATAGCTTGCGTGCCTACGGTTCGCGCGTGGTGGTCACCGAGATCGATCCGATCAACGCGCTGCAGGCGGCGATGGAAGGCTTTGAGGTCAACACCGTCGAATCGACCCTCGGCCGCGGCGACATCTACGTCACCACCACCGGCAACAAGGACGTGCTGACGCTGGATCACCTGAAGTCGATGAAGGATCAGGCGATCGTGTGCAACATCGGCCATTTCGACAACGAGATCCAGGTCGATGCGCTGAACGCGATGACCGGCGTCACCAAACTCAACATCAAGCCGCAGGTCGACAAGTACACCTTCACCGACGGCCGCGCGATCTTCCTGCTGGCCGAAGGCCGTCTGGTCAACCTCGGTTGCGCCACCGGCCACCCCAGCTTCGTGATGTCCAACTCGTTTGCCAACCAGACCCTGGCGCAAATCGAGCTGTGGGCGAACAAGGACAAGTACGAGAACAAGGTCTACATCCTGCCGAAGAAGCTCGACGAGGAGGTCGCGCGCCTGCACCTGGAGAAGATCGGCGTGAAGCTGACCACGCTGACCAAGGAGCAGGCCGGCTATCTCGGCGTGCCGGTGGAAGGCCCGTACAAGCCGGAGCATTACCGCTACTGAGTCACGGTGACACCAAGGCAACATCCAGAAGGGCGCACTTGTGCGCCCTTCTTTATTTCAGGTGCCGCAGGTTATTGATGTGCGCAACCAAGCACTACCCAGCAAGAAACGCCGCCGGTACATAGCGCATCTTGCCGATGCCATTGAACCAACGCAGCTTCATATAAGCCGGCAGACCCAGTACCAGGGTCCAGCGATTCACCGGATGGATATCGTTATGCGCCACCTGCAAATGCGACGGCTCGCCGGGCATCGTGGTGGTCGATACAGAACGCATCCAACTCACCTTCCCGCGCATGCTGCCGCGCCGTTGCCGCTGCGCCTGGATCAGCTCCTCGTACGGAAATGCCACGTCGCGGGCGTGCTCACGGAACAAGCGTCCCTGCCACGCGAACAGCAACTGCAACTGCGGGTGATTTGCAAAGTGCGGCACGATCCGCAGCGGACGCAGCAGCGATGCCAGGGTGATATCCGCGGCGGTGAAACGTCCACCAACAAGGAAACCATCGCGCTCCAACTTCATGGCGATCGGAACCAGTTGTGCTTCCAGTGCCTCGTACACCCGATCCTCGCGGTTGCGATGAAAGCGGAAACGTAGAGTCAGCATCGCGCCAAGCACCGGTGCGGCCAGTGCACGCAGCACCGGTCGGGTGAACAGCCCACCAGCGACATTCGGCATGAACAACCGTGAGAGGGCGTTTGGACATTCCATGATCAGCTGTGTGTAACCCAGCCGACGCGCGTGCAATCCGAGCGTGGAGTCGAGCCGCAACATCCACTGCCACACCTCCTCACGCTCAGCCGGGTCCCACGGCAGCAGTGCGTGTTCCGGGTAGGTCTCATCGAGGTAACGGATGATCGGCGAGGAATCGCTGATCGCCACACCGGTGGCGGTGTCATGGATCAGCGGCACCGTCTGCGCGCAATCGAAGCGCTGCATTTCCTTCTTGGTGAACGCGACGATGTCGATGCCGCGCCAGTTCAGCTGCTTGAAATCCAGCGCCCAGCGCACCTTCTCCACGTAGTGCGACCAATGCAGCTTGTATAGCTCAATCATGACCATCTCCTTGTCGAACCACAGCAATGGGGCTGCTACGCCGGTGCCGCAAGTCAGAGCGGCATGATCCTGGCTCACATCCATCTATCGCTTCATCGCGACACAAAGATATACTTCGACGATACCGCGACCAGGAACCCACGCGATGCCGGCGATCAGCTTCGAATTCTTCCCGCCCAAGACCGACGAGCAGCGCGCACAGCTGGACCGTGCCGCACAGGTTCTGAAAGCGCACCAGCCGGAGTACGCCTCGGTGACCTTCGGTGCCGGCGGCTCGACCCTCAGCTACACCGGCGATACCGTGGCGCGGCTGCACCAGCAGCATGGTCTCAACGTGGCGCCGCACCTGTCCTGCATGGGCGGCACACGGGCGGAGATCGCCGAACTGCTGGACGGCTACCGCGCCGCCGGCTATCGACGCCTCGTGGCGCTGCGTGGCGACATGCCTTCGGGCATGGCCACCGCAGGCGACTTTCGCTATGCCGCCGAGCTGGTGAGTTTCATCCGCCAGCATTGCGGCGATCACTTCCACATCGAGGTGGCGGCGTACCCGGAAACCCATCCGCAGGCCGACGATGCGCTGCGCGATCTGCAGCACTTCAAGGCGAAGATCGATGCCGGTGCGAACGGCGCGATTACCCAGTATTTCTTCAACCCCGACGCGTATTTCCGTTTTGTCGACGACGTGCGCAAGCTGGGCGTGAACGTACCGATCGTGCCGGGCATCATGCCGATCGCGAACTACACCCAGCTGAAACGCTTCTCGGACATGTGCGGCGCCGAGATTCCGCGCTGGATCGCCAAGCGCATGCAGGCGCACGGTGACGATGCCGAGTCGATCCGCGCACTCGGCGCCGAGGTGGTGGCGCAGCTGTGCCGGCGCCTGCTCGAGGGTGGCGCACCGGGCCTGCACTTTTACACGCTGAATCGCGCCAAGGCGACGCAATCGGTACTGCAACAACTAGCCTGAGCCGGCAGACGGGTATGCTGGCGTGATGCGCCCGTCAGTCGCCCTGTTGTGCCTCATCCTGCTCGCCTGGGCCGTCCCGGCGCTGGCGCAGACCGAGATCCATCGCTGCATCGGCGCAAATGGCAGCGCGGTATTCACTGACCAGCCGTGCGCCGCGCTGCAGGCCACCCCGGTCAGCCCAGCTGCCCCGCCCGGCCATGACATCCCGCCGGCTACGCCGCCACCGATCCTGTGCGCGGCCAGCCTGGGCGCACTGCGCCAGAGCGTGATCGATGCGTTCGCCAACCGCGATGCAAACCGCATGGCCGGCCTGATGTTGTGGAACGGCTACGGCCGTGGTGCGGCAATCGCCGACATCCGCTCGCTGGGCGAGTTGATGAAGCAGCCGTTGCTGGATGTCGGCACGCCAGACGATCCGGCGCCCGGCAGCGATCCGCCGGCACCGGCGATCGCCACCAGCAGCACCGGCCCGCTCTCCCCGCCAAGTCCGCCACCAGCCGGCGCCCAGCTGGTGCTGCATACCGCCGGCAACGATGGCAGCGGAAGCCCGCACGAGCAGCGTTTCAACGTCGTCAGCCGCGCCGGTTGCCTGTGGCTGCGCAATGCAGATTGACGCCGGGCAGACTCACAGCAGTTATCATGGGCGGTCCCCATTGGAGAATCGACATGGCGCAGCAGTACCCTGAGTGGATCTGGCAGAACGGCAGCATCAAGCCCTGGGCCGAGGCGACCACGCATGTGATGTCGCACGCGCTGCATTACGGCTCGTCGGTGTTCGAGGGTATCCGCAGCTACGCCACGCCGGACGGAGCGGCGATTTTCCGCCTCACCGACCATCTGAACCGGTTGTACCAGTCGGCCAAGATCTACGACATGGTGCTGCCGCATTCCGCCGATGAGCTGGCCGCGGCCTGCCGTGCGGTGATCAAGAAGAACGAACTGGGCGCCGCTTATCTGCGTCCGGTCGCGTACCGCGGTCTGGGTGGCTTCGGGTTGTCTGCCGAAACTCCGATCGACGTCGCGGTGGCGGCATGGCCGATGGGTCCTTACCTTGGGCCAGAAGCGCTGAAGAACGGTATCGACGCCTGCGTGTCGAGCTGGCAGCGTTTCGCGCCGAACACCATTCCGGCCGGCGCCAAGGCTGGCGGCAATTACCTGTCCGGTCAGCTGATCGCGCGCGAGGCGCGTCGCCTCGGCTTCGGCGAAGGCATCGCGCTGGCTTCCAGCGGTCTGCTCAGCGAAGGTGCGGGCGAGAACCTGTTCCTCGTGTTCGATGGCGTGCTGCACACCACTCCGGCCAGCGCCTCGATCCTCGCCGGCATCACCCGCGACACGCTGAAGACGCTGGCTCGTGAGGATGGCATCGAGGTGGTCGAGCGCGATATCCCGCGCGAATACCTGTATCTGGCCGACGAGTTGCTGATGTGCGGCACCGCCGCCGAGATCACTCCGATCCGTTCGGTCGACGGCAAGCAGGTCGGCACCGGCAAGGCCGGCCGGGTGACCCTGCGTCTGCAGGAGCTGTTCTTCGGCCTGTTCGACGGCCGCACCCACGACAAGTGGGGCTGGCTGGAACAGGTCTGAGGCACAGCCACTCACGGAAACAAAAACGCCCCGCAACGCGGGGCGTTTTTGTTTCTGCCCTGCTCGCTCCCTCCCCTGCACAGCAGGGGAGGGCCGGGGTGGGGTCGGCTCTTGATCTTCCCCGCACGTTCGGACAACCCCCTCCTAACCTCCCCCTGCTGCCCGCAGGGGGAGGAACAGGTTTATGCGAACTTGATGCTGGCGATCGCGCCATTCGCATCGCTGCGCGGGCGCATCGAGACATCCCAGCCGTACAACTCGCACAACCTGCGCACGATCGCCAGGCCGAGGCCGGCACCGCTGCCGCCGGCGCCCTCACCGCGTACACCACGCTGGAACAAGCGCTCGGCATCTTCCGGCTTGATCCCGGGGCCAGTGTCGATCACCTCGATGCGGCCAGCGCCCACTTCGACCCGCACGCTGCCTTCGAGGGTGTACTTGATCGCGTTGCCGATCAGGTTGGTCAATGCCACCGACAACACCGAGGCCGGCGCATTGATATTCACGGGCTCGTTGACGGCCAGGTCGATGGTCAGCGGCTTGCCGCGCATCTGCGGGCGCTGGCTTTCGATCACATCGGCGGCGACCTTGCCGACCTCGGTGGTCTCGCCGCGGGTCGGACCGCGTCGCTCGGCGCGTGACAGCAGCAGCAACGCCTCGATCAGTTCGGTCGCCTGACGCGAGGCGCGCTCGATGCGCTTCAACCGCTCGCTCAACTTCTCGGTCAGGTCGGGTGAGCCCTGCAGCAGTTCGGTAGTGCTGGCGATCACCGCCAGTGGCGTACGCAGTTCGTGGCTGACGTCGGAGTTGAACTCGCGGTCGCGCTCAACCATCGCAGTGAGCCGCTCCGAGTATTCGTCCAGCGCGTGCGCCAGTTCGCCCACCTCGTCGTCGGCGAAATGCTGTGCCAGTGGCTCAGCCTTGCCAGCCTTGCGGAAGTCACGCAGTCGATTGGCCAGCTCGCTGACTGGTTTGAGTACCTTGCGCGACAACCATAACCCGATGGCCAGCGACAAAAGACTGAACAACACCACTGCGCCCACCAGCGAAATCACCAGTTGCTGCTTGCCCAGATCTTCGCGGCTGATGTCGTAACGGGTAAAGCCGATGATCCCGTTCTTGCGTTGCACGGCCAGCTTGTAGTGTCTTTGCTTGCCGCTGCTATCGGTCTCGTAGATATCGTGAACCCCGCTACCCAGGTTCTGCCAGGCAAGCGGCATCTTGTAGAGCGTCCGATCGCTCTTGACCCAGCCTTCGATCAGCTCGGATTGAAATGGCTTGTCTGCAATAGCGTGATCGACCGCCTGATCGACATCGCTTTGCATGCTGTCGTTGATCAGCTGGTTCTCCACCTTGGCGCGCACGTACAACGCAGCCACAGCAAACAACGCGCTGAGGCCGAAACCGAACAGCGCGAAGGAGACGATCAATCGAAAGCGAAGCTTACGCCTGGACTGCATCCGGCTCGACCATCCGATAGCCAATGCCGTGCCGCGTGTGGATCAGCGGCTTTTCGAACGGTTTGTCGATGGCCGCGCGCAGACCGTGGATATGCACGCGCAGCGAATCGCTGTCCGGCAACTCCTCACCCCACACCTTCTGTTCCAGATCCTGTCGGGTAACCACCGACGGGCTCGCTTCCATCAGCGCCTGCAACAGTTTCAGCCCGATCGGGTTCAGCTGGATCGCCTTGCCTTCACGGTTCACTGTCAACGTGTCGAGGTTGAAGGTAAGGTCGGCCACCTTCAACACGCGGCTCTGCGGGCCCTTGCCGCGGCGCGCCAGCACTTCCAGCCGCGCGGCCAGTTCCTGCAGCGCGAATGGCTTGGTCATGTAGTCGTCGGCACCGGATTCGAAGCCGGTCAGTTTCTGCTCCAGCGCATCGCGCGCGGTCAGCATCAGGATCGGCGTCTGCTTGTGCGCCTCGTGGCGCAGCTTGCGCGCCACTTCCAGACCATCCATGCCGGGCAGCGTGAGATCCAGCACGATTACGTCGAAATCATGCACCACGGCCAGATGCAGGCCGGTCACGCCGTCGCCCGCAAAATCGACCACGTTGCCGCGGTCTTCCAGATAATCGCCGATGTTGGTCGCGATATCGCTGTTGTCTTCGATCACCAGAACGCGCATGTATCCCTCCTGCGCAGCCGACACACGGGTCGACTGAGGATGCAAGCTTAACAAGCTTGCGTTAACGAAGTGCGCCGATCGCGATGTGAAACTGAACGCACGATGCTGCAGGCAATAAAAAGGCCCAGATGCGCGACTCGCCGTCGCCCACCTGGGCCCAAACTACTGCCCCGATACCATCATCTGCTCGTCACCGGCCACAGGGCCTGCATGCCACGCAAAAAACAGTGTCTGCTTTATAGGGGGTCGCTGGTTACGGTGTAGTTAACCCGTACTCACCTGGCCGTTAATGCGGTGCGTGGTGCGCCGCCATTCAGGCCCGGGCCGGCTTGCGTCGCGTCCGCGTCTCGGCCGGCGCATCGCCTGCCTGCGCCTGCAGCAGATCCATGATCGCGCCCGCCACATCGACACCGGTTGCCGCCTCGATGCCTTCCAGGCCGGGCGAGGCATTCACTTCCAGCAACAGCGGGCCGCGATTGGAGCGCAGCAGATCCACTCCGGCGATGCCGAGGCCCAGCGCGCCGGCCGCCTGCACGGCGATACGCTTTTCCTCCGCACTCAAGGTCGCCGCCATCGCGCTGCCGCCGCGATGCAGGTTGGCGCGGAACTCGCCCGGACTGGCATCGCGCTGCATCGCCGCCACCACCTTCTTGCCGACCACGAAACAACGCAGATCGCTGCCCTTGGCTTCGGCGATGAACTCCTGCACCAGAAAGTTCGCGTACAGGCCGCGGAATGCCTCGATCACACTCTGCGAGGCGCTGCGCTTCTCGGCCAGCACCACGCCGGTGCCCTGGCTGCCTTCGTTGAGCTTGATCACGTGCGGCGGATCGCCGAGCAGAGCCAGCACGTCGGCGGTGTCGTCCGGGTTGTCGCCGAACACCGTGATCGGCATGTCGATGCCTTGCGCGGCGAGGATCTGAAGACAACGCAGCTTGTCGCGCGCGCGCAGCACCGCATCGGACGGGTTCGGCGTGTACACGCCCATCATTTCCAGCTGGCGCAACACGGCCGTACCGTAGAACGTGCTGGTGGTGCCGATGCGCGGAATCACCGCGTCGATGTCGCGCACTTCCTTGCCCTTGTAGCGGATCGCCACCGCGCCCGGCGCGATGCGCACGTAGCAGCGCAGCGGATCGAGCACGCGCACCACATGGCCACGCTCACGCGCTGCCTCGACCAGTCGCTTGGTCGAATAGAGGCGGGTGTTGCGCGACAGGATGGCGATCTTCATGAGATGTCCGGGGCCACCAGCAGCGGCCGTGGCTGGGTATAGGAACGTGCCGGATCGACCGCAAAACGCCCGCTCAGCGCGCTGCGACCCAACAACAACGGGAACAGCATATGCCGGCGATCGGTCAGATTGATGTCGACACTGAAACGCTGTCCCGCCAGCTGCACTTCGCTGCGGATGAACCAGCGCTCGGTACGCCGGCCACCGGTGTCAGTCACGGCGCGTCGATCCAGCGCCGGTGCCTCGCAACTCACATACACCGGCTGGCGTCGACCCACATGCATGGTGAAGCGCAACCAGGTCGCGTCGTCGCGCTGGAATTCCTCAAGGGTATCGACATGCAACGAACTGCTGCGCGCACCGGTATCGAGCTTGGCCTTGAGCAGATCGATGCCCAGCTGCGGCAACGCCAACCGCTCGCGCCAGCCCAATGTAATCAGGCCCGCGGTAATCAGATCCGCCATAAGGTTTCGGGATAGCTCGGATCACTGCAGCGGGGAGTGGAGCGGGTGAAGGGAATCGAACCCTCGTCAGTAGCTTGGGAAGCTACAGCTCTACCATTGAGCTACACCCGCATTGGCCGGCGGATGGTAACGCGTGATGCGCGCCGTTGGAAAGTCGGGTGCCTTGAAGTTTCACCAAACGTAACCGGCTGCCGCTTCGTTGCGCGTCGGGAGCGGGACACGATCGCTGACCCAACGCCGCATAAATCCCAGATGGCGGCCAGCTGAATCGCCAGTAGCACGACCAGCAAAACTAAGATTGGCCTAACTTTCGATATGTACATAATCGGATCGTCATCGTCGGCTTGCTTCAGAACAGGCTGGCGGATCGAAGGGACTCATTGCGCGATGGCCTATCGCGCCCACCCAGGGGGAACGTCACATGCGTGCGCTTGCCAAATTTTTCACCCCATCACGCTTCAGCTGGCGACTGCCGGCGATTGTGCTGCTGTGCGTGGCCGCAAGCCTGGCCCAGGCGCAGTCCGGCGCAGATGACGACAGCGCCGACCCGCCGAGCCGGGTGGCACGGTTGTCGTACATCGCCGGCGATCTCGGCTTCCTGCCGGCCGGCGCGACGGACTGGAGCGACGCCAGCGTCAACCGCCCACTGACCACCGGCGACCGGCTGTCCACCAGTCAGGGCGCCCGCGCCGAACTGGAATTCGGCGGTGCCAGCTTGCGCATGGACGGCCAGACCGACTTCGGCCTGCTCGATCTGAATGACCAGCTGGCCCAGATCGAGCTGACCCAGGGCACGCTCAACCTCACTGTGCGCAATCTCGATCAGGGCCAGAGTTACGAAATCGACACGCCGACCGTGGCGTTGGTGATCGACCGACCCGGCACGTTCCGGGTGGATATCAACGACGACGGTGGCGGCACCCAGATCACCGCGTTCAACGGCGTCGCCACCGTGTATGGCGAGAACAATGCACAGCGCACGATCAATCCCGGCCGCAGCTATCGCTTCGTCGACTCCAGCCTCGCGGCCGTGGTGATCAGCGACATCGACGGCGGTGACGCATTCGACGCATGGTCCAGCGAGCGCGACCGTCGCTACGTGCAATCGAACAGCAGCCAGTACGTGTCGGATGACGTGGTCGGCTACCAGGATCTGGATCAGTACGGCGCCTGGCAGGACACCAGCGACTACGGTCAGGTGTGGTACCCGACCCAGGTCGCTGCCGACTGGGCGCCGTACCGCGACGGCCACTGGGCGTATATCGCGCCGTGGGGCTGGACCTGGGTGGACGATTCGCCGTGGGGCTTCGCGCCTTATCACTACGGCCGTTGGGCCTATACGCATCGTGGCTGGGGCTGGATTCCGGGACCCCTCGGCGTGCGCTCGATCTACGCACCGGCACTGGTCGCGTTTGTCGGCGGTGGCGGCTGGTCAGTCGGCATCGGTGGCGGCCCGGTCGGCTGGTTCCCACTCGGCCCGGGCGAAATCTACAACCCGTGGTACCGCTGCGGTCGCAGCTGCTACACCAACGTCAACATCCGCAACATGCGAGAGCGCCGCGGCGATGACCGCCGCGCCGACATCGACGACCACTACAACCGCTACCGCAATGGCACGCCATCGCGTGGCGACCATTACGCCAATCGCGACGCGCCACGCGGCTTCACCGCCGTACCGGGCAACACGTTTGCAGGTGGTCGGCATGTACAGCGCAACCTGGTGAAAGTCGATCCACGCCAACTCGCCGCTGCCCCGCTGGTCTCGCGCGATGCCAACAAACTGCGCCCGATCGCAGGTGGCGCAGAGCCATCGCGCAACACGCATGCCCGTAGCCTGCCTACCGGCGGATTCAATCGCGAAGTCGTGGCACGCCGTGCGCCGCCGATGCCACCGCATGATGTGGCGCAATATCCGCGTGGGGCTGGGCGCAACAGTCAGCTCGCCGACTCACCACGCGCCGGCATGCCGACATCCAATGTCCGCGTGCTGAATCCGCGCGACAACCGTGACCGCGGCGACCGCGCTGCCCCGACCGATCGTGCGGATAACGGCCGCGTCGGCGGCGACGACCCACGTCGGTCCTCCGGCACACCGCAGCCGCTTCCTCCCGTCACCCGCATCACCGCGGCTACGCCGGCAGCGACACGAAACGACAACAGTGCCGAAGCACGCGACGACACCGGAATGCCCTCGACACGCTTCGCCCATCCGCGCGGCCGCGACAACATCGACCAACGCGAGGCGACGCCACAGCCCGGTGTCAGCTATATCTCCGGTGCCAACGAAAATCAGCCGCGTCCGGCTTACCGCAACAATGCGACGCTGCCGCAGGTGCCGCAGATCCAGCGTGCCGCCCCGGCCCCAGACAACCGGAACGCGCCGGCCAACGACGAGCGAATCCAGCGCTACCAGTCCAACCGCCCGATGCCGCAAGACTCGCCGGCGCCAGCCGCACCGATGCGCAACACCGACGAGCCGCGCTTCCAGCGTGCCGAACCCGCTCAGCGCAACTACGTCCGCGAACAGCCGCAGCCGATGCCCGTGCCGCAACGCAATGAACCGGCACGTCCGACCTTTCAGCAGCCACACTACGAGCAACCGCAGCAACGCGCCGAAACGCCCCGCCCGCAACGCAGCGAATCGCGGCCCGCACAAAAGCCCGCGCCTCGGGTGAGAGACGACGCGCAGGAGCACTGAGCCGTAGTCGCTCCCCACTCCGACCTTCCCCGCTTGCCGTGGGTAGTCGGAGTGGGGGCGACCGCATCGGCACTCGCGATGGCAGCCGCTACAATGCGCGCATGCCCAAGACCGACCATCCCGACCACGACGACTCCGTACCGGAATACATGCGCCGCATCCGCAGCTTCGTGCTGCGCGAAGGGCGCATGACGCCGGCGCAGCAGCGCGCGTTCGACACACTGTGGTCGCGCTACGGCATCGACTATCACGGCACCCCGCACGACTTCGCCACGAACTTCGGTCGCCATGCACCACTGGTGCTGGAGATCGGTTTCGGCAACGGCGAGGCGCTGGCCTGGGCCAGCGAGCACGACCTGGCGCGCGACTTCCTCGGCGTCGAAGTGCACGGTCCCGGCGTCGGCCGGCTGATGAACGCGCTGGCCGCACGCGATGCCGGCAACGTGCGGCTGTACAAGCACGACGCCGTCGAAGTGCTGGAACATGAGATCGCGCCCGGCACCCTCGCCGAAGCACGCATCTGGTTTCCCGACCCCTGGCACAAGAAGCGCCACAACAAGCGCCGACTGATCCAGCCCGAATTCGTCGAACTGCTCGCCTCGCGCATGGCGCCGAACGGCCTGCTGCATCTGGCCACCGACTGGCAGGCCTACGCCGAACACATGCTCGAGGTGATGGAAACCTCACCGACCTGGCGCAACCAGCTCGGCCCCGGCCGGTACGCCGAGAAACCCGAGTGGCGCATCGAAACCCACTTCGAGCGGCGTGGGTTGAAGCTGGGGCATGGGGTGTGGGATTTGTTGTATCGGAGGGTTTGAGGGGCAAGAGCTTCACCCCCTCCCAACCTCCCCCTGCAAGCAGGGGGAGGGGCAAAAGCCACTACTCAGATGCCGCCGTGTCGTAACTCCCTCCCCTGCTTGCAGGGGAGGGTTGGGGAGGGGTCAGGCTCTTGCCTCACCTTCCAACACCCGAAGAATCTCCGCCACCACATCCTCCGTGCGCAACAGCACGTCGTCGTTCCAGAAGCGCAGCACGCGATAACCTTCGCGCTCCATCGCCTCAGTGCGACGTTGGTCGTAGGTCCGCGCATCAAGGTGTTGCCCACCATCCAGCTCGACCACCAAACGCGCCGGCACGCACACGAAGTCCGCGATGTAGCCAGCCAGCGGATATTGCCGCCGGAATTTGTGGCCGGCCAGTTGTTGGCGACGCAGGAAGTACCACAGGCGGCGCTCGGCATCGGTGCTTTCGTTACGTAGGCGGCGGGCATTGATCCATATGCGCTGCATGGCGAGTCCTTCGCTTGGCTTGAGCGAAAAGCTTTACCCCCTCCCAACCTCCCCCTGCAAGCAGGGGGAGGAGCAATACGCTGTGCTCTCTTCCCTGCACGCAAGAGTGGGCGCAACACGCGATGCTCCCTCCCCTGCTTGCAGGGGAGGGCTGGGGAGGGGTCGCTCTTGGCCTTAGGTTCACCAGCCCTCGCATCAGCCCGCTTATACTCACGCCACTCACCCAGGGACGAATCGACGCAGCGTGAAGCTTCCACTGCCCCGCCGTATCTACCGTAACCCGCCGCCCTTCCGGGACGTCAGCTAGTGGGACTTTCGCTCACCCCCGAAATGATCCTGGTACTCGGGCTGGTGGGCTTCACCATGCTGATGCTGGTGCTGGAGTGGATCCGCGCCGACATGGTCGCGCTGCTGGTGGTGGTGGTGATCGGCCTGACCGGGCTGATTCCGTCCGAGCGCGTGTTCAACGGTTTCGCCGGCAACGCGGTGATCGCGATCATCGCGATCATGATCATGGGCGAGGGCCTCGATCGCGCCGGCGTGCTCAACCTCACCGCACGCTTCGTGATGCGCATGGCGCGCGGTATGGAGTCGCGCCTCGGCGTGGTGATCAATCTGGTCGCCAGCCTGTTCAGCGCGGTGATCCCCAGCCAGGCACTGGCCGCACTGATGATCCCGGTCAGCAGCCGCCTGTCCGCGCGCACTGGCGTGCCGCTGTCGCGGCTGCTGCTGCCGATGGCGTTCTGCATCCTCACCGCGACCAACACCACCCTGATCGCGAACTCGCCGCTGATCGTGCTGAACGACCTGATCGCCAGCGCCAACGTGAACTTGCCGCCCGGCGCGCACACGATCCCGAAGTTCGGCCTGTTCAGCGTCACCCCGATCGGCCTGACCCTGGCCCTGCTTGGCGTGGCGTACTTCTACTTCTTCGGTCGCAAGCTGCTGCCCGGCCATGAGGACGAGCGGCTGAAGGTGACGCCCGGCCGTACCGAGAGTTACTTCGCCGAGACCTATGGCATCGGCGGTGAGACCGCCGAGCTCACCGTCACCGCGGAGAGCCCGCTGGTCGGCATGAGCATCGGCGAAGTGGAACAACTGCACGGTGCGCCGCTGATCCTTGCGATCAAGAGCGGCAACGACGCGCGCATGGCGCCGCCGGCCGACCACGTGATCTGGGTCGGCTCGGTGCTCGGCGTGCTCGGCCCGCGTGACCAGCTGGCCCAGTTCGCCAACAACCATCTATGCCGGCTGTCGACCCGCATGCGCCAGCTCGGCGAGCTGTTCAACCCGACTCGCGCCGGCATTTCCGAAGTGGTGATTCCGCCAGTCTCGCGCTTCATCAAGCACACCGTCGGCGAGTTGCGCCTGCGCAAGCGTTTCGGCATCTCGGTGCTGGCGGTGACCCGCGGCGAACAGGTATTCCGCGACGACGTGCGCGGCGTCAGCCTGCGCGCCGGCGACACCGTGGTACTGCATAGCAACTGGCGCGACCTGGCGCTGGCAGCGGAAGACAAGGATCTGGTCGTCGTTACCGACATCCCGAAGGAAGAGCAACGCCCCGGCAAGATCTGGCAGGCGGTGGGCTTCTTCGTGCTGGCGAAGTGCCTGGCGCTGTTCACCAACCTCGACCTGTCGGTGGCGATGATGACCGGCGCGATCGGCATGCTGCTGTCCGGCGTGCTGAACATGGACGAGGCGTACAAGGCGATCAACTGGAAGACGATCTTCGTGACCGCGTGTCTGATTCCGCTGGGCTGGTCGATGGACGCCACCGGCACCGCCGCCTGGATCGCGCAGGTCGTGTTGCAGCATCTGGGTGGCGCCTCGCCGTGGGTGCTGCAGGCGTGCCTGGCCATCCTCACCCTGCTGTTCTCGCAGGTAATGTCGAACGTCGGCGCCACCGTGATGATGGTGCCGATCGCGATCAGCGTCGCCGTCGCCACGGGTGGCAACCCGTCAGCCTATGCGCTGATCGTGGCGGTCTCCTCGTCCAACACCTTCCTGCTCAGCTCCGGCCATCCGGCGCTGATGATGGTCACCGGCCCCGGCGGCTACAAGGGCAAGGATTTCCTGCGCGTCGGTGCACCACTGACCTTGCTGGTACTCGTGGTCACCCTGATCGCGATCAACCTGATGTTCCACTGAGCCACCCGCCCTACTCCTGTTTCGCAGCTCTGTTCCTCCCCCTGCTTCGCAGGGGGAGGCCAGGAGGGGGTAAGGCTTTTGATCTTGGCTTGAAAAAAGCACCCATCCGGGCCGCTGTGGCGGGAGTACAGATCACCGCCACAGCTCTGTTCCTTCCCGGACACTGGGCCGCGCCCATGCTCAAAAACATCACCTTCACGTCATCAACGCGTGCAGGCAGGCACCTTGGGCCACACTGGTGCGATTGATGTTCATCTACACAACTAAAGACTGAATACGAAATACCCGTGTCGGAGTCAGCCAGCTACATATGTTAAAATTGATGCAGATCACAGTTTGATGCTCTGTAGCCAACAGTCGAAAACCGCTGTGGCTTTGATTGCCATCGACATGATCCGGTTTCAACCGCACGACACTGCTCGCTCTGACAAGAACAGATTCACGCCGATTTGCCGATCACGCAACCCAGACACCTCCTTTTGAAATAATTCAGAAGGGCACTTGAATAGAAAAGGCTCTCTCACATGCAAGATACACGGACGATTCTTGCTTGCCTGATAGCCGTCATCGCTTCAACAGTAGCAATCACCGTGTTGCGTCGATTCGCTCCCACTCTGGGCCTGGTGGATCATCCCAACGAGCGCAAGCATCATGTGGGCAGTGTGCCGCTGGTCGGTGGCGTTGCCATCTTCATCGGCGTGCTTGCCGGAGCACTCAGCTACGGCCAATTCCATACGTACATAAACACGTTGCTCGGTACTGCCGGGATGCTGGTGTTGCTCGGTGCACTGGATGATCGCTTCGACTTGAGGGTACGGATTCGGGTGCTGGTACAGACCATGGTGATCCTGATTGTCATCGCCAATACCGGTGTCTACATCCACACGCTGGGCCACATCTTCGGCTATCAAGTGGAGCTGGGCTGGAGCGGCATACCGATCACCGTGATCGCTGTGATCGGCCTGCTGAACGCGTTCAACATGATGGACGGCATCGATGGCCTGGCCGGCAGCCTCGCCCTTGTCAGCATCGCCGCCATCGTGCTGTTTGCTGGCACTACACCCTTGCGCGGGTCGCTGGCACTGGTCGGCCTGCTTGCAGCCGCCGCACTGCCCTATCTCGCCGCCAACCTCGGCTTCATGGGCCGCAAAATCTTCCTGGGCGACGCTGGCAGCATGGTCATTGGCTACCTGCTGGCGTGGACGTTGATTCGTCTCAGCCAGGCACCCGGCACCCATCTGTCACCGGTCGACGTACTGTGGTGCGTGGCCCTGCCTGTGCTCGACACGTTGGCAGTGATGTACCGTCGCCTGCGTCAGGGCAAGTCCCCGTTCAAGCCGGACCGCGGACATATCCACCACATCCTGATGGGTGCGGGTCTCGGCCCACGAGCCACGTTGATTGCACTTGTCGCACTGGCCGCCTCGATCGCCTTCCTCGGCAGCGTGGTGCGATCTCTGCCTCTCGGCTCCGGCTCCAACCTCGCCGCCTTCTGCATTTTCATGGTCGTCTACATCGCGATTGTCGAACGGACTTGGCTGCGTCAGAGGGCACGCCGGAATCATTTCATCCGCCACTCTGCCGCAAACGATGCTCATGTGTTCGATTTCATCCGCACACCGTTCCGAAAGCCCGGCGTAGACAACAGGAAGGCAATCACTCGGGGAACCCTCCAGGAATAAGGGACCACCTGACGTCTAAAGCCGACTGCTACTCAATGCGTGGACGGTCAAAGTCATGGGCGGCCTGTTGGGTTAACGTCGATTACATATTTACTGTTTACTGATCTCAGTGCGGCAACAATTCGGCTCACGGCACTTGCAGAAGAGTACCTCCTCTCTGCCAGCTCCTTGCCTCGATGTGCCATCTGGCTCCGCAGTTCCGGCGAATCCAGCAATCTTTCTGCCAGTTTGCTCAACTGATGTTGTGCATCGCCAACACAGACGTAACCGACGCCCTCGGTGTCGATGATCTGTTTGAGATCATTTCCCGCATTGATTCGAGCCAGCACTGGCAAGCCTGCCCGCAGATAAGTCAAAAGCTTGCCAGGGATGTTATGCGTGGTATGTCGTGGGTCGAGCGCGATCAAGCCCACATGGCACTGTGCTAACAGGCCTGGAATCGATTTCGAGTCGATCTCGTCCATGAACATTACATGGCGCAGATCATGGCTATTCGCATATTCACGCAAGCGCTCCACCTCGCTACCACGCCCCACGAAAAGAAACCCCGTGTCATTGCGATCACGTAAATCTTCTGCCAGCTCCAACAGGCAATCCATTCCCTGCGCGGCCCCCATATTGCCCGCATAGACAAAAACCGTCTTTCCAGCAAGTGGTGTCTCCTGCAATGAAACTGGGCACTCGGCATCGATCAGGTCGGACAACCAATTGTCCAGCACCTCGATACGAGGATTGCCTCGAGTGGCAGTTGCCTTGACGAGCGGGACATTGCTCGGCGTCTGCACGCCGATCACATCGGCGATTTGGTACTGGTAACGCTCAATTTGTTTGAAAAAACGATACGCCAGTCCGCGTCGCATGATGCCCGCGTCCACCGCCCAGTCAGGAAACAGGTCACGCAGGATCAGATAGCTTCTGATGCCAAGACGCCGCCTCAACCGATGCACCATCGGCCCAAGAAAGATCGTCGGTGAATACCAGATCACGCCACTCCATGATTCCTTGGCTAATGGGCTCCGTAACAGGCCTCGATATAGCAAAAAGGGTAGCAACAGTTCAGCCAGTACCCGCCGTACATAGCCGATATCCTTGGTGCGAAACGCCTTGACCCGAAGCACCTCCACGCCATCCAAATTCTCAATGGTCCAAGAGCGATTCAGCTCCGGCGCTGGCACCACTACCGTTGGCTGATGCCCCTGCCGGGCAAACTCGATCGCCAAGTCATGCATCTGCAATGCTGCGGAGATACGTGCAGGGACGTACGTGTCAACGATGATCAGGATACGCATCCGACACCCATTGACGCGCAAAAATCAGGCCCAATGCAGTCGCTCATGGTTTCTTCCAGACAACCCGATTCACGTAATCCACATAGCTGTGGATGATGCGCACAACTTTCTCGGACACATTCGGCATGCTGTAGTCGGCAACCTGCTGCAGCATGCGCTGCGCTCCCGTCGGCTGTAACTCCAAAATCACCAGCGCCTGCATTACGCGCTCCACGTTCATGCCGACCATCATCACCGCGGCCTCCTCCATGCCCTCGGGCCGTTCATGCGCCTCGCGCAGATTGAGTGCGCGGAAATTGAGTATCGACGCCTCCTCGTTGATGGTACCGCTATCGGACAACACGGCCATGGACAACAACTGCAGCTTCACGTAGTCGGTAAAACCTAGCGGCTTCAGCAATTGAATCCGAGAATCCAATGTGTAGCCCATACTGTCGAAACGCTTGCGCGTGCGCGGGTGCGTCGAGACGATGATAGGCATGCCATAGCGCTGCGCCACCGCGTTGAGTACCTCAACGAGGTGGGCACAATTCTCATCCGACTCGACATTTTCCTCGCGGTGGGCACTGACCACGAAATAGCACCCTTCCTGCAGACCAAGTCGCGCAAGCACATTGGACGCCTCGATCTGATTCGCGTAGTAGTTCAGCACTTCGCACATCGGGCTACCGGTCTTGATCACCATGTCCGGCGATAGTCCTTCGCGCAGCAGGTACTCACGCGCAATATCGCTATAGGTCAGATTGATGTCTGCCGTATGATCGACGATGCGCCGATTGATCTCTTCTGGCACACGCATATCGAAGCAACGATTACCCGCTTCCATGTGGAAGGTAGGGATCTTGCGACGCTTGGCCGGGATCACCGCCAGACAGCTATTGGTATCGCCCAAAACCAGCACCGCATCTGGCCTCACTTCGGCCAGCACCTGATCCACGGCAATAATTACCTTCCCGATGGTCTCCGCCCCGCTGGCGCCGGCTGCCTCCAGGAAGTGATCCGGTTTACGGATTCCCATGTCGTCAAAAAAAATGCCGTTGAGTTCGTAGTCGTAGTTCTGCCCCGTGTGGATAAGCACGTGCTCGCAGCACTCGTCCAGCTTGGCCAGTACACGCGACAGCCGGATGATTTCGGGGCGCGTTCCGACAATCGTCGCAACTTTCAACTTTTTCATATTGGACTCATTGGGCTTAATCACGCACGTGCTCATGAATGAGCCATGTTCCTGGCTTGCAGGACAAAACTATCCCGGCGGCAGCTTTTTATGAAAAGAAGTCGCCTGGCCTTGGATACGAACTCCTCCTCGCCTCGGGTATGTGCCGTCACCCGCCAGCCACGGCTTTCGAAGAAATCCAACCATTCGGCCGTCGCACGAAACCGCACACCCACACCGAATGTATTGGCCTTCAAGGATGGAATGATCCGTGCCACAAGGTTACCGACACTCGAAAGGATGCGACTGCTAGTGATCACATAGATCAGCTTTCCCGAAAGATTCGAGATATAGGAGTCGTATATGTATTCATTGACAAACAAGTGAACTGGCTGATTGCGCCAGGCTTCAAGCGCCGTGCCCTGCAATTGCGCCGTCGACTTATCAGTGGGACCCACCAAATGATGCAGGATCAAATTAAAGCAGACCACGCTCTCATCACCGAAAACAGGTGGCTGGAGTGCATCGCTCTGAATTGCCTCGATTCCCAGCTTCTTGCACTGCTCGATAGAGGTGTCATCCAGATCGATGACCCGTGTGGGGATACCGAGCAAACCTGTAACGGCCGCAGCAAAGAAGCCGCATCCTCCACCGACATCGACGACGCGATCAGCAGCACCCACTTTCACATATGGAGTGCACATGAGCTCAAAGTGCTTGACTTGTGTATCGACAAAAAGGTCGTGATAGAACTCCTTGACCTGCACATTTGCTAGCTTCCGCTGAATAACGGGCTGTGCCATGAAATTTACTCCGTCAAGGAACATCCAACTGTTTCATATACTGCGGTCTGTGTACTCGGACCGACAAATTGCAAAATTCGATATGGCAAATTGAAGCTTGCTGAAATTCCTTTGCATTTTGAGATCATGCAGGAAGTCAAACCGGGCTGGAAATCGTGTCGGGCCTGGTTCGATCGAAGATCTCGTTGGCCCACAACATCACCACCATCTCATCGTCACCCGTATTGGTAATGTCGTGTGCCCAGCCGGGGATGGTCTCGACGATTACCGGCTGCTCACCCGAGGTATCCAGTTCGTACCGTTCATTTGTGAGGATGTGGCGGAATCGGAAGCGTGCCGTACCCTTGATGACCAGAAATTTTTCGGTCTTGCTGTGATGATAGTGACCACCACGCGTGATACCCGGATGTGCGGTGAAGAACGAGAATTGCCCGGAATCCTTAGTCTTCAGCATTTCGACAAACACACCCCGCGGGTCACCGTACTTCAGTACCCCGTAACTGAACGCTTCCGTAGGCAGGTAGCTCACATAAGTGGCATACAACGCACGCACAAAACCCTCGCCCACGCGCTCGGTGACCAGGTTCTGACGCACTACACCAAAGGCTTCGATCTGCCGCACTATCTCGCCGACAGTCGCTGTATAGACCGGGCCGGCTTCAAGCATGGCCGCACCCTGCGGCGGCTCGGACAGAAAGCGCAGAAACTCAGCCACCACGTCGTCCACATACACCAGCCGCACCTGCGCAGCAGGGTCATCGACCCGGATTGGTAAGCCATGCGCCGTGTTATGGCAAAACGTCGCCACCGCCGAGTTGTAGTTGGGCCGGCTCCACTTACCGAAAACATTTGCTAGTCGATACAGCCCTACCCCTGCGCCACTTTGCTCGGCATAGTCCGTCAGGTGCCTCTCGGCAGCGCGCTTGCTCGATCCGTAGGCATTGTCTCGCTCGGCCTGAATCGAAGAGGCAAATGCCACCGGTATCGCGCGCGCCGTAGCACGCAATAGCCTGCACAATCGTGCGGTAAAGTCTGCATTGCCTGCAGTAAATTCGGCTGGATCCTGCGGTCGGTTTACGCCGGCAAGATGCACCACCGCATCCGCCTTGGCGATGACTTGTGCCAGCTCAAGCTCATCCGTAGCACGGGTCACCGGCAGTACTTCGAAGTCCTTCTGTTCGGACAACGCTACACGGAGGTTCTTGCCAATAAAGCCGTCGGCCCCGGTAATCAATACCTTCATGGATCAGTCCACCGGCCTGGCTGTGCGACCCGCGATCAGGTCGCGGATGAAGTTCAGCTTCAGAAGGAGCTTCTTCATCCCTTCCACATCCAGCTGCTCCGTGTTGTGCGACGTGTAGTCCTCGCTAAGACTGATCTTCGCTTCGCCGTGTTCCACGAACTTACCGTAATTGAGATCGCGCAGGTCCGCGGGGATGCGAAAGTAGCCTGCCAAGTCGTCAGTACGTGCATGTTCTTCTCGACTCAGCAAAGTCTCGTGCAGCTTTTCGCCATGACGGGTACCGATGACATCGATCGGGTGGTCTGGACGACCCAGCAAGTCAAACATTGCACGCGCCAATACATCGAGTGTCGCTGCCGGCGCCTTCTGTACAAAGATATCGCCATTGACACCGTGCTCGAACGCATAGAGCACCAAATCGACAGCATCATCCAGCGTCATCATGAAACGAGTCATGGCGGGATCGGTGATTGTCAGCGGCCTCCCGGCCTGCATCTGCTCCACGAACAGCGGAATCACGGATCCACGCGAGGCCATCACATTACCGTAGCGCGTGCCGCAAATAGTAGTGCGCGCGGGATCGACGACGCGTGATTTCGCTACGAACACCTTCTCCATCATTGCTTTGGAGATGCCCATGGCATTGATCGGATAGACCGCCTTGTCGGTGCTCAGGCAAATCACCTTGCGCACGCCGCACTGAATCGCAGCCTCGACCACGTTCTCCGTACCAAGCACATTGGTCTTGACCGCTTCCATGGGATGGAACTCGCACGACGGAACCTGTTTAAGCGCCGCCGCATGGAATACGTAATCCACCCCCCGCATGACATTCATCACGCTCTGAGGGTCGCGTACGTCGCCAATATAAAATTTCAATTTATCATTTACATATATCTTGCGTTGATCGTCTTGCTTCTTTTCGTCTCTACTGAAAATGCGTATCTCTTTGATGCCAGTATCAAGAAAGCGACGAAGCACCGCATTTCCGAATGACCCTGTCCCACCAGTAATTAGCAATACGCCATCTTCGAACACGACAATCTCCCTAACGTAAATTGCACCAAAATTTCAAGTACAGCACACTCAATTCAAATTCACTTTGCCCATCTTAATTTAGAATGAGCAATCAAATACATTATACCCAACATTAGACATACAGTTACCAAACCATTATTTATAAGCTGCATGGGTCCAGCAGATACCCATGATGCCAAAATAAATGATAAGAAAGCATAACCAACCAACTCAGGAATTGTTGTTTTTGAACGAGAAATCATCCAAAAAGTTACTTTTGAATAAAATAGAGAAAGGAAAAATGGAAAAACAAATACACCCATATATCCCCAGTTATAAACGACTGATGTCCACATCGATATAGGTACGGTCCCACGATCCGAGCCATATAAAATTTCGTGAATCTTATTTGATAAATGCGTCCCATGCTCTCCGGGCAAAATGCTCATCAAATCATCAGCCCAATCAGACCCATACTGAACAGGCAGATGATATGTATAACGAAACCCAAAAATAGATCCTATTTGCTGCTCGGAAAAGATGCGGCTGAGTAACTCACCCGCATCATCGGAAATTGTATTTCCGCCGGATCGGCCTAGTGCCAAGCTCATATAAGAAAATAATACAAAAAATCCAATGACCGTGAAAATCACTTCTACACGTCCAATCGTTATTTTCCCGCGCGCAATAAAACCCTTAAGCAAAAATGCGACTATAACAAATCCTACAAAGAATGCACGCTGACCAGTACCGAGCAGTGAGAATACAACAGGGATTAATAGAATAACTGAAACAAAGCGCACGAAAAACAATGATCGTGATAATTTTCGAATGATCATAACAATGGAAAGATATGACCAGGGCAATAAAATATTTTTGAATTGATTAAAATATCCCGGCGCATAATATTTTGAGCCCGAGTAGGAAGCCAAGCGCATGTCCGTTATGTTTACATTCTCAGCCCCACTACCCAACACAAGGAGAAGTACGTTATAACCGACCAAGTAAAAATATATAAATGATGCAACTATTGAAATGATGAAAATACAAGTCGAGATTTGTAAATCCGCGCGGGAATGCGTAATTACTGTTTCCGAACAAAATCTCGACCACGCGGTGCGCAACTTAAAGCCGGCTGAAAAAAGCACGCTAAAAATAAGATATAACATCGCTGTAATAATTATTAATTCAGCATGTGCAACATCCTCAGCACGATTTAAATCAAGCTGGAATAAGATACCGACTCCCATCACGCCATTAAACCAAATAAACAAATTGTGTGGACACATCCACCCGCTTCGTCTAAGCATAAATAAATTTATGCCACAGACCAAAACGAAAAATGTTAATAAAAAAGCGTTCATAGCTATCGGCCAGAAAAATGTCTAAACATTATATTACGCAGCCAAAATCCTAGTCGCGTTGAATGAGTGAAGATTCGAATTCTATCCTTGAAGGGAATTCGTCTAGTCAACAAAACGATGTGCCACCAACCTAGATATTTAGCGATCTCCACAACAATTTCGCGAAGAAGTTGCTTTTCTGCAACCGGTGGTAGTTGAGAACCGCACAAATTGTAGAATTGAAGGTAAGCGCGCGATCTAACCCAAATCATATTTTTATACTGCTGGAAATTATCGTCGCGCCTGTGCGAATTGCCTTCATGTATACGGTAATTTAGGCCCACCTTACCAACATGAGCTATTTCGCAAGGAATGTATTTCAAATGCAACCAGATCCACGTATCTTCGTTAGGCAAATTTCCAGGGAGTGGAAATATTTTGTCGGCATAGCTTCTCGTGAGCATAATTGCTCCACCTGATGGGCTACCTCGTCCCTCAGCCTTGGGTATAATAATATTGTTGTATTTTGGGTTATCTGAAAACATTCGCAATTTACAAAATGAAGCAGCACACTCTTGGCCTAATTTGTCAGAATCAGTGCGTGACAACTTCAGAGCACTTGCCCGTTCGGAAAGTACGGCAGGTAATAGAATGTCATCTCCGCCCATTAAGCAGACACAATCACCGCTGGAAATTGCATATGCCAAATTTATCGCATTATTTTTTCCCTTAACACGGTTCTTTTCGACGGTTAATTTACAATTGCTGTTTGCGCATTTAATTTCATTGATAATATCCAAAGTTCGGTCAGTTGAATAATCATCCACCACTATCAAATGAACGAAAATATTTGAATCGTAATCATAAGACAAGACGGAAAGTATCGCATCTTTGATATATTTTTCTTCGTTATACACGGGCATTAAGATGTCGATATTCATTCACTATCTCGCGTTTATCTCTGAACTGATATTTTTCTAACTAAATAAGAAACTCCTCGCAGCATTATCGCCACGAAGAGCTAATAGTTAGGCGCATGCGCGTCCTATTTACCGCGTCATGTTAGTGCTTAGCGGCCGCACCAAAAATTCTTTTCACGGCCTCGAATGTCTTGCTTCCATCTCGCTTGTCAAGACAATACGTCACCACTCCTTCAATTAGTCCATCCTGTGCCATTTCCGTCATGGCTTGGGCACCAGCAGCAATATTCTCTGGCGTGCCTGCAACGTGATTAAATCTCTCTAAAGTAGACTCATCCCCTGAAACCATTACGATCATCGGGAGTGATTTTTTACGCAATAAAGCTAATGAATTCTCGACAGCTGCTCGGTTCGCCGGATACGCCGCCACGACTCCGTCAATCAATTGACTCCATGTATTAATGAATTGCTCATCATCCATTTGATGAGTAAAATACATCAGCGGATAAAATTTGATTTTAGGATTTATTGCTTTACCGGCCTCCACCATCTTATGAATATAGTCCGGCGTGAATTTTTTTGAATGAACTTCTTTGCTCGGAACTATGTTGCGCCAAAAATCGTCAATCACATACCCCTTAAGATTGGGGTGACTAAGAGAAAGTCTGGCAATCTCTTGAGCCCATTTTATGTAATCAAGACGAAACGGCTCGGGATAATGGAACGTGCTACCTTGAGCGGGTGTCTCAGATGGCGGAACCAAATAAACCCACACTGTAATACCCGCCTTCTCAGCCTTTGGTAAGAATATGGCGAGATCCTGCCAATCGTTTGTCCCGTGCGCAATGAGCCACATATACGTGTTCGCGTTCAGATCTACTAATTTGGTGACAAGGCGATCGGTATCAACACGGCCATTAAGACGTGGCTCTTTGTCATAATCACCTAGTACGAATTTAGAACTAGGCTGCGTGGAGGGTGTTGCTGATGTCGCATATGCCGGAGATATTAGGCCAGAACAAATCAACGTGGTGAATACACAAAAATACAAAGAGTTAATCGTATGTATATATGCCATTCTGAGCCATTTTGCATGTGTTAACGTGACCATATCCATGCTCCTGATGGTTTATGCTGTGGAATATCGGCACTCTTTAGAGTAATGACACGTTCTTGAGAATGTGCAACCCTGTATAACTGCAATTGATCATCTCTCCATCGTCAAGAATCTCACAGGAAAGCAATCGCCGCCCTACAGGCTAAGGCTGTTGTAGTCCAAATCGCCACCCATGGCAAAGCTTCCCGCAATACAGCAATCAATCTTTGCAATCGCATGCCCGAAACAATTACAACTACATACACATAGACAAGATAAAAAAGAAATCCAGAAACAGCATAAATCTCAACAACATCGTCGGCTGCAAATTTGGCAGCAAGCAAAACAGCACCCACACGAACAATAACGCCGAACAGTTGCAGAACTAATGCTCTTCGCTGGTGACCAGTCACATGCAGAGTCATTGATACTGGTGACGCTAGGAACTGGGCAACAAACCATGGCGTCATCCATCCAACAATATCGCCGGCGCGCCGCCATTCTTCGCCAAAAATAATTGGAAATGCAACTGGGGAAATAATGCCGGCAAATATCAACGGGCCGACACCAGATTTGGCAAGTCCTCCGATCACTTTCGCCGTAAATTCACCGAGTGAATCTCTGCGCAACTCTTCTGGCGCACGTGACAAATAAACTTGCGCCACTGAGCTTCCTATCAAAGTCATTGGAGCAGCCATCGCTCGAGTTGCCAGCATAAGATAACCGGCTTCAGGGCCGACAGCCAACGCCGCGATGATAATAACTGGCAACTGAATCCCGGCAGTATTGGCAAGCCCCTCGAAAGTCGAATATTTTGGAAAGCGATCGTATGCGTGAAACATTTTCCGCATGCCATTAAAACTGAGGGATGGTAGTTTGTTACGATCCTCCCTAAAAAAATCCCGACCTAAACCTGCTATCCCCGCGCCACTATTGATCATCTGTCCTAACAACAAACCGAATGGCGCCATACCTAGCCAGCCAAAACCAACTTGAACGCCGGCGCCTCCTATTGCCTGAGTCATCCTTGTTTTAGCTATTACTGTGAATTTATGTTTCCGAGTCGACCAGTATTGGAGAGCCGCATAAGAGCCAGATAGCCATATACCCAAAGGCAGCATCCATAGATAGGGACGCAATCCAGGTTGATGTACAAGCTCTATCACTCTCGCTGGAAAAGCAATGCTTATACAGCCGACAAGCATTGCTAACGCTAATGAGCTACTTAATGCTAGGGCTAACAAATTAATTGCATCACTATCGCTTTCCGGTATTGCAATCGCTATCTCGAATCGCAAACATGCAGCAACGGAAAGGATGCTTAACAGTGATGCATACACAGCAAGTATGCTGAAATGCTGAGGCGTATAAAGCCGCGTAAGTATAGGTAGCACTATTACCGTAAGCGCCTGAGCAACTGCTGTACCTCCAGCCAGAACGCCCACGTGGCGCAAGAACTTATTACTCAACAAGCGTCTAAGCCATATGCGCACGAGCATCACCCACGTAGACTCTGCGGCTGACATCAAAATTCAATCACTATGAAGCGCCGACATAATTTCAACCTGGTGAGCAGGTGACAAATACGGATGCATCGGCAAACTCATTACCCGCTCTGCCACTGCGTCGCCAATCGGCAACCTACTGGTCGCGTCAGCTACTGCGGGCTGCTTGTTTAAGGGAGTCGGGTAATGCACAGCGGTAGGAATACCAACACCCTTGAGTCTAGCCTGCACATTTTCACGATCATCGACCTGTATGGTGTACTGTGCCCAAGCACTGATGTTGTGTGATTCGACATAAGGCGTGGCTTTACTATCAAATTTGGTTAGCAGTTGACCATAGACTTTCGCTATACCCTGACGTAGTTCAATTTCCTCAGCTAGGATTTCCAACTTTGGTAGCAATATGGCTGCCTGTAGCGTATCCAATCGACTATTCACGCCCACACGGATGTGGTGATAACGACGATCCTGACCGTGGCGTGCGATTTGCCGCATGACCTTGGCCAACTCACCGTCACTGGTAAAAATCGCACCGCCATCGCCATAGCAGCCCAACGGCTTGCTGGGGAAAAAGCTGGCGCAGGCAACGGTAGTCAGGTTGCAGCTCTTGCGGCCCTTGTAGCTGGCGCCAAAGCTCTGTGCCGCGTCCTCGATCACCGTGATGCCATGCCTGGTTGCGATGGCGTTGATCGCGTCATAGTCGGCGCACTGGCCGTACAGCGACACGGGAATGATCGCTTTGGTACGCGGGGTAATAGCCGCCTCCAGCAATGTCGGGTCGAGGTTGTACGTGCGCGGATCGACGTCCACGTAAACCGGCTTGGCGCCCAGCAAGGCCACCGTTTCTGCCGTAGCGATATAGGTGAAGCCGGGGGTGATTACCTCGTCGCCCGGACCGATGCCGAGCGCCATCTGGGCAATCTGCAGCGCGTCTGTGCCGTTGGCCACCGTAATGCAATGTCCGGCGCCCACATAAGCGGCAAGCTTTTCCTCCAGCTCAGCCACTTCGGGTCCGAGAATGTACTGACCATGCGCCAACACCCGTTGAATGCCGGCGTCGATCTTGTCTTTGATGCGTGCCTGCTGGGTCTTGAGGTCAACGAATTCGATCATTGCGCTGCATCCAGCTTGTTAAGTTGACGTCCATCAAGCACGTAGCGCACGCCAGTGCGTGCACAAACAGCCTCGCTTGTACCTTGCAGGGGCAGCTTCAATTGCTCGCCGAATTCGCTCATCCAGCCAATTTGACGAGCAGGCACGCCTACCATCAGTGCATAAGCCGGCACATCTTTGTTGACCACCGCGCCAGCACCGACGAAGGCGAATTCGCCGATAGTGATGCCGCAGACGATGGTGCAGTTAGCACCCAACGTCGCCCCTTTCTTCACCAGCGTATTGCGGTACTCATCCTTGCGTTCGATCAGCGAACGCGGGTTGTAGACATTGGTGAACACCATGCTGGGACCGCAGAACACGCCCTCTTCCAGAGTGACATCGTCGTATACCGAGACATTGTTCTGGATCTTGCAGCGATCTCCGATGCTGACCTTGTTGCCGACAAAGACATTCTGCCCCAGGGAGACACCTGCTCCGATATGCGCGCCACCGCAGACGTGCACGAAATGCCATACACGGGACCCCTCGCCAATCTGCGCGCCCTCATCAACGATGGCAGAAGGATGCTGATAGAAGCCCATGTCATTCACCGTTTCAGAAAAGGATGGTAGTCACCTGTCAGCGCAGCGGGTGCCGCGTCGCGAATGGCTGCGACCGTGCTGATTGCGGTGCGATTCTCTTCCAGGCCGAAGCCGCGTCCGGCAAGTATTTCTTCGTAGCTGCGGATATGCAGATCGGTGAAACCACCAGAAAACTCGATCTCCTCGCCGTCCACGGTAATGGAACGATAGGTGCGCTGACCGGTTTCACGTACGGCGGCAGGCACGTCCTCGATATCGACCGAGAGGAACCAGCGTACGCGAGCATTCTCGTATTCCAGGTATCCAGCTGCCTTGGTCTCAGTCGACAGATGCACCACGTTGGACTGCAGCGCACCGAAGATGTAATGCAGCATGTCGAAGAAATGCACGCCGATGTTGGTGGCAATGCCGCCGGATTTCTTCGCATCACCCTTCCAGCTTTGCAGGTACCAATGGCCGCGTGAGGTGATGTAGGTGAGGTCGACTTCGCGCTTGGTATCCCGCTTTTCACTCTGCACTTTCTCACGCAGAGCCACGATTGCCGGATGCACACGCAGTTGCAGGATAGTGTTTACCTTGTGTCCGGTGCCCTGCTCGATTTCCTGCAGGCCGTCGATATTCCAAGGATTGAGCACCAGCGGTTTCTCGCAGATGGCATCGGCACCGGAGCGCAACGCGAAGCGCATGTGCGAGTCATGCAGATAGTTCGGTGAGCAGATCGACATATAGTCGATGCGATTGCTGTGATTGGCGCGACGCAGCTTGTCGACGTGACGATCAAACCGTTCGAATTCGGTGAAGAAGTCGGACTCGGGAAAGTGACTATCGATGATGCCAACCGAATCATTCGGATCGAATGCAGCCACCAGCTGATTGCCCGTAGCCTTGATGGCCTGCATGTGCCGAGGGGCGATGTACCCTGCCGCACCAATAAGAGCAAATTTCTTCATTACGTCCAATGTCCCGATGGAATTGAAAGAGCTTTCATGAAAAGACCGATGACTTACAGCCGTCCGTCGACTTCATCCTTGGGCAGCACACCCTTGATGTCGTAGAGCACGGCACGACCGTTGGCCCAGGCGCGCACACCTTCGCTGCCGGTGGCCTTGAACTCATCGTGGGCGACAGCGAGCACAACGGCGTCGTAGCTGCCTGGCTTCGGTGCCTGAGGCAACAGGACCAATCCGTATTCCGCCTTCGCTTCAGCCACATCGGCCCACGGGTCGTAGATGTCCACTTCGGCACCGTAACTTTCGAACTCTTTCACCAAGTCCACCACGCGGGTATTGCGCAAATCTGGGCAGTTTTCCTTGAATGTAAGGCCGAGCACCAGTACACGGCTGCCCTTGATCGCATGGCCCTTGCCGATCATCAGCTTCACCACTTCGCTGGCCACATGCTGACCCATGCCGTCGTTGATTCGACGACAAGCGAGCAGGATGTCCGGGTAGTAACCCACGGCCTGGGCCTTCTGGATCAGGTAGTACGGATCGACGCCAATGCAGTGACCACCGACCAGTCCGGGTTGGAACGGCAGAAAGTTCCACTTGGTGCCTGCGGCTGCCAGCACGTCCTGGGTGTCGATGCCGAGGCGGTGGAAGATCAACGCAAACTCGTTGATCAAAGCGATGTTGGCGTCCCGCTGCGTGTTCTCGATGACTTTGGCGGCTTCAGCCACTTTCAAGCTGGGTGCCTTGTGGGTACCGGCAATGATGATGGTCCGATACAACGCATCCACGTAATCAGCCGCTTCCGGTGTCGAACCGGAAGTGATTTTGGGGATGGTGGTGAGCCGGCGCAGTTTGTCGCCGGGATTGATGCGCTCGGGGCTGTAACCCACGGTGAAGTCAATGTTGAACTTCAGGCCGGAGACACGCTCCAGCTCGGGCACGCAGATTTCCTCGGTGGCGCCGGGATACACGGTGGACTCATAGATCACCACGTCGCCGTGCTTGAGCACCTTGCCGATCGACTCGCTGGCCTTGATCAGAGGCGTGAAGTCGGGGCGCTTGTGCTCATCGACCGGTGTGGGTACGGAGACGATGAATACGTTGCAGTCGTGCAGCGCCTGAAGGTCATCGGTGTAGGTCAGCCGGCTGGCGGCGGCGAGCTCCTCAGCCGAGGTTTCCTGGGTGTGGTCGATGCCGGCACGCAGTTGCGCGATGCGTGCGGTGTGGATATCGAAGCCGACCGTGTCGAAATGCTTGCCGAATTCCACTGCCAGCGGCAAGCCGACGTAACCCAGGCCGATGATGGCGATTTTCGCGCTGTGCAGTGACTGCATGGTGTTTCCGTAGGGCGATTTGGATCAGGTTGTCTAACAGGAGCCAAACGGCTCAAAAAACATTGAGGCAAGTTTTAACCGTTGATTATGAGTGTTCGTATTGCAGAGGCGGTATTTGTGCTTTGCTCCTCCCCTGTTCTGGAGGGGAGGAGCAAGAGCTCTACCCCTCCTCAGTCCTCCCCTGCAAAAGCAGGGGAGGAGGCACATGGGGAGGAGGCAGAGCGGCAAACACTTATTTGGCGGTTTTGTATTCGTAGTAGCCGTAGGAGTAGTAGCCAGCACTGCGGCGCTCAACGGCATTGAAGATGGCACCCTTGATTTCCACACCGTTCTGCTCGAAACGCTGCTTGGCCAACCCAATCTCGCGTGCCTGGTTGAGGCCAAAGCGCACTACCAGCAGGCTGGTGCCAGCCTGGTGGCCGATTACGGCTGCGTCGGTCACCGCCAGGATCGGCGGAGTGTCGATGATGATCAGGTCGTACAGCGGCATCAGCTTGTTCAGCAAGGCCGTGAAGTTCGCATGCATCAGCAGTTCGGAGGGGTTCGGCGGGATCTTGCCGCGGGCAATGAAATGCATGCCGTCGACGCTAGCCACAGCGCGGATCGCAACAGTGGTGTCTATTTGCCCAGCAATGAGTTCGGACAGGCCGTTCTCGGGTTTGCCGCCCAGGACCTTGTGCTGACCACCCTTGCGCATGTCGGCATCGATCAACAGCACCTTCTGGCCAGCCTGGGCAATCACCGCACCCAGGTTGGATGAAACAAAGGTCTTGCCGGCGTTGGGGCTGGAGCCGGAGATCATCAACAGGTTGTTCTTCGCCTCCAGTCGGGCGAAATGCAGGCTGGTGCGCAGACTGCGCAGCGCCTCGGTGGCCAGATCCGCCGGCGCGTCCACCGCAAGCAAATGTTGTCGGCCATCACTGCGGCGATGCGGGCCACGCAGGGAGATGCTGCGCTCCTGTTCGCTCATCGGGATCGACGCGTACACCGGCAGGCCAAGCTGCTCGATATCCGCAGGATCTTCCACGCCGCGATTGAGCATCTGACGCAGAAAGATGAAAGCGACAGCCAGGAAGCCGCCGAGGAAAGTGCCGCCGAGCGCGATGACTGCCTTCTTCGGCTTCACCGGGCGGCTGGTGTCCGCTGCGGCCTTGTCGATGATGCGCACATTACCGACGGTGCCGGCACGGGCGATATCCAGTTGCTGGGCCTGATTGAGCAGGCTGGTATAGGTGTCATTGCTGACCTGCACATCACGGGTCAGCCGCAGCAGTTCCTGCTGGGTGTCCGGCAACTGGCCAACCTGCTTTTCCATCGCAGCCTTCTGCGCATCCAGTTGACCGATCTGCTGCATCAGGGCCTTGTAGGCCGGATGCTCAGGGGTGAACCGGCGCTCCATATCGGCTTGCTGCATGCGCAACTGCTGGATGCTGGTCTCGATCGCCACTTCTTGGTCCAGCAAGCCCTTGGTCTGCATGGTGATGTCGACCGAATGCGCCTGGGTCTGGTACGCGTTCAGCGCCGTAGTGGCCTTTTCCAGGTCGCGCCGCACGTTCGGCAGTTGTTCCTTGACGAACTTCAGGCTGTTGGCGGCTTCGGCGGAATTACGATCCACGTTTTGGCGCACGTACAGCTCGCTGACCTGGTCGAGCAGGTTGGTGGCCAGTTCCGGGTCGGCGTTGTTGTAAGTCAACGCGATGATGCCCGAGTCCTTGCCTTGCTCGCTGGCATTGACGTCCTGCTGCAATTGGGTGATCACGGCCAGGTCGCGCTGGCGCACCACGTCGAAGCGCATGCCCGGATTGGCGGCCAGCGCCTTCACCTGGATGGTCACGCCGTGGCCGTTGGCGGATTGCCCGACTTGACCACTGAGCAGAGTGTTGTTGTCGTCATCGAGCAGGGTGTAGGCGCCGTTCTTGCCGGCAATCAAGGTCAACGACTTGTCCAGCAAGCTGGCAGGGACATCCAGCTGGAAGATATCCAGCGTCGAACCGCCCCAGTCATAGCTGTTCATGCCGAACTTGGGCGGTGCCACAGCGCCGGCTTGATCTGGCGAGTAACGACGAGCAATGAAACTGCCAATCATTGGGAAGCGTCGCGGCGTGACGTTGATGGCCAAATGAAGGTTGTCGGCCGCCGCGCCGATCACCGTGCGAGAGGTAATCAGCGCTATCTCGGTGGTGGCCTCCGAATTTGACGCGCCCAATGTCTGGGTGATCGCGCTGAGGCCCGGCAAGTTGGGCACTTTCTGCTCCACCTGCACGATCGCATTGGCCTGGTAGACCGGGGTGGCCAGCAAGGCGTAGGCCACGCTGATCACGAAAAACAGGCCGGTAACCAAGATGATCAGCCATTTATGGTCGATCAACGTACCGAGCAGTGCGCCCAGGTCGATTTCGTCATCGCCCTGCGATGGAGTTTGCGTAGCAGCCATTCAGGTGGTCGTCTCTTTGAAATGAATGTGAGTTACAGGTAGCGCAGCCAGCTATCAACACCTTGCGTGATCATGCCGTAAACATGGTCGAACGCGACGCGCTGCTGTCGATAGGGGTCGGGGATGTCCCGTCCCTGCAACCATTTGTCGAATATGAAAATCTTGCCGCTGGCTTCCGGCGCCAGTCGGACCATGGCATCCACATGGCTTTTTTCCATGCCAAGCACCAGGTCGGCCTCTCGCAGCATGGCCGGCGTGAGTTGCCGGGCGCGATGTGCCGCGCCGTCGATGCCATGCTCAGCCAGCAATTGCATCGCGGTCGTATCCATGGAATGCCCGGCAAGCGCGCCGAGGCCGGCGCTGCTCAACTGGATATCGCGTGGCGCCAAACGTTGCCGAAACAGGTATTCGGCAGTCGGGCTACGACAGATGTTGCCTATGCAGACGGTCAAGATCCGTTTGAACACTGTACTGAATGACTCCTCAAGTGCTGGACGCTGGTAAAGCGGGTTGCTCGTCGACTCAGCCGACTGCGCCCGATCAGGTCCATCCTGGAAAACTCCTTGAACTGGATGTTTCCTGCATCCTTTGCCCCGAATCATGCTGCATAGGGACGCTGCGGACCGTTCCGCCATGCAAATCCATGCAACAACCACCGCCGAGCCTTCCATCCAGCCGTTCTCGATGAAAACGCGACGGAGGCACGTGTTTCGGGGGATGCGACATGATAGCTGATGCTGGCCAAATTGATCGTTCCACCCCACCGGGGACATATATCCCCTTCAGTTTGATTGTGGCTATACTTGTCAACACATATATCTGCCGCTTGAAAAAGAGCGCACTTCCCGGGGGGTCTTCCATGAAGAAATTGATCGTTGCATTGCTGGCGAGCGGCCTGATGGGTTCGGCCTTTGCCCAGTCCACCCAACAGCAGCCGACAACGCCACCACCGGCCGCCGCACCGACTGTGCCTGGCGCCAAGGCAGCCAGCACCGCGTCGCTGGGTGAGCTGACTCCGTTCTACGTGGTCGCCGGTGTCGTTGCTGTTGCCGCGATCGTGGTCGCCTCCAGCGGTAGCAGCAAGAAGTCAGGCACAACTGGCACTCACTGACATCGCCATGTTTTGGATAAAGCCGCGCCAGGCAACGCCTGACGCGGCTTTTTTATGGCCCAGGATCTCCGCCACGACTGCAGACGAGAGCTGTCGGCAAAATCACGCTTCATCACACAGCCACACCATACTGAAGCGAATGGATTGAACCGGCCATATATAGTCTCTTCACATGGACACCACTATACTTTCGATGCTCATGAGTACAGGGCCACGACACAAGGAGTTACGCATGAAGATGCTATTAGCTGCACTTTTGGCCACTGGCCTGATGGTTTCAGGACTTGCTCAGGCCGCTGCTACGCCACAACCGAATACCTCGCAAAGTCAGGCGCAGACGCCAGCGGTTGCAGGTGCTGCCGCTGCTAGTACCGCATCCACGGGCGGAATCTCAGCGGCCCAAGTGGTTGCTGTGAGCATTGCTGTCGTCGCAACAGCGGCAGTCGTTTACGGCGCCACCCGCAGCAATAACCGCACCACCGGTACCACTGGTACCCATTAACCCTGTAGTTTCAGTAAAGCAAACGTGCCGAGTCAGTCGGCACGTTTGCTTTTGCTGTGTCCACCGTTTCTTCGCGAACCCAGTGAGTTCTACCAAACCGTGAAAAAGCTCTCCGTCTTGACCGCTATTGCCCTCGCCTCGCTGCTGAACGGTTGCATGTGGGCACCGGGACAGCACATGTCTTCCAATAGCCTGGTTCGTGGCGATTCGGCAGACAACAGTCAAGTTGAATTGATACCGATCACGCCGAAGCTGCTGGCGATGAATCGGGCTGGGGCACAGGCAGCGGCGATATCGCCGGCACTGCTGGCGTATCAACCGGAGCCGTACGTCATCGGTGCAGGCGACACCTTGTACATCACGGTGTGGGATCACCCCGAACTGACCTCGCCTGCTGGCCCACAGCAGCAAACGCTGGCCAATGGCCGTCTGGTACGTTCGGACGGCACGCTGTTCTATCCGTATGTCGGCAGCATCAAGGTCGCCGGCATGACGATCGAGGATCTGCGTCAGGCGATCAGCAGCAAGCTCGCCGCCTACGTCGAGAAGCCGCAGGTCGACGTCAGCGTGATTGGCTATGGCAGCCAGCGCGTGCTGTTGCAGGGTGCATTCGTGAAGACCGATCCGCAGCCGATCACGGCGGTGCCGTTGACCCTGTCACAAGTGCTGGGCACGGCCACCATCAATACCGAACAGGCCAATCTGTCCGGTTTGGTGCTGACCCGCGACGGCCACGACTACCATCTGGATTTGGATGCATTGAACGGCGACAAGAGCCTGGCGCAAGACATTTACCTGAAGCCGGGTGATCGCCTGTTTCTGCCGTACAACGACCGCCAGGAAGCGTATGTCATGGGCGAAGTCATGCGCCCGATGGCGATCAGCTTCAAGACCGCCGACCTCACGCTGACCCAGGCGCTTGGCCGTGCCGGCGGCCTCAATCCGACGACGGCGAAAGGCAACGCGGTGTATGTGATTCGCGGCATGGAAGATCTGGAACAGGCACCTGCCAAAGTCTTCCAACTCGATGCGCAATCACCGGCAGCGTTTGCCCTGGCTGATCAGTTCATGGTGAAACCGGGCGATGTGGTGTTTGTAGGTCCGGCCGGCGTGACCCGCTGGAACCGCCTGCTCACCCAGCTGTTGCCGCTGTCGGGCCTGATCAGCAACGCAGCCAGCGCGAACTACAATCTCGGTCACTGATCGTCACTGATGGTTTCATTGCGCACTTTCACACGCCCCTGCAGGCATAGCCCGATAAGGATGAGGACCCAGGCTTGCAACCGGACCAGTTGACGAACAGCGCGCAGACCACGACGCCAAAAGCACGCACAGCCACCCATCATGCCGTGCCGCGCAGGCGCAGCCTGTTGCTGGTTGCATGGCCACTGTTGCTGCTGGCGCTGCATGGCTGCAGCGACCTGTCGCGGTCCACCGTCGATGCGGCAAAGCTCGCGGTGCACCGACGCCCGCATGTGGAGCCTACGGCTGCCGAGGTGGCGGCCAAGCCGTATTTCCAGTTGCAGGTAACCAGCCCGGTCGGCAGCGCCGTGTTGATTCTCGGCAACGTGGATGGCTCGCGCGAGGCTTGGTATGGCACCAACCAGGTGGCGATTTTCATCGAACATGGCCGGGTGGTGAAAACCATCGGCCTGAGTCAGAACCTCGATGGCGTGCAATTGCCGGCCGATGACCCGTTCGCACGTGGCCTGCAAACCCTCAGTACGCCGATGAATTACCGCATGGGCAAGGACTGGTCACCCGGTTATCGCTACGGTGTACCGGTCGATGCCACGCTGACACCGGCCGGCCATGAGCAGATCAGCATCCTCGGCACCACCCACCAGGTGCTGCGCGTGGACGAACAACTAAGCGCGCCAGCCTTGCATTACCGCGCTACCAATCATTACTGGGTGGATCCGCAAGACGGCTTCATCTGGAAGAGCGAACAGCAAGTGGCACCCGGACTGACCCTGCAACTGGTGCAGTTGCGGCCGTACCGCGAGAAGCAGTCGTGAAGCGCGCGTTGTATGTGCTGTTGATGCTGGTCTGGTCTGCTGCCGCAAGCGCCGTGCAGGTGCAGGCTGACGGCGCCGTGACTCATGCCGGCCTCCAAACACTGAAGGACCCAGCCCGCCTCAGCGACGCAGCGCTGGCCGCGCAACCGCTACCGCAGGCGTACATCTTGGGCGCCGCATGGTTGCGACCGAGCCTGCTGGAATCGCAGCAGCGGCTCAAGGCTGGCGTGTTGTTTGATCTCGGTAGCCTGCGCCAGCGCGCGCATGGCAAAGGAAAGCAGGAGCTGGCCAGAATCGTCGGCGCAATGGTGGACTGGATCACCTCGCTACCGGTCACCGGCCGGCAGTCAGCAGCCCTGCTTGATCCACGCGCAGTCGAGGCCAGCCCGCCGGAAAATCATCCGCTGGCCGCCGGCGACCGCCTGTATTATCCGCTACGCCCTGAAACCATTCGTGTGGTCGGCGCGGTGCAACAGCCGTGCACGTTGCCGCTGGTGCCATTGCAGGATGCGCGCATTTATCTGGCCGCTTGCGCGAGTAGCAGTGAAGCGGATCCGGACAGCATCCAGGTGATCGAACCGGATGGCCGAGTGTTCGTGCAGGGTATCGCACTGTGGAATCGCAGCGTGCCATTGGTGCTGGCACCGGGGGCGGTGATCTATGTGCCGCTGAGGACACGGGCGATCCAGTTGGTGGATCCCGCGTTGAATGGCGACATCGCGACGTTCCTTGCCACACAGCTGTTGCCTGGGCCGGGAGTGGAGTGATGGGTTTTTGCGAAGAGCTTTACCCCCTTCCCTTGAAGGACTCCCGCGAAAAAGCTGTGCTCCCTCCCCTGCGCGCAGGGGAGGGCCGGGGTGGGGTCGCTCTTGATCTCCTTGCCAGCCCAAACCACTCCCTCCCAACCTCCCCCTGCGACCGAAGGAAGTCCCTTTGGGGCAAGCAGGGGGAGGAGCAAGTCAGGCACAGGAACCCACCGGTTTGAACAAGCTCCAGCACATCCGCCGTCGTTGCACCTGCCTGTTGCCGCTGGCTGGCTGGTTGATGACCTGCGCCGTGCATGCGCAAAGCGCGCCCACGCAGAGCGATTTCGGTGGCGCCGGGTTGTTGCAGACCCCGACTGCACGGATGGCCGACGAAGGTGAGGTGGCGTTCACCGCGAGCCGTACGTCTCCTTATACACGCTACAACTTCACGCTGCAGCCGCTGCCATGGCTGGAGAGTGCTTTCCGCTATTTGAATATTGCCAATGTCCCATACGGAATCGTACCAAACAGCAATTCTCAAAGTTACAAAGATAAATCAATCGACGTTAAGGTACGTCTGTGGCCTGAAACCCATTACTTACCAGCGTTTTCGGTGGGCATCCGCGATTTGGGTGGTACCGGCCTGTTCTCTAGCGAGTATGTGGTTGGCAACAAACGCTTTGGGTCGATGGACGCTAGCCTCGGACTGGCATGGGGATACATGGGTAATCGGGGCGATATCGCCAATCCCCTCGACGTATTAAGTGACAAGTTCAAGATTCGTCCAGGCGGCTTTTCGGGAACAGGTGGCAACTTCAATACCAGTCACTATTTCCGTGGCCGGCCGGCCTTCTTCGGTGGCATCAGCTACCAGACGGCATGGCAACCGCTGATCCTGAAGCTGGAATACGAAGGCAACAACTACAAGCACGAGCCGTTCAAGAACAACCAGCCGCAACGCACGCCGATCAACGTGGGCGCGGTCTACCGGCTCAACCGCGGCGTCGACCTGAGCTTGGCGCTGGAGCGAGGCAGGGTCGCGATGTTCGGTTTCACCCTGCATACCAATCTGGCCGAAAGCCCCGGCCCGACCAAGTTGCTTGATCCGCCACCGCCCGTACGTACGCAAACGCCGCCCACGCAAACACCTCAACAAGTCGATTGGTCGGCGGTCAGCACCGAGCTGCGCAGCAATGCCGGCATTGAGGTGTCCAAGATCACCCGCCGTGGCCGCGAAGTGCTGGTCACCGGCGAGCAGCAGCGCTATTTCTACCCAGCCAAGGCGCTGGGTCGTACCGCTCGCGTGCTGGACAACCAGCTTGGAGCGGACATCGACTGGTACACCGTGGTGGCCACTCGCGAAGGCATGCCCATTGTGGCCACCAGCGTGCATCGGCAACGCTTCGATGATCTGCTCGACTACAACATCGACCTGTCGACGTTCCGGCGCAGCGTCGAGCAGGACACGCCGCTGCCACAGCGCGAGGAAGTGTTGTATCGCGCGACACCGAAGAAATTCGACGGCGGTTTCTCGCTGGGTTTCAGCGAGTCGCTGGGTGGCCCGGATGCGTTCGTCCTGTATCAGGTTTCCGCCGATTACGACGCGAACTATCACTTCACTCCGAACCTGTGGTGGAGCGGCGGCTTCAGTGCGAACCTGCTCAACAACTACGACAAGTTCAAGTACGACGCGCCGAGCAACCTGCCGCGCGTACGTACTTATGTGCGCGAGTATCTGACCAGCTCTCGCATCACGATGCCTACGTTCCAGCTCACCACCAGTCGCCAACTCGGCACCGATCTGTACGGCCTGGCTTATGCCGGCATGCTGGAAAGCATGTACGGCGGCGTGGGTGGCGAAGTGTTGTACCGCCCGATGGGCGAGCGCTGGGCGATTGGCGCCGACGTCAACTGGGTCAAGCAGCGCGGTTTCGATCAGGATTTTTCATTCCGCCAATACCATGTCGCCACCGGCCAGGTGACCGGCTATTTCAACCTCGGCTACAAGGATGTCACGCTGGCACTCAGCGCCGGGCGCTACCTGGCGGGTGACTGGGGCACCACCATCGATGTCTCGCGCGAATTCCGCAACGGCGTGCGGATGGGTGCGTATGCCACCTTCACCAATGTCTCAGCTGCGCAGTTCGGCGAAGGCAGTTTCGACAAAGGCATCTACATCTCGATTCCGTTCGACCTGATGCTACCCAGTTCGCATGTGCGCAGCGCCAACATCATGTGGCAACCGCTGCTGCGCGACGGCGGCGCACGCCTCAACAAGCGCTACACGCTGTACGACCTGACCAGCGATCGCGACAGCGACCTGTTCCAGGACAACCTGCAGCAGATCACCGAATAGTCGTTGCCGTGCTCCCTCCCCTGCCTGCAGGGGAGGGTTGGGGTGGGGTCGCTCTTGATCGTGAAGTCAAAAGCCTCACCCCCTCACCTGAAGGATTCCCTTCGGTCACCAACCTCCCCCTGCCGAGCAGAGGGAGGAGCAAAGCGCAGACAGCGCTACGCCAGCTTTACCTCACCATCTTCCACCTGCACTGCGACTTCGCGCAGGTGTTCGCCGCGGCACGGGCCGGCGATGCACAGACCATCGGCCTGGTTGAAGGTGGCGCCGTGCACGGCGCAGATCAGGGTGTCGTTCTTCAGCAGGAATTTGCCCGGGGCGTAGTCGAGCCGACGCGCGGTATGCGGGCAGATGTTGAGATAGCCGCGCACCTGCTCGCCACGCCGGAGCAGGATCACGCTGCTCTGTTCGGGATCGGCCTCGCCATCGGCCAGCATGGCGTCGACCGCGGTGGCACCGCCATCGGGAATCTCGTCCAGCCGGCATAACGCCTGCCGGTGCGGCAATTCGGCGGGGGAAACTGTATCCATCGGCACTTGCCTCGCAGGCCGGATGGCCCCATGGTTGTCGCGTAAGTCGTTGATTTTACCACACGGATTTTTAACACATGCATTTTTCCATGCCTTCCATGCGACCAAAGGGAGTCCCCTTGGGACGCCGCCCTCGCCATCCGCTGGTTCGTGCCTTGTCGCTGCTGTTGGGCGTGGCCTTGATTGGCGTGTTGCTGGTGTTCGGGCTGGTAGTCGCCGGTGTCTTGCTGGTTGGTAGTGTCGTGCTGCTGGCCGTGCGTCAGTGGAAGCTCGGCCGCGCTCCGGCGAGGTCCGCCGCGCCGAACACGCCCCATCAACCGGCCGTGCTGGAAGGCGAGTTCGTGGTGATCCGGCAGGGTCGGCCGGTCGCGCACTGAGCGCCAGCATCTCGACCAAAGTCGCCCCATGACGGGGAAGCCGCTTGGCGACAAGCGGAGTGGGCTCGCGGATAATGCGCCGTCCCCACACGATCCGACCCCATGTCCGATACCTCTGCCAGCGCCGCGGCTGCATCGCCGCGCAGCCTGACCGATCCCCGCTTCCTGATACCGCTGGCGCTGTTCGCGCTGTACGTGATCTGGGGCTCGACCTATCTGGGCATCCGTTACGCGCTGGAAAGCTATCCGCCGTTCCTGCTTGCCGGCGTGCGTTTCCTGTGCGCCGGCGTGGCACTGTACGGTTTCCTGCGACTGCGCGGGATGGCGCCACCGACACCATTGCAATGGCGCAATGCCGCGTTCACCGGCCTGCTGCTGCTCGGGATGGGCAATGGTCTGGTGTGTTTTGCCGAAGAACGGGTGAGCTCGGGTATCGCCGCCGTGGCGGTGGCCAGCATGCCGTTGTTCGCCGCGCTGTTTTCCGGCATGTACGGCGAGTGGCCAAACCGGCGCGAGAGCATCGGCCTGGCGATCGGCTTCGCCGGCGTGATCGTGCTGAACCTGGGCAGCAGCCTGTCCGGTTCGCGACTCGGCGCGCTGGCGCTGCTGGTCGCCGCGATGTGCTGGGCCTTCGGCTCGGCCTGGAGCCGCCGCCGGGAGATGCCGCCGGGGCCGATGAACACCGCCGCGCAGATGCTGTGCGCCAGCGTCGCCCTGCTGCTGGTTGGCTTCGTCAGCGGCGAACGGCTGCCGGCGCATCCGACCACGCGGGCTACGCTGGCGCTGGTCTATCTGGCCGTGTTCGGTTCGATCATCGCGTTCAGTGCGTTCCTGTATGTGCTCAAGCGCGCGCGGCCGGCCGTGGCCACCAGCTACGCCTACGTGAATCCGCCGGTGGCGGTGCTGTTCGGTGTTTTGCTGGCCAGCGAACACGTGGGGCCCTACGACCTCGCCGGCATGGCGATCATCCTGTTCGGCGTAGCGGTGATCACGTTGGCGAAGCAGAAGCGCTGAATGATGGACTCCCTCCCCTGCTTGCAGGGGAGGGCTGGGGTGGGGTTGCTCTTCGCCAAAGCAAGATCAAAAGCCACCCCCTCCTAACCTCCCCCTGCTAGCAGGGGGAGGAACGACCAGGGCCGCTAGCTTTGCTCCCTCCCCTACTTGTAGGGGAGGGTTGGGGAGGGGTTGCTCTTGCCCTCCCCGCCACCCTGCGCCCCCGCCTCCCCCTGCTTTGCAGGGGGAGGGGCAAACGTGGCGGCGCGATTTAGCTCCATTGAAGCTAGACCTTGGTCGGCTTGCCCGCGCAGTCGGTTGGGCGCGACGATGTCGCGATCACCGACGGAGAGCCGCATGAACGCATCGCGAGACGGATGGATGGCGCGCGCAGCCTTGCGCAGCGCAGCCTGGGCAGAACGCTGGTTCCCCGACGCCTGGGTGTTCGCCGCGCTCGGCGTAGTGACGGTGGCGCTGGCGGCATTCGCTTTCGGCGCCACGCCCACAGCGGCGGTGAGCGCATTCGGCGATGGTTTCTGGAGCCTGATCCCGTTCACCATGCAGATGGCGTTCGTGGTGATCGGCGGCTACGTGCTGGCCACTGCGCCGATCGTGGCGCGCTTCATCGATCTGCTCGCACGCGCACCGCGCACCGGACGGGGCGCGATCGTCTATGTGGCGCTGGTCAGCATGCTGGCGTCGTTGCTCAGCTGGGGCTTCTCGCTGGTGTTCGGTGGATTGCTGGTGCGCGCACTGGCGCGGCGCACTGATCTGCGCATGGATTACCGCGCCGCTGGTGCGGCGGCGTACCTCGGCCTCGGCGCGATCTGGGCGATGGGACTGTCCTCATCGGCAGCGCAGTTGCAGGCGAACCCGGCCAGCATGCCGCCGGGCCTGCTGGCGATTACCGGTGTGCTGCCTTTCAGCGAGACGATCTTCCTGTGGCAGTCGTTCGTGCTGACCGGCGTGCTGATCGTGGTGTCGCTGCTGATCTGCTGGTTCACCGCGCCATCGGACGCGAACGCGCGCACCGCGCAGGATTTCGACATCAGCGAAACCTCGACACCTGTGCTGCCGCCGCGCACGCGTCCGGGCGAGTGGCTGGAATACAGCCCATTGCTGTCGCTGGCGATCGGCCTGCTCGGACTGGGCTGGCTCGGCCATGAGTTCGCCAGCAAACCGGCGATCAGTGCGATCGCGAATCTCAACACCTACAACTTCCTGTTCCTCACGCTAGGCATCCTGCTGCATTGGCGTCCGCGCAGTTTCCTCGATGCGGTGAGTCGCGCGGTGCCCAGCACCTCCGGCGTGCTGATCCAGTTTCCGTTGTACGGCGGCATCGCCGCGATACTGACTCATGTGCCCGGTGCCGATGGCGCCACGCTGGCACACCGTCTGTCGAACCTGTTCGTGCATGTCGCCGGCACTGAAAGCTTCCCGGCAGTGATGGGCGCGTATTCGGCCATCCTCGGTTTCTTCGTGCCGTCCGGTGGCGGCAAGTGGCTGGTCGAGGCGCCGTACGTGATGCAGGCAGCGAACGATCTGCACGTGCATCTGGGCTGGGCGGTGCAGGTGTACAACGCGGCCGAGGCGTTGCCGAACCTGGTCAACCCGTTCTGGATGCTACCGTTGCTCGGCGTGCTGGGGCTGAAGGCGCGCGACGTGGTCGGCTACACCTTCATGCAGTTGGTGGTGCACGTGCCGCTGGTGCTTGGCATGCTGTGGCTGCTCGGCTTGACGCTGACCTATGTGCCGCCGGTGATGCCGTAGCCATCGCGTGTAGGAGCGCACCCTGTGCGCGAATGCTTTTGATTCGAAATCGCATAGAGCATTCGCGCACAGGGTGCGCTCCTACAAATCGGCGTTACAGTTCGCGCAACGCTGTGGTCACCGGCAACCGCGCAGCACGCACGGCCGGGAACAGGCCGCCGATGAAGCCGATCGTGAGCGCCCACAACAGGCCGACCCACAACAGTTCCGCCGAAACTTTTAGTTCGAAGCTGAGCTTGCCGACCGTGCCGGCCGCCAGCGTGGAGGCGCTGTAGCCGTTGAAAACCAGCCATGCCAGCACACCGCCGATCAGGCCACCAAGCAAGGCCAGCAACATGGTTTCCAGCATCACCGCCACCACCACCGGCAGGCCGCGGAAACCGATCGCGCGCAGCGTGGCGATCTCGCGGGCACGTGCCGCGACTGCGGCAAACATGCAGTTGAGTGCGCCGAAGATCGCGCCGATCGCCATGATCGAGCCGACCACAATGCCGATGATGGTGAGGAAGGTGCTCATGCCTTCGGACTGCTTGCTGAAGTAGTCCAGCGTGGTGCTGACATCGACCTTGAGTTGCGGGTTCGCTTCCAGCTCGGTCTTGAAGGCATCGAACGCCTTGGGGTCGGCCAGCTTCACGGTAACTGACGCGCGGCTGCTGCCGCGGCGATAGGTGTCGGCCACTACGCCCGCGTCGCCCCATACCTCGGAATCCATCGCATCGCCAGAGGCGAACACGCCGACCACGGTCCACATCTGGCTGCCGAGACGGATCTCGTGACCCGGCTCCAGTCCGGCGAACTGCTTCGCCGCACCCTTGCCGACAATCAGCTCGCGCATGCCGGGATTGAACTTGCGGCCCTCGATGATCTTCAGGTTCGGCCGCACCGCCCAGGCCTGCTCACCGACACCGCGCAACTGCACGCTGCCCTCGTCGTCCGCACTGCCGCCTTTCAGCGGCAGGTTTGCTGCGACCACCAGCTCGGGCGAGGCGATCGGTTGTCCCTTCGCATCCTTGGCGATGCCGACGGCCTGCGGGATCAGGGTGACACTGTCGTGGTCGAGCACCGACATCACTTCAGACGCGGAGGCGCCACGCATCACGATGGCGGTATCGGCGCTGCCGGTCTTGTTCAGCGTCTCGCGGTAGCCGTCACTCATCGCCAGCAAGGCGACCAGCACGGCGACCACGCCGGCGATGCCCACCACGATCACCGACGACATGCCGAGTCGCTGCCTGAGCGTGCTGATGCCGACCGAGGTGATCGAAACCGCCTGCCGGCCCTGCCGGGTCAACAGCATCCAGATCGCCAGGAAGGCCGCGGACACCAGCGCAAAAGTGGAAAACAACAACATCAGAAAATGCAGGAACATGCTCGTTCTCCTCAGCGCCCGGCCAGTGCATCGACGATATTCAGACGCATCGCGCGGATCGCCGGCAACGCGCCGACCAGCAGCCCGACCACGACCATCAGCAGCAACCCGTGCGTCCAGATGCCCGCATCCACCGGGGCCATTGGTATCGCACCGCCCATCTTCGACTGGATGCCACCCACCATCAGCATCGCCAGACCAAGGCCCAGCACGCCGCCGAGCAACAGCAGCAGCACCGACTCGGCCAGCACCATCGCCAGCACGCTATGGCTGGAGAAACCAATCGTCTTCAACACCGCCAGTTCGGAAGTGCGCTCGCGCACCGCCTGCATCATGGTGTTGCCCGACAGCAGCAGCAGGGTGAAGAACACCGCGCCCATGATCGAACTGACGATCAGCCCGATGTCGGCCAGCTGCTTCATCCAGTTGGCAGTCGCGGCGGCCTCGGTCTGCGTACGCGTCTCATGATCGGAGTTGGCCGAAATCGCATCGATCGCCTTGGCCACGCGATCGGCTTGATTGACGTCGGTGACGCGCGTGACATACCAGCCCACCGTGCCGCGGTTGTATGGCGTGGTCTCGTCGAAGTACTTCCAGTTCAGCAGGAACATCTGATCGTAGAAACCACCGGCCTTCTTGTCCTTCGAATGCAGGATGCCGACGATGTCGAACGTCCAGTTCTTGCTGCCTTCGTGGTTCGGAAAGATCGTCGACTGCATCGGGATCTTGTCGCCCACCTTCCAGTGAAACCGTTCGGCCAGCTTCTCACCGACCAGCGCACCGGTGCGGGTATTGTCGAATGCCTTGCGCTCGGCCGCGCTCACCTGCATCTCCGGATAGAGATCGAGGTAGTTCGGTTCCACCGCGAAGCTGAAGACCTGGTTGTGCGGATCCTGATAGGCGCCGCCGAACCAGTTCGCGTAAGTCACCATTTTCACGCCTGGCACCTGCGCGATGCGTGCTTCGAGTGACTGCGGCAGGGTCTGGATGAAGGAAAGCCGGGAGCCGGTCTGTAAGCGTTCCGCGCCATTCGCGCTGTTGCCGGCCTGGTCGAATCCGGTGCGCACCGCATCGAGCATGCCGAACAGCAGGAACGCGGCGATGATCGACACCAGGGTGAGTATCGTGCGGGTCTTGCGCCGGAACAGCGCCGCCCAGATCAGATGAAGGTATTTCATGACGGGACCCTCTCAAGATCATTCGCGTATTGCTCCCTCCCCTGCGTGCAGGGGAGGGCTGGGGTGGGGTCGCTCTGTACCGCAAAGTCAAAAGCCTTACCCCCTCCCAACCTCCCCCTGCACGCAGGGGGAGGAGCAAGAGCCGTGCTCCCTCCCCTGCTTGCAGGGGAGGGTTGTGACCGGAGGAAATCCCTGTGGGAGGGTGGGGTCGCTTTTGTCGACACGCGCGCGGCCATCATCACACCAGCGCCTGCTCGACCAACGTGCCCTTGTCCAGATGCAGCGTATGGCTGGCGTATTCGGCTGCCTTCGGATCATGCGTGACCATCACGATGGTCTTGCCGTGTTCGCGGTTGAGCTGCTGCAGCAGGCCGAGCACGTCTTCCGCGGACTGGCGATCAAGATCGCCGGTCGGCTCGTCGCAGACCAGCAGGGTCGGGTCGGACACAATGGCGCGGGCGATCGCCACACGCTGTTGCTGACCACCGGACAGCTCGCTCGGCTTGTGCGTGGCGCGATCGGCCAGACCCACTAGCTGCAACGCGATCGAGGCGTTTTTCTTCCGCTGGGCACTCGAGAGCTTGGTGAGCAGCAGTGGCAGTTCGACATTGCGCTGCGCCGACAGCATCGGCATCAGGTTGTAGAACTGGAATACGAAGCCGACGTTGGATGCGCGCCATTTCGCCAGCGCACCGCCACCGAGCTGGTCGATGCGCTGGCCGCCCACGGTGATGCTGCCGGCGCTCGGCGTGTCGAGACCACCCATCAGATTCAGCAAGGTGGTCTTGCCGGAACCGGACGGCCCCATCAACGCGAGGAAGTCGCCTTCGGCGATCGCCAGGTTGACGTGGTGCAGCACCTCGACCTTCTGCTTGCCGCGTTCATAGGTCTTGGCGAGATTCTGGATATCGATCAATGTGCCCATGTGTTTCTCCGGATGCCGTGTGACTGTCGCGGCGGAAGCCGCTGCAAAAGAAATCGTTCTATGGCGTTGCGGTTTTCATCTGGACGGCCGAACCATCATGCAGATCGGCCGGTGGCGATATCACCACGCTGTCACCCGGCTTCACCACCGCCGGCAGCAGGCACAGCTCACCGTAAGCCTGCGTGGCCCGATTCACCGTGCGCTGCCGCACCACGCTGCCGTCGACGACGAACACCACGCTGTGGCCGTCGCGCTGCACGATCGCCGTGGCCGGTACCAGCACGCCCTGCGGTACCTGCGTGGTGGCCTCCGCTTTCTCTTCCAGAAACGACACGCGCGCGCCCATGTCAGGCACCACACGCGCATCCTTCTTTTCCAGCGCCACACGCACCTTGATGGTGGCCTTGCCACGATCGGCTGTCGGCACGATGGCGACCACGTGGGCGGGAATCTTCCAGTCGGGATACGCGTCCAGCACTGCCTCGGCCGCCATGCCGGGCTTGACCCTGCCGATATAGGCCTCGTTGACGTCAACGTCGACTTCCAGCGAGTCCATGTCGACGATCGTGCCCACGCCGGTGCGAGTGAAGCCGCCGCCCGCTGAGAACGGCGAGATGATCTCGCCGACCTGCGCATCCTTGGTGGTGATCACGCCAGTAAATGGTGCACGTACTACGCAGTAATCGAAATTGACCTTCGCCTGGATGACCTGTGCATCGGCCGACATGGCCTGCTTCTGCTGCGACTTGAGCTGGGCACGCGTGCTGTCGGCCAGTGTCAGCGCCTGCTCGGCCGCCTGTTTCGACACGAGTCCTTGCGCAGCCAGCGACTGCTGCCGTGCTGTGTCGCGCAGGTTCTGCGCAAGCTGGGCCTGGTATTGCACCACCAGCGCATGCGCCGCGGCCGCCTGTGCCGTGGCCGTATCCAGGGCCGCCTTGTAGGCACTGTCGTCCAGCCGCGCCAGCACCTGATCCTTGGTGACGTGATCGCCTTCTTCGATCAGCACCGCGGTCAGCGTGCCGGTGATCTGCGCCGATACCGTGGCCTGCCGCCGCGCGGTGACGTAACCGGTCGCCTGCAGCACCGCACCGGCCTCGCTGTTGGAACTGGGTGCGATCGCCGTGGCGGTCTGTACGGCCACCGCGCGATGACCGGACAGCATCCAGCCGGCACCGCCGAGCAAGACCAGCAGCATGACCACGCCACCGACGATCCACGGCCAACGCCCCGGACCACGGTCGTGGTCGTCGCGCTGGTGGCGCTCGATGCGCAGTTCCTTCAACAGTTCAGCGTTATCCACTCACGTTCCCCGCCCGGCATGCCGGTTGCTCGATAGGTGCAAGATTGGCCGATCGGCCGCAGCACGATCAGGGTGCGACATCAGCCATCGTCGATGACAGGTGTCATCCGGGCGGGCTCCATGAGTCGATGTAGAGCTTCAAGCCCATCGTGGGTCGCCTTGGTGGAGAAAGGGGTGCTTTCCAGGACGACGAACGCGATCGAAGAAAATCGACATCCGCTTGGAAACTTCCCGAAACCCCGGCGACCAGGCTCGCGTACCGTTGCGGTCATTGCGGCGCGATTGCCGGGAGCTGCGCAGAGAGTAACCTTCCGCGCATTGCGGCTGCCACCTCATGTCGACTATGTGTGTGGACGCGCGACGGTGCTCAAGCGCTTTGCTACGCTTGCCGGCATGACCTACGCCATTGCCGCACCAGCCCAGCCCAGCCTGCCGATCAGCGGCAGTGACCTGCGTTTTCCGATCCGCCGGGTGTTCTGCATCGGCCGCAATTACGCCGAGCATGCGCGCGAGATGGGCGCCAGCGTGGACAAGGCCGCGCCGATGTTCTTCTGCAAACCAGCCGATGCGGTGGTCAGCGACGGCGCCGATGTGCCGTATCCGCAAGCCACCACCGACCTGCATCACGAAGTGGAGATGGTGGTGGCGCTCGGTGCTGGCGGGCACGATCTCACGTCTGAGCAAGCCGCCGCGCTGGTATGGGGCTACGGCGTGGGGCTGGACCTGACCCGTCGCGACCTGCAGGCACAGGCCAAGGCGAAGGGACATCCATGGGACGTGGCCAAGGGGTTCGATCACTCCGCGCCGGTCTCGGCCTTGCGTCCGGCCGCGGAGGTCACACTGACCGCCGACAGCGTGCTGCGACTGAGCGTCAACGGCGAGCTGCGTCAGCAGACCACGCTGGGTGAAATGGTGCATGGCGTGCCGCAAATTATTGCGGCGCTGTCCACGCTGTTCGAACTGAAAGCCGGCGACCTGATCTTCACCGGCACGCCGGCCGGTGTTGCTGCGTTGCAGCGCGGCGACCGCTTCCATGCCGAGCTGGTCGGCGTCGCCGAACTGGACGGCCGGGTCGTCTGAATTCGTGTATTGGCCCCCTGTGCGAGATCAAAGCACTGCGCTAAAGTCCATAGGCCATTCGGCCCAATCCACGGAGAAAAAGCATGAGCATGCTGCAGGAATTCAAGGCTTTCGCCATGCGCGGCAGCGTTGTTGATCTGGCGGTCGGTGTTGTCATCGGCGGCGCGTTCGGCAAGATCGTCAGCTCGTTGGTAGACAAGATCATCATGCCGCCGATCGGCATGCTGACCGGCGGCATCGACTTCAGCCAGCTGAAGTGGGTGCTCAAGCCGGGCGATGACAGTGATCCGAAGCACAAGATCGCCGAAGTGGCGGTCGGCTATGGCGACTTCATCAACACCATCATCACCTTCCTGATCATCGCAGCCGCGATCTTCGTGGTGGTCAAGATGATCAACAGCATGCAGAAGAAACAGGAAGAGGCACCCGCCGCGCCGCCGGCCGATGTGGCCTTGCTCACCGAGATCCGCGATCTGCTGAAGAACAAGCCGTAAAGCGACGATCCACCTCCGAGGGCCGGGCCGCTTTCTGTGGCCCGGCCCTTGTCGTTTCCGTGGCATGCATGACTTCTGGCCTAAGCGACAGCTGCCGGTCGCGCCATAATCAGGATTCACCCTGCGGAGTTCCCCGATGCGCCCTGTTCCCCTCACCCTGCTCGCCGCCAGCCTGCTGCTGGCCACTGGCATTGCCAGCGCCGCCAATCCGACCACCACGATTTCCGCTACGGCCGTAAAGACGGCCGAACAGTTGCGTGACAAAGCGATGCTCGACGACACCGGCTACCGGATCGTCGAGTCGCTGACTACTGAAATCGGCCCGCGCCTGGCCGGCAGCGACGCCGACCAGCGCGCTCGCGACTGGGCCGTGGCCAAGTTCAAGGCACTCGGCTACGACAAGGTCTACACCGAAGAGGTGAAATATCCGCTGTGGGTGCGCCGCAGCGAACACGCCGCGATCGTCGCGCCGTTTCCGCAGTCACTGGTGCTCAGCGCGCTGGGTTATTCGCCGGGCACACCGAAAGGTGGACTCACGGCCCAGGTGGTGAAGTTCGACAGCCTGGATGCGCTGAAGGCCGCCGACCCGGACAGCGTGAAAGGCAAGATCGTCTACATCGGCTATCGCATGCAGCGCGCCAAGGACGGTCACGATTACGGCATGGGTTCGGCCGTGCGCACCGGTGGCCCGGTGCTGGCGCAAACCAAGGGCGCCGCCGGCTTTCTGCTGCGCTCGGCCGGCACCGACGCGGACCAGCGGATTGCACATACCGGCGTGACCGGCTTCCGCGATCCGGCCAAGGCGATTCCCGCCGCCGCTCTGTCCAACCCCGACGCCGACCAGCTTGAGCGCATCCTGGCCTATGGCAAACCGGTCACGCTGAAGCTGGATCTGGACTGCGGTGTGGTCGGCGAATACACCGGCGCCAACGTGATCGGCGAGATCACCGGTCGCAAGCATCCCGATCAGGTGGTGGCGATCGGCGGTCATCTGGATTCGTGGGATCCGGGCACCGGCGCGATCGACGACGGCGCCGGCGTGGCGATCGCGATGGCAGCCGGCAAGCTGATCCACGATCTGCCACAACGGCCCGATCGCACGATCCGCGTGATCGCGTTCGCGAACGAGGAGATGGGCCTGTGGGGCGGTCGCGCCTACGCCGACAAGCATGCGGGCGAAGTGGCGAAGTTCCAGCTCGGTACCGAATCCGACTTCGGTGCCGGCCCGGTCTGGCGCATGAGCGCCAGCGTGAAGCCGCAGGCGCGCGACGCGATCGACCAGATCGCCAAGGTGCTGGCGCCGATCGGCGTGGCCTATGACACCAAGAAGCCTGGTGGCGGCGGTTCGGATCTGTCGCAGATGCACGGCAAGGGAATGGCCGCACTGTCGCTGACCCAGGACGGCACGCATTACTTCGACTGGCACCACACCTCGAACGACACGCTGGACAAGATCGACCCGAAGCAACTGGCACAGAACGTGGCCGTGTACGCCACCTTCTCGTACATGGCCGCGCAGGCCGACGGCGACTTCGGCTCGGCGCCCGGCGCGTTTGCCAATGATGGTGCCGGCGAATAAGAGCCTTGCTCCCTCCCCTGCATGCAGGGGAGGGTTGGGGTGGGGTCGCTCTTTGGCGCAAGGTCAAAAGCCAACCCCCTCCCTAACCTCCCCCTGCGTGCAGGGGGAGGAGCAGAACTTTGCTCACTTTGAGTAATACAGCCCGGACGCCACCAGCGGCTCGGGGATGCAGAACGTCTTCTGGAACACGGCGATCGCCACCGGCACCAGCACCTTCTTCTCGACCCCACCGACACTCGCGCACGAGACATTCGACGGCAGCTGGTAATGGATGATGCGCACGGTGTACTGCGGGCAGACATCCGAACAGGGAAACTCGGCGACTACCGGCACGTTCTGATAGCGGCCCAGTTCGACCGTGGTGTTCATCAGCGTGGCCTTGTCCCATGGCTTGCCGGCGTAGGCCTGCAGTGCGGCGGCGTCCATCTGCGCGGGCGCGGTGGCACAGGCGGTGGTACCGAGGCCCGCACCAGCGATAGCCATGAGCACGGTCATGATCGATGTCAGTCTGCGCATGTTCGCTTCCTCGCTGATGGAGAAGCCAGCCTAACCGTCGCCGACCGAACGCTGCAAGTTACTGTGCCGGTAGCGTCTTGCTCTTGCCGGTTCGCTGAAAACGTTGCTGCAACCGATCCATGTAGATGTAGATCACCGGCGTCAGATACAGCGTCAGCACCTGCGAGACGACCAGTCCGCCGACCACGGCCAGACCGAGCGAGCGTCGTGTCTCCGCGCCGGCACCCATGCCCAGCGCGATCGGCAACGTGCCGGCAAATGCGGACATCGTGGTCATCATGATCGGGCGGAAGCGCACCTTGCAGGCTTCGAAAATCGCTTCGTGCGGCGGCATGTTCTCGACGTTCTGCCGTTCCAGCGCGAAGTCGATCAGCATGATCGCGTTCTTCTTGACGATGCCGACCAGCATCACGATGCCGACGAAGGCGAACAGATCCAGCGACGCGTGGAACAGCACCAGGGTAAGCAAGGCACCTACGCCGGCTGCCGGCAGACCGGACAGAATCGTCAGTGGATGGATGAAGCTTTCGTACAGGATGCCGAGCACCAGATAAATCACGAACACCGCCAGGAGCAGCAGCATGCCCATGCCCTGCATCGAGTCCTGGAACGCCTGGGCGGTGCCCTGCACGCTGCCGGAAATCGTCGCCGGCAAACCGATCCGGGCCATCGCGCCGTTCATGCTGGCCACGGCATCGCTCAGCGACACACCCGAGGCGAGATTGAACGACACGGTGACCGCCGGCAACTGACCCTGGTGGTTCACCGTGAGCACCTGCGGCACGCGATCGAAGCTGGCAACCGTGCCCAACGGCACCAGCGTGCCGCTGCTGGAAGTCACATACAGCCGTGACAGCACGGCAGGATCGTTCTGCATCGGACGATCGACCTGCAGGATCACCCAGTATTCGGTGGCCGCGCTGTAGATCGTGGAAATCTGATTGGCGCCGAAGGCGGTACCCAGCGCCGACTGCACCTGCGCCATGGTCAACCCGAGCGGCGCCAGCTTCTCGCGATTCACCTTGACCTCGATCGAGGGACTGTTGAGATCCAGATCGTTGGTGACATCGAGGAAGCCGGGCAGCTGCTGGAACGCCTGGGTCACCTTGTTGCCCCAGCTGTTCAGCGCATCCAGATCGGTCGACTGCAAGGTGTACTGATACTGCGAGTTGGACTGGCGCCCACCGATCTGGATCGCCGGTGGATTCTGGATGAAGGCCTTGACGCCGGTCACCTTGGCGAACTTCTTGCGCAGTTCGGCGATGATCTGGTCCGGTGTCTGCCGCTCGCTGGCCGGCTTCAACACCAGCAGCAGCGAGCCGTTGTTGACGGTGGCGCGCGAACCGCCGGCACCCACCGACGACATGTACGAAGCGACGTTCGGATCCTTGCCGGCAATCTCGGCCAGTTGCTGCTGGCGCGCCACCATCGCGTCGAACGAGGCGCCATCCGGCCCCTGCGTATTCACCCGCAACTGGCCGCTGTCGCCGGCGGGAATGAAGTCCTTCGGCGTCACGTAGAACAGCAGCACGGTCACCGCGAGACTCAACACGAACACCGCCATGACCCACAGCGGTCGACCCATGCTCCATTGCAGGCTGCGCGTATAGCCATTCTGCACGGCGGTGAAACCCCGATCGAAACGGGCGATCACCCAGTTCTTCTTCTCGTGGTCATGTGCCTTGACGAAACGGCTGCACAGCATTGGCGTCAATGTCACCGCCACCACGCCGGAGACCAGGATCGCAACGCTGATCGTCACCGCGAACTCGTGGAACAGCCGCCCGACGATGCCGCCCATGAACATCACCGGGATGAACACCGCGATCAGCGACAAGGTCATCGAGATGATCGTGAAGCCGATTTCGTTGGCTCCCTTCACCGACGCCTCGAACGGCGTCATGCCCGTTTCCATGTGCCTGATGATGTTCTCCAGCATCACGATGGCATCGTCCACCACAAAGCCGACCGCCAGCGTCAACGCCAGCAGCGAGAGATTGTCCAGGCTGTAGCCGAGCGCGAACATCACGCCGAAAGTGCCGATCACCGAGATCGGCAGCGCGACCGCGGGAATCAGCGTGGCCGAAAGATTGCCGAGGAACAGATAGATCACCAGCACCACCAGCAAGCCGGCCAGCAGCAGGGTGTACTGCACGTCGTTGACCGAGTCGCGGATCGACTGCGAGCGGTCGTACAGCACGTTGAGCTTGACCGACGGCGGCAAAGCCGCGCTGAATCCGGGCAGCAAGGCCTTGATCTGATTCACCGTGGAAACGGTATTGGCTCCCGGCTGGCGCTGCACGGCCAGCAGGATCGAGCGCTGGCCGTTGTACCAGCTGGCGACCTGGTCGTTCTGCACGCTGTCTTCGGCATGGCCGACATTGCCCAGCCGCACCGGCGCACCATTGCGGTAAGCCACCACCACGTTGTTGTACGCCGCCGCGCGCATCAGCTGACCATCGCTGCTGACCGGCAACTGCTGCCGTGTGCCGTACAGCGAGCCGGTGGACTGGTTGACGTTGGCGGCGGCAATCGCGCTCTGCACCTGATCGATGCCGATGCCCGCCGCGGCAAGCCGGTCCGGATTGACGTTGATGCGCACCGCGTACTTCTGCGAGCCGTACACGCTCACCTGCGCCACGCCGTCGACCATCGACAGGCGCTGCGCGAGTTCGGTCTCGCCGTAATCGTCAACCGTCGACAGCGGCAGCGTCGACGAGGTCACCGCGATATACAGGATCGGCGCGTCGGCCGGATTTACCTTGCGGAACGTCGGCGGCGTCGGCATCTGCGTCGGCAGCTGGCGCTGCGCCGCCGAGATGGCCGCCTGCACATCCTGCGCCGCGCCGTCGATGCTGCGGTCCAGTTCGAACGTCAAGGTGATCGAGGTGGATCCCAGCGCACTGGTTGAACTCATCTGGCTGATGCCGGCGATGGTCGACAGCTGGGCCTCCAGCGGCGTGGCCACGGCCGACGCCATGGTCTGGGGCGACGCGCCGGGCAGACTGGCCGAAATGCTGATGGTCGGAAAATCGACGTTCGGCAATTCGTTGACCGGCAACTGCGGATAGCCAACGATGCCGAACACCAGCAGCGCCGCCATCAGCAACGTGGTCATCACCGGTCGGCGGATGCAGAGTTCCGGCAGATTCATGCGCGCGCCTCAGTTGGCGCTGACGCGCGCGTGGCTGCCATCGACCAGCAACATCTGGCCGTCGACAACCACCTGCTCGCCGGCCGCCAGTCCCTTGTCGATCACCGTGCGATCGGCGGTACTGGTACCGGTGGTGATCGGGCGCTGCTCGATCGTGCCATCCGGCTTGAGTACGAACACGAAGCTGCCGGTACTCGAATTCTGTATGGCGACCACCGGCACCGATACCGCATTGGCGATACGCGTCGTCGGCAGTGTCACGTTGACGAACTGTCCGGGCGTCAGCCGATCGTCGGCGTTGTCGAAGCGCGCCTTGAGCGTGATCGTGCTGGTGGTGACGTCGACCGCGTTGTTGATGAATTCCAGCGTGCCGCTGATCGGCTTGCCACTGTCGCCATCCAGTTGCGCCTGCACGGTCACCGCACCACGTGCCTGCGCCTGTCGCACGGCCGGCAGGCTGTCCTGCGGCAGCGCGAACGTCACCCACACCGGCTCGATCTGGTTGAGCACCACGATACCGGTGGTGTTGGCCGTGATCGCCGCACCGGGATACACCAGCGGCGCACCGAGTACGCCGTCGGACGGCGCGGTGATCCGTGTGAAACCGAGCTGGGTCCGGGCGAATTCCTGGGCCGCGCGATCGGACTGCAACGCTGCCGCCGCCACGCCGAGATTGGCCTTGTAGGTATCGATGTCGGTCTGCGCGACATAGCCCTTGGCGAGCAGCGGGGTATAGCGCGCCAGATCGGCCCTGGCCTTGACCAGGTTGGCCTGATCGCGTGCGACAACGCCGATCGTCTGATCGAGTTGAGCCCGCAGCGGGCGCGGATCGATCTGCGCGATCAGATCACCCTTGTGCACGTGTGCGCCGGGCACGAACGCGAGCGACTGGATCTGGCCATCCACCAGCGAACTCACCGTCACCGTCGACCAGGCCTCGACGCTGCCCACCTGTTTGAGCGAGAGATCCACATCACCGCGCGTTGCCACGGCTATCTTCACCGGTACGACGGCAGGCGCCGCCGCAGGCTTGTTGCTGGCCGCGCGATGATGTCCGTACCAGAAAACCAGCAAGGCGACCAAACCCAGCACAGCAACGATCAGCAAGAATTTTTTCAGGGACATGCGTCTGGTACTCGCCGTTTCGCTGCGCAAATTTGCGGCAACATCACGCGCCTTGATGGATCGAAGTGACACGGCTGGCACAGCTGAAACGTGACAAGCCAGGAGATACCAAACGCAGCAGCCGCGTTCCGGTTTACCTGCCACGACATGAAATTTGCACGATGCCACTCGATGTCATCACTCGAACCGCGACCGATGGCACTTGCTGATCCTGATTCCCGTGCTTATGGCGCGTCATCCAGCGGCTGCTGCTCCAGCGCCACCAGGTTGTCCTTGATCCGGCTGATCACCGCCAGCGCCTGCTGCAGCTCGTCGTGGCCGATACCGCGGGTGGCGTCCTTGCGCAGATCGCGCGCGATGATCTCCATGTCACCCACGATCACCCTCGCCTGTTCGGTCGTATACAGCCGCCATGCACGACGATCCTTCGGGTCCGGGCGGCGCTCGACGAACCCCGCGGCCTGCAAGCGGTCGATCACCCGACCCACCGCGATCGGTTCCATTTCCAGAAACTCGGCCAGCTCGGTTTGCCGCAAACCTTCGCGGTGGTACAACACCTTGGTCGCGCGCCATTGCGCGCGGGTCAAGCCGAATTTCACCGCACGCCGATCGAAGTGCTTGCGGAACAGCAAGGTCACGTCGCTGAGCAGATAGCCGAAGGAAATGTCTTCCGTTTTCGCCATGACCCGTTGCCGCCTCATCGCACCTGAATGCCTGCCTGAAGCATAGGACGCCACCCGCGCCGATACCATGCCCTTAAAAGTATCCATCGCTGACATCACCACATTGCGCGTGGACGCGATCGTCAACGCCGCCAACCCCAGCTTGCTCGGCGGCGGTGGCGTGGATGGCGCGATCCACCGCGCCGCCGGACCAGCCCTGCTGGAAGCCTGTCGCGCGCTGCCCGAATCTGCACCCGGCGTGCGCTGCCCGACCGGCGAAGCGCGCATGACGCCCGGCTTTGCGCTCGCCGCGCGTTACGTGATCCACACGGTGGGGCCGATCTGGCACGGTGGCACTCGGGATGAAGCGCAGTTCCTGGCACTGTGCTATCGGCATACGTTGCGTCTGCTGCGCGAGCATCGACTCCGCACCATCGCGTACCCGGCGATCAGCTGCGGCGTCTACGGCTATCCCGCCGCCAATGCCGCCGAGGTGGCCGTGCGCACACTGCGTGACGAGCTGGCCGGGGATGACGCGATCGATGTCACCTTGTGCTGTTTCAGCGAGAGCATGCGCGCGATTTTCCAGCGCGCACTCAGTGCAGCTTGAACGGATACAACGGCGGCAGCCCCGTATCATCATCGCCCGCATCGGCGACACGCCAGACGAAGCCGCGTTTGAATGCCTCCGCCAGCTTCGCGCCGTCACCGGTCATCGGTGCACCGGCGTACTGGCGCTGCTGTAAGCCGGCGATCGCGGCACGTTGCGATGCATCGTCCAGCGCTGCCGCCAGCTCACCCAGGTGCTGGATCGCCGGCCGCTCCGCGCGCGCCCACGCCAACAGCGCGTGCGCCTGTGCTGCCGGGTCGTTGCCGCGCGCCGCGGCGAGGAAGACCAGTTGGCATTGGCGTGATGATGTTCGCGCTGCCGTTGGCGCCGTGGTAGTTGGTGCACGACGTCGGCGCCACAGCCACCAGGCCAGCACGCTGCACAACCACAGGCCGAAGCTGCCCAACGCGATCCAGCGCCATGGTGTTGTGGGTGCTGCCGCGGTCGCAACGACGCTGGCGCCGCTACTGGAGGCCTCTGCAGGTATGGACGGCTGGATGGCCGTAGTGCCGACCGCCGGCAACACCGTCACGCTGTGCGCGGGAATCTGCGCGACTTCCATCCGATCGGTCAGCACGTTCCACCACTGCAAGGTGGTTGCCGGGATGGTCAGCGTGCCGGCACGTTCGGGCACGATCGCAAACGACTGCTGGCGCCGGCCGACCAGCCACTGGCCGTCCTGCCGGGTACCGGTGACCGGTTTGTCCGGATACGCCTTGGCGCCATCCAGCGGCGGCAGGCTCAGCACCGGCAGCGTCTCGAACGGCAGGCCGGTCGCCTGCAGGTTCATGGTGAGATTCAGTGGCTGCCCTACCCGCACCGGCTCCTGTGCACCCGGCCAGCCATCCAGACTCAGACTGAGCTGACGCGCCGGCAACCACGCGCTCTTCCAGTCGGCAGGTGCTGCCTGCACATCGAGCGACACGGCCGGCGCGCTGGCCGAGATCGGCGTGCTGGAGCCAAAGAAGCTGTTCGGGTCGTTCGGATCGATCGCTTCGCCCTGGAAGCTCGCCGCGGGAATTTCGAGATGGCCGGCGTGTTGCGGAATCAACGCATAGCGCCGCTCCAGCACGTGATAGCTGCGGCCACCACGCTCGGCGTCGTAATTCAGATCGTCGCCGAGCTGGCTCACTTCCACACCGTCAAGCGACGGCGCATTCAATGCACCCCTGCTGATGCTGGTGGCGTAGAACAGGCGCACCACGTAACTCAGTTGCTGGCCGACGTAGCCATGCGCAGGTTCGACCTGCGCCTCCATGAAGACATTCTTGTTGGCTGCCGCGGCCGCATTCGGATCCGGCGCACTCACCTGCAGTTGCAGCGGCTGCGTCTGGCCGCCACCCACGTTCAACGCCGGGATCTGCAACGTACCGACATGCTTCGGGCGCAGCGCCACACCGATCGTCAGGGCCGAGCTGGCCGAGCCATTGACGACACTAAGGCTGTTGTTCTGCGAGGTGCCGAGGATGCTGAAGTCCTGGTTCAGCGCATCCAGGTCGGGCATGCCGATGCCGCCGCTCGCATTCTCCACGCGCAGGTTCAGGGTCACCGTCTCGCCCAGCTGCACATTGCTGCGATCCAGCGTCGCCTGCACCTCAGTCGCCCGCGCCAGCGCCGGAACCAGCAGCAGCGCCAGCAGCCATCCCACGATGAGTCGTCGAAACATCACGGCTGTTCATCCTCGCTCGGCGCGCCGCCGTGGCGCTGTTGATATTCCAGCTCGAACTTGCGTCGCAGCAGCGCACCGGGATCATCCGGCACGCGTTGCAGCGCGTGCTGCAGATCAGCCGGCAATTTCGACTGCGGGTCGTCCTTCGCCAGCGTGCCGAGCTGATGCGTCTGCGGCTTGTCCGTCGGGTTGGCCAGCGCCTGGTCCATCTGCTGCTTGAGCGCTTGCTGCGCCTGTTCCGCTTTCGCCTTTTGTTCGGCCTGCTGCTGCTCGGTCTGCGGTTTCGGCTGACCATCGCCTTGATCCTTGCTGGAAGGATCCTGCTTTGATGAATTCTGCCCGGACTGATCCTGCGCCTGCGACTTGCCATCCTGAGCCGGCTGCTCGGACGGCTTGGCACCATCCTGCGCGGATTTCTGATCCTGCGAATCCGACTTGCCGCCCTTGCCCTTCTCGCCAGCCGACGACTGTTCCTTGCTGCCGTTATGGCCCTCGTGCTGCTTCTGGTCGGACGGCTGCTGCTGTTGCTGCTTGCGCAGCCAGTCCTCGACCGCCTTGCGATTGGCCTTGGCATCGGCGTTGCCCGGATCGAGTTTCAACGCGTGATCGTAGGCCTCGATGGCCTGCTGATACTGAGCCTGCCGTGCCAGCGTGTTGCCGAGGTTGTACGCCGCATCGCCACCGGGTGCCCGCTGCAACGCCTGTGCCGCAGCGGCATAATCGCCCGCGCGATACGCCGCTGCACCGCGCCAGGCCGGATCCTGTGCGAGCTGCTCGGCCTGCTTCGCCTGACCCTGCCGCAACGCCTGCGCTGCCTGTTGATCGGGACGCTGCCACAGGTCGTGCCACGTCGTCGCGTCGGCCGTGGCCGGCAGCAGCGGCAGCACGACCAGTGGCAATAACAGCAGCCAGCCACGACGGAACGCCAGCGCCACGATCAGCAACAGCGGCAGCAACAGCCACGGGCCGCGATCCTGCCATTCATCGCCCATCTGCCCACTCGCCGTCGTCGCGGGTGCATCGCGCAGCTGTGCATGCAGCGTGTCGATATCGCGATGGTCCGCCGTCATCGCCACATAGCTGCCACCGCCAGCCGCCGCCAGCGCACTGAGTGCGGCATCGTCACGACGAGCCAGGGTCATGCCACCTTGCGCGTCGTGCAGGAAACCACCATCTGACAGCGGCACCGGCCCGCCCTGCGACGTGCCCACGCCGAGCACCGAGATCTGTACGCCAGCAGCCTTTGCCTTGCGCGCAGCCGCAACGGCGGCGGCATCGGCCTGATCGGTGATCAATACCAGCGAACCGCCGCTGGCCTTGGCATCGTGGATCAACGCCACGCCACGTTCGATCGCCAGTGCGGCGTTGTCGCCATCCATCGGCATCGTGTCCGGTGCCAGCGCATCGAGCAGATCATTGAGGCTGCCCGCATCGGACGTCAGCGGTGCCACCACGAACGCTTCGCCGGCATAGCCGATCAGCGCATTCAATCCGTCGTGGTTGCTAGCCAGCAGATCGCGCGCCTTGTAACGTGCGTGGTCGAGCCGGCTCGGCGCCACGTCACGCGCCAACATGTGTTGCGACAGCGAGATCGCCACCACCTGTGCCGGGCGGCTTGCATACAGCGGTTGGTTGATGCGGTTCCAGCTCGGTCCGGCCAACGCCAAGGCGCACAATGCCCAGCCCGATGCAAACAGCCATAGCGGCAGCTGACGGCTGCTGGCGCGGCCACGCAGCAGATGCGGCAACAGCTCGACATCGACCAGGTGCGACAATTCCAGTTGCGCCGTATTGCGTCGCGCGCCCAGCCAGACCAGCAGCGGCAACATGCCCAGTGTGATCAACCACCACGGCCGCAGGAAATGAAACTGCTGCAGCATTGCGCTCATGCTAGTCGCTCCGGCGCACGGCCAAACCGGCGCGGCACGATCACCAGCAGCAGCAAGGCGATCGCCGCCAGCAACGGCCAGCGGAACAGCTCATGCCGCGGGCGCAAGGTCGGACCCTGTTGCGGCATCGGCTCCAGCGCATCGATCGCACGATAGGCATCGGTCAGTTGGCCACTATCGGTGGCGCGGAAGAATAGCCCACCGGTCTGCGTGGCGATGCTGGTCAGCATGTCCGCATCCAGATCAGCCGAGGGATTGACCAGCTGGCTGCCGAAGAATCCCGGTATGCGCATCTGCGTGGCGCCGATGCCGATGGTGTAGATCCGCACGCCGGCCGCCTTCGCTGCGCGCGCCGCCTCGCGTGGCGTGATGTTACCGGCGTTGTTGACACCGTCGGTGAGCAGTACCAGCACCCGCGCCTGTTCGGGCAGCGCCGACAGCCGTTTCACCGCCACTGCGATCGCGTCGCCGATCGCCGTCTCGGTGCCGGCCAGTCCCACCGCCGCGCCCTGCAATTGCGCGCGCACGGCCGTCAGATCGTAGGTCAGCGGCGTCACCAGGAATGCCTGGCTGCCGAACAGGATCAAACCCATTTCGTCGCCACTGCGACGATCGATGAAGTCGCCGGCAATCGCCTCGACCGCGCCAAAACGACTGACCGACTGCCCGGCCAGTTGCATGTCGCCGGTGCGCATGCTGCCAGACAGATCCACCGCCAGCATCAGTGCACGACCGCTGCGCTGCTGCGCCTGCGGCGGCCCGACCCATTGCGGTCGCGCCGCTGCCGCCAGCAGGCAAAGCCACGCGAGCATCAGCAACCACAGCGCGGCACCCCGCGCACGGACACCTGCCACCGCAGCCAATTGCACGCCCGGCTGCGGCAGATGCAAAGCCTGTCCCGGTGCGGCCGGACGCCACCAGCGACGCAGCAGCCACGGCAACGGCAACAGCACGACAACCCATGGCCATGCGAACTCAGGCATGCACATGCTCCGACGCGGTCCGCTTCCATGCTTCTGGCTTCAAGGCCAGTCGCAACCATTGCCGCACAGCGATGACGGCGGCGGCATGATCGAATGAGGAAGGTGGCCGATAGATCTGCAGATCCAGCGCCAGCAATCGATCCAGCGTGGCCGCATCGACCGGCATCCGTGCCAGCGTTTGTCGCCAGGCATCGCCGCGCTGCTGCGCAGCCAACGCATCGTGCCGTCGCGCCACCCGGCGTAGCAGTTGATGCAGCCCACTCGCCAACGCAGCCTGGTCGCCATCGCGTCGATGCCGCAATACGAGTCGATCGACTTCGAGCAAAACCTGCTGGCGCTGATGCAGCGCACGTCGATGCCGTCGCCACAGCCATATGGCCGCCAGCACTGCCAGCAGCAGCAACGTCGCTAACCCCCACCAGCCCGGCGCGGGTGGCCACCACGATGGTTCGGGCGGCAGATGGATATCGCGCAAGCTTGGGCCCGGCGGTGACGAGGCCGCGGGCGAGACAGGCGGCGCCATCATCGCGCCGACCTCGCGTTGCCAAACAGGCCGGTGATGGCATCAAACGGATCGGCCGTGGTGTCGATGCTGCTGCAACGCAGACCCAACGATTTGGCCAGTTCACCGAGCCGCGTCGGGCCTGCGCCCAGCGCGCGCTGGAACTCGCGGCGCTGGCGTTCGGACTGCAGCAACACTTCGCTGCGCTCGCCGGCATGCTCCAGCGGGTAACGCCCCGCTGGCGCCAAGGCCAGTTCCAGTGCATCGGCCACCACCAGCACGCTGACGCCCGCATACCGGGTCAAATCCAGCAGGCGCTGCCGGGCGGATGTGTCACAGCTGAAGCCATCGCTGATCAGCAAGACGCGGCTGGCGCCATGCAATACGCGCGATGCGCGGGTCAATGCCTCGGACAGCGGCTCGACCTTGTCCGATGACGGCAACGCATCCCACTCAGCCAGTGCGCCGCATAACGCCAATGCACCGCGTGGCCCCGCCTGCGGGCGCAGCAGTTGCTCGGCATGGCCGAACGCCATCACCCCGACCCGCTCGCCGGCACGCACCGCGTACCATGCGGCGGCAGCCGCCGCACGTGCCGCCTGCACCGACTTGAAGCGCACCCGTGTACCGAAGCGCATGCTGGCATGGGTATCCAGCAGAATCAGCAGGCAGCCTTCGCGATCCTCCTGGAACAGCTTGGTGTGCAGCTTGCCGCTGCGCGCGGTGAGTCGCCAATCCAGTCGGCGCACGTCATCGCCGGCCTGGTAGACGCGCGATTCGGCGTAGTCCATGCCACGGCCGTATAGGCGGCTGGATTGTTGACCGCTGCGCGCTGCGCGACTAAGCAGCGGCGCCATGCGCACGCGGCCGACCCGCGCACGCAATGCGATCAGTTCGGCCAGCGAGACCTGACTGCGGCCGTCGCCATCCACGCGATGTGATGCGACGACGTTCACGGCAGCGGCACGAGATCCAGCAGGCGATCGATCACCTGATCCGGCCGCACGCCCTCGGCTTCCGCTTCGTAACTGAGCAGAACCCTATGCCGCAGCACTTCATGGGCAATGCCGTGCACGTCCTCGGGCAACACGTAGTCGCGCCCGGCCAGCCATGCCTGCGCCCGCGAGCAGCGATCCAGCGCAATGGTGGCGCGCGGGCTGCCGCCCCAGGCGATCCAGCGTTTCAGCTCCGCACCGTAGCGGCCGGCATCGCGCGTGGCCAGCACCAGCTGGGTCAGATACTCCTCCAACGCCGGCGCCATGTGCACCGCCATCGCCGCATCGCGTGCGGCGAATACATCGGCCTGACTGAGCAAGGCTGGCGGCGTGGCCACAGGATGTGCGCGACGACTGGCCTGCTCGCGCGCCAGCTTGAGGATGGCCAGTTCGGCCACCGCATCTGGATAACCGATCGTCACGTGCATCAGGAAGCGGTCGAGTTGGGCTTCTGGCAGCGTGAACGTGCCCTCCTGCTCGATCGGATTCTGCGTCGCCATCACCATGAACAACTCGGGCAGTTGCCAGGTGCTGCGACCCACCGTGATCTGCTGCTCGGCCATCGCCTCCAGCAACGCCGATTGCACCTTGGCCGGCGCACGGTTGATCTCGTCGGCCAGCACGATGTTGTGAAACAGCGGGCCGCGCTCGAACTCGAAGCTGCCCGACTGCGGACGAAACACGTCGGTACCGGTGAGGTCGGCCGGCAGCAGATCAGGGGTGAACTGCACCCGATGGAAATCCGCCTCGATCCGCGCTGCCAACGCCTTCACCGCGGTGGTTTTCGCCAGTCCTGGCGCACCCTCGACCAGCAGGTGGCCGTCAGCCAGCAACGCCACCAGCAGGCAGTCGATCAGGTGCGGCTGACCGATGATGCAGCGTTGCAGATCCTCGCGCAGTTGCGCGAAGGAGTGCTGAAGTTTGCTCAGCGGTGGCGTTTCATGCATATCCATCATCGGTTTCCGTTCTCGGCATGACACAGGCTTGATTCGCCGCCCTGTGATGCGCTGGTGGATCAGGCGGCGTGCTACAGACCATAACCCGCGCCGGAAGTTTAATCGGCTGTGTGTGGATGAAAACGACAAAAAAAGAGGCGGCCGAAGCCGCCTCTTTCCATGGGTGTATACCGGAATTTATTGCAACGTATCGCTCAAAATACGCGGCGTCACGAAGATCAGCAGTTCAGCCTTGGTGTTTGTACGCACGGTATCGCGGAACAGTGCACCGATGCCGGGGATATCGCCCAGTCCGGGCACCTTGGTCACCGTATTGGCCTTGTTGATTTCGTAGATGCCGCCGAGCACCACGGTCTGCCCATTGTCCACCAGCACCGACGTGTTGATCTCACGGGTGTCGATGGTCGGGATCTTGCCACTGCCGGGGGCGTCCACGTAACCGGCGAGCGCATCCTTCTTGACGTTGATCGCCAAATAGACCCGGTTATCCGCAGTGATCGTCGGGGTCACCTTCAGCTCCAGCACCGCATCCTTAAACTGCACCGTGGCGGTGCCACTGCCCGCACCACCACCAGCACTGTTCTGGAACGTGACATAGCCGATCTCCTGACCCTGGCGGATCACCGCTTCCTGTTGATTGGCAGTGATCACCCGAGGACTGGAGATCACTTCGCCGCGACCTTCGGTCTGCGCAGCCGAAAGTTCCAGATCCAGCGCGTAATTGGCACCAAGGATAGCCAAGCCGAAGCTGCCTCCCTGAAGAGAAGATGGCAGGTTCACATTGAGGCCGCCCGAACCGACAGTACTTGGCGTACCGTTGCTGCCAATCGTGCCGCCCACTGTATTGCCAAGCTGTAGCACCTGACCGCTGGGATTGACGTGTTTGCCGCTGACTCCGAACTTCGCACCCAATTCACGAGTGAAGTTGTCGGTGGCGACCACGATGCGCGACTCGATCAATACCTGTTGAACTGGCTTGTCCAGCACGGCGATCACGTCACGTACTTGTTTGATTTTTTCCGGTGTGTCGTTGAGCAACAGCGTATTGGTGCGCACGTCGAAGGATACGCTGCCACGTGGCGACAGAAAGCCGTGCTGGGTGTTGGCACCGCCACTACCGCCACCGCCCTGCATGCTGCCGGTGGTCAGCAGCTTGGCGATATCCGCCGCCTTGCCGTAGCTGATCGGCACGTAGTCGGTGACCAGCTCGGCGGTGTCCTGCGCCTTCAGCTTGGCGTCGGCCAGATCCTGCTCGTACTTGGCCAGCTCGGCTTGCGGTGCGACCCACACCACGTTGCCGTTACGGCGCTTGTCCAGGCTCTTGGCGCGCAGAATCACATCCAGCGCCTGATCCCACGGAACATTGACCAACCGCAGCGTGACGCTGCCGCCCACGCTATCCGACGCGACCAAGTTCAGCCCGGAAATATCGGCGATCAACTGCAACGCAGAGCGAACCGGAATATCCTGGAAATTGAAAGTGACGCGCTTGCCGTTGTAGCTCGGCTCCTGACCGAATTTGGCCAACTTGTCCTGCTTGGCATCAGCTTTCTTTGGCGCCACTTCAACCACGTACTGATCGGCAGTCTGGTAGGCCGAAGTATCGACGTCACCCTTGACTGCGATTTCCAAACGCGCCCCACCACCCATGCCGGCACGGGTGACGATCGACTGCACCGGTGTCGCGAAATCCAGCGTATCCAGGCGCTGTGCGAGATTGGCCGGCAGATTCGCGTGATCGACGCTGACCAGCACCTTGTCGCCCTTGCGGCTCATCTCGGCATTCGCACCACTGCCGTTGAAACTGATCAGCACGCGCCCCTCGCCATTCGGGCCGCGGCGGAAATCGATATTCGAAATCGTCGGGCCAACCGACGAAGACGGCAACGTCTTGCTCGGGTCGATGGTGGATGCCGTGGTCACGGACTGATCCGTACTGCCGTTGTTGACTGTCAGGATCAGGCTGTTGCCCTCGACCCGCGAGCGGTAGCTCGACTCACGCATCAACTCGATCACCACCCGTGTGCGGCCGCCAGCAGCCACCGCGGACACGCCGGAGGTCGAGCCCTTGCCAATATCGAGATGCCGCGCCGCTGCGTTGTCGGTGTCGGCAAAATCGACCGCGATGCGCGGCGGATTGCCGGTGGTGAATATCTTCGGTTGCGGCACCGGTCCATCACCGAAGTCCATGTGCAGTTCGACGCTGCCGCCTGGCAGTGCGTCATAGCTGATGTTCTTCAGCGTCGTGGTGGCTGCCATCGCGGCACTGGCCCAAGTGGCACCGGCGATCAGCAGGCCCATCAACATGAAACGGCTCGCATGGCGCATGACACGGCCCCGGACGGATTGGATTTGGTTGGTCATTGCATCAGCCCCTGTCTACCTATTTCGCGTCAAGCGCGATGCTGGCCGGACGTTCCATCCAGCCACCATTACCGTTGGATACCAGCTCGACCAGATCGATATGGTCCTCACTGATCGCAGTGATATGTCCGTAGTTCTGACCCATGTACTCATTGGCATGGACGCGATGGATCACACCACCCGGATCCTTGACCAACACTTCCATGCTCGCGCCAACGCCGACCGTGCCAACCATCTTGAGGCTGTCCAGTGCGAACATCTCCAGTGGTTGCTTGGCACGATTGGCGTCCGGTCGCGGACCGCCGGTCGCGGCATTGGTCTGCAACTCGGCCGTACTCGGACTGAATGGATCGCGCCGATCCTGATCGTCGTACTTGAACGTCTCGAATGTCTTGATCACCGGCAGCGGCTGGATCGGTGCGCCCTTCTTGGCCTTTTCCTGCGCAACCCAGTCACGCAGATCCGACATGCCGCGGGTGCAACCACCAAGCACCAGTGCGATACCCAGCATCAACAGGAGTCTTGCCGCATGCGTCGGTTTGTTGGGAGCAAGCTTGTTCATCATTTCGCTCCTCCCGCGTTGCCTTTGCTGCCTGCAACTGCCGTTGCACTCTCTTCATCGTCCAGATAACGGTAAGTCTTCACTGTGCCCTGCAGTATGAGTTGACCGCTGGCACTGCCATCCTTGCTTGGCGTTTTCGGGGTCAACGAGACATCGTGCAAGGTCAGGATCACGACCCGCGGCAACGAAGCCACGCCACTGATGAAGGTGCCGAACTGGTGATAAGTTCCTGTCATGCGCAGCGTAATCGGCCTTTCCGCGTAGAAATCCTTTGGGGTTTCCGGACCCGGTTGGAACAGGTCACTCTCCAGCCCCGCCGACTGCGCGGTCTGCGAAATGTCGACCAGCAGTTCGGGCATCTCGGTCTTGCTGGGCAACTGGCGCAGCAACTGGCGCAACATGTCCTGCATCTCGTCGAGCTGTTGTTGCAGCGCTTCCAGATTGACCGATTTGGCCTGCTTGGTCGAGAACTCCTGTTTGAGCTGATCTTCCTTGCCAGCGAGCGTCTTCAGGCTGTCCTGCTGGTCGCTGACGAAGAAATACCAGCCGAACAGTAGGACCACGGCGCACAACAACACCGTGAAGAACACCTTGACTGACTGCGGCCAGCCACCAACGTTGTTGCGATCAAGGTTACGGATATCGTCGAGGAACTTCATGGCTTGGCCCCTCCCGTGGCAGCTGACGCACGCACTGGCTTGGCTGCTTCAGGTGTGGCAGGTGCCATCGCGTCGACAGGCTTCGCCAGTGCGGTGGTCATCGCCTTGGCGGCGGTACCGGAGATTGCCGGAGTCGTCGCGGCCGGGGTCGCGCTGGAACTGGCCTCGGCTGGCTGCACCGAGGCCTTGCCGGCGTCGGCCTCATCCGTCTTGGGCCGGCTCAATGTCACATCCAAGCCGAAGGTATACGGCATGCGAGTGGCGTCATGGGTATTTTCGGTCTTGCGCAGATCGGTATGCCCCATCCACGGCGAGCTTTCGACATTGCGCATGTATTCCGCGACGCTGGCATTGGACTGCGCCACGCCATCGAGCGACATCGACTGGCCATTCTGTTTCAGTCCGGTCAGGCGCGCACTGGAAGGAATCGTCTTCACCAATTCGTCGAACAAGTGCACCATCTGCGAGCGGTCTGCCTGCAGTTGCTCGATGATCTGCTTGCGGGCCAGCAGATGTGCACGAACTGCCTCCAGATCCTTGATCTTGGCGATGCGCACGTCGAGTTGCTTGATCTCTGTCTGCAAGTACGTGTTGCGCTCGTTCTGGTTGTCGATGCGCTGATCCATCCAGAACACCCACAGCAACAGCACGCCCAGCGCCACCACGAAGGCGGCGGCCAGTTGCATGTAGAACTCGCGTTCACGCTGCTTGCGCCGCGCGGCGCGCCACGGAAGTAGGTTGACGTGTGCCATCAGTCGAAGCTCCTCAAGGCGAGGCCGACCGCGATCATCAGCGCGGGAGCGTCCTGCGCCAGCGACTGCGCTTGCACCCGTGGCGACAGCGACATGCGAGCCAGCGGATTGGCGACGACACAAGGCACCCCGAGCTGCTCTTCCAGCATCGGGCCCAGTCCTTCGATCGAGGCACAACCACCGGCCAGCACGACCTGGTCGACCTTGCTGTATTCGCTACCGGCAAAGAAGAACTGCAACAACCGACTGATCTGCTGGATCAACGATTCCTTGAACGGCTCCAGTGCCTCGGTCTCGTAGGACTCGGGCAAACCACCCTTGCGCTTGGCACGACCGGCTTCCTCATAGGAAAGACCGAAGCGGCGCATGATCTCATCGGTCAATTGCTTGCCGCCGAAGACCTGTTCGCGCGAATAGATGGTGCGCTGATTGCGCAGCACCGACAGCGTGGTCATCGTGGCGCCGATGTCGACCACCGCGACGAGCGCATCACGACCGACGTTGAGCTGGTCGGCCACCATCGCGAACGCGTTCTCCATCGCGAACGCCTCGACGTCGATCACACCGGCGGTAAGTCCGCCCAGATCCAGTGCCGCCACGCGCATATCGACGTTCTCGGTACGCGAGGCCGCCAGCAGCACGTTATTCATGTCGGGGTTGTCACGTACCGGCCCGATCACCTCGTAGTCGAGACTGACTTCGTCGATCGGATACGGGATGTACTGGTTCGCCTCGACCTGGATCTGGCCTTCCAGATCGTCGTCGGAAAGCTCGCCGGTCATCGGAATGATGCGGGTGATCACGGCTGACCCGGCCACCGCTGCCGACGCGTGCTTGAGCTTGGAGCCTGAGCGCGCCAGCGCGCGACGAATCGCATCGCCCACCGCCTCGACCTCGACGATGTTCTTTTCGACCACGGCATTGGGTGGCAATGGCTCGACCGCGTAATGCTCCACGCGATAGCGGCCGCCCGCTTGACTTAGCTGCAGCAACTTGACGGCAGTCGAACTGATGTCGACACCAATCAGCGCCGGCTTCTTGGGTGTAAAGAGCCCCACGGTGTTTCCCCCTTGCCGCTGACGCCCGTAGCCAGAATCCTGGCGGGGTGCGCAGTGGCATTAAATCGAAAAATTAACGCAATGGCAACGGTCTACAGAAACTTTCTCAAGTAATTGACGTGATGTCCACCACATTTGCGGAATCACCTCAAGTGGCGCAACCCTTGCTTTAGCCAACCCCGCCGCATGTGCCGAATACTGCTACATCTATACTCTGCCATGTTTTGACTCAGGTCTCGCTATCCCCACACCATGCGAATAATCAAGCGTCTGTTGCGCTGGGCATTGATCCTGGCCTTTTCCGGTTTGCTCCTGGCAGTTATCGCGGTTGGCGTGGCGTATTGGCTGATAGCCCCCAGACTCCCCTCGGTGGCGGACCTCAAGGACTACCACATGCAGGTGCCACTGCGCGTACTGAGCGCCGATGGCAAGCTGATTGCCAGCTTCGGCGAGACGCGGCGCATCCCGATAGCCATCGAAAATGTGCCGGATCGGCTCAAGCATGCGGTGCTGTCGGCCGAAGATGCGGATTTCTATCACCATCCCGGGGTGGACTGGCACGGTATTGCGCGCGCCGGCTGGCACGTCGTCGTAACCGGCGGCGACAAGGGGCCCGGCGGCTCGACGATCACCCAGCAAGTGGCGCGCAACATCTTCCTGAGCCCCGAGAAGCTGTATTCGCGCAAGCTAACCGAGATCTTCATCGCGCTACGCATCGAGCATGAGCTCAGCAAGGACCAGATCCTCGAGCTCTATCTCAACAAGATGTTCCTCGGTCACCGCTCGTATGGTGTAGGAGCCGCGGCGGAGTACTACTACGGCAAGACTCTGGATCAGCTGACCGTGGCCGAATGCGCCTTGATTGCCTCGACCTTCCAGCTGCCGTCGGTGGTCAACCCGATCAACAACCCCAAGCGCGGGATCGCCCGGCGCAACTGGGTGCTGGGCGAGATGCTGCGGCACAACTACATCACCAAGCCGGTGTACGAGCAGGCGATTGCCGAGCCGAACCATGCCTATCCACACGAACAGTCGATCGAGGTAGACGCACCCTATCTGGCGGAGATGGTGCGCCGGCAGGTGCTTGATCGATTCGGCAACGACGCCCTCACCGAAGGCTACGTGGTCAGGACCACGGTACAGAGCAAGAACCAGCAGACGGCGGTGGAGGCCGTGCGCGACGGGCTGATCATCTACGACCAGCGGCATGGCTGGCGTGGACCGGAAGCCCATCAGGATCTGCCTGCGGATGCCAGCGAGGCGGATTACGACAACCTGCTCTCCAGCTACACCAATGTTTCCGGCATGCAGCCGGGTCTGGTTACGGCCAGCGACGCGAAGCAGGCAACGATTTACCTGTCCAGTCACGAAAACGTGGTCATCGATCTGGCCGCGATGAGTTGGGCGCGTCCGCATGTCGACGACGACCGCGTCGGCGCCGCACCCACCAGCGTCAGCAGTGTGCTCAAGCGCGGTGACATCATCCGGCTTGCGCGCGACGACAAGGGCGAGTGGCAGCTTGCGCAGATTCCAGCCGCGCAGGCAGCACTGACCTCGATCAATCCGGAAGACGGCTCGATCCAGGCACTGGTCGGCGGCTTCAACTTCGTACGCAGCAAGTTCAACCGCGCGGTGATGGCAGCGCGCCAGCCCGGCTCGAGTTTCAAGCCGTATCTGTATTCGGGCGCGTTCGAGCGCGGCTTCACGCCGTCCTCGATCATCAACGACGCACCCCTGGCACTGCCCGATCCATCGAAGCCGAACGGCTTGTGGACCCCATCCAACGACGATGACAAATTTGCCGGACCGATGCGCCTGCGCGAAGCACTGGTGCAATCGAAAAACCTGGTATCGGTGCGCCTGCTTGATGCGGTCGGTGTGCGCTACATGCGTGAGTACGCCACCCGCTTCGGCTTCTCGCTCGACGCGATCCCGGCCAACCTGTCGATGGCGCTGGGTACCGCGTCGGTGTCGCCGATGAGCATGGCCCGCGGCTATGCGGTGTTCGCCAATGGTGGTTACCTGGTCACGCCGTATTTCATCCACGAAATCGACGATCGCAGCGGCAAACCGGTCTACGTGGCCAATCCCGCGCGTGCCTGCCGCAGCTGCCAGGAGCGCCTGCTCGATACGCGTCCACCCGGCCCGCCACCGGCTGACATGCTGTCGACGCCCGCCAACAATCTGGCCAGCGCCGCCGCGCCCGCGGAATCGAGCAGCGTCGACGGCGTCGGCGAAGCCGTATTGCCGGCCGACGTGCATGGCGACAATACGCACCCGCCGGTACTCGCCCCCTTGGTGATCGAGGCACGCAACGACTATCTGGTCACCTCGCTGATGAAGGACGTGATCGCCAGTCCCCGCGGTACCGGCTACGCCGCCAAGGCACTGGGCCGCGACGACCTTGCCGGCAAGACCGGTTCCACCAACGATCATCGCGACGCCTGGTTCGTCGGCTTCAACGGCGAGCTATCGACCGCGGTCTGGGTCGGCTTCGACGACTACACCTCGCTAGGCCACGGCGAGTTCGGCGCCAAGGCGGCACTGCCGATCTGGATGGATTTCATGGCCGCAGCCCTGAAGGACCAACCGTCGAGCACATTGCCGATGCCACCGGGAATCAGTACGGTACTGATCAACCGCCAGAATGGCCTGCCGACCGCGTCGGGCGACCCGGACGGCATGAACGAGATGTTCAAGGTGGAGGACATCGACCGGCTGCGCAATCAGGCAGCCCAGCAGAAGGAACAAGACCAGCAGCACGCCTACGACATCTTCTGAACCGGCGGGGCAGCCCGGGCACTGCGGGCTTCGCCCTTGCTGCCATCCATTGATCGATGAGGAGCGCGTCATGTCCCGAGGCGAACACCACCGCATCCACGCGCACGACCGGTTGCAACGCAATCGTCTGCGCATCGCCCAGGAAGCCGCGCGCCTGATGAGCGAACACGGCATCCGCGATTTTCATCACGCCAAGCTGAAGGCGGCCGAACGGCTGGGCATCCTCGAAACACAGGCGTTGCCGCGCAATCTGGAGATCGAACAGGCACTGCGCGAACACCAGCGCCTGTTTCTCGCCGACAGCCAGCCGCAGTTGTTGCAGCAACGACGCGAGGCTGCGGTCGAGGCGATGCGCTTCCTCGCCGCGTTCGAACCGCGCCTGGTCGGCGCCGTGCTCGAGGGCACCGCCGACGCACACTCGGCGGTATGCCTGCATGTATTCAGTGACGATCCCGATGCGGTCACGCTGTACCTGCACGATCACGGCGTACCGTTCGAAACGCAGACCCGCCGGTTGCGCAACAGCCGCGATGATCAGCCGGAGTACCCAGTACTGTTGTTTGCGGCCGACGAGCTGCCCTTCGACCTCACCGTGTTGCCACGCGACGCGTTGCGCCAGGCACCACTGGACCGGACCGACGATCGGCCGATGCGCCGCGCCGCGCTGGCCCAGGTGGAAATCCTGCTGGGCGAGGACACCGACGAAGACTTCGAGCAAAGACTGAGCGCCGCGTTGCGCTGAACCGGATCATCCATCACATACGCAAACGCCCCGGTCGAAGCCGGGGCGTTTGTCGTTGGAGCGAGGATCGCCGGATCAGCGTTTGGCGGTCGGCGTGTAATCGCGCACGTCGGCACCGGTGTAGATCTGGCGCGGACGGCCAATGCGCGATCCCGGCGTCTCGTGCTGCTCGATCCAGTGTGCGATCCAGCCGGAGGTGCGTGCAATCGCGAACATCACGGTGAACATCTCGGTCGGGATGCCCAGCGCCTTGTAGATGATGCCGGAGTAGAAATCGACGTTCGGGTACAACTTGCGCTCAACGAAGTAGTCGTCCTTCAGCGCCGCCTCTTCCAGCTTCATCGCCACCTCGAGCAGCGGGTCGTTGACACCCAGCTCGGCCAGCACCTTGTGGCACATCTCGCGGATGATCTTGGCGCGCGGATCGAAGTTCTTGTACACGCGATGGCCGAAGCCCATCAGGCGGAAACTGTCGTTCTTGTCCTTCGCGCGCAGCACGGCTTTCTCGACATTGTCCGGCGTGCCGATTTCCTCGAGCTGCTTGAGCACCGCCTCGTTGGCGCCGCCGTGCGCCGGCCCCCACAGCGCGGTGATGCCGGCGGCGATCGACGCGTACGGGTTGGCGCCGGTCGAACCGACCAGGCGCACGGTGGAGGTGGACGCGTTCTGCTCGTGGTCCGCATGCAGGATGAACAGCAGATCCAGCGCCTTGGCAGCGACCGGATTCAACGTCAGCGGCTCGCTCGGCACCTCGAACATCATGTGCAGGAAACGGGTGACGTATTCGAGGTTGTTGCGCGGATAGCGCACCGGCCAGCCGATCGAATAACGGAAACAGGCGGCCGCAATCGTCGGCATCTTCGCGATCAGGCGGATCGCCGCCATCTTGCGGTCGGCTGGATCATCCACATTGAGGTCGTCGTGATAGAACGCCGACAGCGAGGCGACCGCCGCGGCGAGCATCGCCATCGGATGCGCGTCGTGGTGGAAGCCCTGGAAGAAGTTCTTCTGCGCCTCGTGCATCATCGTGTGATGCGTGATGTCGTGCTCGAAGCTCTCGAACTGCGCCTTGTTCGGCAGCTCGCCATTGAGCAGCAGGTAGGACACTTCGAGGAAGTTGGACTTCTCGGCCAGCTGCTCGATCGGGTAGCCGCGATACAGCAGCACGCCCTGGTCGCCGTCGATGTAGGTGATCGCGCTCTTGGTGCTGGCGGTGCTGCCGTAACCGGGGTCGTAGGTGAAGTGACCGGTGTCCTTGTACAGCGTGCCGATGTCGATGCATGCCGGGCCGAGCGTACCGCTGATCAGCGGCAGCTCACTGCTGCGGTTGCTCGACTCATCCACCAGCTTGACGATCTTGGAATCGGACACGGAAACCTCCTTCATGTGGGTCATCACCGGCAGCTACCGCAATGACGGTGCCGTCCGGCGAGGGAATGTCTGGCATCGCTCTCGGGGAAAGATGCGATGCAACGGACGCCGTGGCGTCGGCTGTCTGACCATTATCGCATAAGGCCCCATCCACATTCGATGGCGAATGGTCGAATGGCGGGCACGAAAAAACACGGGGCAAGCCTGCGCTCACCCCGTGTTTCAAATCGAATCTCGTGGTCGGCCAGCGCAGACGCTGACCGCTACCGTCGATTACTCTTTGACGGTGCCCGCATAGCGGCGACGGAACTTGTCGACGCGACCGCCGACGTCCAGCGACTTCTGCTTGCCGGTGTAGAACGGGTGCGAATGGCTGGAGATATCCACCTTGATCAGCGGGTACTCATTGCCGTCTTCCCACTTGATGGTTTCCTTGCTGGACATGGTCGACTTGGTCAGGAACGAGAAGTCGGACGACAGGTCCTGGAACACCACCGGGTTGTAGTTCGGATGGATATCAGGCTTCATGACAGGCTCTAAAGCGGTGGTGAAAAGAGCGGCATTGTAACGAGAAATCGACCGCCGCCGCAAGCCGGCGCTCATTCAAGCGCTGAAACGGCCCCGGGACACCATCAGACGCCTTATGCACCCAGAGCTCGCCGCACCATCGCGGCAAAGCGGGCGTGATCCACTTCCAGCACGATATTCGCCTGCGCCGGCCGGCCCAACCGCGCGGCCCAGTCGACCACGGTGGCGCCACGGGTCAGCCGACCATCCAGCTCCACCGCCACCGCACGCGTCTCGCTGCGGGTGACGATCGACGGATCGATCGCCACCGCCATCGCCAGCGCATCCGCCGCGATCACCCCGCTGCGGTCATGCTTGGCATTGTAGCGCCGCGCCGTGGCGACGATCCGCCCGAAGAAATCCGCGCGCTTGTCGCCGGCCGCCAGCCACGTATCGAATTCGGCATCGTCGAAGGCATGCCGCAAGGTGGCCTCCCAGTCGACCAAGTCGAACGACGGGAACGCCTCGAACACCACGTGCGCCGCCTCCGGATCGAAGCCGACGTTGAACTCCGCCGGCACCTTGCCGGTATTGCCGTGGCCGGTCACCGCACCGCCCATCACCACCAGCCGGGCGACCCGCTCGGGCAGCGTGGGATCAATCCGCAGCGCCAGCGCCAGATTGGTCAGCGGCGCCAACGCCACCAGGGTCAGTTCGCCCGGGCGCTCGCGGGTCAGCCGCAGCAAGGCCAGCGCAGCCGACTCGGCCGACAGCGGCGCTTTCGGCTCGGCAAAACCGATATCGCCGAAACCGTCCGCGCCATGCACGAACGCGGCATCCTCGTCCGGCGCGCGCACCAGCGGCGTGGCACAACCGGCAAATACCGGCGCGGCGCTACCCATGAGATCGAGCAAGGTGCGCGCATTGCGCACGGTATGCTCGAGTCCCACGTTGCCGGCGGCGATGCTCAGGCCGGCGATATCGGCGTGTGCGTGCGCCATCAGGATGGCCAGCGCGTCGTCCACGCCGGGATCGGTATCAATCAGCAGTTGCGGTTTGCTCATCGGACTAGGGTCAGGTTGGTGCAACGGGTCAGTTTACCGGAACCGCACGACGGATCGCCGTGCCTCATGCATGCACGAAGCGCGCAGCGCCGCCGATCCAACGCTCGATCAGCTGCTCGGTCTGCCGCGGATGTTTCGTCAGCATGTGTTCGCCGACCTGCTGCACGGCCGGCAACAGATGCGCATCCCGGGTCAGGTCGACAATACGGAAGCTGAGCTGGCCGGTCTGGCGGGTACCGAGCACTTCGCCGGGGCCACGCAACTCCAGATCCTTCTCGGCAATACGGAAACCGTCATTAGTGTCGCGCATCACCTGCAGCCGCTCGCGCGCCAGCTGGCCCAGCGGCGGCTGGTACAGCAGCACGCAGTTGGAAGCGAGCGCACCGCGACCGACCCGGCCGCGCAACTGATGCAGCTGCGCCAGCCCGAGCCGCTCGCTGTTCTCGATCACCATCAGACTGGCCTTGGGCACATCCACGCCAACCTCGATCACCGTGGTCGCCACCAGCACGGCCAGCTCACCGGCCTTGAACGCATCCATTACTGCCTGCTTTTCCTTCGGCTTCATGCGGCCGTGGATCAGGCCGATCCTGAAGCCGGCCAGTGCAGCGGACAGTTCGGCGTGCGCCACTTCGGCTGCCTGCGCACGCAGCTGCTCGGACTCCTCGATCAACGTACACACCCAATACGCCTGACGCCCCTCGGTGCAAGCGGCGTGGATGCGCGCGATGACCTCGGCCCGTCGCGCATTCGAGATCGCGATGGTCTGCACTGGCGTGCGACCAGGCGGCAGTTCATCGATGGATGACACATCCAGATCGGCGTAAGCACTCATCGCCAGCGTGCGCGGAATCGGCGTAGCGGTAAGCACCAGTTGGTGCGGCACCAGCTCGCCGTCCTTGCCCTTGTCGCGCAAGGCCAGACGCTGCTGTACGCCGAAGCGATGCTGCTCGTCGACGATCACCAGCCCGAGCCGTGCAAACGCCACCCCTTCCTGCATCAACGCATGCGTCCCGACCACCACCGCTGCACCCGCAGCGACCCGCTCCAGCGCCAGTTTGCGTGCCTTGCCGCTCACCTTGCCAGCCAGCCATTCCACTTCGATGCCTAGCGGCTGCAGCCAGTGGCGGAAATTGTGCAGATGCTGTTCGGCCAGCAACTCGGTCGGCGCCATCAAGGCCACTTGATAACCCGCTTCCACCGCGGCCAGCGCGGCCAGCGCAGCCACCACCGTCTTGCCGCTGCCGACGTCGCCCTGCACCAGCCGCAGCATCGGCTTGATCTGCTTCATATCTCGGGCCACTTCCGTGCTGACGCGCTGCTGTGCCGCAGTCAGCTGGAATGGCAATCCGCTGAGCAAGCGCTTGCACAGGCCGCCATCGCCACCCAGCTTGGGCGCATGCCGGCGACGCACCGTCGCACGCATGCGTTTCAGACTCAGGTGCTGGGTCAGCAGCTCCTCGAACGCCAGTCGCTGTTGCGCCGGATGCTGGCCCAGCGTGAGCTGACCCAGGTGCGCATCCGGCGGTGGCCGATGCACATACAGCAAGGCGTCGCGCAACGAGGTGAGGCCATGCTCGGCACACAGCTCGGGCGGAATCAGCTCCAGTTCCGCGGCCGGCGGCAGCAGCGCCAACGCCTTGCCGATCACACCAGCCAACCGCTTCGGGCCCAATCCTTCGGTAGTCGGATAGATCGGACTGAGCAGTTCATCGACGGCGGCAACATCGTCACCACTCAGGCGCTGATACTGCGGGTGCACCATCTCCAACCCCTGCGCACCATGCCGCACTTCGCCAAAGCAGAGTAGCCGGGTACCCGGCAGCAGTTGCTCGGCCTGCGCCCGGTTGAAATGGAAAAAGCGCAGCAGCAGGGTCTGTTGGCTGATGTCGCCGATCGCCACCTTCAACTGCGGGCGATAGCGAAAGCCACGCTCGACCGCCTCGACCACGCCCTCGACCTGCGCCCGCTCGCCGACACGCAAATCGGCGATGGCGGTGACGCGGGTCTTGTCCTCGTAGCGCAACGGCAGGTGAAACCACAAATCCTGTACGCGCTCCAGCCCGAGCCGTGCCAGCGCTGCGACCAAGGCCGGGCCGACACCCGACAGCGCACTGACCGGCGCGATGCCCGGGTTGGTGTGAGCGGAGGAAGCAGGACGAACGATGCGGGCGGCCATGACGTGCAAGCCTAACCGAGCACCGTCTCGCATCGTAAGTCAGACATCGACACCGACTGTCGGTGCAGGCCGCGCGAAAAAATCAGGCCATCCCCATTACGGCAGCACCATCACCGCGTCGACTTCGACCTGCGCCGCCTTCGGCAGCCCCGACACCTCGATGGTGGAACGGGCCGGATACGGCGGCTGGAAGTATTCCGCCATCACCGCGTTGACCGCGGCGAAGTTGGCCAGATCGGTGACATAGATGCCGACGCGCACGATCTGCGCCAGCGAACCACCCGCGGCCTGCGCGACGGCGGTGAGGTTGTCGAACACCCGGCGCGTCTGCACCGTGATGTCGCCGTCGACCAGTGCAGCGGTAGCCGGATCGAGCGGAATCTGGCCGGAGAAATACACGGTGTTGCCAGCACGCACGGCCTGTGAATACGGGCCGATCGCGGCGGGTGCCAGTTCGGTGGCGATGATGCTGGAGGACATGGGGAGAACCTTGTGTGGGAAAGCGTCAGTTTAAAGCGGATACCGATAGGCGCCACTGACCACACCGGTACGACGCACGCGACGGATCACGTCGGCAAGATGCTTGCGGTTCTTCACTTCCATCGTGAACAACAGGGTGGCGGCGACGGCATCGCGCTCGACGTATTCGACGTTCTCGATATTCGAATCGGCGGCGGCGATCGCCGCGGCCACGGTGGCCAGCACGCCCGGGCGGTTGATCACCTCGATGCGCAGCTCCGCACGATAGTCGCCATGCACGTCCCGGTCCCATTCGATCGCAACACACCGCTCTGGCGACTTGCGCAGCTCGACCACGTTCGGGCATTCCTCGCGATGCACCACGATGCCCTTGCCCGAGGACAGGTAACCGATGATGTCGTCACCCGGCAGCGGATGGCAGCAGTTGGCGAAACTGAGCACGCCGCGTTCGGCGCCGGTGATGCGGATCTTCTCGTGCGCATGCGTCGACACCTGCGGCTTGCCGCCACCCTTCTTGCCGCGCGACGCCAGCAGCTGGCTGGCGACCACGTCGGGCATGCGATTGCCCAGCGCGATGTCGGACAGCAACTCTTCCAGCCGCTTGAGCTTCGACGCCTCCAGAAACCGATCCAGCACGGCCGAAGGGATGCCATCGAGGCTGCTGCCCTGCGCATCCAGCGCGCGATCGAGCATGCGATGGCCGAAGTCGACCGCATCCTCGTGCTGCAGATGCTTCAGGTATTGGCGGATCGCGGTGCGCGCCTTGCCAGTGACCACTACTTCAAGCCACGCCGGATTCGGCACCGCGGACGGCGCAGTGATGATCTCCACCAGCTGACCCGACTCCAGCCGCGTGCGCAGCGGCAGCAGCTTCTTGTCGACGCGCGCGGCCACCGCATGATCACCGACGTCGGTGTGCACGGCGTAGGCGAAGTCCAACGCGGTGGCGTTGCGTGGCAGCGACAGAATGTGGCCGCGCGGGGTGAACAGATAGACCTCGTCGGGGAACAGGTCGATCTTGACGTTCTCGATGAATTCCGACGACGAGACGGTGTTCGCCGAACTGTCCGCCAGCGACGACAGCCATTCGCGCGCGCGCGCCTGCGCACTGTTGGCCGGACCGCTTTCGGTCTTGTAGGCCCAGTGCGCGGCGACGCCGCTTTCGGCCACCGACTCCATCTCGGCCGTGCGGATCTGCACCTCGATCGGTGCACCGAATGGCCCCAGCAATACGGTATGCAGCGACTGGTAACCGTTCGCCTTCGGAATCGCGATGAAATCCTTGAAGCGCTTGTCCACCGGCTTGTACAGCGCGTGCACCACGCCCAACGCCATGTAACAACTCATCGCGCTGTCGACGACCACACGGAAACCGTAGACATCCATCAGCTGGGTGAAGCTCTTGTGCTCGCCGCGCATCTTCGAATAGATGCTCCACGGCGACTTGATCCGGCCCACTACGCGGCTCTGCAGGTGCTCGGCGCTGAGCCGCACCGACAGCGCCGTCTCGATCTTGCCCATCGCCTCGCGACGGTTGCCGAGCGCCGCGCGGATGCGCTCGCTGATCACCCGGTAGCGATCGGGATAGAGCGCGCGGAAGCCGAGATCCTGCAACTCCGCCTTGATCTTGTTCATGCCCAGCCGCTGCGCGATCGGCGCGAAGATCTCCAGCGTCTCGCGCGCGATGCGCCGGCGCGAGGATCCGTCCTTGGCACCGAGCGTGCGCATGTTGTGCAGGCGGTCGGCCAGCTTGATCAGGATCACGCGCAAGTCGCGCGCCATCGCCAGCAGCATCTTGCGGAAGCTCTCCGCGTCCGCTTCCTGACGACTGCCGAAACGCATCTTGTCCAGCTTGGTGACGCCATCGACCAGCTCGGCCACGACCTCGCCGAACTCGGCGGCGATGTCCGCACGACTGAGCTCGGTATCTTCCAGGGTGTCGTGCAGGATCGCCGCGATGATCGTTTCCGCATCCAGACCCAGTTCGGCCAGGATGCCGGCAACCGCCACCGGATGGGTGATGTACGGCTCGCCGCTCTTGCGCTCCTGCCCGGCGTGCGCCTGTGCACCGATCTGGAAGGCGCGCAGGACGCGCTCGATCTGCGCATCCGGCAGGTAGGCAATACGCTCTTTCAATGCCAGCACATACGGCGGCAACACGGACAGGTCGACCGGAGCGGGATGGGTCGCCGCCGTCATCGGTACTGGCGCCAGCTCAGGCGCCCACCTCGTCGCAGGTAGAACGGACGACTGCCAGACGCGCGCAAACCATCACACCGGACCAGCCGGTGCAGTTGCCGCGCGTTGTACAGCAGCCTTCATCCATCAATCGTCGCCGCCCTTGGACAGGTCGTCATCAACCTCGGCCGCGGCCCACTCCAGCGCTTCGCGCTCGGCGCGCTCACGCTCGGCCTTGTCGATCTGATCGATCGTGGCCTGGTCGATACGGCGGGCCGCGATCTCACGCAGCGCCAACACGGTCGGCTTGTCATGATCGGGATTGACCGCCGGCTCGGCGCCCTTTTCCAGCTGGCGAGCGCGCTTGGTTGCCATCAGCACCAGCTCGAAACGGTTGTCGACCACCTCGAGGCAGTCTTCCACGGTAATACGTGCCATGCGAAATCCTTAAAGAATAAAATGACTTATATGGTCTGACAGTGTAGCCAGCAGGTGCTTTGCTGGCAATGCGGGCGGCGCGTATGATGGCGGGCTGTCCGCGGATCGGCACTGCCCGGTGAAAGCACACCGAAAGCCGTGCACGATATAAAACCAGACAGTACACTTATACTGTCCTCCCGACGCGAACTCCCCGCACCCATGCCCTCACAGCTTCGATCTCCCTCATTGAGCCGCTGGTTGCCCGCGCTCGCGATCGCCTTGCTGGCGGGCTGCACGATTGCCAAGCCGCGCACCGACGATCCGCTGGAGAAGTACAACCGCGAGGCCTACCAATTCAACGACGCGGTGGACAAGGCGGTAATCCGCCCGGTCGCGTTGGGCTACCGCAAGGTGACCACGCCACCACTGCGTCGCTCGTTCAGCGACTTCTTCACCAACATCCGCATGCCGATCACGGTCGCCAACGACCTGCTGCAGGCGCGCCCGAAGCAGGCCTTGCAGAGCACGAGCCGGTTTCTGGTCAATCTGACCCTGGGCATCGGTGGCTTCTTCGATCCGGCCAGCCAGCTGGGCCTGCCGCTGGAAGACAACGACTTCGGCATCACCCTAGCTCGCTGGGGCGCACCGGAAGGCGATTACCTGATGCTGCCGTTCTTCGGCCCCAGCACCGCGCGCGATATCTGGCGCCTGCCGGTCGACAGCTACTTCTTCGACCCGTTGAGCCTGTACGCAAACAATCATCACTACAACGGTCTGCAGTATCTGCCGCAGGCTTTGTATCTGGTGACCCTGCGTTCACGCGCCATCGACGCGGAGAACTTCCTGCAGTCCGCCTACGACCCTTACGTATTCATCCGCGATGCCTACCGGCAACAGCGCTTGTACGCCATCTACGACGGCAACCCGCCCGACGAGCTCATCCAGCAGATGCAGGGCCTGGACGACAAGAACTTCGACCCTGACGAGCTGCTCGATCAACAGCACAAGTGGGAAAACAAGCATCCGGACAAGGCGACCCAGCAGCCGTAATCACGCTGATGTCGATGACACGAAAAGGGGCCTCACGGCCCCTTTTTGTTGTACAGCCCAGCCAATCAGAAATCAGGCAATCAGCGGTTCGACTTCGCAGACTTGGGCCAGCACCTGCATGCCGGCCGGCATCCGGACGACCTGCAAGGCCTGTCCGCGCCGATCGGCGTCAGCCATCACCGCCAGCACGCAGGCAAGCCCGGCGCTGTCGCTGTGGCTGACGCCAGCCAGGTCAAGTCGCGCCACACTGCCCAGCGCCAAGGCGGACTGGATCGCCCGCAACGCCATGGCTGCTGTATCGAAGCTCAACACACCGCTTACACCCAGCGTCCCCGGCGTGCCGGTATCCAGCTGGAACCGGGGCTCGACCGCGCTGGTCACTTGGCGTCCTTGTTGTCCTTGGCCATCGTCTCCAGTGCCTTTTCGCCCTGGGTTTCGAGGTTCTTGATCAGCTGCTCGATGCCGACCTTGCGAACTTCGGCATCCACCTGATTGCGGTAATTGGTGACATAGGAAATGCCTTCGATAACCACGTCGTAGGCCTTCCAGTCGCCGTTGCGACCCTTGCGGAAGGCGTAGTCGATCGACACCAGCTTGCCGTCGTCCAGCACCACCTGGGTACGCACCATGGTGCGCTTGTCGTTGAGGTCACCGTTGAACGGCAGCACCTTGACCCGGCCACGCGAATAATTGAGCAGGCCCTCGGCATAACGGTGCGTGATCGAGTTGTAGAACGCCTTGGCGAAGCGCTCGCGCTGGTCCGGAGTGGCTTCGCGGGCATGCTGGCCGAGCACCAGGATCGATGCATAGTCGATGTCGAAGTGCGGCAGGAACACCTCGTCGATGATGCTGATCAGTTTGTCCTGATTGCGCTTCAACTCATCGCGGTGCCCCTCGATCGCCGAGGCCAGTTGATCGGCAATACCCTGCACGATCTGGACGGGTGCCTGTTCGGCAGCGGCCGGCGCGGCAGCGGCCTGGGCAAATACCGGGGCGGCTACGACGGTGCCGAACGCAAGGGCGGTGGCAAGAACCAGTCTGCGCAACATGGAGAACTCCTTCAGGGGCACCGGCTCAGTGTTTGCCGGCGGGGGTATCGGATGATTTGCCGGTATCGGCGTCTTTCTTGTCGCTGGGCGAACCGTTGACCAGGAACTTGCCGATCAGATCCTCCAGCTGCATCGCGGACTGGGTCAGGATCATCTCGTCGCCGTCCTTCAGCATGTCGGGCGAGCCGCCAGGCTGGATCGCAACATACTGGGTGCCGATCAAACCGCTGGTGAACACCGCGGCGGCAGAATCGTCGGGAATCGTGTTGTAGCGCTTGTCGATCGCCAGCACGACCTGCGCATTCAACTTGACCGGATCGGCATGCACCGACAGCACGCTGCCGATCACCACGCCGGCCATCTTCACCGGCGCGCCGGCCGAGAGCGAGCCGACATTGGTGAAGTCCGCCTTCACCGTATAGCTGCCGCCGACATTGTCGACCACGTTACCGGCACCGAAGAATTTGCCCAGCATTTCCTCCAGCGGCTCGGTCGACTTGGTCCGCGCCAGCGTGCCGCCGGCCGCCAGGACCTGCTTCGCAGTGCCGTACTGGATACCCACGTATTGGTCGCCAAGCAGGCCACTGGTGAAGATCGTCGCCACCGAGTCCTGCGGGATCTTGTCGTAGCTCTTGTCGATCGACAGTTTCACGTCAGCCACTTCGTGGCCCGGCGCCAACGTGATCGACCGCACCTGACCGACCCGCACGCCGGCGATCTTCACCGGCGCGCGCTCTTTCAGCTGGCCGATATTGGTGAACTGGGCATCGACCGTGTAGCTGTCGCCCTGGTGCACGTTCGCCACTGAACTGGTCTGGGTCGCCAGATAGGCCAGCGCGGCAAAACCGAGCACGATGAACAGGCCGGTGCCGACGGCATAGGAACTTCTCGGTTGGCTCACGGCACGATCCTCAATAGGGTACGGATAGTCGAAATGGAGTTCATGGCAATCACATCAGAAAGGCAGTAAGCACAAAGTCCAGCGCCAGGATGGCGATCGACGAGGCGACCACGGTGCGGGTGGTGGCATACGCCACGCCCTCGCTGGTCGGCGGCGTGGTGAAGCCCTGGAATACCGCGATCAGCGATACCACCGCGCCAAACACCAGGCTCTTGAACAGCACGCCGTTGACGATGTCGGTATGCACGACCACCACCGAGGTCATGTTCGACCAGAACGTACCGTTGTCGATGCCGAGCCAAGTCACGCCGACCAGGTGACCTCCGAAGATCGCCATCGCGCAGAACACGCAGCACAGCAATGGCATCGCAATCAGTCCGGCCAGGAAACGCGGCGTGGCGACGTAGGCGATCGGGTCGACCGCCATCATCTCCATCGCGTCGATCTGGTCGGTAGCGCGCATCAGGCCGATTTCGGCGGTGATCGAGGTGCCGGCGCGGCCGGCGAACAGCAGCGCGGTCACCACCGGGCCCAGTTCGCGATACACCGCCAGCGCCACGACCATGCCGCTGGCCGAGGTGCTGCCGAAAATCGACAGCACGTTGTACAGCTGAAGCATCAGCACCATGCCGATGAACAGGCCACAGACCATGATGATGGCCAGGCTCATCGCGCCGACGAACCACAGCTGACGGATCGTCTCGCGGACGTAGCGGAAGCTGCGCGGAATCGCCGCCAGCAAGGTGAGCAGAAACAGGCCGCAGTTGCCGATCTGCGTCAACGACTGGATCACCACGTTATTGCTATGTGGTGCGCGCACGTTCATTTCGCTGCTCCAGTAAGGCCCAATGCCTGCGCCAGATCACCGGCCGGATACTGGAACGGCACCGGGCCGTCCGCTTCACCGCCGAAGAACTGCCGCGTCCACGGCGAACCATCATTCGCGATGGTCTTCGGATCGCCCTGCGCGACCACCTTGCCGTTCGCGATCAGGAATACATGATCGGCGACCTGCTTGACCGCCTCCAGCTCGTGCGCGACCAGCACACTGGTGATGCCGAGCGTCTGGTTGAGCGTGCGGATCAGTTTCAGCACCTGGTTCAGCGCCACCGGATCGAGTCCCACGAACGGCTCGTCGTACAGGATCAGCATCGGGTCGAACACAATCGCCCGCGCCAGCGCCACGCGTCGCGCCATGCCACCGGACAGCTCGTTCGGCATCAGCCGCGCCGCGCCACGCAAACCCACCGCCTGCAACTTCAGCAGTACCAGGTTGCGGATCAGCACTTCCGGCAGCTGCGTATGCTGACGCAACGGGAACGCCACGTTTTCGAACACGTCGAAATCGGTCAACAGGGCCGAATTCTGGAACAGGTAACCGACACCTTCGCGCATCTTGTACAGCTGTTCGCGCGACATGCCCGCCACGTTCTCGCCGTTGACGCGGATCTCGCCCGCATCGGCGCGCATCTGACCGGTGATGTGCTTGAGCAGGGTGGTCTTGCCGGTGCCGCTGGGCCCCATGATCGCAGTGACCTTGCCGCGCGGAATGTCCAGATCCAGCGCGTCGAAGATGGTCTTGCCGTTGAGTACCGTGGTCAGGCCACGGATCCGCACCAAGGTGCTGTCATCGGACGACGGGCTAGCAGGTTGCGTCATGGAGACTTCGGCCACAAAGGAGAACAAGGTAATGGAACCCGCGTCGCAACGCCATGCAGCGGGTTCCTACGGCGCCAGCAATTCGCCGATCAGCGATTCATGCCGCTGCCACTGCAGGGCACTGCGCAGGCGCACTGCCCGCACGATCGCCTGCAGGTCGGCCAGCGCATCCTCGAACGCATCGTTGACCAGGATGTAGTCGAATTCATGCGCATGGGCAATCTCGCCGCGTGAATTGCGCAGGCGGCGTTCGATCACCTCGACCGTGTCCGAACCGCGGCCGCGCAGGCGCCGCTCAAGCTCCGCCCGCGATGGCGGCAGGATGAACACGCTGACGCAATCCGGTTTGCTGCGACGGATCTGCTCGGCGCCCTGCCAGTCGATCTCCAGCAGCACGTCGCGCCCCTGCCCCAGCAGTTCCTGCACCGATGTGCGCGAGGTACCGTACAGGTTGCCGTGCACTTCGGCGTGTTCGAGAAAGATGCCTTCGGCGATCTCGCGCTCGAACTCGCCACGCTCGACGAAGTAATAATGCCGCCCGTACAGCTCGCCGGTGCGCGGCGGCCGCGTGGTGTGCGACACCGACAGCGAGATCGCCGGCTCGCGCTCAAGCAGCGCGTTGACCAGGGTGGATTTGCCGGCACCCGACGGCGCGGCGACCACGAACAGGGTGCCCGCTTCAATACTCATAAAGATGCGCAGCACGTTTGCACCCTCTCCCCACCGGGGAGAGGGCTGGAGAGAGGGGCCACGGCTTGCGCGGAATCAACGTGGGCGCGCGCATCTTCATTCGATGTTCTGCACCTGTTCGCGCATCTGCTCGATCAGCACCTTCAGCTCGACCGCGGCATTGGTGCTGCGCGCATCGACCGACTTGGAGCCCAGGGTGTTCGCCTCGCGGTTGAATTCCTGCATCAGGAAATCCAGCCGCCGACCGACCGGCTCCTTCAGTCCAAGCACCCGCCGCGTTTCGCCGATGTGCGTGGCAAGACGATCCAGTTCCTCGTCGACATCGGTGCGGGTGATCTGCAGCACCAACTCCTGCTCCAGCCGACCCGGCTCCACCGGTTGCTTGAGATCGGCCAGCCGTGTTTCCAGCCGGGTGCGCAAGGCGACACGGATTTCCGGCATCCAGCCACGCACGTCGGCAACCACGCGCTCGATGCCATCCAGCTTGTCGCGCAGGATCTCACCCAGCTTCTCGCCTTCGCGTTCGCGGGTGGCGGTCAGCGCGTCGAGCGCGCGGTCGAGTACATCGAACAAGGCAGTCTGTTGCGCTTCCGGATCCATCTCGGCCTGCTGCATCACGCCCGGGAAGCGCAGCAACTCGGTGAATTGCACCTGCATGCCGGGAAACCGCGCGAGCATGTCCAGATTCAGTTCCGACAACCGGGCTAGCAGCGCGCTGTTGATCTGCAGCGACTCGCTGCGCGCATCGCCCGCGCGACGTACGGTAATGTCGAGCTTTCCACGCGACAGCTTCGCCGCGATCCGCTCGCGCAACTGCGATTCGAAGCTGCGCAGATCCTCCGGCAGGCGCGGGCTCAGCTCCAGGTAACGGTGGTTGACCGTGCGCAGCTCGCAGCTGAGCGTGCCGGCGGGACCGGTGGTTTCGGCACTGGCGTAAGCCGTCATGCTGCGGATCATCTGGGCGCCGTCCGGACGTGGGGAAAGGACGCAATGGTAAACTCTCCCGTCCCGCCTTGCCCAATCCGGCCAAGCGACGCCAGGAACCACCCCATGAATCCCGTCTCCCGCCCCAGTGGCCGCGACAGCGACCAGCTGCGTACCGTCAGCATCGAACGTCACTACACCCGCCACGCCGAAGGTTCGGTGCTGGTGAGCTTCGGCGACACCCGCGTGCTGTGCACCGCCAGCATCGAGGATCGCGCGCCAGCCTGGCTGCGCGGCAAGGGCGAAGGTTGGGTCACCGCCGAGTACGGCATGCTGCCGCGCGCCACCAATACCCGCATGCAGCGCGAAGCCGCGCGTGGCGGCCAGGGTGGCCGCACCATGGAAATCCAGCGCCTGATCGGTCGATCCCTGCGCGCCTGCGTCAACCGCCAGGCACTGGGCGAACGCGTGATCACGCTCGATTGCGACGTGCTGCAGGCCGATGGCGGCACCCGCACCGCCGCGATCACCGGCGCCTACGTGGCCCTGGTCGATGCGGTGAATCTGCTGATGAAGCGCGAAAACCTCAAGCGCAACCCGATCATCGGCGCAGTCGCCGCGGTATCGGTCGGCATCTATCAGGGCATGCCGGTACTCGATCTGGATTACGTCGAAGACTCCGGCTGCGACACCGACATGAACGTGGTCATGAACGATGGCGGTGGCTTCATCGAGGTGCAGGGCACCGCCGAAGGCCATGCGTTCCGCCGCGACGAGATGGACGCCCTGCTGGCACTGGCCGAGAAAGGCATCGGCGAACTGGTCGTCGCACAGCGCGCGGCACTCGCGCAGGGCTGAGCAAGATGTCGCGCATCGTGCTGGCCAGCAGCAACCCAGGCAAGCTCAAGGAATTCGGCGCACTGCTTGCCGACAGTGGCCTCGAAGTCATTCCCCAGGCCAACCTTGGCATCGAAGATGCCGAGGAGACCGGCCTGACCTTCGTCGAGAACGCCTTGCTCAAGGCACGCCACGCCGCACAGGCCAGCGGTCTGCCGGCGCTGGCGGATGATTCGGGCCTGTGCGTGGAGCATCTGCACGGCGCGCCGGGACTTTATTCGGCGCGCTACAGCGGTGGCCATGGCGATGCTGCCGCGAACAACGCCAAGCTACTGCGTGAACTCGATGGCGTGCCGGCGGCGCAGCGTGGCGCATTCTTCATCTGCGTGCTGGTGTTGCTGCAGCACGCCAACGATCCGGCTCCGTTGATCGCCGAGGCGCGCTGGCACGGACAAATCCTCACCGAAGGCCGTGGCAGCGGCGGCTTCGGCTACAACCCGGTGTTCCTGCCTGATGGGTATGAGCAGAGCGTCGCCGAGATGGACGACGCTCTGAAGAACCGACTCAGCCATCGTGGTCAGGCGCTTGCGCTGCTGCACGGCCGGCTGCGCGAACTGCACGCATGAGCCTCATCGCACCACCGCTGGCGCTGTACATCCACATGCCATGGTGCGTGAAGAAATGCCCGTACTGCGATTTCAACTCACACGGCTTGCGCAGCGAACCGCCGCCCTACGCCGATTACATCGACCATCTGCTCGCTGACCTGGATGCCGATCGCGTCGACTTTGGTGCGGCACTCGAAGGCCGGCCCGTCATCAGCATCTTTTTCGGCGGCGGCACGCCCAGCCTGTTCGCGCCGGAGCTGATCGAGCGGCTGCTCGATGGCGTGCGCGAACGTCTGCCGCTGGCCAGCGATGCCGAGATCACGCTGGAGACCAATCCGGGCACGGTCGAGCACGGCCGTTTCGATGGCTATCTGGCGGCGGGCGTCAACCGCATCTCGTTCGGCGTGCAGAGCTTCGACGACGACAAATTGAAGCGTCTCGGTCGCATCCATTCGGCGAATGAAGCCGAGGCCGCGGTGAAGTCGGCGCAGGATGCCGGCTACACCAACATCAACCTCGACCTGATGTACGCGCTGCCGCAGCAGACGCTGGACGGCGCGCTGGCCGACGTGGATCGTGCGGTCGCGCTCCAGCCCACGCACATCTCGCACTACCAGCTGACGCTGGAGCCGAACACCGCGTTCGCCGCCAACCCGCCGCCGCTGCCGGATGACGATCACGCTTGGGCGATGCAGGAAGCCTGCGAGGCCCGTCTCGCTGCCGCCGGCTATGGTCAGTACGAGATCTCCGCGTACGCGCAGCCCGACCGGCGTTGCGTACACAATCTCAACTACTGGCAGTTCGGCGATTACCTCGGCATCGGTGCGGGCGCACACGGCAAGCTCAGCGACACCGCCAGCAATCAGGTCCATCGGCGCTGGAAAACCCGCCACCCGCGCGCCTACCTGGAAGCTGCCGGCGGCACCGCACGCATCGGTGGCGACAGCGTGGTCAGCGCCGCCGAACTGCCGTTTGAGTACATGCTGAACGCACTGCGCCTGATCGACGGCGTACCGCTGGCTGCTTTCGCCGAACGTACCGGCCTGCCGCCCGAGCGCATCGCCGCCGGACTGGCCGCCGCCCACCAGCGCGGTTGGCTGCACGACGATCCGCAGCGGCTGCATACCACCCCGCTGGGCCAGCGCTTTCTCAACGACGTGATCGCCAGTTTTCTCGACTGAAGCGATCTCGGCCAGCGATGGCATAGCCGCGGCAACCGGCATAGACTGAAGACTCCGGGGGAAAACACAGGTTCTTGCATGGATGTCGGACAGGATCGACGCCGCTCGCTCGCGTCGCACCAAGGCACCCGCCTCAACAGCGGGCGCTGGCCCGCGCGCGCGCAGCGACTGCTGGAAGCCAGCTACGCGCTCTCCGTGGGAGGGCTGCACGAACCGCTGCGACGTTGCCTGAGCGAGTTCGAACAGCAGCTTTTTGCACTGGCCGAACGGGCGCAACTGCCCAGCGTGCAGCAGGACTACTTCGCCAGCCGGCAACGCGTACTGCAGGATCGGGTCACGTTCGAACAGCGCTTCATGGAGTTGCTAGGCAGCACGTTCGATGAGCTCGACAGCGCCGCCAACCAGGCCGGCGACACGGCGACCGAGGCAACGCCATGGCAGTCTCTGGAACTGCTCGATATGGTCCAGCAGGATCTGTCCATGGCGCTGGAACAACTGGGCGCTCGTGGCGAAGTACGCCACAGCAGCGTGCTGTACGAGCTGAGCTACCGGATGGGCGTGCTGATCGGCGCGCCACCACTGGAAGGCACGGCGCTGCCGCTGGGGCCGCACGCCTTGGCGCAGATGTGCCAACAGGCCAGTGTCGAACTCAAGCTGCCGCTGGCGCACCAGTTGCTGTTGTTGCAGCACTTCGATCAGTGGGTGCTGCAGTCGCTGGCACCGCTATACGACATCGTCAATGCCGAACTGCAGGCCGATGGCATCCTGCCGCAACTGCGCAGCATTCCGATTCCGCGCCATATCAGCAAGCGGCCGCGTACAAGCACCGATGAAGCCGCGGCATCCACCGAACCTGCCCCTGCTGCCGCCACCGGCAACCCGGGCGCGGCTCAGGTTGGTGGCACCGGCAGTGGCTCGGGTGGTGGCTCCATCGAGGTACTGGAATCGCTGCGCAATCTGCTGGCGCAGCAGCGTGCCAATCAGGGCGGCGCCTACGGCCAGTTGTCCGGCCGCGCCGCCAGCGAGGACGAGTTGCAGACCGCGCTCGGCGCGTTGCAGCAGCATCTGGCCCAGGTCACCGATCACGCCACCCGCGAACTGCGCAGCGCTGCACGGCTGCGCGAGGAATTGCTGGCCCAGCTCAACGTCGGCAAGCCCAGCGACGCTCCGCGTACCCAGCTCAGCGGCGAACAGGGCGACAAGGTGGAATTGGTGGCGCGGCTGTTCGAACAGCTCGGCCAGCAACTGCAACATGGCGGCAATGCCAAGACCCTGCTGAGCGACCTGCAGCTGCCGGTGCTGCGCATGGCGGTCGCCGACCGTACCTTTTTCGAAAAGCGCGAGCATCCGGCGCGCCGGCTGCTGGATACGGTCACCGCCACCGCCAACGACTGGCTCGACGGCAGCGACGACGAGAGCAACCGGCCACTGGCGACCAAGCTCGAGCAACTGGTCAGCCGTGCCAATCAGGAGCCGCCCAGCGCCGGTCTGTACACCACGCTGCTGGCCGATATCGAACATCACCTGGCCCTGCTCACACGCAAGGCGCAGGCGGCCGAACGCCGCCACGTGGAAGCGGCACAGGGACGCGAGCGGCTGGATCAGGCGCGCCAGCGCGCCAGCGAGCTGATGGCCGAACGCTTTGCGCAATCGCCGCCACGCGGTCTGCTGCGCGCACTGCTGGATCGGGCCTGGTCAGACGTGCTGGCGTTGACCCTGCTTCGTCATGGTGAGAACAGCGACGCGTTCGGCGCACAGCTGGCAATCACCGATCAGCTGCTCGGCCGCCTCCCCGCCGGCGACCGCGCGAAGTTGCAGGAAAACGTGGAGAACGGCCTGCAGCAAATCGGCATGCACGCCGAGGAAGCGGAACAGGTGGCGCAGCGGCTGCTGGGAGCGGGCAAACCCGACCCGGCGGTGGAACTGCCCAGCGCCACCGATCTCGCCATGCGCCTGAAACAGCATCAGCGCCTGGGCGAACATCAGACTACCCAGCCTGAGCCGGCAACCAGCCATCCCGCACAGGCTTCTGCCCAACCTGCGCAGACTCCCGCACGTGCCCTGCCGCAGCCGCCTGAACCCAGCCCGCGTGAGCGGCGCATCGAGCAGCATCTACGCGAGCTGCCGTTCGGCAGCTGGTTCGAATTCATCGACCCGGCCAGCGGGCAGATCACGCGGCGCAAGCTGGCCTGGTACTCGCCGATGTCCGGGCGCTGCCTGCTGGTCAGCCGACGCGGCCAGCGCGGCGAGGAAGTGAGTTTGAGCCAGCTGGCCCACGAAGTGGCCAGTGGCCGCGTTTCCGAGGTGGTGGACCAGCGTGAGAGCATGCTCGATCGCGCCTGGCGCAGCCTCACCGGCAGCCTGCGTCAGCCGGCCGCTGCCAAACGTTCCACTTCACCGGGATCCGATCACCGATGAGCTCCAGCAACCAGCGTCGCGCCGAACGCAAGCGCACCTCCGTCAATGCCATCGTGACCGACGTCATCAGCGGTCTGCCGATCGGCCACCTGGGCAATATTTCCAGTACCGGCATGCTGTTGATCAGCGCGCAGGCACCACGCAGCGACGCGCTCTATCAGGTAAGCGTGACCCTGCCGGGTTCGGGCCGGATGCTGACCCAGTCGCAGCCGATCGAGGCCGGCATCAAGGAACAATGGCACGAACCCGCTGCCAGTTCCGGACAGATCTGGGCAGGCTACCGGATCGTGGCGATCACCGATGCCGATGCCGCCCGGCTCGACAACTGGCTGGCGCAAGCCTGAGCTTCGCTGGCAGTCGCCGCGCCCGCGCGGCATCATGGGCACCTGCTTTACCCCTTCCCCACCCAGCACGGGCTGTTCCGGCCCTGCGCGCAAGCGGCCCGCAACAGGGTCGCCCGTTGTCACGACGCGTGCAGACGATCCGGCAGCAGAACAGCCCGCCGTCGCAGGAGTCGCCATGCACGATCAACTCGCCAAGCTGTATCCGCACCATCTGGCCACCGTGCGCGAGCGCGCCGACCGGGCACTCGCACTGGGCGGCTTCGATCACCTGCTGATCGCCGCCGGCACACCGCTGCGCAAGTTCCTCGACGACCAGGATTACCCGTTCGTGGTCAATCCGCACTTCAAGCACTGGCTGCCGCTGACCGACGCGCCGGGCAGCTGGATCGCCTACACCCCGGGCCGCAAGCCGAAGCTGATTTTCCTGCAGCCGCGCGACTACTGGCATGTCGTGCCGCAGGCACCGCACGGCTACTGGGTCGAGCACTTCGACATCGTGATCGTGCGCAACGCCGCCGACGCGCTGGCTGAACTGCCCGCCGGCAAGCGCGCGGTGATCGCCGCCGCCTGCCCCACCGTCGATGGCGTCGAGGCGAACAACCCGCCAGTCGTACTCGACTACCTGCACTGGTACCGCAGCTACAAGACGCCGTACGAACTCGCCCTGATGCGCGAAGCCAGTCGCATCGGCGCGCGCGCGCACCGCGCGGCCGAGGCCTCCTTCCGTGCCGGCCGCAGCGAGTTCGGCATCCACCTGACCTATCTCGCCGCCGCGCGGCAGACCGATGCCGAACTGCCGTACGCCAGCATCGTCGGCCTGAACGAGCATGGCGCGGTGCTGCACTACACGAACTTTGACCGCATGCCGCCGGCGCACAGCCGCTCGTTCCTGATCGACGCCGGCGCCAGCGCGGCCGGCTACGCCAGCGATATCACGCGCACCTACGCAGCGCCGCAGGCAGCGAAATTCCAGGCCTTGATCGACAGCGTCGACGCCGCGCAGCAGGGTTTCGTCGCGAAAGTGCGCGCCGGCCAGAGTTATCCCGAACTGCACATCCATGCCCATCACGTGCTGGCCGGCGTATTGCGCGAGCACGGCTTCATTCGCATGAGCGCCGAGAGCGCGGTCGAGTCCGGCGTCAGCAGCGCGTTCTTCCCGCACGGCCTCGGTCATCCGATCGGCCTGCAGGTGCACGACGTCGCCGGCTTCCAGCAGAGCGAGCACGGCGGTAGCATCGCGCGCCCGGAAGGTCATCCGTATCTGCGCATGACCCGCGTACTGGAACCGGGCATGGTGGTGACGATCGAACCCGGCCTGTACTTCATCGACATGCTGCTGGCCGAATTGCGCGACAAACCGTTCGCCGGCGATATCGACTGGGCCAGGGTCGATGCGTTCCGCCAGTACGGCGGCATCCGCATCGAGGACGATGTGGTGTGCACCGATAGCGCACCGGAGAACCTCACCCGCGACGCGTTCGCGCGGCACGACTGAGCGGGCCAACCGTCACAGCCGCACCGTATACTCGACGCTCCAGAGGTCGATCGATCTCCGTGACGGGCCGGGGGGCTTGCGCAAGGCATGGAATTACCAGAAAGCGGCATTGACCTGAGTCCGACCCTGATCGTCGAGGACAACGGCCCAATGCAACAGCGTCTGCGGCGACTGCTGACCGATCTGATCGGCGCCGATGCACAGATCACCGCCGTCGACAGCATCGCCGCCGCCAAGGCGCAACTGGGCGAGAACGCGACCAGCATGGCCCTGATCGACATCGGCCTGCCCGACGGCAACGGCATCGACCTGATCGCATGGCTGCATGTCCACCATCCGCAAGTAACCACGGTGGTGATCTCCGCCTGGGGGCATGAAGACACCGTGCTGGCCGCCCTGCGCGCGGGTGCCATCGGTTACCTGTTGAAAGAGCGCGAGGACATCGAGCTCAGCCTGGCGTTGCAGAGCATCCGCCGCGGCGGTGCGCCGATCGACCCGACGATCGCCCGCGGCATCCTCGCCTTGCTGCAGCTTCCGACCGAGCCGGCAACCACCGTCGCAAGCGGGACCGTAGTTGCTACTGCGCGACCACCGGATCACGCCTTGTCGGACCGCGAATCCGAGATCCTGAAGCTGGTGGCACGCGGCTACAGCAACCGCGACATCGCCGAACTGACCACCTTGTCGCGCTTCACCATCGAGGGTTACACCAAGAGCATCTATCGCAAGCTGGCGGTACGCTCGCGCACCGCGGCAGTCTTCGAGGCAAAAGCGCTGGGTCTGTTGCATTGAGGCACCGCGCATGCGCCTGGTTGGCACTTGGCCTGATGCTCGTGCTCACCGCCTGCGCACGACAGGCAACGCCGGCGACACCGGCCGTGCTGACCATCGACCGCGCCGAAGCCGTGCAGGCCGACTGGCTTTCCGGTGCAGTGCCCAGCACGGGCTGGACCCCGGTCACGTTGATGGACTACTGGAACACCCGCTGGCCACAGCACGATGGCGTGGTCTGGTATCGCGTGCACTGGAACCAGACCAACGCGGACACGCCGGTCGGGATTCTGCTCGAATATGTGTGCATGGCCGATGCCGTCTACGTCAACGGCAGCCTGATCCACCGCGACCCGCAGCTGGTCGAGCCGCTGTCGCGCAGCTGGGTCGCACCGCAATACTTCACCATCGACAAGCCCCTGCTGCACGCGGGCGACAACACCTTGCTGGTGCGCGTCTCCGGTCTCGCCAGCTATCAGCCCGGTTTCGGCAAGGTGCAGCTGGGCAACCCGGAAGCCGTGCACGCGCTCTATCAGCACAACCTGCGCTGGCGTTACGGCATCCGCCAGTTCGACTTTGCGATCAGCGCGGTACTCGGCTCGCTGTTCGGCATGTTCTGGCTGCTGCGACGCAAGGACACCGTCTATGGCTGGTATGCGCTGAGCACCATCTTCGGCGCAGGCTACGGCTGGAATTATGTCGCCGACAGTCCGTGGCCATTCACCACCACGGATGCCTGGCAGGCCTTCAACGTCGCGATGTTCGTGGCCCTGGCGTGCAGTTTCATCGTGTTCCTGCTGCGCTTCTGCGGCCGGCGCTGGCCGCGCACCGAAGGGATCCTGCTGCTGGCAACCGTCGCCGCATTCGCCGTCGCCCTGCTTGCGCCCGGCGTGATGGGGCCGTGGCGCAACCTGTGGGTCATACCCACCGTCGTGCTCTATTACGTCGCGATCGCTGTTTTTCTCTGGTATGCCACGCGCAGTTCGCGCATCGACGTGCGCGTGCTCGCGGCATCGATGCTGTTGCCGGTGCTGGCCTCCATGTACGACCTCTCGCTGTATCTGGAGCTGGTGCGTGGTACTACCTTTCTCGGCGAACTGACCTCGCCGGTGTCCCTGCTCGGCATGAGCTTCGCCGTGGCATGGCGGTTTTCGGAAGCCATGCGCCGGGTTGAGGGCTTCAACGTCGAACTCAGGCACGAAGTCGATGCCGCCACTGCACAACTCGGCGACACACTGACACGCGAGCACCAGCTCGCACTCGCCAACACCCGCATCGGCGAGCGCCTGAACCTCGTGCGCGACCTGCACGACGGCTTCGGCGGCAGCCTGCTCGGCGCCATTGCCACGCTGGAAAATCCGCAGCGTCCGCCAGAACCCGCGCGCGTGGTCAGCACCCTGAAGGAACTGCGCGACGACCTGCGCCTGGTCATCGATACCACCACCCACGAACATGACTCCGACCTGGCCGGCCTGCTCGCCCCGCTGCGCCACCGCTGGAGCCAGCGCCTGGATGTGGCCGACATCGACAGCTGCTGGCAACTGGAAGGCCTCGACGGACTGCACCTCGGCCCCGCGCGCAGCCTCGACCTGCTGCGCCTTCTGCAGGAGGCGCTGACCAACGTGCTTAAGCACAGCCATGCCAGTCGTGTGGAGATCACCGTGCGGCGCTCCAACGCGCAGCTGTCCATTGAAGTCCGCGACAACGGCAGCGGCTTCGACCTCGCTGCCGCACGCGACAGTCATCAAGTAGGCGGCGCGGGGCTGGCCAGTCTGCGCACTCGCGCCGATCGCCTCGGCAGCGAGCTGGTGCTTGATGCATCGCCCGACCGTGGCGTCACTCTGCGCCTGAATGTTCACCTGCAAGCGGCCCGGTAATCAGCCGGCCCCTGCATGACCTGATATACGACCAGCCACCCTGACCTGCCCGGCGCGATATGCGCAGATTGCCGCAGGCTGCGGCATTACTGCGCACGACAGTTGCACAGACGCGGCGTATTCTCGGTGCATATGTGATGCACGGGATCGCCGCATGTCCATATCGTCTGTCGAACCGGATCGCCACGCTCTGCCAGCTCGTCCGCTGCGCCGGCTGACGTTCGAGCTGTTCGGCGTGATCGCCCTCAAGATCGCCGTGCTGATGCTGATCTGGTGGCTGCTGTTCGCTCCGCAGCCGAAACCCGATGTCAGTCCAGAAGCGATCGCGCATCGCCTGGCACCCACCTCGCAAACTCCGTCCGCAGGTCACCCATGATCATCGATACCGATGTCGTCACGCTGTCGCGTCTGCAATTCGCGCTGACCGCGCTGTACCACTTCCTGTTCGTGCCGCTGACCTTGGGTCTGGTGTGGATGCTCGCGATCATGGAGAGCGTCTACGTGATGACCGGGCGCGAGGTGTGGAAGCGCATGGTGCAGTTCTGGGGCGTGCTGTTCGGCATCAACTTCGCGATGGGCGTGGCGACCGGCGTGACGATGGAGTTCCAGTTCGGCATGAACTGGGCGTACTACTCGCATTACGTCGGCGACGTGTTCGGCGCGCCGCTGGCGATCGAGGGGATGATGGCGTTCTTCCTCGAAGCCACCCTGGTCGGCGTGTTCTTCATGGGCTGGGATCGCATCTCGCGGATCAAGCACCTGCTGGTGACCTGGTTCCTCGCGCTGGGCACCAGCCTGTCGGCGCTGTGGATCCTGATCGCGAATGCGTGGATGCAGCATCCGGTGGGCGCCGCGTTCAATCCGCAGACGATGCGCATGGAAGTGACCTCGTTCTCCGAAGTGTTTTTCAATCCCGTGGCGCAGGACAAGTTCGTGCACACGGTGAGCGCAGGCTACGTGATGGGCGCAATGTTCGTGCTGTCGATCAGCGCGTGGTATCTGCTGCGCGGTCGCAACGTGGATTTCGCCAAGCGCTCGATGACGGTGGCAGCGAGCTTCGGCCTCGCCGCGGCGCTGTCGGTGGTGGTGCTGGGCGATGCGTCCGGCTACACCGTGTCGCTGAACCAGAAGATGAAGATGGCCTCGATCGAGGCGATGTGGCACACCGAGCCAGCGCCGGCCTCGTTCACCCTGTTCGGCATCCCCGACGTGCAGCAGCGCAAGACCCACTTCGCGGTGAAGATTCCCTGGGTGATGGGCCTGATCGGCACCCACTCGATCGACGAGACGATGCCCGGCATCGCCGAGTTGGTGGATGCGGCCAAGGGCCGCATCGGCAACGGCATCCAGGCCTACGACGCGATGCTGATGCTGCGGCAGGACAAGGACAACGTACAGGCCAAGGCCACGCTCGCCGCGCACGATCAGGATCTGGGCTACGCGCTGCTGCTGAAGAAGTACGTCGACGATCCGCGTCAGGCGACGCCGGCGGATATCCAGAAAGCCGCCGACAGCACAATCCCGAATGTGCCGGTGCTGTTCTGGGCGTTCCGCATCATGGTCGGCTGCGGCTTCTATTTCATCGCGCTGTTCGCGTTCTCGTTCTGGAAGGCGAGCACGCGCCAGCTCGATACCCAGCGCTGGTATCTGCGCCTGGCGCTATGGAGCCTGCCGCTGCCGTGGGTCGCGATCGAGCTGGGCTGGATCGTTGCCGAATACGGGCGCCAGCCGTGGGCAATCGAGGGCGTGTTGCCGACGGCGCTCGGCGTGTCATCGGTCAGTGCCGGTCAGGTACTCACTTCACTGGGCGGCTTCGTGTTGTTCTACACCGCACTGGCGATCGTCGACGTGATGCTGATGCGGAAGTTCATCCGCAAGGGGCCGGACGGTTTGGGCATCTGGCCGTCCAGCTCTTCCCCCTCTCCCCTTGCGGGAGAGGGGGAAGAGCTGGCGGCACACTCTCGTCAAAGCGCGCAATGATGAATTCCTCGCCAGCGTGCTCCCCCTCTCCTCAATCCTCTCCCACAAGGGGAGAGGAAGTAGAAGCGCGCATCGCGGATCATTCTTGCCAGCACCCGCCTCTCATCTGCCTGTGGCATTTCCCCACTGAGGGGAAAAGAAAATTCGGAGAAAAGCATGTTCGATTATGAAAGCTTGCGAGTGATCTGGTGGGCCCTGCTCGGCACCTTGCTGATCGGCTTCGCCATCATGGACGGCTTCGATTTCGGCGTCGCCGGACTGCTGAAAGTGCTCGGCCGCGACAACGAGGAACGACTGGTGCTGCTGGAAGGGATCGAGCCGACCTGGGAAGGCAACCAGGTGTGGTTCATCCTCGCCGGCGGCGCCACGTTCGCGGCGTGGCCGATGCTGTATGCGGTGTCGTTCTCCGGCATGTACCTGGCGATCGCGCTGGTGCTGCTGGCGCTGATCCTGCGTCCGGTCGGTTTCAACTTCCGCGGAAAGATCCACGACCCGCGCTGGGCGTCGCTGTGGGACTGGATCCTCAGCGGCTCCGGCTTCGTGGTGATGCTGGTCGCCGGCGTCGCGTTCGGCAACCTGTTCCTCGGCGTGCCGTTCCGGTTCGACGGCGATCTGCGCATGAGCTGGCAGGGCGGCTTCTTCGATCTGCTGCATCCGTTCGCGCTGCTGTGCGGGCTGGTGTCGCTGAGCATGCTGCTGGCGCATGGTGCATGCTGGGCTGCGTTGAAGGCCGACCACGTGATCGCGGTGCGCGCGGTGAAAATCGCGCGCTGGATGACCCTGCTCTTTGCGGCGCTGTATGTGCTGGCCGGCGTGTGGCTGGCTTACGGCATTCCCGGCTACGCGGTGGTCGGGCCGGTGGTCACCGACGGCGTTTCCAATCCGCTGTACAAGCAGGTCGCCCAGGGCGGCAGCTGGTTCGCCGGCTACATGCAGTACCCGTGGTTCTGGATCGCGCCGCTGCTGGCGCTGGTTTCCGCTGTCGGCGTGCAGGCCTTGATCGGCCGGCGCAGCGTGGCCGGCTTCATCGCCAGCAGCCTGATGGTGGGTAGCACGATCGCCTCGGCCGGCTTCGCGCTGTTTCCGTTCCTGCTGCCGTCCAGTCTCGACCCGCGTTCCAGCCTCACCGTGTGGGATGCATCCTCCAGTCGCGGCACCTTGCAGCTGATGCTGATCGTCACCGCCGTCCTGCTGCCGATCGTGATGCTCTACACCAGCTGGGTGTATCGCGTGATGCGCGGGCGGATCACCCTCGAACAGGTGCGCAAGGCGCACGGCGGCTATTGAAAGGAGCGCAAGCTGATGTGGTATTTCGCATGGATACTTGGACTCGGGCTGGCCTGTGCTTTCGCCATCCTCAATGCAATGTGGTACGAGGTGCATGCCACTGACGAGGCGAACCGCTTGCGTACTGATGCAGAACTGCCGGACGAACTGAGCTAGCGCGCCGCCAGCAAGGCCTCGATCGCCTCGGCCTCTTTCGGCATCGCTGCCGTAAGCACCTCGTTGCCGTCGCGAGTCACCGCCACGTCGTCCTCGATGCGGATACCGATGCCGCGCCAGCGTTCGGCCACCGTGCGATCATCTGGCGCCACATACAGGCCCGGCTCCACCGTCAGCACCATGTCCGGCTCGAGCAGGCGCGATTCGCCGCCGACGCGGTAGTCACCGACATCGTGCACGTCCAACCCGAGCCAGTGACCGGTCTTGGCCGGAAAGAAACGCTTGTAGCTGCCCTCGGCAATCGCCGCGTCGGCATCGCCCTTGAGCAAACCCAACTGGCACAAACCTTCGGTAAGCACACGCACGGCCGCCGTATGCGCGGCGCTGAACGGTTGGCCGGGCCGCACTTCGTCGATCGCCGCCAGTTGCGCGGCCAGCACAATTTCATAAAGCGCGCGCTGCTCGCGGCTGTAGCGACCGTTGAGCGGAAACGTGCGGCTGATGTCGGACGCATAACAGTCCAGCTCGGCGCCGGCGTCGATCAGCAGCAGTTCGCCATCGCGCAGCGCGGCGCGGTGGCTCTGGTAATGCATCACGCAGGCATTCGCGCCGCCGGCGATGATCGGCGCAAATGCCGGCACGGCGCCGCGGCTGCGTACCACCCGCAGCAACTCCGCCTCGACTTCGTATTCCAGGCGGCCGGGCGTGGCGACCTGCAGCGCCGCCAGATGTGCGTCCACCGCGATCGCAGCGGAGGCGCGCATCAGCCTCAGTTCGGCACGCGACTTGTACAGGCGCAGGTCGTGCAGCAGATGTCCGAGCGCCACGAATTCCTTCGGCACCACGCCGCCGCCACGCAGCTGGCGCAGCTTGCGCATCCAGCCCAGCAGTTGCGCATCGAACTCCGGTTCGCGGCCGAAGTGGCAGTACACGCGGCCACGGCCCTCGATCATGCCGGGCAGGATGTCGTCGATGTCCTCGATCGGGAACGCGTCGTCCATGCCGTAGCCGCTGACCGCCTGCTCGGTGCCGATCGACTGGCCATGCCAGCGATCACGCTCCGGATCACGCTCACGGCAGAACAGCACCACCTCGCCATGCTTGCGACCCGGCAGCAGCGCCAGCACCGCGTCGGCTTCGGGAAAACCCGCCAGGTAATGGAAGTCCGAATCCTGCCGGTACGGCCACGCCGCATCGGCATTGCGCATCCGCTCGGGCGCGGCAGCAACCAGCAACACGGCATCTTCGCCAGCCATCTGCATCAGCTGGTGACGACGCCGTGCGAATTCGTCCGGCGTGATCGCCAGCGCGGCCAGCTTCGGTGTGCTGGGAATCAATGCACCGTGCCGCTGGCGGACGGGTCGTGCGCGCTGCATTCGGTGTGCAGCAGCATCGCGGCGACGCGCACGAACTCCTGCACTTCGATCAGGGCGTCCTCATCTTCGGCCTCGTTGCCGAAATCGAACGACGAGGCGGCGACCGTACCGAGGTCACGCAGGACTTCCTGCGCATCGTCCGACAGCTGCGCATGTGCCGCGGTGCCGGCGAGACCGAAGCCACCGAGGAAACCGCGGCACCAGTCGACCATCGCCTCGGCGCGCTCGGGCAGCGGCCGATCGTCGGCCGGCAGCAGCGGTTCGAAACCCAGCTCCGGATCGGTCAATTCGGCTTCGCACTGCCGGGCCAGCCGCTGCAGCAAAGCCTGGTCGTCCGCGGAGGGATCAGTGGCCTCGCCATCGAGCTGCAGCGCGGCCAGCACGGAGGTGCCGCGCAGCAAGCCGCCACCTGCCAGATAACCGCACAGCGAGCCGTGCAATTCGCTGGCCTCGGTGCCCAGCCGCAGGCGCGTGATCAGCGCATCGATATCGTCGTGGCCTACAGGCTCGGCTGCCGTCATGGCGGTACTCCATCAGGGAATGGCCGCCAGTTTAATGCACCCGCCACGCCGGCCACCGACCTCGGGCGGTAGCCGGCTGACTTCCGTCGGCGTCCTGTTATAGTTTCGTGCATGAGTACGCCCGACCCCGTTCAGTCCGACCACGTCCATCAGGAGCTGGTCGCCTTGAGTCAGCAGCTGGACCGGCTGCTCGACACCGTGCGCCGTCTCACCGAGGAAAACCGCAGCCTGCGCCATAGCCAGGAGCAGTTGTCCGGCGAGCGGGCCGGTTTGATGGCACGCAACGAGCAGGCACGCAGCCGCGTCGAGGCGATGATCCAGCGGCTGAAATCGCTTGAAAGCAACGGTTGATAGAATCCATGTCCAGCAGTGAACCGGTCGCGCTGCGACTGATCGACCGCGAATTCCTGATCGCCTGCGCGCCGGAAGAGCGCGATGGCCTGCTCGAAGCGGCCGGCTTTCTCGACCGCAAGATGCGCGAGCTGCGCGCGAACGCGAAAGCACCCAGTTTCGAACGACTGGCCGTGCTGACCGCGATCAGCGTCACCCACGAGTTCCTGACCCTGCGCAAGCAGCACGATGGCCAGGAGCAGCGCCTCAGCGACGGCCTTGCCGCCTTGCGCAGCAAGCTGGATGCTGCGCTCGAGAGCGACCTGCTGAAGCGCTGATAGCGGCACCGATCACGCTGTTCGATGAACCTGCACTGTCACTCGCCAGTGGCACATTGCCGGGCAAGCGCCTAAAATCGGCCTCGGCGTTTTCTGCGATGTTCGCCAGCACACTCTTACATTTGCCTTGTTCCTAAATACGGCCCCGGGTCGGCTTCACATCGGTTGTTGTGCATGTCCGCCACGTGCGGAAAGCCTTGAGACCATGTAGCTCTCCCACCTGATCCATCTTGGATCAAGGTCGTTTGGTGTGCAGCGGCATCGCGGTTGACGCCACTTAATTTCCCGCCCCGTTCGTCCCGCGATGAACGGGGCGACTTTTCGATGGAGACGCTCGAAACGTGGACGCCACCGCCCAACGACACGAGCTTCGCCAGCGCCTGGCCGACCAGCGCCGCGCCCTCACCCCGCCCGAACGCATGAGCGCCGCGCAAGGCCTGCGCCGCAGCCTTGAGCAACTGCCCGAGTACCTCACCGATGCGCGCGTGGCCGGCTACTGGGCCAGCCACGGCGAGCTGCCGCTGAATCTGGTGATTCCGCCGCTGGCCGCACGCGGCCAGCAATTCCTGCTGCCGGTGATCGGCAAGGGGAAACGCCTGCGCTTTGCGCCGTGGCAATCCGGCGAGGAGGTGCAGCCGAACCGTTATGGCATCCCCGAACCGGTCGCCCAGGGCGAACTGCTCGAACCGTTCCAGCTCGACCTGGTGCTGGTGCCGCTGCTCGGCTTCGACCGTCGCGGCAACCGGCTCGGTCATGGCGGTGGCTACTATGACCGCAGCTTTGCCTTCCTCAACGAGCAGGTACGCCCGACCGAACCGTTGCTGGTCGGCATCGCCTACTCCTTCCAGGAATTGCCGCAGGTCACGGAGGAAGGGTGGGATGTCCCGCTCGACTTCATCGCCACCGAGCGCGAGCTGATCGACTGCAACCCCGGGGTAAACGCATGAAACACTGGTTGATGAAATCCGAGCCCGAGGCGTTCTCGATCGACGACTTGAAACGCAAAAAGCGGGAAGCCTGGGACGGCGTGCGCAACTATCAGGCGCGCAACTTCATGCGCGACAGCATGCGGCCCGGCGACAAGGTGTTCTTCTACCACTCCAACTGCGCCGAGCCCGGCATCGTCGGCATCGCCGAGGTCGCGTCCGACGCGTATCCCGATCCCAGCCAGTTCGACGCCAAGAGCAAGTATTTCGATCCCACCAGCAAGCGCGAGGAACCGCGCTGGATGCTGGTCGACGTGAAGTTCGTGAAGAAGCTCAAGCGCACGATCACGCTGGACGAACTCAAGGGTCACGAGGCGCTGGACGAAATGCTGTTGCTGCGCAAAGGCAACCGGCTGTCGGTGATGCCGGTGGCTGCCACGGAATGGCAGTACATCCTCACGCTCGAATGACTTGAGTCCGCTCCGCGCTGCGCCTATCCACTATCCAGACAATCTCTTCCCGGAATCCATGTCATGAGCAATCCGAACGAAAAACGCCAGGCCGGTGAGGCCGCGATCCGCTTTGTCGAGGACGGCGCCATCGTCGGCGTCGGTACCGGCTCCACCGTGGCGTTCTTCATCGATGCCTTGGCCGACCTGAAGGATCGCATCCAGGGCGCGGTATCCAGCTCGGAGCAGTCCACCGCACAGCTGAAGCGACTGGGCATTCCGGTGCTCGACCTCAACAGCGCCGGCCCGCTGACGATCTACATCGACGGCGCCGACGAGTGCGACCCGTACAAGCGCCTGATCAAGGGCGGCGGCGCTGCGCTCACCCGCGAGAAGATCGTCGCCGCGGCGAGCGAGAAATTCGTCTGCATCATCGATTCCAGCAAGCGGGTCGACCTGCTCGGCAAGTTTCCGGTGCCGATCGAGGTGATCCCGATGGCGCGCAGCCTGATCGGTCGCGAGATCGTCAAGCGTGGCGGCCAACCGGTGTGGCGCGACGGCGTGGTTACCGACAACGGCAACTGGATCATCGACGTGCACGGCTGGCAGATCGCCGACCCGGCCGCGTTGGAAAGCGAGCTCAATCAATTGCCCGGCATCGTCACCGTCGGCCTGTTCGCACGACGTCCGGCCGATGTGGTGCTGATCGGCGATCGTGAGATGTGATCACACGGCGTCGTCAGTCAACGACCGACGACGCCAGTAAACGCTTAAACGCCCGCCGGCTTGATCGGACGCTTCACCACCCGCCCCTTGCGGAAATGCAGATAACGTCCGGACTGGCGTGCCTCCTGCAGGCGCTGCCCATGCGCGGTGAGGATATCGCCGCGGGTGAGGATGCCGACCAGCAGGTATGGCGCTTCATCACCCACCACGATCAGACGGCCGACGTTGTGCGCCACCATGTGATCGGCTGCCTCGCGCAAGGAATGGCTTTCCTTCACCACGATCGGCTCGCGCAGCACCAGCTCACCCAGTGACAGCGTGTAATGCCACTGCGGATCGAGCAGCGTGCGCCGGGTCAACACGCCTCGCACATGGCCTGCTTCATCGATCACCGGATAGCCCTGATGCTGCATGTCGGGCAGACCTTCGTTGAACCAGCGGCGCACCTCGGCCAGCGTCTGCGTGGTGCGCAAGGTCACCACCTCGTGCGTGCAGGCGTCGCGCACCACCACCTGATCCAGATAGTCGGCGGCGTATTCGGCCGGCACGCGCACACCGCGGCGGGCGATCTTCTCGGTCATGATGGTGTTGCGCATCAGCAGCGCGGAAATCAGATACGCCGCGGTGCAACCACCGAGCAAAGGCAGCAGCCCCGCCGGCTGGCCGGTGGTCTCGAACGCAAACACCACGGCGGTGAGCAATGCGCGCGCTGAGCCGGCAAAGATCGCCGCCATGCCGACCAGCGCGGCGATCCGCGGGTCGATGCCGAACTGTGGCGCCAGTGCAGCGATACCTAGGCCGAGCAGCGCGCCCAGCGCACCGCCGATGGTGAACAGCGGCGCCAGCGTGCCGCCGGAGGTGCCGCTGCCCAGCGCGATCGACCACGACAGGAATTTCATCACGCACAGAAACGCCAGCGCACTCAGAGTGAGCTGGCCGGACACGATGTCCTCGATATTGCTGTAGCCCACGCCGAGGGTCAGCGGCGCGAAATAGCCGACCACGCCTACCGCAACGCCACCGATCGCCGGCCACCACATCCAGTGAATCGGCAGCTTCTCGAACACGTCCTCGATGCCGTAGACAATCCGCGTCACGCCCACGCTGATCAGGCCGAGTACGGCGCCAATGCCGACATACGAAAGCAGCGCCAGCAGGCCCGGCGTGGCCAGCGCAGGCATCGCAAACACCGGTGCCGAACCCACCGTGGCATAGCGCACACCGGTCGCCGCGACGGTTGCAAGCGCTACGGGAATCAGCGAACGCGGACGCAGCTCGAACAACAGCAGCTCGATCGCCAGCACCACCGCCGCCACCGGTGAGCCGAACACCGCGGCCATGCCTGCCGCCGCACCGGCGGCCAGCAGCACCTTGCGCTCGGCGCCGGTCACATGCAGCAACTGGCCGACGAACGAACCAAGCGCGCCGCCGGTGGCGATGATCGGACCTTCCGCGCCGAACGGACCACCGGTACCGATCGCGATCGCCGAGGAAATCGGCTTCAGGAAGGTGATCCGTGGCGGAATCTTCGACTCGTTGAGCAGCACCTGCTCCATCGCCTCCGGAATGCCGTGGCCGCGAATCGCGCGTGAACCCCAGCGCGCCATCACACCGACGATCAAACCACCGATCACCGGTACCGCGATCACCCACAGTCCCAGGTGGTTATCGGCCGGCGAGCTGAATGCCGTCGACACCCGGCCGTAGAACGCCAGGTTCGTCACCAATCCGATCAACGCGGTGAGGAGCCGGGCGATGAAGGCCGCCGCGATGCCCAGCAGAATCGCCACCGCCGTGATGCGCAACACGCGACGATCCACCAGGGTCGAACGGCGCGGCATGCGGGTGGCGTCGAGCGTCACGCCGAGCGATGGCGACAGCGGCAAGGCATCGGTGCTGCCTTCCAGGCGCACGTCGGCATGCCCGACTGCGTTTTCGGTTTCGGAGGTCATCGGTTTGCCGCAAGACGAAAGCGGAGATTTTACGCTGGCGGTCTGAGGAACCGAAGAGGCAGGATTTTGCGAATGGCGTGATGTACTGACTAACGCGGTTCGCCTGCGCACCAAGACAAAACAAAAGTCACCGCATGCGCGGGCAAAGCTTGAGGGCACCGGGAGACTAGGATTGTTTGGCCCATCCATGGGCCAAACCCCGCAACGCGGGGCCAGCCTGCGGCTGTCCAAATTTGTTCCAGACAAATTTGTCGAACGTGGCTCGCTTCCCGTACCCCCAATCAAAATAAAAAACCCGCCACGAGGGCGGGTTTTTTATTTTGGCTGGGAGACTAGGATTCGAACCTAGATAGACAGCGTCAGAGGCTGTCGTCCTACCGTTAGACGATCTCCCAAAAACAGCTGGATCGATGCGCTCTGACTTTGTTGCATCGAACCACAACGCAAATCCCGCAGGGGAATTAGCGCTTGGAGAACTGGGTTGCGCGACGTGCCTTGTGCAGACCGACCTTCTTGCGCTCGACTTCGCGGGCGTCACGGGTCACGAAACCAGCCTTGCGCAGCGGCGATTTCAGGGTTTCATCATATTCGATCAACGCGCGGGCGATGCCGAGGCGGATTGCGCCGGCCTGACCGGTGATGCCGCCACCGGCGACCGTCACCTTGATGTCGAACTTGTCCGTGCTCTGGGTCAGCTCAAGCGGCTGGCGCACGATCATGCACGAGGTCTCGCGACCAAAAAAGGCCTCGAGCGTCTTGCCGTTGACTTCGATCGCGCCCTTGCCCTTGCGCAGGAACACGCGGGCGGCGGAGGTTTTGCGGCGGCCAGTGCCGTAGTTCTGCTGGATCGTCATGATGATTCCTTAGAGTTCCAGCGCCTGCGGCTGCTGTGCGGTATGCGGATGCTCGGCACCGCCGTAGACCTTGAGCTTGCGGTACATCTCGCGGCCCAGTGGGTTCTTCGGCAACATGCCCTTGACGGCGATCTCGATCACGCGCTCCGGGTAGGTCGCCAGCAGGTCCTTCAGACTGGTCGTCTTCAGGTTGCCGATGTAGCCGGTGAAGCGGTGGTACTTCTTGTCGTCCAGCTTGGCACCGGTGACGGCCACCTTCTGCGCGTTGATCACCACGATATAATCGCCGGTGTCGCAATGCGGGGTGTATTCCGGCTTGTGCTTGCCGCGCAGACGACGGGCAATTTCGGTCGACAGGCGACCGAGCGTCTTGTTCGTGGCGTCGACCACGAACCAGTCGCGCTTGACGTTGTCTGCATTGGCGCTAAACGTTTTCATTTCAGAATACCTGTTCTGCCGCCGTGAGGCGGTACGCGTAATCGGTGGATCAAAGGCGCGAGATGATAGCGGAGCTGTCATCCATGGCGCAAGCCCACCGACCGGCGGGCTGTGAGCTGGCAATGATAGCATGATGAGCATGCCGCTTGAAAAGTCCCCCCAGCTCGCGCCCGTTGGCCGCATCGCCGAACTGGCCGACCAATGCGTGCAATGCGGGCTGTGCCTGCCGGTTTGCCCCACTTACGCGCTGGATCGGAACGAGGCGGAATCGCCACGCGGGCGCATCGCCATCGCCTCGGCCCTAGCCCGCGGGCTGGCCGACCCCACCGCCGGGCTGCGCGAACACCTGGATCACTGCCTGGGCTGCCTGAACTGCGAAAAAGTCTGCCCAGCCAACGTGCAATACAGTGAATTGCTGATCGAAACCCGCGCCCTGCTGGGACCGGCGCCGCGACGGCCGCGGTTGTTGCTGGGCCTGCTCAAGCAGCCGGCGCTGATGCGCGCGTTGCGCCGCCTCGGCGGCTGGCTGGCCCTGCCGCGCTGGAAAAACGGGCTGGCGCGATGCCTGCCAGCGAACTCGCCGTGGCGCGCTGCCTTGCTCAGCTTGCCGGACAAGAGCCCGGCCGCATCTGTTCGAGTCGACCGCAATGACCGTGAGCAACCGCGACTTGCACTGTTTCCCGGCTGCGTGGCCAGCGTCGACGATGCGGAAGCGCAACAGGCCGCGATCACCCTGCTGCAGGCAGCGGGTTTCCACGTCAGCGTGCTGCCGGCGTTCTGTTGCGGAGCGATGGACCTGCACGGCGGCGCCACGGCGGCGGCCGAGCAGGCCGCGCAGCGCGTGCGCCTAGCCTGGGAGGCCAGCGGCGCCAGCCAGTTGCTCTCGGTGACACCCGGCTGCCTCGGCACGCTGCGTCGCGCCCTGCCCGGTATCAGCGTGCTCGATCCGGTGGAACTGCTGGCGACACGGGCCGAATCGTTACATTTCCGCCCGCTGGCGCAACGGGTGGCGCTGCATCTGCCGTGCACGCAGATCAACGTGGCGCGTACCGATGCGGCGTTGCTGCAACTGCTGCGCCGCGTACCTGGACTTGAAGTGCTCTCGTTGCCGCGACCACCGTATTGTTGCGGTGCAGCTGGCAGTCACCTGCTTGAGTTCCCCGCGCGCGCCGCGCAATTACGTGATGCAACGCTGCAGCGAGCCGCCACGCTGGAACCGCAGCGGCTGTTGTCGTCCAATATCGGTTGTCGCCTGCATCTGGCCGCCGGCATCGACCAGCAAGACTTGAGCTGGCCCACCCAACATCCATTGACCTTGCTGGCTCAGCAACTGATAAGTACTCGATTGAATCAGGAACACTCATGAACGTCCGTACGCTGAACCCGCTCGACCGCCTGCTGATCGGCTGCGAACGCGCGCTGGAGGCGATCGCCGGCTCGCCGCAGGCACATCGCCACTCGCCCGCCACCGGCGTCGCCGAAGCGGAGCTGGACGAGGTCGAACGCCGACATGCTGCTGGCCTGATGCGGATCAACCATACCGGCGAGGTCTGCGCGCAGGCGCTGTATTTCGGTCAGGCTGCGCTAGCGCGTGACGCCGGCAATCGCCAGCACCTGCTGCACGCGGCCGCCGAGGAAACCGATCACCTGGCCTGGTGCGCCCAGCGGCTGCAACAGCTGGACAGCCGCCCGAGCCTGCTCAATCCGCTGTGGTATGCCGGCAGCTATGCGATTGGCGCCGCCGCCGCGCTGGCCGGCGATCCGGTCAGTCTCGGCTTCGTCGTCGAAACCGAGCGACAGGTGGAAGCGCATCTAGCCGAGCATCTGGAAAAACTGCCGGTGCAGGATGAGCGCTCACGCGCCGTGCTGACGCAGATGCAGGCCGACGAGATCCGCCATGCACAGGCCGCGCAGCAACGCGGTGGCATCGAACTGCCGTTCCCGCTGCCGCAGCTGATGCACGTCAGCTCGATGGTGATGAAGGCGGTGGCGTACCGCGTGTAGGAGCGCACATGTGGGAGCGACTTCAGTCGCGATGCTCTTGATCGCACAAAGCATCGCGGCTGAAGCCGCTCCCACAGAAAACCCAAAAAAAACCCGCCTTCCGGCGGGTTTTTCGTCACATCAGGTTGCGGCCGTGGAACAGTTCCTCGATCTCGCGGCGCAGCAGCTGCTCGATGCGCTGGCGCTCCTTGAACGAGAGATCGTCGGCATGCGCCTCGAACAGGTAGGTGTCGAGGTCGAAGTCCTTGATGTGCATCTTCGTGTGGAACATGTTTTCCTGGTACACGTTGACGTCGAACATCTCGTACTTCTGGCGGATGTGCTTGGCCAGGTAGTCCTGCACCGAGTTGATCTTGTGGTCGATGAAGTGCTTCTTGCCCTTGATGTCGCGGGTGAAGCCGCGCACGCGGTAGTCGGCGATCACGATGTCCGACTCGAAGCTGTCGATCAGATAGTTCAACGCCTTCAACGGCGAGATCACGCCGCAGGTAGCCACGTCGATATCCGCGCGGAAGGTCGCGATGCCGTTGTGCGGATGCGTTTCCGGATAGGTATGGACGGTGATGTGGCTCTTGTCCATGTGCGCGACCACGGCACCGGAGATGGTGTCGCGGCCAAGCTTCTCAACCACCGGCTCTTCGGAGATCAGCATCGTCACCGAGGCACCCTGCGGATCGTAATCCTGGCGCGCGATGTTGAGGATGTTCGCGCCGATGATCTCGGCCACGTCGGTGAGGATCTGGGTCAGCCGGTCGGCGTCGTACTGCTCATCGATGTACTCGATGTAGCGGCGACGCTGTTCCTCGGACACCGCGTAGCAGATGTCGTAGATGTTGAAGCTCAACGCCTTGGTCAGGTTGTTGAAACCCTGCAGACGCAGACGGGGAAGTGGTTTGACCACGGACGGCTCTCCATGACCGGACATCCGGTCAGCAGTAGAGGCGGGTTAGCGACAAGGGTCCCCGCAGAATGGTGTGGAGTACAGGCAGGCAGCCTGCACGACCCTTGTGAACGGCGTGCGACAAGCTCGTCGCCACCGAAAGACTGCGAAGTATGCGGCAAAATGAAATGAAATTGAACCTTCGGCAAGCCGTCAGGGTTTGCCATAATGCTTGGCTTGCGGGGAATCACAGGCAGACATGCCGCGGCGGTGGTCGCCGCCGCGGGCAAACAACCAGTTCGGGGATCATCGTGGCGCAACTTAAATACCAGCTCCAACAGGCTTTCGAGCGCTCCCAGGCTCCACTCGGCTTTGCCCCCGACCCGGCCGCGATGGAGCGCTTCCTCGGGCTGTGCCATCGCCGCCGCTATCCCGGCAAGACCGCGATCATCCGCCCGGGCGATCCGGCCAACACACTGCACTACGTGATCGAGGGCTCGCTGGCGGTATGCACCGAGGACGAACAGGGTCGTGAACTGATCCTCGCCTATATCAGCCGCGGCCAGTTCATCGGCGAGATGGGTCTGTTCGTGGAACAGGCGCAGCGCGAATCCATGGTGCGCACGCGCACCCCGTGCGAGATGGCCGAGATCAGCTACGAACGGCTGTTCCAGCTGATGGAAGGCCCGCTGCGTGAGGAATGTCCGAAGATCCTGTTCGCGATCGGCGCCCAACTCACCAACCGTCTGCTGCGCACCTCGCGCCAGGTCAGCCGGATGGCGTTCATGGACGTCACCAACCGCATCTCGCGCACCTTGCTCGACCTGTGCCAGGAGCCGGATTCGATGACCCACCCGGATGGCACCCAGATCCGCATCTCGCGCCAGGAAGTGAGCCGCATCGTCGGTTGCTCGCGCGAGATGGTTGGTCGCGTGCTCAAGCAGCTGGAAGAGCAGCGGATGATCGACGTCTCCGGCAAGACCATCGTGGTGCGCGGCACCCGCTAAGGTTTGCGCGGCCCGCGCTTGCGGGCCGACGCCTTACTTCGGCGCGTAGATCATGTACACGTCGGCGCGCGCATAGTGCGAGCCGGCGCGGATCGTCGGTTGCAGCACGAAACCGGCCTGTTCGTACATGTGCAGCGCGGGCTTCAGGATACTGCTGGATTCGAGGAACAAGGCATCGCCGCCACGTCGGTGGAATTCGGCGATCGCCGCATCCAGCAGCAACCGACCCGCGCCCAGTCCGCGGAATGCTTCGTCGACACCCATCTTGGAAAGTTCGTAGACGCCCGGCGCCTCGTGTAGTAGCGCGCAGGTGCCGATGACCACGTCGCCGAGTCGCGCAAAGAAGATCGCACCGCCGGGTTCCAGCACCATCTGCTCGGGATTGCGCAGCACCTGCTCGTCGATCGGCTCGATCACGAAGTGCTTCTTCAGCCACGCGGCATTCAGCGCGTAGAAGTGTTCGCGCAGATGCGGTTCGAACGGCACGATCTCGATCTGTGGCTGTATCAACGCAGTGTTCCTGGCCAGAATCCGTGGATGCAGCGCCGTGGATTTCAGAACCACTCGACGCGAGTGATCGCCCGACCCAGCGCCTTCTCGACCTTCTTGCACAAGGCGGGCGTGCCGTTGACCAGCACGGCTTCCGTCGCCGGCTTCAGCATCGCCACGTCGAACATCGAATCGCCGTAGGCCACCTGCCATGCGGTGACGCCATGCTCGGCCAGCGTTTTCACTTTGCGCCGGCCCACGTTGTGCCGTAGCGGACGCATGCCGAGCCAGCCCGGACGCAACTGCGAGGCCAGTATCTCCAGATCGGTCAGTCCCAGCTGTTGCAGGATGCCGCTCACCAGCGTGTGCTCGCAGCCAGTCACCACGATCACCCGATCGCCTTGTACCTGATGCCGGCGCAACGCCTGCAGGCCATCGCGACAAAACTGCCGCGACCGGCGCGCCAGGCTGGCGGCAAACGCTTTCGCGGCGGCCTGGTAACTCCGCTCGCCCAGTCCGAACAGTGCGATGCGCACCAGCACACGCACCGGCAACCGGCGCGAGAACGGCAGCTGCAGCAACAGCAGCGGCGTACTCAGCAGCGCCAGCAACGTGCGCCACCACGAACGACGGTAGCGCTCGCGGATGAACAGATAAAACGCATCGCCGTGGATCAGCACGCCGTCGAAATCGAACAGCACCACGCGCGGCAATGCCGCCACATCCGCCGCCTCCACCGATGCCTCCCCCTTCAGCATGATGGTCACGGCGTGGCGAACAGCCGTCGCAATTCGCTGCCCGGATCTTCCGCGCGCATGAACGCCTCGCCGACCAGGAACGCCTGGATGCCGCCTTCGCGCAGGCGTGCCACGTCTTCCGGCGTATGGATGCCCGATTCGGCCACCAGCACGCGGTCGTACTCGATCAACCCCTGCAGTGTCAGCGAGGTTTCCAGCGACGTCTCGAAGCTGCGGAGGTTGCGATTGTTGACGCCGATCAGCGGCACCGGCAACGCCATCGAGCGTTCCAGCTCCTCTTCGTCATGCACTTCGCACAACACATCCAGGTCGAGCTCGGCGGCGAGCAGCGACAGCTGCAACAGCACGTCATCGTCCAGCGCGGCCACGATCAGCAAGATGCAGTCGGCGCCGATCGCACGGGCCTCGTACACCTGGTACGGATCGATGATGAAATCCTTGCGCAGCAGCGGCAGCGAGCATGCCGCACGGGCCTGCTGCAGGAAGGCCTCGCTGCCCTGGAAAAAATCGCTATCGGTCAGCACCGACAGACAGGCCGCGCCGGCTTTTTCATAGCTCTTCGCGATCGCCGCCGGATCGAAATTCGCGCGGATCACGCCCTTGCTGGGGCTGGCCTTCTTCACCTCGGCGATCACCGCCGGCAGGCCGGCCGCGATCTTCGCCTCGATCGCAGCGGCAAAGCCGCGGGTATCCGGCTGCTCCGCAATGCGTGCCATCAATTCAGTCAGTGGCAGCTTTGTCTGGCGCTCGGCAATCTCTTCCGCCTTGCGGGCAAGAATGCGGTTGAGGATGTCGGTCATGGCATCTCGCTAGTCGGTGTAGGGGAGTGCGCTCCGTGCACGGGGTGCTCCGATCCTGCCACTTTGCAGGCCCGTGTGCACCCGGCGGCGCATCTAGTCCAGCGCGGCAAGTCGCCGGGTGGTCGCCACGAAGGCCAGCATTTTCGCATGCGCCGCGCCGCTGGCAATCGTAGTGCGCGCCAGTTCGATGCCATCGTCAATGGAGCCGATCACATCGGCGGCATACAGCGCCGCGCCGGCATTCAGACAGACGATGTCGTGCGGGATGCCGCGGCGGCCTTCCAGCGCCTCCAGCAGCATCGCCTTCGACTCGTCCACGTTGTCCACCCGCAGGTTGCGGCTGGAGGCCATCGCCAGACCGTAGTCTTCCGGCTCGATCTCGTATTCGTGCACCACGCCGTTGCGCAGCTCGCCGACCAGGGTCGCCGCACCGAGCGAGACCTCGTCCATGCCGTCGCGCCCCCACACCACCATCGCGTGCTGCGCGCCGAGCTGCTGCAGCACGCGCACTTGGATGCCGACCAGATCGGGATGGAACACGCCCATCAGGATGTTCGGCGCGCCGGCCGGGTTGGTCAGCGGACCGAGGATGTTGAACAGCGTGCGCACGCCCATTTCCTTGCGCACCGGCGCCACCACCTTCATCGCCGGATGATGGTTCGGCGCGAACATGAAGCCGATCCCGGTCTCGGCCAGGCACTCGGCCACCTGCACCGGTTTCAGGTCGATCGAGGCGCCGAGCGCCTCCAGCACATCGGCACTGCCGGACTTCGACGACACGCTGCGGCCGCCATGCTTGGCCACGCGTGCGCCGGCCGCCGCCGCGACGAACATCGACGCGGTCGAGATATTGAAACTGGAAGCACCGTCGCCGCCGGTACCGACGATATCCAGTAGATGCTCGGTGTTGCCGATGACCGGCACGTTCGCCGACAGCTCGCGCATCACGCGCGCCGCGCCGGTGATCTCGCCCACGGTTTCCTTCTTCACGCGCAGGCCGGTGATGATCGCCGCCGTCATCAGCGGGCTCACTTCGCCGCGCATGATCTGGCGCATCAGTGCGATCATCTCGTCGTGGAAGATCTCGCGGTGTTCGATCGTGCGCTGCAGGGCTTCCTGCGGGGTAATCGTGATGTCGCGCGCGTGCCCGTTCATGCGGCCAGCCGCAGCGGCAGACCGAGGAAATTGCGCAGCAGGTCGTGGCCATGCTGGGTCAGGATCGACTCGGGATGGAACTGCACGCCCTCCACCGGCAACGTCTTGTGACGCAGGCCCATGATCTCGTCGATCGAACCGTCCGGGTTTTCCGTCCATGCAGTGACTTCGAGGCAATCCGGCAACGACGACTGCTCCACCACCAACGAGTGGTAGCGCGTCGCCTCGAACGGATCCGGCAGGCCGGCGAACACGCCCTGCCCGCGATGACGCACCGGTGAAGTCTTGCCATGCATGATCTGCTTGGCGCGGATCACCTTGCCACCGAACACCTGGCCGATCGCCTGATGACCGAGGCATACACCGAACACCGGCACTTCGCCGGACAGCTCGCGCAGCACGTCCAGCGACACGCCCGAATCATCCGGCGTACCCGGCCCGGGCGAGATCATGATGTGCGAGGGCTTGAGTGCACGGATGCCGGCGATGTCCAGCGCATCGTTGCGCACCACCTTCACCTGCTGCCCCAGCTCGCCGAGGTACTGCACGAGGTTGAAGGTGAAGCTGTCGTAGTTGTCGATCATCAGGAGCATGGCGAACCTTGCCGGAATCATGGCGCGTCGGCGCCTGGGGATTCGACATTATAGCCATCCCTTTCCGCTTGCCTTGCGAACCTGACGCCTGTAGCTAGACCCCGCTGAACCGACGCGGCGCCAGCATCGCCGCCGACAGGCCTGCATCGATCAGCGGCGACGGCAGCGGCCGGCCCAGCGCCAGGTTGGCGCAGGCTTCGCCCATCGCGGCGCTGGTCTGGATGCCGTAGCCGCCCTGCGCGGCGACCCAGAAGAAACCCGGCGCATCCGGCGCGAAGCCGCCGACCAGATCGCCATCGGCGACGAACGAGCGCAGGCCGGCCCAGCTGCGCCGCGGCCGGCGGATCGTCATGGTGGTCGCCTCCTCGATGCGATGGATGCCCAGCGCGATGTCGTAGTCCTCCGGCTGCACGTCATGCGGTTCCGTTGGATCGGCGTTCGCGCAGGTACCCAGCAGCAGGCCGGCATCGGGCTTGAAGTAGAAGCTCTCGTCGAAGCTGGTGATGAATGGCCAGTGCGCGGTAGCGATATTTTCCGGTGGATCGAACAGGAACACGGAGCGCCGTTTCGGCACGATGCCGATCGGCGCCACCCCGGCCAGCGTCGCCACCTGATCCACCCAGGCCCCGGCCGCGTTGAGCAATAGCGGCGCGCGGAATGTCTGCTCGCCATCGTCCACCTGCCAGCCACCAGCGCTGCGACTGATCGCGCGAATGTCGACATTCAGGCGCAGCTCGCCGCCGCGCGTGCGCAATCCGCGCAGGAAACCCTGATGCAGCTCGTTGACGTCGATATCCGATGCGCCAGGTTCGTGCAGGCCGATCCGCGCGGCTTCGGGACGCAGCACCGGCACCGTCGCCAGCACGCGGGCCTGGTCGTGCAATTCGATGTCGCGCGTGAACGGCACGATCGCCTCGTACATCGCACGCACGTCATCGACCTGCGCGGCATTACCGATGACCGTGGCACCGAGCCGCCTGAGTATCGGCTGCGCGGCAAAACCTTCCGGCGGCTGTGCAAGGAACGGGCGGGTGGCGCGGGTCAGCGCGCGCACCTGCGGCGAGCCGTAAGTTTCGCAAAACAGGGCCGCCGAACGGCCGGTCGCGTGCATGCCCGCATACGCCTCGCGTTCCAGCACCAGCACGCGCGCATGCGGCGCCATGAAATACGCGACCGAGGCCCCGGCCATGCCGGCACCGATCACGATCGCGTCGAAATTCTGCACAACAAAACTCATGCGGTATCGCGCCTCGATTGTCGGGTGACCACGCTGACAGCGGTGAGATCGGCGGTGACGTTGCCGAGCGTGGCCAGCGCGTCGGGAATCGTGTCCACCGCCAGCATCAAGCCCAGCGGACTCAGCGGCAGGCCCATCGCCTGCGCCACCGGCAGGTTGGTGGCGATGAAGGTGACCTGGCCCGGCAAGCCGACGGACCCAAGACTGATCACCACCGCCAGCATCGCGCCGGCCAGCAGTTGCGCCGTCGTCAGGTCCACCCCGTAGGCCCAGGCGATGAAGGCCGCTGAGGTCATGTACTGCACCGGGCTGGTCAGGCGGAACAGTGACACCGCCATCGGCAGCACCAGCGCGGTGACTTGCTGCGGATAGCCGAGCCGGCGATCCGCGCTTTCCAGCATCGCCGGCAGCGAGGCCAGCGACGACTGCGTGCTGAGCGCCACCACCTGCGCCGGTACCAGCGCAGCGGCGAAGCGGCGAATCCGCTCGCCGCCGAACATCAGCGCCACCGGCAACATCATCACGGTGACCGCGAGGTACAGCAGGCACTCGACCAGCACATACACGCCGAGCGCGCTGAGCATGCCCAGTCCGGAGCGCGCGCATACCGACAGGATCAGCGCGAACACGCCCAACGGCGCAGCCCACAGCACCCAACGCACGATCACGATCATCGCGTCGGCGATCGCCTGGAAGAATTCCAGCAGCAGCGCGCGCCGCTCCGGTGCAAGCCGGGTCAGCGCGAAACCGAAAAACAGCGCGAACACCACCAGCGGCAGCATCGCGCTCTGCGCTGCGGCCATGATCGCGTTGTTCGGCACGATCGCGGTGAGCGCGTCGACCCAGCTCACTGGTGCTGCCTGCGCGGCAGCTGGTATCGCCGCGTGACCGAGCGCCACGATCAACGCCGGGTTGTGCGGAAACAGGGCGAACACCAGCGGCGCCGCCAGCGCGGCAAACAACGCACCGCCGGTCAACACCACGATGAACACCACGATCGCGCGCCGCGCGATGCGACCCGACGCAGCCGCGTCGGTGGCGGTGTTGACGCCGACCACCACCAGCGCCAGCACCAGCGGCACCACGGTCATCTGCAACGCGTTCAACCATAGCTTGCCGATCGGCTGCGCCACGTCAGCGATCTGCAAGGCCAGCGCCGGATTCCAGCCGACCAGCAGCAGGCCGATCGCCGCACCGGCGGCCAGGCCGGTGAGCACGCGCGCGGTCGCACTCACGGCGCGTCGCCCGTCGCGGCGATCGCCGGCAACTGCCAGTCCGTGCGCAGCCGCTCGTACTCATGCTGTGGCAGCAGGATGAAGATCGGCTGGTCTTCCGGCCGCAGCCAGGCCAGCAACGACTGCATCACCGACGGCGTCATCGCGGTACAACCGGCGGTCGAATCCGTCGGCGACGCCCACAGGTGCGCGAAGATGCAGCTGCCCGCCAGCGGCTTGGCCTGCGGGTTCTGTTCGATCACGAAACCCATGCGGTAGCGCTGGTCGCCGTTGACGTGCAGGTCGCGCCGCATCGGTTCGGTGGAACCCTTCACCGCGTCGGCACCGACCACGTTCGCGTCGACGATGCGGTTGTAGTGCGCCGCGCCGCTGACGTCGACGCAGTACTCGGTGGCGTTGAGCGCTAGATACGGCATCGCGGTATCGACATGACTGGCGTAACCGAAGGTGTCACCGATGCGGAACACGCCGGCCGGGCTGCGGTTGTCGCCTTCGCGCTTGACCGGTCCGCCACTTTGCGGCGCATTCAATCCCAACCCCCAACCGGCGCCGGTCTTGCCGATCGTGACTGGCGCCGCCACACCGGCTGCGACCCAGCCATGCGCGCCGCGCGTATACGTGCGCAGCATGCCGTGATCGGTGTTCCAGTCGGCCACGGTGACCAGCACTAGTTGGCGCGATGACTGCCACGGACTGGTCTCGCTCGCCTTCAGATCGTGTCCGGCACATCCGGCCAGGATTGCCAAGGTTGCCAGCGCCAGCACGAGGCACACGGCGCACGAACGGGAATGACGTCGAAAAACCATGCGTACCTGCCTGCAGAAGTTGGGCTACGGCTCCAGCATCAGCTGGATGCGGTCGAGATTGGCCAGCAGCTGTGCGTGGCGGTCGTCGTGCCCTTCGCACAGCAGCACGAACACGCCATCGAGCAGATGCTGCAAGGCCGATTGGTACAGCAGCGGCTGGATGTACGGCTGCTCGTCATGCGCCGACACCACCAGCGCGATATCGGCCAGCGTGCGCAGCGGATTGGCGGTATGCCGCGTCACCGTGATCACCTGGCCGCGGCGCTCGCGGAAGTAGCGGCTGATCTTGCACAGCGCCGGATGGTTGCCGTGTTCGGAGAACACCAGCAGCACATCGCCGGGGCTGGCCGCGGAGACATTCGCGGTCATCCGCGCGGTGTCGAAGTTGTGCACGGTGAGGATGCCCAGCAACGACAGCTTCAGTGCGAAGCCGCGCGCGTAGATGTCGTCCTCGCCCAAGCCGAGGATGAAGACCTTGCCGTTCTTGCCGGCCTGCTCGATCGCGGCGGCCACGGCCTGGATCGTCTCCGGCGAATTGATCAGCCGGGTCGCCTCCTCGGCCTCGGACTTGCGCCGCCACAGGTTGCCGGCCGGCGACGTGTCGGACGCACCGGCGCGCGCGGTGGTCTGCTGCGGCGTGTCGCCGTTGTCGGCACGGGCAATCGCCTCGCCGACCGAATACTTGAGATCCGGATAGCCCTTGAAACCCAGCTTCTGGGTGAACTTCACCACGCTGGACTGGCTGATCCCCAGCGCATTGGCCAGCTGCTGCGAGGAGTAATCGCGCAGCAACTGCGCGTTCTCCAGGATGAAGTCGGCGATGCGCCGCTCCACCGCCGACATCTGGTCGCGCTCCGAACGGATTTTGACCAGTGGCGACATCAGGATTCGATCCTTTCCAGCCCACGGATCTCGCGGATGCCCAGGCCGGGCGCATCCGTCACCGAGATTTCCGATTCGTTGAAGATCACCCCGCCGTCGACCGGATTGAACAGGCACAACGAGGGGCCGTCGAGGTCGATCTTGGTGATCACGTTCGACTTGGCCACCGCCACGTGCACCGCGGCGGCCACGCTGATGCTGGTCTCCAGCATGCAGCCGATCATGCACTCGATGCCGTGCATCGCCGCGATGTCGGCGATGTGGATCGCGTTGGAGATGCCGCCGGTCTTCATCAGCTTGATGTTGATGATGTCGGCCGCGCGCATGCGGATCAGCTCGATCACTTCCATCGGGCCGAACACGCTCTCGTCGGCCATTACCGGCGTGTGCACGCGCTCGGTGACATAGCGCATGCCGGCCAGGTCGCGCGCCTTCACCGGCTGCTCGATCAGCTCCAGCTTGATGCCGGCTTCCTCCAGCGTCTGCAGCGCGTACACCGCCTGCTTCGCGGTCCAGCCCTGGTTCGCGTCCAGCCGCAGCAGCGCGCGCCCTTCCACCGCCGCATAGATCGCCTTGACCCGCTCGATGTCGACGCCGATGTCCTTGCCGACCTTGATCTTCAGCGACTCGAAACCGCGCTCCACCGCGGAGACCGAGTCGGCCACCATCTTGTCGATGTAGTCGACGCTGATGGTGATGTCGGTGGTGATCACCGGGTCGCCGCCGCCGAGCAGCTTGTACAGCGGCGCGTTGTAGAGCTGGCCCCACAGATCGTAGATCGCGATCTCTACCGCCGCTTTGGCGCTGGTGTTCTTCTCCATCGCACTCTGGATCAGCTGGGTGAGATGGTTGAGCTCGGCGATCTCCTGGCCGATCAGCCGCGGCGAAATGTAGTGCCGGATCGCGTCAATGATCGAGCCGTGGGTGTCGCCGGTAATCACCGCGGTGGCCGGCGCCTCGCCGTAACCGACGTGGCCGCTGTCGGTGTGCACCATCACCACGATGTCCTCGACCGTGTTGACCGTGCGCAGCGCGGTCTTGAACGGCGTCTTCAGCGGTACCCGCAGCATGCCGAACTGGATGTCGGTGATTTTCATGGCATAGCCTTCATGGAATCCGTGTCCTCGTTTTCTTCTTTGATGCAATCGGCGACAGGTTCAGCGACGAATCCGCACGATGCTGGTCATTCGGTCGACAAAGGTCTGGTGATCGTTGAACAGCATCGGTAGCAACGGTGTCACCGACACTGCATTGAGCTTGATCTCCGCGATACTGCCGTCGGCCTTGCGGTAACTCATGCCGCCGACGTCATGGATCACGTAGGGTTGGCCGTCGCGCTGACCGATCACCAGCATCACGTGCCCGGGGATGTAGACCAGGTCGCCGACCTGCAATGCATGCGCAGCCTTGATGCGCGCCTCGCGGCTGTCCTTGTCGGTGAACAGGCGATGTTCCAGCGCCGGACTGATCGACTGCTTGCTGGTGTCGCGCGGCATCTCTACACCCATGCTGCGGTACACGTCGGAGACGAAACCGCTGCAATCGCGCCCGTCGTACGAGTGGCCCCAGCCGTACCGCTCACCGAGGAACTTGAACGCCTGGCCGATGATGTTGGCCGGCGTCAGCGGCAGGTAGTCGTCCGCCGTATCGGTGTTCTTCTGCAGCAGCGCCGGGCTGAACTGCAGCTTGCCGTCGGCGTCGCGCAGCGGCAGTTGCAACGTATACGCGGCATACGGCGTCTGCCCGTTGACCGGCTGGTCTGCCGGCAGATCGGTCTGCAGCGGTACGCGCGTGCTCATATCGAGCTGCAGCTGCGAGACGCCGGGCACCTCGCGCGTGAACACGGTGCGTACGCTGGCACCGGTGATCACCCGATACGGTGTCTTGTCGGCATAACCGAAGACCTGTGCGGCGCTGCCTTCTGCCACGTTCTCCTTTTCAGTCCAAGCGGCATAGCGCGGGCTCACCACGAACAGCCAATGGCCGTCGCGGCTGGCATGCACGATCGCCACCGGCACGCCGGGAAACTCGGCGGTTTCCTGGAAGCGGTCGATGTCGGTATCGCCCTTCGAACTGAACACGCGCAGGTTGGTGGGGAAAGCGCGGAACGACGCACGCTTTACCACCAGGCCGTAACGCGTGCCCTGCTGCGCCGGAATGTCGGACAGTGCGAGATTGTCGACCAGCGCATCCAGCGTGGCGGCGGCCACGGGTTGGCCGTCGACGTCATACAGCTGCCGCGCGGGTCGCTCGGACAACGCGTTGATCCAGCCGGCCACCTGCTCGCGCGTCAACGTCGTCGGCAACGCGCGCAGATCATGCATCGACGGATCGGTTTTCAGCAGCGCCGTGTTCTCTGCCTCGATCTGTGCGCGGCTGAGGATCACCCGGTCTGGCTGCTTCTGCAGGCCGACCCAGTACGCCGGCGTGAGCTGCGCATCGCCCACGCCCATCACGCCCGACGGCGGGATCGCGCTGGTGGCGACGTTGTCGCGCGCATGCAGCGGCGCCACGACAAGGCCGAGGATGAACAGCGTGGCGAGAGAAAGAGGAAGTCGCATGATCATGCTCCTGAGTAGAACCCGCTCATGGCCCGGCCAGCGCCGACATCACGGTGGCCACCAGCAGGCCAAAGCCGGTACCGAGAATGTAACCGAGCAGTGCCAGCAACACGCCCACCGGGACCAAGGCGCGCGAGTAGCTCGCCGCCAGCACCGGTGTGGCCGCCACGCCGCCGACCAGCGCAAGCGAGGAAATCCCGCACAGATAAAGATCGAAACGGAAAAGCTTGGCGAAGCCGATCAGCAGTACTGCGTGGATCGCGATGATGGTGACGCCGCACAGCAGATACAGTGGCGCCGCGGCGATCCCGGCGAAGTTGCTTTGCGAAGCGAGCACCGCCACCACGCTGATCAGCATGGCGCTGGAAATGGTGCCGGCACCGGGGAATCGCGCCAGCGGCGTATGCGCCACCACCAGTCCCGCCGCAGTGGCGAGCAGGATCGTCCAGGTGGTGCCGCTGACCATGCTCCCCACCGGCAGCCAGCCCGACAACCAACCCGACAACGCCGCCACCGCCAGTGCCATGCCCAGCCACAGCAGCACGCTGTCGTACGTGGTCGGGCCGCTCACCGGCGTCTCGGCCACCTCCATGTCGCCGCTGGATTTGGCTTTCGTCCAGCGGTTGAACCCCACCGCGAGCCGCGCCACCGAGAACAGCACCACCACCCACATCGAGTAGCACAGCGCATCGGTGAGCAGCGACATCGCCAGATAATGGTCAGACATGCCGATCGCCTGCTTCACCGCGATCATGTTGGCGGTGCCGCCCATCCAGCTGCCCGACAGTGCGGCCAGCGGTTGCCACGCATCGCCCGGCAGCCAGCGGTGATAGAGCAGAAAGGTGGCGATGAAGGCGACGAACAAGGCGATGGTCGCGCACACAAACACCGCCAGCACACGCGGTCCCAATCGCCAGATCGCGCGCAGGTCGCAGTTGATCATCAGCAGGAACAGCAGCGCCGGCACCATGTGCGTGGTGAGCATCGATTGCGCGGTGCGGATTTCGTTGTTGACTCGCCACAGGCCCGACACCGCCAGCGCGGTGACGAACAGATAGGTGAGCACGATCGGCGGCAGCACATTGAAAATCCGCCAGTTGAATCGCCGCTCCACCGCGGGAAACAGCCCGGCGGCCAACAACATCACCGCCAGATAAGGCCAGACCGTGTGGATCATTGCATCCCCTTGTGGGTGGTTCGCAGGCCGGCACAAATCTTGAGGTTTATGCCATTAGGAATAGATGATTCTTTTACAGTTCAATTGAAGCATAAATTATTGACCGGCATTTGCAAGCGTGTTACACAGCGGTTTCAGGGGATTCGATGTGGGGATGCTGGTCGATGGATACGTTGTTACCTGTCGCACTGAAAATACGCCGCCGCAAGCACGGCTTGCGCACCGTCGTGGTCGTGCTCGCCCTGCTGCTGGCCACTCCACTGGCGGTTGCCGGTACCGCCAGCAATCCACCGCTCACCCCCATCATCGCCCAGATCGACGCCGGCCACTTCCAGGCCGCCGATACAGCGATCACCGATGCGTTGGCACAAGCAGGCCTGTCCGCCGAGACCAGAACCGCGCTCGCATTCCAGCGCGAGCGCATGCGCCGCATCCTGCTCGACTTCACGCTCAGCGCCGATGACGTCAAGACGCGCGTGCGCAAGGAAATTCCCGACCTGAGCGATGTCGAGTTCGCGAAGTGGAACGCGGCCGGCCTGTTCGAGCATCAGGTGATCGATGGCAGGACGCTCTACTTCAAGCGCTCGCCCGGCAACCTGTTCCGCCTCAGCCCGGAAGCGGTGGCGCGGCGCGCAGTGCAAACGCCGATCACCGACGGCCCGATGGCATCGTTGAACGGCCATCAGCGCGCGATCTACCACGCGGCACTGACCGGCCATCGCAGCAGCGTGCTGCCGCAGCGTGTACGCATGACTCAGACGCTCACCGTCAACGCCGATGCGGTGCCCGCCGGCGAAACCGTGCGCGCGTGGATTCCCTATCCGCAGGCGGTGCCGGGTCAGCAGGAAGACATCCGCTATGTCGGCAGTGTGCCGGCGCAGCATCAAATCGCGCCCGCATCGACGATGCAGCGCACCGTGTATCTGGAGAAACCCGCAGTAGCCGGCCAGAAGACCGTGTTCTCGGTCACCTACGAGCTGACCCTGTTCGCGCAATACCACGCGCTCGATCCGGACAAGGTCACGGCGGAGAACATCACGCCGGAACTGGCGCCCTTCGTGGCCGAGCGCGCGCCACACATCGTGTTCACTGATGCGATGCGCGCGTTCTCGCGCAAGGTCGTCGGCGACGAGAAGAACCCTTACCGCATCGCGCAGAAACTGTTCGCCGCGGTCGACCAGATTCCGTGGGCCGGTGCGCGCGAGTACTCGACGATCTCCAACATCAGCGACTACGCGCTGCACGCCGGCCACGCCGACTGCGGCCAGCAGACCCTGCTGCTGATGACCCTGCTGCGGCTCAACGGCATTCCCACCCGCTGGCAGTCCGGCATGGTGTTCTCCAACGACGGCACCGACTACAGCAACATCCACGACTGGGGCTACCTGTACCTGGCGCCCTACGGCTGGGTACCGATGGACGTCACCACCGGTCGGCTGCATCCGGGCCCGGCTGACGACAAGGCGCTGGAGTGGTTCTACCTCGGCGGCCTGGACAACTACCGCATCGCCTTCAACAACGACTTCGGGCGCCACTTCATGCCGCCCAAGCGGCAGTTCCGTTCCGACGACGTGGATTCACAGCGCGGCGAGGCCGAGTGGAAGGGCGGCAACCTCTACTTCGACCAGACGGACTACGACTTCAAGTGGCAGGTCCTGCCAGCGGCGCAGGGACCTCGCAGCAAGTAATCAGCGGCTTTCACAAACATGGCATCGACGGCGTCGATGGGGGAGATCGGGAGATGGGAAACACTCGGACATTGCGCAGGAGCGCACTTTGCATGGCGCTGGGCCTCGGCCTTGCATCGCTGGCGGTGCCGACGGCATTCGCAGGCAACACGGATGGCTCGGTGGTAGGTCACACGCAGGCCAATGCGGTCGTCACGGTCACCAGTCCTTCCACCGGTCTGACCCGAACCATCACGGCGGACGGCAACGGCAACTACCGCTTCCCCTTCCTGCCGGTCGGCGACTACCTGCTCACGGTGAACAGCAATGGCAACGCCGTCGGCCAGTCGCGCCATGTCACTGTCACCCTGGGCAATGCCACCACGGTCGACGTGGGCTCGAACGCCAATGCCACCGAACTCTCGTCGATCAACGTCACCAGCAATGCACTGCCGGTCATCGATGTGACCTCTACCGAATCCGCCACCAATATCTCCCGCGAAACGCTGACGCGCCTGCCGGTGGAACAGAGCGTGGCCTCGGTGGCGCTGCTGGCTCCCGGCGTGGTCAAGGGCAATGCCGGTTTCGGTGGCATTTCGTTCGGCGGCTCGTCGATCGCCGAGAACGCCTTCTATGTCAACGGACTCAACGTCACGGACTTCTACAACCGCAACGGTTTCTCCGAAGCACCGTTCGATTTTTACCAGGAATTCCAGGTCAAGACCGGCGGCTACTCGGTGGAGTTCGGCCGCACCACCGGCGGCGTGGTGAATGCCGTGGCACGTTCGGGCACGAACGAATTCAAGTTCGGCACCACCATCACGATGGAGCCGGGCAACTGGCATTCCGCTGCCAAGGATCGCTACAACGCCGACGGCAGTCGCTACATCACCGCCAGCCGCGACCAGGATTCGCTGGTGAAGACCAACGTCTGGGCGGCCGGTCCCATCATCAAGGACAAGCTGTTCTTCTTCGCCATGTATGAGGCGCGCGGCAGCGAACCGCACAACACCGACAATCTCGGCAAAACCATCACCTACAACAATGCAGACAATAATTTCTGGGGCACCACCATCAACTGGAACGTCACCGACAGCAACACGCTGTCCCTGATGGCCTTTTCGGACAAGACCAAGAACGTCGGCGACGTCTACGGCTACGACTACGACACCCATACGGTCGGCCCCCGCTCCAACATCATCAATAGCGACACCGGCGGACGCAACTGGGCGCTCACCTGGAGCAGCTACCTGACCAACGACCTCTCGATGAAGTTGATGTACGGCCAGAACCAGCGCGATGCGAATACGCAATCCCAGCTCGACGTGCAATGCAATGTGGTTGCCGGAACCACGGGGTTCCTGAACATCCACGATCCGGGCGTGGCGCTCGGTTGCACCAACAGCTCGACCGTCTATGCCCGCACCGACAAACGCACGCAGTACCGTGCGGACTTCGAATGGACGCTTGGCAGCAACCTGCTGCGCTTCGGCTACGACCACGAAAAGAACGTATCCGACTACGCACGCCATTACACCGGCCCCGGCGAGTACTACTACAACCTCTATGCAACATCGCCCGGCAGCACCATTCCGAACGGCGGCGTGGTTCCTCCGGGCTACGATGCCTACGTACGTGCACGACGTTACGAGATCGCCGGCACCTTTCCCACCATCAACTCGGCGTTCTACGTCGAAGACAACTGGTCGATCACGCCGAATTTCGTGTTGAACGCCGGCATCCGCAACGACAGTTTCAACAACGAGGACGCATCCGGCCGCAGCTACATCAAGATCAGCAAGCAGATCGCACCCCGCCTGGGATTTTCGTGGGACGTGAAGGGCGATGCCAGCATGAAGGTGTTCGGCAACCTTGGCCGTTACTACCTGCCAGTGGCCAATGTGATCAACATCAAGCAGGCAGGCGGCCTGCTTGATGAAAGGACTTACTACGGCTTCGCCGGTTGGGATATCCAGACGCTCAACGGCCTGACCTATGCCGTGCCGAAGCTCGGCGCACAAATCGGCCCGGTGGACGACTCCCAGGGCAACGGCACCGTCGGCGACCTGCGTTCCGAAGTGGATAAGAACATGGACCCGGTCTACCAGGACGAGGCGATCCTCGGCTTCCAGCAATTGATCAACAACAATTGGTCGTGGGGCGTGCGCGGCATCTATCGCCGCCTGCACAATGCGATCGACGACATGGAGATCAGCGCCACACCGAAATGCGGCGGCGACGGCTACATCGGCTGGGTGATGGCGAATCCCGGCAAGAAGGTGACCGTCTGGGGCGACACCAATTGCGACGGCACCCCGGATGGCTATCTCACCATCGATACCTCCAAATACGGTTGGGCGATGTACGACTCCGACGGCAACTACCTGGGCCAGCGCGGATGGGTCAAGCCCAAGCGCACCTACGAGGCGATCGAACTGCAACTCGACAAGGCCTGGGACGACAAGTGGTCGTTCAATGCGTCGTATACGGCCGCGTGGAATCGCGGCAACGCGGAGGGCCCGGTCAACTCCGACACCGACTTCGACGATACCGGCCGCACGGAAAACTTCGACGACCCCTACGTCAACCTGAGCAATGGCTTCCTGCCCAATGACCGGCGTCACCAACTCAAGCTGCGCGGCACCTATGCGCTCAGCAAGAACTGGCAAGTAGGCGCCAATGTGGAGGTCAATTCCGGCGGTCCGATCACCGGCTATGGCGTCGGCAATCCCTACGACGCGACCAACTACCACAGCTATTTCATCTGCGTGGACAAATGCGGCTCGATCCCTGGGCAGTTCGACACGAACGGAGACCCTGTGCAGTATCCCTCCGAGGATCGCGTGTACAAGTCCTCCCCGCGTGGCAACTATGGCAGGCTGCCGTGGACTTACACCCTCGACGCCAACATCACCTACGTACTGCCCTACGACGGCGGCAAGATGCGTGTGAAGCTCACCGCATTCAACCTGCTCAACCAGCAGCGCACGGTGCAGGTGGATCAGGATCTGCAGACGGATATCTCACCGCAGACCAATTCCACGTTCCGGCAGCCGATCGGTTTCCAGGCGCCGCGTTATGTGCAGCTTTCCTTCTCCGCCGATTTCTGACGACTCCCCGGCCCACGACCCGCGTTTTGCGGGTCGTGCTTTTTTCGAGACCCGCGCTGCCTTCGCCTGACTAAACGTGACGCACCTTCCGTGGCTTTCATGACCCCTACTTCCGTGGCCACCGCGCATTCATTCGTGGCCCAAGCCGCCATTGACGATGTCGATCTCGCTGCCTTGGCGGCCCGTCTCGGCACCCCGCTGCACGCCTATTCCAGCAGCGCGATCCGGCAGCGCATCGGTGGCCTGCAGGCTGCATTGAGTGGCCTCGATGCCACCATCTTCTTCGCGGTCAAGGCCAACCCGAACCTCGCCATCCTGCAACTGATGGCGAACGCCGGCGTCGGCGCCGACATCGTTTCGGTCGGCGAATTGCGGCGAAGCCTGCATGCCGGCATGCCACCGGAGCGCATCGTGTTCTCCGGTGTCGGCAAGAGCGCGGACGAGATCGCCGGCGCGCTGACGGTCGGCATCCATCGCTTCAACGTCGAATCGCACGACGAACTGCTCACCCTGCAACGGCTGGCCAAGGCGCAAGGAGTGACGGCACGCGCGGCGGCACGCATCAATCCGGACGTCGACGCACACACCCACGCGAAAATCTCCACCGGCAAGTCGGAGAACAAGTTCGGCGTAAGCATCGACGAGGCGCGTCGCTGGTTCGCCGAGCACAGGCAGCTCTCGCATGTGCAGCTCGATGGCCTGCACGTGCACATCGGTTCGCAGATCCTCACGCTGGAACCGTTCCGGCTCGCGCTGCAGCGCGTGGCCGAGTTCTGGCGCGAACTCGAACAGGCCGGCCATACGGTCACCAGCATCGACGTCGGCGGTGGTCTCGGCGTGTGCTACCGCGCCGGCGAGGATCATCCGGTGGCGGCAGCGGATTACGTCGGCGTGATCCGCGAGGCGCTGGCCGGCTACCGCGGCCGCCTGCTGCTCGAGCCCGGTCGTTACCTGGTCGCCGAAGCCGGTGTGCTGCTGACCCGGGTGATCCGGGTCAAGCCGGGTATCGAGCGCCAGTTCCTGGTACTGGATGCGGCAATGAACGACCTGCAGCGACCGAGCCTGTACGACGCCTGGCACGACATCGTCCCGGTGTCGGACGAATCACGGCCACTGACCACCTACGACATCGTCGGCCCGGTCTGCGAGACCGGCGACACCTTCGCGCGCAACCGTGTCATGCCCGAATGCGTGGCCGGCGACCTCTTGCTGATCAAGGCCACCGGCGCGTACGGTGCGTCGATGGCGTCTACCTACAACTCGCGGCCACTGGCAGCCGAAGTGCTGCTGAACCAGGGTCGTTATGCGGTGGTGCGTCGCCGCCAGCACTTCGAGGAGATGATCGCTGGCGAGCAACCGGCCCGCCACTGGGAAACGACATGACCACGATTACACGTCTTGCCACCATCGCCGCGCTGACCCTGTGCGCCGCGCTTCCCGCGCATGCCGAACAGGATCCGCCGATCACCATCGACACCCACGTCGACATTCCCTTTACCTACATGCGCGAAGCGCGCTTCGACGTGGGCAAGCCCACCCCGTTGCTGGTCGATCTGGGCAAGATGGAGCGCGGTGGCCTCAACGCCGCTTTCTTCGTGATCTGGGTACCCCAGCACAAGCTCGACGCGGCCGGCTACGCCAAGGCGGTGGAGCAGGCCGAGCAGAAATACGACGCGATCGGCCGCATGCTGATGCAGTATCCCGACCGCATCCGCCTGGCCACCACGCCGGAGCAGTTGCTGGCCAACCACAAGGCTGGCTTGCTGTCGGCGACGATCGAGATCGAGAACGGCTACTCGCTCGGCCACGACATCCGTCGCCTCGATGCGGCGTTCGATCGCGGCGCGCGCTCGATCGGGCTGGCCCACGTCGGCAACAACGATCTGTGCACCAGTTCGCTGCCCGATACCGAACACGGCGAGCCGGCGATGAACAGCGCCGGCGACACCGGCATGAGCGACTTCGGTCGCGCCGTGGTGAAGCGCGCCAACCAGCTCGGCATGCTCGTCGACATTTCGCACTCGTCGGACGCCTGCGTGCGCGAGGCGCTCAAGCTGTCCACAGCGCCGATCTACGCCTCGCACTCCGGTGCCCGCGCCGCACTCGATCATCCACGCAACCTGCCCGACGACCTGCTGCGCGCGATCGCAGCCAAGGGCGGCGTGGTCGATGCGGTGGCTTACAAGGAATTCCTGAAAAAGGACCCGGCCCGCGAGGCCGCCGAGAAGAAACTGCAGGCCGCGATCGCGAAGCAGTCTGGCCACAAGGAGTACGACAGCGATCGCGATGACTACCTGCCGGCGATGGACAAAGGCATGGCCGAGATCCAGCAGAAGTATCCGCTGGCCACGCTGGACGACTACATGAACCAGATCCAGCACATGGTGAAGGTCGCCGGCATCGACCACGTCGGCATCGCCTCGGACTTCGACGGCGGCGGCGGCATCACTGGTTGGGCCAACGCCAGCGAGACGCGCAACGTCACTGCCGCCCTGCACAAGCGCGGCTTCAGCGACACCGACATCGCCAAGCTGTGGGGCGGCAACCTGCTACGCGTGTGGCGCGAGGTGGAGCGTGATGCGCAGCATTAGGCAAACGCAGCTTCTGCCCCCTCTCCTGCGACCGAAGGAAGTCCCTGTGGGGCAACGCAGGGCAGGGTTGGACTGGGGTGCTTTTTCGCATACCCGACCGACCCCCTCCCAGCCTCCCCCTGCCAGCAGGGGGAGGAGCCAAAAACGCGGCGCCATCTCCGACACTGAGCAACAACGGACTGGAGCTTTGCTCCTCCCCCTGCGACCGAAGGAAGTCCCTGTGGGGCAACGCAGGGGAGGGTTGGGGTGGGGTGCTTTTCTGCTCGCGTTTTTGCTCCTGCTCGTCACCCTGGGTGCCACCGCCCAAACCCTCAAATCCGCCAATCCCACCTACGACAAAATTGTCGATGCCGTGATCGCGCGCTATCACCTGCCCGGCATCGCCGTCGGCGTGATCGAGAACGGCCAGGTCGTCTACGTGCGCACCGCCGGCGAAACGGTAGCCGGTTCGGGGCAGAAGATCACGCCGCAGACGCTGTTCAAGATCGCCTCCAACAGCAAGGCGATGACCACCGCCCTGCTTGGCCGACTGGTCGATCAAGGCAAGCTGCACTGGGACGACCCGGTGACGAAATACCTGCCGCAGTTCCGCATGCACGATCCGTGGGTGACCGCGAACATGCGCGTGGCCGACCTGCTGACTCATTCCAGCGGCCTGCCCGAAGGCGGCGGCGACCTGATGCTGTGGCCGGAGCCGAACGCATTCACCCGCGCCGACATCATCCATGGCCTGGCCTTCATCAAGCCCGGCTACAGCTTCCGCTCGCAGTACCAGTACGACAACCTGCTCTACGTGGTGGCCGGCGAAGTGGCCGCCGCCGCAGGCGGCGCGCCCTACGAGACGCTGATGCGTCGCGAGGTGTTCGAGCCGCTGGGACTTTCGCGCTGCCAGGTCGGCGCGTGGAATCGCGATGCGGTCGGCAACGTGGCGCAGCCGCATCGCCAGGACAATGGACACAACGTCGCGATCGACGAGGACGCTGCGCTGATCCCGGCGATTTCCTCCGCGCCGGCCGGCGGCATCCGCTGCGATCTCGACGACATGCTGAGCTGGGCGCGCAACTGGCTGGTGCCCACGCCGGCACAACTGGCCTGGTTGTCGCCGGCGCAACGCCAGATCCTGCAGGCCCCGCACATGCTGATCCCGGTGTCCGCGCAACGTCGCGCGTGGGATCACTCGCACGTGATGGCCTACGGCTACGGCTGGCGCATGACCGATGTCGATGGCGCATGGAATGTGTGGCACACCGGCACGCTGAACGGCATGTACTCGATGCTGTCGCTGTTGCCGGACCGCCGCAGCGGTTTCGTGTTCATGATCAACGGCGAGGCGGACAGCGCGCGCACGGTGCTGGGCGAAGTACTGACCAAGCACTTCACGGCGCCCAGCGATACGCATGACGTGAACTGGTACGCCGACGCACTGGATCGCGCGGCGAAACAGCACGCGGCAACTTCATCGATGCCGGATACTTCGAAGCAGCACCCGGCCACCCCGAGCGATCTGGCGACTTGGACCGGCATCTACCGCGATCCGTGGTTCGGCGAGATATCGCTGTGTCCAAGCAACAACAAAGTGCGCTTCGCCGCGAAGAAGTCGCCGAAACTGGCCGGCACGGTGATGCGCCTGGGTACGCGCCACCTGGTGCACTGGGACGATTCCGGCGATCTGGATGCGTGGCTGGATTTCCATGCCGCCCACGACAGCCAGCCGATCACGCTGCGCATGGCCAAGATCGATCCGAAGGGCGACTTCAGCTCCGACTACGAAGACCTGGATTTCCAGCGCGTCGGCGGTTGCCACTGATGCGTCAGCCACTCACGGCCATCGCACTGCTCCTCGCCATCGGCTCGCCACTCGGCAGTCGCGCCGAACAGCCGCCTTCCCTCTCGCCGGCAAAGACCGCGGCCGCCGCCAATCTGGTCGACATCCGCACGCTGGTGCCGGATATCGCCGAGGACATCAAGTACGCCGGCCGCGACAACTTCGTGGGCGCGCCGGTTGACGGTTACCGTGCACCGAAGTGCTTCCTGTTGCGTCCGGTCGCCGAGGCGCTGGCGCAGGTCGAACACGACCTGCGCGCGCAGCACCTGCGCCTGAAGATCTGGGACTGCTACCGCCCTGCCCGTGCGGTGGCGGATTTCGTGCGCTGGGCGCACGACCTCGGCGACCAGCGCACGAAAGCACAGCACTATCCAACACTGGACAAGTCGAAGCTGCTCGGCGACTACATCGCGCCGGTCTCCGGCCACAGCCGCGGCAGCACCGTCGACCTCACGCTGGAGCGTTGCGCCACCGACGACACACACTGCGAGCCGCTGGAGATGGGCACCGACTTCGACTACTTCGGCGTGCGTGCGAATACCGATACGCCCGGCCTCACCTCCCAAGAGCGCGAGAATCGCGCGCTGCTGCGTAGCGCGATGGAGCGTGGCGGCTTCCACAACTATCCGCTCGAATGGTGGCACTACACCTTCGCGCCGGAACCCGCCCCGCACACGATCTACGACGTGCTGGTGCAGTAGCTCAACTTCTCCCTCTCCCTAAGGCGACCATTAGGGAGTCCCCTTGCGGGCGAGAGGGACTCAAGCTTCACGCACGGAGACTCATCATGCGACTGGCCATGCTTCTTACTTCGCTGTTGCTTGCCACCTTTACTGCCCAAGCGGCAACACCCGATGCGATCCGGAACGCCGACCAGCTGATGCAGAACTACACCGGCAACGTGCCCGGCGCCTCGCTGCTGGTACTCAAGGACGGCAAGCCGCTGCTCCGCCGCGGCTACGGCGTGGCGAACCTCGAACAGCACGAGCAGGCTTCGCCGGCCACCAACTATCGACTGGCCTCGGTGAGCAAGCAGTTCACCGCCGCGGCGATCCTGTTGCTGGCCGAGGACGGCAAGCTGAAGCTGGACGATTCGATCCGCCACTGGCTGCCCTCGCTGCCCGCGACCACCGACAAGGTGACCCTGCGCCAGCTGCTCAGCCACACCGGCGGCCTGATTGACTACGAAGACCTGATGCCGGCCGACACCACCGAACAGCTCAACGACAACGACGTGCTGCGCATGCTGTCGGCCACGCCGAGGACTTACTTCGCACCGGGCACCGCGTATCGCTACAGCAACTCCGGCTACGTGCTGCTCGGGTTGGTGGTGGAGCATGCGTCGGGCCAGAGTCTGCCAGTGTTCCTGCAGCAGCACGTCTTCCAGCCGCTGCACATGGATCACACGCTGTTGTATGTGCGCGGCGGCCCCGAAGTCAGCCATCGCGCCTACGGTTACAGCGATGAGAACGGCGCGTGGAAACGCACCGACCAGGACCTGACCAGCGCCACCCGCGGCGACGGCGGCATCTACTCGTCGATCGACGACCTCGCGAAATGGGACGCTGCGCTATACGACGACCGCCTGCTCAGCGATGCATCACGCAAGCTCGCCTTCAGCCCGCACGTGAAGGTCGTCGGCGAACCTTACGAAGCCAACTACGGTTTCGGTTGGCGCATCACCGGCGACACGCTGTGGCATTCGGGCGAAAGCATCGGCTTCCGCAACGTGATCGTACGCTGGCCGAAGCAGCATCTCACCGTGATCCTGCTCAGCAACCGCAACGATCCGGAGCCGTACCAGACTGTGCTGAAGATCGCGGAGCAGTTCGGCGCACGCTGACAACCGCAGCCGCAGCATGAACACAGCCATTTTTCGGAGTTCGATGATGCGACGTTTTTCCACCGTTCGTTCTGCATGGCGCCAGGCGATCCTGCTCGCCGCCGTGCTTCTGCTCGCCGCCTGCGCCCACGCGCCCGCACACAACCCACTGGCAACCTGGGTGCCTTCGCCCAACCAGGACATCCGTCGTCCGGTGCTGATCGTGGTGCACTACACCGATCAGCATTCGGCACAGGAAAGTCTGGATACCTTGCGCACCGCCAACAGCGGTGGCCCGGTGAGCGCGAACTACCTGATCGGCAGCGACGGCCACATCTACCAACTGGTGTCGGACGAGCGCCGCGCGTGGCACGCGGGGCCGGGCCACTGGGGCACGATCACCGACGTCAACTCCGCCTCGATCGGCATCGAACTCGACAATGACGGCCACTCGCCGTTCGCGCAGCCGCAGATCGACAACCTGCTGCGTCTGCTGGCCGACCTCACCACGCGACTGCACATACCGCGCACGCAGATTGTCGGTCATCAGGATTTCGCGCCGTCGCGCAAACCCGATCCCGGCCCGCTATTTCCGTGGAAGCAGCTCGCTGACGCCGGCTTCGGGCTATGGCCGCAGGGGACGCTGATCGATCCGCCGGCTGGCTTTGATCCATGGATGGCGATGGGACTGATCGGCTATCCGCTGGAAGATCGGCCCGCCGCGGTGAAGGCGTTCCACAATCACTTCCGCGGCATCGACGGCGACACGCTTGACGCGGAGGACCTGCGCATCCTCTACAACCTGGCGCAGCAAATCGAATCGGGCAGCAATACGCGAACCGCTAGCTAGAACGCCAGTACCTGATCGGTATACGTCTCGACCAGCGCACTGAACGGCCGGCCATTGCCGTCAAACAGCATCGCGCGGTGCTGCAACAGCAGATGCGGCATCACCAGCACACCTGACGTCGGTTGCATCTGCGTGCGATGCAACTCCCAGCCGTCGGGCAACGGCGACCACAGCAAGTCAGCACTCAAGGTCTTGCGTCGAAAATGCAGCGACTGCACCACCTTGCCGAAGGGCATATCGCTGCGGTCTAGCTGCCGGTTCATCGCGGCGGTCAATCGGTTTGGCAGATACCAGTTGTCCGCCTCGGACAGCACGTGATCGCCGCAAGATAACAGCACGCGCCGGTACTTCACTGGTTCGTTCGTGCCGACTTCAAGGTGCGCCCGCAGATCAGGCGGAATCGACTTGTCCGCGCCATGCACGCGCGTGGCGATGACGCGCGCCGGCGACGCCATGCGATGCACACCGCACCAGCGCTCCAGCGTCAGCGTCGCGCTGTCGTGGCTGAGCAGATCGGCGTTGAAGGTTTGCAGGAGAGCCATCGCTTGGGTGCGGCCAAGCGGCGTGTCCGCGAAACTCTTTGGAATTTCACGAGACTGAACTGCAAACGAAAGCATGAGTAGCAGGAGAATTGAACCATGTTTCATGACCTCTCCTCCGAATCACCCGTGACCGCCGAACTTCGGTGCGCTCACCACTAACGCGTTGCTTCCGCCACAGTCTTTTCTATCCACTCGATGCCCGAACGAATCACTTCATCGAGCATGACGAACTGTTTGTCTGCGATACATGCAGCAAGGTAACTACGCGCCATATCAACACTTCTACGGGTGCTTGGTTTCTCTGCAGTCATCTGCATGAACTCATGATCCAGGTTCGTTGTGAGCATCGGAAGTAAAAGCTGCTCGCTGGTCAATTGACTTCCCTCGCTAATCCTAAGCATCAACGTTGCCGTTCGATTTGGAACAACATACGCATGCGCCGTCAAATTTCTAAGACACTTCAAAAATGCGAATAGCGGCGAAGATTCCAACTTCAACCTTGTTTCTTCGGATACAAAATCCTTAATCGAGACCAATGCAAACAAAGCCGCATCCGCCATTGCAACAGCGCGAAAACTATCAACAGATATACGACCGCAAGAATCCAAATGTTCGTTGAAAAAAAGACACGCCTCTTTCATCCGAAAATCAGCCGAGTTACCGCACCAATCCTCGTGCATCTGAAACTGGCTATCCGACATCACAGCCCCTTGGCCGCCTGTGCCACCGCGCGGAACAACGCACGCCCCTTGTTCATCGTCTCTTCCCACTCAGCCGCAGGATCGGAGTCGTAGACGATGCCGGCGCCGGCCTGCACGTGCAGGCGGCCGTTCTGGATCACCGCGGTGCGGATCGCGATGGCGGTGTCGGCGTCGCCCCACCAGCCGATCCAGCCGATCGCGCCGGCGTAGATGTTGCGCTTGTACGGCTCCAGCTCCTGGATGATTTCCAGTGCGCGGATCTTCGGCGCACCACTGAGTGTGCCGGCCGGGAACGTGGCTTTCAGCACGTCCATGTAGCTGAGGTTCGGCTTCGCGGTGCCCTGCACCTGCGAGACGATATGCATCACGTGCGAGTAGCGCTCGATCACGAACGACTCGCTGACTTCGACCGTGCAGGTCTCGCTGATCCGGCCGATGTCGTTGCGCCCCAGATCGATCAGCATCACGTGCTCGGCGCGCTCCTTCGGATCGGCCAGCAGCTCGGCTTCCAGCGCCTGATCTTCGGCCTCCGTGGCACCGCGCTTGCGCGTGCCGGCGAGCGGACGCACCACCACCTTGCCGTCCTTCAGCCGCGCCAGGATTTCCGGCGAGGAACCCACGATCTGGGTGTCGCCCAGATCGACGAAGTACATGTACGGCGACGGGTTCAGTGCGCGCAGCGCGCGGTACACATCGACCGGCCGCGCGTTGAAACCCACGCTGAGCCGCTGCGACGGCACCACCTGGAAGATGTCGCCGGCGCGGATGTATTCCTTCGCGCGCTCGACCATCGCCTCGAACTCTTCTTTCGTGAACGAGGATTTGAAATCACTCTCGTCCAGCGCGATCGACTGGGTGAGCTGCGGATACGACGCGCCGCCCTGGCGCAACCGGTAGACCAGAGCATCGAGCCGGCGCTGCGCCTCGGCATACGCCTGCGGCTGTGCCGGGTCGGCGTGCACGATCAGATAAAGCCGGCCCTTGAGGTTGTCGAATACTGCGACTTCCTCGGCCAGCATCAGCAGCACATCGGGCGTGCCCAGCTCGTCGGCACGATCCCACTGCGCCAGCCGTGGCTCGATGTAGCCGATCGTCTCGAAGCCGAAATAGCCGACCAGCCCACCACTGAACGCAGGCAGCTGCGGCAGCCGCGGCACGTCGTACTGCAGACGCAGCTTCTCGATTTCCGCGAGCGGATCGTCCAGATGGCGGCGCTCGGTGATCTCGCCCGAATCCTCCACTTCGAGTTCATGCCCACGCAGGCGATAAACGCGCTTCGCCGGGAGACCGATGATCGAATAGCGTCCCCAGGTGGCGCCGCCCTCGACCGATTCGAACAGGAAGGTGTACGGGCCGTCAGCCAGTTTCAGGTACACCGACAGTGGCGTATCGAGGTCGGAGAACACCTCGCGCACCAATGGAATGCGCGTATGCCCCTGGGCAACCAGCGCGTCGAATTCGTCTCGGGAGATCACGTGTTGAGCGTCCGACTGATGAAAACAGACGACTATTGTAGGCATGATGAGCGCATGTCGCGCGAGCCGGATCGGTGGCGCGATCACCGCGACGTCCGATGTTCACGACCTTGATACTTGAGATTGTGAGTCTGGATGAGCTCACAGCTTGTTCAACCAAGGGTTGATGGTGCATGAAAACACCCCGTCTTGTGCCGACCGACCGTTTCACCGGTGTCGATGTGACTATCCGGTCGCACGTCGCTGCCACGCTGCTTTTCTTGCTCGCTCTGTGGCCCCAGCCCGGCCATCCGACACCGATTTTGGGTCAGGCCATCAACCCTGTGCCGCGGCAGCTTCCCTCCGCGACCTCACAGACTGTCGCGGAGGGAAGCTGCCCCGACGAAAGCCTCTTGCTGGTAAACGACGAAGACCGGTCGCTGGTGACCGGCGGCCAACCCACGTTCACGGGGCGATCGCAGCGCATGGGCAATACCTATGTGGCCGAAGCGACCACCCACCCCATCGGAAACTGTGCAGACACCAGCGTACAGCTCTACTTGTTCCTTGATGGCAAATTCGTCGGTGCTGCCACACCGCACAGTCTGCCTTCGAAACAGGCCCATTTCGAAAGCTTCACGCTCATCGATCCCGAACATCTGCGCTATGTCGTTGCCGACTCGGCATCGACGGATACACGTTGCGCGCGAACCCGCAGCAGGCGTCCCGAAGCCACGACCACGCTGGTGCTGGGGGCGCAGGGCTGGACGTTGCACATGGATCCTTATGCCGACGTGTCCTACCAGGCACGGCAGCCGCTGCGTTATCCGCTCGACCCGAATGGCCACCGCAATGAAGGTCAGGTCGTGGTGCATGCCACCGTGGACAAAGACGGATTTCCTGCGGATATCAGGATCATGCGAAGGGGCTCACATCCGGAGCTCGACCAGGCAGCCATCGAGTACGTGCGCAGACGCTGCTTCAATCCGGCAGAATCCAGCGTCGACATTCCGGTCAACTTCTCGGTTCACAAGCTTTGACGCAGACGCGCCGTCGTTGCACTGGACGTCGCTGCTATAAGCGCTGACGCGGCATGCCGTGCAAGTGCAGAGAGAACGCCACACCCGTGCCGTCGTCGAGGTTGCGCGCGCTGGCCACGCCGCCGTGGCGTTCGGCGACCAGTCGCACCACGTACAGGCCCAGGCCCAGGTGTGGCGCGTCGCCGGGGGTGGCCTTGTCGCGCAGGCTGACCAGCGAGTCGAACAAGCGGCCCTGCATTGCCTCGGGCAACAGCGGGCCCTGATTGGCCAGCTCGATCTCGGCGCCGTCCGGTGCGGCGCATAGGCTTAGACGCAGCCAGCCATGCTCGGGCGTGAACGACAGCGCGTTGTCGAGCAGCTTGTCCAGCGCCTGTGCAATCAGCTCGGGCGCGCAATGCAGGTACAACGGTGCATCGGGCAGCACGCAGTCGAGCTGGCGCGTGCCGATCAAGGCGCGGTAGGCGTCGGCGCAGCCGCGCACCACGTCGCGCAGGTCGACGTCCTCGGGTTCCGCCGCGGTGATCGAACGTTCCATCCGGCTCGACTCGCTCATCGCGCGCACCAACGCGCCGAGCCGAGCCACGCCGTCGCGGGCACGCGCCAGATACGGCTGCGCCTCGGCCGGCAGTGCGGCGTGTTCGAGGTTGTCCAGCGACGATTTCACGATCGCCAGCGGCGTGTTGAGTTCGTGCGAGAGTTTCGAGGCCAGCGTGCGCAGGTAGTCGGTGTAGCCATCGACCACCTCGAACAGGCGCTCGAAGCTGCGCGCAAGGTCGCCGATCTCGTCCGGCGCATCGGTCATCGGGAAGCGGCCCTGCTCGAACAGGCCGTCCAGACGTCCATCGTTGAGTTGCGCGCGTTCGGCCGCATTGCGCAGTCGCGCAAGCCGAAGGCTAAGCCGGGTGGCAAACGCGAGCAGGATGCCGCCGGCGACCAGCAGCACGCCGAAGCTGGTCAACAACAGACCGAGCAAGGCCTTGTTGGCCAGCAGCGGCACGCTGCGGCTGGCCTGCTCCAGCAGCAACACGCCGTCGACCTTGCCCGCATGCTCGATCGGCACCGCGGCGGCCAGTACCACGCTGCCGCGCTCCTCACCGCTGCGCCACACGGCAATCGGTTTGCCCACGCTCGCTTCGCGAACTTCGGCGGTATCCAGCCGCGGCACGTCCTGCGACCACGGACTCGCATCTTCCAATCGGGTCGCCAGCAGCGAGCGATAGATCAGCGAGGCGAACCAGCCTGGCTGGCCATCGGCGCCGGGCGCGGTATTCAGACGGCCAGTCCGCGCCAGCAACCAACCCTGCGAGGTCAGCACGCGCGCCTGTACGCGATCGGGCACCAATTGCGCCAGCTCGCCGGAAAGCTTGCTCGAATAACTGAGCAAGGCCCGCGTATCGGAGCCCATCCGGTCGCCGCCAATCGCCGCGTCATACACGCCGACGCCGAGCACGCGCAGTTGCAGCGTTGCCGGCAAGCGCAGCTCGACCTGATAGCCGCTGCCGTCCTCCTGCCATTGCGCGGCAAGCAGATCAGGCAAGCCATCGACCGCGGGATCGAGCGGCCGTGCCGTCAGCGGTCCCGGCGCCGCGCTGGCCAACAGGTAGCGCCGCTGTCCATTGGCATTGCCCAGGGTCAGGATCAGATGATCGGCGGCCAGCGCATTGGCATCGTCGGCGTCGGCGCGGACGCGCCGGGTGTTGCGCACGACGGCGTACAGGTACAGCCCATCGTCGTCCGCAGCCAGCAGCAGCTTGCCATGCTGATCCAGCGGCTGGCTCCACGGCGTCAGCGGCGCCCAGTCGTCGCCGTAGCCATCCACGGTGATCGGCCCCGGCGCCTGCTGCACGTACCAGGCCCGGTCCGACTCCGGTTGCACCGCACCGGTCACCACCAGGCTGCGCGCCACCGCGCCCGCCGACGCCAGCAGCGCCTGCGCCTGACCGTCGCGCAACAACGCCTCCATCTGCCGCACGTACAACCAGCCCGCGACCGGCAGCGCCAGCGTGCACAGGGCGACCAGCAGGAGTTTTCGGCGCAGGTTCATCGGAACGGACGATCAGCGGCCATGTGGCAGCGATGCTCCCGCATCGGGCGCATAGTGTGTGGCTACTACCACGCGCATGAAGTCATCGAGCAGCGTGCGCCGTGACGGATCGGCAGCATCGAACGCCATCGACCAGCTCAGCTGGACGCCGCTGGCCTGGCCCGGATCGCAGAACACCACCACGTCATCGACATGATCGCTGCCTTGGTAGACGCTCGCCTCGCACGGCATCGTCGGATTCCGCACGACAATGCCGGAGACCTTGCCAGCCGGATCGTGCTGCAGATAACGCTTGCGATCGGCCTGCACTTCAGCCGTCAGCGTGGGCAGTTTGCGAGGGGTCACATTGAGCACCATCACCCGCTGCGGCTTGCCGCTCCATTCGCCCCGATAGAGCACGGCATCGACGCCGATCGCGTGCGCGTAGGTGCAGCAATCGCGCGTCCAGCCGGACGGTGTGGCGGCACTGATCACCCATGCGAGCGTGGCGCCATCACGCGAGCCATGTGCCAGCACGTTGTCTGTTGACGTGCCGGCCTGCGCAAGCGTGGCGAACATACATAACACCAACATCGACAGCATTCGCCGCATCACGGCTTCCACCGGTAACCCACGCCGTGCACCGTCTCGATCGCGTCGAACTCCGGCGCCACCGCGATGAACTTCTTGCGGATGCGCTTGATGTGCGAGGTGATGGTGGCGTCGTCCACGACGAGCTCCGCCTCGCGCATCAGCTGGTCGCGGTTCTTCACGTGGCCGGGGAAGCGGATCAGCGTGTGCACCATCCAGAATTCGGTGACGGTGAGCGGCACTTCCTCGCCGTTCCAGCTGATCCGCATGCGCTCGGATTCCATCTTCAGCGGGCCGTGCTCGATCACCGTCTCGCTGGACGCCGGCGCCTTCAGCGATTCGATCCGGCGGAACAGTGCAGCGATGCGCGCGGCCAGCTGATGCAGGCTGGTGTCCTTGCTGAGGTAGTCGTCGGCGCCCAGGCGCAAGCCGGAGATCACGTCGAAGTCCGAATCGCGCGCGGTGAGGAAGATCAGCGGCAAGGTGGATGACTTGGCGCGCAACTCGCGACATAGGTCGAAGCCGCCCTCCGGCTCGTCGCCGAGGCCGATGTCGATGATCACCAGTTCCGGCAGGCGCATCGCGAACGCGCTGGACGCTTCCTGCCGCGAACCGTAACCGCGCGCGTCGTAACCGAAGCGATTCAACGCCTCGACGTAGTTGGCACGGATCAATGGTTCGTCTTCGACGATGGCAATGTTGCGGCCCATGGCGCGCTCCCTGTGAGGTGTGCGCAGCGTGCTATGCGAACTGCCGCGACGCAAGCCGCGCGACGCGAGTGCCCGCGTTTCGCCACAAGCCAGCGGCAAGCCGGCCCGATTGCGCCGGCGCCAGCGCCCGGGCCGGATGTTTGATGGACACCATGCACCACGCATGGAGCCGGACAATGTCGAAAATCAAATCCACCGAAAGCGACCCGAACGCCGAGCTGCGCAGCTTCGAACCGTTGCGGGTAACGCTGGCGCTTGGCGCCCTGCTGCTCGGCGTGTTGCTCAGCATCCATTGAAGGTGAACGGCATGCACCGATTCCGTTTCAATCTCAGCGTGTTCCATCAGTTTGCCGTGGAAGGCATCGGTGCGGCCGGCGCGAAGGGAATCGCGCCGACCGCGGGGCGGGATGACACCGACCCCGACTGGCAACCGATGTAATCCGCATCCCCTATTCCGTCCAACATGGTGGTTCCTTATCCCCTCCTTGCGAGGGGATTTTTTTACCTGAACCGCATCGGGCCGTGGATTCAGCGCGTTCATAATTCTGCGGGGAACCAAACCGGATCGACCCGGTCAGAACTAACGATTGGTAGCGTTCCATTGCCGTGGAACATGCCGGTACGGCGGCTGACCCCTCCCTGTCCAGCAGTCGCACCGGCACCCACCGATCATGGTGTTTCCTCTCACGTCTCCGACAGACGTTTATCCCGGCGCAGCTGTTCACTGCGCCGGGATTTTTATGTGCGGATGTTTTGCGAGTCGCTGAGGACTGACGCTCAGCCGATCGCCTTGCGCATGGCGTCGATCTCGGCGCGGTAATCCTTGGCATGGAAGATCGCCGAGCCGGCGACAAAGGTGTCCGCGCCGGCGGCGGCAATCGCGCCGATATTGTCGGCGGTGACGCCGCCATCCACTTCCAGCCGGATCGCGCGGCCGCTGGCCTCGATCCGCTGGCGTGCCTGGCGCAGTTTTTCCAGCGTGCCGGGAATGAATTTCTGTCCGCCGAAACCCGGATTGACCGACATGATCAGGATCAGGTCGAGCTTGTCCATCACATAGTCGAGGTAATCCAGCGGCGTGGCGGGGTTGAACACCAGTCCCGCCTGGCAACCCGACTCCTTGATCAGCCCGAGCGTGCGGTCGATGTGCTCGCTCGCTTCCGGATGAAAACTGATCAGGCTGGCGCCGGCTTTGGCGAAGTCCGGCACGATGCGGTCAACCGGCTTGACCATCAGGTGCACGTCGATCGGCGCCGTGATGCCGTACTTGCGCAACGACTGCAGCACCATCGGGCCGATCGTGAGGTTCGGCACGTAATGGTTGTCCATCACGTCGAAATGTACCCAGTCGGCGCCGGCGGTCAGCGCCGCGGCGGTGTCTTCGCCCAGTCGCGCGAAATCGGCGGCGAGGATGGACGGGGCGATGATCGGGGATTGTTTGCTCATGAGGGTGCCTGGATAAAGGGTAGAACGAGGACGCGAAAACAAGCTTCAAGTCTGCCACGACGAAACATCTGGTGCCGCCGCTTTGCTCCTCCCCCTGCTCGCAGGGGGAGGCTGGGAGGGGGTGCTTTTGACTTTGACGCTAAGAGCAACCCCTCCCCAGCCCTCCCCTGCGAGCAGGGGAGGGAAAGTATCTCGCCTACTTGAAGCCGCGTGCTTCCTTGATGCGGTCGTAGGCGGCGTTGATCTCGCTGGCGCGCGATTCGGCACGCTTGCGCATGTCTTCGGGCAGATCGCCGAGGCGATCGGGGTGATGTTCGGAAATCAGCTTGCGATAGGCGCGCTTCACCGCACGGTCGTCAGCGTTGCGCTCGATGCCGAGCACGGCGTACGGGTCCGGCCCTTGCGGCGAGCGCTGCGGCGGCACGTAACCGCCGCCGGTCGGGCCGCCGCGTCCGTAACCGCGCTGGCCGCCGCCATTCCACGCGTAACCCTTCATCGCCATCAGCGCCATCAGCTCCATCTCGCTGACCCGCAGCGCGAACGCGAGCTGGCGCAGGATCGACATCTTCTCCGGCGCCGGGTTGCCCTCGGCCAGCACGGTTTCGATCACTACGTCGAGCACCGGGAACGCATGATCGCGGCGCATGCCGACCCAGTTGCGCAGCGCGGTGATGGTCTGGGTGACGTCGAATTCCGGCTGCTTGCCCACGTTGAAGCTGGTCACCGCCTGCTTGCGCAGCTCGGTGTCCAGATTCATCCGGGTCATCAGACGTTCGGCGATCGCGATCTCCTGCTCCGATACGCGGCCGTCGGATTTAGCCACCGCGCCGAGCAGGGTGAACAGCGGGCCGACAAAGCCGCCGGCCTCCGGCGTGGCGTTCTTGCGTTGGGTGTGGCGCAGGTTGTCGAAGATGAAACCGACCACGGCACCGGTGATCGCGCCGGGCAGGTGGCCGATGATCAGGCCGAAGAACGCGAACCACAGCGTGTAGGAAAAACTCATGGATGGGCCTGTAGCTGCGGCGACTGTGCGCTGTACCAGCGCGCCAGCGCATCGAGTTCGGCGTCGCTGACCGGACCGATCGCGGCGCGCATGATCGGCACGTTGCGGCGGCCGTCGCGGTATTGCTTCAACGCGTCGCGCAGGTAATCCAGCTGCTGGCCGGCCAGGTTCGGCACGCCGGGCATGCTGGCGTGGCCGGTGCTGCCGTGGCAGGCCGCGCACAGGCCCAGTCGGGTCGGCTGCGCCGGGGTCTGTGCGCAGATGGGGAGGGCGGCGACCAGGCACAGCGCCGCGATCAGTAAGGTTCGCATCGGCAACACATGGGGACTAGGACGGGCAATTCTAGCAGTGACGTTTGGCATGGCCGGCCGGGTGCGACTTTCCGGCATTCCGGCCACAGCGGCTAGAATAGGTAGCTTCCCCGCCTGCGGAACCCCTCGCCGTGCCCACCACCCTGCCGCAATCGAACCTGCCCGGCCTGCAACTGATCCATCGCGGCAAGGTGCGCGACGTCTACGCGCTGGACGACGACCGGCTGCTGATGGTCGCCACGGACCGGCTCTCCGCCTTCGACGTGGTGCTGCCGAACCCGATTCCGGGCAAGGGCGAGATGCTCACCCAGATCTCCAATTTCTGGTTCGACAAGACCGCGCACCTGCTGCCGAACCATCTGCTCGATGTGCCGCTGGCCGACGTGCTGCCGCCCGGCACCGACCTGGCGCTGTACGAGAAGCGCGCGGTGGTGACGCGCCGGCTGAAGCCGGTGCCGGTCGAGGCGATCGCCCGCGGCTACCTGATCGGCTCCGGCTGGAAGGATTACCGCGCCACCGGTTCGTTGTGCGGCATCCAGTTGCCGGCCGGCCTGCAGCAGGCGCAGCAGTTGCCGGCGCCGATCTTCACGCCGTCGACCAAGGCCGCCGTGGGCGACCACGACGAGAACGTCAGCTACGACGTGGTGGTCAATGCGGTGGGCAAGGAACTGGCCGACAAGGTGCGCGATGCCACCCTGGCGATCTACCAGTGGGCCGCCGCCTATGCGGCCGAGCGCGGCATCATCATCGCCGACACCAAGTTCGAGTTCGGCACCGACGCCAACGGCACGCTGTACGTGATGGACGAGATGCTGACGCCGGACTCCTCGCGCTTCTGGCCCGCCGAGGAGTATCGCGTGGGCATCAGCCCGCCCAGCTACGACAAGCAGTTCGTGCGCGACTATCTCGAGACGCAGGACTGGAACAAGACCGCGCCTGGCCCGGTGATCCCGGACGAGGTGATCGCGCGCACCGCCGCCAAGTATGCCGAGGCGCTGCAGCGCCTGGCCGGCATCCAACTCAGCTGAATCCAACGCTGAATCCATCGGGGGAAAGCCCATGCGCACCATGCAAGACTGGCTCGACAGTTACAGCGGCGACCACCAGAACCCGACCAATCGACTGTTCCACTGGTTCTGCGTGCCGCCGATCGTGTGGTCGGTGATCGCGCTGCTGTGGACGATCCCGGTGCCGGCCTCACTCTTCCGTCCCGGCACGGTGGCCGTGGCGGTGATGGTGCTGGCGTTCTACTGGTACTGGAAGCACTCGCACCGGCTGGCGCTCGCTCTGCTGATCGCGTTCGCGCTGCTGGGGCTGCTCACCAACCTCCTGTACTACCGGCTCGGTGCCGCTTCGCTGTGCTACCTGGCGATTGGCGTGTTCGTGGTCGCCTGGATCGGCCAGTTCATCGGGCACCAGTTCGAAGGGCGCCGCCCCAGCTTCCTCACCGATCTGTCGTATCTGCTGATCGGCCCGGCCTGGCTGATGGCCAAGCTGCTGCGCGCACTGGGGTTCAAGCAAGTCACATGACCACCTTGCTTACCGTGATCAGCAGCCTGCTCTGGTGGGTGCTGTACAGCAGCATGGCTGCGCTGGTGTTCGCCCTGATCGGTTGGTCAGTGCTGCGCTGGACCGAACGCTGCGCAGTGGTGTTCAACCGCATCTACTTCGCCTGCCTGCTGTGGACCATGATCGGCATGCTGCTGATCGTCGGCGTGGCCGCGTACGAAGGCCATCTGCATCCGCCCTACGTGGCGCTGCTGAGTTCCGGTCTGCTGCGCTGCGCGCTGGTGCTGGACATGCTGATCGGCACCGTCCTGCTGTGGCGGCTCACCCCGCGCATCGACGCGCACCGCATCCGCCCCGGCAGCGCCTGCATGGCGGTGGCGGTGATCATGGCGATCAGCTTCGGTATTGCTACCAGCTTGGCGTGATCCCATCGGGGGCTGTGCAAAGAAAAGGGCGGAGTTCATCCGCCCTTTCTGCATCTGAGCTATCGAAACCTCAGTGCATGCCGAACATTGCAAGGCCGAATACCATCGCCAAAATCACGCCGATGATCAGTACCGACACAAAGAAAATCACCATGTAGACCAGCTGTACCAGGCAGGCCTTGCCGAACCCGATCTGGCTGCCGTCCTGCGACAGCAACAAATAATTTACCACCGCGGCGCCGACCAGGAAATTCACGATCGTCGGCAGCAGCCCGCCGCCGCCATGCATCAGCATGCCCAGCACCACCGAAGCCACCGCCACGGCAACAAATGTCAGCAGGATCACGCCAATCGAGCGCAAATAGGACGGCATGTAGCCGACCACCAGCCGGAACGCCAGGCACAGCACCAGCGCCCCAATCAGGATGCCACCCACGATCATGACCAGCAGGGCCATCATGCCCATGCCGGCCAGCGCCGCAAACGACGAAGTACCCATAAAGTCTCCCCTAGTGATGTCGAAGAAAGCCGCCGCCGGCACTCCCCATGCCAGCCCTCCCGACGGTGGCGCCAGCCTAGCCGATTCCATCGCCAGGTGGGTGGCGGCACTGTCTCCCGCCGCGAGACGGAGGCAAGCTATACAACCCGCTCGCTTGAGAAACTTCCATGAGCCTGCGCAGCCTGTTCGTCGACTTCAACAGTTACTTTGCCTCGGTCGAACAGCACGAGGATCCGACCCTGCGCGGGCGGCCGGTCGGCGTGGCGCCGGTGGCTGCCGAAACCACCAGCCTGATCGCCGCCAGCTACGAGGCGAAGGCGTTCGGCGTCAGCACCGGCACGATGGTGCGCGAGGCACGGCGGCTGTGCCCCGGCATCGAAATCCGCGTGGCGCGGCCGGAGCGTTACGTGTACTGGCACCATCGTCTGATCGAGGCGATCGACCACGCGATTCCGATTGCAAAGGTCGGCTCGATCGACGAAGTCGCCTGCGAGCTGGTCGGCCGCCAGCGCCAACGTGACGTCGCCGAAGCCATCGCGCAACAGGTGAAAGACGAAGTGGCACTGGCCGCACCCGGTGGCGCGATCCGCTGCTCGATCGGCATCGCGCCGAACGACTTCCTCGCCAAGACCGCGTCGGACATGCGCAAGCCCGACGGCCTCACCGTGATCGAGCAGGCCGACCTGCCGCACGCCTTGCACGGTCTGAAACTGCGCGACCTGTGCGGCATCGGCCAGTCCATGGAAGCGCGCCTGCACGAAGCCGGCATCACCACCGTGGCCCAGCTCACCGCCGCCGACAAGCACCGGCTGCGACATGCCTGGGGCGGCATCGAGGGCGAGCGCATGTGGGGCCTGTTGCGCGGCGCCTGGCTGCCGACCGCCCCGACCGAACGCGGCTCGATCGGCCACTCGCATGTGCTGGGACCGGAACTGCGCAGCGCCATTGGCGCCCGCGCCGTGCTGAAGAAACTGCTGGTGAAGGCCGCGATGCGCATGCGCCGCGAGGAAATGCTCAGCGGCGCCATGGCCGTGCGCATCCGCTTCATCGGCCACGACCAGCGCTGGGAACGCGACCTCGCCTTCGACCCCACCGACGACAGCCGCGAATTGCTGCGCCTGTTGAACGGCATGCTGGACAGCGGCAATCGCCGTCGCTTGTTGCCGGGGCCGACAAACGCCACGCCACTATCGGTCAGTGTGACCTTGATGCGCCTGGTGCCACGCACGCAAAGCAGCGGCTCACTGTTTGCACCCACGCAGGACACCGGCCGCGTCGACGCGCTGGTCGACCGCATCAACGCGAAGTTCGGCTACAACAAGCTCTACTTCGGCAGCATGCAGCTGGCACTGGAACACGACGCCGCGCCGATGCGCATTCCGTTCAACCGAGTTCCCGACACGAAGAGCGAGAACGAGGCCACGCATGAGAGCGAGGCCAGCCATGATCCTCTGTGGCTACAACAGATGAATCGCTTCAAAGCAATGGCAGAAGGCGAGCATCGGCGGAGGGAACGCGAGGGCAAGGAAGGCTGAATGTGCTGAAGCACAGCCGCTATTGGATCAGCCCTTGCTCCCCAACACGCCAGCAAAGTTTGATGCGCGGTTATCGACTGCTTCAATCAAAACATGTTGATTGACGCAACGAAGTTTGCAAACCGATGAGTCGCCAATACCAATCCTCAAGCAAGCTCCCACTTTTCATCCAGGATGGACAAAAGTTCTTGTTGTCTCTTCGCAACACTCGTCGGCGTCCATTCCGGACTGTGCAGAACCTGGGTCGTCAAAGCGTAAGACGACACGCCCTGCCTCCCGCCGAAATAGGCCGTCTTTTTGCGCTCGAAATCGTAGTTTTGTGCCGCCGAGTTACGACGCTGCGTCAACGGCACCAAGTTTGCCAGTTTGTGAACCCAACTCCATCTATCCGTAACCTCTGGCCAGCTGCTCGCCCATTCGGAGCCTGCAGCCACCGTTTGCGGAAGTACGTGCTCGATCGTCAACACACTAGGGTCATAAGTCGCTGCACCATCTACAAGGAAAGAGTCCAGCCGCAATATCAGATAGTTCCGTCGACGCGGCGTCATCGTGTAGATGTCAGCGCCTAGGTAGTTCCGCATGGATAACTTCTCACTATCCGTCAACTCCACCGCCACAACAGGCCGCACCATCGAGTGGTCGCTTTCGAGTGCGCGAAGCACGCGCGCATAGCGTTCGATCCGAGCGTTCACGTCATAGCCGCACACGTGAAGAACTGCAGCCAGTCGCTCAAGTTTTCGCAAAAACCAGAGCACATACACCGCATCGCCTGCCTTGTCAGCAAGGAACCTCATTGCCGACGGCAACCAGTCAGAGTTGTCGATGCGATTGAGCCACTTGAGGGCCGCATTCACTTCTGTCGCATTGGACGTGGAAACGTACTGACACTGCTTGGCAACCAGATAGGCCTCTGTGTATGGGGAGATGATTTGGCTTACCAGTTTCTCCGACGATTTCACTTCATCGATAACACGGTCACGGAACTCTTCGAGCAAGGCGCGACGCGCCTTTTCTTTGGCGTAGATCATTCGAATGTGGGTAAAGACCTCCGCAAAGCCATCTCGGCCAGTCTCAACCTCAAGCTGTTCCCATATCTCGGTAAATTCATCCTGCTTCTGATCTTGGATGCTTCCGATCACATCAGACTTGATGATGTCCGTAGGCAACAGATCCAGGCCGCGACTGTTCAGCACGGAAAAAACTCGAAATGCCGACTGCTGGCTCGGTGTGGAGACAGCAACCAAGAAGCATCGCTGCACCAGAAAAGCACCGAACTCGCAGAGTCGATCGATGTCGCTGTTGAAGCAAGTGTCGAGTCGACTGAGCATGACTTCGGCGTTGCGCCGGATGTTGCGCTGTGACTCGTTATCAAGTTGCGCCGGATCCATCGCGATCATTTCATCCAACTTCAAAGCTTGCACGTAATCCGCGAAAAACAGTCGATCACGCTCTCGAAGTTCGAGACGAGGCTTCGGCTTCAGCCCTTGAGACGCACGGCCCGGCTCACGAATGTAGTTCTCAAAATCGGTACGAAGGTCCCCGGAGAACTTTGTAGTCAAGGCGGCAAGCAGGATCGTCAACGTCGTCAGGCGTTGCTGTCCATCGATGACTTCAGCATGCGGGCGCCCCTCTTCCTTGATAAGCACAATGCTGCCAAGAAAGTAGGTGTCGTCCTTCTCTTTCAGAAAGAAGTCATGAAGATCGGAAAACAGTTCGCCAGCCTGCACTTCCGTCCATGCGTACGGGCGTTGGTAGGAAGGTATGCTGTAGTCGAAATCTGAACTGAAAATCTTCGCAAGTGGATACTCGGCACCACTGATCTTCTTGGTCATGCTTCCCTGAGTCCTATTGCGCAAAGATGTGCAGGTTCGCCTCACGTACAGCTTCAACGAAACTGCTAAACGGAATATCGGTAATCCCCACCAAGCCGATGTGACTGTTCTCGCCATCAAGCAGACGGCCAGTGACTGGCTGGTCGACGTAGTCAAACCAGTGTACGCCTACGATGACGGGATCACCCACTGCAGCCCGCACGAAACGTGCATATGCTTCGCCACGCTGCCGCTCGTTCCACACCGACACCACGCCCTTGCCGAACGGGCCGCGATCGTCGGAGCCGAAATGGAATTCGCCGATCAGTACCGGCTTGTCGAGTACATGCATCGCGGCGGCGTCGAAGCCGTGCTGCGGCAGGTCGGCGTAGACGTTGAAGCTGACCACGTCGCAGTACTGGGCGCAGGCGGCGACGGCTTCGGGCGTGTTCACCGCGAAGCGGCCGCCGAGGAACAGGTGATGCGGATCGTGGCGGCGGATCGCTTCGGCCACGGTGCGGAAATAGGTGTCGGCGTAGCGGCGCAGCCACGCACTGTAATCGGCGGTGATCGCCGGATGCGCCTCGTTCGGCGCGGGCGCGACAAAGCCAGTGACGTTCAACGCATCCCATGAACCCAACGCGATGCCCCACGCCGCAGACAGCGTTTCTGGCGCCACATACTTCTTGCGCAGCATCGCGATGAACGCCTGCTTGGCCGGACTCTTCGCATCGCCGGCGAGCGTGCCAACGGCCAGTCCCCAGCGGCCTTGCGCGCCGCTGCCGGCCCAGGCCAGTTCGTTGTCGGCGAAGTAGCCGAGCAGGTACGGATCGTCGCGCATGTCGGCGCTCGCCATGGTCACCGCCGCTTCAGTCGCCTGCACGAAGCGCGGATCGAACGGGTCGGGCATGCGACCCCAGTAGTCGTAGCCGCTGGAGACATTCGCGTAGTCGCCGTCGATATTGATCGAGCGCGTATATGGCAACCGGTGCGCGCGACCCAGCGCATCGTCGCTCCAGTTGCCGATGGTGTTGAAGCCCCACGCCTGCAGGCGATCCAGCGTGCGCGTGCGCCACGCGTCCAACCAGTTCCTGCCGTCGAGGCGATACAGGTTCGCCGCGTAGAAATCGAACCAGCGGCCATGGTTGTAACCGATGCCCTGGCTGGCGCCCTGATCCTTGTTGCGGTTGTCGCCACTGCCGTAGAACGCCGCCCACTCGCCGCTGGCTGGCGGCAGGTCCTTGAACATGAACTCGCGGCCCTCGACATAGCTGCGACCACCGTCGGTAATTACCGCGTTGACGCCGAGCGAGAAGAACGCGTGGCCGTCGGGCGTTACCAATTGCCAGCGGCTGGCGGTTTTCTGCGTGTGGAACCAGCCGGTCTTGTTCAAGCCATGGATGTCCAGGCATCCGCCGTAGGCATCAAGACCGCTGATCGGCGCTCCGGTTGCGCGCGCCTTCCCGGCTGCGCGCAACGCGGCATCGGAATCGATCTTTTCCAGCCACTGGCTACGCGTGAACTGTCCATAGCGGTCGACGATGCCGGCATACGCGTCGTGCAGCGTGGCCTCGCCTGGCGCGGCATCGAGACGACCGAACAGCAACGTCTGCGCGGCCTGCGGCGCGGGTACGCCGAGGCGGATGGCGCTGACCTTGTGTAGATCCAGCACGCCCTGCACCGCAGTCGCCAGCAAAGTCGGCTGACCGTGATCGTCGAATGGCATCGGCGGCCCCACCTGCATACCCTCGCCACGCGGCGACTCGGCACGCAGCGGCATCACCAGCGTCTGCGCCGGGCCGGCTGGCACGCCCACGGTTGCCTGCAGATGCTGGCCGGTGGCATCGTCGATATCGACGGTCAGCGTCGCCGCCCATGCCATCGCGTTCTGCACGCGTAGATGCAGTTCTCCCTGTTTTGACCAGTCCCACGTGCCGTGGGTAGGCGCCAATACGATCTGTGGATGTGCCGCGGATTGGAAGGCATAGCGCTGTTGCGCCACGCCGTCGGAGGCGTGTTCGATGGCGCCCGTGCGTTGGACCTGGTTAAGTGCCACGTGCACGATGGGATCGGGGCTGGCGAGATCCGCGACGACGGGGAGGCTCGCCGCGTGACAGGCGCCAAGGCAGCACAGGCACAGCCAAATCGATAGTCGACGATTCATGCGCAACAAGCCTCGCGATGAGAAGCCTGGGCATTATGCGGCGGTGGTGTGAAATGCGATGTGCAGAGACCGGCACAGTCGTCGGATTGGATGGAAAGCGAAGTGCGATTCCGGCCTGCGCCGGAATGACAATGTTGGGAGGGAGTGACGAGGCTGGAAGGCGCGCCGCGGCTGGAAGGCGGCGCCCTCGGAAAACGCGGAACTACATTCCCGTTACGCCACGCGTCGGCGCGACCACCATTGCCAGCCGTAATACACCGGCACGCCCAGCGCGATGATCAGCAGGCTCATGCCGGCGTCGCCCGGCGCGTGGATCGCGCTGGCCACGATCACGCCGAACACGGTGATCACGAAGATCAACGGCAGCAGCGGGTAGAACGGCACCCGGTACGGCGCCGGCTGGTCGATGAAGTGCTTGCGATACCAGAACAGCGTGCCGATGCCGAACACGTGGCCCAGCCACTCGCCAACCGTGGTGTAGTTGAGCAGCTGGTTGAAGCTGCCCGATACGGTCAGCACGATCGCCCATGCACCGAGCACGGCCAGCGCGATCTGCGGCGCGCGCGTGCGTGGATCGACACGTGCGGTGGCGCGAAAGAACACGCCGTCCGCGCCCATCGTCTGCAGCACGCGCGCGCCGCCGGCAATCGCGATGCTGCAGTAGCCGAAGGTGGAGCAGGCAATGCCGACTTCGATCACGGTGGCGCCATGCGGACCGAACAGCTTCTGCATCAGGTCTGCCGCTGGCGCCGCGCTGGTTGCGAGACCGGCATGACCGAGCCCGGCCAGGTAGGCGAAGTTGACCAGCACATAGCACAGCACCACGCCGGCCATGCCCATGCCCAGCGCGCGCGGCAGGGTGCGCTGTGGGTTGCGCACTTCACCAGCCAGATCGTTGAGGTAATGAAAACCGCCATAGGCGAACAACACTGGCAGCAAGGCGCCGGCGAAAGCCCACGACGACACCGGCTGCGTGGTGTCCGGCACCAGCACCAGCCCGAGCTGGCCATGCGCCAGCACCATGCCGGCGACCACCAGCAAGGCGATCGCCATCACCTTCAGCACGGTGAAGATGTTCTGCATCCATGCGCCGGCGCGAATGCCGAACAGGTTGATGCTGACGATGAACACGATCGCGCCGACCGCGACCGGTGTTTCGTAGAGCCGGCTCAGGCCCAGCGCCCGGCAGAAATAGACGGCGAATTTGGTCACCACCGCCGCCACGCTGCCGGGATAGTTGATCAGCGCCATGGTCCAGCCGAACAGGAACGCCGGCAGCAGACCGAACGCCTCGCGCAGATAGACATAGATGCCGCCTGCTTGCGGCCGCCGCGCCCCAAGTTCGGCGTAACACAGCACGCCGGCCAAGGTCAGCAGGCCGCCGATCGCCCACAGGATCAGCACCTGCATGCCCGATGAGGTGTTCTGCGCCACCGTGGCCGGCGTGATGAAGATGCCTGCACCGATCACGCCGCCGATGACGATCATCGCGGCGTCCCAGGTGTTCAGGCGACGGGCATAGGCATTGGCGGGTTCGGTCAGCATGGAGGCTACCTTGCCATTGTCCGTACCGGTTCGGCCAGTCCCGTGTGGCACAGCGTGTTTCGCCGCACGCAATTGCGACAAATTGACAAGCGCCAGCCGCGCCGGAAGACTGTCGCCGGCAGTGCGACTCGCGCTGCCGGTTTATGGCGCCGCGGGCAAGCTCGCAGCGTCATCGCTGCCGAGGGGTGCTGCAGTGGGCGTCAGCCCACCACGCTTGGTACGCGATTCCGTCGCAAGGGCGCCCTTTCCAATAACTGGAGACGTCGCCATGTCCAACCCCGCTGCCGCCCGCCGGCTCGCCATCGCCACTTCCACGGACCACCCATCGATCCAGCCGGACGATGCCCATCTGGCAACCTCGCTGGAACGTCTCGGCATCCAGCCGATCGTCTGCGTGTGGAATGACCCGGATGTCGACTGGTCGACGTTCGATGCGGTGCTGATCCGCACCATCTGGGATTACTTCAAGCATCACGCAACTTTCCTGGACTGGCTGGACCGACTCGACCGGCTGGGTGTGCCCACCATCAACGACAGCGCCCTGCTGCGCTGGAACAGCGACAAGCGCTACCTGCTCGAACTGGCCCGGCAGGGTGTGGCGATCATTCCGACCCGGCTGGCCAACGCCGCCGAACTACCGGATGTGCTGGCGACGATGGCGGGGCAGCAGGTGGTGATCAAGCCAAGCATCAGCGGCAGCGCCTGGCATACGCTGCGCGGCACGGTCGGCGATGCGGCGTTCGCCGAAGCGGTGGCGCAGCTGCCACGCGAATTCACGTACCTGGTGCAACCGTTCGTGCCGGAGATCGTCAGCGATGGCGAATGGTCGCTGCTGTATTTCGCCGGCGAATTCAGCCATGCAGTGATCAAGCGTCCGGCCGCGGGCGACTATCGCGTGCAGGGCGAATTCGGCGGCAGCGCGGAACCGATCCAGCCGAACGCCGCCACACTGGCGGCGGCCGATCGCGCACTCGCCGCGGTCGCCGCCATCGGCCATGGCGGGCACGCCTACGTGCGCGTCGATGGCGTGATCAGTGCCGGCGGCTTCCTGATCATGGAGCTGGAGTTGATCGAGCCGTTCCTGCATCTGGCCGTGCGTCCGGCCGCGGCCGAACGTCTCGCGCAGGATGTGGCCGGGCGCCTCGCCCGTGTCCAGATGTCCGTGCGGGCAAGCACGTCCTGACATGGCGCATCGGCCAGACCTGCGAGATCCCACCACGGCGGCCAGATCATCGTCGCGCTGGCTGCACATCCTGTCGTGGATCGGATGCGTGGCCATCGTCGGCGCGGCCGTGTGGATCCTGCATCGCTACCTGAGCCAGATCGCCTGGCGCGATGTGACTGCGGCCTGGTCGCAATTGCCGAACCGGCGCATCGCGTATTCCGTCATCGCCACGGCAATCAGCTTCGCGATGCTGGCGATGTTCGATGTGCTGGCGGCGCGCACGGTGGTGCGCGATCGTGTCTCCACCGGGCTGGCCGCGTTCGCCGGTGCGGTTACCCAAGGCATCTCGAACGCGCTCGGCTTCCATGCGATCACCGGCACGGCCTTGCGCTATCGCATCTATGCGACAGCCGGCGTGGGTGCCGGCGACATCGCCCGCATCGTGGGGTTGGCCGGGCTCGGTGTGGGGCTGGGCTTCGCGGTGGTGATCACCGGCGCGCTGTGCTGGCAGCCGGCGATCACACACGGCTGGGGGCGCCTGCCCGGCATCGTGCTGTGCGTGCTGCTGGTGGCGCTGCTGATCTGGCTCGCGCGGCGTCCGCGCACGCTCACATTGGGACGCTGGACACTGGCATTTCCCAGCACCGGCATCGCGGCCGCACAAATGCTGATCGGCGGCATCGAGATGCTGGCCGCGATCACCGCGCTCTACGTACTGCTGCCAGCCAGTGTGGCGCCACCGTTCGTCGACTTTCTGCCGATCTATGTCGGCGCCGTGCTGGCTGGCATCGTCAGCCATTCGCCGGGCGGGCTGGGCGTGTTCGAGACGATCATGCTGGCGGCGTTTCCGGCTGAGGCACGCGCGGATCTGCTGGTGGCGATGGTGTGCTACCGACTGACCTACAGCCTGCTGCCGTTCGTGCTGGCGAGCGCCGCGCTGGCCGTGTTCGAAATGAAGCTGCGCCGACGCATGCGCGGTGCGCGTCGGCGATCATGAAACCCTCATTCGTCAGCATGCCTGCCGATCGCTAGCTAGAATGATGCCGTCCCCTTCGCCCGGCATCGCACTTGCCCTCCCCGCCACGCAAGATTCTCCACGTCGACATGGACGCGTTCTACGCGTCGGTGGAGCAGCGCGATGATCCGTCGCTGCGCGGCAAGCCGGTGGCAGTGGCCTGGCGCGGCGCGCGCTCGGTGGTGTGTGCGGCGAGCTACGAGGCGCGCGTGTTCGGCGTGCGCTCGGCGATGCCGGCGATCCGCGCGGAAAGGCTTTGCCCGCAGCTGATCTTCGTGCCGCCGGATTTCGTGCGCTACAAGGCGGTGTCGCGGCAGATCCGCGAGATCTTCGCGCGACACACCGAACTGATCGAACCGTTATCGCTGGACGAGGCCTACCTCGATGTCACCCATACACTGAGCGGATTGCCCTCGGCCACCGCCACTGCCGAAGCGATCCGCGCCGCGATCCGCGAAGAGACCCAGCTGACCGCATCGGCCGGCGTGGCGCCGAACAAGTTCCTGGCCAAGATCGCCTCGGACTGGAACAAACCCGACGGCCAGTACGTGATCCGGCCGCACCAGGTCGAGGCCTTCCTCACCCCGCTGCCGGTCGGTCGCCTGCCCGGCGTCGGCAAGGTGATGGAGGCGAAACTCGCCGTGCTCGGCATCGCCACCGTGGGCGAATTGCGCGCGTTTGAATTGGTGGAACTGGAGCAGCGCTTCGGTCGCTGGGGCCGGCGCCTGCACGAACTGGCCCGCGGCATCGACGAGCATGCGGTGCAACTGGAACGGCCGACCCTGCAGATTTCCGCCGAGGACACCTTCGAGCACGACCTGCTGCTGGACGAACTCGAACCGCACATCCGCCGGCTCGCCGAAAAAGCCTGGGCCGGCTACCAGCGCGAACTCGACGCAAAAGATCGCAGCCGCGTGGCGCGCACCATCGTGCTGAAGCTGAAGACCGCGGACTTCCACACGCTGACGCGCAGCCTCACCCCGGCCCAGCGACCGCTATCGGCGAACGAACTGGCCGACATCGCCTGCGCGCTGCGCGAGCGTGTCGAGCGCCCCGCCGACAGCCGCTACCGGCTGGTCGGTGTGGGCTTGTCTGGCTTCGTCGAGCAGGACAGCTATCAGGCGCAGACCGATCTGTTCGCGTAATCGTGCGAGCGATCAGGGCGCGTCGGGCAACGTGTACTCGAAGTCATACGAGTGCTTGCCATCGGCGATGGTGATCACCAGCTTTCCCGTCAGCCCCAGCAGTTCACCGGTAGCGGAATCGGGCACCACCGTGATGCTCAGCTGCGGCGCGCCGCGTGTCATCGTGCCGCTGTGCTGCAACGCGAACGTGCCGTGGCGACCATGCAGGATGCCGCTGACCCGCTCCAGCGCGACATAGCCGGCCGAGCCTGATACCTCGGTGCCAGCAGCCAGCATCTGGCCCTTGCTGGCCGCCTCGAGATCGCCGTGAAACTGCTTGTCCAGCGCCATCCGGCCGATACCGGGATCACCGACGCCGTCCTGTGCCGGCTGCGGAGTCATCTTCACTTCGAACGTGCCGCTAGCGTGCATGGTCATGGTGTCTTCTTCGATGGCAATTCGTGCAGCCTAACTGATCACGCGTCCCGCTCACGGCCGAAACGCGGCAGGTTCCAGTGATAGTGCAGCGACAGGAAACGCAGGCCGAAACAGAACAGGATCGGCAGCCAGGTCGCCCACATCGCCGGCCAGTGGTAGTACTCGCCGATCACCGCCAGTGCGGCGCCGGCAAACGCCGCCAGCGCGTAGATCTCCTTCTGCAGCACGACCGACACGCGTGCCAGCAATACGTCGCGCGCCATGCCGCCGCCGACGGCGGTGATCATGCCGAGCAGGATCGCCACCTCCGCGTTGTGGCCGAACAGCAACGCCTTGTGCGCGCCGTATACCGCGAACAGCCCCAGTCCCATCGCATCGAACAGCCGCACCGGATAGGTCAGCCGCTCCACCCACGGATACGCGACGACGGTGAGCAGCGCGGCCACGATCGCGGTGAACAGGTAGCGCCAGTCGGACAGCCCCGCCGGTGGAATCGCGCCGATGCACAGGTCGCGCGCGATGCCGCCGCCGCAGGCCGTGATGAAGGCGATCGCCAGAATGCCGAACAGGTCAAGGTTGCAGCGGCGCGCGGCCGTCGCACCGCTGATCGCGAACGCGAACGTACCGGCCAGATCCACCAGGTTGAACAGCAGCTGCTCATTCATGCGGCTGGTTGTTTCGCGGGCATGCCGACGAGGCGGCGATGCCCGCTATTGAACCAGCTTTAGCTGATCCGCCGCGAGATCGCGAAGAACACCAGGTTGCCCAGACCGGTGGCGCCAGCCAATACGGCAACCAGGCCGGGGGTGACTTCCTGCCAGCCGAAGCCCTGGATCAACCCGAAGCCGAGCGCCACCGACAGCAGCACGATGCCCCAGCGCAGGGAGGAGTGGCGTCGGCGCAGGTTTTCGTCACGCAGGACCGAGTTCACCAGCTCTTCCGAACCGCCGGCGTTGACCATGTGCCGGCGCACCATGGCGTCGACGCAGACCTTGATCGAGTAGGCAATACAGATGAACAGGCTGATCGGAATGAGGTCGCCGAAATTCATGGGGTTCTCCTTGGACGTGGTGGCGGAATGACTGACTGTCGGGACCAGAGATACCGCCACCCCCGCAACGGTTGCAGCCACCCACTTGCAACCGTTGTCACGATGCGCGTATCTCATGCCCCATGGATGACATCCGCAGCAACCCGGACCGCGAACTGGTCGACGCCGTGCTGGCCAATCGGCCGGGCGCGTTCGAGCGCCTGATTCGCGAGTATCAGGGACTGTGCTGGCACATCATCCAGCGCATGGTGCGCAACCCCGAGGACACGCGCGAGCTGTGCCAGGACACCTTCCTGCGCGTGCACCAGTGCCTGCATCAATATCGTTACGAGAGCGCGCTGAAATCGTGGATCGGGCGCGTGGCCTACACCATCGCGCTGCGCCACCTGCAGCACAAGCGCATCCCGCTGGTCGAGCACGGCGACGACGGCGACGACTACGCGCTGGTGGAAAACATCGGCGACGGCTTCGATCTGGAAGCCGCCTGCGCGGACGAGGAGACGGCGCAGCACCTGCACGCCGCGATCGAATCGCTGCCGCCGTTGCAACGTACCCTGTTGACGCTGTATTACCTCGAAGAAACCTCGATCCCGGAAATCGCCCGTATCACCGGGCTGGCCAGCGGTACCATCAAGAGCCACTTGTTCCGCTCACGACTGCGCCTGCGCGGCGAGCTCGAAACGCGGACAGGAGTTGCAGCATGAATCAGCACATCGACGACGATATCCCTCCCTTCGACGACTCAGCCTGCGAACGCGAATGGCTGGCGCAGGAGAGCGCGATGCGGCGCGAACGCCTGCATCTCGATCCCGCTGGCGACGATGCGCGCAGCCGACGCTATCGCCTGCTTGCGCGCGCCTTGCGTGAGCCGATGCCGAACGGCTTGCCAGCCGATTTCGCGCAGCAGGTGGCCGCCCGCGTTGCTGCCTCGCCCAAGGCCGCCCCGCGTATCGAAGTCGTGCTGATGATCGCGCTCGTCGCCGCGCTGGTGATCGCCGCCGCCGGTGTCACCGTCATTTACGGCAGCGCATGGCTGCCGTCGTTCAGCGCGATCCTGCCCGCACCACAGGCGCCGGCCAGTCGCTGGCTGCTGGCGCTTGCCGGCTGCCTCGGCGTGTCCTGGCTGCTGGGGCAATGGCAGCAACGCGTACGCGATTGAGCGTCGATTGGCGCTCTATAACTCCAGCACGGCATCCAGTCCGCGATGCAGGCCGACCAGGCCGGACACCTTGCGGATCGCCAGCAGCGCACCATCCACATAAGGCTTCGCACTGCTGCCCGCGTTGTGGCGCAGGGTCAGCGTCTGGTCGGGCATGCCGAAGATCGTCTCGACGCCGATCACGAAACCCGGAAGACGCACCGCATGCACCTGGCTGCCGGCCAGCGTGCCGCCGCGCGTCTCGCGCAGGCCGACGGTCTGCTCCAGCGGCACTTGCAATAGCGGCTGGCGCACCTTGCCCAGCCGGCCGGCCAGCTCGCGCACGGTGCCGCTGGGCGCATCCGGCTTGCCGGCCGAGGCGTAGTCGATGATCTCCCATTGCGGGATCAGCTTCGCCGCCATCTCGGCAAACTTAATCAGCAGCACCGCGGTGAGCGCGAAGTTGCCGCAGGCCAGCACGCCGCGCTGGCGTTCGCGCGCGACGGCGTCGATCTGCGCGTAATCCTCGTCGGTGAGGCCCGACGTACCCACCACCACATGCGCGCCATGCTCCAGCGCGGCGAGGATGTTTGCCTTCGCGCTGTCCGGCTTGGTGTATTCCATGAAGACATCGCAAGGCTGCGCGAGGGCCTCAGCGGCGCTGGCAAAGATCGGTGCATCGAGCCGGCTCTCGCCCAGGACATCGCCGAGTTTCCGCCCGGCGTGTCGCCGCGCCACCGCGGCAACCAGGTTGAGATCAGCGGTAGCGGCAATGCCACGAGCCAGCTCGGAGCCGGCCCAGCCGGTGGCGCCGGCAAGGCATATCTTCAAGGTCATCGGAAAGGCCTGGATTTATCGACGAAGGAATGACGCAGCGTACGGCGAACCGGCTGCGTCATCCATACATCGAGGGCATGCTCGGCCGATCGATCAGTCGTAAACGTCGTGGCAACGGCGTTCGGTGGTGTAGTAGGCCTTCTTGTTCTGCGCATTTTTCTGCACGCGGTTGCCGACATAACCGCCGGCAACGGCACCGCCTACCGTGGCCAGGGTCTTGCCCTTGCCGCCGCCCACCTGATGACCCAGCAAGCCGCCCGCGACCGCGCCAATGCCGGTGCCGATGATGCGGTGATTATCCTTGGAGTCGATATGCTTGACCCGCACGTTCTCGCAGACCACGCGGTGATGACGTCCCTGCGCCTGTACGGGCATCGTGATGAGCGCAGGTGCGGCCAAGGCCAGCGAGGCCATCAGAATCAATGATTTTTTCATGGGCTTTCTCCGTCTCGATGACATACAGGAATAGCCGGAGGGGCGTGACGGCCCGGTCAAGCCGGCCACAGCCTCGCGTGAATCAGGATCGGCTAAGCTCCGCGTTCGCAAATCCACCTTGCCCGGAGCGACTCCATGCATTTCGAAGTACCGAAACTGCCCATGCGCGGCTTCAAGGATTTTGCCAAGCACTACCTGATGATCGTGCTCAGCATCCTCACCGCGCTGGGGCTGGAGGCGTGGATCGAGCATACCCATCACACGCATGCCGCCGCGCTGGCCAGCCACCAGATCGAAGCGGAGCTGCAGGCCAACCTGGACGGCGTGCACAACTCGTATCAGCGGAATCAGCAGCGCCTTGTCTCGCTGCAGCAGCTCCATGACGCCATCGCGAAGGACGTGCGCGACGGCAAACCCGACACCGCGATCAACCAGCATATCCAGGCGCTCAAGAACGAGTTCAACCTCAGCCTCGACTGGCCGATCTTCGCCAATCAGGCGTGGGACGTCGCCGTCGCCAACCAGTCCGCCAGCTGGATGGATCGTGCTGCCCTGAGTGAATATTCGGCTGCCTACAGCAAGCAGCGCGACGCGGCGAGCTGGATGACCCAGGACAGCACACTGTTTCTCGACGCACCGCGCATGGCGACGCTGCGCACGAAAATAGATCTGGGGCGCGAGGTCGACCCGATCGAATTCCTGTCCGTGCTGCGCCAGATGATCATCACCTCGAGCGAAACCCAGTCACAACTGCAACAGGTCGAGGCGCAGCTGAAGCAGGTGTCGCCGAATCACGCGGACAGCAGCAAGAGCTGAGCTTCACACGCACCACATCATCCAGAGAATTGGAAACAAAAAGCCCGGACCAAGTCCGGGCTTTTTGTATGGTCTCTGTCGCGTCGCTTATTTCTTTTTCGGCAGGTACAGATCGGTGATCGTGCCTTCGTACACCTCGGCCGCCATGCCGATCGATTCGCTCAGGGTCGGATGCGGATGGATAGTGAGGCCGATATCGGCAGCCTCGCTGCCCATCTCGATCGCCAGCGCGACTTCGGAGATCAGCTCACCGGCATGCACGCCGACGATGCCGCCGCCGACGATGCGATGAGTGGCCTCGTCGAAGATCAGCTTGGTGAAGCCTTCGGTGCGGTCGATGCCGATCGCGCGGCCGCTGGCAGCCCACGGGAACTTGCCCACGCCGATCTTCAGGCCCTTTTCCTTTGCCTCGCGCTCGGTCACGCCGACCCAGGCGATTTCCGGGTCGGTGTAGGCGACCGACGGAATCACCCGCGCATCGAAGTGACTCTTCTGTCCGGCGACGACTTCCGCGGCAACCTTCGCTTCATGCGTGGCTTTGTGCGCCAGCATCGGCTGGCCCACGAGATCGCCGATCGCGAAGATGTGCGGCACGTTGGTACGCATCTGGCTATCGACGTTGATGAAGCCACGATCGGTCACTGCGACACCGGCCTTGTCGGCGCCGATCTTGCCGCCGTTCGGCGAGCGCCCTACCGACACCAGCACACGGTCGAACACGGTGGTTTCGGGAATGCTGTCGCCTTCGTAGCTGACTTCGATGCCCTTCTTGGTGGCCTTCGCCTCGACCACCTTGGTCTTCAGGTGCACGCCCTTGAGCTTGCCGGCGATGCGCTTGGCCAGCGGCTTGATCAGGTCGGCATCGGCGCCGGGGATCAGCTGGTCCATGAACTCGACCACGGTCACCTCGCTGCCGAGCGCGGAATACACCGTCGCCATTTCCAGGCCGATGATGCCGCCGCCGACGACCAGCAGTTTTTTCGGCACATCCTTCAGCTCCAGCGCGCCGGTGGAGTCGACGATGCGGTCGTCGTCCCATGGGAACGAGGGCAGCTTCACCGACTGCGAACCCGCAGCGATGATCGCGTACTCGAAGCGGACCAGCTTCACGCCGTCCTTGGTCTGGACTTCCATTTCGTTCGGCGAAACGAAGCTGCCGTTACCTTCGAGCGTGCGCACCTTGCGCTGTTTCGCCATGCTGGTCAGGCCGCCGGTGAGCTGACCAACCACCTTGGTCTTGAAGCCACGCAGCTTGTCGATGTCGATCTTCGGTGCGCCGAAGCTGACGCCGTGTGCAGCCATCGAAGCCGCTTCGTCGATCACCGCGGCCGCATGCAGCAATGCCTTGGACGGAATGCAACCCACGTTGAGGCAGACGCCACCGAGCGTGGCATAGCGTTCCACCAGCACGGTATCGACACCGAGATCCGCGGCGCGGAACGCGGCCGAGTAGCCACCGGGGCCGGAGCCGAGTACGACGAGCTTGCATTCGATGTCCGGCTTCTTTCCCGACAACGCTGCCGCTTGCGGCGCCTTCGCCTCCTCTCCCCTTGCGGGAGAGGATTGAGGCGAGGGGGCGGCGCTTGCGGGAGACTGGCTGGCCTTGTTCGCTTCGCTGGAAGAACTTGGCGAGATTGCCCCCTCTCCCCTGCCCTCTCCCGCGAGGGGAGAGGGGGACGCAGTGTCGGCTGCGCCGACGGTTTCCAAAACGGCAATCACCGCGCCTTCGGAAACTTCATCGCCCACCTTGAGCTTCAGCTCCTTGATCACGCCGGCGGCGCTGGAGGGTATCTCCATCGTCGCCTTGTCCGACTCCAGCGTGATCAGGCTCTGTTCCTTCGCCACGGTGTCGCCGACTTTCACCAGCACTTCGATCACCGGCACATCGTGATTGCCGCCGATGTCGGGAACCTTGATTTCGATCGTGTTCGCCATCGTCGTCTCCAGGTCAGAGCAGCAGGCGACGGATGTCGCCGAGCTGGGTGGCGAGGAAGGCGGTGAAGCGCGCGGCGAGCGCGCCGTCGATCACGCGGTGGTCGTAGGACAGCGACAGTGGCAGGATCAATCGTGGCGCGAACTCCTTGCCGTTCCACACCGGCTTCATCGCAGCCTTGGAGACGCCGAGGATCGCCACCTCCGGCGCGTTGACGATCGGCGTGAAGCCGGTGCCACCGATGCCGCCGAGCGAGCTGATCGAGAAACAGCCGCCGGACATCTCGGCCGGGCCGAGCTTCTTGTCGCGCGCCTTCTTCGAGATCTCGCCCAGTTCACGGGCGAGGTCGAGCAGACCCTTCTTGTCGCAGTCGCGAATCACCGGCACCACCAGGCCGTCGGGCGTGTCCACCGCGATGCCGATGTGGAAATACTTCTTGAGTATCAGCTTCTCGCCGCTCTCGTCGAGCGAAGCGTTGAATTGCGGGAACTGTTTCAGCGCTGCCACCACCGCCTTGATCTGGAACACCAGTGGGGTGACTTTCAGATCCTTGTTCTCCTCACCAAGCTTCTTGCGGAAAGCCTCCAGCTCGGTGATGTCAGCGTCATCGTGCTGGGTGACGTGCGGGATCATCGCCCAGTTGCGCGCGAGATTCGCGCCGGAAATTTTCTGGATGCGCGACAGCGGCTTCTCCTCGATTTCGCCGAACTTGGCGAAATCGACCTTCGGCCACGGCAGCAGATTAAGGCCGCCGAGCGAGGCGGAAGCACCGCCGGTCGGACGCGCACCGGAAGCGAGCGCGTGCTTCACGTAGGCGCTGACGTCCTCGCGCTGGATGCGACCGCCACGGCCACTGCCCTTCACCTGCTGGATATCAACGCCCAGCTCGCGCGCAAATGCGCGGATCGCTGGGCTGGCATACGGCGCATCGCCCGGCATCACGATGCTGGCGTCGAGCGGCGGACGCGCGGTCGGCGGCACGTCCCCTTCCGGCACGTTGCCCGGCAGCACGCTGCGGCCACCGATCGGTGCGGGCTTTTCCTCGACCGGCGGCGCGGCCACTTTGGCCGGCGCAGGCGCCGCAGCCGGCGTGGCAGCTTTCGGCGTCTCGGCGGGAGCAGCTGCAGCGCCGTCAGCCTCGATGATCGCGATCACCGCGCCCTCGGACACTTCGTCGCCGACCTTCAGCTTCAATTCCTTGATCGTGCCGGCGAACGGCGCAGGCACTTCCATGGTCGCCTTGTCCGATTCCAGCGTGATCAGGCTCTGTTCTTTCTCGACCCGGTCGCCGACCTTGACAAGCACTTCGATGACGGGAACGTCAGCGTGGCCGATATCGGGAACGCGGGCTTCTTTGAGATCGGCCATGGATGACTCCTGCTAATGGCGATGGCGTACCGCTCGGGGATGGCGGTCGCGGACAAGGCTTCAATCATAACGAAGGCAGCCCCGATTCGTATGCCTGGGCCGGGCAGTCTCCTCGATTCGACGCCAACCATGCGCACGCGTATGCATGACCTTGAGCGCACGCACGGCCCCGATCCATGCCGTAACCTGATTCTCAAGACCACGCCGCACGCGGCACAGGAAGCAAGCATGTTGACGATTCGCGATCTGTCGAAAACCTACGCCAACGGCGTAAAGGCATTGCGCGGCGTCTCGCTGGACATCCCCAACGGCATGTTCGGCCTGCTCGGCCCGAACGGCGCCGGCAAGTCGTCGCTGATGCGCACGATCGCCACGCTGCAGGATCCGGACGAAGGCACGATCAAGCTGGACGAGATGGACCTGATGGCCGACAAGCAGGCCACCCGTCGCCTGCTCGGCTACTTGCCGCAGGAATTCGGCGTGTATCCGAAGGTCTCGGCCGACGCGATGCTGGATCACTTCGCCGTGCTCAAGGGTGTCACCGTGAAAAGCGAGCGACACGAACTGGTCGAATCGCTGCTGCGCCAGGTGAACCTGTGGGACGTGCGCAAGCGCAAGCTCGGCACCTACTCCGGCGGCATGCGCCAGCGCTTCGGCATTGCGCAGGCACTGATCGGCGATCCTCGCCTGGTGATCGTCGACGAGCCCACCGCGGGGCTCGACCCGGAGGAGCGCAACCGCTTCCTCAATCTGCTCGCCGAGATCGGCGAGCGCGTGGTGGTGATCCTGTCCACGCATATCGTGGAAGACGTCACCGACCTGTGCTCGCGCATGGCGATCATCGGTCAGGGCCAGGTGCTGCTGAGCGGTGAGCCGATCGAGGCGATCCGCTCGCTGGATGGCCGCGTGTGGCGCCGCACGATCGACAAGGCCGAGCTGGACGGCTACCGCGCCCGCATGAACATCCTGTCCACCCGCCTCACCGGCGGTCGAACGCAGCTGCATGTGCTGTCCGACCATTTGCCGGAGGCCGGCTTCGAAGCTGTTTCCCCTGATCTGGAAGACGTCTATTTCGGCCAGCTGCGTGAGCAAGCTACCGCCAAGGCGGCCTGAGGCGACTCGCCTCGGCCACCACGACTTCGACGCAGGGAACGGACCGCATGTTTTTCGAAATACTTCGTTTTGAATGGCGCCAGCAGGTCCGTGCACCGCTGTTCTGGATCATCGCCCTGGCGTTCGGCGCGATCGCGCTCACCGTGGCCAGCACCGATGCGATCGTGATCGGTGGTGCCAGTGGCAACGTGTTGCGCAATGCACCGATGGTGGTCGTGCAACTGCTGACCATCTTCAGCCGGCTCAGCCTGTTCCTGGTTGCTGTCTTCATCGCCACCGCTGCGCTGCGGGATTTCGAGCAGCGCACTGCCGAGCTGCTCTTCACTACGCCGATGAGCAAAGTCGCCTACCTAGGGGGCCGCTTTGCGGCGGCGTATTTGGCGATATTGGCGATCATGCTGATCTGCGCGCTGGGCATTGCGCTCGGCGGACTGATGCCGTGGGTCGACTCGGCACGACTGGGCCCGTTCGACTGGCATGCCTATGTCTGGAGCTTCGGCACGATGGTGTTGCCGGACATGCTGTTCGTCGCCGCATTGCTGTTCCTGCTGGCCACCGTCACGCGTTCGCTGTTGGCCACCTACATCGGCGTGATCGCGTATCTGGTGCTGCAGTCGATTACCAGCCTGCTCACCCAGGACGTCAACAACCACTTCGTCGCGGCACTGTTCGATCCCTTCGGTGCGCGCACGCTGGCCATCGTCACCCGCTACTGGTCGGCCGACCAGCTCAATCACCAGTTGCCGAGCTTGAGCGGCGTCCTGTTGTTCAACCGACTGCTATGGTCGGCCGTGAGCCTGCTGCTGTTCGGCGCGGCGTTCGTCTTGTTCCGCACCAACCGCGACGGCCTGCGACTGCCGGGGCGAAGCAAGCCACGCGCCGAGCCACCGATCCTGCGGCCACCGACGGCGGCACTGACGCTGCCGAACGTGCGCATCGGCGACGACCTGCGCGCGCACCTGTTGCAACTGCGTAAGCAATGGACGTTCGATACGGCCGGCGTGCTGTGGGGCGTGCCGTTCCTGATCATGCTGGTGTTTGGACTGGTCAACCTGGTCTTTACCCTGGCGCTGTCCGGAAAGATCTACGGCACCGCCACCTGGCCGGTCACGCACCAGGTACTCGAGATCCTGCAGATCACGTTCCGCTGGCTGTTGTACATCATCGTCACGTTCTACGCCGGCGAGCTGGTATGGCGTGAGCGCAGCCAGCGTTCGGCCGAAGTCACCGACGCGTTCCCGCTGCCGGACTGGATCCTGCTGGCAGCGAAATTCGGCGCCCTGCTGGCGGTGATCGTGGTGTTCCTGTCGGTCGGCTCGCTGGTCGGCATCGGCTGGCAGATCGCGCATAGCTATACCCATCTGGAGCCGGGCCTGTATCTGGCAACGCTGGCACTGGATACGATCCCGTTCGTGCTGCTGGCGGTGCTGGCGCTGTTCCTGCAGGTGCTGTCGAACAACAAGTTCCTCGGCTATCTGCTGACCATCGTGTGGCTGCTGCTGAGCAGGATCGGTTTCGACCTGCTGCACTGGGAACAGAATCTGTACAACTACGGCAGCGCGCCCGAGGTGCCGTATTCGGACATGAACGGCTTCGGCCATTTCCTGAAAGGCGCGCTGTGGTTCGACTTCTACTGGGCCAGCTGCGCCGTCGTGCTGCTGGTGCTGGCCGCGCTGTTCTGGGTGCGCGGCACCGACCATGCCTGGCATGACCGGCTGCGCGAAGCGCGTGCGCGCCTGCACGCACCGGCGAAGATCACACTGGCGCTCGGCCTTCTCGCCTTCATCGGCAGCGGCAGCTGGATCTACTACAACACCAACGTGTTCAACCACTACCAGAGCAGCGCCACCCAGACGAAACAGCACGCCGATTACGAGAAGAAGTACGCGAAGTACAAGGATCTGCCGCAGCCACGCATCACGGCGGTGAAGGCGGACGTCGACATCCATCCGTACCAGCGCAGGCTGGATATCCGCGGCCACTACACGCTGGTCAACAAGACCACCGCACCGATCAGCGATCTGCACGTGAACTACACCGACGGTTTCACGCTGAAGTCGCTGACGTTCGCGCCGCACGACACGGTCAGCGCGGACAAGGAGCTCGGCTACACCATCTACCGGCTGAAGACACCGCTGGCACCGGGCGCATCGATGGATTTCGCGTTCACGCTGGAATACGCACCGAAGGGTTTCACCAACAGCCCGGACGGCAGCTTCCTTGCGTATAACGGCACATTCTTCAACAACACCGTGATGCCGCAGTTCGGCTACCAGACGCAGGCGCAGATCACCGACCGCAATGACCGCCGCAAGTACGGCCTCAGCGCCGACGTACCGCGGATGCCGAAGCTCGGCGACGAGAAGGCGCGCGCAAACACCTACATCAGCAACGACGCGGACTGGATCAGCTTCGATACCACCGTCTCCACCGCCGCCGACCAGATCGCGGTGGCGCCCGGCTATCTGCAGAAGGAATGGACGGCGAACGGCCGGCATTATTTCCATTACACGATGACTCAAGGCGGCATGGACCAGCCGATGCTGCCGTTCTTCTCGTACCTGTCGGCGCGTTACGCCGTGAAGCGCGAGACGTGGAAGGGCGTGGATATTTCGGTGTACTACAACCCGGCGCATGCATGGAATGTGGACCGGATGATTCAGGGCGTGAAGGATTCGCTCGACTACTACGACGCTCATTTCACGCCGTACCAGTTCCATCAGCTGCGCATCCTGGAGTTTCCGAACTACACAAGCCTTGCGCAGTCGTTCGCCAACACCATCCCGTTCTCCGAATCGATCGGCTTCATCGCCGATCTGCGCGATCCGTCCAGGATCGACTACCCCTACTACGTCACCGCGCACGAAGTGGCGCATCAGTGGTGGGCGCACCGGGTGATCGGCGCGAACATGCAAGGCTCGACCATGCTCAGCGAATCGCTGTCGCAGTACTCCGCGCTGATGGTGATGAAGCACAAGTACGGCGCCGACCAGATGCACAAGTTTCTGAAATACGAACTGGACGGCTATCTGACGGGACGCGCGACCGAGAAGCTGGCCGAGGAACCGCTGGCGAAGGTGGAGGACCAGTCATACATCCATTACAGGAAAGGTTCGCTGGTGTTCTACGCGCTGCAGGATTACATCGGCGAGGACAAGCTCGACGCGATGCTGAAGCAGTTCCTGCTCGACAAGGGTTTCCAGCAGCCGCCGTACACCACCTCGCAGGAATTCATGGACGCGCTGCCGAAAGCCGTCGATCCAAAATGGAAGGGGCTGCTCGACGACTTCTTCTGGAAAATCACCCTGTTCGACAACCGCATCACCGACGCCACCGCGAAGAAGCTGCCGAACGGCAAGTACGAAGTCACCATGAAGGTGCACGCCAGCAAGGTCTACGTCGACGGCACCGGCAAGGAAACCGCGGCGAAGCCGGATATCCCGATCGACATCGGCGTATTCGCCGCCTCCACCGATGCAGGCAAGGACGGCAAGCCGCTGTACCTGGAAAAGCGCCTGCTGCCGGACGGTGACAGCACAATCACCGTGACCGTCGACAGCGTGCCTGCACAGGCCGGCATCGATCCCTACAACGAGCTGATCGACAAGGTCTCCAGCGACAACCGCCGTGCGGTGACGGTGCAGTAGAGTCAGTCGGCTTTCGGTGAGATCGCCGGTGCGCCCCGCACCAGCGTGATCTCCTGCGGCCCCACCGGCACGCTGATCTGCCGGGCGTCGCTCTGCTGCTTGATCGCACGCAGAAGGTCGGCCTGCACGCTCCAGTTGTCGCCGTTGCTGGTCCAGCCGCGCAGCACCAGGTTCACGGACTGACTGGCCAGGCTTTCAATCCACACGCCCGGCGCCGGAGCTTTCAGGATGCGCTGGTCCGCCGCGATCAGCTGCATGATCGTGGCGATCACCTTGTCCACATCGTCGCGATAGGCAATACCGAACTTCAGCTCGAAGCGTCGCATGCCACGCCGGTTGAAGTTGACGATGGCGTCACTACCGATCTTGCCGTTCGGTACGATCGCCTCGCGGTTGTCCGGCAGGATCAGCAGGGTGTGCAAGAGATTGAGACTTTCCACCGTGCCTTCGACGCCGCCTGCGCTGACGTAATCGCCGACGCGAAACGGCTGGAACACCGCCAGCAGAACGCCCCAGGCCAGGTTGCTGAGCGAGCCCTGCAACGCCAGTCCGATCGCCAGTCCGGCGGTACCGAGCGCGGCGACCATCGGTGCCGACGGCACGCCCAGCACGCTCAACGCGGTGACCACCAGCAGAACGACCAGCACGCCATAGATCAGGTTGCGCAGGAAGCCGCTGAGCGTGGAGTCGAAGCGCGCCCGACCCAGCGCACGCTGCGCAAAATTCGCCAGCCGACGCGCGATCCACATGCCGACCAGCAGCACCAGCAAGGCGCCAACCAAGTGCAACCCGAGCTGTACCGCCTGATCGGTGTAGGCGGAAACATCGTGGGTCGTCGCGGCGGCCGCTATCGGCGTGACGGAAATATCGAGCATGGCTTCGTCTCCCGCAGAAAATCGGGGATCAGCCTAACAGCAAGAAGCAGGAAAGCTCGTTGGCGATTCGTACGGCTTTCGATGCAGCGAAGCAGCTTGCGATCAGAGCCGCTCATCCTCGATGTCGCTGACCCGGCCGTCGACGATCGTCACCACGGTGACATGACCGTCGCGACGGTAACGCCATTGCTCGCCGCCCTGATCCTTGCTCGACACGCGAACACCGCCGCGACGACTGCTCCGACTACCGTGACTGCGTGTGCTGCGCTTGTGCGATTTTGACGATGGCTTGCCCAGCAGCTCGGTGACGCGCTCGCGGCTGTCGCCGGCGGTGAGTACCTGGTTGCCCACGCGCAAGGTGGTGGACGCGTGCGCGACAGCACTGAAAACACACAAGGCGACGATGAGACGAATACGCATGACCTGCTCCCTGTCTGATGAAATCCGGAAATCCTTTCCGCTGCGCCGGCAAAACTCAGCCGTGATTTTCGGTGTGATCCTCGATCGCCGCGACCTTGCCGGCGATGATCGTCACGACTACCACATGACCCTGATCGCGACGGTATTGCCAGCGTTCGCCCCGATACGCGCCGAAGGTGTTCTCCACCGGCTCCTTGTAGGCCGGCGTGCCCAGCAGGTCGATCGTGCGGACGGCGGTATCGCCGACCGACAAGACCTGCTGGCCGACACGCAAGGTGTCGCTGGCAAAGACATTCAGGCTGAGGGCCAGCAGCGGAACCAGCAGCAGACGGCGCATATCGCTCTCCCTGTCATTCAGAAGCCGGAACCCGGCTGGGCCAGATGGATCATTTCTTCCGGTGTACTGGTGCGACCAAGCACGGCGTTGCGGTGTGGAAAGCGGCCAAAGCACGCGATCACGTCGTGATGCCGCCGAGCATAATCGAGAAATTCCTCGAAGCGTTCACGCTGTAGCGTCGGCACCTCCGCACAAAGCGTCTCGAACAATGCCACCGATTGGCGCTGCAAGCCCATGTCCTCGGCATGCTCCAGCGGCAGGTAGGCGAACACGCGCTGCAGTGGCAGCAATTGCCGGTCATGACCACGGGCAACACCTGACAAAGCGACACGCTGTGCGCTGGCGTCCTGGGCCCATGCGCGCGAATCACCGCGATGGAGGTTGCGCGGAAACTGGTCCAGCAGGAGCAAGAGCGCCAGCCACCCCCATGGGCTGACCGCCCAGTGATCCAGCCGTCCATCCGCTGCAGCATCCACCGTGCTGCCGAAGCGCTCGCGTATCTGTGCATCGAACGCCGCATCGGCAACAAACCAGTGCGCGGCGCTCGTTTCGGCAAACCAGAAATCCAGCACCTCATGCGCGGCAACGGGCATCCCAGCTCCTAGTAACGTGCGCTACCGACCAGGCTATGCATGTCCAGATGGATGCCGTGCAGGCGTGGCAGCTGCCGGCGCAAGGCGAGTGCCGATTCTGCCGGTTCGACCGCAATCGCCTGCTCGAACGCATGCAGCAACGCGCTTTCATGATGCGCCAGCGCGCGAATCCAGGCGCTGTCACGCCGACTGGCGGCGTGTACCAGCCAGCCGGCCAGATGGCGGTGGGCGGCGCCGCGCCAGGTTCCGTGTTCGCTCGGCTTGCTATCGCTGGCGCGCAGTTGTGCCTGCAGGTCGGCGATCAGCAGATCCAGTGTCTGCACATTCTCATTCAACACCACACGCAAGCCCGGCTCGCACGCCTTCGCGGCATGCCGATACAGCCGTCGCAGGTCGATGCTGCGGCGGATCAGAGCATTGCAGGTGGACGGTGCGACGTACGGCGGCATGGCCGCTCCTGCTGGATAACTCAGTGGAACACGGCGCTATCGTCGTCCTTGCCCACTTAGCGGGAGATTAACCTGGCCAATTTGCCGGATCGCAGTCAGCTCGCGGTGGGGCACACCGGGATCGACCGCGTTCATTGCCCCAGCTGCAGCAGGTTCAACGGTTGGCCGTTGCTGCCACGCACGCCTTGCTGCAACTCGGCAAGCCGCTGGATCGACGGACACAGCGCCTCGATCTGCGGGCGCAAGGCCTGCATGCGCCGCTGCATGCGTGGCTGCAGCTCAGTGGCGAGATCCGCCGCACGGTCACGCAGAGTGGCCGCGGTATCCATGTCGCCGGCCAGCGCCGCATTGATCGCCTGCTGGCCCAGATCTGACGCCAGCAAGGGCAACAGGTCGGCGCCGATCTGCTGCATGGCCTGATCGGTGGCATCGCCTTGCCAGTCATGGGTGCTGCGGCTGACCGCGATGCGCCGCTTGAGCTCGCTGGCGTGCGCGCTCAGCCGACGGTCGAATTCGGCGCGAGTATCGGCACCCAGTCCCATATCACTGGCCTCGGCGCGCATGCCCTGCACCGCCATGTCCACCCCGTTCTGCGCCACCGTGCGCACCCGCGGCGCCAGTGCGCGCAGTGCGCGCTCGAACAGCGCCAACCGATCCTGATCTTCCGCATTCAGGCGTACCGCCGTGCCATCGGTACGCAGCACACCTTGCTGCAGCTCGACATGAAACGGCGCTGGCGCCGCCCGGTCGAACAGCAGGCTGTCGGTTTTCAGGGTGACGTCATAGCTGCTGCTGGCATGGCAAGTTGTCGCCAAATCCTGCGCATGCAGTAACGAACCGGTGAACGGCAACATGAGCAGTAACAGCCATCGCGACAGGTGCATGAACAATTCCTTGGAGACACAGACCCGTCAGCGATAGCCGATGCCGTCGCAACCGCTGCTGAACTGCCCCGCTCAACGCCGAGGCTTGAACTGCACGCGTATCGCCGGCCGACCGAGTTGCCAGGCCAGCCACAGCAGCAGCGGTATCGCGAGCGCCTTGAGTACCAGCCCGACCTGCCAGGTCCGTTGCGCTCGCGCGATCGTCCACAGCGCGATGTCGCCCAGCTGCGGCGGCATGGCGAGTGCATGCTGCCGGGCGGTTTCGAAATCGCCCCATTGCTGCAGCATCAGTACACCGCTGACCAGAGTCCATAGCGCCAGCAACACGGCAAGCACCTGCATGCTCGACCGCGCCCAGGCCAGCCGCAGGATGCAGCCGGCGCACACCACGAAGATCAGCAACGCCGCCAGCAGATAGGCGTATTCGGCATGCTGCAGGTATTGCACAGCACCCATCGCGGCGAACAGCAGCACGATCCACACGCCGATCATCCATACCGAAAACCGCCGCGTCGGCGGCATGTCGGTGCGTGCCGTCGACAGCATCAAAGCACCGCCTGCAAGGTGACCGGATCACTCACCGGTGCAACCAATGCACACAACAGGTTCAACACGAGCACACGGTAAAAGCGACGCATGACGACGGCTCCGACGGGAAAGAAACAAGGAGTAAATATCCGTCGCAGTTTACGCGCTCATAAAAGCGAAGGGCGCCATGCGGCGCCCTTCGGGACAAACTACTGACCTGTCGCGATCAACGCGGGCTGATGGTGAACTTGCCCACCGAGACACCCAGGTTGACGCCTTCGCCGGTACCGGACAGCGCCAGCGAGGTGGTGCCCTTGGTCAGCACCTGCGCGCTGCCGCTCTTCACCACACCGGCCTCGGCGCCGGCCTGCGCGTAGTCGCCGTACACGTCGGCAAGGCCATGCACCTTGCTGATCTCGCCCTTGCCGTTGTCGATGTGGTACTTGCCGGCGGTGAGGCCGCCACCGACCACCACAATCTTCACGTTGGCGCGCTGGCCGTTGTCACAGGTGATCGTGCCATGGCCTTCGGCATGCTTGTAGATCAGCGACCAGCCGGACAGGTTGTATGCGAGATCGCATTTCACCGAAGCCTCGGCGGCCTGTGCGTTGCTCGTCGGCAGCACGGTCATTGCGCCCGCGCAGGCCATTACCAGGGCAGCCATTCCAAAAGTACGCTTGATCATTGTCATCTCCTTGGGTTGTGCGGGGTCGGATTCTTTGCCTGCGCAGGGTCGGGATGCCATCGAAAGATCGGCAAGCCGCTGCGTGGTGGTTGAATCGTGTGCATGACCGCGTGACAAGGGTGTGCAGGCGCGTGACTGACCGTTCAGGTTCGCCGGCTTGATGCTTCGCTAACAAGCTGTCGCGCAGACTGTCGTTGGCCGGCAGGGCGGTATCGTGCAAGCCATGCCGAGGGTTGTGGCATGGCAGAAACCCTGCCTAGACTTCGGCGTGGCCTTGATGCCGGACTGCAGCGAAGGAGAACCATGGTCAAGTATTCATTGGTCGGTTACGACGGCTCCGATGCCTCGCGCCGCGCGTTCCAGTTCGCCATCGATCTGGCCCGTTGCAGCCACGGCCGGGTGCGTGTGGTATCGGTGCTGCAGGTCACCGAAGGCGGCGCCGACGCCTGTGCCCTGATGATGGCCGACTCCGGCACCCAGCGCGTGCAGGAACTGCTCGACGAGCTGACCGCGATCGTGCCGGATGCCGCCACCCTGGTCGATGTCGAGTTGATCCACGGCAGTCCCGGCGATGTGCTGCTGGGCCAGATCGATCAGCACGCGGTGGATCACATCGTGATCGGCCACACCGAACGCGGCGCGCTGGCGCGCTGGCTGCTGGGTTCGGTATCCGGCAACGTGCTGGCACGCGCCCACGTGCCGGTGACGGTGGTGCGCTGAAACGCGGCAACACTCCGCATCACTGAACCGCAAGTCGGGTAGCGTTAATCCGATACCGCGCTCAGGCCGTATCCTGTGTCATCTTTTCGTCATGCAGACGTACCCGCCGATTCGCGTCGCATGCGTTGCCGCACAGGAAATTCGCTTGAATTATTCCACTGCCCTGCCCTGGACCCTGGAAAGTCTCGACCTCGACAACATCGAGGTGGCGCGCATACGCCACAACGAGGATCTGTTCTTCCTGCTGTGCAGTTCGTCGTTCGTCGAGAGCGGCTCGGATCTGTACACGCAGAATCTGATCGACCATTTCGCCGGCGACCAGGAACTGCAGACCTGGCTCAGCCAGCACTGGGAGCACGAGGAACTGCAACATGGCCGCGCACTGGCTGCCTACGTCAAAAAAGTCTGGCCGGAGTTCGACTGGGACAAGGGCTTCCAGGCGTTCTGGAACGAGTACGGCGCGGTGTGCACGGCTGAGCAGCTCGAACCTTGCCGCGGCCTGGAACTGGCCGCCCGCTGCGTGGTGGAAACCGGCACGGCCAGCCTGTATCGCGCGCTCAACGAGATCACCGACGAGCCGGTGCTGAAGCAGCTGACCAACCACATCAAGAGCGACGAAGTGCGCCACTACAAGCACTTCTACCAGCACTACCGGCTGTATCGGGAACGCGAGGGTTTTGGCCGCTACAAGGTGTTCCGTGCGATCCTGCGTCGGGTCAACGAGGTCAAGAGCGAGGACAGCGACATCGCGCTGCGCCACGTGTTCAACCAGTGCTACCCGCAGCACCTGGGCAACGAGATCGAGTTCCGCCGCATCAGTGATCGCGCGCAAGGCCTGTTGCGCCGGCATATTCCGGCCGGCATGACGGTGAAGATGCTGCTCAAGCCGCTGGATCTGCCGGCCCGGCTGCAGAATGCGCTGGAAAAGCCACTGGCGCGGATCACCGAAAAACTGTTCCTGCACTGAGCGCTCCCCCGAGATCGTCGGGGAGCGCCACGGTCACTGCGCCGTGGCTTCCTTGTCGGTGCTGCGCGGCTCGCTCTTGATCTGCCGCTGTTGCTGCTGCACGGCCTTCAGGCTTTTCACATCGACCGGGCGGATCTGCGAAATGGTGCACGGGAAGTTGCGCCGGCCAGTGAGCACCCGATCGAACCCCACCATGACCTGGTTGAGGTTCGAGGTGAGCCCGATGCTGTTGACGAAAGCCAGATCCTGGCAGTCACCGCCAAGATCCAGCAGCCATGCTTCGTTGGGCTTCGTATAGACGGCCAGCTGGCTGTCGCTCAACGGCTCCCACGAATACAGCGAGAAGAAGCGGAAGTGGCGCACCGGTGCACCGGCCGCCGCCGCATACGCGGCCTGGCGTTCGCTGGTGCGTTGCGCATAGGGCGCACTGGCACAGGCGGCGAGCAGCGTTGCCAACGTCGTCGCCAACAATATGCGGATCATCGACATGGCATCAAACTCCATCGGAGGGATACATACATAACGCGCGAGCCACCTTCCGGTGCACCGAAACTACTTCTTGCCCTGCTTGCCAACGCCAACCCACTTGGCGGGATCGAAACCGCCGACCTCATAGACCAGAGTCTGTTTCTTCTCGCCATCGGCCAGGGTCACGTCCAGCGTGATCTTCTTCGCCTTCTGCAACATTGCGATGAACGCCTTGTCGTCGCGGATCATCAACGCCGGCTCGCCCGTGGGCGGCGCGAACGCCATGATGCGCATCGGCTTGCCATCGACCGTGCTGGCGATGGCGCAGTTGCCGTGACAGACGAAGCCGGGCTTGCTGCCATACAGGAACACGCTCTGGCCCCAGCTGGTGTGCCGGCGCAGCACCAGCTGCACGCGATTGTTGGCGATGGTGGCGGTGGACTGCGTGCCGCCGGCCATCGGCGAGACCTGGTACAGCCAGAGGCTCGCCAACCGGTTCTTCTCGCTGGCTTCGCTATAGCGCTTCTCGATTTCCGGCAAGGTCTGCTGCACTTCCTTTGCGGCATCACTGTTGGGGAACCGTTTGACGATGTCCTGACCCATCGTCACCGCCATCTCGTCGTTTTGGATGCGCAGCAGCTGACGGTAGGTGTCGAGGTTGCGCGCCGCATCGCCGGCCTGGGTTTGCTGGGCTTGTTGTTGTGACGCATCCGGCGCCGGCGCGCCGCTCTGCTGCGAGCATCCGGCGAGCAGCGCGGCCGCACAGCAAGCCATCGCGGCGTAATGGGAAAAGGCGGACTTCATGGGCGACCTACCAAAGGGACAGGCGGCTAGCTTGGAACGATCGGCCGCCACCACGCAACCGGCCGGATTCAGTCCGGCTGGCCGAAACGTTCGCGCAGTGCGGCCCGGTAACGCCGGCTGCAGGGAATTTTCACGCTGTCGCGCATCTGCAGCCGGGCATCGCCGGTCTCCAGCGGCTCGATCTCGGCGAGGTAGTCGAGGTTGATGAAATAGCTGCGATGCACACGCACGAAGCGCGCCGGGTCCAGCCGATCATCGATCCCGGCCATCGTGGCGCGCAACGGGTAGTCACGCCCATGCACATGCAGGTTCACGTAGTTGCCCGACGCCTGCAGCCATTCGATCTCGCTGGCATTGATCAGGAACTCCCGCCCCAGCTTGCGCACCAGGAACCGCTCGGGCCGCTCCAGCGGCTCGGCCGGCAAACCCTCGTCCGGCGCGGTCAGCAGTCGCGCCTCGCCCTGCAGGCGCAGCAGCCACAGCCGGTACAGCGTCAGCGTGGTGATGATCGACGCATAGCTGCGCACGTCCTTCAGGTATTCGTAACCGGCATTGATCCACCACGCGCCGAAATCGTAGTGCTCCCCCGCCACGCCATAGGCCAGCTTGCGCAGCGCGACCATACCGACGACGTGGATCAGGCTGAACAGCACGCTGACCAGCAGATGCGCCGGCAGGCTGCGCCGCCACGTGTCGAAACGAAACGGCCAGCGTCGCGCGGCGACGATCGCCAGCGGCAGCAGGGCCAGGGATACCAGCGCGCTGCTCCACTCCCACGACCACGGCTGCCAGGCGGGCAGCCCGGGATGATCGATCGCCGAGGTCATGCTGTTGAAGGTGGCGTTGATGCCGTACAGCGCCAGCCAGAAGCCCACCTCGACCGGCCGTCGCCAGCGCAGGAAGTCCCGGTAATCGAAAGTCGCTTGATCCGTCATGGCCGGGATTCTACGGGCAGCGCCGCGGATTGCCCCGAAACTCGTCCCCGTCAGCCCACCGTTCGTCACTATCGCCGGTCCATCAGTCACTTGGCGCGGGACGGCGGGGCGATGCAAGTCGAGCATGTCGGCACTTCCCACGGAGTTCCCACCATGAACCGCCGCCACGATATCGACGCACTGCGCGTCCTCGCCTTCGGTCTGCTGATCCTCTATCACGCCGGCATGATCTATGTGGCACCCACCAGCGACTGGGGTTTCACGCTCAAGAGCAGCCACTTGGCCGAATGGCTGCAATACCCGATGCTGTTCCTCAATCGCTGGCGGATGGAGTTGCTGTTCCTGATCTCGGGGCTGGCCGTGCATTTCATGCGGGGCAAGATCGGCTTGCCCGGCCTGGCATGGAAGCGGACAGTGCGACTGTTGCTGCCGCTGGTGTTCGGCATGCTGGTGGTGATTCCGATCCAGCCGTATGTGGGCGGGCTGGCCGATCATGCGATCGAGCCAGGTTTCGGGACATTCCTGCTGCATTACTGGACGCATGGCTACAAGGATTACGGGCTGACTTGGGAACACCTGTGGTATCTGCCCTATCTGTGGCTCTTCACGATGTTGCTGTTGCCGTTGCTGCCGCTGCTGGAATCGCGTCTCGGCCAGCGCCTGCGCGCGGCTTGCCTGCGGCTGCGCGGCGCGAGTCTGCTAGTCCATCCGGTGCTGCCGCTGTTCGCGTATGGCGTGCTGCTGTCCTGGCGTTATCCGGAAACGCACGCGCTGGTCGGCGACTGGTACGCGCTGGCGCTGTACGCCACGATGTTTTTCTACGGCTACCTGCTGGGTACCGATGACGGCCTGTGGGCCGAACTGGCGCGCCTGCGGCGCGTCACGCTGCCGCTGGCGCTGGCCTGCTTCGCGGCGTATCTGTGCCTCGACCGGTTCGCCGGTCAGTTCATCCACGCGCGGGCGGCCGTCATCGTCGTCAAGCTGCTCACGGTCTGGCTGCACTACAGCTACACCTGGATCGCGATTGCCGCCATCCTCGGCTGGGGACACGCGCTGCTCAACCGTCCGTTCCGCTGGCTGCCGTATGCGCGCGAGGCGGTCTATCCGTGGTACGTGCTGCACCAGAGTCTGTTGCTGTTCTTCGCCTGGCAGTTGCTGCCGCTGGGTTTGGGGCCTGTCGCCGAGCCGGCGCTGATTCTGCTCGGCACGATCGGCGGCTGCGCAGTGCTGCATGAGTTCGTGATACGCCGCACGTGCTGGCTGCGACCGTTGTTCGGACTGGATGCATTGCCTTCACGGTCTGTCGCAACAACAGCTCCGCAACGGTTGGCCGATGATCTCGCCTGAGCTCAGCCTCCACTCGCCATGATCAAACCCAGAGATGCTCGACCCGAGCGACCTGATCCAGCCAGACGCGCCGGTTCCACTCCGGCACGTCTGGGCGTTGCAGCTTCACCTGGGCGTTGAGCCCTTCATGTTGGTCGGTGTCTCGACACATCTGCATGTTCGGCCGCGCGCTGACCACACCATCGCAACTGCAGCCATCCTGCATGACCAGCACCACATGACCATGGGCCGGCAGCTGATCGATCAACGATTCAAGCTTGCGGATGCTGGCCTGATCGGTATAGACGTGTTGCGCCTGGCTGCCCATGAAACTCACCCCCGCACGATTCGGTGAACCCTGACCGTAGTCGGCGTCCCGGTAAGATCGCGTCAATTCGCCCGTCTGGCAGCTGAATGACCGGTGCGCCCCCCGGCACTTTGCCGGTGGTCGCGGCAGCCGGATAATGGCCGCCCCGCAAGGACACCCGATGCCATCTGCCACTTCGCCGACAGCGGGCTCGCTGCGCCAACACCATGCGTTTGTCGCGTTCTGGTTCGCCCGGATCGCCTCCGGTTTCGGCTTCCAGATGCTGTCGGTGGCGGTGGGCTGGCAGATCTACGCGATCACCGGCCGCGCATTCGACCTCGGACTGATCGGACTGGTGCAGTTCGTGCCGTCGGTGCTGCTGGCGTTGCCGGCCGGGCATGTCGCCGACCAGTTCGAGCGGAGGCGCATCGTGCTGTTCGGGCAGATCGTGGAATGGATCGCGATCGCCGTGCTGGCTGGCTTGAGTCTCGCGCACGGCATCCACGAGATTGGCATCCTGCTGCTGGTGTTCGTGATCGGTATCGCCAAGGCGTTCGAATTTCCGGCGCTGCAGTCGATGCTGCCGGCGCTGGTACCGGCGGAGATCCTGCCGCGGGCGATGGCGGTGAACGCGTCGGCCGGACAGGCGGCGATGATCATGGGCCCGGCGCTGGGCGGTTTGCTGTACGTCGCCGGCCCGGGCGTGGTGTATTCCGTCTGCGGTGCGTTGTATCTGGTCTCGGTGGTGCTGATGGCCCGGCTGCGCTACGAGCAGGCACCGCCGAAGCGCGAACCGGCCACATTGAAGACGCTGTTCGCCGGCGTGCATTTCATCCGCGAGCGCAAGGACGTACTTGGCGTGATCTCGCTGGATCTGTTCGCCGTACTGCTGGGCGGCGCCACTGCGCTGTTGCCGATCTTCGCGAAGGACATCCTGCATACCGGCCCATGGGGGCTGGGCCTGCTGCGCGCGGCGCCGGCGGTCGGCGCGTTGCTGATGTCGGTGTGGCTGGCGCGGCACAGCATGCAGCGGCGGGTCGGCGCGATCATGTTTGCTTCGGTCGCCGGCTTCGGCGCGGCGACGCTGGTATTCGCGGTGTCCACCACGTTGTGGTTGTCGCTGATCGCGCTGTTCGCGCTGGGTGCGTTTGACATGGTCAGCATGGTGATCCGCGGCGCACTGGTGCAGCTGGATACGCCGGACGACATGCGCGGCCGGGTCAGCGCAGTGAATGCGATCTTCATCAACACCTCCAACCAGCTCGGCGAATTCGAGTCGGGCATGCTCGCCGCGTGGCTGGGTGCGGTGGGTGCCACGGTGATCGGCGGCATCGGTACGCTGGTGGTGGTCGGCCTGTGGATGGGGATGTTCCCGAGTCTGCGCCGGCGCCAGCAGCTGCATGTGGCGGCGGCTGCGCCAGAGCAGCCGGCAGCAGATATTCTCTGACGTTCCAGCCGCACGGCACCGTGCGTGTCTGCCGCCATCCGGAGCCGTACCGTGATCACCACGTCGCCGAGCGAATTCCTCGAAGCCTATGCCGCGCTGGCCCCGTTGCCGGATGCCGCGGCCACCGCGCGGGCGGCGTATCTGGTCGCCCCGGCCGAGTTCACGCTGGCGACGGAATCGGCGCGCGACAACCGCTACATGGACATGAGCCTCACGGTCGATCCGTTGAAGGCGCTGGCCCAGCACAGCGCACTGGCGCAGGCCTTGCGCGGCGACTGCCCGGTGATCACGTTTCCCGGCAATCCGGCCACGCCCGACGCGGTATTTCCCAACAACGTGTTCGGCACCGCGCCCGGCCGGCTGATCATCGGCCGCATGCGTCACGCCGTGCGTCAGCGCGAAGCCGAGCGCACCGACATCCGCAACTTCTTCGGCGACGTACTGGGCTACGACGAGATCGACCTGTCCGGCTGCGAGGATCTGGTCGCCGAACTGACCGGCTCGCTGATCATCGATCGTGTGCGCGGCGTCGGTTACTGCGGCCTCAGCGAACGCTGCGACCTGGCCGGCGCGCACGCGATGCACCAGGCGTTCGATCTGCGCCTGACGTTCTGTTTCGAGCTGGCCGAATTCGAATACCACACCAATGTAGTGCTGGCCCTGCTGGCCAGCCGCGCCGCGATCATCGCCGCCGATGGCTTCCGCGACCCGGCCGTGCCGCAGGCAATCGCCAAGGCCTACGGCGACCGCGCGATCTGGCTGACTCCGGCACAGAAGCAGGCGTATGCCGGCAATGCGATCACCCTGTCCGACGAGCGCGTGTGGATGAGCGCCTGCGCCGTCTCCTCGCTGACCGACGAGCAGATCGAGGCGCTGAGCGGCTACGGTTTTGCGGTCGGCGCGGTGGACCTGAGCGAGATCGAGAAAGCCGGCGGTAGCTTGCGCTGCTGTGTGGGCGAGATTTACTGATCCATCGATCGCCAATCCTTTCCCGTTGCACCACGGAGCGCCTCATGATCACCGTTCACCATCTGAACAATTCGCGCTCGCAGCGCATCCTGTGGCTGCTGGAAGAGCTCGGCGTGCCGTACGAGATCAAGCGCTACCAGCGCGATCCGAAAACCATGCTGGCACCGCCGGAATTGCGCGCGGTGCATCCGCTGGGCAAGTCACCGGTGATCACCGATGGCGAGCTCACCCTGGCCGAATCCGGCGCGATCATCGAATACCTCGCCGACCGCTACGGCGCCGGCATGCTGATCCCCACGCCCGGCACGCCGGAACGGCTGCGCTGCAACTACTGGCTGCATTACGCCGAGGGCTCGGCGATGCCGCCGCTGCTGCTGAAGCTGGTGTTCCGCAAAGTCGAGAGCGCACCCGCGCCGTTCTTCGTGAAGCCGATTGCCAAGGGCATCGCACACAAGGTGATGAGCAGCTTTGTCGATCCACAACTCAAGCTGCACCTGGATTATCTGGAAGGTGAGCTGGGCAAAAGCGAATGGTTTGCCGGCGACGCGTTCAGTGCGGCCGACATCCAGCTGAGCTTTCCACTCGAAGCCTTCGCGGCACGCGGAGGACTGGACGCCGGCTACCCGCGCTTGTCGGCGTTCCTGCAACGCATCCATGCACGACCGGCGTATCAGCGTGCCCTGCAGCAGGGTGGCGAATACCGGCTGGGCTGAACGGTTCAGTGCTGCAGGCATCGCTGTTTACGCGTCGCTCACGACGCCACTGGCAGCCTGTGACATCTGAGCCAATGGAGAACGCCATGCGCAACCGTGATATCGAACGCCAGATCCGCGACACCGCCGACCACGCCGGCGAACGTGCGCGCCATTACGCTGACGGCGCTGCCAGCACTGCGCAGAGCCTGCTCGAGCGTGGCCGTCGCCGCATCAACGAGCGCTTCGGCAGAAGCAGCAAGCAGTACGGCCAGCAGTTGACCCAGGCTGCCGAGGATTTTGCCGACGAGGCGAATTACCACTACCGCCGGTTGCGTCGTCAGGTCAACCGCCATCCAGCCGCCACGGTGGCGATCGTCGCCGGCACCATCGGTGCATTCCTGTTGTTGCGCCGCGCGTTTCGCAGCGACGACGAGTAGGCGCCATGCATCAACGCAGAAAGGCCGGACGAGTGATCGTCCGGCCTTTCCGTTTGTGCTGACGAAACGGCTCATCGATCGTGGAAAGTCCACTTCAGCGCGACAGCTCAGCGACCAGTGTGCGGCTGCTCGCTCACCACGTGGTCGAGCACCCACACCACGAACGGGCCGTCGGCGCCGGAGAACACGTAGCGGGAGCCCGGGTCCTTGGACGGGTTATCCATTTTCACGTCCGAGCGATACGCCTTGACGACCAGCTCGTAGTCGTTGCCCTCGACATAGTTGAAGCCCTGGATGCGACCATGCCAGTTCCTCCACGGGCCGTTCTCGCTCTCGCGCACGCGGTAGCAGTAACCCGAGGAGTCGTCGCAGGGCACCGTGTGCGAGCCGATCCATACCGTGCGGGTCACGCTGCGTCTGCCCGGCGCGATGGCGACAGGTGCTGCACTGCCGGCGTCGCTCATGGTGGTGTTGATGACGACGCGACGATTCGGCGCCAGGCAGGCGATCAGCCTCGTGCCCTTCTGATCCGGGCAGTCGACCACGGGATTGGTCGCTCCACGGCCTTCAGTCTGAATCACCCCGGCCGGCACGCCATGCGTCACCAGGTAATCGCGTACCGCCTCGGCGCGTTGCGCGGAAAGCTTCCGGTTGGCCTGCTCGCTGCCGATCCGGTCGGTGTAGCCCAGCACCTGCACCGAGTCGATCTGCGCTGCGGCCTTCAGCTTGTCGGCCAGCGCGTCCAGCTCGGTATTGTCGGCGGATCTCAGCCGCCCCTTGCCGAACGCGAACAGCGCATCGGCCGACAGGCTCTGCTGCTGCGCCGGCATGGCGGCGGGCGCCACTTGTGGCTCCGGTGGCAACGGAGTCGGTTGTGGGGCCTCCGTGTGGCAGCCGGCCAGCGCCAGCGTGACGGCGCCGCCGAGGAGGTAAACGTACGGACGTAGGGTTTGCATGGTCATTCCTCATGTGTCGAATGACTATCGGAAATCACCCGCGATAGCGGGCATCACCGAAGCCGTCGCCGTCCATCACCGGTTCCCCCACGCCCTGCAGGATATAGCGGCTGACCGCTGCGCCGGGTGCAGCGGAGGTGAAGAAAACCGTTCGGGCATAAAAAAACCCCGCCGAAGCGGGGCTTTTCTTGCGCATGACCGACTACTTACTGACCCATCGGATTGGGCCGGTCCGGATCGAGCTTGTATTCCTTGATCGCGCGACTGACATCCTTCGCATTCATCTTGCCGTCCTTCGCCAGTGCGGCCAGCGCGGCATGCGCGATCCAGTACCGGTCGACCTCGAAGAAGTCGCGCAGATGCGCACGCGTATCCGAACGACCGAAGCCGTCGGTGCCGAGCACGGTGTAGCGCATGCCATCGGGCATGAACGCGCGGATCTGGTCGGCGAATTCACGCACGTAGTCAGAGGCGGCAATGGCCGGACCCTGACGGCCGTCGAGCAATCCGGTGACATACGGTACGCGCTGCTCCGCTTCCGGATGCAGACGATTCCAGCGCTCGGCATCGAAGCCGTCGCGGCGCAGCTCGATGAAGCTGGGGCACGACCAGATGTCGGACTTCACGCCGAAATCCTTCTCCAGCAGCTCGGCCGCCGCGATCACTTCGCGCAGGATCGTGCCCGAGCCGAGCAGCTGCACGCGCGGCTCGCCCTTCTTCGGCTTGCCGCCATCCTTGAACAGGTACATGCCCTTGATGATGCCGTCCTCGACACCTTGCGGCAGGTCGGGATGGTTGTAGTTCTCGTTCATCACGGTGATGTAGTAGTAGATGTCCTCCTGCTCCTGCATCATCCGGCGCGTGCCGTCCTGCAGGATCACCGCGACCTCGTACGAGAACGTCGGGTCGTACGACTTCACGTTCGGGATCGCGCCGGACATCAGATGCGAATGGCCGTCCTCATGCTGCAGGCCCTCGCCGTTGAGCGTGGTGCGGCCGGCGGTACCGCCGATCAGGAAGCCGCGCGAGCGCATGTCGCCCGCGGCCCAGCACAGATCGCCGATGCGCTGGAAACCGAACATCGAGTAGTAGATGAAGAACGGCAGCATCGCCTGGTTGCTGATCGAATAGCTGGTCGCCGCGGCCATCCACGAGGCCATGCCGCCGGCCTCGCTGATGCCTTGCTGCAACACCTGGCCCTTCTGGTCCTCGCGGTAATACAGCAGCTGGTCGGAATCCTGCGGCCTGTACTTCTGGCCGAACGGCGCATAGATGCCGATCTGGCGGAACATGCCTTCCATGCCGAACGTGCGCGCCTCGTCGGCGACGATCGGCACCACGCGCTCGCCGAGCTGCTTGTCGCGCAGCAGCAGGTTGATGCCGCGCACCAGCGCCATCGTGGTGGAGATTTCGCGCTCGCCGGTACCCTTGGTGATCTGCTCGAAGGCGGCCAGCTCCGGCGTCTTCAACTTCGCCTCGGCCTTGCGCCGGCGCTGCGGCAGGAAGCCGCCGAGCGCCTTGCGCCGATCCAGCATGTACTGCACTTCCGGCGAGTCCTTGCCCGGGTGGTAGTACGGCACGTCCTTCAGCTTATCGTCGCTGATCGGGATCTGGAAACGGTCGCGGAAATGCCGCACCGCTTCCTCGTCCAGCTTCTTCTGCTGGTGGGTCGGGTTCTGCGACTCGCCGGCCGCGCCCATGCCGTAACCCTTCACCGTCTTGGCCAGGATCACTGTCGGCATGCCCTTGGTATTCGACGCCGCGTGGTAGGCCGCGTAGACCTTGTGCGGATCGTGGCCGCCGCGGTTCAGCCGCCAGATGTCGTCGTCGCTCAAGTTGGCGACCATCTCGCGCGTCTCCGGGTACTTGCCGAAGAAATGCTCGCGCGTATACGCGCCGCCGAACGCCTTGCATGCTTGGTATTCGCCATCGACGGTTTCCATCATCAGCTTGCGCAGCACGCCCTTGGTGTCGCGCGCGAGTAGCGGATCCCAGTAGCTGCCCCAAGCCAGCTTGATCGCATTCCAGCCGGCGCCACGGAACACACCTTCCAGTTCCTGGATGATCTTGCCGTTGCCACGCACCGGGCCGTCCAGCCGCTGCAGGTTGCAGTTGATCACGAAGATCAGGTTGTCCAGGCCTTCGCGGCCAGCCAACGAGATCGCGCCGAGCGACTCCGGCTCGTCGGTTTCGCCGTCGCCGAGGAAGCACCATATCTTGCGGTCGCTCTTCGGCATCAGGCCGCGGTGTTCCAGATACTTGAAGAACTGCGCCTGATAGATCGCCTGGATCGGACCCAGACCCATCGACACCGTCGGCACCTGCCAGTAGTCCGGCATCAGCCACGGATGCGGATACGACGACAGCGCGCGGCCCTTGCCGACCACTTCCATGCGGAACAGATCCATCTGCTCCTCGTCGATGCGGCCTTCGAGGAACGAGCGTGCGTAGACGCCCGGGCTGGAATGCCCCTGGTGAAAGACCAGATCGCCCGGATGGTCCGCACTCGGCGCACGCCAGAAGTGATTGAAACCGACGTCGTACAGCGTCGCGCTCGACGCGAAGCTGGCGATATGGCCGCCCAGCTCGCCCGGCTTGCGGTTCGCGCGCACCACCATCGCCATCGCATTCCAGCGGATCAACGTGCGGATGCGCCATTCCATCGCGGCATCGCCGGGGCTCTTGGCCTCCTGGCTGGGCGAAATCGTGTTGACGTATTCGGTGGTCGGATTGAACGGCAGGTAGCCGCCCGAACGACGGGTCGAATCGACCATGCGCTCGAGCAGGAAGTGCGCACGCTCGGTGCCATCGTGCTGGATCACCGCATCGAGCGAGTCGATCCACTCGCGGGTTTCGGTGGGGTCGATGTCCTGGTTGAGGATATCGTCGAGCTGATCCATGAAGATTCTCCGCGGCGCCATTGCGGCGCCAGGCTTGAGGGGGACTCCCGCCGTCGGGGATACGGCGAGTCAACGACTGAGTTTAGCCGTCACCAAGCATGAGCGCCAAATGGAGGCCCATTCGCCTGCGCACGGATCGGCCTGTGCTGTGCCTCGGCCACGCATCGGCCGAGGCAATGCCTCATCACTCAGCTGCGACGCTCGCCCTGGGCCGCCCTGATCTGTGCATCCACCGCGGCGATCGCCGTCATGTTGACCACGCGGCGCGCACTGGAGGCCGGGGTGAGGATGTGCGCCGGCCGGTCCAGGCCCATCAGGATCGGCCCGATCGCCACACCATCGGTCATCACCCGCACCATGTTGTAGGTGATATTGGCCGCGTCGAGGTTCGGCAGCACGAACAGGTTGGCACGGCCGCTCAAGGTGGTGTTGGGGAACATCCGATGACGCAACGCCTCGTCCCATGCGGTGTCGGCCTGCATCTCGCCATCCATCTCCAGCTTCGGCATGCGCTCCCTGAGGATCTGCCACACCTTGCGCATCTTCGCGGCGCTGGGGTTGTCGTGGCTGCCGTAGTTGGAGTGCGACAGCAGCGCCACCTTCGGCTCGATGCCGAACAGCTTCAGGCGATACGACGCCTGCATCGTCGCTTCCGCGATCTGCTCGGCGGTCGGGTCGCACTGCACGTGGGTATCGACGAAGAACCACGCGCCCTTGTCGTTGATCACGCCGGTCATCGCCGAGGTGCACTGCACGCCCGGATCGAGCCCGAACACGCTGCGCAGGTAACCGAGCTTCTTGTGGTAGCGCCCGACCAGGCCGCAGATCATCGCGTCGGCCTCGCCACGCTCGACCATCAGCGCGGCAATCAGGGTGGGGCGCGAACGCAGCAGGTTCTTCGCCGCCGCCGGCGACACGCCGCGACGCTCGGTCAACGCATGGTATTGCTGCCAGTAGTCGTTGAAGCGCGGGTCGTCGTTGATGTTGGTCAGCTCGAAATCGACGCCGGCGCGCATGCGCAGGCCGAGGCGCTCGATACGGGTGGCGATGACATCGGGACGCCCGATCAGGATCGGTCGCGCCAGCTTGTCGTCGATCACCGTCTGCACCGCACGCAGCACGACCTCTTCCTCGCCCTCGGCATACACCACGCGTTGCGGGTTGGCCCGCGCGCGCTCGTAGACCGGCTTCATCAGCAGGCCGGTGCGATAGATGAACTGGCCGAGCTTTTCGCGATAGGCGTCCATGTCCTGCAGCGGGCGCATGGCGACGCCAGAGTCCATCGCCGCCTGCGCCACCGCCGACGACAGCATCACCAGCAGGCGTGGATCGAATGGTCGCGGGATCAGGTATTCGGGGCCGAAGGTCGGCACTTCGCCGGCGTAGGCTCCGGCGAGATCGCCCGCTTCCATCCGCGCGATCTGCGCGATCGCGCGCACGCAGGCGATCTTCATCGGCTCGTTGATCACTGTGGCGCCCACATCCAGCGCGCCGCGGAACAGGTACGGGAAACACAGCGCGTTGTTGACCTGGTTCGGATAGTCCGAACGGCCGGTGGCCATGATGCAGTCCGGCCGCACCGCCTTGGCATCTTCCGGCGTGATCTCCGGATTCGGGTTGGCCAGCGCGAAGATGATTGGCCGCGGCGCCATCGTCACCACCATCTCCGGCTTCAGGATGCCGCCGGCGGACAAGCCGAGGAACACGTCCGCGCCGTCGACGATCTCGGCCAGCGTGCGCGCGGTGGTCTCCCGTGCGTAGCGCTGCTTGTCCGGGTCGAGGCCGGTGCGTTCGCTATGGATCACGCCTTCGCGGTCGTAGGCCAGGATGTGCTCGGGTTTCACGCCCAGCGCCACCAGCATGTCCAGGCAGGAGATGCCGGCAGCACCGGCACCGGTGGTGGCGATGCGCACGTCCTCGATGCGCTTGCCGACCACTTCCAGCGCGTTCAGCAACGCGGCGCCGACGATGATCGCGGTGCCGTGCTGGTCGTCGTGGAACACCGGAATCTTCATCCGCTCGCGCAGCTTGCGCTCGACGATGAAGCACTCCGGCGCCTTGATGTCTTCCAGGTTGATGCCGCCGAAGGTCGGCTCGAGGCTGGCGATGATGTCGACCAGTTTGTCCGGGTCGTTCTCGTCGATCTCGATGTCGAACACGTCGATGCCGGCGAACTTCTGGAACAGCACGCCCTTGCCTTCCATCACCGGTTTGGCCGCCAGCGGCCCGATGTTGCCCAGACCCAGCACGGCGGTGCCGTTGGTGATCACCGCAACCAGGTTGGCGCGCGCGGTGTACTCGGCCGCCGTGGTCGGATCTTCGACGATCGCATCGCAGGCCGCGGCGACGCCAGGCGAGTAGGCCAGCGACAGGTCGCGCTGGGTCAGCAGCGAGGTGGTCGGGGTGACCCTGATCTTGCCCGGACGCGGCAAGCGGTGATATTCGAGGGCGGCGAGGCGAAGTTCTTCGGGAAGGGACATCGGCGGCGATTTATCGAGGAAGGGAGTGGCAGCCGACACGGCGACTGACTGCCCGTGATGTTAGCACCGGGGCGGCCCTGACCGGCCCGTTCTTGCGACCTGATGACGCAGGCCGGAACGAGGCTAGACGCTCGACAGCAGCTCATCGCCCTGCACCCGGTTCATGTGGATGCCGTTGATGAAGACCGAGAACGCCAGCTTGCCGGCCAACCCGTGCACATGCTGCATCCACGGTGGCAACCAGCGCGGCGGCAGGATCGCGCCGGAGGCGAAATGCGGCTGCAACGCGATCACATCGTGCAGGGTCAGCTTGCCGGCAAACAGGTGGCGCAGCAGATCCATCCGTTGCTGCTTGAACGCCCAACGGAAGAAGGTGTGCACGGTGAGCAGGCCGGACAAGTACACATTGTCCTTGGCAAATGCTGCACCACCGGTCAGCGGTACGCCGCGGAACACCCGCTGGGCCGAGTGGAAGCTGTCGGCCACACTTTGTCCGCAGGCGCTGAAGTAGCGGTAGACCTCGACGAAGTCGGCGCCGTTCAGCGCCATGTCGATCGCCAGGATGCGCAGGCTGATGCGCTTGAGCCGGGCGATGTCGATCGCGCCAGACATCAGCTCGGCGAATACCGCCAGCCCTTCCTGGGTCGCGGTGACTCGTGGCGAGGTGCGCGCCAGCGAGGTCAGCAGCGGCTGCTGACGCCCGTTCAGCGCGGTCAGCGAGTGCACAAACGCCTCGTGCGCCAGCAGCTGATGACGATCGTATTCGCTGAAGCTGGTGTCGCCGCGCAGGCGGATGCGGGTGGCGCCGGCCGCCGCCTTGGCAGTCAGCTCGGCATCCACTTCCACCTTGATCATGCCGGCGCCGAAGAAATCATCCAGCGTCTTCGCCAGCTCGTCGCGCAGCTCGGCGGCCGGCATGTCCACACTGCTGTCGTCGGCGAGCAGATCCGCGCCCAGCTCGTCGGATAGTTCGACGAAATAATGTGCCGCGTCGAGATTGCTGCGCTGGCTGCCGGGGATCAGATCGCCCGGCTTGCCATACAACGCGATCGACGGCGCGGTGACGCCCGCGGTACCGACCGACTCCAGCATCTCGGCGGCGATCCGCCACGACTCGGCCGTGCGGCGCAGGTAATCGCCGAGTGGATCGATATCGTTCGGATCGCTGCCGCCCGCGTCTGCCTCGATCGCCGCCAGTTCGGTGCGTGCCGCGGCCAGGTCCGGCCGTGTGTAAGTCACCTCGGGCAAGGCGAACCGGCCGTTGCCGTAGGCCTCGATCATGCGGGTTTCCAGCGACGCCGGCCACGCCACCGTCGGCAGGATGTGGATGCCGCGCACCGCCGCCAGCAGGCGCTGGTCGAGCGCGGCGTAGCGCTGCAGTTCGGGCGCGATGGCGCCGGCTGGCGCGCTCATCGCGAAGCTCCGCGCAAGGCATCGACGCGCTCGATCAGTTCGGTCGCAATCGGGTCGGGATTGAACGCGCTCATGAAGCCACGCGGACTGGCCGGCATGAAGGTGAGATTGCGCCCGAAGCGGGAATCCGTCCGCAGCATCAGCGTGACGCGCCGCGGATTGGTCATCGTGCTGGCATTGACGTTCATCACGTCGCGCAGCGCCACGCGGATCTTCTCGCCACGGTTCGTCACCACCAGGTTGTCGCCGTCCAGCCAGACCTCGTCCAACAGGTCATGCAGCAGCTTGCGGTAGAGCAGGAACATCACGCCAAGCATGAACAGCGGCATCAGCAGCAGCGGCAAAAATGGCTGCGACGACGCGTCGGCACGGGCATGTTGCATCGCCCATATCTGCAAGCCAAAGGCGGTCAGCACAAAACCGACCCAAAGCACCGGAAAGACCCGCTTGTAGAAGAACGTGAGGGACGACGACAACCGACGCATGCCTGCGCTCCGCAACATGAGATGTCGCGATACTAGATGCTTTGCGGCATCCCGTCCGCAACCGTCATCGCACGGCCGCCGAACCCGAATCAGTCCCGCTCGCGCTGCCCACGATGCCCATGCGGCCGCTCGATCGGCCGGCCACCGCGCTGCCGGCGCAGGCGTGCTTCCAGTGTCGCCGCCTGCTCCTCGCGTTCGTCGTGCAGCTTGAGATAATTGCGCCAGCGCCCCGGCGTCAGCTCGCCGTTGTCCAGCGCCACCTGGATCGCGCAGCCCGGCTCGCTGCCGTGGCCACAGTCGGCGAAGCGGCAACGCTCGGCCAGCACCTCGATGTCGGCGAACAGGTCGAGGTTTTCCTCGCCGGTGAGCTTCAGCTCGCGCATGCCGGGCGTGTCGATCAGGCAGCCGCCGCTGGGCAACTGCAGCAGGGCGCGATGGGTGGTGGTATGTCGGCCACGGCTGTCGTGACTGCGTACTTCGGCGGTGGCCATCGTCGCCGTGCCGAGCAAGGTGTTGGTCAGGGTGGATTTGCCGGCACCGGACGAACCGACCAGCACCGCGCTGTCACCCGGCTGCAGGTACTGCGCGAGCAGCGCCACGCTGGCCGGGTCCTTGCAGTTCAGCGCATGGATCGGCGTGACGTCCGGCAGGCGCGCACGCAAGGCGGCGATCTGTTCGGCAGCATCCTCGCGCGTGTCCAGCTTGCTCAGCAGCACCACCGGCTGCGCGCCGGAATCCTCGGTCAGCGACAGGTAGCGCTCGATCCGCGCCGGATTGAAGTCGCCATCCAGTCCGGTCAGCACCAGCACGTAGTCGATATTGGTGGCGATCAGCTGGCGCTCGTAACGCTCGCCCGCCGCCGCCCGCGACAGCACGGTGCGCCGTGGCGCCACCGTGACGATATGCGGGGGCGTGCCGCTTTGCACCTCGACGAAATCGCCGACGACCGGCCGCTCGCCGGGGTCGATGCCGCGCTTGAGAAAGCGTCCGTCCGGCTGCGCGCCGAACAGGGTTTCGCCATCGTGCAATTCGTAGCCCGCACGATGCTGGGCGACTACCCGCGCCAGTCGCAAGCCACCAGCGGGCAAGACGTCGCCACGCCAGCCGATGTGCCGCAGCCGCTCGATCGTTTCGGCATCACTCATGGCGAAGGTCTGTCTGCATGATCTGGCGATTATGCCCTGCCCGGAGATTGCCCGCCGATGAACCGGAATCCGACCCCACCGGCGCTCGCGCTGCACTGCATCACGCTGCTAGCATCGACCTGCCGGCGATGGCGTCGGCTGTTGACTTCAAAGGATACCGGTGGTGGCTTCGATCACACCCAGTGCGCACCTGGCGGACGTGCGCTACGAAATCCGCGGCGCGCTGACCCGGCGCGCGCGCGAGCTGGAGGCCGCCGGCCTCGACATCATCAAGCTCAACATCGGCAACCCGGGACGTTACGGCTTCGAGGCGCCGGCGCATCTGCGCGAGGCGATCGCCCGTCACCTGCACGACAGCGAAGCCTACGGCCATGAGCAAGGCCTGGAAATTGCCCGCGAAACGATCGCCGCGCAGCAGCGCGCTCGTGGCGCCAGGCACGTCGAGCCCGAGCGCATTTTCATCGGCAACGGCGTCAGCGAACTGATCGACCTGTCGCTGCGCGCGTTGCTGCAACCCGGCGACGAGGTGCTGCTGCCGAGCCCGGACTACCCGTTGTGGAGCGCCGCCACCATCCTCAACGGCGGCCAGCCGCGCTATTACCACTGCCTCGCCAGCCACGATCACCAGCCCGATCCGGACGAGATCGAAGCACTGATCACGCCGCGCACCCGTGCGCTGGTACTGATCAATCCGAACAACCCGACCGGCGCGGTGTATCCACGCGCGCTGCTGCAACGGCTGGTGGCGATCGCGGCGCGGCACCGCCTGCTGCTGCTCGCCGACGAGATTTACGACGAGATCCTGTACGACGGCGCCACCTTCCAGCCGCTGGCCGAAGTGGCCGGCGAATTGCCCTGCCTCAGCTTCGGTGGTCTGTCCAAGGTGCATCGCGCCTGCGGTTACCGGGTCGGCTGGATGAGCCTGTCCGGCGATCCGGCGCGTACGGCGGCCTATCGCGATGCGCTGCAATTGCTTGCCGCATTGCGCCTGTGCGCCAACGTGACCGCGCAATGGGCGGTGCCACCGGCACTGCAGAGCGCGCCCACGATCGGCGCACTGACCGCGCCCGGCGGCCGCCTGCACGAGGCGCGACGCATCGTGCTGGAAGCGGTTGCCGCCAGCGATTACCTGGAGCTGGTCGCCCCGGACGGTGCGCTGTACGCGTTCCCGCAAGTGCGCGCCGACCGTTTCGCCGACTTCGACGACGAGGCGTTTGCCCTGCGCCTGCTGGAAGAAGAATCGGTGTTGGTGGTGCCCGGCAGCAGCTTCAACGTGCCGCGCAGCCGCCACTTCCGGCTGACCCTGCTGCCGCCGCCGGCACAGCTGCATGAGGTCTTCGTGCGGATCGAGCGGGTGCTGGCACGCATGGCGCACGAACAAGCCCAAGCCCCCGCTGCCGCCGTGGCTTGAGCCGTCCCATGATGTCTGCCGCGGCTACGCTGCACTATCTCGCCCTTGGTGATTCCTACACCATCGGCGAGGCGGTCGATGCGCAACAACGCTGGCCAGCCGAGCTGGTGCAGCGGCTGCGCAAGGCCGGCGTGGTGATCGACGATCCACGCATCATCGCGACTACCGGCTGGACAACCGACGAGCTGGCGCAAGGCATGGACGCGGCGTCACTGGCGCCTGCATACGATCTGGTCACGCTGCAGATCGGCGTCAACAATCAGTACCGCGGCCGCACAGCCGACGACTACCGCGATGAGTTCGCTGGCCTGCTGGCCCGCGCGATCATGCTGGCCGGTGGCCACGCCGCGCACGTGGTGGTGGTGTCGATCCCCGACTGGGGTGTCACCCGCTTTGCGCGCGAGCAGGATCGCGATCCCGCCATCATTGCCAGTGAACTGGACGCCTACAACACGATCGCCCGCGACGAGAGCCATCGTGCCGGCGCCCACTTCGTCGATATCACCGGCATCTCACGCGCGCATCCGGAACTCGTCGCCGACGACGGCCTGCATCCCTCGGCGGCGCAATACGCCTTGTGGGTGGAGGCGATCGAGCCGATCGTTCACGCGGCACTCCACTGACACGACCAGCTCGACGGCAACGCGGCTGCAACCTGTTCGCCATGGCACGGTGACGTAGCGATCGCACACTGGCGCCCCGGGCAACTACCGGGAGCCGTGCCATGACCACCTTTCATTGCCGCAGCGCCTTCATCTCCGACGTGCATCTGGGCACGCCCGACTGCAAGGCCACTTATCTGCTCGATTTCCTGCGCCAGCTGCGCTGCGAAAAGCTCTATCTGGTCGGCGACATCATCGATCTGGAGGCACTGGCAAAACGGTACTGGTGGCACGCCGGGCACAGCGCCGTGATCGCCGAGATATTCGCGCTGGCGCAGCGCGGGGTCGAGGTCATCTACATTCCGGGCAATCACGATGCGCCGATGCGCGGCTTGCATGGGCAGAACTTCGGCGGCGTGCGGATCGAACTGGACGCCGTGCACGTCGGCGCCGATGGCCGCCGATACCACGTCAGCCACGGTGACGAATTCGATCCCGAGCAGGTTGGCCGCCGCTGGATGCTGCAGTTCGGCGAAGCGATGCACCGCTTCATCTGCTGGAGCAATCGTCGCCTGCACGCCATGCGGCAACGGCTGGAACTGCCCTACCTGCCGCTGTCGATCATCATCAAATCGCATATCGGCAAGGCGCTGGCGTATATCCATGCCTATGAGGAGCGCGTTGCCGCCGATGCCAGCAAGCGCGGTTTCGATGGGCACATCTGCGGACATATCCACTTCGGCCATGTACGCGAACTGGATGGCGTGCTCTATCTCAACGATGGCGACTGGGTGGAGCACTGCACGGCGCTGGTCGAGGACCATACTGGTGCGATGGAACTGATCCACTGGAGCGAACAGTCCACTGCGCTGGGCCGGGCCAGCCGCGAGCTGGTGTGGCCGTCACCTGCAGCGGCGCTGGCGCTGGCACCGCTAGGCGTCAGCCGACGCCATCTGGGTGAGCTGCGCCGGGCCGCCTGAGTCAGCGGCCTTGAAGGACCGCAGAATCACCGCATATCGGGGCGGCGTATCATTGTCTTCTTTGCCGGAGCTCCCCATGTCCCTCGACACCACCACTCGCGAACGTATCGAAACCCTGCTCAAGGACCACCGCGTGGTGCTGTTCATGAAGGGCGATCGCCGACAGCCGATGTGCGGCTTCTCCGCTGCGGCCACCAACACGCTTAACGAGTTGTTGCCCGAGTACCACACGGTCAACGTGCTGGAAGACCCGGAGATCCGCGAAGGCATCAAGGCCTACGGCGACTGGCCGACGATTCCGCAGCTTTATGTGGAAGGCGAGCTGGTCGGCGGCGCCGACATCATCCGCCAGATGTACGGCAGCGGTGAGCTGCACACGCTATTCGGGGTGACCGCGCCGGATCGCACGCCGCCGCAGATCACCATCACCGATGCGGCTGCCGAAGCGATCCGCCAGGGCACCGCGAACGCACAAGGCGTCGCGCTGCACCTGGAAATCGGTCCCGACCACAGCGCCGGCTTCCAGCTGGCGCCTGCCGGCGAGCACGACATCGTCGCGCATGCCAATGGTCTGGATGTGCATTTCGACCCGGCCAGCGCCCAGCGCGCCAAGGGCATCGTGATCGACTGGGTCTCCACCGTGCAGGGCGAAGGCCTCAGCCTGAAATTCCCCGGTGCGCAGGAGATCAAGTCGCTCAGCGTGCAGGAGCTGAAGGCACGCCTGGCCGCCAACGACATCACCCTGATCGACGTGCGCCCGGCCCACGGCCGCGCCCAAGCCGCACCACTGGCACAGGCACGGGTGCTGGAGGACGAAGGCTACGAAAGTCTCGCCGCCCTGCCGAAAGACACCGCTCTCGCCTTCATCTGCCACCACGGCATCTCCAGCCGCGCCATGGCCGAACGCTTCGCCGCGCACGGGTTCGGCAACGTGCACAACGTCGAAGGCGGCATGGATGCTTGGGCCGCGGAGATTGACTCTAGCGTGCCGCGCTACTGAGTGATCCTTCCTCGCATGTGGGCTGAAATCAAATATCCGCCCACATCCGTAAAAGATTGGCGTGTGATTTGCTAATGGCGTCGAAAGTAGAAGTCTTGCCTTCCTGGCTGAAGATCTGGCGTTTTGCATTCTCCAGATCCCAAAGCAGCTCGCGCCGCGCCGGATCCCGCACCTGACTCTGCACCCAGATGATCGCCGCATCACGCGTGCCGCGAGTGACCGGATTGACGTTGTGCAACGTATTTGCCGGGTAAGCAATGGCTGCACCAGCATCCAGCTTGAAATGTCCGCCGACGCCATTCGTGTACACCACAAGCTCCCCGCCGTCGTAGCTCTTGGGGTCGGACAGAAATACAGTAATTGCGATGTCGGTGCGTACCGCGCTGCCCATGCTGCCCATGACCGGCGCATCCACATGCGGGCCGTACTGCATGTCCTGTCCGTACCGGTTGAACAAGACCTGTGTATTTGCCACCGGCAGCAGGCCTGTCTGCAACATGCCGTTGCGCAGAAAAGCATCACGCACAAATCCCGCCAGCCGATCGTAGCCGGGGGTACCGAGCGCTACTTGCAGGTTTTTCTTCACGCCACGCGCTGACCACCCAGCGGTACTTGCGCCATCGGCGAAACTGGCTTTCTGCAGCTCGGCCCGGATGGTGGCAAGTTCAGTAGCGCTGAGCACATCGGGGACACAGAGGATCAAGGTCAGAATCCTTCGTCGTGGGTGAAGTCAGTGAGCAGATGCTGGCGCATTGTAGCGGCCAGGCATGCTCGGAACCCGGTCACCCGTAAGTGGGATATAGCGGGTGCAATATGCCAGACTTCCTAAGGATACCGAACTCCTCGACTCCTTACCGCCCATGTCGCCAAACCCCATCCCTTTGTCTCCCGACACTCGTCAACGGCTCGCCGATGCCGGCAAAGCGCTGAACCAGAGGAACCCTGATCTCGCCGAACGGTTATTGCGCCGGGTGCTCGCCGAGGCGCCCACATTGGTGGATGCGCAGGTCCTGTACGGCATCGCCTGTCTCATGCGTGGCGACAGCGGCAAAGCAGCGGAATTTTTACGCATGGCTGTACAACGACGCCCTCATGACGCGACGATCCAGATGAGTCTGGGCAGCGCCCTGCACGACTCGGGTGCCGAGAAAGAAGCACTGATCCACCTTCGCCGTGCCTGTGAACTGGCGCCGGGACAAGTGTCGGCCTGGTACAACCTGGGCAAGGCCCTGAAACAGCAGCAACGACTCGACGATGCCAGCAGCGCACTGCTCCGTGCGCTGTCCTTGGATGAACACCACGTGCTGGCGCGCATTTCCCTGGCAGATATCCGCACAATGCAAGGCGAGATCGCCCAGGCTGTCGCCGAGTATCGAAAGGTGCTGCGTCAACAACCCCATCAAGCCGAGGCGTGGCACGCACTCGCCAACCTGAAGACTGAGCTTCTGAGTCCACAGGACATGCAGCAGATCAGCGAGGCCATGCGCGATCCTGCTATCCATCCCGATACACGAATCGCTCTGGGCTTCAGCCTGTTCAGGGCGCTGGAAGATCAACACGATTACGCCGGCGCCTTTGAAGCGCTTCGCGACGCCAACGCAAACCAGCGACGTCTCGTAACCTGGGATCCGGATGTCGAACGAGCACGGGTGGAAGCCATCATGGATGCCTTCCACCCGTCTTTGCCTGCACCGCTGGATCCGACACAGGGACAGGAAGTTATCCTGATCGTCAGCCTGCCCCGTTCGGGCTCGACTCTGGTTGAGCATATTCTTGCATCGCATACGCAAGTAGAAGGCGCTAACGAGATTCCCGATTTGCCTCAGGTCATCGAGGATGAATCACGTCGTCGTGGCCAGGCATTTCCGCACTGGGTCACCAGCGCTACTGCGCAAGATTGGTCGCGCCTTGGCAAGGACTATCTTGCCCGCACTGCCCGTTGGCGTGAAAAGCACCCTCGTTTCACCGACAAGGGACTGCTGAACTGGCAACTGGTAGGCGCCGCACTTGCCATGCTGCCTGGCGCAAAAATCATCAACTGCCATCGCGATCCTGTCGAAACCTGCTTCGCCTGCTACCGCCAGCTTTTCAGGCGCGGCATGCATTTCAGCTACGACCTTGATGAAATGGCCGATCATTACCGGGATTACCAACGCCTGAGCAACTATTGGCAAGCACGCTATCCCGACCAGATCCTGGATTTCCCCTACGAGGCCTTGCTGCAAGAACCCGAATTGCAGATCCGTCATCTGCTCGCATTCTGCCAATTGCCCTTCGAGCCTGCCTGCCTCGCGCCTCACTTGACAAAGCGTGAAGTGCTCAGCACCGCCAGTGCGGCGCAAGTGCGTCAACCCATCCGCAATGACACGGCGCATAGCGCGCCATATCTCGACTTGCTGCAATCGCTGCGCAATCGTCTCGCCCGCTGAAAAAGCAAAGCCGCCGGTTGCCCGGCGGCCTTGGTCATCATGCGCATACCCTTTGCTTGCCGACGCCATCGGCCTGCGATGGCGTCGGGTTGCAGTGGGATGCCTCTTACCAGTCGTACTTGGCGCTGAACTGCACGTAGCGCGGCGCTTCCAACCCCAACGGCAAGTTGTAGGTTGTACGCGGCGAAGCTGTCGAGCCGTATGGCGCGTTGAACTGGGTAACGTTCTGCTCGTCGAGCACGTTGTGAACCTGTACCTGGAAGCTCAGGTGCTTGCCGGCCCATTCCGGTATGTAGTTCACGCTCAGGTTGAGCTGATGGATCCACGGCGTATTGCCCAAGGCGCCCGGAGGCGACGCCTGGCCACCGCACCAGTGGTAGGCATTGCCATAACCGATCGGATCCGGGATTTGAGTCGGACCGAAAGTGTTGCCCAAGCAGACCAACGGAGCACCCGACTGGATGATCACGAGTCCGCTGACCAGCCATTCCGGCGTGATCGCATAGGTGCCGTAGGCTTTCAGCGTGTGCCGGTGCGAGTTAGCCTGCTCGCCGTTGGAATTCTGCATCAGCTCGGGGAAGTCCCACGCCTCGGTGATCGAGCCGGACTGGCCGCCACCGGCAAAGCCCGAAGCGTTGGAGATCTGGCCGAGCGTCGAATCGGTCGGACCTTCCGTGGTGCCGTAGCTCTTGGCGAACACGTAATCGATCTTGCCCATCCACTTGCCGTCCCACGGATGTTCCAGGGCCTCTTCCAGGCTGTAGTACTTGCGGGTGGCCGGCGGGTAGCCATTGAGCACCGTACCCTGCACCGTCTTCGGATCCCAAAGGTAGGTGAAGTAACTGCCGTCAGGATTCTGACCGCGGATGATGTTGGTGCGACCCGGATTGACCAGCGTGTCGAAAGGCGCGGTGGTGATGCCTGCGCCCACGTCATCGACGATATTCTTCATCGTCGAGTAGGACGCTTGCGAGGTCCACACCAAGCCGAGAGTGCCCAGCTGCTTCTGGAAGCCCAGCACGAACTTGTCTTCGTACTCCGGCTTCAAATCGACCGAGGCGACCGTTTTCGGATCCTTCGGCTGACCGTACTCGCCGTCGGCCGAGAATGGCGTCTTGCTGGCGAAGATCGGGGTCAGACCTTGCGGAATACCATTCGCGTCGATGGAAGCGTAGGTGTAGTACGAGTTGACGTAGCTGTTGGCACCCGCCGTACGCACACCCAACCCAGAGGGCAGGGCCAGATAGTAACGACCCACGTTGCCGTACAGCTTGGAGGTGCTGTCGCCGAAGATATCCCAGCTGAAGCCCAAACGCGGTGCCCACTGCGGAGTGGTCTGCCTGACGTAAGCGATCATCTGCGGGTTGTAGTTGGTGAACTGGTCGTTGCGCAGACCGAGGTTCAGCAACAGGTTTGGCGTAGCCTGCCAGTTGTCCTCGACATACTGCGCTTTCTGCTCCACCGTGAAGTTCGACGCGCCGCCGTACACAATCTTGTTGACGTAATAGCCGCCAGCGCCATTGGCATAATTTACGGGGTTGTCGACATAGTCCCCCTGCGGATTGGTCAGCAGGTGATCCGTCGGCACCAAGCTTGGCGCCTTGTCGTACACCCAGTAGTAGCCCGGGCCGGCAGAGATGCTGCCATCGCCATGGTCAACACTGCGCACGTTGTCGATACCGAATTTCACATCATGCTGGGCGGTAACCTTCCACTCCATGTCGATACGGAGGTTCGACTGGCTTGACGTGTGACCCGGATTGGGCAGAGTCGTGGGGTTGTTATTGAAACCGCCGTAACCCGGGGCATTCGGGTTCTGCTGCGTGGGAGTTACACCCGCCAGCAACGGGTCGAAGCCCGCGTAAGCCTGCTGGTAGTCGAAGTACGTGCTCTTCATCTTGCCGTACAGCACGCTGAGCGTGAGGTTATCGGTGATGTACGAGGTGTACTTCAGGATGCCGACCTTGAACTTGTTCGAGTAAAGCGTATTGGCGGACTGGAAACCGCCCGTCTTGTTCGTGGTGTAGTCGTAGCCGTAAGTATTGCTGAAGTTCTGCAGAACCTTGCTCGAGATACCCGTGAGTTCAAGGATGTTGCTGTCGTTGATGTTCCAGTCCAACTTGCCGTAAAACTTGGGCAAGGAACTGCCACTGGAGGTGTAGGTAGGCGCAGTAACCGCGCCAACAGTCTTGCTGTTGGTGTGCTCGGCTTCGGCTGTGATGTAGAAGAACAGCTTGTCCTTGATCAGAGGACCCGAAATGTAGGCGTCGTAGATCGTGGCCCAGTCGCTGTCCTTCTGGCGATTAGTATAGATATCGCCGTATTCCTTGCCCGGCGTGGTCGAACGGGGATTGTTATAATTGATGTTGTCGTAGTTGCCTTCCGCCCAACTCGGCTGCACGGACACATAGGCGCCGGCATGGAACTCGTTACCACCACGTTGGCCCACCTGGCTGATCACGCCGCCGGTGGAACGGCCGTATTCGGCGCCGTAGCCTGAGGTAATGGTTTGCTGTTCGGCAATGGCGAAATACGGCAGGGCGATGCCGCCAGCGTTGCCCACCGGATCAGTGGTATTGAAGCCGTTGATATAGTAGGCATTCTCCACCACCGAGTCGCCGCTGAACGAGAGCAGCGGTGTGCCCGCCGGGCCGGTACCCAAGACGCTGGCGCCGCTGGCCGTACCGGGTGCCAGCAATGCAATGCCTTCGGCACTGGCTGCCACCGGCAACACTTTCAGATCCTGGGCAGAGATCACCGAGCTCTGGCGGGTTGAGGACACATCGATCGCGGGAAGCGAGTTGGCCGTGACCGTGACGCTGGAGAGGTTCTGGGCATTGTTGCTGTTGGCGGCGCCGGCGAACGGTACCTGGGTACCACCACTCACGCTCACCGTAACACCGCTCTGCGTGGAAGCCACCTGGCCGTTGTTGACCAGCGAAACGGTATATTTGCCCACCGGCAGGCTGCCGACGCTGTAATGACCGCTGCTGTCAACCGCCACTTCACGGGTGAGCCCGGTCTGGTTGTTGACGACTCTGACGGTTTCACCAGTTGCTACCGGGGCGGTGCCGAAGATCGATCCCGTGGTGGACTGTGCAAGCACATGCCCGGAAAAACCAAAGCCCATGGCAACAGCCACGGCCAAAGCGGTATGACGTACGTACGCTTTTTTAATATGCGTCAATTTTTTACTGTTCATTAGATAGTTTCCCCAGCGGCCAGAACTCGAAAAAGTAAATGCAAGTAACTGATTTCAACCCAAAAACAGCCATGTATCGAGGTATCCAAATAGCATGGCCATGAAGCATGTTAGCAATTTGTTCTGCAGACACACTAAGGTCAGGGATAACGGAAAGTCAACAACGTTATATTGCGATTATGTCGCATATATTTGCGCACCCGCAGGATGACATGGGCATCATCGCAAAATATTACGATTCTGCGGCTAGCCATACCGGTTTGAAGGTCGCCTCATTAAGTTGGCCCAAGATAACCATCAACTAATCGAAGCAATTTCTCACGAAATCAGTCTTGCCTCTATCTGGCTTTTTCTTGATTTCGCCATCGCAGCGCAGACATCTCGCTTTGCCAGCCGCCCAACACCACCCCCTCATCACATGATTTCGAGTCAAAAACGGCCAGTGAAAACGTCCGGTTGATCACGGTCGATTTATCTGGATAACTTGCTCGGACATGCTCTTGCCATCAGCATTCCTGGCCCTCAGCCGATATCGACCAGGGTACAGGTACAGTTTGCTGTTGGCGTTGGGCTCGGTGAATGCATAAACATCAGCCGAAGTGGCATCGGCCGACTCGTCGATGTAATGGGCGCTTATCAAGCAGGGAGACTGCTTTCTGCACTGCTCAGTACTAATAGGGAACGGGTAGCGTTGCCCATTCAGAGTCAACCACTTCGGCCGCTGCATTTCATTGGGCGCTATCAACATGCCTGAGACAAGGCGCAGGCGTCCGGCGTCAGAGACGTTCTCGATTGTCCTCCCTCCGCCGCTCCATTTTTCATCACCAAAGGTTTTCACATCGAGGGCAATCGGCAAGATCACGTTAAGGTCGTAAAGCTTCGGCAGAGCACTCCATGGTTTGCCGGTGACGGAGTTGATCAAGACTTCAGCTGACTGTGTGGGAAACCGCTGCATCAGCACATGGTAGTCATCTGAAGTATCCGGACCGGACTCTAGAAACTGAGTCTGGTCAATTGACAGTGGATCGAGACCTGTCAACTTCGCCAGCTTCATTGCCATCGGTTCGACGTTGTTGAGACGTCCACTGGCCTTGTCGATGTGCGCATAGCCGGCATGTACGAAAAGGCGCGCCCCAGGGTCCTTGGCGAACACTTTCTGATACAGGCTCTCTGCCTGTGCGGCATCACGTGCCTGCGGGTCGAGAATAGAACTGTCGTAGGGCACGAGAATGAAACCCAGCCGGATCGCTTCGCGTACGATCTCGCCATACAAAGGCTCTTGCAGGTATTCGGTGCCGCTGGTCTTTACTGGATAGCCCCGCCGAGTCAGGCTGGGGTCATCATCTCCCAGCGCCTCGGCCGCAAAGTAGGTAAACCCTAGTGCACGCAAGCGCGGTAACAGCGCCAGCGTGAGCTCGCGGGTTTGCGCGTTGTGGTGAGCCTCGTTGATCATCACGATGCGGCGATCGGTGGCGAGCTTCGTGATGACGTCGACTGCGTCCGCGCCTTTCCACTCATCCTGGTTGGGCAGAACCAGATCGAGTGGCCGCTCGCTCGTGAGCGGAAAACTCAACACAGCCTGGTTGTACAGCCCCAGTTCGTCCAGTGAGAACGAGCGGAACTGTCCGGCCACCACCTGATCCGATGCGGAAAGATGCGGCATGGTCCGCACGAGATATTGGTAACGGGCGAGCTGGTTGGGCTGTCGCCGCAGCGCGCGGAACAGGTCAAGCTCGGACTGATCGTACGATTGCGCAATCACGCCCATCGAAATCAGAGATGCCATCAGACATACGAGCAGGTTGAAAATTCTTTTCGCCATGGCTATCGATCAATAAAGGGCAATGGCCGAAGCGTGCGCGCGAAATATCCACTCGACAAGTACCCGCTGGACGGATACGTCACGTTATCGAAGTTCGAAACGCTCTTGCTCATGGCTTGGTCGACATCTCAGTCTAGGCCATGCACTGTGCCTTGCCATGCTTGATCAGGTCCATATCGCATTCCTTGTGTTTTTAAGGGACGTCGAATAGCCCGTTTTACTGTCATTCCCGCGAAAGCGGGAATTCATTGGCGCTCTCTCGGCGATCAAAGTGGATTCCCGCTTTCGCGGGAATCCGACTGCGTGAGTTTTCGAGATGTCCTTTATTTGTGGTGCGGCAACACCTTTTATTACGGTTCACATTGAACAGCTTCACGCACAGGTTTTCATGAACGACCACGAAGGTCCAGATACGGCTCATCACTGCATCGACCAGTAGGGCGTGGCACACCGATGACTAACCATCGGCAACAGCTGCCTTGAACAGTTCGATCACTCTCCTGATTCCAAGACAACTGTATCGGGGCATGTAGCCGCCTTCCAACCTGCGGCAAATTGGCATCCGGTCATTCCGTCTCGATCTCTTCCTCAAACCGCAGATGCTTCACGCTGCGCCCGTTGCGGCGCACCAGCTTGAGTGCCTCGATGCCGATCTTGATATGCGCCTCGACAAACTGCGAGGTGATGTTGCGATCACTGGCCTCGGTCTTCACCCCTTCCGGAATCATCGGCTGATCGGATACCAGCAGCAGCGCGCCGCATGGGATCCGGTTGGCGAAGCCGGCGGCAAAGATAGTGGCGGTTTCCATGTCCACCGCCATGCAACGGGTACGCCGCAGATAGTCCTTGAAGGTGTCGTCGTGTTCCCACACGCGGCGGTTGGTGGTGTACACCGTACCGGTCCAGTAATCGTGGCCGAGGTCGCGGATCATGGTGGAAACCGCGCGCTGCAGCTGGAACGCCGGCAATGCCGGGACTTCGGGCGGCAGGTAGTCGTTGCTGGTGCCTTCGCCGCGGATCGCCGCGATCGGCAGTACCAGGTCGCCGAGCTGATTCTTCTTCTTGAGACCGCCGCACTTGCCCAGGAACAGCGCGGCATGGGGTTCGATCGCGCTGAGCAGATCCATCACGGTGGCCGCATTGGGACTGCCCATGCCGAAGTTGATCAGGGTGATGCCGTCGGCAGTGGCGTTCGGCATCGGCCGGTCGCGCCCCTGCACTTCCACCCCGTGCCATTGCGCGAACAGCTCCACGTAATGACCGAAGTTGGTCAGCAGGATGTGTTCACCGAATTGTTCCAGCGCCGTGCCGGTGTAGCGCGGCAGCCAGTTGGAGACGATTTCTTGCTTGCTTTTCATGGAAATAAGTACTCGTACGCGTTACCGGCGACGCCACGCCAGCTGGATACCGTCTTTATGATCACCTCATATTAGAGGCTGATCGCGACCAGCGGAACGGCCCGCTGGCTGCTCAAACGATCCGGCTTGGGCAACTTTCGGTTGACGCCGCAGTCCCTCTTTGCATGTTATGTTCGTTTTGCCATTCATGACGGGGGAAACGTGATGCGCATGGGCCTGGCCATTGATGCTTCCTGCGACTTGTCGCAGGAATTTCTGCAGAAGCACAACGTCACGATCATGCCGATCACGGTGAAGGTGGATCGCGAAACCTTCATGGATGACCGCCGGCCCGAGGAGCTTCAGCGCTTCATCGACCGCCGACTCGGCAGCCGTAGCCACTCCGCTGAAACCGAACCATGTCCGGTGGAAGACATCCAGAAGCTGTTTCTCGACAAGCTGGTGCTGGAGCAGGATTGCGTGTTCTGTCTGACCATCACGGCCACCCGCAGCCCGATCAACGAGCATGTGAACCGCGCCAGTTTCGCCATTCTCAAGAACTATCGTCAGGTGCGCGAACAGGCCGCCATCCCTGGCCCGTTCATGATGCGTGTGGTCGACACCCGGAATGTCTTTGCGGGAACCGTGCCGGCCATTTATGAGGCGGCGCGGCTGATCGCCGCCGATCAGCCGCCGGCGGCGATCCGCGAACGCCTCACCCATATCGCCAACAACAGTTACGGCTACATGTTGCCGCGCGATCTGATCCACTTGCGCAACCGCATCAAGAAGCGGGGCGATCGCAGCGTCAGCCTGTTCAGTGCGATGGTCGGCACCGCGCTGGACATCAAGCCGCTGCTGCGCTGTTTCCGCGGCGAGACCGGACCGGTCGGCAAGGTGCGTGGTTTCGATCATGGCGCCGAGATGCTGTTCGGCTATGCCACGCAACGGGTGCGCGCCGGCCTGCTGGTGCCGGTGGTCTGCGTCAGTTACGGCGGCGACCTGGCCGTGCTGACCCATCTGCCGGGATATGCCGAGTTGCGTGCAGCCTGCGAGGAATGCGGTGTGGAGCTGATGGAAGCGCCGATGAGCATTACCGGCATGGTCAACGTGGGCGAAGGCGCCGTGACGCTGGGCTTCGCCGCCGAGGAACACGTCGCCGAGTTCTGAGGGTGCTTGATAGATTCCGCCGCTCAGAAACCGTAGTTCAGGAACCCGCCATCCACCGCCAGCACCTGGCCGGTGATGTAACTGGCTGCCGGCAGGCACAGGAACGCGATCGCGGCGGCCACTTCCTCGGGCTCGCCGATCCGCTTGAGCGGGGTGTGATCGAGCACCTCGTCCAGGTAATCGGCGTCCGCCAATGCCGGCTCCGAACGTTGGGTGCGGATGTACCACGGTGCCACCGCGTTGACGCGGATGCCGTCCACCGCCCACTCGGCCGCCAGATTGCGGGTGAGCTGGTGCAGCGCCGCCTTGCTCATGCCGTACGGCGAACCGGTGCGCACATGCGTGACCGCCGACACCGAGCCTACGTTAACGATCGCCGCATTCGCATGCTGCACCAGCTGCGGATGCGCCAGCCGGCACATCTCGAACGCGGAGAACAGGTTCTGCTCGAACACCTTGCGGTATTCGTCTTCGCGATAGTCGAGCGTGGCCTTGGGCTGGTTGCCGCCGGCGTTGTTGATCAGCAGCGAGACCGGCGCACCCAGATCGGCGATCCAGTCGAACACGGCCATGCGCTCCTCGGCTTCGGTCAGATCGGCGCCGAATGCCAGCACCTCGATACCAGCGAATTCGTCGGCCAGCTCCACCCGCACCTGTTCGAGATAGTCCTCGTCGCGCGCCACCAACAGCAGGTCGGCCCCCAAGCCGGCCAGTTCGCGCGCGGTGGCGTAGCCGATGCCCTTGCTGGCACCGGTGATCAGGGCGGTATGGCCTTGCAGCTGCCAGGCGTCGATGCGGCTGTTCATGCGTGCAGCTTAAAACGTCGCTTCCGGCGCGCATAGCGCGGGCGACGGTTTTGCCAACACCGATGCTTGCTTGCGCCCGGGCGTGGCGGGACACTGGCTCGTCACTTCGCGCGAGAACCGCCATGAAGACGCTGCCGATCCTGCTCTGCGTACTTGCCCTCGGCGCCTGCTCCGGCAAACCGCCGGAGCCGAAGGCCAAACCGGCCGATGTCGCCACCCCGTTCGACGCGCTGAAGGCGGACGAGCAGCGCGCCAAGGACGTGCAGAAAGTCGTCGACAAACAGGCCGACGAACAGCGCAAGCAGATCGAGGCGCAGGGGCAGTAGCGCCCCGGATCAAGTCCGGGGCACTCCTACAAGTCATTGATGGCTGCTCAGCGCGGGCTGCACAGGCAATCGGCGTAGACGTTGGGCGTACCGGCCTTGGCGCTGCGCAGCAGCTGCAGTTCCGGTGCCAGCGCCGGCAACTGGGCAAACCAGTTCGGCAGACGCACGCCCCAGGACTGCAGCACCTGCACGCTGGCGCTCTGGTTGAGGCCGATCAGGAAGCGCTCGAAACCGCTCTGCGGTGTTTCCTCATAACGCACCGGATAGTCCTTGCCCAGCTTGGCCAGACTGGCTGCGTCGGCGACGGCAGCATCCAGGCCGCCAAGCTGATCGACCAGGCCGCGTTCGAGCGCCTGCTGGCCGGTCCACACGCGACCCTGCGCAATCGCGTCGATCGCCTCGTAGCTCTTGCCGCGTGCCTTCGCCACGTTGCCGACGAAGTCGTGATAACCCTTGTCGATGATCGCCTGGATCACCGCGCCGACCTTCGGATCGAGCGGACGGGTGATGTCGAACGCACCGGCCATCGGGCCGGTGCCGACGCCGTCGCTCTGGATGCCGAGCTTGGCCAGCGTGTTCGGCACCGTGTAGTACATGCCGAAGATGCCGATCGAACCGGTGATGGTGTTCGGCTCGGCGAAGATCCGGTTCGCGTTCATCGAGATCCAGTAGCCGCCGCTGGCCGCCACATCGCCCATCGACACCACCACCGGAATGCCGGCGGTACGGGTCAGTTCGATCTCGCGACGGATCTGCTCGGCCGCATACACCTCGCCACCGGGCGAATTGACCCGCAGCACCAGTGCCTTGGTCTTGCGATCCTCGCGCGCCTCGCGGATCAACGCCGCGGTGGATTCGCCGCCGATCGAACCGGGCGCCTGCTTGCCGCCCGCAATCTCGCCCTCGGCCACCACGATCGCCACGCCGGGCGCGAACACGTCGCTATCGCGCGACACGCTCGCCGCATACCGAGCCAGGTCGACCTGACGGAAGCTGTGACCCTTGCGGTCGGCCGGCACACCTTCCTTGCGCATCATCGCGATGAGCTCGGCGCGGGTGGCGAGGCCGTCGACCAGGTGCTGGTTCAAGGCCAGCTGGGCCAGATTGCCTTGGGTGCTGGCAATGTGTTGCGGCAGGTTGTCAATGTCATCGCGCAGCACCGCCGGGTCGAGTTTTCGCAACGTCGCCACTTCGGTGATATAGCCGTCCCACAGTCCGCCCATCCAGTAACCGTCGGCCTGCTTGGCTTCGGCCGAGGCGTGATCGAGGATGTACGGTTCGGCCGCGCTCTTGAATTCGCCGACGCGGAACAGGTGCACGTCGACGCCGAGCTTGTCGAGCAGATCCTTGTAGAACAGCCGGTAGTTGGCCAGCCCGGTGAGCATCACGCCGCCCTGCGGATCGACCAGCAGGCGATCGGCATGTGCAGCGAGGTAGTACTGACCCTGATCCAGATTCACCGCCCACACGATCACCGGCTTGCCCGCCGCGCGGAACCGGTCCAGCGCCGCACCGACCTCGTGCAACGCGGCAAAACCACCCTGCAGTTCATCCGGCAGCAGCAGGATCCGGGTGATGCGCTGGTCCTTGGCCGCCGCGTCGATCGCACCGACCAGATCGCGCAGTTGCACCTGCCCGGACTCGGTACCGGACAAGCGATTCAGGACGCGCTGCGCCGGCGCCGTGCTGTACTGCTCGACCAGCTGGCCTTGCGGCCTGATCACCAGCACGCTGTCGTTCTGCAAGGTGCTAGCCATCCGGCTGCCGGCCACCCCGGCGGTCAGCAGCAACAGCAACACGAACAGCAGACCGAAGAACACCAGGTTGATGATCACCAGCCTGACCATGTTGATGCCGCGCCCGAGCGAGCAGAGGAAGGCCCAGAAACCGTTGCGGCGGGGCGGGAGCGGTGGCGTCATGCGTGCGTATCCAGAGTCATGGGTTCAAGCCTAGCCGGTCAGGCCGGCGCGGTCATCGGTGCATGGTGGCGCCAGCGCTGCTTCCACGCACTGCGCCAGAAACGGGTGAACAGCATCACGGCCGCCACCGACAGTCCGGCGATCAGGCCGATCCACATGCCGCGCGCGCCCATGCCGTGGTGGAACGCCAGCCACCAGCCCACCGGCATGCCGATGACCCAGTAAGCGAACAGGGTGATCGCCATCGGCACGCGGGTGTCCTTGAGGCCACGCAGCGCGCCGTTGGCGGCGACCTGGATGCCGTCGGAAAACTGGAACAGGCCGGCCAGCATGATCAGCTGCGCCGCCAAAGCGATCACCTTGGGATCGCGTGTGTACAGCGTGGCAATGAAGTGCGGCAGGCCCAGCATCAAGACGGCCGAGAACACTTGCGTCACCAGGGTCAGGCCGATGCCGCAGAAGCCGGCGTAACGCACGCCGCGATCGTCGCCACGTCCCACCGCATTGCCGACCCGCACGGTGATCGCCATCGCCAGACCGAGCGGGATCATGAAAAAGAACGAGGCGATATTGATCGCGATCTGATGGCTGGCAATCACGGACTCGCCCAGCGTGGCGATGATCAAAGCGGTGGCCACGAACAACCCGGCCTCGGCCAGCAAGGTCACCGCCATCGGCAGGCCGATATGCACCAGCCGGCCAATGCGGCGCAAGTTGGGCCACTCGAAATGATCGAACAGGCCCAGCCCGCGATAGTTGCGCCGGCAGACCACATAGACGCCGAACGCCAGCAGTTCCAGCCACAGTGCAATCGCGGTGGCCACGCCGCAGCCATGCGCGCCCTGCGGTGGAATGCCCAGCTTGCCGAACATCAATACATAGCCCAGCGGCACCAGCAGAACCAGCCCGCCCAAGCTGAAGTACATCGACGGCCGCGTCAGCGACAGGCCTTCGGAAAGACCTCGCAGCGCGAAATAGCAGGTCAACGCCGGCGCGCCCCAGCTGATCGCCAGCAGGAAGCGCTGCACGTCCGCACGCAGGCTCGGAGTCACCCCGATGAAGTCGATCAGCGGTGCGGCGTGGCGTACCGCAAACCACAACACCAGGCCCATGCCCAGCGCCAGCCACAACGCCTGCCGAAATACCGCGCCGACTTCAGAGCGGCGCCCGGCGCCGTCGAGCTGCGCCACCGAGGGTGGCACCGCCATCATCATGCCGATGCCGCAGACGATCACCAGCGACCAGATATTGGCACCCACTGCCACCGCACCGAGCACATGTTCGTTGACATGCCCGGCAAGCACCGTGTCGATCACATTGCTGCCGATCGCCGCCAGCTGCGCGCAGATCAGCGGCAACGCAAGGCGCACGGTGGCGCGCATCTCGTGCAGCAGACGGGCGCGCTCGGGGCGGAAAGACTTCATCGACACAGCAGACTCCAGGGCCGAACATTCTACCTGAGCCATTCGTCACGCTCCGCTGCATGTAGCTCTGTGCGAAGATCCCCCGCTGCACCGGACGGGAACCGCGATGAAGCAGCTGACCAGCTACGAAGGATTGCACTGCGCCAACTGTGGCGCGTCGATGCAAGGCGAGTTCTGCCACGAGTGCGGTCAGTCGATCCACAGCGTGCTGAAACCGATGCATCACATGGTCGAGGAAACCGTCGAGACGGTGCTGCACATCGACGGCCGCATCGTGCACACGCTGCCGCCACTGTTCCTGAAGCCGGGCTTCCTCACACTTGAATACTTCGCCGGCCGACGAGTGCGCTACATCGCACCGTTCCGGCTGATGTTCGTGCTGTGCCTGCTGTCGTTCTTCGTGATCCATCTGGCAGTCGATCGTCTTGCCGCCATGATCCCTGCGAATGGTCGCCCGCTGGTGGAGATGAACACCAAATCGATCGATGCTGCGACCAGTCCGGCGCAAGTGCGCGAGGCGCTGCAGGAGGAACTGGACGGCCTGCAGGGTGCCACGCAGACCGGCGTACTGCCGCAGAACGTGCTGGACCAGATTCAAGTTGATACGCAGAAGCTGCGCCAGAAAGCCAGTCAGCGCCTGGTCGAGCTCGGCGCGGCTCCGATATCGGCCGCATCCATTGCCGCACCGCTCTCCGCCGCGCCGGTGCAGCCTCACGACCGGGTGAAAATCGGCGATGCCACGCCGAACAAACCCAGCATCCCGGTCGTCGATGAGACGTCGAAACCTGTGCAGATCAGCTGGCTGCCGGACGTGGTCAATGGCCGCCTGAACACATTCAGGGAGCATATTTTCAACAACTGGCACACCTACAAGCATGGCGATCCCGCGGCCAGCGCCGATGCGAAACAGCGCATGATCAGTGGCGTCTTCAGCGTGCTGCCGGCGACCATGTTCGTGCTGATGCCGTTGTTCGCCCTGATGCTGAAACTGTTCTATGTGTTCCGCCGACGGCTGTACATGGAACACCTGATCGTGGCCCTGCACAGTCACGCCTTCCTGTTCCTCTGGTTGCTGCTGTGCACGCTGCTGGCCATGCTGGCCAACTGGCTGGAGCCGCACGCGCTGTGGACCACCTATCCGCTGAACTGGCTGGAACGGATCCTGCTGTTGTGGGCACCGATCTACCTGCTGCTGATGCAGAAGCGGGTTTATCGCCAGGGTTGGCCGATGACCCTGCTGAAATTCTGGTTTGTCGGCTGGTGCTATTTCTGGCTGCTGACGCTGGCGCTGGTGATTGCAGCGGCACTGGGCATGGCCCACTGAGAGCGCTTTCCGGCAGGAGTCACGGCGGGTTTTGCACAGCGTCATGAACCTGTCAAGGCAAGCACAGGCAGTTTGTCAATTGCGTGAACACTGGCCTGACGTCATTTGCATATCATTGAATTACAATGCATTTTTTGCATGATGAAAACTTCGTCAGCGTGTCCCGAAAGGCGCCACGACGCGCTTTGAAGCCCTCCTTCCCCGCTGCATCCACAGACTTATCCACAGCTCCTGTGGATAAGCACAAAACCTCCCGAGGGATAGCCACTTACCCTCGACTCCTCGATAGTCGGACAGCAAGTTCGTGCAACTCCTACAGGCCGCTTTCCAAGGCCATCAACGGCTGGGTACAGGGGCACTGCAGCTACACTGAGCTGCCCTGAGGTACGCCATGCCCGCCGTCCTTCGCGTCGCCCTGCCGGTGCCCCTGCCGACCCTGTTCGACTACCTGCCGCCTGCGGCGGGTGAGGCCTGCGTTGGCAGCCGGGTGCTGGTGCCATTCGGCCGCAGCAAGCTGGTTGGCGTGGTGGTGGCGATTGAGGCCGAGACGACGGTCGGCAACGGCCGGTTGAAGCAAGTACTGCGGCTGCTCGACGACGACGCTCTGCTCGACCCCGAGCTGATGCAGACACTGGCCTGGGCCGCCGACTACTGGCTCGGTGCGCCGGGCGAGGCGTACGCGAATGCGTTGCCACTGGCGCTGCGCGAAGCGAAACCATTGCCGGCGCTCGGCGACGAATATTGGTCGCTCAGCGTCGCCGGCCGCAGCGCCCACGACGCCGGCAGCCGGCGCGGCGGCAGCAAGACATTGCTGGCGCTGCTGGCCGACGGCGCGCTGAGCGCGCAGGAATTGAATGAGCGCCTGCCCGGCTGGCGCGACGCGGCACGTCGACTGGCCAGTGCCGAGCTACTCGAACGCAGTGAGCGGCCGCCACTCGACCGGCCGCTGCCCGCATCCTTCGCTCCGCTACTGAGCAACGAACAGCAGCAGGCGGTCGCCGCGGTCGGCGCCAGTCTCGGCCAGTACCAGCCGTTCCTGCTCGACGGCGTCACCGGCAGCGGCAAGACCGAGGTGTACCTGGCGCTGATCGAACAGGTGCTGGCGCAGGGCAAGCAAGCGCTGTTGCTGGTGCCGGAAATCGGGCTGGCGCCGCAGACCGTGCGGCGTCTGCGCGAACGGCTCGGGGTGATCGTCGAGGTGCTGCACTCCAATCTGTCCGAAGGCGATCGCGCACGTGCGTGGCTGCGCGCCCGCAACGGCAATGCACGGGTGATCCTGGGCACCCGCTCGGCGGTGTTCACGCCGCTGCCACAGGCCGGCCTGATCATCGTCGACGAGGAGCACGACAGCGCCTACAAACAGCAGGAAGGTTTCCGCTATCACGCGCGTGACCTGGCGCTGGTGCGTGCGCGTGCACTGGGCGTGCCGGTGTTGCTGGGCTCGGGTACGCCGTCGCTGGAATCGCTGGCGAATGCCGAGGCCGGCCGCTATCGCACGTTGCATCTGCGCGCGCGCCCCGGTGCGGTCCGGCCGCCGCAGGTGCAGATCATCGATATGCGCGCGCAGCGGCTGGAACACGGTCTGTCGCCAGCGCTGCTGGCCGCGGTGGCGGATACGGTGGCGCGCGGCGAACAGGCGCTGGTGTTCCGCAATCGCCGCGGTTATGCGCCGGTGCTGCTGTGCCACAGCTGCGGCTGGCATGCCGAGTGCCCGCGCTGCGACCGACCCTTGACCCTGCATGCCGGCCGGCGCCAGTTGATCTGCCATCACTGCGACTACCGCCAGCGGATGCCGGCCGTCTGCCCGACGTGTGGCGCCGGCGAGCTGAAGCCGCAGGGCCAGGGCACCGAGCGGCTGGAGGAAGCGCTGATCGCGCAGTTCCCGCAGGTGCCGGTGCTGCGCGTCGATCGCGAAACCACCCGTCGCCGCGATGCATTCGAGCAGTTGCTGTCCACGCTGCAGGACGATCAACCGGCGATCCTGGTCGGCACCCAGATGCTGGCCAAGGGCCACGACCTGCCCAACCTCACCCTGGTCGCGATCGTCGGCGTGGACGAGGGATTGCACAGCGTGGATTTCCGCGCCGGCGAACGGCTGGCCCAGCTGGTGGTGCAGGTGGCGGGCCGCGCCGGCCGCGCGCGCAAGCCCGGTCGCGTGCTGCTGCAGACCCATCAGCCGGAACATCCGTTGCTGCGCAGCCTGCTCGCGCAGGGTTACGCCGCGGCGGCACGCGAGCTGCTGGCCGAGCGTCGGCTGATCCAGCTGCCGCCGTACAGCCATCAGGTACTGCTGCGCGCCGATGCGCCGCAACGCGAACAGGTCGATGCCTTTCTCGCCGCCGCGCATGCGGCACTGCCGATCAACGCACCGTTGCAGATCGCCGGCCCGATGCCGGCACCGATGCCGCTGCGCGCGGGTCGTCATCGCGGTCAGTTGCTGCTGGAGGCCGCCAGCCGCAGCACGCTGCATGGCATGTTGCGCTCATGGCAGCTGGCCTTGATCGCACTGCCGTCGGCACGCCGGGTGCGCTGGTCGCTGGATGTCGATCCGATCGACCTGTACTAATGCGGCTGTATTGAAGCCAGCTATATCGAAAGATGATCAGCCTGGGTCAGGCCGCAATGACCCCGGTTTCACCAGCCAACGCACCGCCAGTACACCCAGCTCGTACAGCAGGCACATCGGAATGCCGAGCATCAGCATCGAGGTGATATCCGGTGGCGTGATCACCGCGGCGATCGCGAACGCACCGACGATCGCGTAACGCCGGCCGCTGCGCAGCTTGTCCAGGTCGACCACGCCGACCGCGGCCAGCACCACCACCGCCACCGGCACTTCGAAGCACAGCCCGAACGCGAAGAACATCAGCATCACGAAATCGAGGTAGTGGGTGATGTCGGTCATCATCTCCACGCCCTGTGGCGTCACCGCGGTGAGGAAGCGGAACGCGGCCGGCAGCACCAGGAAGTACGCGAACGCGCAGCCCAGATAGAACAGCCCCATCGCCGCGATCAGCAGCGGCCGCGCCAGTCGCTTCTCGTGCTTGTACAGGCCCGGGCTGACGAACGCCCACAGCTGGTACAGGATCACCGGCATGCTGATGAAAAGAGCCGTATAGAAGGCCAACTTCAGCGGCGTGATGAACGGGCTGGTGACTTCGGTGGCGATCAGGTGCGCACCCTGCGGCAACCGTGCGACCAGCGGCGCGGCCAGCTCGGCATACAGCCGGTTCGCAAACGGCACCAGCGCCAGCAGTACCAGCACCACCGCCGCCATCGACTTGAGCAGGCGCGTGCGCAGCTCCAGCAGATGCGAGAACAAGCCCTGCTGCAAGCTGTCGGCGATGTCTTCGGATTCCGGCACGTCGGACTCAGGCGTCGTCATGCGCAGGATTCCTTGCCGGTTTCGACAACGACAACGGTTCGCCCAAGGGCAACTCGGACTGCCGGCTGTCCATTGGCTCGGCGGCCATCGGCGATTCATCAGTCGCTGGGGTTTCCGCAGCGGCGACGGGTTCCGGCCTCACCAGTGCGGCAATCTCGGCAGCAGTCTTGCTCAGCGGCTCGTGCACCTGCAGCACACCGTCTTTCAATTCATTCTGCGCTGCTTCCGCACGGGCGGCCGCCTCACGGGCCGTGCGCTTGATCTGTTCGATCTCCAGCTCGCGTTCGACTTCGGCGCGCACGTTGTCCCAGCCACTGCGCACGCGTCGCAGCAGGGCGCCGGCAGTACGCGCGGCGCCAGGCAGCTTCTCGGGACCGAGCACGATCAACGCGATCAGGGCGAGCAACACCATTTTGCCGAGACTGATCTCGATCATCGCCGCGCTCCGCCCACCGCGCGCTTACTTGGTTTCGCTGGAGTCGCGCTGACTCTGCGTGCTGCTGTCGGCGACCGGCGGGTCGGCGCGCAGCTGCTCGGCGGCCTTGCGGGCGGCTTCCGCTTCCTTCTGCTTCGCCTCGTCCTCACCGCTGAGGCCTTTCTTGAAGTCGCGAATCGCCGCGCCGAGATCCGGCCCGAGATTGCGGATCTTCTTGGTGCCGAATACCACCAGCACGATCACCAGAAGGATCAGCCAATGCCAGATACTGTCAAAACCCATAGTCAACCTCGAGGCGGATTCCAGCCAAGTCGTCTTGGCGCCCATCGCGCCGACACTTCGCAATAACTAGCGCGAAGTGTACTCCTCAAGCCGGTCGCGGAAATCGACCACCGGCCCCGGCACATTGCTGACGCCGCCTTCGAAGATGCGTCGCGGCGTGATGCCGGCGCCATACACGGCTTCATTCGCGTCGTAATCGATGCGCAGTGCCGCGCCATCGATCGCCACGCCGGCGAACAGGCCGCGGGCGCGCGAGTAGGAGTAGATCTCGGCCTTCATCTGCTCATCGGTGGACGCGCTGGTGGTGCGTCCGACCGGGCCGGCCGCGGCCGACGCGTCGGCGCCGAGGGTGAACTTGCCGCGCACGATCGAATCCACACCGCGCTGGGTGCGGAACACCAGGATCACGTCGGTCGACGACACGCCGATCTGGAAGCCCACACTGCCGCCGGTCATGCTGATGAAGCTGGGATTGGACCAGGTGCCGTCCGGCCCCTTCACCGAGATCAGGCCTTCACCGCGGCGGCCGCCGAAGACGAAGCCGACCTTCAGCATGTCGGGAATCACCGCGATCGCCCGGGCATCGCGCAGCAGATCCTGCGGGATCGCCTTGTCCGGCGCCTGCATGATGTCGTTGAGCACGCGTACGGCGTTCTGCGCGCGCACCAGCGGCGGATCTTCGGCATGCGCAGCCATCGCCGGCAGCAACAGGGCGAGGCCAATCAGCAGCAAACGATGCAGTGGTGTCTTGAACATGGACGGCTCCACTTGGGTTCGAGGATGAGGAGGTGCGCCGCGGCACACCAGGGCTTGTGGCAGACTCCACGATTGATTCCGTCATGACTGCCACCATGCCACGCAGCAATCACTATACCGGCGTTGCCGACCAATCCGACGCGTCGTCCGTTCAGTCCGTTCAGGCAGGTGTACTGCTGGTCAATCTGGGCACACCCACGGCGCCGACCGCGAAGGCGCTGCGCCCGTATCTGGCTGAATTTCTCGGTGACGCGCGGGTGATCGACTACCCACGCTGGCTGTGGTGGCTGATCCTGCATGGCGTGATCCTGCGTGTACGACCGGCCCGTTCGGCCCGTGCCTACGGCAAGATCTGGACCGCGCAGGGCTCGCCGTTGCGCTTCGGCAGCGAAGCACTCGCCGCGGGCCTGCAGGCCGAACTGGACCGGCAGCAACCGGGGACGCTGCGGGTGGCGCTGGCGATGCGTTACGGCGAGCCGTCGGTGGCGCACACGATCGAACAGCTGCAGCGCGAAGGCGTGCGCCGTCTGCTGGTGTTGCCGCTGTATCCGCAGTATTCGGCCACGTCCACCGGCGCTGTGATCGATGCCGTGGCCGACACGTTCAAGACGCTGCGCTGGCCGCCGGAGCTGCGCTTCGTCAACGACTATCACGACGATGCGAGGCATATCGACGCGCTGGCGACCAGTATCGAACACTGGTGGGTGACGAATGGTCGCGGCGATAAATTGCTGCTGTCGTTCCACGGCATTCCGGAACGTTATGTGCGACTGGGCGATCCGTACTTCGACCAGTGCCAGCGCACCGCGCAATTGCTGCGCGAGCGTCTGCATTTGGGCGAGGACGAGTTGCTCGTCAGCTTCCAGTCACGTGTGGGCCGCGAGAGCTGGCTGCATCCGTATACCGACACCACCGTGCGACAGCTCGCCGCCAGCGGCGTGAAGAAACTCGACGTCGCCTGCCCCGGTTTCGCAGTGGATTGCCTGGAGACATTGGAGGAGATCGCGATGCAGAACCGTGATTTCTTCCTCGCCGCCGGCGGCGAAACGCTGCGCTACATCCCTGCACTCAATGACAGTGCCGAACAGGTACGCAGCCTCGCTGCACTGGTACGACGGCATGTTCGTGGCTGGCCGGAATCCATCGCGTGAGCGCACCCATCGAGCGCCGCATCGCGCTGCAACACCTGAGTTTGAGTGCGCAGGTGTGGGGTGATGAAGCGCTCCCGCCGCTGCTGGCGCTACACGGCTGGCTCGACAATGCCGGCAGTTTTGCGTTGCTGGCGCCGCGGCTGGCAACGCGCTTCCGGGTGATCGCGCTGGACCTGCCCGGCCACGGCTGTTCCGATCATCTGGCGCCGGGCGCCAGCTATCACTACCTCGATTATGTGCGCGTGGTACTCGCCACCGCCAAGGCCCTGCAGCTGGATCGCTACAGCTTGCTCGGCCATTCGCTGGGCGCGGGCATCGCCGCGTTGGTCGCTGCCACGATGCCCGAACGGATCGAACGACTATGGCTGATCGAAGGCCTCGGCCCGCTCGGTGACGATGGCTCGCACACGCTGCAGCGCTTCCGCGACGCGCTGACGCCGCGTGGCGACAACGGCAAACCGTTGCGGGTGTTTCGCGATATCACGCAGGCGATCGACGCGCGCAACATGGTCAGCGGCCTGCCCGCCGAACTGGCGCGACCGATCGTCGAACGCGGCCTGATCGAGACCGAGGGCGGCTGGCAATGGCGCAGCGACCCGCAACTGACCCGGCCCAGTGCAACCCGGCTGGCCGAGTCGCAGATCCACGCCCTGCTGCGCGGCATCACCACGCCCACGGCCTTGCTGCTGGCGCAGCCGGCCACCTCGTACCTGCCCAGCGCACCGATGCAGGCCCGCGCAGATTGCGTGGCGGACATCCGCGTCAGTCATCTCGACGGCGGTCACCACCTGCATCTCGAACATCCGGCCGAAGTTGCCGAGTGGATCCACTCGGCAACCTGACGCGGGCGGTTCAGGGCTGCTTGAGCCCCAGCACATCCAGTCCCTGCTCGAAACGGATGTCGACCGGTATATGCGCCTGATCGAGCCGCTTCAGATCGCCAGCCAGCTGCGCGTCGACCGCGCCCATCTGATCGGTGAGCTGCTTCGCCGCGGTGTAGTCGCCGTCGCCCTGGATGGACAGCAGCTTGGCTGACAGCGCGTTCATCGCCGCCGTCATCTTGTCGAAATCGACGCGGTAGCGGCCGCTCTTCTCATCGCGGGTGAACGCGCCCTGCTGCTTGAAGAAGTTGAAGCGCACCATGTTCGCCTTGGCGTGCGCGTCGCTGGCGCCGAAGCGCACCGAGCGCAGGATGCCGGCGAGGAAGGTGACGTAGTTGTCCATCAACTTCGACTTGTCCAGCTCGCCTTTCTCGGCGAGCTTGCTGACCATGTACAGGCCGAGGATGTCGGCCTTGCCTTCCTCGAAGCTGGAGGCCTGGTCCTTCAGCGCCTTGCGCACGGTGCCCTTACCGTCCAACGTGTTCTTGATGCCGAGGCCGTGCGCCACTTCGTGGAACATGGTGTTCTGGAAGAACGCATCGAAGGTGAGATCCTGCTGCTGATCCTCAGTGATCAGTTCCTTGGCGATCGGCAGCATGATCTGCTCGAACTTTGCCTTCATCACGTTTTCCAGCTGCAGCCGGCGCGTGCCCTTCTTCAATTGCACCTGCTCGTCGTTCGGCAGGTTGATCGCGATGGTCTTGGCGCCGGCGTTGGCGTCGCCGCCGTAATAGATCGCGAAGTAGGCATTGAGGTCAGCATCGGAACCGGGCTGCTCGGCCTTGTATTTGTCTGGCACCGGCAGGCCGCGCTGCAGTTCGGGCAGGTATTGGGCGAAGCGTGCCAGCTTCTTGCTCCAGGCCTGGTCCTTGATCAGCACGTACGATTCGTAGCTGGCCTTGTAGCCGTACAGCTGATCCTCGTAGGTCTCGATCGGGCCAATCACGATGTCGACCAGATTCTTCTTCATCGCCATCCAGGCGAAATCGCTGGCCTGGTAGTCGTCGCTGAGCAGCGCGTCGGCGCGCAGGGTCAGGTATTTCCTGAAGCCGGCATCCTGCGACAGCTTGGCGGCATCACGCAGCAGGCCGGCGGCTTTCTGCAGCTGATCCTTGTATGCCTCGTGATACGGCACGCTGATCAGCTGACCTTGCGCATCGCGGCGCAGCAAGGTGTACAGCGCAGTCTTGTCCTTCAGCGCGGACTTCTCGAACTCTTCCTTGCTCATGTCGGCCGGATAGAACTGCGCACCGGCGGGACGTGCGCCGATGCCCTCGATGAACGGCTGGTCGTTGTCGAGCCGGTCCCACGGGCCGTAGTTGATTTCGGCGAATTCGCGCATGGTCGGATCGCTGATCTTTTGCAGCAACGCGTCCTTGTCGCCCCACGCCTGCTGCCAGTAGATCGCGTTCATGCTGTCGGCCGCCTCGACCAGCAGCGCGATCATCTTCTTCTGCTTCGCGTCGAACGCGGACAGGTCGGCTGTGAGTTTCACCGTGGCGTAATCGGCCAGGTGCTGCTTCACCGCGGCGCTGGTCTTGCTGTCGACCGTGACCGCCGCACTGGCTGCCGTGGCGGGCGCCGTGCTGGTGGGTGCCGGGGCCAGCTCCTCCTTCGATACGGGCGCCATCGGGGCGGCGTCATGGCTGGAGGAGCAACCGGCCAGCGCCAGCAGCAGGCACAAGGGAAGCAGACGTCGGTACATGGCAGTTCCTTGACGAGGGGATCGCCCATGGTATCGCGCCGCGCGCCGCACCGGTTTCCGGTGACGCCGGCACTTACGCACATGTCGCGCCCGCGCCGTTCGGCTATCGTGCATCTCCCAACGCCTCGCCTCGCCCCATGGATCAGTCGCCCACCCTCGCCGCTCCGCGCCACCGCGCCGCCATCAACTTCATCTTCGTCACCGTGATGCTGGACATGCTGGCGTTCGGCATCATCATCCCGGTGCTGCCGCACCTGATCGTGCAGCTGATCGGCGGCAGCATCTCGCAGGCCGCGGTATGGGCCGGCGCGTTTGTCACGCTGTTCATGCTGATGCAGTTCATATTTTCGCCGGTGCAGGGCGCGCTGTCGGATCGCTTCGGCCGGCGCACGGTGATCCTGATCTCGAGCTTCGGGCTCGGCATCGACTTCATCGTGATGGCGCTGGCGCCGGTGCTGTGGCTGCTGTTCGTCGGCCGCGCGGTGTCCGGCATCTGCGCGGCCAGCTTCTCCACCGCGAATGCGTATATCGCCGACATCGTGCCGAAGGAGAAGCGCGCGGCGGCGTTCGGCACGCTCGGCGCCGCGTTCGGCATCGGCTTCATCGTGGGTCCGGCGCTGGGCGGCTTTCTCGGCCACCTGCATATCCGCCTGCCGTTCTGGGTGGCGGCCGGCCTGTCGCTGATCAACTTCTGCTACGGCTACTTCGTGCTGCCCGAGTCGCTGCCGAAGGAAAAACGCAGCCCGCGTTTCGACTGGCGCCATGCCAACCCGTTCGGCGCCGTGGTGCTGTTGCGCCGCTATCCGCAGGTGTTCGGGCTGGCCGCCGTGTACTTCCTGATCAACCTGGCACAGTTCTCGCTGAACTCCACCTACGTGCTGTACACCGACTACCGCTATGGCTGGGGACCGCAGGCGGTCGGCTATACGCTGGGTCTGGTCGGGCTGTGCAGCGGGCTGGTGCAGGCGGTGCTGGTACGCCGACTGATGCCCAAGCTGGGCGAGCGGCGGATGATCCTGACCGGGCTCGCGTTATGCATCGTCGGCTACATTTTCTTCGGCTTTGCCTCGCTACCGTGGGTGTTCCTGCTCGGCATTCCGTTCCTGAGCCTGGGCGGACTGGCCGGGCCACCGGCACAGGCGATGATGACGCACCAGGTCGACCCGCATGAGCAGGGTCGCCTGCAAGGCGCGCTGAGCAGTCTGGCCAGCCTCGCCGGCATCTTCGCACCGGCCCTGTTCTCCAATCTGTTCGCGCTGTTCATCAGCGACCACGCGCCGGTGCAGCATTTACCGGGCGCTGCGTTCGTGCTGGCTGCGGCGCTGCTGCTGATTGCGGGCTTGATTGCCATAAAGGTGACCCGTCACGTGCCGGCGGCTGCCCCCTTGGCGGCGGACGAGATCGTCCCCACCCTGCCATTCAACGATTTCCCGTCCGAATCGATTCCCCACGCCCCACCGGAGCAAACCCCATGACACTGTCCATGTACCAGGCTTCCGTTCCCGTCTTCATCCGCGCGCTCGGCAATCTCAAGCACGTGCTGCAGAAAGGCGCGGAACACGCGAAGGCGAAAAGCGTCGCCGACGAAGTGCTGCTGCAGACCCGGCTGATCCCCGACATGCTGCCGCTGGTCAAGCAGGTACAGATCGCCGCCGACATGGCCACCCGCGGCAGCGCCCGCCTGGCCGGGGTCGAGCCGAAGTCGTTCGAGGACAACGAGACCACGCTGGAGCAGGTCTACGCGCGCATCGACAGCGCGATCGAGTACATCAAGACGTTCAAGCCCGAGCAGATCGACGGCAGCGAAGGTCGCAGCATCGTGCTCAAGATGCGCACTGGCGAAATGACCTTCGAAGGTCAGGCCTACCTGCTGGGCTTCGTGATCCCGAATGTGTTCTTCCATTGCACCACCGCGTACAACATCCTGCGCGAGGCGGGTACCGAGATCGGCAAGATGGATTTCATCGGCCAGGCGTGATCACGACCGGCGCCGCGGCCACGGTCGCGGCGCCATTCCCGCGCGCGCAACGCCAGCGGGAGATATCTGCGAAAATCCGGCCGCTCACTTCAGTTTCCGGATTCCCAGGCACATGTTGCGACTGACCGACCTCAAGCTGCCGCTGGACCACAGCGAGGCCGCACTGACCGCCGCGATCCTCAAGCGGCTGGATATCGAGGCCGTCGCACTCACCAGCTACAGCGTCGCCAAACGCAGCCACGACGCGCGCAAGCGCGGTGCCATCGCGCTGATCTATGCGCTGGACATCGAGACCACGCAGGAAGCGGAGCTGCTGCGGCGCTTTGCCGACGATCAGCACGTCCAGCCCACACCGGACACCGATTACCACTTCGTGGCAAAGGCGCCGGCCCAGCTGGCACAGCGTCCACTGGTGGTCGGCTTCGGCCCGTGCGGCCTGTTCGCCGGGCTGATCCTGGCGCAGATGGGTTTCCGCCCGATCATCCTCGACCGCGGCAAGGAAGTGCGCGAACGCACCAAGGACACCTGGGAGCTGTGGCGCAAGCGCAACCTGCATCCGGAATCCAATGTGCAGTTCGGCGAGGGCGGCGCCGGCACGTTCTCCGACGGCAAGTTGTACAGCCAGATCCGCGATCCGCTGCACCACGGCCGCAAGGTGCTCACCGAGTTCGTCAAGGCCGGTGCGCCGGCGGAAATCCTCTACGTCAGCAAACCGCATATCGGCACGTTCCGGCTGGTGACGATGGTGGAGAACATGCGCGCCACCATCGAATCGCTGGGCGGCGAGATCCGTTTCAGCAGCCGCGTCGACAACCTGCTGCTGGAACCGACGGCAGATGGTCAACAGCAGGTGCGCGGCGTGACCCTGGCCAGCGGCGAACAGTTGCTCGCCGATCATGTGGTGCTGGCGCTCGGCCACAGCGCGCGTGACACCTTCGAGATGCTGCATGCGCGCGGCGTGTATCTGGAAGCGAAGCCCTTTTCGATCGGCTTCCGCATCGAACATCCGCAGTCGGTGATCGACCGCGCCCGTTTCGGCCCGCAGGCCGGCCATCCGGTGCTGGGCGCCGCCGACTACAAGCTGGTGCACCACTGCAAGGGATCGCATGAAGGCAGCGGCCGCACGGTATACAGCTTCTGCATGTGCCCCGGTGGCACCGTGGTCGCCGCCGCTTCCGAGCCGGGCCTCGTGGTCACCAACGGCATGAGCCAGTACTCGCGCAACGAGCGCAACGCGAATGCGGCCGTCGTGGTCGGCATCGATCCCGCCGACTTCGCGCCATTCGACGACAGTGGCAGTCCGCTCGCCGGCATCGCGTTGCAGCGTGCACTGGAAAGCCATGCCTATGTCCTCGGCGGTGAAAACTACAGCGCACCCGGCCAGCTGGTCGGCGACTTCCTCGCCGGCCGCACCTCGCATGAATTCGGCGACGTGCAGCCGTCGTACAAACCGGGCGTGACCCTGGGCAATCTCGACAGCACCCTGCCCGCTTACGCGATCGCTGCGATCCGCGAGGCATTGCCCGCGTTCGAGCGCCAGATTCGCGGCTACGCCATGCACGACGCCATCCTCACCGGCGTCGAAACGCGTACTTCCTCGCCGGTGCGGATCACCCGCGACGACAGCCTGCAGAGCCTCAATACCCGCGGCCTCTACCCCGCCGGCGAAGGCGCCGGCTACGCCGGCGGCATCCTGTCCGCCGCGGTCGATGGCATCCGCATCGCCGAGGCGGTGGCGCTGAGCATCAACGGAAACTGAATCGTATCGCCAATTGATTGCACGGCCCGGCGACCCTATCTAGTAGCGATCTGCAGCTGCCCGCTGCGTATTTCTCACGAAGGTTCACCCATGTCCACCGCAACCACACCCGCTCCGCTGCGTATCGATTTCGTCTCCGATGTCTCCTGCCCATGGTGTGCAATCGGGCTCGCCTCGCTGCAGCAGGCGTTGGCAAAACTGGATGGCGAGGTCGCTGCGGAAATCCACTTCCAGCCGTTCGAACTCAATCCGCAGATGGCGCCGGAAGGTGAGGACTCCACCGAACATCTGGTGCGCAAGTACGGCAGCTCGGCCGAACAGATCGACGCGAACCGCGCGGCGATCCGTGACCGCGGCGCGGCGCTGGGTTTCACCTTCAACATGGATCGGCGCAGCCGCGTCTACAACACGTTCGACGCGCACCGGCTGCTGCACTGGGCCGAACTGGAAGGTCGCCATCTCGCACTGAAGCAGGTGCTGCTGCGTGCCTACTTCACCGATGGTGAGGACGTCAGCGCGCACGACACGCTGCTTCGGCTGGCTGTCGAAGCGGGACTGGATACCGAGCGAGCGCGACAAATTCTCGCCAGCGACGAATTCGCCGACGAGGTGCGTGCGCAGGAGCAGTTCTTCCAGAGCCGCGGTATCCATTCGGTACCGGCGACGATCATCAACGGCCAGCACCTGATTTCCGGCGGACAGCCGCCCGAGGCGTTCGAACAGGCTTTGCGACAGATCGCCGCCACAGCGTAAATCCATTCACGCATCGACCACGCGCGGCTCAAGCCAGCGCGTGGTCGACCCAGTGCATGATCGGCGAAGGATGGCCGAGCAGATAACCCTGCCCCATCTCGCAGCCCATCGCCATCAGTGCGCCGTACTGGATCTCGGTTTCGATGCCTTCGGCGATCACCTGGATGTTCAGCGCACGCGCCAGCGCGAGGATCGCCGCCACCACCGTGGTGCTGTTGGTATTGGCGCCCTTGTCCAGCTCCTGCACGAACGCACGGTCGATCTTCAGGATGCGCAACGGCAGCGAGTGCAGATAGCTGAGCGAGGAGTAGCCGGTACCGAAGTCGTCCAGCGCGGCACCGACGCCGATCGTGCGCAGGCGGTCGAGCGTGGCGCGCACGCGCTCGGGGTTGTCCAGCAGCGCGCCTTCGGTGACTTCGACGACCACCCGCGACGGCGAAAGCCCGGTACGTTCAAGCAGCTGGATCAGACGCCCGTCGAAATCCGCGTGGCGCAGGTGCAGCGCCGAAACGTTCACGGTCATGAAGGTATCGGCGCTACCGTGTTTCAGCAGCAGGTTGCAGCTGAGCTCGAACATGCGCCAGTCGATCGTCTCGATCAGCCCGCTGTCCTCGGCGATCTTCAGGAAGTCGCCCGGTCGCAGCACACCACGCTGCGGGTGGTTCCAGCGGATCAGTGCCTCATAGCCGACCACGCGGCCATCATCAAGCCGGCAGATCGGCTGGAAATACGGCTCGAACTGATCCAGCTGCAGCGCCTGGCGCAGCTCGCCTTCCAGCGCCAGCACGTCGACTACGTTTTTCGCCAGCGTCTCGTCGAACAATTCGAAGCGCTTGCGTCCGAGCTCCTTGGCCCGATACAGCGCGATGTCGGCGTCGCGCAGCACTTCGTCGGCGGCATCGTAGTGATGGTCGCCGATCGCGATACCGACGCTGGCGGTCACCTGAAGTTCCTTGCCGGCGATCAGCATCGGTGCACTCAGCGCATCCATCACGCGCTGTGCCACGGCCGTGGCATCGCGCGGAAACTCCACATCTTCCAACAGGATGGCGAACTCGTCGCCGGACAATCGCGCCACCAGATCAGGGTGACGCACGCAGCCGGCCAGCCGGGACGCCACCTCTTTCAGCACCTCGTCACCGGCCAGATGGCCGAGGCTGTCGTTGATGATCTTGAAGCGGTCGACATCCAGATACAGCAACGCGCAGTGTTGCTGCGGTTCGCGCCGGATCGCGGCCAGCACACGGTCGATGCGATCGCGCAGGTAACCGCGATTGGGCAAGCCGGTCAGCGAATCGTGCATGACCTGATGGCGCAGCTGATCCTGCATGCGTTCGCGTTCGATGATTTCCTTGCGCAACGCCAGCGTGCGCTCTTCCACCCGATGTTCGAGTTGTTCGTAGGCGCGCTTCAGCGACTCGGCGGAACGGCGACGGGTCAGGCTGTTGGCGATCTGCGAGGCGACGAAGCTGAGCAGTTCCTGATCCGCCGGGCCGTAGACCACGCTGGGCCGGTAGCTTTGCACGGTGACCAGTCCGATCACTTCGTCGCCCACGATCAGCGGCACGCCGAGCCAGCACATCGCCGGTGAACCCGAGCGCCCGGGTGCAATCTCGCCTTGCCGATCGAGCTCCTCGATATCCGCGTTGTCCGCACGCAGCGCCGTGCCACGACGCAACACGTACTCGCTGAGGCCACGGCCCAGTGAGCGTTCGGCCGGCGGCAGTTTCACGGCATCCACGGCATAGGGAAAGGTCAATCGCTGGCGATCATCGGAGAGCAACGCGATGAAGAAATTTTCCGCATTCAGCAACTCGCCGACCACCGCGTGCACGCGCCGGTAGAACTCGTCCTGGTCGATATCCGCGGTGGCCAGCTCGGCGAGCTGGAACAGCGCCGCCTGCAGATATTCGGCGCGCTGCCGCTCCAGGATTTCCAGTTGCAGCCCTCGATTGGCCTCGGCCAGCTGCTGGGTGCGCAGCTGCACGCGCTGCTCCAGATCGGCCTTGGTCTGCTTGCGTTCCAGCGCGGTGAGGATATGGCTGCCGACAAATTCCAGCAGGGCCAGGTCCTCGTCGGTGAAGCCGATATCCTGCTGATAGCTCTGCACCACCAGCGCGCCGCGTGGCTGGCCATCGCGCAACATCGGCACCCCGAGCCAGTCATAACTGTCCGGCCCGATCAGGGCGACCGGCCCCGACACCTGGCTGCGCAGTTCCTCGGCGTTGCCCATGCGCGCCTTGCCGTCGCGGATCATGTACCAGGTCAGCGTGTATTCGATCGCGCTCAGCGGCATGTCCTGCCCGACACCCGGAATCGTCGGGTCCTCGACGTCGATGAAGTACAGGAAGCGGATCGTGTCCTGCTCGGCGTTGTGCAGCACGATGAAGAAGTTTTCCGCGTACATCAGCGTGCTGACGATGGCATGGATGCCGCTCAGCATCGCCGGCATGTCGCGCTCGGAACCGGCCAGGTCGGAGATCGCGAACAGCGCACGCTGCAGCGTCTCGGAGCGCTCGAGTTGTTGATGCGAATGCTGCAACTCGCGCCATTCCAGCGCCCGTCGCAGATACTCGCCGGCGAGTTGCAACGGCGCCGCCAGTTCGTCGAGAAAGCCGAAACCATCATGGCCCGGCTGCATGGTCAGCAACAGCAGCGCCGACTCGGGCTGCTGGCACAAACGGATCGCGACGCGGTGGCGATCGGGATGCCAGTGTGGCGTTTCCGCGCGGCTGGCCGCGTCCAGCCACGACAAATCTGCTGCATCGATTCGTGTCGCCGGCACGCAGTGATGACGACCCGGCACATCCAGACCCCACAGCATGCAAGCTGCCGCGCAACCCGGCCGTGCCTGAACCAATGCGGCGATCGTCGCGCCCACTTCATCGGGAGTGTTGCCCGCTGCCAACCGAGCCAGCCAGCTCAATTGCAGTGAGCCGTCAGACGGCGTCGATTCAAGCGCACCCACATGTTTCATTGGTGGAGCTCCCCCCGAGCCTGGCCGCCAACGCCTGTGGGTTAGCATACCCTTTCGATGCCGCACGATAACTCTCACCTCGCTCCGTTTGCACCGGTCCGCCTGCGACCGGATGCGCAAAACCGATAAACTGCCCTCTTGCATCCGGCCAATGGCGCTTTTGGCGCAACGTGCCTGCCCGCAAGCCGTCGCCGCTGTCCGGGCTCCATGCGTCATCCGCGCCACAGGTTCTCGATCCAGCATGCTCGCCGACACCACCAAAGACGCCATCCGCGCCGCCTATGCACGCCTGAAGGACGGGCTGCCGGGCTTTCGCGCGCGCGCGTCGCAGGGAAAGATGATCGCCGAGGTGGCCAAGGCGTTCGGCCGCACCGGCGGCGTGGCGGTGATCGAGGCGCCGACCGGCACCGGCAAGTCGATGGCTTACCTGATCGCCGGCGTGGCCGTGGCGCGCTTCCAGAAGAAGAAACTGCTGATCGCCACCGCCACGGTAGCGCTGCAGGAACAGCTGGTGCAGCGCGATATTCCGCTGTATCTGCAGCTCAACGGCATCGAGGCGAAAGTGGCGCTGGCCAAGGGCCGCGGCCGTTACCTGTGCCCGCGCAACCTGATGATGGCGGCGAACAGCATCAACGACACCGCGCAGATGGGTCTGGCCGGTTTCGACGCCGACCTGGTGCTGTGGACCAAGCCGCCACAGGCGCGCGACAAGCAGGCGCTGACAAAACTGCGCAGCGCATTCGACCGCAACGAGTGGAACGGCGACATGGACAGCGCGCCGGAAGCCGTCAGCGACCTGCTGCGCCCGATGGTGACCACCAGCGCCGGCGGCTGCACCGGGCGCAAGTGCGGCCAGTTCATGATCTGCCCGTTCTTCGCCGCGCGCCGCGCGGTGGACGATGCCGAGATCATCGTGGCGAACCAGGACCTGGTGCTGGCCGATCTCACCATGCCGGGTGAGGATGAAGGCTGGGGCGGCATCATTTTGCCGCGGCCGGACGAGACGCTGTACATCTTCGACGAAGGCCACCACGTGCCGGGCAAGGCGATCGACCGCGGCGCCAGCGAGGTCTACATGAATGTCACGGTGCGCCAACTGAGCCGGCTTGGTCGGCAGGTGCACGCGGCCTATTCGCTCACCGACAAGCAGACGCTGGGCAAGCTGTCGCTGGATGCCGGCGACGCCAAGCTGCAGGAACTGAGCAATACGCTGGAAGAGCTGGAGAAAGAAATCCGCCTCGGCTGGCTGCCCGACCCGGCCGAAACCGAGCCGATGTACCGCGGTTCGCTGGGCCAGCTGCCGGAAGCATGGGTGGAGCACGCGCGCGCACTCAGCCTGTACACCGGCGAGGTGCAGCGCTGGCTGACCGCGGTGCGTCGCGCCGTGGTCGAGATGACCGACGGCGGCCCGACTCAGGAAGCGCTGTCGCGCGAGCTGGGCATCGCCCTGGAGCGCATCGGCAAACAGGCCAGTTGCTGGCGCGCGTGGGCCAACGACGATCCCGATGGCGTGCCGCCGCTGGCGCGCTGGGTCACCTTGAGCGGCGATCAGCAACTGGTCTGCCATGCCTCGGCGGTCTCCGCCGGTGGTTTGCTGCGCAGCGTGCTGTGGGGTAACGCCAGCGGCGTGTTGATGACCTCGGCCACGCTGAGCGCGGGCGGCAACTTCCGCGGTTTCGTCGATGCGGTGGGCCTGCCTGACGATGCAGTGTGCCTGAGCCTGCCCTCGCCATTCGACCTCGCCGCACAGGCACGTCTGGAAGTACCGGCGATGCGCACCCTGCCCGACGCGCGCGAAGCCCACGCCGAGGAAATCAGCGAGTGGCTCGCGGAAAACCTCGACTGGGACGCCGGCAACCTGGTGTTGTTCACCTCGCGGGTGAAACTCGATCGCGTATTGCAGAAGCTGCCGATCGCGCAGGTGCGCAAAGTGCGCGCGCAGGGTTCGCTGGGCAAGTCGCAGCTGATCGCCGAACACTGCGCCGACATCGAGGCGGGCAAGGGCAGCACCCTGTTCGGCCTGGCCTCGTTCGGCGAAGGCCTCGACCTTCCGGGCAAGCTGTGCGAGACGGTGGTGATCACCCAGCTGCCGTTCGCGGTGCCGACCGATCCGGTCGGCGCCACCTATGCAGAATGGCTGGAATCGCGCGGGCGCAATCCGTTCATCGAGGTCAGCATCCCCGAAGCGACGCGCCTGCTGACGCAGTACTGCGGCCGCCTGATCCGCAACGAGACCGACCGCGGCCGCGTCGTGCTGCTGGATCGTCGCGTGGTGACCAAACGTTACGGCAGCGGCATGCTGAAGGCGCTGCCGCCGTTCCAACGCATCATCGAGCGCACCGCATGATCATCCGACTCGCCGATTGCCCGCCGCAGCCATGGAAGAACGGCCTCGGAAGCACGCGTGAAATAGCCATCCATCCGGATGGTGCCGGCAACGACGATTTCCTGTGGCGCGTGAGCATCGCCGAGGTCGACAGTGCGGCACCGTTCTCCAGCTTCCCCGGCATCGACCGCCAGATCGCCCTGCTCGACGGCAACGGCTTCACGATGACGCTGGACGATGACCGCATGCACGCGCTGACCACACCGTTTGAACCGTTCGCGTTTGCCGGCGAGGCGAAGGTGGCGGTGACCCTGGTCGACGGCCCGACACGCGATTTCAATCTGATGGTGCGGCGTACGCAGGCGCGTGGCGAAGTACAGGTATGGCAGGGGCCGGACACCCGGATGCCCGATCCATCCACCGTGCTGGTCTACTGCGCCCGCGGCGTTATCGACACCACCGAAGGCCCGCTGCACGCCGGCGATGCATGGCGACCTGCGCCGGCAAGTCCGCTCAGGCTGCACCACAACGCCTTGGCGCTGGTCATCCGGATCGAGCCAAACGCCAGCTGACCGAAACCGGTGGTCGCCTATACTCGACCGATCCCATTCGCGAGGTAGCCGCCATGTCCGTGCTGATTCTCGGCCTGCTGATCTTTCTCGGCATTCACTCCCTGCGCATCTTCGCCAACGACTGGCGCGACCGGCAGGTCGCCCGGCTGGGCGCGAAACGCTGGAAGGGCCTGTACGCGCTGGTCTCGATCGTCGGCTTCGTACTGATCTGCTGGGGCTTCGGGCTGGCCCGCCAGCAGCCCGTGCTGCTGTATGTGCCCCCGCTGCCACTGCGCCATCTCAATGCGCTGTTCACGCTGATCGCGTTCGTGCTGTTTTTCGCGGCACGCGTGCCGCACAACCGCATCAAGGCGAAGCTGCACCATCCGCAGGTGCTGGCGGTGAAGGTGTGGGCATTCGGCCACCTGCTGGCCACCGGCATGCTGCACGACGTGGTGCTGTTCGGTGCGTTCCTGCTGTGGGCGATCGTGTTGTTCGCCGTATCGCGCCGACGTGACCGGCAGACCGGTACCACGTATCCGGCAGGTACGCTCAAGGGCGACGTGATGACCGTCCTGATCGGCGTCGTGGTGTGGGCCCTCTTCGCGTGCTGGCTGCACCTGTGGTTGATCGGCGTGAATCCGATGAGCTGACCGGTTGAGCTGAATGGGGTGGCATCAGTCATCTACGCACGCGCACCAGCGTGCGCTAGAGTCTGCCCATTCCACCCATCCCGAGGTCATCCTCATGGCCGCTTTCCTGCTCTGGTTGTTGCTGCTGGTGTTCTGCTGGCCACTCGCCCTGCTGGCGCTGGTGCTGTACCCGATCGTGTGGTTGCTGCTGTTGCCGTTCCGGCTGGTCGGCTTCACCGTCGGCGCCGTGTTCGCCTTCCTCGGTGCCCTGCTGATGCTGCCGGCACGCGTGCTGCGCGGCCGACCCGTCTGAGCGACATCGGGCTTTTCCAAGCATGAGCAAGCCTCACTCGCCTTCGTGCGAGCGCAACCGCGAACCGATTCTCGATGTACTGCGCGAGCAGCTGTCCGATCGACGGCATGTGCTGGAAGTCGGCAGCGGCACCGGCCAGCATGCGGTGCATTTCGCCGCGGCGCTGCCGCAGTTGATCTGGCAGAGTTCGGATCGCGCGGAGAACCTGCCGGGCATCCGCGCGTGGCTGGACGAGGCGGCGCTGCCGAATACACCCGCACCGCTGGAATTCGACGTGGCCGGTACCTGGCCGACGATGCAGTTCGATGCGGTATTCAGTGCCAACACCTTGCACATCATGGCGTGGCACGAAGTGGAGTCGCTGTTCGCCCGCTTGCCCACGATCACCACCGACGACGCAAGCCTGATCATCTACGGTCCGTTCAACTATCAGGGCCGTTACAGCAGCGACAGCAATGCCGCGTTCGATCAGTGGCTGCAGGCGCGCGGTGCGCACATGGCGATCCGCGATGCCGAGGCGGTGGATGCGCTGGCAAGCCGGGCCGGCTTCAACCTGATCGACGATATCGCGATGCCAGCCAACAACCGCTGCCGTGTGTGGCGCCGCAACCCTGCCTGAGCGCGTGCCTGCACAACATGCCTGTACAAACGCGCCGAAGCGGGTACAAAGGCGGCATGAAGTCGATCGACACACTGACCCCATGCCCTTGCGGCAACCCGGCTGGCTACGCCCAATGTTGCGGCCCTCTGCACGAGGGCGTCGCTGCCGCGACGGCCGCGCAGTTGATGCGTTCGCGCTACAGCGCCTACGTGCTCAGGCGCGAGGATTATCTGTTGGCGAGCTGGCATCCCGACACGCGCCCGGCATCGCTGCGACTGGCCGCGCAGCAACCACCACCGACCTGGCTGGGACTGGAGATCCGCCAACATCAGCAGAGCGACGACGACCACGCCACCGTCGAGTTCGTCGCCCGCTATCGTCTCGGCGGCGGCCGCGCACAGCGGCAGCACGAAACCAGCCGCTTCGTGCGCGAGGCCGGTCGCTGGTACTACCTCGACGGCGAACTCAATAGCTGAAACTCAGAACCCCTGCACACCGGCCGCATGCAGTCGCGCAGCCTGTGCGCGTACTTCGGGGTGGCTGAAGAATTCCACCAGCTGATTCGCGCGACCGGCACCGATGCCATCGAGTGACTGCCAGTCGCTCGCAGCACGACCGCTCAACGCCGCCCAACCCGACAATCCGTCCGTATCACCGAGCGGCATCCCGAGCGCGCGCAGCCAGCGTGCAAACGGTCGGTCGCGTGCCGTTGCAAAGGTCTGCGCCAGTGTCGCAGCGCGGGTCGAACCGAGGCCCGGCACGGCAGCAAGCTGCGTCGGAGTCAGGTTCATCCAGTCGAGCAGGCCATGGATCAGGCCGGCGTCGATCAGTGCCTGCCAGGTCTCGGCGCCGAGGCCATCCAGCTGCAGGCCCTGCTTGCCACCCAGCCACAGCAGTCGCGCGCGAAATTGCTGTTCGCAACCAGCTACCGCCTGCCAGCAGCTCAAGCGGTCATGGGCTTGCGGATCCGGTGGCGTCACCACCGCACGCTGCTGCGTGCGCCACACCACCGACTGCAGGCGTGGAATGGTCAGGCCGGCGAGCACCACTTCGACCTGATCACCGGGGCGAATATCCAGTTGTTGCCAGCGCTGCAGCGAACCGACACTGACCCGTTGCACGCGGTGATCGTCCAGTTGCACCGGCACCAGCTCCAGTACCGGCGTGATGCGACCGCTGCGACCGACCGTGAAGTCCACTGCACGCACCTCGGCCAGTGCCGATGCTGCCGGATACTTCCACGCCACCGCCCAGTCCGGCGGCGTCGCCTGCCAGGTGCTGGCCGGCGGTCGATGGCCCTGGCGCACCACCGTGCCATCGGCCGCAAACGGCATCGCGTGGCGATACCACTGTTCGCGCCAGCGCTTGACGTCTTCGATTGTCTTGACCGGATACGTATACGTCACGCTGTCGGAGAAACCCATTGCCTTGAGTCCGGCCAGGCGGCCCGGCATATCGGCCGGGCCGCTGGGCCAGTCCCATACGAAAAGGCCGATCTTCGCGGCGGTGTCGGCATCCAGCGTATCGCGTGCCAGTGCACCGGCCACCGCCGAGCGCGCGTTGGCACCACCGTCATCGACCTGCACGTGACCGGGCAGGCGCCAGTAGATTTCGCCCTGCAATACCACGCGCGCCGGCGCGTGTGGCAGGCGCTTGGGAATCGCGTCGATGAGCTGCGCTTTTGCCAGCCAGTCCGAGCCATGAAGGCCATCGCCGCGACTGGTCGCCTGGCGCAACTGGCCGTCCAGATACAACAAGGTGACTGCCACGCCGTCGGCCTTCGGCTGCACCCATAGGTCGTCGTCGCCGTGCTCGCGCATCCACGCTGCGAGAGCTGCGGCATCCGGCAACTTGGCCAGGCCAGTCTGCGCCACCGGTGAACGTGCGCTGCCGCTGGCATCGGCGAGGTGTGCCAGCGGCGCGGGTGCCTGCGCGGGAAAGCAACGACTCCATAGCGCCAGACGTTTCTGCGCCTGATCGTAGACCGCATCGTCGACCGGCGATTGCCCGCTGACCCGATATGCGTGATTCCAGCCGTCGAGCCGGTCGTGCAGCGCGCCCAACTCCTGCCTCGCTTGCGTTGGCGACCAGTCGGGGCAATCGGCGGCACGCGCGACGCCGGTGGCAAACAGCGCGAGGCCGATCATCGGCAACAACCTTTCCATGCGCATGCATCACTCCGCTCCGTGGACGATGCGAGCAGGCTAGCCAGCCGCCAGCCGCATCGGCAGCCGACGATGCCGCTGACGCGCGTAGGCGTCGACCTTTCGGCAGGATGCTACGTCGGCGACGAACCCGCGAAGCGCAGCATCGTCTCACCAGTGAAACGGCCATTCGGTCCGAACCGGCGCTCCACGATCACACCATGACCGTCGTGACCGATCGCCACCACAGTGCTGGCTCGCGTGCCATATGACTCGCCGCGAATGAACGCGGCCGACAGCCAGCGCTCGCGTTCCAGCCCGACGCCGGTATCCGGCAGCTGTTCATCCGGCGCCACTTGTTCATCGGCAAGCGCCACAAACAGCGGTGCGAAATCCGCGGCATCGCCCGCGTCGATCCAGTGTTGCAGGTGCTGCATCAAGAAACGCGTCTTCGGCCATGGCGTATTGAAGTCCGCATTCGACAGCCCGTGCACGCCGGGCGTCACCGCCTGCGCGCGCGGCTCGGGGCGGTTGCCGATATAGAACGCCGCGTCACTGTCGAAGGTGAGCAGGTTGAACGGGCGGTAATCGCCGGCACTATGCAGCAGTTGTCGCGCGTGCGCCGCTGCGTCCGCATGACCATTGAGGTAGTCGGTCGCCAGCAGGCCACGCGAAACACCGAGCTGCGGATCGCGTGGATCGCGCACATTGGTCACCACACAACAGCGCCCGCTGCCGGTGACGCCGAGCCAGGTGCCCCCAGCTTCGAGATCCCGACCACCAGTGATCGGTGCATCGTCCCAGCGAGCCAATGCGGCACTGGGACGCGCATGGAATTCATCGCGATTACCCGCCAGCAACAGACGCCAGTGCGGGTGCGCATTCCAGGCAAAGGCAATCAGGCACATCCGGGAAACTTACGCCACACAGGCCACTTCGGCCAGAGTCAGTTCGCTGAGCATCTGCGCGATCGACCCGGCCGCCTCGCGCCCGTCGTGTACCGCACGCACCACCAGGTCCGCACCACGCATGTTGTCGCCACCGGCGAACACCTGAGGATGACCGGTCTGGAACGGCAATCGGCCATTGCCGCCGGCGAGGATGCGGCCACTGGCATCCAGTGCGATGCCGTGCGCGGCGCACCATGCCGGCGGACTCGGGCGGAAACCGAAGGCCTGGATCACCACGTCGGCGCGCAATTCGGTTTCGCTGCCTTCGACGTTGCGCGGGCGTGGGCGACCATCACCGCTATCGACCAGTTCGGTGGTCACCACGCGCACGCTGCGTATCTTGCCTTGCTCACCCAGCAACTCCAGCGGCTGGCGATGGAACAGGAAGTTGACCCCTTCCTCGCGGCTGTAACCGACCTCGCGGCGCGAGCCGGGCATGCTGGCCTCGTCGCGCCGATACACACAGGTGACCGAAGCGGCACCGAGGCGGATTGCGGTGCGGTTGCAGTCCATGCCGGTATCACCGCCGCCGAGCACGACCACGTGCTTGCCGTTGAGGTCGAGCGCGGACGGCACAGGCTGGTCATCGAGCAGGCGGTTCGCGTTGGCGATCAGGAACGGCAGCGCATCATGCACGCCGGCAAGTTCGCGCCCCGGCAATTCGCCGTCGACGAAGGTGTAGGCGCCGGTGCCGATGAAGACCGCGTCGTAGTCGACCAACAGTTGCTCGAACGCGATATCGCGACCGATCTCTACGTTGAGGTGGAAGCGCACGCCCATGCCTTCCAGCACTTCGCGACGGGTGCGCACCACCGCCTTGTCCAGCTTGAACGGCGGGATGCCGAAGGTGAGCAGACCACCGATCTCGCGCTGACGATCGAACACGTCGACCGCGATACCGGCACGACGCAAACGATCCGCGCAGGACAGTCCGGCCGGGCCGGCGCCAACCACCGCCACGCGCCGGCCGGTTTCCATCACGCCGGAAAGATCCGGGCGCCAGCCCTGACGAAATGCCTCATCGGTGATCGAACGTTCGATGCTGCCGATCGTCACCGAGCCGAAGCCACCCTGCTCCAGCGTGCAGGCGCCCTCGCACAATCGATCCTGCGGACAGACGCGGCCACAGATTTCCGGTAGCGGATTGGTCTCGTGCATCAGCGTGGCCGCTTCGAACAATCGTCCTTCCTGCACGAGCTTCAGCCAGTCAGGAATGTAGTTGTGCACCGGGCAGGCATGCTCGCAATACGGATTGCCGCAATCGAGGCAGCGCTCGGCCTGACCCACAGAAGCCGTTGGCGCGAAATCGCCGCTGATCTCGCCGTAGCCGAGTACGCGGATCGCCACCGGCACCGCCTTGGGCGGCTGTCGCGGGAGGTTGAGGAACTGGAAAAGTTTGTCGCTCATACCTCAGCTCCACCGTAGTGGTCATGTACTCCCTCCCCGGCTCGCAGGGGAGGGTTGGGGTGGGGTCCGCTTTTGATCTTCCCGCCAGCCCGAGCAACCCCCTCCCAACCTCCCCCTGCGAGCAGGGGGAGGAGCAGAGCGTGAGCAGCGCGAGCGCTCATGCCGCCCTCCGCAATTCGTCGGCCAGTGCGGCCAGGCTCGCCGCCTTCGGTTTGACCAGCCAGAAACGCTGAAGCAACCCCCGGAAATCGCTGAGCAGATGCCGTGCCCAGGCACTGCCGGTGAGTTCGGCGTGACGCGCGATCAAACCGCGCAGATGCTGCATGTAATGCTCCATGCCTTCCGGCGAGATGCGCACGATGTCGACCAACTCGTGGTTGTAGCAATCGACGAAGGCGCGCTCGAGATCGAGCACATAGGCAAACCCGCCGGTCATGCCCGCACCGAAGTTCAGCCCGCACGAACCAAGCACGGCGACCACGCCACCGGTCATGTATTCGCAGCAGTGGTCGCCGGCGCCTTCGATCACCGCCAGCGCGCCGGAGTTGCGCACGCCGAAGCGCTCGCCTGCGCGGCCCGCCGCAAACAGTTCGCCGCCGGTGGCGCCATACAGGCAGGTATTGCCGAGGATCGAGGCGTCCTGGCTGGCGAACGGCGACTCCGGCGATGGCCGTACCAGGATGCGGCCACCGGTCATGCCCTTGCCGACACCGTCGTTCGCTTCGCCGGTCAGCTCGATCTGCACACCGCCGGCATTCCATGCGCCCAGGCTTTGCCCGGCACTGCCTTCCAGTTGCAGCGTGATCGGTTCAAGCATGCCGTGATCGCCCCAGCGCCGTGCCACGTCGCCGGACAGGCGCGCACCGATCGCGCGATCGGTATTCGCGATCGCATAGCGGAACGTGCCGCCGCTACCCAGCTCGACCAGTGGCGCCGCATCGACGGCAATGCGCGTGGCCAGCGCGGCTTCATCGCGCATGGGATTGCGTGGCAATGTGCAGGCGCTGTCCACCTCGACGCTCAAGCCGTCCTCGGCAATCAGTCGCGACAGGTCGAGCTGCTTCTGCACCGGCGTGCTGCCCTCGGCCTGGCTCAGCAGATCGCTGCGGCCGACCAGTTCGCCCAGGCTGCGCACACCCAGCTGCGCCAGATGGCCGCGCACATCTTCGGCGACGAAACGGAAGTAGTTCATCACCATCTCGGGCAGCCCGATGAAGTACTCCTTGCGCAATACCTCGTTCTGCGTGGCCACGCCGGTGGCGCAGTTGTTGAGGTGACAGATGCGCAGGTACTTGCAGCCCAGCGCCACCATCGGGCCGGTGCCGAAGCCGAAGCTCTCGGCGCCAAGCATCGCCGCCTTGATCACGTCGAGGCCGGTCTTCAGGCCACCATCGGTCTGCAGCCGCACGCGCCCGCGCAGGCCGTTGCGACGCAGCGTTTGCTGTGCTTCGGCCACACCGAGTTCCCACGGCGTACCGGCGTACTTGATCGAGGTGAGCGGGCTGGCACCGGTGCCACCATCGTGACCGGAGATCGTGATCAGGTCCGCGCCGGCCTTGACCACGCCAGCGGCGACCGTGCCTACGCCAGCATGCGAGACCAGCTTCACCGAGATCAGCGCGGTCGGGTTCACTTCCTTGAGGTCGTGAATCAGCTGCGCCAGATCCTCGATCGAATAGATGTCGTGATGCGGCGGTGGCGAGATCAGGCCAATGCCGGGCTTGGCGTAGCGCAGTCGCGCGATGGTGGCGTCCACCTTGTGGCCAGGCAGCTGGCCTCCCTCGCCGGGCTTCGCGCCCTGCGCGATCTTGATCTGCAGCACCTCGGCGTTGATCAGGTATTCGGCCGTAACGCCGAAGCGACCAGATGAAACCTGCTTGATCTTCGAGGTCTTCTCGGTGCCGTAGCGCGCCGGATCTTCGCCACCTTCGCCCGAATTGCTGCGACCGCCGAGCCGGTTCATCGCAATCGCCAGCGCCTCGTGCGCTTCCGGCGACAGCGCGCCGAGCGACATGCCGGCCGAATCGAAACGCTTGAGGATCGCCTCGACCGGCTCGACTTCGTCCAGCGCAATCGCGGCACGGGCCGCATGCGGCAACAACAGGTCGCGCAGCGCAGACGCTGGCCGCGCATCGACGTGCTGCGCGTAACGGCGATAGTCGTCCATCGAGCCGGTGCGCACGGCGGTCTGCAAGGTGTCGATCACGTCCGGGTTGTACATGTGGTATTCGCCGCCGTGGACGAATTTGTACAGACCGCCGGCACGCAGCGGCTGCGCCTCGTTCCACGCGTCGGCGGCGAGGAGTCGCTGGTCGTGCTCGAGGTCCGCGAATCCTGCACCGCCGACCCGCGACGGCGTGCCGGCAAAACACAACGCCACGACTTCGGGCGCCAGGCCGACGATCTCGAACAACTGCGCACCGCGGTAACCGGCGACCGTGGAGATGCCCATCTTCGACAGGATCTTCAGCAGTCCCTTGCGGATGCCACGGCGATAGCTGCGGCCGATCTCGCGCGGGGCGCCGTCGCCGCGCTTGATATGCCCATCACGACCCAGTTCGAACAGGCTCTGGTAGGCCAGCCACGGATAGATCGCGGTGGCGCCGAAACCGATCAGGCAGGCGAACTGGTGCGCGTCACGCGCGGTAGCGGTTTCCACCAGCAGGTTGCACTGGCAGCGCAGCCCGGTCTCGATCAGGTGGGCATGGACCGCGCCCACCGCCAGCAGCGCATGCGCCGGCAGCGTGTCCTTGTTCGGATAACGGTCGGTGATGAACACCATGCCGGCACCCGCGCGCACGCCTTGCTCCGCCTCGCGGCAGAAACGCCGCAGCGCCGCTTCCAGCGCTTCGCCGAGCGGATAACACAGATCGATCTGCACGGTGGCGTTGACGAACTGCGGCAACGCCAGCAACTGCCGCAACTTGCGCTGCGAACAGATCGGCGAATTGAGCAGGACCTGTTTCGCGTTGTCGGCCGACAGCTCGAATAGATTGCCCTCGCGACCAAACTGGGTCACCAGCGACATCACCAGTCGCTCGCGCAGCGGATCGATCGGCGGATTGGTGACCTGGGCAAAGCCTTCGCGGAAGCGATCGAACAGCGGCCGTATCTGGCGTGACATCGCCGCCATCGGGGTGTCGTCGCCCATCGCGCCGGTGGCTTCGGCTTCGGTTTCGGCAAGCACCTTGAGCACGCTCTCGCGCTCTTCGCGGCTCAAGCCATAGAGCTTCTGGCAACGACGCAATTCATTCGTCGGCAGCGGTTCGGCGGCGAGGCTGGGGTCGATCAGGTCTGATTCGAGATAGCTGACGCCAGCGCGCAACCAGTCGCGGAACGGTGCGCGACTGCGGTTGATTGCGTCGATGTCGGCGTCGTGCAGCAAGCGCCGTTCGGCGAAATCCACCGCCAGCATCTGGCCCGGTCCCAGCCGCCCCTTCGCCACCACGCGCGCCGGTGGCATGTCCCACAGGCCAGCTTCAGAGGCGACGATCAGGTGGTTGTCGTCGGACAGCGCCCAGCGCGCCGGGCGCAAGCCATTGCGGTCGAGCGTGCATACCGCATAGCGGCCGTCGCACATCACCAGCCCGGCCGGGCCGTCCCACGGTTCGCTGTGCAGCGCGTAGTACTCGTAGAAACCCGTGAGATCCTCGTCCAGATCCTCGCGCGCCGCATACGCCGGCGGCACCAGCACGCGCATCGCGGTGAGCATGTCGAGGCCGCCGGCCAGCAGCACTTCCAGCGCGTTGTCCAGACTCTCCGAGTCCGAACCGGTCTGGCGCACCAGCGGACCGATGTCGGTGAGGTCGACCAGCGGCGAACGCAGCACCGCCTCGCGCGCCTGCATCCAGCGACGGTTGCCACGGATGGTATTGATCTCGCCGTTGTGCGCGAGCAGGCGGAACGGCTGGGCCAGCCGCCACTGCGGCGTGGTGTTGGTGGAGAAGCGCTGGTGAAACACCACCGCATCGCTGACCAGTGCCGGATGCCGCAGGTCCGCGAAAACCTCACGCAGCCGGCCCGGCGCCGCCATTGCCTTGTAGCCGATCACCTGGGCGGAAAGACTCACCACGTAGAACTGCGGATCGTCCACCAGCGCCGTTTCGGCGCGACGACGCGCACGGAACAGCGCGCGCTCGAACGCGTCATCGTCCATCCCGGCCGCGGCATTCACGAACACCTGGCGCACGCGCGGACAGGTAGCGCTGGCGAGCGGGCCACAGGCTTCGGCGTCGATGGTCACGTCGCGCCAACCGGCCAGCGCCAACCCGGCTTCGAGCAGATGCCGCTCGAATTCGATCGCCGCCGCTTCGCCACCAGCCGGGTCGAGAAATACCAGGCCGGCGGCAAACCGCTCGGCCGGCATGATGCCGTCGGCGACGGCCAGCGCGCGCAGCCATTGCGCCGGTCGATGGATCAGCACGCCGCAGCCGTCACCGCTGATGCCATCGGCGTTCACGCCACCCCGATGGGAAAGCCTGGCCAGCGCGGCAAACGCCGTATCGACAACCCAGGCACTGGCATGGCCATCAATCTGCGCGACCAGACCAAAGCCGCAGCTGTCGTGCTCGAAAGCCTCGTCGTAAAGCGTTGTTGCGCCAATACCTGCCATCGAGCCCACCCAGTCGGATTGCCAGTCGCATGCGAGTTCCCCAACGCATACGCAAGAGTTTCTGCTCGACTAGAACACAAATGTTGCGATGCGTCAAAATATTTGTTTGGACGGCTATACTTCCAGTTGAAACCTTTTTCATGCCACGCGACCGGCAACACGAAATACGGCGCGGCGGTTGCCCGCCGCGCCGCCTCACCCCGGCCAGACTTCAACGCTTACAGCTTGACCTTCACGCCGACATTGAAAAAGCGCCCGACGATGCCCGCCTGCCCGTACGTCGGGTTGTAGTTGATCGCGGCGTAGTTGATCGGATCAAACGGCGGCTTGCGATCGAACAGGTTGAGCACCGCACCGTAGACCGAGACATGATCGTTGATGTCGTAATTGCCGGTCAGATCGAAGTCGGTGAATGACGGCATCCGGCAGCTCGCCGGGAAGTTGTTGCCGGTGTCGGAGTTGATCGAGATGCAGCCCGGCCCCTGATCCGCCGCGGTCATTTCCAGGCCACTGGTGTAATACAGCGTACCGGTCAGCGTGGCCTTGCCGTAGTTGATGCTGTTCGACCACGATCCGCGGATGCGCGGCGTACCCGCGCCGGACGAAAGCGCGTAAGGGCCTTGGGTACCAACGAATTGCTGCTGCGTACCATCCTGCAACAGCAGCTTCCAGGTGAAGATCTCGGTACCGCTGAGCTCGCTGGTCCAGTGCATGCCATTGCTGAAATCGAACCTGCCGATCAGGTCGACGTCGACACCCTTGGTGCGCAGTGAGTTCTCGTTGAGGTAGCCGGCCGCGACGACCAGCGGCCGCGGCAACGCGTTCGGGAACTGCGGATCGGGAAGGTCCGGCGTGATGGTGACGCCGGCCGGCAGCGGCTGCCCGGCGTAGTACGCATCCAGCGCGGCACGTGCATCGCCGCCCGTGATGACACCGGTCTTCTTGATGTCGTAGTAGTCCACCGAGGCGCTCAACTCCTTGATCGGCTGGTACACCAGGCCGAACGTGAAACTGCGCGCCTTCTCCGGCTTGATCGCAGGATTGGCCGCCGACAGCAGCTCTACCGCAAACGGTTTCACGTAGCCGTCGTTGCCATGGGCGGCGGCGAAGTCGGCCGGTGGCGGACGGACGACGAAGCCACCGGATGCGCTCGATCCGTTTTCGGCGAAGCCCGGCGCACGGAAGCCCTTGGAATAGGTGCCGCGGACCGCCAGCGTCTCGAACGGTTTCCACTTGAAGCCGACTTTCGGCGAGAAGTTGCCGCCGACATCGGAGTAGTGGTCGTAGCGCCCGGATACATCGACTTCAAGCGACTGCAGCAACGGCGCATCCAGCTCCGCATAGACGCCGCCGACCGTGCGCCGGCCGATTGTGTGAGCCGTGCCGAGACCTTGTGCCGCACCGCCCGGATTCAGCTCGCCGTCGTGCTGTGCCTCGTACCGCCATTCGCCACCGAGGGCCAGGCCCAGCGAACCGCCGGAAAGATCCATCAGCGGACGCGATGCATGGAAGTCGACCGAGTCCAGATCGGTGGTCGAGATCTTGCTGAGCGTTGGTACCAGCGCCTGCAGCGTCGCCGCCGAATTCTTCGACGGATCGATGAAGTTGTAGGTGCCGTTGGTGACGTCCTCGATCAGCTGGTTGTAGTTGAGGAAGCCGAAGTTGCTGACGTTGAGCCAAGTGTGGTTGACCACCACGCCGGCGTCATAGTCCCACTCGCCCCACACACCATTGACGCCGCCAGCGACGCGGACATTGTGGTTCTTCAGATCGGCCGAACCGGCAAACAGATTCGGGAACGCGTAGTTGATCAGCGCGTACTGCCCCTGCGCCGCGAACGGGTTGTTCGGGTTGAGCGAGCCATCCGGCAGCGTCGGCGGCAGTGCCAGCGCATTGGTGTTGTGGGGCGTGCCCGAGTTGATCTGGGTCGGCGCGGCAAGCACCGATACTTCATTCTGGTAATAGCTCGCGCCCAGATACGCCTGGGTGGTGGCGTTGAGCTTGACCGTGAAACGGCCATACACATTGGCCCGCTCCGTCTCCGGCTGGACGGCCAGATAGTTGACGAAATTCTGCAGGCAATAGCTGCCCGGATTCTGCGGATCATTGGTCACCAGCGTGGTGCCCTGACCGCACGGCACCAGCGGTTGCGCCACACCATCGGCGACACCGCTGGTGAGATCACCCGGCGTGTTGAGGTGACCCGGCGTCACCGTGCCGTAGATCGAGCCGCTGGGCGCCGAGGGTTGGCCGCCATTGCCGTTGACGCCGCCGATCGAGCGCAGGTCCAGCGTGTTGAACGGGAAGCTGCGATCACGATTCATGATCGCGTTGTCCTTCTGGTATTCGACGCTGAGATAGGCGTTGTGACCGTCCTTGTCCAGATCGCCGCCGCCCAGGATGCCGGTGAACCGGCGGGTGAACCCGCCGCCATGCTGCGACGTGCCGACCTCGGCGGTGGCCTCGCCGCCCTTGTAGCTGTGCTTCAGGATCACGTTGACCACGCCGGCGATCGCATCGGCGCCATAGAGCGAGGATGCGCCGTCCTTCAGCACCTCGATGCGCTCGATCGCATTGACCGGAATCGTGTTGAGGTCGACGAAGGAGCGCTGGCCATCGTCCGCCAGCGCATAGTTCGCGCTGCGCTGGCCGTCGATCAGCACCAGGGTCGAATTGACCGTGAGGCCGCGCAACGCCACGCCGGCCGAACCCGCCGCGAAACCCGCGGTGAACGCATTCGGGATCGAACCGCTATTGTCGGCGGAAACCGCACGGATCACGTCGGAAACGGTCTTCAGGCCGCTGCGCTCGATCTGCACCGCGGTGATTACGGTGACCGGTGACGGCGTCTCCAGATCGACCCGCGGGATCGCGGAGCCGGTGACGGTGATGGTCTGCAATTGCTTGGCCGGCTGCGCTGGCGCCGGGTTCTGCGTGGTATCGGGAGATGCTGGGGCAGTCTGGGCAAGGATGGTTGCTGTCGGGGTCAACAACAAACCAGCCAACGCACAAGCGAGCTTGTTCGGTTTCATTGACTTGTCCTCCTTGTGGGCGGCAACGCGCTCGGCGTCGAGGAGGAGATACGTCTTGTCTTGATGACCACCAGAACGGGAGCGAGGGGAGTTGCCGAGGACAGGTTTTCACTTTCGCGACGCATTCTCAAGTGCCTTTTCACGCAACATGACTTACGACACATCACCTCGCACATGGCATGCTAAATGCCGATAATTAATTTTCAAATTCAATTACTTATGAAACTTCATATAAATCATCAAATAGACGTCTATACATCCATTCAGTAGTATCATTTGAAGTCCTGCTCAACATCTCGAAAATTGCCTCGACCGACAGGGAAAGCTCGATGCGCAGCGGCCGTCGATATCTAACCCGGCAACGGAATGCCAGCCCACGGATCGCGGTTGCCTGCCAGCGGAGGCCCCTCACCCAGGCGATGCCTTGAACTTCGACCCTGCGTCGGCAGCCCCTCGCCGCAGCCGCCGCTCTCAGGGATAATCGACCGATGCATCCACTCGCCCGCCTTGTTCGTTCGTCCGTCCGCGGCCTGCTGGCTCTTGCCTTGCTGGCGAGTACCGCCACCACCGTGGCAGCACCGGGCGGCCAGAGCCGCGAGCAGCAGGCCGAAGCGAAGAAGCAACTCGCCGACATACGCAGCAAACTGGATGCGCTGGCCAAGCAGCAGGCGGAAACGGCCGAGCGCCGCGACAGCGTCAATGCCGAACTCGCCAGACAGGCCACCGCACTATCCGGCGCAGCGCGCGCCGTGCGCGACACCAATACGGCGATTGCCGCCAAGCAAACCGATCTCGACCATCTGCAGCAGCAGCGCAACGAACTTCAGCAGCATCTGCACGACCAGCGCGCCGCGATTGCCGATCTGCTGCGCGCCACCTACGCGCTCGGCCACGGCTCGGATCTGCGCCTGCTGCTGGGCGACGAAGACGTGGCGCGCATCTCGCGTGCGCTGGTCTACTCGAAATACTTCCAGCAGGACCGCGTACAGCGGGTACAGCAGCTGATGACCGACCTGGCCAAGCTGCAGGAGCTGGAAAACACGATCACCAGCGAGCAACAGGCGTTGCAGGCCACCAAGGCGCAGCGTGAGCAGCAGGCCAAGACGCTGGCCCAGCAACGCGCTGCGCAGCAGAAACTGGCAGCCGAGACCGATGCGCAATACAAGGACCAGGCGGAGCGGCTGGCCGCGCTTAAGCAGAACGCGCAATCGCTCAACACCCTGGTCGACAAGCTGCAGAAGGTGATCGACGAGGCGGCGCGCGAAGCCGCCGCCCGCGAGGCCGCCGCGCGTGCCGCCGCCAGCAAGCACCCCGGCCACAAGCTGCCACCGCCATCAGTCGAGGTCGGCAGCGCCAGCGCCAATATCCGCGGCAACCTGCCATGGCCGGCCAGCGGCGATGTCCACAGCTACGGCAGCGGCGTGCTGATCAAGGCCAGCGGCGGCAGCGAAATCCATGCGGTCGCCCGCGGCCGGGTGATCTACGCCGGCTTCCTGCGCGGTTACGGCATGCTGCTGATCGTCAACCACGGCAACGGCTGGATGAGCATGTATGGCAACAACGAGACCATGCTGCACGGCGTCGGCGATCAGGTCGATGCCGGCGAGGCGATCGGTACCGCCAGCGCGCCCACCGGGGTCAATACCGGCGTGTATTTCGAACTGCGCCAAGGCGGCCAGCCGGTCGATCCGCGCAGCTGGCTGAGCCAGCGCCGTTGACGCAGTCGCCACGGCGTCGCAGGCTAGGCTCGTGTTTTTGATGAATTACTCCGGCGTTCGGTTGTCTCACGCTTTGTCTTTCTCCCGTCGCGTTCCGGCGCGATGTCTGCCCGTTGCACGGAGTCGCCCGCATGCGTTTCCCCACCCGTAACCCAACCGCCGGTCTGACTGCCTTGCTGCTGGCCGCTCCACTGCTGCTGACGGTGCCGCACGCACACGCGCAGAGCACACCGACCGACAGCACCAGCGTGGCCGCACCCGCGCCGCCGGTCGACCTGCCGGCCACCGACAGCCATGCCAGCGCACCGGCCAGCGCCAGCTCCAGCAGCGACCAGGTCAGCCTGGACGACATCCGCAATTTCAGCCGGGTGTACGAGGTGGTGCGTCAGGCCTATGTGGAAAAGGTCGACAACAAGACCCTGATGAAGGCCGCGATCACCGGCATGCTCAGCGGACTCGATCCGCACAGCGAATACCTGGACAAGGACGGCCTGACTCAGCTCAGCGAGGACACTACCGGCGAATACAGCGGCCTCGGCATCGAGGTGCTGCAGGTTGATGGTGGCTTGCGCATCGTGTCGCCGATCGACGACACGCCGGCCGCCCGCGCCGGCATCAAGGCCGGCGACAGCATCGTCAAGATCAACGGCACCCTGATCGATCCCGGGAATGTCGACGAGATGTTCAAGCAGCTGCGCGGCAAACCCGGCAGCAAGATCGAGCTGACCATCGTTCACGACAAGAGCGACAAGCTGATCGACCTGCATCTGGTGCGTGAGAACATCGCGGTCAGCAGCGTCAAGGTACGCGAGCTGGAACCCGGCTACGCCTACCTGCGGATCAGCCAGTTCCAGGAAGACACGGCCAGCGATCTGGATCGGAAACTCGGCGAGCTGATCAAGAAGAACGGTGCGCAGAAGGGCGCCGTGCTGGATCTGCGCAACAACCCCGGCGGCCTGCTTACCGCCGCCGTCGGCGTCAGCGACGCCTTCCTCGACTCCGGCATCATCGTCACCACCCGCGGCCGGCTGCAGGACGCCAACATGAGTTTCAGTGCCCACCCCGGCGACCAGCTCAACGGCGCGCCGATGATCGTGCTGACCAACAACGGCACCGCCTCGGCCGCCGAGATCGTCTCCGGTGCATTGAAGGACAACCGCCGCGCGCTGATCATGGGCCAGCGCACCTTCGGCAAGGGCGTGGTGCAGACCGTGTTGCCGCTGGACGCCGAGCATGCGGTGAAGATCACTACCGCGCGCTACTACACCCCGAACGGCACCTCGATCCAGGCCGAAGGCATCAAGCCCGACATCGCGCTGGCCGACCTCACCGTCAACAAGGCCGATAGCGGGCCGGTGCTGATCAGCTCCGAAGCCGACCTGCCGAATCATCTGGCCAACGAGAACGCCAAGACCGGCACCGACATCAACGACGATGGCAGCGCTGCCGATGGCAAACTGGCCGCCAGCGACTACGCGTTGTCGCAGGCATTGAACGTGCTGAAGGGCATGGCGCTGCGTCAGAGCCCTGCCCGCCGCTGATGCGCGCCAAAAGCACGCGGCGAGCTTGCCGCGTCTGCGTTTATGTCCCGAGCGAATGGATCAAGCTCGCCGGATACTTCGGATGAGTCTCTGCCGACATGCAAACGGCCCCTTTCGGGGCCGTTTGCGATGACAACCATGAAGGCTTGATCAGGCCGTGGCGAACAGGCCGCGCATCTTCTTCATCGCGTTCGCTTCGACCTGACGGATGCGTTCAGCGGAAACGCCGTACTCATCGGCCAGATCCTGCAACGTAGCCTTGTTGTCGTCATCCAGCCAGCGGCGCTGGATGATGTCACGCGAACGCTTGTCCAGATGGCTCAACGCATCGGTCAGCGTCTGCATCTGGTTGTCGGCGTAGTCCTCGTCGGACACGTTCTCGTACGGGTCGGCGCCATCGTCGATCAGGAACGCCGCCGGTGCCGGCTTGGCATCGTCGTCGGCATCCGCCGGCGCTTCGAAGCCGATGTCGCGACCGGACAGACGCGACTCCATCTCGCGCACGGTCGCCTCGGGCACGCCCAGATCCTTGGCCACCGTGCTCACTTCGGCCGCGTTCATCCAGCCCAGGCGCTTCTTGCTCTTGCGCAGGTTGAAGAACAGCTTGCGCTGCGCCTTGGTGGTGGCGACTTTGACGATGCGCCAGTTCTTGAGGATGAACTCGTGCATCTCGGCGCGGATCCAGTGCACCGCAAAGCTGACCAGACGCACGCCCTGATCCGGGTCGAACCGCTTCACGGCCTTCATCAGGCCGATATTGCCTTCCTGGATCAGGTCGGCCAGCTGCAGGCCGTAACCGCTGTAGCCACGCGCCACATGCACCACGAAACGCAGATGCGACATCACCAGCTTCTTGGCGGCGCCCAAGTTGGCTTCTTCGAGATAGTCGCGCGACAGCGCCTGCTCTTCTTCCGAGCTAAGCACCGGGATCCGATGGACCGCGGAAATGTAGGCATCCAGACTGCCGACAACGCTCGGCAGCGGGAAGTTGGCGGTCACCAAGGCTTGAGACATGGGTGGAACCTCCTGAATGACATCAAAGTTTAGCACTCGGGTCATTGGAGTGCTAAACCCTGGATTGGTTCAGCACGGCTTGACCCCGTGCTTTAATGAACCGAATAGTATAGATATTTATCGCTCTTGTCCAGCGCCCCAAGCGCATCGACATGAGGGTCGCCAGGCGGCATTCAAGCAGGCGTGAAACCGGCCTGCAGCACGGCGCGCGGCGGCAGCGACCAGTCGATTGGCGCGTGGCCGCAGGCTTCGAGATAGTGATTGGCGGCGGAGAAATGGCCGCAGCCGATGAAACCGCGGTGCGCCGACAGCGGCGACGGATGCACCGAAGTCAGCACGCAGTGGCGACTGGTGTCGATCAGCTGGCCCTTGCGCTGGGCGTACGAACCCCACAGCAGGAAGACCAGGCCTTCGCGTTCGCGGTTGAGCGCGTCGATCGCCGCATTAGTGAAGCCTTCCCAGCCTTTGCCCTGATGCGCACCGGCGCGGCCGTCTTCCACGGTCAGCACACTGTTGAGCAACAGCGCGCCGCGATCGGCCCACGGCGTGAGGCAGCCATGATCGGGCCGCGCGATACCGAGGTCACGCTGGATTTCCTTGAAGATGTTTTCCAGCGATGGCGGCACCCGTACGCCGGGACGCACCGAGAAGCACAGACCGTGCGCCTGGCCGGGTCCGTGATACGGATCCTGACCCAGGATCACCACCCGCACCGCATCGAACGGCGTGTGCTCGAATGCCGCGAAGATTTCAGGGCCGGGCGGATAGATCCGTTTGCCCGCATGTTTCTCCGCACGCAGGAACGTCGACAGCGCCTGCATCTCCGGGCGCTGCAGATAGTCGCCGATGCGCGCCTTCCACGACGGCTCCAGCCGGATCCTTTCCGGAATGATCCGCTCGTCGCTCATGCCACTTTCGCGCGCTCACGCAGATGTTGTGCCACGCGCAACTGGAACAGCAGCTTGGTGATCAGCAGTTTTTCCTCGACCGGCTTCTCGACCAGGTCGTTCGCGCCGGCACGGATCAACGCGGCCTGATTGGCCGGGTTCTCATCACCGGTCATCACCAGCACCGGCAAGCGGCCCTTGCCGTAGCCGAACTCGCCACGGATGTGCTTGAGCAGGTCGCCGCCGGTCAGCTCACCCTTCAGACTGACATCGGTCAACACCACGTCGGCGCCGATCCAACCCAGCGCGCGATCCGTTTCCAGCAGGGCCAGCGCATCCTCCACGCTGACTACGTGACGCACCGTAAGACCGATCTTCTCCAGCATGCGCCGGGTCGCCAAGGCCACCACGCGGCTGTCCTCGACGTACAGCACGGTGCCCTCCGCCGTGGTCTGCGCACTGACATAGCCACGGATGAACTCGGCCAGCGCCTGGAAGCCCAGCGCCTTGTCGAAATAATCGGTGACGTGCTCGCCGAGCGAGCGTCGGTGCAGGCGATCCTCGACATCGCCGGACACCACCACGATCGGCACGTAGATCTGCGGCGCCGACTCGCGCACGAACTTCGCCAGCTCCAGCCCGTCCATGTCAGGCAGGCGCAGCGCGATGGTGATGAAATCGAACACGCCTTCGCCGAGCACCTGCTGCGCATCGGCACCGCTGCCGCAGCCGACTACCTCCACGCCGGGCAGCTCGGCCTGCAGCACACGGGTAATCAACTGGCGCACCACACGCGAGCCATCGACCACCAGCACACGCGGCGCTTCGGTGAGCAGACGACTGCTGATATTCGTACTCATGCCTTAGCTCATCCACCTGACCCGCGGCGATCCTTGCCGATGAACCTGCGGCCGCGCCCCTGCGCCCGCCTCCATGCAAATAGTGCACTGACCGCCGCGTCGATCGCTGCGATTCGCATCACCTTCGACAAAACCGATCAACCCAACTTGCGCAATTGCCAGGCACTGACCAGCCGTGCACCCAGCCAGCCCAGTACCGCCGCCGCCAGTGGCACCGCCAGCAACAGCCACAACGGCAGGCCACCTACATGCAGCTTGCCATCATAAGCCTGGCTCAACTGCGCCACCGGCCCGGCCAGCGCGAATTCGATCAGCACCGCCAGCAACGCGGCGAGGATGCCGCTGAACAGGCCATACCAGATCCCAGCATACAGATACGGCCGGCGCACGAACGCATTGCTGGCGCCGACCAGCAACAGCACGCCGATCTCCTCGCTGCGACTGGCGATATCCACCCGCACCGTATTGCCGACCACCAGCAAGGCTGCCAGCGCCAGCAACGAAGCCAGCACCAGCACGACACGATTGCCGACACCGAGCAGCGCATCCAGCCGCTGGCGCCAGCTGCCGCTGTCCTGCACCAGCTCGACGCTGCGCATCGTGCGCACATCGGCCACCAGCTGTTCGAGCGCGCTGGCAGTTACCTCGGCGCGCGGCTGCAGCTGCAGCACATAGGGCAGCGGGTTGTCGTCCAGCGTCTGCACGGCGCCGGAGAAGCCCTGCATTTTCGCCAGCTCATCCATGCCTTGCTGCGGCGTCTTCACGACGACCGCTGCCACCTCGGGCCGATCGCCCAACTGTTTGGCCAGCAGCTGCGCCTGCTGTTCGTTCTGCCCGGGCTGCATGAACACGCTGATCGCCTGACTCTGGCCCAAGGCATCGCCGAGCTTCTGCACATTGCCCAGCAACAGGTAGAACGCCAGCGGCAACGCCAGCGCCAGACCCATCACCGCGATGGTAAGCAGACTACCGAGCGGGCGTGAGGCGAGCCGGCGCAGACTGGCCGCCGCGCTCCAGCCGTGATGCTCCCGCCAGTTGCCGAGGCGGCGGCCGCGAGTGTGCTCGTTACGCGGCGGCGCATCGGGCGTGGTCGTGTGGAGGATTTCGGGCGGCGTGTTCACAGCACCTCCTGCGCAGCCAGATCGGCCACCAGCCGGCCATGATCGAGCACGATCACCCGCTTCTTCATGCGCTTGATCAGCGGCAGATCGTGACTGGCGACCAGCACGGTGGTGCCGACCTGCTGAAACTCGCCGAACAGACCCATGATCTCCACCGCCAGTTGCGGATCGAGGTTGCCGGTCGGTTCGTCGGCGATCAGCAAGGTCGGCCGCGCCACGATCGCACGGGCAATGCCGACGCGTTGCTGCTCGCCGGCAGACAGGGTGTCCGGCAGCTGGCGTTCGTAGGCAAGCAGGCCGACTTTCTCCAACGCTGCGCGTACACGCCTGGCGCGCTCGGGCTTGGCGATGCCGCCGATCACCAGCGGCAGTTCGACGTTGGCGAATACCGTGCGTTCCATCAGCAGCCGGTGATCCTGGAACACCATGCCGATTTGGCGACGCCACTTCGGAATGCCGCTGCGACGGATCTTCGCGAGGCTTTTGCCGTCCATGCTGATCGAACCCTGCGAGGGTCGTTCGATCAGACCCAGCAACTTGAGCAGGGTGCTCTTGCCGGCGCCGGAGTGCCCGGTGATGAAGGCCATCTCGCCGGTCGGCACCTCGAACGAAAGCTGCGAGAGCGCCTCATGGCCGCTCTCGTAGCGCTTGCTGACTTGATCAAAATGGATCACCGGTTATCCCCGAGCCTGCGTGCCGTCGTATCAGCGCCAAGGATAAGGGAAGCCGGGCGAGTTAGCTCCCTCTCCCCGGAGGGGAGAGGGCCGGGGTGAGGGGTCAATCTTGCGACAAGCCAGCAATGAAACGCTCTTCTTTGATGCGGTGCTGCCGCGAGCACCCGCCCCTCATCCGCCCTTACTCGCGTCATCCATGACGCTCGCCCTTCGGGCCAGCTTCGCTGTTCCACAGGCGCTTCCTGCGCTTGCAGGTCGGGCACCTTCCTCGCTCCTCAATGCCGTCGCCATCCATGGCGACTCCCCGCGTACTCCCCAGTGGGGAGAAGGGACAGAGATCAGCGCCCAGTGAACAGCCGGGTCAGCCGGCGGAACAAGCCGGGCTTCTTCGCGTGAGCATGCTCGCCCGTCTTGCCGGAGGTTACCGCGACCTGTCGCGACGGCCGGTTGTGGGGGGTGCTGCCGGTGGACTCTGTCGTGTTGCGCTCGCGCGGCGGGCGACGCTCACCACGCGGCGCTCGGTTGCCTTCGGCCACAGCGGCAGTGTGGCCAGTCGTCTCGACACCGTCGGTCGGTGCACCTTCGCGACGGCGATTGCGACCACCACGACGACGACGCGGCTTGCGTGCGCCTTCGTCGGTGATGCTGCCATCACCGGTCGGCGCTGCCTCGGTCTTGTGCACAGCCACGGCAACCGGCTTCTCGGTCGCAACGGCGACACCGCCGTCGACGACGGGCACGAACGGCTTGCGTTCGCGCGGCGGACGCGGAGAACCGGTACGACCGGCGCCACTGCGCTCGCCACTACGACTCGCACCACCACCCGAACGGCGCGGCTTCTCGCCGGGACGCGGCGCCACCACGTCGCCGAACGCGGCGCTGTCAGCGGCAGCGTTCGCGGCGAATTCGGCGTCGACCTCGCGCGGCTTCGGCATGATCAGCAGCTCCGGATCCATCGACGCTACCGGGATGCTCTGGCCGATATACGTCTCGATCTCCGGCAGCGACATCGCATACAGGTCGCAGGCGAAGCTGATCGCGTCACCTTCGGCACCGAGGCGCGCGGTACGGCCGATGCGGTGCACGTAATCCTCGGCCTCGTGCGGCAGGTCGTAGTTGAAGACGTGGCTGACCGCGGGAATGTGCAGGCCGCGCGCGGCCACATCGGTGGCCACCAGGATGTCGAGCTGGCCTTCCTGGAAACGCTGCAGCAGCTTCTGCCGCTTCAGCTGCGGCACGTCGCCGGAGATCGCGCCGACACGGCAGCCGTGACGCTTGACCCGCTCGGTGATGCGCTCGGCGGCGGCCTTGGTGTTGACGAAGATGATGCTGCGGCTCGGCTTGGTGCGATCGAGCAGGTTCAGCAGCAGCGGCATCTTCTCTTCCTTGGCCGGGAAGTAGACCAGCTGGCGCACCTTGTCGGCGGTGACGTTGTCGCTCTCCACCACCAGCTTCTCGGCGTTGTGCATGTGCTCGTAGGCCAGCTCCAGCACGCGATGGCTCAGCGTGGCGGAGAACAGCAGCACCTGGCGCTGCTCGCGTGGCGGCAGGCGACGGAAGATGAAGCGCACGTCCTTGATGAAGCCGAGATCGAACATGCGATCGGCCTCGTCGATCACCATCACCTCGACGCTGTTGAGGCTGAACACGCCCTGCTTGTGGTAGTCGAGCATGCGGCCGGGTGTGGCGATGATGATGTCGCAGCCGTCTTTCAATTGCTGGCGCTGCTTGTCGTAATCGACGCCGCCGTAGATCAGCGCGCTGCGCAGGCCGGTGTGGCGGCCGATCGCCTTGGCGTCCTTCTCGATCTGGATTGCCAGCTCGCGGGTCGGCGCGATGATCAAGGCGCGCGGGTCGCTGTCCTTGCGGTCGGCCACGGCTGGCGTGGTCAGCAGGCGATTCATCAGCGCGACCAGGAACGCACAGGTCTTGCCGGTGCCGGTCTGCGCCTGGCCGGCGACATCGCGCCCGGCCAGCGCCAGCGGCAAGGTCATTTCCTGGATCGGTGTGCAGCGGGTGAAACCGCTGTCGTCCAGGCCTTGCTGCAACAGCGGGTGAAGATCGAAATTGGCGAAGAAAGTGTCGGTGAGTACGGTTTGTGACATATGCGGAATGAAAACCTTGCCAGACGGCGGCGGGATGCGCTGTGCCGCTTCAGACGCCAAAGGTCGGCGGAGGGCGGTGCAGGACGGGTGCGCGGTGCGCAGCGAAGCGGCTCAATAGTCAGGGTCAACAAGGTCGCGCCGCGGCTGGCGACGCCGTATTTGCCGGCGGTCTGACGAGCAGCTGTGCAAGCCGCCCTTGAATCGTGCCCGGAGTTGCGCTGGAATGAAGACTTGCCGCCATGGCATCTCTCGTTCCTGCCCAACCCGCGCTTCGTGGGCGCCTGAGTGTAGCTGATGACGGCCTCGCGGTCGCTATCTCCTTGTTTTCCCGCGTTTGCCACCCCACTTTTACTTACCCGCACGTTTTGCGCCCCAGCCACGGAGATCCCCGGTGAGCGACCTGATTACCCATGTGAATGATGACGCCTTCGACGAGCAGGTGCTCAAGTCCGAAACCCCTGTGCTGCTGGATTTCTGGGCGGAATGGTGCGGCCCGTGCAAGGCCATCGCGCCGATGCTCGATGAGCTGGCCGTGCAGTACGAAGGCAAGCTGCGCATCGTCAAGGTCAATATCGACCAGAACCAGCAGACCCCGCGGGCCTATGGCGTGCGCGGCATCCCGACCCTGATGGTGTTCAAGAACGGCAAGGTCGAGGCGACCCAGATCGGCGCCGTCAGCAAGGGCCAGCTGACCCAGATGATCGACAAGGCCATCTGATCCACTGTTGCAAACCCGCTGCATGAGCCGGCTCGGCTGAGTACGGCCGGCTCACGAGGCTTTACGCCGATGTGCAGCGGGTGCTAGATTCAACGCGTCCGTCGGGACAGTCCTGTCCCCTTGCGCCTTCCGCGCGACGCACACCCTCCCTCCTGTAATTCAACGGCGCCCTGCGAGGATTGCCCGTGTCCGATACCGATAACAACATGCCAAACGACGCCAAGAGCGCCGATACCAAGCCTGTGTCCGAAGGCAAGCCCGAGCCGCGCCCGCGCGCGCCGCGCCGCACGGCGGCAGCGATCGCCGCGGCGAATGCGGAAAAGGTGGCGTCTGCCGACAGGCCGGCTGCTGCTCCCGCACCGGCCGAACGCGCGGCGCCCGCACCATCGGCGCCTGCCGCCACGCCACCGGCTCCGTCGATGACGCCACCGTCATACAGCGAGGCACCGCCACCGCGAGCCACGCAGGAACCGCGCGAGTCGAATCCGCCACAAGGCCAGGATCAGGCGCAGAACCAGAATCAGGGTCAAGGCCAGAACCAGGGTCAGAACCAAGGCCAAGGTCAGAATCCGAACCAGGCCCAGGGTCAAAACCAGGGCCAGAACCCGAACCAGGGTCAGAACAACCCCAACAATGGTCCCCGCGAAGGTCGCGACGGCCGCGGCCGGCGCCGGCGCAACGAGCGTGGTGGCAATCCCAATCCGCAGCAGCCACGCCCGCAACATCAGCGCCCCAACCCGAACGGCCTGCCGGTGGATGACGACAACGCCGATCCCGGCAGCAACGACCGGGTGATCAACCTCACCGAGCTGAAGCGCAAGAACGCGATCCAGCTGCTGGAATTCGCCGAGTCGCTCGGCGTGTACGAAGGCGTCGCCCGCGCGCGCAAGCAGGACGTGATCTTCAACGTACTCAAGGCGCACGCCCGCTCCGGCGGCGGCATCTGGGCCGAAGGCGTGCTGGAAATCCTGCAGGACGGCTTCGGCTTCCTGCGCTCGGCCGACGAGTCCTACCTGGCCGGCCCGGACGACATCTATGTGTCGCCCAGCCAGATCCGCCGCTTCAACCTGCGCACCGGCGACTACATCACCGGCCGCGTGCGCCATCCGAAGGAAGGCGAGCGTTACTTCGCGATGCTGCGTGTCGACGACATCAACGGCGACCCGCCGGAAGCGTCGAAGAACAAGATGCTGTTCGAGAACCTCACCCCGCTGTTCCCGCGCAAGGCGTTCAAGCTCGAGCGCGGCAACGGTTCGAGCGAGGACATCACCGGCCGCATCCTCGATCTGATCGCACCGATCGGCAAGGGCCAGCGCGGCCTGATCGTCTCGCAGCCGAAGTCCGGCAAGACGATGATGCTGCAGAACATCGCGCAGGCGATCCAGTACAACCATCCCGAAGCGCATCTGATCATGCTGTTGATCGACGAGCGCCCGGAAGAAGTCACCGAGATTGCCCGCACCGTGCGCGCCGAGGTGATCTCCTCGACGTTCGACGAGCCGGCCGTGCGCCACGTGCAAGTCGCTGAGATGGTGATCGAGCGGGCAAAGCGCCTGGTCGAGCACAAGAAGGACGTGGTGATCCTGCTCGACTCGATCACCCGTCTGGCGCGCGCCTACAACACCGTAATCCCCAGCTCCGGCAAGGTACTCACCGGTGGTGTCGACGCCAACGCGCTGCAGCGCCCGAAGCGTTTCTTCGGCGCGGCGCGTAACGTGGAAGAAGGCGGCTCGCTGACCATCATCGCCACCGCGCTGACCGAAACCGGCAGCAAGATGGACGAGGTCATCTACGAAGAGTTCAAGGGCACCGGCAACATGGAAGTGCACCTGAGCCGCCGCATCTCCGAGAAGCGCGTCTACCCGGCGATCGACATCAACCGCTCCGGCACCCGCCGCGAAGACCTGCTGATCGAGCCGGACATGCTGGCCAAGATCTGGATCCTGCGCAAACTGCTGCACCCGATGGACGAACTCTCCGCGATGGAGTTCATGCTCGACAAGATGAAGAACACCAAGTCCAACGACGAGTTCTTCAATTCGATGAAGCGCTGATCGGCTCATCGATCTGCGTCGAAACGGGGCCTGCGGGCCCCGTTTTCTTGCCTGCCGTACGAATCTGCACCGCCACGTACAATTATTTCCCGTTACCCCCTTTTCGTTGTCATGCAACACCCCCATAGTGACTCGCTCAACCAGCGAGGACGTTGCCCGTGTCCATACCCAGTGCCGTCAAGAGCACCCCGATCCGGGACCGCCAGCAGTTAACTGACTACCTCGCCGCGGGCGAGAAGCCGCGCGAGGCGTGGCGCATCGGCACCGAACACGAGAAGTTCGGCTTCCTCACCGACACTTTGCGTCCGCCCACCTTCGAAGGTGACCGCGGCATCAAGCTGCTGCTGGAAACCATTGCCACCCGCTATGGCTGGGATGTAGCCCGCGAAGGCGAGAATCCGGTAGCCCTGTCGCGCGACAAGGCCTCGATCACGCTGGAGCCGGCCGGCCAGCTGGAGTTGTCCGGCGCGCCGCTGGAGACGATCCACCAGACCTGTTGCGAGGTGAACTCGCATCTGGAGGAAGTCCGCTCGATCGCCGACGGCATGGGCCTCGGCTTTCTCGGCATGGGCTTCCAGCCGAAGTGGCGCCGCGACGAGATGCCGTGGATGCCGAAGGGCCGCTACAAGATCATGCGCGAATACATGCCCAAGGTCGGTTCGCTCGGCCTGGACATGATGACGCGCACCTGCACCGTGCAGGTGAACCTGGATTTCTCCAGCGAAGCGGACATGATCAAGAAGTTTCGCGTGAGCCTGGCGCTGCAGCCGATCGCCACCGCGTTGTTCGCCGATTCGCCGTTTACCGAAGGACGTCCAAACGGCTATCTGTCGTATCGCTCGCACATCTGGACCGATACCGACCCGCACCGAACAGGGATGCTGGACTTCGTGTTCGCCGATGGCTTCGGTTACGAACGCTATGTCGACTACATCCTCGACGTGCCGATGTACTTCAGCTTCCAGGACGGCAAGTACATCGATCTCGCCGGGCAGGACTTCAAGAAGTTCATGGCCGGCGAACTGCCGATGCTGCCCGGCGCCAAGGCGAACATGAAGGACTTCGCCGACCACCTCACCACCGCGTTCCCCGAAGTGCGGCTGAAGCAGTATCTGGAAATGCGCGGCGCCGACGGCGGCCCGTGGAACCGGCTATGCGCGCTGCCGGCGTTCTGGGTCGGCCTGCTGTATGACGACGAAGCGTTGGATGCCGCGTGGGATCTGGTCAAAGACTTCAGCCGCGAGGAACGCCATGCACTGCGCGACGGTGTGCCGAAGCATGCGCTGAAGCTGCCGTTCCGCAACGGCACTGTGCGCGACCTCGCCGAGGAAGCGTTGAAGATCGCCGGCAACGGCCTGCGGCGGCGCGCGCGCCTCAACAGGAACGGCGCCGACGAAAGCATCTTCCTGGAACCGATGATCGAGATCGTGCAGGCCAACCAGACACCGGCCGAACGCAAGCTGGAACTGTTCCATAGCGCGTGGAACGGCAGCGTCGATCCGGTGTTCCGCGAGTTCGCCTACTGATTCATTGCGTCTAGACAGACGTTTATCCCCTCCCCTGCTTGCAGGGGAGGGCTAGGGCGGGGTCGCTCTTGGTGCCTGCTCTTTTCGATTCCGCTCGATCAGACTGGTGCCAACTCAGCGATCGACCACGCCACCGACTCGCCCGCCCGCATTGGCTTGCAGGTAGATCCAGCCAGCGGATATTCACTCGGCACCGTCCATGACGTGCGCTCAAGCGCAATGCGATCCTCGTTCCGCGGCAAACGGTAAAAGTCCGGACCATGGAAGCTGGCAAACGCCTCCAGCCGATCCAGGCTGCCCGCCTGCTCGAACGCTTCGGCATACAGCTCCAGCGCCGCATGCGCGGTGTACAGCCCCGCGCAGCCGCAGTCAGCTTCCTTCGCCTCGCGCGGATGCGGCGCACTGTCCGTGCCGAGGAAGAAGTGCGGATCGCCGCTGGTAGCCGCCTGCAGCAGGGCAGCGCGATGCGTCTCGCGCTTGAGGATCGGCGCGCAGTAGTTATGCGGACGGATGCCACCCTCGAACAGCGCGTTGCGATTGAGCAGCAGATGATGCGCAGTGATCGTGGCCGCCACATTGGCCGGAGCGCCGCGGACGAACTCGACTGCATCACGGGTGGTGATGTGCTCCAGCACCATGCGCAAGGCCGGGAATCTGGCCTGCAGCGGCAGCAGGTGGCGCTCGATGAAAACGCGCTCGCGATCGAAGATGTCGATGTCCGGATCGGTGACCTCGCCATGCAGCAGCAAGGGCAGATCGTGCCGCTCCATCGCCTCGATCACGCGATACACACGTGACAGCTCGCGCACACCGGATTGTGAATTGGTGGTGGCACCGGCGGGGTAATACTTGACCGCAAACACGCTGTCGCTGTCCTTGGCACGGGCGATCTCCTCGGCTGGGGTGTCCTCGGTGAGGTACAGCGTCATCAGCGGCTGGAAGCGCATGCCCGTCGGCAGACTCGCCAGAATCCGTCGCCGATAGTCTTCCGCCTGCGCGACCGTCGTCACCGGCGGCTTCAGGTTCGGCATCACGATGGCGCGCGCAAAGCGCTGCGCGGTGTGGCCGATCACCGAGGCCAGCGTGTCCCCATCGCGAAGGTGCAGGTGCCAGTCGTCGGGGCGGGTGATTTCAAGGCGCGTGGGTGTCATGGGGTGGGGACTCGGGTTTGCGATCTGAGATGGCAATGGTATCTCGCGGGCACGGCCCGTTTGTCCGCTGTGATGGATCGTCATGAAAAGCAGAGCTTTCACCCTCCTTCGGAGGGCGAGGTACTTCTCTTTTGCTTGTCCAAAAGAGAAGTACCCAAGAGAAAACGACACCCCGCTTACGCGCCTTGCGGGCACCCCTGCCCGCAAGGTCCGCGGTCGGGTTGCGGGGTTTGTCGACAGTCCATCCATGGACTGACGCCAAACTGGTTCGCATCCCTGCGAACCACCCTGCGGGCTTTTCCTCCACCCGCCCGCCGCTTCAGAGGGGCCCCGGGTAGAGCGACGCGCATCCTGCGCGTACTTTTCAGAAGAGCCAGATCAAGAGTATGGCAAGAGCAGAGCAACGCTCTGCTCTTGCCATGGCTTTGCTTTTCGGCTCTTCACCGAGTGCGGGCCACGATGGCCCGCTGCTCTACCGGGGCCCCTGTGCGGCGGTGAGTCGGGGACGACAGGCCCGTAGGGGAGTCGACAGGGATGTCGACTCCTTTTCGCCAGGACAGGAGTCCTGTCGAAAAGCCCGGCCCCGGCTCACGAACTTGCCGGGCAGGATGCCCGGCAAGCGCCAAGCGGGGTGGCCTTTCTCTTTGGTTAGCTTTCTCTTTGGCCACGCAAAGAGAAAGTAACTCGGGCGCCAAAGGCGCACGAAAGCTCTTGCTTCTGCAAGGCACCAAGACGCGTCCGGAACTAAACCAACCCCGATATCCATTTTGCGCTTGAGTGGCTATCCACCCACGATCATCAAGCAGGGCTGCCTTCGCAAATCACCCGATCTGTCCAGCAGGAGGCACTGCGCATGCACGCCATCGAACAGACCATCACGGGACACGTAGTGAACTGAAAAAACCAGATCACCAGATGTTGTCCAACGGACATCGCCCGGTGCACCGCGAAGGGAATGCATTCGTGTCGCAACTACAGCGCCATCGTTGCGTTTCTCTATGCGAAAGATGGCACCCGCGCTTTGCCCCATATGCGCCAATCCAGTAAATACGACCACTCCGAAAGGCATCCTCACGATGCCATGCACATTACGCTGTAGTACCGGATGCACCGTACCGCTAGCGTCACGGAAAACCAGCTCTCCACCCCACTCGCCGCGATCAGCACCGAGCAGTTCACCGTCAAACGCTGCAAAAGTGTACTCAGCGTTCTGGAGGAAGCGGTGGACATGCGTGCCGGTCTCGTCAAGCCCGATCGTTTCGGCGGGATAACCCAGAATGGACGCAGCACCTGCTGGAGCGGAGGCCGCTATCCCGTGCGTGACTTCGGGCCCACGCACGTGGACCACTACGCGATCCCAGAGTGCGAACCCCGCGCAAAGGCAGAACGCGGCGAACAGTAGCGCGGCAAACGAGACTTTCAGGTTTTTTTCGTGACCTACCATGGCAGCCCCGCATCATCGTCTTTGAATACATCCCGCTATCTGAAAAACCGAATCACTCCCCGCGCAACCACGTCGCCGCATCAATCGCGTAATAAGTAAGGATCGCATCCGCCCCCGCCCGCTTCATCGCCGTCAGCGACTCCAACACCACCGCCTTCTCATCCAGCCACCCATTCTGCGACGCCGCCTTCAGCATCGCGTACTCGCCGCTGACCTGATACACGAAGGTCGGCACGCCGAACGCATCCTTCACCCGGCGCACGATGTCCAGATACGGCAGGCCCGGCTTCACCATCACCGCGTCGGCGCCTTCGGCGATGTCCAGTTCGACTTCATGCAGCGCTTCGTCGCTGTTGGCGACGTCCATCTGGTAGGTGTGCTTGTTGCCCTTGCCGAGGTTCGCCGACGAACCCACCGCATCGCGGAACGGGCCGTAGAACGCGGAGGCGTATTTCGCCGAGTAGGCGAGGATGCGCGTGTGGATGTGGCCGGCTTCTTCCAGCGCCTCGCGGATCGCGCCGATGCGGCCGTCCATCATGTCCGACGGCGCGACGAAATCCATGCCGGCCTCGGCCTGCGCCAGCGACATCTTGATCAACGCCTCGACGGTGGGCTCGTTCATCACGTAGCCGGCATCATCAATCAAGCCGTCCTGGCCGTGCGTGGTGTACGGATCGAGCGCGACATCGCCGATCAGGCCCAGCTCGGGATACTTCGCCTTCAGCGCGCGAGTGGCGCGCTGCATCAGGCCCTTCGGATTCCACGCCTCGGCGGCGTTCTCGCTCTTCACCGCCGAACCCGGCGACGGGAACAGCGCCAGCGCCGGAATGCCGAGCTTCACGCATTCGCCAGCCAGCTTCAGCAGCTCGTCGATCGACAGCCGGTCCACGCCCGGCATCGACGGCACCGCTTCGCGCTGGCCTTCGCCCTCGATCACGAACGCAACCATGATCAGGTCGCTCACCAGCAAGGTGTGCTCACGCATCAGCGCGCGGGAAAAGGCGTCGCGACGCATGCGGCGCATGCGGATGGCGGGGAAGCTCATGGCAGATCCTGACGGGTGATGTCCCGTCATTTTAGGCCACAACGCAAAGCCTGCGGCCGCGCTGCGACATTGCCCGCACACCTTGTCGCCACGGAACCAACATCGAGGACACCTTGCCGTAACACTTTGGGGCGCACCCTCCGCGCCACGACCCCCGCTCCCCACCGGAGGAAGCCTCATGAGCAAGACCAAGCCCACCGCCGCGACTTCCCACTGGCATCTGCCCGTCGGCGCCCGCTATCTGGGGCCGCATGCTCCAGACGAAACGCTGGACGTGACCGTGGTGCTGCGGCGCATGAACCCGCTGGGCACGCTGGCACCATCAGCCTCACGCAGCGCCCGGCATGCCGATTTCACGACGCGCTACGGTGCCGATCCGGCTGATGTGACGCGCCTGCGTGACTTCAACCGCCGGCATGGCTTGCAGGAACTGGCCTGCGAACCAGGGCAGCGCACGCTGCACCTGCGCGGCACCGCGCATTCGCTGCAGCAGGCGTTCGGCGTGCAGCTGGGCCATTACGAGCTGACGCCCGGCGGCACTTCCTACGTCGGCTCCGCGCAGGCGCCCACCCTGCCCGATCCGGCCGTGATCGCGGTGCTGGGACTGGATCGCCGCCCGGTCGCGCAACCACATTTCCGCATCGCGCAGGCGCAGCCTTCCACCACTTACACCCCGCTGCAGGTCGGCCAGCTGTACAACTTTCCCACCGGCGACGGCAGCGGCCAGATCATCGCAATCATCGAACTCGGCGGCGGTTATGTGCAGGCCGATCTGGATACCTACTTCAGCGGACTCGGCCTGAAGACGCCTTCGGTCACCGCCGTTTCCGTCGACAGCGGCAGCAACCAGCCCGGCGGCGCCGCGGATGCGGAAGTGATGCTGGACATCGAAGTCGCCGGTGCGCTGGCACCGGCGGCGAAGTTCGTCGTCTACTTCGCCGCGAATACCGATCAGGGCTTCTACAACGCGATCTCGCAGGCCGCACACAGCAGCACGCAACCGGCCACGGTGATGTCGATCAGCTGGGGCGGCCCCGAAAGCAGCTGGAGCGCGGCGTCGCGCAATGCGATGGAGACCGCGCTGGAGGATGCCGCTGCACTGGGCGTGACAGTGACCGTGGCAGCCGGCGACAACGGCTCCAGCGATGGCGTCAGCAGCGGCCAGCCGACGGCGGACTACCCCGCTTCCAGTCCGTCCGTGCTGGCCTGTGGCGGCACCAAGCTGATGGGTCGTGGCAGCACGATCAGCAGTGAAGTGGTGTGGAACGAGACCGCCGGCAACGAGGGCGCCACCGGCGGTGGCGTCAGCGCCGTGTTCGCGCTGCCGACATGGCAGTCGGCGTCGAAGGTGCCTGCGGCACCGGGCGGTTTCGTCGGCCGCGGCGTACCGGACATCGCCGGCAACGCGGATCCGCTGACCGGCTACGCCGTGCGCGTCGACCGCCAGAACGAAGTCGTCGGCGGCACCAGTGCCGTCGCGCCACTATGGGCTGCCTTGGTGGCGCGCATCAACCAGCAGCTCGGCCATGCGCTGGGTGCCGCCAACGCCACGCTCTACGGTGTCGGTGGAAAAGGATTCCGCGACATCACCCAGGGCAACAACGGCAGCTACACGGCCGGCCCGGGCTGGGATGCCTGCACCGGGCTGGGCAGCCCGAACGGCCAGGCCTTGCTCAGCGCCTTGCAGGGCGCTGCGCCGAGTCCCGCACCCGCACCGAGCCCTGCGCCGGCACCCGGTCCCGCACCAGCGCCGAGCCCGCCGCACAAACACAAGCCAAAGCCCAAACCTAAACCAAAGCCCAAGCCACCCAAAGAGGGAAAGTAGATCTGGCCGGACCATCGAACATTGCCCGCCAGCTTCCCGGATTCGCCAGGATGCTGGACGATGGCCAGCAATCACGGCACGCTTGCCGTTTCCGCGTCACCCGATGGAGTTCCGATGCACGTTCCGGCCCCGACCCTGCTCGCCGATCTCGGCGGAACCAACGTGCGTTTCGCCGTTTCGGATCCGGCCGCGAGCATGCCGTTCCAGATGGACAACGTGCGGCGTTACCAGGTCAGTGAGTTCGCTTCGCTGGCCGACGCAATCCGCCAGTATTTTGCCGACAGTGGACTGCGCGCGGAGCATGCGCTGATTGCCGCCGCCGGCCGCATCTGCGATGGCGAGACGGTGCAGATCACCAACAACCCGTGGGCGATCTCGGCACACAAGCTGCAGGCCGAGCTGAACCTGCAATCGGTACGGCTGGTCAACGATTTTGCCGCGCAGAGCATGGCCGTGATGCTGCTGCAGCCGAGTGATCTGGTACCCGTCGGCAAGCTGCCATTGCCGCAGCTCGGTGCGCAGGACGAACAGACCTTCGTGATCGTCGGCCCCGGCACCGGGCTTGGTGTCGGTGGCTTGCTGCTGCGTCAGGGCAAGTGCAGCGTGCTGCAGACCGAAGGTGGGCACGCCGGCTTCGCCGCGCACACGCCGGAGGACATCGAAATCCTCAAGCGGCTCAACCAGCGCTACGGCCGGGTCTCCAACGAACGGATTGTCTGTGGCAACGGCCTGGTGAATCTGTATACCGTGCTGTGCGAAATCGCCGGGCAGACGCCCGAGGCATTGAAGCCCGAAGACATCAGCGCGCGCGCCAACGCGAACAGCGACCCGATGTGCGTGCAGGTGGTGGAAACCTTCGCCGGCATCTTCGGCAGCGTCGCCGGCGATCTGGTGATGACCCTGGGCGCGTGGGATGGTGTGTATCTCACCGGCGGACTGGTACCGATCCTGCTGCCGTGGATGGAGCGCGGCGGTTTTCGCGAGCGCTTCGAGGCGAAGGGTCGTTTCCGCGTCACCATGGAACAGGTGCCGACGCAGGCGATCATGAATCCCGAACCGGGCCTGATCGGCGCCACTGCATTGGCGGTGGTGGATTCGGGTGGGTCGCTGTTGCAGCGTCGTTAGCCGGTAGTGCCCGGACTGCTGCACTGATTCTTTCGACAGGAATGCGGGGAGCGCGATATGTCGTACACCGTCATCGCCCGTCTGCTGTTTGTGTTGACGCCGATGCTGCCATGCGCCGTGCTGGCAACGGAGCCGCCGACAGCGTCGGATGCCGACGTCACCATCCGTGCGGAACCGGTCATTCCTGCCAAACCGATCGTCACGCGCGCGCAGCTGGATGCCTATCTGCATGACACGCCGGCGGCGAGTTCGCCGCTGAGCTGGCTCACGCCGGGCGCGCAGCGACGGTTCCTCGACAGCATGGTGTTTGGCGAGCATGGTCTGGGCGGGATGAGCCTCGACGATCTGAGCTATGAGCTCACCCGCGAACAGGCTTATGACTTGTTGCGTCTGTTCGGCGCACAGAGCTATGCGATTGATCTGGACGCACGCAGCACGCCACGCCCTGCCGGCGACGACAAACAGGTCAGCACGCTAGAGTCCCGTTACGACCAGCTGATCGCCGCGGCCGATCAGGGCGACGACAACGCCACCCATACGCAAAACCTCAAACACATCTATACCGAACAGTTCGCCCCCTTTCAGACGGATGCTCAACGGCATGTCCTGAGCGACCGCGACGTGGAATTCCTGTTTCGTGCTGCGACGACGCTGGCTTTCCGCATTACCAGCCAACCGGACTATCTGGCCGACATGCGCAGTGACTTCGCCGAGTTGGCGCACCGTCACCGCATCGATCGACCGCATGCCGGCAACCTCTACAACGCCTTGATCACTGCCCACCATGTCGACGAGGCCCGCGCGCTGCGCGCCGCGTATCCGCTGGTCGAACGCAGTCCGGCGCCGGTCATGCGTTCGTCCACCCGTATCCGCGATGGCCAACCCAGCCTGTGGATCGTCACGCCCGGCGCGCGCAAGCGCGAGCTGGTGCGCTTTCGCTTCAATATCCGCACCCCCGCGCAAGTGGTGGTGCTGGCGTCGACCGGCTGCCATTTTTCGCAGAATGCCGCACGCGACATCGAGGCCGATCTGCAGCTGCGCGAGGTGTTTCGCGACTATGCGCAATGGGTCGCTCCGGCCAGTGAAGTCACTGCGTTCGATGCGGTACAGGCCTGGAATCAGGCGCATCCCACGCTGCGGCTTGGCATCGCCTACGACGATGCCACGCTGCCGATGGTCGAGCGCTTCGACACACCGACGTTCTATTTTCTCAGCCATGGCCGAATCATCGACAAGGTTATCGGCTGGCCGGAGGGAGGCAACCTCGAAGCCATTCGGCGTGGCTTGCGCAAGATCGACCTGATGCGTTGAGCCAGACCGGATTGCCGGACTGGTCCTGCATTTCCACCTCCCATCCGCCATGCTCGGCCTTCGGACCGACGATGGAGATTCGACATGCCGCGCAACGACACCGCCTTTCTGTTCGACCTCGACGGTACCCTCGTCGACAGCGTCTACCAGCACGTGCTGGCGTGGAAGGAGGCGCTGGACAAGGAAGGCGTGGAGCTGTCGGTATGGCGCATCCACCGCAAGATCGGCATGAGCGGTGGCTTGTTCGCGAACATCCTGCTGCGCGAGACCGGGCTGGAGATCACCGAGGAGCGCCTGGCGCGACTGCGTGAATGGCATGCTGAAGCGTTCAACCGACAGCACACGCAGGGTTCGGTACGGCCGCTGCCGGGTGCGCGCGAACTGCTGGCCTATCTGACTGCGCAGGACATCCCGTGGGCAATCGCCACCAGCGGACGGATGGAAACCGCGGCACACAATCTGGAGGCGCTCGGCGTCGATCCGTCGAAGATACCGGTGGTGACGCGCGACCAGGTGCGTCACGCCAAGCCCGACCCGGACCTGTTCCTCGCCGCCGCCGCGCGCCTGGGCGTGGACATCCATCAGTCGCTGGTGATCGGCGACAGCGTGTGGGACATGCTCGCCGCCCAGCGCGCTCGCGCTCTCGGTGTCGGCCTGCTCTCCGGTGGCTACGGCCTGGCGGAGTTGCAGCAGTCGGGCGCGTTCCGCGTGTATGACGATCCGGCCGACCTGCTGCGGCATATCGACGAGGTTGCCGCACGCGACTGAACGGACTCGCACGTCGCACCGACGCCTTCGCCGCAACGACCTGAACGGGGTTGCCGGCATCATGAAAACTTAATCCTCCGCGCGTGCGCAGGCACTAGGCTCCTAGGCCTGTCATCCACGGAGCCGCCCATGCGCCGACTCGTCGCCAGCCTCCCGCTCGCCCTGCTGCTCGCCGCGTGTTCGCCTACGCCGGCACCATCGCAATCTGCAGCCAGTCAGACTGCACCCGCCAATGCCGCGCTCGGCTCCACCGAATGGTATGCATGGGTCGATCAATCGCTGGGCATCGACGATAGCAACGGACATGGCACACAGCCCGGTTCGGCCGAATGGAATCAGGCCGTGCAGAACAAGCTGGGCCAGGAGGCGCCGCAATCGAAACCCGGTTCGCCGGAATGGCAGCAGTCCGTCGATGCCTTGCTGCGCACACGCATGTCGCCATCGTCCTGAGCGATGCGTTGAACCATCAGTCGCCTGGCGTCAGCCCGGTGCCAGCAGGGTATCCAGGTCGGCCTGTTCGAAGCTGAGTTTTTCGCGGCTGCCGCCGCCTTCCAGTACCGCCGCGGCGAGTTCGGCTTTGCGCGCCTTCAACTCTTCGATGCGTTCTTCCACCGTGCCGCTGGTAATCAGGCGGAACACGAAGACCGGCTTGTCCTGACCGATGCGATGCGCGCGGTCGCTGGCTTGCGCTTCGGCGGCCGGATTCCACCACGGGTCGTAGTGGATCACGGTGTCGGCGGCGGTGAGGTTGAGGCCAACGCCACCGGCCTTCAGCGACAGCAGGAACAGCGGCACCTCGCCGTTCTGGAAACGCTGCACCGGTTCGGCACGGTCACGCGTGTCGCCGGTGAGGGTGACGTAGCGAATGCGCCGACGATCGAGCTCGGCCGCGATCAGTTTCAGCATGCCGGTGAACTGCGAGAACAGCAGCACCTTGCGGCCCTCGTCGAGCAGCGCCGGCAGCATGTCCATCAGCAGTTCGAACTTCGCCGATTCGTGCACGCCACGCGCCACTTCCAGTTTCACCAGCCGCGGATCACAGCAGACCTGACGCAACTTCAGCAGCGCATCCAGCACCACGATGCCGGAGTGCGCGATGCCGCGCTGGGCGATCACCTCACGCAATTCTTCCGCCAGCGACAGGCGCAGGCCTTCGTACAGTTCGCGCTGGCGACCTTCGAGCACCACACGGCGGGTGATCTCGGTCTTCGGCGGCAGCTCCTTCGCCACCTGCGCCTTGGTCCGACGCAGGATGAACGGCGCCAACCGCAGATTGAGCCGCTGCTGGCATTCCTCGTCGTGCTGCTTCTCGATCGGCACGCGGTAGAAGCGACGGAACGCGCCCTCGTCGCCGAGCAGGCCGGGTACGGCCAGATCGATCTGCGACCACAACTCGCCCAGATGGTTTTCCAGCGGCGTACCGGTGAGGCAGACATAACGCGGCGTACGCAGACTGAGCAGCGCGCGGCGTGCCTGCGTGCGCGGGTTCTTCACCTGCTGCGCCTCGTCCAGCACGATCAGCGCGAACGACTGCTTGCGCAGTGCGATCACGTCGCGCGGCAACAACGCGTAGCTGGTCAGCACGATGTCCTGCGCGCCGAGCTGGGCGAATTCTTCGGCGCGCTGTGGCCCGTGCAGGGTCAACACCTGCAGCATCGGCGCGAAGCGCGCGATCTCCGATTGCCAGTTCGGAATCAAGCTGGTCGGCACCACGATCAAGGCCGGCTGGGTCAGCGCACCGCTCTGTTTCAGCGACAACAGATGAGTGATCAGCTGCAGCGTCTTGCCCAGACCCATGTCGTCGGCCAGCACACCGCCGACGCCGGCTTCGGCCAGCGCGTTCAACCAGCGCAGACCTTCGCGCTGGTACGGCCGCATCTCCACCGTGAGTCCTTCCGGCACGGCATCGCTGGCGCGCTCGGCGGCGTCGCGCAGGCGCGCGGCGAAGCCGAGCAGCGGCTCGGCCGCTTCCAGCGTGCCGCCGCCGGGCATCGCCGCGACGAGCTCCTCCAGTCGGCCGGCCTGCACGCGCGGCAGATGAAGTTTCTTGCGCGGCTTCTCCAGATATTCGGCCAACGGCGCCAGCAGCCCACGCAACTCCTTCAGGCGCACCGGCACGCGGCGGCGCGCATCGACCGGCGCGTACCACACCGCGTCTTCCGGCTCGTTCGGCGCCGGGCTCAGGTTCAACTGATGCTCGGCCAGTGCCTGCGCCACCGCGGGCAACAGGTTGTATCGCTGGCCATCCAGCTCGATGCCGATTTCCAGATCGAACGCGTGATCGTCGTTGTCTTCCACCGCCTGGCCGTACCAGCGCACCGGACCTTCCAGTACTTCGAACGGGAAGCTCGGCGCGTACTCGACCTGGAAGTTTTCCGCCTCGAGCTTGGGCCGCAACGCCAGCCAGCGTGCCGGCGTGTTGACCTCCAGCGCGCCGGCGTAACCGGTGCCGGGAAACAGCCAGGCATCCTCGGGCAGGGTTTCGGCGACGTCCCACGGCAGGCCTTCGGTGTCCACGCCAGGAGTGAGGCCGGCACGTTCGAGCTGCTCCATCGCGGACAGTTCCTCGGCGCGACGGCGGGTGATCTCGACCAGTTGGCCGTTGCGCACACGCCGCACCAACGGCTCGCCGCCGCGACCGGGCAGGCGTTCGCCGGCGTAGTCGAACGCCAGCCGCGCATAGCCCAGCGGCGGCGTGCCAGCGGCCAGTCGCGCGTGCCGGGTCAGCGCATGCAGGATCAGTACCGGCTTCGGCGCCAGTTGCGAGCGGCGCAGTTCGCCGAATACCTGCGGCAACGGCACCCGGGTCGCCAGCCGGCTACCCGGCAGGCGGCTGCGCAGGCGACGACCGTGCTCGTGCTTCAGCGGCGGCAATTCAAGCCAGTGGGTTTCCTCGGCCGCGGCATCGAACAGGCCCAACGTGGCGCGCTCGGCGTCGAGATACCACAGAGCATCGATGCGCAGCAGGCGCTGACTGTGCGGCAGCAAGGGCAGCAGACGCTGGCTGCCGTCCGGCTCCATCTGCCAGTGCCAGTTGAGTTGATGCGACTTGCCGCGCGACAGCCGCAATCCGGCCAGTCCGCCGAGGAAGCACGGCGCGGTGTCGAGGATCTCGGCCAGCAAGGTGTCGCCGACATGACCACCGAGGCGCGCATAGCTGCGCCCTTTGCGCACGCTCTGCGGCAAGCCCAGCATGGTGGCGGCAAGACGCTGCTCGTGCGGTTGCAGCGGCGACTGCGCCAGGTGCCGGCTGTCCAGCGGCACCGGTCGCGCATAGCGACCATGTTCGGCCACCGCCAGCAATACCGGCGCCACATCCAGCCGGGCGAACGCGGCGCCTTCTTCGGGCAGCACTTCCAGAAAGAAACCGAGCACGCCATGGTCGCTGACCACGGCCGGCTTCGGCGCAGCCAGCAGCCGTCGCCATGCCTGCGGCAACGCTTCGTCCTCGCCGGCCGGCGCGGTGGCGTCGTGCTGTTTCTCGTCCGGTTGCTGCATGCGCATGCGATCCGTGGCGACAACCAAAACGTTGAGCTTAGCAGCGCCGAGGCAGGATGCGATCGTCGTCGTGCGTGCAGATCAAAGGAACCTGCAGCGCCAACGGAATGGCTCAGGCCGTGCCGAATAATCCGTGCGGATATTCCGGCTTCTGCTCACGCGCCATCAGTGCCTTGAGCCCGTCGACCGGGGTGACCTCGCCATGCAGCACGGCGCGTACGCCGGCACTGATCGGCAGGTCCAACCCGTGCTTGTCGGCCAGCCGCGCCACTTCGTCGGCGGTGAGGATGCTCTCCACCACCTGACCGATCTGGCGCACCGCCTCGTCGATCGCCACGCCATGTCCCAGCGCGAGGCCGAGCCGGCGATTGCGCGACAGGTCGCCGGTGCAGGTCAGCACCAGATCGCCGAGGCCGGACAGGCCGATCAGTGTCTCCGGTCGTGCACCTAGCGCCACGCCCAGACGCAGCATCTCGTTCATGCCGCGGGTGATCAGGCCGGCACGCGCATTCAGGCCCAGCTGCATGCCGTCGGCGATGCCGGTGGCGACCGCCAGCACGTTCTTCATCGCGCCGCCGAGTTCGGCACCAAGCATGTCGCTGCCGGAATACGCGCGCAGATTCGGCGCGTGCAGCAGGCTCGCCAGTTGCTGCGCGAATACCGCGTCGTCCGAATGCACGGTGACCGCGCTGGGCAGCCCGGCGGCCACTTCCTTCGCGAACGACGGGCCGGTGACCACCGCCGCGGCGCGGCCGGGCAACTGCTCAGCCACCAACTCATGCAGGAAGCGGCCGGTACCCGGTTCGAAACCCTTGGTTGCCCACGCGATCGCGGTATGGGCGTCGAGCAGCGGCGCCAGCTCGGCCAGCATGGCGGCGAACGCATGGCTGGGCACCACGATCAGCACGATGTCGGCACCGCGCACGGCGCTGGCCAGATCGCTTTCGTAGGCCAGCTCCGCCGGCAGTTCGATATCCGGCAGATAGCGCTGGTTGCAACGGCTCGTCGCCATCGCCGCCAGCGCGGTGCGGTCACGCCCCCACAACCGGGTCGGCACGCCATTGCGCGCCGTCAGTGCCGCCAGCGCGGTGCCCCAGGAGCCGGCACCGAGAACGGTCAGCATCGGGTTTTCAGCCATGCCGTCGACTCAGCTGTTGAGCGTGGCCGGGACCTCATCGCCACCCATCGCGCGGCGCTGCTGCTCGGCGAACAGCGCGTCGAAATTGATCGGCTGCAGCAGGAACGGCGGGAAGCCGCCTTCCAGCACCAGCGAGGAAATCACCTGACGGGCATACGGGAACAGCAGGTTCGGGCAGTAGCTGCCGATGATCCCGGCATGCTCCAGTTCGTTGAAGCCGGCGATGCCGAACAGGCCGGCCTGTTCCACTTCGGCCAGATAGGCAGTGCGCTGACCGACCGTGCAGGTCAGTGTGAGGCTGAGCACCACCTCATACATGTTGTTGCCCAGATCGGTGGCCTTCTGACCCAGGTTCAGCTGCACCTGCGGCTGATCCTGTCCGTCGATGTCCTGGAAGATCTGCGGCGCATTCGGCGCCTCGAAGGACACGTCCTTCACATAGATCTTCTGCATCACCAGCTGCGGCTGACTGGCCTGGCCGCTGGCCTGGTCGTTGGTGATCTCTTGCGCCATCGGGAATTCCTCGGGGTCTAGTCAGGTAGAAAAAGAGGTCGATTGTTCCATACATCCCCTCGGCACGCACGCCAGGCGGCATCCGGCAGGGCGGAACAGATTGCGCACAGCCTTGTTTTTCTGCGAGAATACGCGGCTCGCCTCGATCGACCCGGTGTTTCCGGGCAGTCCGCCACGCGGTACGGACCTCACGATCATGCGTGGCAACAACCTCCAGCATCGCGTGGCGCATAGCGCCGCTGGGCCGATGTCACCCTGGCTAACGGGTGTTTACCGACTTTCAAAGCCACGGCTTCTGAAGTCATTCAACGGAGGTCGTCATGGCCCGTGTATGTCAAGTCACCGGTAAAGGTGTGCAGAGCGGCAACAACGTCTCGCACGCCAACAACCGTACCCGTCGCCGCTGGTTGCCAAACCTGCATGAGCGTCGCTTCTGGGTCGCCAGCGAGAATCGCTGGATCAAGCTGCGTGTGTCCAACAACGCCTTGCGCACGATCGACAAGAATGGCATCGAAGCCGTGATTGCCGAGATGCGCGCTCGCGGCGACAAGGTCTGAGGATTAAATCATGGCAAACAAGACCCAAGACAAGATCCGCATGATCTCCTCGGCCGGTACCGGCCACTTCTACACCACGCAGAAGAACAAGAAGAACACGCCGGAAAAGTTCGAGTTCAAGAAGTACGATCCGGTCGTGCGCAAGCACGTGATGTACAAGGAAGGCAAGATCAAGTGACCAAATGGCCCACGCGCGCAGCGCGTGGCTAGCCATTTGGTCATCCCTGCGAAGGCAGGGATCGCTTTTGCTCTTGCTCCCGCATCTGCAACAGCGACACTGGTGCCTCCAAGAAAACCCGCCCCCAAGGCGGGTTTTCTTTTGCCCGCTTGCTGCCAGCACAACGCAGCCGTCATCATCCCGTGATGACCTCGGATCCGGCCCTGTTCCCCGCCTTGCTCGGCGAACGCTGGCACCAGCTGTCCGCGCCCGTACAGCAGATGCATGGCAACGTACCCCACGTACTAGCACGCGGCACAGCCGATGTGGAAGGTGCCACCAACCTGCCCATCCGCTGGTTGCGGCACCTGCTGGGACTGCCGGAGCCCGGCCTGCAACAACCACTGGAAGTGAGCATCGAGCGCCGTGGTACGCGAGAAATCTGGACGCGTCGCTTCGCCGGCAAGCAAATGCGCTCGGTACTGGATCGCGTGACCAACTTGCCGCTGCTGAGCGAACGACTGGGTCCGATCACGCTGCGTTTCGAGTTGCTTCGCGATGGCAAGGTCATCGACTGGCAGCTGCGCAGCGCACGAGTGTTCGGCCTGCCGCTGCCACTCGCACTGTTCGGCGAGGTGCTGTCGCGCAGTGGCGCACAGGACGGACGCTACACGTTCCACATCGACACTCGATTGCCTCTGCTCGGGCGCCTGGTCGCCTATCGCGGTTGGCTGGAGATCGTCGATGGCAACTGAAGCCGCACCGGTGATCGTGTTCGACGGCGTTTGCCTACTGTGCAGCCGCTGGGTCGACTTCATCCTGCGGCACGATCGCGAAGGCCGTTTCCGGCTCGCCACCATGCAGAGCAGTCACGGCAGCAGCTTGCTGCGAGCGCACGGCCTGTCGCCGGACGACCCGACATCCTTCCTGCTGGTGCAGGACGGCCACGGCTACACCGATACCGACGCGATTGCGCGCGTACTGAGTCAGCTAGGCCGTGGCTGGGCACTGGTCAGCGGTTTGTTGCGTGCCATCCCGAAGTTTCTGCGCGACCCGGCGTACCGCTGGGTCGCACGCCATCGCTACCGACTGTTCGGGCGGCGCAAGCTATGTCGCGTGCCTGATGCCGCGCATGCCGCACGGTTTCTGGACTGATTCCACTCAATCCAGCACCTCCAGCCCTGTGTTCAACGCATAACCAGCGAAGCCATCCACCAACTGATCCAGCGTGAGCAGGCCCATACATGGTTGCGCGCCTTTCGCCGCCACCAGACCATCGGCCAGCCGCTGCGCCAGCACCACCGCCGGGGTCACCGGTACTTGCGGGCCGTCACCTGCCGCCGCGTCGAGCCACCAACGCAGTCGCAACGACGCACCATCGATACCGGAGCCGGCAAGTTCCACCACCATGCCACCGACATCCGAGCCGAAACGGATGAAGCGCTCACTGAAGCGACGCAGACGTGGCGCGTACGCGGCGAGATTGCGGACCAAACCCAGCCGCACCAGCCACGCCGCACACCAGGTACCCCATTGCAGCAGCGGCAACTCCAGTCCGGCGCGAAACAGCACCGTGCGCACTTGAGGGTAACGTTCCGGAAACAGCTCCAGATCCGGCACCTCGCAAACACCGACACGCCGGCGCCCGAACGGAAACGCTTGCCGCTTGCTGGATATCCAGCCATAGACATGCTGCCAGCGGCCATCGCGCCAGACCCGGATCGGCCGCCCGCAATAGCCGAGGATCGAGGCCACCGTGGCATCGCCACGCGGTGTGCGATTGCCCGGATTGATCGCGTGCTCGATCGAGTGCAGGGCACTGAAACGCGGCAGCAATGCATCGACCACCGCACTGCTCAGCGCAGGTACGCTCGACGCACCGCTCACCAGTAGTCGTCCGGCTTTGCGGGCGCGCTCGTCCAGGCGTCCGATCCCGCTGACAAAATCGCGACCATCGGCGAGATCGATATAGTCACTGCCACAGACCAGACAGGCCTCGGCAACCCGATAGTCCTGACTCTGAAACGGGCCAGCAGTATGGATCACCAGCTGCGGTGCCAATCGCGCCAGTGCTGCCGGCAGATCGGAGGCAATGACGTCGAGCGTGGCGACCTCCACCGAGGCATCCCCGAGCTCATCGCGCAACGCTTCCAGCGCTGGCCGCTGCCGACCCACCAGTATCAGCATGAAGCGTGGATCGCCCGCCAGCCGTCGCGCAATACGTGAACCGAATACGCCCGTCGCGCCGATCAGGACCACCCGCAAAGCCATACCCGCTCCCTGAGAAAGGTTCGCCACGTGCTATCCGCGGCACCTCCACAACTCTCGCACGCCTGTGGCCAAGCGCAAAAGAAAAGCCCGCCATGCGGCGGGCTTGTTCAGACTGCTTCAGCAACTACGCGATCAAGCGGTCGCGACGGTGTAGCCCTTGAGCCGCTGTGCGAATTCCTGCAAGGCACGGATGCCGCTTTCTTCGGCCTCGTGGATCCACTGCTGCAGGCCCTTCAGCGCCTGATCGGCACCGCGCTGCTCCATCAGCGCCGCGAGGCGGTTGCGGAAGTCGCACACGATATTGAGCGTGGGACGCTTGGCCAGCACGGCCTGCAGCTTCGCGCTGCCTTCGTTGTCCAGCCAGCGGCCGCCATCGGCAAGCGCCAAGCGCATGCGGCGCGGCACGGCCTTCAGGTTCTCGCCAGCATGCTGGGCTTCGTCGCGCAGGGTCGGGATGATCACGCCGCGGTAGAAGTCGGTCATCGCCTGGAAGCGGTGGGTCAGCACGGCCTTCAGCGTCTCGGCATCCGGCAGGCGCACGTTCGGACGCACATCCAGTGACGGCGCCACGCGCAACACTTTGGCCAGACCGACTGCACGGAACATGCAGATGGCCGCCCAGCCGATGTCGAATTCCCACTTGCGCAGCGCAAACTTGGCCGAGCTGGGAAACGCGTGGTGATTGTTGTGCAGTTCCTCACCGCCGATCCAGAAACCCCACGGAATCAGGTTGCGCGCGGTGTCGGCGCTTTCGAAATTGCGGTAGCCGGCCCAATGGCCGATGCCGTTGACGAAGCCGGCGGCCCAGAACGGAATCCACACCATCTGCACCGCCCACAGCGCGGCGCCGATCACGCCGAACAGCGCGATGCTGATCAGCAGCATCAGGGTCGGGCCCCAATACGGATGCGCGCCATAGACCTTGTGCTCGACCCAGTCGTCCGGCGTGCCGCGGCCGTACTGTTCCATGTCCTGCTTCGACTCGCAGGCATCGCGGTACAGTGAGACGCCGTCCCAGAACACCTTCTTGATGCCGTAGATCATCGGGCTGTGCGGATCTTCCTCGGTCTCGACCTTGGCGTGGTGCTTGCGATGCACCGCCACCCACTCACGGGTGACCATGCCGGTGGTCAGCCAGCCCCAGAAACGGAAGAAATGCGCCAGCACCGGGTGGAAATCCACGCCGCGATGGGTCTGGCTGCGATGCAGATACAGCGTCACCGTGAAGATGGTGAGCTGGGTCACGATCAGCATATAGACCACAATCTGGCCCCAGCTTGCGCCGGTGAGACCGTTGTTCAGGAAATTGAGCACTGCATCGAGCATGGAAGGCACCGGGTGAGGGATGGATTCAGTCTAGTTGAGGGGCTTCCATACCCGCCAGCATGGCCTAGCCCACAATTGTATCAGGCCGTCAAGAGGGAGGAGCTAATACGTCGTTAGTTCGCGGGTCTGGCAATCGCCTGTTGTCTAAACAGTGGGGGCACCGTGACAATCAGGCAATGACCTTGCCAACCGCCGTTTCCACCGAGCCCGTCCTGCGCTTGGACCAGCTCAGCCGCCGTCGCGCCGGCCGTCCCGCTGTGCAGAATCTGAGCCTGGCGCTATCACCGGGCCAGGTGCTGGGCCTGCTCGGCGTCAACGGCGCCGGCAAATCGACCACCTTGTCGATGATTGCCGGCGCGCTGCGCCCGGACAGCGGCAGCATTCAGCTGAACGGCGCGGACTTCTTCGAGCAACCGGAACTGGCCCGCCAGCTGATCGGCTGGCTGCCCGAACGTGCCCCGTTGTGGCCGGAACTGACGGTAAGCGAGCATCTGGACGCCCATGGTCAGCTGCGCGGTTTGCGTGGTGCGGCGCTGACGCAGGCACGTGCCGCGATCATCGAGCGACTGGAACTGCAGCCGCTGGCGCGACGCTTGGCCGGCGTGCTGTCGCAAGGCCAGCGCCAGCGGTTGGGGCTGGCTTGTGCGCTGCTCCACAAACCGGCGCTGCTGGTGCTGGACGAGCCGGCCAACGCACTCGACCCGGTCCAGGTCGCCGCGTTGCGCACGCTGATCCGCGAACAGTCCGCCACCGGCACCGCCGTGATCCTTTCCACCCATCTGCTCGCCGAAGTCACCGCCGTCTGCGATCGCGTGGCGATCCTGCACGAGGGCACGCTGCGCCACGATGGTCCGGTACACAGCGACGATCACGCGGCGCTGGAGCGGACCTTCTTCGAGATTGCGATGAACGGCCACACTAACCCGGCGCGCGCCGCATGAGTCTGCTGACCGTGACACGACTGGAGTGGCGCCGGCTACTGGTGCGTCCGCTGGCCTGGGTACTGGCCGCGCTGACGCTGGCATGGCTGGCGTGGAACTTCACCCTGCTGCTGGGCGGTTTCCTGGCCGGACAGATCCAGAACGCCGCACGGCCGGACAGCCCGGGCTTCACCGACCTTGTCGGCGTACCACTGCTCGGTCAGCTCGCCCAGCTGGCATTTCTGGTGGTGCCGCTGCTGACCATGTCGGTGATCGCCGGCGAGCGCCGCAATGGCACGCTGCCGTTGCTGTTCGCCGCCGGCGTGCCGGCCTCGCGCATCGTGCTCGGCAAATATTTGGCGGTGCTCGGCTGGTTGCTGCTGTGGCTGTTGCTGACTCTGGCGATGCCACTGGCGCTGGCGCATGCCACGCATCTCGACTGGGGCAAGCTGGCCGCCGCGACGCTGGGCCTGGCGCTGATGCTGGCCGCACTGGCCGCGCTGGGCGTAGCCTGCTCGACTTTCGCCTCACATCCGGCGATCGCCGCGGCTGCCGCCCTGATCCTCGCGCTGGCGCTGTGGGGCGTGAACCTCGGCGCGCAGATGGCCGGCATCAACGGCGGCGCCATCAACTGGCTGGCGATGAGCACACACCTGCAGCCGCTGCTGCGTGGATTGGTGTCGAGTACCGACATCGTGTGGTTCGTGCTGCTGATCGTGCTGGCACTGGCACTGGCCGCGCGTCGGCTCAGCGCCGAAAGGGAGCGCGACTGATGCGTCATCTATTCAGACGTCTGGACGGCTGGCTGTTCGCGCTGCTGCTGTTGCTGGCCGTGGGCGCCATCGGTTACCTGAGCACGCGCTACGCGCACGAGGCGGACTGGACCGCGAACGGGCGCACCAGCCTGTCGGCCGAAAGCCGCGCGGTACTGGCCCAGCTGACTGGCCCGGTCGAGATCGTCAGCTACGCGAACCCGCAGGGCGACCTGCGCCAGACCGTGGCCGGCTTCCTGCAGCGCTACCAGGCGGTGAAACCCGACCTCAGTCTGCGCTTCGTCGACCCCCAGCTGGATCCGGCGAAGATGCGCGACCTCGGCATCACCGTCGATGGCGCGCTGATCCTGCACTACAAGGATCACGAGCAGCGGCTGGATGAACTGTCCGAGCGCAGCCTAACCAATGCGCTGGAGCGACTGGTGCGTGGCAACGATCGCATCGTCGCGTTCGTCACCGGCGATGGCGAGCGCCGCGCCGACAGCCAGGCGAATGCCGACCTCGGCACCTTCATCACGCAATTGGAAGCGCGCGGCATGCGCGCGGTACCGCTGAACTTCGCCCAAGTCAGCGCGGTGCCCGAGCACACCGACCTGGTCGTGCTGGCCAGCCCCACCCTGGCGCTGACGCCGGGCGCGGTGCAGGCACTGGTCGGCTACGTACAGAACGGCGGCAACCTGCTGTGGCTGACCGAGCCGGCCAACGACGATCTCGGCCTCAAGCCACTGGCCGACGCGCTGGGCGTGCACGTGCTGCCCGGCGTGCTGGTGGATGGCAGCGGCACCGCGCTCGGCCTGCATGACCCGCGCCTGATCGCGCTGGGCGATTACCAGCCGCAGGCGATTACCCAGGGGTTCACGCTGACCACGTTGTTCCCGCAGGTATCCGCGCTGGCCCAGGTAGCGCAGGCGGGCTGGGCGATCAAACCGTTCCTGCGCTCCGGTCCGCAGAGCTGGACCGAGTTCCATCCGATCGACAACGACAAGCCGTCGGACATCCGCTTCGACGCGAGCGCCGGCGAACTCAAGGGGCCGCTGGATTTCGGCTTCGCACTGAGCCGGCTGTCGCCGAGCCCGGACAAGAGCGAGCAGCGCGCGGTGGTGATCGGCGACGGCGATTTCCTGTCCAACACCTTCCTCGGCAACGGCGGCAACCGCGCACTGGGCGAGCGCGTGTTCGACTGGCTGCTCGGCGACGACAAGCTGGTCGACCTGCCGCCGCGCGGCGCACCGGATAGGCTGCTGCAGATTTCGCAGGCGGAGCTGAACACGCTCAGTTTCGGTTTCCTGATTGCGCTGCCTTTGCTGCTTCTGCTGATCGGCGGCCTGATCGTGTGGCGCCGGCGTCGGCGCTGAACGATGAAACGCGCGATCCGCCAGCGCCTGATCCTGCTGCTCGCTGTGCTGGCACTGCTGGTGCTAGCTGGTTGGCAACTGCAACGCGACGCACGCAACGAAACCGGGCCGCTTACGGCCATCGATCCAGCCAGCGTCAGCCACATCACGCTGACCCTGCCCGGCACGCCCACGATGCACTATGAAAAGCGCGACGGTCACTGGTGGCGTACTGACGGCACCCCGGCACGCGCGAACGACGCGCGGCTCAGTGACCTGGCCGATGCCGCTGCGGCGCACGTGCTCAGCTGGCGGCCAGCGAGTGATTTCGATCCCGCCAAAATCGGGCTGGCGCCACCGAAAGCCGTGCTCGATCTGGACGGCCAGACGCTGGAGTTCGGCGAAAGCTCGGTCACCGGCCCGCAGCATTACGTGCGCGTCGGCCAGCGCATTGCGCTGGTGTCGGAGCGCTACATGCCGCGCTCGCCGGCGACCCAGACCACCGAACTGCATTGATCCGCGGGATCGACCTTGCCTGAACTGCCCGAAGTCGAAACCACCCGCCGCGGCATCGCGCCGTACCTGATCGGCCGCCGCGTGACCGGCGTGATCCTGCGCCGGCCTGACCTGCGCTGGCCGATTCCACCAGAGATCAGCGAACTATTGCCGGGACAGCGCATCGACGCGGTGGAGCGTCGCGCGAAGTATCTGCTACTGCATACCGAAGCCGGCAGTGCGCTGCTGCATCTGGGTATGTCCGGCGTGCTGCGCGTGCTGCCGCCGGATGCGCCGATCGGCAAGCACGATCATGTCGATATCGCACTGGAACGCACGTCGGCACAGGCACCGCGCATCCTGCGCTTCACCGACCCGCGTCGCTTCGGTTGCCTGCTGTGGCAGGCACCCGGCGAGACGCACGAACTGCTGGCAAGACTCGGCCCCGAACCGCTGACCGACGCGTTCGACGGCGACCTGCTATGGCAGCTCTCACGCAGCCGTACCACGGCAGTGAAACTGTTCCTGATGGACAACACGATCGTGGTCGGCGTGGGCAATATCTACGCCAGCGAAGCGCTGTTCGCCGCCGGCATCGACCCGCGTCGTGCGGCCGGCGCTGTCTCGCGCGCACGCTACGCGCGACTCGCGACGGAAGTGAAACGCATCCTGGCCTGGGCGATCGAACGCGGGGGCACCACCTTGCGTGACTTCATCAGCCCTGACGGCCTGCCCGGCTATTTTTTCCGCGAGCTCAACGTGTACAGTCGGGCGGGCGAACCGTGCCGCGTATGCGGCACGGCGATCCGACAGGTGGTGTTGGGGCAGCGCTCGACGTTCTGGTGTCCGAACTGTCAGCGTTGAGCAACGTGGCCGCTGCTCACTGCGGCCAATGAAACTCGACATAGGTGTTGTTGAACTGCGGATCGTCCAGTCCGCCGCCGAGATGCACCACGACACCGCTGGGAACGCCCTCGATATCCAGTCGCTGGCCCTCGCTGAAATGCGCACCGAGCGCTTCCAGTTCGACCAGCTTTTCGCACAGCAGGCCCGCACGATCGACGGCACGATCCGGCACCTGGCGGATGCTGATGTCGGGGCGACCGAACTTGCGCATGCCGCGGGTGTGGATCCATGAATGATCGGGCGCAGACTCGCCGTCGCGCAGGATCAGCAGGTGGTTGCGGATCGGCGCGCCGTCGCGAATCAGGTACTTCCGACGCCATGCATCGGCATCCAGCAAGCTGAGGGTTTGCGGATCGAGGATCGCTGTGCCGCCGATGTCGAGCATGCCGGCCAGCACACCCAGCGTGTCGCGCAGGTAACCGGTTGCCGGGCTGTCCTTGAGCGTGCCGCGCACGACCATGACTTCAGGCGCATCGAACGCGAGCTGGTATGCCTCCGGCGCATCGTCCTTGAACATGCGACCCATCGCACCTTTCAGCGGATAGCCATCCCATTGGCGCAATGCGCTGTGGTAGTGGCTGACCGCTTCGATGCCGGCCGGCAGGCCCGCGCTGCCGTAATCGGCGGATGGCACGCGCACCGCATCGAACTTGCCGAACACGTAGAACTGCAGCAGGATCTCCTCGTCGCTGGCCTGCCAGTGCGGGCGCTGCCAGGCGGGGATGGTGATCGGGTTGCTCATGACATTCCTTGATGGTGGATCTCGGTCAACGGTTCTCGCCGAGCGGCAGCACGGACTGCTGCAATTCGATGCGACCACTGCCCTCGCTGATCTTCTTGAACTCGGCGCGACTTACCGAGACATAGCGTTCGTTGCCACCAATCTCAACCTGCGGACCGTCGGTGACGGCACGGCCGTGTTCATCCACGCGCACGACCATGGTGGCCTTGCGGCCGGTGTGGCAGATCGTCTTGATCTCTTCGAGGTTGTCGGCCCAGGCCAGCAGATAACGACTGCCTTCGAACAGCTCGCCGCGGAAATCGGTGCGCAGGCCGAACGCCAGCACCGGGATGTTGAGCTTGTCGACCACGTCGCTGATCTGCCACACCTGCGGCTTGGTCAGGAACTGTGCCTCGTCGACGAACACGCAATGCAGCGCGCCATGCGCGGCGATATCGGCTTCGACCAGCGCCAGCAGGTTCTCGTCGCCGCCAAAGCGGCGCGCGTTCGCCTTCAGGCCGATGCGCGAGGCAACCACGCCTTCGCCGTAGCGGTTGTCCAGCGCCGGGGTGAGGATCAGCGTGCGCATGCCGCGCTCGTGATAGTTGTATGCGCTCTGCAGCAGCGTGGTGGTCTTGCCGGCATTCATTGCCGAGTAATAGAAATAGAGCTTGGCCATGGGCGTACGTTCGGGTCGTGATCGTGCATGGTACTGGCTCCTCCCCCTGCTCGCAGGGGGAGGGTGGTGACCGAAGGGAATCCTTTAGGTGAGGGGGTGGGCCGAACTTGCGACAAGCTCAAAAGCACCCCTCCCCAACCCTCCCCTGCATTCGCAGGGGAGGGAGTTCAATCAGGCCTTGTCCAGCGGCGTGTTTCCGCCGGTGAACTGCGCGCGTGCCTGCGCCAGCCGGTACTTGTGCTCAGTACGCCAGCGCCGCCAGTCGCGCAGGCCGCAGATCGCGTAGACCAGCTTGAACAGCTGCAACCGCCACAGCACCTTCGGCGTGTCGAACAGGTCGCCGGCGAGCATCGAGATCACGCCCTGCTCCAGCTGCCAGGTGTTGCGCGGCGAGCGGAACATCTGCTGCATCACCGGCCCGTTGAAGCGGTAGATAAAAAACGAGAAGCGCGCCATGCCGGCGCGCTGACGTTTCTCCAGCTTGCGCAGCAGCGCCATCTCGCGCTGCGGTTCGCGCAAGGCCCGGTCGACCACCTCGACCGCCTGTTCGGCGCCACTCATCGCCAGATACACGCCGGAGGAGAACACCGGGTCGAGGAAGGCGAACGCATCACCGACCAGCACCCAGCCCGGACCACCCATCTGCTCCGAATCGTAGGAATAGTTGCCGGTCACGCGGACTTCGTTGTCGATCAGCTCCGCGTGCTCGAGGCGGCGCCACAGCGCCGGGCTCAGCTTCAGCGTATCGAGCAGGAACTCGACCGTGCGGCCCTTGCGCTGCTTGAGGTAATCCGGTCGGCATACCGCGCCCACGCTCATCACGCCGTCGGGCAACGGAATCATCCACATCCAGCCGTGCTCGAAACTGTAGATGCTGATGTTGCCCGCATCCTCGCCCATGCGCCGCTCGGCGCCGCGGTAGTGGCCGAAGATCGCCGCGCTCTGGTGTTGCTCGTTCTTGCGGCGCAGTTTCTTTTTCGCGGAAAGGAAGGCATCGCGGCCACTGGCGTCGACCACGTAGCGTGCCTGGATGCAGTAACTGCGGCCGTCGTCGGTTTTCACGTCCAGCCAGCTTTCGCGCGGACCGCGCTGCTCGACCTGCACTACCTCATGCCCTTCGCGTGCATCCGCGCCGCATTCGCGCGCGTGCTCGTAAAGCATCTTGTCGAAATCCTGCCGCCACACCTGGTACGCATGCGGTGGGCTTTGCCCGATCGCGCGAGCAAACGCGTAGGTGTTGTAGCCGCGCGCGTTGTCCGCCTCGAAATCCGCACCGGACTTGAACACGCCCAGCGCGCGCACCTTGTCCAGCACGCCGAGCCGCTCGAACACCGGCAGGTTCATCGGCAGCAGCGACTCGCCGATATGGAAGCGCGGGTGATGCGCCTTCTCCAGCGCAATCACCTTGTAGCCGCGCCGCGCCAGTAACGCCGCCGCAGTGCTGCCGCCCGGACCGCCGCCGATCACCACCACGTCGCACCGCTCGGTCGTCGTTTCCGCCTGATCCGTCATGCTTCATCCCTGCGCCTGTTGAGGGGTCGATTATGGCCGAAACCGGCGAGAGCACCCGCGGCGCTCTGTTACCATCGACCACCGCCTCATCCCGTCTTTCGATCCATGCTCAATCCGCAACAACTGGCCGCCGTCGAACATTGCGACAGCCCGCTGCTGGTGCTGGCCGGTGCCGGTTCCGGCAAGACTTCGGTGATCACACAGAAGATCGCGTACCTGATTGCACGCAAGCATCTGGCGCCGTCGAAGATCGCCGCCATCACCTTCACCAACAAGGCCGCGCGCGAGATGCGCGAGCGCGTGGCCAAGCTGGTCAGCACGGAGGACGCGGCCGCGCTGACCGTGTGCACGTTCCATGCGCTGGGCCTGAAGTTCCTGCAGATCGAGCATGCGCGCGCCGGCCTGCGTCGCGGCTTCTCGGTGCTGGATGCGGACGACAGCGCCGGCATCGTCAAGGAGTTGTCGCCGAAGGGAGTCAAGCCCGACGTGCTGTTCGGCATACGCAACCTGCTCAGCCGTGCCAAGAACGGCGGGCTCTCGCCGGAGGAAGCGCTGGCCGCCGCGCGCAGTCCGCGCGAGCTGGAAGCGGCGACGATCTACGACATGTACCAGCAGCGCCTGGCCGCGTTCAATGCGGTCGACTTCGACGACCTGATCCGCCTGCCGCTGCGTATCCTCGAAGCCGACAACGAATGCCGTGACGCCTGGCGCGAACGCCTGCGTTATCTGCTGGTGGACGAATACCAGGACACCAACGACGCGCAGTACCGCCTGCTGAAAGTGCTGACCGGTGAACGCGGCGGGATTACCTGCGTGGGCGACGATGACCAGAGCATCTACGCCTGGCGCGGCGCGAATCCGGAGAACATCGACCAGCTCGGCCGCGACTGGCCGAGCCTGCGCGTGATCAAGCTGGAACAGAACTACCGCTGCGGCAAGCGCATCCTGCGCGCGGCGAACCAGCTGATCGCGAACAACCCACACCTGCACGAAAAGAAGCTGTGGAGCGAGCATCCGGAAGGCGCGCCGATCCGCGTGCTCGAATGCAAGGAGGCCGAGCACGAGGCCGAGCACGTCGCCGCGATCGCCACCACGCTGGCCGAGAAGCACAAGGCGCGTTGGCACGACATCGCCATCCTGTACCGCGGCAACTTCCAGGCACGTCCGCTGGAGAAGGCGCTGCGGCTGGCGCGGATTCCCTATCACCTCACCGGCGCACTGAGTTTCCTCGATCGCGCCGAGGTGAAAGATCTGCTGTGCTATCTGCGCCTGCTGACCAACCCCAGCGACGATGCCGCGTTCCTGCGCGTGGTCAACGTGCCCAAGCGCGAGATCGGCTCGACCACGCTGGAGAAACTCGGGCAGCTGGCGCAAAGCCGGCACAGCTCGCTGCTCGACGCCATCCGCAGCGACAGCGTGCTGCGCCAGCTCACGCCACGCCCGGCTGCTGCGCTAGCCTCGTTCGCCAACCTGCTCGATGAACTGCGCAGCGCCTCGCTGCATCAGAGCGCGGCGGATCTGGTCGAGCTGATCCTCAAGCGCACCGGTTACGCGGCGCAGATCGCCGCCAGTACGCCTGACGCCAGCGTGCGCGAACGCAAGCTGGGCAACCTGAAGGAACTGGCCGACTGGTTCCGCGCGATGCAGAAGGGCGGCAACAGCGCTGGCGACCTCGCCTCGCAGCTGGCCCTGCTCAGCCACGCCGACCGCGACGAACCCGGCAACGCGGTGCGCATGATGACCCTGCATGCGGCGAAAGGGCTGGAGTTCCGCTTCGTCTTCATCGTCGGCTGCGAGGACGGCACGCTGCCGCACGAAGGCGCCATCGACGAGGGCCGCATCGACGAGGAACGCCGTCTGATGTACGTCGGCATCACCCGCGCCAAGGAATTGCTGACGCTGTCGTGGTCGGCGAAGACCAAACGCTACGGCGACATCCACACCAACCAGCCCAGCCGCTTCCTGCACGAACTGCCGCAGGCCGACCTGCACTGGCAGGGCAAGGATCCGGAAGCGGACAAGGAAATCACTCGCGAAACTGCCCAGTCGCACATGGCGAAGATCGCGGCGATGCTGGCGGGCGGCTAGATCAGCTCCTCCGCCTCCAGCTCGCTCTTCAGATAGGCGTAATAGATCGGCGCGGCGATCACGCCGGGCAGGCCGAACGCAGCCTCCATCAGCAGCATCGCGATCAGCAGTTCCCAGGCGCGGGCACGGATCTGCGTACCGACGATGCGGGCGTTGAGAAAATATTCCAGCTTGTGGATCAGGATCAGGAACGCCAGCGCGGCGATACCCACACCCAGCGATACCGACAGTCCGGCAATGGCGATCGCCGTGTTGGAAATCAGGTTGCCGATCACCGGCAGCAGGCCGACGATGAAGGTCACTACCACCAGCGTCTTCGCCAGCGGCACATGGATACCCATCAGCGGCAGCACGCCGAGGAGGAAAATCGCGGTGAACAAGGTATTGATCAGCGAGATCTTCAGCTGCGCGAACACGATGTTGTGAAACGCTGCAGCCAGTCGCTGGCAGCGCAGACTCAACGCTGCGGACAGCGGACCGACCTGATGCGCCGGACGAGCGCGGCTGAGCGCGATGATCGCACCCAGCACCAGCCCGATGATGATGTGCACGAATACCCGCACCGCGCCCTTGCCAGCCAGTTGCAGGGTTCCCGCATGCTTGCGGGCCAGCTCGATCGCGCCCACGCGCAGGTCATCGACACTGTCGGGAAGGTTGTCAACCAGGATCGGGGGCAACTGCTGGCGGGCCTTTTCCACCAGTGGCATCAACTGCTGTTGCCACAGCAGCTCGGGGTTGCCGATCTCACTGCGAAAGAAGCTGATTGCGCCGAGGATCAGCAGGATCAGCAGGCCCACCACGATCGCGCCCAGTACGGCCACCACGACCAACCGCGCACGGTCGCCGGAAATACGCCGGCCCAGCAGCGGGGTCATCGCCTGCACCAGCTCGTAGACCAGCAGACCGGATAGCAACGCCGACAGCAGGTGAACGTCGATGACGACTAGCAGCGCCGCTGCGGCCAGCAGATAACTCGCATAACGGATGGCCGGCGAAGGCTCGCGCGTGGCAGACAGAGAGGGATCCATGCGTGGTGCAGCCGTGAGTTGCGAGGCCTCCAGTCTGTCAGCAGCCCGCGCCGGCTGCCAACCCTGTCCCATGGCTGTCGTAAACTTCCGGCATCGTCACGCTTCATCTTGCTCAAGGATTCTGCATGTCACTTCGTTTCCCCACGACCCTGCTCGCGCTTGCCCTGCTGGCCGGTTGTGCCACGACCCAACCCCAGCACGCCGTGGTGGCGCCCGCTCCACAAGCCGCAGCAGCAGTAGTGCGCGTTCCCGCCAACGACAACCTCAATGCGGTGGCGTGGAGCCAGACCGCGATCGAGCACGACCTGATCTATCTGCAGACCTACCGCGACGCCCAATCACGGCTGCTGGCAGCCATGCGCGACCCGCACTGGGACGCGTTGGGCAAGGCGGACCGGGTCGCTCCGTTCAAGGGCCTGAAGCCGGCGGTGATCCTGGATATCGACGAGACTGCACTGGATAACTCGCCGTATCAGGCGCGCGTGGTGAAAGGTGGCGGCGAGTTCAACGAGGCCGACTGGGCGGCTTGGTGCAAGGAGGCGCAGGCCCGTGCGTTGCCGGGTGCGGTCGAGTTCACCCAGTTCGCCGCCGCGCACGGCATCGCGGTGATCTACATCTCCAACCGCGCCAAGGATCTGGACGAGGCCACCCTGGCCAACCTGCGCCAAGCCGGTTTCCCGGTCAGCGGCCCGCAAGCCTTTCTCGGTCTCGGCACGGTGGTCGAAGATTGCGAGCAGGCCGGCACCGAAAAGGGTTGCCGGCGGCAACTGGTCGCGCGGCATTACCGCGTCTTGATGCAGTTTGGCGATCAGATCGGCGATTTCGTCGACGTCAATGCGAACACCGCCGACGGCCGTCGCAAAGCGGTCGCCGACTATCTGCCATGGATCGGCACGCGCTGGTTCGTGTTGCCGAATCCCACCTATGGCTCATGGGAACCGGCGCTGTTCAACAACGACTGGAGCGCGCCGCTGGAACAGCGGCGGCAGCAGAAAATCGACGCGCTGCGCTACCAGTGACAATCAAAAATCACTTAAATGATATAAATCAGGCAATTACAACGCATAACAAAAGCATTGCCTTAGCTTTAACGAACAAGTAATATTTCAGCTGCCAACACCTGCTGACCAACATTTTGCAGGCAAGGCCATTTCCCTTCCGGCTCTACCGGATTTCCCCGTGAGGCCCCAGGCCCGCGGGGTTTTCTTTTTATGGCGTCGCAAAATCCTGCGCCCTGCCCTTGTTTCGAAGCCACTGCGACCCTTACCCTGCGCGATCACGACGCTATGCGGTGCGCTTTCGCTCCGCCGTCACCATGCGAGAACCTGCCATGCGCCTGCCCTCCCTCCGTTACGCCTTGCTGCCCCTGTCCGTCGCGCTGCTGTTGAGCGCCTGCCATGGCAAGGACGCGGCCTCGCAACCGGGCGGCAGCACACCGGAGGCGGCCCTGCAGGCTTCGGTCGACCTGATCAAGGCCGGTGACTTCAACGGGCTGTGGAAGCACGCGCTGCCACCGGCCGACTACGCCAACATGCGCGCCGACTGGGGTCATCACCAGCAGGATCAGCGGCCGATCACGGCCGAGGATCGCGCCAAGTTCAACGAGACGATGCAGAAGCTCACCGAGCCGGATGCGGAGAACAAGCTGTACGCCGAACTGCAGCCAAAGCTGACCGCCATGGAGCAGCAGTACAAGGATCAGCTGCCGGTGCTGATCAGTGTCGGGGAAGCGCTGGTGAAAAGCGGCGTGGCGCAGAGCAAGACCCTCAACGAGACCCAGAAGGCCCAGGCCAACGGCGTACTCGACGTACTGGCGCCGTGGGTGCAGCAGACGCCGTGGTTCGACCAGGCCAAGGCCAAGCAGGCGGTCGGTGTGGCCGTGACGACGGCGCGCAAACTGGACCTGAAAGATCCGGATCAGCTGCGCTCGATGGATTTCGACACCTCGATGGGCAAGTACGCGACCGGTTACGCCGGCCTCAAGCAGATGCTGATGATCTACGGCCTGTCGGTGGACGACACGCTGAACTCGGTCAAGCTCACCCCGGTCTCCAACAGCGATGGCCATGCCGTGGTGAAAGTGGACTACACCCTGCTCGGCAAGCCGCTGTCGACCGAATCGAAGCTGGTGCAGCAGGACGGCCGCTGGTACAGCGAGGACATGCTGGACAGCGCGCGCAAGGCGCATCAGCAGCTGAACGAGCCGGCCGGCAGCGCCAGTGTGGCGGCCGACGCCGGCACCGGCACCGTTGCCAAACAAGACTGAACAGCGCAGCCGTTAGAATAGACGGATGCAGAATATCTACACCGCGGATTCCACCGTTCGTCAGCGCGCCCCCTGGTGGTTCAACCTGGCCGGCCAGCTGCTGCAGCCGTGGGTGCGCATTCGCCGCGACCCGGCCGAGCCGGCTGCCTTGCTGCAGGCCGGCGTACCGGTCTGTTATGTGATCGAGCGCGACGGGTTCTCCGACGCACTGATCCTGCAGCGCGCCTGCCGCGAAGCCGGTCTGCCCAATCCGATGCAGCCGATGGCAGGCACGCGCCGGCGGCGCTCGGTGTTCGCCCTGGCGCGACGCGACGGCTGGATCTTCGGGCGCAACCGCCAGCGCGCGCCGAACGAACCGCTGCGGCAACTGGTGCGTTCGCTGGAAGGCATGCCCGAGCGCGATATCCAGATCGTGCCGGTGTCGATCTACGTCGGCCGCGCGCCGAGCCGCGACAGCGGCTGGTTCCGCGTGCTGTTCTCGGAAAACTGGGTGATGGTCGGCCGCTTCCGCCGCATGCTGGCGCTGCTGCTGAACGGGCGTGACACCGTGGTGCACTTCTCCGCGCCGGTGTCGTTGCGCAGCGTGTTGGACGAATCCGGCGAGATCACGCCGGAACGCTTCGCGCGCAAGATCGCGCGCGTGCTGCGCGCCCACTTCCACCGCATCCGCGCCGCGGTGATCGGGCCGGATCTGTCGCACCGGCGCACCGTGGTCGATGCCGTGCTGAATGCCGAGCCGGTACGCGCCGCGATCGCCGCCAGCGCGGCCAAGGAAAAGATCAGCCACGCCAAGGCCTGGCGCAAGGCGCACAAGCTGGTGATGGAAATCTCCGCCGACTACTCGCACCCGGTGGTGCGCTCGGTCTCGTTCCTGCTGGCGAATTTCTGGAACAAGCTGTACGACGGCATCGCCATGCACCACTTCGACAAGGCCCGCGCTGCGGCGCCCGGTCACGAAGTGGTCTACGTGCCCTGCCATCGCAGCCACGCCGACTACCTGCTGATGAGCTACCAGCTGCATGTCTCCGGCGTGGTGGTGCCGCATATCGCCGCCGGCGTGAACCTCAACCTGCCGGTGATCGGGCCGATCCTGCGCCGCGGCGGCGCGTTCTTCCTGCGCCGCAGCTTCAAGGGCAATGCGCTGTATTCGGTGGTGTTCAACGAATACCTGGCGCAGCTGATCGACCGCGGCGTGCCGATCGAATATTTCATCGAAGGCGGTCGTTCGCGTACCGGCCGGCTGCTGGCGCCGCGCGCCGGCATGCTGGCGATGACCGTGCGCGCGTTCCTGCGCGCGCCGCGCCGGCCGGTGCTGTTCCAGCCGGTCTACATCGGCTACGAAAAGCTGATGGAAGGCAAGTCCTACGCAGGCGAACTCAGCGGCCAGCCGAAGGAAAAGGAGTCCCTGCTCGGCCTGCTGCGCGGGCTGAAAGTGCTGCGCCAGCGCTACGGCCACGTGGCGCTGAATTTCGGTGAACCGATCGCGTTGACGCCGTTGCTCGACGCGGCCAGCGCCGACTGGCGCGCGGCCACGGCCGATCCGGATGCCAAGCCGGAATGGCTCAACGGCGTAACCGATCACCTGGCCGAACAGATCCAGATCAACATCAACCGCGCCGCCGACGTCAATCCGATCAACCTGCTGGCGCTCGCCCTGCTGGCCACGCCGAAGCACGCGATGGCCGAGAGCGACCTGCTGACCCAGCTCGATCTGGGCAAGGCGCTGCTGGAAGAACTGCCGTATTCCGATCGCGTCACGCTGACCCCGATGAATCCGGCCGCGATCATCGCCTACGGCGAGCAGATGGGCTGGATCCAGCGCGTGCAGCACCCGCTGGGCGACGTGTTGACCGTCAACAGCGAACAGGCGGTGCTGCTCAGCTACTTCCGCAACAACGTGCTGCACCTCACCGCCACCGCCGCATGGGTTGCCTGCTGCTTCCTCAACAACCGGCGCATGTCGCGCGCCTCGGTACTGCGGCTGGGCCGGATCATCTACCCGTTCATCCAGGGCGAGCTGTTCCTGCCGTGGGATGGCGAGGGCTTCTGCGCGCAGTTGCAGGCCACGATCGACTTCTTCGTGCGCCGCGGCCTGCTCGAATCCACCAACGACGGCCGCACCCTCGAGCGCAGCGCCGGCCAGGAAGACAGCGCGTTCCAGCTGAAGGTGATCGCGCGCAGCCTGATCCAGGCGTTCGAGCGCTACTACATCACCATCGCCGCGCTGGCCAAGAACGGTCCGCACACGATGACCGGCGCCGAGCTCGAGAACGCCTGCACGCTCACCGCGCAGCGGCTCAGCCTGCTCAACGAACTGTCCGCACCGGAGTTCTTCGACAAGGCGCTGTTCCGCGGCTTCATCCAGAAACTGCGCGAGCGCCGGGTGGTGTGGACCGACGACGACGGCAAGCTCGACTACGACAGCGCGCTGGAAGGCATGGTGCGCGATGCGCGGGTAATCCTGTCGCGCGAGGTGCGCCATTCGATCCTAAAGATCACTCCCGGCGGCAGCGAGAAGGAATCCGCCGCGGGCGAGGCATTGAGCGACGACATGCCCGAGGCGACCGTGCTGGCGGAAACCAAACCGGCCTACCGTCGCATCGATGACGCTGTCCCTGCGGATGCCTCCAGCGAGGATCTGCACCAGCGCCATGTCGATGCCGAGCACCAGCTGCATGCGCACACTGCCGTCGATGCCGCCGAACAACCCAAGCAGACCGACCTTCCCCTCTAGTCATGCCGGCCAGAACACGGCCAGCCTCCGGTAGCATGCAAGCATGAGCGAACAATCTCCCAAGACCACGACGGACCCGACCACCCCGGCTCCAGTCACCCATTTCGGCTTCCGCGACGTGCCGGTCGGCGACAAGCAGAAGCTGGTCGGCCAGGTATTCACCTCGGTCGCACGCAGCTACGACCTGATGAACGACCTGATGTCGTTCGGCGTGCATCGGCTGTGGAAACGCCATTTCGTCGCCGTGAGCGGCGTGCGGCGCGGCGATCGCGTGCTGGACCTGGCCGGCGGCACCGGCGACATCGCCGCGCTGCTGAAGCCCGTGGTCGGCGACGAAGGCGAGGTGGTGGTCGGCGACATCAATGCGGCGATGCTCGGCGTCGGCCGCGACCGCATGACCGACCGCGGCCTGGTCAGCGGCCTGCGCTGGGCCCAGCTCAACGCCGAAGTCTTGCCGTTCCCGGACAATTCGTTCGACGCGGTGACCATGGCCTTCGGCCTGCGCAACGTCACCGACAAGGACAAGGCACTGGCCGACATCTGCCGCGTGCTCAAGCCAGGCGGCCGCCTGCTGGTGCTGGAATTCTCCAAGGTGCAGAGCGAAGTTTTCAGCAAGCTGTACGACTTCCACTCGTTCAAGATCCTGCCCAGGCTCGGCCAGCTGTTCGCCGGCGACGCCGACAGCTACCAGTACCTCGCCGAGTCGATCCGCAAGCATCCGGATCAGGACACCCTTAAGGGCATGATGGAGCGCGCCGGCTTCGGTCGCGTCGAAGTACGCAACCTCAGCAACGGCATCGTGGCGATCCATCGGGCGTACAAGCTGTAAAACGAATCCACGGCGAAGATCCCGCCCGATCGAATCGACGGATGTTGTCCATGCCGAATCGCTACCGCTCATTCGCTGCCATCGCCGCCCTGCTCGGCTGGCTCGCACTCGCGCTGCAGCTGCTGTTGTCGATCCAGCTGACGATCGCGAACGGACAAGGCGCGCTGACCGGGGTGTGGATCTACCTCGGCTACTTCACCATCCTGACGAATGTGCTGGCCGCGCTGGCGCTGACTGCCGCCGCCAGCGGACCGCACGGAGCGGTCAGCCGCTTTTTCACGCGACCCGATGTGCATAGCGCGATCGCGATGAGCATCGTCATCGTCGCGGCGATCTACAACCTGATGCTGCGACAGCTGTGGCAGCCGCACGGCTGGCAGATCGTGGCCGACAACACTTTGCATGTGGTGATGCCCGCACTGTTCCTGCTGTATTGGTGGCTGGCGGTGCCGAAGGCGACGCTGCGCTGGCCGCAGGTGATTATCTGGCAGTTGTATCCGGCCGCCTATTTCGCCTCTGCGCTGATTCGCGGCGCAATTACCCATTGGTATCCGTACCCGTTCCTCGACGTCGGCTCGCTGGGCTATCTGCGTGTGCTGATCAATGCCTGCGTGGTACTGCTGGTCTTCGTCGTGGTCGCGTTGCTGCTGGTCGCACTGGGACGCTGGCAGGTGCGGCGCTCAGGCAAGACTGTGGCACTGCCGACGCAGCCCTGACGACAGCTGCGTCGGCGCCTCAAGCCGCCGACGCGCGCAGGTCTTCCAGCAGGGTGCCGAATTGTTGCACTTCTTCCTCGTGCTCCGGATCTCGCCAGGTTTCCTGCAGCGCGTCGGCATACCAGCGGCGCATGCCCGGCAGCTCACGCAGACGTTGTGCGTAGGCAGCAGCTATATCGCCCAGCGGCAGCCCATAGGTCTGGATGCGGAACGCCACCGGTGCGAAGAACGCATCGACCGCACCGAACGCATTGCCGGCCAGGAACGGTCCACCGAAGCGGGCCAGGCCCTCGCTCCACAGCTCATCGATACGCGCGATATCGGCGCGCAAGGCCGTCGGCAAATCATCCGGCAACCGAATGCGCAAACCGCAGCTCAGTGCGCAACGCGAACGCAGCGCAGCGAAACCCGAATGCATTTCGGCAACCGCGCAGCGCGCCCATGCGCGCGTTTTCGGATCCGCTGGCCATACGCCCGGATGACGCTCGGCCAGATATTCGACGATCGCCAGCGAATCCCACACCACCGTGTCGCCGTCGCGCAGGCATGGCACCTTGCCGTTGGGCGAGAACGTGCGGAATGCGCTCCAGCTCGATCCGGTACCGGGCGCGAACGACACCAGCCGCTCATCGAACGGGATGCCAAGCTCGCTCAGCAGCAGCCAAGGCCGCAACGACCACGACGAGTAGTTCTTGTTGGCGATATACAGCTCGTACATGCGGCGGCTCTCCTCGTGTGAGTTAGTTCTGTTCGCAGGTATCAGGCACTGTCGCCACACGCGGAACGGCGCGCCGCCGCGCATTCGCCAGCACCACGCCGCCGACGGTGATCACGCCACCGACCAGGGTCAGCACACCCGGCCGCTCGCCCAGCCACAGCCAGCCGATCAGCACTGCGATCGGTGGCGAGAAGTAGATGAAGGTGGATACCTGCGACGCGGAGGCGCGCCGCAGCGCCGCGTTCCACGCCAGATAGCCGATGAAGGTGGGCGCGATGCCCAGCCACAGCAGCGCGGCGATATGCGACCACGGCGCGCTCTGCAATGCCTGCGGCAACTGCCAGCCCAGCGGCACAGTAGCCAGCGTGCCGGCAAAGAATGTGAACGCGGTGACGCCGACCATGCTGTTGCGCGCGAACAGCGGCTTCTGCCCGACGAAGTAGATCGCCGAGGCCAGCACGCTGATCAGCACCAGCGCCGCCATCGGCTCGAACTTCACCTGCTTGCCGCTGGCCAGCACCACCATCACCACGCCGACCAACGCCACGCCGAGCCCGGCCAGGGTGCGCGCGGACAAGCGTTCGCCGACCCACACCGCCGACACCGCGGCAGTCGCCGCCGGCACCAGCGAAATCAGGATCGCCGCGGTACCGCTGGCAATCCGCGTCTCCGCATAGTTGAGGCACAGGTGATACGCGGTCAGCCCGATCACACCGAGCAAGGCCAGCTGCGGCCAGTCGCGCTGCGCGGGCAGCGGTATGCGTTTCAGCAACATCAGCAGGGCAAAGCACAGCGAGCCGATCGCCAGCCGCGCCAACGCCACTTCGCCCGGCGTGAACGAGGCCAGCGCATAGGCAATCGCGGCATACGCCGACGACCAAGTGACGAGGGCAATGCCGATGTAGCAGAGCGCGCGCCCGTCAAGGCGCTCGGCGGTATCCATGGGGACGGATTCCAAGATGGGAAAGTGCGCATCCTAGTCTTGCCGGTCGCGCCGAGGAATAATGCATCGATTCGTATTGGCGATGTTTCGCCAACGATCGAAGCAAGCAACGAGGTATCCCGCCTTGGAATCGAAAGTCATGGAAGCAAAGCCCGAACTGGACGGCAAGGACTGGCAGCTGCTCGAAGCGCTGCAACTGGATGCACGCCTTGGCTACGCCGAGCTGGGCCGCAAGGTGCGGCTGTCCGCGCCGTCGGTAGCCGAGCGGGTGAAACGGCTCGAAGAGGCCGGCGTGATCAGCGGCTACCGCGCCACGGTCAACCCGAAACGGCTCGGCTACGGCATCAGCGCGATGATCCGCCTGCGCTGTGACGGCATCACCTGCGCGCGCATCGGCACGCTGGTGGAAGACATTCCCGAAGTGCTCGAATGCCGCCGCCTGGCCGGCGAGGACTCGGCGCTGCTGCACGTGGTGGCGATGTCGATCAGTCATCTGGAATCCGTGCTCGACCGGCTGCTGAAGACCGGTGCCAGCAACAGCACCACGACCTTGATCGTGTTGCAGACACCACACGAGCATCGTCCGCTGACCCGTGCGATGTGGAACGCGGCGCTCGCCATGTCGCGCGATTGAGCGTTACCTGATTGGCGCATGCGGTCGCCGGCAGCAACCCGAATAGCACTCACCACAGACTGATCCGATGACTGACAAACCCACCGACAAGCCGTCCGACGAAGCGCCAGCCAACCCCGAACGCCGCCGCCTGCTCGGCGGCATCGCCATCGCTGGCGCGGCGCTGACCCTGGGCAGCTGCACTCCGGCCGGCGGCAGTCGACCGGCCACCGCAGGCACACAGGAACTGCCCGCCGCCGTGCTCGACGCACTGCTGCGCCAGCACATCCAGCAAGTGGTGGTGCTGTATGCGGAGAACCGCAGCTTCAACAACCTGTTCGCGCACTTCCCCGGGCTGGCGCAACCGCTGAAGAGCCTCGACGCACCCGAATACCGCCAGCGCGATCGCGATGGCAGCCTGCTCACCACCCTGCCGCCGATCTGGGGTGGCCTGGCACCGCACCCGCAGACCGTCGACGGCCGTCACTACCAGATCGACGAACAGGCGATCACCGGCCTGCCGAACCAGCCGTTCGCCTTGCGCACAGCCGACGGCGATCCGCTGCCGCAGGGCTTGGTCACGCGTGACCTGGTGCATCGTTTTTACGAGAACCAGCTGCAGATCAACGGTGGGAAGAACGACGGCTTCGTCGCCTGGGGCAACACCGGTGCGATGGTGATGGGCCACTACGCCGACAACGCGGCGAAGCTGCAGCTGTGGCAGCTCGCGCAGCAATACACCTTGTGCGACAACTTCTTCATGGGCGCTTTCGGCGGCTCGTTCCTCAATCATCAATACCTGGCCGCCGCGCAGCCGCCGTTCTATCCGAGCGCCGATCAGGGCCCGGGGAAATTCCAGATTGCCGTGGTCGAGGGCGACGACCCCACCGGCATCCGCCCGAAACTGGCCGACGACTCTCCGGCCAGTGCGATGCAGGGGCGCTCGAAGTTCGCCTCGCGTGATGGGCTCACGCCGGATTTCTGGGCGGTGAACACGATGGGTCCGGCCTACGCGCCGACCTACACTCACGACAAGCGCGATCCGCGCTTCGCCGCTACCGACAGCCCGAACACCTTGCCGGCGCAGGTCCATCTCACCATCGGCGATGCACTGTCGGAGGCCAACGTCGACTGGGCCTGGTATGCCGGCGGCTGGCAGCTCGCGCTGGACGGCCATGGCGACGGCGACCACCACGTGTTTCCGGAAGTGCCGAATTTCCAGATCCACCATCAGCCGTTCAATTACTTCCGCCAGTTCGCGCCCGGCACAGCGGCGCGACAGCAGCATCTGCGCGACGCCGGCGTCGGCAGCAGTGCCGACAGCAACCACTTCATCGCCGCGATCGAAGCCGGCACGCTGCCGCCGGTGTCGTTCTACAAACCGCAGGGCGACCTCAACATGCACGCCGGCTATTCCAGCGTGGCCGCCGGCGACCAGCATCTGGCACAGGTGGTCGAGGCGCTGCGGAAAAGTCCACAGTGGCCGCAGATGCTGGTGGTGATCACGGTGGACGAGAACGGCGGTTGGTGGGATCACGTGGCGCCGCCCAAAGGCGATCGCTGGGGGCCGGGTTCGCGCATCCCCGCGCTGATCGTGTCGCCGTTCGCCAAGAAGGGTTTCGTCGATCACACCATCTACGACACCGGCTCGATCCTGCGCTTCATCACCCGCCGCTTCGGCCTGAAGCAACTGCCCGGCCTGAAGCTGCGCGACGCCGCCATGATCGCCGCCGGCGGCCCGCCACCCGGCGACCTCACCGCCGCCCTGCAATTCGGCTGAGATAGAACTCCCTCCCCTGCTTGCAGGGGAGGGTTGGGGAGGGGTGCTTTTGACTTTGTCCACAAACTTCGGACAACCCCCTCCCAACCTCCCCCTGCGAGCAGGAGGAGGAGCAAAAACCACGAGGAGTCCGCACCATGCGCGAGATGTATCCCGAGATCGAGCCATACCAGACCCATCGCCTCGCAGTCGATGCACCCCACACCTTGTACGTGGAGGAGTGCGGCAATCCCGCCGGCCTGCCGGTGATCTTTCTGCATGGTGGACCGGGCGCGGGATTGGCTACCTATCACCGCCGCTTCTTCGACCCGGCGCGCTACCGCATCGTGCTGTTCGACCAGCGCGGTGCGGGCCAATCCACGCCATTCGCCGAACTCAGCGACAACACCACCTGGCATCTGGTCGCCGACATCGATGCGATCCGCGAGCAGCTCGGCATCGAGCGCTGGGTGGTGTTCGGCGGTTCGTGGGGCTCGACCCTGGCGCTGGCCTACGCGCAGGCACATCCCGAACGCGTGCTCGGGCTGGTGCTGCGCGGCATCTTTCTCGGCCGGCCGCAGGAGCTACGCTGGTTCAACGAAGTCGACGGCGGCGCTTCGCAGATCTTTCCCGAGCGCTGGACCCGCTTCCGCGACTTCATCCCCGAGCAGGAACGCGACTCGATGCTGGACGCCTACTGGCGTCGCCTGACCAGTGATGACGAAACAGTACGCCTCGCCGCGGCAAAGGCGTGGAGCGCGTGGGAAGGCGGCAGCACCACCTTGCTGCACGATCCCGACGGCCCCGGCGATTTCGAGGACCCGCACAAGGCGGTCAGCCTGGCCATCATGGAGGCCCACTATTTCCGCCACGCGATCTTTCTCGAACCCGACCAGCTGCTACGCGACATCGGCCGCATCCGGCACATCCCGGCCACGATCGTGCACGGCCGCTACGACATCATCTGTCCAATGAAGAGCGCCTGGGATCTGAGCCAGGCATGGCCGGAAGCGGATCTGCGGGTGGTGCTGGCCGGCCACAGCGCGGCCGACCCGGCGATCGTCGATCAGTTGGTGCAGGCCACGGATCGGTTGGCCGATCGCTACGTCTGAACCGGCGCCCTCACATCCGGCGCAAGAACCGGCGTATGCGATCGATCCGCATTCGACCAGGGAGTTGCCGTAAACCCGGCTTCCGCCACGGGCGGCCGCAACAGGTGCAATGGCATACTCGGCGTTTTCCGGTTCGAGAGTTCCCCATGCGCCTGCTCCCCGCCCTCGCCTTCGGTACGCTGATGTTGCCGCTGGCCGCCTACGCCAGCGACCCGAATTCCTACGCGCAGCCCGACCAGGTGCGCGTGACCCATCTGGATCTCGATCTGAAGATCGACTTTCCGCAGCGGCAGCTTGATGGCCGGGCCACGCTGAAGCTGGAGTGGAAGAATCCCAAGGCGCAGTCGCTGGTACTGGACACGCGCGACCTTAAGATCGCAAAGATCGAGGCGCTCGGCGCCGACGGCAAGGCCACGCCGCTGAAATATGCGCTGGCGCCGCGCGACAAGCAGCTCGGCAGCAAGCTGACGATCGCCACGCCGAAGCATCCGGCGCAAGTGCGCATCGTCTACACCACCTCGCCCGACGCGTCCGGCCTGCAGTGGCTGACGCCGGCGCAGACGGCTGACAAGAAACTGCCGTTCATGTTCTCGCAGTCCGAGTCGATCCATGCGCGTTCGTGGGTGCCACTGCAGGATTCGCCGGCGATCCGTTTCACCTACGACGCGCACGTCAGCGCGCCGAAGGACGTGCGCGTGGTGATGAGTGCGATCAACGATGCGAAGCATCCGTTGAATGGCGACTTCACCTTCGATCAGCCACATCCGATTCCGTCCTACCTGCTGGCGATCGGCGCGGGCGACATCGCGGTGAAGGAAACCGGACCGCGTTCGGCCGTCTATGCGGAGCCGTCGATCGTCGACAAGGCCGCGCATGAATTCGAGGACACCGAGAAGCTGATCGCCACCACCGAACAGCTGTACGGCCCGTACGCGTGGGGCCGCTACGACATCCTGGTGCTGCCACCGTCGTTCCCGTACGGCGGCATGGAAAATCCGAACATGACGTTCGCCACGCCGACCGTGCTGGTGGGCGACAAGAGCCTGGTCTCGCTGGTCTCGCATGAACTGGCGCATTCGTGGTCGGGCAACCTAGTGACCAGCGCCGCATGGCGCGACATCTGGCTCAACGAGGGCTTCACCACCTACGTGCAGGGCCGCATCACCGAGGCGGTGTACGGCAAGTCGCTGGCCGACGAGGAAGCGTTGCTGTCGGCCCGCGCGCTGCAGAAGAGCATCGGCGCAATGCCGGTCAACTCGCAGAAGCTGGCGCCCGATCCGCGCGGCGTCGGTGCCGACGATTCGCTGTCCGACGTCGCCTACGACAAGGGTTCGTGGTTCCTGCGCACGCTGGAGCTGCGCTTCGGCCGCGAGGACTTCGACGCTTATCTGAAGGGCTACTTCGCCCACTTCGCCTGGCACAGCATCAGCACCGAGCAGATGCTCGACTACATGAAGCCGAACCTGATCGAAAAGTATCCCGGCAAGATGAGCTGGGATGAAGTGAAGGTTTGGGTCTACGGTGAAGGTATTCCGAAGGATGCGCCGCTGCCTGATTCGCCGCGCTTCAACACGATCGACCAGGAACGCACGGATTTCCTCGCCGGCAAACTCGACGCCGACAAGCTCGACGCGAAGGGCTGGAACACGCAGGAATGGATGTACTTCCTCGACCGCCTGCCCGACGTTGCGCCGCTGGACAAACTGCAGCAGCTCGACGCCGCCTGGCATCTGACCGGCACCCCGAACGCGGAGATCGGCATGCGCTGGTACAGCCATGCGATCGCTGGCGGCGACAAGGCCGTGTGGACGGCTGCCGCCGAGCACATGACGCGAATCGGCCGCTTGTATCTGACCGTGCCGCTGTACAAGGCCTTCGTGAAAACGCCGGACGGCCTGGCCTATGCCGAACAGGTTTACGCCAAGGCCAAGGCCGGCTATCACCCGCTGACCCAGCAAGTGGTGGAAGAACTCATCGACAAGGCGAAAAAAGCGAAGTAACCACCGCTCCTCCTCCTGCTCGCAGGGGGGAGGCTGGGAGGGGGTGACGCTCTTGATCTGCAAGCCTGGATCAAAAGCGAACCCCTCCCCAACCCTCCCCTGCGTTGCAGGGGAGGGAGCGATATCCGTCACGACTCCTCCAAGAAACCACCATGCCGTCATCAACAAAACCCACCACCACGCCACTGTGGAAACGCATGCTGTTCCGCCGGCTGAAATTCCTGGCGTGGCTGGTCGCCCTGCTGGTCATCGTGCTGGGCGGCAGTTACCTGTTCGCGCCGCAGTGGCTGCTGCAGGCGAACTTCAAGCGCGAGGCGATGGCGGCGCACTTGGACACGCATTCGGTACAGGCCGGCGATACGCGCTGGAGCTACTACGAGGGCGGTGACGGCCCGACCATCGTGATGCTGCACGGCTTTGCCGCGAACAAGGAAGTCTGGCTGGAAACGGCCAAGCTGCTCACGCCGCACTTCCACCTGATCATTCCCGATCTGCCCGGCTGGGGCGAATCCTCGCGCGTGGCGGACGCCAGCTACAACATCGACGCCCAGGCCGCGCGCCTCGATGGATTCGTGCAGACCTTGCGCCTGCAGCGCTTCGTGCTGGTCGGCCATTCGATGGGCGGTGCGATCGCCGGTGTCTATGCAGCCGAGCATCCCGAGCATGTGGCCGAACTGGCGCTGGTCGATGCGTTTGGCCTGCAGGCCACACCGAATGCGCTGGCGCGCGAGGTACTGGCTGGCAAGGATCCGTTCGTGTTCGACGACCGTGCCGGCTTCGCCCGCGCCACCGCGCTGGCCTTCGAAAAGCCGCCGGTCGTACCCGGCCGACTCATCGATGTCCTGGTCAAGCGCAACCAGCAGGACCACGCCTTCATCGAGCACACGCTCAACGAGCTGAAGCAGCCGTCGCAATATCTCGCCGTGCAGAACCGGCTCGGCCAGTTGAGCATGCCGGTGCTCGGTCTGTGGTGCCATGACGACAAGATCATCGACATCTCCGCGCTGGACAGCCTGCGCAACGGCCTGACCGCCGCCAGCGCGATCAGCGCCAGCACCATCAACGGCTGCAACCATATGCCGATGCTGGAAAGGCCTGAACAGACCGCGCAGATCCTCACTGGCTTCGCGCTGTCGCACTGAATCGGGCCCGCTGGATCGGCCTATCCGCGCCGATCCGGTCATCTGCGAGTCAGCCGCCCCAAGCACATCATTGTGAATTGATGGTGACAACATGGGAGAATGGCAGCTATCTCCCGCGCTTTGGTGTGCTTCCTTGCATGAAAACGGAACGATGCAGCAACCGATGAAGCAAAGCCTTATACGCTCAGGCGTGGATGCGATCGTGCGGATGTCGAGCACCCGCACCAACTACTGGGCCGAACTCGGCGTGGACACCGCGCTGGGCCTGCTGCTGCTCGTCGCCGGCTGGCGACTGCACGCCGGCAGCGCGCTGACCGCCTTGCTGGCCATCGGGCTGGGCTTGTTCGCCTTCAGCTTCATCGAGTACTTCTTCCACCGCTGGATGTTCCATACGCGAATCCCGCTGTTCAAGCAGGGTCACGATATGCACCACGAACGTCCGCTGGGCTACGACTCGCTGCCGTTCTTCCTGCCCGCGGTGGTGCTGCTGGCGCTGGCCGGCCTCTTCGCGCTGATCATGCCCACCGGTTTCGCGCTGCTGATGGCTGGTGCCATCACGTTCGGCTACATCGCCTACGGGCTGAGCCATTTCACCATCCATCACGTGCGCTTCAAGCGCCCGCTGCTGCGCCGCTGGGCCGGCGCCCATCACGTCCATCACTACCATCCGGGCAGCAACTTCGGCGTCACCACGCCGCTGTGGGATGTGTTGCTGGGCACGCGCTACGTGCGGCAGGCCCGCAAGCTCTGAATACGCCTCAGCCGATCCACGGGATCATCCGCGGTATGTGATCCATCCTGTCGGCGACGTCGCGATGATCAATCGGCGACGTCGTCGATCAGCCGATCGAGTTCCGATTTGAGGATCGCGCCGTGCTGGCGCAGCCAGTCACGCTGCTCGCGCCAGTCCGGAAACAGGTGTTCGACCTGCGTCCAGAACCGCGGCGAATGATTGCGGACCTTGAGGTGACACAGCTCGTGCACCAGCACGTAGCGCAGCGCCGCCGGTGGTGCCAGCGCCAGTGCCAGATCGAGGTTGATGCGGTCACGGGTGTCGAGGCTGCCCCACAGGCTTTTCATCGGACGAATCCGCAGCGACGTCGGCGCCAGCCCGAGCTGCGGCACGTAGCTGGCCAGCCAGCGCGAAACATCACGGCGGATCAGCGCTTCCAGATGTGAGGCGAGCAGGCCACGGGCGATCGGCAGCGCGCGCGTATGTGGCCGCGGGATCACCAGGGTCAGCCCGGTCTCATGCGGTTCGATCTTCGGATAGGCGCCTTCAGCCCAGTCCAGCTCGGCCAGCTCGCCGCGCAACGGGAACGTGCATGGATAGCCCACGCGCAACGGCGGCAGCGGCCTCACGATCAGGTTCAGCTCGTCGAGCTTCTGCTCCAGCCAGTCGGCATGGCTGCGCAGGAACGCGCTGACCTGGGCCGGGTGGGTGCCGTTCGGATAGGTCACCCGCGCGCCCTTGGCGGTGATCGTCAGACGCAGGCGGCGCGCGCGCGGATGGGCAGACTTCAGCACGCGGATGATGCTGCCGCCCACCGTCGCCAATTCCAGCCAGTCGCCTTCCAGATGCTGCGCCATGAGCCTGCCGTCGTACCTCGGCCAAGTGTTTTCTGCAATGGAATCCGCTGCGCCGGAAAGCGAGCGGATGACCAGTATGCCGTGCCCGGATGACTTGTGGTGTGGATTTTTTGTTCAGCTTTCCGCAGGCCGTGGCAGGCCAAACCACTCCTCCAGCTTGCCCAGCAACCGCTCCAATTCCAGCGTCAACAGGGCGAAACTGGCGTCCAGCTCGGCCTGGGCATCCTGCTGGCTGTCGCCCAGCTCGTCCATCACCACATCCAGGAATTTCAGCTTGCGGATGATCAGATCCTCGCCCAGCACGAAGCTGATGCGGTCGTCGAAGGTCAACCCGAGCAAAAACACCTGCTTGCCGTTACGCAGGTGCTCCTTGACCTCCTCGGCATCCAGATCCTGCCGGCGGCAGCGGGCGATCGCGCCAGTGGCGGTGGCTGGGTCGCGCAGTTCGCACTCGTCGCCCAGGGTCAGCCCGGCTGGCAGGTTGCCGTTGGCCAGCCAGTCGGTCATCAGCACGCGCGGGCCCTCCTCGGGTGCTAGCGGTACCGCCGGAAAGCTGCCCAGCGCCTCGCGGATCTGGGTCAGCGCGTTCTCGGCCGATTTGCGGCTGGAGGTATCCAATACCAGCCAGCCGTTTTTCTTGTCGACATAGGCGGACATGCGCGACTGCCGCACGAACGCGCGCGGCAGCAGCTCGGTCAGCAGGTCTTCCTTGATCCGCTTGCGCTCGCGACCGCCGACCTTGCGGCCTTCCTCCTCGGCAATCTTCTGCACCTTGCGATGCAGTTCGTCGTTGATCACCGCGGCCGGCAGCAGCTTGTCTTCGCCACCGACGGTCATCAGCGTGCACTGCTTCACCGTATGCGTGAGCGGCTCGCCTTCGCCGCGGCCAACCGGCGGCACGAAACCCTTGGTGAACATTTCCAGCGGCCCGCACGGACGCAGCCGGTGCTCGGCCAGCACTTCGTCGAGGCGGTTCAGATCGGTGGCAACAGCGGGGGAAAAACGGAACAGCGTGAGATTGCGAAAAAACATTCAAGATCCGGATGAGGTGCGGCCCGAGGGCGAGGTTTGCTTTACCGTCGTTCCGGCGCAGGCCGGAATGACGGTGCGATGTTTGGCAAAAAGAGGATCAGCCGCTGACTGCCGCCACGGCGGCAGCGACGGTGTCGAGATTGCTGCGGTTGAGTGCGGCCACGCAGATGCGGCCACTGTCGAGCGCGTAGATCGCGTACTCGTCGCGCAGCCGATGCACCTGCGCCTTGCTCAAGCCCGAATAGGAAAACATGCCGGCCTGCTTGTTGATGAAGCTGAAATCCGGCGCGCCGAGCACGGCCAGCTTGTCGACAAAACCTGCGCGCATCGCATGGATGCGTGAACGCATCTCGCCCAGCTCCTGTTCCCAGCGCGCGCGCAACTCGGTACTGCCGAGTACGCCGGCAACCAGGCTGGCACCGTGCGTGGACGGGCTGGAATAGTTCGCGCGAATGGTCTGCTTGATCTTCGACAGCAACCGCGCCGCCTCGTCGCGATCGGCACCGACCATCGACAGCGCACCGACCCGCTCGCCATACAGCGAGAACGACTTGGAGTACGAGTTGGCGACCACGAACGCCTCGATCCCGGACGCCTCCAGCAGGCGCACCGCGGTGGCGTCCTGCTCGGTACCCTTGTCGAAGCCCTGATAGGCCATGTCGATGAATGGCAACAGCTTGCGTTCCTGCAGCAGCGCGATCACCTGCTGCCATTGCGCCGCATCCAGGTCCACGCCGGTCGGGTTGTGGCAGCACGCGTGCAGCAGCACCACGGTACCCGGCTCCAGCTTGCCCAGATCCTCCAGCATGCCGGCGAAATCCAGGCCATGGCTGGCCGCATCGTAGTAGCGGTAGTCGAGCAGTTCGAAGCCGGCGGTGCGGAACACCACGTGATGATTGCCCCAGCTCGGATTGCTGATCGCAATCTTCGCGCCGGCGCCGGCCACCTGCTTGAGCAGATCAGCCGCCACGCGCAACGCCGCGCTGCCGCCGATGGTCTGTGCGGTCGCGACCCGCCCGGCTGCCAGCAGCGACGATTCGGTACCGAACAGCAATTGCTGGGTAACCCGGTTGTAGGCCGCCAGACCGTCGATCGGCAGGTAGCCGCGCGGCTTGCCAGCCGCGACCAGCGCCTGCTCCACTTCGTGCACCGTCGGCAACAGCGGGATGCGGCCCTGCTCGTCGATGTAGATGCCCACGCCCAGATTGATCTTGCCCGGACGCGGATCGGCCAGATAGGTCTCGGTCAGACCCAGGATCGGATCGCCCGGAGCCATTTCAACGGATGCAAAGAAAGACACGGTGATTACTCGGCAGGTGATGTGGAAAGGGAGGTATTCAAGCTTGCGCGGCCACGGTCTCATCCGCTGCGTCGGCCATCCATGTCGACGTTTCCGCCGGCGACGCGCCCAGGCTGAAATCGAACAAGCTGCGATCGGCCAGCTGCGAGGGTGACACATGGGCCAGCGCACGGAAGATATTCTCGCTGCGACCGGGCTGCACTTGCTCCCATTCGGCCAGCATGCGTTGCACCGCCTTGCGCTGCAGGTTGTCCTGCGAGCCGCACAGGTTGCACGGGATGATCGGGAACTGCTGCTGCGCCGCGTATTCGGCGATATCGCTTTCGCGGCAATACGCCAGCGGCCGGATCACCACGTGCCGGCCGTCGTCCGAGCGCAGCTTCGGCGGCATCGCCTTCAGCTGCGCCTGATAGAACATATTGAGGAAGAACGTGGCGAGGATGTCGTCGCGATGATGGCCCAAGGCAATCTTCGTGATGCCATTCGCAGCGGCCCACGAGTACAGCGCGCCACGGCGCAACCGCGAGCACAGGCTGCACATCGTCTTGCCGGCCGGGATCACCCGCGTCACCGTGCTGTAGGTGTCCTGCTCGATGATGTGGAACGGCACGCCGCGCGCGCTCAGATATTCCGGCAACACATGTTCGGGAAAGTCCGGCTGCTTCTGGTCCAGGTTCACCGCGATCAGCTCGAAGCGCACCGGCGCCTTCGCCTGCAACTGCAGCAGCAGGTCCAGCAAGGTGTAGGAATCCTTGCCGCCGGACAGGCACACCATCACCTTGTCGCCGGCCTCGATCATGCCGAAATCGCCGATCGCCTGACCCACCTGGCGACGCAGGCGCCGGGCCAGTCTGTCGGCCTCGGCGGCTGGCGTGCGGGTGAACTCGGGCGGGGCGGGCATCGGAACCAAAGCAAGCGGCCCATCGGACGGAAAGGACCCCCATTGTAGCGGTCTCGTCGCCCGGCTTCCGAACGGGCAAACGGCGTTAGACTAGGGGAACCGCCCCCCCAAGCCGCCGCGATTGCCATGCAGGTTCAGGATCACGCTGAAATCGTCCATCTGCTCGCCGAGCTGAAGATGGAACATCGCGACCTCGATGCCGCGATCGATCAGCTGGCCACTGCGATCGGTCGCGACGAATTGCAGCTGACCCGCCTGAAGAAACGCAAGCTGCTGCTGAAAGACAACATCGCCCGGCTCGAGAGCAAGCTGATCCCCGACCTCGACGCCTGAGCCCCGCCGCTGGAATCCCGATGAATCGTCTCGCCCCGACCCGCCTGCACGACGAGCACGTCGTGCTGGAACCGTTGAGCCTCGATCACGTGCCGGCGCTGGAAGCCGCCGCCGCCGACGGCGAGCTGTGGAACCTGTGGTTCACCAGCGCACCCGCACCGGGCCAGGCTCGTGGCTATGTCGAAAAAGCGCTGCAAGGCCAGGCCGATGGCCTGATGTTGCCGTTCGCCGTGCGCGAAACATCCAGCGGCGAGATCGTGGGAACCACCCGCTATTACGACTACGTGGCCGACTTGCCGCGCCTGGCGATCGGCTACACCTGGTACGCGAAACGCTGGCAGAAAAGCCATCTCAACACCGCTTGCAAGCGCCTGCTGTTGCAGCATGCGTTCGAGACGCTGGACTGCGTGGCAGTGGAGTTCCACACCGACCATCGCAACCTCGATTCGCAACGCGCGATCGAGCGTCTGGGCGCACAGCGCGAAGGCGTGCTGCGCGCGCACAAGCGACGCCCCGACGGCAGCCTGCGCGACACGGTCTGCTATTCCATCCTCGCTGGCGAATGGCCGGATGTGCAGCGCTGGCTGGGCTTGCGACTGCAGCGCCTGAGCCAGGCACCAGCGATCACAGCAGCCGATTGACCAGCCGGTCGAGCCGCGTTCGGTTCAGGCGCTTCAATTGCTTGCGCACCTCCGCCGGGTAATGCCGCGGGCTTTCCAGCGCGAGATGATCGGACAGCCGAGTGGCATGCCGCTTCAACGCCACCCATTCGGCCTGATGCCTGGCATGCAGCAATCGCGCGGGATCGCGCAGCAACAGACCATTTTCCAGATCCAGCGCCCAGGCGCGCGGGTTGAGGTTGTTGCCGGTGAGCACCGCCATGTCGTCATCGACGAACAGGCCTTTCAGGTGATAGCTGTTGTCGCCGTCACGCCAAAGATGGATGTTCAACTGGCCGCTGTCGATCTGCCGGCGATGCGCCCGCGCGAAGCGCCGCAGATTGTTCTCGTACAGGTACGGCAGCAGGCCGATCGTCTTGAACGGCTGCCCCGGCGGAATGTAGAAATCGTTGGAGGTCTTGTCGCCGACCATGATGTCGATCGTGCAGCCGCGCCGCAGTAGCTGGCCCAGCACGATGCGCACTGGCCTGGGCAGGTTGAAATACGGCGTCAGCAGGATCACCCGCTCGCGCGTACTGCGCAGCAAGGCGAGCAAGGTGTCGTTGAGTTGGTTGTCGCTGCGGCCGAAGCCGAGCAGTGGCGTTACCGTCACGTCGGCCGGCCCTGCAACATCACTCGCCACGTCATAACGGGCCTGCTGCAGGGCCTGTCGGAATTCGCGGATCGGTGCCTGCAGTGTCCGTGTGGCGGGAACGTCCGGCACATTCAACCGGCGCACGGCATCGCTCTCGACGAAGCTGCGCTGCACGAAGTCCGCCATCGCGTCGGCCAGCCCGCGATGCTGCAGCAGGTGGTAACGATCGAGCCGATAACGTCCGTGCCGTTCGAGATAGACATCATTGAGGCTGGCGCCGCTGTACAGCACGGCATCGTCGATGACGAAGCCTTTCAGGTGCAGCACACCAAACAACTCGCGGTTTTGCACCGGCACACCGTAGATCGCCACGCCCGGCCCGAGCCGCCTGGCGTACTCGCGATACATGCCGGCATTGCCTTCGCTCTTCTGCTTGCCGATCAAGCCGCGCTGGGCGCGATGCCAGTCCACGAAGACGGAAATCTGCAATGCCGGATGACGCGCCTTCGCGGCGTACAGCGCGTCCAGCACCTCGCGGCCACCCTCATCATCCTGCAGGTACAGCGTCACGATCACGATGCGGCGTGTGGCCTGCGCAATCTGCTGCAGCAGTGCCCGCCGGAACGCCGATGGATCGGGTAACACCTCGATGGCGGCAGCCGGCACCGCGAACGCCGGCAGCGCCTCCAGCCATGCGTCAGCCTTGGGCTTGCGCAGCGGTGAAAGGAGGCGCTGCGCCAGGCGGCGCGGGGAGGTCATCAGCTTGTTCATGGGTGATATGGCATCCGAAACAGCGCTCATCATCGCAAACTGCTGCGAATGCGCCTATCCGCTGCCATCCGAAGATCAAGTTAGTGCGGCTTCACCTCGATCGTGGCGGTCATGCCTGCGGCGAGTATCAGGTCGGCCGGCAGATGATCGCTGTCGATCGCGATGCGCACCGGCACGCGCTGGGCCAGCCGCACCCAGTTGAAGGTGGGATTGACGTTGGAGAGCAGATCCGTGCCGGTGGGATTGTCGCGATCGCCAATGCCGCGCGCGATGCCGGTGATCGTGCCCTTGAGGTGTACGCCACCGGCCATCAGGCGAATGTCCACCGGATCGCCAATACGCAGCTGCGGCAGCTTGGTTTCCTCGAAGTAGCCGTAGATGTAGTAGCTGTGGCTGTCGATCAAGGCCAGCCGCGGGCTGCCGACGACGGCGTAGTCGCCCACCCGGACCTCGAGGTTGGTGACGTAACCGTCCGCCGGTGCGCGCACTTCGGTACGGGCAAGGTTGAGCTTGGCGGTGTCCAGCGCGACCTGCGCCTGCTCCACGGCGGCCAGCGCCTGCTCGCGCGCGGCGCTGGCCTGGCTGCCGCTGGCCTGTGCCTGCTGCCAGCCGGCGCGGGCAGCCATGGCGGCAGAGGCCGCGTCGGTGCGCGTTTCCTTGGCGATCACGTCGCTGAGTTGCTGGCGTCGCGCGGCCTGTTCCTGGCGCATCTCGAACTCGGTCTTGCGCGCGGCGGCAGCGGCCTGCGCGGCATTGATGTTCGCTCCAGCGGCGCGCGAACTGGCTTCGGCGGCGGCAAGGTTCGCCGTGGCCTGCGCCACCGCGTACTTGTAGCGGTCCGGATCGATCGTGAACAACAAGTCGCCCTTGCGCACGGTCTGGTTGTCGACCACGGCCACCTGCGTCACCAGCCCGGATACATCCGGTGCGATGCGCACCACCTCGGCGCGCACGCGACCGTCGCGGGTCCACGGCGCATACAGATAGTGCCTCCACAGCGCGTGCCCGAGCAGCAGCGCGACGACGACGACGACGGCAGTGATCAGGAAGCGCAGCAATGACTGGGTTTTCATGGGATGACTCAGTGGATCAGCAACAGTCCGGCAACGCCGAACAGACAGACAAACAGGGCAAGCCGGAACAGCGAGGGATGCCACACCTGGCGATACAGGCCAAGGCGGCCGACCAGCATGTCGAGCAGCACCATCAGCAGCAGGCAAAGGATGAACACCGGCAGCAAGCTCGGCACCAGCACGCCATAGATGGCGATCTCATGCGGCATGAACGGACTCCGGCGAAGGTGGCGGGATATACGTGGCGAACGGCGATTCATCATCGCGCAATGCGCTGCGCAGCTGGTACAGAGGCAGGCGCAACGGCTGCTCGGCGGCAGTGGCGATCGCCGCATGCACCGCCGCGTCCGCTTTGCGCCAGCGCGCAGCATCCGGCGCCTGATACAGCCGCGCGATCGCATGCATCGCGGCAGTCGCTGTGTCACGCACGGCCGGCGCGATCTTGCTGTCGGCGGCCAACTGCTGACGCAACTCGATCATCGTGCGGCCGCTCTCCAGCACGGCGAGTGCCCACGCCAACATGCTGCGCGATTCGTCGCTGCCCGGCCGTGTATAGGTCACCACCTGCTGGAACAGATCGCGAACGAGGCTTTCGAAACGCCACGCCAGACCCTCCAGCGGCGCGGTCGCCGCCAACACGGCCTGCTCGCGCAAGCGGCGGAACTGGCGTGTGCGTTGCCAGCTGCTACCGATCACGCTCGGCAGCAGGATGAAGGCAGTGCCGGCCAGCGCGAGGCCGGCGACCTGCGCGACCCCGTCGTTGAGGAAATGCGCCGGGTCGTACACCATCGGATTCTTCAGCGCGAGGATGTTGACGAAACCCAACGTGTAACCGGGGCCGACGCCCGGCAAGGTATCGCGCGTGCTCAGGTATGGGCCGATCAGCATGAATCCCGCACTCGCGCCGATCAACCACGCAAAATCATTGCTGCCCGGCAGCAGCACATACACCACCAGGAATGCCCCCAGCATGCCGGCGACATAGCCAAGCAAGGTGTGCGTGGTGGCACTGAGCGGATTCGGCGAAGCGGCCAGCAGGCCGCTGAAGACCGTCGCCAGCAACATCGCGCCGGCGCCGAAAGGCCAGCCACTGGCCAGCCAGAAGGCGCTGAGCGCCCCCATCGTGAGGAAGGTGCGCAGCACGCTGACCAGCGCGCCAGGGATGTCGTTGCTGCGCTTGAAATGCACCTTCTCCACGCTGCCGCGCACCTGTGCCTCGCGCAGCGAACCTTCCAGCGTGGCGAAGTCACGCAACTCCATCACAAAACGCTGCAGCAGCGCGGCGCCGGTGTCGAATTCCAGCTGCGCCAGTGGCTCGGACAGCGGCGCACGCAGGGCCGCGACCTGCGCCGGCAGCTGCACCACGCATTCGTCCAGACGCGCTGCGAGTACGACAGACTGGTGCTGCTGCGCCAGCGCGGGCGAGAGTGCGTCGCCAAGCGGCCGGTACAGCGCGATCAAGGCGTCCGCGACACTCGGGCTGCCACCGCGCTGCAAGCGGTTGATCAGGTGATGCAACGACTGGAAGCTGGTCGCCGCGGCCATGTAGCGCTGGTTGAGCAAGCGCATGCGGGTGCTGCGCGCGTGCACTTCCGGATCCTCGAAGATCACCGAGGCACGCATGTCCTCCAATCGCACCGCGGCGCGCGCCAGTGCGAGATTCGCATGCTCCATCTGTTCGCGCGGCATGTTGCCGGCCGTGCTCTCACGCACGAAGTCGATGAACACGTTGAATTGCGCCTGCGCGTTCTGCCGCAACAGCAGGCGCAGACGTTCGGGCCAGACCAGATCGCTGACTACCGCGGCCACCAGGATGCCGAGCAAGACCTCGCTGACGCGCATCACCGCCGAATCGAACACGTCGAGCGGATTGTTGATCGCCGGCAAGGTGACGATCGCGGCGGTGTAGCCGGCCAGCACGAAACCATAGGACATGAAGTTGCGATACAGCGTCGCACCACCGGCGCACAAACCCACCCACAATGACAAGCTCAGCAGGAACAGTTCACGCTGCTGCGGAAACAGCGACATCAGCGCCAGTCCGAACAGACTGCCGGCCAGCGTGCCGATCGCACGATAAAAACTCTTTGCCAGCACCATGCCGCTGTGCGGATGCATCACGATCGACACCGTGATCATGGTGGTCGATGGCTGCTCCAGCTGCAGCCACATCGCCAGCCACGCCGCGAGGTAGATCGCCAGCAGCGACTTGCCCACGAAGATCCAGGCGCGCCACTCGCCGGCAAGAAACTCGGCCAGCCACGGCCAGCGCGATGAGGCCGGCACGGATTCGATGGCGGGAACAACAGACATCGCTCAACCCTGCTCCAGCTGCGCCGCCTCGCCAAGGAGGACAGAGGCAATCAGAGCGCCACATTACCAGCGCTGTCGATGTCCGTGGCGTGGACGCGTACGAAAAAGGCGCCGCGAGGCGCCTTTCGTTTCCAGATGGCCGCCGGATTCAGCCGCCGTGTACCGGGAAGGTCTGCGCGTTGCCGGATGCGCCATTCGGGTTGGTCGGGGCGCTCGGCGAGTGCGTCGATGGAGTCTGGTGCGCGCCGCACTGGTAGGCACCCCACGGCTGCGAGCCGTTGGACGGTTCGGCCAGCGGCTTGATCGTGTCGGCGTGCATCTGTGCCGCCTGGTTGCGCGCCAGTACTTCCAGTTCGTCGCGCACGGTGATCGTGTTGCGGTCGACCGGGCCGACATGATCCATCACCGACACGGTGACCTTGCCCAGTTCCTTGCACGAGGAGACATCGCCGCTCCACGCGGTACGCACGTTTTTCGCGGCGTCGTCCATGGTGATGCCCCAGCTGCAGGCGCTCAGCAACAAAACGGGGACGAGCAACAACAGGGTCTTGCGCATGGCTAGCTCCGCAACGGTGACAAGGTATGAAAACAGACAGACCGGGCCGTCGCCGACCCGGCCCCATCCTAACGCGAGGATGTCAGCACGTCCCCCAATGAATCCGGAACACCCGCACAGGTCGACTTACTTCACCGGCTTGCCGTCGGCATCGAGCACCTGCACCTCGCCCAGCTTCAGCGCGCGGATCGGCGCCTCGATCTTCTTCAGATCGCCGACGATCACCCAGGTCAGCTGGTCGGGATGGATCAGCTGTTTTGCTGCCGCTTCCACCGAAGCGTCGCTCTGTGCCTCGATGCGCGACTTCAAGGTCTGCACGTAATCATCCGGCCGGTTGTACTGCGCGATGCCCTGCAACGCGCCCATCACCGCCGAAGTGGTCTGGTAACCGCCCGGCATGCTGCGCACGTCGCCGACCTTGATCTTGCTGATCTCCTGCGCGGTCAGCGGCTTGTCGCCGATCACACCTCTCGCTTCCTTCAACATCTCGGCCACCGACGGCGCGGTCTTGTCGGTCTGCACCGGCGCGTACAGCAGGTACGGACGCTGACCCTTGGCATTGCTGAGGAAGCTGAAGGCACCGTAGGCCCAGTGCTTGTCCTCGCGCAGGTTCATGTTGAGACGCGAGGTGAAAGTGCCGCCGAAGGCACCGTTCATGGTCTGGATCTCCAGATTGTTCGGCGCTTCGGTGGACGGCGCCAGACTGCCGGCAAGAATCAGACTCTGCTGCGCACCCGGGCGATCGACCAGATACACGCGCACCTGTTTCGGCGCGGCGACCTCGCCGATGTTCTTCACCGGCAACTTGCTGGCCGGTGCCTTCCACTGGCCGAACGCCGCGTTCAACTGCGGGATGATCTTGTCCAGCGTGGTGTCGCCGGCGACCAGGATCTTCATGTTGTCCGGACGGATGAAGTCGGTCATGAACGTGCGCATGTCGTCAGCGGTCAGCGACTTGATCGACGCCTCCGTACCGGTGCCGGTGAACGGGATCGCATACGCGTGACCTTTGCCGTACAGCAGCGGCGGCAACGTGCGCAGCGCGATGCCGGTCGGCTGGCTTTTTTCCTGGGCGATGCCGGCCAGCCACTGACCGCGGATACGACTGATGTCGGTTTCACGGAAGGCCGGGTTGCGCACGATATCGGTGAACAGTTCGAGCGACGGCTTCAACTGGTCGTTCAGCGCGTTCAACGAGGCGTTGCAATAGTCCAGCCCGCAACCGGAACCAATGATCGCGCCGAGGCGCTGCTTGCGCTTGGCAATCTCGACCGAATCCAGCTCCTTGCTGCCCTCGTCGAGCATCGACATGGTGAAGCTGGAGGTGCCCAGCTTGCGACCCTGGTCGGCCGCGTAACCGGCATCGAACAGCAGCTGCAGTTGTACCGCCGGTACCGTGTGGCGTTCGGCCAGGATCACCTCGACACCGTTGTCGAGCTTGCCACGCTGCAGCGTGGGGAAGCTGAGATCAGGGAACGTGTTGACCTCGGGCACACCCTTGCTGCGGTCGACGTCACTCTTGACGACGCGATAATCACCCTTGGCCGACAGCACAGGCGCCGGTGCGCCGGGGGCCGCGGCACGGCCGCTGGCCGTCGCCATATCGGTGGCTTCGACCTTGCCCGGCACCACGGTCAAGGTGTAATCGCCCTTGGCGATCCACTGGTTCGCCACCGCGCTGACGCTGGCCGGCGTGGCCGCCATGAACTCATTGAAGTCCTTCAGGTATGCGCCCGGATCGCCCTGATAAAGCTGGCCCTCGGCCAGGATCGACGCCTGCGTGTTGACATTCTCCAGCCCGCGCACGAACGAGGCGCGAGTTTCGGTCTTGACTCGCGCCAGTTCATCCGCGCTGGGACCGTCTTTCAGGAATTTCTGCCACTCGTCAGCAATCGCAGCATCGACCTGCTTCGGGTCGACACCCTTTTTCACGTCGACCTGCAACTGGAACAGGCTGGCCAGTACGTGCTGCTGCACGTCAACGGAAACGTCATCGGCCAGCTTGTCCTGATAGACCAGCCGCTGATACAGCCGCGAGGTCTTGCTGCCGCCCAGCACGGCGGCGGCGATCTCCAGCAGATTCTCGTCGCTGGTGCCGCGGCCCGGCGCATTCCACTCGCGATAGATCCGCGTCTGCGCCACGTTGTCGGTCATCGTGCCGTGGGTCGACGTGTCGCGCGGCGCCACCCACGGCTGCGGCCGCGGCACCTGCGGACCGGCGGCAATGTCGCCGAAGTACTTCAGCATCTTTTCCTTCGCCACCGCCGGCGTGATGTCGCCGGACAGCACGACGACCGTATTGGCGGCGCCGTAGTAGTCGCGGAACCACTGCTTGACGTCGCCCAGCGAGGCCGCGTTCAAGTCGTCCATCGAGCCGATGGTGTCGTGGTGATATGGATGATTGGCCGGAAACGCCTCGGCCTGGATCATCTCGCCGGCGCGGCCGTACGGCTGGTTCTCATCCTGGCGCTTCTCGTTCTGCACCACGCCGCGCTGTTCGTCGAGCTGCGCCTGGCCGATCGCACCGAGCAGATGGCCCATGCGGTCGGACTCCATCCACAGCGCCATGTCCAGCGCGGTGGTCGGCACGGTCTCGAAATAGTTGGTGCGGTCCAGCCAAGTGGTGCCGTTCTGGTCGGTGGCACCGGCCAGCTCGAACGGCTTGAAGAATTCGTCCTTGTGGTTCTCCGAGCCCTGGAACATCAGGTGCTCGAACAGGTGCGCGAAACCGGTCTTGTGCGCCGGCTCGTACGAGGAGCCGACGTGATACCAGATGCTCACCGCCACCACCGGCGCCTTGTGATCCTCATGCACCACCACGGTCAGGCCGTTCGGCAGCACGAAGCGGTCGTAGGCCAGCTCGGGGATCTGTTGCGTGGTCGCGGTCGCTGCAATCGTCGCCGTCTCGGGAGAAGCCAGCGCCAGCGGCGCGCCAACGGTCAGGGTCAACAGGCCGGCGATGAGCAGGGCGAGCGGTTTCTTTGCCACGGTGAACCTCCTGTTTCACGAATGAGTCCACGCAGGCTAACGGCGCTATCGACCCGTCGCAAATGACTTGCGGCATGGGTGACCGCGCCACTCCGGTGAAGTGTCCGGCTGTCCGCTGCCGTGCGCCCTGCTGTCCGCGGACAGCTCACTCGCTTTCGCCATCATCGATTGTCTCAATGAAAATCAATCACTTGCGGCTAAGCCAAGGCTTGGCACAGAGCTTGCTCCATCTGGGCTACAGGGCTTCCACCTTTCATCGGAGACATGATCATGAAATTCGAGACATTGATGTTGCGCGGCCTGTTCATCGCCTGCCTCGCCGTGTGCGGTCTGATCTTTGGTGCGATGTTGACCACGACACCACCCGCCACCCAGTTCGCCGCCAGCAACCGCCTCGGCACCATCCTGCTGGCTGCGCCGAGCAGCTGCGCCTTGCCGCCGGATGGCGTGGTCTGCCCGCTGCCGCGCGGTTGAGTTTCGGCGAAACCTCGCCCGGACACGCGATAATGGCCGGATGCTGCATGTCATCCTGTTCCGACCCGAGATCCCGCCGAACACCGGCAACGTGATTCGCCTGTGCGCGAACACCGGCGCCGCGCTGCACCTGATCCGACCGCTCGGCTTCGAGCTTGACGATGCACGGTTGCGCCGCGCCGGACTGGACTACCACGAGTACGCCCGCGTCGCGGTGCATGACGACCTGGCCGGCTGCCTCGATGCGATCGGCGCACCACGCGTATTCGCCTTCACCACCCGCGGTCGAGTCGCCCACGTCGATGCAGGCTTTGCCGATGGCGACGCGCTACTGTTTGGTTGCGAGACCGCCGGCTTGCCGGTGGATGTGCTGGAAACGATCCCCGCCGAGCAGCGACTGCGCCTGCCGATGCGTCCGGACAGCCGCAGCCTGAATCTGTCGAACACGGTTGCCGTAGCGGTGTACGAAGCCTGGCGCCAGCTCGGCTTTGCCGGTGCCGCAGACGTCTAGCCGCAGCCGCCGGGCTACAATCGCCGGATGAATGCCGCCACTCCCAACTCCTGGTTGCCACAGCCGCTGCGCAAGCTTGCCGGCCGCGCGCTGGAAACCGCGCTGAATCACACCTTGTCGCTGGACCCGGACACGCAGCAGCGACTTGCTGCGCTGAACGGCCGCAGCGTGCAACTGCATCTGCGCGGACCGGAAATCGCCCTGGCGGTGACCGTCGAAGACGCACGTCTGAAAGTCGGACCCCCGCTAGACGACAGCCAGCTGCGCGTCGCCGCCACGCCGGGCAGTCTGCTGGCGATGATGTTCCGCCGTGACGACGACGGCATTGCGCCAGGCAAGGTGGAAATCGCCGGTGACGCCGAGCTGGCACGCCGGCTGGAGAAACTCGCCAGCAAGTTCGCCCCGGATTTCGAGGAAGCGTTCGCGCGCACCTTCGGTGACGTGCTCGGTGTGCCGCTGGCCAAGGCCGTGCGCAAAGGTTTGGCTCACGCCCGCGAAACCGCCACGCATCTCACCGAAGACAGCGCCGACTGGCTGCGCGACGAGGCACGTGTTGCCTTGGCGCCCGGTGAAGTCGAGGGTTTCCTCGATGGCGTGGACCACCTGCGCGAGCGCAGCGAGCGGCTGGAGTCGCGCGTGCAGCGATTGATGCAACGCCTGCAAGGCAACGCCGCGTGACGCCGCTGAAGGTGGTGCCGCGGCTGCTGCGGGTCGCTTCGGTCCTGCTGGCATACCGCCTCGACGAACTGGTCGATGCCGCGCATCTGTACCGTCCGCTGAAGCTGTTGCGCCCGCTGGTGGCACGGCCACGTATCGATATCCGCAACCTGTCGCGCGGCGAGCGCCTGCGCCACGCGCTGACCGATCTGGGACCGATCTTCGTCAAAGCCGGCCAGGTACTGTCGACCCGCCGCGATCTGGTACCGCTCGACATCGCCGACGAACTGGCCCTGCTGCAGGATCAGGTCGCGCCGTTCCCTGGCAGCGAGGCACGCGCGATCGTCGAGCGCGAACTGAAGTCGCCGATTGGACGTCTATACGCCCAGTTCGACGAAACCCCGCTGGCCTCGGCCTCGATCGCCCAGGTGCACGCGGCCACGCTGCACGACGGTCGCGAGGTCGTGGTGAAGGTGCTGCGCCCCGGCATCGATGCGCAGATCGCGCGCGATGTGAAACTGCTGCGCTCGCTTGGCGAGCTGGCCCAGCGCTGGCATCCGAACGCCGACAAGATCCGTCCGCTCGACGTGGTCGCCGAAGTCGAGAAGATGTTGGAGAACGAGCTGGACCTGCAGCGCGAAGGCGCCAGCGCCAGCCTGCTCAAGCGCAACTTCGACAGCGGTGTGGATCTGTACGTGCCGGCCGTGCACTGGGAACTGACCGCGCAGCGCGTGCTGACGCTGGAGCGCGTGCACGGCATCAGCAGCGACGACATCGCTGCGATCGACGCCGCCGGCCTCGACCGCAAGGCACTCGCCGCGAAAGGCGTGCGCGTGTTCTACGAGCAGGTGTTCCGCGACAACTTCTTCCACGCCGACGCCCACCCCGGCAATATCTGGGTCGATCCGACGCGCACCGGCGAGCCGCGCTTCATCGCGCTGGATTTCGGCATCATGGGTTCGCTGCCGGAGGCCGACCAGTACTGGCTGGCGCAAAACTTCATCGCCCTGTTCGAACGCGACTACGCGCGCATCGCGCAGTTGCATGTCGCCGCCGGCTGGATGCCGGCCGACGTGCGGCTGGATGAACTGGAAGCCGCGGTGCGCACGGTGTGCGAGCCGTACTTCACCCGCCCGCTGTCGCAGATCTCGCTAGCTGAACTGGTCGTCAAACTTTTTCAGACTGCGCGCCGCTTCGAGCTGACGTTGCAGCCGCAGCTGATCCTGCTGCAGAAGACCCTGCTCAATATCGAAGGCGTCGGCCGCATGCTCGATCCGGAGATCGACATCTGGGCGGTGGCACATCCGGTGCTCAAACGCATCCTGCGCGAGCGCTACAGCCCGCTACGCACCTTACGCGACGTGCGCAAGCGCCTGCCCGAGTGGCTGCACAGCGCGCCGCAGTTCCCCGAGCTGGTACGCGACGCGCTACGTCAGATCGGGCGCGGTGAACAACGCAGCGTGAGCGATCCGCAGGCACTCCAGTTGCTGCGCGAGAACGCCAAGCGCCTGCACCAGCTGCTTGCCTGCGGGTTGCTCGGTGCGGCGCTATTGATCGCGTCGACGCTGTTGTGGACGTTGACATCGCAGCAAGGCATCTGGCTGCCGCTGTGTGTGGGTATTGCCGGTGTGCTGGCCTTCGTGGTCGGCTGGCCGCGCCGCTGATCATGGCCATGTAGGAGCCCGCTGGCGGGCGATGCTCTTGCGTGATTCATCGCCCGCCAGCGGGCTCCTACACGAACAACCCACATGCTCGAGATTCTCTACCAGGACGACGCGCTGATCGCGGTGAACAAGCCGGCGAACCTCGCCGTGCATCGTTCGAAGATGGTCGGCAATGCCGAGGAATTCCTGATCGACCAGCTGCGCGAGCAGATCGGCGACAGCGTGTATCTGGCGCACCGGCTCGATCGTGCGACCAGCGGCGTACTGCTGGTCGCACGCAGCAAGGAAGTCGCTGCCGCGCTCGGCGAACAGTTCATGGGCCGCTCGGTGCGCAAGCAGTATCTGGTGGTGGTGCGCGGCTGGCCCGATCCGCTGGAAGACGTGATCGACTATCCGCTGCCCGGCTCACGCGAGACTGGCCCGCGCCGCGAGGCGCGCACGCAGTACCAGCGACTGGCCACGATCGAGGTACCGATCGAGCTTGGCCGCTATCCGCAGCAGCGTTACGCGCTGGTGCTGGCCGAGCCCGAGAGCGGTCGCTTCCGGCAGATCCGCAAGCATCTGGCGCACATCCATCATCCGGTGATCGGCGACTGCCAGCACGGCCGCGGCGATCACAACCGCCTGTACAAGCAGTACTTCGGTTGTCACCGGATGCTGCTGCACGCGTGGCGTCTGCGCTTTGCGCATTCGCTCAGCGGCAACCCGATGTTGATCGAGGCGCCACTCGATCAGGAGTACACCAGCCTGCTCGAGCGTTTCGACTGGCCGCGGCCACCGTTCGACGAAAGCACGCTCGCCTCCACCAGCCGCCCAGACGCCGGCTAAACTGCCGACATGTTGATCGTCAGCCCCAGCATCACCCTGCCCGAATCCGAACTGGTCGAACGCTTTCTGCGCGCCGACGGCCCCGGCGGGCAACATGTGAACCGCACCGAGAGTGCGGTGGAGCTGCGCTTCGATGTGATCAACTCGCCGTCGCTGCCGGAAGAAATCCGCGCGCGACTGCTGGCACGACGCGACCGCCGCATGACCAGCGAAAGCGTTCTGGTGATCCAGGGCCGTCGCTTCCGCGACCAGGCACGTAACCGCGACGACGTGCGCGAACGCCTGATCGAGATCATCCGCGGCGTCCTGGTTCCGCCGAAGAAACGCGTCGCCACCAAACCGACCCGTGCCTCGAAGGAACGCCGCCTGGTCGGCAAGCAGCAGCGCGGCAAGATCAAGCAGGCCCGTTCGCGTAAACCGGATCTCGAATGAAGGGATATCTTCTAGCACCGACGCAATTGCCACCGCGCATGCCGCATCTGCGCGACGGTTGGCGGCGCAAGACCTGCCGCGCCGTATTGCGGCTGTGCGGCTGGAGCCTGGTCGGCAAATTCCCCGATGTCCCCAGGGCGGTGCTGATCGCCGCACCGCATTCGTCATGGTGGGACGGCGTCTGGGGTCTGCTCATGAAGGTGGGCATCGGTGCCGATGTGCATTTCATGGGCAAGCAGGAGTTGTTTCGCGGGCCACTTGGCAGCCTGCTGCGCCGGCTGGGCGGGATGCCCATCGATCGTGGCGCCGCGAAAGGCGTGGTCGAACAGATGATCGACCAGTTCCGCCAGCGCGATGCGTTGTGGCTGGGCATCGCTCCAGAGGGCACACGCAAACCGGTGAAACGCTGGAAAAGCGGCTTCTGGCATATCGCCCACGACGCCGGCGTGCCGATCGTGATGGCCTGGTTCAACTATCCCGACAAGACCATCGGCATCGGCCCCTTGTTCGAGACCAGCGACGACATGGAGGCGGATCTCGCCCGCCTGCGCGCGTTCTATGCGCCGTTCAAGGGCAAGCATCGCAACGTTTGAGCCTGGAGTGCGGTGGGATAATTCGCGCCACGCCGACCGTTTCAGCTCATGGGACGGGTAACTCCGATAAAGAGCAGGCCTCGTCTGCCCGCGCCTGCCATAGGCCATAGGCATGTGCGACGGTATTTTCAGTCACTTCCTGACCCATTGCGGCGGTTGTCCAGCCCGTGCGGGCATGCGCCCAGGATCAACCACACCAGTTTTCCAGTCCTAGCATATTATTTTACGCTTTGGCATAGTGCATGCTTGTCTCACGAGCAAGCAAATGTGATTCGGTTCACATTTTTGATCGAAATTTTGATCACAGCTCGGAGCACACAGGGGAACTTCGACATGCACGTATTGATCACTGGTGGAGCCGGCTTCATCGGCTCCCATCTCGCAGCGCTGCATCTTGCCCGGGGCGACAAAGTCCATGTAGTGGATGATCTGTCGACCGGCTCGCGCGCCAATCTGGCCCCCTTCGAGTCGAAGCCGTCTTTCCGCTTCGACGAAGCAGATGTGCTGACCTGGCCGCTGCTGCAACAGGCTGCCGCCTGGGCGGACCGTATTTACCATCTGGCCGCCGTCGTCGGCGTGTATCGCGTGATCGCCGAGCCTACGCGGGTGCTGGCCACCAATATCGCGGCCTGTGAGCGACTGTTCCGCACTGTCGCTGCCGGCGGCTGGTTGCCGCAAGTGGTCGTCGCTTCCAGTTCCGAGGTCTACGGCCACCAGCACGAAGGTCTGCTGCACGAGAATATGGATCTGAGCGTATCCACCCGCGTCGGCACGCGCTGGAACTACTCGGTCAGCAAGATCGCGGACGAAGCACTGGCGCTGTCCTATTCGCAGAAATTCGGCATACCGGTGCTGGTCGCGCGCTTCTTCAACACCATCGGGCCGCGCCAGGTTGGCCGCTATGGCATGGTCGTGCCGCGCTTCGTGGATCAGGCTGTGCGCGGCGAACCGATCACGGTCTACGGTGACGGCGAACAAACCCGCTCGTTTTGCGATGTGCGCGACAACGTGGCCGCCATGGATTTGCTTGCCTCACGGGAAAGCCACGATGCGCTGGTCGCGAATATCGGCAACGACCGCGAAATCAGCATGAACGACCTGGCCAGGCTTATCTGTGAGCGCGCCGGCAGTGACTCGAAAATCTGCCATGTGCCTTACCTGAAGGCCTATGGTGAGGATTTCGAGGATATCCAGCGGCGGCGGCCTGCGCTGGATCGCCTGCGCACACTCACCGGCTTCGAGCATCGCTACACGCTGGAAGACACCCTCGACGAACTCATCCTTGAACGCCGAGCCGCCTTGGCAGGGACTGAACATGGCCACCGCCCCCTGGTTTGTCATCAGTCCTAACGCGCTGCTAAGCATTATCGGCTTGCTGCGCGGTCCGGACCGGACCGTACCCACACCTACCCACGACTGGCGCACGGCCGTGGTGGACGTGGTCATTCCGGCCTATCGCGAGGCGGAGAACATCACTCACTGCCTCGTCTCGGTGGCGCGGCAGACGCTCAAGCCACGCAACATCATCGTGGTCGACGACGGCAGCACGGACGCCACAGCCAGTTGCGCCGAACAGGCAGCGCAGCGACTGGGCCTCAACGTCCAGGTGATCCGGCGCCAGTCGTCGATCGGCAAGACGCCCACGATCAAACGGCAGGCGCGCGAGTTCGACTCGGACGTGGAGTTCATCCTCGACGGCGACACCTTCCTGGAATCGCCCGACTACATCGCCCGCTGTGTCGAGGAACTCTACAAGGGTGCCGGCATCGCCTCGGTCTGCGGCCGCGTGCTGCCGATGCGCCTGGTAGATCGCCGCAACCTGGCCGCAACGCCGGAATACGCTGCGGTGCTCGCCGGTGCGCCCTTCATCGACCCCAAGGCCGCGCGCAGCCGACTGCAGCTGATGTGGTGGGGGTTGACCAACATCTACCGCGATTGCCTGTACCGCTTCCTGCAGGGCTTCGTGTTTCACGGCCAGGCGGTCTTCTTCGGCGGCATCACCAACCCGGTGGGTTGCGCCGTGGCTTACCGCCGCGAATACGTCAAGGATCTGTTCGACCGCTATGAGCCGCAGTTCGGCGACAACCTGACCAATTCCGAAGACATTTTCATCGGCTTCGCCCTGATCAATCAGGGCTACCGCAACTCCCAGCTGCTGGACGTGACAGCACGCTCGGAGGAGCCGCTGGCCACCCAGCTGCCGCGCCAGATCTCGTTGTGGTCTTCTTCCTTCCTGCAGAGTTGCTACTACTTCGATCCGCTGGTCCGCAGCCCGTTCAAGGTGTTCGCACGCCTGCGCCGGCGCTGGGACGAGAAGCACGGCGAACACGGGCAACACATCCAGGAAATGCGCAAGATCCAGGAACCGTACCGGCAGGCGTTCGGCGAGCAAGTCACCAAGCGTTACGGTCGCCCGCTCGGCTGGATCATCTTCATGTCCGCGATCGAGAAGATCGGTTTTCCCACCGCGCTGATCGTGCTGGTCCTGCTGCGCTGGTGGGAACCGCTGCTGATCACCTTGCTGGCGGAATCGGTGCTGTCGCTGATGGTGCTGACCGTGATCTCTCGTGGTGAGCGCCTGAAGATGCTGGGCAAGGGACTGCTGGTGACGCCGTTGCGTTACGCCCTGGTACTGACCGAGATCCGCACGCTCGGCCAGTTCGCCATCGACCTGTGGATTACGGGGAACCGCAAATGGCGCAAATGACCTCCCGCCGTCGGACATCGACCCGCATTTCGGCGCTGGGCCGAGCCAGCCTGCTCGCCTGCGCGCTCGCTTGTACCTTGTCCCTGAAACCGGCTTTCGCGCAGAACGCAGTCGCCTACCAGCCGGCGCTGGACGCTGCCTGGGCCGCACACACCAGCGAAGCGCTGCACCTGATTGACGCCTATCTCGCCAAGCACCCGGACGACCATGCCGCGCGGCTCGATCGGGCGCGTTTCCTCGCCTGGCTCGGCGACTACGCGAAGGCGGACGACGCGCTGGCAGGGTTCGGCGCTGATGACCAAGAAGCCGCCGCGCTGCGTGCACGGGTGCTGGCCTGGGCCGAACGCCGCGATGCCGCGCTGGCGCTCAACACGCCGTTGTACGCGGCCGACCCGAGCGACTATGACAACGCCTGGACTCAGGCGCTGATCCTGCGACAGGGAGAATGGCCGTACCAGGCCTTGCCGGCGCTGGCCGCCGTGCAGGCGGTCAAGCCGGACGACAAGGACACCAACGACCTCGCCAAGGCGGTGCGCCTGCCGCTGTTCTCCTCGATCGGCCTGACGCCCTCGCTGTATAGCGATTCAGATCACATCGAAATCCGCAGCATCGGCGCCGATACCAACCTGTGGCTGTCGGATCGCTGGCGGCTGCTGGCCAGCGCCACGCGACGCGAGCACTCGGCCGCCTTCGGCGGGCCGTTCGCGCCGCTGCTCGGCGACAACCAGGTCGACGAGGATCGCATTGGCACAGGGCTGCGCTTCGCACCATCGCCCGACACCGCACTGGAGCTGTGGATGGGCAATTCGCGGATCGACAGCGGTGTCGGCAGCGACAACAAAACGATCGGCCACCTGCTGCTCTCGCAACGCGCCAGCGACGCCTTCCTCTATGCACTCACCTTCGACCGCGACCGCGTCGATCAATCGCCGCGCGCGCTGGCGGTGATGCGCCATGGCCTCACTGCCGACCTGCGCTGGACGCCGACGCTGCGTGACCGCTTCGATGCGCGCATCGCCAGCGACGATTTCGACGACGACAACCACCGCACTTCGGTGCTGGCCAACTATGCCCATGCCATGTACCGCGGCGGGCGAGTGACGTTCGACCTCGGTCTGCAGGCGGAGGGTCAGCACAACACCCGCAACACCGGCAATGGCTACTACAGCCCCGATCGCTACCGACGCTATGCTGCCGTGGCTTCCAGCTACATCTCGCTGGGCCAGGAAGCCGGGTTGTACCTGTCGGCCGCGCTCGGCCAGCAGAGGGACGAGACTTTCGACAACTGGAAACGCGCCACCGACGTCAACGCCGAGCTGACCGTCGGCATCTTCAGCCATTGGCAGTTGGTCGGCCATGTCGGGTACAGCCAGCGCCTAAACCAGTTCGGCCACTACGAGGGCACCACCGTCGGGCTGAACCTGCGTTACCGCTTCTGCGAGTTCCGCGCCAGCCGCTGCCCATCAGTGCGTTGAACGGCGTGATGGATCCCGTCCTGTTCGATTCGACCAAGGCGCTCACCGGTGTGTGACAGGTGCGTCCTTCCAGAAATCCTCTATCGCGATATCGCGGCGCTGCCGCTATTGGTCGCGGCACTAGTTCGTGCGCAGCTCCATTGCCGCGCATGGACTGGCTCAAGCACGCATCTGGCACCGTATCGGGGGAGAACATGAAGGGACCGCTGCACTTTGCCTGCATCGCGCTAATGTGCCTGTTGCCGGCTGCGCCCATGGCGGCGCAGACAGCAACCGCAACTGCATCCCTTGACCGGCGCATCGCGATCACCTTCGACGACCTGCCTTGGGCCAGCCTCGATCCGAACACGCCGCTGCCCGCTCAGGGCACGGTGCCGCCGCGCATCGCGGCCGAGTCTGCGCGCCTGGTGCAGGCAATCGAGGCCGCGGGGACGCCTGCCATCGGTTTCGTCAACTCCGCGCGCCTACTGGTCCGCGGCCAGCCGCAACCGGATCGCACGGCGATACTCGACGCCTGGCTCGATGCCGGACTGGAACTGGGCAACCACACCGCCACTCATGCTGACCTGCACGCCGTCGGCGTACAGGCCTACGAGGACGACATACTTGCCTGCGACCGTGTGCTGCGCCCACTGCTGGCCAAGCGCGACCATGAGCCGCAATGGTTCCGCCATCCTTACCTGCGCACCGGGCGCACGCTGGAAGACAAGGCGGCAATGGATGTCTTCCTCGCTGCGCACGGTTACCGCATCGCGCCGGTCACGATTACCGACTCCGACTGGATCTGGGCCGCTGCCTACGCCAAGGCTCTGGACGGCGGCGATGCCGCCACCCAGGCGAAGCTGCGCGCGCAATACGTGCCCTACCTGCTGCGCATGGTGAACTACTTCGAGCACCGCTCGATCAAGCTGCTTGGCTATGCGTTACCGCAGGTGATGCTGTTGCACGCCAATGCGCTCAATGCCGATACCTACCCCGATTTCGTCGCCGGGTTGCGTGCACGCGGCTACCGATTCGTCGGCATCGACGAGGCCATGCGCGATCCCGCCTATCGACGCGCGGACGAATTCACCAGCGCGCTCAGCACCAGTTGGATCCATCGCTGGGCGATAGCCGCAGGCAAGTCGTGGAAGTTCTACGGCGGCGAGCCGACTTCGCCGAAATGGGTGGTCGATCTGGCCGGCGTTCCCATTGGCCCGGAATAGCACCGGCTTGCAGGCGGTGGCGTGGTGCTGCAGTCGGCCGCGATGCGATGGCCCTGCGATGCTGCTCAGCGCTGCGAGTGCCCTGACTCGTCGTAGTCGCGATGGGTCAGCAGACCGGGACGAATCAGGTCGATGAAGGCACGCGCCTCGGCGCTGAGGAACTTGCCCTTGCGCATCACCACGCCGTAGCTGCGCTGCGGGAAGTACTGCTTCATGTTGCGCACGGCCAGACGTCCACGATCAGCCTCGGTGATGCAGATGCCGGTGACGATCGAGATGCCCATGCCCATCGCCACGTATTCCTTGATCACGTCCCAGCCACCGACTTCGATCGCGACGTGGTACGGCACTTGGCGCTGCTGGAACACCAGGTCGACCAGCCGGTAGGTGGACAGGCGCTGCGGCGGCAGGATCAAGCCGTACGGCGACAGATCCTCCAGCGTGATCTTCTCCTTCGCCGCCAGCGGATGATCCGGCGGCATGATCAGCATCGGATCGTAGTGATGCACTGGCGCCCAGGCGATGTCGTTCGGCACGTCGAGCATCGAGCCCACCGCGAAATCGGCATCGTCCGCGCGCAGCAGCGCCATGCCGTCCTTGCCGGTGACATTGGCCAGCTGCAGTTGCACGGCGGGAAAGCGTTCGCGAAAACGGCGCACCAGTTCGGGTAACAGGTATTGGATCGTCGAGGTGCCGGCCGCAATCGTCAGCCGGCCGCCCTGCAATCCCTGCACCCGGCTCTGAAAGTCGCGATCCAGCGTCTCCCAACCCTCGACCAGCGGTCGCGCCAGCTCGTACAGCACCTCGCCGGCATCGGTGAGGTTGATGCGGCGGCGCCGACGTTCGACCAGGCTCACGCCAAGTTCCCGCTCCAGCGCCTGCAACAGCAGGCTGACCGTGGGTTGCGACAGATACAGCGCCTCCGCGGCGCGGGTCAGCGTGCCCAGTTTCACCACGCTGACGAAGGCACGCAGCTGCTTGTGGCGGTTGCCCTTGTAGTAGTAACGGCCGCCGCTTTCCGCCGCCGGCTCAGCGTCGACACGCTTTTTTGTTGCGCTGCGGCGTATTTTTTTCGGCTTGTTCAGCGCGCCAACGGGCGTTTTCATGCTCTTCTTTCAATGTGTTGAAGCATGTATTGCTTATGCTCATATTAATGATTGAAACATTCACTTTGTCAAATATATGATTCCACCCTAGCTTCGAGTCATTCACGACACGGAGCGAACCCATGGCAGTACCGCAGGAACGACTCGATATCGGCGCCGTCGAGATCCATGCCGACCACACCGGTTACGAAAGCATCCTGACTCCCGCGGCGCTGGGTTTTCTGGCCCAGTTGCACCGCCGCTTTGACGCCACCCGGCAGCACTTGTTGCAGGCCCGGCGCGAACGTCAGGCGGGGTACGACGCTGGCGGTTTGCCGGATTTCCGCGCCGACACGCGGGCGATCCGCGAGTCCGACTGGACTGTGGCACCCATCCCGGCTGCACTGCAGGACAGACGCGTCGAGATCACCGGCCCGGTCGAACGCAAGATGATCATCAACGCGCTGAACTCCGGCGCGAAGGTGTTCATGGCCGACTTCGAGGATTCCTCGGCGCCCACCTTCGCCAACCAGCTCGACGGCCAGATCAACCTGCGCGATGCGGTGAACGGCACGATCGAGTTCAGCACGCCCGAGGGCAAGCACTACCGCGTCAATGAGAATCCGGCCGTGCTGGTGGTGCGTCCGCGTGGCTGGCACCTGCACGACAAGTTCTTCAGCGTGGACGGCGAGCCGATGGCCGGCGCGCTGGTCGACTTCGGCCTGTTCGTGTTCCACAACGCCCGTGCGCTGCACCGCCGCCAGCGCGGCCCGTATTTCTACCTGCCCAAGCTGGAGGCGATGGAAGAAGCCGCGCTATGGGACGAGGTGATGGCCGCCGCCGAAGACGAGCTGCAGCTGCCGGTCGGCACGATGAAGGCCACCGTGCTGATCGAGACGCTGCCGGCGGCATTCCAGATGCACGAGATCCTGCACGCGCTGCGACGCCGTGCGGTCGGTCTCAACTGCGGTCGCTGGGATTACATCTTCTCGTATCTGAAAACCCTGCGCGGTCATCGCGACCGCCTGCTACCGGAGCGTGGCCAGGTGCAGATGACCGCACCGTTCCTGAAGGCCTATTCCGAACTGTTGATCCAGACTTGCCATCGTCGCGGCGCGTTCGCGATGGGCGGCATGGCGGCACAGATTCCGATCAAGGGCGATGACGCCGCCAATGAGCTCGCGCTGGCCAAGGTACGCACCGACAAGCTGCGTGAAGTGCAGGCCGGCCACGATGGCACCTGGGTCGCACATCCCGCACTGGTGCCTGTCGCGCAGGAAATTTTCGACCGCTACATGCCGACACCGAACCAGCTCCGCGTGCTGCGCAAGGACGTTCAAGTAACCCGCGAGCAATTGCTCGCCGCGCCGAACGGCACGATCAGCCGCGCCGGTTTCGACAACAACGTCGAGGTCTGCCTGCGTTACACCGCCGCGTGGCTGGATGGTCTCGGCTGCGTGCCGATCCATCACCTGATGGAGGACGCCGCCACCGCCGAGATCGCCCGCGCGCAGCTGTGGCAATGGTTGCACCATGCCGACATTCCGGCCGGCGAAACGCCGACCGGGGGCGCGCTGGAATTCCCCGACCACGCGCCGATCGACTTCGCCCTGTTCGACCACGCCATGGCCGCGCACACCCATCGCCTGCGCGACAGCCAGCATCCCGGCGCCACCCGTGCCGATGCGGCCGCCGCCCTGCTTTCCGCCATGACCCACGCCGACCAGCTCGGCAACTTCCTGACTCTGCCCGCCTACGACCAGCTCGGCTGACGCCAGCTCGCCGAGCCTCACACCACCTTCGATTCCACGGAGCCACGCCATGAAAAACACCACGCTGCCCACCGCCGAACAGATCACCCTGGACTGGAACAACAACACCCGTTGGGCCGGCATCCAGCGCAACTACTCCGCTGAGGATGTGGTGCGTCTGCGCGGCACCGTCGCGGTCGAACACTCGCTGGCGCGACGTGGCGCCGAACGGCTGTGGAAGTCGCTGCACAAGGAGGACTTCGTCAACGCTCTCGGTGCGCTGACCGGCAACCAGGCGATGCAGCAGGTCAAGGCAGGTTTGCAGGCAATTTATTTGTCAGGCTGGCAGGTCGCCGCCGACGCCAACGTGGCCGGCGAAATGTATCCGGACCAGTCGCTGTATCCGGCCAACTCGGTGCCGCTGGTGGTCAAGCGCATCAACAACACCTTGCTGCGCGCCGACCAGCTGCACCATGCCGAAGGCAAGGACGATACCGACTGGCTGGTACCGATCGTGGCCGATGCCGAGGCTGGTTTCGGTGGCGTGCTGAACGCGTTCGAGCTGATGAAGGCGATGATCGAGGCCGGCGCCGCCGGCGTGCATTTCGAGGACCAGCTGGCCTCGGTGAAGAAGTGCGGCCACATGGGCGGCAAGGTGCTGGTGCCGACGCGCGAGGCGGTGGACAAGTTGAACGCCGCGCGCCTCGCCGCCGACGTCGCCGGCGTGCCGACCTTGCTGGTCGCGCGCACCGACGCCGATGCCGCCGACCTGCTCACTTCCGATATCGACGAGAACGACAAGGCCTTCGTCACCGGCGAGCGCACCGTGGAAGGTTTCTATCGCGTGCGTCCGGGCCTGGACCAGGCGATCAGCCGCGGCCTCGCCTACGCGCCGTACGCCGACCTGATCTGGTGCGAAACCAGCAAGCCGAACCTTGAAGATGCACGCAAGTTCGCCGAGGCGATCCACGCAAAATTCCCGTGCAAGATGCTGGCCTACAACTGCTCGCCCAGCTTCAACTGGAAGAAGAATCTGGACGACGCCACCATCGCGAAGTTCCAGAAGGAACTGGGCGCGATGGGCTACAAGTTCCAGTTCATCACCCTGGCCGGCTTCCACAGCCTCAACTACGGCATGTTCGATCTGGCGCATGGTTATGCGCGTCGCCAGATGAGCGCGTTCGTCGAACTGCAGGAAAAGGAATTCGCTGCCGCCGAGCGCGGCTTCACCGCGGTGAAGCATCAGCGTGAGGTCGGTACCGGCTACTTCGATGCGGTGACCCAGGCAATCCAGCAGGGTCAGTCCTCGACCACCGCGTTGACCGGTTCGACCGAGGAAGCGCAGTTCAAGCAGGCCTCAGCGGCGTAAAGACGCCATATTTGTAGGAGCGCACTTAAGGTGCGCTCCTACGATGCTGTCGGTGGCACCAGCGCAATCACCGTCCAGCCAGGCTTCGGCTCCAGCTCGCGTTTGGTCGAGGCCACCCGCAACGCGCCTTTCTCCTCCACGCCGAACATCAAGACGCTGTTCGAGCCGTACTGCTCGATGAAATGTGGCCAGTCGAAGGTAGTGCTCAGCTTGGTCGACTTGATCCGCCAGCCATGCTCGAGCATTTCGGCAAAGCGGCCGTGGGTCATCTCCTCGTCGAACAGCGGTGGCGCCAGCAGACTGCCGGACAGCGCCGCGCGATCGGTGTTTTCCTGCGGCGTCAGGTTGCGCAGCCGATAGACCTTGTCGCGACCGAACTCCTGCCGGTAATGCACGCAGGCCAGCGAATTGCGTTCGCGATGGGTGGACACTGCCAGCAGACGACCAATGCCGGTGAGATCGAGATAGCGCTCCGCATGCGGCGACGCCGGATTGCCAAAGAACGTGGCGAGCCCGTCCATGCGCGCGTGACGGATGCCGTCCCAATCGTCATCGGCGAGCATCACGTGGAAGCCAGCCTCGCTCAACACCTTGCCGATCGCCCGCGCCACTTCATCGGAGCCGAAGATCAGCAGTCCGCGTGGCTCCGGTTCGGCCACCTTCAGCCACAACGCCAAAGGCCGCGCCGTGGCACTCTGCAGTACCACCGTGCCGATAATCAGGATGAACACCAGCGGCACCAGCGCCCCGGCACCGGCCACGCCCAGCGCATCCAGCCGCAGTGCAAACAGCGCCGACACCGAAGCGGCCACGATGCCACGCGGCGCCACCCAGCCGATCAATGCCCGTTCGCGCCAGCTCAGTCCGCTGCCCAGACTCGACAGCAGCACGGTCAACGGTCGCACGACCAGTTGCGCAATCGCGAACAGCGCGATGCCCGCGCCGAGCATGCCATCCGGCAACGGCCAGTGCAGACGCGCCGCCAGCAGGATGAACAGCAGCGACACCAGCACCGTGGTGAGGCTTTCCTTGAAGTCGAGGATGTCGTCAATATGCACGCCGCGCATATTGCCCAGCGCGATGCCCATGATGGTCACCGCCAGCAATCCCGATTCATGCGTGATCACGTTCGAGACGCTGAAGGCGAACAGTACCGCCGCCAGCACCGCATAGTTCTGCAGGTATTCGGGGATCAGCTGCCGACGCAGCAGGAAGCCGGTCAGCCATGCACTCAGCGCGCCGGTTATCGCACCACAGCCGATCGTGGCGATGAAGATGCCGATGGTGTGACCCTCCTGCCGCGACACGATCGCCTCGAAGATCAGCACCGCGAACAGCGCACCGAGCGGATCGATCACGATGCCTTCCCAGCGCAAGGTGTTGGCGATGCGGGCATTCGGTCGCAGCGTGCGCAACATCGGCGCGATCACCGTCGGCCCGGTGACGCAGGCCAGCGCGCCGAACAGCAAGGCGATCGACCAGCTCAGCCCGGCCACCAGATGGGCCGCCAGCGCCAGCAGCAGCAACGCGGTCACTGCGCCGTAACTGACCAGGCCGCGCACCACATGGCCGATGCCCGGCAATTCGTGGAAGCGCAGGGTGAGGCTGCCCTCGAACAGGATCAGCGCCACCGCCAGCGATACGATTGGAAACAACAGACCGCCCAGCAGTTTGTCGGGATCGAGCACGCCGCTGACCGGCCCCAGCAGAATGCCGGCCAGCAGCAGGAACAGGATTGCCGGCAGCTTCACCCGCCACGCCAGCCACTGCGCCAGGAAGCCGATCATCAGCATGCCGGCGAGCATCAGGCCGAGCTCGATAGTCATCGCATTCCTTGGGCGAACCTCAAGCCACTATCGGAGCATGCGACGGCGGACACGTCCAGCCGAGAGGCCGGCGGGCGCGGTTCAGAAGCGTCTGTATTGCAGCGCTTCGGCCAGATGCTCTCGTTCCAGCAAAGCTGCACCACCATCGAGGTCGGCAATCGTGCGCGCGACCCGCAACACGCGGTGATAGGCACGCGCGGATAAGCCCAGTCGTTCCAGCGCCGTCTCGAACCAGCGCCGTTCAGCCGGGCCCAACGCGCAATCACGCTCCAGCTCGCGCGTGCTGATTTCCGCGTTCGGCCGGCCTGCCCGCATCAGCGATTGCCGACGCGCCTTGAGTACGCGCGCGCGCACGGTGGCGGAATCCTCGTCGCGCTCGCTGCGTGGCGCACCGAGATCGGCGAGGGGTACCGGCGGCACTTCCACGCAAAGATCGATGCGGTCGAGCAGCGGTCCGGAAATGCGCGAACGATAACGCTGGATCTGATCCGGCGTGCATTGGCAGCGTTGGCGCGGGTCGCCCACATAGCCGCATGGACACGGATTCATCGCCGCCACCAGTTGGAACTGCGCGGGGAACGTCGATTGCCGCGCGGCCCGCGAGATCACGATATGGCCGGACTCCATCGGCTCGCGCAGCACTTCCAGCACGTGCCGGCTGAACTCCGGCAACTCGTCCAGGAACAGCACACCGTTGTGCGCCAGCGAGATCTCGCCCGGCCGCGGATACGAGCCGCCGCCGACCAGCGCCACCGCCGACGCGGTGTGATGCGGCGCCCGGAACGGCCGGCGACGCCATTGCGCAAGATCGGTATCCTGCCCGGCCACCGACAGCACCGAGCAGGTTTCCAGCGCCTCCGACTCGGACAACGGCGGCAGGATGCCGGGCAGCCGCTCGGCCAGCATGGTCTTGCCGGTACCTGGCGGTCCCACCAACAGCAGGTGATGGCCACCAACCGCGGTGATCTCCAGCGCGCGCCGCGCCTGCAACTGGCCGCGCACATCGCGCAGATCCGGGCCACCGTTCGCGCCGCCATCGCTGGGAATGCCGATCGGCGCGGACAGCTCCTGCGCCCCGCGCAACCAGCCACATACCTCGGCCAGCGTGTCGGCCACCCGCACATCCACATCCGGCACCAATGCCGCCTCGGCGGCATTCTCGCGTGGCACTACCACGCGACGGCCGCGCGCGCGCGCGCGCAACAGCGCTGGCAGCACACCGGAAACGCTGCGCAGCGAACCGGTCAATGCCAGCTCGCCAAGAAATTCGCAATCGTCCAATTTCTCGCGCGGCACCTGGCCACTGGCCGCGAGTATGCCCAATGCAATCGACAGGTCGAAACGACCGCCATCCTTGGGCAGCTCGGCCGGCGCCAGATTCACGGTGACACGGCGGTTGGGATATTCGAAGGCGGTGTTCTGGATCGCCACGCGCACGCGATCACGCGCTTCGCGCACTGCCGCCTCGGGCAAGCCAACAATATTGGTGGCGGGCAGACCGCCGGACAGGTGTACTTCCACCATCACCTGCGGCGCGGCGATCCCTTCCTGGGCGCGGCTGAGGGTGACGGCAAGACTCATGCGGACGCTGGCTGCTCACGCACGGAGAAGTCGCTGATATGCAAGGACATCGCGCGACTCCATCGACAGTGCTGGATAAATAACCGCCCCCGATCGTTCTCGGGGTGAGGGTGACGGATCGGGGGCGGCTCCCGGGAGGTTGGTTGTTGCTAGCCCCCGCGGGCAGCTACGGTGGCCTCAAGTTCGGCCACGCGTCGCTCCAATTCGTCGACCTTGGCGCGGGTACGCGCCAGCACCTGTGTCTGGACTTCGAATTCTTCGCGGGTGACCAGGTCGAGGCGGCGCAGTCCCTGCGCCAAAACGTCCTGGAAGTTGGCTCGCAAATCCTGTTGCGCCTGTGCCAATCCTGGCGGTACCAACGACACAAGTCGCAGGGCAATCTGATCGATATCCTGCCTGTTCATCGTGAACAGCGCCTCAAGCTCGTCGAGATAAATAGTAGATGAATGGAAATCGAGGCTGCCATCGGTACGCTCCGTCAAAAACTGTAGGGATTGTCCTACACGGGCAGCGCTCAGGCGACAAGCCTGCGCCGGGCAGGCAGAATGCCGCTTTATCGTGTCGATCTGTGTCGACATCAAGGAAAAGCCCATGAAGCTAGTCGTGGCGATCATCAAGCCATTCAAGCTGGACGATGTGCGCGAAGCGCTGGCCGAGGTCGGCGTGCAGGGCGTGACGGTGACCGAGGTGAAAGGCTTCGGCCGCCAGAAGGGCCACACCGAGCTGTACCGCGGCGCCGAATACGTGGTCGATTTCCTGCCCAAGATCAAGCTGGAGGTGGCGATCGCCGACGACCAGCTCGATCGCGTGCTGGAAGCGATCCAGCACTCCGCCCGCACCGGCAAGATCGGCGATGGCAAGATTTTCGTCAGCACGCTGGAACAGGTGATCCGCATCCGCACCGGCGAGCTGGATCACGACGCGCTCTGAAATAAAGCGCATCCCCGCAGAACCCGCGCCGCTGCTTGCCGCGCCCGGCTTATCCCCCGACTTGTGCACAACTTGTTGGGTTGACCCTACCCGACGCACCCGATATGTTGTGTCCGTCGGTGCCCGTCCAGACGCGATCGTCGGTCGGGCTTAAAAGGGAATCCGGTGTAATTCCGGAACTGCCCCGCAGCGGTAAAGCGGAAACGAACGCACCCACATGCACTGGCCTTCGACGGCTGGGAAGCGGGAGCAAGTAGGCGGATCGCAAGATCCATGTCCGCAAGTCCGAAGACCTGCCGGCACATCGGGACGAACGTGTCCCGATGCGTAGTGACGGCTTCCGCGGGGAAGCACGTCGCAGTGCAGTAGGCCAAACGGCAGCTGCATTGTGAGCCATCCCCGGAATCCATCGCTTCAGGCCCTGTGCGCGGGAGCAGGCGTTTGATGTCCATGCCGGGAGCCACCAGCCATGCAACCCCTCGATACCGCCACCCGCGAGCGCACCGTCGCGCGCGTCGATTCACCCACTACTGAAACCACCGTACCGCTCTCGCCTGAAACTGCCTTCAGCCTGACCCCGCCACACAACCCCGCGCAGATGCGCGTGACCAAGCGCAATGGCGGCCAGGAAACCGTCGACGTCAACAAGATTGTGCGTGCGGTGACCCGCAGCAGCGAAGGCCTGCATGGCGTCGATCCGTTGCGCGTGGCGCTGAAGACCATCGGCGGCCTGTACGACGGCGCCACCACCCAGGAGCTGGACCAGCTTTCCATCCGCACCGCCGCGGCACTGACCGCTGAAGAACCGGAGTACGGCCAGCTCGCCGCGCGCCTGCTTGGCGCCTACATCGACAAGGAAGTGAGCGGCCAGGAAATCCAGAGTTTCTCGCAGTCAATCGCGCGCGGCGCGGAACTGGGCATCCTCAACGCGCGCCTGCGCGACTTCGTCGCCATCAACGCACGCAAGTTGAACGACGCGATCGATCCGCTCGCCACCCGCCGCTTCGAATACTTCGGCCTGCGCACGGTGTACGACCGTTACCTGCTGCGCCATCCGCAGCTGCGTTTCGTGATCGAGACGCCGCAGCATTTCTTCATGCGCATCGCCTGCGCGCTCGGTGGCAACGAGATCGGCGAAACGCTGGAACTCTATCGGCTGCTATCCTCGCTGGAATACATCGCCAGCTCGCCCACGCTGTTCAATGCCGGCACTGCACACGAGCAGTTGAGCTCGTGCTACCTGCTCGACTCGCCGCTCGACTCGCTGGAGTCGATCTACGACAAGTACGCCGACGTCGCCAAGCTCAGCAAGTTCGCCGGCGGCATCGGCCTGGCGTATTCGCGGGTGCGTTCGCGCGGTTCGCTGATCAAGGGTACCAACGGCCATTCCAATGGCCTGCTGCCATGGCTGAAGACACTGGATGCCTCGGTCGCCGCGGTGAACCAGGGCGGCAAGCGCAAGGGCGCGGCCTGCGTGTACCTGGAATCGTGGCATGCCGACATCGAGGATTTCCTCGCGCTGCGCGACAACACCGGCGATGACGCACGCCGCGCGCACAACCTCAACATCGCGAACTGGATTCCCGACGAATTCATGCGCCGCGTTGAAAGCGATGGCGACTGGTCGCTGTTCGATCCGAAGGTGATGCCGCACCTGGTCGACAGCTGGGGCGAAACCTTCGATCGCGCCTATCGCGAAGCCGAAACGAACGGCCTCGCCGTGAAGACGGTGAAGGCGCGCGAGTTGTATGCCCGCATGATGCGCACGCTGGCGCAGACCGGCAACGGCTGGATGACGTTCAAGGATCGCTGCAACGCCACCAGCAATCAGACGGCCAATCCCGACAACGTGATCCACCTGTCCAACCTGTGCACCGAGATCCTCGAAGTGAGCTCGGCCAGCGAGACGGCCGTGTGCAATCTGGGCTCGGTGAACCTGGCGCGGCACGTCGTTGACGGCGCCTTCGACTTCGAACAGCTCGCCTCGACCGTGCGCACCGCCGTGCGCCAGCTCAACCGGGTGATCGATCTCAACTTCTATCCGATCGACACCGCGCGCGCCGCCAACATGAAGTGGCGCCCGGTCGGTCTCGGCGTGATGGGCCTGCAGGACGTGTTCTTCAAGCTGCGGCTGCCGTTCGATTCAACCGAAGCGCTGGCACTGTCCACCCGCATCGCCGAGGAGATCTATTTCCACGCGCTGTCGATGTCGACCGAACTCGCTGCGGTCGAAGGCGCACACCCGGGCTTTGCCGAAAGCCGCGCCGCGAACGGTGAACTGCAGTTCGACTACTGGCCGAATGCCGCGCCGCAAGACAGCGCGCGCTGGGATGCCCTGCGTGAACGCATCAAGCAGCACGGCCTGCGCAACTCGCTGCTGATCGCAATCGCACCGACCGCCACGATCGCCTCGATCGCCGGCTGCTACGAGTGCATCGAGCCGCAGGTCAGCAACCTGTTCAAACGCGAGACGCTGTCGGGTGATTTCCTGCAGGTCAATCGTTACCTCGCCGACGAACTCAAGACCCTCGGTCTGTGGACATCGGAGATCCGCGACGCGATCAAGCTGGCGGAAGGATCGATCCAGGGTATCGGCGCGATTCCGGAACGCCTGCGTACGATCTATCGCACGGTGTGGGAGCTGCCGCAGAAGGCACTGATCGAACTCGGTGCCGCGCGTGGCGCCTATATCGACCAGAGCCAGTCGCTGAACCTGTTCATGGAAAACCCGAACATTGGGCAGCTGAGCTCGATGTACATGTACGCGTGGAAGGCTGGCATCAAGACGACGTACTACCTGCGCTCGCGCCCCGCTACGAAGATCGCCAAGACCACGGTGACGGCGGACCGGACCGTGCTGGTAGTGGATCAGGCGCAAGCGAATGCCGCGGTGTTCTGCTCGCTGGAAAATCCCGAGTACTGCGAAGCCTGCCAGTAAGTCCATAAGCTCCTCCCCCTGCATGCAGGGGGAGGTCGGGAGGGGGTTGCCCGAGCTTGCGAGAAGATCAAGAGCGACCCCACCCCTACCCTCCCCTGCAAGCAGGGGAGGGAGCTAATTTCCGCATCGAAGGAACATTATGTCCGCCCAACCCCTCCGCAACGCGCACATCCTCGACCCCGGCTTCGAGCTCACCCTGCGCCCGATGCGTTATCCCGGTTTCTACGAGATGTACCGCAACGCGATCAAGAACACCTGGACCGTCGAGGAAGTGGATTTCTCGATGGACACGGCCGATCTCTCGTCGAAAATGTCCGCCGCCGATCGCCACCTGATTCATCGCCTGGTGGCGTTCTTCGCCACCGGCGACGCCATCGTGTCGAACAACCTGGTGTTGAACCTGTATCAGCACATCAATTCGCCCGAAGCGCGCATGTATCTGTCGCGCCAGCTGTACGAGGAAGCGCTGCATGTGCAGTTCTATCTCACCCTGCTCGACACCTATATTCCTGATCCGGCCGAGCGCAACAAGGCGTTCGCGGCGATCGAGAACATTCCCTCGATCCGCGCCAAGGGCGAGTTCTGTTTCAAGTGGATCGACTCGATCCAGAACCTGCAACGGCTGGAAACCCGCGAACAGCGGCGTCAGTTCCTGCTCAACCTGATCTGCTTCGCCGCCTGCATCGAAGGCCTGTTCTTCTATGCCGCGTTCGCCTACGTCTACTACCTGCGCTCGCGCGGACTGCTGCATGGTCTCGCCGCCGGCACCAACTGGGTGTTCCGCGACGAGAGCGGCCACATGGCATTCGCATTCGATGTCGTGCGCACCGTGCGCGAACAGGAGCCCGAGCTGTTCGACGATGCCATGCGCGCGCAGGTCGAGCAGATGATGGAAGACGCGATCGCCTGCGAAGCCCTGTTCGCCGAGGATGTGCTTTCTGGCGGCGTGGTCGGCCTGTCGGTGAAGGACATGCGCCAGTACCTCGAATACTGCGCCGACCAGCGCCTCGCCCAGCTCGACATGCCGAAGAAATACGGCGCGAAGAACCCGTTCGACTTCATGGATCTGCAGGACGTACAGGAAGTGACCAATTTCTTCGAACGCCGGGTGTCGGCGTATCAGGTCGGCGTGCAGGGCGAAGTGGCGTTCGATATGGCGTTCTGACGCGCCGGGTTCACCGGTCGGCCCTGTTGTGCCACGCAGCGAGCGTCGGGAGTACCGTCCGACCTATTGACTACACGTGTAGGCATGGCGTAGCGTGACTACATCTGTAGTCACACGGACCTCCGGCCATGCGCAAGTCCACCATCGGCGACCAGGAACTGGCGCTACTGCATCACATCGACGAATGCGGCCACGCCTCGGTGGGCGAGGTGGCCGCCGGCTACGGCGAGCCGCGCGGATTGGCGCGCTCCACCGTGCTGACCATGATGGAACGCCTGCGCAGCAAGGGTTATCTCAAGCGCCGGCAGGTCAAGGGCATGTTCCGCTACAGCACCGCCACCGGACCCGGCGAGGCGATGCGCAGCGCGGTCGGCAGCTTTGTCGAGAAGACGCTGAGTGGCTCGGTCTCGCCGTTCGTGGCGTGGATGTCCGAGCGCGCCGAGGTCTCCGACACGGAACTGGCCGAACTCGAAGCGCTGGTGACTCAACTGCAGTCCAAGCGCAAGGAGTCGTGAGATGGCCTCGCTGACTGTCCTGCTCGATACCCTGCTGATCCGGCTGGCCTGGACTTCGGCCCAGGCCGTGCTGCTGATCGGTGCCGTCTGGTTGATCGGCCGCTTGCTGCCGCAACTACCGTCCGCGTTGCGCTGCACGCTGTGGTGGCTGGTGGGCCTGCAGCTGATCCTCGGGCTGTGCTGGAGCTCGCCACTGCAACTGCGCGTGCTGGCGCCGGCACCGCAGATCGCGACTGTTGCGCAAGACCACGCTGCATTGCCGAGTGCTCTCATTGCAAATGCCGTATCCACGATCCACGTGCTGCCCGCTTCGGTCCAACCGACACCGGCTGCGTGGTATTCGCACTGGCGGCTGATCCTGATTTCGCTGTGGCTGGCCGCGGTGCTCGTGCAGTTGCTCATCACAGGCAAACAGTGGCGCGAGTCGCGCCACGTGCTGCGCGACTCGCAGCCGTTGACCGATGATTCGTTGCGCGCCGTATGCGCGGATCAGGCGCACAAACTGGGACTGCGCCGTCAGCCGGAGCTGCGTGTTTCCGCCGCGATCAGTTCGCCGCAAGTCACCGGCCTGTGGCGCACGACCGTGCTGCTGCCGGCGGATCAGCGATTGACCCTGACCGAGTCGTCGATGGCGCTGGCTCACGAGCTGGCGCATCTGCGCCGTGGCGATCTATGGCTGGGCTGGATCCCGGCCGTCGCGCAGCGGCTGTTCTTCTTTCATCCCCTGGTGACGTGGGCGGTGCGTGAGTACGCGCTGAGCCGCGAAGCCGCCTGCGATGCGCAGGTGCTGCAGCAGACCGGCACGATGCCGCAGGCCTACGGCCATCTGCTGCTGCGTCTGGGTGTTGCCCACCCGATGCACTCCGGCCTGGCCGGAGCTTCGCCATCGTTCCATAACCTGAAGAGGCGACTGACCATGTTGCAGCAGTCCGATAACCTGTCCCGGCAGCGCATGCGCGGATGGCCGTTGATCATCCTGATCGTGCTGGCCGGCGTGTTGCCTTATCGCGTCACGGCGAGCGCTCCATCGGCGAGCTCGCCGCAAACAGCGTCATCGACACAGGCGACGCCCAGCGCCCTTGCACCGCTGGCGCCGTTGCCACCCTTGCCGCCCTTGCCGCCTTCACCACCGCCACCGCTTCCGCCAGCTCCGCCACCACTGCCGCCGCTTCCTCCACCCCCACCGCCACCGCCGCCGAATCCCGGAAGCAGCTTTTCGGCACGGCATGTCGATATCGACACCTATGCGAATGCCCGCAACGGCTTCGCCCTGATCGACAGCGATGCAGTCACCATCAGCGGCTCGGAGAACGACCTCAAGACCGTGGAGCAACTGCGCAAGACCAACACGCCGATGCTGTGGTTCCGCCGTGGCGACAAGGCCTATCTGATCCGGGATACAAGCTACATCCAGCGCGCCAAGGCGCTCTATGCCCCGGTGACCGCGCTGAGCAAGCAACAGGGCAGCCTGGGTGGCGAACAGGGTCGGCTCGGCGGCTTGCAGGGCGGGCTTGGTGCACGCCAGGGCGCGCTGGGATCGCAGCAGGGACAGCTCGCCAACCAGCAGGCAAAGCTGGCCAGTGAACAGGCCGCGCTGAGCGGACAAGCCAACAACGACAAACGTCAGGCTGAGCTCGATGCCAGGCAGGTAACGCTGCGGTCACGTGAAGACGAACTCGGCCGCCAACAGGATGATCTTGGGCGGCAGCAGGAAGCACTGGGCAAGCAGCAGGAAGCGCTTGGTGCCAAACAGGAAGCCCTCGGCAAACGCCAGGAAGAGGCCACCGCGCAGGCCAATCAGCAGGTCGGCAAACTGCTCGACGAAGCGCTGGCCAAGGGCGCCGCGCAAATCATCAGTCCCCGCTGACAAATGAAATGGCCCGGTCAACGAGTAACGCCTGACCGGGCCATTCCTTTATCGCGTACTCAGCATGATCGCAGTACCGGACGAACCCGATTCCTGCATGGTGCTTTGGATTTGCAGCACTCCGCTCTTCCGTGAAAGAGCGGATGAAGCTCAGTCCTTCGGCACCTTCATCTCGTACTCGCGCGGCGGCGTGTCGCCGGCGAGGTTGTGCACGAAGTAATCCCAGCGCCGACGGGTCACGTACGGCGTGGCCTTGCCGTAGCCGTGGTGGGCGTTGGGAATCAGCAGCAGGTCGAAATCCTTGTTCGCCTTGATCAACGCATCGACCACCAGCAGCGTGCTCGATGTGGGCACGTTGTCGTCCATGGTGCCGTGGGTCAGCATCAGGTGGCCCTTGAGGTTCTTCGCGTAGCTCTGATTGGCCTGGGCGTCGTAGTTGGTGCTGCCGTCCTTGTTGGTCACCAGCAGGCCCTGCCACTTCTCGGCCCAGTCGTCCTCGTAATTGCGGTTCTCGTGATTGCCGCTTTCGGCCCAGCCGACCTTGAAGAAATCCGGGTAGTGGAACATCGCGCCCGCGGTGGCATTGCCGCCGCCGGAATGACCCCAGATGCCGACGCGATCCAGATCGACCCACGAATACTTCGCACCGAGCTGGCGGATCGCGGTGACCTGGTCCGGCAGGGTGTTGTCCTCGACGTGCTCGAAGTAGGCATCATGGAACGCCTTCGAGCGCCACGGCGTACCCATGCCGTCGATCGCCACGACGATGAAGCCGAGTTCCGCCAGCTCCTGATGATCGCCACGCGACGGCATGAAGCTGCGGCTGCCGACCGAGCCGGTCTGCGGACCGGGATAGACGTAGTCGACGATCGGATACTTCTTCGACGCATCGAAGTTCGTCGGCTTGAACATCAGCCCGTACAGGTCGGTCTTGCCATCGCGCCCCTTCACCGTGAACGGAACCGGCGGCACCCAGCCGGCGGCTTTCAGGCGCGAGATGTCGGCCGTGGCCACGGTCGACATGGCGCGGCCATCATCGGTGTTGCGCAGCACGGTCACCGGCGGCTCCGTCGGGGTGGAATACGCATCGACGAACAGACGTCCATCCGGCGACAACGCCACCGTGTGGTCGGCCGGCTCCGGCGTCAGCAGGGTCGGCTTGCCGCCGTCGAGACTGACCTTGTAGAACTGCTGGTAGTACGGGTTCACGCCCTGCTCGCGACCGACGCCGCGGAACCACAGCGTGCGCGTCTTCGGATCGAGCTTCAGCACCTGGGTGACGTTGCCGTCGCCGGTGGTAATCGCGCGCTTGAGCTTGCCGGTGTCGAGGTCGTACAGGTACAGCTGGCCCCAGTTGGTGCGCTCGGAGAACCAGACCGCCTCGTGGCTTTCGGGCAGGTAGAACCAGTTGACCTGCTCGTTGCCGGATTCGTAATAGGTCTTGACGCTTTCCTCGAACACCGTGCGCACCGCGCCGCTCTTCGCATCGGCGATGCGGAACCATTCGTGCTTGTGGTCACGCGAGGTGGACACGAAGGCCAGCGTCTTGCCGTCCGGCGCCCACTTCACGTCGTCCCAGCCACCGTCGGGGCCGCAGCTGACGTCATCGCACAGAGTCGAGCGATGCTGGTCCGCCGGCATGTTCAGACGCACTACCTTGTGGCTCGGCACGTCGATGATGACGCGCTCGATCATGGTCACGTCCTTGTCGCCGACCAGCGGATACTTCCACGCCTCCAGCTTCGGGTGACCGACGTTGGTGCTGATCATGTACATGTCGCCGGTCTTGCGCTGGTCCTGCTGGAACGTGGCGATCTGGGTCGAATCCGGCGACCACACCAGGATCGCGTTGTCAGTGTGCTTCCAGCCGGCGTTGTCGGTGGCGTAGCCGAAGTTCTCCACGCCATCGGTGGTGAGCTGCGTTTCCTTGCCGCTGGCGACGTCGCGCAGCCACAGGTTCCAGTTGCGGATGAAGGCTTCGGTCTTCTTGTCCGGCGACAGCACGCCGGGCTCGTTGCCCTGAGCCGCCTTGCCATCGGTCTTCGCGCCGCTGCCGGCGGTGCAGGTTCCGGCGGCTTGCAGGTCGCACAGGTAATGCGCATCCCTGACCGCGATATCGACACGGCCATCTGGCATCACGCTGTAGCCGGTAATCGGCAGTTTCTTCGCGTCGACCGGCTTGCCGGTCACCTTGCCCAGTGCGTCTGCGAGCTTGGCCTGATCGAACAGCGGCGTGACCTTGCCGCTGGCCGCGTCCATCTGCACGAAATGGTCGCCGTTGCTGTCGTGATCGCGATACCAGAAATGGCCGTCGTCCAGCCAGTTCACCTTCTGCACCGCGTGGTCGACCAGCGGCATGGTGTTGTAGATGGCGAAGCGCTCCGCGCGTGCGTAGTCCTCCGTCCCCAGGGTGCGCCCCTGCGCGGCCACAGCCGTCGACAGCAGACCCAAGATCACTGCGCCGAACAGACGCGACTTGCCGATCACCACATACATACTTTGACCTCCACGAAACCCCTGGATGGCGCAACCGCTGGCGGCCGCGTCGACGCATAACCGCCCGATGCTAACGCGATATCGCGTCGCGCTCCCTGTGCCAAAGGTCCATGTCACCCTGCCGCCGGCCGGTGGGCGGAAAAACGGTGCACGGGCGCCGGATTTCGCCAGCGGATGGCGCAGTGACGCCACTCTGCCCTCTTTGCCCGGTACCCATCACCACGGCGCACTGCTCGGCGGCCAAAACCGGCCTGATGCGACCGACTCAGCAACCGCGCCGGCCATTGCTTGACGCGCATATGGCAGCCATCGCACGCTGCGGCCTCCGTCTGCCGGAGTCGCCGTCATGCCGCAGCGCCTCAGAGTCATCGGCAATTACATATCGCCGTACGTACGCAAGGTGCTGGTCTGTCTGGAGCTGAAAGGGCTCGACTACGAGATCGACCCGATCGCACCGTTCGTCGGCGATGATGAATTCTCCAGGATCAGTCCGCTGCGGCGGGTCCCAGTACTGATCGACGACGGCTTCGTGCTGAATGACTCCTCGGTGATCTGCCAGTACCTGGAAGATCGGCATCCGACGCCGGCGGTCTATCCGCGCGACATCGCCGACCGGGCACAGGCGCGCTGGCTGGAGGAGTACGCCGACACGCGCCTGGCCGACGGCCTGATCTGGCGGCTGTTCTACCAACTGGCGATCAAACGGCACATCTTCGGCGAAGCCACCGACGAGGCCGTGGTGCAGCATGCGCGCGAAGTGGCGATTCCCGCCGCGCTCGACTATCTGGAAAGCCAGCTGCCGGACGACGGCTTCGTGTTTGGTGCGCTGTCGATCGCCGACATCAGCATCGCCAGCTTTTTCCGCACCGCCGCGTTCGTGCGCTACGCGATCGACGCCGCACGCTGGCCGTGCAGCGCCGCACTCGTCGCGCAAGTGCAGGCACTGCCGGTATTCCAGAATCTCGCCCGCTTCGAGGACTGCATGCTGCGCCTGCCGCTGGCCGAGCAGCGCGCGGCACTGGTCAGCACCGGCGCTCCGTTGACCACTGACACGCTGGGCACCAGTACGCCACGGCACGGTGCACCTCGCGAATGAGCCGCACCCGGAGGGCACGCGAGGCGAGGCGCAGGACGGGCTAAAATGCCCGGCATGAGCACTCCCGAACACTCCCCGCTCGGCAAGAACACCATCTACGCCGACCGCTACGACCCAACCCTGCTGTTTGCCATTCCGCGCGCCGACAAGCGCGCGGAAATCGGCGTGGCCGAACCGCTGCCATTCCACGGCGTCGACATCTGGAACGCCTACGAGCTGTCGTGGCTCGATCTGCGCGGCAAGCCGGTGGTGGCGCTGGCCGAGTTCCGCGTGCCGGCGGCTTCACCGAATATCATCGAATCGAAGTCGTTCAAGCTGTACTTGAATGGCTTCGCGCAGGAGCGCATCGCCGACGCGGCCACGCTGACCGGCACATTGATGCATGACCTGTCCGCGGCGGCCGGTGCGGTCGTCAGCGTGCAGCTCAGCGAAGCGAATGCTGCGGCTCTGCCGGTCACCGATCTGGACGGCCATCTGCTCGACGCGCAGGACATCGCCATCGATCACTACGGCCCACCGCAAGCCGATTTCCTGCAAGCGGATGTCGGCGCCACACCGGTGGCGGAAACCGTGGTCTCGCACCTGCTGCGCTCGAACTGCCCGGTCACCGGCCAGCCGGACTGGGGCAGCGTGCAGATCGTTTATCGTGGCGCACCGATCGACCATGCCGGGCTGCTGCGCTATCTGGTGTCGTTCCGCGATCACAACGAATTCCACGAGCAGTGCGTGGAGCGCATCTTCGTCGATCTGATGCAACACTGCGCGCCGCAGCAGTTGAGCGTGTACGCGCGCTATACCCGTCGCGGCGGACTGGACATCAACCCGTTCCGCAGCAGCACACCGGCCACGCCGGGCAATCCGCGCACGGTTCGCCAGTAGGCGTCTGCTTGCTGGCAGTCGCCCGGCAGGCGATTCTGCCTCCAATGTCATGGCCGCGTGAAAGTTCAGTCGATGCCGTGCTCCTCGGTAATCCACGCTTCAGATCGACGGCGCTAGCCTTTGCGTCCTGACCAAGGCGCCCGGATGGCGCTGCGGCAACGGCCACGGAGTGGTATTCGCCACGTCATCGACCCTGGAGCTCACATGACACGTTCCATCCGCATCACCGCCCTATACAGCGCCAGTCTCGCCGGCCTGCTCCTGCTCAGCGCCTGCGGCAAGAACGAACCGGCCACGCCGGCCAGCACACCGGCGGCGACCAGCACCGCGGCTCCCACGCCCACGCCTGCACCCGCCGCCAGCGGCACGGCAGCGGCGGCACCTGTCAGCAGCACCGCGGCCAGCGCGGCGCCCGCCGCCAGCGTAGCCGCGCCGGTGGCTGCAGCGCCTGCGGAAGCGCCGCTGACGGTGGCCAAACTGACTCTCGGCAACGACGTGAATGCACAGCATCAGGTGACTCGCGCCAGCAGCAGTTTCGCCCCCGACAACAAGATGATTTACGCCAGTGTTGCCACCGAAGGCCGCAGCGGCGGTGCCACGCTCAACGCAAAATGGAGCTACCTGGAAGGCCAGGGCCAGCTGGTCAGCAACATCAGCCAGTCGATCGCCACCGACGGTCCCGCCGTCACCACGTTCAAGGTACAGAACCCGGATCTGTGGCCCGAAGGCAAGTATCGCGTCGAGATTTCGCTCGATGGAAAATCAGTGGCCAAGCAGGATTTCGAAATAAAGAAGGGTTGATCAACCCGGTTCACTGCAAACAAAAGGCGCCTGCGGGGCGCCTTTTGTTTGTCCCGATTCAGCACTCGTCCAGCGCCTTGCGGCCTAGTGCCGGAGCGTCGGTGAAGAACCCGTCGATGCCGGCATCGAGATAGGCGCGGATCTCGGCGATCGAACCGGCCTCGTTGAACGTGTGCGGATCGCTGCCCTGCCACAAATGCTTCGGCAGGAAATGATTTTCCGGTCGGAACGTGTACGGATGCAGCTCCAGCCCCGCCGCATGCGCATCGCGCACGAGTGCCGTAGGCTCAGCAAACGTGCCGTCGGGCCGGAGCGGAATGATCGCGCGAACGTTTGGACCGATCGCATCCGCATACACGGCGACCTCGCGCAGACCAGCCGGCGTCATCATCTGCGCATAGCTGAGTTTGCCGCCCACCGCGGCCACATCGTGCGGCGGCTGCTCATCGTCGCCGAGCAACTGCAGCAGGCGGATGTTGGAACGATCGCCGGCAGCGAGCTTGCCGCGCAGATATTTCAGGTTGCCGATCTCGAACGACTGGATCTCCAGCGGCGCACTGAGCGTGTACTCATTCGCGGCCAGCGTGGCGAGCAACGCGTCTTCCATCGGCAGGCCGAGCTTGCGGAAATAGGTGCCGTGCTTGATCTCCGGAATGATGCCGATGACGCGTCCATGCACGGCGGATTCGGCCGCGACGAAGTCGATGATCTCGTCCAGCGTGGCTATCGGGAACTGTCCGTCGTACTGCGTGCTGCGCAGTTGCGGCAGCCGCTCGCGTGCGCGCAGCGTCTTCAGTTCGGCCAGGGTGAAGTCCTCGCTGAACCAGCCGCTGACTTCCTCGCCGTCGATGCTCTTGCGGGTCCTGCGCGCGGCAAATTCCGGGTGCGCGGCGACATCGGTGGTGCTGCCGATCTCGTTTTCGTGGCGTGCCACCATCACGCCATCCTTCGTCATCACCAGATCCGGCTCGATGAAGTCGGCGCCGTCGGCGATCGCCCGGGTGTACGAAGCGAGCGTGTGCTCCGGCCGCAACGCGCTGGCCCCGCGATGACCGATCACCAGCACCTTCGCGGCGATCGGTTTTTCAGTGATAACGGGCATGACGATTCCCGGATGCCTGGCGATGCGCAAGCATAGGCGCTCGGGCCATACGCACAGCAACGCCGGACGGCGTCTCGATGATTACGCGGGAGTGTCACAGGAAATGGTGCGCCCGGCGGGATTCGAACCCACGACCCCTGCCTTCGGAGGGCAGTACTCTATCCAGCTGAGCTACGGGCGCATGTATGGCAGCGCGCGATGCTGTGGCCGCAAGGCCGGCACCGCGGGGCGCAGTATAGCCGAGTTGCCGCAGGGCGTGGCTGAGCAGCGTAAACGCATCGGCCCTCCCGAACGGGGTTCGGGAGGGCCGATGCGGGCTTGCCTCAGAGCGCCTTGAGCAGCGCGGTCAGCGTGTCAGGCTTGCTGGTGTCGCGCACCAGGTGCGGGTATTTCAGACCGTCGTGATAGTCGATGCGGATGGTCTGGTACTGGTCGAAGTTCTTCACCAGCAGCTCGATCGGCTGGCTCTTGTCCTTCGCCGAGGCGGTGACCGCCTCCTTGAGCGCATCGGGGTCATAGTCGCGACCATTGACGGCGATCACCGTCATGCTCGGCGCCAGGCCGGCCTTGAACGCCGGGCCGTCCCACAACACGTCGCTGATGCTGCCGCCCTTGCCGATGGAAACGCCCAGCGAATAGGTGAGATCGGCACTATGCCGGCGCGCCTCGATCGCCTTCACCGCATCGGACGGCTTGTCGGTGTAGACCAATTTCCAGCCGTGCGACTCGATGCCGCCGATCAACGGGCCATGACCATCGAGGCGCGTGCGCAGGTACTTCGCCCAGTCGTACGGCGCGATATCGTTGAGCGTCTTGACCACGTCCTCGAAGGTGTAGGGATTGACGTCCCACTTGCCGCTGTCCATGCCGAAGAACGCCTTGCCGAAGTCGTCGATGGTCTTCTTGCCACCGCTCAGCTCGCGCAGCTGGCCGTCGACGTCGAGCCAGATCATCTGACCGGCCGAGTAATAGTCCTCGCTGGCCTGGTAGTTGCGGTACGGCAACGGGCGACGCTGGGCGATGATCGGGTCGTTGGTGGTGTCCTGCACGTTGCGGAAGCTGGCCAGGCCGGGGCGGCCCTTGTCGTAGGTGGCGGCGGTGAAGGCCCACATGTCATGCGCCTGATCGGCGTCCCACAGACCCGAACGCGCGGCCATCACCTGACCCCAGAACTGGGTCTGGCCTTCGTAGACCCACAGCAGGGTGTCGCTCATCGGCACGTTGAAGTTCGGCGTGGCCAGATCCGCACCACGGCGATACTTGCCATCCCAGGAATGGTTGAACTCGTGCGAGAACAGATCGCGGCCCAGCGCGTTCTTCTTCCATTCGGTGAAGAAGTCAGCCGAGGTGCCGTCCTCGCTGGAACGGTGATGCTCGAGGCCGTTGCCGCTCATCTTGTCGCTGAGCGAGACGAGGAAATCGTAATGGTCGTAGTGATGCGCGCCGTACATCTTGTACATCTGCTGGACCAGGTTCTGGAACGGCTTGATCTGCTCCGGCTTGATCTCCAGGTACTTCGCGTCATCGGCCACGATGCTCATGTGCACCGGCGCCTTCGCGCCCGGATCCAGATCGATGCGCTTGAAGTACTTGCCGGCGTAGATCGGCGAATCGACCAGGTCGTCGTAATTGATCGGCTTGAAGTTCAACGTGTCGCCGTCCTTCGAGGCCACTTCCAGCGCGGTGCCAGCCTGCCAGCCGGTGGGCAGCTTGACGCTGGCTTCGGTGTTGATCTGGCGCGCGAAATAGCCGGCCGGATACATCGTCACCGAATTCCACTGCAGGTTGAGCATCTCCGGCGTCATCACCACGCGGCCCTGGCGCTGGTCCTGCGAGGAGAGGAACTGGAACTCGACCTCCACGCCGCTGGCACCCTGCGGGACGTCGACGTGGAACGCGTAGACGTTGAGCGGATCGCGCGTCCACGGCAGCACCTGGCCGTTCGCCTTCACCACCAGCCCGGCCATCTTGTCGATCGCACCGGACGGCGAATGGTTGCCCGGCAGCCACTGCGGATACAGCAGGGTCAGCGGACCGGCCTGCGCCGGGATCGTCTCGCGCACGCGGAAGATGCGGTGGGCCAGATCGGTCGCGTCCACATTGATCTTCAATGTGCCCTGATACGGCACATCCTGCGGCGCCGGGACATCGGCAAGTGCGCTGAAACTGGCCAGCCCGAAGGCGGCGGCGGCAAGGGCGGAAGCAAGGCGGGTGACTTTCAATGTGTTCTCCGGGTGGGTGGTGGGAGCCTGCGGACATGGCCGGACGAGCCGAAAAACCCACGGCACGGATCGGGTAAAGCCAGACGGACTCCGGGAATCCATGCCGCTGAAGATTGTCGCGACATGCATCCAGGGGGTCGATGCTAGAACGGGACCACCGCGCTTAACCCATGCCGAAGGTCACGAGCGCACTTCCCTGCCGTTCCGATCTGCCTGGGAAGCGCGTCATGGCACCCATCTTGCTGGCTTCATGCCGATGACCGAACATCTGCCACCTGCCGAAACCCACGCGCCCGACTCGTTCGAGAGCTGGCTGCGCGCCAGCCATGCGGATCAGCCGCAGGACTACGCCCACTATCTGGCGCGACAGATGGCGCCGATGATCCGTGCGCTGATGCTGATGGCCACGGCAGCTTTCGGGATTGCCGTCCTCGCCAGTCATTTCATCCGCCCGTCGTCCGTGCCCTTGCTGCTGCAACTGCTGCCGGTGCCGTTGTTGTTGCTGGCGGCCACGGTCGCCCGACGTGTGCAGCGACCACGTTCGCTCAGCCTGCTGACGCTCACCTGCGTGCTGCTGCTGGAAATCGGCATCAATCTCAGCAGCATCGGTCGCCTGCAGGGTCAACCGCTGGTGCTCCCGGGCCTGCTGCTGCCGGTTGCTTCGGCGGTGATCTGGTTCACTCGCCGGGATTTCATCGTGGCGATGACACTGTGTGTCGTGGGGCCGCTGCCGATGCTGCTGCTCGGCAACACTCATGGCATACAGATTTTCCAGTACTTCGTGTACATGGCGATCGCCATTTCGCTGTCGGCCGTGTTGCGCGCGTTCATGGCGCGCACCTTGTTCGAGCAGTTCCGGCTGGAGCGCCGGCTGCGCGAGCAGGCCAATACCGACGGCCTGACCGGCCTGCTGCTGCGCAACCGCTTTCTCGAACTGGCCCAGCTCGCGCTGGATATTCACAGTCAGCAGAAGCCGGTATGCATGCTGTTTCTGGACGCCGATCACTTCAAGCAGCTCAATGACGACTACGGCCACGCGGCTGGCGACAATGCACTCATCGCATTGGCCGCAGCCCTGCGCACCCAGTTGCGCCAGACCGACCTGATCGGCCGGATTGGTGGCGAGGAATTCGCGATGCTGCTGCCTGGCCTCGCCCTGCCGCAGGCCCGCGAGCGGGCCGAACAGCTGCGGCTGGCCATCCGCGCGATCAAGCGCCCGGATGGCCGGTTGACCGTCAGCATCGGCGCCGCCGAATACCGTCACGGTGAGACGGTCGACGCCTTGCTGGCGCGCGCCGATCAGGCCATGCGACAGGCCAAGCGCGGCGGACGTGACCGGATCGTCAGCGCCGTCGGCAACTGATCCCGGCGAATTTCATCCGCCGCTCGACTGTGCCAGCTTGCTGTGCCGGATGCCGTAGACGAAATAGATCACGCAGCCGATCGCCATCCAGATGATGAAGCGCTCGTAGGTGATCCACGGCAGGCCGTAGATCAGCACGGCGGAGAACAGGATGCCCAACGGCGCGGTGAACCACACCGCCGGCGTGCGGAAGTTGCGTTGAAGTTCCGGCCGGCGCACGCGCAGCAACATGATCGAGCCACAGATGATGATGAAGGCGCTGAGCGTGCCGATGTTGACCAGCTCGGCCACTTCGCCGATCGGCAGCAGGCCGGCGATCAGTGCGGTGAACAGACCAAGGATGATAGTCGGCCGCGCCGGTGTGCCGAAGCGCGGGCTGACTTTCGCAAACCAGCCCGGCAACAGGCCATCGCGCGCCAGCGCAAACCAGATCCGCGCTGCACCCAGCATGAAGGCGAACAGCACGCTGGTGACGCCGATCACCGCGGCCGCCGCGATGATGATGCTGAGCCAGTGCAGCCCGATCGATTCGAACGCATCGGATACCGAGGCATCGCCACCGAGGTGGCTGTACGGCGTGATGCCGGTGAGCACCAGCGACACCGCGATGTACAGCACCATCGCGATCGCCAGCGACAGCAACACCGCGCGCGGCAGATCGCGCTGCGGGTGCTTCGCCTCTTCCGCCGCCGTGGTCAGCGTGTCGTAGCCGAACACCGCGAAGAACACCACGCTGGCGCCGGTCAGCACGCCCTGCCAGCCGAAGTGGCCGAGCCCGGTGGCGGCATCGACGATGCGCGCGGGAATGAACGGATGCCAGTTCGCGGTATTGATGTAGAACACACCGACCAGCACCACCAGCAGCACGCCAATCACCTTGATCGTCACCACCGCGGTGTTGAAGCGCGCGCCCCATTCGGTGCGCACGGTCAGCAATACCGCCACCGCAACGGAGACGCCGGCGGCAATCACGTTGAAACGGTGGCCGTCGCTGGGCGCGGCGATCGCCGTGGCACCGTGCGTGCCGAAGACCTGTTGCAGGTAGTACTGCATGGTCTGCGCGCTCATGCTCTGCTGCGCCCACTCCGGCAGATGCACGTCGGCGGAGTTCAGCAGTACCTGCACATAGCCGGACCAGCCGATCGCCACCACCGCGACCACCAGCGCGTACTCCAGCAGCAGATCCCAGCCGATGATCCAGGCGACAAACTCGCCGAGCACCGCGTAACCGTAGGTATAGGCGCTGCCGGTGACCGGGATCAACCCGGCGAACTCGGCGTAGCACAGCGCTGCGCAGGCACTGCCGAGACCCGCAATGATGAAGCTGAGTGCGACCGCCGGACCGGCATTGGTGGCCGCTTGCTGGCCGGCCAGCACGAAGATGCCGACGCCGATGATGCCGCCGATGCCGATCGCGGTGAGCTGCCACAAACCCAGCACGCGGCGAAAGTCGCCCCGCGAGCCCACCTCTGCCTGCAACTGCTCGACCGACTTGTGCCGCACCAGCTTGCTGAAGAAACTCATCGCCTGACCCCTGGAAGCAAGCGGCGATCATAGCGAATGCGCCACGACACACACAGCGCAGTGCAACACGGGCAGCCAGAACTGTGGGAGCGGCTTCAGCCGCGATGCCCTTCAATTCGCAGCTGAAGCCATACCTTCCATAGAAGACGGTCGACCCAGCCACGGCAACGCCAGCGCGCTGAACCCGAACACCGCCGCGATGGCGAGTGCGATATGGCCGTCCAGATGCTCAATGCCGAACCAGCGGCCGAGCAACAGCGGCAGCAGCGCGGTCAGCAGCACGCGCAGGCCTTCCACCCACAGCGCCCAGCGCCGCCGTTCCATCAGCGCACCGAGCACGCTCAGGCTGGCCACCAGATAGAGCGCGTAAGCCAGCAATGCCGCCAGGCTGGCGCTGCCGGCCATGCCGAGGAACTGCGTGGTCATCCCCAGCAGCAGGGCGAACTGCAGCAGGACATAGATCATCAGCGCCTTCGGCACCGGCGGATCGAAACGCTCACTGGGCATCACGAAGTCCGGTTTCGGATAACGCGCCGCCACGTCGGCCGGTCGCCAGCCCGGTGGCTTCAGCCACAGCAGCAGCTTGTCGCGCCAGCGTTGCGCATGCCACGCATCCACTGCCGTATGCCAGTACACCTCGGCATTCGCCCACAGCGGGTTCCAGCTGCGCAGCGGCGAGCGCGTGCCGTACACCGGCGGTTCGTTGTCGTCTTCCTCGACGAAACTGCCGAACAGCCGGTCCCACACGATCAGGATGCCGCCGTAGTTGCGGTCGAGGTAGCGGTCGTTCACCGCGTGATGGGCGCGATGGTTGGACGGCGAGCAGAACACCCGGTCGAACCAGCCGAGCCGGCCGATCTGCTCGGTGTGCACCCAGAACTGGTACAGCAGGTCGATCAGCGCCACGATCACGAAAACCTTGAGCGGCACCCCGAGCACGGCCAGCGGCAGGTAGAACAGCCAGCTCAGCAAGACGCCGCTGCCGGTCTGGCGCAACGCGGTGGACAGGTTGTAGTGCTCGCTCTGGTGATGCACCACATGTGCGGCCCACAGGAGGTTCACCTCGTGCCCGCAGCGATGCAGCCAGTAGTAGCAGAAGTCGTACAGCAGCAAGGCGCCGGCCCATACCCACAGGCTGTCCGCCGGCAGCGTGAACAGCGCCATATGCTGCGCGCACCATGCATAGATGCCGAACGTCAGCAGCTTGCTGAACACGCCGACGACCTGCGAGATCACCCCCAGCCCGATGCTGTTCATCGCGTCATTGCTGGCGTAGGCGCGCCGACCACGCAGCTTCGCCACCAGCAGCTCGATTCCGATCAGCAGGAAGAACACCGGGGTGGCCCAGGTGATGATGAGTTCCGGCGTATTCACTGCGCTGCACCTGCCTCGATCAAGGCGTCGTCGCGCTGCACCGAGCGCGCGATCCACCACAAGGCCAGATAATACGTCGACAGCACCCACAGGCTCGATAACGGGATCGCAGCATGGAAGCGGTTCCATGCCAGCAAGGTATCGCTGAGCATGAACAGCATGGCACCGACGGCAGCCCGCCACGCGCTGCTGGCCGCTGCATCATCACGACGCGCAAACGCCCACGCCCGCCCCAGTGCCTGCCCGCCCATGCTGGCCAGCACCGCCACATAGACGATCACCGGCACCCGCAACGCGGCACCGATCGAACCCCACAGCAAGTACAGGTTGACCGCGCCATAAGCGAGGCTGGCAAGCAACAGCCACGGTCGCACGCCAAAACGACTGTCGCCAAGGAAGGCGGCAATGAAACATGCGTGGCCGAACAGGAAGGCCACCAGTCCCGGCACGAACAAATCCTGCGGCAGCATCAGCAACACGTCACCCAGCAGCGAGCAGGCGATGCCGATCAGGATCCAGCGCCGGTAACGCACCGACAGCGCGGGTTGTGCGTGCCATGCGAGCAGGAAGATCAGCGCCGTGGCCAATGGCTTGCACACCCAGTGCAACAATCGCCAACCATCGGCAACGGCAGGACCGGCCAGGATCGCACCGACGATTGCCGCCGCGGCCGCCACGGTCACGCCCATGACGAAATACGGGCGGTGCAACGTCGAGCTGACCGATGGATGAAGGCTGGGCATGCATGATCTCTGCGGGGAAACGAACCCGCCGATCATAGTCACGACATGGCCGCAATTCACAGCTGCCACGTCGACCAGCCCCGGAAACAGATACGGCGCGACCGTTCCGGGCCACGCCGTATCTGTACTAATGGTTCGCTCAGAGCTTCGCGTTGATATTGAAGAACCACTGCCGCGGCGCACCCGCCATCAGGGTCTGGTTCTGGCCGGTCGGATCTGAGGCCACATAGCCATTCGTGCCGGTAGTGGCGAAGTAGTGCTTGTTGGTCAGGTTGGTGATGTTGAGACCCAGGCTGACGTCCTTCAGCACCGAGAGTGCACCGAGGTCGTAGTTCACGCCGGCATTGAGCAACCAGTACGACGACACCGCCGAGTCGTTGATATAGGTGATGTAACGGCGCCCGGTGTACTTGCCGTCGAGATTGGCGCTCCACGCGCCGGCGGTATAGCTCACCTCACTGGTGAGCATCCAGGTCGGAATGCCCACCACATACTTGCCGGCGGTGGCCACCACGCCATTGTTGAGGTAGTCGTCCTGGTACTTCGAGTTGTCGTACGACAGCGAATTGAGCCAGCGCACATGCTCGATCGGTTTCCAGATCAAGGCCAGATCAAGACCGGTGCTCTTCACCGAACCGACGTTGTTGAGGATCGCCGAGCAGGTGACTACGGCGGGGCACGGCGAAACCGACAACAGGCGGTTGCTGAAACGGGTGAAGTAGGCGTCCGCGGAAGCTTCGAAGGTGTCGCCATGCACGCGGTAACCGAGCTCGAAGGTCTGCGACTCCTCCGGCTTCAACGTGCTCTTGCCCGCATTGAACGAAGCCTGCGACTGGCTGAATGGAAGGATGCCGTAGGCCGCCAGATTCTTGCTGTAGGACGCGTAGATGTCCTGGTTGCTGTCGAGTTTGTAGTCGACGCCGGCCTGTGGCAGGAATCCATCACTGGCCTTCACCCGACCGGCAGCGAGTGCACTGGGAACCAGCGACTCGGCCGTGGTGGTCGTGTTCAACGACTTGGCGCCGAAATTCACGGTGAGACGATCATCCAGCAGATGGATGGTGTCTTCCGCGTAGGCCATGCGCGTGGTGGTGTCGTAGTTCTGGAAGAAGCCGCGCGCGAACGGCGCCTCGCTCGCGTAGAAATTGCTGAGGTAGTTGTACTGGCCGGTCAGCTTGAAATAGTTGCGTTCCTGGTTGTCGTTGGCGTTTTCGCCCCATACGCCCAGTTCGATGTCGTTGCCGCCGAGCGTGAACTGCAGCGAGCCGGTGGCGCCGGTACGGTCGAGGCCGTAGTCGGTCGTGCGCATCGCGATCGGCACGGTGGCCGACGATGCCACATACGGCGTCGCCCACTGCCCTTCGCCGCGATCGCCGTGATAGTAGCCGCCAAGATTCAGCGTGGCGCCGCCACCCAGATTGAACGAACCGCTCAGACCGGTCAGGTTGTCGCGGCGGATACCGCCGCCGGCGTAATAGGTCGCGTCGACCAGGTCGTAACCCGCCGGCAACTTGGACAGCTCGGCCGGATACGCACCATGGCCGTTGTAGGCATTGGCGATCTGCACCGCCTCGGCCCAGTTCGGCTGCAGGTAATCCCAGTTCCAGCCCAGCGCCTTCTGGCTGACTAGGGACAGATCCATGTAGTCGTATTCCTTGCGCCGGGAGCTGTCGACGAACAGGCTGATGCGGTTGCCGTCGCCCCACTGGTACACGCCCTTCACATTGATCTGGTCGGACTTCTGGTCGCCGTAGCCTTTCCACTTGTTGGTGTCGGCATGGTCGTAGGACGCATACATCGAGAAGCCGTGGTAATCGCCCGTGTCCGCCCGCACGAAGGTGCGATGCGTGCCATCGGAGCCGATCGACTGATTGATCCGCGCACCGGCCACATTGTCCGGATCGGCCGAGAAGAACTGGATGGTGCCGCCGAGGTTGGTGCTGGCTGCGGTACCCAGTGCACCGGCGCCCTGCGCCAGCTCCACGATACTGATGTTGTCACTGGTGATCGCACGGGTGATCTGCAGCCCGTTCGTGACGCCGTAGCTCATGTTGCCGAGTGGAATGCCGTCGAGGGTGAAGCCGAGCCGGCTCTGGTCGAAACCGTGCAACGTGATCTGGGTGGACCATTCGTACGCACCCCACGCATCGGCCGCCTGGAAGTTCACGCCCGGCAGCTTGTCGATCGCCTTCAGCGGGCTGCTTCCGGGCGGCAGCGCCTTGATGTCTTCGCTGGTGACTTTCTGGATCTGACGCGTTTCACCGGTAGCCACTACCGACACGGCCTCCATGGTCTTGGCGTTGCTCGCGCTGGCATCCGACGTTGCATTCGCCGTTGCGGTAACCACGGGTACAGCCGCGCCGTCGGTCGTGGCGGCAAGCAGCACCGTGCCATGCAGCACACCGAACGTGGCCAGTGCGAGTGCGGTCCGGCGAATCGAAACCTTGTGCAGAGACATGCAGAATCCTTCGCGCAGGCACTCATCAGGAATGCCTGCGTCACATGTGATTAGGGAGTCACCGGAACCCCTCCGGTGGGTGTCCGGGTAGCATGATTTGCGAATGTGATGCGGCCGTTACATCCGCATGTACGAATGCGTATGGACGTCTATTTCGTACTGACGTTCATGCGTGCATGGACGGGCGGGTTCCGGCTTTGCGTGCTTGCAACGGCGGCCGATGGCACTTCCAGCAAGGCCTTGCCCTGCGCCTGCGGCAGCTGCACGCCGAGCAACGCCGCGAGGGTTGGTGCGATATCACGCATGTCGATCGAACCGAGATCCCTGGCCGCCGGCACACCCTTGCCGGCGATCAGGAAGGTCGAGCGCATCTCGGGCAGCGCCGCGTCGTAACCATGCATGCCGCGGTAATGCCCGGGCGACAGCACTGGCGCATCGGGCTTGATGCCCATTTCATCGCCGGGCTTGAATTGCACGAACCAGCTGGCCTGCGCCGTGCCGCCGTGGGCCACGGCCTCGTCGTGATCCAGCACGTGGGCGATGCCGTACTGCGGGTCGTCCTGCAGTTGCTTGAGCAAGGCGGCGACTTTCGCCTTGACCGCAGTGTTCGATGGATCGTGCAATACGATCGCCGCGCTGCCGCCGTCGTTCCACGGCATCGCCTGCCAGTCAGTCACCTCGCCGTCCTTCAGCGTGACCAGACCCGCCTTGATGAATGGCAGATAGAGATTGACGTCATGCTGCACCGGCGCGAAACCGTGATCGGAGACGATCGCCACCACGCCATCCGGATGCACGCGCTGCGCGGTAGCCACCAGTTCGCCGATCAGCTGGTCGATGCCTTCCAGTGTCTTGCGCGATGCCGGCGTATCCGGACCGCTCGCATGCTGCTGTGTATCCAGTGCGGTGAGGTAGGCCGTCATGAAATACGGCTTGCGCGTTTCCAGCAGCTTGATCGCGAAACGCGTGCGGTTCTGATCGCCGGGCAGATCCTCGACGATGCCGTCGGCATACGGGCCGAGATCCTGTTCCAGCGACGGCAGCAGGCCGGGCGTGGCCAGTGCCGCGAGCAGCTTGCGATCATCGGCCGTGCCGGTGCGCCAGATCTGCGGCAGGTTCCAGTCCACCTGTGCGCCGACGCTCACCGGCCAGTGCACGTTGGCCGTGCTCAGGCCGGCCGCATGCGCCGCATCCCACAACGTCGGCACACGGATATCGCTGGCGTACCACTCCCAACCCTGCTGGTTCTTGTTGGTGGGATCGAAGCTGAGGTTGCCGCCGATGCCATGCAGATTCGGCGAGACGCCGGTGATCAGCGTGGTATGGCTGGGATAGGTCAGCGTAGGCAGTACGCCACGCACGTCGCTGGCATACGCACCACGCTGCAGGAACGCTTCGAGATTCGGCAGCTTCAAGCCGCGCTGCCGCGCCTGCAGCACGTCTGCCGGACGCAGGCCGTCGATCGAAATCAACAGGACAGGCGTGGCAATCGCCGAGGTGGACGACAACACCGCAAGTACACCGAAGGACAACACAAGCAGCAGACGACGCATGCGGATTCCACAGAGCTGGCGAAGATGCCGCGCATGCTCGGTCCACATCGCTGCAGTCGCGTGACAGGTATGCGTCGACTCTGTTCCGCGTATGTTGAGCGCCTGCGCACGCGGCTGGCACTGCGCACGTGATTCAGCACCACAGGTGCGACCGACCGCAAACTGCAACATGCGGCGGGCAGCATGGCGGGTTCACCACCGTCCGGGTTGCCCCATGACCATCGCGTTCCGCCGCCTGCCGCTGTCGCCCTTCCTGCTTGCCTTCGCTTTGCTGGCCACGCTGCCCAGCGTGCAGGCGGCCTCCAGCGCCGCAGGATCGAAACCGCATCGGGTGATCCTGTTCGTATGGGACGGCATGCGCCCGGATGCGATCAGCGCCGAGGACACGCCGAACCTGCTGGCGCTGGCGCAGCGTGGCAGCCGCTTCGAGGACAACCACTCGACCTACCCCACCTTCACCATGGCGAACGCATCCAGTTTCGCCACCGGCGCGTTCCCCGGCCCACTCGGCTTCTACGGCAACCGTTTCTGGGCGCCGGGCGCCAGCGGCCTCAATGCCAAAGGCGTGGCCGCGGATTTCCACAACCCGATCTATACCGAAGACTATGCCGTGCTGCGCGACCTCGACACGCACTTCGACCACGAACTGCTGGAACTGCCCACGCTGTTCGCCGCGGCGCAGAAGGCCGGCCTGACCACCGCCGCGGTCGGCAAGTCCGGTCCCGCGTTCCTGCAGGATTACAAGCAAGGCGGCGTGATCCTCGACGAGAACACCGCGCTGCCGCTGGCGTTCGCCAAGGAGCTGCAGCAAGCCGGCTACGCGCTGCCTGCCCATACTGTGAACGCTTATTCATCCTCTCAGCTCAGCCTGCGCGAGGACAACGACTCGCCGACCGAGCAGGGCAAGCTGGTCACGCTGAAAGATGGTGTCACCTCCGATGCGACCGCCGCCGCTGAGACCACACCGGCACCGGCCAACGCCTGGATGATGAAGGTGTACCTGGACGTGATCCTGCCGCAGCACCGGCCCGACCTCAGCGTGGTATGGCTGCGCAACCCGGACACCACCCAGCACCTCTATGGCGTCGGCTCGCCGGAATTCCATCTCGCGCTGAAGGCGCAGGATGAACTGCTAGGCCAGCTCGAAGCGCGACTGCAGCAGCTCGGCATGGCACAGGACACCGACATCATCGTGGTGTCCGACCACGGCCACAGCAATATCGCCGGCCCGCGCGACCTGTTCCCGCTGCGCCAGATCAACGACGGCCGCGTGACCGGCGTCGACAACGACTGGGGCTACTCGGTCTCCGGCGGCATCCGCCTGGCCGACCAGCTCACCCGGGCCGGCTTCACCGCGTTCGACGGCTTCGGTTGCATGCACGTGCCGGTGCTGAGCGGCCTGCGCGCCGACGGCAGCCCACTGCAACCGACCCGCTACGACGATGACGGCCACCTGTGCGGCAAGCCCGGCCCGTACACCACGCCCAGCTACGTCGTTCCCGAACAACTGCCGAAGGGTGCGCTGGTGCTCGCGCCGAATGGCGGCACCGAATACTTCTATCAGCCCGAACACGATGCGGCGCTGGTCAGGCGCACGGTGCGCTTCCTGCAGTCGCGCGAGTACATCGGCGCGATCTTCGTGGCGAAGCGCTACGGCAATATCCCCGGCACCCTGCCGGCGGAAAGCGTGCATCTGGAAAACGCCTCACGCGGACCGGACATCATCATCAGCTATGCGTGGGACGCCGACGCGGTGATCCAGGGTTTCCGCGGCACCGAATACGCCAGCCAGGCGAACGAGCGCGGCGAACACGGCAGCTTCAGCCCGATCGACGTGCACAACACCCTGCTCGCCGCCGGCCCCGGCTTCCAGCAAGGCTTCAGCGATCCGCTGCCGAGCGGCAACGTCGACGTCGCTCCCACCATCGCCGCGTTGTTGGGATTGCCGCTGCCGAAGGCGCAAGGCCGCGTGCTGCACGAAGCACTGGCCGGCACGCTGATGCGCCCGCTCACCGACTACCACGTGATGCCGACCACGCTGCAACCGAAGCAACCGGCGACCCAGCTCGACATGCAGCGCGTCGATGGCAGCCCGCTGTCCACTACCCGTTTCGACTTCACAGTGCAGCTCAAACAGCTCAGCGCCGACGGCAAGAGCTGGATCTACTTCGATCAGGCCGGAGCCAAGCGTCATTGAATGCAAGCACCGCGCTCACGATCGCCACGTTACAGATCCGCTTTCAGCCTGCAAGCGGACCTGTTGCTGGGCCCACGGGCCGAGCCGGTTATTTTTTCTCGGTGGCCTTTGCCACGAACCATCGCAGCTATGGCATCACGCGAATTTTTGTACGTTCCCGGGCCGTACTGGCCTTGCCCGTCCGATGCGAGCTGAAGCGATCGAGATTGAAGGATTCGCGCTTTTCTAGCGTGCGGCACGCTTTGCGCAACCCGCTCCATACAGGTCGCGATAGACCTGGCTCACCTGCTCTTCCAGTTCGCCGCCTTGACGACATTTGCTGAAGGCGTCGTTGAGCTGTTTCTCTGCGAGGTGGACGTGGCGCAGGAATCGCCTGGTGTCGCTCGAGAGACCGAGTTCGGTCATCTGCTGTTCCAGGGTTGTCTCGTCGTTCGCAGCCGGCGTCTGCTGATTTCCTGAGGCGGTTTCGATGAGCATGGGCATGTCGGGAGTGATGTCGTTCATGACAGACACCACGCAAGACGCTTGCCAGCGCTGCCTTGACTGCGGCGTGACTCCAGTTCGCCAGTGCACCGCTCCCGCACGCCGCTCAGGCGCTCATCTCAGCCTGATGACAGCACCAGACGATGCCGTGTTCGTGGGATCTTGCGAGGCTGCATCTGCCAGATGACGACAAAAACTGCCCTTGATTGACGTGCATGGTCAGGAAGAACAATCCATGCACACCCGTTTCTCCAAGCCCTCAGACGCACCTATCACTGATACACATGCAGCCGCCCGATCGTCCACGCGTGATAGGACTCCAGCAGGCCCGGCACGGCACAATCGTCGTACAGGCCGTTGCAGCGCGTGCGCAACTCGGTCGCCGCGGAGAAGTACGGATCCGTCGGCACCCCGGCAGCCTGCAGTACCATGCTGGGCAGGAACGCGATATCGAGCATCGGATAGTTCGGTACCGGCGCGCCGGTGAAGTTGCTCTTCAGCATGTAGTAGGTGAGGTAGTCGCGGTACGGCTGCAAGGCGGGTGACAGGTTGCGCGACAGGTTGCGGATCTGCCCACCGAAGGACGGCTGATGGTCGCCGAAATGCACCAGCACGGTCGGCTGCGGGCGATCGAGAAAGTCGTGTTCCAGCCCGCGCATCGCCACATCCGAATCGTGCAGGCGCGACAGATAGGTGTCGAAATTCAGCGCCGCGTTGGTCGACAGCCCGCGCAGCAGATTGCGGTAAGTCGGCGGCAGCTTGGTCATCGGATCATCGTCGTGCGGCCCGTGCTGATTCAGCGTCAGGATCATGATGAACACCGGCTGCCCCGGCTTCCTGACCTTGTCGTAGAGACGCTTGGCCGCGGCGAACATCTGCGCGTCGCTCTCCTCCCATTCCGTCAGGCCCAGCTCGCTGGCGCCGTACAGATGGTCGAAGCCATACGCCTGGTATGCGTTGCTGCCGTTGATGAAGCTCGCCTCGGTCGGATAGACGCCGATGGTGAGATAACCGAGCCGGCGCAACTGCAACGCCAGCGCATCATGGATTTTCGGCGCCAGCACGTACGGCGCATACATGCCGCCGGGGCCGAAGATGTCCTGCGGCATGCCGGTCAGCGCGGCGAACTCGCTGACCCAGGTGCCGCCACCGAAGGTGTGCACGCGCAACACGCCATGCGCACGCGTGCGCGCATCCGGCTTGAACATGCCCACGCGGCACTGCGGCACGTTGCAGACATCGTAGATCGACGGGTCGAAGGTGCTCTCCTCCAGCACCTGCACGATGTCCGGATACGGCGGTTGCGTGCTGCCCGGCTCACCCTGCGCGGTGTCGCCCCAGGTCTGCTCGGCAACGGCATCGCTGGCCATCGCCGGCAGCTTGACCGCCGAGTCGCGAAAGTTGACGAAGAAATTGGTCAGCTGCGCATCGTCGGACAGCTTCTCCCACACATTGCGCGAATGCACCTGCGCAAACGGCCCGGTCGGCAACATGCACAGCCAGAACGCCAGAACGCCCAGCACGATGCCGCCGAGGCGCACGCCGGCCGAGACACGCGACCGCAATCCTGCCAGCACGCGCCAGTCCCAGCGCCACACCAGATACAGCAGCGGCGGCACGAACAGGCACAGTCCGATGCCCAGTGCGTACAGGTGCGGATAATGGCGCAGCGTGTCGAGCAGGCTGGTACCGGCGTAATAGATGAAATCCGACGGCATCAGCTGCGAATCGAGGTAGCGCAGCTTCATCGATGCAATGAACTTCAGCGCCAGAAACAAACCGCCGCTGACCAGCAGCGCCGTGGCAAGCCGCGCGAACACGAACAGCAACACGCCGAACGTGCACAGCATCAGTCCGGCGATGAAAAACCGCTGCAACGGCTCCGGTTCCTGCCACGCGCTGAGCGCGACGCAGACGCCGAAAAAGATCAGCGCGCCCAGCGATACCGCACCGGTGCGCGCACGATGTAACGAGATTCGAGGCATGAATGGACAGTCCCCCTGTAAGGACCTTGTGTCACTGGAATGCCATCTTACGGTCTTGTGTCGGTAGCAGACAGGAGCAACCACCACGGCGTTCCACTGGCGTTGGGCATCGCCACCCGGCCAGAGCGGCAAACGGCCGCTCCGATCTGTTAATTTTCATGGTCTGAACCTGCACGTCTCACGGAACTGCCATGTCGCTACGCCTGCCCTCCCGCGCCACCTCACTGCTCGCCCTGACCTTCGCACTGCTCGCCGGCTGTGCCAGCCAATCCTGGAAGTCCACCAAGACGCCCGACGGCGCGCGCGCCAACGTGGCGATCCTGGAAACCACCGACGTGCACTCCAACGTGCTGAGCTACGACTACTACAAACTCAAACAGGATGACTCGCTCGGCTACGAACGCACCGCCACGCTGATCCGCCGCGCCCGCGCGGAATTTCCCAACACCTTCCTGTTCGACAGCGGCGACACCATCCAGGGCAGCGTGCTGGCCGATTACCAGGCGCTGGTGAAGCCGCTGGCCTGCGACCAGGAACTGGCGATCTATCGCGCGATGGATGCCATGGGCTACGACGGCGGCACCGCCGGCAACCACGAATTCAACTACGGCCTCGGCTTCCTGTCGCAGGTCACCGGCACGCCGATGAACGTGGATGGCGGCCATACGAACCGCTGCGCCGGCCCGCACTTCCCGCTGGTGCTGGCCAATGTCTACAGCGCGCGCGACGGCGCACCGATCTTCAAGCCGTGGACGATCGTCACGAAAACCATTGAGGCCTATACCGCGGACGGCAGCAAGATCCACGTGCCGCTGCGGATCGGCATCATCGGCTTCACGCCGCCGCCGATCATGGACTGGGACAAGCAGAACCTGGCCGGCAAGGTCAGCGTCAGCGGTGTGGTCGAGGCGGCACAGAAGTATCTTCCGCAACTCAAGGCGCAGCATCCCGACCTGATCGTGGCGATCCTGCACGGCGGCCTCGACACCTCGCCGTATACCCCGCAGATGGAAAACGCCGGCTGGTACCTCACCGGCGTGCCCGGCATCGACGTGCTGCTGCTCGGCCACTCGCACACCGAATTCCCCGGCCCGCACTACGCCGGCATGAAAGACGTCGATGCCCATCTCGGTTTCGTGCGCAACGTGCCCGCGGTGATGGGCGGTTTCTTCGGCAAGGATCTGGGCGTGATCCAGCTGGTGCTGAATCGCCAGCAGGATCGCTGGGTGGTCGACCTCGACAATACGCACAGTGAAGTGCGCCCGATCTGCAAGGAAAAGAACCAGTGCGTGCCGGCCGATCCCGCCATCGCGCCGCTGGTGCAGCAGGCGCATGAAGCCGCGATCGCCTACGTCAACACCCCGATCGGCAACAGCTCGATGCGCATGAGCAGCTACTTCGCCGATGAGGGCAACATGACCGCGCTGGCGCCGATCAACGCCGCGCAGGCCGACTACGTGCGCACCGAACTGCCGCGGCTGCATCCGGAACTGGCCAATGTGCCCGTACTCGCCGCCGCCGCCGCGTTCCGCACCGGCTTCGGCGGCCCCGACGACTACACCGATGTCGCCGCCGGCCCGCTGACCCTGCGCAGCGCCGCCGACCTGTACTTCTACCCGAACACGCTGGCCGCGGTGAAAACCGATGGTGCCGGGCTCAAGGCGTGGCTGGAAAAATCCGCCGAACGCTTCAACCGCATCGACCCGGCTAAGACCGGCGAACAGGCGCTGATCAACACTCACTTCACCGGCTACAACTTCGACCAGATCCAGGGCGGCATCCACTACGTCATCGATGTGTCGAAGCCGATCGGCCAGCGCATCATCACGCTGACGTATCAAGGCAAGCCGGTCACGCCGACGCAGCCCTTCATCATCGTCACCAACAACTACCGCGCCAGCGGCGGCGGCCACTTCCCCGGCCTCGACGGCAGCAACATCGTGCTGGCCGCACCCGACGGCACCCGCGAAATCCTGGCGAAATGGCTGGAACGCCAGAAACAGATCAGTGCCAAGGATCTCGAACCGACCTCATGGAAGTTCGCGCCACTGAAGACGCACGGCCCGGTGGTGTTCACCGCCGCCAGCAACAAGCAGGACTTGGCGCACGCGGCCGGACTCGACAACATCCGCCAAGAGAAGGATCACGGTGACGGCACGGCCACTTACGCGATCGATTTGTCGCACTGAGGGTGGCATAAGCGGAAGTGGTAACGCCCGCTTTCGACGGCGGGTTCAACTGATCGACGCAACAAGCGCCCGTATGGAGGATTCATGATCAGCCAGCGTTTTCTTGTCGTTTACAGCGGAGTACTAACGGCTGTTTTCGCGTTCACAGTGCTTGCAGGCTTCACAAAAAACCCAGTTACCAAACTGGATGAAATCGATGTACAACGAATCAATGTACGCGAGCCCGACGGCACCCTGAGATTGGTGATATCCAGCAGCGCGCGATTGCCCGGCGTTATCGTCAAGGGAAAGGAGCAGCCCAAGGTTGATCGACCACAGGCAGGCATGATCTTTTTCAACGATGAAGGATCAGAAAACGGCGGTCTGATTTTTGGCGGCAAGCGTGATGCACACGGCGATGTGGTCGACTCCGGCGGCAGCCTTTCCTTCGATCGCTACAACGCCAATCAAGTCGTGCAACTGCTGGGAGTCGACGATAAGGACAACAGCATGGCCGGCCTGGCCGTTTCCGATAGCCGAGAGAATCTAGGTGGTCACCGCCGTGCCTGGGTGGGCCGAACAGCTGATGGCTCTGCAACACTCGCTCTCATGGACGCCCTTGGCAACAAGCGGATCTTGCTGAAAGTACCTGCGAACGGAGAAGCGGAAATGGACTTTCTCGACAAGGACGGGAAAGTAGTAAAGGTTTTTCGAGGCGAAGACGGTGGGCACTCGAAAAATTGAAGAGGCAACGCCCGCTTTTGACCGACATCTTCCCTTGCAAGGTTATTGACGGGCCGGCATGTTGCCACCGGCAGAAGCCGGCCCGAAGTGGACGTTGCGGGTTCTCACATTTCGCGACGATCGGGCCAAGCCGCTGATGCCTTTCGGCCTCAGCTAGCTCGGTTCGGCGAGCATGGACGGCGGCCCTTCTTCAAAGACTGCGCTCGGCGTCGAACCATGCCGACCATCGAGGAGCTCAATCAAAATCTGCGATGAGCTCCTCGGGCCGGAGTCATTCTGCGCGCGAAGCCATCCTCACTTGGCCAGCGACGCATTGTCGATGACGAAGCGATACTTCACGTCACCCTTCACCATGCGATCGTAGGCCTCGTCGATCTTCTGCGCCGGGATCATCTCGATGTCGGAGACGATGCCCTTGTCGGCGCAGAAATCCAGCATCTCCTGCGTTTCGGCGATACCGCCGATCAGTGAGCCGGCGATGTTCCGTCGCTTGAAGATCAGGTTGGCGACGCTCGGTGACGGATGCGGATGCTCCGGCACGCCGACCAGCACCATGGTGCCGTCGCGCTTGAGCAGGCTGGTGAAGGCATCCAGCGAATGGCTGGCGGCCACGGTGTTGAGGATGAAGTCGAAGCTGTTGGCGTGCGCTTTCATCTCGTCAGCGTTGCGCGAAACCACCACCTCGTCCGCGCCCAGATCCAGCGCCGCCCGGCGCTTGTTGTCCGAGGTGGTGAACGCGACCACGTGCGCGCCCATGGCATGCGCGAGCTTCACGCCCATATGGCCCAGTCCGCCGATGCCGACCACGCCGACCTTGCTGCCGGGGCCGACTTTCCAGTGCCGTAGCGGCGAGTAGGTGGTGATGCCGGCGCACAGCAGCGGTGCGACCGCGGCGAGCTGCGATTCGGAATGGCGGATCTTCAGCACGAACTTCTTATCGACCACGATGCACTGCGAATAACCGCCCAAGGTGTGCCCGGGCGCGTCCGCGGTCGGGCCGTTGTAAGTGCCGACGAAGCCATTCTCGCAGTACTGCTCCAGACCCTCGTCGCAGGCCGCGCAATGCTGGCAGCTGCCGACCAGGCAGCCCACGCCGACGGTGTCGCCGACCTTGAAGCCGCTCACCTCGCTGCCCACGGCACTGACATGGCCGACGATCTCGTGGCCGGGCACGCAGGGATAAAGCGTGCCGCCCCATTCGGAGCGCGCGGTATGCAGGTCGGAATGGCAGACGCCGCAATAGGCGATGTCGATCTGCACATCCTGCGGGCCGGGCGCGCGGCGCTCGATGTCGATGGATTGCAGCGGCTTGTCGGCGGCATGTGCGCCGTAGGCTTTGGTGGTCATGGGGTTTTCCTTGCTGGGGGAAGGGTTGAACGGAATCAGGGCGTCGGCCCCACAAGATATTCCTCATCGGTGACCTTCTCCATCCACTCGACCACCTTGCCGTCTTTCGCTTCCTGGACGGCAATGTGGGTCATCGCGGTGGTCGGTGTGGCGCCGTGCCAGTGCCGGTGGTTCGACGGGCAGCAGATGATGTCGCCGGCGTTGATCTCCACGATCGGGCCGCCTTCGCACTGGGTCCAGCCCTTGCCGGCGGTGACGATCAGGATCTGTCCCAGCGGATGGGTGTGCCAGGCGCTGCGTGCGCCCGGCTCGAAGGTGACGATGCCGCCGGACACGTTCGCGCCACCGATGCCCTTGAACGGCGAATCGATGCGTACCTTGCCGGTGAAGTACTCGGTCGGCCCGGTGACGGAGGGCTGCGAGCCGTTGCGGATGATTTCCATGGTCAACGTTCCTGTAATTGATCGAAAGGCCGGTCGATGCCTGTCACCTGCCCGCCTGCGCTGCCAGATGCGCCGGGTAGCGGTCACCCTGCACCCGGATCTGCGCCAATGATTCGGCGATCTGCCGAAGATCATCAGCACTTAGCGCGATATCCGCGGCGCCGATGTTCTCCTTCAACCGATGCAGCTTCGTGGTTCCCGGAATCGGTACGATCCACGGTTGCTGCGCCAGCAGCCACGCCAACGCGATCTGCGCTGGTGTCGCCTGCTTGCCGGTAGCGATGCGCCCCAGCAGGTCGACCAGTGTCTGATTGGTCTGGCGCGCCTCGGGTGAGAAGCGTGGCACGTTGTTGCGGAAATCGTCCTTGGCGAACGAGGTGCTTGCGTCGATCTTTCCTGCGAGGAAACCCCTGCCCAGCGGACTGAACGGCACGAAGCCGATGCCCAGTTCCGCGCAGGTCGGCAACACGTCCTGCTCGGGCTCGCGCCACCACAGCGAATACTCGCTTTGCAGCACGGCGACCGGCTGCACTGCATGTGCACGGCGGATCGATTGCACGCCGGCTTCCGACAGGCCGAAATGCTTGACCTTGCCTTCCGCGATCAGCTCCCTGACCGTGCCAGCGACATCTTCCATCGGTACGTTCGGATCGACGCGATGCTGGTAGAACAAGTCGATGTGATCGGTCCTGAGACGTTTGAGTGAGGCATCGGCGACGGCCCGGATGCGCTCCGGCCGGCTGTCCATACCGGTCTTCGAATCGCCATCCTTGAAGCCGAACTTGGTGGCGATCACCACTTGATCGCGGATCGGTGCCAGCGCCTCGCCGACCAATTCTTCGTTGGTGAACGGGCCATAGGCCTCGGCGGTATCGAAGAAAGTCACGCCGACTTCGACAGCCTGCCGAAGCAAGGCGATCGCGTCCTGTTTTTCCATCGCAGCACCATAGGCGTGGTTCAGCCCCATGCAACCAAAACCGAGCGCGGAGACTTCGAGCTGGCTGTTTCCCAATGTGCGACTTTTCATTTCATTGACTCCGATAGATTCAGGGATTGCATCCAGAAATTACAGTCCGGTCATTTTCAGCACGCTCTCGGGCAGACGAGCTCCCTGCAGCGTGATTTTCGAGGCTGTCTCATCGATCTCGCGAAGATCGCCGGCGGTGAGGTCGACGGTGAGCGCGCCCAGGTTTTCCTCAAGTCGATGCAGTTTCGTGGTGCCCGGAATCGGCACGATCCACGGCTTCTGCGCCAGCAGCCAGGCGATGGCGATCTGGGCCGGCGTCGCGCCCTTGCGTGCGGCCACGCTACGCACGAGATCGACCAGCGCCATGTTTGCCTTCAGCGCTTCCGGCGCGAAGCGGGGAACCGCCGTGCGGAAATCCGTGCTCTCGAACTTCGTGGTTTCATCGATCTTGCCGGTGAGAAAGCCCGCACCCAACGGGCTGAAGCAGACGAAGCCGATGCCCAGTTCTTCGAGCGTCGGCAGGATCTCGGTTTCCGGTCCGCGCCACCACAGCGAGTACTCGCTCTGTACGGCAGTCACCTGCTGCACCGCGTGCGCGCGACGAATGGTGCCCGCGCTGGCCTCCGAAAGACCGAAGTGCTTGACCTTGCCTTCCTGGATGAGGTCCTTGATCGCGCCGGCAACGTCTTCGATGGGCACGTTCGGATCGACACGGTGCTGGTAGAACAGGTCGATGCGATCGGTCCTGAGCCGCTTCAACGCGGCCTCGGCGACGGCTTTGACATGCTCCGGACGGCTGTTGACGCCCCCGCTTCGCTCACCCGTTTGAAGATTGATGTCGAAACCGAATTTGGTCGCGATCACGACCCGATCGCGGACCGACGCCAGCGCCTCGCCCACCAGTGCTTCGTTGGCAAACGGACCGTAAGCCTCGGCCGTGTCGAAGAAGGTCACGCCGCGGTCCACCGCCGCGCGCATGAGCGCGATCATTTGCTGCTTGTCAGCCGTGGGTCCATAGGCGGAAGTCATGCCCATGCAGCCGAGACCGATGGCGGAGACTTCCAGGTTGCTCTTGCCAAGTTTGCGCGTTTGCATGGTGTTTCTCCTGCTTAGTCGGCGCGACTGACGCCGAGGCTGCCACGCACGTGCAAGCCGGGCGTAAGCGCCAAGGTGGTGATCAGGTCCGAGAGACTGTCCAGCGACACGTCGTGACCGAGGAAAGGCTCGCCCTTTTGCGTGAGGCGGTAGCCCACCGCCTTGTCTGTGGTGAACCAGCCGGGACGGAGAATGGTGAAATCAAGATCCGAAGCTTCGATCACCGCCGCGGAATCGCGGTAGGCATCGAGCACACTGCGATAGCGCTCGCCCGGCACTTCGCCGTAGATGCCCATCGAACTGATGAAGATCAGGCGTCGGCAGCCGGTGGCGTGCATGGCGTTCACGATGGATCGCGCCTGTTCGGTCATGGCTCCGACCAGGCTGGCAAAGATCACGTCCTGTCCCTGCGTCGCTGCCCGAAGTGCGTCCTGGTCCAACACGTCGCCTTCGACGATCTCCACGCGTTGCGTATCGGGATTCTTCAAGCGACTTGCTCGGCGCAGATAGAGCCGCAGCCGTGCATCGGTGTGCTCCAGCAAATACCGGGTGGTGTTGCGCGCGAGCTGACCGTTCGCGCCAAGGATCAGAATGTTCGTCACGGTGAGTGCTCTGCGGCCTTCGGGGCCAGCTCGCCGTACCAGTAGGACGCCGTGACGCCTCCGTCCATGAGGAAGTCGCTGCCGGTGATGAAGCTGCCATCCGGACCCATCAGCAACGCGCCCACGGCGCCGACCTCATCGGGCGTGCCGGCACGTCCCACCGGGCATCGCTCGATCATGTTGCGGTAACCCTCGCCACGCGGCCCAGTCAATTCATCCCTGGCCAGTGGGGTGATGACGATGCCGGGGCTGATCGTGTTGACCCGTGCGCCGCGCTTGCCCCAGCGCACCGCCTCAGCCTTCACGCGCAGCGAGTTACCGCGCTTGGAGATCTGGTAGGCGTGGAGCGGATCGATCACCTGGTCTGGCTGGAGCATCGGCAACGCCAGCAATGCTTCGGTGGGCATGGTCGCCAGCGACTTGTCCTGCTCGGGCGTCAGCGCCGGCAGGCGATGCCCCGATTGCGAGGCGATGACGATGCCCGAGCCGCCGCGCGCAATGACGTTGCCGAATTCTTCGAGTACGAGCGCCGTGCCATACAGATCGACCTTCAGGATCGTGGCGGGCGATGCCTGCGAAGGCGAGACACCGGCGGCATGAATGAGGCCGCTGATGCTGCCGATGGCCGTGGCTGTCTCGACGAGCGCGTGAACTGACTCGCGCGACGAGACATCGACGATGGCCGTGCTCACCTCGAACCCGGCGTCGCTGAGAACTTTTGCGGCCGCATCGACGTTGTCCTGGCGCAGATCAGCCAGCAGGACGTTCTTGCCAACGCTGACGCGCCGCGCAATCGCCTGGCCGATCGAGCCTGCACCGATGACGACGACAACCTGGGTCATGACGCTCTCCTTTCTCGAATGGAACCGCAGCGCCTGACACCTGGCTCTACGCGAAGGAACCTGTGGCAGGCCTGACGCCTGACGGAGCCCGGAATTGGGGTGCACGTAGTTTGTGCCGCCGGCTCTTAATTGATTAGACGGGATAATTCGAATGCTCTTATGATCTAAATTCATCAAAAGGCGAATGGCCATGCCTCGCGAGAACTACAACGACTTGCTGGCCTTCCTGATGGTGGCGCGCGAACGCAGCTTTACTCGCGCTGCTGCGCAACTGGGCGTGTCACAGTCGGCGCTCAGCCACACCATCCGCGGGTTGGAGGCCCGGCTCGGCCTACGCCTGCTCACGAGGACCACGCGTAATGTCGCCCCCACCGAGGCAGGCGAGCGACTGTTCCGGGAGCTGACACCCAACTTCGGCGATATCGATGCGGCCGTGGCGAACCTGAGCGAGCTGCGCGACAAACCCAGCGGCACGCTGCGCATCACCGCCGGCGAGCACGCCGCCACCACGATCCTCTGGCCGGCGCTGCGCAAGCTGCTGCCGGAATACCCGGACATCCGCGTCGAGGTGATCACCGACTCCACCTTGACCGACATCGTCGCCGAGCGCTTCGATGCCGGCATCCGTCTCGGCGAGCAGGTGGCCAAGGACATGATCGCCACGCCGATCGGGCCGCCGATGCGCATGGCCGTCGTCGGTGCGCCCGACTACCTCGCCTCACGTCCGCCCGTGCATACCCCGCGCGATCTCACCGGGCACGACTGCATCAATATCCGCTTTCTTACCCACGGCGGACTCTACGCGTGGGAGTTCGAGCAGGACGGTCACGCGCTGAATGTCCGCGTGGAGGGTCGGCTGGCCTTCAACAATAGCCGGCAGATCCGCACGGCGGCGCTCGACGGCTTCGGCCTTGCCTGTCTGCCGGAAGACATCGTGCTCGCGGATATCACGGCAGGCCGCCTGACGCGTCTGCTGGGTGACTGGTGCCCGCCGTTTCCCGGCTATCACCTCTACTACCCAAGCAGGCGCCAGCACTCGCCGGCGTTTTCGCTGCTGGTGGAAGCATTGCGCTATCGGTGAGGCCGCGATTGATCTGTCACATTGAGAGTGGCGTAAGCAGGAGCGGTGATGTCTGCTTTCGACCCATTTGAGCCGGTTGCGAACGGCCGCTTTGGGGGAGTCCATTTTTCAGGAAGCAGCGGAAAAATAACTGCCGTGCGAGCAGATCCGGTGCGATCACTGCGTTCCTCGGGCCTGCAAATGATCGCTGGGTACACGCAGCGAATGTACCGCGGACTGCTGGTCAGTCTGTCGGCCGTGCGACTTGCTCAAGCTGACATCTATGCGAATTTGATATTAGTGCTATCGCACTACTGATCTTTATCTATCAATAGACGGCCGGTACTTTGCACTCAGCTATTTCAGGCCGAGGGCAAACCATGAACCAGCGCGTCGTCAGATGCTTTTCCTCCGTGATGAAGGCAAGCGTCCTCTGTTTTGCTCTGTGTGCCGGCACAGCCGTGAATGCAGCCGACCACAGCCCACTGGTCATCAAGGACCAAGGGAGCTTCGCGGCCGGCGGCACGGTGACAACCGCACCGGGAACCTTCGATCCGCGCAAGCCGCTGGACCCGGCCGGCCAGAGCTACCACGGCGACCACGCCTACGCCTTCTACGAGATCCCCGTGAACGCCCGGAAGTATCCGATCGTCATGTTGCACGGTGCCGGTCAGTTCTCCAAGAGTTGGGAAACCACGGCCGATGGCCGCGAAGGGTTCCAGACCCTTTTCCTGCGCCGCAGGTTTGGCGTGTATCTGGTCGATCAGCCGCGTCGCGGCGATGCCGGTCGTAGCATGGTTGAGACGACCATCAAGCCTACGCCCGACGAGCAGCTCTGGTTCAATCAATTCCGCATTGGTCTATGGCCGAAATGCTTCCCGCATGTGCAGTTTTCGTGCGATCCGCAGACGTTGAATCAGTTCTTTCGGGCGATGACCCCGAACACCGGACCGTTCGACGAGAACGTCATCTCGGACGGTGTTGCGGCCCTCTTCAAGAAGATCGGTCCCGGCATTCTGTTCACGCATTCCCAGGGCGGCGGCCCCGGTTGGCTCATCGCCATCAAGAACGCGAACGTCAAAGCCATCGTAGCTTTTGAGCCAGGCAGCAGCTTCGTCTTCCCTGAGGGCGAAGTGCCGACGGCGATACCGAGTGCGTTCGATACCGTCAAGGGCGAGGCCGTTCCCATGAGCCAGTTCGTGGCGCTGACCAGGATTCCGATCCTCGTCATCTACGGCGACAACATTCCCGATCATCCGATCGACTTGCCTGCCCAGGACAGTTGGCGTGCACGGCTACAGATGGCGCGGTCGTGGCGTGACACCGTGAACAAGCATGGCGGCGACGTGACCTTGATACATCTGCCGGACATCGGCATCCGGGGCAACACACATTTCGCCTTCTCCGATTTGAACAACGTCCAGATCGCGGACCTGGTGTCGAAGTTCCTTGCGGGGAAGCATCTGGATTGACGCGCTTCGCACGACCCCTCGCGAAGTCCTGCGAACCCGTCATTCGCAAAGAACAAGGTAGGAGTTCAAGTTCAAATGAGCGATGAAGTCATCAACAGAAATCGGCGCGAGTTCCTTGGAACCGCCGCCTTCGTTCTCTCATCAGTTGCACTAGTAGGAGTTCCAGCAATGACCACTACCGCTGCCGCAGGCACCACCTTCGACTACAAGAAGAATCCGTTCACGCTGGTGTATGCCGACGCCATCACGAAGAACGAGCCGGGCAAGGTCAACATCCACCCGGTCAACTACGATCTCAACGGCCTGAACGTCGTCGCCAACGTCTATACCCCGGCCAACTACGATCCGAAGAAGAAGTACGCCGCGATCGTAGTCGCCCACCCCAATGGAGGGGTGAAGGAACAGACCGCCGGCCTGCATGCCCAGCGTCTGGCCGAACAGGGCTACATCACGATCGCCATGGATGCTGCGTATCAGGGCGGCAGCGGAGGCGAGCCGCGCAGCGTGGACAAGCCCCAGTTCCGCACCGAGGACATCCACAGCGCGGCGGACTTCATTACCCGCTATCCGGGCGTCGATCCCGAACGCCTGGGGTTACTTGGCATCTGCGGCGGCGGCGGGTATTCCTTGAATGCCGCCAAATCCGACAAGCGCTTCAAGGCGGTGGCGACGCTGAGCATGTTCAACTCCGGTCGCGTTCGCCGCAACGGTTTCGCGGATTCGCAGTTGAACACGATCCAGCAACGCCTCAAGCAGGCCACGGACGCGCGCGCGCAGGAAAAGGCCGGCGGAAAGATCCTCTATGCCGGCGACGCGGACATGACCGACGCGCAGATCGCCGCACTGCCGTTCGAGATGTACCGGCAGGGCTACCAGTACTACTGGCGCACTAACGCGCATCCCGGCTCGACCTTCAGGTACACCATGAGCAGCCTGGTCGATCTGATGCGCTGGGATGCCACCGACCAGACCGAACTGATCGAGCAACCCCTGCTGATGATTGCCGGCAGCAAGGCCGACAGCCTGTATATGACCGAGGAAGCCTTCGCCAAGGCCACGGGCGCCAAGGACAAGGAACTGTTCAAGATCGACGGCGCCACGCACATCGAAACCTACTGGGTTCCCAAGTACGTAGACGCCACCATCGGCAAGCTGACTCCGTTCTACGCGAGGACCTTGTGATCCCGCGTACTGCGCACGAAATGCGAAGGAACATCATGAAATTGCTTGCATGGGCTCTGGTGTTATCGGGTGCGGTTCTGACTCAAGGCGTGAGCACTTCACTTCATGCTCAAGAGAGTGTGTCTGCAATGTCCGAAAAATCCGCACCCACCACCAGTCAGCCCCGCACCCGAGCTCAGCAGTTGATGGGCGACATCGACCCCAAGCTTGCGGAACTCACCGACAAGGTGCTCTTCGGCGACGTCTGGGAACGTAAGCAACTCTCCAAGCGCGACCGCAGCCTTGTCACCGTCGCCGCGCTCATGGCGCTCAATCGCCCCGATCAGCTTCGTTCGCATATGGCGCTGGCCCTGCAGAACGGCGTGACCCAAGACGAACTGGTCGAGACGATCACGCAGCTCGCCTTTTATACGGGCTGGCCCAATGCTGTTTCGGCCGTGCCGATCGCGCGAGAGGTGTTCAAGACAGCGGACGCTTCGGCAAGCCGACCCGATCAGGGAGCGCAGACCCAGGAAGATCGAACGATCACCGTCATACACACGGGTTCTCAGCCTTCCACTCGCGGTTCTGCCGACCATTTCACCGGCTCGGTACAGGTGGCCTCGCGATTCCAGGCGGAGGCGCCGGCGCGCAGCGGTGGTGCGATCGTGACGTTCGAGCCGGGCGCCCGAACAGCCTGGCACACGCATCCATTGGGACAGACATTGATTGTCACGTCCGGCATGGGACTGGTTCAGCAGTGGGGCGGCCCGGTCCAGGTCATCAAGCCTGGCGATGTCGTCTGGATTCCGCCGGGGGTCAAGCACTGGCATGGTGCCACGCGTACGACAAGCATGACGCACATTGCGATCGCGGAAGCACTCAACGGGAAGTCGGTCGATTGGATGGATCTGGTGACCGAGGCGCAGTATCTGGCGAGTCAGCCTGAGTAACGCAAGGCGTCACGGAACAGCGTGAAGGCGGGTGAGCTTTGGCGTCGGCTCGGATAGTAGAGGTGGTATCCCGGGAACGAGGGGCACCAGTCCGAGAGCGCGCGAATCAATCGACCCTCTTTGACGTGTATCTTCACCAGGTCCTCGGGCATGTAGGCCAATCCGAGCCCCTTGAGCGCAGCGTCCAGACGCATGGCGATATTGTTGAACACCAGCTGGCCCTCGATGCGCACCTTCAGCTCTTCTCCTTTCTTTTCGAACTCCCAGGGGAAGAGGCCACCGTAGGTCGGCAGGCGGATGGCGATGCAGTTATGCCGGACGAGGTCGCGTGGGGTCTTGGGTCGCGGATGCCGGGCGAAGTAATCCGGGGAACCGACTACAGCCATGCGCACGTCGGGACCGATGCGTACCGCGATCATGTCCTTGGCGACCTGTTCGCCCAGTCGGACACCGGCGTCGTAGCCTTCGGCCACGATGTCGGTCAGGCCATAGTCCACGATGATTTCGATATGAAGGTCGGGATGGTCCGGAAGCAGTTTTGCGAGTACCGGCTGCAGGACCGCGATTGCCGCATGTTCGCCCGCCGTGATGCGCAATCGGCCTGCCGGCTTGTCCCGGAATTCGCTGAGCAAGGCCAGCTCGGTGTCGATTTCTTCGAGCCGGGGAGTGATCACTTTCAGCAGGTGTTCGCCCGCCTCCGTAGGGGAAACGCTGCGGGTCGTGCGCGCCAGGAGCCGGACGCCCAGCCGTTCTTCCAACTGCCGCATGGTTCGGCTTAACGCGGGCTGCGATATGCCGAGCTTGGCCGCCGCACGGGTAAAGCTGCGCTCCCGTGCCACGACCGAAAAAATCGCGAGTTGATCGTAGCTCTCGGTCGACATTTATCCGCTCCGGTTATCAACCCTTTCCGATTATGCCATCTAGTGCTGCCAATCGTTCGGGCCTAAATTGTGCTCATGGAGGACACCATCATGAAGACGCGCAAACTCGGTAACAGCCAACTCGAAGTCTCCGCCATCGGCTTGGGCTGCATGGGACTGAGCCATGGCTATGGGCCTGCCATGGACAGACAGGCGGCGATCACGCTGATCCGCGCCGCCGTCGATCGGGGCGTGACGCTGTTCGATACGGCCGAGGTCTATGGCCCCAACCTCAACGAGGAGGTCGTTGGTGAAGCGCTCGCCCCGGTGCGGGAGCGAGTCGTGATCGCCACCAAGTTCGGCTTCACCTTCGGCGACGACGGCAAGCAGCAGATCCTCAACAGCCGACCTGATCATATCCGCTGGGCCGTCGAAGGCTCACTCAAACGCCTGCGCACCGACGTGATCGACCTGCTGTACCAGCACCGGGTCGATCCCGAGGTGCCGATCGAAGACGTGGCCGGTACGGTCAAGGAGCTGATCGCCGAAGGCAAGGTCAAGCACTTCGGCCTGTCCGAAGCTGGCGCGCAAACCATTCGTCGCGCGCATGCCGTGCAGCCGGTGACCGCCCTGCAAAGCGAATACTCATTGTGGTGGCGCCAGCCCGAGCAGGACATCCTGCCAACGCTGGAGGAACTTGGCATCGGCTTCGTGCCTTTCAGCCCTCTCGGCAGGGGTTTCCTGACCGGCGCGATCGGTGCCGGCACCACCTTCGGCAGCGATGACTACCGCAGTCAGGTACCGCGCTTTTCGCCCGAGGCACTCCAGGCAAACCAGGCCTTGGTGGATTTGCTCGGCCAGATCGCCAAGGAGAAGGGCGTGACGCCGGCACAGATCGCACTGGCCTGGCTGCTGGCGCAGAAGCCGTGGATCGTGCCGATCCCGGGCACGACCAAGCTCCACCGGCTGGAAGAGAACCTCGGCGCTGCTGCCGTCGTCCTGACCGATGAGGACAAGCGCAAGCTCGCCAAACTGCTGGAAGAGGTCAAGGTCGTGGGCGACCGCTATTCCCCCGCGCACCAGGCGCGCGTCGGGCGCTGATTCGTGGGAGACAACATGACATCGCCGCATGATCCCGCGCGCCGAGCGGTGGTGACCGCGCTCGCGGGCCTTCCCTTGATCAGCCTCGCGGCTCAAACGAACGACAGCGGCGACCTACAGAGAACAGGTTCGCGCACGCTCGTGGCTTATTTCTCGCGTTCGGGAAACACACGCGTCGTCGCCGGGTTGATTCACCGAACGTTCGGCACCGATTTGTTCGAGATCCGGCCCGCTCAACCCTATCCGGAGGAATATCTGGAAACGGTCGAACAGGCACGACTGGAACGCGATCGCGGCTATGAACCCGCGTTGGAAGCCAAGGTTTCCAACATGGCCACCTACGACACCATCTATCTGGGCTTTCCCATCTGGGGAGAGACCACCCCACCGGTCATTCGCGCCTTCCTGTCCGCGCACGATCTGTCCGGGAAGACCCTGATCCCCTTCGTCACCCATGGTGGTTACGGGTTGGGGAACAGCCCATCCATCCTCGCCAGCCATGCCCCGAAAGCGCAGCTTCGCCCCGGTTTCTCGATGCAGGCCGATCAGGAGAGGCAAACGATGGAGCAAGTGACCGGCTGGCTGAAACAACGAAAGCAACGAACGGAGTAGACCCATGAAGAACCGCAAACTCGGCAACAGCAATCTGGAAGTCTCCGCCCTTGGGCTCGGCTGCATGGGCATGAGTTCCGCCTATGGCCCGGCCGCGGATAGGCAGGACATGATCGCCCTGATGCGCTCCGCGCATGAACGCGGCATCACCTTCTTCGATACGGCCGAAGCCTACGGCCCCTTCGTCAACGAGGAACTGGTCGGGGAAGCGCTGGCGCCGATCCGCGACCAGGTGATCATTGCGACCAAGTTCGGCTTCGACATCAACCCGCAGACCGGTGAACGCGGCAGCGGCGTCAACAGTCGGCCTGAGCACATCAAGGTCGCCGTCGAGGGCAGCCTCAGGCGTCTGCGCACCGACCGGATTGATCTGCTGTTCCAGCATCGCGTCGATCCGAACGTACCGATCGAAGACGTGGCCGGCGTGGTCAAGGAGTTGATCGCCGAGGGCAAGGTGAAACACTTCGGTCTGTCGGAGGCGGGTATCCAGACGATCCGTCGCGCGCATGCCGTGCAACCGGTGACGGCGGTCCAGAGCGAATACTCGCTGTTCTGGCGCGGCCCCGAAGCCGAATTGCTGCCGCTGCTTGAAGAGCTCGGCATCGGCTTCGTGCCGTTCAGTCCGCTCGGTGCCGGGTTCCTGACCGGCAAGATCGACGAGAACACGAAGTTCGACCCGACCGATTTCCGCAATGTTGTGCCTCGCTTCTCCCCCGAAGCACGCAAGGCGAATATGGCCCTGGTGGATCTGGTCAAGGCGGTTGCCGAGCGCAAGCACGCGACGCCGGCGCAGGTGGCTTTGGCGTGGCTGCTCGCGCAGAAGCCGTGGATTGTGCCGATCCCAGGGACAACCAAATTGCATCGCCTTGAAGAGAATCTCGGTGCAGTCGATCTGGAGCTAACGAGTGGTGACCTCCACGAGATTGGCGTTGCTGCCTCGAAAATCGAGATCGAGGGCGAACGTCTTCCGGAAGCCGCGTTGAAAATGACCGGCCGTTGACCTGAAAAGCCAAAGCTTTTCACCGGTCACTTGAACAAGTCGGAGTTGCACGGTGCAGGCGTGCGCAGATTGCGCACGTCTCTAAGCCACCGCCCTAACCAGTTCAAGGCGGCCGCCTCCGGCGCCGGTTAAATCCAACGCTAAATCTCTCGGGAGTGGCCGCTTTTCAGCATGCATTTGTAGCTGGCGACCGGCCGTTGTTGGCCGATTGCAGTCAGTGGCACGACGGGAAAACGGCGTACACGACGCTTACTTAGTAAGCTGCGCGACCCGCCTCAAGAATCATGTCCGCCGCCTTCTCTCCGATCATCGCGCACGGCGCTTGCGTATTGCCGCTGATCACGCGCGGCATGATCGAGGCATCGACCACGCGCAAACCTTCAACGCCGCGCACGCGCAATTCAGGATCGACCACGGATTCCGCATCGTCGCCCATGCGGCAGGTGCCGACCGGGTGGTAGATCGTGTCGGCGTGGGCGCGGATCAGCTGGCGCAGGGTTTCGTCGTCATCGCGGCCGGTGCCGTAGAGCGTGCGGCCGTTCCAGCTGGCCAATGCGGGCGCGGCCATGATGCGCTGGCTGATCTTGGTGCCGGCGACCAGGGTGTCGAGATCGCGCGGATCGCTGAAGAAATTCGGATCGATCAGCGGTGCGTTGCCCATATCGGCACTGGCCAGGCGAACCTGGCCGCGGCTGTGCGGGCGCAATACGCAGACGTGGATCGAATAGCCCGAGCCCAGGTGCAGCTTGCGGTTGTGGTCATCGACGATGCCGATGCAGAAGTGCAGTTGCAGGTCGGGCCGGTCGAGCGAAGGATCGCTCTTGAGGAAGCCGCCGGCCTCGGCCACGTTCGTGGTCAGCATGCCGCGGCCGTCGCGACTCCATGCGCGCATGCTCATCATTCCCTGATACAGCACCGGCAAGGTGATGCCGAACAGGCCCGGCGCCTTGGCGCGCACGTTCAAGGTGTAGTCGACATGGTCCTGCAGGTTCTGCCCGACCTGTGCGCGATCCGCCACGACATCGATGCCGTGCTCGCGCAGGTGTTCGGCCGGGCCCACGCCCGAGGCCATCAATAGCTGCGGCGAGCCGAACGCGCCGGCCGAGAGAATGACCTCGCAGCGCGCGCTCAGCGAATGCTCGGCCCCGCCCTTGCGATAGACCACACCGGTGGCGCGCTTGCCGTCGAAGCGGATGCGCCGGACCTGGGCATTGGCGATCACCTGCAGATTGGCAGGCCGCGCGCCGGCCACTCCAAGATAAGCTTCAGCGGCATTGAAACGGCGGCCGGCTTTCTGGAAGACCTGATACGCACCGACGCCTTCCTGCACGGCACCGTTGAAATCGTCATTGCGCGGAAAGCCGGCCTGCACGGCCGCCTCGATCAAGGCCTGGGTCGCCGGATTGCGCTCGCGCAGATCCTCGACCCGCAATGGACCGCCAGCACCATGCAGTGCCGAGGCGCCGCGCACGTTGTCCTCGCTGCGCTTGAAATACGGCAGTACATCGTTCCAGCCCCAGCCGCGGCAACCCAATGCTTCCCAGCCGTCGTAGTCCTGCGGCTGGCCGCGCATGTAGATCATCGCGTTGATCAGGCTGGAACCGCCGACGCCGCGTCCACGCGGCTGGAAACCCTGCCGCCCTTGCAACCCCGCCTGCGGTGTCGTGGTGTAGGCGTAGTTGGCCGAATTTTTCAGGCCCACCAGGCCCGCAATGCCCAGCGGCACTTTCGAGAGCAGCGGTGTGCGCTCTGGCCCGGTCTCGAGGATGGCGACGGTCAGGTCGGGCCGGGCTGCGGCCAGTCGCGCGGCCACTGCACAACCGGCAGGGCCGGCACCCACAACCACATAATCCACCGAGTTGGCCATCGTGCGTGTCCTGAAGGAGTCTTTGGGGTATCGCCGCACCATACGTGATCACAATGCGGCGAAGTAAGTAGGCGATGCGTTCGGGAATCTAGCCTTCGTCAGCCAGCTGTTCGAACTCCACCGCCAGGTAGTCGATCAGCTGACGCACCGCCGGCAGCAAGCCGCGGCGCGACGGGAAGATGGCGTGCACGATGCCGCTCTGCGGTGCCCAGTCCGGCAAGACGCGCTGCAGGGTTCCCGCGCGGAATTCGTTGCGGATGGTCATGGTGGGCAATTGCACGATGCCCACGCCGGCGAGCGCCGCCAATCGCAGCGCCATCATGTCGTCGGTGACCAGGCGCGGCGTGTGCGTCGCCACCACGCTGCGGCCGTCCGGGCCGTTGAGCTGCCACACATGTTCGCTGCGCGTGCGCGCCAGATCGAGGCCGAGACCGATGCTGGGTACGCCATGCAGGTCGGCCGGCACCCGCAACGGCGGGTGCTGTTCCAGCAGCGCGGGGCTGGCGACAAGACATTGCGGACTGTCGCCCAGCACCTTCATCACTAGGTCGCTGTCCTCCAGTGGCGGAAAGCGCACGCGCAGGGCGAGGTCGTAGCCTTCCTGGATCACGTCCACGCGCCGGTTGGTCGCCTCCAGCTGCACTTGCACGCGTGGATGACTGGCCATGAAACGGGCCAGCATCGCGCCGATCTGGAAGTGCAGCAGCGCCACCGGGCAGGCCACGCGCACGATGCCTTGCGGTTCGGCGCGGGTGAGGTCGATCAGCTCCTGCGCCGCCTCGGCCTCGACCAGCATCGCCTTGCAGTGGCGGTAATAGTTCTGGCCCAGCTCGGTGACCGAAAAACGCCGGGTGGAACGTTGCACCAGGCGCACGCCCAGGCGCTCCTCCAGCATGGCCACGCGCCGGCTGAGCTTGGATTTGGGAATCCCCAGCGCGCGCCCGGCCGCGGCAAAGCCGTGGTGTTCCACCACCTGGACGAAATAGAACAGGTCGTTGAGATCCTGCATCGCGGCGTCCAGCGTTCCATGGATAGGACACTGAGGATAAGCCACGCCGGCTACCGGCGGCAGTGGCCCAGGTCCACCATGGCGCCCATGCCTGCAGCCACTCCGGTTCGCAGCGAAGGAGATCCCATGAAAAAGATTCTTGGCGTGTACAGCGCCCCGCAACAGCATTGGGTGGGCGACGGCTTTCCGGTGCGCTCGATGTTCTCGTACAACAGCCACGGCCAGCATCTGAGCCCGTTCCTGCTGCTGGACTATGCCGGCCCGATGGCGTTCAAACCCGCGACGCAACCGCGCGGCGTTGGCCAGCATCCGCACCGCGGTTTCGAAACCGTCACCATCGTCTACGAAGGCGAGGTCGAGCATCGCGACTCCACCGGTGCCGGCGGCAAGATCGGCCCCGGCGACGTGCAGTGGATGACGGCGGCGTCCGGCATCCTGCACGAGGAGTTCCACTCGCACGAATTCACCCGTAGCGGCGGCACGCTGGAGATGGTGCAGCTGTGGGTGAACCTGCCGGCCAGCGACAAGATGGCCGCGCCGGGTTACCAGACTCTGCTCGATGCCGACATCCCGGCGGTCGATCTGCCCGACGGCGCCGGCAAGCTGCGGGTGATCGCCGGCGAGTACAACGGCCATCGCGGTCCGGCGCGCACGTTCACCCCGATCGATGTGTGGGACGTGCGGCTGAAGCAGGATCACGCGGTGGATTTCGTGGTGCCGGCAGGTCGCACGGTCGCCTTGATCGTGCTGCGCGGCACGGTGCAGGTGAACGGCAGCCAGGTCGCCCGCGACGCGCAGATGGTGACGTTTGATCGCGCCGGTGACGAGATCTCGCTGGAGGCGAACAGCGACGCCACCGTGCTGCTGCTCAGCGGCGAACCGATCGACGAGCCGGTGGTCGGCTATGGCCCGTTCGTGATGAACAGCCAGGAAGAAATCCAGCAGGCGTTCACCGACTTCAGCAGCGGCAAGTTCGGTCGGATGGCGCAGTGAATCGAAGCGGCTCCTACCTTCGGGTGGGAGCCGTCGGACGCACCGCCAGCATCACGCGTGCTGCGTATCAGCACATTCCCTTCCTCCCTGGAGAAACACCATGGCAAGCGAACCCATCCGTGATCCGCTCAAGGATCATCTGCTGACCCCGCAAAACTCGGCCCTGATCGTCATCGACTACCAGCCGGTGCAGGTCAACTCGATCGACTCGATGAACCGGCAACTGCTGATCAACAACATCGTCGGCACCGCCAAGGCGGCCGTGGCCTATGGCCTGCCGATCGTGCACTCGACGGTGAACGTGAAGAGCGGTGCGAACAAGCCGCCGATCGCACCCTTGCGCAAGGCGCTCGCCGGCATTCCCACCTACGACCGCAGCACGATCAACTCATGGGAGGACGTCGAGTTCCGCAAGGCAGTGGAAGCGACCGGCCGCAAGAAGCTGATCATGACCGCGCTGTGGACCGAGGCCTGCCTGACCTTCCCCGCACTCGATGCATTGAAGGAAGGCTACGAAGTCTATGTGGTGGCCGATGCGGTCGGCGGCACCTCGCTGGCCGCGCACGAAATGGCGCTGCGCCGCATCGAGCAGGCCGGCGGCAAGATGATCAGCGTGGGCCAACTGTTCTGCGAACTGCAGCGCGACTGGGCGCGCACGGACACGGTGCCGGCCTTCCTGAACCTGTTCATCGAAACCGGCGGCACCATGGGCATCCAGCTTTCCTACGATCGGGATTGAGCCGTACCGATGTCCCGAGGATCGGTATGGCCGGCCCTCGGGCATGGGCGGGATGCCTGGTCGTGACTCGCTGCGCTTTCCGGCACGCTGCATCGAAACCCATGTTGCATACACTTCTGAAGGAGTACCGACTTGGATCGCAACGTCACACAGATTATTCCTGCACAAGACCTCATCGACGACGGCGACATGCACCTGCGCCGCGCACTGCCGCAGGAACAGCGCATCGCGCTCGGACCATTCGTCTTCATCGATCATTACCGCCACCACAGTCCGCGCGGCATCGGTGATCGGCCGCATCCGCATGCCGGCATCGAAGTAGTCAGCTACCTGCTCGAAGGCGGCGTCGAACATCGCGACAGCATGGGTTTTCGCGATCGGCTGGGGCCGGGCGATGCGCAGTTCATCCGCACCGGACGCGGCATGCTGCACGCCGAACAACCGACGGGTGGCCGCCACGGCCTGCAGTTGTGGATCAGCCTGCCTCCGGAACTCAAACAGGTGGAGCCCAGCTATACCTCGCTGCGCGCCGCCGAAATGCCTGACCTTGTCGGCCCCGGCTCGCGTCTGCATGTCGTCGCCGGTCGCGTGAACGGCGTGCAGGGCCCGATGGCGCTCAGTGGTGGCGCCGTGTTCGCGCGTCTGCGGCTCGATCCGCAGGCCAGCATCACGCTGGACGTCGAGCTCACGCCCGAACTGGGGATTTACGTACTGCAGGGCCAGGTTGATATCGGCGGCACCCGTCTGGCTACCGGTGCGCTGGGCATATTGGGCAGTGGTAGTCAGGTGCACCTTGCGGCACACGGTGACGAGACGGTCGAACTCGCCTTGCTCGGCGGCCAGCCGGTGCAGGGCGACGTGCTGTTCTCCGGGCCGTTCGTGATGGACACACCCGAGCGGCTGGAGCAGGCAAAGCGTGACTTTCTCAGCGGCAAAATGGGACGGCTCGAAGGCGTACCGTTTTGAAGTTCAATATGATCTGACTTGATGCAGTCGTAACTCAAAGAGAAAGCGCAGCAGTTCACCCAGGCGCCCACACCGCGACGCCTGTCCTTCACTACCTTGCACCTGGAGAGTTCCATGAAAAGGCACGATCTGTTCCGCACGAAAGTCGCTGCAATGCTCCTGGTTGGCGCGCTGGGGATGCTCCCTGCGCTCCATGCGAAAGAAGCCACCACTCCGTTCCCCGTGTCCAGCGATCCTGCCGTCAGCGCCGAGCAGCACGCGGTGTATGACGTGGTCCATCAATACGAGTCTGCGCTGAATGCGGGTGACACCAACGCCATCGTCGATCTGTTCGCCAAGGACAGCGTGGCTGAGTGGAACGAGAAACACACCTACGCCACGCGGCAGCAGAAGATCGATGGCTATGGCGCGCTGTTCAAGATCGCGAAATTTTCCACCGTGTTCGAGTACGACGCCGTCAACGTCTATGGTGACGCTGCCGTGGTTCGTACACACCACCACGTCGGTGCCGCGGTCATCGAGAACGGCAAGAAGGTGATCGATTACAACCGCGAGGTCTTCGTGCTGAACAAGGTCGACGGTGTGTGGAAGATCGTGCTGTACACGTTCAATACCGACCCGGTGCAAGGCGAGGGTTGACCTCGGGCTTTTTTCAGCATGATCGACATGACCACTGCAGGCATGGCCGGTTCCAACCTGCAGCGGTCATGCAGCGCCCTGTGATTTCCAGAACCAGGGCGCGCTCACCCCTGACCTATGGCGACCTTGCGACAAATACGGGTAGCCATTACGGCAGCTGACCGGCAGGTGCGCTGCAGGTAGTTAATCGACGCGCAAACAGCAATGATGTGCTGAACTACCTGCACCTTTCCGCCAGCACGCCCGCGGCGTCTACCTGCAAGGACTTTTCATGATGCGTCATGCACTGCGGCCCGTTCTCGCGGCCGTCATTCTTTTCATCGCCGCGCAGACGGTGTTCGCGCAGACGCCAAGAACCGTGCTGCTGCAGGGCCTGACCTGGACGGAGCTGCGTGATCAGATCCAGGCGGGCAAGACCACCATCATCATCCCGATCGGCGGAACCGAGCAGAGTGGTCCAGGTATTGCGGTAGGCAAACACAACGTGCGCGCGCAATGGCTGTCACAGAAGATTGCGGAAGAACTCGGCAATGCTCTCGTCGCGCCGGTGATTGCGTATGTACCCGAAGGCAGCTACGCGCCGCCGACATCGCATATGCGCTTTCCCGGCACCATCACCATCCCGGACGACGTGTTCGAGAAAACGCTGGAATCCGCGGCGAACAGTTTTGCGGTGCATGGTTTCCGGAACATCGTGTTCCTGGGCGACCACGGCGGCTATCAGAAGAACATCCAACGGGTAGTCGCCCACCTCAACAAGAGCTGGGCCGGCACGGCGGCCCGTGCCTTCGTGCCGCCGGAATACTACGCGACCAGCTCGGACGGTTACGCGCAGATCCTGCGCCAGCATGGCTTTCGCGATGACGAGATCGGCACCCATGCGGGACTCGCCGATACTTCCCTGCAGCTTGCCGTCGCACCGCAGATGGTCCGGCTGGATCGGTTGCATAGCGGCGCGAAACTTGGCCCGGCGGACGGCGTCTACGGCGGCGACCCGCGTCGTTCCAGCGCAGAACTCGGTCGGCTAGGTATCGACGCGATCGTGTCGCGAACCGTCGATGCGCTCAGGAAGGACACGGCTGGGCGATAATGTTCCGGCTGGCATCTTCTCCCATCCCCTGATGATGAAATCACCATGACTCCACGCTCCCCTCGTTTTTTCCGGATCGCCGCGTGTATTGGCGTCGCCCTGGCAGCTGCCTGCGCCGCCTCCATCGCCGCAGCCGCGCAACCGGTCACTACCGTCGCCGGCATGCCGCGGGTCGTGGACGCCAGCAACATGTACAGCGAGGCTGGCGTCAATCACTTCAGTCCGGCGGTGGATGGCGCGTTGCCGCGGATCTATGTGCCGAACCTGCGCTCGAAGACGGTGTCCGTGATCGATCCGGCCACGTTCAAGGTGGTCGACACATTCGCTGTTGGCCAGAGTCCGCAGCACGTGGTTCCTTCATGGGATCTGCAGACGCTGTGGGTGACCAACAATGCCGAAGGTAAAAACGACGGCAGCCTCACCCCGATCAATACGAAGACGGGCAAGCCGGGCACGGCGATCCCGGTCGACGATCCCTACAACATGTACTTCACCCCGGACGGCAAGGAAGCGATCGTGGTGGCGGAAGCACACGCGCGGCTGGATTTCCGCGATGCGCACACGATGGCGCTGCACAACAGCCTGCAGGTGCCGGAGTGCAAGGGCATCAACCACGCCGATTTCTCGATCGACGGCCGCTACGCGATCTTCACCTGCGAATTTGGCGGCAAGCTGGCCAAGATCGACATGGTCAAGCGCAAGGTGGTCGGCTATCTGCTGCTCGACAAGAAGGGCATGCCGCAGGACATCCGCGTTTCGCCGGATGGCAAGGTGTTCTTCGTCGCCGACATGATGGCGAATGGTGTGTACCTGATCGATGGCGACAGCTTCACCCGGATCGGTTTCATTCCGACAGGTGTCGGCACGCACGGGATGTATCCAAGCCGGGACGGCACGAAACTGTATGTCGCCAATCGCGGCACCAACCGTATCCACGGCAAGCGTCATGGCAAGGGCAGCGTGTCGGTGATCGATTTCGCCACGCGCAAGGTCGTCGCGAACTGGCCGATTCCACACGGTGGCAGCCCGGACATGGGCAATGTCAGCGCCGATGGCAAGCTGCTGTGGCTATCGGGTCGCTTCGACGACGTCGTCTATGCCTTCGACACCACCACCGGCGCGGTCAGGTCCATCAAGGTTGGCGCGGAGCCGCACGGGCTGGCGGTCTGGCCGCAGCCCGGGCGTTATTCGCTGGGCCATACCGGAATCATGCGTTGACGACCGGCCCGCACGCCGCATAACACGCATTCGCTGCACGAGGTCGCATGGGCATCGATCCACTCAGCGATGCGAAGATCCTCGATGCGTGGCAGCGAAATGCCGCGCCGTGGACCGCCGCCGTGCGCGGACAGCAGATCGAGAGTCGGCGGCTGGTCACCGATCGGGCGATCATCGAGGCCACGCTGAGTCGTTCGCCACGTTCGGTACTCGACCTCGGCTGCGGCGAAGGCTGGTTCGCCCGCGCGCTGACCGTCCGCGGCATCGAGGTGATCGGGATCGATGCGATTCCCGCGCTGATCGAACAGGCGCGGCAGTCTGGCGGCGACTTTCGTGTGATGTCGTACGAAGACATCGCTTCCGGCAAGCTCAACGCGTCCGTCGATGCCGTCGTGTGCAATTTCGCGCTACTCGGCAATGAGTCTGTTGCAGGCCTGTTCGGTGCTGTTCGCTCCCTGCTCAACCCGCACGGAAGCTTGCTGGTGCAGACGCTGCATCCACTCGTCGCGTGTGGCGATAAGCCTTACCTGGACGGCTGGCGCGAAGGCTCGTGGGCGGGATTCAACGCCGACTTCCGTGATCCAGCCCCATGGTATTTCCGGACGCTGGAAAGCTGGACCAGGCTCTTTGCAGAACACGGATTTCAGCTGCTGGAGTTGCGCGAGCCGTTGCATCCGCAGACTCGCCAGCCCGCGTCGGTGATCTTCATCGCACAGGCGATGGATTGACCGGCGCCGCCACAGATATAACCAAAAGTTGCAAATGAATCTGTTGACCGCAGTGCAACATTGCGCCTAAGGTCAACCCCATGTCGCCACTTTCCACACCAGCACGCAAGCACTTCGCCTCGGCTTTCGCCGAGCGTGCGCCAGTGCCGGCAGGCGTCAACGTCCGTTCCATCGCCACCACGATTACGACTACCACCACGACTCGGTCGGGGTGGGTGTCCGTGCGCGGCTAGGTTCTTCACTACGCAACGGCCCCGCCCTCGATGAGGCGGGCCGGCGTACTCCCAGACACAAGCCGATCCGCCAGCGAGCACGGGCCTCACCAGGAGGTCATCGTGAACGTCTGTGCATCCGAACTTGCCGAACACCCGCAGCAATTCCTGCATCCATTGCCGGTGTCGGTAAAGACGACTCGCCGGCGCGTACTGGCAGTCGGCGTGATCGGCCCCGGCCGGGTCGGCAGCGCCCTGCTGGAACAGTTGCGGGCCGCACAACCGCGGTTGGTTCGCGACAACGGACTGGAACTGCGGCTGTGCGGCGTCGTGGCCAGCAAGCGCATGTGGCTGGACTGCGACGACGCCGAACTCAACGATCGCCACGACGGCGCGCAGATCTGGCGGCCGAATGATCTGGACGCATTTGCCGAACACGTGCGCGGCAATGACGGTCGGCACGCCTTGCTGATCGACTGCAGCGCGAACGACGATGTGGCCGCGCACTATCCGCGCTGGCTGGCAGCCGGCATCCATGTGGTGACGCCGAACAAACTGGCCGGCAGCGGACCGTTGCCGCGCTGGCAGGCGATCCGCGCGGCCTGCGCCAGCGGCGCGCGCTTCCGTTACGAGGCCACCGTGTGCGCCGGCCTGCCAGTGGTGCAGACACTGCGCGACCTGCTCGATACCGGCGACGAGCTGCTCGCGGTGGAAGGCATGTTCTCCGGCACGTTGGCCTGGCTGTGCAATCGCCATGACGGCCAGCAGCCGTTCTCGGCGCTGGTGCTCGAGGCACACGCGCTGGGCTATACCGAGCCCGATCCGCGCGACGATCTGTCCGGCCTCGACGTGGCGCGCAAGCTGGTGATCCTGGCGCGCGAGGCGGGCTGGCCACTGTCGCTGGAAGACGTCGTGGTGGAGAGTCTGGTGCCATCCTCGCTGGCAGCCTTGCCACTCGAAGCCTGCATGCAGCGATTGCACGAGTTAGATGCGCTGATGTCCGCTCGACTGGCCGAGGCGCAGGCGCTCGGTGGCGTGCTGCGTTACGTCGCCAGTCTGGACCGCCACGGTCGCGCCCGCGTCAAACTGGTCGTGCTGCCGGCGAAGCATCCATTCGCGCACACCCAACTAACCGACAACATCGTGCAGTTCACAACCCGCCGCTACTGCGATAATCCGTTGTCGGTGCAAGGCCCCGGCGCCGGTCCCGAAGTGACCGCCGCCGGTGTGTTCACCGATCTGCTGCGTATCGCCGAGTCGCTGGAGGCACGCGCATGAACTCTTCCTTGCTGCTGGAACCTGCCATGGCTTCGCCGCGTCGCCCCCAACTTCCGCAGGTCGCCTGCGCCTTCGCACCCGCCAGTGTCGGCAATGTGGGCGTGGGTTTCGACCTGCTCGGCCACAGCGTGGCCGGTGCCGGCGATCGCGCCGAAGTGCGCCGCATCGACGAGCCGGTGGTGCGCATTGCTGCAATCCGCGGCTGCGTCACCGAACTGCCCATTGATCCACGTCAGAACACTGCCGGCATGGCGCTGCTGTCGCTGCGCAAGGCGCTCGGCCTGCAGCACGGATTCGAACTGGCGCTGCACAAAGGCATTGCGCTGGGTTCGGGCATGGGTGGCTCGGCGGCATCGTGCGTGGCGGCGCTGGTCGCCGCGAATGCGTTGCTGGCGCAGCCGTTGCCGCGTGAATCGCTGTACGGCTTTGCACTGGATGGCGAGGCGGTGGCCAGCGGCAGCCGGCATGGCGACAATCTCGGCTCGATGCTACTCGGCGGCTTGGTGCTGGCCACCCACGAGCATCTGTTGCGCATCGAGGTGCCGGCCACGTGGCACTGCGCGCTGGTGCATCCGCATGTGGTGCTGGAGACGCGCAAGGCACGTGCCGCGCTGGCCGGCCATTACGAACTCGGCGAGTTCGTCGCGCAAAGCACCAACCTTGCGCTGGTGCTGGCCGGCTGCTACCGCGGTGATGCAGCGCTGGTTCGCGAAGGACTGAAGGACGTGCTGGTGGAACCGCGCCGCGCGCCGTTGATCCCGAACTTCGCGCGGGTGAAGCAGGCTGCGCTGGATCATCACGCACTGGGTTCCAGCATCTCCGGCGCAGGCCCCAGCGTGTTCGGCTGGTACGACAATCGCGCCGATGCCGAAGCCGCGTCCGTCGCGATGCAGGCCGCCTTTGCCGAGGCCGGACTGGACAGCGATGCGTGGGTGTCACCGATCGATGGGCCAGCCGCCGTATTGATTCCCTCGCTTGAGGCCGAGGCATGAGTGTCGTCGAGCCATTGCGCTACCACAGTACGCGCAGCGCCGAACCGACTGTGCCGATCAGCCAGGCCATTGCCGCCGGACTCGCGCCGGACGGCGGGCTGTATGTGCCCGAGGCATTGCCATCGATCGATCCGGCCGCATTCGGTCCGCATGGCTCGCTCGCCGACACCGCCACCACCTTGCTGGCACCGTTCTTCGCGGGCGATCCGCTGGCCGACGAACTGCCCGCGATCTGCGCCGAGGCGTTCACGTTCGACGCGCCGCTGCGCGCACTTCCGGCACATCCAGGCACACTGATGCTGGAGCTCTTCCACGGCCCCACCTCGGCGTTCAAGGATTTCGGCGCACGTTTCCTCGCCGCCTGCCTGCGCCGCCTGCCGCGCGCCGATGCACGGTCGTTGACGATCCTGGTTGCCACCTCGGGCGACACGGGCGCAGCAGTCGCCGCGGCGTTCCATCGCCAGCCGAACGTGCGCGTAGTGATCCTGTATCCCGATGGACTGGTGTCGCCGCGTCAGGCGCATCAACTCGGCTGCTTCGGCGACAACGTCAGCGCGCTTCGCGTAGCCGGCCGCTTCGACGATTGCCAGCGCATGGTCAAGGCAGCACTCAACGATGCGTCGCTGCAGGCGCAGTTGCCGCTCTCTTCGGCCAACAGCATCAGCCTCGGCCGCTTGCTGCCGCAGATGAGCTACTACGCGCATGCCGCATTGGGCTGGTGGCGCGAGCACGGCACGCCGCTGAACTTCATCGTGCCCACCGGCAATCTGGGCAACGCACTGGCCTGCCTGTGGGTGCGCGAGCTGGGCCTGCCGATCGGCAGTGTGCGACTGGCGTGCAACGCCAACACCACCCTTCCCGACTATTTCGCCGGCGCCGATTACGCGCCGCGTGAAGCAGTCGCCACGCTGGCGAATGCGATGGACGTGGGCGCACCGAGCAACTTCGAACGTCTGCGCTGGACCTACCCCGACGAGAGTCGATTGCGCGGCTTGCTAATGGCGGCCAGCGTCGACGATGCCGCGATCTGCCAGACCATTGCTCATCATGCGCGTGAACATGGTGAGGTGTTCTGCCCGCACACCGCCACCGCGATGCACTTGCTCGACCGGCTACGCGCGGATGGCGACGACGCGCCATGGGCGGTGGTCGCCACCGCGCATCCGGCCAAGTTCGAGAGCGTCGTCGAGCCGCTGATCGGCCAACCGCTTGCGGTGCCCGCGGCTCTCGCTGCGATGCTGACGCGTCCGGCCTCGACCGAGCAGCTGGCCGCCGATGACGGCGCGCTACGGCAATGGCTGCTGCAAACACGGTTCTGATCGATCCGAAACACGCTGCAACCGGCTCTGCAGCTGTATTTTTTCCGGTTGCCCGACTATCGCAGACCGCAGCATATGCGCGCGCGTATGGAAGGCAAAGCATGACCTCCGTTTGCATATGGACGGATAGCCGTCCATATGCGAATCGTGGCCATAGAACTTCTTTTCATAAAGAAAACGGTTGACAGCCTGCAAAGGCATGGTTTACGTTCGATCACATGTCGCAGCGCAACAGCCACCGCCGCATCGCCGAAAACAATCGTCTCGTGACGATTGCCGGCCTGCTGCAGGTTCGCGGCACGCTCCTTCTTGCCCTCGTACTCGTACTCCTTATTACCAACGGAGGTGCGGGCTGAGGGCATGTGTCCAGGTAACTAAGCAATAACCTGAAGACTCCCAAAGAACCCCGCACCGGCAACGGCGCGGGGTTTTTTGTTGCCCTCGGCTCGCATCAGCGGAGCCAGCGATGAACCCCGATTCAGCAGTGACAGCGACAATTTCCGGCAGCGCCCCCGCTGCCGACGATCGCGTACGCATCTTCGACACGACCTTGCGCGATGGTGAACAGGCGCCCGGCTTTTCAATGGATCGGCGTACAAAATTGCGCATTGCACAAGCGCTGGAAGCGCTCGGTGTCGACGTGCTGGAAGCGGGTTTTCCGCAGGCTTCGCCGGATGATTTCGCCGCAGTCGCCGAAATCGCGCGCACGCTGAAGACGACCACGGTGTGTGCGCTGGCGCGCTGCCAGAGCGGCGACATCGACAGCGCGGCGCGCGCGCTGGAACAGGCGCGGCATGCACGCATCCATGTGTTCCTGTCGACCAGCCCGCTGCACCGCGAGCACAAGCTGGGCATGAGCAAGGCGCAGGTGGTCGATGCCGCGGTCGCGGCTGTCGAACGTGCACGTGGCTTGTGCCATGAGGTGGAGTTCTCCGCCGAGGACGCACTGCGTACCGAACCCGACTTCCTCGCCGAAGTGTTCAGCGCCGCGGTCGCCGCTGGCGCCACCACGCTGAATGCGCCGGACACCGTGGGCTACACCACACCGGCCGAGATCGTCGAGCTGTTCACCTACCTGCGCCGGCATGTGCGCGATGCGGACAAGGTGATCTTCTCCAGCCATTGCCACGACGACCTGGGCATGGCGGTGGCGAACAGCCTGGCCGCGGTGAGCGCCGGTGCGCGCCAGGTGGAATGCACGATCAACGGCATCGGCGAGCGCGCCGGCAATGCCGCGCTGGAGGAGATCGTGATGGCGCTGAAGGTGCGCGCACCGCACTTCGGCGTCGGTACGCGCATCGACACGCGTCGGCTGTATCCCACCTCGCGCCTGCTGACCCAGCTGACCGGGCAGGCGGTGCCGCGCAACAAGGCGATCGTGGGCGACAACGCGTTCGCGCACGAATCGGGTATCCACCAGCACGGCATGCTCAAGCATCGCGGCACCTACGAAATCATGCGCCCGCAGGACGTCGGCATCGCCGAGACGAAGCTGGTCATGGGCAAGCATTCCGGGCGCGCTGCCTTGCGCCAGCGCTTGGAAACGCTGGGCCACACGCCGGACGATGCGGCGCTGGACGTGATCTTCGCGCGCTTCAAGACACTGGCCGACAAGAAGCGCGAAGTGCACGACGAGGACCTGGAAGCGATCGCGCTGGGCCTGGATCCGGGCGCCGTCGGCCCATGGCGATTGGTGCAACTGAACACCAGCACGCATCTGGGTGGCAGCGCCTCGGCTTCGGTGAAGCTGCGCCACGACGATGGCCGTGAAGTCGGCGAAGCGGCGATCGGCGATGGCCCGGTCGATGCCGTGCTGCGTGCGATCGATCGCGCCACCGGCAACGCGCTGCAGCTGAGCGACTTCAAGGTACGCGCCGTCAGCGAAGGCGGCGATGCCCAGGGCCACGCCCAGCTCACCGCTCGCCATGCCGCGCGCGAATGGCGTGGTCATGGCGTCAGCACCGACATCGTCGAAGCGACCGCACAGGCTGCGCTGGCCATCGTCAACCGTATCGAACGACAGACACCGGCCGCAGCGCCGGTCGCCGTCGCCAATCTGTAATCGCGAGGAGCCTTCATGAGCAACACGCCCTTCCTCTGGCACAACGGTCGCATCAAGCCCTGGGCCGATGCCTCCGTCCATGTCAGCACGCACGCCCTGCACTACGGCTCCTCGGTGTTCGAAGGCGAGCGCGTCTACGCCACGCCGCAAGGCCCCGCCTATTTTCGGCTGGCCGAGCACACGCGCCGGCTGTTCGAATCGGCGGCGATCTACGAGATCGAGATCGGCTACAGCGAGGACGAGATCAACGCCGCCTGCATCGAGCTGATCCGCGCCAACGCGATGCGCTCGGCCTATGTGCGGCCGATCGTGTTCCGTGGTGCCGGTGGCCTTGGCGTGCTGCCGAAGGATGGCGCGCCAGTCGAAGTGGCGATCATGGCGCTGGACTGGGGCGCGTATCTGGGCGATGCAGTGGAAAAAGGCGCGGACGTCTGCGTGTCCTCGTGGCATCGCCCCGCACCGAACACCTTGCCGAGCTGGGCCAAGGCCGGCGGCAACTACCTCAACAGCCAGCTGATCGGACTGGAAGCACGCCGCGGCGGTTACGACGAAGGCATCGCGCTGGGCCACAACGGCCTGCTCAGCGAAGGCGCCGGTGAAAATCTTTTCCTGGTCAAGCGCGGCAAGCTGCTCACCCCGCCGTCGAGCGCCGGCATCCTCGCCGGCATCACCCGCGACAGCGTGCTCACCCTGGCTGCCGATCTCGGCATCACGGTGGAAGAGCGCGACCTGCCGCGCGAGGCGCTGTACACCGCCGACGAGGTGTTCATGACCGGCACCGCCGCCGAGATCACGCCGGTGCGTTCGGTCGATCACAAGGTTGTCGGTGCCGGTGTGCCCGGCCCGATCACCAGGCAACTGCAGCAGGCGTTCTTCGGCCTGTTCGATGGCCGTACCGAAGATCGCTGGAACTGGTTAACGCCAGTCCACGCCAACGTCACTGCACAGGAGGCTGCATGAGCGGCAAGACTTTATTTGAGAAAGTTTGGGACACGCATGTCGTCGTACCCGAGACCACCGACACGCCGGCGGTGCTCTACGTCGACCTGCATCTGGTGCATGAGGTGACTTCACCGCAGGCATTCAGCGAACTGCGCGAACGCGGCCTGCCGCTGCGTCGCCCCGATCGCATGCTGGCCACGCTGGATCACTCCACCCCAACCTTGCCAACCAACGCGGACGGCGGCCGCCCGTATGCGAATGCCGAGGCGCAGGCGCAGGTAACCCAGCTGGAAACCAACTGTCGCGAGTTCGGCGTCGAACTGCACGGCTGGGACAGTGCCGACCGCGGCATCGTGCACGTGATCGGCCCGGAGCTGGGTGCCACCCAGCCGGGCATGACGATCGTCTGCGGCGACAGCCACACCTCCACGCATGGCGCGTTCGGTGCGCTAGCGTTCGGCATCGGCACCACCGAGGTCGGCCACGTGATGGCGACGCAGTGCCTGCTGCAGCGCAAGCCGAAGACGATGGCGATTCATGTGGATGGCCAGTTGCCCGCCGGTATCAGTGCGAAGGACCTGATCCTGCACATCATTGGCACCATCGGCGTCGATGGTGGCACCGGCTACGTGCTCGAGTACCGCGGCGCGGCGATCGAGGCGCTGTCGATGGACGAGCGCATGACCGTCTGCAACATGTCGATCGAGGCGGGCGCACGCGCGGGCCTGATCGCGCCGGACGAGACCACGTTCGCCTGGCTGAAAGGTCGTCCGCGCACACCGCAGGGTGCCGCGTGGGATGTCGCCGTGGCGACGTGGCGCGCGCTGCGCAGCGACGACGGTGCCACCTACGACCGCGAAGTGCGCATCGACGCCAGCGCGGTGAAGCCCACCGTCACCTACGGCACCCATCCGGGCATGGCGATCGCGATGGACGCACCGGTGCCGGCCGCGACCAATGCACAGGAACATCGCGCGCTCAACTACATGCAGAGCAAGCCCGGCCAGCCGATGCAGGGCACACCGGTCGACGTGGTCTTCGTCGGCAGCTGCACCAACTCGCGCCTGTCCGATCTGCGTGAGGCTGCCAACGTGATGCGCGGTCGTCGCGTCGCTAACGGCGTGCGCATGCTGGTGGTGCCGGGTTCCGAAGCGGTGCGCCGTGATGCCGAACGCGAAGGCCTGCATCAGGTGTTCACCGCCGCCGGCGCCGAGTGGCGCGTGCCGGGCTGCTCGATGTGCATCGCGATGAACGGCGACCTGGCCCAGCCGGGCCAGCTGGTAGTGAGCACCTCCAACCGCAACTTCGAAGGCCGCCAGGGCAAGGGGGCACGCACCGTGCTGGCAAGCCCAGCCACCGCCGCGGCCTCTGCGCTGGCCGGCTGTATTGCAGATCCGCGCGAGTACCTGGTGGAGGTAGCGGCATGAGCGCGATGCCTTCCGCTGTACTCCCTCCCCTGCTTGCAGGGGAGGGTTGGGGTGGGGTGCTCTTCGCCTCGGACTCCAGAGCTTTACCCCCTCCCAACCTCCCCCTGCAAGCAGGGGGAGGAGCCAAGGCTGCCAGTTCGAGGAGACCCGCATGAAGCCGATCACCCGCATCCACTCGCGCACCGCCGTGCTGTCCGACGAGAACATCGACACCGACCGCATCATCCCCGCGCGCTTCCTCACCACCACCACCCGCGAAGGGCTGGGGAAGCTGTGCTTCCACGACTGGCGCTATCAGACCGATGGCAGCGACAACCCGGCCTTTCCGTTGAACCAGCCGCAGGCGCAGGGCTGTTCGATTGTCATCGCCGGACGCAACTTCGGCTGCGGCTCCTCACGTGAGCACGCGCCGTGGGCACTCCTCGACTACGGCGTGCAGGCGGTGCTGTGCAGCGAGATCGCAGACATCTTCCGCGGCAACGCGTTGAAGAACGGCCTGCTGGCAATCGTCATCGACGAACTGGAACACCGCTGGCTGCTCAAGCACCCCGGCATCGAGCTGGTGATCGACGTGCGCGAGCAGTTCATCGCGCTGCCCGACGGCGGCCGTATTCCGTTCCGGCTGGAACCGTTCGCGCGGCATTGCCTGCTCAACGGCGTCGACCAGCTCGGCTACCTGCTGCAGCACAGCGATGCGATCACCCATTACGAACAACAGGAGAAAGCGGCATGAAGGCGCACATCGTCACCCTGCCCGGCGACGGCGTCGGCCCCGAAGTCACCGCCGCCGCGGTCGCCGTTTTGAAAACTGTGGCCGCCCGTTATGAGCACGAGTTCACCTTCGACGAGCAGCTGATCGGCGGCGCCGCGATCGACGCCACCGGCGCGCCGCTGCCGGCCGAGTCGCTGGCGGCATGCCAATCCGCCGATGCCGTGCTGCTCGGCGCCGTCGGCGGACCGAAGTGGTCCGATCCGAACTCGCCGGTGCGTCCCGAGCAGGGCCTGTTGGCATTGCGCGCTGCTTTGGGTGTGTACGCCAACCTGCGTCCGCTGCAGGTGCATCCGGCGCTGGCCGACCTGTCGCCGCTGAAGAACGAGAAACTGGAGAACGTCGACGTGCTGTTCGTGCGCGAACTCACCGGCGGTGCGTACTTCGGTGCAAAAACCCGCACGGCCGATACCGCGACCGACGAGTGCAAGTACACCGTGGCCGAAGTCGAGCGCGTGGTGCGCCGCGCGTTCGAGCTGGCGCGCGGCCGCCGTCATCACGTGACTTCGGTGGACAAGGCCAACGTGCTGGAAACCTCGCGCCTGTGGCGCAGTACCGTGCAGCGCGTCGCCACCGACTATCCCGACGTGAAGGTCGAGCACCAGCTGGTCGACTCGATGGCAATGCTGCTGCTGACCCAGCCGAACCGCTACGACGTGGTGGTCACCGAGAACCTGTTCGGTGACATCCTCACCGACGAGGCCGCCGCGCTGGCCGGTTCGCTCGGCTTGCTGCCGTCGGCGTCGCTGGGCGAGGGCAAAGCCGGCCTGTACGAACCGATCCACGGCTCGGCACCGGATATCGCCGGCCACGGCGTGGCCAATCCAGTCGGCGCGATCCTTTCTGCCGCCATGCTGCTGCGTCATTCGCTGGGACTGGAAGCCGAAGCAGTGGCCGTCGAGACGGCGGTCGATCAAGTGCTGCGCCATGGCCCGCATACCCGCGACATCGGCGGCAGCGCCGGCACCGCTGCGGTGTGCGACGCCGTGCTGGCTGCGATCGATGAGCATGCCGACAGCGCCGCCGTGTTTTTGTGCGGAGCACGCGCATGCGGCTGACCCCACATCGCCACGACTTGCTTCTCCCCTTGCATGCAGGGGGAGGTTGGGTGGGGGTTGCCCGAGCTGGCGAAAGATCAAAAGCACCCCTCCCTCCCAAGAGGGATTCCCTTCGGTCACAACCCTCCCCTGCGACCGAAGGAAGTCCCTTTTCGGGACAAGCAGGGGAGGGAGTCGAAACATTCAGCCATCCAAATCAACGGAACACCCATGCGCAGTGACCTGATCAAGAGCGGCCCCGACCGCGCCCCCGCCCGCGCGATGCTGCGCGCCACCGGACTGGATGACGCGGCGATTGCCCGGCCGCTGGTCGCGGTAGTGCACACCTGGTCGAACGTGAGCCCATGCAACCTCAACCTGCGCGAGCTGGCGGTCGAAGCCGCTGCCGGCATCCGCGCCGCCGGTGGCACGCCGATCGAATTCAACACGATCGCCGTTACCGACGGCATCGCGATGGGTACGCCGGGCATGCGTGCATCGCTGATCAGCCGCGAGGTGATCACCGACTCGATCGAGCTGGCGGTGGATGGCCACTGCCTCGATGCGATGGTGGTGCTGTGCGGCTGCGACAAGACCATTCCGGCCGCGGCGATGGCGTTGGCACGCCTGAACATCCCCGGCGTCGCGCTGTACGGCGGCAGCATCGCGCACGGCACGCACGACAATCATCCAATCACCATCCAGCAGGTGTTCGAGGCCGTCGGCGCGCATGGCGCCGGCAAGATCGACGATGCTGAACTCGCCTCGGTCGAGCGCGATGCCTGCCCCGGCGCCGGCGCCTGCGGCGGCCAGTTCACCGCCAACACGATGGCGATGGTGCTGACCACGCTGGGCCTGTCACCGATGGGCTACAACGACATCCCCGCCACGCATCCGGCCAAGGGCGCCGCCGCTTATCGTTGCGGCGAGCTGGTGATGGAATGCCTGAAGACCGAGCGCACGCCACGCGACATGCTGACGCGCACCTCGTTCCGCAACGCCGCCCGCATGGTCGCCGCCACCGCCGGTTCCACCAACGCGGTGCTGCACCTGCTGGCGATCGCGCGCGAAGCCGGCATCGAGTGGGCGCTGGAAGATTTCGAGCCCGCCTCGGTGCACACACCGGTGATCGCCGACCTGTTGCCTGGCGGTCGCTATACCGCGGTCGAACTGTTTGGCGCCGGCGGGAGCGCGCGGGTAGCGCAGGAACTGATCGCCGCCAGCATGCTGGACGACGCACCCACCGTCACCGGCCGCAGCCTGTTCGCCGAAGCCGCCGCCGCACCGCGCGCCGAGACGCAGGACGTGGTGCATCCGGTCAACCGGCCGCTGAAACCGCGTGGCGGCTATTCGATTCTGTACGGCAACCTCGCGCCGGAAGGCTGCATCCTCAAGCTTGCCGGCAAGAGTGGCAACTTCGAGGGCAGCGCCCGCGTGTTCGAGAGCGAAGAGGAAGCGTTCGCCGCGGTGCAGGGCGATCGCATCCACGCCGGCGACGTCATCGTGATCCGCAACGAAGGTCCCGCCGGCGGTCCCGGCATGCGAGAGATGCTCGGCGTCACCGCGGCGCTGGTCGGTCGCGGCCTCGGCAACGACGTGGCGCTGATCACCGACGGCCGTTTCTCCGGCGCCACCCACGGTTTCATGGTCGGCCACATCGCACCGGAAGCGGTGCGTGGCGGCCCGATCGCGCTGCTGCGCGAGGGCGATCGCGTGGTGATCGATGCCGAACACCGCGAGCTGCGTACCACGGCCGATCTCGCCAGTCGCCGCGCCAGCTGGCAGCCGCCGCAGCCGAAAGTCACTCAGGGCGCACTGGCCAAGTACGCGCGTCTTGTCGGCTCCGCCTCCGACGGCGCCACCACCCAACTGCCTACCGCTACCGCCCCATCCAAACACACCCACACCGAAACCGCTGAAGGAGTTGCCGCATGAGTACCGCCCCCACCAACCCACTCGCCAAATCCCGCATTGCCGTACTCGGCTACGGCAGCCAGGGCCGCGCGCACGCGCTCAACCTGCGCGACTCCGGCCTCGACGTCGTCGTCGGCCTGCGCCCCGGTGGCCCGACCTGGCAGCGCGCCGAGGCCGATGGCTTCGCCGTGGTCGAACCGGCCAACGCCGTGCGTGGCGCCGACCTGGTCGCCGTGTTGACCCCGGACATGGTGCAGCCGACGCTGTACAGGGAAGTGATCGAGCCGAACATCAAGCCGGGCGCCGCGCTGTTGTTCGCGCACGGCTTCAACGTGCACTTCAAGCAGATCACCCCGCGCACCGACATCGACGTGATCCTGGTCGCCCCGAAGGGTCCCGGCGCGCTGGTGCGCAGCGAGTACGAGCGTGGCCGTGGTGTGCCGTGCATCTGGGCAGTGCACCAGGACGTCAGCGGCCACGCCGAGGCAAAGACCAAGGGCTACGCCGACGGCATCGGTGGCGGCCGCGCGATGATCATCAAGACCGACTTCAAGGAAGAGACCGAGACCGACCTGTTCGGCGAGCAGGCCGTGTTGTGCGGCGGCGCCAGCGAGCTGGTGATCAAGGGTTTCGAGACCCTGGTCGAAGCCGGCTATCAACCAGAGATTGCCTATTACGAAGTGATGCACGAGCTGAAGCTGATCGTCGACCTGTTCTACGAAGGCGGCCTCAAGCGGATGCTGGAATTCGTCTCAGAGACCGCGCAATACGGCGACTACGTCAGCGGTCCGCGCGTGGTCGACGCCGGCACCAAGGCACGCATGAAGGAAGTCCTCACCGACATCCAGGACGGCACCTTCGCGCGCAACTGGACGGCCGAATACGCCGCCGGCCTGCCCAACTACAAGCGCCTGAAGCAGGCCGATCTCGATCATCCGATCGAAGTGGTCGGCGCCAAGCTGCGTGCGCAGATGCCGTGGCTGCAGCCGTCCGCGGTCAGGGCCGAAGCCGCACCTCTGAAGAAGGTGGGCTGAGAACCGCCTTGCTCCTCCCCCTGCAAAGCAGGGGGAGGTCGGGAGGGGGTCGGGCTTTTGATTTCAAGATCAAGAGCACCCCTCCCTCCCAAAAGGGGATTCCCTTCGGTCACAACCCTCCCCTGCTGTGCAGAGGAGGGAGCACAGCAGTCACTACCCATAGCACTGAACAACGAGAGAGGTTCGTCATGAAACGTTTTCATATCGCCCTGGCCGTCGCCAACCTGGAAGCCTCGATGGCCGACTACAGCGCCCGACTCGGCCAACCACCGCAGGCCCTGGTTTACGGCGTCTACGCGATGTGGCGCACCGACAACCTCAATTTCTCGATCCGTCAGCAACCCGAAAAGGCCGGCCAGATCTGCCAGCTCGGCTTCGAGGACGACATCGCGCAGGGCTTCACCAGCAGCACCGACGTGAACGGCATCGCGTGGGAACGTTTTTCCACACTGGAGCAGGACCTGCAGATCATCGCCACCTTCGGCGTGCCGGTGCATCCGGCGGTCGAGCGCGACCTGATCCGCAATTGACGGGCGAAGCCCGTCATTCCGGCGCAGGCCGGGATGACGACATGGAACGAGCGGACATCGCCCGCACACCATCCACCCACAGGAACCAGACGTGACGACATCAGCGCAGACGACGCAGCCTAGCCAGGCCATCGCCATCGATCAGCACCCGCTCACCGGCCATGCGATGAGTGGTGCCGACGTGATCGTGCAGGTCTTCGCCGACCAAGGCGTCGAGGTGATGTTCGGTTATTCGGGCGGCGCGATCCTGCCGGTGTACGACGCCGTGTTCCGCTACAACGCGACACATATGAAGGACAACGGCGACGAGCCGATGCCGCTGATCGTGCCCGCCAACGAGCAGGGCGCGGGCTTCATGGCTGCGGGGTATGCGCGCGCCTCCGGCAAGGTCGGCGTGGCGGTGGTCACCTCCGGCCCCGGCGCGACGAACATGGTCACGCCGGTGCGCGACTCGATGGCCGACTCGATCCCGCTGGTGGTGATCTGCGGCCAGGTGAGCACGGTGGCGATCGGTAGTGATGCATTCCAGGAGGCACCGATCAGCAACATCATGGGTGCCTGCGCCAAGCATGTGTTCCTGGTCACCGATCCAGCGCAGCTGGAAGCGACCCTGCGTACCGCGTTCACCCTCGCCCGCAGCGGTCGCCCCGGACCTGTGGTAGTGGATGTACCGAAGGATGTGCAGAACACTGCACTGAAGTTTCATGGCACCGGCGAGCTGGCGCTGACCGGTTACCGCGCGCGTCTGCGCGCGGTGGAACAGTCGGCGCTGAGCGATGCAGACTGCGCCGCCTTCTTCACGGCATTGATGCAGGCAAAACGTCCACTGATCTACGCCGGTGGTGGCGTGATCGCAGCCAGCGCAGCAGCGGCATTGCGTGCATTCGTCGACACGTTCGGATTGCCGGTGACCACCACCTTGATGGGCCTGGGCGGGTTCGACACCACCGATCCCTTGGCCCTGCACATGCTCGGCATGCACGGTACCGCGTATGCGAATTACGCGGTGGAGGATTGCGACTTCGTTCTGGCGCTGGGTGCGCGCTTCGACGATCGCGTGGCCGGCGTGCCGGGCAAGTTCGCACCGCACGCGAAGTTCATCGCACAGGTCGACATCGACCCGGCCGAGATCGGCAAGGTGAAATCGGTGCACTGGCATCACGTCGGCCCGCTGGTGCGGGCTCTAGAGCGCCTGACCAGTTATGGTCGCGCGCGCCGATTGCAACCCTCGCTCGATGCCTGGCATGCGCACGTGGCCGAACTGAAGCGCGTACATGCGCTGAACTACGACCGCAGCAGCGCGCTGATCCAGCCCTACGCCGTGCTGGAAGCGATCAACCGGCATACCGCTGGCCGCGCGATCATCAGTACCGGCGTCGGCCAGCATCAAATGTGGGCGGCGCAATACTTCGATTTCCGCGCACCGCGGCATTGGCTCACTTCCGGCTCGATGGGCACGATGGGTTTCGGACTTCCGGCGGCGGTCGGCGCGCAGTTCGCGCATCCCGACAAGCTGGTCATCGACATCGATGGCGATGCCAGCATCCGCATGAACATCGGCGAGCTGGAAACCGTCACCACCTATAACCTGCCGATCAAGGTGGTGGTGCTCAACAACGTCGGCGACGGCATGGTGCGGCAGTGGCAGAAGCTGTACTTCAAGGGCCGCTTTGCCGCCTCCGACAAGAGCCTGCACAAGAAGGACTTCGTGCTTGCCGCGCAGGCCGACGGCTTCGCCTGGGCGCAACGGCTGGAGCGCACGGAGGAACTGGAAGCGACGATCGCCGCGTTTCTCACGTTCGATGGCCCGGCGTTCCTGGAAGTGATGATCGACCCGGATGCCGGCGTGTATCCGATGGTCGGCCCCGGAGCCAGCTACGCACAGATGATCACCGGCGAGTTCATTGCTTCGCGCAGTGCGCCGGTCGTGCGCGAAAGCGCAACTTCCGACATGTTTTAAAGCCGCCCCGGCACCGTCCGGAGCATCCGCACAGAGAGAGAACCGCCATGAACCATACGCTGTCCATCCTGTTGCAGAACGAAGCCGGCGCGCTGGTGCGCGTCGCCGGGCTATTCGCCGCGCGCGGCTACAACATCGACACGCTGACCGTGGCCGCCACGCATGATCCCGCCGTCTCGCGGCTCACGCTGAGCCTGCAGTGCGACGACGCCGGACTCACCCAGATCCTGCAACAGACGCGCAAGCTGGTCGACGTGCTGCAGGTGGCGCATCCGGCAACGACACTGGCCGCATGAATGCAGTCGTCGCGCCTGTTGCCAATCACGATGCGGTAGCAGCCGGCGATCTGCTGGCGCAGATCCGCAACGCGCGCGTTTACGACGTGGCGCACGAGTCGGCACTGGAACCGGCGCCGCTACTCAGCGCGCGTCTCGACCAGCCGGTGCTGCTCAAGCGCGAGGACCAGCAGCCGGTGTTCTCGTTCAAGCTGCGCGGCGCGTACAACCGCATGGTGCAACTGGACCCGGCGCAACGCGCGCGAGGAGTGATCGCCGCTTCCGCCGGCAACCACGCGCAAGGCGTGGCGCTGGCCGCGGCGAAACTGGGCATCCACGCCACCATCGTGATGCCGGTGACCGCGCCGCAGGTGAAGGTGGATGCAGTACGCCGGTTAGGTGGTGCGATGGTGGAGATCGTGCTGGCTGGCGATTCCTACAGCGACGCGCAAGCCGCGGCCACACGCCTGCAGGCCGAGCGCGGCGCCACCTTCGTGCACCCGTTCGACGATCTGGCCGTAATAGCTGGCCAGGGCACGGTGGCGCTGGAAATCCTGCGCCAGCATCCGGGTCCACTGCACGCGGTGTTTGTGCCGGTCGGTGGCGGCGGACTGCTGGCCGGCGTGGCCGCGTGCATCAAGGCATTGCGGCCAGAAGTGAAAGTCATCGGTGTGCAGGCGATCGATGCCGACGCGATGGCGCGTTCGCTGGAAAGCGGCTCGCGCGTGGCGCTGGACGAAGTCGGCCTGCTCGCCGACGGTACCGCGGTGAAGCAAGTCGGCGCACTCACCTTCGCACTGTGCCAGCAGCATGTGGACGCGATGCTGCGGGTAGACACCGACGCGATCTGCGCGGCGATCCGTGACATCTACCAGGAAACCCGCAGCGTGCCGGAGCCGTCTGGCGCGCTGGCGCTGGCCGGGCTGAAGCAATATGTCGCTACTCACGGCGACAGCGGCGGCGCACTGATCGCGATCGTCTCCGGCGCCAACATGAATTTCGACCGCCTGCGCTTCGTCGCCGAACGCGCCGAGGTCGGCGAGCAGCGCGAGGCGGTGTTCGCGGTGACGATCCCGGAGGAACGCGGCAGCTTCCGCCGCTTCTGCGCCACCCTGGGCCGGCACAGCATCACCGAATTCAATTACCGCATCGGCGATGCCAGCTCCGCGCACATCTTCGTCGGCGTGCAGATCGCCAGCCGCGACGAACGCGAGGCGCTGGCGGCCGCGTTCGTCGCGCAGACCTTCGACGTACTCGACCTCACCGACGACGAGCTGGCCAAACTGCACCTGCGCCACATGATCGGTGGCCGCTCACCGCTGGCGCAGCATGAACGGCTGTACCGCTTCGAATTCCCCGAACGCCCCGGCGCGCTCACCCACTTCCTCGGCCAGCTGCACCCGGACTGGAACATCAGCCTGTTCCACTACCGCAACCACGGTGCCGATTACGGCCGCATCCTGGTCGGTATCCAGGTGCCACCGGATGAGCGCGCGTTGCTGCCGTCGTTTCTGGCCGCACTCGGTTACCCGCATTGGGACGAGAGCGACCACCCCGCCTACCGGCTGCTGCTGCGGCAGTGAGCGGGACGGCACGATGTCGACCTGAGCAACCACGCTGCACGTACTGAAGTGATCCAGCGCGCGAACAGAGCCTGGTGAGCACGCTAAACTCGGCGGATGGCCCCTCCTCCCCGCAAACGCCAGCGACGCAATAATTCACCTTCGGTCACGGCCAGGCCGCGGCCTGGCGCAACGAAGCCTGTCGCCAAACCCGCACGACCGGCGGACAGCTCCACCCGCGCCACGCGGGTATTGAACTGGTTGCTGCAAAAACTACCGACACGTTATCGCGAGAAGGCGCTGGACTATCTGGTGCTGACCCGGATGGATCGCCCGGTCGGCGCGCTGCTGCTGTTGTGGCCGACCTGGTGGGCTCTGTGGCTGGCCGCCGGCGATTTCCCGCCGTGGAAGCCGCTGATCATCTTCACCCTCGGCGTATTCGCGATGCGCGCGGCCGGCTGCGCGATCAACGACTACGCCGACCGCAAGCTGGATCCGCAGGTCGAGCGCACCGCTGGGCGGCCAATTGCATCGGGCCGGGTGACGCCGCGCGAGGCCCTGGTCGTGTTCGCCGTCTTGCTGGTGTTCGCCTTCGTGCTGGTGCTGTTCACCAACAAGCTGACGATCGAGCTGTCATTCGCCGGCGCCGCGCTGGCGGCGATCTACCCGTTCACCAAGCGCTACACCTATATGCCGCAGGTGGTCCTCGGCGCCGCGTTCGGCTGGTCGATCCCGATGGCATTTGCCGCGGTGATGAACACCGTGCCGCCCGTGGGCTGGCTGCTGTTCATCGGCAACATCATCTGGTCGGTGGTCTACGACACCGAGTACGCGATGGTCGATCGCGAGGACGACCTCAAGGCCGGCGCGAAATCCACCGCGATCCTGTTCGGCGACGCCGATCTGCCGATCCTCGGCGTGCTGATGGGCACCTTCCTGCTGACCATGCTGTTCGTCGGCCAGCGCGCCGCGCTGGGCTGGCCGTACTGGCTCGGCCTGCTGGTGGCGGCCGGACTGTTCGGCTATCAACACTGGCTGATCCGCGACCGCATCCGCACGGCCTGCCTCGCCGCGTTCCGCCACAACAACTGGTTGGGACTCATCGTGTGGATCGGCATCGTGCTGGCACTGGCGGTGCGCTGAAGCGTGCTAACCGCGCGGTGAAGGTGCCCGCGCCAGTGCCCACACATCCACTCGCCGCACGCCGGCCCGCTTGAGCACGCGGGCACATTCGGCGACGGTGGCTCCGGTGGTCATCACGTCGTCGAGGATTGCCACATGCGCCGGCAGCTCAGCACCTGCATGCAATGCGAAAGCGCCGCGCACGTTGCGACGACGGCCAAGCGCGTCGAGTTCGGTCTGCGCCTTGGTCGGGCGAACACGTTGCAGTACATCGTGGCGTAGCGGTACATCGAGGCTGCGTGCCAGCGGACGAGCCAGCTCCAGCGCCTGGTTGTAACCACGCTGGCGCAGCCGACTGCGATGCAGCGGCACGGTCAGCAGCAGTTGCGGCAGATCGATCGGACAAGGTTCGCGTCGCCACAGCGTCGACAACACGCGACCGGCGGCGAGATCGGCACCAAACTTGTAGCGCGATTCCAGTCGGTCCAGCGGCCAGCCGTAGCGGAACGGCGCCCATGCCGCATTCCATGGTGGCACGCGGCGCAGGCATTCACCGCATTGTTGCGCCGGCGTGGCCAGCGGCAACGCGCAACGCATGCAACAACTGCGATTGCGTGGCAGCTCGGCCGCGCAATCGGCGCACAGATCGATGCCACCGGCGCCGGCTGCGCCGCACAGCAGGCAGCGCAGCGGCAACACGAAATGCCGCAGTCGTCGCCATGGTTTGGTCAGCGCGTCCATGCGCATCTCCGTTCAACGGCCCGGCTTGTACAGCGCGGCGTCGAGAATCGACCACAAGTGAATCAACCATCCCAGCAGCACGATCCACAACAGACCGGCCAGCACGAACATGATGATCGCCATCAGCAAGCGGCCCTGCACCAGTTGGCCGAGGCCCGGAATAAAGAAACTGCAGATGGCTGCGAGCACGTTGCCGCTGCTGCCTTGTCCTTCGCTCATGCTGCTCCGCTCCACATTTCGTTGCCTTCAGGTAGCACGATGGTAGCGGCTGAGCCGTGGCCACGCCCGTGTCAACCAATCATTCAACACATTTGGTTGACACTCCCCGGGGCGACTCCCACACTTTCGCGATTCATGTATGGGAGTTGCTGTTCCATGGTCGACACCGCCATCCGCCACGACTGGACCCGCGCCGAAGTGGGTGCCCTGTTCGCGCTGCCGTTCAACGAGCTGCTGCATCGCGCGCATTCAGTGCATCGCGAACACCACGATCCGAACGCGGTGCAGGTATCCACCCTGCTGTCGATCAAGACCGGCGGCTGCCCTGAAGACTGCGCGTATTGCCCGCAGGCAGCGCGCTACGACACCGGTGTACAGGCGCAAAAGCTGATGAGCGTCGAAGCCGTGCTGGAACGCGCGCAGGCGGCCAAGGATGCCGGCGCCAGTCGCTTCTGCATGGGCGCGGCCTGGCGCGGCCCGAAGGACCGCGACGTGGTGAAGGTAGCCGAGATCGTGCGCGCGGTAAAAGGCCTGGGCCTGGAAACCTGCGCCACACTGGGCATGCTGAGCGGGCCGCAGGCCGACACGCTGAAGGCCGCCGGGCTCGACTACTACAACCACAACCTCGACACAGCGCCGGAGTTCTACGGCGAGGTAATTCACACCCGCCAGTACCAGGACCGGCTCGACACGCTGGAGCATGTGCGCCATGCCGGCATGAAGACCTGCTGCGGCGGCATCGTCGGCATGGGCGAGTCGCGCGACCAGCGCGCCGGCCTGCTGCAGACGCTGGCCAACCTGCCCGAGCATCCGCAGTCGGTGCCGATCAACCAGCTGGTGCAGGTCGAAGGCACGCCGCTGGCCGGCACCGCGGCGCTGGATCCGTTCGAATTCGTGCGCACCATCGCGGTGGCGCGGCTGCTGATGCCGGCCTCGATGGTGCGCCTGTCGGCCGGTCGCCAGCAGATGGACGACGCGGTGCAGGCACTGTGCTTCTTCGCGGGCGCCAACTCGATCTTCTACGGCGAGAAACTGCTGACCACCGGCAACCCGGACGTGGAACACGACCGGGCGCTGTTCCGCCGGCTCGACCTGCATCCGCTGCAGGTGATCGAGGAAGCCGGCACCGTGCACGCGGATATCCTGGAAAGCGATCACCCCGACTTGAGTCAGGCTGGCTGCGGACAAGGCTGTGGCTGCAGCGTTGCGGCCTGACCTGATCGAACGTCTGGCCGTCCAGACGGCCGAACGCGAGAACGCGAAACTGCTGCGTAGACTGCGTACGATTGACCATGTCGACGGCCCCTGGCTGGAAACCGGCAATCAGCGTCTGCTGTCCTTCTGCAGCAACGACTATCTAGGCCTGGCGCAGCATCCGCAGCTGATCGCTGCGCTCACACGCGCAGCCAGGTCGGAAGGTGTTGGCAGCACGTCGGCACACTTGATCTGCGGGCACCGCACCGAACATGCGGAGCTGGAAGAGGCGCTGGCCGTATGGACCGGGCGCGAACGCGCGTTGCTCTTTTCTACCGGCTATATGGCGAACCTCGGCGTGCTACAGGCGCTGCTGACACGCGGCGATATCTGCGTGCAAGACAAACTCAACCACGCCTGCCTGCTCGATGGCGCGAAGCTCAGCGGTGCCGAACTGAAGCGCTATCCGCATGCCGATGTCGCCGCTGCCGCGCGGCAACTGGCCGCCAGTCCGGATACCGCCGCACTGCTGGCGACCGATGGCGTGTTCAGCATGGACGGCGATGTCGCGCCGCTGCACGAACTGGCGGCTTTGTGTAACCGTGAACGCGCCACTTTCATGGTCGACGACGCGCACGGTCTTGGCGTGCTTGGCACTAATGGCGCCGGCAGCATCAGCGCCGCCAACCTGGGCCAGCATGAAGTCCCGCTGCTGATGGCCACGCTGGGCAAGGCGCTCGGTTGCATGGGCGCTTTCGTCGCCGGTCCGGCTGCCTTGATCGAAGGCCTGATCCAGTTCGCGCGCCCGTACATCTACACCACCGCGATGCCGCCGGCGCTGGCCGCCGCCGCACTCGAGGCGGTGCAACTGGCGCAGGCCGAAGCATGGCGACGCGAAAAACTCACCGCGCTGATCGCTCGCTTCCGCAGCGGCGCGATGGAACTCGACCTGCCGCTGCTGACGTCAGCCAGCGCGATCCAACCGCTGCTGCTGGGCAGCGCCGATGCCGCACTAGCCGCGGCACAAGCGCTGGAAGGACAAGGCTTGCTGGTCAGTGCGATCCGCCCGCCGACCGTGCCCGCCGGTCAGGCCCGCCTGCGCATCACACTGTCGGCGGCCCACGAGGAAGCGCATGTCGACCACCTGCTGGCCGCGCTGGAAACCTTGCGTCTGCCACCCTCATCCACCTGAAGCCAGGCGTCCAGCCGCCGCCGCGTATAATTGCCCGCTTGCTCTGCCGATAGCCCCGCATGTCGATCGTCAACATCTCCGCCTATAAATTCGTCAGTCTGGACGACTTGCCCACGCTGCGCGAGCAGTTGCTTGCATGCTGCGAAGCGCTGGCGCTGAAGGGCACGATCCTGCTGGCGCCGGAAGGCATCAACCTGTTTCTGGCCGGCAGCCGCGCCGCGATTAACGACTTCATCGCCAGCCTGCACGAAGATCTGCGCTTCGCCGATATCGAGCCGAAGGAGTCGTTGTCGGACGAAGTGCCGTTCGGCCGCATGCGCGTGCGACTGAAGCAGGAAATCATCACGATGCGGCTGCCGACGATCCGCCCCGAAGGTGGCCGCGCGCCGGCAGTGGACGCGCTCACGCTGCAGCGCTGGCTGGATCAGGGCCACGATGATGACGGTCGCGAAGTCGTCTTGCTGGATACACGCAACGACTACGAAACCGACGTGGGCAAATTCCCGCAGGCGGTGGACTACCGCATCGCCAGCTTTACCGAGTTTCCCGCCGCCATTGCTGCCGACCGCGCGCGCTACGAGGGCAAGACCATTGTCTCGTATTGCACCGGTGGCATCCGTTGCGAGAAAGCTGCGCTGCACATGCGCGATCTCGGTATGTCGGACGTCTACCAGCTCGAAGGCGGCATCCTGAAATACCTGGAACAGACCGACGGCAGCCACTGGCGCGGCGACTGTTTCGTGTTCGATGGACGCGTTGCGGTGGACAGCCAGCTTCTGCCTGCACCCCCGCTCCCCTCCGAGCGACCCCTAGGGATTCCCCTTGCGGGTGAGCGGGCTGGAGTGAGGGGACACTCTGACGACGAAGCTGATGCAGAGCACGCTTCGACGGACTCTTCCGCGAGCACCCGCCCCTCACCTCAATCCTCTCCCCAAGGGGGAGAGGAGGCGAAGACGGAAAGCGCGGTGCTTCATAAGGGCGGGGCATGAGCCTGTACATGGAGACGCATGGCCACGGCCCCGTGCCGATGGTGCTGCTGCATGGCTGGGCGATGCATGGTGGCGTGCTGGCGCCACTGATCGAGGCGCTGGAAGCACATTGCACGATGTACGTGGTCGACCTGCCCGGCCACGGCTATTCACGCGATTGCGGACTGCTGCTGGAGCCGAGCGCCTGCGCCGCCGCGATTGCCGCCATCACCCCGCCGGCGATCTGGCTGGGCTGGTCGCTGGGTGGGCTGATCGCGTTGACCGCCGCACTGGACCTGCCGCAGCAGGTACGCGGCCTCGCGATGCTGTGCGCCACGCCGCGTTTCGTGCGCGACGCCAGCTGGCCGTATGGCAACGATGCCGCGATGGTGCAGCAGCTGGCCACCGATCTGGAAACCGATTACCACGGCACGATCGAGCGCTTCCTCGCACTGGAGGCGATGGGCAGTGCCGATCCACGCGCCGAACTGCGCCAGCTGCGCACGCTGGTGTTCGCCCGCGGCGAACCCGATCTGCGCGTGTTGCAGGAAGGCATCCGCATCCTGGACACCGGCGATCGCCGCGCCGGCTTGCCCGACCTCCGTGCGCCGAGTGCATGGATCGCCGGCCGCCGCGACCGGTTGGTGCATCCACAGGCGATGCAATGGTCGGCCAGCCAATGCGGCGGCAGCTACGACGAAATCGAACACGCCGGCCATGCGCCGTTCTTCGGCCATGCCGACGCGGTGGCGCAGGCACTCCAGCCCTTGCTGGCACACTTTCACCCTGAGCACGTCCGATGAGCGACTTCCACCTCGACCGCCAGCTGGTGCGCCGTCACTTCGGCCGCGCCGCCAAAAGCTACGAACAACACGACGTGCTGCAGCGTGAAGTGCAGGCCGCCTTGCTGGAGCGTCTGGACTTCTATACGGAAACTCCGCAACGCGTGATCGACGTCGGCGCCGGCACCGGCCGCGGCAGTGCCCTGCTGAAGCAGCGCTATGCCAAGGCCGAGGTGATCGCGGTCGACCTCGCCCTGCCGATGCTGCGCGCGGCGAAGCAGCACAGCAGCTGGCTGAAGCCGTTCATCCGCGTGTGCGCCGAAGCGACATCGCTGCCGCTGGCCGACCACAGCGTTGACGTGCTGCATTCCAACCTGTGCTTCCAGTGGATCGACGACCTGCCCGCGCTGTTCGGCGAATGCGTGCGCGTGCTGAAACCCGGCGGCCTGCTGGCGTTCTCCACCTTTGGCCCGGATACGCTGAAGGAATTGCGCGCGGCATGGGCCGAGGCCGACCAGCAGCCGCACGTCAGCCGCTTCCTCGACATGCACGACATCGGCGACGCCATGCTCAACGCCGGGCTGCGCGATCCGGTGCTGGACGTGTTCCGCTACACCCTGACTTACAGCGAACCACGTAAGCTGCTCGAAGAACTGCAAGGCCTCGGCGCCACCAATGCCGACAGCACGCGCGAACGCGGCCTCACCGGCAAGTCACGCTACCAGCGCATGCTCGCCGCCTACGAGGCGATGCGCGTGGACGGCCGCATTCCGGCAACATGGGAAGTGGTCACCGCGCATGCGTGGGGACCGCCCGTCGGACAACCGCGACGTGGTTCCGACGGTGGCGAGATCGCCAGCTTCTCGATCGACAACCTGCGCGGATCGCGACGCAAGTAACGCGCTTCACTCCGTCGCGACGAATGCCGTCGGCACGTTGGCATCGATCCAGTTAGTAATGAACACTTCCAGCCCCACCCGTGGCGGCACCGTGATGCCCGCGTCGCGAGCAAACGCCGCAGCGGCCCGGATGAACGTCTGCCGCGCCTGACTGCTCGCCTGCCGAGCCGCCGCCTGCTGCTGGCGCAGCCGCACAATCTGCGGCGATGGCTGGCCCGGCTTGGCGAACTTCTGGTATCGGCGCAGCTCATCAGCCACCACGCCGGTATCGAACGACGCCTGCCACACGGCTTGTCGCGCCTGCAGCAGCTGGATCAATGACGCCGTCGCCGCTTGGCCGTTTTCATCCACGGCCATAAGCACACGTGTCAGCGGCGCCGACAGCGGTGTGCCCGCGTCGATGCAGGCAGACGCACCATGCAACTCCAGCTGGCTGAGGAAACCCGCGTGGGGGAAGGACTTTGGCGTGCTCATGGCTTGCCTGCAGCGGGTGAGCGCCGACGATACGTGCTTCGCCGTCGGCATGCCATGACGCTGCGCATGCGCGCTGACAACGAGACTGCCCGCACCACCCGATTCACCCTAGAATCCCTGCACATCGCGGATGCCCTCCGCTGCAGGCCATGGCCTGTACGCGGCAACGGGCGTCGCTCCATTCCATGTGTTCCACCGGCCTTGCCTGCAGGAGACTGATGATCGAATTGGAAATCCAGGGCCTTTCGCCAAGCCGGGAGGGCCTGCTGATCGAAGTCGGCCGGTTCGTGATGGCCAACGGATTCACTTTGCAGCGGCAGCGGCTGGTGCAGGATCCCCATGGGATCCTGCTGACGATGGTGGTGCGCGGCCCCTCGCGCGGAAGGAAAGCGCTGGAAGCGGCACTGGGCGCGTATGAGCGCTTCATCAGCTTTCAGATGTTCCCGTATGTAGAGGGCGAGCCGAAACCACATTTCGCGATGTCACTTCCGCGAGCAGCGTATACACCACCGCCGGCACCGCCCACGGTTGCACCCGCGTCGTCTGTCACCCCACCAGCGGCACCGTCGACGAACACTCCCGCAAAGGCTGCCGAAGCAGTTGCCGCGAGCACACCGGTGGATGCGTCTGAGTCGCCGCAAGCTCCGCCCGCGGAACCGGAGTTCGAATTCATCCAGCCCACGCCGCGACCATCTGCACCGCCGCCCACCGCCGTGGTTGCGACGCCATTCGTCGAGCTGGTGCCCTTGGGGCCCGACGAGCCCGCCGTCGAAAAGATGCTGAGCACGCTGGAACGCGACTATCCGAAGATCGTGCCGCAGCTGCTGTTATTGCAACAGTCGGTGGCCGAGGCGGCGCGCGCGTCATCGCTGGCGCTGGCAGGCAAGCGTACAGGGAGCTGGGTTTTCCAGAGCGAATACCTGCTGGATGACGGACTCGATCTGCGCGATGCCATCGAGCGCCTCGGCGTGCCTGCGCTGCACGCGCTGGTTGAAGTCGATCAGGAGGGTAGCCAGCTGCACATCCACGACAGTCCGCTATGCACCGACGGCCATTCCGGTTGCAGTTTCTTCGGCGGCTTTCTGGAGGGTTTGCTGGGACCTGCCATCGCGCCGGGCAGCATGTCGATCTTTCCGGTGTGTTGCCGCAGTTACGGGGCGGATGAGTGTGTGTTGGCGATTTCGGATTAAGTGGTGTGGCTTCGCGGACGATTCCTGCGAAGGGAAGTCCCGCTAAAAGCAGAGCTAGAGCTTTCACCCTCCTTCGGAGGGCGAGGTACTTCTCTTTTGCTTGTCCAAAAGAGAAGTACCCAAGAGAAAACGACACCCCGCTTACGCGCCTTGCGGGCATCCCTGCCCGCAAGGTCCGCGGCCGGGTTACGGGGTTTGTCGACAGGGCATCCTGCCCTGACGCCAAACTGGCCGGCATCCATGCCGGCCACCCTGCGGGCTTTTCCTCCACCCGCCCGCCGCTTCAGAGGGGGCCCGGGTAGAGCAACGCGCATCCTGCGCGTACTTTTCAGAAGAGCCAGATCAACAGCAGACCAAGAGCAAAGCCGCGGCAGAACACGCTTCGCTCTTGCCCTGGCTTTTGAGCTTTTGAGCTTTTGAGCTTTTGAGCTTTTCACCGAGTGCGGGCCACGAAGGCCCGCTGCTCTACCCAGGGCCCCTGTGCGGCGGTGAGCTGGGGACGACAGGCCCGCAGGGGCATCGGCATGGATGCCGATGCCTTTTCGCCAGGGCAGGATGCCCTGTCGAAAAGCCCGGCCTCAGCTCACGGACTTGCCGGGCAGGATGCCCGGCAAGCGCCAAGCGGGGTGGCCTTTCTCTTTGGTTAGCTTTCTCTTTGGCCACACAAAGAGAAAGTAACTCGGGCGCCGAAGGCGCACGAAAGCCCTTGCTTCAACGTTGACCGCAAATAAGCCAGAACGATATCTGGGAACATCTACTTTGGGTGGAGGCGGATATTACAAATCGATCAAAAAACGCCCGCTTCTGTGATACCCGCGTCGATCTTTGGGGGAGAGCTAACATCTAGCGGTGCCGTCAGATCGCACGACACGAGTCCCTGCATGAGAGCCAAAGAACTTAATGTTCGGGGCAAATGTGTTCCAACCAACAGAGACACATATACGCTTGGATAAGCGTCATAGCTGGTCTTCTTGACGCCCACGTAGTCATTTCCACTCTTCACTAAAATCAAAGCGCCGCCACGCCAACGATCGAGTTCGTCGTTAGGAACGACAATCTCTGGTCCGAGGATGTTTGTTCGGAACTGAGCAACAACGCGCCCCTGATAGATCAGACTCGCAAATTCCACATCTGAGGGACCGTTGACCTTGAGGGGCAGCTCGTTAAAGCCGATTAGGCAGATTCCATAGATCGACGATATGGGTCTCGCTTCACCAGCAAAACAGCTCGTCACGCCAAATAAAAGCAACGCGCCCAAGGTCCAAGTTGCCAGCATTCTGGTCGCTCTGAATGTCAACATCCACCCAATCCTTGACCAAATTAGATATGTCCGCCGTCGAAAGCAGACATTACAGAACAACCGCACCTTACGCTTGCGGGTCCACCCGCAACACCAACTTCCCCCGATGACTCCCATCAAACAACCGATTGAGTACCACCGGCGCATTCTCCAACCCCTCCGCCACCGTCTCTTCCGCCTTCAACTTCCCCTCACGAATCCACCCTGAAAGCGCCTGCACCGCCTCACGCGTCTTCGTGTAATCCAGCACCAGAAATCCCCGCATGCTGAGCCGCTTCATCACGAACACACCGTAGTCGTCGCTGGGCCGCTCGCCGCTGTTGTAGCCGGAGATCAACCCGCACAACGCGACACGCCCGCCGATGACCATGCGTGAGAGCACCGCGCGCATCACCTCGCCGCCGACGTTCTCGAAGTTGACGTGCACGCCGTCGGGCGTGGCGGCCTTGAGCTGCTGCTTGAAGTCCGCCGCCTTGTAATCGACGGCGGCGTCGAAGCCCAGCTCGTCGGTGAGGTAACGACACTTGTCGGCGCCGCCGGCGATGCCGACGACGCGCGCGCCCATGATCTTGCCGATCTGGCCGGCGATGGAACCCACCGAGCCGGCCGCTGCGGAGACCACCAGGGTTTCCCCGGGCTGCACCGGGGCGATGTCGGTGAGGCCGTAGTAAGCGGTGACGCCACTCATGCCGCAGGCGCCGAGCAGGGTCGGCAGCGGTACGCCGGGGTCGGCAGGCAGGCGTGTGTAGCCCTTGGCGCTGTCATGCAGAACCAGATAATCCTGCCAGCCGGTGACGCCCTGCACCAGGTCACCTACCTGATACTGCGCCGAACGCGATCGCACCACGCGAGCGAGACCGAGCGCGCGCATCACTTCGCCGATCGCCACCGGTGGCAGGTATTGCGGGATGTCGCGCATCCACACGCGGTTGGTCGGGTCCATCGAGATGTACAAAACGCGCAGCAGTACCTCGCCGTCCTTCAGTTCGGGCACGGCCTCTTTCACCAGATCGAAATTCTCGCGCTGTACCAGGCCTTCGGGGCGCGTCTTGAGGCGAAGTTGGCGGTTGATGAGGGACATGGGGTATCTCCGGGAGCGGGACGACGACATTCACGTCGAACGATGAAGTTGGCCGGACTGTCCGCGCGTCACACCTGCGAGGCAATCCGTAACACCAGCTTCTCCCGATGACTCCCAACAAACAACCGATTGAGCACGACGGCGGCGGTCCTGCGACACAGCGTCAACGTCTTTTCGGTTTCAACCACCCTCTCGAATCCACCCGCAGCTACATCCGCCGCCCGTGGATCGCGGTGCAAATAGCGCACGCCAGCAGACGGCTCCGTGCGGCATTGCGCACGGAGCCGGGTGGATCAGAAGCTGTATTTCAGCGATGCACCAACGCCGTAATCCGGGCTGCCATTGGCGAAGCCGGCGAGCGCGTAGGCTTGCACGCGCAAGCTCTCGTTGAACTTGTGGTTCCAGTAACCGGTGAGCTCGCTCTGCGGTGCGCCGGTATCGGCAATCCGCTCGCGGTAGTAGTAGTACGCGCCGATGCTGTCCGTGGAGCTCAGCTTGTAGTCGGCACCGATGTTCGCGTTGAAGCCGTTCTTCAGCTGGATGTACTGCGAGCTGCCGTATTTCATCCAGCCCACGCCACCGAACGCTGTCCAGGCACCGCTCACCTTGTAGGTATCCAGCGAGACGCCGTAGTCGTTCTTGCCGGTGCCCAGGCCCTGGTTCTCGTCGGCGGTACCGAACTTCACCTTGCCGGTGAGATCCAGGCCGAACGAGTGATCGGCGCTACCAAACAGCTCGTAGCCGGCCGATGCCGTGATGTCGCCCAGACCCGAGGCCGAACCGCTGGTGGTGGTGCTTGGCGTGGGTGTCGTCCCGCCATTGCCGTGACCGTTGCCGCGCCCTTTCGGATTGCCGTTCTTCACCTTGCCCACGCCGGGAATCACGTCGCCCGCACCGCTGATGCTGATGTACGGCACGGTGAGCTTGAACGTCCAGCGATCGGTCTGATACGCCGCCGTTACCGGCACCGACCAGATGTCGGTGGTGGTGTCGGTGCCGTACTTGCCGCTGCTGTAATTGGCACCGGCGGAAACGCTGAACTGGTCGCTGTCGGACGTGGCGGCATGGGCTGCCGGTGCACCGATCAGCAGCAGTCCGCCGACGATCATCCAGTGTTGTGGGTTACGCATGTAAGGGGTTTCCTTGCAGATATGGGAATGGCAGCAGGCCCGGTATCACACCGGGCCTGCATGAATTACAAAATGGGAAGGGCGAGCTCAGCCGCCGGGACGACCGGCATGATCGGGGTGATCCGGGTGCTCGGGACGATCCGGCTTGCTGGGGCGATCAGGGCGATCCACCTTGGCCACATGCTCGGGCTTGCCCGCATGATCGACGCCATGCGTCTTGGCCAGCTCAACCTTCTCCACGTGGACATGCGCATGTCCATTCGCGGCGGCGACGCCGGCAGCCTTCGGCGAACGCATCACGTCACCCAGCTTGAAACCGTCGGCCTTGGCGATCTGGCCCCAGCCCTCGCCAGCGGCACGCTGGGCCAGCACGCCTTTCAGGTCGATGCTGGTGCCATCGGCCAGCACCAGCGTGCCGCCGTTCAGCGCGGCGGTCAGCTCGGCCGCGGTCGGGTCGGTGATGCCGTCTTTTGCGAGAATCGCCTCGGTCAGCGACAGCGCGATCTTCACGTTGCCGTAGCCCATTTTGCCGGTGTCCGGCGTGAACGTTGTCGTCGTCGTTGTGCTCGGCGTGGTGGCCGTAGCTGCGGTGGTCTCAGTCAGCGTGATCGCGGTGCCGTCGCGCAGCCCGGTTACCAGCGCCTGCGAGTTCGCGCTCGAACCGGCGAAGCTGGTGAACTCGGTGCTCAACCGGGTCGACTCGTGATTCGTGGTGCTCGTGGAAACGGGCGTGCCGGCGGTCTGCGCCATCACCGGTGCGGCGGACAGTGCGCCGAGCACCGCGAGGCAGATCAGTGTGGATTTGAGGCGGCGGGTATGCATGGAATGCTCCGAAGGATGCAACGTTGGCGGAATGCCTGGCGAGACGACACCGTATATTTCCTTCCGTGGCCCCTGTGCCCGAATCCCGCCTGATTGACGCTGACGATTCGCTTGCCGGTGAAGTCCCGCGGCATCTTTGCGCCATGCATGCCTGGCATACAAGCACCACTGTCATATTTGTTCAGCACGGATTTCACAGGCTGAACGATAGCTGCCATCGTTTCGCGCGATTGTGTGAGCGGATCGACATTTGCATCAGTCTGCCCACCGACGTGTCGGAAGTTTTTGCGACGCAGCCAGCGCGTTTAACGCAACCTGTCATGCCGGAAACAGCCGACCAGGTGATCGTTGATCATCCCGGTCGCCTGCAGCAGCGAATAGCAGATGGTGGTGCCGACGAAACGGAAGCCGCGCTTCTTCAGCGTCTTGCTCATGCGGTCGGACAACTCGGTACTGGCCGGCACCTCGCTCTTGTCGCGCCAGCGATTGACCAGTGGCTTGCCGTCGACGAATGACCACAAATAGACGTCCAGACTGCCGAACTCCTCGATCACTTCCAGCGCGACTTTCGCGTTGTCACGCGTGGCTGTCACCTTCAGCCGGTTGCGGATGATGCCGGGGTCGAGCAGCAGCTTTTCCAGTTCGCGGTCCTTCATCGCGGCGACCCGGGCGATCTCGAAGTTGTGGAAGGCCTTGCGATAGTTCTCGCGCTTGGCCAGCACGGTGCGCCAGGACAATCCGGCCTGCGCGCCTTCCAGGCACAGGAACTCGAACAGGCCGCGGTCGTCGTGCAGCGGCGTGCCCCATTCGGTGTCGTGGTAGTGGCACATCAAGGCATCGCTGCCGGTGGCCCAGTGGCAGCGTGACAGGTCGGACGGCTTGGTCATGAGAGGCACTGGATGAGTGGGACAATGAGGCGCATGAATGCGCCGGCACAACGTAGCCGACACCGCTAGACTTGTCGCCCCCTTTCCTGCCGGCCTCCGCATGTCGTCTTCCTCATCGCCGCGCCGCGGCGCGGTGCTCGCGCTGCTCGTCACCATCCTGGTCTGGGCCTACAGCTGGGTGGTGATGAAACAGGTGCTGGCGCATGCCGGGCCGTTCAACTTCGCCGCGTTGCGCTACCTGCTGGGCGCGGCGGTATTGTTTGCGGCACTGCTGATCTCGCGACAATCGCTGCGGCCACCACCGCTGCTGCCGACGATCCTGATCGGGCTGTGCCAGACCGCCGCGTTCCAAGGGTTGGAGCAGTGGGCGCTGCTCGACGGCGGCGCCGGTCATGTGGCGCTGCTGGCTTACACGATGCCGTTCTGGGCCGTGTTGCTGGCGTGGCTGCTGCTGGGTGAACGGCCGAGCCGGCGACACTGGCTGGGGCTGGCGCTGGCCGCGCTGGGACTGCTGTGCATCATCGAGCCATGGCATGGCATGGGCAGCGTGGTGAGCACCACGCTGGCGATTGCCGGCGGCGTGGCATGGGCAGCCGGTACGGTGTTGAGCAAGCGGCTGTTCCGCCAGCACACGTTCTCCGTGCTCAGCCTCACCGCGTGGCAAATGCTGGCCGGCGGTGTGGCGCTTGCCGTTGTCGCACTGGCGGTGCCGCAACGCCCGATCGACTGGAACTGGGCGTTCATCGGCGCGCTGGCCTATAGCGTGGTGATGGCGTCCAGCCTGGCCTGGTGGCTGTGGTCGATCGTGCTGCAGCGCCTGCCCACCACGGTGGCCAGCCTGTGCAGCCTCGGCGTGCCGATCGTCAGTGTGTTGCTGGCATGGCTGATCCTGCACGAGCAGCCGTCGATGATGGAAATAGTCGGCATCGCGCTGGTGCTGCTGGGGCTGGTCGCGGTCAGCGGGGTAGGCGCGCGACGGCGCGCTTGAGGAGGCCATTCAGCCTCCGGGCTTGCCACGGCGATATCATGCAACGCTGCCAGAACTGAAGAAATGCCGATGTTTGATCTGTCTCAATGTTGGGCCCACGGAGTCAGCTGGCTGAGTGCCCATGCCGTCGTGCCGCTGCTGACTGTGCTGCATCTGGACGGGTTGGCCGGTGACCCCAACGACATTGCCGCCTCGCTGATGATCGCGGCGCTGCAGGTGGGCATCATCGGTTTCCTGTTCCGTCCGCTGGAGACCTGGTTTCCCGCCGAAAAGTGGACCGATCGCAAGCTGACCCTGGTCGATCGCAACTACACCTTGCTGATGCTGCTCGGCATCTTTCCGCTGTTCACTTATTTGGTGCTGACCCCGTTCAGCCATCTGTTCGGCGGCGTCGACAGCGCCACCTCGAGCACCGGTTCGCCGCTGGCGCTGACGCACTGGGTGCCGTGGTTCAACCAGCATCCGTTCGTGCTGTTCGCGACGTACTACGTGGTGTACGACTTCGTGTACTACTGGATGCACCGCACCCAGCACGCGATCCCGTGGTGGTGGGCGCTGCACAGCATGCATCACAGCACGCGCCAGATGAGCTGCTGGACCAACGACCGCGGCAGTCTCGTGGACGGTTTCATCCAGTCGATGATCCTGGCCACAGTCGGCCTGGTGATCGGCGTGGACCCGGACCAATTCGCGTGGCTGATGCTGATCGGCGAACTGGTGCAGAACTTCTCGCATACCAATACGCGCATCGGCTTCGGCAGGGTGTTCGAGCGGGTGTTCGTCGACCCGAAGTTCCATCGCCTGCATCACATGCTGGTCGACCCTGAGCGACCGACCCTGCATATCTGCAACTACGGCCAGGTGCTCTCGATCTGGGACGTGCTGTTCGGTACGTCGCTGTACGGTCTGGCGCCGCGACCGACCGGCGTGGGCGATCCGGTCGTCGATGCCGACAACGACCACGGCCTGGTCGGCCTGCACTGGGCCGCGCTGAAGCGCTTCTGGGGCGCGGTGCGCTGCATCGAGGGCTGGCGACCGGGCGAGGTGGCGTTCGGCGAGGGTTACCGACCGATTCCGGTGAGCCAGCTGGATCTGCATGCGTTCGAACACAAGCCATCCGTCGCTGTGCTCGCCGAAGCGAATCTGGCGAGCACCGCCACTTCTGCGGAAGTGGCATGACCTAAAGAATTCTCGTCATCCCAGCGAAAGCTGGAAGCGCTCTTCAACAGCGAAGCTGGTCATCCAGTGCCGTTGCAAATCACCGAAGACTCTAGATTGACCAGCTTCGATGTTGTGGAGCTTTTCAGCTTTCGCTGGAATGACGGAAAAAGGCTTAAGTCAGACCCTCTCTAATACCAGGGCAACGCCTGCAGATCGACGTTGCCGCCGGTCAACACCACGCCGACACGGCGCCCGGCAAAACGCTCGCGCTGCTGGAGGATCGCTGCCAGCACGGTGGCACTGGATACCTCTACCACCTGCTTCAGCTCCGACCACAGCAGTTGCATCGCCACGATGGTTTCCGCGTCACTGACCGTGATCACGTCGACCCGATGCGCGCGCAGCGCGTCGAGGTTGCGTTCACCGACCAGCGCGCGCAGGCCGTCGCAGACCGTATCAGGCACCACCGTGGTCACTCGCGTAGTGTGCGCCAGTGATTGCGCGGCATCGTCGGCACCCTTCGGTTCGGCGCCGAACAAGGCCAGCGTGGGATCGATCGCATGCGCGGCAATCGCCACGCCGCTGGCCAGGCCGCCGCCGCCGACCGGGGTGATCAGCGCATGCAATCCGTCGACTTGTTGCAGTAACTCCAGCGCCAGCGTGCCCTGCCCGGCCATCACCTGGGTGTCGGCATACGGATGCACCATTACCGCGCCGGTGGCGTGCTGCACTTCGGCGGCCATCGCCTCGCGGGCGGCCTGGGTCGGTGCGCAGCGATGCAGGATCGCACCGGCACGTTCGATCGCCTCGACCTTGGCGCGCACCGCGCCTTCCGGCACCACCACGTGCGCGGCGATGCCGCGTGTGGCGGCGGCCAGTGCCAGCGCGTTGCCGTGATTGCCGGACGAGTGCGTGACCACGCCGTGCGCGGCCTGCTCGTCGCTCAACGCCCATACTGCATTGCAGGCACCGCGGAACTTGAACGCGCCGCCGCGCTGCAGGTTTTCGCACTTGAAATACAGCTCGGCGCCGCTCAACGCATCCAGCGTCGCGTTGCGCAGCACCGGCGTTACCCGCGCATACGGCGCGATGCGCGCGGCGGCATCGCGGACCTGTTCGAAGCTCGGCAACGCACCCATCACGGCACTCATGACAACTCGACCTCCACACCACAACGGAAACGGCGCTCGGCGCCCGGCTCGAGGCGGATCGCCTCGGCACACTCGGGCCGGTTGAACGCATCGGCCATGCACTCCATCGGTTCCAGCGCGATCGACCGGCGTGCATCGCGACTGACCGTGTCGGCGGTGAACGCGTGCATCACGCCGCGCTCCTGCCAGACCGCGATGCCGAAACCGTTGAACGGATCGCGCAGACGGGTGCGGATGCGCCCATCCGCCTCGATGTCCAGATCGGTATAGCCCTGATCGAGAATGCTGTCGCCGATGCGTCGTGCTTCGCGGAAATCCAGCGCCGGTGCATTGTCCAGCGCCACGTAGGCTGCGGCACCGGGCAGTGCGATCAGGTCGGCACCGGTACGGATCAGCGTCTGTGCGGGAATCTGCAATTGCCAGCCATCGACCAGACCATCGGCCAAACGGAAGTACGGATGCCAACCGAAGAAACATGGCGCGGCGCTGTCGCCGACATTGCGCATGCGCGCTTCCAGGGTGATGCCGCCGGCGTCCAGCGTGATGATCACGCTGAGGTCGATCGCATGCGGATAGCCCGGCTGCGGACGGATCGCGGTGGTACTCAAGCTGACCTCCGCGCGGTGATCGTCCGCGCTCAATGTCGCGATATCGAACTCCGTATCGCGCACGAAACCGTGCCGGCTGGCGCGCTCGGCGCCAACGACACCTGGCTGCAGGTCCTGCGCCTGACCATCGAAGCGGTAGCGCGCATCGGCGATGCGGCCGGCGAACGGCACCATGATCGCAAAGCGCGAACCCGGGCGGCCGACGATCTCGGCGGCGTCGCGGTGGCCGTCGGCGAGGTCGTGCATGGCACCCTCGAACGGCACTTCGAAACTGAGCAGGGCCGCGCCGTGCTGCGCGATACGCACGCGCCGGTCACCGATGCGATCGGTCAGCACCACGATGGCCTGATCGCCCAACTGGGCCCGTTCGACGCCGTAGCGCAGTGCGCTCAATGCCGCCATGGGATTCTCCTGCCGTCAAATCGCCCCATGGTAACCTGAGCAGTCCCCACCCCATCGTTGTTCCCATGCACGCACTTCCAGAGCAAGCCCCTGCGTTGATCCGCCTCAGCGACTACCGCGCGCCCGCCTGGCGCGTGGAGACGGTCGAGCTGGATTTCGACCTCGGCATCGATGCCAGTGAAGTGTCCGCACGCCTGCTGCTGCGGCGTGACCCGGCGCAGAACGCGCCGCTGCGACTGGACGGCGAGAACCTGCAGTTGCTGTCGATCACCCTCGATAGCCGACAGCTGCCCGCCACCGCGTATCGCTACCTCGGCAACGTGCTGGAAGTCGATGGCGCCCACGACGGCAGTGTGCTGGAAACCCGCGTGCGGCTGCGTCCGGCTGCGAACACCGCGCTGGAGGGTCTGTACCTGTCCGGTTCGCGCGAAGCCGGCTTCCTGCTGACCCAGTGCGAGGCCGAAGGCTTCCGCCACATCACGTTCTTCACCGACCGGCCCGACGTGCAATCGCGTTACACGGTCACCCTGCGCGCCGATCGCGCACGCTTCCCGGTGCTGCTGGCCGGCGGCAACCCTGATGGTGCGGGTGAACTGGAAGGTGGCCGGCATTGGGCGCGTTTCGTCGATCCGCATCCGAAGCCGAGCTATCTGTTTGCGCTGGTGGCCGGACGGCTGGAAAAGATCGAGCGCGACTACGTCACCGCCGACGGCCGCGCCGTGCAACTGAAGATCTGGGCCGAAGCCGACGCGATCGACCGCTGCGACTACGCGATGGATGCGCTGGAGCGCTCGATGCGCTGGGACGAGCAGGCCTACGGCCGCAACTACGATCTGGACGTGTTCCATGTCGTCGCCACGCATGACTTCAACATGGGCGCGATGGAGAACAAGGGCCTCAACATCTTCAACGCGAAGTGCCTGCTGGCCGATCCGGACTCGACCACCGACGACGAATACCGCCATGTCGAGGCCGTGGTCGCGCACGAGTATTTCCACAACTGGAGCGGCAACCGTGTCACCTGCCGCGACTGGTTCCAGCTGTCGCTGAAGGAAGGGCTCACGGTCTTCCGCGAGCAGAGCTTCTCGGCCGACATGAACTCGGCACCGCTGAAGCGCATCGAGGACGTGGCGTTGCTGCGTCGCGCGCAGTTTCCCGAAGACGCCGGCCCGCTGGCGCATCCGGTGCGCCCGGCGCAATACAGCGAGATCAACAATTTCTACACCGCCACGGTGTACGAGAAAGGCTCCGAGCTGGTGCGCATGCTGGCCGGCGCCCTGGGCAAGGACGGTTTCCGCCGCGGCATGGATCGCTACTTCGAACGCAACGACGGCCGCGCCGCCACGCTGGAGGATTTTCTCGCCGCGCTGGGCGACGCCAACGGTACCGACCTCACGCCGTATCTGGCCTGGTACGGTCAGGCCGGCACACCGCGGTTGAGTGCTCGCGGTCATTACGATGCCACCCGGCACGAGTACACGCTGACACTGGCCCAGCACATGGGCGGAACGGAATCGCGGCCACCACTACCGATCCCGGTCAAGCTGGCTTTGTTCACGCACCATGGCGACATGTTGCCACTGCATCTGGACGGCCAGACGTCCAAAAGCGAAAACGAACTTGTCCTGGTGCTGACCCAGGCCGAACAGGATTTCGTTTTCACCAATGTCATCACCTCGCCGGTGCCGTCCCTGCTGCGCGGATTTTCGGCGCCGGTGATCCTGGAATGCGATTACACGCCGGACGAGCTGGCCTTGCTGCTGGCCCATGACGTCGACGGCTTCAATCGCTGGGAGGCCGGTCAGCAGCTGGCCACGCGCGCCTACGAGAACCTGCGCGACGGCAGCTCGACCGAAGCACTGCATGCGTGGTGCGAGGCGCTGGCGTTGCTGTTCAACAACAGCGCGATCGACGACGCCTTGCTGGCCGACCTGTTGACCCCGCCGGGCGAGGTCGAGCTGGCCGAACGCGAGACGGCGATCGATCCGCAGCACATTCACCACTTGCGTCAGGGCCTGCAGCAACGACTGGCCGAACGGCTCGGTACCGCTGCCCTGAGGCAGCGTTATCAGGCGCTGGCCGCGCACACCAGCATCGCGCTGGATGCGCCGAGCCAGGCGCGCCGCCGGCTCAAGCGCCGCGTGCTGGAGCTTCTGCACCTGCTCGACAACCAGGGCACTTGCGAGTTGGCCGCCGCCCAGTATCGGAATGCACCCGGCATGACTGACCGGCTCGCGGCGCTGACCGTGCTGGTGCGTGGCCATGCTCCACAGGCCACGGCGGCGCTGCGCGATTATCGCGAACGCTACGCCGACAACGCGCTGGCGCTGGACAAGTGGTTTGCGGTGCAGGCACAGCTGCCGGGCGAACCGGCACTGGAGCGCGTGCAGCGGCTGGAGCACGACGACACGTTCACGCTGAAGAATCCGAACCGGGTGCAGGCCTTGCTGGGAGCGTTCGTTCGCGGCAACCCGAGCGGGTTCCATCGAATCGATGGCGCCGGCTATCGGCTACTGGCCGAGCGGCTGATCACGCTGGATACGTTGAACCCGCAGGTCGCGGCGCGACTGGCCACGGCATTCAACGGTTGGCAGCGGTTGGAATCGCGACGTCGCGAGGCAGCGCATGCGGCGATCGTGAAACTGGCCGCGCATGACGGGCTTTCGCGCAACTTGACCGAAATCGTCGGCAGCGTACTCAATCATTGATCGGCAGCGGAGCTGCTGGCGCTGCGCACATCTTGTTGCATCGTCCTGCTGCGCGTGGTGGTACCCCCACGCACACGGGCGGGATGTTTCATTCAGACGGCCAGATGATCGAGCGCTTCGAGCAGGCTCTGCATGCGCGACTCCAGACCCGGCTGCAGCGCGCCGCGCTCGTTGTCTTCACGCTCGCTCAAACCGTCGATCGCCATTTCGACCTGACCCAGCTCGACCAGCAGATCGTGGTGCGGATAAACCGGTTGGAAATCGAAGCTCATGTCCATGACGTTCTCCTTCGTGGTGGGTAACGGGATGGATGCAACCGCCATGCCAATGCGTGATCACGATCACAATTGATTTGCGGTCGGCATCACACGACTGACGCAACACGTCAGCTGCTGCCGCGGCCCGGCACAAATTTCCTTTTCAGTCACCCTTTGTTCACGCGTCTGCGGTGAATATCCACTCGTGTTTCGCGCCATGAATTACCGGTTTCTGGCGCTCGGCAACACGGTCATCCTGGATTCCCCCTGTTCCTGAGACCGCCGGGCGCCAGATCTATCAGCACAAGGCCCCGCAGCTGCAAAGCTGCGGGGCCTTGTCTTTGGGGACTTGCGTGGATGCTGACCCCACAAAAGACGACGGCACCCCGAGAGGTGCCGTCTTGCTTCCTTTCCCGGTACGCGATCGAACCCCTGTCCGTCCGATCTCGGCGCGCGTAGTCGCGCAGCGTCTGCCCGTGAAAGTGCTGTGTTGGTAAAAGCAGGAAGCATGCCAGTCCAGCCAATCCACTGGCCCAACGCTGACGGCGTTACCATAGCGCCCCGTTTCGTCACTTTTTGCGTGCTCAGGTCAGTTTGATGCGCCACCCGACCCACTACGACGTCATCGTTATCGGCGGCGGCCATGCCGGCACCGAGGCCGCGCTGGCGGCCGCGCGCGCCGGTGCGCGCACTCTGCTGCTCAGCCACAACATCGAGACGATCGGCCAGATGAGCTGCAACCCGGCGATCGGCGGCATCGGCAAGGGCCACCTGGTCAAGGAGATCGACGCGCTGGGCGGGGCGATGGCGCATGCGGCCGACCGTGCCGGCATCCAGTGGCGCACCTTGAACGCCTCAAAGGGCCCGGCCGTGCGCGCCACCCGCTGTCAGGCCGATCGTGCGCTGTACAAGGCGGCGATCCGTCACATCGTCGAAACCGAGCCGAACCTGCAGCTGTTCCAGCAGGCGGTGGACGATCTGATCATCGAGAACGGTCGCGTCTGCGGTGTGGTGACCCAGATGGGTCTGTCGTTCGCTGCATCGAGCGTGGTGCTCACTGCCGGTACCTTTCTCGCCGGCAAGATCCATATCGGCCCGGCGCAGTACGCGGGTGGTCGTGCCGGCGATCCGCCGGCCAGCGCGCTGGCACTGAAACTGCGCGAGCTGCCGGTCGCCGCCGACCGCCTGAAGACCGGCACGCCGCCGCGCATCGACCTGCGCAGCATCGACTTCAGCGGACTTGAGGAACAGCGTGGCGACGATCCGGCGCCGGTGTTCTCCTATCTCGGCACACGCAACGAACATCCGCGTCAGGTCAGTTGCTGGATCACCCATACCTCCGAACAGACGCATGAGCTGATCCGCGGCGCGCTGGACCGCTCGCCGCTGTATACCGGCCAGATCGAAGGCGTCGGCCCGCGCTACTGTCCATCGATCGAGGACAAGGTGGTGCGCTTCGCCGAGAAGTCATCGCACCAGATCTTCATCGAGCCGGAAGGACTGGATACGTTCGAGATCTATCCGAACGGCATCTCCACCTCGTTGCCGTACGACGTGCAGCTGGCGCTGGTGCGTTCGATCAAGGGTTTCGAGAACGCGCACATCACCCGTCCCGGCTACGCGATCGAATACGACTATTTCGATCCGCGCGGCCTGAATCCATGGCTGGAAACCAAGGCGATCCCCGGCTTGTATTTCGCCGGCCAGATCAACGGCACCACCGGTTATGAAGAAGCCGGCGCGCAAGGCCTGATCGCCGGCTTGAACGCAGCGCTCGCGACGCAGGGCAAGGCGCCGTGGTATCCGCGCCGCGACGAGGCGTACATCGGCGTGCTGATCGACGACCTGACCAGCAACGGCACGATCGAGCCGTACCGCATGTTCACCTCGCGCGCCGAGTACCGGCTGCATCTGCGCGAGGACAACGCCGACCTGCGTCTCAGCGAGACCGGCCATGCACTGGGCGTGGTGCCGCAGGCTCGCTACGACGCGCTGCGCGCCAAACGCGAGGCGGTCGAACGCGAGCTGCAACGCCTGGGCGGATTGTGGGCGACACCGGGCAACGCGCTCGGTGCCGCGATCGAGCGCCAACTCGGCATCGCCGTCAGCCGTGAAACGAATGCACTGGATCTGCTGCGTCGCCCGGAACTGGACTACGCGAAACTCACTTCAGTCGCCGAACTCGGTCCTGCGGTGGAGCGCGACGACATCGCCGCGCAGGTTGAAGTGCAGACCAAGTATTCCGGCTATCTCGAACGCCAGCGCGAGGAAATCGAACGCCAGCGTCGGCACGAACACACCGCGATTCCCGCCAGTTTCGACTACGACAAGGTGCGCGGATTGTCGGCCGAAGTGCTGCTCAAACTGAAGCGCACGCTGCCGGCCACGCTTGGTCAGGCAGCGCGCGTCAGTGGCGTCACGCCGGCGGCGATCTCGTTGCTGCTGGTGCATCTGAAGCGGCGCGACGCCGCCTGACATGGTCACCGAGCCGTTCTGCGCTCCACTCATGGCATCATGCGCACTTTGACCAGCATGGGGTGTGCGCAATGGAAATCTGGATCGGTCGCGACGGCGAACGGCACGGCCCGTACAAGGAAGACGATGTGCGCCAGTGGCTGCGCAGCGGCCAGGTCAGCCCGAAGGATCTGGCGTGGTACGAAGGCCTCGCCGACTGGCAGCCGTTGTCGGTGCTGTTTCCCGACGAGATATTGCGCAACGCGCCGCCGCCCGCCAACCCGTACAGCGCACCAGCCGCGCCACTGATTCCGCTGCCGCAGACCAATGCGGCTGCGCTGGAAGACTATGCCGGGTTCTGGAAGCGCGTAGCCGCGTTCATCCTCGACGGTATCATCCTGTACATCCCGAATCTGATCATCCTGAAAAGCATGGGCAGCGATGCGGCCCAGGCGACGCTGACGCAGGCCATCCTCGCTGCGCCGGGCGATCCACACGCGATGATGGCGGCTTATGGCCAGTTCTACTCGACGATGGCAGCGGCGTCCCTGATCACCACGGCGCTGAGCTGGCTGTATTTTGCCTTGTGTGAAAGCTCGACCTGGCAGGCCACGCTGGGCAAGCTGGCATTGGGTATCCGGGTCACCGACCTGCAGGGCAACCGCATCAGCTTCCTGCGTGCCCTGGGCCGTTACCCGGCAAAATTTCTCAGCTACATCATCCTGTTCATCGGCTTTTTGATGGTTGCCTGGACCCAGCGCAAGCAGGGCCTGCATGACCTGATCTGCGGCACCCTGGTGCTGAATGGCCGCGCCAGCGAGTTCAAGTCGACGCCGACATCATCCAGCAGCAGCAACTCGTTCAGCGCCTGATCCAGCGTCTTCCCTGCACGGCGCCGCGACTGAGTCGCGGCGCCGTGCTTGTTTGCGCACCCGTGCTGCCGGCACAACCGGGCTGCTTGGTATCATCAACAGCTTGATCTCTCTACATCCGGCGCATCACGCCGTTGCCAGGAAACCACTCGCACCCATGCTCAGCATCGAACAACGCATTGCCAACGATATCGCCGCCAAAACCGAACAGGTGCGGGCCGCCGTGGATCTGCTCGATGGCGGCGCCACCGTGCCGTTCATCGCGCGCTACCGCAAGGAAGTCACCGGTGGCCTCGACGATACCCAGCTGCGCCTGCTCGAAGAACGCCTGCGTTACCTGCGTGAACTGGAAGACCGACGCGCGGCGATCCTCGCCAGCGTCGAGGAACAGGGCAAGCTCGACGATGCACTGAAAAGCGAACTGCTCGCCGCCGACACCAAGGCGCGCCTGGAAGATCTGTACCTGCCGTTCAAGCCGAAGCGCCGCACCAAGGCGCAGATCGCCCGCGAGGCCGGACTGGAACCGCTGGCGCTGGGTCTGCGCGAGGATCCCACGCGGACACCGGAAGCGTTCGCCGAAGCGTTTGTCGATGCAGAGAAAGGGATTGCCGACGTGCGTGCCGCACTGGATGGCGCCCGCGCGATCTTGATGGAGTCGATCGCCGAGGACGCGCACCTGGTCGGCGAGCTGCGCGACTGGCTGTGGGCGCAGGGGCAGATCCGCGCCAAGGTCGTCGAAGGCAAGGAAAACGAGGGCGCCAAGTTCCGCGATTACTTCGACCACGTCGAACCGATCGGCAAGATTCCCTCGCATCGTCTGCTGGCACTGATGCGCGCGCGCAACGAAGGTGTGCTCGAACTCGAACTCGCGCCCGCTGCCGACAGCGAGCAAGGCCACGCCGAAGGCGAAGGCCGCGTGGCCGCCCACGCCAACATCCACAACCGCGGCCGCGCCGCCGATGCGTGGCTGCGCGAGACCGTGCGCCTGACCTGGCGGGTGAAGCTGCACCTGCATCTCACCCTCGACCTGTTCGGCCGCGTGCGCGAAGGCGCCGAGGACGAGGCGATCCGCGTGTTCGGCGACAACCTGAAAGACCTGATGCTGGCAGCGCCAGCCGGCGCGAAGACGGTGATGGGGCTGGATCCGGGCATCCGTACCGGCGTGAAAGTCGCGGTGGTCGATGCCACCGGCAAGCTGCTCGCCACCGACGTGATCTATCCGCACGAGCCACGCCGGCAGTGGAATGAATCGCTCGTGCAACTGGCGAAGCTGTGCAAGCAGCATGGTGTGAACCTGATCGCGATCGGTAACGGTACTGCCTCACGCGAAACCGACAAGCTGGCTGGCGAGCTGATCAAGAAGCTGGCCGATACCGGTCTATCGAAGGTGGTGGTCAGTGAGGCCGGCGCGTCGATCTACTCGGCGTCTGAACTGGCGGCGAAGGAGTTTCCCGATCTCGACGTGACCTTGCGTGGCGCGATCTCGATCGCGCGCCGACTGCAGGATCCGTTGGCCGAACTGGTCAAGATCGAACCAAAGGCAATCGGCGTGGGCCAGTACCAGCACGACGTGAACCAGATCAAGCTGGCACGCGCGCTGGATGCGCGTGTCGAGGACTGCGTCAACGCGGTCGGCGTGGACGTGAACACCGCCTCCGCCGCGTTGCTGTCGCGCGTGGCCGGCCTCACTGCCAGCGTCGCCGAGAACGTGGTGAAGCATCGCGATGCGAACGGCCCGTTCGCCAACCGCAAGGCACTGCTGAAAGTGCCGCGGCTCGGTGACAAGGCGTTCGAGCAGTGCGCCGGTTTCCTGCGCGTATCCGACGGCGACAATCCGCTGGACGCCAGTTCGGTGCATCCGGAAGCGTATCCGGTGGTCGAACGGATCATCGCGCAGTGCGGCCGCGAGGTGCGCAACATCATCGGCGACAGCGGCTTCCTGCGCGGCCTGAAACCCGAGCAGTTCACCGACGAGAAGTTCGGTGTGCCGACCGTGCGCGACATCCTGAAGGAACTGGAGAAACCTGGCCGCGATCCGCGCCCGGAATTCGTCGCGCCGAGTTTCGCCGAGGGCGTCGAGGACGTGAAGGATCTCAAGCCCGGCATGATTCTCGAAGGCCGCGTCACCAACGTCGCTGCGTTCGGTGCGTTCGTCGACATCGGCGTGCATCAGGACGGCCTGGTGCATGTCTCTGCGCTGTCGCACACCTTCGTGAAGGACCCGCGCGACGCAGTGAAGGCCGGCGACATCGTCAAGGTCAAGGTGATGGAGATCGACCTGCCGCGCCAGCGCATCGGCCTCAGCATGCGACTCGACGACGAACCCGGACAGGCACGTGGCGGCCGGCCCGCCAGTGGTGAAAATTCGAGCGGTCAGCGCAACGATCGCAACGGCGGTCGCCCGAACAATAACGTGCCGAAACCGGCAGCGGCACCGGCCAATAGCGCCTTCGCCGACGCCTTGGCGCGCGCCGCCAAACGCTGACGAGGCCACGATGCGGAAGCGCGCTGCGATGCAGCATGCGCTTCCGTATGGGGTGCATTAACGTAACGCTCATATAACAAGGCCATTCCGGCCCAGGAGTGTTACCCATGCTTCGCACTCGCCAACTCGCCGGCGCCATCGCCGCCACCTTGCTGTTCAGCAGCGCTGCCGCCGCCACCGATTTCAGCAAGGTGGTTGTGTTCGGCGACAGCCTCAGCGACAACGGCAATATTTCGCTGGCCACGGCGCCCGGCATCCAACCGCCATTGCGCTTCACGACCAATCCCGGCCACGTGGCGATCGAAAACGTTGCCAGCAAGCTCGGCCTGGCGCTCAGCCCGTCGCTGGCTGGTGGCAGTGACTACGCCTGGGGTGGTGCCGGTGTGCTCACCAACTCGCCCGGTACGCCGGCGGCGGTACCGACCCTGACCGGTCAGGTCAACGCCTATCTCGCCGGCGGCGCGGTCGATGGCAACGCGCTGTACTCGATCTGGGGCGGTGCCAACGACATCTTCTATGCCGCCACCTCGGCCGGTGCCGGCGCCACGGCGCAGCAGCTGATCAATCAGAACGTCGCGGCGCAGATCGCGCAGTTGCAGGGCGCGGGATACACCGCTGCGCAGATCCAGGCGCTCACTCCGCAGATCACCCAGCAGGTGACGGCGGCGGTGACCCAGCAGGTGCAGGCAGCCGCCGGCGTCTCCTCCCTGATGACGGCCGCTCAGGCGCAGACGGCCATCGGCGCCGCCGCGCAGCAGGAGGTCAAGTTGATCGGCCAGCTGCAGGGCGCCGGGGTGAAGAACATCCTGGTCTTCAACCTGCCCAATATCGGACTGACGCCGGAGGCTGCTGCGCAGGGCGCGTCCGCCGCCGCGTCGCTGACCGGCCTCAGCCTGATCTTCAACGGTCAGCTCAATGCCGGTCTGGGACAACTGGGCAAAGGCATCATCCCGATCAACGCCTACGGCCTGCTGTCCGAGGTGATCGCCAATCCGCACGCTTACGGTTTCACCAACGCCACCACGCCGGCGTGCGGCGCCGGCTCCAGCTCGGTGCAGTGCGGACCGCAGGGTTCGGGCCTGCCGTATACGTATGCGCCTGGCACGGATCAGAGCTACGTGTTTGCCGATGGGGTGCATCCGACCACCGCCGCGCACGCACTGCTCGGCCAGTACGTGGTGTCCGTGCTGCAGGCGCCGGCACAGATTTCGCTGCTCGGTGAATCGGCGCTGGCCGCCAGCACCACGCAGACCCGTGTCATTCGCAACCAGATGCTGGTGGACGGCGACGGTGGCGAAACCCGCACGTTCGTCAATATCGATTACGCGCGGCAGCGCTTCGACGCCAACAACGGCGCGCCGAAGACCAGCAGCGACAACGTCAACTTCACTCTTGGTGTGGACGCCCACGCCACCGACAACCTCTCGGCCGGCATCGCGCTCGGCGTTGGCCAGAGCAACGCGAATGTTTCCGGCGGTGGCGGTTACAAGCTGCAGGACGTCAGCGGGCTCGGCTACCTCACCTATCACGCCGGCGGCGGCTATGTCGGTGGTTACGTGGATTTCGGCCAGTCCAACTTCAAGAACATCGCTCGCCGGATCGAACTTGGCAGCATGAATCGCACCGAAAGTGGCAAGGCTGACGGCTCGCATCTGGGCGGCGGACTCACCGGCGGCTGGTGGTTCGATTTCGGCAACCTGCGCACCGGACCGTTTGCCAATCTCGAATGGCAGACCGCCAAGGTCAACGGCTATAGCGAAAGCGGCAATGACAGCAGCGCGATGTGGTTCGGCGACCAGCAGCGTGATGCGCTGATCGGCAGCCTCGGCTGGCGTCTGCAAGGCCATTGGCAGGTCGCCAATCTGGCCATGTCACCGTATGCCGAACTGGCATGGAACTACGACGACAAGGCCGATCCGCGTGAAGTCAGCGCCGGCCTGAACAGCATGAACGGCACGTTCGCGCTGACCGGCTTCGTGCCGGACAAGAGCTGGGGCAACGCCAACCTTGGCGTGTCCGCCCAGCTCACGCCGAGCATGACCAGCTGGATCGGCTACAGCGGCCGTTTTGGCGACAGCAGCCAGAAGTACAACAGCTTCAACATGGGCTTCCGCGTCAACTTCTGAGCAGATCCCTCGCAACAAAAAAGCCGCCGGTTCGCACCGGCGGCTTTTTCATGTACGGACGTCTGGACGGCTTACTTGTTCTTGCCACCGGTCGCCATTCTGAGGATTTCCATGGCCTGCTTCTTCAGCTTCGCCGCGGCATCGTCGCCGAGTGCCTGCACGTCGCTGCCGACCTGATGCTCCTTCAGCACCAGCGTGCCATCGTCGCTCCAGCCGGCACGGTCGATCGCACTCGGCCTACCCTCACGACTGGCCTTGGTCTGCTGCACGACCGCCCAGACCTTGCCATCCGTATAGGCATAGTCCGTGCTGGTGAAGCCCTTGTCGCCATAGTCCACTTCTTCGCGGATGAACTTCAGCTCACCAGCCTGACGAAACACCTGCCAGCCACGTGAGACGTCCCCGTCGAGCTTGGTGCCGGGCGTAATCTTCATGCCACCAAGCTGCTTCTGCTCGGCGGTGAACGCGTCCGCCACCTTCTCGCCGGCAGTCTGCGTCGCCACCAGCTCGATCGCCACGCCGTCATTCTTGCTGCCCTTGGCCAGCACCGGTGCCTGGATCGGCATCGTGTAATGACGGTCGCCGTCGGTCAGCGTGGCCTGGATGACGTACAGGTCATCCGGCTTCACCTCGGCCGGATTGAAGTCCAACTTGAACGGCTGCGGAAAGGCGCCAGCCGGGGCCGTCTTGCTCGCCAGCGGCGCAGAGCCCGCGGCGGTGGCCGACACATCGACCAGATTCAGCACCAGCGTGGCATTCGCCGACGGCTGCACCGCGCCACGCAACGAGATCGTGCCGCTCACCGCATTCGCGACGGTATTGCTGGCCGTGGTTGCCGTACCCGGGGATGCAGGTGCGGGTGCAGGGGCCTGTTCAGTGCCCGCCTGCTGTGACGGCGGGGAAGCGTTGCAGCCAGCCAGAGCCAGCGTCGCAACCGACATCAGCGACAAAACCGTCTTGCGCATGGGAAAACCTCATCAACGTGGAAACATACACGAGATCGTTCAGACGCCTTGGCGCCACGACTCTACGCGGGGGAAGTTCCAAGCATAGCCCAAAAATACCGGCTCGGAAAAGTCAAGCCAGCTGATGGCATACCATGCGTCGGCGTACGCAGCGCTCACCCGATAACGGGGCACTGCCGTGTCGCCAAATCAAATGTGAATTCAGTCGCGCCGCAATGCCCGATGCGCGATATCACGGCGGCAGAACGCCCCGTCATAACGGATCCTGCTGACTGCGGCATAGGCGCTTTCACGGGCCCCGGCGATGTCTTGCCCCAACGCGCACACCGTCAACACGCGGCCACCAGCGGTCACTGCCCGGCCTTGAGCGTCGAGTCGGGTGCCGGCGTGGAACACTTTCACATCGGCCGATACACCGCTATCGACCGGTGCATCAAGCCCCTCGATCACGTCGCCACTACGCACCCTGCCCGGATAACCGCCGGCCGCCATCACCACGCCGATCGCCGGGCGCGCATCCCAGCGTGCCTTGCTGTGTTCCAGCCGGCCATCGAGTGCAGCATCGATCAGCTCGACCAGATCGGACTTCAGCCGCAGCATGATCGGCTGGGTTTCCGGATCGCCGAAGCGCACGTTGAACTCGATCACCTTCGGCGCGCCGTTCTTGTCGATCATCAGGCCGGCATAGAGGAAGCCCATGAACGGCGCACCTTCGGCCGCCATGCCGCGCAGGGTCGGCTCGATCACTTCGCGCAGGATGCGCTGTTCGACTTCCGGGGTGACCACCGGTGCCGGCGAATACGCACCCATGCCGCCGGTGTTGGGCCCCAGATCACCTTCGTCGCGGCGCTTGTGATCCTGGCTCGAGGCCATCGGCAGCGCGTGGCTGCCGTCGCTCATCACGATGTAGCTGGCCTCCTCGCCGTCGAGGAATTCTTCGATCACCACCCGCGCCGACGCATCGCCAAAACTGTGGGCGCCAAGCATGTCGTGCAGCGCCAGCTCCGCATCGGCCAGCGTCAACGCGACCACCACGCCCTTGCCAGCAGCGAGACCATCGGCCTTGATCACGATCGGTGCGCCGTGCTGGCGCACATAGGCCAGCGCCGGATTCAGATCGGTGAACACTGCGTAATGCGCGGTGGGAATGTTGTGGCGCTGCAGGAAGTCCTTGGCGAATGCCTTGGAGCCTTCCAGCTGCGCGGCAATCGCGCGCGGGCCGAAGATGCGCAGGCCGGCGGCACGGAAGCGATCGACCACGCCGGCCACCAGCGGCACCTCGGGACCGACCACGGTCAACCCGATCTTCTCGCGCTTGGCCAGCTGCAGCAGGCCATCGAGATCATTCATCGCGACATCGGCATTGCGCACGCCTGGCTCATGCGCGGTGCCGGCATTACCGGGCGCCACGATCACCTCGTCGACCTGCGACGATTGCTTGAGCTTCCACGCCAGCGCGTGTTCGCGACCGCCGCTGCCGATGACGAGAACCTTCATGCCTGCACTCCGAGAGCCACCATGCGCCACGCCGCGCAGGCGCGCATTGTAGCGGCTGCAACGGACCGCACGCTCGGGTTCAATCGTGCGGATTCAATCGTGATGGTGCAGCAGCTCCAGCAACGCCGCACGCGGCAGCTTGCCGGTTTCGTTGCGGGGCAACGCGGCAACCAGCCGCAGTGGACGCGGCAGGAACAGCGGATCGATGGCCCGGCGCAACGCGTCGAGAATCATGTGCTCATCCAGCCCCGGCGCCACCGCCAGTGCCGCAATCCGGTGCACGCCGAGCGCATCGGCGGCCTCAAGCTGGAACACCACGCCGTCCTGCACGCCGGGAATCGCCAGCAGGCGCCGGCTGAGATCGCTCAGTGAGGCACGTTTTCCGGCGATCTCCAGCATGTCGGCATGCCGGCCGCGCAAACGGAACCGACGGCCGCCATCGGACAGGCTGACGATATCGGCCAGCGTGATCGGCGTGCTCAACTGGGGTGCCTCGATCGCGGTGCCGTCAGGCTGCGGATGCAGGGTGACGCCGTCGTACAGCGACCAGTCCTCGTCCACGGTGGGGCGGCGACTGGCGAATACGCAGGTTTCGGTGGAGCCGAATACCTCCAGCACGAGTGCGCCGAAGCGCTGCTCGGCGGCGGCGGCCAGTTCGACCGGCAGCGGCGCGGTGGCCGAGACCACCGCCGCAATCGGCGGCAACGCAATACCCGACTCGACCAACGCGCGCAGATGCACTGGTGTGGTCACCAGCAGCCGCGGCGCCGGCACTTCGGCTAGAGCCGCCGCCACGTCGGCCGGAAAGAACGGCCGTCCGGCATGCACGCTGACCCCGCCGAGCAGCGGCAGCAAGACCGACATCTCCATGCCGTACATGTGCTGCGGCGGCACCGTGGCGACGATCTCGAGATGCCGTCCGACCGCCGCGTGCAGCATGCCCAGATTGCCGGCGTTGCTGGCATGAAAACTGCCCCAGGTCTTCACGTTGGCGCTGGGCATGCCGGTGGAGCCGGAGGTGTAGCCGATCGCCACCGCCTGGTCGGCCGGAATCATCGGCCAGCTCGTATCGGCGTCGAGCGGCATGGTGAGGTCCAGCGATGGCAACAACCGATAGCCGGGTGGCGCCGGAACGAGCGCCTGCTCACCCAGCGCATAGCAGCCCGGATGCGCCGCCATCACTTCATCCACCGCCTGTGGCGCGCGCGATGACGGCAGCAGATTGATCTGGCCGCGCAGCACGATCGCGCAGAACGCCACCAGGAACGCGTAACGGTCTTCACACAGGTTCACCACGGCCGTCGCGACAGGCAAGCCAGCAGCCACCGCATGCACGTGTGCCAGGAACTGCGCGGCAGTCACCGCAGCGCCGTGTTGCCGGACCAGCACCCGCGAAGGATCGGCAGCGCTCAGCAGCGGTAGCCGTTCTGGCGCTTCACGCTGGTAGGTGTCGTAAACGATGGCCAAGCCGCACTCTCCCGGATGTTCAATTCGTCGCGTTGCAGGAACAGCATCGCCCCGGCCTGTTCACGCCAACGTGAATGGCTAGAGCAGTCGCTCCGCAACGGTTCATGGAGCCGCTGGTTGGCACCATTCCGACGCGTTCCTTCGACCGTTCAGGCGCGGATGATAGCGCCCGACAATGCATCGCGGATCACGGTGGGGCTGGTCTGGCCACCCAGTGGGGCGTCCAGCAGGCCGTCCAGCGCGTCGCCAAAATAATCCGCGACGGTCTGCGCCAGCCGCGCCGGTGGCTGGCCGTGCGGGTTGGCACTGGTCGATACCAGCGCACCGCCAAACGCGCGACACAACGCAGCAGCGGGTTCGTGGGCGGTGACCCGCAGCGCGATGCCGGCATGCGCACCGGCGATCCATGCCGGTACGTCCGCCGAGCGCGGGAAAATCCAGGTGTGCGGCCCCGGCCAGCTTGCGCGCACCTGCCGCAGGACTTCCGCTGGCACGGCGCCCAGCTCGATATAGCGCTCGACCTGGGCGAACTCCGCGGCGATCAGCAACACGCCCTGCGTCGGCGGGCGCTGTTTCAGCGCGAACAGACGCTCGAACGCAACGTGATCATGCGGATCGCAGCCGAGGCCGAACACCGCCTCGGTCGGATAGGCCAGCACGTCACCCGCGTGCAGCCGCTCGGCGGCAGCAGCGGACTCAGTGGAGGTGAAGCGCCGCAGCACTCAGGCCTCGACTTTCTCTGCCACGACTTTCTTCGTCGCCGCTTTTTTGGTGGCGGTTTTCTTGGCCGTCGTCTTCTTGGCAGCTTTCTTCTTCGTCGCGGCCTTCTTGACGGCGACCTTCTTCACCGCAGGCGTCGCCTTTTTGGCGGCAGCCTTCTTGGTCGCAGTTTTCTTGGTGGCGGTCTTCTTGCCGAAGCGGCCCGGCTTACGCGCGGGTGCCGCCGCCAGCAGTTCGAGACACTGCTTCTCGGTCAGCTCCTTCGGCTCCTGCTCCTTCGGGATGCGTGCGTTCTTTTCGCCATCGGTGATGTAGGCGCCATAGCGGCCATTGAGTACCTGCACGCCGTTGCCGAAGTCGAGAATCAACCGGTTCGCCAACATCTCGAGTTTCTCGGCCACGATCTGCAGCGCGCGCGGCAGTTCGATCGTGTACGGATCGTCCTCGGCCTTGAGCGAGGCATAGGTGCTGCCCTGCTTCACGAACGGACCGAAGCGGCCGACGCCGACCATCACCTCGTCGCCGTTCTCGGCCTGACCAAGCTGACGCGGCAGCTTGAACAGCTCCAGTGCCTCGGCCAGGGTGATCGTGTGCATGCTCTGGCCGGGACGCAGCGACGCGAAGGTCGGCTTGTCCTCGTCGTCCTTGGTGCCGATCGCGGCATATGGCCCGAATCGCCCCAGCCGCACCGATACCGGCTTGCCGGTTTTCGGATCGGCGCCGAGTTCGCGCGCGCCGGTGGCCTCGTTGCGATCGACCGACTCGGTCTTCTCGTCCACCTGCTGCTTGAACGGCAGCCAGAAGCGCTCCATCAGCGGCACCCAGGCTTCCTCGCCACGACTGACCGCGTCGAGCTCGTCTTCCATCTTGGCGGTGAAGTCGTAGTCGACGTAGCGGGTGAAATGCGCGGTGAGGAATTTGCTGACCGCGCGGCCGACGTCGCTGGGCTTGAAACGGCGGCTATCGAGCAGGACGTATTCGCGGTTCTGCAGCACCTGGATGATGCTGGCGTAGGTCGACGGACGGCCGATGCCGTGTTCTTCCAGCGCCTTGACCAGGCTGGCTTCGGAGTAGCGCGGCGGTGGCTCGGTGAAATGCTGGTCGGCGGCGATCTCGTGCAACGGTACCTGCTCACCCACCGCCAAGCGCGGCAGACGACGACCCTCGTCGTCATCCTCGGCGGTCTTCTGGTCCTTGCCTTCCTCGTACACGGCGAGGAAGCCCGGATCGATCACGGTAGTGCCGCTGGCGCGGAACGAAGCGTCGCCGCCAACAACATCGCGCAGTGCAAATTCCACCGAGACGGTATTCAGCGTAGCGTGGATCATCTGGCAGGCGACGGTGCGCTTCCAGATCAACTCGTACAGCTTGCGCTGGTCGTCGTTGAGGAAGCCGGCAATCGCTTTCGGCGTGTACATCGCCGAGGTCGGACGGATCGCCTCATGCGCTTCCTGCGCGTTCTTCGACTTGGTCTTGTAGACCTGCGGTGCATCGGGCAGCGCGTGACCACCGAAATCGCGGGCGATCAGCTGACGCAGCTCGGCCACCGCATCGTCGCCCAGCATGGTGGAGTCGGTACGCATGTAGGTGATCAGGCCGACATTGCCCTCGTCGCCGAGCGCCACGCCTTCGTACAAACCCTGCGCCACCTTCATCGTGCGGCTGGTGGTGAAACCGAGCTTGCGCGCGGCCTCCTGCTGCAGGGTCGAGGTGGTGAACGGTGCCGCCGGCCGGCGCTTGCGCTCCTTCGAGCCGACGTCGCTGACCGTGAGGCGGCCACGCGCGGCCTGCTTCAATGCATCGCGCGCAGCCTGTGCATCGGCCTCGTTGGTAAGGTCGAACTGTTCGAACTTCTTGCCGTTGAGCTTGGAGAGACGCGCCGTGAAATCACCATCGACATGTTTCAGCTGTGCCTCGATGCTCCAGTACTCGCGCGCCTTGAACGCCTCGATCTCATCCTCGCGCTCGACGATCATGCGCAGCGCCGGCGACTGCACGCGGCCGGCAGACAGCCCGCGCTGCACCTTGCGCCACAGCACCGGCGACAGGTTGAAGCCGACCAGATAGTCCAGCGCGCGACGCGCCTGCTGCGCATCGACCAGGTCATGCGACAACTGGCGCGGTGCGGCGACCGCGGCCTTGATCGCCTTCGGGGTGATCTCGGAGAACACTACGCGATGCAACTTCTTGCCTTCGGTCAGGCCGCGCTCTTTCAGGATCTCGCTGATGTGCCAGCTGATCGCCTCGCCTTCGCGATCCAAGTCGGTCGCCAGATAGATGTCGTCGGCCAGCTTGGCGGCCTTGGCGATCGCGTCGACGTGCTTCTCGTTGCGCTCGATCACCTCGTAGGCCATGGTGAAACCGTGCTCGGTGTCGACCGCGCCCTCCTTCGGCTTCAGGTCACGCACGTGACCGTAGGAGGCGAGAACCTGGAAGTCCTTGCCGAGGTATTTGTTGATCGTCTTGGCCTTGGCCGGTGACTCGACGATGAGCAGGTTTTTTGCCATGAAGCTGGATTTCCGCAAGTGAACCACCGGCGCTTCCGTGCCGGACATATATATAGTTGAAACCATGTCGCGCCGGCGGCTGTCAAGCCCGGACCCACCAGACTGGCCGGGCCGATGCGGATATCACTGATCAATCGGCGTCAGGTAATCGCTGGTAGCGGTTGCCCGGCAGACTCTCGATCCTGGCGTCCAGTTCCAGCATCAACAGCATCGAGGACAATGCGGCTGCCGATTGCCCTGTGCGCTGGACAAGTTCGTCCAATGTCACCGCATCGTAGCCAAGTTCGCTCAAAAGACCACAATATTCGGTATATTCACCGTAACCGAAACGATCACGCGAACTACCTGCGCCACTCTTGGCAACCAGCTCTCGAGTCGCCTCGTCGCCGGCCTCCGTCTGCAATCGGGCAGCCAGTTCGCGGCCAAGCATGCGCGCTGCCGGAGCCAATGTCTCGATAATCTCCGCCGCACTCTCGACCAGTCGCGCGCCATCACGGATCAACCGATGACAGCCGCGCGCCAGCGGATTATGGATGGAACCGGGCAGCGCGAACACCTCACGCCCTTGTTCCGCGGCCAGTCGGGCGGTGATCAACGAACCGGAGCGCAGGCCCGCCTCGATCACCAGCGTACCCAGCGACAGACCCGCAATGATCCGGTTCCGCCGCGGAAAATGATCGGCGCGCGCGGCCGTGCCGGGCGGAAACTCACTGATCAGCACACCGTGCGCAGCGATCCGCTGGGCCAGCGCATGGTGCTTGCGCGGGTACACCCGATCTGGTCCGGTGGCGATCACCGCCAGCGTCGCCGCACTGGCATCCAGTGCCGCCGCGTGGGCCGCACCGTCGATGCCATCGGCCATGCCGCTGGTAATCGCGAAGCCGGCCTGCGCCAGCGCCCGGGCAAACGCACGGGCATGCACCAGCCCGCTCGCACTGGCGCTGCGGGCACCGACGATCGCCACTTGCGGATACAGCAACAGGCTGGCGTCGCCGACCACGAACAATGCAGCCGGCGGTTGCGGAATGTTTTCCAGCTGCGGAGGAAAATCCGCTTCGGTACAGCGCAACAACCGATGACTGGGCTCGGCCAGCCATGCCTGATCGGTTGCCAATAGCGCCTCATCGGGCTGTGCCAGCCACGCTTGCGCCGGCTCACCGAGTGCCGCGGCGTGGCGCTGCAGCTGCGCCACTGCCTTCCCGATATCGCCATCGGCTGCATCCAGCCGCTCGCGCAGACCACCCGGGCCCAGGCCCGGCGTGCGTAGCGCGATCAGCCATGCGCGCAGTTCATCCCTATCGTCCATGTGCATGTGCTGCAGTTTACGGAACCGGCGCAAACAGAAACGGCGCGGTGATGGCCGCGCCGTGCTGTAGGCAGATGCCGTTACGGCAAGCGCCGCGTGGTTATTCCGGTGCGCGCAGACGACCGCCGACATGCACCGGCCGCAAGCCATCCATGATCAAGCCGTAGCTGACCCGATCGAAGGTACGGAACACCATCACATGGCCGACGTACTCGTCCGGCAAGGTGACATTGTGGCCCACGCCGCGATTCCAGCTGTTGCTGGCCACGTCGTCGTGGATGGTCTCGCCCGGCTCGTAGATCGTGAAGGTCTGGCCATTGTCGACGCCGTCCTTCGCACCAATCGACAGCATCACCACCTGACGCGAACCGGCCGCGTCCATCGCATCGGCAAAGCCGATCACCTTGGCGTCAGCCGGCACCGACTTCGGCGGGTGCGGGTAGTAGAACGCGTCGTACGGCGCGTCGTCGACCGGCATGATGCGGTCGCCACTGCGAATTTCCATGGTCGAATCGAGCAGCAGCAGGGTCGACGGGTCGCCCGTTCGCAGCGTCTCGGCGGTGCCGATTACGCTGACTTCGACACCGAGGTCATCGCCGCGACCGTAATGTCCGTCGTTACGGGTGTCTTCATCCCACGGCGCATTGACCATCGCCGCATTGCTGTCCAGCTCGTGGCCCACCAGATCGGCGCGACTCGCATCGTTCTGATTGAAGCCACGGAACACATGGGTAGGACGCACGATCGCCCAGCGCTGACCCGGCTCGCCCTGCAGGCCCCGCACGTAGAGGTTCTGACCCACCGTACCGCGCAGGCGGGCCTCTTCCAGGCCGACCACATACGGTGCGGAGTTGACCGCATTCGAGTCCATCACCCGCATGTTCTTGAGGAACATTTTCAGTTCGGACAATGGAATCGCCGGTACCGCCTCGCCTTCGGGATGCGTCTGCGGCTGCAGTCGCAAACGTGGTCCGTTGATGAAGGACAGGTTGAGCACGTCACCGGGGTAGATCAGGTGCGGATTGCGTACCTGCGGATTGGCCTGCCAGATTTCCGGCCACAGCCATGGTTTGGACAGGAATTTGGCGGAGATATCCCACAGCGTGTCGCCTCGGCGCACGGTGTAGCTGTCGGGATGATCGGCTCGCAGTTGCGCGCCCGCTGCATACACAGCCACGGTGACCAGCATGCCGGCCAGCAACACGATAATTTTCTTGATCATTGGCGGGAATCCCCCTTCCCCAGATGCTCGGTCGAGTGTAACCGAATGGTTAACACGCGCAACAGGCGCGAGTTGGCAAAAATCGTCTGCACTCGGATGGTTGCCGACGTACAATAAGGCACATTCTAGATCGCACCGGGGGTGGCTTTTTACCAAATCACCCGCAATTCCGGCGCCGAGGTGATTCCATGTCCGTACTACCCATACTCGAATTCCCCGACCCTCGCCTGCGTACCCGTGCCGAGCCGGTGCGCACGTTTGACGCGAAGCTCAAGCAGTTTGTCGCCGACCTGTTCGAGACCATGTACGCCGCCAATGGCGTCGGCCTCGCCGCGACCCAGGTCGACGTGCATCAGCGCGTGCTGGTCGCCGACATGAGCGACGACCGCCAGCAGCCGCTGGCACTGATCAACGCGCAGATCCTTGAGAAGGAAGGCTCGCAGGTCTATCAGGAAGGCTGCTTGTCGTTTCCCGGCCTGTATGCCGATGTCACCCGCGCATTGAAGGTGAAGGTGAAGGCGCAGGACGTCGACGGCAACGAGATCGTGGTCGAGGCCGAAGGCCCGTTGGCAGTGTGCATTCAGCATGAGATGGATCATCTGGACGGCAAGGTGTTCGTCGACTACCTGTCGTCGCTGAAACGCGCGCTGTTGCTGAAGCGGCTGGACAAGCAGCGCAAGCAGGCGGCGACGGCTTGAGTCGTCCAGGTCTGCGGCTGGTCTTCGCCGGCACCCCGGAATTTTCCGTACCCTGCCTGGAGGCCTGCCGCGCCAGCGGCGCCGAAGTGGTGGCCGTTTATACCCAACCTGACCGCCCTGCGGGCCGCGGCCGCAAGCTCACGCCCAGCCCGATCAAGCAGGCAGCACTGGCCGCCGGCATCGTGGTCGAACAACCCGAATCGCTGAAATCCGCGCAGACGCAGCAGGCGCTCGCGGCCTATCGACCGGATCTGCTGGTGGTGGTCGCCTACGGACTGATCCTGCCGCGCAAGGTGCTGGCGATTCCGCGACTCGGCTGCTGGAACGTGCACGCCAGCCTGCTGCCGCGCTGGCGTGGTGCCGCGCCGATCCAGCGCGCGATCCTGGCCGGCGACAGCGCAAGCGGCGTCGACCTGATGCAGATGGAAGCCGGCTTGGATACCGGCCCGGTCCTGTTGCAGCGACGCACCCCGATTGCCCGCGAGGACACCGGCGGCTCGCTGCATGATCGCCTGTCCCGCTTGGGTGCCGAGGTATTGGCCGAAGGCCTGCGTCGCACCTTGGCCGGCGAGGCACTCACCGCCATGCCACAGCCAGCCGAAGGCGTCACCTATGCGCACAAGTTGGACAAGGCCGAGGCGAGACTCGACTTCAGCCGACCGGCACGCGAACTGGAGCAGCAGGTGCGTGCATTCGATCCATGGCCGGTCGCCGAAGGTGAGATCGCCGGCGAGCCGCTGCGGATCTGGGCTGCACAAGCGATCGAACTTGACCACCACGCCACGCCCGGCAGCGTGCTGGCCGCCGGCCGCGGCGGCATAGACCTTGCCTGCGGTCACGGCGCACTGCGCGTTACTGCCCTGCAGCGCGCTGGCGGCAAACGCATCGGCGCCGTCGACTACCTCAACGCCCGCCCTGAGCTGCGTCAGCCCCAATGAAGACTGGGCCCATGAAGACTAGTCCGGTGAAAGCTGGCTCGACGAAAGCCGATACCCGCGCATTGGCCGCCAAGGGGCTCGCCGAAATTGCCTTGCACGGCGCCTCGCTGCGTGACGTGATGGAGCGTTACGCACCGCGACTGGCCGACCCGCGCGACCGTGCCTTGCTGATGGCCCTGCTCAGCGAAGGCGCGCGCTGGTGGCTGCGCTTCGATGCCGCGATCGACGGTCTGCTGGAAAAGTCCCTGCGCCACAAGGATCCGGCGATCCATGCGCTGCTGGTGCTGGGGCTGGTGCAACTGGAAATCCTCGAACTGCAGGATTACGCCGCCGTGGCGGCTACGGTTGAAGCGGTTCGCGCATTGCAGCGACCGCAACTGGCCGGACTGGTCAACGCCGTGCTGCGCCGCTGGCAGCGTGAGCGCGAAACCCTGATCGCCCGACTCGATGCCAAGCCGCAGACGCGCCATGCGCATCCGGCGTGGCTGGCCACAGCGCTGCAAAGCGACTGGCCGGAACAGGCCGACGCGGTAATGACGGCCGACAATCGCGAGCCGCCGCTGATGCTGCGCGTCAATCGTCAGCGCAGTGAGCGCGGCGCGCTGGTCGAGCAATTGCAAACAGCCGGCTATACCGCCGAAATCCATCCGTGGCTGAGCGACGCGCTGGTATTGCCGCACAGCACCGATGTCACCCGCATGCCCGGTTTCGAAGATGGCTTGTTCGCCGTGCAGGATGGCGCCGCGCAAATAGCCGCCGACCTGGCCGAACTCAAGGATGGCCTGCGTGTGCTCGACGCCTGCGCCGCACCCGGCGGCAAGGCCTGCCATCTGCTCGAACGCGCCGACATCGATCTGACCGCGCTGGAAGTGGATGCCCCACGCGCCGAGCGCATCCGGCAGAACCTGATGCGGTTGCGGCTGAATGCCAAGCTGGTGATCGGCGATGCCGGTGCGCCGAAAGGCTGGTGGAAAGGCCAGCCCTTCGACCGCATCCTGATCGACGCACCATGTTCGGCTACCGGCGTGCTGCGCCGCCGGCCGGACGTGCGGCTGCATCGGCGCGAAAGCGACATCGCCGCCATGCATGCGCAGCAACGCCGGATCCTGTCCGCGCTGTGGCCACTGCTGGCACCGGGCGGGCGCTTGGTCTACATCACCTGCTCTGTACTGCGCGCGGAAAACGAGGCCATCGTTGGCGAACTGCTGGCGGCCCAGCCCGATGCACTGCCTGTGGCATTCACACTACCGGTGGGGCATGCCGCATCGGCGGGTTGGCAGATCCTGCCCGGTGATGGTGACCTCGACGGCATGTACTACGCCGTGCTGCAGAAACAGCCCTGAGCCCTTACCGGGACGGTCAGCACTGACCTGCCGCCATCATCGCAACACGAATACTTCGGCCGGCCCGGCTATGCTTGACATCATCGATCGCCGCTGACGGAACGCCCCGCCCGTGAAGCCTTGTACGCCCCTGTCCCGCGCACGTCCGCTGTGGTTGCGCGACGCCCGCTGGGAGCTATTGCTGTTCGGCGTGTTCGCCCTGCTGCTGCTTGGCCTTGGCATCGGTCTGCGCGATCCGTGGCCGTCCGACGAGCCACGTTTCGCGCTGGTCGCACGACTGATGGTCGAGCATGGCCAATGGTTGTTCCCGCACCGCGGCCACGAGCTGTATCCGGACAAGCCGCCGGTATTCATGTGGCTGCAGGCGCTGGCCTACCTGGTAACTGGCAACTGGCGTGTGGCTTTCCTGTTGCCGTCGCTGGCGGCGGCGTTGACCGCATTGGCACTGGTCTACGACTTGGCACGACGGCTGTGGAATCATCGCAGCGCGCTGCTGGCGACAGCCACGCTGCTGGTGACCATTCACTTCACCTACCAGATGCGCAACGCGCAGATCGATCCGCTGCTGCTGGGCTGGATCACCTTTGCCAACTACGGCTTGCTGCGGCATCTACTGCTGGGACCGTCGTGGCGCTGGTTCGCCGCGGGTTGCTTCTTTGCCGGCGTCGGCGTGGCGACCAAGGGCGTTGGCGTGCTGGCGTTGTTGATGCTGATTCCGTACCTGATCGCACGCCGTGGGCATTGGCATCAACTGGCGTTGCCGAGCGGCGGCTGGCGCTGGGTCGGCGGTCTGGCGCTGTTCCTGCTGCCGATCCTGGGCTGGCTGTTGCCGATGCTGCTGGTCGCGCATGCCGATGGCGATCCGCAGCACGCCGAATATGTACAGAACATCCTGTTCGGACAGACCGTGCATCGCTACGCGACACCGACCGGGCATATCCATTCGCCGTTCTATTTCCTCGGCATCATCGTGGTCGACTGGTTGCCGCTATCGCTGCTGTTGCCGTGGGCGCTGCCGGCATGGTGGCGGCGACTGAAGCGACGCGACGCGCGTCTCCTGCTTCCGCTGGGCTGGATCGTACTGGTGCTGCTGTTCTTCTCGTTCAGCCCGGGCAAGCGCGACGTCTACATCCTGCCGGCACTGCCGATGACTGCGCTGGCGCTGGCACCGCTGTTGCCCGGCCTGCTGCGCCGGCGTGGCGTGCGCGTGGCGGTGTTCGCGCTGACCCTGCTGCTGGCCGGCGCGCTGACGATCGCCGCGACGCTGGCGATTCATCGACATCCGGCCTGGGCCGGCAAGATCGAACAAAGCCTAGATCCGCAGATCTGGTGGCTGCTGCTGAGCATCGGCGTAGCCGGCCTCATCGTCGCCGCCTTCACGCGGGTGCGCCGCGCACCACTGGGCTGGCTGCTGTTCGCCAGCATTTTGTGGACGCTGTACGGCCTGTGGGGTTATCCAATGCTCAATGGCGATCGCTCGGCACGCGACGTGATGGCTCAAGCACGCGCCATCGCCGGACCGCAGGCTGAGATCGGCTTACTCGCATGGAAAGAGCAGAACCTGCTGATGGCGCAAGGTCCAACCAGCGAATTCGGTTTCCTCAAACCCTGGCCGCAGCAGTACGCCGAAGCCATCGCATGGCAGCAGCAGGCTCCGGTACACCGCTGGGTCTTCAGCCTCGACGAAGCGATGGGCACATGCGTGAACCGTCATCACGCCGCTTATGTCGGCCATGCCAATCGCCGTGAATGGTGGATGTTCAGGGCTGACGCCGTCATGCCCGGATGCGTGCCCGCGACATACACGGACGAAGATGCCGAGGACACACCCTGAAAACGTGATGTGCTTCCGCGCGAGTGAAAAAAAGCCCGTTCACCTCGGCCATACACGAACGAGATGAACCTTCGCGTTATAGTGCACCGCATACAAGCCACGTCGACAGCATGGCCCGGTAGCATTTCCCGAATGGATTCTATGTTGGCTCGACAGGTACACGACGTGCGCGCGCAACCGGTTTCATGGCAAGTCTGGGTCGCCTCTTTGCTGCTGGCGATCATGCCGCTGTGCTTTGCTGTGTCCTCGCGCCTTAAGGCTATGCCGATGGCCGCGCTGTTTGTGATCGGCATGCTGGCTCTGATCACCCGTGCGGAAATCCGGCTCGGCTATCGCCTGGCCTGGCCGGTCGCTGCGGCCTGTCTGTTGCGACTGCTGTACGACATCGGCAACTTCCTGGGGCACCGACTCGACTGGTCCACGCTCGACCTTCCAGCCCAGACGGCACTGTTTCTGGTAATCGCCGCCGCATTCGCCATGCCGCTGAAGCAGCGCGTGATCGCCATTGGTTTCAGCCTGACCACCATCCTGCTCGGTGCGGCCAGCCTGTTTCAGCGCTATGGGCAAGCTGTCGACCGTCCCTACGGACTCAACGGCGGCGACTGGGCCTCGGTTGAATATGCGATGTACCTGCTGATTCTAGTATTGCTTTCAATACTGCAGGCGCTGCGCCCTAACACGACACGCAGCGACCGATGGCTGCATATCGTGGCGGCGGCGATCGGCTTGTATGGCGCAGTCCTGACCCAGAGTCGCGGCCCACTGCTGGCATTTGCCCCGATCTACCTCGGCCTGATGCTGTGGTATGCCGTGCGCTATCAACGCTGGAGTCGCATGCTGATGCTGTTCGCCGTTACCGTAGCGGGTATGTTGGCAGTTACTGCCACCCTGCACCGGGAAATGGTCCATCGGCTGGCCGCTGTGTCGACCGAAATTGCCACTTACAGCCCTGACGACACTTCCGGCGCCGTGCGCGAACGGCTGGAGATGTGGCACACGGCATGGCAGGCGTTCCTTGAACATCCGCTGGCCGGCATCGGCCTGGATCAGTTCGGCGTGTATGTCCGAGCACAAGCTGCCATCGGCAACGCCAGTCCGACGATCGCCAAATACGTGCATCCGCACAGCGAATATCTCGAATCACTGGCCGCTGGCGGACTGCCCGCACTGCTTGTGCTGCTGCTGTTCCTTGGTGTTCCACTAGGGTTCTTTGCTCGCCATCTCAATCATGCGCAGGAGCCTATCGCCGCCGCCGCCGCCGCCGGGCTGATGGTGATCGGCATGTATGGTCTATGTGCATTCAGCGACAATGTGTTTTATCGGGCCATGCCGCAATCACTCTATCTGTTCCTCGTGTTGGGTCTGGCGGTCGGTATCGGCCGCCAGCTGCACGACGCTCCATCCCGCTGACGTCGATCTGCCATGGCCCGTATCAACCTGCTCGCGTGGGACAACCAACGCGGACTCACCCACGATCTCCGACTGCTGTCCAAGGCACTGACCGCGCTCGGCCATCAGGTGCACGTGACTCGGCTCGGCCCGCATCGGCACGACGGCCGTTGGAAAAGCCTGCTGCCGCATCTGCGCATGTGGTGGCAACGGCTGCTCAAGGCAGATCGTCGAGCCACCCTGTACGACGTAAACATCGCACTGGAACACGTGCGCCCTGACTGGTTCGGGTTGGCACGACTGAATCTGCTGGTACCGAATCCGGAATGGATGTCGCCGCGCAGCCAGCGTTATCTGACCCGCTTCGACGCGATTCTGTGCAAGACCCACTATGCGGTGGATCTGTTCACGACACGTGGCTGCCGCGCCTTGCATATCGGCTTCCACAGCACCGACTGCCTTGTTCCCGACATACCGCGCGAACCGACCTTCCTGCATCTGGCTGGTGCCAGCCGAATGAAGGGAACGCAACGTCTGCTCGCTCTGTGGCAACGCCATCCGGAATGGCCGAAGCTGCTGGTGCTGCAATCGCCCCGCACAGCGACCTGCCTGCCCACACCGAGTCCCACCAACATCGAACACCGGGTGGGTTATCTAAACGACATCCGCGAAATCCGGCGGTTGCAAAACTCCCACATGTTCCACCTGTGCCTGTCGGAAACCGAAGGCTGGGGCCACTACCTCGCCGAGGCGATGAGTTGCAAAGCGGTGGTGCTCACCTGCGATGTGCCACCCATGAATGAACTGGTCACGGCGTCGCGCGGCGTTCTGGTGAAGGCCCATAGGACGGGTCCGTTCAATCTGGCCACCCTGCACCACTTTGACGAAGCCGCACTTGAAGCCGCCATCGAACGTCTGCTGGCCATGCCCGAGTACGAACACACAGCACTGGGCGAACAGGCACGGACTTGGTTTGCATCGAACGAAGCAGCCTTTGTCGGCCGACTGGACAAGGCATTGCGTCAACTGCTCTGAGAGATCCCGTGATCGCGCATGACAACGCGTAGATCGACCGCTGCAGTCGCGAATTCAGACAGATGCTGATCAAGGCCAAACTCGCAGCGGATCAGCTGGCGAGCTCGCGTGTCATCCACGATGCGGTCATTCGGATTGTCGACGATGTGCTTGCGTGTGCGATGGTAGAGATGTGTTGCCAGTGCACTGAAGCGCAGTTCACGCCGCAGCAGGCCCGCATGAAAAGCACGCGCCGCCAGCTCGGTATCCTCGCGCCCCCAGCCCGTCATCGCCTCGTTGAAACCGTTGACGCGCAGCAAATCGTCGCGCCAGAACGCCATATTGCAGCTCTTGATACCGCGACGCTTGGTGCCGGGCCTGGCATACCAGCGAGCGAGCGCAGGTAGGCGCAACGTATGTCGGCGCCGCTCGATGCCACGACTGAAAAAACCCGGCATCACCAGCCCCCCTTCCAGCATGCGCCGAGTCAATGCGGCATTGGTCAGCACGCGTGAGCCCTGCACGAAGCAACCGCTGCGCGCGAACGAGCGATGGTCGGCGACGAAATGCCGCTCGGCCACCATGTCGCCATCGAGCAGGATGATGTAATCGCCCTGTGCGGCCGCAATCGCGCGGTTGCGCGCACGACTCATTCGAGCACCGTCGTCTGGCTGCCACAGGTGTACTAGGCGCACTGGATAGTCGCGCGCGATGCGTTCCAGCAATTCGCGCGTGGCCGGCTGCGAGCCATCGTCGGTGACGATCACCTCATAGGGCAGTTCGCTCTGCGCAGCCAGTGCCGCAAGCACCCGCTGCAGCGCCTCGGGCCAGTTGTAAGTGATCACGGCAACGCTGATGCGCATCGCGGCAGTCTCGCTCAATCCATGTCCCGCAGTTCTTTCGGTGCCTGTTGACGGGTCTTGAACACCGGCCATAAAATCGACGCAGCACGCTCCAGATTTCCCAACCATGAACCGCGGCGCAATTGCGCCACTTTGGCGTAGCGTTTCGCCTCACGCCATGTGGGGTCGGGCTTGGTGCGAAATTCATGCTTGGCGCTCTCTACACAGCGCACGTCCAGCCCGATGCTCTTCGCATAGATCTCGATCAGGCAGCGCGATCGGAATCGGTTGAGATATTGGTTGGCAGCGGTCTGCTTGCCCCACCAGCCGTTGTTGCCATGAATGCGGTAGTGCACTGCGCCAGTGCGCAAGTAGTACTTGTGCGCGCCCAGCACACTGGCGCCATACACCAGGCAATTGTCGGCGGACAGCCGCCAATTGCTGCTCAGGTCCGCCGGCAGTTCCAGTGTGCGGCGCGCCCACAGCGCGCGCATCGACAACGCCGACGTCGGCGCACCGTACCAATGCATCAACGCGTAAGTACTGATCACGGTGAATCCGAGATCCAGCGAACGATTGGCGTAGCCCATCCAGCGCTCTTCATCGCCGAATAGCTGCATGTCGGAGAACACGAAGTCGATGTCACGGCGACTGTCGTAAACCTCACCAATGCGCGCCAGATAATCCGGCTCCCAGCGATCATCGGCATCGAGAAAACAGATCACGTCGGCCCGCGCCTCGGCCACGCCGCGCTGAAACGCGACCAGTTGCCCGCCATTTTCACCGCATAGCAGGGTCACCCGCGCATCGCTGCCGTAATGCTCGCGCAGATAATCCGGTGAACCATCGGTGGAACCATCATCCACCACGATGATCTGGGCGGCCGCGCGGGTCTGCGCCAGTGCGCTGTCGATCGCTGCGCCGACAAAGTCACGATAGTTGTAGCTGGTGATGACAACGGCGAAGCTGGTCATGCGGCAGCGCCGTCCTGCAACAACTGGCGAAAATAACCGATGGTCTCTTTCAGGCCATCTTCCAGCGCCACCTTCGGCTGCCAGCCCAGCTTGTCATGTGCCAGGCTGATATCCGGCTGACGTTGCCGCGGATCATCCGCCGGCAGTGGCTTGAACACCAGTTTCGAGCGGCCGCCAACCAGCGCGATCACCTTCTCGGCCAGCTCCAGCATGGTGTGCTCGACCGGGTTGCCGATATTTACCGGCCCGGTGAAGTCGCGTTCGGAATCCATCATCCGCACGATCACATCGATCAGGTCGTCGACATAGCAGAAGCTGCGGGTCTGGCTGCCATCGCCGTAGATGGTGATGTCCTCACCCTTGAGCGCCTGCACGATGAAATTGCTCACCACCCGACCATCGTTCGGATGCATGCGCGGACCGTAGGTGTTGAAGATGCGCACCACCTTGATATCCAGCGCGTGCTGGCGGTAGTAATCGAAGAACAGCGTCTCGGCGCAACGCTTGCCTTCGTCATAGCAGCTGCGGATGCCGATCGGATTGACCTTGCCCCAGTAACCTTCGACCTGCGGATGCACTTCCGGGTCGCCATACACCTCGCTGGTGGAGGCCTGCAGGATGCGCGCCTTGACGCGCTTGGCCAGCCCCAGCATGTTGATCGCGCCATGCACGCTGGTCTTGGTGGTCTGCACCGGATCGTGCTGGTAGTGCACCGGTGAAGCCGGGCAGGCCAGATTGAAGATGCGCTCCACTTCCACATACAGCGGGAAGGTCACGTCATGCCGCATCAGCTCGAAATACGGATGCGTGAGCAGATGCGCCACGTTGCGCTTGCTGCCGGTGAAGAAGTTGTCGACGCACAACACGTCGTGGCCATCCGCGATCAGGCGATCGCACAGGTGCGAGCCGAGAAAGCCGGCGCCGCCGGTGACGAGGGTTCGTTTCATGAGCTGCCGTTTCGGTGCGGTTGCAGGGAATGCGCGACGCGGACTGAGCCGCCATCCATCGACACAAGTGAATATTGTCATGGATTGGCGGGCAAAGATGCGACCCGTCCAGCTGAACGCAATGATCGTTCCCGACCGCTGGCAGCCGAACCGCGGCAGCACAGGCGAAGCGCGGGCTTCGGCTAGAATCCGCATATGCCAACTCTCCCGCTGACCCTCGCCGTCATCACCCACAACGAGGCCGACAACATCGCCCGTTGCCTGAACAGTGTGCCGTTTGCGGCCGAGAAGCTGGTGATCGACAGTGGCAGCGATGACGACACGGTGGCGATCGCGCAGGCGCACGGCGCCCGCGTAGTGCAGCAGGACTGGCTCGGCTTCGGCCCCCAGCGCAACTTCGCCACCACCCAGTGCAGCCACGACTGGATCCTGGTGCTGGATGCCGACGAATACCTCAGCCCGGAACTGGCCGCGGAACTCGAGCAACGTCTGCCGGAGCTGATGGCCAGCGATGCACCGGCCGCGTATCTGCGCCGCAGCACAATCTACATGGGCCGGCCGATGCGCTGGTACCGCCCCGCGGTCGGCGAGCGGATGGCGCGGCTGTACCATCGCGGCCGCGCGCGCTGGAGCGATGCACGGGTGCACGAGTCACTGCGCTTCGACGGCGCCGCGCCGACGCTGCGAGCATCGTTCAACCACCTCAACAACCCGACCCTGCCGCACAAGCAGCTGAAAGTGTTGCGCTACGCCGAACTGAAATGCCGCGACTGGCTCGACAAGGGCAAGCCGGTACGGATGTGGCAGGCGCCGTTCGTGTTCGCGCTGGCCTTCCTCAAGGATTACGTGTTCCGGCTGGCGTTCATGGACGGCTGGCGCGGCTTCATGATCGCGCAGACCGCCGCCAGCTATGCGCTGTACAAGCGCATGCGCTATTACGAGATGGTCAACCATCCGGAGTCGGTGGCGCGCGCCGCCGCCGTGCTGACCCGCCACCAGATAGACCGCTGACATGTCCAAGCCGGCTTCACGCAAGCACTACCTCCTGTACGGCTCCGAACGCTACGCACTGGCGATCCTGCGCCCGCTGCAGGACGCGATCCGCGCCCGCGGCGACGAAGCGGCTTGGTTCTTCGACGGCCCCGGCGCCGAGGATCTGGTCGAAGGCGAGCGCCTGCTGAGCGTGGCCGAGGTGCGTGCATGGAAGCCGATTGCCGTGATCACCTCCAGCAACGCGGTGCCGCATTTCTTCCCCGGCGTGAAGGTCGAGACCTTCCACGGCTTCGACGCCGGCAAGCCGAGGCACATCTACGTGCGCGGCTTCTTCGACCTGTACTGCACGACCGGCCCGCGCGATACCGCGCAGTTCCAGGCGATCGCCGACAAGGTCGGCCACTTCGCGGTGACCGAGACCGGCTTTCCCAAGCTCGATCCCTTCATGAAGGAGATCACCGGCCCGCTGCCGCCGGTGCGCCAGCCGCCGGTGATCCTCTATCACTCCACCTTCTCGCCCTCGTGGAGCGCCGCGGAGACGCTGCACGACGAGGTGAAGCGGCTGTCGCGCGATGGTCGCTGGCGCTGGATCGTCACCTTCCATCCGAAGATGAACCCGGAGACCGCAGCGAAGTTCAAGGCGTTGCAGAACGAGTACCTCACCTTCGCCGAGAACGACAACATCCTCGAACTGTTCCCGCAGGTCGACATGATGTGCTCGGATACTTCATCGGCATTGAACGAGTTCCTGCTCACGGGCAAACCGGTGGTGACGTTCAAGAACCGTCGGCCGGGCCCGCAACTGATCGACATCGACGAGCCGGCGCAATTCGAACCGGCGATCGAGCGTGCACTGGCGCGGCCGCCAGAGTTGCTGCAGGCAATCCGTGCTTACGCCGACGCGATCCACCCCTATCGCGATGGCCGCTCCAGCGAGCGCGTGCTCGATGCGATCGACACCTTCATCGCCGCCGGCGCCCGCAATCCGCGCCGCAAGCCGCTGAACCTGTGGCGCAAGCTGAAGATCCGCCGCCGCATCGGCTACTGGGGTCCGGCCTGAGCCTGCGGCGAACCAGGCTTCCGGTCGCCTTGCGAGCACCGCGCGCAGGCTAGAATCACTCATCCGCCCGCCAAGAGTCCGCCCGTGTCATCGAGCCCCTATAGCCGTACCGAACAACTGCGCGCCGTATGGCCCTGGTTGCCGCTGTGGACCGTGGTGGCGCTGCTGGCGATCTTTTCGCACGGGCCGATGCCACTGTATTCCACCCGCACGCTGGCGGTGGCCTGGGAGATGTGGAGCCAGGGTCACTGGCTGGTACCGCACATCAACGGCCAACCGTACAGCGAAAAAGCGCCTTTGCTGTTCTGGCTGATCCAGGCAGGCTGGTTCGTGTTCGGCGTTGACGATATCTGGCCGCGCGTACTCGAGGTGCTGATCGGCGGCGCGCAACTGGTGCTGATCTCGCTGCTGGCGCGGCGGCTGTTCGCGAGCCGGCCGTGGATGGCCAAGGCGACACCGTGGATGCTGCTGGCCTTCGCCTATGCGTTCCTGTTCGGCCTGCAGATCATGTACGACGTGCTGCTGGCGACATGGACGCTGGCCGCGCTGCTGTGCCTGACCCCGAAGCCGCAACGGGCCGAACCGCGCTGGCTGCTGTTCGGCCTGTGCATCGGCCTGGGTCTGCTGACCAAGGGCCCAGTGATGTTGCTGCACGTGATCTTCCCGTGGCTGCTCGGTCCGCTGTGGAACGACTGGGCGCGCCAGCATCGCGCGCGCTGGTATGGCCGCGGCGTCTTGGCGCTGCTGCTCGGTGGCGCGATGCTGCTGGCATGGGCGCTGCCGGCCGGGTTCTCCGGTGGCGAGGCGTACCGGCAACGGCTGTTCTTCACCCAGACCGCGGGCCGCGTGGTCGACAAATTGTCCGCCGGCAAGGATCTGCAGAACCATGCCGAACCATTCTGGTTCTACCTGCTGTGGTTGCCACTGCTGCTGTTTCCCTTTAGTGGCTGGCCGCGCGTCTGGGTGGCCGTCGCCGGCTTGCGACGGCCGCTGGAGCCGGGTTTGCGTTTTGCGCTGTGCTGGCTGATCCCCGGCTTCATCGTGTTCTCGCTGATCAGCGGCAAGCAGTTGTATTACCCGCTGCCGGAATTCGGCGGCATCGCACTGCTGATGGCCGGCGCGATCGCCGTATTGCGCGAACGCCAGCCGGCGCTGGCCGGCAACAGCTGGTTCGGCACCTGGCCGCTGGGCGTGGGCGGCATCGTGTTTGCGATCCTGCTGTTCGCGCTGCCGTTGCTGGTCGACGCGAATTATCTGCATGGCGAATGGCCCGTTGCGGCGGCGCCGTACAGCCGCTATTTCAGCGTGGTCTTCCTGCTGATCGGTGGCCTGCTGTTGTTGCGTGGTCGTGGCGAACTGCGCCGACTGGCGGTGGCTGGATTGGTCGGCGTACTCGCCCTCAATACCTTGTTCACCCTGACCCTGTGGACACGCTGGGACTTGCGTCCCACCGCGCACCTGCTCGGCGCCACCGAACGGGCGAACCATCCGATCGCGTTTCTGGGCAATTACGAAGGTCAATTCCACTTCGAGGGCCGGTTGACACGCCCGATCGCGGAGCTGTTCGGCGATCAGGCCGTGCAGGATTTTGCCCGGACCCACCCGGACGGCGTGATCGTGACGCACCCGGGGAAACTCGACGCGAACGATCTGCGCTACGCGATGCTGGTGCAGCCGTTCCGTTCGTCGTGGCTGGTGGTCTGGTCGGCCGTTTCGTTGGCCGACCTGTCGGCTGGCCACACCCCGCCGGAGCCAGCCCAGCCTACCCAAGTCTATCCCATCGACGACCGGCGCTATCACGCGCAGCCATGAATGCCGGCGCGCAGCCATGAATACGGGATTGATCGCCAGCCTGCGTCAGCAGTGCGGCGGTCCGCGCGATGGCGCGCTGCTGCGCTTCTCGCTGGGCAATGCGCTGCTCGCTGACGGAGACGCCCTTGCGGCGATCGATGAACTGCGCCACGCCGTCGCCTTCGATCCGACCTATTCGGCCGCCTGGAAACTGCTGGGCAAGGCCTGCCTCGACGCCGGTCAGACCCAGGCCGCCGCCGAAGCCTGGCGCAACGGTATCGCCGCCGCCGCACAACGCGGCGACAAGCAGGCCGAAAAGGAAATGGGCGTATTCCTGCGCCGGCTGGAAAAGACCGCGCCGTAGCGGAGTGCCGGACTAGCCCTGCTCGCGATCGTACGGACTGATCAGGCCATCGGCCGAATAGCGCTTGTACTGCCACTGGTACTGCGCAAACGCCAGCTCGACACAGTTCTGCACGCCCTGATTGAGCGCGCAGCAGGCGATGCCAAGATCGGCATCCGCCAACCCCGGCGCTGCCGGCAGCAGATGGATGCGATAACCCGCCCCACGCGGCAACCGTTCGGCAAATGCAAACAGCACGGTGGCGCCGGTGCGCGCGGCCAGCCGCGGCAGCAGCACCATGGTCAGCGCCTGGCGACCGAAGAACGGCGCGAACTGGCCCTCGCCGGCACGCGGCTTCTGGTCCGGCAAAATGCCGACCGTGCCGCCCGCGGCCAGCCGCTTGTACAAGGTACGCACACCGGCACCATCGGCACGTACCTGCTCCGGCGCCAAGGCGCCGCGCACCTTGCGTAGCAGACCCTCGATCGCGGCGATCCGCGGCGGCCGGTACAGGATCGCCATCGGCGTCCTGCGGCATAACCAGTAATTCAGCAATTCCCAGCAACCCAAGTGCGGCGCGGCAATGATCACGCCTTTGCCCGTGGCGAGCGCGGCATCCAGCAAGGCCGCACCGCGCACCTCGCGCACCAGTTCCAGCGCACGCTCGGCACCCGCACCCCAGACCTTGACGATCTCGCTGGCCGACTTGCCGCTCTCGACCATTACCTCATGCAGCAGCGCCGCCTGCCCTGCATCGTCCAGCGACGGCTGTGCGATGCGCAGATTCACCGCCGTGTTGTGCACCATCCGACCGCGCCGCCACAGCAGCAGCCGGCCCAGCCCGCCGCCGATACCGTGCAGCACACGTAGCGGCAGCAGCGCCAGCAGACGCAGCAGGAGATAAAGGAGATACATGTCGGCTCGCATCCCTGCAGTTTACGGGAGCCGACCGCAGACACCGAGGCCGCCTCGCCGACCAGCCATCTTTCGCCACTGTCGACAGCGCCGTAAGCTAGTCGCCTCGCCTCCGCCGTGCCGCCATGATTGCCCTGATTCAGCGCGTAGTGTCAGCCAGTGTCAGTGTCGGTGACGAAACCGTCGGCGCGATCGGCCCCGGCCTGCTGGCCCTGGTCGCGGTACAGCCGGACGACGGCGAAGCGCAGACCAAGCGCATGCTGGAACGCCTGCTCGGCTATCGCGTGTTCGCCGACGGCCACGGCAAGATGAATCGTTCGCTCACCGACACCGGCGGCGGCCTGCTGCTGGTCAGCCAGTTCACCCTCGCCGCCGACACCCGCTCCGGCATGCGCCCCAGCTTCACCAGTGCAGCGACGCCGGAACACGGCCGACGCTGGTTCGACCGCCTGCTGGAACTGGCACGCGTCACGCATCCGGGGGTGGAAACCGGGCGCTTCGGTGCCCATATGGTGATCCAGCTGGTGAACGACGGACCGGTAACTTTCTGGCTCGACACCGGTTGAGCAGGCACAGCCGGACCGTGCGTAGCCAGCAATCAGCAAAAACATTGCAAGGTCGTGATCTGGCGCGATTTTTGCGTGTCTCGTTGAAACCTTTTTCCACTTGAAAACTGGTCAAAAAAGCAGCACATCGCTATAATGTCCGGTTCTTGAACCCCGCGGCGGTCGGTTAATGAATAGCAAAGCTCCCCACGAGCAACAGTCTGAAATCAAGGCGCTCATCTCCAAAGGTCTGGAGCAGGGCTACCTGACGTACGCCGAAATCAACGACCACCTGCCCGACGACATCGTCGATCCGGAGCAGATCGAAGACATCATGGCGGTGCTCAAGGGCGTCGGCATCGAAGTGCACGACGCGGCACCCGACACCGACACCATCGCCGACGGCGCAGCTCCAGGCAGCACCTCCGGTGATGACGATGCCGCCGCCGAAGAAGCCGTGGCGTTGCTGTCCGCCGTCGACGCCGAAGTCGGCCGCACCACCGACCCGGTGCGCATGTACATGCGCGAGATGGGCACCGTCGAGCTGCTCACCCGCGAAGGCGAAATTGCCATTGCCAAGCGCATCGAGGAAGGCCTCGGCCAGGTGCAGACCGCGCTGGCCAGCTTCCCGCTGACGATCGAACTGCTGCTGGAGGAATACGACCAGCACCTGGACGGCAAGCGCCGTCTCAGCGAAATCCTGGCCGGCTTCCTCGATCTGGAAGAAGCCGCCGACCTCGCCCGCAAGGAAAAGGAAGCCGCCGCCCTGCTGCTGCCGGAACCGGATCCGAACGACGAGACCGAAGCCGACGACGACGAGACCGCGACCGAGGACGAGGAAGAAGCCGGCCCGACCGGTCCCGACCCGGAAGAGGTCAAGCGCCGCATGGAGCTGCTGCGCGACTACTACGGCAAGTTCCAGAAGGCCGCGCCGAAAGCCGCCAGCATTCTCGACAAGAAGATCGTCAAGCTGCGCGACCAGATGGCCGAGGAATTCCTCAAGCTCAAGCTGCCGTCCGCGCTGATCGACGGCTTCGTGCGCAAGCTGCGTGAAGTGGTCAACGACATCCGTCACCACGAGCGCGTGCTGATGGACATCTTCGTCAAGCAGGTGAAGATGCCCAAGGCCGAGTTCATCAAGACCTTCCCCAGCAACGAGGGCAACCTCGAGTGGGCGGCCGAACTGGGTCGCAAGCGCCAGAAGTGGTCGCCGAACATCAAGACCCACCGCGAGGCGATCGACGCCGAGCAGGAGAAGCTCGCCACCATCGAGCGCAAGCTGTTCCTGCCGCTGATCGACATCAAGGACATCAACCGCGCCATGGCCAGTGGCGAGGCGAAGGCCCGTCGCGCCAAGAAGGAAATGGTCGAGGCGAACCTGCGCCTGGTGATCTCGATCGCCAAGAAGTACACCAACCGCGGCCTGCAGTTCCTCGACCTGATCCAGGAAGGCAACATCGGCCTGATGAAGGCGGTCGACAAGTTCGAATACCGTCGCGGTTACAAGTTCTCGACCTACGCCACCTGGTGGATCCGCCAGGCGATCACCCGCTCGATCGCCGACCAGGCGCGCACCATCCGCATCCCGGTGCACATGATCGAGACGATCAACAAGCTCAACCGCATTTCCCGCCAGATGCTCCAGCAGTTCGGCCGCGAGGCCACGCCGGAAGAACTGGCCAAGGAAATGGAGATGCCCGAGGACAAGATCCGCAAGGTCTTGAAGATCGCCAAGGAACCGATCTCGATGGAGACCCCGATCGGCGACGACGAGGACTCGCATCTGGGCGATTTCATCGAGGACGGCAACGCCAGCTCGCCGATCGACTCGGCCACCGAGACCGGCTTGATGGAAACCGTGCGCGACGTGCTCGCCGGGTTGACCCCGCGCGAGGCCAAGGTGCTGCGCATGCGCTTCGGCATCGACATGAACACCGATCACACGCTGGAAGAAGTCGGCAAGCAGTTCGATGTCACCCGCGAGCGCATCCGCCAGATCGAGGCGAAGGCGCTGCGCAAGCTGCGTCACCCGAGCCGTTCGGAACAGCTGCGCTCGTTCCTCGACGTGGAGTAAGCCTCACTGGCGCCATAACGAAGAAGCCCCGCACATGCGGGGCTTCTTCGTTTCAGGGGTTCAGCCGACGTCGTAGAAGAACTGCTCGCGCACGATCTTGCCGCCATGCACGCGGTACACGCAGATCTCGCTCATGTTCACCCGGCCACGCCCCTTCATGGTCACGTCCATCGCCATCGCGATGCTGAACCAGTTCTCAGCGATCACCGGCTCGCTCACGTTGCCGCCATGCACGGCCTCGATCATCGAACCGAACTGTCGTCCCTTCTCGTAAATCGCCGCCAGTCCCTGCACGCTGCCCAACGCGCCCGGCGGCAAACCGTCCGGCTCGATACTCGCCGCATCCTCGGCATACAGCTCGCGCTGCGCGTCTTCGTATTTGCCTTCGCGACACAGTTCAACCAGTCGCTTGGCGATCGCCTCGGTCTTCATGCGCACTCTCCGATCTGAAGGGAACGTCAAACGTACCCCGGGACGTGATCACGTACAGTGAAGACATCGACGCGTCATCCTCGTGCGCAATGTGCTCTCTACGGTAAACTTCCGCCCTTGCGCGGGCCTATAGCTCAATGGTTAGAGCAGAGGACTCATAATCCTTTGGTTCGAGGTTCGAGTCCTCGTGGGCCCACCACACATTCGTCCAATGGTGTCCGGCCAAGTCCGAGATATCCAAGAAACCCCGCGCAATGCGGGGTTTCTTGTCTTCAATTATCCGAACGCATCCAATTGCATCCGGCTTGAACGTGAGTCAGGCTGTGAATCATTGAGACACATTCGGCCCTACCTGACTCACAATCCACTGACTCACACCAGGGATTTCCACATGTTGCCGGCCTCAAGAGGGCCATTAAACATGATGGGCTTTCGTTCTTGACTCATGATCGTGTCCAGCGCAGGTGATCCTCGTTCACAAGCTGGTGGCAGATGCCATCACGGTCTTTCGGCTTGGCGCAGGTGATCAAGGCGTTCGCTGTGATCTGCACTTCGCGGGCGGCCTTGGTGACGGCGTAGACCTTCTCGAAGCCATCAGTGTGGTTAGAGTCATGCGAGTCAACGACTCCGTCGTAGATGTCATCTTGCAAGGACTCGAACGTGCCGGATGGCACGGAATCGCGGGCGAAGACACGAAGTGATTCCGCTTCGTAGAATGCTTCGCGCTGGCGACGGAAGTGTTCCTTGAGCTTCGGCTGCGGTAGCGCGTACGGATCACCATCAGTTCCCCATCGACCGCAACAATAAACACCATCCACGCAAGCTGGCCAAACTATGCTTTCAGCAACATATGTGCGCGATCTCACATAAGCTTGGCCACATAAGGGAACCCGGTCGGCCGCCAGACGCTCACTTGGGAGCTCGCCGCACTACTCAACATCGTGACTAGAGGCTAGTATCTTCGGTGGCTTAGTCGCGGGATGCCGGAGCGACAAGCGGTGTTGGAGGGATACCTTCGGCAAAGGGATTTAGGGGGGAAAATGCATCGCTTGATCGCTACCGTCTTCACGGCGGCCATGGCACTGTGCGTCAGTGCGGCATGGGCAGATGGGACTTTCATCGCGGCACCCAACCGCACCGATATGGTCATCGACACCGCGCGGCAGATGATCTACATAGCCAACGGCACAAAGGTGCTTCGCTATGACCTCAGTTGCGACTGCCAGGCGACACCCATCACCCTCGGTGGTGCACTCAAGGGCATGGACCTGTCGCCCGACGGGAACACTCTGGCGGTTGCTGACGAGACCAACGATGGCACGTATGCGTGGGTTCACCTCGTCAATCTGAATACGCTCGGTGACAACAAGGTTACGGTTCCCCTAGTTTCGACCAATGGATACCTCGAAGAAGTCGGAACCTTTTCCGTGGCCTATGCGTACGACGGCACGCTCCTGACGACGTCCCAATTTCCCGGTTCGGGCTGGGTGCCGTTGCGCAAGCTGGATCCTGCAACCAACACATGGACCGTGCTGGCCTCGGTGATGCAGGACACCATGCTCGCCCCCAGTGCCAACCGAAAGGTTATCGGCTTCGCCGAATCGAATATTTCCGATGGGAGATGGGGTGTGTATTACGCCGATACCGGCGTAATTGTTCGCCGTCAGTTGTACACGGACGGAACGTCCTGGTTCAACTACGAAATGGCCACGAATCCCGACGGATCGCAATTCGCGATCCCGACATATGGCGGCACGTTCGTCTACGACAGCAACTATCAGAAAGTTGCCACGCTGGGCACTTATGCCGGCGCGCAGCCGATCGGTGGCACCTATGACCCCGTCCATCCACTTCTGTATCTGCCCTGGACGACCACGAGCGAGGTGCGCATCTACGACACGACCACGCTGACCCAGGTCGGCAGTTATGACGTTGGTGACGTATTCAACAACGTGGGCAATATGGCTTTCGTGCAGGGCCGCACCAGGATGGCGAACGACGGTTCGATTCTGGCCGTCTCGGTGACCGGTGGAGTCCAATACATCAATCTATACGCACCCGTCCAGGCGAATCCCGTCAATGAGACCAGCGATGGTGGCCGTGTGGTCATTCGCCTTCCGGCCAGCATCGGCAACGGGCGACCGATGGCGTTCAACTTCCCCGTTGCGCCTACGCACGGTCAGATGTTCGTGACCAACGGGGTTATGACCTACGTCCCGGACCCCGGTTTTACGGGGACGGACACCTTCAGCTACGCAGCACATTACGGGAACGACTCGGCATCTGCTCCGGTAACGATCACAGTGACTGCCAGTCAAGCGACCTATTCGCCAACGGTCTCATTTGCCACACTTCCGGTACTGAGTCCCTCAACTCCTGTGCCCGGCCGCAGTACGGTGCCTGGAGATTTCAACGGAGACGGCGCGTCAGATCTCCTGTGGTTCAATCCAGGATCGAGCCAGGTGGGTTACTGGACGATGTCTTCATCCGGCGGCAGCCCCCACCGGACGGGTGCGCGTACGTTCCAGGTGACTGCCGGCTACTACGTTGGGGCTTCGGGTGACTTCAATGGCGACGGCTATGCCGATCTCATATTCACCAGCGCCGGGCGCGATCTCTGGCTCTGGACCAACAACACCCAAGGTGGCTTTCAATCCCAATATGTGGGGATCTATCCGTCCGCTTGGCAGCTGATTGGGGCGGGTGACATCAACGGGGACGGGTATGACGACCTGCTATGGCTGGATCCCTCTGATTGCCAGTTTGCCTACTGGTTGATGAAAGGGGCGACGCGGATCGGCTCCAAGGTGTTCAACGTGGCCTGCGGGTATTACCCGGTCGCGGTGGGATACTTCAGCTCAAGCCAGAAGCTCAGCATCTTCTGGACCAGTGCCGCAGGCGATCTCTATCTGTGGGACAGCACTGGAGCTGGATTCCGCAGCTACGACATATCGACCGTATTCGATGGATCGGGTTCTACCGTCCGTCCTGCTCGGACCGCCTGGGCCATCGGTGGCGGCTATGCCGGCAGTGGCATCGGCTTGGAACGCTATGACACGACAACCGGCCAAGGCTACGGCTTCACGCTGCAGCGCTTGTTCGATGCCCAAGGCTCTCAGTCCAGCGTCGCGAAGACTCCAACGTGGAGCGGTGCCACGCCTTTCCTGTCACCAGGCTCGGCTGGCTACCTCGTTCAGGGCCTCGCTACCGGCCTCTACACGTTGAACCCACAGAACAATGTCATCACGACCTTCGGTCCGGTTGCTGGAAGCCCGTCGGCTTCCGGTGCAGCACCGCAACCCGGTGGCAGCAGTTGGACCTACCCGATCGGGTGGTATGTTGTCGGATCGTGGGCCAACGGAGCTGCACCGCTTCCTTGGCGTTGAGTCCATCCAGAATCCAGGATTTGCCCCACGAATCGAGTGCCAATGAACTCAGTCTGCGCGGGAACCGGGGCTACCCGGTTCCCGCGTCGATGGGCGCCAGAACCCGGCAATCCGAATCCCTGCCTGCCGTCCATTACAAACGTGTCCATGGAACTACCCCGTTTCGGGGTGTGGCCGCGGGGACGGGCATGCAAGCTGGAGGCGCTGACGCAGGTCATGCCGCGCCTTGGACTGCCTTACCGGTTTCCATCGATCGCAGTCCCTATTCCCGCATCGGGCTCTAACCGCACATTAGCGACATCCGCCATGGATTGTTCTCGCAATTAAGGCGCGCTCCTGCCACATGCTGAAGTCCTCCCAAAGGCGCCTTACGTCTACTTAGTCGTGCGAGCATGCGGTTCAAGAATTTCCGTCAGCGGCTTGCCCTGGACCGTTCCGAGGGAAAGATGCAGCAGCTGCGCGATCGTCGGCGCGATATCGACATTGGGAAATGCAGGGATCTCGCCCTTGGCCCGAATGCCGAAGCCTGCCGCAATGAAAATGCCCTGCATGAGCGGATCCGAGTTGGGATAGCCGTGGGCCCCGATTTCATTGGTCGGTGTCACGTAGTCTCCCGTGTCGCCCTCCTTGAAGGCGTAGCCGTCTGCGGCGTAGAGCAGCAGGTCCGGTGCTTGATCGCTCTGTGCCGGCGTCGGCCAACCTTCTTTCGCCGCCTCGGCGGGAGTCAGTACCGAGCGGATGCCGGGCGTGCCCGCGAAGAGCGACTTCAATGCCTTGATCGACGCTTTCGTGGCGTGCTGCTGATAGACCAGCGCGAAACCGTCATCCGGCACGCTGAAACTGGGCTGGCTCGCCGAGGCTGCCTGCAGGCCGGCCTGTTTGAGCAGGACATTGGGATGCAAGGTCTGATGAACACTCTGCTGACCGTGGTCGGAGACGATGATGAAGGTGGTGCGATCGAAGTCGCCGGCAGCGCGCACCGCGTCGACGACCTCCTTCACGCGATCATCGAGAAAGGCGATGGTATTGCGCCCCGCGTTGTTGCCGAAGCCTGTCTCGTGCTCGATGCTGTCGAGCGCCAGCAGATGCAGCAACAGCAGGTCGGGGTGATGCTGCTGGATGATGTCGACCGCCGCGCGGGTATACATGCGATCGCGCCATGCCTGCGATGGCACGCCGAAATGCACGAGTTGGTCATCGGTGAGGACCCCCTGCCGCACGAGATCCTGCTCGATGGCGCCGTGGGGATCGGGATGTTCGGCGAATTGCCAGTCGATGCTCGGTGTGCCTTCGATGGCAACCCAGTCCACCTGTGCTGTCGTGAGACCCGCCTTGTGCGCGGCGTCGTAGACGGTAGGGGCAGCGACCAGTCGGGACTTCGGCGCCTTCATGTCGATCCTTGGCAGCATGGCGGTGCGCTGGTCGACGATCAGTCCGTTGACCAGCACGTGATGCCGGCTCGCGTCGACACCGGTGACCATGGCGGTGTGATTGGGCCAGGTGACGGTGGGGTTGATCGGCTGCATGGAAGCCGCATAGGCGCCGCGCTGCATCAACGCATGCAGCGTTGGTGCGGGCAGTTGCGGCTCATGCAGGCTGACCGCAGCGAAGGCATCCAGACTGATCACCACGACCTTCGGCCGCTGCGTGGCGGGCGCGGCCTGTGCGCAAAGCGGAAGTGCGACGCTGCCCGCGAACAGCATCGCCGTGGCGACGACGTTTCGAAGCAAACCGGAGCGTGGGAACATCATGCGATCCTCTCGCTGGAGAAATGACGCTTTCGGAACACCGTATCACTCATTCACGTTGCGATTGCCGAGCGTCCCACTCGTCAGCGGACGCTTTTCAACCAGTCGAGAGCTCGTCGTATCCACACGCTTGCCTGATCCGGATTCCATACGAAAGTCGCCACGCTCTGCGCTGGCAACGTGTATTGGAAACCGGTTCGGTCCTCCCTCACGGAGACGTGGCGTGTACTCGTATTGCTGTTCACCATCACCAGCACGATCGATCCGTCAGCAGCATTCCGGAATGCGACATTCTCGATGCCCTTGTCTGTCTCACTGGATCCCACCCGAACGGCACCGGGCAGCACGAATCGACTGAAGTGGGCGAACGCGTAGTATTCATCGTTGCGGCTCACCTCGCCCGTGCTTGAGTCGATCGTGACCACGCCCTTGCAGGCGTCGCACCCACCGAAATGCGGGCCATGCTTCTCGTCGAGCGCCAGGTTCCAGTACACCACGCCACGTGCCCATTGCCTGAGTCCGGCGAGCAGCAGGTCGCGCGTAAACCAGAGCAACTCGCCGTTTGCGCTTGACGCCCAGTCGCCACCGGAACACTCGGTGATGTAGGCGTCTTTCTTGGGATACGCACGATGCACCTTGCTCTGCGCATACGGGCTGCCGCTGTAGCAGTGCCAGGCCACGCCATCGATATAGCGCGCCGCATCAGGGTCGGCCAGCACGCTCAAGGGTTCTTCCGGCTTGTCCCAGTTGTGGTCCCACTCAAGAAGGTGTGTCTTTGGCTTGCGGTTGGCCAGCGCCGGGCCGAGATACTGTCCGATGAGGCGTGCCCGCGTGGCCGCAGGCACTTCCATGCCCGGGTAGGTCACAGGCACAAAGCCCGGCTCGTTCTGCAAGGTCAGGGCGAAGATGGGGATGCCGTAGCCGCGATAGGTATCGAGGTACTTGACGAGATAGTCCGCGTAGGTGCTTTCGAACTGCGGCAGCAATTCCCCGCCAATCAGGTTTTCGCTGGTCTTCATCCACGCCGGCGCACTCCATGACGACGCGATGATGCGCAACTGTGGATTGACCGACAAGATCTCGCGTACGGCCGGTATCACCTCCAACAGATTGGCGGCGACATTGAAGTGCTGCAAGGCGGGATCGACCTGGCCGAACGGGAGATCATCCAGGGTGTATTGCTGCAGCGAGAAATCCGAGGCGCCGATGGTCAGCCGCATCATGTTCATATTGAGGTTGGGCGGCGGCCCAAACATTTCGAGCAAAAGCGCACTGCGCTGCGCCCCACTCATCCTGTCCTGAAGCAACCATGCCGACGAGTCCGTCAGCGCGGCCCCGAAGCCGACGATGGACTGGTAAGTCTTGCGGGTGTCGATGACCACATCGGCGGGCAGCGACTCGTGGGCGCTCATTTCGATATCGGGCTGCTGCACCAATCGCAATCGGCGATCCGCCGTGCTCAGCCAAAGCTGGACGGTGGGCATGATCGGATGCGCCGGGGCAACTCTGGGCGCTATCGCGCGATGCGGGCGGCGCGATGCATAAAGGAAAGCCAGTGCAAGCAAGGTAATCAAGGCAATGGATGCAATCGCCATCCAGCCGTGGGCACCTTTGCGCTCATCGCCTTTGCGCTCATCCATGCTATACACGAGGCCCATTACCCACGTTGCGGTTCATCGCGACAACCTCACGCTCACGGAGCATCCGGGCTTGCGCATGGCAAGTCGGCGTGCCCAGCCGGCGTACCCGCCATGATTTTCACGTCGGCGAAGGCGGCCGAAAACGGCGGCGAGGCCAGCACACCGAACGGAACATCAACATGCGAGAGGTCGCCACCGTTCTTGATGAAACATGCCAGTGGAATCGACACGGTATGGCGGCTGCCGTTCGCATAGCCGCTGAAGGTGCGCGCAAGATCGACACTGGTCGTGCAGTGGTCGCCACACCCCATGTACACCTTTACCGGCCCTTTGCCGGGCGTGGCGATCACTACATCGAACTGCAAGGCCGCATGGGCGGATACCAGCGGCATCAGGTTTCTTGGTTGAGGACTCCGCGCAAAAAATCGGCCGGCGCCGAGCCAGGTGACGGACTTGGCGTCCTGCTGGGTGTTGACTTGCACGGTGCTCAAACGCAGCACCGGATGGTTTGCCGGCCACTCGATCACCGCGTTCAAGTCGGAGCCGATGTCATGCGCAGGCTGCTCCGGATTCGCATCGGCCAGGTAGAGCGAGAACGGCGGCACGGCCAGCGTGTGGAATACCGACAGCATTGACGCGTTGGCGCACGCGTCGACGCCGGGGTCGGTGGGCAATACGCCTATCACGCTCTTGCTCGGATAGCGCAGTCCATAACCCGGCGCGAACAGCCAGCGCGTCACCTTGGCACTGCTGCCGCCCGCGTCTGGACAGGGCACACCCGGCCACGGCATGGCGAGTGCTCCGCTGAAATTGTAGGAACCCGCGCCGGAATGACCCGCAAACAATACGTCAGCCACGCCCTCGCCTTCGGTGCCGGGCAACCACGCGGCCACGAACGCGTCGGACAGATTGAGCAGATTGTTGACGTAGAGCGGACGCCCCGCCACCAACACGGTAATCACCGGCTTGCGGCTCTTGGCTACCGCCTGCAAGACGGCCAGATCCTCCGGATAGCGGTCGCTATGCCGCAACGTTGCCGACGGCATGATGTCGCCCATGGTCTCCGCATACGGTGTCTCGCCAATCACCGCCACGATGGCATCGAAGGATGTGAGATCGACGCCCTGCGCTGTTTCGCTGTAGGTGACATTCGCCGCACCATCGGCGTGGCGCAGCCCGGCCAGGATCGTGTCGCCGCTGGGAAAGTCGGCATTGCTGTTGCCCGTGCCTTGCCAGGTCGACGACCAGCCACCAGTCTGGTTGGGCAGGCTGTCGGCACTCTTCCCCACCACCAGAATCTTCGCCCCCGGCTTCAACGGCAGCACATTGTGATTGTTCTTCAACAGCACCAGCGATTCGCGCACGGCGCGCCGTGCCAGCGCGCGGCTCTGCAATGCGCCGGCGTCGCCCGCGCCCGCGCGTTGCGAAGGCCGCGTGCCGAACAGACCCATGCGCAATTTGACGCGGACGATCCGGCTGACGGCGTCATCGATGCGCGCCATCGGGATCTGGCCATCTTCGACCTGACTCGTGGTATTCGCGATGAAGGCCTTCCAGTCATCGGGCACCATCACCATGTCGATGCCGGCATTGATCGCCTGCGGGCAACTGGCATTGGTGCAACCCGGCAACTGGCCGATCGCATTCCAGTCGGAAACGACGAAGCCATCGAAGCCCATCTTGTCCTTCAGCGCACCTGTCAACAGGGCACGCGCACCCGACATCTTTCCGTAGTTGACGCCTTCGGCCACATCATCCCAACTGCTGTAGGACGCCATCACGCTCTGCACGCCGGCTTCGAGCGCGCCGAAGTAACCCGAGCCATGCACGTTGATCATGTCGCCCAAGCTGACCTTGGCGTTGCCCTGGTCGGTTCCGTTCTGGGTCGCGCCGTCGCCGATGAAATGCTTGGCGGTCGCCATCACGTTGTGGTCGCCAAAGCTGCCCTGCAGCCCCGCGACATAGGCGCGCGCATACGCGCGTACCAGCGGACCGTCGGTGGAAAAACTTTCGTAGCTGCGGCCCCAGCGGGCATTCTGTGCCACAGCGAGGGTCGGCGCGAACGCCCATTCGACGCCGGTGGCGCGTACCGCCTTGGCAGTTGCTGCGCCAATCTCCTCGATCAAGGCCGGGTCGTGCGCCGCACCCAGGCCGATGTTGTGCGGGAACAGTGTGGCACCGAAGACGTTGTTGTCCCCATGCACGGCGTCGATGCCCCAGATGATCGGCAGCTTGATCGTCGCGTCGGTCGCCATCGACGCATCGTAGTAACGGTCGGACAGCGCGAGCCAATCCGCGATCCCGGCGTGCTTGTTGCCACCCGGCCAGGAGCCGCCGCCATTGAGTACCGAGCCAATATAGAATTTCGTCACCTCGGCCGGCGTGATCGACTTGATCTCGGCCTGGGTCATCTGACCGATCTTCTGGGCGAGGCTCATGCTCGCCACGATCTTCCGCACGCGGGCTTCCAGCGCAGGATCGGCGGCCAGTCGGCTGCGGATCGCCGGCCAGTCCGTGTAGTGGGTTGGCTCCGGCACGCGCTGACTGAGCGGTTGTGCCACCGACGCATGCGGGTCTTTTGCGGTGGCCGCGTCGGCCGCGTGTACGCTGCCTGCGCAGGCCATCGCCAAAACGAGATGCAACAACCGCCAGCTTCGGGTACGGACCATGGGGAGCCTCGTTTGTCTGGAGCATTCGCCTGACACTTTACAGGCGTCGGGTTTGCGCCGAGGCACGCGGACTGCGCAGACACTCACATTTCTGCAGCGCACTCACGTCTGCAGCGCATTGCTACTGCGGCACAAGCCCGGACGGAGCTGAAGCGCACGCCTGACGCCGTGGTACTGCGCCTCGTTGGCTACACAACCCGGCAGCAGCTCGGTGCGCCCCAGGGATCGTATTCCAGCGTGCGGATGAGCGGCACGTCATCGATGACCATGATTCACACGCGCCGGCCCAGCCAGTCGGCCAGCTGCATCAGCACCTGGCTGCGCCCCGGCTCGGCTTCGTTGAACAGCTCGTGATACAGCGTCGAGAAAAAGCGTGTGGTCAGCTGCCCGCTCGACGCGGCCTTTCTTGCGAACGCACGACTGCCGGACGGATCGACCAGCTCGTCGCTGTCGGCGACCAGCAGCAAGGTCGGCAGCGCCAGGCTGGCGGCATCGGCGATGCACGTCGCGCCATCGCGGAAGATGAAGTCGGCCAACCGCGGCGTGATCCAGCTATGCCGCAACGGATCGCTGCGATAGCCCGCCGCCACTTGCGGATCGTGCGAGAGCTTGTCGGCATCCAGCCCGTTGCGCAGCGGTAGGTTTGGCGCGACACGGCTCAGCACCCGCGCCAGTTTGACCAGCCACGGTGATTCCCAGCTGCGCAGCGCCGGCGACGACAGCAGCAGTGCCGGTGGCGTGATACGGCCGTCCAGCACCGCGCGCGCCGCCACCAGACCGCCCATGCTGTGGCCGAGCAGCAACGGTACGTGCGGCAGTCCGTTGCTATAGTCGTTGTAGACGCTGGCCAGATCCTCCAGCAAATCGTCGCCATGGCGCAGCGCGCCGCGCTGGCCCGGGGTCTGCCCGTGACCGCGCTGGTCGTAACTGCGCACCGCATAGCCGCGCTGGTTGAACCATTGCGCCAGCCGTTGGTAACGTCCGCTGTGTTCACCCAGCCCATGCACGATCAGCACCGCGCCACGCGCCTGCGGCAACGGCCAGTCACGCAGGAACAGGCGCTGGCCATCGGCCAGCGTCAGCCATGCCGCAGCACCGTCTTCCGTCACGCCATGCCGTGCTGCCGGTTGCGCCTGTACTTCCACCCGTATCTCCTCTGCCGCACTTGCCCGTTACCCAACACCATCATCGTGATCCGCGACAGCCTCAGTGCTCGTCGACGCGAACACCCTTCATGAGCAGATCGAGCTTGCTCTTCATGGCCGCCTGGGAATGCGCACCTTCGGCGTAGTGATAGACCGTGTAAAGCGTGGATGGCTGCTTCGCATCTGCCGGCGTGCCGACGACGCTGGTGATCTTCATCACGTCATTTTCGCTGCGCGCCACGCCGTCGAACGGACGCTGGCGATTGACGATCTTGTTCCAGTCGCTCTTGAAGCTGTCGTCGAGATCGTCGGAGGGAGCGGTCGTGCGCGACAGATTGACCCAGTACTGATCATGCGCACTGGCCGCCAGCCACACATCGCCCACATCCCACACCACGTTGCCATGGTCGGTGAAGTAGCTGAAGCCCAGGGTCAGCATGCTGGTCGGCTCGATCTTCTGCAGCTCCGGAGTGAATGCAAGGTGCACCCGCTTCGATGCGTAGCTGAAGCGGTGGCCGTAGTCGATGTCGATCTTGATGTCCTTGAATGCCACCGGCAGCAAGGCGGGGTTCTTCAGGAACTCCTGCCACTGCGCCAGCGTGCCGTCGTAGGTGACAAAGAAGAAATCGGTGAGTGCCTGCAGGTTGATCAGATAGTCGTGCTGCTGGCTTGCCCCGGCAATCCGCATCAGCACCACGTAACCGTCCGGCACCGGCAGCGCGAACGTCATCACCAGCGCATTCTCGGCCGGCAACGGCCATACCCGCACCTGCCAGCGGCGCTGCCAGGCATCCGTGTACAGCGTATCCTGGCTCGGCTTGCCCAGCGAGGTGATCCTGACTTTCTCGGGTCCGATCGTGCGGGTCAGGAAACCGACCTTCGCCAGCATGTCCATCATTCGGGACGGATCGCCATACAGCTGTGCCGATGTGACGTTGTCGGGTTTGCGGATATGGAACAGCAGATTGCGCCCGACCACGCCGGGGGTCACGTAGCCGTTGTTGGGCAGCGTGGTGTTGCCTCCGGCCTTTTTCGCCAGACTCCAGGTGCCATCGTTGTCACGCGTGATCAAGGCCGGAAAATCGTCCATCGACGGCATGCTGTGCAGCAGCTGGTTGGAGCCGGCACCGCGCGGAAACAGCTTGTCCGGCTCCTTCGCCAGCAAGGCCTTGAGCTGCACATCGACATAGGCGTTGAAGCGTTGCTGGAACGCGGCGCTGAAATCGGCAAAGCTCAACGGCAGCGCGAACTGCGTCTTCAGCGTGTTGCTCAGGACCGTGTCGAACACGTCGAACTGATACGGAACACGCTGGTCGATCACGGCCAGATGATCCGGCGCATTCAGGATCATGCCGATCGGCAAGGCGTAATTGAGATTCTCGTTCGCCGATTTCATCAGCACGATGCCGATCAGCTTGCCGTCCTTGTCCAGCAGCGGGCCGCCGCTGTTACCGGGCGACGCGGCAGCCGAGAAGCGCATCCACTTCCAGCGGCCGTCCTGGTCTTCCGGCGTGTCGGAGGTGTACAGGCCGTCGCGAATCACCACGCCGGTGCCCAGCGCATTGCCGACGGCGTACACCACTTCGTTCAAGGCCGGCTTGGTGTTGACCTCCAGCGCGGCCGCCGCGGCGGGTTGCTCGGCCAGCGTGAACACCACGAAATCCTGCTGCAGCGAATACTTCTCGATCTTGCCGATCGCATACACGTGACCGCCGGCATCGCGCAGCGCCGGCTCGCCCCACAGGCTGTCGATGCCGACCTGCAACACATGCGCCGCCGTGACATAGCGATTGTTGCCCAGCGCGAACGCGGTGCCGATCGAGTAGTACTTGTCGTTGCGCTCCTGGTACGGCAGCAGCTCCAGCGGCAGCGGCTTCTCGTAGGTCAGCGGATCGTTGACCGGCTTGGCCGCCACCACCTCGAACGTGGCCGCCTGGATCTTCGGCAGCACCGCTGGATCGAGGCTGGCGGCATGCGCGGTGACGCCGCACAGACCGATAAGGGCAAGCAGGGCCAACCGGCGGAAAGCCGAACGCATGGTGCCGGTCTTGCGCAGAATCACTTCCAGGTCGTGCATGAGAGTCCTTCGCATGAAGGCCGCCGCCGGATTCCCCCACGGGGCCCCTGACCTGCGTCGGCCGAGCGTGAATATTGACATGCCGCAACGGCGCTTGCACCGCCATCTGCGGCGGATTCCATGACTGATTGCAGGATCTGAGAAAAGCCCCATATATGATCCGGAGACCTCTTCCCTGCCGCCGCACGGGCAATCACCGATGCGTCTGGATTCCTGTCCGCTGGACGATTTCCACCCGGCTGTTGCCGCCTGGTTTCGCCACGCCTTCCCCGCGCCCACCGCGGCGCAGGCCGCCGCGTGGCCGTCGATCCGCGCCGGCAATCACACCCTGGTCGCCGCGCCGACCGGCTCGGGCAAGACACTGACTGCCTTTCTCGCCGCGATCGACGCGCTGGTGCGCGAAGGCGTGGCGCACGGCGGCGTGCTGGCCGATGCCACCACGGTGGTCTACGTGTCGCCGCTGAAGGCCTTGTCGAACGACATCCACATCAATCTGGAAGCGCCACTGGAAGGCATCCGCGCGGAGCTCGAGAAACTCGGCCTGCCCGACGTGGCGATCCGTACCGCGGTGCGCACCGGCGACACACCGCAAGTGGAACGCAACCTGCTACGCAGACAGCCACCGCACATCCTGGTGACCACGCCGGAGTCGCTGTACGTGCTGCTCGGCTCGGACTCCGGCCGCGCGATGCTGGCCGGTACGCGCACGGTGATCGTCGACGAAATCCACGCGATCGCCGGCAGCAAGCGCGGCTCGCACCTGGCGCTGTCGCTGGAGCGGCTGGAGTCGCTATGCCAACGGCGATTGCTGCGGATCGGGTTGTCGGCAACGCAGAAGCCCATAGAAACGATCGCCGACTTCCTGGTCGGTGCCGGCACGACCCCCTCTCCCCTTGCGGGAGAGGGCTGGGGAGAGGGGACAGGGTCGCGGCGGAGTTCAAACGAAGCGATGGCCATTGGTGATATTCCCGCTAGCACCCGCCGCTCTCCTCAATCCGCACCCGCAAGGGGAGTGGATGCGAACGCGAGAAGCGACGTCACCATCATAAATACGGGCCACACCCGCCCCCGCGACCTCGCCATTGAAGTACCCCCGGTGCCACTCGAAGCGGTGATGTCGAACGACTGCTGGGAGCTGGTCTACAACCGCCTCGCCCAGCTGGTGCAGACGCATCGCACCACCCTGGTCTTCGTCAACACACGGCGGATGGCCGAACGTGCGGCACGCCATCTGTCCGAGCGGCTCGGCAAGGAGTACGTCGCCGCGCATCACGGCAGTCTGGCCAAAGAGCAGCGGTTGGATGCCGAGCAACGGCTCAAGCGCGGCGAGCTGTCGGTGCTGGTGGCGACCGCGTCGCTGGAGCTGGGCATCGACATCGGCGAAGTCGACCTGGTCTGCCAGCTCGGCTCGCCGCGCTCGATCTCCGCGTTCCTGCAGCGCGCCGGCCGCTCCGGTCACAGCATCGACGGTACGCCAAAAGCGCGGCTGTTCCCGGCCACCCGCGACGACCTGATCGAATGCACCGCCCTGCTCGACTGCGTGCGTCGCGGCGAACTGGATGCATTGATCCTGCCGCCACAACCGCTCGACGTTCTGGCCCAGCAGATCGTCGCCGAAGTCGCCTGCGCGGAATGGAACGAAGATGCGTTGTACGCGCTGGTACGCCGCGCGCATCCGTACCGCGATCTCGCGCGCCGCGAGTTCGACGCGGTGGTGCGCATGCTGGCCGAGGGTTTCACCACCCGCCGCGGTGCGCGCGCGGCGTATATCCATCGCGACGCAGTGCACGGCCAGTTGCGCGCACGCCGTGGTGCGCGGCTCACCGCGCTGACTTCCGGCGGCACCATTCCCGACACCGCCGACTACAAGGTGGTGCTGGAGCCGCAGGCGATCATCGTCGGCACGGTGAACGAGGATTTCGCGGTCGAGAGCATGGTTGGCGACATCTTCCAGCTCGGCAACACCAGTTATCGGATCCAGCGCGTCGAGCGTGACCGTCTGCGCGTGGAGGACGCGCACGGTGCACCGCCGAGCATTCCGTTCTGGCTGGGCGAGGCGCCGGGGCGCAGCAACGAGCTGTCGTTCGGCGTGTCGCGCCTGCGCGACGAAATCTCCGGACAACTGGATGCCGGTGGCGTGCCGGCAGCAATTGCATGGCTGCGTGATCAACTCGGCCTGGACGAAGCCGCCGCGCAACAGCTGGCCGATTATCTGGCCCGCGCGAAGGCCGCGCTCGGCGTGCTGCCGAGCCAGCACACGCTGGTGCTGGAGCGCTTCTTCGACGAATCCGGCGGCACCCAGCTGGTGATCCACACGCCGTGGGGCAGCCGCATCAACCGCGCGTGGGGGCTGGCGCTGCGCAAACGCTTCTGCCGCCAGTTCAACTTCGAGCTGCAGGCGGCGGCGACCGAGGATGCGATCGTGCTGTCGCTGTCGACCAGCCACAGTTTTCCGCTGGAGGAAGTCGCGCACTACCTGCACTCCAACACCGCCGAACACGTGCTTGTGCAGGCCCTGCTCGATGCGCCGCTATTTCCCGCACGCTGGCGCTGGAATGCGGTGACCGCGCTGGCGCTGCCGCGCTTCACCGGCGGCAAGAAGACGCCGCCGCCGCTGCAGCGGATGAAGAGCGAGGACCTGCTCGCCGCGGTGTTCCCCGATCAGGTCGCGTGCCTGGAAAACATCGTGGGCGAGCGCGAGGTGCCGGATCACCCACTGGTCAACCAGACCATGCACGACTGCCTGCGCGAGGCGATGGATGTCGATGGGCTGCTGGCGATCTTGCGCAAACTCGAAAGTGGCGAGATCGCCATCGTGGCGCGCGACCTCACCGCGCCCAGTCCGCTCGCCGCCGAAGTACTGAACGCCGCACCCTATGCATTCCTCGACGATGCGCCGCTGGAGGAACGTCGCACCCAGGCCGTGCAGACGCGCCGCTGGAACGAGGCCGACAATGCCGACGACCTCGGCCGGCTCGACCCCGATGCGATCGCCGCCGTACGCGAGGAAGCCTGGCCGCAAGTGCGCGACGCCGATGAGATGCACGAGGCGCTGACGCTGCTGGGTTTCGTCACCGACGATGAGGTCATCGCCCATCCCGGTTGGAGCGAACGACTGCAGGCGCTGACCAAGGCGAAACGCGCCACTCGTCTGGTTGTCGACACGGCAGTCTGGACATCCGCCGAGAAGTTGCCGCTATGGCAGGCGCTGCATCCCGCCGCACCGATGCAACCACCGATCGCCGCGCCCGCCGAGTACGCCGCGCAAATGTGGACGCGCGAAGATGCACTGCTGGAACTGGTGCGCCATCGCCTCGGTGGCCTTGGTCCGGTCACCGTGGCGTCGTTGGCCCGGTCGATGTCGGTCGGGTCCGGCGAGATCGAAACCGCGCTGACCCGGCTGCAGTCCGAAGGCTATGTGATGCAGGGCCGCTTCACCGCCGATGCGACCGACACCGAATGGTGCGAACGGCATCTGCTGGCGCGCATCCATCGCTACACCATCGGCCGCCTGCGCCGCGAGATCGAACCGGTCAGCCGGCGCGCGCTGATGCGCTTCCTGTTCGACTGGCAGCATGTGTCGGCGGCGACCCGGCTGAGCGGGCCGGATGCGCTGGGCGCCACGTTGGCCCAGCTGGAAGGCTACGAAGCAGCGGCCGGCGCTTGGGAAACCGAATTGCTGCCGGCGCGCATCGACGATTACTCGATCAGCTGGTTGGATGAACTGTGCCGTGCCGGTCGAATCAGCTGGGCGCGCCTGCGCACTAGCAGCGGCGGTGGTAGCGGGCCGGTGCGAAGCACCCCGATCGTGCTGCTGCCGCGGCGCGACATGGCCGTCTGGACGTCTGTTTCTGCAGGCGACGATCCGCAGGAAATTCTGTTGTCATCGCGCGCGCAGGCCGTGGCCGATGCACTGCGCGAGCAAGGCGCACTGTTTTTCGACGAGCTGCTGGATGCTACCCGACTGCTGCGCACCGAACTGGAGGACGCGCTGGGCGAACTGGTCGCCGCCGGCCGGGTCAGCGCCGACAGCTTCGCCGGTCTGCGCGCGCTGCTGCTGCCGGCGGCGAAGCGCGACGGCGGCCGGCATCGGCGCCTGCGTCGGCATCAGTTGAACGGCATCGAGGACGCCGGTCGCTGGTCGCTGGCAAAGAGCACCCCTCCCCAACCCTCCCCTGCAAGCAGGGGAGGGAGTTCAAGCACCGCAGCGGCTGTTGCTCCTCCCCCTGCGCGCAGGGGGAGGTTGGGAGGGGGTGAAGCTCTTGACCCTGATGCGATCGAGCACATCGCCCGCACCCTGCTGCGCCGTTACGGCGTGGTGTTCTGGAAGCTGCTGGAACGCGAGGCGCCATGGCTGCCGTCGTGGCGCGAACTGCTGCGCGTCTATCACCGGCTGGAGGCGCGCGGCGAGATCCGCGGCGGGCGCTTCGTCGAGGGCCTGGTCGGCGAACAATTCGCTCTGCCCGAAGCGATCGCGCCGCTGCGCGCGGTGCGCCAGCGCGCCGACGACGGCGAGCTGGTCTGCCTCAGCGGCTGCGATCCGCTGAACCTGGTCGGCACCGTACTGGTCGGCGACAAGGTGCCGGCACTGGCCGGTTCACGCGTGCTGTATCGCGACGGCGCGGCGATCGCCGCGCTGATCGGCGGCAAGCTCACACCGCTGATCGAGCTGTCCACCGCCGACACCCAGCTGGCGAAGCACGCCTTGTTGCGCTATCCACCCTCGCTGCCGGATGCACTGGCCGCAGCGCGCTGAAGGATCGACGGATGGGATGCTTGCCGCTGTTGCTGTTGTTTCCGCTGGGTTTCGGCGTCGGCTATCTGCTGGCCGGAGCGACCGGCGGACTGTGGGGTGCCGGCATCGGTTTCGTGCTGGGCGTGCTCGCGATGGTGATGTTCATCAAGGCGCTGCGTGGGCGGCGCTGAGCATCAGAGCTTGAGATAGACCTGCCGGCGATCCATCGCCCACACGATCAGCCACCACACCGCCACGAACATCACCGCGAAAGCCAGCGATGGAATGTAGGGACCGAACGACGGTGTCATCCAGCCCACAAACAGATGTTGATACAGCCACTCCTGCCCCAGCCCCGGCAACAGGATCTGCATCAGCTCGGAGCCGGCATAGGCGGCGATCGCATTGACCCCGAAGCGCCGCCCCCATGCCGGCCAGCCGCGTCGATCGATCAGCAGGTGAAAAGCCAGCAGCGCCAGCATGGCCCAGCCCGCCGTCCACATGACGAACGACGGCGTCCACAGGTTCTTGTTGAACGGCAGCCACAGCGACCACAGCACACCCAGCAGCAGCGCCAGCACCGCGCCGATCAGCAGCGCTCGGAGTTTGCCCGCGCGCAACCAGCAACCAGCGCGCAGGCCGAGCAAGGCAGTCGCCAGCGACGGCAGCGTGCTGAGCAGGCCTTCCGGATCGTGGCCGCGCCCGCTCACTGGATCGATCAGGTAGACGAAACGACCGAACACGGCGGTGTCGGTACGGCTGACGATATTCGTCCATGGTTCCAGCGATCCGCCGGAGCACAGCAGCGCCCAGTAGCCGAGCAGCAATGCCGCGATCACGCCCCATTGCATGCGTGGCTTGGTATAGAGCGCGAACAGAGCGACGCCTGCGTAACACACGCCGATTCGCTGCAGCACACCGGGAAAGCGCAGGTGTGTGCCGGGCATCCACCACCACGCCAGCACGTTGATCAGCACACCGAGGCCGACGATGCGCACCGCACGTTTCAACGCAGTGCGCGTCAGTGCGGCGCGATCGGCGCCCTGCTCCAGCCGCGGCAGCATCGCCAACGCCACCGACACGCCGACCACGAACAGGAAGAACGGAAACACCAGGTCGGTCGGCGTGCAATCGTTCCACGTCGCGTGATCGAGCGGCCAGTAGACGTGATCCCAGTCACCCGGATCATTGACCAGCAGCATCGCCGCCACGGTGCAGCCGCGCAACGCGTCGAGCGAGGCGAGCCGGCGCAGTGCATTCATCGCGCAGCTTGGTCCGGGTGCAGCGACAGGCGGTCGATCGCGTACAGCGGTCCATCGATGGGCGCGGTGTAGATCAGGCACAGCGCATGCTCGCCTTGCTGTACAGGGAAGGTCGCGTCCAGCGCGAAACGGCGGGCGGCGCGCGCGGGATCGGGCAGCGGCATGCTGGCCAGCACCGCGCCGTTGCAGTCGTCCTTGTGCACGGTCAGTTCGCCGAACGGCGTGTCGTGCGGGCGCGACACCACCAGCTTCTGTTCGTGCGCCAACGCGAAATTGCGCTCCAGCCGTACCGCCCCGACATGGATCGCGTCGACGCCGTCGAGCAGGGTGGCGGGCATCACCTGGCAGCTGTTGAACACGTTGATGCTGTAGACCGGTGTCAGCGAGGTCGCGTCCGGCAGCGGCTGCACGCGCAGGCGGAAATCGCTGCCGGGGCAGTTGGGCAGCGCGTTGCCGCTGAAGCCGAGCAGCTGCGCACGGTCGAGCACACGTTCACGTGCCGCAGCCAGCACGCTGCCGTCGTCGGCGAAAGTGGCGGCGCGCACGGTCACCGGCAAGGTCACTTCGAACGGTTCCTGATAGGCCGGCGATTGCGCGTCGGGTGCGCTGCCGTCCAGGGTGTAGCGCAGCGTGCCGGCACCGACCTGGTTGGCCAGGGTCACGGTGGCGCGACCGGTGGCCAGCGCCTGGATGCGATCGAGCGTGATGTCCGCCGCGAACGCGCTGTCCGCATAGTTGATGCCCTGTGTGCGGTAGCGCGCGAACTGCGCGGGCAGGCGCGCGGTGAAGCTGGCCCAGTTGCGCGCCGCCGCCGGCGACCAGTCGACTTCGCTGAGCGCATCCAGCCGCGGGAACACCGCGTGCTCGACGTGTTTCATCGTCGGCATGTGCTCAGTCCATGCGTTCGCCTGCGCGCCCAGCACGAACTTCGCCTGGCTCGCGTCAAGCTCCTTCGGTACCGGCTCGAAAGCATAAACACTGGCCAGGTCCTGCACCGGAATGCGGCCGGCGGTCTCGTCGGAACTGTCGCTCTGCAGCTGGTCGAAATACAGCTGAGGCGCGGGCGACAGCACCACGTCGTGGCCGTCCTGCGCCGCAGTGATGGCGCCCTTGGTGCCGCGCCACGACATCACCGTGGCATCGGCCGGCGCATTGCCACCCTCGAGGATCTCGTCCCAGCCGACCAGTCGACGGCCATGCTTTTCCAGATAACTGCCGATGCGGCCGATGAACCAACCCTGCAGTGCGTCCTCGTTCTTCAACCCCAGCGCGTGCATCTTCGCCTGCACCGCGGGTGAGGCCTGCCACTGGTCCTTGACCGCCTCGTCGCCGCCGACGTGGATGTACTTCGACGGGAACAGCGCCATCACCTCGTCGAGCACGTTGGTGATGAACTGGAAGGTGGCGTCGTCGACGTTGTACAGATACGGATTGACACCCCAGTCGACCGACACGGGCGGACGCTGGCCGGTGACGCCGAACTGCGGATACGCCGCCACCACGGCCTGCGCGTGACCGGGCATGTCGATCTCCGGCACCACCATGATGTGCCGCTCGGTGGCGTAAGCGACGATGTGGCGAATCTGATCCTGCGTATAGAAACCGCCGTAACGCTGCGGCTCGCCATCGTGCCCGGCATCCGGCGGCGTGCGCCATGCGCCGATGCGCGTGAGCTCGGGATAGCGCTTGATCTGGATGCGCCAACCCTGGTCATCGGTGAGGTGCCAATGGAACACGTTGAGCTTGTGCTCGGCCATCTGGTTCAGCAGCTGCTCGATCTCGGCGACCGACTGGAAGTGCCGCGCCGAATCGAGCATCAGACCACGCCAGGTGAAACGTGGCTGGTCGCGGATCTGCACCGCCGGTACCTGCACCGCGCCATGTTGCGCATCCGGCGTGAGCAGTTGCCACAGCGTCACCGCGCCGTAGAACAGACCCGCATCATCGCGTGCGGCGATGTGGATGCCATCGGATGTGACGTCCAGCGCATAGCCTTCCGCGTGCGTCACCGGCGCGTCGGCTTCGCGCGACAACACGATAGCGCCATGCGGCGCCGCACCCACTTTCACTTTCAGATGCAGCCCGCGCGTGCGTGCCAGCAGGTCGACGAGGTACTGCGCGGTCTGCCGCGTGGCGGCATCGTGCGCAAGCACCACGATCGGCGTGCCTTCGTTGACCGGCATGCTGCCGCTGGCGACCTGGATGTGCGCCGGCATCGGCAACAACGACGGCGTGGCCGCATGGGCTGCGCCTAGCAGGGCGACGATGCTGAAGGCGAAACCGGCGATTTTCATCAAGACTCCCGGGTTGGAAAGCGTGCGTTGGAAATATAGGTGGTGATCGTGCGCGGTCACTGTCGCCCGGGCATGGCACGCTCAAAGATGGTTGCGTGCACCCTGCTTCAGCAGTTCGATGCATTCGGGCGTCAACGGACCAAGCACGCCACGGCGTTGCTCGGGGATGTGCGCGAGGGATTCCTCATCGCCGAACACGTAGTGGTTCAGCAGGTTGCGCCAGTGGACTCGTTCCGCCGGCGGCAGCGCCCGGAACGCGAGCAGGCAGTGGTACAGCGCGGCCTTGGCGTGACCGGTGTGGTAGCCATCCACATCCACCGGACTCCACCAGTAGTTCACCAGCGCGTTGAGATCTTGCAGCGATTCCACGTTGTGCCACCACAACGGCGGCATGTAGATCGCATCGCCCGGATGCAACTCGGCCACTTGCGCCACTGCGAGCGCCTGTTGCAGGCGCGGGAAACGTGGATCGTGCGGCTGATCCAGCCGGGCCATGCTGATCGCGGCGCCGGTCGGCGCGTAGTCCAGCGGGCCGATGTAGAGGTTCGGCAACTGGTCCGGCGGGAACAGCGTGAAGCGGCGCACACCGCATACCACGCAAGCGATGTTGTGCATGGAATCGAAATGGGTGGGCGTGGTGACCCGGTTGCCGATCCAGATGCGCGGCTCCACACCGGGCAGCAGCGGCAACGCATGGTCTGCCAGAAACCCCGGCAGGCATTCACGGATGCGTGCGCTCTGGATCACCATGCCGGGCGCATCGTCGCGCCGGCTGTACTTGGCCAGCCGTTGCAGACCAAGCGTCACCGGCACCTTGAAATGCTGGTAGCTGAAGCCGTCCAGCTCGGGCGCGTAGCCGATCATGCCGTCGGCTTCCGGCGCCACCATCAAGGTGCTGACGTCGGTGCCGTTGTCCAGTTCCGCCAGGCGCTGCGCGAACGCCGTGTCCGATTGCAGGGCGAGCTTCACGATCGGCCAGTCGCGCACGAGGCCACGAATCACCAGCGGTCGATCGTGTCCGACCACGTCATCCAGACTGAATGGCCGGCCGTCGACAGGACGGTACTCCTCGATCGCGGCAGGCGCGGGTGTCGCGCCGGCAGATTCACTCATGTTTCTCCCTCCGCTTCCGCCCGTGGTTCGGCTTGCTGTTCATGGTGCGCCAATACGCTTCCAGCAGACAGCGCCTGCGGGCATTCAAGCAAAAACTGCGATGCCGGCGGAGCCGACATCGCAGTGGATAGCAAGCCAGGTGGATTTTCCCCGCGCTCTTTCCGCCAGCTTCCACCGGAAAAAAGCGGACCTGGCAAAGGTGCCAGGTCCTTGGGGAGAGTGCGGCTCAGAGCTTGAAGTTCACGTTGAAGTAGTACTGGCGACCGTTCGTGTAGAACGCTTCGGGCACCTTGCCGAAGCCGAGACCGGCCTGGGAACCGACCGCGTAGTAGCGCAGCGTCGGGTTGTTGAGGTTCATCGCGTCGAACGAGAAGCTCACGTTGTCGTTGAGCTTGTAGCCGGCCGAGAACGACAGGTAGCCCGTGCCCGCCTGGTAGTACGGCAGCAGCGGCATGGTGTTGCCGAGCGAACCGGTCGTCACCGGCATCATGCCGTCGTAAAACGAGGAGCGGTACGTGTAGTTGATGCGCGCGTTCCAGTGCTTGTCCTCGAAGAAGGCGGACAGGTTGGCCGTATTCTTCGAGGTACCGAACAGCGGACGGTTGCCCGCGGATACACCGGTACCCTGCGTACCGTCGGCGTTGTAGAGGTAAGTGCCGCCCGCCGAGTGGCCGTTGCTGTAGGTGTAGTTGACCGACGTGCCGAAGTGCTCGCCGATCGGCTGCACCCAGTTAAGCTCCACGCCCTTCAGATTGCCGTTGACGTTGACCGGGATGCTGACCAGGTAATTGCTGTAGACCGGCGTGTGCGAGGGGTTGGGGTAGGTGGTGCTGCCGCCGTAGGTCAGGTAGTTGTTGAGATACGTGCCGGTGGTGGTGCCGTAGTCGTAGTAGTTGTTCAGGTCCATCGCGTACACGCTGGCCGACAACAGGCCACGCTCCGAGTAGTACCACTCCAGCGACGCGTCGAAGTTGGTGGAAAGGATCGGCTTCAGTCGCGGATTCGGGCCGCTGCCGGAACCCTCGCCGGTCGGGCTCTGTGGGTCATTCAAGGACAGGAAGCCCGCCAGCTGGCCATAGTCCTGGCGCGTGAGCGTCTGCGATGCGGCGAAGCGCGCCAGCAGGCTGCCATCGTCGTTCAGATTGAACTTGAGGTTGAAGCTCGGCAGCACCTTGCCGTAGTGATGGTTGTAGTAGTTCCAGTACCAGCCGCTCGGATAGAACGCTGATGGCGGCGTGCCTTGGGCGTAACTGGCTTCCTGGATCGTCGGGCTGGTGTAGCCGATGTTCTCGTTGGTGCCGACGTAACGCAGGCCGGCATTGCCGCTCCAGCGATCGCCGGCGAAATTGACCTGCAGATAAACGGCGCTGTTCTTCTCCGACATGGCGTAAATGTCGTTCGGATAGAAACGCGAGGTTCCGGGGTCGTTGGTTACCTTGCGGTTCGCGTACAGCGCGTTCATTTGCGCCAGCTGGGCGGGCGTCCAGTACCAGATGCCGGACGGCATCTGGCCCACACCAAGATCACCCGCGAAACTGCCGGGATAGTTGCCGCCACTGGCCGGGTAAATGGTGGAACCCGTACCGAACTGCACGTTCGAGGCCCAGTTGGGGCCTTGTGCAACGGCCGTCGGGCTGTCGTGCGTGTGCTTTGCGTAGCGTGCGCCGAACTGCAGCGAGGACAGTGGACCGGCATCGTCGAAGTCGAACTCGCCGTCGGCCTGGAACCAGCGCTCCTTGTCGACCACGTGGACGTCCTGATCGCCGAAGATCCAGTCAAGGCCGGTCGTGGATGGATCGAAGCTGCTGTTGTTACCGCCCAGCGTCCAGTTCAGCGGCTTGCCCAAACCATTCATGGCGTAGCTGGCGCCTTGGCCGAAACCCGTATCCATCTCCATGATGTTCTGGGTCGGCGTGTTGCCGGTGCCGCGGGTGAAGCCGCCCTGGAACTTGAAGTTGAGGTTTTGGGTGACCTTCCAGTCCGCGTCCAGCGTGACGTACGCGCTGGATTCGCTCTCGCCCGGACGCGAGATCATGTCGTAGATGCCTTGCGACACGCCGGACTGCCCTTGCGCCACCGCACCGGTGAGCACGTTGCCGTTGAGGGTGTAGCTGGACAGCGTGTCGCCCGGCAGCTTGTCGCGCAGGCGCAGCATGTAGTTGCGGTTGTAATCGGTGGCGTCCATCTTGGAATAGAAGCCATCGAGGTTGAAGGTCAGGTTGTCGAGCGCCTTCCACTCGAGGTCGATCGAAGCGCCCTTGCGCTTGCGCTCTTGAGTAAACAGCGCGGCGCCGGGCAGGTTGGGATAGAACACGCCGGTGCTGGCGCTGCCGGGCCGGGCCGCACCGAGGCCCAGTTGGGTGGCCAGCGCCGAGCCGGTCGGAATGTACGAATAGCCGAGCATTTCCTGGCCATTGCGCTGCAGCTCGCGGTCTTCATAGAAGCCCTGCAGCATCACGCCGAAGCTGTTGTCGCTGTTCTTCCAGTTGACCAGCCCGCTGAACTGCGGCTTGGTATCGCCCGGCAGGTCGGCGTACACGCCGCCCACACTGGCCTCGGCAGAAAACGGCTTGGCGAATTCCAGCGGCTTGCGGGTGATGATGTCGATCGAACCGGCAGCGCCGCCTTCCAGCAGGCTGGCCTCGGAACCCTTGTGCACCACCACCTGGCTGACCATTTCCGACGGGAACATGGCATAGCTGACGCTGCGGCTGCCGCCGCCGCCGGTGATGAACCAGTCGCCCGAGGCGACCGTGTGACCGTTGAGCGTGGTCAGGGTGAGCGAGGGCGCGCTGCCGCGGATGCTGGCACGATCGGCCTCGTCGAAACCGCCTTCGGCACCGGCCGCGTCGGCGATGTTCACACCTGGCAACTGCGCGATGGTATCGGCCACGTTCTTGGCGGGCAGCTTGCCGATGTCCTCGGCGGACACCACCTCGACGTGCGAGACGGACTCTTTCTTGGTGTCCAGCGACAACTGCTGGCTGGCGCGGATGCCGGTGACCATGACCGTGCCCAGCGTCTTGGCATCCTTGGCTTTTGCCTTGGCTTCATTCTGCTGGGTCTGGCTGGTGCCGTCCTGGGTGTTGTCCTGCGCATAGATCGCGCCGGAGACGCACAGACTGGTGATGATGCTCGCGGCTAGTAGTGTCTTGCGGTAATTCATGATGTCCTCCCCTCAGAGGCTGGCTCGAAATCAGGACCGGCGTGGCGCGGTCATGGACTTGTGTTGTGGCTGGCTTGGCGCCGTGTCACTGGATGGCAGTCATCTCACTCTCCCTGCCGCTCATCCAGAAACCAGCCTGCGGCGCCAATGACACCAAGCTGGCCGTGCTCGATCAGTCGTACCGGAACCTGTTGCAGATAGGCGCGCATCACGCCCTTGTTGAAGTAGCGTTCGCTGAAGCTGCTGGCCAGCAGGAACGGCTGGATCTGCGGCAGGATGCCGCCGGCCAGATAGACGCCGCCGCGGGCGCCGTACAGCAGCACCAGGTCGCCGACGAAGCTGCCGAGCAGGCCGCAGAACACTTCCAGCGATTCCACCGCTGCCGCGTCACTGCCGGCCAGTGCGGCGCCGGTGATCTCGGCCGGCGTCAGCAGTCGTGCCGGGCTGGCGCGCAATTCGCACAGCGCGCGATAGAGCTTGAGCAGGCCGGGACCGGACAGTGCATCCTCGAACGACACGTGCGGTCGATCACGGCGGAACAGGCGCAGGATCTCGATCTCGCGCTCGTTGCCCGGCGCCAGCGAAATCTGCCCGGCCTCGGTGGCCAGTACCTGCGCCCGCGGCTGTCGCGGCAGCAGTACCGCCGAGCCCAGTCCGGTACCCGGGCCCATCACCAGCACCGGACCACTCACGGCTGACTGGGTGGCCTCGATGATCGATCGCGTCTCGGCGACCTCGATGAACTGGGTGGCGTAGGCGACCGCCTCGAAATCGTTGATCATCGCCAGCTGGCTGATGCCGAGACCGTCGCGGATGTCGCGGATCGACACCGGCCACGGCAGGTTCTCGTTGATGATCGCGTCGTCCAGCACGTAACCGGCGCACGCCACCGCGCAATGACGGAGCTGGCCCTGCAACGCCGCGTGCGGCGTGCCGGCCAGTTGTGCGACAAAGTCCTGCAGCATCGCGGTGAGGCTGCTCCAGTCGGCGCAGCTGTAGCGGTGATAGTGCAGCACGCTGACCGGACGCTTGCCGACCGTGTTGCGCACGACCAGGCCGATGCGTGCATGCGTGCCGCCGACATCGGCGGCCAGAAACGCTGCGCTGGAACCCGACGCAGCGGCGAGCGCCGTCGTCGACGGTTCCGCTGCATGACGCTGGTTGGCGACTTCCCCCACTCCACTCTCCCGGTGGCCGGCTTCGCCTGTTCGGTGCGGCAATGACTCGCCGTCGATTCGGTCTTGGCCTGATTCCGGCGGAGTCTGCTGTCGAAATGACAACGTTGTCAACTGGGTTCGCGACAATTTTTCGAACATTCGATATGGCGCCGCAACATAACTGTCGTGACACTCTGAGAGATCACCTTAGCGACGGTCATTATTGGCTATATACGGCGCTATTCAGAAGATTATTGCGATTCATGAGCGGTGTGTCGCAGTGCCGCACAAGCGCCCCGATATGGCCGTATGGATGGCCCAAGCAAGGCGTCAGACAGGTGTCCTCGACCCGCGATGAATTGACAACGTTGCACTTTCCGGCGATTAAAGAGACATTCCCGTCTGTCCCGGTCATTCGACCGGTGCGGTACGGTCGGACTCCGGGGAGAAAAGACCATGGCAACCACGCTGGCGGCGGCACCGTCCGAACGCACCAACCTGGGCCCGATGCTGATCATCGGCCTGCTGTTTTTCATCTTCGGCTTCGTCACCTGGCTCAACGGGCCGCTGATCACCTTCGTCAAGCTGGCCTTCACTCTCGATGACGTGAATGCGTTTCTGGTGCCGATGGCGTTCTACCTGTCGTACTTCTTTCTGGCGCTGCCGTCGTCGGCCGTATTGCGTCGCACCGGCATGAAGAAAGGCATGGCGCTCGGCCTGTTCGTGATGGCGATCGGCGCTGTGCTGTTTGGCCAGTTCACCACCATGCGGATGTATCCGGGCGCGCTGACCGGATTGTTCGTGATCGGTGCTGGACTGTCGCTGCTGCAGACTGCCTCCAATCCGTACATCAGCATTCTCGGCCCGATCGACAGCGCGGCCCAGCGCATCGCCTTCATGGGCATCTGCAACAAACTGGCCGGTGCGATCGCACCATTCGCCTTCGGCGCGCTGGTACTCAGCGGCATCAGCACCTTCGGCCAGCAGGTCGAATCGGCACCGACGCCGGAAGCGCGCGAGGCCCTGCTCAACGCCTTTGCCGGCAAGGTGCATCTTCCGTACATGGTGATGGCCGGGTTGCTGGTGCTGCTGGCGATCTGGATCGCGCGCTCGTCGCTGCCGGAGATCAAGCCCGCCGGCGCGAACAGCGAGCGGGCGATCGGCCACAAGGACGGCAGCATCTTCAGCTTTCCGCATCTGTGGCTGGGCGTGCTGTGCCTGTTCCTGTACGTCGGTGTCGAAGTGATGGCCGGCGACGCGATCGGCACCTACGGCGCCAGCTTCCACCTGCCGCTGGAACAGACGCGCTTCTTCACCTCGTTCACGCTGGGCGCGATGCTGCTCGGCTACGTGGCCGGGCTGCTGCTGATTCCGCGTTTCATCTCGCAGCAGCGCTATCTGGCGGTCTCTGCCGTGCTCGGCGTGTTGTTTACTCTCGGCGCGTTTGCCACCAGCGGATACAGCTCGGTGCTGTTCGTGGCCGCGCTGGGTTTCGCCAACGCGATGATGTGGCCGGCGATTTTTCCGCTGGCAATCAAGGGGCTGGGCAGCCACACCGAACGCGGTTCGGCGCTGCTGATCATGGGCATCGCCGGCGGTGCGGTGGTGCCGCAGTTGTTCGTGCACCTGAAACAGCACATCGACTTCCAGCTCGCCTTCGCGCTGTTGATGGTGCCGTGCTACCTGTACATCCTGTACTACGGACTGGTCGGCCACCGCGCCGGCCAGGCGTCCGGCGCATGAATCGCGCTTCGCGCCGGGCATGGCCATAAGTTAGGATGCATGCGCATGCCGCGCACTCCTGCGCGACGTGGTCGACGCGATGGTGCGACGGCGCCTTACATCACGATGCACGAGGTTCAGCGGGTGCGTAGCGCCACCATCAAGGATGTAGCCGAACGCGCAGGCGTCTCGCTGAAGACCGTCTCGCGCGTGATCAACAACGAGCCTTCGGTGCATGCCCGCACGCGCGAGAAGGTGCAGCGCGAGATCGATGCGCTCGGCTACCACCCCGACCCTTCCGCGCGCAGCCTGCGCAGCACCCGCGCGTATGCGCTGGGGCTGGTCTACGACAACCCGAACGCGCACTACATCATCAACCTGCAGCGCGGCGTGCTGTCGGTGTGCCGCAGCAGCGGCTTCGGCCTGCAGATCCATCCCTGCGATTCGTCTTCGCCGAAACTGGCCGACGAGTTGTGCGAGCTGGTACGTCGCTCGCGCCTGGCCGGACTGGTGCTGGCACCGCCGATGTCCGAACAGCCGGCGCTGATCCATGCGCTGGGTGAGGCGAAAATCCCGTTCATCCGGATCATCTCGGCGCGCCAGGACCCGCAGGACGGTTCGCCGTGTGTGTATGTGGACGATCGCGACGCCGCCTACGCGATCACCGAACACCTGATCCAGCTCGGCCACCAGCGCATCGGCTTCCTGTGGGGCGGCAGCGAACACCGCTCCAGCGTGGAGCGTTACCAAGGCTACGAGGATGCGCTGAAGGACTACGGCATCGCGCTCGACCGCAAGCTGATCGTGCCGGGCGACTTCACCTTCGACGATGGTTTCCGCGGCGCACGCAAATTGCTGGCTTTGAAGGACCGGCCCAGCGCGATCTTCGGCTCGAACGACGAGATCGCCGCCGGCGTGCTGGCGGCAGCACACTCCGATGGCATCAACGTGCCGTACGACTTGTCGATCGCCGGCTTCGAGGACAGTCCGTTCTCCAAACAGTCGTGGCCGGCACTGACCACCGCACGCCAGGCCACCGAGGAAATCGCGCGGCACGCCGCGCAACGGTTGATCGGCGACCTGCAGCGCGAAGCCAACGGCGAGCCCCTCAGCAGCACCAACGAAGGCTTCAGCCCGGAACTGGTGGTGCGCGGTTCGACCGCGCCGCGGCATAGCGCGCCGCCCAAGCGCTGAGCGCCCGGGCGGCAAAGCCCACCTTAGTGTTTGACGTTGTCGGTCTGCCCGATGAAGCGGGCGACGTTGTCGTGCAGCTGCTTCAGCGACGCCTCGTGCGCATACACCATGTGCCCCGACGGATACCACGAGTAGCTGATGTTGCCCTCGAGACTGGCCGGAATCGGCATGTGGTGCATCTCGTAGTCGGCGGCGAAGAACGGCGTGGCCAGGTCGTAATAGCCACCATTCAAATAGACCTTGAGATTCGGATTGGTCTTCATCGCCGTGGCCAGGTCGGGCATCACGTTGGTCGATGACTGCAACGCCTCGCCCTGCACACCCGGCGCCTTGTGCGAGAAATCCCAGTGGTCGATATCGGCGAACTCGCGGTACTGCTGGCCGTCGCCGAACTTCAGGTCGCGCCGCACGTAGTCGTTGAACGCCGCGATATAGGCCGAGCTGATCGCCGACGACTGCGGGTCGTAGTCGGAACCCTTGCTCAACGGATCGATCGACGGTCCCGCAAAGCGACTGTCCAGCCGACCGGTGGTGATGTCATCGGAGGTCTGCAGTTCATGCTCGAACATGCCGCCGCTCACACGCAGGTTCGCCTTCAGCAAATAGGCCACCGACAAGCCGGTGTATTGGTGCAACTTCTCCGCCACGGCCTGCTTCTGCGCATCGCTCAGCCGCGAACCGGCCATCAGCGCCTGCGTGTAATCGCCGGTCGCGTACTGCTCCACTTCCTTGAGGAACGGCTCCAGCTCCGCCGGCTGCTGCGGCAGCTTGTGGTGATAAAACGCGGTGGCGGCGAACGTGGGCAACGCCAGTTCGTACGGCAGGTCAACACCTGGATTGAATTCCGGTCCGTCGATGCTGGTGTCGAAATTGAGGATCTGCGAAAGCAGGATCACGCCGTTCAGATCGACGCTGTTCTCGTTCTCCAGAATGTTCGCCAGCACCGCCGAGCGGGTGGTGCCGTAGCTTTCGCCGAACAGGTACTTCGGCGAATTCCAGCGTCCGTACCTAGACAGGAACTGGGTGATGAACTGGGCAAAGGCGTGACCATCGCCATCGACGCCGTAGATCGCCTTCTTGCGATCCTTCATCTGCTCGTCGCGCTTGCCCTTGTCCGCGTCATCCGCGATCAGGCGGCTGAAGCCGGCGCCGGGTGCATCGATGAATACCACGTCGGAAGCATCGAGCAGGCTGTAATCGTTGTTGACCAGACCATACGGCGCCGCCGGCGTGTGGCTGTCGTCACTGGTCACCACGCGCCTGGGTCCAAACGCGCCCATATGCAGCCACACGGTCGCCGAACCGGGGCCGCCGTTGTAGATGAAGGTGACCGGCCGCCTGGTCGCCTCGGCGCCCTTCTTGAAATAGGCGACATAGAACATGCTCACCTGCGGCTCGTTCTCCTTGTCGCCGCTGCCGTGCAGGACCAGGGTGCCGGCCACCGCCTTGTAGTCGATGCGGTGGCCCTCGACCGACACCGAACCCTCGCTGCTGGAGGTCTGCGGCTGCACCAGCATCGCGTCGGGTTTGCTGTCGGGGCTGGCCTTGTCGTCCTTCTTGTCGGCCGCGACCGCGGCGGTACTGAGCAGCAACGCGGCAAGCATCGCGGCGAGTGGGAGTTTGCGCATGGGATGATCCTTGGTGGCCACGGCGCGGCCGCGCCAGCAGTGCTGCAGCTTAGGCACCGATGCGATGCCGTTTCATCTACCGGAAGTCACTGCCACCGGGATTTAGCCGATTGTTGGAAAAGGGCTGTGCTGCCCTTCTCCAACTCGCCGAGTCCGGTTCATGCCCGGACTCGGCTCCGACGAATCAATCATTTGGATGATTGATTCGCGAGCGATCCATCCGTGGATCGCATTAGCAGGCTGTTTTCAACAACCTGCTAGGCGGTGGCGATCAGCACGATCGCCAGCAGCGCCAGCGCCACGCCAGCCAGGTTCAGCTGGCTGAGTCGCTCGCGAAACACCAGCATGCCGACCAGCGCACCCAGCGCCACCACGCCGATATTCATGCTCGCAAACACCAGCGCAGGATGTTGCGGCAACGCCTGATGGCCACGCAGGTAGAACAGGATGTTGCCGAAGTTGGCCAGCCCCAGCGCGACGCCCGCCAGCGCACTGTGCGCGGTGAAGCGGGTGCGCCCTTGCAGGCGACGCCACAGCTGCAACGCGAACGCGACCAGCAAGGCCAGCGCGAACATCGCCTGCAGCGATGCACCCAGCGGCACCCCGGCCAGCGCCACGCGCTTGAACAGGATGTCGATCACGCCGAAGCCACCGAACACCAGCAGCGGATACAGCCAGCCGGCGACGCCACGTTCCGCCGTGCCCTGGACGCTACGCCAGACCATGCATAGCAGGGCAAGCAGGCCGAGCGCGATACCGAACGCCTTAAGTTCGGTGAGCTGCTCGCCGAACAGCACGAACGCTGCCAGCAACGAGAGCAGCAGCGACAGCCGTTGCGCCGCATCGCTGCGCACGATACCGGCATGCCGCACCGACGCGGCCAGCGCCAGAAAGATCGTCGGCAGCAGCACGCCCAGCCCGATCAGCGCCAACCACGGTGCGCCGGGTTCGCGCAGCGTCGCCAGCGACGGCTGCAGCATCAGCGCAGTGAGCGCACCGGCAACCACGTAATTCCAGGCGATCGCCTGGCCCACGTCGATCTCGAAACGCCGTGCCAGCTTCAGCAGCACCGACACCAGCACGCTGCATGCGACGCTCAACAGCACGTAGATCATCCGCGCAGATTCCTGATCAGCATGTACACCGCGACGGCGATGATCGCCAGCGCAAAGATCCCGTGCAGTGCACCGCGCGTCTTCGCCAGTCGGTGCGCACCCAGCGCGCCGAGCCAGCCACCCAGGATGCCGCCGGCGATGAAGCCGACTGCCGCACGCCAATCGATCAGACCGGACACGGCGTAATTGAGCGCGGTGGTAGTGGCGAACGCGCCCACCGAAAACAGCGAGGTGCCGATCGCCTCGATGATCGCCATGCCGCTGGCGAACATCAGTCCCGGCACGATCAGAAAACCGCCGCCGATGCCGAAGAAACCGGACAGGCTGCCCGCGCCGAAGCCCACCGCGGCCAGCCGTGGAAACATCTGCGGCAACGGATAACGGTCGACGCCACCGCCACGACGGCCGCGCAACATCAGCGCAGCCACCACCAGCATCAGCAACGCGAACAGCACCAGCAGGCGCTGGCCGTCGACCAGCTTGCCGAGGGTCGAGCCGACCAGCGCACCCATCACGCCGGTCGTGGCGAACATGAAGGCCGCTTTCCAGCGCACATGGCCGGCACGCGCGTGCGGGATCAGATTCGCGAACGCGTTGATCGCGACGGCCACTGCACTGGTGCCGATCGCCAGATGCGGATCGCGCACGCCGACCACATACAGCAGCAGCGGAGTCGCCAGGATCGAGCCGCCGCCGCCGATCAACGCCAGCGAGAAACCGACCAGCGAGCCGCAGGCGATCGCCAGCAGGTCGGCCAAGGTAACCAGATCACTCATCGCCCCCGCTCACCCGCACCTGCGGACAGGCGCGAGCGCCACGCCGTAAGATCGTAGCCCGCCGCGCGCGCGGTCTCGAGAATGGCATCGACCGGACCCTCGGCCTGCAATGCCCATAACGTGGTCGAGCGCGTACCGGTACGGCAGAACGCCAGCACCGGCTCGGGCAGTTCTTTCAGTGCCGCGGCAAAGGCCTGCACCTGCGCTTCCTGCAGCTGACCGGAAATGACCGGAACATGCCTATATTCGAGACCCGCCCGCCGCGCCACCGCTTCCAACTCGGCGCCAGTCGGCTGCCCGTCGATCTCGCCATCGGGACGATTGTTGATGATGCTGCGAAAGCCCTGTGCGGCTAGTGCAGCGATGTCGTCGGTATCGATCTGCGTGGCGACACTGAGCTGATCGGTAAGCGGGTGAATCTGCACAATGTGCTCCTTCAGGGGTGACGCGACGTGGGCGTTTTCAGATCGCGTCCAGCGGAATCTTCAGGTAACGCACGCCGTTGTCCTCGGCCGGCGGCAGCTCGCCGGCGCGCATGTTGACCTGCACCGCCGGCAGGATCAGTTTCGGCACCGGCAAGGTGGCGTCGCGCGCCATGCGCAACTGCACGAACGCAGCTTCGTCGACGCCGTCGTGCACATGGATATTGCCGCTGCGCTCGGCCGCCACGCTGGTCTCATGGGCAAACTCTTCCCGGCCGGTGGCCTTGTAGTCGTGGCACACGAAGATGCGGGTGGCGCCCGGCAGCGCAAATATCCTCTGGATCGAGCGGTATAGGGCTCCCGCATCACCGCCGGGAAAGTCGCAGCGGGCAGTGCCGTAGTCGGGCATGAACAGCGTATCGCCGACGAATGCCGCGTCACCGATCAGATGCGTCATGCACGCTGGGGTGTGACCCGGTGTGTGGATGGCCGTCGCCTCGATGCTGCCGACCATGTAGCGCTCGCCGTCGCTGAACAGGTGATCGAACTGGCTGCCGTCCCGATGGAAGTCGTCGCCCGCGTTGAACAGCGTGCCGAAGGTTTGCTGCACTGTGCGGATGTGTTCGCCGATACCCAACCTGCCGCCGAGGCACGCTTTCACGTATGGCGCAGCTGACAGATGATCGGCATGCACATGGGTGTCGATCACCCATTCGACCTCCAGTCTGCCTGCACGCACAAAGGCGATCAGCGCATCGGCGGAAACATGCCGCGTACGCCCGCTGGATGCGTCGTAGTCGAGCAAGGGGTCGAGTACCGCCGCCCTCATGCTGGCCGGATCCCACACGACATAACTGAAGGTGTTGGTGGACTCGTCGAAGAACGCCTTCACCTCGGGATGTTGCATGGTGTTCCCCTTGGCTTCTGCGACCAGACGCCGGTGACTCATGCACACGGACGGGACAGCTCAGCTTATATCCAATATGGGAAAACATGAATGCACGGCGCCCGGTCACCTGTATCTCGCGGGCGAACTCTGGCAGGTCAATGGGACTCAGGCGCGGCGCCCAGAAGATGCCCGTTGACCACGGTGCCGTACAGCGAGTCCGGCGTGTCGTGGTATTTCGCCCGGGTTTCCGCGAGGTCGCCGGTATAGCGCGGATCCTGCGGCCGCTCGTGCGCGTCCATGAACATCGCCACGTCCCAGGCGTCCTGATCGCTCAACGTGCCGCCACGACTGAGCGGCATGTTCGCCTTGATGAAGGCGGCGGCGTTGCCCAGCTCGTGCATGCCGGCGCCCCAGTTGAACGATTGCGCACCCCACAGTGGCGGAAACACATTGCGCCCGGCGACCTGCTGGCCCTGCCCGTCGGCACCGTGGCACAGCGCGCAGTTCGCCGCGTAGACCTTTTCGCCACGCACATAGTCGGCCGGCAGCGGCGGCTTGAAATTCTGCTTGGGATAACCCGCGCCCGGCAGCTTGACACCAACCGGCGCACCCTTCGCCATCCACCAGGCATAGGTTTCCAGCGCGACCATCTCCGCGCTGTCCAGTGGCGGCGCCTTGCCGTTCATGCTGTAGCGGAAGCAGCCCTGCAGGCGCTCGCCGAACGTGTTCACGTGGCCGTTCTTCTTGCGGTACTGCGGATACATGCCGTAGGCGCCCCACAACGGCGCCGAGTTCGCCAGCCGACCGGCATCGAGATGGCAGTTGCTGCAGCTGAGACCGTTGCCGACATAGGCCTTCGCGTGTTCCGGCGTGTCGGTGAAGATGTCGCGCCCCTGGCGGATCACGTCGCCGAGCGGACCGCTTGGAATATCTGCCTCGGCGGGTGCCGTGAAAGCGGCTGATGCAGCGGTTGTCACCGGCGCGGTTCGACTCGCTGACGGGGCCGTCGTCGATGATGGGGCCACTGTCGATGACGATGGCGTCGCGCCGACCGCGGCGGGCGGCGATGACGGCGAGCAGCCAGCCAGTGCATACAGGCTGAAAGAGACGGCCAGCAGGGTGGAAAACCATGTCTTCATGGCGTGGCTCCCTTCGTCGCCAATGGCTGCGCGGCAAACCACGCCGCTACCGCATGGATGTCCTGCGCGCTGAGTGTCGTGGACAGATGTTGCATCAACTGCAATGGATCGTTGTGCCGTGTGCCCTGCTGCCACGCCTTGAGCTGGGCCTCGATATACGCAGCCGGTTGCCCGGCCAGCGGCGGGAAATGTGCACCCACGCCGACGCCGGCGGGACCGTGGCATTGCACGCATGCCGGCACCTGTTTGTCCCAGCGTCCGCGCGTGGCCAGCACGTTGCCGGCACTGTCGTCAGCCGGCGGCACGCTCGCCGGTTTCGCCAAGGCGGCGGGTATCGGTAGCTTGCTGTAATAGCTCGCCAGTGCCTGACGTTCGTCTTCACTGAGCGCCGTCGCAGTCGCCTGCATCACCGGGCTGTTGCGCGAGCCATTGACGAAATCGTCCAGCTGCTTTTGCAGATAGGCCGCATCGAGTCCGGCCAGCCGCGGATTGCCGGCGGCAAGCTGGCCGCCACCATCGACGCCATGGCAGGCCATGCACGGCGCCGCCCCCTTGCCGTTGCCCTGGGTGGTGATCGCTGCCGCATCGGCGGCATGCGCCGCCGTGATCGGCAACGCGATGACCATCGCCATGCCGAGGCCGAACATCTTCCATCGCGGGTCAGGACAGCGCATAGAGAGCCTTCTCAATGAGGTGGCAGGAAGCCGTACTTGCGATACACCGCCTGCGCGGCGGGGCTCTGCATGAAGGCCAGGAAATCCTTCGCCGCCTGCTCATGCGGTGCATCCTTCATGCGCGCGGCGGTATAGGTGGCGGTGACATTCTTCGCCGCCGGAATCTGCACCGTCTCGACCGGGAAATGCATGATCTGCTGCTGGAAATACGCCTCGGTCGACCATACAGGCGCCGCGTCCGACTCGCCCTGCAGCACGCGCAGCGGTGACTGCCGATGATGGATGCGGGTGAGGAAGGTGCTGCCATCCTTCACCTTGCTGTCCATGATGGTGTGGTCGAGCGCATCGCCGCCGGCCTTGCGATAGCTCGCCTCGATCTGCTTGGCGATGCCTTCCCATGCCGGGTTCGGCATGCTCACGCGCACATCGCTACGACCAAGATCAGTCAATCCGGTGATGTGCTTCGGATTGCCCTTCGCCACCAGGATCGCCAGCGGATTGCGCGCGTAGTCATACGTATCGGCGAACCAGCCGTGCTTCTGCTGGTTGTCGGCGATCGCACTCTTGCCGGCCGTATAGATGTCCGGCTTCAGCGTGATGCGCAGGTTGCCCATCACCAGCGTGCCGCTCTCGATCTGCTTGGCCAGGATGCCCGGCGGCAACGTCTCGGCGCAAATCCGCTGGTATTGCGGATGCGCCTGCTTGAACGCCTCCAGCAAGTCATGCACCACCATGAACTGGTTGCCGGCGAAGAACAGCACCAGCTGCGGATCGACGATGTCGCCGTGCAGATCCGCGATCGCATCGACCGGCGGCACGCTGAATTGCAGGCCCGCCGGTGGCGGATTCCACGGCGGCAGGAAGTCGGTCTTGTCGGCGGCGCTGGCGGTACACGCCGTGCTGAACACGACCGCGGCGACAAGCCACCGCACGATGGAATGACGCATGCTGGTTTCCTTCGGCAACATGAAGATCACAACGGCAGCAGCGCGTAACCCTTCTGCTGCAGTTCGCTGATCGTGGTCAGTGCGGACAGCGCCAGGGTCACGTGCGAGTCCACCCAGTCGTATTGGAAGTCATGCTCGGCTACGGCCTGGCCGCACACGGCGACGTCGACTCCGGCCTTGCGCAGCTCCGCGATCACCGGCAGGTTCGGATTGGCGACGCCGTACTTCTTCCGATACTGCTCATCGTTCAGCGCGATCGGCGTGGCCGGGCCGTAGGCGATCGCCACGAATTTCAGATGATCCAGCGGCACCCCGGCGCTGACGTACAGGTTCACCGTGCGCGCCACCCGATCCAGCGCCGGACTCACCTCGCCCGGTTTGTCGCTGGCCTTGGTCAGACCGAACACGACCTTGTAGGTGGCGTTGCGATCGGGCTGGTAGGCCGCCTGCGGCAGCGCGTGCATCTTGCCGGCGGCATGGATGGTCGGCGTCTGCCAGAAGCCATCGGCGGCCGAAGCGGCCGCGGGCAGGAGAACGAGTGCAAGCAGCACCGGCAACAGCGGACGGAACATGGCGACCTCGCAGGATGGCGGCAACGCGGATGGCGTCGACGCATGCTATGCCCGATCGATCCGCCGGACCAAGGCGATTCTAGTGATCGTGCGGATAAAGATCGCTTATGGCCGGGCGGTGCGTCGACAGGCTTCTCCCCGTGGTCACGGCCCTCGGCCGCCCAGCGGCGTCATCTTGCTGAAACAAACATAAACAGGCATATATTTGCCTTGACAAATATAATTCGGGCAATAGAATGCCCGGCATGAAGCAGAACGACCTTACCCCGACCTCCGTCACCAACGAACCCGATGCGCCGAGCCTGGGCATGCTGATCACCATGGTGCGCTCCGAAATCGTGCGTGCGATCGAGGCCGAACTGGCCAGCCAGGGCCTGGATCTCAGCTTCACCCAGTACCTGATACTCAAGAAGTCGCAGCAGCTCGGCGCGGTGTCGGCCACGGAACTGGCCCGCGCGGTGGAGCTGGATGGCGGTGCGATGACCCGTCAGCTGGATCAGCTGGAGCGCAAGGGCTATCTGCGTCGTTCGCCGCATGAACAGGATCGCCGCGCGCTGCGCATCGAACTCACCGAAGCGGGAAGCACGATCTGGCAGAACACCGCCTCCGTCTGCAGCCAGCGCGTGATGAATGCGGCGCAGCGCTCGCTGAATCCCGCCGAGCAAGCACAGTTGCACGACTACCTGGAGCGCATGCTGCAAGCGTTCCGCGACAAGAACTGACTTTACTTCCGGACCACAACCCATGCGCCTGCACCTCCTCGCGGCAGCTACTGCATTGACCCTCGCGCTGGCTGGCTGTGCCAGCAGCGGCGGCCTGCACCCTGACGGCACGCCGACCGATCCCGCTTCCCTGAAAGCCGAGCGCAGCCTGGCCGGCTTCAAGCTTTCGCCGGCGGCCTGGCCGTCGACGGACTGGTGGGCCGGGTTGGGCGATCCACAACTCGATGCGTTGATCTCCGAGGCGCTGCAGGACAATCCTGGCCTCGGCGTAGCCGATGCCCGTGCCCGCGCGGCGCAGGCCGAAGCGGGCATCGCCGATGCTGCGCGCGGCCCAACGGTGAATGCCGGCGCCAGCGTGTCCGGCGCGCGCATCCCCACCACGATCCTGCCGGCCAGCGCCGGCGGCGGTCACTTCATGCTGGCCAAGTACGCCGACGTCAGCTTCAATTGGGGCCTCGATCTGTGGGGCGGCAAACGGGCCGCCTGGCAGGCTGCACTTGGCGCATCGCGCGCTGCCGAAGTGGATGCCCGCGCTGCGCGCATCGAGCTGTCCGGCAACGTCGCCCGCGCCTACGCGCAACTCGGCTACGCGTTCAACGAACAGGATCTGGCTGCGGGCGAACTGCAGCGCGCGAACCAGTCGCGTGAGCTGACCCGCCAGCGCGTCGCCGCCGGCATCGACAATCAGATCCAGCTCAAGCAGAGCGACGCCGAAGTGGCCAGCGCCGAGCAGGACACCGCGCTGGCCAAACGTGCCGTCGATGCCGCGCGCTCGTCGCTGTCGGTGCTGCTCGGCAAGGGCCCGGACCGTGGGCTGGATATCGCCCGGCCACACTTGCTGCAGCCGACCGCACTGGCGGTGCCGACCAACCTGCCCGTCGACCTGCTCGGCCATCGTGCCGACCTGGTCGCTGCACGCTGGCGCGTCGAGGCAGCAAGCAAGGACATCAAGGCGGCGAAAACCGAATTCCTGCCGAACATCAGCATCGGTGCGATGGCCGGCGTGATCACCCTGGGCGGCGGCAACCCGTTTACCCTGCCATCGCGCTTCTATCAGCTCGGACCGTCGATCAGCCTGCCGATCTTCGATGGCGGCAAGCTGCGCGCGAACCTGTCCGGCAAGGATGCGCAGTACGACCTCGCCGTGGCGCAGTACAACCAGACCCTGGTCGGCGCGCTGAATCAGGTCGCCGACGAGCTGTCCGCGCTGCAGTCGGTGCAGGAACAGCTCACCGCGCAGCAACGCGCGCAGGATGCGGCGCAGCAGGCGTGGCAACTCGCGCTGCAGCGTTACCAGGCCGGCATCGGCAGCTATCTGGAAGCGCTTGTCGTGCGCCAGCAGCTGCTCGCCGCCAACCGCGGCATGGCCGCGTTGCAGGCGCAGCAGGTCGATCTGTCGGTGCAATTGATCCAGTCCCTCGGCGGCGGCTTCCAGCCGCAGGCCGAGGCGCCCACGCCTTCCCCGTCTTCCCACTCTTCGCATTCCTGAGGCAGCCCCATGTCCAGCCAGACTTCCCCCGCGGCCGAGAACACGGCCGGCGCATCACCGAACACTGCCGTACCCAAGAAGAACTCGCGCGGGTTGATGCTGCGCGTGCTCGTCATCGTGGTCGTGCTCGCCATCATCGGCTGGGCGCTGTGGTACTTCCTCGATGGTCGTTGGTACGAAGGCACCGACGATGCCTACGTCAACGGCAACGTGGTGCAGATCACCCCGCAGGTACCCGGCACCGTGGTCAGCATCGGTGCCGATGACGGCGACCTGGTGCACGCCGGCGACGTGCTGGTGCAGCTCGACCCCAGCGACGCCGATGTGGCGCTGGCCGAGGCGAAGGCGAATCTCGCCAATACCGTGCGCAAGGTGCGCGGCCTGTATTCCAGCGTCAACGGTGCGCAGGCCGACGTGGCCGCACGCCAGACCGAGGTGGACAAGGCCCGTGCCGATTACAACCGCCGCGTCGCGCTGGCCAAGTCCGGCGCGATCTCGGCCGAGGAGCTGGCGCATGCCAGCGATGCATTGACCAGCGCCGAGAGTGGCCTGATCGCGTCCCAGCAGACGTACCAGACCAGCAAGGTGCTGGTCGACGATACCGTGGTCGCTTCGCATCCCGACGTGCAGGTTGCCGCGGCGCGTCTGCGCGCGGCGTTCCTCGACGATGCACGCGCCACCCTGGTCGCGCCGGTGGACGGCTATGTGGCCAAACGCTCGGTGCAGGTCGGCCAGCGTGTGCAGCCGGGCGCCGCGTTGATGGCAGTGGTGCCGCTGCACGGCGTATGGGTGGATGCGAACTTCAAGGAAACCCAGCTCACCAAGATGCGCCTGGGCCAACCGGTGGAGATCGAGTCCGACGTCTACGGCAGCAAGGTGACCTACAAGGGCAAGGTGCAGAGCCTGGGCGTCGGCACCGGCAGCGCGTTCTCGTTGCTGCCGGCGCAGAACGCCACCGGCAACTGGATCAAGATCGTGCAGCGCATTCCGGTACGCATCGTGTTCGACGATCCGACCCAGCTGGACAAGCATCCGCTGCGCCTGGGCATGTCGCTCAACGTCGACGTCAGCCTGCATGACCAGAGCGGCCAGACGCTGGCGCAGCAGTCGCCGACCCAGCCGGCCTTCAGCACCGACGTATACAAGCAGCAGCTGGCCAAGGCCGATGCGGCGATCATCCAGATCGTCCACGCCAATATGGCTGGCGCGAAATAACGTTGTGTCCCTCCCCTGCTTGCAGGGGAGGGTTGGGGAGGGGTTGCTCTTGATCTTGACTCAAGAGCTTTACCCCCTCTCGGCCTCCCCCTGCTGCGCAGGGGGAGGAGCAAGGCAGATCCCTCATCACTGACCGACGCCGATGACCGCCCAATTCCGTCCACCCAATCTGGCACTCAGCACGATCGGTCTGTCGCTGGCGACCTTCATGCAGGTGCTCGACACCACGATCGCCAACGTGTCGTTGCCGACGATTGCCGGCAACCTCGGCGTCAGCAACAACCAGAGCACCTGGGTAATCACCTCGTTCGCGGTAAGCATGGCGATCTCGTTGCCGCTGACCGGCTTTCTCACCCGCCGCTTCGGCGAGGTGAAGCTGTTCGTCTGGTCCACCCTGCTGTTCGCACTGACTTCGTTTCTGTGCGGCATCTCGCAGAGCATGGGCATGCTGATCGTGTTCCGCGCACTGCAGGGTGCGGTGGCCGGGCCGATGTATCCGATCACGCAAAGCCTGCTCATAAGCATCTATCCACCGGCCAAACGCGGCATGGCGCTGGCGTTGCTGGCGATGGTCACCGTGGTGGCGCCGATTGCCGGCCCGATCCTCGGCGGCCTGATCACCGACAACTATTCGTGGCCCTGGATCTTCTTCATCAATGTGCCGATCGGCATCTTCGCCAGCATGGTGGTGGCGAACCAGCTGCGCGGAAAGGCCGAAAAAACCGAGCGCCCGAAGATCGACTACGTCGGCCTGATCACCCTGATCATCGGCGTTGGCGCACTGCAGATCGTGCTGGACAAGGGCAATGACGAGGACTGGTTCAACTCCACCTTCATCATCGTCACCAGCATCGTCTCGGCAATCGGCATCGCGATCTTCCTGATCTGGGAACTGACCGACAAGGACCCGATCGTCAACCTCAAGCTGTTCCGCCATCGCAACTTCACCGCCGGCACGATCGCACTGATCCTCGCTTACGCGGCGTTCTTCGCGATCGGTCTGCTGGTGCCGCTATGGCTGCAGCGCAACCTCGGCTACACCTCGACCTGGGCCGGCTACGCCACCGCACCGCTCGGCGTGATTCCGGTACTGCTGACCTTCTTCGTGGGCAAGTACGCTGCTCGCGTCGATCTGCGCTTGCTCGCCTCGGTGGCGTTCGTAGTGATGGCGCTGACCTGCTTCATGCGCTCGGACTTCTTCATCGGCATCGACTTCAATCACGTGGCGATGGTGCAGTTGATCCAGGGCTTCGGCGTGGCGCTGTTCTTCATGCCGATCCTGACCATCCTGCTATCCGATCTGCAGCAGAACGAGATCGCGGCCGGTTCCGGTCTGGCTACCTTCCTGCGCACGCTCGGCGGCAGCTTTTCCGCCTCGCTGACCACCTTGCTGTGGGAGCGCCGCGCGGTGAGTCACCATGAACAATTGGCCGAACACATCACCGCCTACAGCCCGACTTCGCAGGCGGCGATCAGCCAGATCGGCCAGGGCAATCCGCAAGTCGGCGCCAGCGTGATCAACGACATGATCACCCAGCAGGGCTACCAGATCTCGTTCAACGAGGTGTTCCACGCGCTGGGCTGGGTCTTCATCGGACTGGTGTTCGTGATCTGGCTGGCCAAACCACCGTTCGGCGCGAAAGCCGGCCCCGCTGCCGGCGGGCATTGAGGCGTTACAGATCGAAAGCCACGCCGAGCAGGGCCATGGTTTCACCACGGTTGGGGCTGTGCAGGTTGCCGTTGGAAATGTGCCGGACCTGCACGCTGAAACGCTGCCCCTGCCAGCCCAGCGTGCTGACGAATTCGTAGGGCGTGCTCAGCGCCTGCGTGCGCCCCGTCTGTACGGCCGGCTGAAAGCTGAGGAACAGCTGCCGATACCAGTCGCTGGCGTCGCCGTAATGCAAGCGCGCGCCGCCCGCCAGCACCCAGACCTGGTCCCGCGTGGTGTAACGACTGCCGTCGTAGCGGGCGATCGCGCGGCCATCGAGCCAGCCCAGCGAAACATCCGGCGACCAGCTGAAGCGGCTGTCACCGATGCGCCGTTCGTCGAACACGCCTTCGACGAATACGGTATTCACCGCATAACTGTCCATGTAACTGCGACCACCCTGGATCTCCAGACGGGCGGCGGTGGCTGGCAGGGCGATCGAGGCAAGCGAAAGCGCCACGGCGAGGCGAAGCGATCGGGCACGCAAGTGCATGGGAGACCTGTGGGGATGGTTTGTTATATGTGTACCGAATAGTGTGTTAATTGGTGTTGCCCAAACGTGAAGCCGGTCGCCACGGATCGAAACACACTGTTGCGCAGCCGCAACAATCACAAAAAAGCCCCGGCACACGGCCGGGGCTTTCGGGTTGGAACGGGTTGCGGCGGATTACTGGGACGCGGCCGGCTGCAGGCTGGGGCTGTCCAGATCGAGCGCGCTCGATTCCAGCAGCACCGCCTTGGGATGCGCCTGGCGGATCGCATCACCGAACTGCGCGGCGTCGCCGACCACCACCACCTTGCTGCCGTCGGCGTCCAGATGCTTCGCCGCATACTTCTCGATCTGCTTCGGCGTGACCGCCTGCACCTGTGCAATGTATTTGCCGATCTGCTCCAGCTTCACGCCGTAGATCGCCAGCTGACCGACCTGCTCGGCGAGGCCGGCGGTGGTTTCCAGACTGTTGCCGTAGCCACCGATCAGGGTCGCCTTGCGCGCGGCCAGTTCGTCGTCGGAAATGCGCGTGCTGCCGAGTCGCTTGAACTCGCCCATTACCAGCTCGACTACCTGCGGTGCCGACGGGTTCTTGGTCTGCGCGGCGGCCAGCCACATGCCGGCATCGCCGAGTGACTGCAACCGGCTGCTGGCGCCATAGGACAGCCCGCGCTTGATGCGGATCTCCTCGTTGAGGCGCGCCGAGTACGAACCGCCGAGCACTGCGTTGGCGACCGTGCCGACGTAGTAATCGGCGTCGTTGCGCGGCGGTGCCGCATGCGCGACGACCACGCCGGCCTGACCCGCGCCGTGCTGATCGATCAGCAGGATCGCCGGCACCTGGCTGGCAGCCATGCCCGCCGGTCGCGGCGGCAGTGGCGTGGCCGGTTTCTGCCAATCGCCGAAACTGCCCTGCGCCAGTTGCTGCGCCTGCGCCGGCGTGATGTCGCCGGTCAGGATCAGGATCGCGTTGTCCGGTCGGTACAGCGTGTCATGCAGATGCTGCACATCGTCGCGGCTGATCCGCGCGATCGACGCCGGCGTGCCGCTGCGTGAATGGCCATAAGCGCCCTCACCGAACACGCCACGACCGACTGCCAGCGAAGCGAGCGCGGTCGGCCGGCTCAGCGACAGGCGCAGATCGTCGATCGCCTGCGCCTGCGCGCGCTTCAGTTCGGCCGCGCTGAAATCCGGCTGGCGAACCACCTCCGCGAGCAGGTTCAGCGCCTGCGGCAGTTTCGGCGTGGTCACGGTGACACCCACCGCGCTCTGATCCCAGCCGGCGGCAGCACTCAGCGAACCACCCAGCGCTTCGACCGCGGCGGCGATCTGCGGCGCGGTCTTGCCAGCGGCGCCCTTGCTCAGCAGATTCGCGGTGAGGTCGGCCAGACCGGCCAGCTGCGGCGGATCCATCTCGCCGCCACGGCGCAGCACCAGCTGGGCGGTGACCAGCGGCAAGCCGGCGCGGCGCACGCTGATCACCTGCAAGCCGTTCGGCAATGTCTGTGCCGATGGCGTCGGCACCGTGAGTTTCGGTGCCGGGCCCGGTGCCGGTGGCGTGGCCGGAAAATCATCGGCCGAAGTCGTCGCGGCCAGCACGCTGCCGGCGGCGAACATCGCGGCCGTAAAGACGGCCAAACGAAATGCTTTCATGGAACGATTCATTTCGCTACTCCCTTGGCGGCAACCGGCGCAGCCTTGGCAGCCTGCGGCAGATAATCGATGGTGACGCTGTGCGCACCGGTGACGTACTTCTGCAGCACCCGATGCACATCGTCTTCGCTGACCTTCTGCAGCGCCGCCAGATCGGTGTTGACGTGTTCCGGATTGCCGTCGATCAGGCTCGCCTGACCCAGCGCGAACGCGACGCCCTGCGCGGTCTGACGCTGTTTCAATTCACTGGTCAGCAGCTGGGTCTTCACCTTGTCGAGCTCGCTGGCCGGAATCGGCTGGGTCGCCAGCCAGATGATCTCCTCGTGCAGCAGCTTCTCCGCGTCGGCCGGCGCGTGACCGCTGGCGAGGATCGCGTAGGCGCTGAACAGACCCGGACCGACCCGGCCATCGGCCTCGGCACCAACTTGCTGGGCGACCTGATGGCGATACACCAGCGACTGGTACAGCCGCGACGAATCGCCTTGCGACAGCAACGCGGCGGCAACCTGCAGCGGGATGCTGTCGGCACTGTCGGCCGCCGGCGGGATCAGCCAGGTAATCGCCACCGCCGGCAACGGCGCGGTCTCGCTGGTGACGGTGTAACGCAGATCCTTCTTGCGTACCGGTTCCTGCGCTGTGACCTGCGGCACCGCCGTGGCCGGTTTCGCAATCCAGCCGAAATACTGGTCGACCCAGGCATCGAGCTGCTTCGGATCGAAGTCGCCGGCGACAATCAGGGTGGCGTTGTCCGGCCGGTAAAACGTGTTGTGGAAATCGATCACGTTCTGCAACGAGGCCGCTTCCAGATCCTCGATGCTGCCGATGGTCGGACGCTTGTACGGATGTACCGTGTACGAAGACGGGTCGATCGCGTTGAACAGCTTGCCGTACGGATTGGCCAGCACGCTCTGGCGGTATTCCTCTTCCACCACCGCGCGCTCGGATTTGAAATTCGCCTCATCCACATTGAGGTTGGACAGCCGCTCGGCCTCAGCCCAGAGCAAGGTCTGCAGGTAGTTGCTCGGCACCACTTCGAAGTAGTTGGTGACGTCATCGCCGGTGGACGCATTGTTGTTGCCGCCGACATCCTCGGTCAGCCGGTCGAACTGCTCGGCGTGCATGTGCTTGGTGCTCTTGAACATCAGATGCTCGAACAGATGCGCGAAACCGGAACGCCCCTGCGGATCGTCCTTGGAGCCGACGTGGTACCACATCTGCACCGACACGGTCGGGCTGGCGTGGTTCTCCACGCTCAACACCTGCAAGCCGTTCGACAACGTGCGCTGGTGGTACTGGATCGGCGGGATGGTCAGTTCGGCCGCGGTTAGCGGCGACGAAGCCGTTGCAGCAACGAGCAAACCCAGTGAGGCCAGCAAACTGGCCGGGCGCAGACGCATGGTCATCCGCTTGGTTCCCTTCAGTGGAAAGCACCAACCATAGCAAGCCGGGGCACGACCGAGGGCATGACTTCCGGACCACACCGGCGATCCCATTCTTATTTTACCCGGATGTTATTGACACACATTTTGATCCGGGTAAAACTTGCCCGACACAATGCATCCGGACGGACCCACGCCCTACCCCGACGACACCACCTGCACCGCATTCGACCATCAGCATCTGCTCGCCAGCGGTGCGTTGACCGACGTGGTGCGCGCCGCAAAGCAGGCACTCGACGCGGGAACCCGCGGGCCGCTGCTGATTTTCGATGACCACGGCAGCCGCCAGATCGAGATCGACTTTCGCGGCACGGTCCATGAGGTGCTGGCACGTCTGCACCAAGGCGCGGTTGCGGAAACCGTCGGCCGCAGCCCCGGCCGGCCGAAGCTGGGTGTGGTGCCGCGCGAAGTCACTCTGTTGCCGCGGCATTGGGACTGGCTGGGTCAGCAGCCGGGTGGCGCTTCGGCGATCCTGCGGCGACTGGTCGAACAGGCCTTGCGCGACAACGGCGCGAAGGAGCGTGCACGGCAGGCGGTCGAGTCGGTCGATCGCTTCATGCGGGTGATGGCCGGCGATCTGGCCGGCTACGAAGAAGCCTCGCGGGCGTTCTATCGCGGCGAACAGAAGCGCTTCGCCACCTTGACCGCCGCGTGGCCGATCGATGTGCGTACCCATCTGCAACGTCTGGCCGCGATTGCCTGGGACGAGCGGAAAGATGCCTGCTGAGCCGATCGCGCCGCAATGTCGGCACGGCAACGTATCCTGCTGCCGATGCAGTCGTCAGACGACGCGTCGCTTTGTCGACGACCTCCGCCAGATCAGGACAGGCACCCATGGCACCTTCCGCTGATCGCCGACTTCGCTGACCGCAGGCCCGATCGCCCGCACCCTGCTGCAGTTTTCGCTACCGATCTTCGGCACGAACCGTCTGCAGCCGCTGAACGCGTCGGTCAACGAGATCTGGATCCGGCCACTTCCTTGGCGAAGCGGCACTGTCTGCGCCCACCCCAAAGCCTTAGAGCCGCCTCCTCTCCGTCCGGCGTTCCTGGCGTGAAACGAAAACCAGGATCAGTGTGGACTTTTAAAATCGGCACGCTGAGAAAGCGTATGCTGACCTTGGTTTTGCTGAAGGTTTATTGCAATACCGCGATGGCCATTGAAGCCACGAAGAGAGGGGGCTCTCTTTCACTTATTCAAAGTCGAACGGCGATGTCGCCGCTTGACTCAAGCGTGCGGCGCGGAAGATACGGCAGCCGGCCTGAATGGCGGCGCATGTGTTTCGGATCCCATCAACCGACAGGAAACGCCATGCTATTCAATCAACCAAAGTCGTACCGAGGCACGATTCCGCTTGAGTTGTACGTCGAATTGCTGAACAAATTTCCTCAGAATGACGGAGAGCCCGATCTGGCGTGGATTCAACGTATCAAGAAGGATCCCGCGCTGTACCAGAAGATGTTCGGGACGTCGCAGTTCAAGGTGGAACTGGTTCAGGCCGTGCAGCGTCGTGCGGCGATTGCAAAGATGGCCGCCGCCGGAGCAACCCGACAGGGGAAGGACTGGAAATCGTGGTCTCCAGCCGCGCGCTATCAAGAGGATCTGGCGCGCGAGGTTCAGAAGACCGGCAAGCAGCCGTCCGAATACGCGAAGGAAGCCTACCAGCAGCTGTTGGAGCAGTTCGACGCCACGACTCCGGCCAATGGGAGTGTGTTCTGGAACGGCATCAACGAACTTGCCCTCCTGAAAAAGATCGATGAATGGAACAGCGATAAGGAAATCTTCGGCCAGTTGGAGGCCACCACCGCTGCCCGCTACGTGAACAAACAATTCGTGTGGGAGCCGAACGGCGCCTTCGCGAACTACTTCACGGCGGTGTCCGGCAAGCTCGGGCACGCGGCACGTGGACATGTCACTGCAGTTTGCCGGTGCGGCCTTCGCAACGATTCCATCCTGACCACGACGGAACTCCCGGCGATGTTCAAGTTGATGACCGACCAGATCAAGGCGAACAAAGAGCCCCCCATCACCGATTTCACGATGGTCGTCATCGAGCCCAAGCTGCTGCCAAACGATGGGTACGCGATATATACCAACAACGATCTGCTGAACGTCTCGATCGTTAGCCCGAAGCCCGGCAAGCGCATCAGTGGCCGAGACGATTGCAACGTGGACAGTCAGCTTGTCGTCCCGAATTTCTTGCAGCACTACTGGGGTCGGCGGGGTCGCCGACCCGAAAGTGCCGCCGCGACAAAGATCAAGGCAGATCTCTCATCCCTGACCAGATGGCCGTGACTGGCCACAAGAATTCCACTGTGGTCGAGAAGACCTTGGGTCGACTCGCAGCGTGTCAATTCAAGGGATCGAGGTAATTAACTCACGCCGGCTCAGCTCGACCCAGCGCCTTGAGCCGCTTCTTCTCCGCCCGGCGTTCCTTGCGTGCGGCCTTGCGGATCTTGCGGTCGTAATTCCACAGATAGATCGCCGGCGTACTCAGCAAAGTCAGCAACTGCGACACCAGCAAGCCACCGACGATGGCGATGCCGAGTGGCTGGCGCATTTCCGAGCCGATGCCGAAGCCGATCGCCAGCGGCAGCGCCGCACCCATCGCGACCAGGGTAGTCATGGTGATCGGGCGGAAGCGCACCAGCGCGGCTTCACGGATCGCTTCGGGCGCGGGCAAACCGCGCTCACGCTCGGCGACGAGTGCGAAGTCGACCATCAGGATCGCGTTTTTCTTGACGATGCCTATGAGCATCAGGATCGCGATGATCGCCATCAGCGAAAGCTGCGTCTGTGTCACCAACATGGCGAGGAAGGCACCGGCGCCGGCAGCCGGCAGGGTGGAAAGAATCGTCAGCGGATGGCCGAGACTCTCATAGAGGATGCCGAGCACGATGTACATCGCGATGATCGAGCCTATCAGCAGCACCATGCCATTGGACTGGGCCTGCTGCAGGCGCTGGTTCTGGCCGGTGTAATCGACCCGGATACCTGCCGGCAGCCCGGCTGCGAAGGCCGCCTGATCGACCAGCTTGATGCCGCGATCCTGCGTCACGTCCTTGTCGAGGTTGTAGGTGATCGTCGCCACTTGCATCTGGTTGTGATGGCGGATGCGCAACGGCGTGTTGTTGGGTTCGATGTGCGCCAGCGCGGACAGCGGAATCATCTGCCCCAGGTTGTTGCGCACGCGCAGGTTGAGCAGACCTTGCGGGCTGATGCTGTCCGCCGTGCCGCTGGTGAGCACCACGAAGTACTGGTTGATGTCGGAATAGATCGTCGAGACCTGGCGCTGGCCGAACGAGTTGTACAGCGCCGTGTCCACGTCACCCATGCTGACCTGCAGGCGACTGGCCGATTCGCGGTCCACTTTCAGCAACTGTTGCTTGCCGACCTGGTCGAAATTGCTGCTGACGTCGCGGAATTCCTTGATGGTGCGCATCTGGCGCACCATCTTCAGCGCTGCCGGTTGCAGGTCGCCGCCATTGCTGTTGACCAGCTGGAATTCGTACTGGCCACCCTTGTCGCCGCTGCCACCACCGCCGAGGAACTGCGAGGCGCTGACCGACACTTTCACGTCGGGCAGCGTGTCGTATTGTTTGGACAGCCGCTCGATGACCTTCTTGATATTCTCCGGCCGCTCGCCCGGACCGCTGCCACGCGGCTTCAGGTCGACGAACATCTGCGCGCTGTTGCCTACCGCACCGCCAGCATCGTTGCCGCCGAGCATGACCAGCTGGTCGAGCACGGCAGGATCGGCCTGCATGATCTTCATGACCGCCTGCGTGCGTTCGGTCAACTGTGCCGGCGAGATATTCGCATCGGCACTGACGTCGACCTGAAGCTGCCCGGTGTCCTCGTCCGGCATGAAGGTACCGCCAGCGGTCTTTACCACCGCAAAGCCGAGTGCGAAGGTGAGGAACAGCAGAATCAACGGCTGCCAGCGCATGATCCGCCGGTGACGCATCGCCCAGTCCAGTGCGCGCTCGTAACGGCGCAGCATGCCGCGGTCGAAGCGCTCCACCGCACGTTCGATCCGGCCCGGCGGCTTCCGCTCAACCGGTTCGTGCTTGAGAAAATGGGCGCACAGCGCCGGTGTCAGCGTCAGCGAGACCAGCGCGGAGATCACCACCGCCGCGGTCAGCGTCACCGAGAACTCGCGTAGCAGCATGATCAGCACGTTGTTGCCGAACAGCAGCGGCGCGAATACGGCCACCAGCGACAGGGTGATCGAGATTACCGTGAAGCCGATCTCGCCGACGCCGGTCAGCGACGCCTGCATCGGCGACATGCCCTGTTCCATGTGGCGCACGATGTTCTCGATCACCACGATCGCATCGTCCACCACGAAGCCGATGCACAGCACCAGCGCGACCAGCGACAAGGTGTTGAGCGTGTAGCCGAGGGTCCACATCACCACGAACGCGCCGGCCAGCGACAGCGGCACGCTCAGCGTGGCAATCAACGTCGGCCGCAGCCGGCGCAGGAATACCAGCATCACCAGTACCACCATCGCGATCGAGATCAGCAGCGCCACTTTCACTTCGTGCAGCGCCGACTTGGTGGTCTGGGTGAGGTCGAACACCGGCGTGATGGTGATGTTGGAGGGTAGCGACGCGCGCAGCTGCGGCAGCCTGGCGCGAATCTCCTCGACCGTGGCCACCGCATTGGCTTCCGGCCGCTTGGTGATCTGCAGGCCGACGGTGTGCTGATTGTTGAACCATGCCGCCTGGTATTCGTCCTGCTCGCCGCTGTAGACCCTGGCCACATCGGACAGGCGCACTGGCGTGCCGTTCTTCACCGAGATCAGCACACGGGCGAATTCGGCCGGCTGTTGCAGGCCGTCACTGGCGGTCACCGTCATCTGCGTGCGGCCGTCGCTCAGGGTGCCTTGCGGCGAGGTGACGTTGGCCGCGCGCAACGCATTGGCCACATCGTTCGCGGTGAGCCCCTTTGCCGCCAGCGCGTTGTTGTCCAGCTCGATGCGTACCGCATGCGGGGTGCCGCCGAACACCTGCACCTGGGCCACGCCGTTGATCTGCGCCAGCGCCGGCTTGAGCAGGGTATCGGCGAGGTCGTACAGCTTGTCCTGCGGCAGCCCGTTCGAGGTCATCGTGAGAAACACGATCGGGATCTGAGAGGTGTCGAACTTGAAGAACTGCGGCGGCGACGGCATCCCCGACGGCAGGTCGACCGCGGCGGCATTGATCGCCGCCTGCACGTCGCGCGCCGCGCTGTCCGCGGTGCGCGAAAAGTTGAAACGCACGCTTACCGAGGCGGCGCCTTCGGTGGCATTGCCGTACATCTCGTCGATGCCGGGAATCTGCCCCAGGTGGCGCTCCAGCGGCGCCAATACGGTATTGGCCATGGTCTGCGCACTGGCGCCCGGCTGGTTGGCCACCACGTAGACACCCGGGAAATCCAGCGACGGCAACGCGGCCACACCAAGCAGCAAGTAGGCGCAGATGCCGGCCAGGGTCAGGCCCAGGGCGAGCAGCGAGGTACCCGCCGGGCGGCGGATCAGGGGTGCGAAAATATTCATGGCGATTCCGTGGCCGACAAGTATGACCGCAGACACGGCATGCGCGGCGCGCGTACGTTCGACGCGCGCGAAATCGGCAGGGACAAGGCGAGAGTTCCGTTCATGCCGGCTTTATGCCAGTCGCCGCGCTCCGGCGTATGTGCCTGAAGTCCACACCGTGTCGGAAGACAGGGGTGGCATGCCCGTCCCGCCAGCGAAGTTATTTCGGCAGCGCGGGCATCTGCTGCTGCAACGCCTGCTGGCGCCTGATCTCGGCGCGCAACTGCCGCCGGGCGGCCTTGCGCTGCTGACGATCGTATTGCCACAGATAGATCGCCGGTGTGCTCAGCAGGGTCAGCATTTGGGATACCAGCAGGCCGCCGAAGATCGCGATGCCGAGCGGCTGACGCATTTCCGACCCGACCCCGAAGCCGACCGCCAGCGGCAGCGCCGCGCCCATCGCGACCAGGGTGGTCATGGTGATCGGGCGGAAGCGCACCAGCGCGGCCTCGCGGATCGCCGTGGGTGCGGACATGCCGCGCTCGCGCTGCGCAACCAGCGCGAAGTCGACCATCAGGATCGCGTTCTTCTTGACGATGCCGATCAGCATCAGGATCGCGATGATCGACATCAGGGTGAGCTGGGTATGCGTGACCAGCATCGCCAGATACGCGCCCATGCCGGCAGCAGGCAAGGTGGAGAGGATGGTCAGCGGGTGGATCAGGCTCTCGTAGAGAATGCCCAGCACGATGTACATGACCAGGATCACCGCGATCAGCATCAGCACCGCGCCGGTCAACGCCTCCATCAGCTGCTGGTTGTTGCCCGCATATTTTTTCTGCACGCCTTGCGGCAGTTGCGCGGCGTCAATCACCTGATCGACCAGCTTGATGCCTTGCAACTGGGTCACGCCCTTGGCCAGGTTGTAGCTGACCGAGGCCGACTCGAGCTGGTCGAAATGGCTGATGCTGACTGGCGCGATGTTCGGCGCGATATGCGCCACCGCGGACAGCGGAATCATCGTGCCCAGACTGTTGCGCACGTAAGTGTTCAGCAGCGCGGCCGGACTCAGCGACTTCGCCCCGGACGAGGTCAGCACGACACGGTACTGGTTGATGTCCGAATAGATGGTGGACACCGGCTGCTGGCCGAAGGCGTCGCTCAGCGCGGTATCGACCAGTGCCATGCTGACGTGCAGGTGCGCGGCCGCCTCGCGATCCACCGTCAGCAGCTGCTGCTTGCCGATGCTGTCGAAGCTGGTGCTGACATCGCGGAACTCCTTCATGCCACGCATACGTTGCGCCAGCTTGAGGGTCGGTCCCTGCAGGCCGGCACCGGAGGTGCTGGTGAGCTGGAACTGGTACTGGCCCTGCCCGCTGCCACCACCGCCACCGCCGTTGCCGAAGAACTGCACCGGCGTCAGCGACACATCGAGATCGGCCAGCGGTTTGTATTGCTGGTCGAGCCGCTCGATCACCTGCTTGACGGTCTTGTGGCGATCGCCCGGCGCACTGCCATACGGCTTGAGGTCGACAAACATCTGCGCCTGGTTGCCGACTGCACCACCGTTGCCGCCCAGCACCGCGGTGACATCCTGCACCGCCGGGTCGGCCTGCATCACCGCGGCGACCTGCTGCACCCGTTCTGCCAACAGGGTCGGCGAGATGTTCGCGTCGGCCGTGATATTTGCCTGCAGCATGCCGATGTCCTCGTCCGGCATGATGCCGCCGCCGGCGGTCAGCGCCACCGCGACCGCCAGCAGCGCGGTCATTACCAGCAGGATCGCCGGTTGCCAGCGCATGATGCGGCGATGGTGCATGGCCCAGTCCAGCGCGCGCTCGTAAGTGCCATGCAGGCCGCGGTCGAAACGCACCAGCGCTCGCTGCAACCGGTTCGGCTTGCGCTGTTCTTCGCTGTGTTCCAGCTTGAGGTAACGCCCGCACAGTGCCGGGGTCAGGGTCAGCGACACTACCGCGGAGATCACCACCGCCGCGGTCAAGGTGATCGAGAACTCGCGCATCAACATGGTGAACATGTTGTTGCCGAACAGCATCGGCGCGAATACCGCGACCAGCGACAGCGTGATCGAGATCACTGTGAAGCCGATCTCGCTGACACCGGTCAGCGCCGCTTCCAGCGGCGGCGTGCCCTGTTCCATGTGCCGCACGATGTTCTCGATCACCACGATCGCGTCGTCGACCACGAAACCGATGCACAGCACCAGCGCGATCAGCGACAAGGTGTTGAGCGAGAAGCCGAGCGTCCACATCACCACGAAGGCGCCGGCCAGCGACAGCGGCACGCTGAGCATCGCGATCAGAGTCGGCCGCAACCGGCGCAGGAACACCAGCATCACGATCGCGACCATCACGATGCTGAGCAGCAGCGCGACCTCCACCTCGTGCAGGGCTGACTGGGTGGTCTGGGTCAGGTCGAAGATCGGGGTGATCTGCACGTCTGCCGGCAACAGGCCGTGGAACGCCGGCAGCTTCGCGCGGATCGCGTTGGCAGTGGCGACCGCGTTCGCTTCCGGCCGCTTGCTGATCTGCATGGTCACCGAGTGCTGACCATTGAACCAGGCCGCCTGGTATTGATCCTCCGGCCCGCTGCTGACCGTGGCCACATCGGACAGCCGTACCGGCGTGCCGTTCTTCATCGCGATCAGCAGCCGGCCGAACTCGGCCGGCTCGTACAGGCTGTCGCTGGCGGTCACCGTCATCTGCGTGTGGCCGTTGCTCAGTGTGCCCTGCGGCGAGGTGACGTTGGCCGCACGCAAGGCATTGCTGACGTCATTCGCGGTAATGCCCTTGGCCGCCAGCGCCACGGTATCCAGCTCGATCCGCACCGCGTGCGGTGCGCCACCGAAGATCTGCACCCGTGCCACCCCGGGGATCTGCGCCACCGCCGGACTCAGCAAGGTATCGGTGAGGTCATACAGCCGGTCCGGCGGCAGGCTGGTCGAGGTGAGCGCCACCAACAGCACCGGAATCTGCGAGGTGTCGAATTTGAAGTACTGCGGCGGATTCGGCATCCCCGGCGGCAGGTCGGGCGCTGCGGCGTTGATCGCCGCCTGCACCTCTCGCGCCGCCGCGTCGGTGTTGACGCCGAAATTGAACATCACCATGACCTGCGCATTGCCCTCGTTGGCCGTGCCCATCATCTGGCGCACGCCGGGGATACGGCCGAGGTGACGCTCCAGCGGTGCCATCACCGTGCTGGCCATGGTCTGCGCACTCGCACCAGGTACCTGTGCGGCCACGAACACGCCGGGAAATTCCAGCGTGGGCAGCGCAGCCACCCCGAGCAGCAGGTACGCCCACAGTCCGGCCAGCATCAGGCCGATGGCAAGCAGCGAGGTGCCGGCGGGGCGACGGATCAGTGGCGCGAAAATATTCAAGTGATCTCCCTGACGCGCAAGCATAGCGGGAGAGCTTCCGCGGCAGACAGCCGCAATGGCCCCGGCGTGCGGGGTCGCAGCGTGGATTTGGCAGGAACACAGCCCCAAGTCATGTCGACTTTATGCCAGCCGCCGCGACTCGAGGTATGCGTCTGGAGTCCACCTCGTATCGGAAAACCTGGGTAACTATCCCCACGCACCAGACGCCAGCTTCCCTGCCGGCGGTGCGTAGGCAAATTCAGTGCGTGGTGGGGCTGTAACGCAAGGTCAGGAACACGCTGCGGCCGGGCTGGTTGAAGTAGTACACAGTCTCGTAGTGACGGCCGAACACGTTCGCCAGCCGCGTTTCGACCTGCCAGTCCGGCGCGAAGTGGTAACTGGCGCGCAGGTCGGTGGTCGAATAGCCAGCCAGCGGGTGCCGGTTGGCCACATCGTCGTAGCTGCGACCGGCCGCGTAGACCGTGGCGCCGACGCCGAACTCGCCGAAGCGGCGATCCAGATCCACCCGCGCCGTGTGCTCGGGCCGGCGCGGCAGCACGTTGCCGTCGTTCGGGCCACCGTCCTGGTTCAGCGGCTGCAGCCAGGTCAGGTAACCCTGCAACTGCCAGCCGTCGAGATTCACACCGAGCTGGCCTTCCACGCCGCGGATGCGCGCCTTGCTGACGTTCATCGGGAAGTAGTTGCTGTCCAGCGCGATCAGCTGGTCGATGCGGGTCTGGTAGGTGTTCACCGCCCAGTTCCACGCGGTCAGCTGCTGGCTCAGGCCCAGCTCGGCGCTGCGCGATTTCTCCGGCTTCAAATTCGGGTTGCCGCTGCCGTACGGGTAATACAGGTCGTTGAAGGTCGGTGCATGGAACGCACTGCCGTAACTGGCCGAGAGCTTCAACCCGTCATCAAAGTGGTAGCCCCATGCCGCGGCGCCGGTGTTGTGGTCGCCGAACTGGCTGTTGTGGTCGCGCCGCGCCGACAGCTGCACCTCGTTGCGGCCAAACGTGGCTTGGTACTGCACGTAGGTGCCGGTGTCATTGCGGCGGCTGGCGAGGTAACCGGTGTCGCTGTCGATGTGCTCACCCTGCCAGTCGACACCCAGTGTCAGCAACTGGTTGTCAGCCACGCTGAGGTCGTTCTGCCACGACGCCTGGTTGCGCCGTGAATAGATGTAGCCGACGAAATTCTCATTCTCGTAATTGTCGTAGCGATCGAGGTTCTGACCCACGCTCAACGTGGTCTTCCACGCTTCCAGCGGGTTGAAGCTGAAACTGCTGCCGGCCACCTGTTGCACGGTGCGGCTGCGGTTCTGGTAGCTGCCGTCGAAGTGGATCTCGCCGAGACTGCGCAGCCAGCTGCCGCTCAGCTCCGCGCCGTTGTCCCAGCGGTAGCCGCCGTTCGCGCTGAGATTCTTGTTGCTGTAGGCGTCCTGGTCGGGTTCGTCGGTAAAGCAGCCGGCAAAAGCTTCGGCCGCACCGATGCGGCAGGCGTTGATGCCGCGGGTGTGCTGCGCGCCGACGCTGAGGTTGTACCAGGCGTGATCGCTGCCGCCGGACAGGCCGGCTTGTCCGCGCAACAGGTGGTCGCTGCCGGTGGTCACGCTGAAGGATGGCATCAGACCACCATCGCGTGAGCCATGCCGGGTGAAGATCTGGATCACTCCACCGATCGCGTCGGCACCGTAAAGACTCGAACGCGGGCCGCGCACGATCTCGATACGATCAATCTGCTCCACCGGCAGTTGCTCGAATGCGGGCAGGCCGTTGCCGACCGAGCCGATCCGCACGCCGTCGATCAGCACCAGCGTGTGCGACGAGTTGGTGCCGCGCAGGAACAGCGAGGTCTGCTGCCCGATGCCGCCAGAGTTGGCGAAACTCACCCCAGGCAAGCCGGTCAGCAGATCCTGCACCGACAGCGGCTGCAGCCGCTCGATATCGGCACGGGTAATTACGGTGACCGACGACAGCGCCTCATCGGCAGTGATTGCGGTGCGCGTGGCGGTGACGATCACCGGACTCAGCGTGTTGGCATCGCCCTGATCGGCGGCTTGCGCGGCCATGGTGCAACTGAGCAGCGCCGCTGCCAGCAAAGACTTCTTCATGTTCGTTCCTCGGCCGCGCACCCGCGCACGGCGCATCGTTCAATGAGCTGGCAGCAGGCAGAGGGAAGGACGGAACGACGGGCAGGCGGGATCGCCCAACACGTGGTTCGGCCTCGCCCACCGCGAGCCACCAGGAATCGTTCGGGCCGGTCTCCGGGCTCACGAGTGGCACGCGGTACTCCGCATGCCCCGAACGACGCCTTCCCGTGCTCAAGCACAGTGGCATTCGCCGTTCGTGGATCTCGCTTACCGTTGCGGGGGCAGCGCCGGCCTTGCAGTGCGATTGCGCACCACGCACCGGCTTCCCGTTTCATCCCTCGGGCGCGAAGCCGTAGGGACACCTGAACCGCTCAAGTCTAGCTTTGGACGGCCATTTCAGCAAACGCAGTCTCAGCTGGCCACGCCGCCTATCCAGCTCTGCTGCACGCGGTACTCGTCGTCCAGCACCACCAGATCGGCCAGATAGCCGGCGGCGATGCGGCCGTGGCTGGCGCCGAGGCCGAGAAAATCGGCCGGATAGGTGCTGGCCATGCGCACCGCCTCGTCCAGCGGCAGGCCGAGCAGTTGCACGGCATTGCGCACCGCGCCGGCCATGTCCAGCGCGGAGCCGGCCAGCACGCCTTGCGCGGTCTGGCAGATGCCGTCCTTCGCGGTGATGATTTCGCCGTTGAGTACGAAATCGGGATGATCCGCACCGACCGGCGGCATCGCGTCGGTGACCAGCAGCATCTTGCCGCGTGCTTTCGCGGCGATCGCCACACGCAGGCTGGCCGGATGCACGTGATGGCCGTCGACGATCAGTCCGCACCAGCTGTTCGCATCCTCCAGCGCCGCACCGACTACGCCCGGTTCGCGGCTGCCGAACGGCGTCATCGCGTTGAACAGGTGGGTGAAGCCGCGCAGACCGGCGGCCAGTGCAGCGTGCGTGGTCGCGTAGTCGGCGGCGGTGTGGCCGGCGCAGACGATCACGCCGGCGGCGGCCAGTGCACCGATGCTGGCCAGCGGCACCTGGTCGGGCGCCAGCGTGAGCAGGCGCACGCCGCGATGCGGCGCGCACAGCAGCGCCAGTTCCTCGCTGCCGGGCGCGTGGAAAAATTTCGGATCGTGCACACCCTTGCGTGCCGGTGCCAGGTATGGCCCTTCCAGATGGATGCCGAGCACGCCCGGCACGCCTTCGGCCAGCGCCTGCTCCACCGCGGCAAGTGCGGCGCGCATGACGTCCACGCTGTCGCTGACCAGGGTCGGCAGGAAGCCGGTAGTGCCGTAGCGCCGGTGCGCCGCACCGATGCGGCGGATCGTCTCCACCGTTGGCGCGTCGTTGAACAGCACGCCGCCACCGCCATTCACCTGCGTATCGATGAAGCCCGGCAGCAGCATCGCGCCGCGCAGATCGCGCTGTTTCGCATTGCGCACGCGCGGATCGGACGGTGGCAGCAAGTCGACGATGCGCTCGCCATCGAGCAGCACCGCGAGGTCGTTGCGCCAGCCGTCAGGGGTCAGTACACGGCCGTTGATAAGGGCGAGAATCATGGCGTTGCTCAGACCGTTTCGGTCACCTTGTTGAGATGCGGCGGCACGTCGGGATTGAAGCCGCGACGCAGCGCCAGCTCGCTCGCCGCGCGATAGAAGCTCTGGATGATCAGCAGCGGCGTGCACAGCGCCGGCAACCCGGCCAGCACCGGAAGCATGCCCGCGCCCTGCATGCCGGGCGCGGCCACGAAAACCTGCGCGCCGCGCTTGCGGAACTCGTCGGCAATCGCCAGCGTGCTGGCCAAAGTGTCGTCGTCCTGGGCGAAACACAGCACCGGAAAATCCGGACCGACCAGCGCCATCGGTCCGTGCTTCACTTCGGCCGCACTGAACGCTTCGGCATGCAGGCCACAGGTTTCCTTGAACTTCAGCGCCGCTTCCAGCGCGATACCAAAGCCGAAGCCGCGGCCGACCACGAACAGGTTGTGCGCATCGACCAGGCCATCGCTCAACGCCGACCAGTCCGCGTCCCAACCGGCGCGCAATGCATCCGGGAGCGCATGCAGCGAATCCACCAGCGCACGATCGCCGTGCCAGCGCGCGCACAGGTGCAGGACGGCCGCCAGCGCGGCGATATAACTCTTGGTCGCCGCCACGCTGCGTTCGGGGCCGGCATGCAGCGGGATCACCGTGTCGGCAATCGCCGCCAGCGGCGAATCCTCGACATTCACCATCGCCACCACGTGCGCGCCGGCAATCTTTGCGGCCTGCGCGTTGCGTACCAGATCCGGGCTCTTGCCGGACTGCGAGATCGCGATGAACAGCGCGCCCTCCCATTGCTGCGGGGCTGCGTAGACCGAGGTGACCGATGGCGATACCGAGGCGGTGACGATGCCCAGCTGGGTCTCGAACACGTACTTCGCATACGCGGCGGCATGATCGGAACTGCCGCGTGCGCAGGTCACGATGAAACGCGGCGGCTTTACGCGCAGCGATTGCGCCAGCGCCGTCACCACGCTGTCGTTGGCGGCGAACTGGCGCGCGACCACCTCGGCCGCTTCGTGCGCTTCGCGGTACATCAGGGTGTCGCGGGCATCCATAGATAGACGGCCTCAGTCGGTTTGCAGTTCGGCGACGAAGTCGTAGATGTCGCCGCGATACCAGGAACAGGTGAACTCGACCACGCGGCCGTCGTCCAGAAAACTGCGCCGCTCGATGCTCAGACCGGCGCTACCCACCGCCACATGCAGCAGCCGCGCCTGTTGCGCATTCAGAGACACCGCGCGCAGCCGCTGCAAGGCGCGGCGCGGGCGGCAGTTGAGCTTTTCCAATGCCTCGTACAACGAGTCGTGCACCAGCAGCGGATCGGGCAGCACGCTGGCCGGCACCACGCTGCGTTCGATCGCCAGCGGTTCATCCTGGCCGTAACGCACACGGTTCAACCGCACCACCAGCGAGCCGGGCGACAGGTTCAACGCCATCGACTCCTCCGGCGTCACTTCGCCGATGCCGCGCTCGAAGAATTCCGAACGTGGCGACAGGCCGCGTTCGCGCAGGTCCTCGGTGAAGCTGGTCAGCCGCGACATCGGCTTGACGATGCGTTCGGCGATGAAGGTGCCGGCGCCATGGCGCTGGGTCAGCAGACCTTCCTCGACCAGGCCGGCGATCGCCTTGCGCACGGTCACCCGCGACAGCTTCAGCGCCTGCGACAGGTCGCGCTCGCTCGGGAGCGCCTGACCCGGTTCGATGTCGCGATGCTCGACCACGTTGCGGATCGCCCGGCGCAGCCGCAGGTATGCCAGCGGCTGATGCGTGGCCGGGTCGTGACAGATCCGGCGGTATTCGTTGGCCAGGGCAGTTTCCATACCAGCAAAGATACCAATAGCAAACCACTAACCGCAAGCCTGCCTTCGCAAACAGGTACATCACGGAGTCATTTGTTGTTGCAGCCCGTTCTTATGAATTCGTATGCATAGCGGTAGCTGATCTGGTATTTCACTGGTACGATCATTCACACCCCGGGCAAGACGCGCCGACAGGCCTCTGCCCGCCATCCGGCATCGAGTCGAGGTGATTGCGTGACTGCTTCCTCCCAATTGGTCGAACCGTTCGACCTGGTGATCTTCGGCGGCACCGGCGATCTCGCCGTGCGCAAACTGCTGCCGGCCCTGTTCCATCGCTTCCTCGACGGCCAGATCCCGGCCAGCAGCCGGATCATCGGCATCGCCCGCGAGGCGCTGGACGATGCCGGTTACCGCGCGCTGCTGCGCGAGGCACTCGTCAGCATCTGCGACGCGGCAAAGCTCGATGTGTTCCTGCAGCAGGTGTTCTATCGCCCGCTGGACGCACGCAAGGACGACGGCTGGGACGATTTCGCCGGTTTCATCGGCGCGCAGCCGGACCACATCCGCGTGTTCTATCTGTCGACCTCGCCCGAGCTGTTCGTCGACATCTGTGCGCGACTCGGTCATTACGGACTCAACCAGGGCAAGTCGCGCGTCGTGCTGGAAAAGCCGATCGGCCGCGACCTCGACAGCGCAAACCAGATCAACGATGCGGTCGGCAAGGTCTTCAGCGAATCGCAGACCTTCCGCATCGACCACTACCTCGGCAAGGAGACGGTGCAGAACCTCTTGGTGCTGCGCTTCGGCAATGCGCTGTTCGAGCCGCTGTGGAACGCCGGGCACATCGACCACGTGCAGATCACCGTCGGCGAAACGCTCGGCGTCGGCCATCGCGGCGCCTACTACGACCGTGCCGGCGCGCTACGCGACATGGTGCAGAACCACATGCTGCAGCTGCTGTGCATGGTGGCGATGGAGCCGCCGTCGTCGCTGGCGCCGGATGCGGTGCGCGACGAGAAGCTGAAGGTGCTGCACTCGCTCAAGCCGATCGACGACAGCAACGCCAGCCAGCTCACCGTGCGCGGCCAGTACCGCGTCGGCGTGGCCGAAGGCGCCAGCGTGCCCGGCTATCCGGACGAGCTGGGCAACACCAAATCCAATACCGAAACCTTTGTCGCATTGAAAGCGGAAATCGCCAACTGGCGCTGGGCCGGCGTGCCGTTCTACCTGCGCACCGGCAAGCGGCTGCCGAGCCGGGTGTCGGAGATCGTGGTCACCTTCAAGCCGGTGCCGCACTCGATCTTCCATGCCGATGCCGGCACGCTGAAGCAGAACCGGCTGGTGCTGCGACTGCAGCCGGATGAAGGCGTGAAGCTGTGGCTGACCATCAAGCATCCCGGCCCCGGTGGCCTGCGCCTGCGTCACGTACCACTGGACATGAGCTTCGCCGAGGCCTTCGGCGTGCAGCAGCCGGATGCGTACGAGCGTCTGCTGCTGGACGTGGTGCGCGGCAATCCCACCCTGTTCATGCGCCGCGATGAAGTGGAAGCGGCATGGCGCTGGGCCGGTCCGATCCTCGCCGCGTGGACTGCCGGCGGCGAAGCGCCGCGGCCGTACGCCGCCGGCAGCTGGGGTCCGAGCGCGGCGGTGGCGCTGATCGAGCGCGATGGCCGCACCTGGAATGAAGACAGTGAATAACCCGGTGTTCACCCGCGCGTTTCACTCCGTCATGCCGACGCATTCGGCAGACTTTGCCTCCCTTCCCCACGAGACGCGCAGCGGCATCCACTGAGCACGCGGCGCGCCATCATCAGCCATGACCACCCACCTCAACGTCACCACGCACAGCTTCACCGATGGCCACGCGCAAGCCGTGGCACTGGCCGAACGGGTTGCCGCCCGCCTGCGCGCGGCGCTGATCGAACGCGGTCGTGCCGTGCTCGCGGTTTCCGGCGGCAGCACGCCGAAGGAATTTTTCGCCTGCCTCGCACGCGAGGCACTCGACTGGGCGAACGTGCAGATCACCCTGGTCGACGAACGCTGGGTGCCGGACAACGACGAGCGTTCCAATGCGAAGCTGGTGAAATCGTTATTGCTGCAACACGCCGCCAGCGCCGCGCAGTTCGTGCCGTTGTACACCGGCGCGCCGACACCGGAAGACGGACTGGCCATCGCCAACACTCGCATCGACGCGCTGCCGCTGCCATTCGACGCGGTGATTCTGGGCATGGGCGACGACGGCCACACCGCCTCGTTCTTTCCCGGCGGCGATCATCTGGCCGAGGCACTGGATCTGGATGGTCATGCCCGCGTGCTGTCGATGCGCGCGCCTGGCGCCGGCGAGCCGCGTATCACGCTCAGCTTGCCCACCCTGCTGGAAACCCGCGCGCTGTATCTGCTGGTCTCCGGCGAAAAGAAGCGTGACCTGCTCGCTGACGTGCGGCTCGGCCTCGATGTCGCGCAGAACTATCCGGTGCGTGCGGTGCTGACCCAGCAGCGCGTGCCGGTGGCGGTGTACTGGTGCCCGTGATCTCGCATCGCCCGTCGTCCATCTGATATCCACACCGCGTCACGCGACGTGGCCGCTGTCCCGGAGTTTTCCATGAACACGCTGCATCCTGTTGTCGCCGAAGTCACCGAACGCCTGCGCGAACGCAGCCGCGAGACGCGCGCAGCCTATCTCCAGCGGATCGACTCGATCGATCGTCGCGGCCCGCAACGCGAACATTTGTCCTGCGGCAACCTCGCACACGGCTTCGCCGCCTGCGGCAGCACGGACAAGGAGGCGCTGCGCAGCGGCCGCCGCGGCAACATCGCCATCATCACCGCCTACAACGACATGCTGTCGGCGCATCAGCCATATGAGCGGTACCCCGCGCTGATCCGCCAGATCGCTCGCGACGCCGGCTTCACCGCGCAGGTTGCCGGCGGCGTGCCGGCGATGTGCGACGGCGTCACCCAGGGCCAGCCCGGTATGCAGCTGTCGCTGTTCTCGCGCGACCTGATCGCGATGGCCACCGCGGTTTCGTTGTCGCACGACATGTTCGACGGCGCGCTGTACCTCGGTATCTGCGACAAGATCGTGCCGGGCCTGCTGATCGGCGCCTTGAGCTTTGGTCATCTGCCCGGTGCCTTCGTGCCCAGCGGTCCCATGCCCAGCGGCATTCCCAACGAAGAAAAATCGAAAGTGCGCCAGGCCTGGGCCGACGGCAAGGCGAGCAAGGCCGAATTGCTGGAAGTCGAGGCCGCGTCGTATCACGCCCCGGGCACCTGCACGTTCTACGGCACCGCGAACTCCAACCAGATGCTGATGGAGATCATGGGCCTGCACCTGCCTGGCGCCAGCTTCACCGCGCCGGACACACCGCTGCGCGATGCGCTCACCGCCGACGTGGTGCGCCGGGTCAACGCGCTCAGTGCGCTGGGCGAGCATTTCCTACCGATCGGCCACATCATCGACGAGCGCGCGATCATCAACGGCGTGATCGGCCTGCACGCCACCGGCGGCTCCACCAATCACCTGCTGCATCTGGTAGCGATCGCGCATGCTGCCGGCATCCAGCTGCGCTGGGACGACTTCGACGCACTGTCCGGCGTGATCCCGCTGCTGGCCCGCGTATATCCGAACGGCTACGCCGACGTGAACCAGTTCCACGAGGCCGGCGGCATGGCGTTCCTGATCGACCAGCTGCTCCGCGCCGGCCTGCTGCATGGCGATGTGAGCACGATCTTCGGCAGCGGCATGGACGGCTATGCGCAAGTCCCCTATCTCGACGACAGCGGCGCGCTGCACTGGAAGCCCGTCGACAAGCAGAGCGGCAACCGCGGCGTGCTGCGCGGCACCGACGAACCGTTCCGCGCCGACGGTGGCCTGCGCATGCTGCAGGGCAATCTCGGCCGCGCGGTGATCAAGGTCTCGTCGGTGCCGGACGACCGCTTGGTGATCGAGGCGCCGGCGATCGTGTTCCAGGACCAGGATGAGGTCCCCGCCGCGTTCAAGCGCGGCGAGCTCAATCGCGACTTCGTCGCGGTAGTGCGCTTCCAGGGTCCGCAGGCGAACGGCATGCCCGAGCTGCACAAGCTGACCCCCACGCTGGCACTGCTGCAGGATCGTGGCCACCGTATCGCCCTGCTCACCGACGGGCGCATGTCCGGCGCCTCTGGCCGTGTGCCGGCAGCGATCCACGTGACGCCGGAAGCCGTGGCCGGCGGCAATATCGCGAAGATCCGTAACGGCGACATGATCAGGCTGGATGCCGTAAATGGCCGTCTGGACGTCCTGATGGAAGCACACGAACTGGATGCGCGCCTGCCGCACACCGCCGACCTGTCCGCCCAGCACAGCGGCATGGGCCGCGAACTGTTCGGCCTGTTCCGGCAAGCCGCGGCCACCGCCGATCTCGGTGCAGGCGTGCTCTAGCCTTGCTCCCTCCCCTGCTCGCAGGGGAGGGTTGGGGAGGGGTTCGCTCTTGATCCTCCTCGCCAGCCCAAGCAACCCCCTCTCAACCTCCCCCTGAATACAGGGGGAGGGGCCAAAATACCTGGAGCCTCACGTGACCAGCAGCATCGAACTCAAACAGCAACAGATCGAAACCACGATGCGGCTGGCGCCGGTGATCCCGGTGGTGGTGATCGACGACGCGCGACACGCGGTACCGATGGCGCGCGCGCTGGTCGCCGGTGGCACGCCGGCGATCGAAGTCACCTTGCGCACCAGCGCCGCGCTGGAAGCGATCCGCGCAATTGCCGCCGAAGTGGAAGGCGCGATGATCGGCGTCGGCACCGTGCTCAGTGCACGCGATCTGCACGCCGCACAACAGGCCGGCGCGCGCTTCGCGGTATCACCCGGCGTTTCGCCATACCTGCTCGACGCCGCCGACGACAGCGAGCTGCCGTTGCTGCCCGGCGCCGTCACCGCCAGCGAAGTAATGGCCATGCTGGAGCGCGGCTATCGGCATCTGAAATTCTTCCCGGCAGTGCCAGCCGGCGGCTACAAGCTGCTCGGCGCCTGGGCCAGCCCGCTGCCGCAGGTGCGCTTCTGCCCCACCGGCGGCATCAGCCTCGCCAGCGCACCGGATTTCCTCGCCCTGCCCAACGTGATCTGCGTGGGTGGCTCATGGCTGACTCCGAAAAACCTACTCGCCAGCGGCGACTGGTCCGCCATCGAGCTGCTGGCACGCGAAGCCGCCGGCTTGCATCGACCAGCCTGAGTTCGGACTTCCGCGACGCGGGCTTACGGCGATTCGGCTTCCAGCCGTGCCATCACCGCTTCGGTGACGCGCGCGCAACGCCGCCCCATGAACGGGAACGCCTCGCTCATGGTGGTGGCCAGCGTGTCCTGCAACGACGCGCGCAGCAGCCGGCGTGCGCGATGCAGCCGCGTCTTCACTGTCTCCGGCTTGATCGCCAGCAGACTGGCGGTTTCCTCGACCGAGCACTCCTCGACTTCGCGCATCATGTAGACGGTGCGGAACGCCTCGGGCAATTCGTCGATGGCGTGTTCGAGCAAGTGGCGAATCTGTGCGCGGGCAGCGGACACGGCCGGATCCTCGTTGCCGAATTTCGAAGGAAACTGGATGACCTGATGCGTGTCGTCCGACGCTGCGTCGATCTGTTCCAGCCCGACCATGGTGTGGCGCTTGCGCAACCGGCCGCGCGCCTCGTTCAGCACGATACTGGTGAGCCAGGTCAGCAGGGTCGAGTCGCCACGGAACGTATCCAGCTTGTTGTAGGCACGCATATACGATTCCTGCAGTACATCCTCCGCCTCCGAATCTTCGCCAACCACGCTGCGCGCGATGCGGAACAGCCGCTGGTTGCAGCGCTGCATGATGTGCCGGAACGCCTCGCGCCGGCCGCCGCGGACCAGCGCCACCAGCGCGTTGTCGTCCAGCGCGGCGTAGTCGACGGATGCAATCTTGACGGGTGATGTCATGGCTCTCTCCTTTTACACCTGATCGGATGCAGCAGCCTCGCTTGAGGTTCCCGGCTTAGCCCGCCAGCAAGGCCAGGATTTCCCGCCGCTGCGGCTCCTGTGCGAACTGACCAAGCAGACGCCGGGTCAGCATCGAGACCCCGTGCAGGCGCACACCGCGCGAGGACAGGCATTCGTGGCTGGCCTGCACGATTACCGCCACGCCGTGCGGCTGCAGCACATGCGCCAAGGTATCGGCGATCTCGGCGGTGAGCCGCTCCTGGATCTGCAGGCGCCGACCCAGCGCCTCGACCAGTCGCGCCAACTTCGAGATGCCCACCACACGGCGATTGGGCAGATAGGCGATATGCACGGCGCCGCGGATCGCCGCCATGTGATGTTCGCAGGTCGACTGCAGCGGGATATCGCGCAGAATCACCAGGTCGTCGTAGCCACCTACTTCCTCGAAGGTGCGGCTGAGCAGGCTGGCCGGGTCCTGCCGATAACCGGAGAACCATTCCTCGTAGGCACGCACCACCCGCGCCGGCGTGGCCAACAAACCTTCGCGTGACGGCTCGTCGCCGGCCCAGCAGATCAGCGTGCGCACCGCCGCTTCCGCCTCGGCACGCGACGGGCGCACAGCTTCGACGGTGACGGAAGCTGCCGTGGCAACAACGGAAGACATGACCTGGTCGGATTCGAGCATGGTGGCGGATTCGGTAGTGGGCGACACCGATCCGATGCGGCGGCCAGCGGCGAGGTTCCCGGCAGCGGCACCCGGAAAGCCGGAACCTGCGCGCGGCTTGCTGCATCCCATGCACGCAGACGGGAACGCCGGTCCGTTCGACCGCGATTTCGCCGCATCCGTTCGTCCACTCCATTCCATCCACCCCAGGAGACACCCATGAACAAGCCGCTACTCGCCCTCGCTCTCGCTTTCGGCATCGCTTCCGTTGCCAACGTACAGGCCAAGACCCCGGCCGTCGCCAGCCCGGCACCGGCCATCAACGACGCGCAGATCGCGCACATCGCCTATACCGCCGGCGTGATCGACGTCACCGCGGCCAAGCAGGCGCTGCAGAAGTCGCACAACAAGGCGGTGCGCGCGTTCGCCGAGGAGATGCAGCGCGACCACACGGCGGTCAACGACCAAGCGCTGGCTCTGGTCAAGAAGCTGGGCGTGACCCCGCAGGACAATCCGACCAGCCAGTCGCTCGCCAGCGGTGCTGCCGACGAACAGAAGAAGCTCGCCGCGCTCAGCGGCAGCGCCTACGACAAGGCCTACGTCGCCAACGAAATCGCGTATCACAAGACCGTCAACGGCGCGCTCAGCGGTACGCTGATCCCGTCGGCACAGAACGCGGAACTGAAGTCGTTGCTGGAAACCGGCTTGAAGCTGTTCCAGTCACACCAGGCACACGCCGAGCATCTCGCGCTGAGCCTGAAGTAAGGAACATCGCATGCTCCGCACGACGATACTTCTCGCCGGCCTGCTAGCGCTGACCGGCGGGTTCGCGCCGGCCAGTGCTGCCAGCAAGGCGAAACCGCCGGCGACAGCGCCGGCCCATCATGTGCATGTGATCGTGATCGACCAGATGCAGTACGGCCCGATGCCGACCGACGTACGCGCCGGCGACATCATCGAATGGACCAACAAGGACATCCTCGAACACAGCGCCACCGCACGCGACGGCCACTTCGACGTCGACCTGAAACCAGGCACCAGCGGACGCATCACCGCCACCGCCGGCACACTCGTGTTTTTCTGCAAGTTCCACCCCACCATGACTGGCACGCTGGTGGTCAAGTAACCTGGCAAGGATTCCAGAGTTTGCTTCGGAGGTTGCGGCGCCGTACCCACACACGGCAGCGCAACGCTGCCGATGTGCGGTGAGTCAGTCGTCCGGCGGTGCCTTGGTGAGTTCGACGCCGTCGACCACCATCGCCCACCTGCCCTGATCCTCATGCGGCGGTGTGGACACCACGAAGGTGGTCTTGACCGGACCCACGCCCACGACAAAATTGTCGCCGTCGAACGCTTGCAACGGGCCATTGACGGACTTGCTCATGCCGCCATTCATCCGCTTGTACATCACGTTGCCGTCCTGGGTGATTAGCAAAGTCATGCTCGACGATCGCCACTTGCCCGCGTAAGTCGTCTTTTCCGGCGGCAAGGGCTTGGCGCAGCCTGCCAGCAACAGGCAGCACACCGCGAAAATCCACCGCAGCTTGTGCACGTTTCCCTCCGCGATTGACTAGGCAAGTCTTCTGCCGCAGAACCTGCCGACCGTCATGTTATCGGCGTGCCGACCTGAACGCCCAGATGCAAAGACCACTCGCGACCAGCAGGGCAATCCATGAAAACCATACCGGTACGGCAAACGGCCCCACCTGTACCGGCCACTGATTGAAGAGTCGCAATACCTGGATGACCGCCACTACGCCGAAAACAACACCCGAGACCTGCACGTATTTGCCTTGCATGATCGCACCCTCCTCTTCAGCAGCATCCGGGATTGGGATGCCAGAATGAATGGTGAAACAGTGGCGACACGGTGGACCCGCTTGGCTATCAGTCCGAACGGTGCCAGACGTGAAACAACCGATGCCGACAAAGTAGCAGCTCTACAAGGCCGCAGACTTGCTGGTCAACGTGGTATCTGTGCAATAGCGGCATGACTGGCATCACTTCACATTTACCACCGGATCCACCTGGCTGCCGATGATGAAGGTGCACTTCGCGTCCTTCACGGCGCATACCGCGGATTGCATCTTGATGCGCTCCATCTCGACGAACTGCGCGGGGTTGAGGTTCATCGCCACGCGATAGGCGTTATCCGCCTCGGCGCGGCTCTGTTCCGCCGCCTTGCGCGCCTGCTCGGCCAGATCGCGCTTGTGCTCGGTGAGCACGCGCTGCTCCTGCTGCGCGGTTTCCACTCGCTGGTTGCGCACCGCGTCCGGGGGATTGGCCTTGCCGACGGTGATCTTGACCAGGCGGATCGGCAACTTGTTCTCGTTGAGATACTCGGTCATCTCGCGACTGACCTCGCTGTCGATCTCGTCGATGGCGGTGGTCTGGATCGCCGTCTCGTTCATGCCGTGTTTCTTGACCGCGGAACGCACCCGGTTGAAGAACTCCTGCTCCACGTTGTTCTTGTACCAGTCCTGGCCGAAGTTCTTCACCAGCGCCACCGGGTCAACCACCTGCAGGCGGATGATGGCGTGGAAGTCCAGCGGCACGCCGTCGCTCGACATCAGATCGTTGAAGTTGCCGTCGTACTGCTGCGGAAACATGTTGACGTAGATCTTATGCGTGGAAAACCACGTATAGGTCAGGCCCGGGAGCACTGGCTCCGCCCGCACACCGCCATGGCCAAAGATCACCGGCTTGTCGATCAGCACCGCCTGCTGACCCGCATCCGGAGAAACCACCGTACAACCGGTACAAGCCAACAGCAGCGACGCCGCAAGCGCGACGCAACCCAACTTTTTCATAAATTCCCTCGGTTTGGTTCGATATTCCAGTCAGCGCCGTCTTGCCGGACGATTTCCGCGTCGCGATCACTCCCAGAGACTGCACGCTGGCCCTTGAGCTGTCTCAATATCTCCTCAGGCGACGCAGCGATCAAATCGGAACGAAGCCCGCTGGCCATCTGAAATAAGGGCCGAACCGTGACTTGGCGATGTACTCACCACCAGCTTTCTCGCCCTTAACTGTCAAAAGATGTTTGCCATCGCGAAACTCAAGGTGACCTGCGGCAACGGCCTTGTCTAGAAACTCGTTCGTCTTGTATCCAAGCTTCACAGCAAGCTTGGACGATGAGAGTTTCCCGCTGGCCTCGTCAGGCTCTCCGCCATGACTTTGGACTCCCTCGGATTCCGAAGCGACCCGCTCAAGCGATATCCGGACTTCTTCGCTAATGCGGATGATTCGTTGGGCCTCTTCGTAAGCTTCTTTGTAAAGGCTCGCGTCATCAGCGCGGCTCAGCAAGATGCCCATCTCGTTGTTGTTTACCTGACTGAACTCATACAGATTGAGACTGGTAATGATGCACAGCTCTTCATTCATGTAGCACTTGGCATGCAGGTTCTTGCAGAAGCTCGTCCTGACATAGGTAAGCTCCCTCAGCCAGCTTATTTCGTCAGGATGAAGCTCACTCTTCCCGTAGACAATCCGCACGTCGATCTTGAGGCGGTTCTTGTCCGACAACAGCTCCTTCATCCTGTCGTTGAGCTTGAGGTAAGGGCTGATGAGGATCAGTCGATCTTTTGCTTCCTTGATCATTTCCTCAAGGAAATAATTGGTCGCGCTGGTATTGAGGAACTTCGCCATATCTTCTTCCCTGTTCCGTCGTCATGAGTGCTTGTTGCGGCTTCACGCATGAAGCCGCAACAAACCGGTGTGGTCAAGAAAAACCACGCCCCAATCGAACTGCATGCTAAAGCGAAATCTGGCTTCAATGCGCAGAATTGTCCTTCACCGGCTTCACATACGTCTCGAACAACTCATCAATCCGCCGATATTCGTCGTGCCACGAATCGGCATGCACGAAGCCGTGCCGCTCCATCGGATACAGCGACATCCAGAAGTTCTTCTTGTGCAGTTCGATGAAGCGCTGGTACAGGCGGATCGAGTCTTCGGCGAGCACGTTATCGTCGATCAGGCCGTGTTCGATCAGCAGCGGGTCCTGCAACTGGTCGGCGTACTCGATCGGCGAGCTGGTCTTGAACGCTTCCGGGTCGAGCTGCGGATCGTTGAGGATGTTGGCGGTGTATTCGTGGTTGTACAACGTCCAGTCGCTGACCGGGCGCAAGGCGGCACCGGCGGCGAATTCGCCCGGCGCGCGCAGCAGCGCCATCTCGGTCATGAAGCCGCCGTAGCTGCCACCATAGATGCCGACACGCTTCGGATCGACGCCGTGGTTCTGCACCAGCCATGCCTTGCCGTCGAGCAGGTCTTCCAGTTCCGGGTGGCCCATCTGGCGGTAGATCGCGGTGCGCCAGGCGCGACCGTAGCCTTCCGAGGCGCGGTAGTCCATGTCGAGCACCACGTAGCCTTGCTGCACCAGCAGGTTGTGGAACATTTGCTCGCGGAAGTAGTTCGACCACGACAGGGTGACGTTCTGCAGGTAGCCGGCACCGTGCACGAAGATCACCGCCGGTTTCGATGCACCGGTCTCGTTGGCCGGGCCGTAGTACTTCGCGTAGATGCTGCCGGCGCCGTGGCTGGATTTCACCTCGACGATCTTCGGCGCAATCCAGTCGCGCGCGGTAAACGCCGGTTTCATCGTGCTGGTCAGCTCGCGCGGCGTGCCGCCGGCGGACGGCTGGACGGCCAATTGCGCGAGCACGTAGGGTGCGGAATGCAGCACGGCGAGCTGGCTGCCGTCGGGTGACAGCTTGAAGTCGTCCATGCCCTGATAGTTGGTGATGCGGCTCAACGCGCCACCGGTGGCCGGCAAACGGTAGACGTCGTAGCTGTACGGCGCCACTTGGTTGCTGCGCACGTAGAACCACTTGCCGTCGTCGCTGAGCAACGGGTGGCTGACTTCAAACTTGCCGGAGGTCAGTGCCTTCGCCTTGCCATCCAGCGTCTTGGTATAGAGCTGCGAGTAGCCGGTTTCCTCGCTCATGTACCACAGCGTGCTGTTGTCCTTGAGCCAGCCGAAATCGTTGAAGTTCCAGTTGATCCACGCGTTGTCGGTGAGCCGATGCTGATTGACCAGGGCGTGACGGCTGAAATCGACGCTGGCGATCCAGCGGTCCTTGTTGTCGATCGCGCGCAGCTGGATCGCGAGATGGCTGCCATCGTCGCTCCACACGATGCCGCCACCGCCGCCGTCATCGGAGCTGGCTATGATGCGCACCGCGCGCACGTCGGGCGCCTTGAGTGCCTTCGCCTCGTCCTGCTTGCCGGCTTTCTCCAGCGCGTCGACGGTCTGCGCGCGGATCGTCTTGAGCGGATCGTCCTTGATACCCGGCAGGGTGTCCGTCTTCAGCGGGTATTGCTGGTGATTCTGCAGGTCGAGCAGCAGCAGTGACTGCGGCGCCGGATCGTTGTGGCCGACATACACGCGTGCCTCTTCCTGCTCGGGATAGCCGGAGTCGGTGACGTAATGGGTGAGCTCGGGCGCCTTGCCCGGCGCGGCGTCCTTCGCGGTGGTGACCAGCAGCAGCCAGCGGCCGTCCGGCGACAGCTCGGTATCGACCGGGGTGAGCTTGTTGCCGAGCCAGAACGGTTGCGGCGCGCGCCCCGGATCGGCGGCTGCCAGCGTCTTGTCCTGATCGCGCTGCGCCTGCTTGTCGGCCTTGATCTGGCGCAGCGTCTTGAACAGTTCCAATTGTCGCGCGCCCAGTTCGTCGGGCTGCTTCGCCTGCGGATCGTCGGCAAACTTCAGCACCGCGGCCGGCGCGGTGACCCCGGCGGTGAGGTCGTAGCTGTACCAGTCGTTGCCGTCGCGGAATTGCAGCGCACGACCGTCGGCGGAAAACTGCGGCGCAGATTCGTCCTGCGGCGTGCGCGTGACCTGCGTGCGGCGACCGCTGGCCAGGTCGACCACGAACACGTCGCCATGCAGGATGAACGCCGCGTGCCGGTGCGTGCGATCGAATACGGCCGGGCCGTCCGCCTGCGCCATCGCGGCCGGATCGAGCTTCATGCTCTGCCCACTGATCGGATCGAGCTTGTACAGATCGCGCACCTTGCTGCCATCGCGCTTCAGCGCGTAGTACAGGCTGCGCCCGTCCACGCTCCAGTACGGTTGCTCCACCGCCTGCCCGATCCAGTCCGGATTGGCCATGACAGTCTCCAGATCGAGCGGACTCGACGCAGGCACGGTGGCCGCCGCCAGCGGCAACACGGTAAAGGCCACGAGGGCGGCAGGCAGTAGGCGACGCATGGATATTCCCCAGGCAAAAAAACCAGCATAACCGAGCACGGCGGCACGGCGCGGCCCACCCTGCCAGAAGTCAGGCACGCGCCTGCGCGTACGATCGGCTGCAGTCGCTGCGCCGGCGCGCTACCCTGCGGAATCCGATCCGTTGTGGAGCATCCCCATGCGTCTCGCCTTCGCTGTTGCTGCCACGTTGTTCGCCGCCGGCACCGCCCGTGCCGCCCACCGAACCGCAAGGGCCGCCGCGCAGGCCTTGTTCGACACGCACTGAACCAACCGCGCGCACCTCGGCCTTCTCGGCGGCAGCAACGGCGGCCCGCTGATGGGCACACAGATCGTGCAGAACCCGGCCGACTACCGTGCGGTGATGGCGAAGGTCGGCATCCACGACATGCTCGCTACGAAACCGCGTTCGCGAACGGCCCTACAGCGTCAGCGAATACGGCACCATCAGCGACCCGGCGCAGTTCAAGGCGACCCTGGCATATTCGCCGCTGCAGAACATGCAACCGCGCACCGCGTATCAGCCGTGCTGATGACCAACGGCGCAAACGGTCCGCGCGTGGCGTCGTGGCAGTCGTGCAAATTCACCGCCGCGCTGGAGAACGCCACCGCGTCGACGCAACCGATCATACTGCTGACCCGCATGAACGCCGGCCACGGCATCGGCGCACCATTCAGTCAGCGCGTCGGCGACACCGCGATCGGGCTGACGTTCTTCGCGCATGAGTTGGGGTTGAGCGTCATGCCGTAAATGCCGTGACGGCGCGCGGGCTACCCAGTGCGCCACCACTGCGGCATGATGTTCGCTCGCGCGGCGCGGGGGCACCGGCGTTCACTAGGGAGGGTGTTGCGATGAAAAACGTCATGCTTTGTGCAGGCATGCTTCTGTTGGCCGGTTCCTTGACGGCGCGGGCCGACGAGCCGCGTGAACAGACTTACAGGATCGGCGCCGACGTGGATGTCACGGGGCACGTCACCGCTACCCAGGTCGAGCAGGACGTACCCGCATCGGTCGCCGCGATGCTGACTTCCGCGGTGAAGCAATGGCAATTCACATCGGCCACACGCAATGGTCAACCGGTGCCTGCACACACGTTCATCTACGCAAAGTTGCAGGCGTTGCCGAACGCGGGCGGCCAATACGAATTGCACATCAGCTTCGCGGGCAACGGCCCCAAATTCGACCGGGCCGTCAGGCAACCACAACAATATCCCCGGGAGGCTGTGCACCGGCGCCAGACTGCGTTCGTTTTCATTAACGCTACCGTGCAACCGGACGGCCGCCTGGCCGACATGACGGTGAACAGCCAGTTTGCAGAATGGCCAGTGCCAGCGTCATTCAAGGATGCCTCACTGAAAATCGCCAGGACCTGGCATTTCATTCCGGAACAGGTCGATGGTCAGCCGGTAGCGACGCAAGTGCGCATACCGATTAACTTCACTATGAGCGGTCAGATACTCACTCCGGAACAAGTCAAAATCCTGCGCGAAGCCGCACGCAAGAAAGATGCGGTGGCGAACGCCGAGGCTGATCAACCCGGCATCCCGCTGCCATCGGAGCAGGAGGTTGCGCTGGACAGTCCGCTGCAACCGAGTGCTGTCGCCACTATCATCAGCGCCCCCTGAGTTCACCGAGTACCGCATGACCCTCCCCGCCTTCGAACACGAAACCGCCGCCAACCCGCGTTACAGCATCATCTGGCTGCACGGTCTGGGTGCTGACGGCAACGACTTCGCGCCGATAGTGCCGGCGCTGGTCGATCCGGCATGGCCGCCGCTGCGCTTCGTGTTTCCGCATGCGCCGGTGCGGCCGGTGACGATCAACAACGGGCTGTCGATGCGTGCGTGGTACGACATCGCCGCATTCGATCTCAATGCGCGGCAGGACGAGGCCGGCATGCGCGCCTCGATCGGCGAGGTGGAAACCCTGATCGCCCGCGAGCGCAGCCGTGGCGTGCCGAGCGAGCACATCGTGCTGGCCGGCTTCTCGCAAGGTGGTGCGATCGCACTGGCTGCCGGCCTGCGTCATTCGGAAAAACTGGCCGGCATCATCGCGCTGTCGACCTACCTGCCGCTGCATACGGCGCTCGCTGGCGAACGCAGCGCGGCGAACGCGACCGTGCCGATTTTTTGGGGCCACGGCACGCTCGATCCGGTGGTGATCCTGCAGCGCGGCATCGATTCACGCGACCTGCTGCAGTCGCTGGGTTACACGGTGGACTGGCATACCTATCTGATGGCCCACGCGGTCTGCCCCGAAGAGATCGGCGACCTGCGTCACTGGCTCGGCCAGCGACTGGCGTAAGCCGTGCCCGCGTGCGGCATACTTGCCCGCATGCGCGAACTGACGCCCAGCCGCGGCCCGCGTGGCCGCATCGAACACAGCCCGCTACCGGACTTCTGCCGGCTGCCGGCGCTGTTCGCGCTGCTCGTGGTCGGTGCGCTGACGATGACCGTGATGTGGCTCGCACACGACGACCCGCGCGACTGGTCTGCCTACAGCGTCGGCATGCTGTTCGTGACCTGGCTGGGAATGGTGGTGGCGGTGACGTTGTGCATGCTGCGGCCGTGGCTGCAGCGTCTGCCCGGGCACCTGTCGTATGTCGGCGTGTGGCTGCTGATTCTGCTGATTGTTTTGGTCGCCAGCATTGTGGCGCACTGGTTCGACAGCGTGCTGCAGATGCATCTGGTGCGCAGCAGCCTGTCCGTGTTCGTGCGCGACAACGTGCTGATTGCCGCCCTGCTCGGCGCCGCGATGCTTCGCTACTTCTACGTGCTGGCGCAGTGGCAGGCGCGCCTCGCCGCAGTGACGCGCGCGCAGGTCGAGGCGCTGCAGGCACGCATCCGCCCGCACTTCCTGTTCAACAGCATGAATACCGTGGCCGCGCTGATCCGGGTCGACCCGGCCTCCGCCGAGCGCACGGTGGAGGATCTGTCCGAACTGTTCCGCGCCGCACTCGGCCAGCACGACACCGACGACGGCACGCTGGGCGACGAGTTGGCGCTGATCGAGCGTTACCTCGCGATCGAACAACTACGCCTCGGTTCGCGCCTGCACGTGCAACGCGAGCTGGATGACCTGCCCGCCGACTTTCCGCTGCCACGCCTGCTGTTGCAGCCGCTGGTGGAGAACGCGGTACGCCACGGCATCCAGCCACTGCGTGAAGGCGGCGAAGTGAGCTTGCGCGGCCAACGTGACGGCAACGGCATCCGCATCGAGATCAGCAACCCGCTGCCGAACACACCGCCCGCCCCCGGCAACGGTCACGGCCTCGACAGCGTGCGTCGACGCATCGCCTATCGTTATGGACCCTTGGCAAAAGTGCAGGCCGGGCCGCAAGGCGATCGCTTCGTCGTGCTGCTGCAATTGCCGGGAGCCTCCACGTGATGCGCGTGCTGATCATCGACGACGAACCGCTGGCACGCGCGCGACTGGCCGCGCTGCTCGGTGAATGCGAAGGCACGGAAGTCATCGGCAGCGTCGGTGACGGCGAAGCTGCGCTCGGCTCACTCGGCGAACTGCAGCCGGACGTATTGCTGCTCGACATCAACATGCCCGGCCTCAGTGGCACCGCTGTCGCACAAAGGCTGGCCGGACGCACGCGGCCGCAGGTGATCTTCTGCACCGCCTACGAAGCGCATGCGCTGAAAGCATTCGAACTTGGCGCCGTCGACTACCTGCTCAAGCCGGTGCGACTCGAACGCCTGCGCGATGCCCTGCAGCGCGCGCAACGCCGCCTCGCCGACGCTCCGCGCGAGCCGACTGCCTATCTGCACGGCCGGATGCGCGGCGAACAGGTGCGCATCGCGCTCGCCGAAGTGATCTGCCTGCTCGCCGACGAAAAATACGTCGTCGTACAACACCGCCGCGGCGAACTGCTGATCGAGGAATCCCTGCGCCAGCTGGAAGAAGCCTATCCCGAGCAGCTGATCCGCCTGCACCGCAACTGCCTAGTGCCACCGGCACGCCTGCTTGGCGTGAAAACCCTCGCCGACGGCCGCGTACTGGCACGCCTCGACGGCACCGAACTCAGCCCGGAAATCAGCCGGCGCAATCTGCCGGCGGTGAGGAAGCTGTTGCGGCTGGGGTGAGCGCGTGCAATCACCACACCAGTGAACAGCTCAATACGGCAATGTTTATTAGCCCAAATTGCAGGTAATAAGACTTATCACCTCGATTCGCGTGATATGCAACTGTGCCACAGGGCCGATGTGCGATATCCCCATCATCAGCCGATGCATTGACCCGACGCAAGTTTCAATCGCTTGACGGCATACCTTCGAATCCTGAGCATCCGGTGCATATGCCCTGATGTGGGTCCTAATAAGCATTAGGCAATTGTGGAGATTTTCGCTTGACCAAAGCCAAGAAGACTACGGAAAAGGAGTCCCTCGACTGGGGAGCCGTAAAGGTTATTTCCGGCAAACACAAGGGACGAATTGGGTATCTGGATGACGAGGAAGGTGGCGGGATCGTCTACTTCGGCGACTTCTTCTATGCACCCAGATACCGCGTTATCCCCATGCGTTACCTTGCTCCGATTACTACTGACGATCTAATGAAGCGTCGTGAGGAGCTCTTCAGATTGATCGGCATGCCAGACGCTCGCAAACCGTATGGGCAACTTGAAGATGCTGAGGAACATATAGAGCATTTGACAGAGTACGCATACGTCCAAGCTCAACTCATGGATAGGATGTTTGTAGCAAGATTGACTGCTAGCGAAGGCAGGAGAGTTTTCATTTCTCACTCGTCGAAAGACAAGCAACTTGCCACATGGTTATCCGTTGACTTGGCCAATCGTGGCCATGATCCTTGGTTGGATACATGGAAGATCCGAGCTGGTGAATCTATTCCGGCAAAGATTGGGGACGGGATCAAAAATTGTGATTTTATGATTGTTGTGCTGTCCAAAGACTCGGTCGCATCGAACTGGGTTGAGCGGGAATGGCAAGCAAAGTACTGGAACGAAGTTTCTAACGGCGTAGTACAAGTCATCCCGGTTTTAATAAATGATTGCGATATCCCACTTCTTCTTCAAACAAAGAAATATGCAGACTTCAGGCGCAGCTACAATGACGGTCTTGAAGATGTTCTCGTTGCCATGGCCGGCTAGTGCGTGCTGGGCGCCTAAAAATTTGTTCAAGGCGGACGGTTTCGGCGCCGCTTAACTCCAGCGTTAGAGCGCTCGTGATCGATGATCCAGACGGAAACCGGTTGTGGATCGGTGGTGTCTTGCTTGCGGCAGCCTTGGTGCTTGAGGTGTCTTTCTGGCGGCGGGTTCTTCGCAGGCATCCTTCCTCTGCACGGCTATCCGGGCCAGGCTGAATTCCCGAGCTGCTGGCACCCAAGCCTGTCCGATTATGGCGCCATTCGACCAGTTCGACTCCACCTGAGCTAAACAGACAATCTGCTTCAATGGCCTCTGTATCTGCGATTACGGGAGCCACAATGAGCCATCCCTTCAAAGTCGGCGATCACGTGCGCTGGAATTCCGAAGCCGGTCATGTGAGCGGAACGATCATCAAGGTGCACACGCGCGACACCGATTACAAGGGCCACACGCATCGTTGCAGCGACGCCGATCCGCAGTACGAGATCAAGAGCGACAAGACCAATCACGTCGCCATGCACAAAGGCGCGGCGCTGCACAAGATCGATTGAGCGATGCCATCCGCAAACACTGCCGCCGACGTGCAGACAATCTGGACGATCGGCCACTCGACCCGCACGCTGGAGGCGCTCCTCGGCCTGCTGGCCGCGTATCGGATCGAGGCAATCGCCGACGTGCGCAGCTTTCCCGGTTCGCGCCGCTATCCCTATTTCGCTCGCGATGCGCTGGCCGAAACCTTGCCGGCACATGGCATCGCCTACCAGTGGCTGCCGAAGCTCGGCGGTCGGCGCAAGGTGCAGCCCGGCTCACTCAACAACGCGTGGCGCAATGCCTCGTTCCAGGCGTATGCCGATCATCTTTCCAGTAGCGAATTTACCGAAGGGCTGCACGAGCTGCTGACACTGGCGGCAGACAAGCGCACCGCGCTGATGTGCGCTGAAGCCGTGTGGTGGCGCTGCCATCGTTCGCTGATTGCCGACGTGCTGAAGCTGCGCGGGATCGAGGTGATCCATATCATCGACGCCACGCACAACACGCTGCATCCATACACATCACAAGCGCACATCGTGGACGGTCAACTGAGTTACGCGTTGCCGCAGGGCGACTTGCTGTAGGCGTGTCTACGCACAAGCTCTTGATCCGGTTTTTCCAAAAGTGCGCGCAGGAGCGCGCTGCTCTACCGGGGCCTCTGTGCGGCGGTGAGGTGGGGACGACAGGCCCGCAGGGGGCGGCACGATGCCAATCCCTTTTCGCCAGCACAGGGATGTGCTGTCGAAAAGCCCGGCCCCGCCTCAAGAACTTGCCGCCATGGATGGGCGGCAAGCGCCAAGCGGGGTGGTCTTTCTCTTTGGTTACTTTCTCTTTGACCACGCAAAGAGAAAGTAACTCGGGCTCCGCAGGAGCACGAAAGCTCCTCTGCTCGTCAATTGCGGAAGGTATGGATGACCAGCTTCGCAGTTGCAATGCGATTCCGGCCTTCGCCGGAATGACGACGCGGTGTGTTTCCAGGCTTTCGGAAATCACTCCCGCAAAAGCCAGAGCGCAGTGCGCGCCCTACTCCTTCTTGATCGCATGTCCCCCGAACTCGTTGCGCATCGACGACAGCAACTTGTCGGCGAACGAATCGTCGTCGCGCGAGCGGAAGCGCTCCATCAGCGACAAGGTGATCACCGGCGCGGACACGTTGAGTTCGAGCGCGGCGTCGACGGTCCAGCGGCCTTCGCCGGAGTCGACCACGTACGGCGCGATGCCGTCCATGTTCGGGTTCTTGCTGAGTGCGTCGGTGGTGAGGTCGAGCAGCCAGGAGCGCACCACGCTGCCGTAGCGCCAGATCTCGCCGATCTGGTGCAGGTCGAGGCCGAAATCCACTTTGTGCTTGAGGATCGAGAAGCCCTCGGCATAGGCCTGCATCATGCCGTACTCGATGCCGTTGTGGATCATCTTGGTGTAGTGGCCGGAACCGGCCGGACCGACACGGCCCCAACCCTGGTCCTTGCCCGGCGCCAGCGTCGCGAAGATCGGCCGCAATGCCTCGACGGCTTGCTCGTCGCCGCCGATCATCATGCTGTAACCCTCCTTCAGGCCCCACACGCCGCCGCTGGTACCGCAGTCGATGTAGTTGATGCCCTTGCCCGCACAAGCCGCCGCGTGACCCAGCGAATCCTTGTAGTTGGAGTTGCCGCCGTCGACCATGGTGTCGCCCTTGTCGAGCAACGCCAGCAATCCGCTGACGGTGTCATCGGTGATCTTGCCTGACGGCACCATCAGCCACAGCACGCGTGGCGTGGGCAGCGCCTTGACCAGCGCCTGCAGCGAATCGGCCGATGCTCCGCCCTGCGCCTCCAGCGCCTTGCGTGCGTCCGCACTCGGATCGAAGCCGGTGACCTTCTGGCCACCTTGCAGCAGACGTTCCGCCATGTTGGCGCCCATCTTGCCGAGACCGATCATGCCAAGTTCCATAACGTGTCCTTAGGTTGGGGTGACGAGATCACAACTTGTCCATCTTACGCAGGCCGCCGATAAATCGGCGTGAGCGCAAGCGCCGGCATGGGCATGCCGGTCAGCGGCGTGCCAGCCAGCGCTGCAACCTTGCGCGCAGCCGCTGAGTCACGCGGGTACGCACATAAGCCTTGGCAGCTTCGCGGATCGCCTCGGCCTGGGTGGGATAGGCGTGGATGACTTTCGCCAGTGTGCGCAGGCCGATGCCGGCGACCATGGCCAGGGTGATCTCGTTGATCATCTCGCCGGCATGGCGGGCCACGATGGTGGCGCCGAGGATGGTGTCGGTGCCGTCGCGGATATGGATCTTCACGAAGCCGATCTCCTCGCTGTCGGTCACCGCGCGATCGACCTGGTGCATCGGCACGGTAAACGTCTTGATCGGGATGCCTTGGCGGTTGGCCTCGCGCACGTACATGCCGACATGCGAGATTTCCGGGTCGGTATAGGTACACCACGGGATGACCAGCTTGCTGAGGCGCTTGCGACCGCGCATCAAGGCGTTGTGCACCACGATGCGCGCCGAAGCGGCCGCGGTGTCGGTGTACTGCTCTTCCAGACAGACATCGCCGGCGGCATAGATGCGCGGGTTGCTGGTGCACAGAAAATCGTCGACCTTGATGCCATTGACGGCATCGTAGTCGACGCCCGCCACTTCCAGATCCAGTCCCTGCACGTTCGGCACGCGACCGACACCGGTGAGGATCGCGTCGACTTCGATGGTGCTGCGGTAATCCGCACTGATCAGATCGACCAGTTTGCGGCCGTTTTCCACACGCACGGCGGTGACCTCTGTATTGAGCCGCACCTCGAGGCCGTCGCGTGCGAACGCATCGGAAAGAATCTGCGCGGCGTCGCGTTCCTCCCGCTCGAGGAACAGCGGCTTGTCCTGCACGATGGTGACGTTCGCACCGAGATGACGAAACGCCTGGGCCAGTTCGCAGCCGACCGGACCGCCGCCGATCACCAGCAGGCGCGGCGGCAGTTCGGTGAGATTGAAGACGTTGGCATTGGTCAGGAAGCCGGCTTCGCGCAGCCCCGGGATGCTCGGTACGTGCGGGCGCGTGCCGGTGGCGATCATCGCCTTGGCGAAACACAGCTTCTGCTCGTTCACCATCAGCGTGTCCGGCCCGGCAAAGCGCACGTTGCCGAAGAACATGTCGACGCCGAGCGCGGCCAGCCGGCGTACCGACGAGCGGCCGCTGAGGTGGCTGCGGATGCGTCGCACGCGCTCCATCACCGCCGCGAAGTCGACTTCGATATGGTCGGGAACCTTTGCGCCGTAGCGGGCCGCATCGCGCATCTCGGCATACAGCCGCGCGGTGCGGATCAGCGCCTTGGAAGGCACGCAACCGGTGTTGAGGCAGGTGCCGCCGATCAGGTGGCGCTCGATCATCGCCACCTTGACGCCCATCGCGATGGCCAGTTCCGCGGCAGCGATGCCAGCGGAGCCGGCGCCGACGATGATCAGCGCGTAGCGATCCGCCGGCTCCGGATTGACCCATGCCTGCGGATGCACGTCGGCGAGCCGCTTGTCTTCGTAGGTATCCTTCGGCGTGGTGACGGTGGCATCGAACGGTGACATCAGCGCGTTCCCTCCGCATGGCCTTGGCGCAACCAGCCGCCCTCGAATCCGGCGCGCTGCAGGCCGTCGCTGAGGTAGCGGCAGCCGCGCGTCAATTGCCAGATGGACTCGCTGCGATGGTTCTCGATCATCATCAACACGATGCCCTGGTCGAGCCCGTAATGACCCGCCGACACCCACGGCTGCCCGTCGCTGGCACCCACGCCGGGGTTGAAGCCGCTGCACAGCCGATCGTCGGTCAGGATCTGCGGATAGCGCATCAGCAGGTTGCGCATCGCTTCAAGCACCGGTGCCGGTGCGAAGGGCAGCGAGGCCAGCACGGCCGGTGGCGACAGCGTGCCGTCGTCCGGACCGTACGGCACGCCACGTGCCGCGTAGCCGAACAGACGCCGCTCCTCGTTGAACACGTCGAGCTGCTCGTCGTTGGGACCATCGCCGGCGGAAAGCCCCCAGCCGTTTTCGTCGTAGCCCGCGAATTCATGCGGATTGAGCTGGGTATAGCGGCGCTGGATGGCAACGGCGCTGCGGCTGTTCTCGAAATAATCGAAGCCCTTCTCGCGCATGAAGCTGTCGCGGATGCCGCGCAGGTCGATCCATGCATGCGAGAACTGATGAACGAACAGCGGGCCGGCATACAGGTAATCGTGGTCGTACAGATTTTCCCACTGATAGGTGGCAGTCCACGCGGTGTAGCAATCGCCCGTGATCGGGTGGGTCGGCGAGCCCAGCGCCAGCACGTAGAGCACGATCGCCTCGCTATAGCCTTCCCAGCCGTAATGCAGGAAGCCGCTCTCGGGCTTCCAGCCCTGCTTGATGGTGCCGCCGTCACCTTGCGCCCAGCACCAGTCGATGCGCCGATACAGGAAGTCGGCCAGCTCGCGCAGCTCGGCCTCATCGGGCGTGTCGGCGGTGAAATACAGGCTGGCGGTGAGCACGCCGGCAATCAGCAGCGCGGTGTCGATCATCGACAGCTCGGACATCCACACCCGTGCACCGGTATGGATGTCGAGGAAGTGGTAGTAGAAGCCCTTGTAGCCGGTCGCCGTGGGGCTACCGCTCTGGTCGCTGTCGCGGAAGAAACGCAGTGCCGCCAGGCTGCGCTGGACGGCCTCGGCACGCTCCATCCAGCCACGCTCCACCGCCACTGGATAAGACGACAGCGCAAAGCCGACCACCGCGATGCTGACCGGCGAATTGTCGCGCGAGGTATCGGCCACCAGGCCATTGCGCGGATTCATGTTCTGCACAAAGTAATCGAAGGCGGCGCGCTGCAGCCGATCGAGCAGGGCCTCGTCCGTGAGCGCGCTAAGCTGGGCGATCTGGGACTCCATGCCTGCTCAGTCTGCGGCAGTCAATGGCAGTTCGCCGCACAGCACGGCATGCCGATGGGCGGGATTGATGCTGGCGCACGGCTTGCTTCGCTCATTCATCGCCTCATCCTACTCTGCCGCCGGGTGAAGCCCAGGTCGAAGCCTTGACGTGACGGATGCTGTTGCAGGCGCATGCTGCCGGTTTAACGCAACCGACGGGACGCCCATGCCATCCGCCTCTTCCCGCACCATCAATGCACGCCAGCATGGCCTGCTCTCGAACGGTAGCTACAGCGTGATGCTGGGCAGCAGCGGCTCCGGCTACAGCCAATGGCACGATCTTGCGATCACGCGCTGGCGCGAGGATCCGACCGGCAACGGCTGGGGCAGTTACCTGCTGCTGCGCGACGAGGATAGCGGCGCAGTGTGGTCCGCTTCGCTGCAGCCCTATGGTGACCGCACCCCGGATGACACGGTGATGTTCAACGCCGGTCGCGCCAGCTTCGGTCGTCGGCACCACAGCCTGCACAGCGTGCTGGATGTGGCGGTGGCCAGCGACGCCGACATCGAACTGCGCCGGCTCACCCTGAGCAATCACGGCGATCGCACGCGCACGGTCACGCTGACCTCGTATGCCGAGCTGGTGCTCGGTCCGATCGGTGCCGACAACGCGCATCCGGCGTTCTCCAAGATGTTCGTGCAGACCGAATGGGATGCCGCGCATGGCATGTTGCTGGCCACCCGGCGCCGGCGCGCCAGCGGCGAGGCGCAAGTGTGGGCGGCGCACGCGCTGCAGGTTGTGGGACAACCGGCTGATGTCGTGCCCGAATACGAAACCGACCGCGCACGCTTTCTCGGTCGCGGCAACGCGCTGCGTCAGGCGCAGGCGATGCAGCCGGGTGCCGTCTTGTCGAACACCACCGGCTGCGTGCTCGACCCGGTCTTCAGCCTGCGTCGACGCATCACGCTCGGACCCAACAGCAGCGTGACCCTGCTGCTGTGGACGCAACTGGCCGATTCGCGCGAAGGCGCGCTGGCGCTGAGCGCACAGCTGGACAGCCCGGACGCGGCCGAACGGCTGTTCGCCGGTGCGGCAGACCGCGCCGAAGCCGAACAGCAACGGCTCGGCATCGATGCCGCACAGCTGGCATGTTTTGCGCACTGGATGAGCGCGCTGCTGAACAGCGATCCGACCCAGCGCGCGGCAGCGGAAGTGCTGGTGCGCGGTCGTGGTGGCCCGCCCACGCTGTGGAGCGCCGGCATTTCCGGCGATCGCCCGATCGTGCTGTTCCTTCTCGGCGACAGCACCGCGCTGCCGCGCGTGCAGGAGCTGCTGCTGGCGCAGAACTTCTGGCGCGGCCAGCGGCTGGCTGTCGACGTGGTGCTGTTGAATACCGCCGACGGTGCCGACGGCGATGCACTGCACAGCGTGCTGGTGGCGCTGGCGAGTACGCAGAAGGCGCAGCTGAAATCCGACGATCAGTTACCCAAGGCCGAGCTGTTTGCGCTGCGCGACAACGCGATCAATGACGACTTGCGCAACGGCCTGCTGACCGTCGCGCGGGTGGTGCTGGACGATGCCGAGGCTGCGCCAGTTGTCGCAGAGCCAGCGAACACCATCGTCACACCGGCGGTCATCCGGGCGAGCACGCCCGCTTCCGCGGCGGCTGCGTCGATCACCGACCAGCTGGAATTCGCCAACGGCATCGGCGGATTCACCGAGGCCGGCCGCGCCTACGAAATCACCCTCGACGACGAACACGGCACGCCGGCGCCATGGGTGAACGTGATCGCGAACCCCGCGTTCGGCTTCCTGGTCTCGGCCGAGGGCGGCGGCTACACGTGGTCGCTGAACAGCCAGCAGAATCCGCTGACACCGTGGCCGAACGACCCGGTCAGCGACAGTCCGCATGAGGTGCTGTACCTGCGCGATGAGGACACTGGTGTGCTGTGGAGCGCCACTGCGCTGCCGATCCGCGTGGCCGGTGCGGCTTATAAGACCACGCACGGCAAGGGCTGGACGCGTTTCGACAACGAGGCCAACGGCATCGCGCTGGAGTTGCTCCAGTGCGTGCCGACCACCGATTCGATCAAGCTGTCGCGGTTGCGCCTGTGCAACCGCTCGACGCGTGCGCGCCGATTGTCGATCACCAGCTACGTCGAATGGGCGCTGGGCGCGAACGGCACCACGCCGGCGCCGTACGTGATCACCACGCGCGACGAAACCACCGGCGCGCTGTTCGCGCGCAATCCGTGGCGGCCCGATTTCGGCGATCGCGTGGCGTTCGTCGATCTGGCCGGAGCGCAGCATTCGATGAGTGGCGATCGGCGCGATTTCCTCGGTCCGCTCGGCAGCGTCACGCAACCCGCCGCGTTGCGTGACAACACGCCGCTGTCGGGCCGGCTCGGCGCCGCACTGGATCCCTGTGGTGCACTGCAGACGCACATCGAGTTGCCGCCGAACACGCAGATCGACATCGTCTTCATGCTCGGCGACGCGGCGAATGAAGCCGCGGCGCAAGCCCTGATCGAAAAATATCGCGCGGCCAATATCGACCACGTGCTCGCCGACATCGCCACGCAATGGAACGACGTGCTCGACACCGTGCAGGTACGCACGCCGGATCGCGCAATGGACATCCTGCTCAACGACTGGCTGCAGTATCAGGTGCTGGGTTGTCGGCTGTGGGCGCGCACCGCGTACTACCAGGCCAGCGGCGCGTACGGTTTTCGCGATCAGCTGCAGGACGTGATGGCGCTATGCGTGAGCCGCCCTGATCTCGCCCGCGAACACTTGCTGCGCGCGGCCGGCCGACAATTCGTGGAAGGCGACGTACAGCACTGGTGGCTGCCGCCGGGCGGTCAGGGCATCCGCACCCGGATCAGCGACGACCGCAACTGGCTGGTCTACGTCGCCATGCACTATGTCGGCGCAACCGGCGACGTCGCGGTGCTGGACGAGGTGCTGCCCTTCCTTGCCGGCCAGCCGATTCCGGAAGGTGCCACCGACGCGTTCTTCCAACCGTCCGTTTCGGATCAGCGCGTCTCCGTGTACGAACACTGCGCCCGTGCGCTGGATGCCAGCCTCACCCGCGGCGCGCACGGTCTGCCGCTGATCGGCACCGGCGACTGGAACGACGGCATGAACGCGGTCGGCGAACTGGGTCGTGGCGAAAGCAGCTGGCTCGGCTGGTTCCTGTTGAGCGCGATCGCGGCGTTCGCACCCGTCGCCGAACGGCGCGGCGACACCGAACGCGCGCAGCGATGGCGCAACTACGCTGACGACCTGCGCGCAGCACTGGAACGGGCCTGGGACGGCCAGTGGTATCGCCGCGGCTACTACGACGACGGCACGCCGCTTGGTTCGCATGAAAGCGACGAATGCCGGATCGACACCATCGCACAGTCGTGGAGCGTGATGGCCGACGCGAGCGATCAGCAACACGCCGCGCAGGCGATGGCCTCGGTCGACCAGTTGCTGGTGGATCACGCCAACCAGATCGCGCGCCTGTTCACTCCGCCGTTCGACCACAGCCAGCAGAACCCCGGCTACATCAAGGGCTATCCACCCGGCGTGCGCGAGAACGGTGGCCAGTACACGCACGGCGCGACATGGTCGATCTTCGCCTGGGCCAAGCTCGGCGACGGCGACCGTGCCGCCGGACTGTTCGACATGCTCAACCCGATCAACCACAGCGACAGCGCCGACGCAGTGGCGCGCTACAAGGTCGAGCCCTATGTCGTCAGCGCGGACGTCTATTCGGTCGCGCCGCACGTCGGTCGCGGCGGCTGGACCTGGTACACCGGCTCGGCGGCGTGGCTGTATCGCGCCGGGCTGGAAGCAGTGCTCGGCTTCCAGCTGCAAGGCGACAAGCTGCGCATCGATCCGTGCATTCCGAAGGACTGGCCCGGCTTTCAGCTCACCTATCAGCATCGCGGCGAGCAGCATGTGAGTCGTTACGAAATTACCGTGGAGAATCCGGGCAAGGTTTGTCGTGGCGTGACCCGCGTTGAATTGGACGGCCAAGCGTTAGCTATCGACGATGCCATCGCACTGGTTGACGACGGCAAGACGCACCAGTTGCGCATCACGCTCGGCTGACGCCGCGCCTTGTGGGCGATGCTTTTGCTGCCGATGGAAATGGCATCGCCCACAAACGGACTCCTACAAAACGCGCTTCGACTGGACGTAGGGCTAGCTGCGTCGAGTCCGCGACGCACCCAGTTTTCGGGTAAGCGTGTTGCGTCCCACGCCCAGCGCACTGGCCGCGTTCTGCCGATGCCCTTCGCTGGCCAACATGGCTGCCTGCAGCAGCGTCTGATCGAGCGCCTCGCGGGCGCGCGCATGGATATCCGCCTCGCCGGCGGCCAGCGCTTCGACCGCCCACTCGCGCAAGGCATCGGTCCACTCGCCACCGCTTGGTGCGCTGGTGCCGCCACTCAGGTCGGCCGGCAGGATTTCGCTGCCCGGCGCGATCACCGCCAGCCGGCGGCACAGGTTTTCCAGCTCGCGCACATTGCCGGGGTAGTCGCGCTGCGCGACCAGTTTCAGCGCGGCCTTCGAGAAGCGCTTCGGCGGCAGCTTCAGTTCCTGCGCGGTGGCGGCGAGGAAGTGTTGCGCCAACAGCGGGATGTCGCTGCGTCGCGTGCGCAGCGGCGGCAGCTCGATGCGCACCACGTCGAGCCGGTGCATCAGGTCGGCGCGGAACTGTCCGGCAGCGACGCGCAGCGCGAGGTCCTGATGGGTGGCGGCGACGATGCGCACGTTGCCGCGGATCAGCTCGCGTCCGCCGACGCGGTAGAACTCGCCGCCGGCCAGCACGCGCAGCAGACGGGTCTGCAGCGCCAGCGGCATGTCGCCGATCTCGTCGAGAAACAGCGTGCCGCCTTCGGCCTGTTCGAAGCGGCCAGCGACACGCCGCGTCGCGCCGGTGAACGCGCCGGCCTCGTGACCGAACAGCTCGCTCTCCAGCAGCTCGCTGGGGATCGCCGCGGTGTTCAACGCGATGAACGACTTGCCGCGCCGCGCGCTTTCCTCATGCAGCGCGCGTGCGACCAGCTCCTTGCCGGTGCCGGTTTCGCCGGTGATCAACACGTTCAGATCGCTGGCCGCGACGCGGCCGATCAGGCGGAATACTTCGCGCATCGGCGCACTGTCGCCGAGCAGCGCATGCTCATGTGCAATCACATGGCTGCCTGTCACGGTCGGCGCCGCGACACTGGCCAGCGCACGTTGCACGCTCGCCACCGCGTGATCGAGATCGAACGGCTTGGCCAGGTAGTCCACCGCGCCGGCACGATAGGCCGCGGCGGTGGTGGCGACGTCGGTGTAGGCACTCATCACGATCACCGGGCCGATCGCCTGCGCCTGCAGTTCGGTCAGCAGACTCAAACCATCCTCACCCGGCATGCGCACGTCGGTGAGCAACAACGCTGGCCGCGTTTCGTGCAGCGCCGCGCGCACGCTCGCCACCTCGCCGAACTCGCGCACCGTCAGGCCGGCATCGCGTAGCGCTTCGGCCAGCACGAAGCGCACGCCGCGGTCGTCGTCGACGATCCAGATTTCTTCAGTCATGTGCATGTCTCGCTTGACTCCTCCCCCTGCTTGTCCCAAAGGGACTTCCTTCGGTCGCAGGGGGAGGCCGGGAGGGGGTGGCTCGGGCGGCGAGGAAGGTCAAGAGCTGACCCCTCCCCAACCCTCCCCTGCTTGCAGGGGAGGGGCAAAGAAGTGCTGGTTGCGAAAATCAGTCATGCGCTCGCTCCAGCGGCAGATACAGGGAAAACACCGTCTCGTCCGGCCGGCTCGTGCAGCGCAGCTCGCCGCCATGCTCGTGCGCGATCTCGCGCGACAAAGCCAACCCGAGACCGGTGCCGTCGGCGCGGCCGGACACCAGCGGCTGGAACAGCGTGTCGCGCAAGGCCACCGGCACACCGGCGCCGTCGTCGATCACGTCCACCCGCAGCGCCATGCGCAGCACCCGCTCGCCCAGGCGCAGGCCGTGTTCGACCCGTGTGCGCAAGGTCAGCGTATGCGCGCCGGCTTCCAGTGCATTGCGCGCGAGATTGAGCAATATCTGCTGCAGCCGATCCGCATCGCCGAGCAGATCCGGCACGCTGGGGTCGTAGTCATGTCGCAGTTGCGGCGGCGACGGCTCGGCCTGCAACAAGTCGCTGAGCCGCTCCAGCAGTTGATGGATATTCACCGGACCAAGCTGCGCTGCGCCATCGTGATGCAGCAACCGGTTCGCCAAGGCGCCGAGTCGATCCGCCTCGTCGATGATCAGGCCCGCCAGCGAGCGCAAGTCCTCAGTGTCGACTCGCCGCTGCAGCAGCTGCGCCGCCCCGCGCAGACCGGCCAGCGGGTTCTTCACCTCGTGCGCGAAGCCACGCAAAGTGGCCGACAACGGCGAGCTGGTCACCAGCGACGCAGCCAGCGCATGCACTTCCAGCAGCAGGCCATCCTCGAACGGCTGCAATACGATATCCGCCGTGATTTCGCGACCGCTGGCCGCTACCAGCGATATGCCACGCCACTGCAATGGGCGTTGCTCGGCCAGTGCACGTGAGGCTTGTGCCAGGGCCGCCTCATCCAGCCACAGCCCCAGCGATTGCCCGATCGCACTGCGCGGCCCCAGCTCCAGCCACTCGGCCAGCGCCGGATTGATCCACTGCAGGCGCAGCTCCGCATCGACCCGGGCCAGCCCGGTCGCCATCTGTTCCGCCCATGTACGCCAGTCGGCCTCGTTCATTGCACCATGATGGGCAATGATTCGAATTGGTGCAAATACGGCAGTTCCGTATAAAAAAACCCGCAGAGGGGAGTCTGCGGGTTGGGGGGATCCATCTAATTGCAGGGTGCGGAGGGGAACCACGCCGTGCGGTGGGAACGGTGTCTCACGACATGTATTTAATGTACTTGATGGTTCGTTAATGAAATGTGACTGGGCCTTTCCGCGCTCGGTGCCGGAATTCGCTCCGAAAGGTCAGGACCGCAGCAGACGGGCATAAAAAAGCCCTGCTGGTAAGGCACCAGCAGGGCTTTGAAGTTACCTCAGTGGCAACCCTGGAGACTCAGAGCGAGTAGTACATCTGGAATTCCAGCGGATGCGTGCTGGCGCGGTACCTAGTGACTTCCTTCATCTTCACTTCGATATAGGCGTCGATGAAGTCGTCGGTGAACACACCGCCGGCTTTCAGGAACTCGCGATCCTTGTCCAGCGCTTCCAGCGCGGCGTCGAGGCTGGAGCAGACCTGCGGGATGTTCTTCTCTTCTTCCGGCGGCAGGTCGTACAGATCCTTGTCGGCCGGCGCACCCGGGTCGATCTTGTTGATGATGCCATCGAGGCCGGCCATCATCAGCGCGGTGAACACCAGGTAGCCGGAGTTCATCGGATCGGGGAAGCGCACCTCGATGCGGCGGCCTTTCGGGCTGGCCACGTACGGGATGCGGCAGCTCGCCGAACGATTACGCGCCGAGTAGGCCAGCATCACCGGCGCTTCGAAGCCCGGCACCAGACGCTTGTAGCTGTTGGTGGTGGAGTTGGCGAACGCGTTGATCGCGCGGGCATGCTTGAAGATGCCGCCGATGTACCACAGCGCGGTCTGCGACAGGCCACCGTACAGATCGCCCGCAAACAGGTTCTCGCCGTTCTTGGCCAGCGACTGGTGCACGTGCATGCCACTGCCGTTGTCGCCGACCAGCGGCTTGGGCATGAAGGTGACGGTCTTGCCGTTCTGGTGCGCCACGTTCTTGATGACGTACTTCATCGTCATCAATTCGTCGGCCTTCTTCACCAGCGTGTTGAAGCGCACGCCGATCTCGCACTGGCCGGCATTCGCCACTTCGTGATGGTGCACTTCGACGGTCTGGCCGAGCGACTCCAGCACCTTGCACATGTCCGCGCGCAGGTCGCCCAGCGAATCGACCGGGCTGACCGGGAAGTAGCCGCCCTTCACGCCCGGACGATGGCCGGAGTTGTTGCCTTCGTACTTGTAGCGCGACGACCACGCCGCTTCTTCCGAACCGATCTCGTAGAACACGCGGCCCGGATCGTTCTGCCAGCGCACCGAGTCAAAAATGAAGAACTCGGGCTCGGGACCGAAGAACGCGGTGTCGGCGATGCCGGTGGATTTCAGGAATGCCTCGCCGCGCTTGGCGATCGAGCGCGGGTCGCGGCCATAGGCCTGCATGGTCGACGGCTCCAGCACGTCGCAATGCAGGATCAGCTGCACGTGCGAGCTGAACGGATCGAGATGGGCGGTGTCCGGATCGGGCAGCAGGATCATGTCCGACTCGTTGATGCCCTTCCAGCCGGTGATCGAGGAGCCATCGAACATCTTGCCGTCCTCGAACGTCGACTCGTCGATCGCATGGGCCGGGAAGCTGACATGGTGATGCACGCCGAGCATGTCGGCGAAGCGGAAGTCGACGAACTCGACCTCGTGTTCCACGATCAGATCGAGCACTTTTTGAGCAGACATGGCAGAGCCTCACAGGGAAAGGGATATCGCTTCAGAGCAATCCTCGTGCCATGACGTGAAACCGTTGTGGCACAAGCATTGGCGGAGTAACCGGGTATGGCGAACGCTTAGGCTAGCACCAACGCAACACGGAGCGACGACAGATTTTGCACCGTTATGGTGCACCTGTTGCGGTGATCCCGGTCCAGTTCCGTGCTGCCGGTTTCGACGTCTGCTCCGGTCAGCAGCATGAGGGTTCAGGGCCCGATCCCAATGAAAAGCCCCGGCTCACACCGAGGCTTTTCATCCCGTGTGACAGTGGTCGACCGCTAGAAGTCCTGCTTGAAGCGGATGCCGATCGTGCGCGGCTGGCTGAAGCCGGTGTAGACCTGCCCATTCGGATACTGCGGCACCACATCGTGGGCGCCGCATTTCGTCACGCCGCACTCGGTGAACTTGTACTGCGCCGCGCGCTTGTCGAACACGTTGTCGACGTAGACGTTCACCGACCAGCCGTTCTTCTGGACACCTGCGGAAAGGTCGACGGAGTTGTAGGCAGGAAGATTGCCGAGCAGGCTGCGCTCGACCAGCCGCAAGTCGGTCGTGCGCTCACCCACATGCACGACCGCGGCCTGGACGAAGGCGTCAGCGCTGCCCAGGTCGAAGGTATAACGCGCGATCAGGTTGCCCTTGAATCGCGGCGTGATCGGCAACTGGGTGCCGGTGGGGGCTTGGGGTCCGCTCACGGCGTGGCCCGTCTGCGGGTTGATCGTGCCGGCCGGGCAATAGGTGACCGGATTGTTGGCCGCATCCGTGAATCCGCAATAGGGCGCGGTCAGCTTGGCGTCGTAGAACGCGACGCCGGCACTGAGATTCAGGTTGTAGCTGGCTTGCCAGTTCAGCTGCGACTCGAATCCGTTGATGCGGGCCGAATTGGCGTTCTCGATGATGGTCAGGCCATTCGGGCCCAGCACGTTGAACTGGAAGTGATTCCAGGTCTCGCGGAACACTGCGCCGTTGAACGACAGCCGGTTGTCCAGCCAGGTGGTTTTCCAGCCCAGCTCGAGGTTGGTCAGGAAGTCCGCCTGATAGGGCGGTATCTGGCCCGCGCGGTTGATGCCGCCCGGGCGAAAGCCCTCGGAACGGGTGAGATAGACCATCTTGGTGGGCGTGATATTCCAGGTCAGATTGACCTTGCCGAGCGAGCCGCTTTCATTCACGCGTCGGTTGAAGTCCAGACACGGCGAACCACCGAACTGCTCAGGCGAAACGCAGCCGGCTTCGCCGTAGCTCGAATTGGGCGAAAAGCCCTTGCTGAAGCCGTAGTAGCCATACAGATGGTTGCTGGTGCGGAAATAACGCCCGCCGATCGTGCCGGTGAGTACGTCAGGAATGAAGTCATAAGACAGTTCGCCGAACACCGACTTGTCATAGTCGTAGCGCATCTGTCGGGTCAGCCAGATGGTGTTTGGCCAGCCCGGGACGGACAGCGAGTCAGCCAGGCCGTTGATCTGGTAGTCCTGCATGATGTCGTGCTTCTGTTTCTGCCAGAACGCACCGGCGACCAGACGCAGGCGATCGTCGCTGGGTGAGGCAAGGCGTAGTTCGTGGCTGCTGTTGGTGTAGTGATCGCGGTCGGTGATGTATTCGGACGGATTGATCAGGGCGCCGCTGTTGTCGTTGATATAGGCGCCGTACTGCAGCAGGGTGTCGTACCAGAACGAGTAGTCGTTGTAGTCGGTCTGCTCTTCCTGGTTGCGCTTGAGATGCGCATAGGCATAGGTCAGATCGAAGTTGCCGATCTTGCCCTGCACGGTCAGCGCGCCCTGCCACCAGCGGTCATCGACGCGCTCTGGGTAGAAGTGGGTCACCGCCAGACTGCCGACGACGGGGTCGCTGGCAAAGCTGCCATGCGAGATCGTCTGTTGCCCCATCAAGGTCGGGGTGATCGACCAGTCGTCGTTGAGATCGACCTTCAGCGCCGCACGGGCGCCATTGGTGTTGACGTCGTTGTAGTCCTTCCTGGCGTGCCCGAAGCACTGCAACGTCGCGCTCGGTGTGCAGTTGTCCGCATTGCTGACGCTGATGCCGGAAACCGGGAACGTGCGCGTGCCGGCCACGTTGTCGATGTAACCGGCATCGTGCTCGTGCCAGCCGACGAGCCGGACGGCCGCGTTGCTGCTGATCGGGATATTCAACATGCCTTCGAAGGTATCGCCGATACCACCGTGGTCGACCTGGTCGATGCCGACGGTGTAATTCGCTGCAAAACCTTTGGGATCGGGTTTGTTGGTGATGATGCGCAAGGCGCCGGCCTCGGCGCTCGCGCCATACAAGGTGCCCTGCGGCCCGGCCAGTACCTCGATGCGGGCAATGTCGTACATGTGGATATCGAGCGGGCCCTGGATCGTGGTGACCGGCTGGTCATCGAGATACACGCCCACGCTCGGCTGCGAGCCGGAATGGTTGGTGTTGCCACCGCTGGCCACGCCGCGCATGTAGATGGTGGCGAAACCGGGACCGGTGGCGATGCCGCCGCCGCCCTGCTGGAAGGTGACGCTGGGCAGGTACTTCACGTAATCGTTGAAGTTCTGCACCTGCAGCGCCTCAAGCTGATCCGCCGCCAGCACGTTGATGCTGATCGGCACCTTCTGCAGATTCTCGGTGCGCTTCTGCGCGGTCACCGTCACCTCGCTCAATGTCGTGGTTTTCGGCTTTATGGCCGGCTTTGCGGCCGTCGTCGTGGTCGACGACGCGGGCGCCACCGTGTCCTGCGCGAAGGCAGGCGCGGCCATGGCCAGACAGATCGCCGCCGCAAGCGGCAAGCGGACCAACCGCACTCGTTGTGCTCTCGTGATTTTTTTTGACTTGCTCGCGTGCATAAAGCTCCCCTCTCTAATCCACGACAATCCAGCGGAAGTAGCTACTTTGAAAAAGGGCAGGACAGCCCTTTTTAGAACAATTTGTTACTCCTCCAACTCCGGCACGCCGGGATAACTCTCCAGTACCGGCCCCAACGCCGATGCCAGCGTCCCCAACCATGCTGCGTAATGCCGCCAGTGATCCACCCCTTCCCGGTAGATCGGCTGGCGTACCTGTTCCGAACTGGCGGTACGGACCGGCCGCGCGTTCTGGAAGAAGCGCAGGCACGATTCCTCGAACGGCAGGCCGCAATACTCGAGCAGGCGGCGTACCTCTCCCTCGGTGTCCTCGACCATGCGCTCATACACGACGCGGTGGATGCGCCCGGGCAGCACGGCATCGAAATGTGCCATCAGCGCGACGTAGTCACGGTAGTAACGGCCCAGATCGCCGAGGTCGTAGCTGAAATTCTGCCCGCGCGCGAAATGCTGCTTGAAGCCGGAAAAACAGCAGCCCAGCGGATGCCGGCGCGCATCGATGATCTTCGCGTTCGGCAGCATCAAATGGATCAGGCCGATATGCATGAAGTTGTTCGGCATCTTGTCGATGAACAGCGGTGCCGAGGTCTTGCGCTGGATCCGCGTGTGCGCAAGGTAACGTTCACCGAGCGCACGCAAGGCATCGACATCGAGTGCGGCCAGCGCGCCGTGGTATGGCATTGCGCTGTCGGCATCGCCCTGCCCGCGCAGCATGCGCGTGATCGAGGTGACCTCGGGCAGCTCCATCGTGCCTTCGACCTGGCTGTGGCTGGACAGGATCTGCTCGATCAGGGTGGAGCCGGCACGCGGCAGGCCGACGATGAAGATCGGATCGCGCGCTGCGCTGCCGGCACCGGCGCGCGCGGCAAAGAAGTCGCGCGTGTAGTGCTCGCGGATGTGCTGCACCCGCGCATGGGTGTCGTCGGCGCTGTAGTGCACCTGCGCGCGGCGGATCGCGTTGCCCTGCGCGTAATGCCGGAACGAAGCTTCGTACTCGCCAACGTCCTCCAGTGCCTTGCCGACGGCGAACTCCAGATGCAGGCGGTCGTCCTCGGTGAGATCCTCGCGCGCCAGTTGCCGGCGCATGGCAGCCAGATCGTCGGCGCTGAAGCGGAAGGTCTTCAGATTGGCCAGACTCCACCAGACTTCGCCAAAGGTCGGTTCAAGCTGCAAGCTCTGGCGATAAGCGTCGATGGCGCGGTCGCCATGCCCGGCGGTTTTCAGCGCATGGCCATAACTCACCCACACCTTTGCATTGCGCGGGTAGTGTTCCAGCAAGTCGGTGTAGATGCGGATGGCGGGCTCGTAGTCACCGGTCCGGCACAGCACCGCCGCCTTGAGATTGCGGCAACCGAGATGACCGGGTTCCGCCGCCAGCAAACGCTCGATCTCGACCAGCGCCTGTTCCGGCTGGTTGTTGCGATGCAGGACCAGCGCATAGTTCTGGCGTGCGGCATGGAAGCTGGGTGCCAGCTCCATACAGCGCGCGAGCAGGTTCAGCGCGTCCTCGTTGCGACCCAGACGCGCCGCGACTTCGGCGAACATGCGGATCGCAGCCACGTCGGTCGGCGCGTGCTTTAGATGCTCGCGCAGCACGGCTTCAGCCGTTGGGATGCGATTTTCGGCGAGTGCAACGGCGGCATCCAGCAGGCGTGGATCGTGGGTGGAATAACGTACGTGGTTGGCGTACGCCGCATCGGCGGCCTCCTGTTCGCCGGCCGCCATCAGATGATCGCCCAGCACGCGCCAGGCTTGCGGCAGTTCCGGCTTCAGCACCACCGCCCGGCGCAGCGCATCGATCGCTTCCTGCCCGCGCCCGTCGCGGCCCAGCGCCAGGCCTAGGTCGAGATGGACCATCGCCCAGTTCGGCTGGGTTCGCGCCAAGGGCTCTAGGATGGCGAGCGAAGCTTGTGTATCACCCTGCAGCGAGCGCGCCACCGCCACCAACCTAAGCGCCGCGGGGTGGCCTTCGGCCACTTTCAATATCTCGGTGAGCTGCTCGACGGCCAGCGCCGGATCCGTGTCCAGCAGGCGTGCGGCGTGGGCCAGTGCCTGTTCCAGCGTGCCAGTGACAGACACCTCCGTCACGGCTCACTTCGCTGTGACGACGTGACCTGCCGATCTGGGTCGGCGCTCAGGTAGTGCTGCAGAGGCGTGGCGCGTTGCATGGACGGCAGCAGCTCCTCACAGGTGTTTCGGCAATCTACAGCTGAATGCAACGGGCAGATAGTAGGCGCCGACCAAATACGTTCGCGCGGCCTGCGGGCGATCACTTCGGGCATCAGCGGCAGCCGATCGAAGCCATCGCACGCGCTTCGGCCCGGTCATCTTTCGCGCCGGCAAAACCCGTAAGCTATGCCGCTTCCTGCCGGCGCGCCAGAACCTGTCGGCGCACTTCCACATTATCTGGAACTGTCCCGTGACCGATCTGATCCACGTCATCCTGCTCGGCATCATCGAAGGCATCACCGAATTCCTGCCGATCTCCAGCACCGGCCATCTGCTGATCGCCGAGAAATTCGGGCTGGGTGCGCGCTCGGATCTGTTCAATGTCGGCATCCAGGCGGGTGCGATTCTCGCCATCACGATGATCTACTGGTCGCGCATCTGGCAGCTGTTCACGCAATGGCGCGACCCGGCCAACCGCGCTTACCTGCTCAAGTTGTTCGTGGCGTTCATGATCACCGCGGTGCTGGGCCTGGTAGTGACCCACTACGGCTTCAAGCTGCCGGAGACGGTGACGCCGATTGCGTGGGCGCTGGTGATCGGCGGCTTCTGGATGCTCGGTGCGGAAGCGCTGGCCGCAAAGCAAGTCGATCGCACCCAGGTGACCTGGCGTGTGGCGATCCTGGTCGGCATCGCGCAGATGGTGGCCGGCATCTTTCCGGGCACCTCGCGTTCGGGCGCGACGATCTTCACCGCGATGCTGGCGGGCACCAGCAATCGTGCGGCGGCCACCGAGTTCTCGTTCCTGGTCGGCATCCCGACCATGTATGCCGCCACCGGCTACGAGCTGCTGAAGGTACTCAAGAGCGGCGGCGCCGCGCACGAGGACTGGAGCGCGCTGATCGTGGGTTTCATCGTATCGCTGATCGTGGCCTTCATCGCGGTGAAGTGGCTGCTCGGCTATATCCGCACGCACCGTTTCACCTGGTTCGCGGTTTACCGCATCGTGCTCGGCGTGGCGCTGCTGTTGCTGGTGCCGGCCGGCGCATGAATTCGTCGCGGCCGAACGCCCGGCCGCGGCTGACGAGTGTCTACGCCACTTCGACCAGCGCCTCTTCGCGCACCGGTTTCGGTATCGCTTTCTGTGCACCGACCGCGCACTGGCCCGGCTGGTTGGTGCGGTCGAACAGCTCGCGCACCCATTCGATGAACGCCTGCACGCGGGCCGACAGGTGCTTCTTCTGCGGGTAGACGATCCACACCGGCTTGCCGGTCGAGGTGGTGTCGGTCATCACCAGTTCGAGCATGCCTTTCTCCAGCATGCACGCGGCCAACATGTGCGGCACCTGGGTGATGCCGAGGCCCGCCACCACCGCCTGGATCACTGATTCGCCGTCGTTGATCAGCATGTGCGCGTCGATGTCCACGCTCACCTGCCCGCCCGGCGTGTCGAACTGCCACTGGCGCGGGCGTCCGTTCGGATAGACGTAGTTGATGCAGCGGTGGTCCTTCAGGTCCTCGATGCTGCGCGGCGCGCCGTACTTGCGCAGGTATTCCGGCGCGGCGCAGACCACGTTGCTGAGGTAGCCGATCTTGCGCGCGATCAGGCTGGAATCCTCCAGCTGGCCGACGCGGATGGCGCAATCCAGTCCTTCGCCGTTGAGGTCCATCGGCATGTCGCTCATCGACAGCTCCAGCCGGATGTCCGGGTAGCGCTGCTCGAATTCGGTCAGCCGCGGGATCACCGCGGCGCGGCCGACCGACAGCGAAATACCCACACGCAGCTTGCCGGTGGGTTTGCGGTTCGAGTAGTTGAGCGCTTCGGTGGCCTCGGCCAGATCGGCAAGTATCTCCTTGCAACGTGCGTGGAACGCGGCCCCATCGTCGGTCAATCGCAACGAACGTGTGGAACGGAACAGCAGGCGTGCGCCGAGCTGGGCTTCCAGTCGCGCCACCGCCCGGCTGACGCCGGACGGGGTCATGCCCAGCTGGGCGGCGGCGGCGGCGAAACTCTTGGCCTCGACCACGCGGACGAAGGTCGAAATTGCGGAAAAGTCTTCCATTGTTTCAATTCCTCGTCGATTCGTGACTGCGGCTCACGAGTGTAATGCGCAAGAAACGGATTTTCTATACCACGAAGTACACCTATTCTCTCGACCCTTCGCCGGACGACCTGCGCCCGGCTACCAAGGTTCTGGGAGCGCGAGATGAAAAAACAATGGATGCTGGCCCCTCTGATTGCTGCCGGTGCGCTGGGCAGCTGGGTGCTGCTGCACGGTAACAACAGCCAGGCGCAAACCCCCGCCGGTGGTGCGCCGCCCGAAGTCACCGTAGCCCAGGCGCTGACCCGCCAGGTCAGCGACAGCGCCGAATTCACCGGCCGGCTGCAGGCGGTCAACACGGTGCAGGTGCAGCCGCGGGTCGGCGGCTTCGTCGATTCGGTGCATTTCCAGGAAGGCGCCTTGGTACACAAGGGCGACGTGCTGTTCCAGCTCGATCCGCGCCCATACCAGGCCGAGGTCGACCGGCTCAGCGCGAATCAGGCGCAGGCCAGAGCCGCCTTGAGTCTGGCCGAGACGAACCAGCGTCGCGCCGCGATGCTGCTGGCCCAGCATGCCGTGGCGCAGCAGGAAGCCGACAGCCAGGACACGGCCGAGCAGAGCGCACGCGCCCAACTCGCCGCCAGCACCGCCGCACTGGCCGCCGCACGACTGAATCTGGATTTCACCCAGGTGCGCTCGCCGATCGACGGCCGCGTCAGCAATGCCCGCGTCACGCCCGGCAACCTGGTCACCAGCAGCGACGTGCTGACCAGCGTGGTCTCGGTCAATCCGGTCTACGTCTATTTCGACGTCGACGAACAGACCTGGCTCAAGCTCGATCATCTGCGCACCGGTGCGGCCAAGGCCGGCAGCAGCGCCCGCATCGAGGCGGCGATGGGACTGGCCGACGAATCCGGCCATCCGCATGAGGGCCGCCTCGACTTCGTGGACAACCAGCTGCACACCGGCTCCGGCACGATGCGCCTGCGCGCGGTGTTCGACAACGCCGATGGTCTGTACACACCGGGCCTGTATGCGCGCGTGCAATTGCAGAGCGGTCAGGCGCGTTCTCGCGTGCTGGTGGACGACCGCGCGATCGGCACCGACCTCGGCAACCAGTTCGTCTACGTGGTCGGCAAGGACCGCAAGGTGGAATACCGCAAGGTCGACACCGGCGCGCTGTTCCATGGCCTGCGCGTGATCGAAAGCGGCTTGGGCGCCAACGACGTGGTGATCGTCAACGGCCTGCAGCGCGTGCGTCCCGGTGCCGAAGTGAATCCGCAGAAGGTGGCCATGCAGTACCGGCTCGATGCCGGCGACAAGGCACTGGTCGAGCGCGGCGATGCACCGAATGCCGATTCGCGCACGGCGCAGACCAACACGACAGCCCAGAGAACCCCGCGGGGTTGAACACGCGCCCCCTCCCCTGCGTGCAGCAGGGGAGGGTTGGGGAGGGGTGAAGCCCTCCAGCGAAATGCGAAACCAAGAGCAAGAGCGTTGCCCCCTCCCAACCTCCCCCTGCTGAGCAGGGGGAGGAGCAAAGAAAGACCGAAGCCGCGAAGCGTGCTTCGTCGAGGATTCATTGCATGAAAAACATTGCCCAGTTCTTCGTCAACCGGCCGATCATGGCCGCTGTGCTGTCGCTGCTGTTCGTGATCACCGGTTCCATCGCGGTGTTCAAGCTGCCGATCAGCGAATACCCGGAAGTGGTGCCGCCCACCGTGGTGGTGCGCGCCGCCTATCCCGGCGCCAATCCCAAGGTCATCGGCGAAACTGTCGCCACGCCGCTGGAGGAACAGATCAACGGCGTCGAGGGCATGCTGTACACCTCCTCGCAGGCGACCAGCGACGGCGCGCTCACGCTCACCGTCACGTTCGCGCTGGGCACCGATCTCAACACCGCTCAGGTCGACGTGCAGAACCGCGTGGCGCAGGCCTTGCCCAAGCTGCCGGAAGAAGTGCAGCGGCTCGGCGTGACCACGCAGAAGAGTTCGCCTGACCTCACGATGGTGGTGCATCTCACCTCTCCGGATCAGCGCTACGACATGCTGTACCTGTCGAACTACGCACGCCTGCACGTGAAGGACGTGCTGGGCCGGCTCGATGGCGTCGGCGACGTGCAGATCTTCGGCGCCGGCGAATACTCGATGCGCGTGTGGCTGGACCCGCAAAAACTGGCCCAGCGCGGACTCACCACCGGCGACGTGATCAACGCGATCCGCGAGCAGAACGTGCAGGTCGCTGCCGGTGCGCTGAACGCACCGCCCGGCCCGAGCAACTCGGCGTTCCAGCTCAACATCAACACGCGTGGGCGACTGATCAGTGAGGACGACTTCCGCAACATCATCGTGCGCACCGACGCCAGCGGCGGCGTCACCCATCTGAACGACGTCGCCAAGGTCGACCTCGGCTCGAACAACTACGCGCTGCGCAGCCTGCTCGACAACAAGCCGGCGGTGGCGCTGCCGATCTTCGCGCGACCAGGCTCCAACGCGATCCAGATCTCCGACGAAGTGCGCAGCACCATGGCGCAGCTGAAGAAGGAGTTCCCGCAGGGCGTCGATTATTCGATCGTGTACGACCCGACCGTATTCGTGCGCGGCTCGATCGAGGCGGTGGCGCATACGCTGCTGGAAGCGATCCTGCTGGTGGTGCTGGTGGTGATCCTGTTCCTGCAGACCTGGCGTGCCTCGATCATTCCGCTGGTGGCGGTGCCGGTGTCGCTGATCGGCACGTTCGCGGTGATGTACCTGGCCGGCTTCTCGCTCAATGCGCTGTCGCTGTTCGGACTGGTGCTGGCGATCGGCATCGTGGTCGATGATGCGATCGTGGTGGTGGAGAACGTCGAGCGACATATCGAACTCGGCCAATCGCCGAAGGAAGCCACACGCAAGGCAATGCACGAAGTCACCGGCCCGATCGTCGCCACCGCGCTGGTGCTGTGCGCGGTGTTCATCCCGACCGCCTTCGTCAGCGGCCTCACCGGCCAGTTCTATCGCCAGTTCGCGCTGACCATCGCGATCTCCACGGTGATCTCGGCGTTCAACTCGCTGACCTTGAGCCCGGCGCTGGCCGCGGTGCTGCTGAAGAGTCACAACACGCCGAAGGATCGCCTAACTCGCGGCATCGATCGTGCGTTCGGCTGGCTGTTCCGTCCGTTCAACCGCCTGTTCCATCGCGGCTCGGAGCGTTACGTCGGCGGCGTGAAGCGCATCGTCGGCAAGGGCAAGCTGGCACTGGTGGTATACGCCGGCCTGATTGCGCTGACCTGGTTCGGCTTCTCGCACGTACCGACCGGTTTCGTGCCGGGCCAGGACAAGCAATACCTGGTGGCGTTCGCGCAGTTGCCCGATGCCGCTTCGCTCGACCGCTCCGAGGACGTGATCCAGCGCATGGGCGAAATCGCGCTGAAGCAGCCGGGCGTGGAGCACGCGGTGTCCTTTCCCGGCCTGTCGATCAATGGCTTCACCAACTCGACCAACTCGGGCATCGTGTTCGTTACCCTGAAACCGTTCGAGGAACGCCGCAGCGCGGATCTGTCGGCCGGCGCGATCGCCGGTGCGCTGAACCAGAAATTCGCGGCGATCCAGGATGCGTACATCGCCGTGTTCCCGCCACCGCCGGTGATGGGCCTGGGCACGATCGGCGGCTTCCGCCTGCAGCTGGAGGATCGCAGCGACCGTGGTTTCGACGAACTGTACAAGCAGACCCAGAACCTGATCGCCGCCAGCCGGAAGGATCCGGCACTGGCCGGACTGTTCTCCAGCTTCCAGGTCAGCGTGCCGCAGGTGGACGCGGATGTGGATCGCGAGAAAGCCAAGGCCGAAGGCGTGAACCTGGGCGACGTGTACCAGACCATGCAGGCGTACATGGGCTCGCTCTACGTCAACGACTTCAACCGTTTCGGCCGTACCTATCAGGTCAATGTCTCGGCCGACCCGGCGTTCCGCCATACGCCGCAGGACATCCTGCAGCTGAAGACGCGCAACGCGCAGGGCCAGATGGTGCCGCTGGGTTCGTTCGTCACCGTGCAGCAGGGTGCGGGTCCGGATCGCGTGCAGCATTACAACGGTTACCCGACTGCCGAGATCAACGGCGGTCCCGCGCCGGGCTTCAGCTCCGGCCAGGCGCAGGCAGCGATGGAAAAGCTGGCGAAGGACAACCTGCCCAACGGCATCAGCTTCGAGTGGACCGAACTGACCTACCAGCAGATTCTCGCCGGCAATACCGCGATCCTGGTGTTCCCGTTGTGCGTGCTGCTGGTGTTCCTGGTGCTGTCGTCGCTGTACGAGAGCTGGTCGCTGCCGCTGGCGGTGATCCTGATCGTGCCGATGGTGCTGCTGTCCGCGATCGCCGGTGTGTGGCTGAGCGGTGGCGACAACAACATCTTCACCCAGATCGGATTGATCGTGCTGGTCGGACTGGCGTGCAAGAACGCGATCCTGATCGTCGAGTTCGCCCGCGAACGCCAGCATGAAGGCATGAGCCGCCACGAAGCGGTGCTGGAAGCAGCGAAGTTGCGGTTGCGCCCGATCCTGATGACCTCGTTCGCCTTCATCATGGGTGTGGTGCCGCTGGTCACTTCGCACGGCGCTGGTGCCGAGATGCGGCATGCGATGGGCGTGGCGGTGTTCTCCGGCATGCTCGGCGTGACCATCTTCGGACTGATCTACACGCCGCTGTTCTACGTATTGATTCGCGCCCTGGTCGAGCGTCGCGAGGCGCGCGCGGCCGAACGCGCCGCGGCGCATGCGCTGCCGGCGCTGGAGAACCACTGATGAAAACCTTGCTCAAGATCGCCGCGCTCAGCGCGGCCCTGATCCTCGCCGGCTGCGCCAGCGTGGGTCCGAACTACCACCAGGTGAAACCCCTCGCGCCGCAATTGCAGGGACTGGATGCGACGCAGGAAAACAACGCGCAGTTCCAGGCCGCGTGGTGGAAGCAGTTCAACGACCCCACGCTGGACGCGTTGATCCAGCGTGCGGCGGCGAACAACCTCGACCTGCGCATCGCGGTGGCGCGTCTGCATGAATCGCGGGCGCTGCTCAGCGGCGCCAAAGCCGACCAGCTGCCCACGATCGACACCGACGTGAACTACACGCGCAGTCGCGGCCAGCAACCGGGCTTCGGCACGCAGCGGCAGACGGTGACGACGTATCAGGCCGGTTTCGATGCGTCGTGGGAGCTGGACCTGTTCGGTGGCGTGCGTCGTTCAGTGGAAGCCTCCGGTGCCGATCTCGGCGTCAGCGAGGCGGCGCTGCACAACGCGCAGGTCAGCCTGCTCGCCGAAGTCGCACGCAATTACTTCGAATTGCGCGGCAGCCAGCTGCGGCTGGATATCGCCCGGCGCGACATCGAAAGCCAGCAGCAGACCGTGCACCTCACCGACGTGCGCCAGCAGCTCGGCTCCGGTTCCGAGCAGGACGTGGCCAGCGCCAAGGCACGCCTGAGCGCAGTACAGGCGCAATTGCCGCTACTGCAGACCCAGGCCAGCACCAGTGAGTTCCGGCTCGCAGTATTGCTCGGCGAACGGCCCGGCGAACTCGACATCGATGTGTCACCGAAAAGCTTCACGCCGATCGCGGCGAACCTGCCGATCGGCGATGCCGGCGACGTGCTGTACCGCCGTCCGGACGTCCAGATGGCCGAACGCGAATACGCCGCCGCCACCGCACGCATCGGTGTGGCCAAGGCGGATTTCTTTCCACATATCACGCTGGGCGGCTTCCTCGGTTTCCTGTCCGGGCGCAGCAACGACTTCGGCAGCCCGGCAACCCGCGCGTGGTCGCTGGCGCCGAGCATCAGCTGGGCCGGCCTGAACGTGCAGCGCGTACGCGCCAACCTGCATGCCAGCGAGGCGCGCGCCGATGCGGCGCAGGCGAACTATCAGCAGTCCGTGCTGCTGGCGATCGAGGACATCGACAACGCCGTCACCGGTTTCAACCAGCAGCGCGTGCGTGTCGATCATCTGATCGAGCAGGGCGTGCAGAGCAAGCGCGCTGCCGATCTGGCCCGCGTGCGTTACCAGGAAGGCGCCACCAGCTTCCTTGAACTGCTCGACGCCGAACGCACCCAACTCGCCGCCGAAGACGATCTGGCGCAGGCCGAAGCGGCGATCAACACCCGCGCCGTGGCACTGTACAAGGCGCTCGGCGGCGGCTGGCAGGCCTGCGGCGACGAGCATTGCAGCGCCGTCGCCAAGGCTGACCCCAGCGTTGCGCCATGAACAGTCGGACGGCCAAACGCAAGCCGGTGGCGACACCGGTCTATCGCGTGGCGCTGGTCAGCGGCGCCAATCGCGGCCTCGGTTTCGAGGTGGCGCGTCAGCTGAGCGAGCGCGGCATGACCGTGCTGCTCGGCGCGCGCGATCTGGACAAGGGACTGCACGCGGCGCGCAAGCTGGCCGGTGCGCCGGGTGAGGTGATCGCGGTGCAGCTCGACGTGACTCGTCAGGACGAAGTCGACACGCTAGTGCGCTGGATCGACGTCACCTACGGCCGGCTCGACGTGCTGGTCAACAATGCGGGCGGTCACTACGACCACGACGCCGCTGCCAGCACCAGCGACGTCACCTCGGCACACGCTGCGCTGGAGACCCATCTGTTTGGCAGCTGGCGTCTGTCGAGCGCGTTGCTGCCGCTGATGCGGCGACACGGCTACGGCCGCATCGTGAACGTGTCGAGCGGATGTGCTGCCAGCGACTCGAGCAGCGCCGGCTGCGTGGCTTATCGCACGTCCAAAGCCGCGCTCAACGCCTATACCCGAACACTGGCCACGGAACTCGAGGGCAGCGGCATCGTGGTCAATGCCGTGTGTCCGGGCTGGGTTGCCACCGAACTCGGCGGCCCCGGCGGTCGGCCGGTGGAACGCGGCGCAACAGGCATCGTATGGGCAGCCAACCTGCCCGCGCCGGCACCGACCGGACGCTTCTTCCGCGATGGCCAAATGATCCCGTGGTGAACGGTTAGCTTTTGCCGGGCCCGCTGTGCTGCGAGTACAGCGCGTGCCAGCGGCCATGCACGTAGACGAAGATGTCGGACGAACGAACGTCGTTAGCCGCGCCCTTGGTCGGGTCGTAGAACGACAGGATCGCGGTGTCGCCCTGGATCACCACGGCTTTGCCCGATGGATGCGTCTTGAGCCAGTCCTCGACCTTGCGTCGTTCGATGTCCGAACCGCGATTCTTCGCCGCGTGCGCCATGAGCGCGGCCTTCGCATGCACCACGCCGTCGGCACCGACCGAGCGGTACTCGGGCAGCAACATGTCGTCGAGCCACGTCGTATCGCCGCTCAGCTCGGCCTCCAGCCAGTGCTGGTCGACCGCGATTACCGCCGCCTCGCTGCGGGCGGATTCATCGATGCCGGCCACGCTCGCGGCCGAAGTCGCCGCGAGCACCGCCTCGGCGCCAAGCACCAGTGCGGCGGCGCACGCCATGCCCCATGGAAGAAAACGTTGCCTGCGCATGTTGCTGCCCTCGTTCGCGGCGGGAGTGCCGCCGGTGCAGACTGCATCGAGGCTCCCCGGGCCGCCTCGCTTCCGTGACAAGCGCCAACAGCAAGGTGACCAGCGGCCGGATCGTGCCGTCGAGCGGCAAGCTGGGCGCCATTGGAAAAATCCGGCAGCGATTCCGTGATGCGTTAACCGTCTGCCTCTGTCGGCATGCCGCTCGTCATCGCCACCGCGCCGATCGTCACAGGAGCGGCGACACGCATGCCGGGTGATGCCAGCCTGCGGAATCGCCACGCCACAGGAAGAGACCACATGAGATTGTCGACAATATTGAGTGCCCTGCTGGCCTTCGCATCGACGGCCCACGCGGCCACGCCCGGCACGGCGATGCCGACGATCTTCGCGCCGGGCGCGATCGCCGGAACCGACGACGATGGCGCGGCGGCGTTCACTCCGGATGGCGCGACGGTGTATTTCATGCGCGGCACCGACAGCTTCACTCTTATGGAGTCGCACCGCGACGGCGATCACTGGTCGAAGCCAAAGGCTGCACCGTTCTCCGGGCACTGGCGCGATCTCGATCCGTCGATGGCGCCAAACGGCTCGTTCCTGTTGTTCGTCTCCAATCGTCCGGCCGCGTCGGGCAGCTCGCCCATCGATGCAGTCAGCGCGGGCAAGCATTACGCGGGCCGCGGCATGCACCTGTGGCGGGTGGATCGGCAGGGCGACCATTGGGGCGTGCCGGTGCGCCTGCCCGACGCCGTGAATAGTTGTTCGATGACGTTTGCCCCCAGCATTGCCGTCGACGGCAGCATCTATTTCATCGGCTGCGCCGCGCCGGCCGGCAACCTTCAACTGTTGCGCTCCGTGTACCGCGATGGGCATTACCTGGCGCCCTACGCGGTGAAGCTCGGCGATGCAGGCATGCAGATCCGCGATCCGGCGATCGCTCCCGATCGCTCGTTCATCGTCATCAGCACGAAACCCACGGGCAGCCAGCAACCCTATCGGCTGGCCATCGCGTTCCACACGCCCACCGGCTGGAGTGCGCCGCGCGATCTCGGCGATACGGTCAACGGCGGCAAGCACAGCATGGGCGCACAGCTCGGCGCCGATCACCGCACGCTCTATTTCTACAGCGATCGTCGCCTGCCGCCGTCGGACCCGGATGCCACGGCGACGTGGAACAACGGTGCCGACCACATCTGGCAGGTGTCGCTGGCACCATGGCTGGATGCGCATCGCGCTGAGCACTGAGCAACGTGTTCCTGCGATCCAGCGCCGGGTTTCCCGTGCCGGCGTATCTTCCGGCACATCCATGGAAGTGCCGCTACGGGCACACTGCGCGGATGAAAGCGATGGACATCGCCCGTGCCGATCATGTGCCTGAGCGCGCCGAACCCTCGCGCCGCCAGGTCTGGCTGCTGGCCTTCGGCTTCTGGACCCTGCTGGCGCTGTCGTACGCGCTGAGCTCGGGACTGTCCTCGCTCAGCGAAGGGCGCGACGCCAACTGGCTGCGCGGGCTGATCTGGAATCTCGCCGACTTCTGGTTGTGGATGCTGCTGGCAGCGGGCATCGGCTGGCTGGGACGGCGCAGCACCGGCCGCAGCTGGCCGCGCTTCCTGCTCATGCACGTACCCGCCAGCCTCGGCGTGGCGCTGGCGCAGACGCTGCTGCAGCTGCTGATCTTCTGGACCGTAAGCGGTCCGGGCAAGATGCCGGTGACGTCGTTCGATGGCTTCGTCCATATGGAGTTCGCCTACAAGTTCCAGCAAGGACTGGTGACCTACTGGGTGATCCTGGCGGTGCTGCGCGGCATCGAGTCACGCCGGCACCTGCGCGACGAGCGCCTGCGCCGCACGCAACTGGAAACGCAGCTGGCGCAGTCGCAACTGCAGGCGCTGCGCATGCAGCTGCAGCCGCACTTCCTGTTCAACACGCTCAACGCGATCTCGGCGCTGGCGCTGGCCGATCCGCTGCAGGCGCGGCTGATGATCGCGCGGCTCAGCGACTTCCTGCGTCTCACGCTGGAGGAGCGCCACGCGCCACAGGTGCCGCTGTCGCGTGAGCTGGAATTTCTCAGCTGCTATCTCGACATCCAGCAGGTGCGTTTCCAGGACCGGCTCAGCACCCAGCTCGACGTGGCCGACGACACCCTCGGTGCAGCCGTGCCCAACCTGATCCTGCAGCCGCTGGTGGAGAACGCACTGCGCCACGGCCTGCAGGACAAGGTCGGCGCCGGCATCCTGCGCATCTCCACGCGGCTCGACGGCGACCAGCTGCAACTGCGCGTGGACGATGACGGCCTCGGCCTGCCTCCGCTGGGCTCGCCCGAAGGCATCGGCCTGGGCAATACGCGCTCGCGCCTGCACATGCTGTTCGGCGACTCGGCGCGATTTGAGCTCAGCCCGTTGGCCGGCGGTGGCACACGTGCCGAAGTGCGTCTGCCCTTCATCAGGCATATCGCATGAACACGCCACGTCTGCGCACCGTGCTGGTCGATGACGAGGTGCTGGCGCGGCTGGCGCTGCGTCAGGCGCTGGCCTCGCACGACGAGGTGGAGATCGTCGGCGAATGCGGCAATGCCGACGAAGCGATGCAGGCCGTGCGTGCGTTGCAACCGGACCTGCTGTTCCTCGACATCCAGATGCCCGGCATGGACGGCTTCGGCCTGCTGCACGAGCTGGCACCCGACCGCCTGCCGCTGGTGGTGTTCGCCACCGCGTTCGCCGAACACGCGCTGCGCGCGTTCGACGCCAATGCGCTGGACTATGTGCTCAAGCCGATCGATCAGAGCCGCTTCGACCAGGCGATGGTGCGGGTGAACCAGCACTGGCAGGGACTGCATGCGGCGCAGGGAAACCTTGAGTTGATGACACCTGTGACGAACAGCACCGGCTACGCGCAACGCATCAGCGTGCGCAGCGGCGAGCACATCCGCGTGATCGCCGCGACAGACATCGACTGGATTCGTGCCGATGGCAACTACCTGCACATCCATGTCGGTGGCGGCCGCTACCTGCATCGCGAGACACTGCGCCACCTGCTGGCCGTACTCGATCCCGCCCGCTTCCTGCGCATCCACCGCGGTATCGTGGTGAATGTGGAGCGCGTGGCCGAGGTGCATCCGCTGTTCCAGGGCAATGCAGAAGTAGTTCTGCGCGACGGCACCCGGCTGGGCCTGAGCCGCCGTTTTCGCGTCGCCGCGCAGGCGGCCTTGGGGCTGCGCTGATTTTCGTTGCAGCGTGACGACCACTCGTCACGCCACCGCGCCCGCACGTCACAAAACGCCGGCGACAACGCTGCATCGCCGGCAGGCTGCACGGCAGGCCATCTCGCCTGCCTGCGGATACTCGCCCATGCCGTCAAGAAAATTCCTGCTGACCATCTGCTGCGCCTTGGCGCTGATCCCGGCGATCGCCAGCGCCGGCGAGCTGCTCGGTGCTGGCGTCATCTCCACCGGGCTGCAGGAGACCTCGGCCGCACTGACAGCGGACGGCCAGACTTTATATTTCATGCGCTCGGATTTCGCCGAGGCCGACGACACCATCATGGTCTCGCAGCGCCACGGCAACCGCTGGTCGACACCGCAGGTGGCAACGTTCTCCGGCGAATGGCATGACTCCGAACCCACCCTGTCGCCCGACGGCAACCGCCTGTACTTCGTCTCCAACCGTCCGCTGCATCCGGGAGACGCGCCTGTAATGGCCGAAATGAATGGACAGCAATTCCCCGGCAGCAACCTCTGGTATGTCGAGCGACAGGCGCGCGGCGGCTGGGGCACGCCGGTGCATGTCGACGGCGCACTCAACGACGGCGCGATGATCTACAACCCGTCGGTGACTGCCAGCGGCGACATCTATTTCTCGGCGCATCGCGCCGATTCCGGCAAGGCCTACCAGATCTACGTGGCACATCCGCAAAGTCGCGGCTACGCGGCGCCGGTCCGGGTCGAGCTGGGCGACCTCGAGCACAGCCGCATGGATCCGGCGGTGGATCCGCAAGGACGCTTCCTGATCTACGCCGGCAACGAAGGTGACTCGCTGGGCAGCGCCGACATCTACATCGCCTTCCGTCAGGCCGATGGCAGCTGGGGCAAGCCGCTGCATCTGGGCAACGACGTCAACAGCCGCACGCTGGAGAACGCGCCATCACTGGGACCCGGGTTCGGCGAACTGTATGTGTCCAGTGCACGCCGCGATGACGTGCACTTCCCGAAGCCGCGCGACAACGGGGCCACGCTGCAACAGCGCCTGCAGTCGCCACTCAACGGTTCGCGCAATTTGTGGCGCTTCGACATCGCCGACGTGCTGCGCGCGCACGGCATCACACGCTGAATATCCAGCGCGGCCGATTCGATGAACCGCTGTCGACCATGAACATTCCGCAGAGACCAAGATGAATCCCCACTTCCGCGCTGTCGGTCATCTCGCTTTTTTCGCTTCGATTTTTTGCCTGGGCATCTCATTGGCCCGCGCTGAGCCAGTCGAAGCATTTCTGCACCCCGATCTCAAGGTGGGGGAACGCTTGTCCGACGTGTTCTCCAAGACCGTCTCGATAAAGGGGGCGGGGTTCAAGGAAAAGGTCGATCTCATCAGCGGCACCGCCGACTACATGGTGACCGGCATGACGCCGAAGGCGATCGTCTTCGACGAAGAAGATCGTTACGACGGGCATCCGGCAAGCGGGCCGGTGCACGACAGCGAGATCCTTCGCGATGGCATCACCAACTGCTATGCGGGCAAGTGCCGCATCAACGACCAGACCAGCGGAGTGGTCTTCAATCCCTTGCTGTGGGGCAAGGCGCCGGACCAGCTTCGCGCTGGAATGACCTGGGAGGTCGCCATCCCCGAGCCCTGGGAAATCGGCCCGGCCGGAACCGAACAGGTACGCGTGCTGCGGGTCGATCCGCGCAACGGGATCGTCACGCTGTCCCGTAGCGGCAACGGCGCCGGCCTGTCGTCCGACGACCAGTCCCGCGAGAAAAGTGGAAAGCCGATGCAGATCACCACCACCGCCGGACAGACGATCGAGGTGTCGGTGGTTCCAGGCAAGGCCAGCTGGAATGGCTGCACGACAATTCGCAGGGGCGTCATTGTCAGCGACACGATCCTGGTGCGACGGCACGTGACGCTGGTATCCAAAAGCGGCGACAAATTCGAAGGCGAGCAGCGTTCCTATACCTTGCTCAACCTGTTGCCGGATGCAATCTGACGGACGTGACGCCGATCATCCTCAGCGCTGCACGATCACCGCGAACCAGTGCCAGCTGCGCACACGTTCGGCGATCAGCTTGGTGCAGGTCAGCATTGGCACCGCCAGCAGCGCGCCGGGAATGCCCCACAGCCAGCCCCAGACCAGCAGCCACAGCAGGATCGCGATCGGGCTCAGCCGCATGCTGTGGCCCTGGATCATCGGCGTGATCAGGTTGCCTTCCAGCGCGGTGATGCCGGCAAAGGTCAGCACCGGCAGGAATACATGCAGGCTCATCTCGTTCGCATAGAGCATGCACACCACCGCCAGCACGGACGTGGTGACGATCGCACCGACGTAGGGAATGAAGTTGGCGAACATCGCCACCGCACCCCACAGCAGCGGATCGGGCACCTTGTACAGCCACAGCATGCCCGCGGTGACCGCGCCCAGACCCGCATTGATCAGCAACGCGGTGAGCAGGTAGCGCGATACCTCGGTCTGGATGCCGCGCACGATCACCACCGCGTGCCGCTTGTAGCCAAAGCCCGGTGTGATCTCCACCAGCCGGCGCAACATGGTGTCGCCATAGACTAGGAAGAAAAACACTAGCAACACCACGCTGAGTACCGCGGCCAGCACCTTGGGCGTGGTGGAGACCACGTCCCAGGCACTGATCGACATCGGCGTAGAGGGCGTGGCGGCCGTGTGAATGGTGCTGGTGCTGCCGCTGACCAGGGTCTGGGTGGCACGGTTCGCCGCCTCCAGCGGCTGGGTGAGGTTCCGCAGTTTCGGCACGAAGCTCTTGATCGCTTGCGGCGCGCCATGAAACCAGCCGATCGCCGGTTGCGCCAGCTGACCGACCCCGCTGCCGATGCCGACGATCAGACCGATCATCAGCACGCTCGCGGTCAGCCAGCGTGGCAGGTGGATACGTGCGCCGAAGGCAACCAGCGGATTCAACGCCAGCCCGAGGAAAGCGGCCAGCACCAGCGGAATCAGCAGCGCCTTGGCCAGCGTGATGGTGTACATCAATGCGAGGAACAGCAGTACGTTCAACAGCCCACGGATCGAGCGCAGATGGCGACGTACGCCGCGCGCTGTCTGCAGCCCGCGCGCCAGCTGCCGCGGCGGATAACCCGGCGCGACTTCCTCGATCGGGATCAGCGACTCGCCGCTGTCGTCGCCAGCAACATCATCCTGTGGCGGGAACGGTTCGGGCTCGCTCATGAGCGCTCGCCATCTTCCACGTCATGCACGCCGGACTCGTCGCGAGCATGCCCGGCGCCCGCCAGGCCCGATGCACCCAGCTCGGCGATCATCCGCGTGCCGAACGCGACCGCATCGGCCAAACCGCCACTGAGCAGCGGACCCAGCCCCGGCACCCGCAGCGGATGCAAGTTGAGACTGCCCAGCACGAAACCGGCACCGGCCGCCACGCCCATCGTGGTCAACGGATGTGCATGCCCGCGCGCCAGCAGGGCCGCCGCCGGCGTGCTCAACTCCTGCCGCGCCGCACTCATGCGCAATTGCGCCGCCTGCACTTTGGCGAACTGATCGAAAACGCTCACGACCGACCCTCCTCCCGGTTGCCCTGCCTGCGCTCCGCCGCGACCTCGGCCTCGGCCTTGTGCAAGGTGTCGCGCATCATCGCATTCCATTCGCTGCGCGTGACCGGCAGGCTCATCCAGTGCATGCAGCGGCGGAACAGCAGGATCGAACCGAACAGGAACAGCACCTGCAGCAGCGCCAGCACCAGCAAGGCCCAGATCCACGAGCCGAACCACGCCGCCAACACCACGCCGAGCAGGCCCAGCACAGTCAGCCCGAAACCGACGCCGGCCACCGTGGCAGCCAGACCCGCCAGCAGCATCCATGACACCGCACTGCGCGCCAGCCCGAGTTCCGCTGCCAGCAGATGCAGCTGTGCGCCGAACAGGCGCTTGACCGCGCGGCCGAGCTGACCGATCTCGGCCAGCAGCCCAGACGACAACGGCGCCGGATCCGGCGCCGCCGCTTCGCGGGGTGATTCACCCTCGTCGTGCATTCCCTGCTCCGCCGTCGTGGGGCTCAACGCCGCAGGATGCGGCCGAGCAGCCAGCCGGCGCCGAGCGCGATGGCGACCGACTGCACCGGTTTCTCGCGCACGTAATCGCGCGCCTGTTCCAGCCATACATCGGCGCGGTCCATGGTTTCGTCATAGACCTCGCGGCCACGCTCGCTGACGTGGGCGGCCTTGTCGCTGGCTTTGTGAACGGCGTCGGCCGCCTTGTCGGTGGCGCGATGCAGGCCTTCCTCGACGTGGTCGGCGGCGCGCTCCACCGTTTCCTTGGTGCTGGCCACGGCATTCGAGGTGGCCTGCTTGATCCGCTCGGCACGCTCATCGATACGGCTGGCGGCGATCGATTCGGAATTCTCTACCTGCTTGTTCATTGCATACTCCGGAAAGGAATCACTATGACGTAGTCGGCTTCAGCATACGACCATCAACTGGCGCGACGGAAAAACGCGATGACCGCCAGGATCAGAAAGATGATGAACAGGATCTTCGCGATGCCCGCAGCGGCACCGGCAATGCCGCCAAAACCCAGCACGGCGGCAATGATGGCGATGACCAGAAAAACCAGGGCGTAATGCAGCATGGGGGCATCCTCTTTGTAATGAAGGGCGGTCGCGGTCGGGGATCCGCGTACCGCCATTCACCCATAGCCCGTGCCATGCGAGCGTGAAGAGAGTCGGCGCCGCCATGCACGCGAAGCCGACGTTTGCTCAGCCCGATACTGCCGGATTGAGGCTGTACGTGCCGATCAGCTCCGCCTCGTCCAGCACGTGACCGACCATCGCCGCACGCAATTCGGCCAGTGAAAAGCCCTTGAGCAACGGCAGCGACGCCACGTCGAGCGCATACAGCTTGAAGTGGTAGTGATGCAGCAGCGCGTCGTTCCACGGCGGGCACGGACCGTCATAGCCGAGATACTCGCCACCCATCTCGGCGTCGCCGGCAAACCAGCCTGTGTAATCGTTCACACCCTGCACGCTGCCCGGCGGCCCGAACGGTTCGCGCTTGCCGCGCGGCGTGATCTCGTCGCTGCAGGCACCGGCGGCCAGCTCGCCACATTCGACCGGGATGTTCGCCATCAGCCAGTGCACGAACTCCACCCGCGGCAGATCCGCCGGCACCGTGCGGCCGGCCTGGTTCACGTCGTCGCCGCGGCTCGGCACGTCAGGGTCGATGCAGGTGATGACGAACGAGCGCGTGGCCGAAGGGGCGTCCTTCCACGCCAGCTGCGGACTGCAGTTGTCCGACAGCGCGAACGGCTGCGCCTGCTTGCCGAACGCGAACTCGGCGGGGATACGCTGACCGTTTTCAAAATTGTCGCTGCGTAGTTGCATGGATAGTCCTCAGATTCAAAACGCGTTTACCCTTTCAGCTCCTCATTCCTGCGCAGGCAGGAATCGCACTTCGCAGCAAAGCAGGAATGACATGGCCGGATTCAGGGCTTGTAAGTCACCCGATACACCGCTCCCGCCAAATCATCACTCACCAGCACACTCCCATCCGGCAGCGGCTGCACGTCGACCGGGCGGCCCCAGGCGCTTTCGTTCTGTTCGAAGCCGCTGATCAACGGTTCGTACGACAGCACCTTGCTGCCGTTCAGGCGCACCGTCATCACCCGGTAGCCGGATTTCTTGCTGCGGTTCCACGAGCCGTGCTCGGCGACGATGATCGCGCCCTTGTAGCTGGCCGGAAACTGCTTGCCCTCGTAGAAGCGCATGCCGAGCGAGGCCACGTGTGCGCCCAGCTTCAACACCGGCGGCACGTAATCCTTGCAGCTCTTGCCCTTGCCGAATTCGGGATCGAGCGTGTCGCCCTGATGGCAATACGGATAGCCGAAGTGTTCGCCGACGCGGGTGATCTCGTTCAACTCGTCGCTGGGCATGTCGTCGCCCATCAGGTCGCGGCCGTTGTCGGTGAACCACAAGTGTTTCGTGCCGGGCTGCCAGTCAAAACCGACCGTGTTGCGGATGCCGCGCGCCACATCTTCCATGCCGGAGCCGTCCGCATTCATCCGGGTCAGCTTGCCGTGCGCCGGAGCCGGATCGCAGATATTGCACGGTGCGCCGATCGGCACGTACAGCTTGCCGTCCGGGCCGAACGCGATGAACTTCCAGCCGTGGTGGGTTTCGGTGGGCAGCTTGTCGGTGACCACGACGGGTTTCGGCGGATCGTCCAGATGGTTCTCGATATCGCGCAGCACATAGATCCGGCTCACGGCAGACACGTACAGATCGCCACTCTTGAACGCCACGCCCACCGGCAACTGCAGACCGCTGGCAATCACGCGCACCTTGTCGGCGACGCCGTCACCGTTCGTGTCGGTGAGTGCGTAGACCTTGCCGGCGTCATTGGAACCGACGAACACGGTGCCCTTGGTGCCCAGCGCGATCTCGCGCGCATTCGGTACCTGTTCCGAATACACCGCGATATGGAAACCCGTCGGCAGGCTCAGCTTGTCCAGCTGCGGTGCGGCCAGCACCGGCAGCGACGAAACAGCCAGCAACAACGACAACAGCAGGCGCATGGCGGCACTCCTCGAGGTGGGGAAGCCCCAGCGTATCTCCGCGCACGTGAAGCGGAAAGCATGGCCGCTCTGCTAACGTGACCTCCTTCGCAAGGGGACGATATGAGCGAGTTGGACGACCTCACCACGCTGGTGCGCGCCGCAACGCCGCTGCTGGTGATCGAGACGGTGGACGAGCAGCGCGTGATCGAATGCTTCCGCCACGTGATCGCGCAGGCGCTGCATCCGCTATGGCGCTGGACGCTGACTGACGGCCTGAGCCGGCTCGACTTCGCCCAGCTCGACGGCGAGATCGCGCCGGACGCCACCGCCACGCTCGACGCGATTCGCGCACAGGGCGAGCGCGGCATCTACCTGATGTTCGATTTCCACGGCCTGCTGCGTTACGCGATGAGCCTGCGCCAGATGCGCGAGATCGTGCAGCGGCAGCGTTCCGCCGCGCACACCATCGTGCTGGTTGGCGCCAAGGTCGAATTGCCGGAAGAACTCGAAGCGCTGGCCTTGCGCGTGCCGCTGTCGCTGCCCGACATCAAGGAACTGGCCGGCATCATGCGCGGCGAAGCGGTGGCCTGGCAGCGCGAGCAGGGCCGCAAGATCGAAGTGGACAACGACGCCGCGCGCACCATCGTGCGCAACCTGCTCGGCCTGTCCGCGCCGGATGCGCGACGCATCGTGCGCAAGCTGATCTACAACGACGGCGCGCTCGGCCCGCAGGACCTGCCCGAGCTGATGCAGTCGAAGTTCGACCTGCTCAACCGCTCCGGCCTGCTGCACTACGAATACGCCACCGCCAGCTTCGCCGATATCGCCGGGGTCGGCCGCGTGCGCGATTGGGTACAGCGCCGGCGCGCGGTCTTCCTCGATCCGTCCGCCACACCGACGCTCGATCCGCCCAAGGGCGTGCTGCTGCTCGGTGTGCAGGGTTGCGGCAAGAGTCTCGCCGCCAAGGCGATCGCTGGCGGCTTCGGCGTACCGCTGGTGCGGCTGGACTTCGGCACGCTGTACAACAAGTACCAGGGCGAGACCGAGAAGAACCTGCGTGACGCGCTGAGCAGCACCGAGCTGCTGGCGCCATGCGTGCTGTGGATCGACGAGATCGAGAAAGGCCTCGCCGGTGGCGGCGATGACGGCGGCGTGTCCCGCCGCGTGCTCGGTTACCTGCTGACCTGGATGGCCGAACGCAAGGCCAAGGTATTCGTGGTCGCCACCGCGAATGCGGTCAACGAGCTGCCCGCCGAGCTGCTGCGCAAGGGCCGCTTCGACGAAATCTTCTTCGTCGACCTGCCGCAGGCATCCGTGCGCAGCGAGATCTTCGCGATGCACCTCACCCGCCGCAAACTCGACCCCGCCAGCTTCGACCTGCCCGCACTCGCCAGCGCCAGCGACGGTTTCTCCGGCGCCGAAATCGAACAGACCATCGTCAGCTCCCTCTACGATGCCGCCGGCAACGGCACGCCACCGGATCCGGCGACCCTTCTCAATGCGTTGAAGCAGACACGGCCGCTGTCGGTGCTGATGCGCGAGCAGGTGGAGACGCTGCGGGCGTGGGCACAAGGACGCTGTGTGGCGGCGGATTGAGCAAGCTCAACCCCACGCTGCGCAACCTCACCGCGGCTCTGACCCGACGCCCAGTTTCGGCGTAGTCTTGAACGCCCATCGTCAGGAGGGTCGAACCATGTTTCGTCGCACCTGCAAGTTGCTTATTCCACTGCTCGTGACGTTGCTGCTCCCTGCCGTCACCAGCGCCGCTACTGCCACCGCACCCGACACCGCCGCGGCGTTGCAGCAGGCGGTGAACGGTCACTGGCGCTCACCCGCCAACCAGGCGCGCGATCAATATCGCCACCCGGTCGAGACCCTGCAGTTCTTCGGCATCAAACCGGACATGACGGTGATCGAACTGTCGCCCGGCGGCGGCTGGTACACCGAAATCCTTGCGCCCTTCCTCTACGCGCACGGCCACCTGATCGAAGCCGCGCCGGCGACGGCCGCGAAATTCACCGCCATGCTCAAGGCCGATCCGACGGTGTACGGACACATCGCGAACGTCATCCCGTTCGCGCCGCCGTATCAGGTGAACCTCGGCGCCGACAACTCGGCCGACATGGTGCTCACCTTCCGCAACACGCACGACTGGCTCAACCACAGCCCGGCCACCCTCGATGCCGTGTTCCAGGCCGCGTTTCACGTGCTCAAACCCGGCGGCGTATTCGGCATCACCGAACACCGCGCCAAACCGTTCGCCGATGCCGTGGACAGTGCGAAAACACTGCATCGCCTCCCCGAGGATTACCTGATCGCGCTCGCGCTCAAAACCGGCTTCCGCGTGGCCGGCGTATCGGAAATCAATGCCAACCCGACGGATCCCGAAGACATCAACGTGCACCGCCTACCACCGGATCTGGCCGGGCCTGACAGCGAGCACGCGAAGATGAAGGCGATTGGTGAGTCCGACCGGATGACATTGCGGTTTGTGAAGCCGTGAAAGGTTTGGTCCTGATACCGACTTCAATCGACGCGTATCCTGGCAGCAGGGCAAGGATGCCACTCGCTACAGTGATTCTTTCTCCATTCGTGGCACAGTCACCGGCCGAATAACACCATCTGATTCAAATATTCATGGAAGCAGAAGACCTGCCGAAGCTGGTAAGTGTGCGCATGCCGTATGGCAAGTACCAGGGCCGGTTGATCGCCGATCTGCCCGGCGCATATCTGGCGTGGTTCGCGCGCACGGGCTTTCCGAAGGGCGAGCTGGGTCGGTTGCTGGCGTTGATGCTGGAGCTGGACCATAACGGGCTATCGTCGTTGCTCGATCCGCTGCGCAAGCGCTGATGACGGTCACGCGTCGCTACACTGAAGCTCGATGAATACCCAGCCGCCCCAGTTTCAAGACATCGCAACCGCACTGGCCGACGAGGGCTGGTGTGTCGTGCCGGATTTTCTTTCGCCCGCACAGACGCAGGCACTGGCCGAAGAGTGCCGCACCCTGCGCGATGCAAAACGGCTGACGCCGGCACGAGTCGGTGCCTTGCGCACGGCCACGCCATTGCGCGGCGACAGTACGCACTGGTTCCAGGTCGACGCGTTGAGTGCGCCGCAGCAGGTGTTCACCGATCGCCTCGACGCGCTGCGGGTGACGCTCAACCGCGAGCTGATGCTGGGGCTGGTCGAATGCGAATCGCATTACGCGGCGTATCCGCCGGGTGCCGGCTACACGCGTCATCTGGATCGCCTGCGCGACAGCGACGCGCGGGTGGTGTCGGCGGTGTTTTATCTCAACCAGACGTGGCGGGTGGCCGATGGTGGCGCGTTGCGGCTTTACCTGGCCGATGGCTCATCGCGCGACATCTTTCCGCACGCTGGCACTTTGCTGCTGTTTCTCTCAGCGCAGTTCGAACACGAGGTGCTGCCGGCGACGCGCGAGCGCATGAGCATCGCGTGCTGGATGCGACAGCACGCACCTGGCACGATATTCTGACCGTACTCAGGCTGCGGGCGTAACCCTGTCCGCCACGGCATTGAAGCGTGCGGCGATGTAGTCGTCGGTGAAACTGGTCATGCCGTAGCCGCGGATGAAGCCGCAGTGGCCGCCGAAGTCCGCGATGTCGAGCTCCACGTTCGGCGGTAGCTGGAGTTTCTCGAAGGCGTCGACCGGGATCACCGGGTCGTCGCGCGCGGTGAGGATGGTGGCGGGAATCTGCATCGCCAGCAGCGCATCGCCGGCCACCGAATAGCCGTCCAGATACTGTTGCAGCGACGGGAAGTCGGTATGCCGCAGCACCATCGCCTCGGTCAGCCCGCGCAGGTTCTGGTTCAGCTCGGACATCTCGAAATACTGGTGCTGCGGAAACGCCTTCTGCTTGGCCTGCAGCGAGTGCCGCCACTTGCGCATGAAGTAGGCCTGGTAGAACCACGGCGCGGATTCTTCCAGCGAGAACAGGCCTTCGCCGGGATCGATGATCGGGCACACCGCCAGCACGTAATCCAGCGGAATGCCGACGCGCGAGGTCTGCAGCGCGGCGCGCAAGGCGAAGTTGCCGCCCAGCGAAAACCCGGCCAACGCGATCGGTCGTGCCGGCCAGCGTTGTGCGATGTCACCCAGCGCATGCACGACTTCATCGATGCGGCAGGAGTGGAACAGCGCCTCGTTGAGGTTGTAGCTGTCGCCGTGGTCGCGGAAGTTCAGCCGGAAGATGTCCCAGCCGTCGGCGAGCAGGCGGCTGCCGGTCTGCAGCACGTAGGTGGAATCGACGCTGCCTTCCCAGCCATGAAACAGCACAGCGAGCCCGCGCGACTGCGACTGGGTCTTCTGCGCGGTGTAGGCACCGGTCAGGCGCACGCCGCCGCCGCCATCGACCACCACCGGCTCGGCGCCTTCCAGCACCGATTGCGCGGCACGTGGCAGCAGCATGCGGCGCACGCCGCTGGACGACAGCATGGTCTGGATGTGGCCGCTGCGCAGCGGCCAGGGTGGACGGAAATCCTTTCCGTACGGGAGGTTCATGCCGGCCGGTCTTCCAACGCCGCGCCGATGCGCTCGCGCGACAGCTCGGCCATGCGCCGTCGCGCATCCGGACTGGCCGGTACCGGCGCGAGGAAATGTACTTCGGCATCCACCGGCGCCTCACCGAGCAGTCGCACGATGTTGTGCACGAAGCTCTCGTTCTCGCGGAAACCGGCATCGAGGACGCGGCGACCGTCACGCGCGAAGCGCAACGCCACCGGCTGCACCGCCACCTCGGCATCCAGCGCGGCCTGGAAAATGCGCGCGTGGAACGTCTTGAGCACGCCGTTGTAGCCGGTGCCGCCTTCCGGGAACACCGCCACCGAGCGGCCGCCGCGCAGCCGCTCGACCATCACCTGCATCACCGTGGACAGCGAATGGTTGCTGCCGCGGCGATGAAAGATGGTGCCACCGTTCGCCGCCAGCCAGCCGACCAGCGGCCACTGCGCGATCTCGGCCTTGGCTACGAAGCAGGCGGCACGCTGGCTGTGCAGCAGCTCGATGTCGAGCCACGAGGTGTGGTTGGCGACGAACAGCACCGGATCGGCCAGCGGCTCACCGAAACGCACCGAGCGCATGCCGAACACGCGCAGCAAGCTGGTCGACCACCAGCGGATCATCCGGTGCGCGAACGGCTCCTTGCCGTTCTGCATCACCACATGCTGGTTCCAGCTGAGAATCAGCGAACACAGCAGGATACCCAGCACGATGTGCAGCAGGACCAGCGGCACGCGCCACAGATAACGCAGCGGGCGCAGCAGGTCACGCTCGGAAACAGTGGCAGTGTCGATGCTCATCAGTCGATTAGTTTAGCGTTAGTTGATGCAGGCGCGCCGCTCAACGCTCGAGTTGGCTCAGCGGCAACGAGGGTGAGCGTTTCACCGTGCGCAGCACGAAGCTTGAATTGACATCGGCGACCCCGGCCGCGTTCAACAGATGATCGAGCAGGAAGCGCGAGAAATCCTTGAGGTCGGCCACATAGACATGCAGCAGGTAATCCATGTCGCCGGTGAGTGCATGGCAAGCGACTACTTCGTCCCAGCCATTGACGTGTTCGACGAAGCGCTCGATCGCTTCCGCTTCGTGCTTGCTCAACTGCACCCGCACGAACGCCTGCAGGCCCAGGCCGACCGCTTGCGGATCGATCTGCGCGGCGTAGCCGGTGATGATCTTGTCCGCTTCCAGCCGCTGCAGCCGGCGCAGGCACGCCGACGGCGACAGGCTGACCCGTTCGGCCAGCTCGGCGTTGGTGATGCGGCCCTCGCTCTGCAAGACGGCAAGCAGACGCAGGTCGGTGCGGTCGAGTGTCATCATACGCAATAAACCTATGTCATTTGATCTATTGACGCAATGATAGTGCATTCATGGTGAATCCCTTGGCAATAAAACAAGCTTCGTGCGGGCAAACCGCCGTAAGCTTGCGGTCTGATCAGCCACGCCCGCTTCGGAGCTCGCCATGGATACGCCGCGCAAAGTCGAACACCAGCAAACCGATCGCGGTTACGTGCCGGTGTATGCCACCGGCGTGGTCGAGCAGCCGTGGGCGAGCTACAGCAAGACCGATCACGAGGTGTGGGACACCTTGTTCAAGCGCCAGCGCGAAATGCTGCCCGGCCGCGCGTGCAAGGAGTTCATGGCCGGCGTCGAACGCTTCGGTCTCGGCGATGGCGGCATCCCGAAATTCGCCGAGCTCAACAAGGTGCTCGGCGCCGCCACCGGCTGGGAAGTGGTCGCGGTGGAAGGCCTGCTGCCGGACGAGGTGTTCTTCGATCACCTGGCCAACCGCCGCTTCCCGGTGAGCTGGTGGATCCGCAAACCCGACCAGCTCGACTACCTCAGCGAGCCGGATCTGTTCCACGACCTGTTCGGTCACGTGCCGCTGCTGCTCAATCCGGTGTTCGCCGACTACATGCAGGCGTATGGCCGCGGCGGCATGAAGGCGTTCGCGATCGGCCCCGAAGCGCTGATGAACCTCACTCGCCTGTACTGGTACACGGTGGAATTCGGCCTGATCAACACCGACGAAGGTATGCGCATTTACGGCGCCGGCATCGTCAGCTCCAAGGGCGAGTCGATCTACTCGCTGGACTCGCCGTCACCGAACCGTATCGGCTTCGACCTCGAGCGCGTGATGAGCACGCGCTACCGCATCGACACCTACCAGCAGACCTACTTCGTGATCGACAGCTTCGAGCAGCTGTTCGAGGCGACGCATCCGGACTTCACGCCGATCTACGCGAAGCTACACGAGCTGCCGGCGCATGCGGCCGGTGACGTGCTCGACGATGACCGCGTGTTCACCCGCGGCAATCGCGAGGGTTGGGCGACCAACGCGGATACCTGAGCCGCCGGATCAACGCAGCGTCGCCTCCAGCCAGGGTTTCACCGTGTCGATCCACAGCGCATAGCCTTTGCGGTTCATGTGCAGACCGTCGGCGATGAACCACTGCGGCTGCGGCTGACCGTCCTGGCCAAGCATGGGCGTAAAGACGTCCAGATAGGCAACCCCCTGCTGGGTCGCCGCGTACTCGCGCACCAGCGCATTCGCCTCGCGGATCTTTGGCAGCAACGCCTTGCGCGCTACGCTGGGCTTGATCGCGATGAAGGCGATCGGCACATGGGAATCGAACGAACGCACCTTGCGCACGAAGGCGGCGAAGTCGTCGCGCACATGCGCCGGGCTGTCGCCGTCCTGCAGGTCGTTGTCGCCCGCATACATCACGATCGCGCGAGGGCGGTACGGCGCCACGATGCGGTCGGCGAAGAAGGTGGCGTCGTCGATCTCCGAACCGCCGAAGCCACGGTTGATCGTGTACACGCCGGGGAAATCCGTCGCCAGCGTCTTCCAGAAACGGATCGACGAGCTGCCGATGAACAGCACCGCGCCCGGCACCGGCGGATGCGCACGATCCTCGGCCTGGAACGCGGCGATATCCGCATTCCACTGTGCATGGTCGTTCTCGCGGTTATCGCGCGCCGTCGCCAGCAGCGGCCACAGCAGCAGGATAAGCAGCAGGTAGCGCGTGCCTTTCGTCATTTGCCTCGCCTTGGTTTTGCCTGTCTACAGGCTAGCGCGGACGGGTCAGTTCCGACACCTCGAGTACCTGCGCAATGCGTTGACCGTCCCAGCGGTAAACCAGGTGCTGTGCCTGTACGCACGGCGCCACCACGTCGGGATGGAACGCGGCGAGACATTCGCCACCGCGATGGCGCGCACTGTCGTAGACGATGCCGTTGGAGTCGGCGGCGCGCAGTTCACGGGCCAGCGTGACGCTGGTGACGTAACTGTCCGGATCGTGCACCGTGGGCCAGCCGCCGCGGATGTCGTGCAGCTTGCTGTCGACGCTGGTTCGATAGCAGCGCATCTCGATATCGCAGGCCGGCTCGCTGGTAGCGGCGAGAAAACGCTCGCGGTGATAGACGGTTTCCTCCACTGCGGTGGCGACGCTGTGCGCGGCGTAGAACACGCCCCAGCTTCCATCGGAGAAACGGCTGCCTTCCGGGTTGAGATGAGTGAATGCAGCCATCACCGGTGTCGAACCCGGCCCGCTGAGGCGGTGTTCCTTCGATACCAGTTTCAACGCGCCCGCTTCTTCGCGCAGGCGCGGATTAGTCAACGCCTCGATCGCGAACACCGCCTCGAGATCGGCCGGATCGGCGATGCGGTCGTACACACCGACCGGCGGAAACCGGCTGGGCACGATGCGATACGCGTGAGTCCAGCGAATGCGCTTGATCGATGGTGATTCGATTGGCATCAAGGCTCCATGTTGTGCTCCCTCCCCTGCCTGCAGGGGGAGGAGCAAAGCATGTCGCGCGCCCGTCTCGCCGGCCGCGACCCTGCGCACACTTCACTCAGCCGCGTTGCGCGTCCAGATACTGGCGAACCACATACAGATCGGCGACGTTGCCCGACAGCATGCGCTCGAGCGCGGAATGGCCGCCGAACAGCGACGCCTGGTTCGGCTTGTTCAACCACACGTCGGCCTGTGCCGGATCGGGAAACAGGATCTGCAGCGACTTCCAGATGCCAAGCAGGTAGCTGATCCGCTCGATCGTGTCACGGCTTGGCGCGCCATCCTGCTGGCGCTTCCACTTGTAGAACGTCGATTCCGGCGGGTCACCGAGCAGCTTGCGCTGATCGGCAATACGCAGCTTCCAATGCTCGGCAAGACGGAAGAAGGCGCGCAACGCCGGACCACCGAGCTCGCCGGCGGGAGCGGTTTCGGGCAGTGGCTGGGCCAGCATGCGAAACTCTCCTTGTGAAGTTGAACTTCAATTTACTCCACAAGAGAAGTGTGGTCAATTATTGATCAAGCCGACTTCAAGGTGTCGCAGGCTTGGCCTTGCCATCTTTCGCGCAATCGCAACCGAAATCCGGTTCCGGGCCACCGTCGACGATGAAACGGTCGATACGCTGTTGCAGCACCGGTAACGGCACCGAGCCGGTCGACAGCACGGTGTCGTGGAAGTGGCGCAGGTCGAACTTCGCGCCCAGCGCCTTTTCTGCCTTGGCACGCAGCTCCAGGATTTTCAGGTAGCCGAGTTCGTACGACAGCGCCTGACCGGGCCAGCTGATATAGCGATCGACTTCGTTGGCGATCTCGCGCGCGGACAACGCGGTATTGACGGTGAGGTAATCGATGCCCTGCTGGCGCGTCCAGCCGAGATGGTGGATACCGGTGTCGACCACCAGCCGGCAGGCGCGCCACATCTGGTAGGTGAGGTAGCCGAAGTGCTGGTACGGCGTCTGGTAGATGCCCATCTCGTTGCCGAGGTATTCCGAGTACAGACCCCAGCCTTCGCCGTAGGCGGAGATGTAGCTGTTGCGGCGGAATTCCGGCTGGCCATGCTGCTCGTCGGCCAGCTCCAGCTGCAGCGCATGTCCCGGATAGGATTCGTGCAGGGTCAGTGCCGGCATGTTGTACAGCGGCCGCGACGGCAGGTCATAGGTGTTGACCAGATAGACGTCCGGACCGCCGCGACCGGAGGTGTAGTACGGCGCGATATCCGCCGGCACCGGCTGGATGCTGAAACGCTCGCGCGGCAGGTGGCCGAAGTATCTGGCCATCTGGCCGTCCACTTGCTTGGCCACCCAGGCACTGCGCATCAGCAGCTCGTCCGGCGTCTTCGCGTAGAACTGCGGGTCGCTGCGCAGGAACTGCAGGAACTCCGCAAAGCTGCCCTTGAAGCCGCTGTCCTTCATCACCTCGAGCATCTGTGCGTGGATCTTCGCCACCTCGTCGAGACCGATCTGGTGGATTGCATCGGGGCTCAGGTCCAGCGTGGTGTATTCGTGGATCTGCTGGCGATAGAACGCCTTGCCGTCCGGCAACGCCTCGGCGGCCAGCGTGGTGCGTGCCTGCGGCACGTAGTCGTTGCGGAAAAAGGCCAGCAGTTTCGCGTAGGCCGGGATCACCTCGTCGCGAACACGCTGCAAGGCGCGACCCTGCAGCGCCTGCGCCTGATCGGCCGGGATCGACGCCGGCAGCCGCTTGAACGGCGCGTAGAAACTGCTCAGGGTCGGATCCTTCAGCTCGGCCACCGCGGCAATCGACACGTCGCGGCCCTTGAGCACCTCGCGCGGCACGCTGAAACCGCGCTGCAGGCCGAGCTGCATGTTGGCGATCTGCTGATCGATATAGGCCGGAATCTGGCCGAGTCGATCGAGGTAACTTTTATAGTCATCGGCGGTGCGCAAACGGTCGCCGCCGAGCTCGTAGCCGATGTCCGACCAGAACGCCGAGTCGCTGTTGAACGGCATCTGCCAATTCTTGAATGTCTGGTCGGCGACGAAGTTGCCGATCTGTTCGCGATAGATCGCATAGTTGATCTGGTTCTCGGGCGACAATTTCGTCGCGTCGATGCCGTCTAGCTGCTTGAGCACGCCTTGCCAGTAGTCCAGCCGCTGCTGCTGGCTGGCCGCGCCGACCTGGTCGAGACGGCCGTTGTTCGGCTGCGATTCGCCCGATGCGCTGACCCCGGCCTGGCCGGTGCGCCAGGCCCACTCGCTGCTGTAGATCTGCTTGAAACGCGCATTGCTGTCCGGCGCGGCCCATGCCGGCGTGGTCAGGAGTGCGGCGCCCAGCAGCAGCCATGGCATGCCCGTGATGATCTTCACTGCGGAAGTTTCCCTGTTGGTTGCGGCGCGGGTACAGCCGCCAAGGCCGCATCTTCCACGCTCCAGAAGTCGAGCGCCTGTGGCGGAAGCTGGGGCAGTGCAGCCCGCAGCAACAGCCCGCGCACGGCATCCTTCAGGCGCGCCACGCGCAGCATGATGTCACGCGCGCTCAGCCACGTCGCGAAATCCGCGAGCGCCTCCAGTGCGGTGCTGTCCAGGTCGGAAGACTCCTCCAGACTCAGCACCACCACGCGGGCTCCCGCATGTTCGTCGACCCGTTGACGTGCCAGCGCCAACATCGATTCCGCGTTGGCGAAAAACAGCGGCTCCTCCGGTCGCAGAATCAGCATGCCGGCCTGCTCATGCGCACTCGGATGTTCCGCGATGTCGACGAAATCATGACTGCCGGGAAGCTGGCCGAGTACGCTGAGGCGTGGCGTGGCGAGCTGACGCAGCAACATCACCAGGCTGAACGCGATCGCCACCAGCAGGCCGTTGAGGATGCCCAGCGCAAGCACCGCGAGTACTGCGGCCAGCGCCACCAGCCGGTCACGCTTCCATTGCAGGTAGGGCTTGAATACCGCCAGCCGCCACGACTTGCTTACCGCGTGGATCACGATCGCCGCCAGCACCGGCTCGGGAATGCGCTCGATCCAGCGCAACAGCAGCAACACCATCAGCAACACGCTGCCGGCAGCGACCAGCCCGGCCAGCCGCGAACGTGCACCGGCCGCTTCGTTCGCCGAGGTACCGGAATAGCCCGCGCCGAGCGGCATGCCGTGCAACAGGCCTGACAATGCGTTCGCCACGCCGAGCACCAGCAGGTCGCGGTTCGGATTGACCGAATCGCCATGCTTCAGCGCAAATGCGCGGATCGCACCGTATGACTCCGCGTACAGCACCAGCAGCAGGGCCGCCGCCAGTTCGATGCTGGGCAGCCACTGATTGCTGGTGGGCCACACCGGCAATGACCAGTCCGGGACCAGATTGATCGCACCGGTCAGGGTCACGCCGTGCTGCGCCAGCCAGCCGGAGGCGGCCACGCCCAGCACGATCACCAGCAGGCTGCCGGGCAGGCGACGCACCCGTTCGCACAGGAACAGCAGCAACAAGGCGATGACACCGGCGCCCATCGTGGCCGGCTGGATCTGGCCGATGGATTTGAGCAGGGTCATCAGCAACAGCGGCACGAAATCGCCGTGCAGGCCCGGCAAGCCGAACAGGTTCGGCAACTGCTTCAACGCGATCACGCAGGCCAGGCCGAAGGTGAAGCCGCGCAGCACCGGCCGCGCGATCAGATGCGACAAACCGCCCAGACGCGCGAACCCGGCGATCAGGAAACAGCCACCGGTGAGCAGCACCAGGGTCGCCGCCACCAGCGCACGTGCCGCCCCCGCTGGACCGGCCAGAGCGAGTGTTCCGGCCGCCAGCACCGCCGCCGAGGACGACGTGGCCGAGACGATTGCGTAACGGCTGCGACCGAGCAGGCCGTAGCAGACCAGCCCGACCAGCAGTGCGATCACACCGGCCTGCGGCGGCAGCCCGGCAATGCCCGAGTACGCCACCGCCTCGGGCAGCAGCAGGCCGGCAATCGACAACCCGGCCAGCACATCGGCGCCAGGCGTGAAATCCGGCGTGACGGCAGCGGCCGGGCGTGCGCTCATTCGATCGTCCCGCTCCAGCCCGGCAGATATGCCGTCTCATGGCTGTGCGCCAGCAACACGGCTTCCTGCAATACCTTCGCACTGATCTTGCCATTCGGCAGTTTCAGCCGGCGGCGGTAGAAATCCGCCCACAGGAATTCCGCGTACGGCGTGGCGTCCTTGGCGCAGCCACCGGCCACACGCATGCGCGCGGCCAGCGTGCGGTAGGGGTCATCGGCCAAGTCACCGAGGCTGGCCGGGATCGCCGCGTAGTCGGTGCGGGTGCCATGCTGGTCATACGGATGCGCCCAGCGGCTGAATTCCATGGTGCGCCAGAACACCTCCGGCTCCAGCCAGGAGAAGTCGCGCTGGATCATCACCGGCACGCTCTTCACACCTTCCTCCAACAGTGCGAGGCCAAGGTGATGATGGTCGACGATATAGACGCGCTGCTTCGGTCCCAGCACGCCGGGAAACCAGTGCGACTCGAGGAGTTCCTTGCGCTTCTTGCGGCCGAGTATTTCCCACTCCGCGCGCTTGGCCGCCACCTCGGCCTTGCCCACGGTCAGCTGGGTCGGCCGCAGCTTGGCCGGAGCAATCGACAACAACGGGTGATGCAGGCCTGACGACATTGCACGACTCCTTCGGACCGACGCGGTGCTGCCGAGCGTACCCGAGCCGAAGCATCGGTGGGGCCATCTGTTGCGCGCAATTTCCTGCGGCGCCCGACTACTCCATGCCGGCGTAGTAGCCGCGCATCGCCAGCAGATAGGCGTCCAGATTGCGGCCGTCCGCTTCGTCGAATAGCTCGCCGGTCTCGGCGAATTCATCGATGCGATCAGGACGGAAGTTGCGGAAATCCAGGCGCAGCCGACACCACGTGCCGAGCGTCCACTTGCCACCCCAGAACGCCAGGCACAACGGCTCGACTTCGCGCGTGCTGACGCTGCCCGCCTCGTCGCGATAGGCCAGCTGCAATACCTGGCGCGCCTCGATCGCCGCGTGCAGCCGGTCGATCCGTGCCGCGAATGCCAGCTTGTGCTCGTCGCGCCAGATCGGTGCGTAGATGCGCGTGCGCGCCGAGCGCTCGCGCAGCTCCGGTGGCAGCACGGCCTCGATCTTCATCAGCGCGGTCTGCGCGCCCTCGGCCAGTTTGGCGCCGGCGAAGGCGCGCACGAAGCGGGTGCCGACCACCAGCGATTCGAGCTCGTCAGCGGTGAACATCAGCGGCGGGATGTCCGAACCCTTGCGCAACACATAACCGACGCCCGCCTCGCCCTCGATCGGTACGCCGGAGAGTTGCAGATCAGCGACGTCGCGATAGACCGTGCGCAGCGAGACGCCAAGCGTCTCGGCGAGCTGACGCGCGCGCAAGGCTGTGCGGCGCCCACGCAGGGCGTTGATGATGAGGAACAGGCGATCGGCACGACGCATCCGCGCATCATCGCCGAGGCGCGTGACGACGAACAGCGCCGAACGTCACGCCTCATCGCATCACACTGCCTGCGCAGCGGCCAGCGCGGCATCCGCAGCAGCAGCGCGCTGCATCGCCGGCCGCGCGAGCACGCGATCGATATAGACACGGATTACCGGCAACTCCGGCACCAGCTTGAACATCGTGGTCCAGTTCAGCGCGGTGCCCCACAGCACATCGGCGGCGCTGAAGGTATCGCCTAGCATGTAAGGCCCCTGCTCCAGTTGATCGGTGAGCGTCTTCAACATCGTGTCGAAATCGCCGTACGGACAGGTCGAGGGCGCCGCCGGCGTGCGCTGCATCGACTTGTCGACCAGGGCCGGCTCGAAGCACGAGCCGTAGTACACCATCCAGCGCAGATACGGACCACGCAACGGGTCGCCGATCGGCGGCGCCAGCTTCGCCTCGGGGTAGAGATCGGCCAGATACAGGAACACCGCCGGCTGCTCGGTGATCAGCGCATCGCCATGACGGATCGCCGGCACTTTGCCCATCGGATTGATCGCGAGGTATTCCGGCTGGCGTTGTTCGCCCTGCTTGAAGTTCAGCACATGCATGTCGAACGGCACGCCGAGTTCTTCAAGCAGCGCGCGGGTGCCGCCGGAACGACTGTTTGGGGCATGGAAGAACGTGACTTTCGGACTCATGGCGATTCCTCGCGATTGCGACCAGGGAGATGACGATCAAAGATGCCGCGTCTCGGCTGGCGGCGATTGCCAGTTGTTGGCGCGACCGTCAGCGTAGTGCAGCGGCGCATCGATCAGTTCCTGCGGCTCGATGTCATCGAGGCAGGCGAGGTTCACGCTGTAGAAGTCGCCGCCGAGCACATCCAGATGGCCGCGGCCGAACGGACGCACGCCGCAATGGCGGCAGAACAGGTGATGCATGCTGTTCGAGCCGAACTGGTAATCGGACAGCGCCTCTTCTCCCATCAGCAGGCGGAACGCCTCCGGTTTCACGATCACGCCCCATGACCGCGTCTTGGTACAGATCGAGCAATTGCAGCGGCCGGTGCCGGCCGCGAGGTCGATCCCGGCTTCGAGCTGTACGGCGCCGCAATGGCAGCTGCCGTGATAGGTCTTGTTCATGACTTGCTCCGGTGGTGAAAGATGCCGCGGTGATAAAGGCCTGTCAGTGCGGCGAGCAGCAAGCGCCGGCGGGGTTGGGTGGCGGCAGGTGCGGCAGCTGCCGCTTCCTGCCGATCATTCGAAACATCCACGGCCGGCCACCGGTACTGTCCATCCATCAGCAGACCACGCTGGTACAGCGGTCGATAGGCCATCAGGATGTGGCGCAGGAGCGGGTTCATGTCGGTGCCCTCATGCCGCCACCACGGTTTCACCGACGCACCACGGTGGCAGCTGGGCGTGCTTGAACAACCGGTACCAATGCTCGCGGTCACTGGGGCTGTACAGATCCAGCGTGTGGATCACCTCGCGGGCGAACTCCACGCTGCCGAGGTGGCTGGCGGTGATCGTGCCGCCGTCGCTGACGGCGAGCAGCTCGCTGTCGTACTGCTCGGTGCCGGCATAGCCAGGCACCTGACTGGCGATCTGGCCGGGCCAGTTGCCGGTGTGTCGGCAATCATCGAGCAGACCGGCGCGAGCCAGCGCCAGTACACCGCTGTCGATGGCGTCCACCGGTGCACCAGTGGCATGCAACTGGCGGATCGCTGCCACCGTCGGCTCGCCCTCGCCGCGCTGCCACAAGTGGCCGCCGGGCACGATCAGCAATGCCGCACGCTGCGCATCGAGTTGAAGCTGCGCCAGTGACAGTTCCGGCTGCACGGTGAGGCCGCCCATCGACACCACCGGCGCCTTCGAGAAACCCACCGTCTGCACCCGCCAGTCGCCAGGGCGACGGATCTCGCACAACGCCAGCGCGGCCTGCCAGTCGGCAAAACCGTCGAACACCAGGAAATAAACCGTATCGCGCATGTCGTATCCCTCCGCTGTGGAGGGTCAGCATGCGCATCCCCTGCTGCCAACGTAGTGTCAGCAACCGGTCGGCTCGATGACAATCCGGGCCACTGGTCGGCGCCGTGCTGGCGCTGTTCAGCCGGAGCCGGGACAATGCGCCATTCTTCTGCCACGGACCCGACATGAAGCCCATCTCGCTGATCCAGTTCCTGATCGAGGAACGCCGCGCCGGCCACATCAACGCCGAACTCTCCCTGCTGATCGAAGTGGTCGCGCGCGCGTGCAAGCGCATCGCGGTCGCCACCAACAAGGGCGCGCTCGGCGGCGTGCTGGGCATGGCCGGCAGCGACGACGCGCTGAGCATGAACATCCAGGGCGAGGCGCAGAAGAAGCTGGACGTGATCTCCAACGAGATCCTGCTGGAGGCAAATGCCTGGGGCGGTCATCTCGCCGCCTGCGCCTCGGAGGAGATGGAAGATCCGCAGCAGATTCCGGACGGCTATCCGAAAGGCAACCACCTGCTGTTGTTCGATCCGCTGGACGGCAGCTCGAACATCGACGTGAACATCTCGGTCGGCACGATCTTCTCGGTGCTGCGTTGCCCGGACGACGTCACTGAGCCGAAGGCCGAGCACTTCATGCAGCCGGGCACCACCCAGCTCGCCGCAGGTTATGTGGTGTACGGCCCAGCCACCGTGCTGGTACTCACATTCGGCCACGGTACGCATGAGTTCACGCTGGAACGCGAGGTCGGCAGCTTCATGCTGAGCCGGCGCGGCATCCGCATCCCCGAGACCGCCACCGAGTTCGCCATCAACATGTCGAACCAGCGCCACTGGCAGGCGCCGATGCAGCGTTATATCGGCGAGCTGCTGGCCGGCAAGGACGGTCCACGCGGCAAGGACTTCAACATGCGCTGGGTCGCCTCAATGGTGGCCGACGTGCACCGCATCGTGACCCGCGGCGGCGTGTTCTATTACCCGCTGGACGCGAAGATCCTCAAGCAGGGCGGCAAGCTGCGCCTGATGTACGAGGCGAACCCGATGGCCTTCATCATCGAACAGGCCGGCGGCGCCGCGACCACCGGGCGTGAGCGCATCATGGAACTGCAGCCGACCGGACTGCACCAGCGCGTGCCGGTGTTCCTCGGTTCGAAGCAGGAAGTCGAGCTGGCCACGCATTACCACGTGGAAGCCGACGGCGCACTCGGCTGATTGGCTCCCTCCCCTGCTTGCAGGGGGAGGAGCAAAGCAAAAGCACGCATGCTGCCCATCCATCGCCCTGCTAGCGCCATGAGTCGGCCATAGACTCGCACCCATCCATCACTCTTCAACGCGACCCATCAATGCCATTCCGCCGCCACCTCCTGCTGTCACTCGCCACGCTCGCGCTGAGTGCCTGCTTCGGCGGCAGCAAGCCCACTGTGCCGCCGCCGGTGATCGTGGCCCCGCCGGCACCGGTGAAGCTGAAGATCGGTCTCGCGCTCGGCGGTGGTGCGGCGAAAGGTTTCGCACATATCGGCGTGATCAAGATGCTGGAAGCCAGCGGCATCCATCCGGACGTGGTTTCCGGCACCAGCGCGGGCAGCGTGGTCGGTGCGCTGTATGCCAGCGGCATGGATGCATTCCAGTTGCAGGAAACCGCCTTCGGTCTGGACGAGACGAAGATCCGCGACGTGCGGCTGTTCTCCGGCGGTCTGGTGCAGGGTCGCGCGCTGCAGGATTACGTCAACCAGCTGCTGCACCACCAGTCGATCGAGCAGTTGAAGATTCCGTTCGCTGCCGTCGCCACGCAGCTGGAAACCGGCCAGCGCACCGTGTTCGTGCGCGGCAACACCGGTCAGGCGGTGCGCGCGTCCTCCAGCATCCCCGGCGTGTTCGAGCCGGTGGAGATCAACGGCAAGCATTACGTCGACGGCGGCGTGGTCAGTCCGATACCGGTGGATGCAGCGCGCCAGCTCGGCGCCGATTTCGTGATCGCGGTGGACATCTCGACCAAGCCCAGCGGCAGCAATCCGCAAGGCATGATGAACATCGTTGGCCAGACCATCGCGATCATGGGCCAGCAACTGGGCACCCAGGAAACCGCGCGCGCCGACGTGGTGATCCGACCCAACATCAGCGGCATCGGCCCGACCGATTTCGAGCAGAAGAACCAGGCGATCCTCGAAGGCGAGCGAGCCGCGCTGGCGGCGATTCCCGCGATCCGCGCAAAGCTCGCGGCGATGACCGCGGCACGTCAGGCCGCAGCGACGACGCCCGCGCACTAAAGCGCACACCGGCACCGCGCGACTGACGTGCATGCCGTCCTGCACTTGGCGTGTGCAAACTTCTGGATGTAGCGTGCGGATTCCTTGCGCCGGAGTCCCTCCATGTTGAAACGCTCGCACCTGCCTGCCCCGTTGCTGTTGCTGGCCATCGCGCTGGCACCCAGCGCGTTCGCCGCCTCACCCGGCGTCGACCCGCGCATCGAACAGCTGCTGACCGAGCTGGGCAAGGTGCAGGAGATCGGCGCCGTGGCGATATCGCCGGATGGCAAGCAGCTGGCCTGGGTGATCGAACGCGAGGGCAAGCCGTCGATCGAAGTGGCAGCCGCTGACGGCAGCCACGCGCGACGCATCAGTGCCGCCGCCAAGCCTGGCCTGTGCGCCGAATCTGGCATCGCATGGGCGCCCGATTCGCAGCACCTCGCCTTCATCTCCAACTGCAGTGTCGACCTGACCAGCACCAAGGCGATGCAGAACACCATCTTTGTCGCCGATACCGCAGGTCACGGAGACATGGCCGGCAACGGTTCGCCCGCGCAGGTGGTCAAGCTCGCAGGCTATGCGCGCGCCCTGCAGTGGACGGCCGATGGCAAATCGCTCGGCTTTCTCTACGTGCCTGGCGCCACCCGCCGTGCCAGCGCGGTGGTAGCCGCCAAGCCTGCCGCCGGCGAAATCGGCGTCACTGGAGTGGAAGTGCAGCGCGTGGCCAGCGTCGACGTCGCCAGCGGCACACTGCATGAGCTGACTCCAGCCGGCATGTACGCGTACGAATTCGACTGGTCGCCGGACGGCACGCGGATCGCCTACACCGCCGCGCAACCACCGGGCGACAACAACTGGTGGATCGCCAAGCTCTACGTGCAGCCGGCGCAACCCGATGCTACCGCCACGCTGCTGGTCGATCCGACCAACCGCAGCAGCGGTTCGCTGCACAGCCTGCAGATCGCGTTGCCGCGCTGGTCGCCGGATGGTTCGCGGATCGCCTTCATCGGGGGCCTGATGAGCGATCAGGGTGCCACCGGCGGTGATATCTATGCGGTGCCAGCCAGCGGCGGCACGCTGGCCAATCTCACGCCGGACATCCACGTCACGCCGTCGTGGCTGAGCTGGACCGGCCCGCAATCTATGCTGGTCAGCCAGGTCAGCAACGGCCAGAGCCAGTTGGCGGATTACGCGGTCTCGGCCACCCATGCGCAGCAGCAGAACGTGCACTTCACCGTGCCGGCCAGCTTCGATGACGGCAGCGCCTCGATGGCAGTGTCGTTGTCCGGCGACCACCAGCACATCGCGTTCGTGCAGAGTTCCTACGCCAGCGCTGCCGAAGTGCACGCCAGCGCGCTGGGCCATGCCGCGCCGGCCGCAGTGACTTCGTTCAATGCCGCGCTCAAGCCGGCCTGGGGCAAGGCCGAATCGGTGGAATGGAACAACGAAGGCTTCCACGTGCAGGGTTGGTTGCTATACCCGGCCCACTACGACCCGAAGAAGACCTACCCGATGGTCGTGGTTGTACACGGCGGTCCGTCGAGCGCGGTGATTCCGCGCTGGCCGGGGGTGGGTTATGGCGCCGCGCCGCTGTCCGCGTTGGATTATTTCGTGTTCGAGCCGAACCCGCGTGGCAGCTTCGGCCAGGGCGAGAAATACGTGCAGGCCAACCGCAAGGACTTCGGCTACGGCGACCTGCGCGACATCCTCGCCGGCGTCGACGCGGTGGAGAAGAAGGTGCCGGTGGATGACAAACGGCTCGGCCTCACTGGCTGGAGCTACGGTGGCTTCATGAGCATGTTCGCGCCGACCCAGACCCAGCGCTTCCGCGCCGTGGTCGCCGGCGCCGGCATCTCGAACTGGCAGAGCTATTACGGCCAGAACCTGATCGACCAGTGGATGCCGCCGTTCTTCGGCGCCAGCGTGTACGACGACCCGTCGGTGTATGCAAAGAGCTCGGCGATCAACTTCATCAAGCAGGTGAAGACGCCGATGCTGATCGTGGTCGGCGACCGCGATGCCGAATGCCCGGCACCACAATCGTTCGAGATGTGGCACGCGTTGCGCGCGCAAGGCGCGACCACATCACTGGTGGTGTACCCGAACGAGGGCCACCATTTCGTCGATCCCGCGCATCAGCGCGACGTGCTGCAGAGGGCGCTGGGCTGGTTCGCGAAATATCTGCCGGCGACGGAATAGACCACCACCAGCACCAACCCTTCGCATCTTAACCACCGACCTTCGCGTCGACGGTTTTTATGGCCGTCACAGGTCATGCTTGACATGCATCTATGTGTATTGCTGTACTGATACACATGGATGCATCATTGCTCAGCATACAACCCGCCGCCAGCGAGCCGATCTATCGGCAGATCGTCGAACAACTGCGCCGACTGATCGCCGGCGGGCAGCTCACGCCTGGCGAATCGCTGCCGTCGGTGCGCGACGTCGCCGGCTTCCACGCGATCAATCCGATGACGGTGTCGCGCGCCTACGGCATCGCCGAGAGCGAAGGCCTGCTGGAACGTCAGCGCGGCAAGGGTATGGTGGTGTCCACCACGCGCCAGGCCACGCAAACCGAGAGCCATCGGCTCGCCCTGCTGGAACCGCAACTGCAGGCGCTGGCACGCCACGCCAACGAACTCGAACTGCCCGCCGAACGGATACTGCGGCGGCTGACCAAACTGCTGGGGGAAGAGAGATGAACGCGATGCTTCGTGAAACGGAATCCACCACCGCACCGCTGGTCGCCAGCGGGCTTGTCCACTGCTATGAAGGCAGCAACGCGTTGAACGGCATCGATCTGGTCCTGCAACCGGGCAGCGTGCTCGGCCTGATCGGTCGCAACGGCGCCGGCAAGTCCACCTTGATCCGCGCAATGCTCGGGCTGCTGCAGCCGTTGGCCGGTTCGGCGTATGTGTTCGGCGAACCGGCGCTCAAGCTCGGCGATGCGACCAAGGCACGCATCGCTTACGTGCCGCAGCAACCGGAAGCGCTGAGCTGGCTGACCGCGCAGCAGATGCTCGATTTCGTCGGCCGCTTCTATCCGCGCTGGGACAGCAGCTTTGCGAAGCACACGCTGGAGCGCTGGCAGATTCAACCGAACCGGGCGCTGGCGAAACTGTCGCCGGGCGAACGCCAGCGCGTCGAACTGATCCGCGCGCTCGCCGCGCAACCAGAACTGCTGGTGCTGGATGAACCAGCCGCCGCGCTCGACCCGGTCGCGCGTCGCGAACTGTTGCGCGAGATCGCGCTGCGCGCGGGAGAGTCAGGTACCACGGTATTGTTCTCCACCCATATCGTGTCGGATCTGGAACGGGTCGCTTCGGACGTCGCGTTCCTGCATCAGGGCAAGCTGCTGATGCGCTGCACTGTCGACGAAACCAAGGAGCGTTACGCGCGGCTATGGCTGCCGCCGCAGGCGAGTTTCGCCGCGCCCGCGCAGGCGCTGAGCCGGCGTCGCCACGACGACGGCAGCCTCAGCTTGGTGGTGGCGCGCGACGCCCACGATCAGTGGCCCGAAGCCGCCGGCCTGCCCAGCGCGCGCCTCGACGCGCTGGGGTTGGAGGATCTGTTCGTGGAGATCGCGGAATGAATCCGCGCACGGCGGTGCTGACGCTGTGGTTCGCCACAGCGAGGCTGACCCGCTGGATGATCGGGATGTTCTACGTGCTGATGATCGGGCTGGCGATCATCGTGAGTCACGACCTGCCTGCTGCCGAGCAAGTGTTCCCGATCGCGCTGATGCTCGGCCTCGCCACTGGCTTCTGGTGGGTACTGTTCGCATCGAAAGCACTGTCGCTGGCGATTGACGCACGACAATTGCGGCTGCCCGGCATCCAGCGTGGAATCGTCGCTGGCTTGCTGCTGCTGGCATTGATGACCATCGCGCTGCCAGCCATCGTCTTGGGTCTGTGTGGCGGCGATGCCGGCATTCTGATGGTTCTGCTTGCACTGGCCGCCTCGGCAGGCTCCGCGTACATGCTGCTGCCGCGCTCGCTCGCCATCGTGGCTTGCATTTCACCAACCTTGCTTCATTCGTTCTGGCGTCAACTGCACTTGCCTGGATTGCACGACCCCCATTTCACCAGCGCGGCGTGGTTGGTCGTGTTGGTGTTGCTGGTGGTCTTGAGTCGCTGCTGGCGCGAGCAGTTGCGCCTGGAGAATCCATACCGTCGCGGTTTCAACATGCCGTTGGCACTGCATGTCCAATATGGCCGCATGAGCGCTCAGCGGAACCTCCATGCTGGCGTTGCTGATCATGCCGCGCAAGGGCGACCGTGGCCTATCCCGTGGCGCCCGGACTGGCTATGGCTGCAGCCGCAACCTGGCATGCGCCGACTCGGCCCCGATCATCCGGTCAACAGTCTGCGGATGATGCTCGGCGGCTTGTTTACACCGCTTTCCGCGATCGGCTGGCTGCAGGCGCTGTCCCGCTTGCTGATCATAAGCGCGTGCGTGGTACTCGGAGCCCTCGTGCTGCATTACGACGGCCACCGCCGTTATCCGACTCATCCGTCGCACGATGCCGCGACGATGTACGTCGATTGGTTCGGCGCAATCGGTGGCATGATGATTACGTTGGTGGCAACTACCCTGCTGCGCCAGCGATGGATGCGCATGAATGCGGAGTTGCCGCTGCTGGCCTTGCTGCCGAACCTCAACGGCAGCCGCAATTTGCGCCATAGCTTGCTGCTGGCTACCTTGCTGCCGCCGTTGTTTTGCCAGGCCGTATTGCTGCTGTTGATGCTGGTCGCGGCGCTCGCCCTGCACTACAGCGGCACCAGCATGCTGTTGATCGTGATGGCGCAGTGCCTCGTTTCCGGTGTACTCATCGCCTCTACCTTGTGCCTCCTCAGCGGCCACCCGCAGGCGGTGCGGGGTGTGCAGGTGCTGCTGGTACTGCTCGTGTTGGCCCTCAGCGTCCCTCCCCTTTTGCCGCCAGTACTGCTCGGCATGGACAAACATCCATGGGGTGCCGACGCGCTAGCGCTGCTTCCGCTCGGCCTGCTTTGGCTGTTGCTCGCCAGCATGTTGTGCTGGCTGGGTTATCGCGGTTGGCGTGGATTGTTGCAGCGACCGCATCCGTTTCTGCCAACGTGATCGTGCGGCAATGCTGCGCCCGCGAACTCATGGAAAGGTTACGCGCTTTCTCCGCGCGCTATTCGGAAAAGCCGAAGCAAGAGCTTCCCCCTCACCCTAACCCTCTCCCCGGTAAAACCGGGGAGAGGGAATAGAAGCGGCGGCAACGCCGGACTTCAGAACAGCTCGCCTTGCGGCGTCAGCTTGCGTGGCGGCACGAAACGCGAGGTATCGAGCGTGAGTTCGCGCGCGCGACCGAAGCCGTGTTTGCGGCAGGCGATTTCGAAGCGGCGACGCAGCAGCTCGGCGAAGACACCCTGCCCGCGCATGCGGGTCGCGAAGTTGCTGTCGTAGTCGCGGCCGCCGTTCATCTGCTGCACCAGGCTCATCACGTGTTCGGCGCGCTGCGGTGCGTGTAGGGCGAGCCATTCGCGGAACAGCTGCTTCAGTTCGTACGGCAGGCGCAGCGTGGTGTATCCGGCGCAGCGCGCGCCGGCGTCGGCGGCTTGCGCCATGACCGCCTCCATGTACCTGTCGTTGAGTGCCGGAATGATCGGCGCCACCAGCACGCCGACCGGCACGCCGGCCTCGGCCAGCGCGCGGATCGCCTTGATCCGCCGGTGCGGCGCGCTGGCGCGCGGTTCGAGTTTCGCGGCCAGATGGTTGTCTAGCGAGTTGACCGAGACGAACACCTGCACTAATTGCTCGCGCGCCATCGGCACCAGGATATCGAGATCGCGTTCGACCAGCGCGTTCTTGGTGACGATCGTGCATGGGTGATGGCATTCGGCGAGCAGTTCCAATGCGGCACGGGTCAGTCGCCACTGCTTCTCGATCGGCTGATACGGATCGGTATTGCTGCCGATATTGATCGGACTGATCACGTAACCTGGCTTGGCCAGCTCGGCGCGCAGCACCTCGGCGAAATTGCCCTTGGCGCGCAGCTTGGTTTCGAAATCGAGGCCGGGCGACAGGTTGAGATAGCTGTGCGATGGCCGCGCGAAACAATAGATGCAGCCGTGCTCACAGCCGCGGTATGGGTTGATCGCCTGGCTGAAGGCGATATCCGGCGAGTCGTTGCGGCTGATCACGCTGCGTGCGCGCTCCTCGGTGACCTCGGTGCGCGGACGTGGTGCATCCTCGTCCAGCAATGCACTCTGCCAGCCGTCGTCCTCGACCTGATGGCGGATGCTTTCGAAACGACCCTCGGGGTTGGAGGCGGCACCACGGCCCTTGATCATCCGGCCCGGCGCGGGCTGATCATTCGAGGGTGGCGGTGACAGCGAATCGTCCATCGGTACAGTTTGCCGCGGCGATGTCTCAGCCCTCGCGACATCCGTTCAGCGGCGTGATCCGGCTCGTGTCAGGCAGATTCCGGCGGCGTTATGATGCGTGCATCCGGCCGCCGCAGGCGGCGTGTTTCCGTGCATTCGAGGGCCGCCATGCGCTGGTTGCTGTTCGTTCTCACCGTGTTTGCCTTCGTGCTGTGCTTCACCCGCCACAGTGCCGGCGCCTGGGGTTTCTGGCTGCTGGTAGGGGTGATTGGCATCATCGCCACCACGCTGGCGTTTGCGCAGGCGCGCATCGCCGGCAATTCGCGCGGCGACAGCCTGTCTGCGTACGACCTGAAGCGGCTGCGCGAGGGCAACGACCCGCTCAATCACGACCGCTCCACATTCGAACACTGACTCTTGGCAGGAAGCGACTACGGCATTCGGGGTCGCTGCAAACCACCCGCCTACCCAGGAGTTCACAATGACTGCATCCGGCCTGATCGTCTTTCTGCTCATCGGCGCGATCGCCGGCTGGCTCGCTGGCCTGATCGTGCGCGGTTTCGGCTTCGGCCTGCTTGGCAATATCGTGGTCGGCATCGTCGGTGCGTTTCTCGCCGGCTGGTTGCTGCCGATGCTCGGCATCGGCTTCAGCCTGGGCAGCCCGATCGTCACCAGCATCGTCTACGCGATGATCGGCGCGATCGTTCTGCTGGTACTCATCGGTCTGATCAAGCGCGCCTGATCGAATCGCCAGACAGAAAAACGCAGCGGCTCGCACCGCTGCGTTTTTTGTGGCCATCGGAAAACGGTCACGCGGTGATGTCGACGTCCTTGGTCTCATGCACGAACAGCAGGCCAATCACGAACGTCATCAGCGCGATCACCACCGGATACCACAGGCCGGAATAGATGTTGCCGGTGAGCGCCACGATGCCGAATGACACCGAGGGCAGGAAGCCGCCGAACCAGCCGTTGCCGATGTGGTACGGCAGGCTCATCGAGGTGTAACGGATCTTGGTCGGGAACATCTCGACCAACCACGCCGCGATCGGGCCGTAGACCATCGTCACGTACAGCACCAGCAGGAACAGCAGGAAGATCAGCATCGGATAGTTGCTACGCGCGGGATCGGCCTTGGCTGGATAGCCGGCCTGATCCAGCGCATTGTTCAGGCTTGCGCCGAAGGTTTTGCTCTGCGCGGCGAAATCTGGCTTCGCCAAAGCCGCACCCTCAAACGCATCGACACTGGTGTTGCCCACCATCACCCTGGCCACCGAGCCGGCAGCGACCGCCTGGTTGTCATACGGCACACCACGCTTGGCCAGCGTGCTCTTGGCGATGTCGCACGAACTGGTGAAGGTCGACGTGCCAGTGAGGTTGATCTGCAGATGGCAGTTGGCCGGATCGGCCAGCACGGTGACCGGCGCGCCGCTGCGTGCCGCCTCGATGCCCGGATTGCCGTAGTGGGTGATGCCCTTGAAGATCGGGAAGTAGGTCAGCGCGGCGAGCAAGCAACCGGCCAGCACCACCGGCTTGCGGCCGATCTTGTCCGACAACCAACCGAACACCACGAAGAACGGCGTGCCGATCAACAGCGCCGCAGCGATCAGCAGCTGGGTGGTGGTGGCGTCGATCTTCAACGTACTGCCGAGGAAGTACATCGCGTAGAACTGGCCGCAGTACCACACCACGGCCTGGCCGGCGGTGGCGCCGAACAGCGCCAGCAGCACCAGCTTGAGATTGCCCCAGCGTGCGAACGATTCGGTCAGCGGTGCCTTGGAGGTCTTGCCCTCGTCCTTCATCTGCTGGAACACCGGCGACTCGGCCAACTGCAGGCGGATATACACCGACACCGCCAGCAACAGCGACGACAGCAGGAACGGCAGCCGCCAACCCCAGTCGTCGAACTTGTCGCCGAGCAGCAACTTGCAACCGAGGATCACCAGTAGCGACAGGAACAGGCCGAACGTGGCGGTGATCTGGATGAAGCTGGTGTACAGGCCGCGCTTGCCCTTGGGCGCATGCTCGGCCACGTAGGTGGCTGCGCCGCCGTATTCACCGCCCAGTGCCAGACCCTGCAGCATGCGCAACGCGATCAGGATCACCGGTGCAGCCACGCCGATCGAACCGTAGCTGGGCAGCAGGCCGACGAAGAAGGTCGACAGGCCCATGATCACGATGGTGATCAGGAAGGTGTACTTGCGTCCAACCAGATCGCCGACCCGACCGAACACCAACGCACCGAACGGACGCACCGCGAAGCCGGCGGCGAACGCCAGCAGCGCGAACACCAGCTGGCTGGCCTCGTTCAATCCCGAGAAGAACTGCTTGCCGATGATCACGGCCAGCGAGCCGTACAGGTAGAAGTCGTACCACTCGAATACGGTGCCGAGGCTGGACGCCAGGATTACGCGTTTGTGGCTCACGTCGAGCGCTGGGCGCCCGTCGATCGCGGTGGTGGCCATGTTGTTTCCCCTCCCAAGAGTGTGAGATGCCCTCTCCACGATCGCGAAGAGAAGTTGGAAGCTGCGGCCCGCCCCTCACACCGGACCGCAACTCGTCATCGGTTGCGTGATGCCGCCGCGTCAGAAGTGATACAGCGCGTTGAGGCTGATCTGGTTGCCCGTGGTGGTCTTGCGATTCACGCCGTTACTGGTGGAGTCGAGCTTGTCGTGCATCCATTCGGCGCTGAGGTCGTAGGAGCCGGCGGTGTACTGCAGGCTCAACGCGGCTTGGCGATTGCGCAGCAGCCCGGTCGCGCCATTGCCCATCCAGCGGATGACGTCATCCGCATTCGGCTTGCTGTACGCGTAGAACGCGTAGAGGCTCCAGTTCGGCGTGAAGCTGTAGCCGGCCTGCACGAAGCCGCCGGTTTCCTTGATGTCGCCGAACTGCGACATCGCGCCAAAGATTTCGCCGAGGCCGTTACCGGTATAGGCCAGTCCCTTGAACGTCCACGGACCGGGTTTCCACTGGCCGCCAACTTCGTAGCCGGTGCTCTTCACGCTGGACTGGATCGGCGTCGGCGCGGTGCCGCCCACGCCGCGCAGGTCGACCTTGCTGTAATGCGCCGCGAAGTACGCCAGCCAGTTCTTGTCCTGCACATGCAGACGCGCCTCGATCTGCGGGCGGAACCCGGCGTTGCCGGCGGTCTTGTAGTTGGTGTTGTTCACCGCGCCGTCCGGGCCGTTCCACGAGCCCTCGAACGCACCCACATCCAGCCGCCACTGGACGCCGGTGCTGCCGTGATTGAGATCCTGCATCACCACCACGCCAGGGAAGCGCCAGCCGATCATGCCGGATCCGAAGCCCAGCGGAAACGCGATGTGCGCCAGCGAGGCGGGCGTGTTGTCGATCGGGAACATGAAGTCCCACTGCTGGCCGATGCGCACGGTGGTGCCGGATTCGGCATTGGTCAGATCCATATAAGCCTGGCGCAGTCGCGGTGTCGGCTGCTGCTGGCTGTACGCGCCGACGCCATTGAAGCCGCCGAAGAAGTCCATCTCGATGCGACCGCCGCCGCTCCAGTTGCCGGCAAACTGGGCGCCCTTGAAGTCGAGCCAGAAGCGCGTGTTGCGCACATCGACACCGCTGAGCGAGCCGGTCGAGCCGGGCACCGGGAACAGCGCGTTCTGGCCGTTGCCATAGGTGAAGCTCTTGTTCTGGCTGAACGCGCTGGCGCTGATGAAGCCATGCAAGGCCACCGACACACCGGGCGCGCTGCTGAATACCGGTGTCGCCGGCGCAGGTGCGGCAGCCACGTTCTGCGTGGTTGCCGGCGGCGGTGCGGGCGCCGTCTTCTGCGCCTGGATCATCGCCTTCAGTTCGTTCAATTGCTGCTCCAGCTGCGCCACGCGTTGCTCGAGTTGCTGCTCGCGTGTGTCGCTCTGTGCATGCGCCGCCAGTGGCAGCATCAGCGCGCAGGCCATGCTGAGGGCGAGCGCCTTGTAACGGTTTGAATATCGCGTCGTCATGCGTGCGTCTCCCCAGGGTCAATGACGGGCCGAGCATGGCCATGCTGCGGCGCGCGCGACTATTCGTCTTTGGTCGAAGTTCGACCAAAGTCGATGCCGACCTGCACCGCTACCGTCGTGGCGATCGGGCTAAACTCGAAACCCGCGTACCGCCGGGCGCTGCCCGCCGCGGTTGCCCTGTCGCCACCTTCGATGCCGAGTCCAGCAGGAGCCCATCCATGTCCAAGCTCTATCCGGTCAACCCCGCCTTTGCCGCTGCAGCACGCCTGCGTCACGACGACTACACGCGCCTGTATGCCGAGTCGGTCAGCGATCCGGATGGCTTCTGGGCTCGCGTCGGCCAGCGGCTGGACTGGATCAAGCCACCGACGAAGATCAAGGACGTTTCGTTCGACCCGAAGGATCTGCACATCCGCTGGTACACGGACGGCCAGCTCAACGTGTCGGCGAACTGTCTCGACCGCCAGCTCGCCACGCGCGGCGACAAGGTGGCGATCATCTTCGAGGGCGACGACCCGAACGACTCGCGCAAGATCACCTACCGTGAGCTGCACACCGAAGTGTGCAAGTTCGCCAACACGCTGAAGAACCTCGGCGTGGTCAAGGGCGATCGCATCGCGATCTATCTGCCGATGATTCCGGAAGCGGCGGTGGCGATGCTTGCCTGCGCCCGGCTCGGTGCGATCCACTCGGTGGTGTTCGGCGGTTTCTCGCCCGACTCGCTGGCCGGACGCATCGCCGACTCCACCGCCAAGGTGGTGATCACCGCCGACGAGGGTCTGCGTGCCGGCAAGCGCATCCCGCTCAAGGTGAACGTGGACGCCGCGCTGGAACGCCCCGGCACCAACAGCGTGGAAACCGTGATCGTGGTGCGCCGCACCGGCGGCGCGGTGGCGATGCAGTCGCCGCGCGACCGCTACTACCACACGCTGATGGAAGGCCAGTCGGCCGACTGCGCGCCCACGCCGGTCGAGGCCGAGCATCCGCTGTTCATCCTGTACACCTCCGGCTCCACCGGCAAGCCGAAGGGCGTGCAGCACAGCACTGGCGGCTATCTGGTGTTCACCAGCTACACGCATGAGCTGGTGTTCGACCTGCGCGAGGACGACATCTACTGGTGCACCGCCGACGTCGGCTGGGTAACCGGGCACAGCTACGTGGTGTACGGCCCGCTGGCCAATGGTGCGACCACGGTGATGTTCGAAGGCGTGCCGAATTATCCAGACGTAAGCCGCTTCTGGCAGGTGATCGACAAGCACAAGATCACGCTGTTCTACACCGCCCCAACCGCGATCCGCGCGCTGATGCGCGATGGCGAGGCACCGGTGAAAAAGACCTCGCGCGCGTCGCTGCGCCTGCTCGGCTCGGTCGGCGAACCGATCAATCCGGAAGCGTGGGAGTGGTATCACCGCGTGGTCGGCGACGAGCGCTGCCCGATCGTCGACACCTGGTGGCAGACCGAGACCGGCGGCATCATGATCTCGCCGCTGGCCGGCGCGATCGCCACCAAGCCCGGTTCCGCCACCTTGCCGTTCTTCGGCATCAAGCCGGCGATTGTTGACGCCGAAGGCACCGTGCAGGAGGGCGTGGCTGAGGGCAACCTGCTGATCACCGATTCGTGGCCCGGTCAGGCGCGCACGATCTACGGCGACCACCAGCGTTTCATCGAAACCTATTTCAGCGCCTACCCCGGCAACTACTTCACTGGCGACGGTGCACGCCGCGACGAAGACGGCTACTACTGGATCACCGGCCGCGTCGACGACGTGATCAATGTCAGCGGCCATCGCCTGGGCACCGCCGAGGTGGAGAGCGCGCTGGTCTCGCATCCGAAAGTCGCCGAGGCCGCCGTGGTCGGCTGCCCGCACGACATCAAGGGCCAAGGCATCTATGCGTATGTCACCTTGATTGCCGGCGAGACCGGCAGTGACGAGTTGCGCAAGGAACTGATCGCCTGGGTGCGCAAGGAAATCGGTCCGATCGCCACGCCGGATTACCTGCAGTGGGCGCCCGGCCTGCCGAAGACCCGCTCCGGCAAGATCATGCGCCGCATCCTGCGCAAGATCGGCGAGAACCTGCCCGACCAGCTTGGCGACATCACCACGCTGGCCGATCCCAGTGTGGTGAAGAGTCTGGTGGACGAGCGCCTGATCAAATGAGGAAACCTGCAGGAGCGCACTCGTGCGCGATGCTCTCTGTCCGCACCCGTGTGGAAGCATCGCGCACAAGTGCGTTCCCGCGTTTCTGGTGAGCCCCATGCCCGACATCCTGATCGCCGATGACCATCCGCTGTTCCGCGACGCCCTGCAGCGCGCGGTGCTGGTCGCGGTGCCGCAGGCACGAGTGCACAACGCCGACAGCGTGCACGCACTGCTCGGCCTGATCGAGCAGTTCCCCGATGCCGAGCTGCTGTTGCTCGACCTGCACATGCCGGGTGCACGTGGCTATTCCGCGCTGGCGCATATCCGCGGCCAGTATCCAGGGCTGCCAACCATCGTGGTGTCCGGTCACGAGGAAGCGCAGGTGGCGCGCCGCGCACTGGCGCATGGCGCGTCGGCGTACATCCCGAAATCCACCGCGAGCGAGGACATCGTGGCGGCAATCCGCGCCGTGCTCGATGGCGATGTCTGGCTGCCGCATCCGCAGCTTGGCGGCGCCAGCGAACTGAGGCCCGACGAAGCCGCCGCCGCCGCGCAGATCGCCATGCTGACACCGCAGCAGTTCCGCGTAATGACGATGATCGCCGAAGGCCTGCTCAACAAGCAGATCGCGTGGGAACTCAGCGTCTCCGAGGCCACCGTGAAAGCGCACATGACCGCGATCATGCGCAAGCTCGGCGTCAACAACCGCACCCAGGTCGCCCTGATCGCCAGCCAGCTGGCGGTGGATCAGGAAAGCATGCCGACACTGCCCGACAGCGACGAGTGATACCGTGGATCGCGCGTTGCGCTAGCGACGCAACAAGGCGGTGAGCAAGGCGCGCAGCGCGGCCGGCCGCACCGGCTTGTGCAGCACTGGATAGCCCAGCGCACGCGCACGCTGCTTCAGCTCGCTGCTGCCGTCGGCAGTGATCATCGCCACCGGCGGCAACTCGTCCAGCACCCCGCGCAATTGCTGCAAGGCCTGCAAGCCATCGACGCCGTCGGCCAGATGGTAGTCGGCGAGGATCAGGTCGATCGGGCCGCGCGCCAGTTCCCGACTGGCCTGCTCCACGTCCAGCGCGATGCGGCAATCGACGCCCCAGCGGCCAAGCAGCGCACGCATGCCGTCGAGGATCGTGGCGTCGTTGTCCAGGCACAACACGGTCAACGGCAGTTGCTTGTCCGGGCCGCTGCGTTGCACTTCGTGACGACGCGCCGGCACCGCTTCATTGCGCGGCACGCTTACCGCGAAGCAGCTGCCGTGGTCGACCTTCGAATGCAGGTCGAGTCGATGACCGAGGATGCCGGCCAGGCGATCGCAGATCGACAAACCCAGCCCAAGGCCTTTCTCGCCCCACGGCGACGGCTGCTCCAGCCGCTGGAATTCGTCGAAGATGCGCGCGCGTTGTTCCGCCGCGATGCCGGGACCGGAATCCCATACCTCGATGCGCACCTCGTCACCGACCCGCCGCGCGCCCAGCAGCACGCCGCCCTTGCTGGTGTAGCGCAAGGCGTTGGAGAGGAAGTTTTGCAGGATCCGGCGCAGCAATTGCGGATCGCTGCGCACCGCCAGCGTGGTCGACGCCACGCGCAAACGCAGTCCGCGCTGCTCGGCGAGCACCGCAAACTGCGCCTGCAGCGAATCGAACAATTCGGCCAGCGCGAAGCCGCCCACATCCGGTCGGTAACTACCAGCATCCAGTCGCGAGGTGTCGAGAAGAGCATCGAGCAAGTCCTCGGCCGCGCGGAACGACGCATCGATGCGCTCGGCCAGCCCGCTGGCCTCCGCATCCAGCCCCAGATGCTGGCGCAGTGCCGAGGTGAACAGCCGCGCCGCATTCAGCGGCTGCAGCAGGTCGTGGCTGGCGGCGGCAAGGAAGCGCGTCTTGGAGATGTTCGCCGTCTCCGCCGCGCGCCGCGCGTGTGCGGTAGCGACCAGCGCCTCGGACAGCTCGGCGGTACGCTGCTCGACACGCAGCTCCAGCGTTTCGTTCACTTCGATCAAGGCCTGTTCGGCACGCTTGTAGGCGGTCACGTCGGTATAGGTGGTGACATAGCCGCCGCCGGGAAGCGCCTGCCCGCGCATCTCGATCACCGTGCCGTCGGTGCGAATGCGCTGGAACAGATGCGAGGAACCGGCCCGCATGTAGTCGATGCGTTTGGCCACATGGCCGTCCACTTCACCGGGCCCGCATTCGCCCAGTTCGGCATTGCGGCGGATCAGCTCGGCTACCGGCACGCCGACGTGCACCATGCCGTCGGGATAGTCGAACAATTCCAGGTAACGCCGGTTCCATGCCACCAGCCGCATCTGCGCGTCGACCACGCTGATCCCCTGCGACACGTTTTCCAGCGTGGTGGATAGCAGAGCGCGGTTGAAGCGCAGCTCCTGCGAGGCTTCGTCCATCAGCGCCATGGATTCGGCGACATCCAGTCCGCTGCCGGACAACGCGCCGATCAGGATGCGTCGCGCGTTGGCGGCGCCCACCGCCGAGGCGAGCAGACGCTCGGTGTACTGGATCAGCGCGCGATCGGCGGCCTCGCTGGCCAGCAATGGCCGGCCGCGACGCAGGGCGTAGTCGTCGAACGCGCGCGTGCTGCTGCGTTCGCCGACGATGCGTTCGGCGATGGTGCGCAGATCGGCCACCGCCACCCGGCCACGCCAGTCGCCGGCACCACCACGACTGGCCGGATCGGCTTCCATGAACATCGCCGCGTGCAGGCGTTCCTCCAGACTCGGCCGGAAGCGCAGCGAGATGAAAACCAGGCAACCCACGTTGACCAGCAGCGACCAGAACGTGCCATGCATCACCGGGTCCCAGCCGCTGAGATGAAACAGCGCCTGCGGACGCAGCCAGTCCCAGCCGAACGGACCTTGCTGCAGCCATGCCGACGAACGGCTTACCGCCGGCAGCAGCAAGGTGTACAGCCACACCGAAAAACCACCCACCAGACCCACCGCGACGCCGCGACGACTGGCACCACGCCAGTACAGCGCGGCGATCAGCGCCGGTGCAAATTGCGCGACCGCGGCAAACGCCAGCAGCCCGGTGGCAGCCAGATTTTCCGCGTCGGCGGCAACCCGGTAATACGCGTACGCCAACAGCGCCAGCCCCACGATCGCCACCCGCCGCACACGCAGTACCAACTGCGACAGATCGCTGCGCCGCTCCAGATTCAGCCGCGGAATGCGCAATAGCGCCGGCATCACCAGGTCGTTGCTGATCATCGTCGACAGCGCCACTGACGCCACGATTACCATGCCGGTCGCGGCCGAAAAACCGCCGATGAAGGCGAGCAAGGCCATGCCGCGATCGCCATGGGCCATCGGCAAAGTCAGCACCCACGCATCGGCGGCGCCATCGCGTACCTGCGGCAAATGCAGGCCAGCGGCCACGATCGGCAGCACCGCCACACTGATCACGACCAGGTACAGCGGCAGCATCCAGCGCGCACGCTTGAGATCACTGGCGTCCTCGCATTCGACCATGCCGATCTGGAATTGCCGCGGCAGACAGAACATCGCGCAGAACGCCAGCATGGTCTGCGCAAGGAATCCCGGCGACAGGCCGTGGCTCAATTGCGTCAACGGAAGCTCGACCGTGCTGACCAACCCCGGTCCGCGCCACAGCGCATAGCCCGCCAGCGCCACGAAGGTGAGCAGCTTGATCAGCGATTCCAACGCGATCGCCAGCATCATGCCGTGGTGATGCTCGGTCGCATCAATGCTGCGCGTGCCGAACAGGATCGCAAACACGGCCAGCAACATCGCGCACCACAAGGCGCTGTCGATGCCGCCCGTGGTCACCGCACCATGGCCAACACCGCCGAGCACGCCGTACGACATGGCCACCGCCTTGAACTGCAGCGCGATATACGGCACCACCGCGATCACCGCAATCACCGCCACCAGCGCCGCCAATCCGTGCGACTTGCCGAATCGTGCACCGATGAAATCGGCGATCGAGGTGATGTTGCGCTGTCTCACCACCAGCAGCAGCCGACGCAGCAGGCCGAAACCGAACACGAACAGCAGAATCGGACCGAGATAGATCGGCAGATACGCCAGACCGTCGCGTGCCGCAGTGCCGACCGCGCCATAGAACGTCCAAGACGAGCAATACACCGCCAGTGCCAGGCTGTAGACGATCGGCCGCAGGCGTGGCTGGCGTGGATACAGCGGCCGACGATCGCCCGCAAAAGCCACCACGAACAGCAGCCCGACATACAGCAGCGACACCAGCAGCAGCAGCCAACCCTGGATCAAGCAATCTCTCCCCGGCCGAACGGATGAACCCGGCACCGTCCATGCCGACGGCAGATCACACGAACGTGCAGCAAGCGCGCTTGTGCATGGAGACGACGATCGGCACCATGCACGGATGATTGCAACGCACGCACAGACGCTTGCCAACGTAGCAGAGCACCTGCGCGATGACGAGATTCATGTGTGGCAGCTCGACTACCGGCCGCAGCACGGGCGCGAACCGTTGCGTTCCGTGCTCGGTGTCTACCTCGGCATCGCGGCGGAGCACGTCACGCTGGTCGATGGCGAACATGGCCGACCGGCGCTCGCCGACGTGCATGACCCATCGCTCGGTTTCAACTGGTCGCACAGCGGCAACCATGCGCTGATCGCCGTCGGCCGCGGGGTTACGCCGGGGATCGATCTGGAACAACTGCGCGTACGGCCGCGGGCGCTGGAAATCGCCCGGCGTTATTTCTGCAACGACGAAACGACCGCTTTGACAGCGCTGCCGGCTGCCACGCGCGATGCCGTTTTTCTTGAACTGTGGACGGCCAAGGAAGCCGTACTGAAAGCGCTGGGACGCGGCATCGCGTTCGGCCTCGATCGTCTGAGCATTGTGAGTACGACCGACGGACTGACCCTGCAGCGACTCGAAGGCGATGATGCCACTGCTTGGCAACTACAACGGCTGGCCGTGGATACCACGCTGGTGGCGGCGCTGGCATGGCGTGGTGACGTGCGCCGGATCCGGCTGGGCAGGCTTGCCAGCGGCGACTGATCGGCGCACTGTTTCCGGCCCATCGTTGCAGTGGCCTTGCTGACCGCTGTCTACATGCCGATGGCCTTCACCGTCAGAGAATGTTTCCCGCCATGACCTTGCTCAGCGTCAACCTCAACAAGATCGCCGTGCTGCGCAATTCGCGTGGCGGCGACGAACCGGACATCAGCGTTGCGGCGCAGACCTGCATCGAATCCGGCTGCGGTGGCATCACCGTGCATCCGCGACCGGATCAGCGCCATGTGCGCCCGGACGACGTGCGCGCACTCGCCGCGATGCTGCGTGGCCGGGTGGAATACAACATCGAAGGCAATCCGTTTGCCGACGCCCGCGGCGACTATCCCGGTCTGATCGCGCTGGCGCGCGAAGTGCGCCCGACCCAGGTGACTCTGGTGCCGGATGGCGATGGTCAGATCACCTCCGATCACGGCTTCGACCTGCGCCGTGACATCGCACGACTGCGACCGCTGGTGGGCGAGTTGTGCGACCTCGGCTGCCGGGTGAGTCTGTTTGTCGATGCTGGCAGCCAGGACTTCGATCTCGCGGCGGTGATCGGGGTGCAACGCATCGAGATCTATACCGGGCCCTATGCTCAGGCGTTCGCCGATGGCCAGCCTGCGGCAGCTCTCGCCGCATGTGCCGATACCGCGCGGCGCGCGCAACAGGCCGGCTTGGCGGTGAATGCGGGACATGACCTCAGCCAGGCCAACCTGGGAACGTTCAAGGCGGCCATTCCCGGTCTGGCCGAGGTATCGATTGGTCACGCCTTGATCGGTGAGGCCCTGTATGAGGGGCTGGCCACCACCGTGCGCAACTACCTGCAGATTCTGCGTTGATCGTCACCTCGGATTGCAACCGCGCAAACAAAAACCCCCGCGCGAGGCGGGGGTTTTTGCTTGTCTTGCAGAACCGGATCAGTTGGCTTCGTTGAAGCCGATCTTGGTCAGGTTGTAGCTCTTCGCATCGGCCAGCACGATCGCCACATACTGATAGGCCACCGCGTCGGCGGCCGCGATCTGGATTTCCGGCTGGTTGCTCTGCTGGGCGATCACCGCGAGCTGCGCCTTCAGGCCCAGTTCGTCGACCGGCGTGTCGTTCCAGTAGAACGCCCCGCTCTGGTCGATCTTCAAATTGATCGGATCCAGCGGCGTGCTCGGCGGCGGATTCGGATTCGGCTGCGGAAGATCAACCTGGATCTTGTGCGCCAGCACCGGTGCCGTGATCATGAAAATGATCAGCAGCACCAGCATCACGTCGACCAGCGGCGTGACGTTGATCTCCGACATCGGTCCACTGGTTTTGGTAGTGAATGCCATCTCTCATCACCCCTTTGGCGCGTCAGTGGTCATGAAGCCGACATGCACCATGCCCGAGTCCTTGGCGTCGCCAATGATCTTCTTCACGATCTTGAACTCGGTGGTCTTGTCCGCACGAATCTGCAGCTCGGGTTGCGGTGTCTTCTGTGCATCCACCGCAAACTGTGCCCGCAATTCCGCATCGGTAACCGGATGGTCATTGAGGTACAAGCTGCCGTCCGGCTTGACTGCCAGATCCAGCGGCGGCACCACCACTTCCGCATCCTTGGTCTTGGGATTCGCGGTAGGCAGGTCAATCGTGATGGAGTGCGACATCAGCGGAGCCGTGATCATGAAGATGATCAGCAGTACCAGCATCACGTCGACCAGCGGCGTGACGTTGATTTCCGACATCGGACCGCCGGAATTGCCTCCTGTACTCATCGCCATGGGTCAATTCCTCACTTCTGGCTTTCGACGCGCGAGCCGGTGGCGAAGAAGTCGTGCAGGTCATGTGCGAATTCGTCGAAGCGGGCGTACGTCAGACGGTTTGAACGGCTGAAGAAGTTGTACGCGAACAGGGCCGGGATCGCGGCGAACAGACCGAACGCAGTCATGATCAGCGCCTCACCGACGGGACCTGCCACTGCATTCATCGACGCATTGCCGCTGGCCGCGATACGGATCAGGGCGTGGTAGATGCCCCAGACGGTACCGAGCAGACCGACGAACGGTGCGGCCGAGCCAACCGTGGCGAGCAGAGTCATGCCGCCTTCCAGACGCAGGCTCTCGCGAGCGACGGCCTGACGCAGGGCGCGATCGATGAACTCCGAGCGACCCAGCGATTCAGCCAGACGGCCGGTCGTGCCGGTGGTGGTCTGCTGATGATGGGCAACCGCCGAAGCGGCATCGAGTGCGATCTTGGAGAACGGCTCGCTCTTGGGCTGGGCTTCCAGTTCGCGAATCGCGTCCTGGGTGGAGCCGTTGCCCCAGAAACCGTCGATGACCTTGTCGGCACGGGCCTTCACGGTGGCGTTGCGGATGCCGTTGGCAATGATGAAGTACCACGACAGGAACGACATCGCGACCAGCGTCACGAAGACGACCCAGCCGAGCCAGTCGAAGTTCTGGAGGAGGTTGTCGAAGCCCATCTGCTTCATGGCTTCAGCGTTGGTATTGCCACCCATGGCCTGGGCGGCATCGGTCGTTGCAGGAGTCTGTAGGAACATAACGCTACCCTAGGGAAGTCAAGCGTGAACTGTAAATGTAATCCACTGAAGCCGGATTACAACGAATTAAGATTGAAGTTGACGGGAACGCGTGCGTACCCCTCGACTTTTTGTCCATTTCGGATGGTTGGATTGAAGCGCCAGTGCTGTGCCGCTTCTATCGCTGCACGATCAAGTTCATGAAAACCGCTGGATTGGTCGACCTTGATGTCTTTCGGCGATCCATCCACACCTACCAGGATCATCAGCACCACCGTACCCTCATGCCGTTGGCGGACAGCCTGCGGCGGATACTTCGGCTGAAGACGACTGTTGTAGCTGAGGTCCGAACTGGCCGTGATATCCGCTGGCGGCGCCGGTGGTGCTGGCGGCGCCGGCGGCGGTGCCTGGGTCGCCATGGCCGATTTCTCTTCCACCGGTGGTGGCGGAGTCGGCGGCGGCGGGGTCGGCGGCGGCTTGAGCTGCTGAATGATCTTCGGCGGCGGCTGCTTCGGCGGCTCCGGCGGCGGCGGCGGCGGCGGTGGCGGCGGCGGCGGCGGCTCGATGAAGTTCACCTGGACGATGTGTTCTTTCTCTTTGTGATTCTGATTCGGTGGGGCCATCGGCGCCACGATCAACAGAAACGCAAATGCATGCAGCCCGATGGCAACTGCTAATGCCCAGGTGCGCTTCCAGCTAAACGGCTCGCGCCCATTTTCTTCGTTACTTGAGGCCATCTGTCACTTGTCTGAAGCTGATCAATGGGAAGAGAACGTTACCGCAGGGCGTAACCCGAAACCGTCTGAATGTCTGGACGGAACTCGCCGCTGGGGAGACGCAGGGAAAGGTTTTCAACGGTACAACAGCACATGACATTTGTATAGCTCTGCGGGGGTAGATGGATGGACGTCCATCCGCCCCGCAGGGTGCCTGACGCCGAATCTCGTCAATTCGCGCCGGTCTTTTTGAGCCATGCCTTGGCCTTCTCGGCGGTCTCCGGTTGCTGCGCCGCCAGTTTCATGGCGGCGATCGCAGCGGGCTTGTTCTTCAGGCCACGCTCGGATTCGGCCAGCAACATGTAGGCAACGCCTTTTTGCTTGACGCCCTTGTCGAGGCCTTGCTGGACCATGCTCTTGGCCTGGCTGTACTTGTTCTCGCTCAACAGCAGACGGCCGGCACGCAGTGCCGGCTCACCATCGGTGGCCAGCGGTACCGCCTTGTTGTAATCGTCGATCGCCTTGCTGGTGTTGTTGGACAACTCGGCTGCCTGGCCGAGCAGCACGTAGGTATCGGCACTGGGCTTGACCACACCCTTACTCATGCCATCTTCGATTACCTGACCGGCCTTGATCGCATTGGGGGCAGGATCGGAACTGTCCTGTCCGGTGATTAGATACAGCTTGGCCAGACTCACATACTCAGCATCGCTCTTGAATGCACCGCTGGCGCGGCCCTTTTCCATCAACTGGATCGCTTCCGGGTACTTATGCGCCTGTATAAGGATCGAGGCAGCGTTGTGGAGTGCGTTCGGATCGTCCGGGTTGGAGCTGAGCTGCTGCTGCGCCAACGCGGCAGCCTTGTCGTCCTGCCCGGATTCGGAGTAGCTGGCCATCAGAATCTGGTTCCAACTGGCCTGCGGCTTGTCGGTCAGCGACTTGGCCTTGTTGATCGCGGCAATTGCTTCGGGATACTTGCCGAGCCGATAGTCGGCGTTGCCTTCGAGTGCATAGGACTCGGCGGTTTCCTTCTTACCTTCGGCACGCCACTTGGTGACCGTTTCCAACGCCGGCTGATACTCCTCATCGGCCATCTGGAACTGCGCCAGCATGAACTCGAGCTGGAAGTAGGTATCGTTCGGCATCACCCCGAGCGCCAGCGAGCGCTGTAGCAGGCTGATCGCGCCTTTGTAATCGTTGTCGTTGTATTTGAGGCTGGCCAGACCCTGCAGGGCGAGCGCCTGGGCATATTTGCTTTTGCTTCCATCGACGATGCCCTGCAGCAGGGGCTCGGCTTTCGCCTTGTCACCCGCGTTAAGCGCATCCAGACCGTCATTGAGGTTTTTCTGATCCTTTTCGCTGGTCAGGTCGAGCTTCGGTTCGACGCGGGTCGCGTTCGGATACAGCACTTCCTTCTTGGCCTTGTCAGCGGCGTGGCTGTCGCTCGCAAGTACCGGGCTGCTGGCCACGGTGAACAGCAAGGCGACGCTCGCCAGCACGATTAACCCTCGGGCATGCTTCATGGTGATCCTCTGTTCTGTCTGCGCGTGTTGAATGACGCGGGGGATTACGGAGCGTAACCCGAGCCGGCAAGGGATAACAAGTCGCACCGCCGCATAAAAGATTGTTAAAAATCAATTACTTGGCGGCTTATCTAACAAGAACGCGTAATTATTCGCATACCTGCTGGCGATTCATGCGGCATCCGGCCGTCGGTCCCATTCCCTGGATTTTGCAGCCAACGAGGAACCCTGCAAATCACAGCCAAGGCACCCCGCCGGCTCAAATGTCCAGATTGGCCACCTTCAGCGCATTTGCCTCGATGAAGTCGCGGCGTGGCTCGACCGCCTCACCCATCAGCATGGAGAACATCTGGTCGGCCGCGATCGCATCTTCGATACCCACTTGCAGCATGCGGCGGGTTTCCGGATTCACCGTGGTATCCCACAGCTGTTCCGGATTCATTTCGCCCAGGCCCTTGAAGCGCTGGATGCTGCGACCCTTCTTGGCTTCCTCCAGCAACCAGTTGCGTGCCTCGACAAAACTGAGGACACCGCGCGAGGCATTGCCCCGACGCGCCACTGCATCTGGCTGGATCATGCCGGCAATCTGCTGGCTGATCGCCAGGATCGGACGGAACTCGTTGCTGCTGAAGAACGGTTGCGGCAGGAACCAGGTGTGGCTGAGTCCGTGTTGCTCACGCACGACTTCGATCGCGGCCGGCTGTTCGCCGTGCGCCTGGCGCAGCGACATCTTGTAGTGCGGCTTGCCCAGACCGCTGGCAGCGAGCCGCAGGGTGGCTGCCTTCAGCCATGCCTGCATGGCCACCGGATCGGCCCACAGCGCCGGTTCCAACGGTGTGTGCTCGAGCAGCGAATTCAGCACCGCCGCATCGAATCGATGGGACAACTTGGCGATCTGGTCCAGCGCGTGCTGATAGCTGCGCAGCAGCTTTTCCAGCGCCTCGCCGGTGATCGGCGGTGCGTCCGGGCTGTAGGTCAACGTCGCGTTGTCGACCGCGCTGGAGATCAGGTAGTCGTTCAGCGCGGTGTCGTCCTTGATGTACAGCTCCTGCTTGCCCTGCTTCACCTTGTACAGAGGCGGCAGGCCGATGTAGATGTGGCCGCGCTCGATCAGCTCGGGCATCTGGCGGTAGAAGAACGTCAGCAGCAAGGTGCGGATATGCGAGCCGTCGACGTCCGCATCGGTCATCAGGATGATGCGGTGGTAGCGCAGCTTGTCCGGGTTGTACTCGTCCTTGCCGATGCCGGTGCCGAGCGCGGTGATCAGGGTGCCGACCTCGGCCGAGGCCAGCATGCGATCGAAACGTGCCTTCTCGACGTTGAGGATCTTGCCCTTCAGCGGCAGCACGGCCTGGGTCTTGCGGTTGCGGCCCTGCTTGGCCGAACCGCCGGCGGAGTCACCCTCGACCAGGAACAGTTCGCACAGCGCCGGATCCTTCTCCTGGCAATCGGCGAGCTTGCCGGGCAGACCGGCGATGTCCAGCGCACCTTTGCGGCGGGTCATCTCGCGGGCCTTGCGGGCAGCCTCGCGGGCACGCGCGGCATCGACCACCTTGGAGGCGATTGCCTTGGCTTCGTTCGGATGCTCCAGCAGGAACTCGCCAAGCTTCTCGTAGACGACCTGCTCGACCACCGTCTTCACCTCGGACGAGACCAGCTTGTCCTTGGTCTGCGAGGAGAACTTCGGGTCGGGCACCTTGACCGACAGCACGGCGATCATGCCTTCGCGCATGTCATCGCCGGACGGGGTGACCTTGGCGTTCTTGGCCAGCCCGGACTTCTCGATGTAGCTCTGCAGCGAACGGGTCAGCGCCGCGCGGAAACCGGTGAGGTGGGTGCCGCCGTCGCGCTGCGGGATATTGTTGGTGAAGCAGTACATCGACTCCTGGTAGGAGTCGGTCCACTGCATCGCCACTTCCACGGTGATCCCGTCCTGCTCCGCGGTCAGGCTGATCACGTTCGGGTGCAGCGCGGTCTTCAGCTGCGCCAGATGCTGCACGAACGAGCGGATGCCGCCCTCGTAGGCGAACGTGTCGTGGCGGCCCTCGCCCCGCTCGTCATACAGGTCGATGGTGACGCCGGAATTGAGGAAGGCCAGCTCGCGCAGGCGCTTGGCCAGGATGTCGTAGTGGAATTCGATGTTGCTGGTAAACGTGGCCGGGCTCGGCAGGAAGCGCACCAGGGTTCCGCGCTTGCTCGAAGGACCGACCACTTTCAGCGGATACAGCGGCTCACCGAGCGAGTATTCCTGCAGATGCTCGAAACCGTCGCGATAAATCGTCAACCACAAGTGATCGCTCAACGCGTTCACCACCGACACGCCCACGCCATGCAGGCCGCCAGAAACCTTGTACGAATTCGCGTCGAACTTGCCGCCGGCATGCAACACCGTCATCACCACTTCGGCGGTGGAACGGCCCTCTTCCGGATGCGTGTCGACCGGGATGCCGCGCCCATTGTCACTGACGCTGACCGAACCATCCTCGAGAATGGTAACCACCACAGTGTCGCAATAACCCGCCAGCGCCTCGTCGATCGCATTGTCGACAACCTCAAACACCATGTGGTGCAAGCCAGTACCGTCATCGGTATCGCCGATGTACATGCCGGGGCGCTTGCGCACCGCTTCCAGACCCTTCAGGACCTTGATGTTGCTTGAGTCGTAGTGGGATTCGTCGAGGGAGTCGTTCATGCGTTGACCGTTTCCTGGCGCCAGCGACCCGCCCGACACGGCGCCGTGAATGGCCGGGCTAAGGGTTATGCAATCTTTGAATGATGCAACCTTCCGATTATAGCAGGCGCGTCAGCTCGCCCTGTTCCACGTGGAACACGCGGGAAGGAAGCGTCTGCAAGGCCTGTGGCAGCTCGGTACCGGTCAGCAGGATCTGGGCGTTCGCGGCGGTCAGCTGCGCCACCACGGCCGCTTGATGGGCCTGATCCAGCTCGGAGGCGAGGTCGTCGAGGCAGACGATCGGCCATTCGCCATGATGCTCGGCGTACAACTCGGCTTGAGCCAGCATGCATGCCAGCGCGGTGAGTTTTTCCTGGCCGCGAGAGAGATGTTCGCGCAGAGGCGCCTGTTCAAACGCGATCGACCAGTCGGCCCGATGTGCGCCAAGCGTGGTATGTCCCCGCGCCAGATCCCTGCCCCGTTGCTCGCGCAGCTGATCGGCCAAGTCCAGTTCCTCGGACCAGCCTCGGCGATAGCGCAGTTCCAGCTGGCCCAGTTCCGGCAACAAACCGGCGATGCTGGCGAGCAGCTTCGGGCGCAGCAGGTCAAGATAGGCACGGCGCTGCCGATCGATCTGATGCGCCGACTGCGCCAGTTCGGCCTCCCATGGCGCAAACAAGGCCTCTGTCGCAGCCGACGCCGAGCGCAGCAAACTGTTGCGTTGCTTCAGTGCTCGTTGATAGCGGCGCCAACTCGTCAGGAAATCGTGTTCCACGTGAAACACACCCCAATCGAGATAACGCCGACGTTCTTCGGCCGCGCCGGCGATCAGGGCATGCGAACCCGGCTCGAAGCAAACCACGGCGCATTCGCGTACCAGTTGCCCGATCGCGGCGTTCGCGCCATCCACTTTCGCTTCCCAGCGAGCACCTTCCCGACCCAGGCCCAACCGGCATACGCGCTCATCGACATGGCGCAATTCGGCGAATATCGACAGTTGTGGTGTACCCCGTTGCAAAAGCGCCTCTTTCGCCCCGCTACGAAACGAGCGCGCATGCGACAGCAGGAAGACGGCTTCCAGCACGCTCGTCTTGCCGGCGCCATTGGCCCCCACAAAGACATTGATGCCAGTATCCAGCGCGATGCCTACATCCGTGAGGCAGCGCAGACCGCGCATACGCAGCTGCTCAAGCTTCATCCGGCGTCCGCCCACAAACAGCAACGCCGGAGTCCCTGATGGGAACCCCGGCGTTGCCAGTTGTCACAAGACATGGGCAAGGCCATGCGGTGAGCGTCAGAGCCGCAGCGGCATGATCACGTGGCGCGCATGCTCGTTGTCGTGCTCCTGCACCAGACAGCTGGACTGGGCATCGCGCAGGCTGAGTCGTGCCTTGTCGCCACGCAGTGCGGCCAACGCGTCGAGCAGGTAGCCCACGTTGAAGCCCACCGCCAGATCCGACACGTGCGTCTCGGCCTCGACTTCCTCGACCGCCTCTTCCTGTTCCGGGTTGTGCGCCACGATGCGCAACTTGCCCGGCGACAGTTCGAGCCGCACGCCGCGGTATTTCTCGTTCGACAGGATCGCGGCGCGTTGCAGCGCCCCGCGCAGCACTTCGCGGTCCAACGTGGCGGTCTTATCGGCACCGAGTGGAATGACCGCTTCGTAGTCCGGGAAACGCCCGTCGATCAGTTTGGAGGTAAACACCACATCACCGCGGCGCACGCGCAGGTGGTTGCGACCGAATTCCAGTTCGACCTGGCCATCGCCGGTTTCCAGCAAACCGACCAGTTCGTTGACACCCTTGCGCGGAATGATGATCTGCCGGCGGGTGCTCACCGAACTCTGCAGCTCGGTTTCCTTCATCGCCAGACGATGGCCGTCGGTGGCCACGCAGCGCAGCGTGTGTTCCTGCAGGTCCAGCAGCATGCCGTTCAAGTAGTAGCGCACGTCCTGGTTCGCCATTGCGAACGACGTGCGCTCCATCAGGTCGCGCAGGGCTTCTTCGGGCAGGCTGACCTTTTCCACCAGTTCGATCTCGTCGACGGTGGGAAATTCACTGGCCGGCAGTGTGGTCAGCGTAAAGCGGCTGCGTCCCGCGTTGAGTGCCACGCGGTCGCCGTTGAGCTTGAGATCAATCCGCGCGCCATCCGGCAACGCTCGCACGATGTCGAACAGTTTGCGCGCCGGAATGGTGATTTCACCGTCAGCCAGCTTTTCCGCCGCGGTCGTGGCAACCATCTCCACTTCCAGGTCGGTACCGGTCAGAGAGAGTTTGCCGTCAGCCACCTTGACCAGCAGGTTGGCCAGGACAGGCAGCGTCTGGCGACGTTCGACCACGCCAACCACCTGCTGTAACGGTTTGAGCAGAGCTTCTCGTTGGATGCTGAATTGCATGGCTTTGCTTCCCCTATACCTGCTGTTCTGTCTTTAAAAGAAGTTTAGTGGTTGTTGTAGGCGTTGTGGACAACTTTTATTTCTTGATTATTGCTTCAAAATCAAAAACTTGAAACTTTTCTTGGCTGTGCTTGCAGAGGCTGCCTGACTGTGGGCCATTTGTGGATAACTTCAGATGTCGATCCATCCACCCATTATCCACAGCTTGACCCAGTGCTTATCCATAATCTTTGCGCACGACCCACGTTCTGACCCTTCAGCCGGTCAGTGTGCGTATCAATTGTTCCCAGTCCTGGCGCATCCGCGCGTCGGTTTCGACAAATTTCCGGATCGTCTTGCAGGCGTGCATCACCGTGGTGTGGTCGCGCCCGCCAAACGCCTCGCCGATCTCCGGCAGACTGTGCTCGGTGAGCTCCTTCGACAGCGTCATCGCAATCTGACGTGGCCGGGCCAGCGAACGTACGCGTCGCTTGGACAGCAGATCCTGCAGCCGCACATTGAAATACTCGGCGGTGATTTTCTGGATGTTCGGAATGGTGATCGCTTGGGCATGCGTGGCGAGCAGATCGCGCAGGGTTTCCTCGGCGAAATCGGTGGTGATCGGCTTGCCGTAGAAGTTCGCGCGCGCCGCTAGCGTGTTCAAGGCACCCTCGAGGTCACGCACGTTGGAACGGATGCGCTTGGCCAGCAGCATCGCCACATTCTCGTCGACCGCCACGCCCTTCTCGTGCGCCTTGGCTAGCAGAATCGCTGCCCGAGTCTCGAAATCCGGCGGCTCGATCGCCACCGAGAGACCCCAGCCCAGGCGTGACTTCAGCCGCGGCTCGAGCTTGTCCACTTCCTTCGGGTAGCGGTCGCAGGTCAGGATGATCTGCTGCTTGGATTCAAACAACGCATTGAAAGTATGGAAGAATTCTTCCTGCGTCGTGTCCTTGCCGGCGAAGAACTGGATGTCGTCGATCAGCAGCGCATCGACCGAGCGGAAGCGCTGCTTGAACTGGTCCATGCTCTTGGCACGCAACGCCTCGATCATCGAGCCGACGAACTGCTCCGAGCGCAGATACATCACCTTGAAATCCGGATTGCGCTCGCGCATCAGGTTGCCGGCGGCGTGCATCAGATGGGTCTTGCCCAGTCCGGTGCCGCCGTACAACAGCAACGGGTTGTAGGCGCGGCCCGGGTTCGTCGCCACCTGCATCGCGGCGGCCTTGCCGAGCTGGTTCGACTTGCCCTCGACGAAGGTTTCGAAGGTGTAGTGCGGATCCAGATTGTGGTGAAAAGCCGCCGCGGCCGGGGCGGCGACCGTGGCTTTCGGGGCTGCTGCCGGCTTCTTGGTCACAGCTGTTGGCCGGGTCGAATTGGAGCCGACCTCCAGCCGCACCGGCCAGGCTTTTCCGTTCAACAGCAGCAATACCGCCTCGATCCGCGGCAGATAACGCTCGCGCACGGTATCCAGGGTGTAGGAATTGGGTGCGAACAGCTGCAGGCCGTCGGCATCGTCGCGCGCCTGCAACGGCATCAGCCAGGTATGCAGGTCTTCGGCGCTCAAATCGCCTTCGAGACGCTCAAGGCAGCGCCGCCACAGATCACTCATGAATAACTCAGCCACAGCTTTGGAGCGCTTGCGCGCGTCGGAATGGACTAGTCTAGCAGCAGCCTCCACGCCATCGCCGCCCACATATCCACATGTGTATCCACAGGTTGCTGTCTGGCGACATTTGACAGCAGTGGCAAATACCCGACATACTTTCCAACCTTTTTATCCACATTCCCTTCGGAGTAAGCCATGAAGCGGACCTTCCAGCCCAGCAAGCTCAAGCGCGCTCGCACGCACGGTTTCCGTGCCCGTATGGCCACCGCCGACGGTCGCAAGATCCTCAATGCCCGTCGCGCCAAGGGCCGCAAGCGCCTGATCCCGTAATCGGCACGAGCGTCATGTCTACCGCCGGGCTGCCGCGCGATGCGCGGCTACGTCGGCCAGGTGACTTTGCCGCCTTGCGGACAAGCAGCGGACGCGCAGGCGGCCGCTGTTTTCATATGCGTTATCGCGACAACGAACTGGGTCATGCCCGGCTCGGCCTGGCGATTTCCAAGCGCGTCTCGAAGCGTGCGGTCGAGCGCAACCGGATCAAGCGGTTGCTGCGCGAATCGTTCCGCCGCGTTCGTCACCAGTTGCCTGCCGTGGACCTGATGGTGATGGCGCGCGAACAGGCGGCCGGCGTGCCTGGTTCGCAATTGCTGGTCGAGATCGATGGGTTGTGGAAAAAGCTGCTGGCAAACCGGCCCGGGACGTCCGAACCATTGAAGCGGGCAGACGACACCACCACAATCGTGCGTTGACCCTTTCTTTTCTCAGTCTCCGCGGCGTTCAAAGTGTCGTGGCGTTACCTGGATTTGCTACGCGATGAATCAAACGCGCACCTTCCTCATGTTCGCCCTGATGGCCGTGGCCTACCTGCTGTTCATCGCCTGGGAGAAGGACTACGCGCCACCGCCGCCGGTTGCGGCAGCCAGCGCCTCCAGCGCAGCGACCCCGTCAGCCGATGGCAGCGTGCCGGGGGCGATCCCGACCACGGCGACGTCGACCGCAGCCTCCGGTACGGCCGCGGCGATCGCTACCGACGCCGCGCATGCCGGGCAGGCGCCATCGCAGCTGATCACCATCAACACCGACGTGCTGCAGCTGACCGTGGACACGCGCGGCGGCAGTGTGGTGCATGCGGATCTGCTGGCTTATCCCGACGCGCCGCGCACGCACAAGGCGCCGAATCCGCCGCCGACCGTATTGCTGGCCAATGACGACGCGCATTTCTTCGTGGCCCAGAGCGGCCTGGTCAGCAGCAGCGATACCGCGCCGCAGGATCAGCCGAATCATCAGGCGGTGTTCCAGAGTGCGCAGACCGCCTACACGCTGGCCGATGGCCAGAATGATCTGAATGTCGACCTGACCTGGCAGGATGCCGCCGGCCTCAAGGTCACCAAGACCTACAGCTTCAAGCGCGGCAGCTATGTGATCGGCATGAGCCAGCGCATCGACAACGGCGCGGCGCAGGCGTGGCAGGGCAATGCCTACCAGCAGCTGCTGCGGGTCGAGCCGCCGCATACCGGCAACTGGCTGACCAATATGTCCAACCCGGAGTCGCGCAGCTTCCATGGTGCTGCCTGGTACACCGGTGAGAAATTCGAGAAGCTGCCGTTCGCGGATTTCAAGAAAGAGAAGGATCAGCTCAACAGCCAGTTCAAGGGCGGCTGGGCGGCGATGCTGCGACTGTATTTCGTCACCGCGTGGATTCCGCCGGCCGGCGAGACCGATCAGTACACCACCCAGACGATCAATCCCGACAGCGCGCAGCCCCGCTACCTGATCCGTGCGTTCGGCCCCGCCTTGAGTGTGGCGCCGGGCCAGAGCCTCACCAGCCAGTCGCGCCTGTACCTCGGGCCGAACGTGCAGGGCACGCTGGACGCGGTCGCGCCCGGACTGGACCTGACCATCGACTACGGCATGTTCAAGGTCATCGCCGTGCCGATGCACTGGGTGCTGTCGCAGTTCCACGCGATCAGCAAGAACTGGGGCCTGGCGATCATCCTGCTGGTGCTGCTGATCAAGGGTCTGACCTGGAAGCTGACCGCGGTGCAATACAAGTCCAGCGCGAAAATGCGCAAGCTGGCACCGCGGATCCAGGCGCTGAAGGAGCGCTATGGCGACGACAAGGTCAAGATGCAGCAGGCCACCATGGAGCTGTACAAGAAGGAGAAGGTCAACCCGATGGGCGGCTGCCTGCCGGTGCTGATCACCATGCCGGTGTTCTACGGCCTGTTCTACGTGCTGCAGTACAGCCTGGAGCTGCGCCACGCCGCGTTCATGTGGATTCCCGATCTGAGCGCGCCCGATCCGTTCTACATCCTGCCGATCATCTATGCGGCGGTGATGCTGGGCACGCAGTGGCTCAACCCGGTTGCCGCGGGCATGGATCCGGCCCAGGCCAAGATGATGAAGGTGATGCCGTTGCTGTTCACGGTGATGTTCGCGTTCTTCCCCGCCGGCCTGTGTCTGTACTACGCGGTCAACGGTCTGGTCGGTCTGGGCCAGCAGTGGTGGGTCACCCATCACGTCGATCGCGAGGAAGTGGTCAAGACCGCCTGAGCCCGATCCACGCCGGATGCACCTCAGTCAGTCGCGATCGGACAACGGTCGCGGCTGACTTCGCACGAGTCAGCGCATTATGTCCGAGCACACCACCGACACCATCGCCGCCATCGCCAGTGCGCCCGGTGCAGCGGGCGTCGGTGTGGTGCGTGTGTCCGGGCCGGCGGTGCCGGTGATTGCGCAAATCCTGCTGGGGCGTGCCGCACAGCCGCGGCACGCGCACTTCGCCGCGTTTCGCGATGCCGCCGGCGAGCTGATCGATCGCGGCCTGTTGCTGCATTTTCCGGCGCCCGCTTCGTATACCGGCGAACACGTGCTGGAACTGCAAGGCCACGGCAGCGCGGTGTTGCTCGATCTATTGCTGCGCCGCGTATGCGAACTCGGCGCGCGACTGGCGCGGCCGGGTGAATTCACCGAACGCGCCTTCCTCAACGGCAAGCTCGACCTGGCCCAGGCCGAAGCCGTCGCCGATCTGATTGCCGCGCGCTCGCAGGCCGGTGCACGTGCCGCCCTGCAGTCGATGGAAGGCGTGTTCTCACGCAAGGTCGAGGCTTTGCTGCAATTGCTGATCACGCTGCGCGTGCACATCGAGGCGGCGATCGATTTTCCCGAGGAAGAAATCGACTTCCTGGCCGATCCCGCGATCGGCCAGCAGTTGCACGTCGTGCGCAACGAACTGACCGAGTTGCTGCGCGAAGCGCAACGCGGCCTGCGCCTCAACGACGGCCTGCGCGTGGCGATCATCGGCCGCCCCAATGCGGGCAAGTCCAGCCTGCTGAACGCGCTGGCCGGCAGCGACCGCGCCATCGTCAACGCAGCTGCCGGCACCACGCGCGATGTGTTGCGCGAAAGCCTCAGCTTCGACGGCATCGCACTGGAACTGGCCGACACCGCCGGCCTGCGCGAAACCGACGACGAAGTCGAACGCGAAGGCGTGCGCCGCGCCCATGGCGAACTGCAGCGCGCCGATGTGGCCCTGCTGGTCACTGACAGCGAGCACGCGCAAGCCGATCTCGCCCTGTTCGACAACCTGCCGAAACACGTTGAGCGATTACTGCTGATCAACAAGATCGATCTCGACGACATCGCTGCGCACAGCGAACGCCGCGATGGCAGTCACTGGCTGTGGGCGTCCGCCAAAACCGGCAACGGCCTCGACGCGTTGCGCCATGAACTCAAGCAACTGGCTGGCGCCGGTAGTGGTGAAGGCGTGTTCAGTGCGCGCCGCCGGCATGTGCTGGCGTTGCAGCAAGTCATTGTGCATCTTGATCAAGCTGCCGATGTGCTGGCCGGCAGCCGCGCCGGCGAACTCGCCGCGGAGGAACTGCGCCAGGCCCAGCACGTGCTCGGTGAAATTACCGGCAGCTATAGCAGCGACGACCTGCTGGGAGCGATCTTCGGCTCGTTCTGTATCGGCAAGTGATCAGCCGGGTTGCTGTGCCAGCAGTGCCTCGACCTCGTGCAAGGTCGGCATACCGGCTTGCGCACCGAGCTTGCCCACCGACAACGCGGCAGCCGCGCAAGCTTTGCGCACGGCAATAGACAGACCTTCGCGCAGGAATACCGCCAACGCGGCGTTGAAGGTATCGCCAGCGCCGGTGCTGTCGACTACCGCGACGTTGAAGCCATGCTGGTGAATCGGTTCGCCCTGCTCGCGATACCACGCGCCTTCGGCGCCACGAGTGAGCACGACCGGACCGGGCGAGCGCTGCATCAGCGCGTGGAAATCTTCATCCGGATCGGCGCCCAGCAGGATCGCCAGTTCGTGCTGGTTCGGCGTGACGTAGCGGGCGAGCTGCAACCACTCGATGGGCAACTTCTGCGCCGGTGCAGGGTTGAGGATCACCGGCACGCCGAGTCGATGGCCAAGGCGCAGAGTGGCCTCCACGGTTTCCAGCGGGATCTCCATCTGCACCAGCACGGCGTCGGCGCGGGTGATCAGTGCCTGCGCCTGTTCGACTTGCGCTGGCGTGACCCGCGCATTGGCGGCGGGTACCACGATGATCTGGTTCTCGCCGCCCGCGACAGTGATCGAGGCGGTGCCGCTGGCGCAATCGTCGAGCTGGATCGTGTGAGTGAGGTCGATATTTTCCGCGGCCAAACCCTGGCGCAGTTGCTGGCCGAATGCGTCATCGCCGGTGGCGCCAACCAGCGCCACCTCGGCGCCAAGCCGTGCCGCAGCCACTGCCTGATTCGCGCCCTTGCCGCCCGGCACGGTGAGAAAACGTTCGCCGAGGATGGTCTCGCCGGGGCCGACGAAACGCGGCGCCTGCGTGACCAGATCCATGTTGATGCTGCCGACGACGACGATGCGTGTCATGTATTGCTCCCGGGTGCCTTGCCGCTGGTGTCGCGGCTATCGGGGGAGCTTAACGGTTGCGGTGACGCGGCTGAAACCACGCGCCCCGCTCTACCTCTACGCGATCAGTGCGCGCGGCCGATCCCGGAGTCGTCGCCCTGCTCCAGCAGCGCCGGTGCGGCACCAGCCACGGCCAGCAACGATTGCGCGTAGCTGTCCTCGATGCTGACGGTGGACACTTCATCCCACGAGAAGAACGAGGCTTCGCGCATCCACTCCGCGTCGGGGCTGAGTTCCTGCATGTGGAAGCCGTCTTCCTCGACGCTGACCAGCCGGCCGATGTAGCAGACTTCGGCTTCGTCCTCGCTGTCCACATGCACGCCGATCACCGGTGCCTGCGCGCCGGCGGCCTGGATCACTTCGCGGATGTTGTCCAGCGGAAACCCGCGCGGTGGCCGCGGCAGGATGTGCTTCAACGCCAGCGCCTTCTCGAAAAACACATGGTGCTTGTCCGGCGACTCCAGCTCGGAAATGTCGCGATGGCGCATCACGTACATGCCGTCGTAGGTGATGCCGTCGCCGACCACCCAGAGCAGGAAGAATTCGCGCCCGACGCCGCCCACGTAACCGCAGAAGCTGCCGTGCTCGAGGTCCTCGCGCCACAGCCGCACCAGCGTCTGCTTCTGCTGCGCTTCGCGCAGCTGGGCGCGCTGGCCGGTGTTTTTCAGTTCGATGATGTTGCTCACGGCATCCATTTTAGCAGGTTGAGGTGACCGGCTTGTTAGCGCCCCGCAGGTCAGAGGATGTAGCGGCTGAGATCTTCGTTCTGAACCAGGCTTCCAAGCGTTTTATCTACATGTTCGGCGTCGATCTTGTAGTTTTCGCCGGATTTGTCCGCGGCCTCATAGGAGATTTTCTCCAGCAGTCGCTCCATCACGGTATGCAGCCGGCGGGCGCCGATGTTCTCGGTGCGTTCGTTGACTTGGAACGCCACCTCGGCCAGCCGGTCGATGCCGCTATCGACGAATTCGAGGCCGACACCTTCGGTGGCGAGCAGCGCGGTGTACTGCTTGGTCAGCGCGTTGTGCGGCTCGCGCAGGATGCGCTTGAAGTCGTCCACGCTGAGCGCGGACAACTCGACGCGGATCGGCAGACGACCCTGCAGTTCCGGGATCAGGTCGGACGGCTTGGCCAGCGAGAACGCGCCGGAGGCGATGAACAGCATGTGGTCGGTCTTGATCGGGCCGTATTTGGTCGACACGGTGGAACCTTCCACCAGCGGCAGCAGGTCGCGCTGCACGCCCTCGCGGCTGACCCCGGCGTGGCCGTGGTCACCGCGCTGGGCCACCTTGTCGATCTCGTCGATGAACACGATGCCGTTCTGTTCGGCCGCTTCCATCGCCTGCGCGCGGATCTCGTCGTCGTTGAGCAGCTTGCCGGCCTCCTCGTCGATCAACAGCGGCCGTGCCAGCTTGATCGCCAATTTCCGTTGTTGTGTCTTGGCGCCGCCGATGTTCTGGAACATCTGGCGCAACTGCGCGCCCATTTCCTCCATGCCTGGCGGCGACATGATTTCCACGCCCACGTTCATGGCGAAGTCCAGCTCGATCTCGCGCTCATCCAGCGCACCTTCGCGCAGCTGCTTGCGCAGTTTCTGGCGAGTGTCGCTGTCGATCGCCGGCGCCGCCGGTGCATCGTGGCTCCAGTCGGTCGGTGTGCTCAGCCGGCGTGGCAGCAAGGCGTCGAGGATGCGATCCTCGGCGCGATCCTCGGCCAGTGTGCGCACGCGCTTGACCGCGTGCTCGCGGGTCAGCTTGTAGGCCACGTCGGCGAGGTCGCGGATGATCGACTCGACATCCTTGCCCACGTAGCCGACCTCGGTGAACTTGGTCGCTTCCACCTTCACGAACGGCGCGTTCGCCAGCGTGGCCAGGCGCCGCGCGATCTCGGTCTTGCCGACGCCGGTGGGGCCGATCATCAGGATGTTCTTCGGCGTCACTTCCTCGCGCATGCCCGGCTCCAGCTGCATGCGCCGCCAGCGGCTGCGCAGTGCCACCGCCACGGCGCGCTTGGCGTCGTGCTGGCCGATGATGTAGCGGTCGAGTTCGTTGACGATTTCGCGAGGAGTGAGTTCGGACATGGAGTCACCGGGGATGTTCGTGCGTGGGGAAGCGCAGCGGAGTGTGCGAACCGTGTGCGATCAAGCTATGGCGCGTCGCGCCTACAGCTCTTCGATCGACACGTTGTGATTGGTGTAGATGCAGATGTCGCCGGCGATCTTCAGTGCCTTCTCGACGATCGTTCGCGCATCCAGCTCGGTGTTTTCGAGCAGTGCCATTGCGGCCGACTGCGCAAACGGGCCGCCGGAACCGATCGCGATCAGGCCGTGTTCGGGCTCCACCACGTCGCCGTTGCCGGAGATCAGCAGTGACGTCTCTTTGTCGGCCACCGCCAGCATCGCCTCGAGCCGGCCGAAGCGGCGGTCGGTGCGCCATTCCTTGGCCATCTCCACCGCGGCGCGGGTGAGGTTGTTGTTGTGCTTTTCGAGCTTCTGCTCGAAAAGCTCGAACAGGGTGAATGCATCGGCGGTGGCGCCGGCGAAACCGGCCACGACGTCACCGCTCTTGCCGAGCCGTCGCACCTTGCGCGCATTGCCCTTCATCACCGTGTTGCCGAGCGTGACCTGACCGTCGCTGCCGATCACGACGTGGCCCTCGCGGCGCACGCAGACGATGGTGGTGGCGTGGAAGGATTCCATGATGCTGTCTTGCTCCGGGAAGGAGCTGACTAGATAGGGATCGGCCGCGCCGATTGCAAGCGAGGCCGGCTGACCTCAGCGCGGCAAGGCGTGCAGGAACGGTGCTGCCGCCGCGGCCACTTCGACCGGCGTGCGGTCGGCCACGCACAAGGCTTCATCATGCGGACCACGCGGACGATAGCGGGTCAGGTTGTCCCGCGTGAACAGCCCCAGCGTGGGTACGCCAGCGGCGCAGGCCAGGTGCATCACGCCGCAGTCGGCGCTGATGTAGCCGTTGCATTGCGCAAGCAGGGCCGCCATCCGGCGCACGTTGCTGGAATAGAAGGCGGGAAAGCGCAGCTGCAGTTGCGACTGACCATGCGCGGGGAGCATCTCGATAAAGCGCAACTGCGGATGGGCCGCCTGCAGCGCATCGACTAGGGTCAGCCACCATTCGCCGCCAAGGCGCTTGTTGCCGGTGGCATTCGGGAACAGCGCGATGACCTGATGATCACCATCGGGTGCATGTCCGAGCAGGTCGGTCAGCAAAGTGCGGCCGCACGCCTGTTCTTCCGCGCGCAGGTGGATGCGCATCGGCGGCCAGGTGTTGTCCTGATCCAGGAAAGGCAGCCCCATCGCGCAACGCAGCGCGTATACGCCATCCAACGAAAAGTGGCTGGGCGCGTGGGTCAGTGCGGCTTGCCAGGCCGAGCCGCCATCGCGCAGTTCGCGCTTGCTGGAAGGCAGGCCGAGCAGATGGCGGGCACCGCTGAGGAAAAGCAGCAGGCGGCCGGAGCGCGAACCGCGGGTGCTGTCGATGGCTAGGTCGTAGCGGTTCCGTCGCAACCGCAGCAAGGTGCGCAGCAGGTGCACGGGATGATGACCGGGGCGCCGGGTCAGCTGATGGATGTGGCGAACCTGGCGAAATCCGGCGAACACGTCATCGGCCGCCTCGCAACCGGTGACCAGGTCGATCTCGGCACCGGGATAGCGTCGCTCCAGCTCGGTCAGCAGCGGGGTGAGCAGCAGCGTGTTGCCCAGCCGATGGTTGGGACGCAGCAGCAGGATGCGGAAAATGTCGCGTGGTGGCAGCTCACCAATGCCCAGCAGGTGTCGATGCGTTGGCCGCACGCCATGACTGATCACAGCGGGTGCTGTGACGGAAAGTGGTATTTCCGAAAGAGTCACGGGAACGGATGCCTGGAGGGTTGTAGTACCGCATTTTCGCGGGGGAATCTTTCCGCAGGCTTATTGCAACGTGCCCGAGGTTTCTCCGTTCAGCGGAGGATGGCAGTTTCGCACTTACTTGCGCCGCGCGCGCGGATGCGCGGCATCGTAGACCTTGGCCAGGTGCTGGAAATCCAGGTGCGTGTAGATCTGCGTGGTGGCGATGTCGGCGTGGCCGAGCAGCTCCTGCACCGCGCGCAGGTCGCCGGAGGATTCCAGCATGTGGCTGGCGAAGGTATGTCGCAGCAGATGTGGATGGATGTGTTTCGGGATTCCCTGCTGCAGCGCCAGCGCCTTCATGCGCAGTTGAATCGTGCGCGGGTTGATCGGCGCGCCGCCGCGGCCACGGAAGATCGGCGTGTCGGCCTGCATGCCCGCTTCCGCGCCGAGCGCGCGCAGCGCGGCAATCGCGTGACGTCCGACCGGCACGATGCGGGTCTTGCTGCCCTTGCCGAGTACGCGTACTTCGCCACCATCGAGATCCAGATCGAGCCAGCGCAGGCCGATCAGTTCGGACAGGCGCAGGCCGCTGGAATAGAACAGCTCCAGCATCGCGCGGTCACGCACGGCCAGCTTGCCGCCGCTGTCGGTCTCGACCAGTGCACTCGCTTCGTCGACATCGAGAACCTGCGGCAGCTTGCGACGCACCTTGGGCCCGCGCACGCCGAGCAGCGGATCGCCGGCCAGCAGGCCTTCGCGGTTGAGCTGGCGGAACAGGCTGCGGCAGGAGGACAGCAGGCGCTGGAGGCTTTTCGGCGCCAGGCCGGCACGATGCTCGGCGGCGACAAATGTGCGCATCCGGTTCGCATCCAATGCATCGAACGAGATCAGTTGCTGCGCTTCCATGAAGCGCAACAGCTTGGCCAGGTCGCGGCGATAGCCGGCCACCGTATGCGGCGAAGCGTGCCGCTCGTCGGCGAGACGGGCGAGCCAGATATCGACCTGTTGCTCAGGCGTCATTGCCGGCTCAGGAGATATCCCGCGAACGCGCCAACGCGGCGGTGATGGTGGCCGAGATCATCTTCAGGAACAGCGTACCCATGCCCGGCTGGAAACGATCCGGGTCGTGGCTGCCGATCGCCAGGATGCCGGAATCGCCGAGCCGCATCATCGCCACCGAACGGATCTGCCCGGCATCGGGACCGAACAGCCGGGTGAGCTTTTCGCTGGACAGGCGCCCGGAGACCGGTTCGTTGTGCTGCAGGAATTCGGCAAACTCCGGCAGCGCGGCAGCACCTCCCGGAATCTGTTGCAGCCATTCGGCACGCGGCAGTTGCGGCTCATCGCCAAACAGCAGCAGGCGCACCTGCTCGGTGTGGAAATCCGCGCTGAGCTTGGCGACCACGCTGCGCGCGGTCACTTCCATCGTGTTCGCGCGCAGCAGCGCCACGGTGAGCGAATGCACGCGCTCCATCAGTTTCTCGTTCTCGGCGGCGATCTCGATCAGCTCGGCCAGCCGGCGTTCAAGCTCGGCATTCTTGTCGCGCAGGCTCTGCAGCTGATACACCGCCAGCGACGACACCGCGCCCTGTTCGCGCGGCATCGTCAGCTTCGCGGCGAGATCGGGATATTCGCTGAGGAATTCCGGATGGCGCTTCAGATAGGCGGCGACCACGCGGGCCTGGGTGGCGTCGTCGAGCAGGGTTGCGGTCATGCGGAGCTGTCCTCGAACCGTTACGGGGCGTGCGGAAAGAGCGCGCCGTCTGGCTGGAGTGTGCGATGGACGCGGGCGCGCTTCAACCGCCGCGTCAGGCTTTAGGCGCCGGAACCGTCCATTCGCCCTCGAACGCGAAGGCGGCCGGGCCGGTCATCCATAGCGGGTGACCGGGGCCGGTCCAGTCGATCCGCAGCGTGCCGCCGGGCAGTTCCACCTGGACGCGGTCATCGACTTCGCCGCGTTGATGCAGTACCGCCATCGCGGCGCAGGCACCGGTGCCGCAAGCGCGCGTCCAGCCAGCGCCACGTTCGTACACACGCAGGCGCAGATGGCCGCGATCGAGTTGTTGCACGAAGCCGGTGTTGGCGCCTTGTGCAAAGCGTTCGTGCGTGGACAGCAGCGGGCCTAGCTGCATTTGTGCCGGGTCGTCCGGATCGTTCAGCACCACCACGGCATGCGGATTGCCCATCGACACCGCGCCGATCTGCAGCATGTCGTCACCCGCGCGGATCTCGTAGCGGTCCGCCGCGGCTTCGGCCACGAACGGAATCCGCGCCGGTTCGAACACTGGCTCGCCCATGTCCACCGCGACCTCATTGGTGGCGAGCAGGCACACCGTCACCGGTCCGGAGGGACTCTCGAGCAGGACTTGGTCGCCGAGTGCCAGTGCACCGGCACGATGCAGCCATGCGGCCACGCAGCGCACGCCATTGCCGCATTGGCCAGACAGTGAGCCGTCGCGGTTCCAGATGCCGTAGTAGAAAGCGCAGGACGGATCGCGAGCCGGCTCCACGCTCAGCAGCTGGTCGAAGCCCACGCCAGTACGCCGGTCGCCCAGCGCACGGATCTGCGTTGCGTCCAGCGCAAAGCCGTCGCGTCGGCAATCCAGCACGACGAAGTCATTGCCGATACCGTGCATTTTCGAGAAGCGCAGCTGCATGGCGAGATCGCGTTCAGTTCTGGCCGTTGGTCGGCGTATCGACCGTGGCCGCAGTGGCCGGCACGGCCGGTTTCGCCGGAGCCGATGTCGCAGCGGGCTTGGTCGGCGGCATCGTCAACGGACCCTTGTTGCCGCAACCGGCAAGCAGGGCGACAACGAGACAGAGCGGTAGCAGCAGGAGGGATCGGCGCATGGCGAGGGTTCCTTGGGACGACCGCAGTATAGCGATGCCCGCTGCATCGGCCGCAGCATCCGGGTATCGCCCGTTATGATGCGTGCACAAATCGCACGCCGATGCGATGAGGAATTCGTGATGGACTGGAGCACGCTGTTGCGCATGCCGATGACCGTGCTGCTGGTGCTGGCGCTGATCTTTGCGCTGATCACGCTGGTGCAGCTGGTGGTGCTGCGCCGCCACCTGCACGATCGCCGTCACCTGGCGGCCAGCTGGCGAGCGCTGCTGTGCGTGGCCTTCTTCGCACTGACCTTGCTGCTGGCCGGTACCGGCGCCGCACTGCGCGGCTATCGGCTGCTCGGCGAGGAAGCGCCGGTGGTCGACATCGACGCACGCATCCTGTCGCCGCAGCGTTGGGCGCTCACCCTCAGCTGGCCCGACGGCAGCACGCGACAAGTGCAGTTGTCCGGCGACGACTGGCGCATCGAGGCGGTGGTGCTGAAGTGGAAACTGCCTGCGTTGCTGGCCGGCGTGCCGCCGCTGTACCGGCTCGATCGTCTGTCCGGCCGCTACGATGATGCGGCCGAGGAAGCCAGCGCACCGCGCACCGTGATCAGCTTCGGCGAAGCCGGCGCCTTCGATCTGCTCGCTCTCAGCAAGCAATATCCGCGATGGCTACCCGAGGTCGACACCGTCTACGGCAGCGGCGCCTTCCTGCCGCTGGTCGACCAGGGCCATTACAGCGTCAGCCTGATGCGCACCGGTGCGTTGGTGGCGCGACCGGACGAAGCCACCGCGCGGCGGATCGGTTCACCACTCGGCGGTTAAGCAGACAAACCGCAAGTCTTGCACTGGCTGCCGCCGCGCCGCGGCGGATCGACCAGGCGCTCAAGTGCATCAACTTTGGTCCACCAGCGCGACAGCGGTCGTTCAACGATCTGACGGGCTCTGGACCGAACTCGTTTTGACAGCGTTGGTATCAGCGGCTGGCAGCGCTGCCGGAGTTCCTGCGTCGTAACCACCGCCGAGCGCCTGGATCAGTTGGACCGAAAGATCCATTTGCTGGCTGTTCAAGGCAGCCATGCGTTGCTCGGCGGCCAACAGTTGCTGGCGGGCGACCAGCGTTTCCAGCGAGCTGCCCAGGCCACCCTTGTAGAGTTTCATTGCGTCGTTCCAGGCCTGCTGCGCGTCCTGTTGCGCTCGCCGTTCGGCGGTGAGCTGGGTGCGCATCGACTTGAGCGCGGAGTATTCGTCGGCGACTTCATTGACGGCGCGGATCAGGGTCGCGTTGTATTGCGACACCGAGAGGTCATAGCCGGCGTCGGTCGCCGCCAGATTCGCCCGGCGTCGACCGCCGTCGAAGATCGGCAGGCTCAGCGCGGGGGTGATGCCGTAGGTGCGCGAGGACAGCTCGAACAGCTTGCTACTGTCGCCCACCGCTACCAGGCCGGCCATCGCGCTGATGCTGATGTTCGGCAGGAATTCGGTCTTGGCCGCCTTGATCTCCTTGCCAGCCGCCTCGACGCGCCAGCGTGCGGCGACCAGATCGGCGCGACGGCCGAGCAGCTCCACCGGCAGGTTGTCCGGCAGCGCGAGATCGGCCGGCTTCAATACGCGCGGCCGTGCAATCTGCAAGCCGCGGTCGGGACCCTGGCCGAGCAGCACGGACAGGCTGCTGCGCACGGCATCGATGGCGCGTTCGACCTGGGCCTTCTGCTGCTGCGCGCTGGCCACCGCGAAATCGGCCTGATGCAGTTGTTGTGGCGTGCCCAGTCCGGCGGCCAGGTAGCGATGCGCCAGTTCGAGCACCTTGCCGGTGCGCTGCAGTTCGGCGTCGGCGACGTCCTGCTGGGCAAACGCATAGCCGAGCTGGATATACGCGCGCGCCACGTTCACCGACAGCTGGATGCGTGCCGCATGCGCATCGATCTCGGCGGCACGGCTGCGACCCAGCGCGGCCTCCCATGCGGCGCGCTTGCCGCCCCACAGATCCAGCCCCCAGGAAAAATCGAGCGTCGCCGACTTGGCCCAGGCGAACGTGCCCAGGTCCTCCACCGGATAGCTGTAATCCTTGCTCGACAACCGGGCGCCGGGTACGGCGGCGTCCAGGTTCAGCTGCGGGCCGCGCGCCGCATTGGCGCCCTGCACTTGCGCCTGTGCCTGTTTCGCCAGTGCATCGGCGGCCGCCAGTCCGGGATTGTTCTGCAGCGCTTCGCTGATCAAGGCCGACAGTTGCGGATCACCGAGCGCGGTCCACCAGTCCTGCGCCGGCCACGCGGCCGGCGTGAGTTGCACATCGGCGAGGCTGTGCTTGGTGGCGAGAGTGTTCGCATCCATCAGCTGGCCGTCGGGATGCAGGCCGCGACTGGTCGCACAAGCGGCCAGTGCCAAGGTCAGTGCGGTTGCAAGAGACAGGGTACGGAAGGACATCGGGAAGCTCACAAGGCAGGACGGTTCGTTCACCGTTTGCGCGGTACCACGACCCCCACGCTCCCCTGAATCGCGGCGACATTATAAGCCCGGTAGCATCCATCGCGCGGCGTGCTGCAGCACGCGGGCGGCTTCAGTCCAGCGATTTCTCGTAGCGCCAGGCATGGGTGCCGTCCTGGTAGTAATGCGGGTAATGGCCGATATGCCGATAACCATGGCGTTCGTACAGGCGCACCGCGCCGGCGTTGTCATCGCGCACTTCCAGCCGCACCGCATGGCAGCGGCGCTGACGGGCGGCCGCTTCGACGGCGTCCAGCAGCGCGGCACCGACACCCTTGCCGCGCGTCTCCGGCTTGCTGGCGATCGAATACAGTCGCGCCACACGGCTGCCCTTGCGAAAGAACACCACCGCCGTGCCGAGGAAGTTGCGGTGATTGGCGCTGGCCACCAGCACCAGCGCGGAATCGCTGTCCAGATGGCGGCGGTATTGCGCGCGGCTGAGCCGGTCGGTGTCGAAGCTGCTCTCTTCCAGTGTCACCAGATCATCCAGGTCGGACAACTCGGCGCGACGCACGCGCACGCTGGCGCTGGCAGGCAGTGGGTGCATGCTTTCGGGTTCCTTCCGACGAGGGTCGTGCAGCAGATGGGCAGGGGTAATCAGCACGCGCGGACTCTAGCAGCCGGCGCCATGCGACACCCGTGTTTTCTGGCAGGGTTCGATCCGTGTCGATGCTGTTTATTCAGGCTTCAGCGCCTCACCCTTATCTAAGGCAGGCCTTGTGCAGGACAGGCCCTGTGCCAAACTGCGCGACTTGTGTGTCCGGCCGCGCTCGCCGCAGGGCATCCCGCCATAGCCGCATCGTCTGAGTGGTGTCATGACCCGTCTGGTCATCGTTGTCGAAAAAGCCTCCGACTGGAGTTCGTACTACCCGTCCGTCGACGTGATGAGCGCGATGGATTATCTGCGCGAGCCGGTCGGTGGCGACGACGAACGCACCCACGTGATCAACCTGTGCCGCAGCTACAAGTACCTGGGCACTGGTTACTACGTGTCGCTGCTGGCCGAGGCGCGCGGGCACAAGGTGATGCCGTCGGTGCGCACGGTGAACGACCTGCGTCGGCGCTCGCTGTACGGCGTGGACATCGAAGACCTCAACACCAAGCTGACGAATTTTCTTCCTGCCGGCGGCCGCGATACCACCGACTTCGGCATCCTGGTCTACTTCGGCGAGACCGCTTACCCGGCGCTGCAGGACTTGGCGCGGCAGGTGTTCGAATCGTTCCCCTGTCCGCTGCTGCGCATCGAGTTCGAGCGCGACCGCGTGTGGCAGGTCAGCTCGATCAAGCCGGTCGGCCTGCAGACGCTGGACGATGCGCAGGAAGACGCATTCGCCGAAGAGCTCGACCGCTTCTCCAAGAAGCTGTGGCGCAAGCCGCGCGCGCGCAAGCTGTATCGCTACGACATCGCGATGCTGGTCGATCCGGCCGAGCAGATGCCGCCATCGAACAAGAAGGCGCTGAAGGCGTTCATCGCGGCCGGCAAGGAGCTCGGCATCGAGGTCGATCCGATCGGCAAGAACGACTACCAACGCCTCGCCGAATACGACGGCCTGTTCATCCGCGAGACCACCGCCAGCGACAACCACACCTACCGCTTCTCGCATCGCGCGGAGAAGGAAGGCATGGTGGTGATCGACGACCCGACCTCGATCCTGCGCTGCACCAACAAGATCTTCCTCAACGACTTGATGGTGTCGCGCAAGCTGGCGGTGCCGCGTACCGAGATCCTCTATCGGGATGACAGCAAGGGCATGAAGGAAGTCGTCGCCAAGCTCGGCTTTCCGCTGGTGCTGAAGATTCCCGACGGCTCGTTCTCGCGCGGCGTGGTCAAGGTGGAAAGCGAACAGGCACTGGAACAGGCGGCCAGCGGTCTGTTCCAGCACAGCGCCCTGCTGCTGGCGCAGGAGTTCGTCCCCACGGATTTCGACTGGCGCATCGGCGTGCTCAATCGCGAGCCGCTGTACGCGTGCAAGTACTACATGTCGCGCGGCCACTGGCAGATCTACAACCACGGCGCCAAGGGCACCGCGAAATCCGGCGGCTTCGAGACGATCGCGGTGAAGGATGCGCCGGCCGAAGTGGTCAAGCTGGCGCTGAAGGCGACCCAGCCGATCGGCGACGGACTCTATGGTGTCGACCTGAAACAGGTCGGCAACAAGCCGGTGGTGATCGAGGTCAACGACAACCCGTCGATCGACGCCGGCGTCGAAGACGCCCATCTCGGCGATGCCCTGTACCTGCAGATCATGCAGGAGTTCCTGCGTCGGATGGAGCGCAAGCGGCAGGGCATTACCGGCTGACCGTTTTGCTCCCTCTCCTGCTTGCAGGGGAGGGTTGGGGTGGGGTCGCTCTTCGCCCCAAGCTCAATGCCATACCGCCGCGTGAAGGGTGTGCCGGCGCGGCCGACACAACGCCAGAAACTGACGCGGCAGTGCCGGCTCCAGCACCAGCAACACGACCAGTGGTGCGCCGAGCAGCCAGAACGCCGGCGTCCAGCCGAGCAGCTCGGTATGCAGTGGAACCAAGGTAGTCAGCAGCAACGCACCGCCACTCAGCAGCCACAGCATGGCGGCACCGAGCAGGCGTTGATGGTGTGCAGACGGCAAGGATGATGGACGCATGTGCGGTGCCCGTTGGATGGATGACGGGGACAGCCTGCGATGCGTCCATCTCACAACGTGCGACCCGTGCCTGGACCGGTGAAGGTTGCGATGCCGGCGGCTAGTAGAATGTCTGCGAGCACGCCCGTCGCGGCGCCAGTCATCCTGCAGGGAATCCGCATGCAACCCGCCCAGTTCGCCGTGTTTGGCCATCCGATCGGCCACAGCCTGTCGCCGCAGATCCACCGCGCGTTCGCGCAGCAGTTCGGCATCTCGCTCGACTACCGCACGATCGACGCGACGCCGGCCGATTTCGCCGCGGCGGTACGGCGCTTCTTCGCCGAAGATGGTCACGGTGCGAACGTCACCGTGCCGCACAAGGCCGCCGCGTTTGCGCTGGCGGATACGCGCAGCGAAGCGGCCAGCCGCGCCGGCAGCGCGAATGTGCTGACGCGATTGCCCGATGGCCGATTGGCCGCGCACAACACCGACGGCGCCGGCATGGTGCGCGACCTGACCGAGCGTCACGACATGGATCTGCGCGGCCACACCGCGCTGTTGCTCGGCGCCGGCGGTGCCGCACACGGCGTGGCGTGGAACCTGCTGGATGCCGGCGTGGAGACGCTGACCATCGTCAACCGCTCGCCGGAAGCGGCCGACGCGCTGGCCGATGCGATCGGCGAACCGGCACGCGCGCATACGCGTTACTGGGAAGACCTGGCCAGCATCGGCAGCTACGACCTGATCGTCAACGCGACTTCGGCCGGCCTGCTCGGCGTGTCGCTGCAACTGCCGTTCTCGCTGCTCGGCGCGCGCGCGCTGTGCTACGACCTGTCCTACGGCGCGGCGGCCGCCAGTTTCCTGGCCTGGGCGAAAACCGCCGGCGCACGCTATGCGTTCGACGGGCTAGGTATGCTGGTGGAGACGGCTGCCGATGCGTTCGAGCTGTGGCACGGCCAGCGACCGGACACCGAGCCGGTGTACCAGCTGCTGCGGTCGGCGACTTGAGTATGCTGGCCTGCCGCGCCGGTTGCGGCGCCTGCTGCATCGCGCCGTCGATCTCCTCGCCGATCCCCGGCATGCCGGATGGCAAGCCCGCCGGTGTGCGCTGCATCCAGCTGACCGACGACAACCGCTGCGCGATCTTCGGCCGGCCCGAGCGCCCGGCGGTATGCAGCAACCTGCGTGCCGAGCCGGTGATGTGCGGCACCGACCGCGCGCATGCACTGGCGTGGTTGACCCAGCTGGAACAGGCGACGGCATCGCGTTGATGCCGTACAGCCACAAGGCTGCAACACAAGCCGGCTAACGTGGCGGAATCCGCCGGGAGCACGTCGATGACGGACCCTCCTGCGCGCGGCCATCGTTCACGCAGCAGGTGTCATGCCCCGTTTCCATTTCAGCGTATCGCAGCGATACGCACTTGCTCTTATTGCCGTACTGGTACTGACCGCGGCCGGCGGCATCTTCTGGTACAGCCGCGCCATGGCGAATGCCTCCTACGGCCCCGCCGGGTCGCCGACTGCGGCGGCGGCTGATGCGCCAGCGGACGATGCGCAAAGCGGCACCGGCATCCTGCTCGGGCTGGCCCGCGACGCGATGCACGATGGTCGCCTAGTGGCGCCCGCGGGCAGCAACGCCTACGAGTTCTACCTCAGCGTGCTGCAGCTGGAGCCGAAGAATCCGGCTGCGCAGGAGGCGTTGCGCGAATCCTTTCCGCGCGCCGCGGTGGAGATCGAACACACCATCAATCAGTACGATCTGGAAGAGGCACGTCGTGAGATCGATCTGCTGCGCGAGTTCGACAGCAACAACTTCACGCTGGCCCTGCTCGGCGGCAAACTCTCGGCGGCGCGCAATATGGTGACAAAGCAGCACGAGGCGGAAGCGGAACGCAAGCAGGCCAGCGCCGGAAGTGCGACACGGATGTAACGCGGCATCGAGCGTCAACGCAGCAGCGGTCCGGCCTTTTTCAGCAGCAACGCCACCAGTTCCGGCTGCATGAAGTCATAGCGGTCGGGAATGTCCAGGCAGACCACCTGCTTGCCTTTGAGTCGACTGCGGTGGCGCGTCTGCAGGCGTCGCCGGTGGCTGGCCTCCATCACCACGATGAGGTCGGCCCACTCCAGCTGTTCATTCGTTAGCACCACTTCGGCATCGTCAGCCAGTCCGGCGGAGTCCACCTCCAGCTCCGGCCAAGTACCGAACAACTGCTCGGCAGTGGGGCTGCGCAGGCGGTTGCGGCTGCACAGGAACAGGACGCGGCGAGTCATCAGGCGGAGGCCAGGTACTCGTCCTTCAAGCGCACGTAGTGATCGGCGGAGTAATGCAGCTGTTCGATCTGGCGGTCGCTGAGCAGGCGCACGAATTTCGCCGGGTTGCCCAGCCACAGCTCGCGCTCGCCGACCACCTTGCCCGGTGGGATCAGCGCGCCGGCGCCGACGAAACCGTACTTCTGCACCACCGCACCGTCGAGCACGCTGGCGTGCATGCCGATCAGGCAGTAGTCGCCGATGGTGCAGGCGTGCACCACCGCGGCGTGGCCGATGGTGACACCCTCGCCGATCAGGCACGGAAAGCCCGGACCGTACGGGCCGGCGTGGGCGACGTGCACGATGCTGCCGTCCTGGATACTGGTGCGGGCGCCGACGCGGATGTAGTTCACATCGCCGCGCAGCACCGTGCCGGGCCAGATCGAGACATCGTCGCCGAGCACCACGTCGCCGATCACGCTGGCGGCCGGGTCGACGTAGACGCGTTCACCGAGGGTCGGCGTGATGCCCTTGTAGCTGCGCAGAGGATTCATCCGCGCATGGTAACTGCTTGCGCGCGCGGGCTTCGAGCAGTTCGATCGTGTGCCGGTAACCGGCATCGATGGCACGCTGCCAGTCTTTCCAGTCGAGCATGCCGATGTGCTCGAGCGGCGGCGTGATCAGCAAGTCGGCGCGTGCGCGGCGCTGTTCGCTGGCCGCTTCACCGTTGACCATGCCGGCGCGCACCAGGGTCGAGACCAGGCCCGGCCGGCGAATATCCTGCCGGCGCTGCAGCAGCAGGCGCCACAACGGCGGCGTGGCCGATTCCTCGGCGGTGGTAAGCAGCGCGATGTCGGCACGGATATCCAGCGCAGTGATGTGGGCGATACCGTCGGCGGCCATCACGTCGGTCGGCAGGTTGTCGACCAGTGCACCGTCGACATGCACTCGACCCTGGTGCAGCACCGGCGGCAAGACGCCGGGAATCGCGCTGGATGCGCGCAGCCACAGCCACAGCGGACCGCGTCGATGCACCGCCATGCCACCGCCGGACAGCTGGGTGGAGACGCAGAAATACGGCAGCGGCAAATCCTCGATCTCGAGTGCGCCGAAGGTGCGCCGCAGCATCAGCGAAGCGCGCCGGCCGCGCGTCATCGCCACCAGTGGCAGCGTCCAGTCCGATAGCGGGCGGCCCTGCACGAAGGCGCGCCGGAAGGTTTCCGTCATTGCGTCGAGTTCCCAGCCGCAGGCCATGCCGGCGCCGATGATCGCGCCGATGCTGGTACCGCCGACCGCATCGAACACATGGCCCGCTTCGTGGAGTGCCCGCAGCATGCCGAGGTGCGCCAGCCCGCGGGCGCCGCCGCCGGCCAGCACGACACCGCGGCCATGGCCGCTGACCCGTCGCGCCAGCCGCACGATGTCGCTGTCGTTGCAGATGTGATGGTGCCGCAGCTCACCGTTGAACGAGGCACGCCAGCGTTGCGCCGAACCGAGGCTGACCTGGTGGCCGGCATGCAACAGCACCAGGTGGCGCGCGCGATGGCCGGTGCGCTGCGGATCCAGCAGCGCGGCTTCCGGCCACGGCCGTGCCGGTTGTGCGGCCAGCGCCGGCAACAGCAGCACGTCGGCCTGGCGCAGGCAGCGCTGTCGCCACAACGGGTCGCCGCTCGCATCCAGATAGATCACGAAGCGCAGCTGGGCCTCGCGCTCGGCGAACCAATCGCTGCTGCGGCCGGTACCCAGCTCGCCATCGATCACGGCGCAACGGCCATAGGCTTCCAGCGCCTGCCCCAGCTGCATGGCCAGCACGCGGGCCGGCACCGCCTGATCCACCGGCAGGATGGCGAACGTGCGCGGCAAACCGGGCCGGCAGGCATCCGGGTCGCGTTGCTGCAGCCGCTCGATCGTTACCCGTGCCACGCCGAGCATTGCGTGCGGGTAGCGTCCGAGGAGGGTTTCGAAGGCGCCGCGATCGAGTCGCAGCAATTCGGAATCGCGCAATGCGCGCACGGTGCGGGTACGCCGTTCGCCGCCGAGCAGGCTGGTCGCCCCCACGCATTCGCCGGCGGCAATCAGCTGGACCAGTTCGGCCGCATCTTCCGGCAGCCCGTCGTCGAACACGCCGAGGCTGCCGCTTTTCAGCAGATACAGCGCATCGGCCGCTTCGCCGGATTTGAACAATGGCCGCCCGCCGGGCAGCGCCAGCCACACCAGCTCGCGGGCCAGCGCTTCACGCGCGGCTGCATCCAGTTGCGCAAACATGGCGCTGTGCGCAAGCAGTTCGGTGACATCCGGTGGCGACATGGCAGCAAGGTTACGGTGCGATCCATGACAGAACGGCGTGACCATGCGGAATCCGGGGTGCCGGCCGGCTCGCACGGCGTGCTTGATTTCGGCGGTTGCCGTTGCCACGCTGGCGGCCTCAAGGAGCTCTCATGACCTACGACAACCCATTGCTGGCCGACGATAAGCTGCCCGCGTTCACGCAGATCCGCCCCGAGCATATCGAGCCGGCTATCGAGGCGATCCTGGTCGACTACCGCGCCGGCATCGACGCGCTCATCGCGCCCGACGCGCCGCGCGACTTTACGACCGTGATGCTGACCCAGGAACGGCTGGAACAGCGGCTCGCGCGTGCCTGGGCGCCGGTTTCCCATCTGCATTCGGTGGCCGACAGCGAGGCATTGCGCAAGGTCTACGGACCAGCCGAGGAAAAGCTCACCGATCATGCGATCGAGCTGGGTCAGAACCGTGATCTCTATGCCGCGGTGCAGGCGCTGGCCGATGCACCGGATTTCGCCACGCTGCCGCGTGCGGAACGTGCACTGGTCGAACATGCGCTACGTGACTTCAGGCTTTCCGGCGTGGCGCTGGAAGAGCCGGCACGTTCGCGCTTCCGCGAGATCGGGGTGGAGCTGTCGAAACTCTCCACCGAATTCTCCAATGCCGTGCTCGATGCCAGCGAGGCGTGGCACGAGCACATCAGCGACGAGCGCGATCTTGCCGGCATCCCCGAATCCGGCCGCGCGGTGCTGCGCCAGTACGCCGAGGATCAGGATCTGGACGGCTATCTGGTGACCCTGAAACAGCCCAGCGTGCAGGCCGTGCTCAGCTATGCCGACAACCGCGGCCTGCGCGAGCGGGTGTACTGGGCGTACCAGACCCGCGCTTCCGACCAGGGCCCGAACGCCGGCAAGTTCGACAACAGCGCGCGCATCGAGAAGATCATGGCGCTGCGTCACGAGGCTGCGCAGCTGCTCGGCTTCGCCAACGCAGCGGAGGAATCGCTGGCGACCAAGATGGCGTCGTCGCCGACCGAGGTGATGGAATTCCTGCATGACCTGGCCACGCGCGCGAAACCGGTGGCGCAACAGGAGCTGGCCGCACTGCGTGAATTTGCCCACACCGAACTGAAGCTCGACAACCTGGAATCGTGGGACGTTGGTTACGCCTCGGAAAAGCTGCGCCAGCGGCAATACGCGCTGGACGAGGAACAGTTGAAGCCGTACTTCCCGCTGCCGGCGGTGATCGACGGCCTGTTCGGGCTCACCGAAAAGCTGTACGGCATCACGCTGGCCCCACGTGACGGCGTCGACGTATGGCATCCGGACGTGCGCTACTACGATGTGCGTGATGCGGATGGTCGCGTGTTCGCCGGCGCCTATGTCGACCTGTATGCGCGCAACGGCAAGCGCGGCGGCGCGTGGATGGACGTCTGCCGCGCCCGTTTCGACGATGGTGAAAATCTGCAATTGCCGGTGGCCTTCCTCACCTGCAACTTCGCGCCACCGACCGAAGGCAAACCTGCCTTGCTCACCCACGACGATGTGCTGACCCTGTTTCATGAGTTCGGCCACGGTCTGCATCACCTGCTCACCGAAATCGCGCTGCCCTCGATCGGCGGCATCGATGGCGTCGAATGGGACGCGGTGGAACTGCCCAGCCAGTTCATGGAGAACTTCGGCTGGAATCGCCAGGCGCTGGATTTGTTTGCCCGTCACTACGAAACCGGCGAGCGGCTGCCGGACGAGCTGTTCGAGCGCATGCTCGCCGCACGCCACTTCCATGCCGGCCTGTTCCTGGTGCGTCAGCTGGAATTCGCGCTGTTCGATTTCCTGCTGCATCTCGACTACGACCCTGCGCAGGGCGCCCATACGCTGGCTGTGCTTGAGAATGTGCGTAAACAGGTCGCGGTGCTGCATCCGCCGGCGTGGCAGCGGTTTCCGCACGGCTTCAGCCACGTCTTTGCCGGTGGTTATGCGGCCGGTTACTACAGTTACCTGTGGGCCGAGTTGCTTAGCGCCGATGCGTTCGGCGAGTTCGAGGAGCACGCCGGCGAACATGGCAGCGTGATTGATCGCGCTACCGGCGAGCGCTTCCGCCGTGAGTTCCTCGCCGTCGGTGCCAGCCGCCCGGCGCTGGAAAGCTTCATCGCGTTCCGCGGCCGGAAGCCGCAGCCGGAGGCGCTGCTGCGCAGTCACGGCCTGGCTTGAGGCGATATCGGTCGTGTCGCGCCGTTCGATCCGACGGCGCGGTATGACGAGTTTTTCAGGGTCAAGATCGCTCAATTCCCGAGGGAATTAGGCAACCTGGACTTCCTCAGCCTGCAGGCCCTTCTGGCCCTTGGTGACGACGAACGTGACGCGCTGGCCTTCCTGCAGGGACTTGAAGCCCGTGCCCTGGATCGCGCGGAAATGCACGAACAGGTCGTCACCGCTTTCCGGGGTGATGAAGCCAAAACCTTTGGCGTCGTTGAACCACTTGACTGTACCGCTCTGACGATCCGACATGTAACTATACCTTTGAAGCATGGATGGTTTGCGGCTCGGAGCGTAGTGCACTTGACCGCAATAGGAGCAGGAAATCTGAGTTGCCTCTGACTCTTGCTTCCCCAGCATACATCGGAATGCAAGGTTTCGGTGGGTTTTCCGCATAAATTCATGTATATCGGGCCGCCGCTGGCGTCAAAATCCGGTTTTTCGCCAGGGTGAGCCGCGTTGCAGCGCCGTTTCGGCTGGCATCGGAGCTGTCGGTCCGGTTGCTACGAGGCGCGATGATTCCCCGTTTTCGGTAACCCGCTCAGGCGCTTCCCTTACAATGCCGCGATGAAGATTGCCTCGTGGAACGTCAACTCGCTGAACGTGCGCCTGCCGCACCTGACCCAGTGGCTGGCCGACGCGCAGCCGGACATCGTGGCGCTGCAGGAAACCAAGCTGGAAGACGCCAAGTTTCCGGTCGACGAACTGGCCGCGGCCGGCTATCGCGCGGTGTACTCAGGCCAGAAGACCTACAACGGCGTGGCGATCCTGGCTCGCGAGCAGCCCACCGATATCGTCACCGATATCCCCGGACTGGATGACCCACAGCGGCGGATTCTGGCCGCCAGCATCGGCAAGCTGCGTGTGGTGGATCTGTATGTGGTCAACGGCAAGGCCGTCGGCGACGAGAAATACGCCTACAAACTGGACTGGCTGGCCAAGGTGCGCGAGTTTCTGGCGCACGAGCTGGAGCGTCATCCCAACCTGGTGGTGCTGGGCGATTTCAACATCTGCCCGGACGACCGCGACGTCTACGATCCGGTCGCCTGGGGCGAAGACATCCTGTGCTCGCCGCCGGAACGCGCCGGACTCAAGGCGATCACCGACCTCGGCCTGCACGACAGCTTCCGACTGTTCGAAGCGGGCGCTGAACATTACAGCTGGTGGGACTACCGGCAGGCTGCGTTCCGTCGCAACATGGGCCTGCGCATCGATCTGATCCTGATCGGCGAGGCACTGAAATCCGCCGCCACGGCGGCGGCGATCGACCGCGAACCACGGCGCTGGGAGCGTCCCTCCGACCACACGCCGGTGACGCTGGAACTGGATATATGACCGCAAAAACCGAATGGCCCAGCTCGCTGGACGACAACGAACTGGATGAACTGGATCGCTACTTGCGCGCGCATACCGGCGAAGGCGACCTGCTGCTCGACGGCGTGCATGGCCTGCTCAGCGCGCTGGCGGTCGGCCCGCTGCTGGTGCTGCCTGACGAATGGCTGCACGAGGTGCTGCACGAGCCGTTCGCCGATGAGGAGGAAGGCAATCGCGTGCTGGCGCTGCTGGCCAAGCTCAACGATTCGATCAGCGCCGAACTCGATGTCGAGGCCTACGAACCGATCCTCGGCGAAGTCGAACTGGAAACCGGCCCGATGCTGTCGGCTGCTGGCTGGTGCGAAGGTTTCAGCCGCGGCATCGACCTGCGCGCGGCGCTGTGGGAGAACCGCCTGTCCGAGGATCCACAACTGATGGAACTGCTCGGCCCGGTGATGGCCTTGGCGGTGGACGAAGGTATCCTCAGCGCCGATACCGAGTTCGAGAAGCTCAGCGAGGAGGAGTACGACGAATGCCTGGCGCAGGTGCCGGCCGTGCTCGGCGCGGTCAATCAGTACTGGCAGGCCAAGCCCGCCACCGAGGCGGAAGTGGAAACGATGGTGCTGCAGCAGCGCCCGGACAAGGATGACGATGACAACGCGCCGCCGCGCCAGCGCAGCGGCCACTGGGTGCATTGATCGTCGACCCGGCGTTGCCGGAATGAAACGATCCGTTCCTGTGCCGGTGCTTGGATAAGCGCGGCAAGGGGGCCATCTTGGCGGGCATCATCCTTTACCGGAGCAAGCCATGAGCGATCGCCACATCACCCGCCGCATCCGCGGCACCGACACCTCCGACGGCGCTGGCGTGAAATTGAAGCGCGTCATCGGCCAGCCGGCGCTGGACATGCTCGATCCGTTCCTGCTGCTGGACGAATTCCGTTCCGATGATGCTGGCGACTACATCGCCGGTTTCCCCGAGCATCCGCATCGCGGCTTCGAAACGGTCACCTACATGCTGGCCGGGCACATGCAGCACGGCGACAACCACGGCAACCGCGGCGACCTCACCCCCGGCAGCGTGCAGTGGATGACCGCCGGCCGCGGCATCCTGCATTCGGAAATGCCGCAGCAGGAAAACGGCCTGATGTGGGGCTTCCAGCTGTGGGTGAACCTGCCGGCGAAGGACAAGATGACCGCGCCGCGCTACCAGGACATCGGCCCCGAACGGATTCCGGTGGTGCATCCGGCGGAAGGCGTCGAGGTGAAGGTGATTGCCGGCGAGCTGGCCGGTGCCGTCGGCCCAGTCGAGGGCATCGTCACCGCACCGGTGTACTTGGACGTAAGCCTGCAGCCCGGCGCCACGTTGACGCTGGATCTGCCGACGGGACATCACGGCTTCGCCTATGTGTTCGAAGGCGAATCGGCGCTGGTCGGTGGCGAGTCACTGCAACGCAGCGAGCTGGGCGTGTTGTCCGAAGGCGAGCAACTGCAGCTGCGTGGTGGTGACAAGCCATCCCGTCTGCTGGTCGTTGCCGGCAAGCCGTTGAACGAAAGCGTGGCGCGCTACGGGCCGTTCGTGATGAACACGCCCGAGCAGATCCACGAAGCGATCGCCGACTTCCGTGCTGGCAAGTTCTAAATAAAAAAACCGCTTCTTGTCATCGCCCCTCTCCCCTCGGGGGAGAGGGGCGATGACCGAAGGAAATCCCCTTGCGGGAAGGTAAGGGGCAGGTGCTCGTTGGGAAGTTTTAGAGCTGCGGCTCGACCCGCAGCGTAGCCGGCAACGCGTGTATCGCGATCTCCCCATCCCGCCATGCCACCGGCAAGCCGTTGAGTAACGTATAGCTCAATGGCATGCCGGCATACGGCCACGGCAGCACCAGCCCACCGGGTGGCACGTTCAGTCCGGCCGGGATGCGCAGTTCAAGTGAGCCATCCTGTTCGCGCAACGTATAGCTGAGTTCGCCATAAGGCGTGCGCAACCGTTCGATGCCGACACCCTGCCCTTGCAGCCAAGCGGCAGGAATCCCGGCGGCCAGCACCAGCGCATGATCACGCCCGCGCTCGTAGGCGAACATGTCATAGAGCGAGCGCAGGAAATCCGAGGCGATCCACGCATGTGGCATGTCGCCGACGAAACGAGGCTTGCGCGGATCGTGGCCGACTACTTCGGCCCACTGATTCCACGCCGCCGGGCGGCGGTCGGCCATGAAGAAGTTCAGCAGCTGCGGCACGCGCTCGCGCCAGCCCAGTCGCACGAACGCGGCCACGTTGCGCCATTCGTAGGGCGTGTAGTCATCCCACGTCTTGGTGCCGCCGCCGCGCGCCACGAAGCCCTGCCAGTAACGCTCGAAGGTCTGCTGCAGCAGCGCCGGCGGCAGCCAGTCCTGCGCGTCGCCGGGCGATAGCGCGATGGTGGTGGAGGTGGGATCGAAGTCGCCCAGTTCGGCGGCGCCGGGAATGAAGTCGATGCCGTGCTGCCGCACGGTGGCGAGGATCGAGGCGTGCAGGTCGGCGCGAAACTGGTCGCGCGATTCGGCGTAGCGTGTGGCCTCATCCGTATGACCGAGCGCCGTCGCCAGCTGTACCGCATCGTCATAGCCGACCAGCGACCAGAAATCGTCCCAGTACGAATGCATCGGCTTGGCCGAATAACCCTCGTGGCTGATCGAAGCCGGCATCAAGCCATACAGCGCATTCGTCTTCTGCGTCGCCGTGCGTTCACTGGCGCGCAGCTGGTCCATATAGGCCAGCGTGCGCTCGACCTGCGGCCACAGTTGCTGCAGGCCGGCGCGGTCGTGGCTGTAACGCCACCATTCGGCGATCGCAAAGATCAGCTCACCCTGGCTGTCGTTTTCGGGCACCGGATCCGCACCGCGCGCGTCGACGCAGCACGGCACCTTGCCGCTACGGAACTGATGCGGCGCATACCAGTGCACGAACTCACCGACGACATCGGCGTGGCCGCTGCGCAGCAAGGCCTCGGTCATCATCGCGCCGTCGCGGATCCAGGTGCGCGCGTACGAGCGCGTGCCCGGTTGCAGCGCGTGGCCATCGCGCGACAGCAGCATCTGCGCCTGCGCGCTGCGTGCGGTATCGGCGAGTGCCTGCTGCGCCGCGGGTAGTTGCAGGCTCACGTGGTTGAGCTTTTCGCGCCATGCGGCGGCGACCTGCTCGCGCTGTTGTTGCAGCCACGTCGCTGCGTCGTGCGGTGGCTGGAATGCCTGGTCGTCACTGGGCACCACCAATCCCACAGTGACGCTCGCATGTGCCGGGACAGTCAGCCGATACAGCAGTGCGCTCTGTGCATGTCCGATGTCGTCGTGCAGCGAAGTGACGCGTGGTTGCTCGCCGCGGGCCAGCCGTTGTGGCAATGCGCCAGCCGCATCGGTGCCGGCGACGAAGGCGGCAGGTGGTTGTAGCGGCACGACACGCAGCCCGCCGTTGATCTGCAGCGACCGCCCATCCCATGCGAGGTCGTGGATCGGACTGATACCACCGGGTGTGTTGAGAAACTGCGTGGGCGGATTGACCTGGAACGGGCGCACCAGCAGTGCCAACGTGAGCGAACGCGTTTGCGCGCCGTCGTTGCGCAGGCGGTATTGCAGCAGCAGATCGGAGCGCGCCGGTGTGCCGCTGGCGAACACGCTGGTGTCCAGTCCGAGTTCGCCGGACTGCCAGTGCACCGTCGGCATCGGCAGATAGCCGTCGAGCAGACTTTGCGTGGTCTTCACCGTAGCCCAGTCGATCAGCTGATGGCCGTCGATCAACATCGGTTCGATCGACCAGCCGCCCTTGCGCACTTCCACCGCACCGTCCTCGGAGAGCAGGGCCGAATGTTTCGCGTCGCCATCCACACCGACCAGGGTCCAGTAGCTCTGCTCGCCGGAGAAGCCGCGCGGATAGACGCCGCGCGGCGCCTTTTGTGCCTGCTGCAGGAGCAGTGCGTTCGGTGTGACAGCAGCAACCGCCGGCTCGCCCGCGGGTGCCGGTGGCAATGGGGTCAGCCGCAGATGGCTGACGCATAACGTGCCCTTGCCGCCCTGTCCGGCGTAGACCGTGAACTCGATCGCGCTGGTTTTCCGCAGCGTGCGATCCTTGGCCGGCCCCCACGCCGACTCGATATCGCGCCGCTGCGCGGTGATCGTCTGCCAGTCGGCGCCGGGCTGGTAGTTCTCGCGCCGATACCACCACACGTTGTCGCCGCTGGCGTCGAGCAGCTTCAGCTGCAGATCGTTCGGCGGCATCGTGCCGCGCACATCGAACGACAACGCGTAATTGGCGGGAAACGTGAGCGGCAAGGTGCGGCGCAAGGTGGCGCCGCCGGAGACACCGTTGAAATTGAAATCCAGACACAGCGCTTTGCCGTTTTTCCTATCGATCGAGCGCAGCGATGCGCTGATGTCGTCAGTACCCGATGCCTGCCACGCAGTTGGATGGCTGAAGTCGTCGAGAGTTTGCGGTGTGGTGGCGTGTGCTGCTGTTCCAAGCAAAAGCAGCAGTACGAACTGAAGTGCACGACAAGAGCGCACCCCCTCCCAACCTCCCCCTGCAGGCAGGGGGAGGAGCAGGTTGCGGCACCAGTGAAAACTCATGCGCTCAGCCCTTCACGCTGCCCAGCAGCAGCCCTTCTAAGTAATAGCGCTGCATCGCCAGGAACAGCAGCAGCACCGGCAGCACGGTGACCACCGCGCCGGCCATCATCAGTTCGCTGTCTTGCGCGTGCTCGCGTGCCAGCGAGGCCAGCCCGATCGGCAAGGTGTAGTGCTCCTGCCCGGTCAGCACGATCAGCGGCCACATGAAGTCGTTCCACGCGGCGAGAAAGCTGAAGATAGCCAGCGTCACCATGATCGGCTTCAGCAGTGGCATCACGATCTGCATGAAGATGCGCCATTCGCCGGCGCCATCGATGCGCGCGGCTTCCAGCAGTTCGTCGGGAATGCCGCGTGCGTACTGGCGCACCAGGAAGATGCCGAATACGGTCGCCATGCCCGGCACGATCACGCCGGCGTAGCTGTTGACCAGACCGATGTATTTCAGCAGCAGGAACAGCGGCAGCATCGCCACCTGCGCCGGAATCACCAGCGCGCCGATCAGTGCCTGGAACAGCCGCTCACGACCGGCGAAACGCAACTTGGCGAAGGCGTAGCCAGCCATCAGGTTGAAGGCCAGCGACAACACCGTGATCGCGCTCGACACCAGCAGGCTGTTGAGCAGGTAGCGACTCATGCCGGCATGTACGAACAGTTCGCGGTAGTTGCTCATCGTGGCGTGCTTCGGCAGCAACGGCGGCGGCAGCGCGCTGGCACCACCGGGCGGCATGAACGACACCGACAGCATCCACAGCAACGGGAACAGCGCGACCATCGTGGCGCCTATCAGCAGGCCATTGATCAGTGCCTTCGCCAGCCGCGGGTTCATGCCGGTGCTCCATCGGGATGCTCACCGCGGCGCGAGAGTTTCAGCATCAGTACGGTCACCGCGAACATGATGATGAACAGCAGGAACGCCACCGCCGAGGCGGAGCCGAGGTTCCACCACTTGAAGCCCTCGTCGTACATCAGGTACAGCACGCTGGTGGTGCTCTGCAGCGGGCCGCCCTCGGTCATCACGTAGGGCTCGGCGAACAGCTGGAAATAGCCCGACACGGTAAGGATGCCCACCATCAGCAGGGTCGGCCCCAGCATCGGCCAGGTGATGTGGCGGAACTGGCGCCAGCTCGACGCGCCGTCGATGCGCGCGGCCTCGTAAAGATCGAGCGGAATCGCCTGCAGCCCGGCGAGGAAGATGATCATGTTGTAGCCGAAGTTCTTCCACACGGCGAACAGGATGATCGTCGGCATCGCCCAGTGCGGATCGCCGAGCCAGTCGACCGGATGGATGCCGAGTGCATTGAGTGCGTAGTTCATCCAGCCGTATTTGGTGTTGAACAGGTAGCGCCAGATCACCGCGGTGGCCACCACCGTGGTCACCACCGGCGCGAACAGCGCAGTGCGGAAGAACGGCTTGCATTTCGCCAGCGGCGAATTGAGCAGCAGTGCCGCACCCAGCGAAGCGCCCATCGACAGCGGCACGCCGACGGCAACGAAATACACCGTGTGACCGAGCGCCGACCAGAACAGCGGACGCTGCAGCAAGGCCCAGTAGTTCTGCAGCGCCACGAAGCGCAGGTTGTGGATATTCGCCAGCGCGTAGAGGTCGTAGTCGGTGAGGCTGAGCACCAGCGCGGCAATCACCGGCAACAGGAAGAACACGCCCAGCACCAGTAGCGCCGGTGCGAGGAACAGCCAGGCGGCGCGCTGCGGATTCATCGCGCACTCCCGCTGGCGGCTTGTGGATGATCGAGCACCCAGCGACGCTTCTCGAGGATGCGGTCGACCCGATGGTCGATTTCGACGGCGGCCTGGTCGATCGTCAGCTGGCCGGCGATCGCCTGCGCGGCGACCAGTTGCATCTCGGTGGCAATGCGTTCCCATTCCGGCACGGCCGGTGTCGGCCTGGCGTTTTCGAGTTGCTCGCGGAACGCGCGTGCCTTCGGGTCGTCGCGCAGCGCGCCGCCTGCCCACGAACTGCGTCGCGGCGGCATGTCGCCGAGCAGATCGTAGAAGCGTTGCTGCACGTCCGGTTGCGACAGGTATTCGATCAAGGTCCAGGCGGCTTCCTTGTGCCGCGAGCTGCGGAAGATCACCAGGCTGGAGCCACCCGCCGAACCGATGCCGGCAGTGGTCGGGCCGGGCAGCGGTGCGGTCGACCAGTCATCTTGCTGCGCGGCCGGCAGGCGCGAGCGGAACTCGCCGATGTTCCACGGACCGGACAGGTAAAACGCGTAGACGCCGTGGCCGAATTCCGACCACGGGTTGCCGGCTTCGACATTGGTGATCGCCGGCGCCTGGTGCAGCTTGAAGGTATCCACGTAGAACTCCAGCGCGCGCTTGAAGCCGGCGCTCTCGAAGTTGCCGTAGCGACCGCCGTCGCGCAGCAGTGGTTCATCCTGCTGCAGCGCCAGCGACATCAGCTGTTCGTATTCGTTGGTGGGCAGCAGGATGCCCCAGGTATGGCGCTGCGGATTGCTGAGCGTGGCGAGCATGCGTCGCCACTCGGCCCAGTTGCGCGGCGGTGCATCGAAGCCGGCCTGCTTCAGCAGATCCGTGCGGTAGAACAACAGCCGCGTGTCGACGTACCACGGCACGCCGTACAGCGCGCCGTCGATCACGTTGGTGGCCCAGATGCTGGCGAAGTAATCGCCCTGTTTGATTACCGCCGAGTGGTCGACGCGCGGTTGCAGCGGTTCCAGCGCATTGAGCGCCACCATTTCCGGCAGCCAGGTATTGCCGAGCTGGCTGAGGTCCGGCGTGGAGCCTCCGGCGAAAGCGGTGAGCAGTTTCTGGTGCGCCGCACTCAATGGCAGCTGCTGCACCTTGACGTGGATGTCCGGATGCGCGCGCTCGAACGCCGGCAGCAGCTTGAGGATGGCCTCGCCCTCGCGACCCACGGTCCAGAAGGTGAGCGCGTTGTCGTCGCTGCTCGATGAAGTACAGCCGCCGAGCAGGGTCAGGCAGGTCAACAGGCAGGCCATCAGCATGCCGCGCACCGGGCGCCGACGCATGTGGACGGCCGCCGCTGGATTCATGGCTTTCCGGTCGCCTTGTCGAGCCAGCCGCCAGTGAAGCCGGCACGTTCCAGGCCCTTGCGGATGTACGGGTTCTTCTTCATCACGTTCCACACGAAATCGCTGCGCCAGTTCTCGATCATCAACACGATCGGACCCTGGTCGAGGCCCAGTTGTTCGGTGTCGACCCAGCCGATCGGCGTCAGCTTGCCGCTGCGCAGCAAGGTATGGGCGCGGAAACTTGGATTGAACGCGTCGACGAAGCCGTGCTCGTTGTAGATGTATTTGCCGTAGCGGAGCGTCATCTCCTGCAGCGCGGGAATCACCAGCTCGGGCGCAAACGCGATCGAGCTGGCGGCCGCGGTCGGCACCAGGGTGCCGTCGTCGACGATATAACCGAGTCCGGCGCCACGAGCCGTATAGCCGTAGAACTGCTCATGCTGACGGTTGCCTTCCACGATGATGCCGCCGGGGCCGTTGCTGGCCGTCAGGCCCCACACGTTCTTGCCGTAGCCGGTCCAGCCGGCCGGATTGGCGATCGCGTAGTTGCGCTGGGCGATCACCGCACGGCGGCTGTTCTCGAAATAGTCCAGATCGTGCTCGCGATTCCACGCGTCGCGGATGCCGCGAAAGTCGATCCACACATGGCTGAACTGATGTCCGAACAGTGGCCCGAAGTTCAGCAGTTGCTCGCCCTGGAACTCACCCCAGCTGCGCGAATAGGTGCTCGTCCACGCGGTCCATGCGTCGGCGCCAACCGGATGGGTGGGCGAGCCAAGCGCCAGCACATAGACCAGCATGCCTTCGTTATAGCCCTCCCAGTCATGCGGGATGAACTTGCCACCCGGCGTCCAGCCCATGCTGATCAGCGGTTTGCGCACCTGTGCCCAGGTCCAGTTGACCCGGCGGTAGATGCTGTCGGCCAGCGTGCGGATCTCGCGTTCCTGCGGCGTGTCGCGATCGTAGTAGGACTGCGCGAACAGCACGCCACCGAGCAGCAAGGTGGTATCCACGGTGGACACTTCGGTCCAGCGCGCGAAGCGCTTGCCGCTCTGCATGTCGAGGAAGTGGTAGTAGAAACCCTGATAGCCGCTGTCGTCGTCTTCGCTGCCGCCCTGCGGTGCATGTTCGAAGAAGCGCAGCGTGGTCAGGGTGCGTTCGATCGCCTGCTCGCGCGTGATGTAGCCGCGCTCCACGCCCACACCGTAGGCGGTGAGACCGAAGCCGACGGCGGCGATGCTGGAAAAAGAGTCGCCGGGGTAGTGATCGGGGATCAGTCCATTGACGGGATTCGCGCTGTCCCAGAAAAAGCGGAAGGTGCGCTGTTCGAGGTCGTTGACCAGCGCCGGGACTGCGGGAGCCCGGGTTGACGTGGCTGTGGCGACCTCACCGTTTGGTCGGGCCAGGCTGGCGGGTGCGGTGAGAGCCAGCGTTGTGCCGAGCAGGACGGGAAGCCATGCGTGCCGGTTGAAAAACATCATTGATTGTCTGCCGTGCCTTGCGGGTGGTGATCCGTTGAAGCCGTGCTTGCACGCGACTTCAACGGATCGTCCGAATGTCCGCCCGCAGTGTACGGGCGGACCGGTGGAGCGGCAGTACAGCTTGCCGCAGGTGAATCAGAACGTGTAACGCGCACCGATCTGGAAGCGGCGGGTCTGGTTCGGATCGGCGCCGGTGGCTTGCCCGAACGTCGGATCCGGCGTGGCGAAATTGCCGTAGTGATAGAAGTTGGTGTTGTAGCCGTTGATCACATCGCGGTTGAGCGCATTGAAGACATCAAAGCGCAACTGCAATGCCTGGCTCTGGCCCCAGCGCCACTCCTTCGATATCGCCAGATCGAGGTTGATGTATGGACGTCCATACTTGCCGTTGATGTACTGTGCGCAGTTGTAATCGCACCCGACGAGGCCCGGTGCGGGGTTGTAGCCCATCGAGTAGCCGTAGGGCGCGCCCGAGTTGTAGGTGGCGATGGCACTGAAGCGGGTATCCCACGGTCCGTGGACCTGTCCGCTGAGGACCAGGTTGTGTTTCGGACCGACGTAATCCTTCGGGTATCCGCTCGGGTCAGCGTAGTCGAGCGAGTAGTTGTCGTTGCCGCTCTGGTGCGCGCGCTGATAGGTGTAGGCGATATCCACCCCCCATCCCGACGCCGTTGTATACGGCTTGCTGATGCCAATCAGCACGCTGCTCGACTGGGTTTTCTTGTACGCGTTGCTCAACACCACATACGACACCGCGGCACCGGGCGGATTGATCAGCGTGAAGCCATAACCCGGTACGCGGTTGCCCCAGACCCAGGTGAATTGCCGGTAGCCGAGTACACGGGACAGCGTCAGCGAACCGGTCCAGTCACCCATCACCTGCTTGATGCCCACGCTGAACTGGTCGGTGTACGGTGCCTTGGTGTTGTTGTTGATCGTATCGATTTCGGTGCTGAAGCCGGCTTGGCCGGAAGCGAGAATGCTGTTCAGCCCCGCGGGAGTGAGGTATTTCGGATCCCACGCGATCGTTCCGGGCGTGGCGCCGTTCGGGCTGAACAGGAAGGTGTAGTTCGGCACCTGCGAATGGATCGGTTCCTGGCTGAGCCAGTCGTACGGCGTGCGTGAGTAGTAGCGGCCGGCGCCACCGAACACGGTGGTGCTGGCATCGCCGTCCTTGCTGACGTCGAGCGAGAAACCCAGACGCGGCTGGATCTCGTCCTTCTGTGCCTTGCGGTTGTTCCCGGTGCTGATGTTGTCCTGCAGGCCGTTGTACTGGAGTACGTCGTATTGCGACGCCGGCGTGACGTAGTTGTTGTCGAGCGCATTGGTCTCGTAGTCCCAGCGCACACCCAGGTTCAGCTGCAGGCGCGAGGTGACATCCCAGTCATCCTGCGCATAGATACCCAGCTGGTTGTCGTGGATGTGGACCCCCGTACCTTGCGGTGAATACACCGCGCGATAGGGCGTGTTGAATCCGCCTGGCTGATCGAGGCTGTAGCTGTAGGACGGTACCGCATTGTTGTTCTGCAACAGCCGCAGGCTGTAGTCGGCATATTTGACGCCGATCTTCACGGTGTGGTCGCCATGCCACGACAGGCCCGAGAAGGTCAGGTCGTCGCGCAGGGTGATCTGATCCTGGGCCTTGTTCTGCAGGCCGGAGGCACCGCCGAGGGTGGCGGCTCCTTCGTAATTTTGCTGGACCAGATTCGGTTCGGCAGCCACCGGATTCCACGTATAGCGACCCGAGTCGATCAGCAGGTCGTTGGTCCAGATGTCGCCGCGCGCCTCCCACTTCAGCACCAGATCGCCGACATCGTTCTTGCGGCTGGTACGACCCTGGTACGCCTGCGTGCCATTGTTGAAAATGACCTCGTTATCCTTGCGATCGGAATAGCTCAGGTCGACGTTGTTGTCCTGATTTGGCTGCCAGCTCAGCTTGCCGAACCAGGCTTTTTCATTGAACGGTACCGAGAAGGTGCCGTTGTACTGCGCGAACTGCGGGTAATTCGGGCTGATCGCCACGTTCGCATTGTTGACGTCCTTGCGTTCTTCGTAGTTGATGAAGAACTGCAGCTGATCCTTGATGATCGGGCCGCCGATGTTGAAGCCGCGCTGCTGGCGCTTGTAGTCGGGCTTCTTCACGTGATTCTTCTTGTCGAAGGAATCCTGCGCGATCATCGACTGGTTCTGGAAATAGTCGTAGACGGTGCCGTGGAATTCGTTGCTGCCTGACTTGGTGACCGCGGTGATGATGGCGGTGCCGGCCTGCTCGTACTCGGCCTTGTAGTTCTGTGTAAGCACGCGATATTCGGCGATCGCTTCCTGCGAGAACGGATTGCCGCGGCTGGAATCCTGACCGACCAGACCTCCTTTCAGGATGTCATTACGCTGGCTGGCGCCGTCGATAAAAACGTTTACATTTTCGGCCGACTGACCGCCTGACGAGAACGATTTATTGGTTGGGTCATGCGAGATGGTGACGCCCGGCACCAGCTGCGCAAAGTCGAGGAAGTTGCGCTCGTTTTGCGGCAGGTTGGCGATCTGCGCCTGCGAGACGTTTTGTGCCACTTCCGAAGTGCGTGTCTCGAACAGCGACGCTGCGCTTACGGTGACGCCGGTCAGGTTGGTAGCGTTGGCGGTGCTGGGTGCTGCCGCTGCCGCCGCGGTGTTCAGATTCAAGGTGAGCGACTGACCCACATGTACGGCGACGGTCTGGTTCGCACTGCTGCCGTTGCCGCTGGCCACGATGTTGTAGCTGCCTGGCGCCAGACCGACCAGGGTGTAGTTGCCGTCGGCGGTGACCTTCGATTTGTTGACGAAGCCGGTGGTGGTATTGGTGGCGACGACGTCGGTTGGCACCTGCCCTTGCGGTGCCGTGATATGGCCGCGCAGGGTGGCCGTGCTGTTCTGGGCGTAAACGACGCCCGGCAGTGAAAGTGTGCTGGCGAGCAAGCCGGCGAAAGCCAGCGAGATCTGTCTGGATAGCATGCGTTGATTGACCATGACCTGACCCTCTCCCGTAATCGGTGCAAGTAGTTCGGACTGTCTGCTGTCGCGTTGCTTTGTGTTGCCCGTGAGCGGAACGCCCCCACGATCCGTTCAAGCAGAACCGCCTCATGTCGATGCGGTTCCAGCCGGCGCCGCCCTGCGCCAGTCTTGATGTCTGTCCGCTATACGAGCGGTGCGCCGCTGGACACCCGCACCACCAGTTCGGCGTTGACGCGGCGATGCGTGCCGGCCATCACGGTGTCCGGGTTGTCGATCTGTTCGCCCAGCAGCTCCATGGCCTGGCTGCCGAGTTCGGCGATGTGCACCTGGATCGTGGTCAGCGGCGGCGTTACGTAGCGCGCCATCGGCACGTCGTCGAAACCGCTGATGGCGATTTCCTCGGGTACGCAGATACCGGCGTCGCGCAAGGCCGCCATGCATCCGATCGCCATCATGTCGTTGGCAGCAAATACGGCATCCGGGCGTGGCCGCAGTGCCAGCACCTGCTGCCCGGCGCGGTAACCGGATTCCTCGCTGAAGTCACCGTGCAGCACGATCGCCGGACTGTCCGGTGAGTGGCTGGCGAGCGCTTCGCGGTAGCCGAGTTCGCGTTCGGCGGCATCGCGGTTGCCGGATGGCCCCTGGATGAACACGATCCGTCGGTGGCCGAGTGCCAGCAGGTGTTCGACCATAAGACGTGCCCCACCATCGTTGTCCACTGACAGCGCGCAGTAGTCGGCGCCGGCCAGCCGGGTGTTCATCAGCACGGTGGGCAGGTCATGCGGCAGGTTCTGCTGCAGGAAGGCGGCGTCGGCATGCGGCGACATCAGCAGCAAGCCATCGACGCGGCCCTGCATCGCGCGCAAGGCCGCGGCGGCGGCATCGGCGTCGTCATGGGAGCTGGAGACCAGCAGGTGCAGGCCCCGCGCCCGCGCGGCCAGGTCGATGCCGCGGATCAGCTCGGAAAAGAACTCGCCATACAGATCCGGCAACAGCGCGCCGATGGTGTTCGTGCGGCGGGTGATCAGCGTGCGTGCCGCGGCGTGCGGCACATAGCGCAGGCGACTCGCGGCATCACGAATACGCTGGCTGGTCTCGGCAGTCACTCCGCGGCCGTCATTCAGGGCGCGAGAGACGGATGCCACGGAGACCTTGGCTTCACGCGCTACGTCTTTGATGGTTGCCGCTGCCATAAGGAGTTGCCCGGAAGCTCCGAAACCCAGTCATGGCGGCAACGTAAACGTTTTCATGGCGAGTTGTAAAGTGCCTGTAAAGACAAGATTTTTGCTGCGTTGCGGAATGTTTTTTCCAGCTTTGGCCACCTTCCGGTGCCCGGATCGTTAGCGTGGCGATTGATGGTGGCAGTCCGCTATCGGAGAAATCCCGCTGTGGCAGTGCAACAACCGGTCGATAAAGGTTTGAGCGATCGGCGATTTACCAAATCTGTGGATGGCGTCCTACTTTTGCCGGATTCCGACTATTGTTAAAAAATCCATTCCGTCGTTAAATCAAGGTTAATCTTCGCGGACTCAACCGACTGTATCCTCAACTTCCCGCGACATTGAACAAACCACGGCCAAGTTGCTGTTTTTTCATACCATGATGACTCTGTTGACCCTCCTGCTCCTGCTGCCTGTCGTGCTGATTGCCAGCGCGGTCAAGGTTGTGCCGGTCGGCCAGGTCTACAGTCTGTATCGGCGCGGCAAGCCGGTGCGTCTGCTGCAGGCGGGCATGCATCTGGTGCTGCCGTTGCTGGACCGGGTCGCGCACAAGATCAATCTGGCTGGTCAGACGCTGCGTTTCGAGCAGCCGCTGGCCGATGCGCATGATGTGCGTGGCACGGTGTACTGGCAGGTGCTGGAGCCGGAGCGCGCCGACGCGGTGTTCGAACAGGTCGATCAGCTGATTCGCCGCGGCGCGCAGGAAGCCTTGCGTGACGAGCCGGCGACCGACCATGCCGATCGCCGCGACTTGAGTGCACGCGTGAAGCAGTCCTTGAACAGCGCGCTGCGCGAGCGCGGCATGATGGTGACCCGGGTCGAGCTCGACGTGGCCTGAGTCGTGAATCGCGTCAGGGCGACCGAGAGCGCCCACGCCACAGGGGATTTGTGAATCTTGCAACCCGCTTCGGCGGGTTTTTCTTTTGTCGGTTTGCATCCGTGCTGGCATCGTTGCCGTCCGGCCGGGATACTGCCGGCCCCGGATCACAGGAAAGCATCATGGCTGCGCGCGACGCCTTGCAGGCACGACTCGAACAAGGCATTGCCGAACTGGGACTGAGCCTGCCGGTCGACGCCGTGCCGCGCCTGCTCGACTATCAAGCCCTGCTGGAACGCTGGAACGCGGCCTACAACCTCACCGCCGTGCGCGATCCGGCGGAGATGGTCACCCGCCACCTGCTCGATTCGCTGGCGATCCTGCCGTACGTGCAAGGCCAGACCTTGGCCGACCTCGGCACCGGACCGGGTCTGCCGGGCATTCCGCTGGCGATCGCCGCGCCGGGACGCGAGATCCTGCTGGTCGATTCCAATGGCAAGAAGGTGCGCTTTCTGCGCGAAGCGATTCGCGCGCTGAAGCTCGATGGCGTGCGCGCGGTGCAGTCGCGGGTCGAAGACGTCGAAGGCCAGTACGACTGCGTTACCGCGCGCGCGTTTGCCAGCATGGCTGACATGCTCGGCTGGGGCGGCCATCTGCTGGCCCCGGACGGGATCTGGCTGGCGATGAAGGGCAAGCGGCCGGACGACGAGTTGCCGGGGATTCCGTCAGGATTCGAAGTGCGCAGCACGCATGAACTGGCGGTGCCGGGGCTGCCGGCCGAGCGCCATCTGCTGGTGCTCGGCCGCACCTGATCCGGATTATTCGTCCAGCACGCCGCCGTTGCTCTCGATCACCTGCGCGTACAGTTTTGCGGTGGCTTTCGGGGTGCGCTGCTGGGTGGCGAAGTCGACGTGGTACAGCCCGAAGCGCTTGGAGAAACCCAGCGACCACTCCAGGTTGTCCATCAGCGACCACGCGTAATAGCCCTTCAGGTTCACCCCGGCGTCGATTGCCCTGTGCAGCGCCTTGAGGTGTTTGCGCAGATAGTTGGTGCGTAGCGGATCGTCGAGCACGCCGTTCTCGGCCACCGGCGGATCGTAGAACGCCGAACCGTTTTCAGTGATGTACAGCGGGATGTCGCCGTAGCGATCCTTGAACCAGGTCAGCGTGTCGGTCAGGCCTTGCTCGAACACTTCCCAGCCCGTTTCGGTATAGGTCTTGTTCGGCTGACGCACCGGCACCGCCTTCAACGGATACGCGTTCGAATCGTGCTTGACCACCGCGCGGGTGTAGTAGTTGATGCCGACGAAGTCGACCTTCTGGTTCGTCAGTTTGAGATCGTCCTCGGGGAAATCCGGCCACGCGTCGCCGAAGATCTCCTTCAGCTCGGGCGGGTAGCTGCCGAGCAGCGCCGGATCGGCGAACTGCTGGTTCATGTAGGCATGCGCGCGACGCGTGGCGGCCACATCTTCGGCGCTGTCCGAATGCGGGTATTTCGGCTCGATGTTGAACACCACGCCGATCTCGTGCTTCCCATGTGCGCGATACGCCTGGATGCCGGCGCCACTGGCGCGCATCAGGTTGTGCGCGGCGATCGGTGCCTCGTATTTGTTGCGGTGGCCCGGCGCCAGCGCACCGTGCAGATAGCCGCCGTCGGTGACCACCCACGGTTCGTTGAGCGTGGCCCAGCGCGGCACGCGGTCGTCCAGCGCCTTGAACATCACTTCGGCGTACTCGGCGAACCAGTGTGCGATGTCGCGATTGAGCCAGCCGCCGCGGTCGTCCAGCGCGGCCGGCAGGTCCCAGTGGAACAGCGTGGCGTTCGGCGCGATGCCGTTTTCCAGCAATTGATCCACCAGTCGCGAATAGAAATCCAGTCCCTTCGGGTTGATCCGGCCGGTGCCCTCGGGCAGTACGCGCGCCCAGTTGATGCTGAAGCGGTAGCCGTGCAGGCCCAGCGCTTTCATCAACTGCACGTCGTCCTTGTAGCGACGGTAGTGATCGCAGGCGATATCGCCGGTATCGCCGTTGCTCATCATCCCCGGCGTATGCGCGAAGCGCTGCCAGATGCTGGGGCCGGCGCCATCGGCCAGTGGCGAGCCTTCGATCTGGTAGGCCGAGGTGGCGGCACCCCAATGGAAGCCGTCAGGGAAGCGGAAGCTGGGGCGGGTCATGGGGATACCTGCGACTAAAATGCTTGATGTAAACGATTACATGGGCAGAATAGCCCAATGCTCCGCCGATGTGCAGACAAGCGCATGCTTCGGCGGGACGGCCATCGTGGCCTTACGCACCGGAGATGCCGATGGCCGCCGTACGACTGGACCAGCTGCGCAAGACTTACCCCAATGGCAACGTGGGCGTGGCCGGGGCCAGTTTCGAGATCGCCGATGGCGAGTTGCTGGTGCTGGTGGGGCCGTCCGGCTGCGGCAAAACCACCTTGTTGCGGATGATCGCCGGGCTGGAAACGATCAGTGGCGGCACCCTCAGCATCGACGGCAGCGTGGTCAACGAGGTGGCGCCGAAGGATCGCGATATCGCGATGGTGTTCCAGAACTACGCGCTGTACCCGCACATGACCGTGGCCGAGAACCTCGGTTTCGGCCTGAAGCTGCGCGGCCACAAGCAGGCCGACATCGACCAGCGCGTGGCCGCGGCGGCGAAGACGCTGGAGCTGGAAGCGCGGCTGACATCACGCCCGGCGGCGCTGTCCGGCGGCCAGCGCCAGCGCGTGGCACTGGGCCGCGCATTGGTGCGCGATCCCAAGGTCTTCCTGCTGGACGAGCCGCTGTCGAATCTGGACGCCAAACTGCGGTTGTCGATGCGGGTGGAGATCGCGCGGCTGCATCGCCAGCTCAAGGCCACCATGATCTACGTCACCCACGACCAGATCGAGGCGATGACGCTGGGTCAGCGCATCGTGGTGCTAGACGGCGGGGTGATCCAGCAGATCGACACGCCGATGAACCTGTACGAAAAACCCGCCAACCTATTCGTGGCCGGTTTCGTCGGTAGCCCGGCAATGAACCTGCTGCACGGCACGCTGCGCCACGATCGCGGCTGGGTGCTGGCCACCGCGCACGGCGATATCGCGCTGGGCCAGCCGCCGCAGTCGGCGGCTTGGGAATCGTGGCGCGATCGTGAGGTGGTGCTGGGGATTCGCCCGGAGGACCTGCAGCTGCAGGACGCTGGCGATGCCGCACTTATCGCCCAGCTGGAAGTGCTGGAACCGGTCGGCAACGAGATTTTCCTCAACCTGCGCCATGGCGCGCAGGCGCTGGTTTCACGGGTGTCGCCGCGGGCCTTGCCCGAGCCGGGCAGCACGGTATCGCTGGGTTTGGTGGCGCAGCGCCTGCACCTGTTCGATGCCGCCAGCGGCGCGCGGATCGGCGCCTGAGGGCGGGCGGCACTCGGCGGAGTGAGGCATTACACTAAACCCTCTCCTGCGTACGGTAGCTATCCATCCATGGCTCGCATCATCGCTGTCCACCACTGCCGTCAATCTCGCCGCTGCGCTGGCTGCCGCGAAGCGCAAGGTATTGCTGGTCGACTTCGATCCGCAGGGCAACGCGACGATGGCCTCGGGCATCAACAAGCGCGAGATCAAGGCCAGTGGCTGCGAGGTGCTGCTGGAGGAAGTGGAGATCAGCGCGGCGATCGTGCCGACCGATGCGCATTACGACCTGCTGCCGGGCAACGGCGACCTCACCGCCGCCGAGCTGAAGCTGATGGACGCGCTGGCGCGCGAGCATCGGCTGAAGGAGCTGTTGGCGAAGGTCTCGGCGAACTATCACACCATCCTGATCGACTGCCCGCCGTCGCTGAACCTGCTCACCCTGAATGCGCTGACCGCCGCCGATGGCGTGCTGATTCCGGTGCAATGCGAATACTTCGCGCTGGAAGGCCTGTCCAGCCTGCTCGACACGGTCAAGGCGGTACGTCACCGGCTGAATCCGACACTGGAGATCGAGGGCCTGCTGCGCACCATGTACGACGTGCGCAACAACCTCGGCAACGAGGTTTCCGCCCAGCTCACCCAGCATTTCGGCGACAAGGTGCTGCGCTCGATCATCCCGCGCAACGTGCGTCTGGCCGAAGCGCCCAGCCACGGCCAGCCGATCCATCTGTACGACCGCAGTTCGCGCGGCGCGATCGCCTATATCGGCCTGGCCGGCGAAATCATCCGGCGCGAACGCGCGCTGACGCGCACCGACCACGTCGATCCGGTCGACAACATTGAACCGCCGGCGGCCGCATCCGCGCACGGCGACAGCGGCCCGACGCTCAAGGCGCCGGCCGCCAACCATCAGGAATAAAGCATGGCTGCTGCGAAGAAACGTGGATTGGGACGCGGGCTCGATGCCCTGCTTGGCGGCGACGGCGAGGCTGCGCCGTCCGTGCTGGCGCAGGAAGGCGAGTTGCGCATGCTGCCGATCCAGCAGATCCAGCCCGGCAAATACCAGCCGCGCCGGCACTGGAACGATGAGGCGCTGGACGAACTGGCCGCGTCGATCAAGGCGCAAGGTGTGATCCAGCCGGTGGTGGTGCGCGAACTCGGCAAGAACAGCTACGAGCTGATCGCCGGTGAACGTCGCTGGCGCGCCGCGCAGCGTGCCCAGTTGGGCGAGATTCCGGCGCTGATCAAGAAAGTATCCGAAGAAGCCGTGCCGGCGATGGCACTGATCGAGAACATTCAGCGCCAGGACCTCACTCCGCTGGAAGAAGCCGATGCGCTGAAGCGTTTGATCGACGACTTCGACCTCACCCACCAGCAGGCCGCCGACGCGGTCGGCCGCTCGCGTGCATCCGTGTCGAACATGCTGCGGCTGACCGAGATGCCGGAATCGATCAAGCGGCTGCTCGACGACGGCAAGCTGGAAATGGGTCACGCGCGCTGCCTGCTGACCCTGCCCGAGCACGATGCCGAAAGGCTGGCGCTGGAAGCGGCACGCCACGGCTGGAGCGTGCGCGAGCTGGAAGATGCCGCCCGGCGCGCACAGCAGGAGCCGAAGGGCAAGGCGAAGAGCGCGTCACCGCGCGACGCCAACGTCGCCGATCTGGAACGCCAGCTCAGCGAACGCTTCGCCACCCGGGTCGAACTGGCGCAGGGCCGTGGTGGCCGCGGCAAGCTGGTGATCCATTACCACAGCAACGACGAGCTGGACGGGATTCTCGGCAAGATCCGCTGATGCTTATTCTCCCTCCCCTGCAAGGCAGGGGAGGGTTGGGGAGGGGTGCTCTTGATCTGCGCCTTTCAAGTCAAAAGCCTTACCCCCTCCCAACCTCCCCCTGCGTGCAGGGGGAGGAGCAGCATGCGCTTTGGCATTAAACTGCGCACCTGCTGCGTCGAGTGCAGCCGTTGCCCCTGCTGAAAGGCTTCCCCCATGCCGCAACTTTCCGTCGTCGTCCCCGTCTTCAACGAGCGCGACAATATCCCGCCGCTGCTCGCCGAAATCGCCACCGCGCTGCGTGGCAAGGTCGATTACGAAGTCATCTACATCGATGACGATTCCAGCGACGACAGCCGTGCCGTGCTGGCCGCGCAGAAATCCAGTCATCCGGAACTGCGCGTGCTGCATCACGTCACCCGCAGCGGACAGAGCACCGCGGTGTGGAACGGCGTACGCGAAGCGACGTCGCCGTGGATTGCCACGCTCGATGGCGACGGCCAGAACGATCCTGCAGATATTCCGAAGCTGTTGGCTGCGCGCGATGCGGCGGTCGCCGAGACGCGGCTGTTCGCCGGCTGGCGCACCACCCGTCGCGACAGCTTCAACAAGCGGATCTCCTCGAAGATCGCCAACGCGGTGCGTTCGCGCATGCTGCGGGACGCCACGCCGGATACCGGTTGCGGCCTGAAGCTGTTCGATCGCGAAGTGTTCCTGCGCCTGCCCTACTTCGACCACATGCACCGCTACCTGCCGGCACTGGTCAAGCGCGCCGGCTTCCAGAGCCAGAGCGTGCCGGTCGGCCATCGCCCGCGCACCGCCGGCGTGTCCAAGTACGGCATGCTGGACCGGCTGTGGGTCGGTCTGGCCGATCTGCGCGGCGTGGCGTGGCTGATGCGCCGTGGCAAGGTGACCAAGGTCGACGAGCTCTGAATCGAGAGAACGCTGATCTACGTCATGTCGTACTGATCCGGTAGTCGTATGCTGGCGATCTTCCCGTTCGGGAGACCGCTCATGAGCATCGCCGTCAAACGTGTCTACGAGCCGGCCGCGAAAGCCGATGGTTATCGCGTGCTGATCGATCGGCTATGGCCGCGTGGACTGAGGAAGGACGCGGTGTCACTGGATCAGTGGGCGAAGGAACTGGCGCCGTCGACCGCATTGCGTCAGTGGTTTGCGCACGAGCCGGCGCGCTGGGACGGGTTCCGTCATCGTTATGCCACCGAGCTGGATGCCGCCGCGGAGCACTGGCGTCCGCTGGCCGAGCGGGCGGCGCGACATGTGGTCACCCTGCTGTATGGCGCGCGCGACGAAGAGCACAACAACGCGGTAGCGTTGAAGGCGTACCTGGAGAACTGGTTGCATATGCACGGCCCGCGTTGAGGCCGTATCGACTCAGGACGGGCGCAGCGGCGTGGCGGATTTCGACCAGCCGGCCAGCGCTTCGCGAGCCTGTTCACGGCCGTGTTCGATCAGTTCACGGGCGCGATAGAACTCATAGGCGGTCGACATGTTGCGCGGCAACTGAATCAGCAGATCCGGCTCGTACGCCGCCAATCGCAGTCGCGAGAGATTGGCCTGCATCAGATCCATCGACTGGTAGAGCAGGTCCAGCGCGCCGGGCTCGCGCGGTTTGCCTTCGCTGTGTGGCAGGATCCGGCCGAAGAATTCGCCGACGCGGTGACGAAAGCTGCCCTCGTCGGCCGGGTCAATCTCCTCGATCGCGACGGGTGCCATCTGCGCCGGGCCGTCCATGCTGACGGCAAACAGATAATCGGCCGGATCGCGGATCAGCGGCGTCACCGGCACCGGATTCAGCAGCGCGCCGTCGACCAGCCGACGCCCGTCAAGATGATGTGGCCGGAACACGGTGGGGATCGCGATCGAGGCACGGATCGCGTCGAACAACGAGCCGCGGGTCAGCCACACCTCGCGTTCGCGGTCGAGGTCGGTGGCGACCGCGGTGAAAGCGAGCGGCAACTCCTCGATGCAAACGTCGCCGATCAACTCGCGCATGGTGCCGATGATCTTCTCGCCCTTGATCAGGCCGCCGCCGGAAAACGTCCAGTCGAGCAGCTTGAACACGTCGAGCTTGGCCAGCGTGCAGACCCAGTCGCGATACACGTCGAGCTTGCCCATCGCGTACACGCCACCGATCAGCGCGCCCATCGAGGTACCGGCGATGGCGGTGATCTCGAAGCCTTGCGCCACGATCTCCTCGATCGCACCGATATGCGCCAGCCCTTTCGCGCCACCGGCACCGAGCGCCAGCGCCACGGTCGGTTTGCGCGCTCCGGCGGATGGCTCCGGCACGATTGGCGCGGCGGAAGTATCGTGGACTTTCATGGCTGACCTTCAATCACGGATGGCATGCTTTGTCGTGATCATGCGGTCTCCTGCGTCGAGGCGCTGTAGTGCAGAAAGCATGAATCACGTTGAATATCGAGCCAAGTCTGCGCCGGCTGGTTAGGATGAAGCCAAGCCGCAGTGGCAACAAGTCCTGGAATCACGCATGCCATCCGTTGACCGAACCCCGTTCCGATCGCCGTTTCGTCGTGGAGCTGGCGCATGAGCTGGCAGGCGTGGGCCACGGTGGCCGTGATCGTGCTGGCGATGGGCCTGTTCGCCAGCGAGAAGTTGCGCATCGATCTGGTGGCGTTGCTGGTGTTGGCGGCGCTGGTGATCCTGGGCATCGTCAGCCCGGTCGAGGCGCTGAGCGGATTCAGCAATGAAGCCACGGTGACGGTGGCGGCGATGTTTGCGCTGAGCCTGGGCATCGAACGCTCCGGGGCGCTGGAGCCACTGACCCGGCTGCTGATGCGGATCAAGCGGCCGTGGCTGCTGACCCTGGCCCTGATGCTGGCGATCGCGCCGCTGGGCGCCTTCATCAAGAACATCGCGCTGGTCGCCACCTTTCTGCCGCTGGCGTTGCGTGTATGCCAGCGCACGCACACCTCGCCGGCGCGCGTGCTGATGCCGATGGCCTACGCCGCGCAGATGGGTGGCGTGTGCACGCTGATCGGCACGTCCTCGAACCTGCTGGCGGACAGTCTGGCGCAAGAGCACGGCATGGCTGCCTTCGGCGTGTTCGAATTCACCCGCATGGGTGTGGTGCTGGCGGTGGTCGGCATCGTCTACCTGATGCTGGTCGGCCGCTGGCTGCTGCCGCGCCAGGTGAACGCCGAGATGCCCGAGCAGGAGGAGATCGGCAAATACGTGACCGAACTCGAAGTGACCGGGCAGTCGTCGCTGCTGGGCAGCAGCATCACCGATGCCCGGCTTGGCGAGCAGTTCGGTGTCTATCCGCTGGAGCTTCTGCGCGGCGAGAAGCGCATGTGGTCGCCGCGCAGTCAGGAGATCGCCGTCGGCGATGTGTTGCTGGTACGTGGCGACTGGGAAAAGATCGAGGATTTCCGGCGCCGCGCCGGACTGCGCAGTGCGCCGGACAGCCGCTATGTGCAGGACACCAATCACCTGCGCGTGATGGTCGAGCTGATGGTCGCGCCCGCCAGTCCGATTGAAGGTCGCCGGCTGGATGAAACCGGCCTGCGTTGGCGCTACGACGCGGTGGCGCTGGCGATTCACCGCCGCGGCCAGCTACTGCGCGACAAGCTCAGCGACGTCAGCCTCGCGGTAGGCGACGTGTTGCTGGTGCTGGTGGACGAGGAGGCGATGTCCAACCTGCGCAACGACGAGGCATTCATCGTGCTGAGCGAGCGCGAGGAAGCCCATCGCACGCCGCGCAAGGCGTGGTACGCCGTCGCGATCATGGCCGCGGTGGTGATCGGTTCCGGCCTGCACTGGCTGCCGATCCCGATCGCGGCGATCTGTGGCGCCACCGCGATGGCGCTGACCGGATGCTTTGGCCGTAAAGACGTCTACGAAGGCATCGACTGGAAGATCATCATCCTGCTCGGTGCGATTCTGCCGCTGGGTATCGCGATAGAGAAGAGTGGTTTATCGCAGACGCTGGTGCAGATGGGGCTGGGCGTGGTCGGCAACCATGGCCCGCTGGCGGCGTTGCTGATGGTGTATCTGCTGACCGCGCTGCTCACCGAACTGATGGGACACAATCCGTCGGTGGTGCTGATGGTCGGCATCGCCGCCTCGGTCGCGCATGCGATGAACGTGGATCCGCGACCGTTCGTGGTGGCCGTTGCGTTCGCCGCCGCCACCTCGTTCGCCACGCCGGTGGGCTATCCCACCAACACCATGGTCTATTACGCCGGTGGTTACCGTTTCACCGATTTCATGAAGGTGGGCATTCCGCTGATCCTGATCTTCTGCGCGCTGTCGATGTGGCTGATCCCGCTGTTCTGGCCGTTCCACCCGCTTCAATAAAGCAAAGCGCCTTTTGCGTTTGCTCTCTCTCCCCTTGCGGGAGAGGGTTGGGGAGAGGGGGACACGCCGCGCTGGCGGCCGGCTAGGAAGCGCGTTTGCTTGAAAGGACTTCTGCGCGTCTTCGATCACTTATGTCGCGAGCACCGGGCCCTCTCCTTCCCGCAAGGGGATTTCCTTCGGTCACAATCCTCTCCCGCAAGGGGAGAGGAGGCGATCGTGCCGTGCGGGTTCGCATCTTCGTGCATTTGAATACACGAGGATTGCCCGGTATTCCCGCCCATCGGTTTTATTGTCGGGCGTAGCCCGACAGCGCCAGTTGCAGCAGGATCTTCATCTCCTCGCGCAATGGCAGCGGTGCCACCACTTCCGCATCCGGGCCGTACTTGAGCACGTCCATCAGCAGCTCCTTCGAATTGGAGTAGGGCACTTTCAGTTCGTAGCGGCCGTCGGGCAGCCATTCGCCCTTCTGCTGCGAGTGCCAGTGTTCGTCGGCGACCCAGCGTGCGGCGTGCGGCGAGAAGCGGATGGTCGCCCATGCCTTCGGCTTGCCGGCGAAGATGCCGTAGCTGGAGGCGAGCAGGTCGTTGAGATCGGCCTCGCCCACATCGGTGGCGGCCGCATCCAGTGACTGCGCCTCGACGATGCGATCGACCGCAAAGCTGCGCAACGCCTCGCGGTCGTGATCCCAGACGTCGAGGTACCAGTTGTCGCGGTAATGTGTCAGTCGCTGCGGCGACACCGTGCGGCGGCTGTCCGCGTTGGTGGTGCGCGCGCGATAGCGGAAGCGCAACTGTTTCCGCTCCAGCACGGCGCCGGCGACGATGCGGAACACCTGCTGGTCCAGCTTGCGCTCGCCCCAGGGGATCACCCGGATCCGTTCGATCGGCAACGCCTTGCCGCTGCCCTGGTCGGACAACAGGCCTTCGATGCGCGCCTTGAATGGAGCCAGCGCGCCGGCCAGCACGCCGGGGCCGGAACGGCTGATCAGTTCGTTCAGGGCCAGCAGCGCGGCCAGTTCGTCCGAGGTCAACCACAGCCCCGGCAGCTCGAACTTCTCGCCCTCGCCGACCTCGTAGCGGAAGGCGGCCTGATCGACGCCGGCACTCTCGATCGGTGCGCCCAGCGCATCGCGCAGAAAGGCCACGTCGCGATACAGCGTGGCGCGCGAGCACTCCAGTTCACCGAGCAGGCGCGACAACGGAATCGGGTAGTGCGCCGACTTCAGCAATCGGTGCAGGGTCAATATGCGTTCGTAGCGATCCATGGCACTTCATCAGGGCATGCGTGGGTGCAGCGTTGTAGCATGGGTGCGTGCTGCAGTACTCGCAAGCCCGCCCGCCATCCGGATGGCTGTGACGCGATCGCCTGTGCTGAATTCTCTGCCTTCAACCGGTTCATCCATGCAGCCTGTCCGTGATTTGCCGAATACTGCCAAGCCCGCCAATGATGCGGACAAGCCGCCGGCATATTGGCGCGCAGAGTCGGTGGCGCCGTTGTGGCGGATATTGGCGGCCAGTGGCTACGGCTTGTGGACCTGGCTGGGGCTGGCGCTGGTGCTTGGGTTGTACCCGGCTGGCCGCAGCGGCACCTTGCTGCCGCTGTGCGTCGGCACCGTGCTGGTGAGTATCGGCCTGCTGGTGGCTTGCCTGCCATGGCGCGGAGCATCGGGCTGGTATGGCTGGCATCCGCGGCGGGACAGCCGCCCGACCGGGGCGGCGCTGCTGGCGCTGGCGACGTTTCTGCCGATGTTGGCCGTGGCCGGGCTGGCACGCGGCGACAACATCTTTTGGGCAACCCGGTTGGCCGGTGCGGTGTTGGCGTTGTGCAGCCTGGCCAGCTTGGCCTACACCGGGTATCGCTTTCGACGGCAGCTGTCGCCGGCCTCGCAGCGCGCCTCGGCATCGTTACCACTCAGCCGGCTGGTCTTCGCCGGCTACGCCGGAGGACTGTGGCTCTGGCTGTGCACGCTGGCCGAAGGTGAGCTGGTGGCTCCACGCGGCCTGTCCCCGTGGATCCTGCTGCTGCTGACGCTGGCCTTGCTGCTGGGTCTGCTGGAGGGTCAGGCCTGGCAGGCGCTGGCCAAGCTGGGTGCACACGGCAACGCAAGCCTCGAACATGCGTTGCAGCCGGCGCGCTTTGTCGCGGCACTGTTTACCTTTGTATTTCCATGCATCGCCCTGTTGCTGGCAAGGCAGGATGGGGTCGATCTGGCTGCGGCGGCAGTGGCTGTACCCAGTTGCCTGTTGGGCAAGTGGCTGGAGCGTTACTTGTATGAATCGCTGCTGCTGCGTGGCCCGGCGGGTTGACGGTCTCTGTTCATTGCGAGTTCAAGCCGTGCCGTTAAGGTAGCGCATCACTATTACTTAACAAACGGACTGTCCCGATGAAAAAGACCTTGATCGCCGGCCTGCTGCTGGCCGCTTTCGCGAGCTTCGCCGCGCAGGCCCAGGATGCCTCGACCGACCCCAGCGCGGCTGCCAACAATGGTGGCTGGACCGGTTCGGGCGAGTTCGGCTTTGCCTCGGCCACCGGCAACACGCGTTCGCAGAACATCAATGCCAAGCTCGGCCTGAACCAGGAAAACGAGCAGTGGAAGAACAACTTCTACGTCGACATGCTGCGCGCCAAGAGTCAGCAGAAGGTGGTCGATTCGGCCGGCAACACCATCGACGAGTTCAACACCACCGCGAACCGCTATGACGGTGGTGCCTCGGTTGGCTACAAGCTCGATCCGCGCAGTTACATCGTCGGTGCCGCCCGTTACGAGCACGACGACTTCGGCGCCAACCTGTGGCAGGGCGTCGTTTCGCTCGGTTACGGTTACATCGCCCTGAAGGACGATCGCAACGAGCTGTCGTTCGAAATCGGTCCGGGTTACAAGCGCTACCGCCCGGCCGACGTGGATGTGCTGGTCGGCACCGTGATGGTGCCGCAGCGGCAGATGACGCAGGGCGAAGTCGTGGCTCGTGGCTTGGTCGACTACAAGTTCAAGATCAGCGCCAACACCGCGTTCGAGAACACGTTCCTGATGGAAGCGGGCTCGAAGAACACCTATCTGCAGAACGACGCCGGTCTGGCAGTCAGCATGACCAAGAAGCTAGCGCTGAAAGTCGGCTTCCAGGTGCGTCACAACAGCGACGTGCTGGTGGGCGTCAAGAAGACGGATACGCTGACCACGACCAACCTGGTCTACAGCTTCTAAGCAGCGGTTTGCGCAACGTGGCAATGGCGGCCCTTCCGCGCGAGCGGGAGGGCCGCGTTGCGTTAGAGGCCGAGCAGCTCGCTGGCACCCTGTGCGAGCAGGTCCGCTGCGACCTGGTGACCCAGTGCCACCGCCTGATCGCTCGGTCCGCTGGCTTCCGCGTGCAACAGCCGACCGCTGGCCGAATCGCCGACCATGCCGCACAGATGCAGGCCATGTTCGCCCAGCATGCACCAGGCGCCGACCGGCACCGTGCAGCTGCCGCCGAGTGCCTGGTTCATCGCGCGCTCGGCGCTGATGGTGAGCCGCGTATCGGCATCATCGAGTGCGGCCAGCAGGCTCAGCACGCTGGCATGGTCGTCGCGTGCCTCGATCGCGATCGCCGCCTGGCCCGGTGCCGGCAGCCAGTCCGGCGCGGCCAGCCGCGAGCGGATGCGTGAAGCCAGACCGAGCCGTTCCAGTCCGGCACAGGCCAGCACGATCGCTTCGTAATCGCCGGCATCGAGTTTGCCCAGCCGGGTGCCGACATTGCCGCGCAGGTCGAGCAAGACCAGGTCCGGCCGCAACGCGCGCAACTGCGCCTGCCGGCGCAGCGACGAGGTGCCGACCTGTGCGCCGTGCGGCAACGCGGCGAGATCCGCGTAGTCATTGCTGACGAAGGCATCGGCCGCATCGGCGCGCGGCAGGATCGCCGGCAACACGAAACCCGGCTCCAGCTGCGACGGCACATCCTTCAGCGAATGCACGGCCAGATCGGCGCGACCTTCCAGCATCGCCACCTCGAGCTCCTTCAAAAACAGACCCTTGCCGCCGATCGTCGCCAGCGGCTGGTCGAGAATCTCGTCGCCGCGCGTGCTCATCGGTACCAGCTCCACCGTCAGCCCCGGATGCGTCGCGCGCAGCAGCGCGGCGACGTGCTCGGCCTGCCACAGCGCGAGCGCGCTCTTGCGGGTGGCGATACGCAGGGTGGAAGGATTCATCGGAACTCCGCGGCATTCGGCAAGCGCGCATTGTCGCGTAGTTTCCGCGCCGCGGTGCAGTGGCGTATCCGCGCAGGGTTGTGCGTCCAACAAGCAGATGGAGCGGTATGGCGCGTGGTGTATCCGGCAAGGCGGATTTCGCGCGGTCTGGTCGGCGGAAGGCATGCATTCTTGCGACATGAATAGCGAAGTTCCTGCGGCCGCATTCACCTTGCTGTAATGGATTTCCTTGCATGCTGCATTCCTCTCAAGCAGCGAGGTGGCCGTTATGGGAATTCTGGATACTCTGGGTGAAGTGGCAGGTGCGATTGCTGCCGTTGAAGGTGCCGAAAAGCTCGATCCGAATGCGGGCCTGTTGACGAAAGGCCTCGCCGCTGTTGCCGGTTTCAAGGGTACCGGTGCGCTCGAGTCGCTCGTCGAGAAAAAAGAAGGTGAAGGCGAGCCGAGCGACGCTGACGCTACTCCGCAAGCCTGATACCCCAGTTCGAATCGCCGGGCCAGCCTCCGTCAGGGGGCTGGCCCGTTCGTTTTCAGTTCCTGCGCAGAGCTGCTCGCAAGCAAGGCGGCTGCAGACCCCGGCATCCGGCAGCGCCACGCGATTGGAATTCAAAGAAAAAGGCGCGGTTGACCGCGCCTTTTCCCGGGATGCCTGAGTGCTATCGACGCCTGGGCGAGGCTGTCACTTTCAGGCCTGCAAGGTCGGCTCCTCTGCCGCCAGCCGCTGATCGTCCGACGGCTGACCTCCGTGATGATCGGCAGCCAGCAGCAGGTAGAACGCCGGCACCACGAACAGGGTGAACACGGTGCCGATGGCCAAGCCGGTGGAGATCACCAGGCCCATGTTGAAGCGGCCAGCCGCGCCCGCACCGGAAGCGATCACCAGCGGCAGCACGCCCAGCACCATCGCCGCGGTAGTCATCAGGATCGGCCGCAGGCGTACCGCCGCGGCGTGTTCGATCGCCTCGCGTTTGGACATGCCGTCCAGTTGCGACTGATTGGCGAACTGCACGATCAGGATGCCGTGCTTGCTGATCAGGCCCATCAAGGTCACCAGGCCCACCTCGGTGTAGATGTTGAGGCTGGTGAACAGGTTGACGAAGATCAGCGCGCCGAACAGCGCCAGCGGCACCGAGACCAGGATCACGATGGGATCGCGCAGGCTGTTGAACTGCGCGGCCAGGGCCAGGAACACGATGATCACGGCAAACAACAAGGTCGCGCCGAAACCGCCGGACTCCTGGGTGAACTGGCGTGACTGGCCGGCGTAGTCCACGTTGTAACCGGTCGGCGCGACCTCCTTCACCAGATCACGCAGGTAGGTCAGTGCATCGCCTTGCGACAGCCCGCTGACGCCGGAGATCGTGGCCGAGTTCAACTGCTGGAAACGGTTCAGCGACTGCGGCACCACCTGCTTGGTGATCTTCGCCACGGTCGATGCCGGGATCACCGAGCCGTCCGGCACACGGATGTAGTAGTCCAGCACCTGGTTCGGATTGAGCCGGTCGACCTGCAAGACCTGCGGGATCACCTTGTACGAGCGGCCGGAGATCGAGAAGTAATTGACGTAGCCACCGCCCAAGGCCGAGCCGAGTGCGGCACCGACATCCTGCTGGGTCAGCCCCAGCGTGGTGATCATGTCGCGGTCGAGGCTGACCGTACTCTGCGGCTTGTCGACCTTGAGGTCGGAGTCGACGAAGTAGAACTTGCCGCTGGCCTGCGCCTTCTGCAGTACCTGGGTAGCGACATCGTTGAGGTTCTCGAACGGCTCGGTGGTGGTGATCACCACCTGGATCGGCAGGCCCGACGCGCCCGGCAACGGCGGGAACTGGAACGCCGCCACGCGGCCGCCGGCGATGCCGTTCCACTTGTCCTGCAAGACTTGCTGCAGTTCGTGCGCGCTGCGGTGACGCTGGTCCCATGGCTTGAACAGCACGCCGCCGATGCCCTGGTTGATGGTGGGCACGCCGGTCAGCTGGAACATCTGCTCGTATTCCGGCACCTGCTTGGACAGATCGAACATCTGCGTCGCATAGACATTCATCTGCTGCGCCGTCGTGTTCGGCGACCCCACGACCTGACCGACCACGATGCCCTGGTCTTCTTCCGGCGCCAGTTCCGATTTCGAGGTCATGCCCAGCGCGATGGTGGCCAGCAACAGCAACGCACTCATCACCACGATCACCGACCAGGTCGACAAGGTGTTGTGCAGCACGCGCTGATAACCCTGGTGCACGCGTTCGAACTGGCGGTCGATGAACTGCACGAAGCGGCCATTCTCCTGCTCGTTGCGGAAGAACCGGGAGCACATCATCGGCGACAGGGTCAGCGCCACCACCGCCGACACTGTCACCGCACCGGCGAGGGTGAAGGCGAATTCGCTGAACAGCGCACCGGTCAGTCCCTTCTGGAAACCGATCGGCACATACACCGCGATCAGCACCACGGTCATCGCCAGAATCGGTCCACCCAGCTCGCGCGCGGCGAGCAACGCAGCCTGCAATGGCGTCTTGCCCTCCTCCTTCATGTGCCGGTCGACGTTCTCGACCACGATGATCGCGTCGTCCACCACCAGGCCGATCGCCAGCACCAGCGCCAGCAGGGTCAGCAGGTTGATCGAGTAGCCCAGCGCCAGCATCACGAAGAAGGTGCCGATAAGCGACAGCGGCATCGCGATCACCGGGATGATCACCGCACGCAGGCTGCCGAGGAACAGGAAGATCACCAGGGTGACGATCAGCAGCGCCTCGGCCAGCGTCTTGACCACCTCGTTGATCGAGCTGTTCACGAACTTGGTGCCGTCGTAGACGATCTCCCCGGTCAGTCCGCTGGGCAACTGGCTCTGGATGTCCGGGAACGCCTCGCGCACGCGCTTGGCCACGTCCAGCACGTTGGCGTCGGGCGCGACCTTGATGCCGATGAACACCGAGCGCTTGCCGCTGAAGGCCACGTTGAAGTCGTAGCTTTCCGAGCCCAACGAGACCGTGGCCACGTCCTGCAGACGCACGATTGCGCCGTTGACCTGCTTGATCGCCAGCTGCTTGAACTCATCGACCGAGTGCAGCGCGCTGTCGGCGGTCAGATCGACCGTCACCGCCTGGCCCTTGCTGGAGCCGACCGCGGCCAGATAGTTGTTGGAGCCCAGTGCCGTGTTCACATCGCTGGCGGTGATGCCATGTGCCGCCATCTTGGCCGGGTCGAGCCAGGCACGCAGCGCGAACTGGCGTGCGCCGAGCAGCTCGGCGGTCTGCACGCCATCGATCGAATCGAGCTTGGGCTTGACCACGCGCGCGAGGTAGTCGGTGATGTTGTTGGTCGGCAGCACATCGCTGTAGAAGCCCATGTACATCGCGTCGACCGTCTCGCCGGTCTGCACGTTCAGCACCGGCTGCTGCGCCTGCGGCGGCAGCTGGTTCTTCACCGAATTGACCTGGGTGGTGATCTCGGTCAGCGCGCGGTTGGCGTCGTAGTTCAGACGCAAGGTCGCGGTGATGGACGACACACCCTGCACACTGCTGGAGGACAGGTAATCGATGCCCTGCGCCTGCGAGATCGCCTGCTCCAGCGGCTGGGTAACGAAGCCGGCCATGGTTTGCGCATCGGCACCGTAGTACGCGGTGCTGACGGTGACCGTGGCGTTCTCGGTCTTCGGGTACTGGCGCACGGTCAGGCTGCTGACAGCCTTCACGCCCAGCACCAGGATCAGCAGGCTGACGACGATCGCCAGCACCGGCTTGTTGACGAACAGGTCGGTGAATTTCATGGCGTTTGCTCAGTTTTCCTGCGGCGCGGGATGAGCGCTGTCAGCCGGCTGCACGCTGTTGTCGATCGCGATCGGCGCGTCGTTCTTCAGCTTGATCTGGCCACTGGTCACGACCACGGTACCGGCTTCGATACCCTTGACGATCGCCACCTGGTCGCCGCGGGTGTCGCCTACCGTGACAAAGGTCTGTTTCACCGTGGACGGCAGCGGCTGGCCCTTGTCGTCCTTGCCCTTGGACGGCTGCACCACGTACACGGTGTCGCCGTACGGGTTGTAGACGATCGCCGCCTGCGGCAGGGTCAGCTGGCGTTGCTGGCTGCCGGCATCGACGCTGACCTTGGCGAACATGCCGGGGGTGAGCGCCTTGTCGTGGTTGGGCACGGTCGCCTCGACCTGCACGTTGCGCGTGCCGGGATCGACCTTGGGGTTGATCGCGTTGAGCTTGCCGCTGAAACTGCGGCCGGCGTAGGCATCCAGCTTCATGTTCACGACCTGGCCCACCTGCAGGCGACCCAGTTCGCTTTGCGGCACGTAGAAATCGACGAACAGCGGATCGAGCTGCTGCACCGTCACGATCGTGGTGCCGGCGCTGAGGTAGGCGCCGGGGCTGACGGTGATGATGCCGGCGCGGCCGGCAAACGGCGCGCGCAGCTGCTTCTTGGCGACCACCACTTGCTGCTGCGCCACGGCGGCCTGCTTCGCCTTGAGATCGGCGGCGGCGGTGTCGTAATCGGCCTTGCTGATCGCCTGCACCGCGAGCTGCTTGCGCGCTCGCTCGAAGGTGAGCTGGGACAGCTGCGCTGCGGCCTCCAGCTGTTGCAGCTGGGCCACGTCGTCGCCGTCGCGCAGCTGCACCAGCACCTGGCCCTGCTTCACGTCCTGCCCGGAGGTCAGGTTGACTCCGGTGACCAGGCCGGCCACATCCATCGCCAGATCCGCGCCCCTGGCCGCGCGCAGTGTGCCGACGGCACTCAGCGACGGCTGCCACGGTTGTTCGCTGGCGGTGGTGGTGCTCACCGTGAACGGCGCCGGCTTCGGCATGCCGTGGATCATCCGCACTATCAGCAGCGCCTTGATGCCGACGATAAGCGCGATCAGCAGCACCACCCCGAGAATCATCCAGAGCATGCGCTTGGTGGTGCTGGGTTTCTTCTCGACGCGCGTGGTCATGCGCGAACTCCTTGGGTTATTGCGATCATCCACGATCGCGAAAGTCTAAAAGCGGACATCCTGTCCGCGAGGCTGTTTTTGCGATCGTCCATGATCGCGAAGATCAAAAAGCGGGCATCCTGCCCGCATTCCTGATAGGAGCTACGGATTCTGCTTGGCGACGTTCATGTCGGCGTCACTGCGCCAGCCGCCACCGAGTGCGGCGTACAGGGCGGCGGTATCGCCAAGTCGTGCGGCGCGTGCCTGGATCAGAGCGATAAGCGCCTGCTGGTAACTGCGCTGGGCATCGAGCAGGTTGATATAGCCGGTCGCACCCATCTGATATTGCTGGCGGGTCAACTCCAGTTGCTGCGCTGCCGCGCTTTCGGCGATGGCTTGCGCGGCCAGCCCTTGAGCGTCGTATTCGAGCGCCTGCAACGAGTCGGCGACATTCTGGAAGGCCACCAGCACGGTCTGTTGCCAGTCCGCCACGGCCTTGTCCAGGCCGGCCTGGGCGGCACGCTTCTTGTGCAGCAGCTCGCCACCATGGAACAGCGGCTGGGTCAGGCCCAGGCCCAGCGACCAGGCGTCGGTGCCGGCGGAAAACAGATCGCCGGCGCGCAGCGCCTGCGAGCCGGCACTGCCGGACAGGGTGATCTGCGGCAGCATCGCCGCGGTGGCCACGCCCACTCCGGCCGAGGCCGCATGCAGTTGCGCCGAGGCCGCGCGGATATCCGGGCGCTGTTCGACCAGGCCTGAAGGCAGGCTCACCGGAATGTCCTGCGGCAGGCTGATCGCATCCAGCGTCAGCGGCGACAACTCCAGTTGCGCCGGGGTGGTGCCCAGGTAGGTCGCCAGTTGGTTGCGGGTCGCGGCGAGCTGCGCGCGCAGCGGTGGCAAGGTGGCTTCGGTAGCGGCCAACTGCGTGCGCACGGCCAGCGTATCGGACAGCGATTTCGAGCCGATTTGCTGCTGTTGCTGGGCGATCTTCAGACTCTTGCGCTGGGTGTCGAGAATCTGTTCGGTCGCGTGCAACTGCTCGCGCAGCGAGGCCTCCTGCAGTGAGGCGGTGACCACGTTGGCGGCGAGAGTCAGATAAGTCGTGTCGAGCTGGGCGCGCTGATAGTCGGCCTGCGCCAGCTGTGCCTCGATGCCGCGGCGTACACCGCCGAACAGATCCAGCGTATAGCCCACGCTGACTGACGCGTTGTAGACGGTAAACGGGCCGAGCCCGCCGGGAATCCCCGACTGCGCCGCTGATTGCTTCTCGCGGGTGCCGCCGGCTGAGGCGTCCAGCGACGGAAACAGGCCACCACGGGTCGCGTTGGCGCTTTCCTGCGCCTGCCGAAGTGCGGCCTGGGCCGAGGCAATCGACGGGCTGTGGCTGAGTGCCATGTTCACCCGGCGGGTCAGTTCGGCATTGCCGAACGTGGTCCACCAGCGTGTGGGCACGTCACGACCTTGCATGAAGCGCTGTGCATCGCCATCGGCGCCCTTGCTCGACACCGTGGCGGAAGGCAATGGCTGTGCGGTGTAACGATCCACCGGCGGAGCGTCCGGGCGGTGGTAGTCGGGGCCGACGGCACAGCCGGCGAGGGACAGCCCGATGAGCAGGGCAAGCGCGCGGGCGCTGCCGGTCAGCACGATGGGCTTCAGGTCAGACAGGTGACTGGACAAGGGAATGGCCTGGCAGGGTGGAGCCGGTCGGCACAATAGCATACTGATTAGTTCAGATATATGTCATGGACATATATGCTGCCAAAACGCTTTCTGTCGGGAGCAGGCCCTGTCGGCGGCCAGTCCAGTCGCTACGGAGCTCTGCTCAGCCCCCCAGCAAAGCGCTGGCCCGCCGCACCACATTGTCGACACTGAAGCCGTATTCGCGCAGCAACACCTCGGCTGGCGCGGAAGCACCGAAACGGTCGACGCAGAGCATGTCGCCTTTTGCGCCCACGTAGCGCTCCCAGCCTTGTGAGACACCGAGTTCCACCGCGAGGCGCGCCGATACGTTGGGTGGCAGCACCTGGTCGCGATAAGCCTGCGGTTGCGCGTCGAACAGTTCCCAGCTCGGCATCGACACGCAGCGCACCGCGACGCCATCGGCCTGCAACTGGTCGGCGGCGGCGAGGATCAAGGCGACTTCGGAACCGCTGGCGATCAGGATCAGTGACGGCTTGCCGTGCTTTGCATCGCTCAGCACATACGCGCCCTGGCGCACACCGTCGGCGCTGGCATAACGCGTGCGGTCGAGCGTGGGCAGATCCTGCCGGGTCAGCGCCAGCAGCACCGGATGTTTCTCCGATGCCGCCGCGACCTTCCACGCCACCGCCGTCTCGTTCGCATCGGCGGGGCGGATCACGGTGAGGTTGGGGATCGCGCGCAGGCTGGCCAGTTGTTCCACCGGTTGGTGGGTGGGACCGTCTTCGCCCAGCGCGATGCTGTCGTGGGTGAACACGTGCACCACATGCACGCCCATCAGCGCGGCGAGGCGGATCGCCGGGCGCATGTAGTCGGAGAAGATCAGAAAGGTCGAGCCGTACGGCAGGAAGCCGCCGTGCACGGCCAGTCCGTTGCAGATCGCGCCCATGGCGTGCTCGCGCACACCGAAGTGCAGGTTGCGACCGGCGTAGCTCCAGCCGGCGCTGTCGGAACCTTGCGTGTCCTGTCCCGGCGTGGCGGCCGGGTTGAAGTCGCCGAGTCCCTTCAGATTGGTATGCGTCGAGGAATCGAGATCCGCCGAGCCGCCAAACAGCGCGGGCAGTTTCGGCGCGAGCGCATTCATCACCTTGCCGCTGGCGACGCGGGTGGCCATGCCTTTGGCATCGGCAGGGAACACCGGAATGTCCGCGTCCCAGCCGGCCGGCAGTTCGCCGCGAAGGCGACCCTGCAGTTCTTTCGCAAGATCGGGGTACGCCTTGGCATAGGCGTCCAGACGTCCATTCCACTCGGCCTCTGCCTTGGCGCCCTGTTCGAGTGCCTCGCGGAAATGTGCCAGCGCCGGCTCCGGTTCCAGGAAGTCGGGTTCGAGTGGCCAGCCGAGCTTCTGCTTGGTCTTCTTCGTATCCTCGACACCGAGCGGCGAGCCGTGTGCCTTGAAACTGTCCTGCTCGGGCGAACCGAAACCGATATGCGTGCGCACCAGGATCAGCGACGGTCGCGTGGTGTCGGCGCGGGCGGCGTCGAGCGCGGCGCTGATCGCGTCGACGTCGTTGCCATCGGCCACGTGGATGATCTGCCAGCCATAGGCCTCGAAGCGCTTGGCGCGATCCTCGGAGAAGGTGATATCGGTGCCGGCGGCCAAGGTGACGTAGTTGTCGTCGTACAGGCAGACCAGCTTGCCGAGTTTGAGATGTCCTGCGAGCGAAGCCGCTTCGCTGGCGACGCCTTCCATCAGATCGCCGTCGCTGACGATCGCCCAGGTGCGGTGGTCGATCACCTGGTGACCGTCGCGGTTGTAGCGCGCGGCCAGGTGCGCCTCGCCGATCGCCATGCCGACCGCATTCGCCAGACCCTGGCCGAGCGGCCCGGTGGTCACTTCGACGCCGGGCGTGTGGCCGTATTCGGGATGTCCCGGTGCCTTGCTGCCCCACTGGCGGAACTGCTTGAGATCATCCAGCGACAGCGCGTAGCCGGTGACATGCAGCAGGCTGTACAGCAGCGCCGAGCCGTGGCCTGCGGACAGCACGAAGCGGTCACGGTCGGGCCAGTGCGGATTCGCCGGGTGATGCTTCAGCTGTTTCGTCCACAACGTGTACGCCATCGGCGCGGCGCCGAGCGGCAGGCCGGGATGGCCGCTATTGGCCTTCTGCACCATGTCCACCGACAGGAAGCGAAGCGTGTTGATGCATTGCTGGTCGAGATCGGTGGACATGATGATGCCTTTGATGACGTGGAGTGGATGAATGCGCGACTCAGGCGAGTGCGGCGTCGACGATGCTCTGGGCTTCCTTCAATAGACTCTGCAGGTGGTCTTCGCTCTTGAAGCTTTCCGCGTAAACCTTGTAGATCGCCTCGGTGCCGGACGGCCGTGCGGCGAACCAGCCACTGGCCGCGACGACCTTGATGCCGCCGATCGCCGCGCCGTTGCCCGGCGCCTTGTCCAGCACTTGCGTGATCTTCTCGCCGGCGAGCTGGTCGCTCTTCAACTGGTCGGGCGACAGTTTCGCGAGCTTGGCTTTCTGCGCGGGCGTGGCAGCGGCTTCGACGCGATCGGCGAACGGCTTGCCGAGCTCATCGGTCAGCTGCGCGAACAACTCGCCCGGGTCCTTGCCCTGCCGCGCGGTGATCTCGGCCGACAGCAGCGCCGGCACCAGACCGTCCTTGTCGGTGGCCCATACCGAGCCGTCGTGGCGCAGCAACGAAGCGCCGGCACTCTCTTCGCAGCCGAAGCCAAGCGAGCCGTCGAACAGGCCTTCGGAAAACCACTTGAAGCCGACCGGCACTTCGTACAGCTTGCGCCCGAGCCGCTTCACCACGCGGTCGATCAGCGCGGTGGTGACCACGGTCTTGCCGACGGCAGCATTCGCGCTCCACTGCGGCCGGTGCTGGTACAGGTAATCGATCAGCACCGACAGGTAATGGTTCGGCTCCATCAACCCGTTGCTGCGGGTGACAATGCCGTGGCGGTCGTGGTCGGTGTCGCAGGCGAACGCGACGTCGTAGGTGTCCTTCAGCCCGATCAGCCGCTGCATCGCGTACTTCGACGACGGGTCCATGCGGATCTTGCCGTCCCAGTCCACGCTCATGAACGCGAACTGCGGATCGACCACCGCACTGACCACGGTGAGGTCGAGCTTGTAACGCTCCGCGATCGGCGCCCAGTAATGCACGCCGGCGCCACCCAGCGGATCGACGCCCATATGCACGCCGGCACTGCGGATCGCCTCGAAGTCGATGATGTTGGCGAGGTCGACGACATACGTGTTGAGGTAGTCGTGCTCGTGCGTCGTGGCGGCCTGGCGCGCCTGCGCGAACGGCATCCGCTTCACATCTTTCAGGCCACCTTCGAGCAGCGCATTCGCGCGGTTCTGCACCCAGCCGGTGATATCGGTGTCGGCCGGGCCGCCGTTCGACGTGTTGTATTTGAAGCCGCCGTTGTCGGGCGGGTTGTGCGATGGCGTGATCACGATGCCGTCGGCGAGACCGCTGGTGCGCCCTTTGTTGTAGACCAGGATCGCGTGCGAGATCGCCGGTGTGGGAGTGAACTCGCCGCCCGTGGAGATCATCGTCTGCACGCCGTTCGCGGCCAGCACTTCCAGCGCATTCTCGAACGCGGGCTGCGACAGCGCATGCGTATCCGCACCGATGAACAGCGGGCCGTCGATGCCCTTCGACTTGCGGTACTCGCAGATTGCCTGGCTGATCGCCAGGATGTGCCACTCGTTGAAGCTGCGCTCGAACGAGCTGCCGCGATGGCCGGAGGTGCCGAACGCCACGCGCTGCGCGGCCACCGACGGATCGGGCTTGAGGTCGGCATACGCCGCGAGCAGCTTCGGGATGTCGACCAGGATCGATGCCGGTGCCGGCTTGCCGGCGAGTGGACTGATGATCTGACTCATGCTTTTCCTGAAATGGTGCCATCGCGCAGCTGTCGGTAGCGGCGGATCAAGGCATTGGTCGAACTGTCGTGGGCGAGTTTCGGTTCGTCCTTCGCGGTCAGTTCGGCGATGGTGGTCTTGGCCAGCTGCTTGCCCAGCTCCACGCCCCACTGGTCGAACGAGTCGATGTCCCAGATCACGCCCTGTACGAACACGCTGTGTTCGTACAGGGCGATCAGCGTGCCGAGGATGTGCGGAGTCAGCTTCGCCGCGAGGATGGTGTTGCTGGGCCGATTGCCCTCGAACGTACGATGCGGCACCAGCGCCTCGGGCGTGCCTTCGGCGCGCACCTCATCCGCCGTCTTGCCGAATGCCAGCGCCTCGCCCTGCGCGATCAGGTTCGCCATCAACAGGTCGTGCTGATCGCCGCCGCCCTGCGCCGGCAGCGGATTCAGCGTCTGACCGAAACCGATGAAATCGCACGGCACGATGCGCGTGCCTTGGTGGATCAGTTGATAGAACGAATGCTGGCCGTTGGTGCCCGGCTCGCCCCAGTAAATCGGGCCGGTGTTGTAGTTCACCACCTTGCCGTCGAGCGTCACGTGCTTGCCGTTGCTCTCCATTGTCAGCTGCTGCAGATAGGCGGGGAAGCGTTTCAGGTATTGCTCGTAAGGCAGCACGGCGACGGTGGCGGCATCGAGGAAGTTGTTGTTCCAGATCGCCAGCAGGCCCATCAAGACGGGCAGGTTTTTTTCCAGCGGCGTGCGACGGAAATGCTCGTCCATCGCATGGAAGCCGGCCAGCATCTCGCGGAAACCGTCCGCGCCGATCGCCAGCATGGTCGACAGGCCGATCGACGAATCCATCGAGTAACGCCCGCCGACCCAGTCCCAGAAACCGAACATATTGGCGGTGTCGATGCCGAACTTCGCCACGCCTTCGGCGTTGGTGGAAACGGCGACAAAGTGTTTGGCGACGGACTTCTCGTCGCCCAGCGCCGCCACGCTCCACGCGCGCGCGGCGTGCGCGTTGGTCAGCGTTTCCAGCGTGGTGAAGGTTTTCGAGCAGATGATAAACAAGGTCTCGGCGGCGTCGAGGTCGCGCACGGCCTCGGCGAAATCGGTGCCGTCCACGTTCGAGACGAAGCGGAACGTCATGTCGCGGCGGCTGTAGTCACGCAGTGCCTCATACGCCATCACCGGGCCGAGGTCGGAGCCGCCGATGCCGATGCTGATCACGTTGCGGATGCGCTTGCCGGTATGGCCCAGCCACGCGCCGCTGCGCACGCGTTCGGAAAACGCGGCCATCCGATCCAGCACTTCATGTACATCCGGCTCTACGTCGTGGCCATCGACCAGGATTTCCTCGGTGGCCGGCGCGCGCAATGCCACATGCAGCACGGCGCGGTTCTCGGTCGTGTTGATCTTGTCGCCGCGGAACATCGCCTCGATCCGCCGCGGCAGCTCGCAGGCCACGGCCAGTTCGCGCAGCAGGCGCAGCGTGTCGGCGTCGACGCGCTGCTTGGAATAATCCAGGTACAGGCCGACATCCTCGACGGTAAGCTGCTTGCCGCGTTGAGCATCGGCGGCGAACAGCTCGCGCAGATGCTTCGAACCGATCATGGCGAAGTGCTGCTTGAGTGCCTGCCACTGCGGTGTGGTCGTGAGTCGCGATTGGCTCATGGCAGAGCGGGTCCCTTCGACTTGTCTTCCAGTGCGCTCGCCTTGTCGGCGATCCGCTGCAGCAGCTGCTTCCAGGATTTGACGAAGGCCGCGGCACCGTCGATCTGCAGCTTGAGTGCCAGCGCATCGGTGTCGACGCCAGCCTTGCCGATCTGCGCCAGCACGCTATCGGCATCACCGCCGTCGCTGGCCATCACGCCATGCAGCTGACCGTGGTCGGCGAATGCGAGCAGGGTTTTCTCCGGCATCGTGTCGATCGTGTCGGGCGCGGCGAATGCGCTGATGTACATCGTGTCGGGCGCCGACGGATCCTTGACGCCGGTGCTGGCCCACAGCAGGCGCTGCGGATGCGCGCCGGCGGCTTCGAGTTTCTTCCAGCGCTCCGACGCGAGCAGTTCGCGATAGGCGCGATAGGTTTGCTGGCCCACCGCGATGCCGAGCTTGTTGTGCAATTCGACCGGTAGCTGCGGGTTGCTGGCCACGTCCCAGCGGCTGATGAACAGCGAGGCGACCGAACCCACGCGCGAACCGAGCCCGGCGGCGATGCGACGCTCGATGCCGCGCATATACGCCTCGGCGACGGCCACGTACTGCGCGCAGGAAAACAGCAGGGTCACGTTGATCGGAATGCCGAGGAAGATCGCTTCCTCGATCGCCGGGAGGCCTTCCGGCGTGCCGGGAATCTTCACGAACAGGTTGTCGCGCTGCGCCTGGCTGTGGATCTGTTTTGCCGCCTCGATCGAGCCGGCGGTGTCGGCGGCCAGCAAGGGCGAGACTTCCATCGAGACCCAGCCATCGACGCGGTCGGTGGCGTCGAAAATCGGCCGGAACAGGTCGGCCGCGCGACGCAGGTCTTCCAGCGCCAGCTCGGTGAACAGCGTTTCGCCGGACAGACCGGCCAGCGTCTTGGCGTGCACGCCGGCGTCGTAGGCATCGCCGTCGCCGATCGCGGCATCGAAGATGCTCGGGTTCGAGGTCAGCCCGGTGACCGAGTCCTCGGCGATGTAGCGCGCCAGCGTGCCGTCGTCGAGCAGGGTGCGGGTGATGTTGTCCAGCCACAGGCTCTGGCCGAGTTCGTGCAATTGCTGGGTCGCTTTCATGCTTGCTCCATGACTTCAGTTCATTCGAGACGGGTTGTTTCAGTCTGCCGGAAGGTTGATGACGGGCGCGTCGGGCAGGAAATCAGCAAGCTTACGCTCGCGCAGATCGCCGACGCGAGCGATGCGGATATCCGCTGCCGCGCGCACGTCTTCCGGCGCCTGTGCGGCGTAGTGGCCCTGCTCCACGAACACCGTGGTCAGTCGCTGGCCGAGCCGCTGTTTCATGTCGGCCAGGATCTGCGGCTTGTCGTCGACCATCACGTAGTGCGCGGCCGGGTAGCGCTGCTGCATCGCCACCAGCATCTGCTGTTTGTGCACATAGATCAGCACCTCGCCGCGCAGCGCGTCCCACAGCCCGGCGTGCTGGATCTTGCGCGGCTGGAACACCACGTCGCCGTCGGACAGGATCGCCGTCGGGCCCAGCGTGCGCAGGTGGGCGACGGTGTCCAGCGCGTGCGGGTACAGCCGGCTGGCGAACGGATACTCCAGCAGGTATTTCGACATCTGCAGCAGCGCCGGCTCGTTGTCCAGGCCGACGCGGAAGCGCTGCAGCGCGCCGAGGTAATCGGCGTAGCCCAGCTCGTCGCGCAGCTGCGCATAGATCGCCCAGTAGCGCTCGCGCTCGGTCGCGCCGAACGCCTGTTCCAGCGTGTCGCCGAGGTCGGCGGCGAAGCGGTCGTTGTCGAGCAAGGTGTTGTCGACATCGAGCAGGAAGACCACCGACGCGGTGGCGGGAGTGTGGTCGCTCAACATGGCTCGCTCGCCTCGGCTTGCGGATCGTGCCAGCCCTCGGCGCTGCTGACGATCTTGGCGGCCTCGGCCGGTCCCCAGCTGCCCGGTTCGTAGAAGCTCACGCTGCCTGGATGCTGCAGCACGCGGTCGACCACCGCCCATGCGGCTTCGACGCATTCGTCGCTGGTGAACAGCGCGTTGTCGCCGCGGATCGCGTCGGCGAGCAGCCGTTCGTACGGCGGTTTCTCCGGCTCCGCATGATGCCTTGCCACCAGTTCCACCGGATCGCCCTGCATCGTCTCGCCGGGCCGCTTGACCCGCATGCCCTCGGCAATGATCACCTCCGGGCTGAGCCGGAAGCGGAAGTAGTTCGATTGCGGCGGCGTGATCTCGTCGAACACCGACAGCGGCGGTGTCTTCATGTCCACCATCACCTCGGTGGTGGTGATCGGCAGGCTCTTGCCGGCGCGGATGTAGAACGGCACGCCGGCCCAGCGCCAGGTGTCGATATGCAGGCACAGCGCCACGAAGGTCTCCACGTTGGAATCCGGCGCCACGCCCTCGACCTTGCGATAGCCGTCGAACTGGCCGCGCACCACTTCGGCCGGATCGAGCGGGCGCATCGCGCGGAACAGTCGCAGCTTCTCTGCATTCAGCGAGACCGGGTCGTTGCCGATCGGCGCATCCATCGCCAGCAACGAAGTCACTTGCAGCAGATGGTTCTGCAGCACGTCGCGGATCGCGCCGACACCCTCGTAGAAACTGCCGCGGCCGTCCACGCCGAACTGCTCGGCCATGGTGATCTGCACGCTGTCGACGTAGCGGTTGTTCCACACCGGTTCCAGCACGGTGTTGGCAAAGCGGAAGTACAGCAGGTTTTGCACCGGCTCCTTGCCCAGATAATGGTCGATGCGGAAGATCGCCGGTTCCGGGAACACTTCGTGCAAGGTGCGGTTGAGCGCCTGCGCCGAGGCCAGGTCGCGGCCGAACGGTTTTTCCACCACCACCCGCGCGTTGTCGGCGCAACCGGCCTGCTGCAGGTTCTTCACCACCACGCCGAACAGACTCGGCGGTATCGCCAGGTAATGCAGCGGCGCCTTGGCGCTGCCCAGCACCTGCTTCAACTGGGTGAACGTGGCCGGGTCGTTGTAGTCGCCGTCGACGTACTGCAGGCGTGCCGCGAACTTCGCAAACGCGGCCTCATCGACGTCGCCGCCGTGATTTTTCGCCGCCTGCGCCAGGCTGTCGTGTGCGCGTTGGCGCAGCTGCTCCACGCTCCAGCCGGAATGCGCCACGCCGATGATCGGCAGGTCCAGCCCGTCGCGCAGCATCATCGCCTGCAGCGCGGGGAAGATCTGCTTGTAGGCCAAGTCGCCAGTGGCGCCAAAAAAGACCAGGGCATCCGAGGGGAGTGATGTCATGGTGAGTGCTTTCTCCATGGGGCTGGCCGGCGCCGTCATTGGCGCAGCGTATGGTGCAGCCGATGCGGCGGCATGCATGAACCTGCAACATGCCGGAGATCGGGTCTACTTTCCAGCCTGCACGCAGCGAAGTTAAACCGATGCATAAGTCGGTACGTCTACAGGTTGACCCGCCGACCGCAGGAAGCTGCGACGATGGAACGCTCAGCCAGCCAGCTGCTTGAACATGACCAGGGCATCGACAAATCCGAGGCGCTGATGCCGGAACGCCCGCGGCAGCGTGCCGACCACGGTGAAGCCGAGCCGCTTCCACAGGCGCACGGCGCGTTCATTGGTCGATACCACCAGGTTGAACTGCATCGCCAGAAAGCCCATCGACAGCGCCTGCGCTTGCGAGTGCTCGCACATGGCCGCGGCAATGCCCTGGCCTTGCGCGTCAGCGGCGACGACGTAGCCAGCGTTGCAGACGTGCCCGCCCAGGCCCGGCTGGTTCGGTTTGAGGATGTAGCTGCCCACGACACGTCCGTCCGGCGAACAGGCCACGAAGGTCGCGGCTGGCAGCTCGACCCAGGCCTGGTGTGCTTCGGCCTCGGTACTGTGCGGGGAGTTGGCGTAGGTATCGCCGGACTGGAAGGTCGCGTGCAGGATCGACCAGACGGTGGGCCAGTCGGTTTCCTGGAAGGGGCGTATGAGGGTCATGAGTGTGATGGGTGAATCCGCTCGATGGAGAAGTGTGCGCTTGGCCTTCAGTCGACAATGAACAATGTTGCCCCGACTTCGGTGAACGACCGGTGCGGTTCCGCATTGTCGGCGACTTGATAACTCATGCCAGCGGTCAGCGTGAACTTGCGGCCGTCTTCCAGTTCGGTGTGAAGTTCTCCCTCGATACACAAAAGTACGTGCCCCTTAGCGCACCAGTGATCCGCGACGTAGCCAGGCGTGTACTCGACCATCCGAACGCGGACGTCTCCAAGCTGCAGTGTTCGCCAGTAGGCGCTACCGCTTGCGCCCTTGTGTTCCGTCCGTTCGACCTTCGACCAGTCTGTCGTGCCGAACGGGATGCCTGACATCTGCATGTTTAATCCTGAGGTGTTTGGCAACCAATGCTGCTCTAACCGCGCAAGATCGGCTCCCCGGTACGCGGGTTTGTGAGGGTCACATTCTCGAGCGCTCGAATGCGCCAGATCTCGTTCTGTCTCGTCAGTACTGCGAGGATCAGCGTGTCCACCGCATGGGGTCCGGCCGGGTGAGCGGCACCGGCCGACAGACGACTCCAGAAATGTATGACCACCGCTCCATCAGCAATGTGAGCGACATCGATCAGCTCGTTTTCCAGCGTGGAGTCGCGATAGATTGTTTCGTGAATCGGAGCGTGCAGCGCCACGATCTCATCGATGCCTTGGACATAGTGCCCGAAGCGATTTACGAACGTCGCGCCTTCATCGAACAAGTCCGCGAGAGCAGCCATGTCATGTGCATTCCAGGCGGCCTGAAATGCACTGGGCGCATCTTCCGGTCTTTGCATTTTGGCCATGAGGGTTGTGGTCAGATGTCTCTTGGATGACTACGGTGCCTGACGTTCCGGTTTAGCGGCATCCGCTGCAATCGGTGGCTGGGCCGCCCTCACTGACGCACATAGCGCAAGTGCGTGGCGTGTGGACCATCAAGCACCTTGTCGATGCGAAACTGCGGCCCGGGCTCGCGCAGGTTCTCGAAGAGACGCCGCCCGCCGCCGAAAAACACGGGTGCCAAGGCGATTTCCAGCTCATCAACGACACCCAGGTTCAGGTACTGCTGGATCACATCCGCTCCACCCGCGATACGAATATCACGACGGCCTGCTGATTCCCGAACCAGCTCCAGGGCACGCTCCGGCCCGTCATTGATGAAGTAAAAGGTCGTCCCGCCGGGGCGCACCCAGGGTTCGCGTTTCTCATTGGTGAGAACGTATACCGGCGTGTGAAACGGAGCCTCCTCTGGCCACGCGCTCTCGCCCTGGTCGAACATCCGCTTGCCCATGATGTTGGCGCCGATGCGCTCCGTGGTGCTGCGAACCAGGTCATTGACCGGGCCGGTCTCTCCTCCTGATCCGAACATGTGGTTCTCGCGGAAGTACTGTTGATTGATGAGCCAGCCCATCAACGCACCCCACTTGGCGCCCCAGTTCTTGTACCCGGGATTCTCCATGGTCATTCCTTCCGGAGCCATGTAGCCATCGAGGCTAAGTCCAATGTTGACGAATACTTTGCTCATGATTCTTTGCTCGCATGTTCGGATGTCGGTCCAGCGCTTGAGTTAAGCGGCGCCGGCAGATGCTCAACTCGGGGCAACAGATCTAACCATGACGATATCTCGTTGAGGATCGCCGCCAAGAGGAAAGGTATGATCACCCACCTCCACGAACCCCAGTTTCTTGTAGAACGAGATGGCCCTTGGGTTGCGCTCCCAGACACCAAGCCACAATGCATCTGACTCATGTTGCTTGATTTCGTCGATGCAAACCTTCATGAGCTCCTGCGCGATGCCCTTGCCATGCCAGTCTTCGACAACGTAGAGGCGTTGAATCTCCCCCGGACTTTTTGCCGAAACACAGTCAGGTGCCTCCCCCCAGCGCAATTGGGCATAACCAATCAATCTGCCTTCGTCTTCGCTCACCAAGGTAACCATTCCAGGATCAGTGATCTCGACCGCTTGAATCTGCTCGCTGTAGCTATTTCGGCAGTGAAGTTCCATATGTTCGGCCGTATTCATGGCACCAAACGTTGCCCTAAATGTGGCCTCGGCCATCTCAGAGAGTGCCTTGGCGTCATTTAAGTGAGCTTTTCGTATGGTTGGCACCAAGACCTCCAAAGAGCATCTAACGCTTGAGTTAAGCGGCGGCGTAGCCGCCTTGAATGATTGAATGGACTCCTCCCGCGTCGCCACACGGCTTCGATGAGCCAGACAGGAGCG
>NZ_BMXT01000003.1 GCF_014651895.1 Rhodanobacter panaciterrae
AAGAGTAGGTCACCGCCAGGGGCTTTATCCCAAAAACCTCCACCCGAAACGGTGGGGGTTTTTTCTTTTGGACGATTCGTCGGCTGCGGCGACGATGTGTGCGTTGCCGCGTGCGGTGAAATGGCCGAGGCATCGATCACTGTCGATGATCCGCGATCCCTTATGATGGACAACACACCGCGATCCGGTCGGTGTTGGAGGGAGCGCGCTCTTGTTTGTTCACGTCGAAACACGCCGCCGCCCGCGCTGGCATTGGGCTACGTTGCTCGTGGTTACGCTTTGTGTGGCTTGTTTTGTTGGACTGGCGCTGACACCGGTACCGCAACGCGGACCGTTGTTGCTGGAATGGGGCACGGTACCAGCCAATATTTTCAACCCGCATGAGGCGTTGCTGCCGCAGTTGGCCGACCCTGCCCTGCTGCGACTGTTCACGGCGCTGTTTATCCATGTGACCTGGCTGCATCTGCTCAGCAATTTATTGTTTCTGGCGATCTTTGGCCTGCCTGGCGAGCGCGCCTTGGGCTCGCTGCGCTTCTTGTTGCTGTTCGTGCTCGGCGGAATCGTGGCGAACCTGATCGGTGCATTGTCGCTGACAGGCGTACGGCTGCCGATCATCGGCTGCAGTGGCGCAGTATCAGCGGTGGTAGGCACCTACGTGGCGCTGTTTCCGCGCGCCAAACTCGGCTTGGTGCTACCGCTTGGGCTCTATCTGGAATTCGTGCGGGTGCCGGCGTTTCTGCTGATCGGTATCTGGGTGTTGCTGCAATTGCTGTTTAGCTACGCCGGGCCGAGCTATGGCGCCTATGTGTGGTGGGCGCACATAGGCGGCTTTCTGTTCGGCGTGGTGTTTGCGCTGTTTTCACGTGAGGCGATTGCCCGCCGTTTGCGCGGCTGAACGCGAAAGCATCATCCGGCGGCGACGCTCCAGCCATGCCGTCGGGAAAACTGGCGTAGCAGCCGGCGGGCGAATGGCGTCGCTGCCACCGCGCTGAATATCTGTTGCGGATCTGTGCCTTCACGCTGCATATCGGCATGCTTGCGCTTGATATAGGCGCGCATCACGTCGGCATTGAATTCAGGGTGGAACTGCGCGCTGACTGCGCTTGGCCCGTAGCGCAGCAATTGATGCGGATCCCGCGCTGAGCGGGCCAATATGGCGGACCCTTGTGGCCGTTCGAGCACGCTTTGTTCGTGCGTGGTGTGCGCACGAAAGCTGGCTGGTAACGTGCGGGCCAGCGGATCGTGCGTGACATCGGGCGCCAGTTCGATCGGCTGGGTGCCAATTTCGCGACCACCGGGCAGGTAATCGACCCGCCCACCCAGCGCATGTGCCATCAACTGATGGCCGTAGCAGACGCCGAACAGCGGTAGTTCAACGTCCATCGCATCACGAATCCAGCCGGCGGTGCGTTCGCTCCATGCTGCGCGCTCGGTGACCATGGCTGCCGAACCGGTAATCATGGCGCCGGCGACTTCGTGTGGCGACGGCAGCACTTCGCCAGCCGCGACATCGACGATCCGCAACTGCTGCGCGTGTAAACCTGCACCAAGTCGGAACCAGTGGGGGAAATCACCGTGGCGGGCACGAATGGCATTCGGCGCGCGGCCGGTGCGGATGATTAATACGGGCTTCATGCGGGAAATCGGGAGTAAATAATTTGGACGTCTTTACGGCTTGGCATCATCGAATGCATCAATCGGCGGCAATACAGTGAGGATTTCCTGCACGGTGGTCAGTCCGGCAGCCACTTGGTCGGCGGCGGAGATACGCAGCGGCCGCATGCCCTCGGACAGCGCAGCCTGACCGAAACCGCTCAAATCGAGCTGGGCCGAAATCAGTCCGCGCAACCGCGGCGACAACTTCATCATTTCGTAGATGCCGGTACGCCCCATGAAACCGGTGTTGCGACATTCCAGGCAACCGACCGGCTCGAACACCTGCTCCGGTACCGGTATTGTCCAACCGTGAGTGAGTACGATCCATGCCTGCGGGTCCTGTGTCGTCGCCCGCTTGCAGTGCGGGCACAGCGTGCGCACCAACCGCTGTGCGACCACGCCGGTCAGGGTGGACTGGATCAGGTAATGCGGCACGCCCAGATCGAGCAGTCGAGTGACTGCGCTAGGCGCGTCATTGGTGTGCAAGGTGGATAACACCAGATGGCCGGTGAGTGAGGCCTGCACCGCCATCTGCGCGGTTTCCAGGTCGCGGATCTCGCCGACCATGATGATGTCCGGATCCTGCCGCAGCAGCGTGCGCACGCCGGCGGCGAAATCCAGGTCGATCGCGGCATGCACCTGCATCTGATTGAATTCGGGTGAGACCATTTCGATAGGGTCTTCCACGGTACACACGTTGAGTTCCGGCGTGGCCAGATGCTTCAGCGTGGAATACAGCGTGGTGGTCTTGCCTGAGCCTGTCGGGCCGGTGACAAGCACGATGCCGTGCGGTCGTTCGACCATGCTGCGCCAGTTGGCGCTCTCGCTCGGGGAAAAGCCGAGCTGGGCAAAATCCTTGACCACCAGGTCTGGGTCGAAGATGCGCATCACCACTTTTTCGCCAAACGCGGTGGGCATGTTCGAGATGCGCAATTCGACCTCGCGGCCGGAAGCCGAGCGCGTCTTGATGCGTCCGTCCTGCGGCCGGCGCTTCTCGGCCACGTCCATGCGCGCGAGAATCTTGATGCGCGCAGTGACCGCCGTCATCACCGGCGCCGGCAACTCGAACACCTTCTGCATGATGCCGTCGATGCGGAAGCGGATGTGCCCGGTGTCGCGACGTGGTTCCAGATGGATGTCCGACGCGCGTTGCTCGAACGCGTATTGCAGCAACCAGTCGACGATATGCACGACGTGGCGGTCGTCGGCACCGACCTCGCCGCTCTTGCCCAGTTCGACCAGCTGCTCGAAGTTGAGGATGGCGGCGGAACTGTCGCTGCCGGTCTTGGCATCCTGTGCCAGCTGGATCGAGCGCTGGACGCCGTAGAACTCCTGCAGATAGCGGTTGATGTCGACCGGACTGGCCACGACCCGCTTGATATCCCGGCGCAGCATCTGCGCCAGATCGGGAGCCCAGCCCGCATCAAACGGTTCACAGGTGGCAAACGTCACCTCGCCTGGTGCGACCGCGATCGGCAGGATCCGGTGACGCTTGGCGTAGGCATGACTCACCGACTGGGTGACCGAAGCGACATTGATCTTCATCGGATCGATTTTCAGGTACGGCAGTCCGGCGTGACCGGCCAGCCATTCGGTCAGGATTTCCAGGCTCAGTGGACGCCCCGTGCCGTGCTGGTTCGTCAGCTTGGCGTTGGCGATCAACACCAATGGATGCAATTCCACCATGCTGCGACCGGCGCGCGCGCCCATGCGCACCTGCTTGGCGTCGTCGGCCAGCAGATAACCGTCGACCACCAGGGCGGCCAGCAGATCGTCCAGTTCAAGCCGACCACGGCGGCCCAGCAGGGATGCGATTTGTGGTGATGCGGCCATCCGGATGTAACCCCCGTAGTGCTTTTTCAGACCCGTAATCCAGTGGGAAAGCGAGCTGCGGCTATACTAGCGCGCTTTACCCAAGGTCACGGAAAGCCATGTCCGCGCGTACCTTCCAGGATGTGATCCAGACCCTCAACCGCTACTGGGCGGCGCAGGGTTGCGTGTTGTTGCAGCCGCTCGATACCGAGGTCGGCGCAGGCACATTCCACCCCGCCACTTTCCTGCGCGCGCTCGGTCCCGAGCCGTGGGCCGCCGCTTATGTGCAGCCGTCGCGTCGACCCACCGACGGCCGCTACGGCGAGAACCCGAACCGCCTGCAGCATTACTACCAGTACCAGGTGGTGATGAAGCCGAACCCGGAAAACATCCTCGAACTGTACATCGGTTCACTGAAGGAACTCGGCCTCGACCCACTGGTGCACGACCTGCGCTTCGTCGAGGACAACTGGGAATCGCCCACGCTGGGTGCCTGGGGTCTCGGCTGGGAGGTCTGGTTGAACGGCATGGAAGTGACCCAGTTCACCTACTTCCAGCAGGCTGGCGGACTCGAATGCCGTCCGGTGACTGGCGAGATCACCTACGGTCTCGAGCGGTTGGCGATGTATCTGCAAAACGTGGACAACGTCTACGACCTGGTCTGGACGGATGGTCCGCGCGGCACGGTCACTTATGGCGACGTGTTCCACCAGAACGAGGTGGAGCAGAGTACCTACAACTTCGAGCATGCCAATGTGGCCGATCTGCTGCACTGGTTCGACGCCTGCGAGGCAATGGCGAACCAGCTGATTGCCGCGAACCTGCCGCTGCCGGCCTATGAGCAGGTGATGAAGGCCAGTCATACATTCAATCTGCTCGATGCACGTCGCGCGATCAGCGTCACCGAGCGCCAGCGGTACATCCTGCGCGTGCGCACGCTGTCGCGCAGCGTGGCCGAAACCTATGTGGCACAGCGCGAGAAACTCGGTTTCCCGGGCCTCAAGCAAGTGAAGGAGCCGGCTCATGGCTGAGCACAAGCCGCTGTTGATCGAACTGGGTACCGAGGAACTGCCGCCGAAGGCGCTGGACGAACTTTCCTCGGCATTTTTGCGTGGCATCTGCGATGGGTTGGCCAAACGCGGCATCGACGCCGCGCTGGATCAGGCGAAAGCCTATTGCTCGCCACGTCGTCTGGCGGCACATATTCCTGGCGTCGCGCAGGCGCAGCCCGAGCAGGCGATCGAGCGGCGTGGCCCGGCCATGAACGCCGCGCTGGATGCCGACGGTCAGCCGTCCAAGGCGCTGCACGGTTTCGCGCAGTCGTGCGGTGTCGGCGTGGAACAGCTTGAGAAACTCGAAACCGACAAGGGCGCGTGGTTCGTGTTCCGTGCGGTGAAACCAGGCCAGCCGGTGGCAGCGTTGCTGCCTGAGATCATCGAAGAGGCGCTGAAGGGCTTGCCGATTCCGCGGCCGATGCGCTGGGCCGACCACGACTACAGCTTCGTGCGTCCGGTCCACTGGCTGGTGATCCTGCACGGCGCCGAGATCGTCGATGGCGGCGTGCTGGGCCTGAAGAGCGGCCGCAAATCGCGTGGCCATCGCTTCATGCATTCGCAACCGGTGCATGTGGCCGATGCCGACAGCTGGCTGGACGCGATGCGCGCTTCCAACGTGCTGGCCGATCCGCAGGAACGGCGCCAGCGCATCCGCGCACAGGTCGAACAGGCAGCCAAGCAAACCGGCGGCGTGCCGCGGCTGGATGATGCCTTGCTCGACGAGATCGCCAACCTCACCGAATGGCCGGTGGCGATCGCCTGCACGTTCGAGCGCGAGTTTCTCGCGGTGCCGCCGGAAGCCTTGGTCACCACGATGGAGACCAACCAGAAGTTCGTGCCGGTGTTCGATGCCGCAGGCAAGCTCACCGAGCATTTCATCGGCATCGCGAATATCGACAGCAATGATCCCGCAGAAATACGCAAAGGCTACGAGCGAGTCATCCGCCCGCGCTTCGCCGACGCGAAATTTTTCTGGGACGAGGATCTGAAGACGCCGCTGGCCAGCTATCAGGAGCAGCTCAAGAGCGTCACCTACCAGCAGGCGCTGGGCAGTCTGTGGGACAAAAGCGTGCGCGTGGCCGAACTGGCGCGCGTGATCGCCAATCGGGTCGGCGTCGATGCCGCTGCCGCCACGCGCGCAGCGAGCCTGAGCAAGTGCGACCTGCTGACCCGCATGGTCGGCGAGTTCCCCGAGCTGCAGGGTGTGATGGGGCGCTATTACGCCAGCCACCACGGTGAATCGGCGGAGGTGGCCGAAGCACTCGACAGCTATTACCAGCCACGCTACGGCGGCGATGCGATCGCCGCCGGGAAGCTCGGCCAGGTACTCGCCGTCGCCGAGCGGCTGGACACATTGGCCGGCATTTTCGCCGTCGGCATGAAGCCGGGCGGCAGCAAGGATCCGTTTGCCTTGCGTCGTGCCGCATTGGGTCTGGCGCGTACGCTGATCGAAGCCGGCATGGAACTGGATCTGCGCGGCAGCTTGGTCGAAGCGCTGGAACAACTGCCCGACAGCGCACTGGCGGCGGGACTGAAACCGGGCAAGGACGGCAAGTCGGGGGCCCTGAATGCGGGCCAGCGGCGGGCGATCCTGCTCGACGAGTTGTATGACTTCGTGCTTGATCGCCTGCGCGGCTACTACGCCGAACAGGGCTTCGATAACGCTCAGTTCGAAGCGGTGCTGGCCGTGCAGCCGAGTAGCCTGGCCGATTTCGACCGGCGCCTGCGCGCGGTCGCCGAATTCGGCCGTCGCCCGGAAGCGGTCAGCTTGGCGGCCGCCAACAAGCGTGTCGCCAACATCCTGCGCAAGCAGGCGGAAGAGGTTGGCGCGCCAGTCATCGGCCGCGTCGTCGATCCTGCACATTTCGAAGCGGATGCCGAGCGCGAACTGGCTGATGCGCTGGCCTCTGCACGGCTGGAGACCGCCGAAGCACTGGGTGCTGGCGATTACACCGCCGTACTGGCTCGCCTATCGCAACTGCAGGCGCCGGTGGACACGTTCTTCGACAGCGTGTTGGTGAACGCCGACAATCCGGCCGTGCGAGCCAATCGGCTGGCCCTGCTCGGGCAGCTGAAGGCGCAGTTCAGCGCCATCGCCGACATCGCCCTGCTCTGAGCGTGGACCACAAAAACGCGGCAGCCGTCATGGCTGCCGCGTTTTTGTAGTAATTGGATACGTGCTCAGTGTCAGGCAGTGCCGCGCTCTTTGCGTATCCGCTCAGCCAGCTGGTGATTGAACGTCACCATGGCGATCGGGTCCACATGCGAGCCACCTGGACTGAGGATTTCGTAGAGCTGCGACAGCAGATCCGTGTTCTCCGACAATCGAAGCTGACTGCCGCCCAGGCTCAGTTCCGACTGCAGGATTTGCACGGCGGCGTTCAGCCGCTGGGCATCGACACCTGCGCTGGCAACGTGACCATCCGTGCTCGGTCGACTGTGCGATCGGTGCGATGTCACCTTTTCCGAACTGTACTGGTCATCCAGCGTGGGGACCGTAGGGTCAGCTTGCAGCGCGCCCTCGCCTGCCACCAACCAGACCAGTGAAATACCCAAGGTGCGTGCCAGCGTGACGCAGCGCGCGCGTGATGGATCGGTATTGCCATCGCGCCAGCTACGCACCACGCCTTCGGAGAAGCCGCACATCCTGGCGATTTCCGTAGCGCTACCGACTCGCTGGATCAGCAACTTGATGCGTTCCGCGAAGCTACCCGTAGCTGGTGGGTTCGTGAAATTTTGCGTTTTCATGGTTTTGGCCGGAAGGTTTGGTGGACATTGTCGACTTACCGCAAAGTAATGCGACAAGTCAAGTGAAGCATGCGTGAAAAAAAGTTATGGAAGTGTTGACCTCCGCACTTTCTTGAATTAACGTCACAATAACTTGCGCAAAAGTTTACGCAGGAACGTACGTTTTATCACGTGGATCGGCATGGGCTGGGCATTTTGCTTGGGGATGTCGTCCTTGGATGTTACGAACACACAAAAAGTTTCATGTGTCCGGATAGTTCGGGCTGAACCTTGGGGAGTTACCATTTTATGAATTCGCGTAAAAATTTCACGACGAGTCAGTTGCGTCGTACATCTCTGGCAATCGGACTTGGCTTGTGCATCGTCGGCACGAGCGCTTTGGCGCAGTCGACCACGGGTAGCATCTTCGGCCAAGCACAGGCCGGCGCAACCGTGCTGATCAAGAGCACGTCAGGCATCTCCCGCCAGGTCGCTGTTGATTCGACCGGGCACTATACGGCGAGCGCGTTGCCGCTGGGTGACTATACGGTAACCCTGCAGCGCGACGGCCAGACCGTCGACTCGCGTTCAAACGTCACGCTGCGCGTGGGCTCGGGCACCGAAGTTTCCTTCGGCGCGCAGGGTGCAAAGGATCTTACAGCGGTGACGGTCCAGGCCAATGCCCTGCCGACCATCGACGTCAGCGCGGTCGATTCCCGCACGGTCATCACGTCTGAGCAGCTGGCCAAGTTGCCGATCGGGCGCAGTGCCGAAGCGATTGCGCTGCTCGCGCCGGGCGTTGTGCCGGGCTCCAGCCTGATCACCGGCAGCCTTGGTCAGCCGTTGGTCTCGTTCGGTGGCTCTTCGGTGACAGAGAACGCTTATTACGTTAATGGATTCAACACCACCGATCCGCTTAGCGGCTTGGGTGGTCTGGCATTGCCGTACGGCGCCATCGACCAGCAGGAAATTCTTACTGGCGGTTATGACGCGGCTTATGGTCGTTCCGATGGTGGCGTGATCAGCCAAGTCGGTAAGCGTGGCACGAACGAATGGCATTTCGGCGCCCAGATCCAGTGGACTCCTACTGATCTGCAGAGCGATCCACGTAATTTCTATTATGTGAAGCCGTCGGCCAATCACGATCCGAGCGTAGCTGGCCCGCAGGGTGCCATTCGTCAGTATCGCAAGGACAACAAGGCTTGGACGACGACGGTCGACGCCTATGTCGGCGGCCCGCTGATCCAAGACAAATTGTTCTTCTTCGCAGCCGTTGAAGGTCAGCGTCAGCAAGGCACGAGCGTCGCTGCCGTTTCACCCAATGTTGTTAAGGGTTTCGACACACATTACCGCTACGACAACCCGAAGTGGTACGGCAAGCTGGATTGGAACATCACCGACAGCAACATTCTTGAACTGACCGGTGCCTCCAGCAAGCAGTCCTATCAGGGTGCGGTCGACAATTACAGCTACGTCACACATACCGACGGGGCTTTCAGCAGCAACGCCACGTCGACCAAGACGGGCAGCGACCTCTACTCGGCCAAATTCACCAGCTACATCACTGACGATCTCAGCTTGACCGCCTTGTACGGCAAGATGAAGGGCACCCTGTACAGCACCACGCCGGGCTATGACCCGAACACTATCGCTCTGCTGACGCCCAATTTCCAAAATCCGGCGCTTAATGGCAACAGGCCGATCATCAACAACCAGAACATCGTGACGCTGGCCAACCCGGCACACCGCACGACCAACACCAATCTGCGTATCGATCTGTCCTACAAACTGGGTGATCACACGATCACCGGCGGTATCGACAATCAGAATGTGGCCGATATGAACGACGGTACCGTCACGTCAGGGCCGGGCTACGCGTGGGAGTATGGTGCGAGCAACGGTTACATTACGGGTGCCCCAGGTACGGATCCTTTCGTAGCTGCTCCGACCAACGGCTATTATGTCGACAAATACATCTTTGGCAATAATGCGTCGGTGCGTACCACGCAGCGTGCCCAGTACATTCAGGATACGTGGCAGGTCACCGACCGCTGGTTGGTAAAGGCGGGTCTGCGCAACGACCAGTTCACCAACTTCAACGGTAACGGTGTACCGTACCTGCGCCTGACCACCCCGCAGTGGGCACCACGTGTCGGCTTCAGCTGGGACGTGAACGGCGACTCCAGCTTCAAGGTCTACGGCAATGCCGGCCGGTACTACCTGGCCATGCCCTCCACCGTGGCCCTGCGCTCCGCGGGTGCCTCGATATATACCCGGGAGTACTTCAACTACACCGGTATCGATGCCAATGGCTATCCCACGGGTCTGAGCCCGATCGCCACCAGCACAGGTGGCCCGATCTCGGCCAACCTGGAATACGGCATACCGCGCGATCCGAAGACGGCAACCTCGACGAACCTCAGGTCTGAATATCAGGACGAGTACATCCTTGGCTTTGACAAGAAGCTGGGTGATTCGTGGGCGTACGGTGCCAAAGCCACCTACCGCAATCTGCGCAATGCAATCGATGACATCGGTGACTCGGACAAGATCTTGGCCAAGATGGATGCGATGGGCATCAATCCCGCCAGCTACGATCCGAACGCGGTCCAGGGCAGTTACCTGATCAATCCGGGCAGCACCAGCATCTTCGAGATTGCGAAGCTGGGTGGTGGCTATTACACCGTACCGGTCACCTGGAAGGAGTTCGGTTTCAACACCACGCTGAAGCGTAAGTACTACGGCTTGGATCTCTACCTCGAGCATCCGTTTGACGGCAAGTGGTTTGGCAAGGTCGACTACTTGTACTCGAAGAGCTACGGCAACAGCGAAGGCCAGGTGCGCTCGGACATCGGCCAGACTGACGTGTCGGCCACGGTCGACTGGGATTACGCCGAGGTTATGGACTATGCAAATGGCAATCTGTCCAATGATCGCCGGCACCAGCTGAAGGCGTTTGGCGCCTACCAGCTTGCTCCGGAATGGATGGTCTCAGGCAACTTGCAGGTGCTGTCCGGTTCACCGCAGACTTGCCTCGGTCGATATGGCGTGAATCAGACCAATCCGAGTCTGGGTTACGGTCCGTACTATCACTGGTGCAATGGCGTGCCATTCTCCCCGGGCAAGACGCATAACCCGTGGACGTATACGCTCAGCCTCGGTGGTGAGTACCGTCCGGAGTGGGCTGGCAAGAAGTTGGCCTTCAATATGACGGTCTACAACGTGCTTAATTCTCAGCGAACCACGCAGACCTATGCGATTTACGGTGACAGCAGGCTCAATGGGGCAGGGCAGCCGTCAGCTCTGAACGTGAGCTACCTGCGTCCGTATAGCGCACAGACTCCTCGTTACGTCCGCTTCGGTATTTCGTACGATTTCTAATGGTCTGATGTAGCAAGTACATTGTTCAGGCTTCAGAAAAAACCGCCGGGGTTCCCCGGCGGTTTTTTTGTGGCGCGACGGAATAAGCGTCGTGTCACGAGCTTCCACGTAGAGCCAATCTCTTGTTCGTTGTGCCTGTAACTTCAGTGCGGCAATAATCCCCTCAGTCGGATAAACCCGAGGGGCCGGTGCAGAAATTCTTCCTACAGGACATCGCATGAGCCAGTTCGCGCTGCTGGGCAAGCGGCGGTTTGCGCCGTTTTTCTGGACCCAGGCGCTGGGGGCGTTCAACGACAGTGCGTTCCGCAATGCGATGGTGATGCTGGCGGCGTTCCAGATGGGATTGCCGGAGCGGCAGGTGTCGCTGTACACCAATCTCGCGCCAGCGCTGTTCATCCTGCCGTACTTCCTGTTCTCGGCCACCGCCGGGCAATTGGCCGAAAAGTTCGAGAAGACGCGGATCATCCGCTACGTGAAGCTGTTCGAGATCGCGGCGATGTTGCTGGCGGCGTGGGGTTTCCACACGCATCATCTCGCCTTGCTGCTGGTCGTGCTGTTCATGATGGGCGTGCACTCGACCGTGTTCGGGCCGATCAAGTACGCGATCCTGCCGCAGGCGCTGAAGCCTAACGAGCTGGTCGGCGGCAACGGCATGGTGGAGATGGGGACCCAGCTGGCGATCCTGATCGGCATGATCGTCGGCAATGCGCTGATGCTGCTGGCCGGCGTGGGGCCGCTGGCCTCGGCCGCGTTGACCATCGGCGTGGCGGTCCTCGGCTATAGCGCGAGTCGGGCGATTCCGCCCGCGCCGGCCACCGCACCGGAGCTGAAGTTCAACTGGAATCCGCTGACCGAGACGGCGCGCGTGCTTGGCATTACGCATCGCGATCGCGCGGTGTTCAACGCGGTGCTGGGCATCTCGTGGTTCTGGTTCTTCGGCACCGTGCTGGTGGCGCAGTTGCCGGTGTATACCAAACTCAATCTCGGCGGCGATGGTTCGGTCAACACGCTGGTGCTGACCTTGTTCTCGCTGGGCACCGGCATCGGTTCGTTGCTGTGCGAGAAGATGTCGGGCAAGCGGGTGGAGATCGGTCTGGTGCCGCTGGGTGCGTTTGGACTCACCGCGTTCGGCATTGATCTGTTCTTCGCACGGCCGCTGGCTTCGGTGGTGCAGGGACTGGATTGGCTGGCGTTCCTGCGTGCGGCCGGCAACTGGCGCATCGTGTTCGATCTGACCCTGATCGGCGTGTTCGCCGGCTTTTACGTGGTGCCGCTGTTTGCCTTCATCCAGAGTCGCGCACCGCGCGAACAGTTGTCGCGGATCATCGCCGGCAACAACATCCTCAATGCGCTGCTGATCTGTTGCGCCTCCGGCTTCGGTCTTGGGCTGGGCATGCTGGGGTTCGGCGTGCCGCAGATCTTCCTCATCACGGCGTTGCTCAACGCAGTGGTGGCGGTGTACATCTTCACCTTGGTGCCCGAGTTCGTGATGCGTTTCATCACCTGGGTGCTGGTGAACACGTTGTACCGGGTGCGCGCAGATGGTGTGCAACACATTCCCGAGGAAGGCGCTGCCTTGCTGGTGTGTAACCACGTCAGCTTCATGGATCCGCTGCTGCTGATGGCGAACCTACGGCGGCCGGCGCGCTTCGTGATGTATTACAAGATTTTCAACATCCCGCTGCTGCGCTTCGTGTTCCGCACCGCGAAGGCGATTCCGATCGCGGGCTATAAGGAAGATCCGGCCGTGCTGCAGCAGGCCTATGACGCGATCGACGACGCGTTGGCGGCCGGTGAGGTGGTGTGCATCTTTCCCGAGGGCGGGCTGACCTGCGATGGCGAGATCGCGCCATTCCGCCCGGGCGTTGAAAAGATCCTGGCGCGCCGCCCGGTACCGGTGGTGCCGATGGCGCTGCGCGGCCTGTGGGGCAGCGTGTGGAGTCGGCGCGATTCCATGCTGCGCCGGGCACGTCTGCCGCGGCGTTTTCGCGCACGGGTGGAGTTGGTGGTCGATGCGCCGCTGGCGCCGGAGCAGGTCACCGTGGCGATACTGGAGGCGCGAGTACGCGAACTGCGCGGCGAATTCGCCTAGCCAGGGTCAGCTCACCCAGCCGCCAATCACGATCAGCGCCGCGACGCTCAACCACGCCAGCAGCGCGCGCAGCAAGACGCCACGCAGGCGCACTAGTTCGGCGAGTGGATCGCTGTGTTCCTCGGCATAACCATCACCGGCCTCGATGTCGATCAGTACATCGGCCTGCGCCGCCGCGCCGAGAAAGCCCGGCTCGCTGCCATACCAGCTGGTAGCCGCAGCCTGACTGTGCCAGCGTCTCCAAGCCCCGATCACGGCGTCCCAGTGGCCGACGAAGGCCAGCGTGAAAGTCAGCAACTGGGCCGGCAGCCAGTCCAGCGCATTGGCCACGTAATGGGCAGCGCTGCGGCTGCTCGAATCGAGTTGCAGCGAGTCGTTGCGTGCCAGCGTCTGCGCCAGCCGGTACAGCAGCGCGCCGGCCGGGCCGAGCAGGAAGAACCACAGCAGCACGGCGAAGCGCCGGCGCAATGCGGCGTAGGCGATCGCCACGCCCAAGGCAGGTGCGCTCCAGGCGATCGGAGAACCATCGTCGGCCAGCATCTGCGCCGCGGCCTCGCGGCTGGGACCATCCGGAGCGCCCAGGATCGCTTCCAAGTCGGCCTCGAATTCGCGCGGGCCGAAACAGTAGAGTAGCACGGCCAGCGAAAACAGCAGTTGCAGCAATCCGCCCAGCGGAGTGTGGCCGAGCAACCACCATAGCAGCGCGCACAACACGGTCGGCAGCAGCAGGGCCAGCACGATACGACCGCTGCCGCTGGTGTCCGCCAGCTGCGTCACCCAGCGGCGAAACAGGCCGTCGCTGCGCCAGCGTGCGAGCTGCGGCATGACATGCAGCAGGCCAAGGGCGATGAGGGCAACAAGCAGACTGATAGCCATGACGGAATGAACTCGCAAGCAGTCATTGCATTGTATGCGAGGGATCGCTCATTCCACAGGCCGGCGTTGGATGACGTTGCTCGACGGGCGGCCATTCCGACCTGGATCAACCCGAAGGGATAGCTGCGGCCAATTGGTCCAGATCCAGTCCGGCGCGTTGTTGCAACCAGTACGCCAGCAACCGGTACGACACCGACAGCGCCGTGGAAGGCACGAAGCTGCCCTCGGCGATGCCGTCGACGATCTGCTGCGGCGTGAACCAGCGCGCGTCCTCCAGTTCGTGGTCGCGCATGTCGATCCGGCGCGACACCGCGGTGGCGATGAAGCCGACCATCAGCGAGGCAGGCATCGGCCACGGCTGCGAGGAGTGATAGTGCACTTCATCGACGATGACGCCGGCTTCCTCGGCCACTTCGCGGCGCACCGCGTCTTCCAGCGATTCACCCGGCTCGACAAAGCCAGCTAGCGTCGAGTAACGGCCAGGTGGCCAACTGGCCTGGCGGCCGAGCAGGCAGGCGCCGTCGTGCTCGACCAGCATGATGACGGCGGCATCCGTGCGCGGGAAATGCAGGCGCGCGCAGTCCGGATTGGTGCATTGCGCGCGATGGCCGGCCGCAACCAGCTGCAGCGGCGCGCCGCAACGGGCGCAATGGCGCGTCTCGCGCTGCCAGTGCGACAGACCCTTGGCATACGCGAACAGGCCTGCCTCGTCTGCCGCCAGACGCAGGCCGGCACTGCGCAGATTCATGCGGCGCGCGTCGAGCGCGTTTTCCAGTTCGTCGATGCGATGGGCGTCGTCCAATACCAGCAGAAAATGCGGCCGCTGATCGGCGATGCCGAGCAGGGTCGTCGGTACGTCGGCTAGCCATTGCGCGCGCTCATGGGTATCGAGCCAGCGCAGCCCTTCGCGATCGCGCCGCATGAACGCTTCGCCGGCGGCATCCAGCAGCAGATAACGCGCTTGGGTCGAGTTGGCTTGTTCGGTAACCCACGCAGATTCATCGCGCCGCTCGGCGATCCGGTCGAGGATCAGGCTGAGCCCGGCGAAAGTGTTGGGACGCGGCAGCTTGGCCCGATCCATGGAACGATCCGCTCAGGTGGAGAACGAGGAGCCGCAGCCGCAGGTGGTCTTGGCGTTCGGATTGCTGATGACGAACTGCGAGCCGCTGAGATTCTCGGCGTAGTCGATCTGCGCGCCGGTGAGGTACTGCAGTGACAGCGGATCGCACAGCAGGGTGACGCCTTCACGCTCGACCGCAAAGTCGTCCTCGGCCTGGGCTTCATCGAAGGTGAAGCCGTACTGGAATCCCGAGCAGCCGCCACCGCTGATGTACACCCGCAGCTTCAGCGCCGGGTTGCCTTCTTCGGCAATCAGCTCATGCACCTTGTGTGCGGCGGCCGCGGTGAACAGCAGCGGCGCGCCACTGCTGCGGTAATCGGGGATCGCGACGAGAGTTTCCATGGTCATCTAGATGGGGTCGTGACGGACAAGCGCAAGCATACCGGTTCAGACAGGTACGTTCAGGCCGGCACGGCCTCGTCGAGCTCGGCATCCGGTGCCGGCAACTCACGCTGCGCCTCCTCGGCCTGGCGCGAGATGCGTCCGTTGACCTGGGCGCCGGCGGCCATTTCCAGCGTGTGATAGCGCAAGTCGCCGTCGATGCGCGCCTGCGGCGCCAGTTCCAGCCGGGCACTGACATACACATCACCCGTCACGTGGCCGTTGATCACGGCCTGCGGCACGCGGATCTCGCCGTGTACCTGGCCATACTCGCTGAGCGTGAACATGGCATCGTCGCCTTCGCCCAGTACGGTGCCTTCGATGCGGCCATCCAGATGCAGCGCGCCGCTGAAGCGCAGATCGCCGCGGATCAGCGTGCCGCGGGCAATCAGGCTGGTCTCGTGGCTGGTGTGGTTGCGATCGTTGCGTTTACGGTTGAGCATCGTGATCCCCCTCGGCAGTAGTGATATTGCCGCTCAGTGCGGCGCCCCAGGCGACGGTACGGTCGACCGGATCGCCGCTGGCGGGCTGAATGAGAATGCGCAGTCGCGTGGGGCGGAAATCTGCCGGCAACACGATGGTGCCGTGCAACTGCTGGAAATACATGAAACGGAATGGCAGGCCATCTTTCTGTGTGGCATCGCTCAGCGCCGGCCACGCCAGGGTAACCGCCTTGTCGCCGCGCAAACCCTCCACGCTGATCGTCGCGTTGCCGGTGGTTTCGTCGCCACGCTTCGCGTTCTGAGTCAGGCTCAGGGTGAGATTCCAGCCGCGCGAACCGGTAATCGGCTGCAGCTTCACCTCCTGCAACTTCAAGCCCTGCCGCTGGGCATCGCCACCGACCAACCGCGCATAGAAACCCAGATCGGCACGCAAACCGCTGAGTTCTTCCTCGCGTTGAGCCAACGTGCCGCGCAACGAACGGGTGGCGACCTCATTGACCTGGGCAGCGCGCTGCAGATTCGCGACCTGCTGCTCGAGGTCACCAATCCGCCCCTGCAGGACGCGTTGCTGGCGCAGGTCGATAGCGGCGGGCATAGCACGGCGAGTCAAGGTGCCGACGATCAGACCGATTAGCAACAGACTAACCAGCCACGCGATACCAAGCCACCACCAGCGCCGTCGATGGCCGACGTCATCGTGCTGACGCACGACGAAACGTGGCGGTGGTCGTGAAGCCATGCGGGCCATTCCGGGGAAAACCGAAGGTATAGCCCTGCGGCGAGGAAAGCGTCAAGGAACCGGTGCACGCTTCAATGCGGCAGCGCCACCCGGCGTTGCCGCGCACGATATGGCTCAGCTCTGCATCTTGCTCTGCAGGTAGCGCTCCGCGCCGATGTCCTTGATCAGGCTGAACTGGGTTTCCAGCCAGTCGATGTGTTCTTCCTCGTCGTGCAGGATGTCCTTGAACAGGTCGCGGCTGATGTAGTCGGCAATGCCTTCGCTATGTGCGATCGCGGCGCGCAGATCGACCACGGCGGCCAGTTCCAGATCCAGATCGCCCTGCAGCGATTCCAGCACATTCTCGCCGATGCGCAGCTTGCCAAGATGCTGCAGGTTCGGTAGGCCGTCGAGGAACAGGATGCGCTCGATCAGATGATCGGCGTGCTTCATCTCCTCGATCGATTCTTTGTACTCGTGCTCGGCCAGCTCGGCATAGCCCCAGTCCTTGAGCATCCGGTAATGCAGGAAGTACTGGTTGATCGCGGTCAGCTCGTTGTAGAGCACCTTGTTGAGGAACTCGATGACCTTGGCATCACCTTTCATGGTCTTTCTCCCTTCGACAAACGACGCCGACTATACAAAGTCCGCGCAGCCGCGGACGAAATGCGAATGGCAATGGTTTGCCCGTACATCGAATGTGTATGGGCCAAGCGGCCGGCTGGCTGATTGGGATGGAGCGGGAGGGGAGGGCTCAGGCCGCAGCGAGCGGCAGCTGGCACAGCACCTGCGAAACCGCCTTGTCGAGCGTGGCACGTGCTTCCTGCTCGCAGCAGCCGCAGCAATCGGAACAGCCGGTGCGCGCCTGCAATTCGGCAAACGAATGCACGCCATCGGCCGCTTCGCGGCGGATGTCATGATCGGTAACGGCGTTGCACAGACAGATATACATGGCGCGTATAAGAACGCGAATGCGAATGATTGTCAACAATCCGGCTATCAGTTGCTGTTGAATCCGTTCAGGCCGCTTCGCGGCCGTCACGTGGCCCGGTCGGCGGAGTATCGGCAGTATCCCGTGGCGGCAGCGTGCCGAGTTCGACGCTGCACAGGCTCTCCACCAAGGGTGCGAAGTGGCGCAGGGCCCGCTCGTAGACCTGCCGCTTGAAATTAACGACGTGCGCGGCCGGGTACCAGAAGTCGACCCAGCGCCACAGATCGAACTCCGGCTTGTCGCACGCATCCAGCTTCAGGGCATCCTCGCCGCCAACCAGCTTGAGCAGAAACCACACCTGCTTCTGGCCAATGCAGGTAGGCCGCTGGTGATGGCGTACATACCGGTTCGGCAGGCGGTAACGCAGCCAGCCGTGGGTGGCACTGATGACTTCGACGTGATGCGCGGCGAGCCCGGTTTCTTCTTCCAGCTCGCGGTACATCGCTTCCAGCGGGGTTTCGTCCGAGCGCATGCCACCCTGCGGAAACTGCCAGCCATCACGATTGATCCGGCGCGCCCAGAACAGTTGGCCGGCTGCATTCAGCAGCACGATGCCGACATTCGGACGATAGCCATCAACATCAATCATGTAGCCTCCTGGAGTCGTACGGCGCGGTTCGCCGCGCAAGACCGCATCCAGTCTTGAGCCGATTCAACCACAGCGCGCGAAGCAGCGGCAAGCGGCAGACTTGAACCGGCGGGGCTACACGACTACACTGCCGCGCCCCGCCCGTATCGCTCTGATGCGGCATGGCGGGATTCCTCAAGGCTATGTAGCTCAGCTGGTTAGAGCACAGCACTCATAATGCTGGGGTCGGTGGTTCGAGTCCACCCATAGCCACCAAACGCGTCGTGCGTGTTTTCTGCCGCCGACACATCATCTGCACGCAGGCGTTCGCCATGCATATCTTCAAAGTGTTTCAGCTCGAGGCGGCGCATCGGCTGCCGAACGTGCCAGCCGGGCACAAGTGTGCGCGACTGCACGGGCATTCGTTCCGCATCGAGATCCATGTGACGGGCGAGCCTGATCCGCAGCTGGGCTGGGTGATGGACTTTGCCGATCTGAAGACGGCGTTCGCGCCGCTGTACGACCAGCTTGACCACTACTACCTCAACGGCATCGAGGGGCTGGAGAATCCAACCAGCGAGATGCTGGCACGCTGGATCTGGCAGCGGCTGCTGCCGCGCCTGCCGGGACTGGACAAGGTGGTCGTGCATGAGACCTGTACGTCGGGTGCCAGCTGCAGCCGGGACAGTTTTTGACGCGACGCGATATTTTTCAAATTGTCATAAACAACCGGTTTGCATGAATTTTTTCTTAATGGTCTTGCCGGAACGGAAAAATATATTGCACTGCACAAAAGTTGCTGCTAGAGTGCGTCCCACTACCCAATCCTCCGTGAGGACAAGATCATGACGCAGCAGATCAACAACCAGATTTTCGCTTTCACCAAGCAGTTCACCGACAGCGCGTTCAAGGCGCAGGCGCTGGCCCTGAAGGGTCTGGAGACGGTCGCCGAGCTGCAGCTCAAGGCGCTCGAGCAGCAGTCCAAGGTTTCGGCCGAGTTCGTTGCCGAAGCGCTGGAAACCCGTGACGTCAACGGCCTGCGTAGCCTGTGGGAAAAGGGCACCAGCCTGAGCCGTGACAACGCCGAGCGTTCGGTGGCTGTCTCGCAGGAGATCCTGGCCATCACGCAGAAGACCGCCGAGTCGCTGAATGCGCTCGTGCAGGAGCAGCGTCAGGCTGCCAACGACGCGGTCACCGCGCCGGTGGCTGCTGCCAAGAAGGCTGCCGCCAAGTAATTTCGCTGCATCGTCGCGTTTCACAGCGATAAAACAGGGCCGAACTTCGTGTTCGGCCCTGTTTGTATGTGCTACCGCAAAAGGACACGCGCAGCGGCGAAACGGGGCATAGGCTGAATTTTCGGGCGACGGGACAGGATGTCGCAGGTCGCACAGCTTGTCGCTGCATTCGCCGCACTGATATACTTTTGCGGATTGGATCGTGGCCCGTAGCTGTATCGGTGCCGCCTGGTGGAAACCGCGCGGAGACGTTACGTGCTCAATAGTCTTGCCTCTGGTCGACGTCTCGCCTTGCGCATCATGCTGCTGCAGCTTGCTGTGGCGATGTTGGCTGGCCTTGCTTTCCTGGCGCTGGGGCGCCGCGAAGCAGTGTCAGCTGCTGCAGGTGCGGCGATTGTGGCGCTGGGTACCGCGCTGCTGTCGGCGCGCTTCTTCAGCGGGCTGAGCGGGGCTGGCATGGCGTTGAGCCGCTTGCTGACGGGCATGATCCTTAAATGGATCGTGATCGTCGGGGGGCTGATCATGATCCTGGTTCAATTCAAGTTGCCGCCACTGGCCGCCATCACGGGGTTGGTGGCTGCCTACGCGGTTTATCTGCTGGCGTTCAGATTCAAGGGTTGAGACATGGCAAGCGAGCCACAAGGCGGACTCACCGAATACATCCAGCACCACCTCACCCACCTCACGCCGCATGCGAGCAACGGTGGTTTCTGGGCGGTGCATATCGACTCGATCACCGTGTCGCTGGTGCTGGGCGTGCTGTTCTGCCTGCTGTTCTGGCTGAAGGCACGCAAGGCCACGGCTGGCGTGCCGGGCAAGGGCCAGGCCTTCGTCGAGATCGTGCTGGAGTTTGTCGACGGCCAGGTCAAGGACGTGTTCCACGGCGATCGCCGTTTCCTTGGGCCGCTGGCGCTGACCGTGTTCGTCTGGGTTTTCCTGATGAATGCGATGGATCTGCTGCCGGTCGATCTGATTCCGTGGATTACCGAGATGTTCGGCGTCGGCCATTTCCGTGCGGTACCCACGGCGGATACCAGCATGACGTTCGCGATGTCGATCACGGTGTTCGTGTTGATCATTTTCTATAGCTTCAAGGCCAAGGGCTTCAGCGGCTACATGAGCGAGATGTTCACCGCGCCGTTTGGCAAGCACCCGTTGCTGTGGCTTCCCAATTTCGCGCTGAACCTGGTCGAGCTGCTGTCCAAGCCGGTGAGCTTGGCGATGCGACTGTTCGGCAATATGTATGCAGGCGAGCTGGTGTTCATGCTGATCGCCGGTTTGTTCAGTGCTGGTGCGGGCCTGGCAGGCTGGGCGTTGTATGGCGCTGGCATCATCGGTTACACGGTGTGGGGCCTCTTCCACATCCTGATCATCGGCATCCAGGCCTTCATCTTCATGGTGCTGACGATCGTGTACATCTCGATGGCACACGATCACCACTGATCACGCTTATCGAATCGCGTTTTTCGAATCATCCGTTTCAACCATTAGATCTTTCAAGTTTCAATTTCTCAGGAGACCGTCGTGGAACTCATCGCTCATATTGCTCAAGTGCAGTCCTTCACCGCCATCGCGCTGGGTCTGATCATCGGCCTCGGTGCACTCGGTGCCTGTATCGGTATCGGCGTCATGGGTTCGAAGTTCCTCGAAGCCGCTGCCCGTCAGCCGGAGCTGGTGCCGCTGCTGCAGGGCCGCATGTTCCTGCTCGCTGGTCTGATCGACGCGGCGTTCCTGATCGGCGTGGCGCTGGCGATGTACTTCGCCGTGGCCAACCCGCTGCTGTCGAACGTGATGAGCGCGGCGTCCACCGCTGCTGGTCACTAAGCAAGCCAATCCACGGTGCCGCTTCGGCGGCGCCGCATTTTGCAAAGACGCTCCGGCGTCATTGTTCGTGATATTCAGCATTTACAGGTAACGCAGCGATGCTTCCCAACGGCACTCTGATTGGCGAAATGATTTCGTTCGCCATCCTGATCTGGTTCTGTGTCCACTTCATCTGGCCGCATATCAACAAGGCCATCGAAGATCGGCAGATCAAGATCGCCGAAGGCTTGAATGCGGCCGAGCGTGCGCATGCCGAGCTGAAGGACGCCGACCACAAGGTCGCGGCCGAGATCAAGGTGGCCCGTCAACAGGCTTCCGAGATCATCGACAAGGCCCAGCAGCAGGCCAACCAGATCATCGACAAGGCCCGTGGCGAAGCGGTCACCGAGATCAACCGGCTGAAGGCGAGCGCGCAGGACGACATCGCGTCGATGGCCCAGCGTGCCCGTGACCTGCTGCGCGAGCAGGTGGGCGCGTTGGCGGTGCAGGGTGCCAGCAAGATCGTGCAGCGCGAAGTCGATGCGTCGACGCACAAGGCCCTGCTCGACCAGCTCGCGGCCGAGATCTGATCGATGGCCCAGGCAATCACCCTCGCTCGTCCGTACGCGCGCGCCGCCTTCGAAGTGGCCCATGCGGCCGGTTCGCTGGCGGCATGGTCGCAGGCGCTGGCCTTCGCCGCCGAAGTGGCGAAGGATTCGCGCGTGGCCGATCTCGGCACCGATCCGCGGGTGCTGCCGGCACAGCTGGTGGCCTTGCATCTGCCGGCCGATATGGCCGCCGATGCGCCGTTCGCACAGTTCCTCACCGAGATGGCCGAGCAGCGTCGCATGGCGCTGCTGCCGGAAGTGGCCGATCTGTATGAAGCGTTCAAGCGTGAGTCCGAGTCGCAGCTGCTGGTCAAGGTGACCAGCGCGATGGCCCTGGACGCGGCGCAGGCCGAGCAGCTCAAGGTGTCGCTGAAGCGCCGCTTCAAGCGCGAGATCGAACTGGAAACCCGGGTCGATGCCTCGCTGCTGGCCGGCGTGGTGATCGATACCGGTGAACAGGTGATCGACGGCTCCGCTCGCGGACGCCTGGCGCAGCTGGCCAGCGCGCTTTCGCACTGATCCAAAGAATCAAAACCTATCGGGTGCCGCTCATGCGGCGCGAATCCCAGGAAAACTTGCCATGTCCAGCACCACTTTGAATCCGTCCGAGATCAGCGAACTGATCAAGAACCGCATCGAGCAGTTCAAGCTCGGCGCGGAAGCACGCAACGAAGGCACGATCATCAGCGTGTCCGACGGCATCGTGCGCATCCACGGCCTGGCCGATGTGATGCAGGGCGAAATGATCGAGCTCCCGGGCAACTCGTTTGCGCTGGCGCTGAACCTTGAGCGCGACTCGGTCGGCGCGGTGGTGCTCGGTGAATACCAGCACCTGCGCGAAGGCGATACCGCCAAGACCACCGGCCGCATCCTCGAAGTGCCGGTCGGTCCGGAACTGCTCGGCCGCGTCGTCGACGCGCTGGGCAACCCGATCGACGGCAAGGGCCCGCTGGGCGCCAAGCTCAATGCGGCGATCGAGAAGGTCGCGCCGGGCGTGATCTGGCGCAAGTCGGTCGACCAGCCGCTGCAGACCGGCTACAAGTCGGTCGACGCGATGATCCCGGTTGGCCGCGGCCAGCGCGAGCTGATCATCGGCGACCGCCAGACCGGCAAGACCGCGCTGGCGATCGACGCGATCATCGCGCAGAAGGATTCCGGCATTAAGTGCATCTACGTCGCGATCGGCCAGAAGCGTTCGTCGGTGGCCAACGTGGTGCGCAAGCTCGAAGCGAACGGCGCACTGGCCAACACCATCGTCGTGGTCGCCTCGGCGTCCGAGTCGGCCGCGCTGCAGTACGTCGCGCCGTATTCCGGTTGCGCGATGGGCGAGTACTTCCGCGATCGCGGCGAAGACGCGCTGATCGTGTATGACGATCTGTCCAAGCAGGCCGTGGCCTATCGCCAGATCTCGCTGCTGCTGAAGCGCCCGCCGGGCCGTGAAGCCTATCCGGGCGACGTGTTCTATCTCCACAGCCGTCTGCTCGAGCGCGCATCGCGCGTGTCCGAGGAATACGTCGAGAAGTTCACCAACGGCGCCGTGAAGGGCAAGACCGGCTCGCTGACCGCGCTGCCGATCATCGAGACCCAGGGCGGCGACGTGTCGGCGTTCGTGCCGACCAACGTGATCTCGATCACCGACGGCCAGATCTTCCTGGAAACCGACCTGTTCAACGCCGGTATCCGTCCGGCCGTGAACGCCGGTATCTCGGTGTCCCGCGTCGGCGGTGCTGCGCAGACCAAGATCGTCAAGAAGCTGTCCGGCGGCGTGAAGCTGGCACTGGCGCAGTTCCGTGAGCTGGCCGCGTTCGCACAGTTCGCTTCGGATCTGGACCCGGCCACCCGCGCCCAGCTCGACCGTGGTCAGCGCGTTACGGAACTGATGAAGCAGGCGCAGTACTCGCCGCTGTCGATCGCCGAGCTGGCGCTGTCGGTGTATGCCGCCGAGAAGGGCTACCTCGACGACCTGCCGGTTAACAAGGTGCTGCCGTTCGAGAAGGGTCTGCACGCGTTCATGCACCAGAACCATGCCGAGCTGATGAACAAGATCGTGGCCACCGGCGACTGGAACAACGACATCGAAGCCACCTTCAAGGCCTCGCTGGACGAGTACAAGAAAACCGGTAGCTGGTAAGTCGGTAGTAGTGAATCGGAAGGGCGGACAGCGTTCTCCCTTCCCACCAGCGAGCATAACGAGCGGATAAAGCATGGCCAGCGGACGCGAAATCAAAACCAAGATCAAGAGCACGCAGAACATGCGCAAGGTCACGCGCGCGCTCGAAATGGTCTCTGCGGCAAAGATTCGTCGCGCGCAGGACATGATGAAGGCCTCGCGTCCGTATGCCCGCTCGATGCGCAAGGTGATCGCGCACGTGGCCCAGGCCAGCACCGATTTCAGCCATCCGTTCCTGACCCAGCGCGAGAAAGTGGCGCGGGTCGGCTACATCGTGGTGTCGACTGATCGCGGCCTGTGCGGCGGCCTCAACTCCAACCTGTTCCGTCGCCTGTTGCCGGCGATCGCCGAGTGGCAGCAGCAGGGCGTGCAGGTCGACGTGGTGGCGATCGGCCAGAAGGCGATCTCGTTCTTCCGCCGACTGAAAGGTGTCAACCTGATCGGCAGCGTCAGCCATCTCGGCGAGAGGCCGAAGCTGGAGCAGCTGGTCGGCGTGATCAAGGTGATGATGGATGCCTATACGTCCAACGGTCTGGATCGCGTGTTCCTCGCCTACAACGACTTCGTCAACACCATGACGCAGAAGCCGACCATCGACGCACTGTTGCCGCTGCCGCTGGTGGCGTCGGAAATGGAGGCGCACCAGGCCGCCGGCGAGTCGGCTTATGCCGGCGTCAAGCTGGAAGCGAGCCACGACTGGGACTACATCTACGAGCCCGATGCACAGACCGTGCTGGAGCACGTGCTGGGTCGCTACATCGAGTCGGTGGTGTACCAGGCGTCGCTGGAGAATCTGGCCAGCGAGCATGCTGCGCGGATGGTGGCGATGAAGAGCGCGTCGGACAACGCGAACAAGGTGATCGGTGAACTGACGCTCGTCTACAACAAGGCGCGTCAGGCCGCGATCACCCAGGAAATCTCGGAAATCGTCGGCGGCGCCGCGGCGGTTTAAGCAGTACCCAACCTATTATTCATGGCGACGCGTGAGCGGCGCCGACACAGACACTAAAAGATCCATCCGGAGCATTCCATGAGCCAGGGTAAAGTTGTTCAGATCATCGGCGCGGTCATCGACGTCGAATTTCCGCGCGATCAGGTACCGCAGGTGTACGACGCACTGAAGATCGACGGCACCGAGATCACGCTGGAAGTGCAGCAGGTGCTGGGCGACGGCATCGTGCGTACGATTGCGCTCGGTTCCACCGACGGCCTGCGCCGCAACCTGATCGCCCGCAACACCGGCGAAGGCATCAAGGTGCCGGTCGGCAAGGCCACGCTCGGTCGCATCATGGACGTGCTCGGCAACCCGATCGACGAAGCCGGCCCGATCGGCGAGCAGGATCAGTGGGTGATCCATCGCGAGGCGCCGAGCTACGACGACCAGGCGGCCGCGAACGACCTGCTGGAAACCGGTATCAAGGTGATCGACCTGATGTGCCCGTTCGCCAAGGGCGGCAAGGTCGGCCTGTTCGGCGGCGCCGGCGTGGGCAAGACCGTCAACATGATGGAATTGATCAACAACATCGCCAAGGCACACGAAGGTCTGTCCGTGTTCGCTGGCGTGGGCGAGCGTACCCGCGAGGGCAACGACTTCTACCACGAGATGAAAGACTCCAACGTGCTCGACAAGGTCGCGATGGTGTACGGCCAGATGAACGAGCCGCCGGGCAACCGTCTGCGCGTGGCGCTGACCGGCCTGACCATGGCCGAGTACTTCCGCGACGAGAAGGACGCTTCCGGCAAGGGCCGTGACGTGCTGTTCTTCGTCGACAACATCTACCGCTACACGCTGGCCGGTACCGAAGTGTCCGCGCTGCTCGGCCGTATGCCGTCGGCGGTGGGTTACCAGCCGACGCTGGCCGAGGAAATGGGCGTGCTGCAGGAGCGCATCACCTCGACCAAGACCGGCTCGATCACCTCGATCCAGGCTGTGTACGTTCCCGCGGATGACCTTACCGATCCGTCGCCGGCCACCACCTTCGCCCATTTGGACGCGACCGTGGTGCTGAGCCGCAACATCGCTTCGCTGGGTATCTATCCGGCGGTGGATCCGCTGGATTCCACCAGCCGTCAGCTGGACCCGAACGTGATCGGCGTCGAGCACTACGACGTTGCCCGCCGCGTGCAGGGTACGCTGCAGCGCTACAAGGAGCTGAAGGACATCATCGCGATTCTCGGCATGGACGAGCTGTCCGAAGAAGACAAGCAGGCCGTGTCGCGCGCGCGCAAGATCGAGCGCTTCTTCTCGCAGCCGTTCCACGTGGCCGAAGTGTTCACCGGCTCGCCGGGCAAGTACGTGCCGCTGAAGGAAACCATCCGCGGCTTCAAGATGATCGTCGACGGCGATGTCGACCATCTGCCGGAGCAGGCGTTCTACATGGTCGGCAGCATCGACGAGGCGGTCAAGAAGGCCGAAGACATGGGCGCCAAGAAGGCTGCCTGATCCTCGAGGGCGGACCTTCAGTCCGCCCTGTGTCTTACGCATTCGGAATCTGAGTCATGACCACCCAAACCATACGCGTCGACATCGTCAGTGCCGAGGCCGAGATCTATCACGGCGACGCCGTGATGGTGGTCGCTACCGGCGAACTGGGCGAGCTGGGCATCACGCCCCGCCACGCCCCGCTGATCACCCGCCTCAAGCCGGGCCACGTCGACGTGGTGCTGGCCGGTGGTGAGCGCCAGCAGTTCTGGGTGTCCGGCGGCATCCTGGAAGTGCAGCCGCAGGTGATCACCGTGCTGGCCGACACCGCCGCACGCGCGTCCGATCTGGACGAGGCGTCCGCGCAGCGCGCCAAGAAGGAAGCCGAAGACGCGCTGGCCCACCGCACCGACGCGGTGGACATTGCCGAAGCCCAGGCCAAGCTGGTCGAGGCGATGACCCAGCTGCAGGCGCTGGAGCGTCTGCGCAAGAACCTCAAACATTAATTTGTGCGCTCGTCCTTGAGCGCAAAACCAGAATCAAAAAGCGGCCATCCGTGGCCGCACTTTCAATAAGATCGGTCGCTTCGCTGACGACTAGCAATAATGAACGGACGCCGGCCTTGTGCCGGCGTTTTTGCGTGGGCACGATGTCGACTGGCCGATTGAAGGGCGACGCGCATGGCACGCGGGGCAGTTCCATGGCGGTGCGCAGGTTGCATGCTGCTGCTGTTGCTGGCTGGTTGCGCCAGTTCACCGCGCATCGCGCCGCCGTCGCGGGGCGACGCTTCGTGGCGGATGCCGCCACCGCCGGGTACGACGCGCTATCACCTGGCGCTGGGTGCTGTTTCCATGGGTGCCACACTCGTGAAGCCGGTGACGCCGCGCTATCCGGCCAGCCAACTCGCCGCCTGTTCCCCATCGCAGGAGGTGGATGCACAGCTGGTCGTGGACAGGACCGGCAGGGTCAGCGACGTGCGCGGGATCGTGATAGACGAGGCCCCGCCGCCCTGGCAACAGTTCTTTGCCGCCGTGCGCGCCGCAGCCCTGCAATGGCGTTTCACTCCACTGCAGATCGAACACTGGGCTGCCGACGCCAACGGTGACACCCACCAGGTGGACAGCGAGACCAGCCCGTTTCGCCAGGTCTACGTGTTCCGCTTCGAGTGCCACGCCGGCCAACCCTCCGTCGCCATGGAACCCTCCGGGGCAGCGTATCCGTAGCGGCTGCGAGTCATCCACGCCGCGCGCACATGCCGGTATCTACAATCCGCTGACTTGCGCCGCGGATCGACCTCATGAAGCCTCATCACCGCCGACATCTTGGTCGGCTGCTGGTCGTCATCCTGCTGCTGGTGATCGCACGCGCGCTGCTGCCCTACGCGGTGCGGCACTATCTCAACGTCCGCATGGACCGGATGGGTGACTACCACGGCCAGATCGCGGATATCGACCTGCATCTCTGGCGCGGTGCCTACACCATCAATGAGCTGCGTATCGTCAAGACGACCGGCACGCTGCCGGCGCCTCTGCTGGATACCCGGCGTGCCGATATCGAGCTCAGCTGGTTCGCGCTGAGCCATGGTGTGTTTCGTGGCAAGGTGAGTTTCAGCGCACCCACGATCAATTTTGTCAAAGGCCATGGCGACAGCGACAGCCAGACCGGCAAGGGCGTGGACTGGCGCGCCCAGCTCAAGCTGCTGGCGCCGATGCGACTGGATGAGATCAACGTCAGCGATGGCACGGTGACTTTCCAGAGTTTCGTGTTGAACCCACGCGTCGATCTGAAGATGACCGACGTCAACGGCACCCTCACCAACCTCACCAACATCCAGCGGCGCCATGGCAATCGCGTGGCCGAGTTGCATGCCACCGCGACGGTCCTTGGCGACGCGCCGTTCGAGACCCAGGCCAGCTTCGATCCGCTGAATCACTTCGGCGATTTTTCCTACCAGCTGCATGCCTCGAACATCCAGCTGGTCAAGGCCAACGATCTCGCCCGTGCCTATGCCGGGCTGGATTTCGCCGGCGGCAGCGGCGACTTCACGATGGAGCTGGAAGCCAGGAACGGCCAGCTGGACGGCTATGCCAAGCCGATTTTCCATGACCTGAAGATCTTCAGCTGGAAGCAGGATGTGGTGCAGGACAAGAAGGGGCCGGTCAAGCTGGCCTATGAGGCGCTGGCCCAGGGCGTGGTCTCGTTGTTCGAGAGCCATGCGACCGAGCAGTTTGCCACCCGCGTGCCGATCAGCGGACGCATCGATGACAAGCAGCTGGACACGTCCCAGGCGATCCTCGGCGTGCTGCACAATGCCTTCGTCAAGGCATACATCCCGCACCTGAAGGAGCTGAAGCCCGCGGACGAAACCACCACGCACTGAATCGTGATCCGTGAAAACTCGATGTATCCTGCGCGTACACTGATTCCCGATGCCGTGGTGCCCACATGGAAACTCCAGCCTTGCACGTGATCATCCTTGCTGCCGGTGAAGGCAAGCGGATGAAGTCGAAACGCGCGAAGGTGCTGATGCCGCTGGCGGGCCGACCGCTGCTGGGGCATGTCCTCGCCGCGGCGCGCGCACTGCAGCCGGCGGCCATCCATATCGTGCATGGCCACTGCGGCGAGCAGGTGCAGGAGGCGTTTGCCGACCAGCCCGACCTGCGCTGGGTGCGGCAGGCCGAGCAACTGGGCACCGGCCATGCGGTGGAGCAGGCGCTCGGCGGCGTGCCCAGGGAGGCGCGTGTGCTGGTGCTGTACGGCGACGTGCCGCTGACCCGGAGCGAGACCTTGCAGCAACTGGTGCAGGCCGAAGGTGGTTTCAGCCTGCTCACCACCCGGCTCGCCGATCCGCAGGGCTACGGCCGGGTGCTGTGCGACGGCAACGGCAAGGTGCGCGCGGTGGTCGAGGAGAAGGACGCCGACGCCAATCAGCGCGCCGTCAAGCTGGTCAACACCGGCATCCTGGTCGCCGACGCGATCGTGCTGCGCGGCTGGATCAAGCGGCTTGATCGGAACAACGCGCAAGGCGAGTACTACCTCACCGACATCTTCGGCATGGCGGCCGAAGAAGGCCGTGGTGCGCTCAGCGTCGAATGCACCGATCCGGTGGAGGCCGCCGGCGCCAATAATCCGCTGCAATTGACCGAGCTGGAAGCAGCCTATCGTCAACGTGCCACCCATGCGCTACTGGCCGACGGCGTGCGACTGGCCGATCCCGCACGCATCGATGTGCGCGGTACGGTCGCGGCCGGCCGTGACGTCGAGCTCGATATCGACGTAATCCTGGAAGGTCATGTGGTGCTCGGCGACGACGTACGCATCGGCGCCTTCACCCGTCTGAAAAACGTGCAGCTGGCGGTCGGTACCGTCGTGCAATCGCACTGCGATCTCGAAGGCGTGGTCACCCACGGCCCCTGCACGATCGGTCCGTTCGCGCGGCTGCGTCCGGGCACCGAACTGGATGCCGGCGTGCACGTGGGCAACTTCGTCGAAATCAAGAAGACCCACCTGGGTGAAGGCAGCAAGGCCAATCACCTGAGCTATCTGGGCGATGCCGAGATCGGCCGCGGCGTCAACGTCGGCGCCGGCACGATCACCTGCAACTACGACGGCGTGAACAAGTTCGTGACCCACATCGGCGATGGTGCCTTCATCGGTTCCAACAGCGCGCTGGTGGCACCGGTGACGATCGGCGCACAGGCCACCATCGGCGCCGGTTCGGTGATCACACATGACGCGCCGGAAGGTGAGTTGACCGTGGCGCGTGGCCGGCAGCAAACCTTTCCGGGCTGGAAGCGGCCGCTGAAGGCGCCGAAGTAAGTCGACCACTGCCATCATGTGATCCACGCGGACGTGTCGTTCGCGCACAGGAGGCTACATGGCGCAGGTCTGGTTTGTTCCGTTCGGCTGGGTGCATCGGCCAGTGACCCTGGCCGGCTGGCTGATCACGCTGGCTGCCGTGGCCTACATGCTGCAACTGTTTCTGGCGATGGCAGCGCATGCGCATTCAATCACCGACATGTTGTACGCGATCTATCTGCATTGGGGCGTCACCTTCCTTGGCTGGGAGTGGGTTGCACGCCGTGCCGGTCGTGGCACATCCGGTCAGGCGTAGCGCCAGCCATCGATCTCCACCAGCAGCTCACTGCGGCAGATGTCGCCATGCAGCAGCAGCACCGGTACGCCGGGCAGCCGGCGCTTGAGGAAATCGCGCACGTGCTGGGCGTCGGTGCTGTGGCGCACATAGGCTTTCAGCGGCGAGTGGGTATCGAAGCCGGCGGCCATGTCGGCGCTGGCCAGCACGGCTTCGAGGTTGGTCAGGGTTTCGTCGAGCTGGGCGTCCAGATCGTCGTGGTGCGCCGAGGCATGCCCGACCACCGCGGCGGTGCCGGAGATCGCCAGTGCATCGAGCGCCGGTAGCAGCATCGCGCGGGCGAAGCTCGGCGGTGTGCGGCCATACTGGCGCGGGTAACGCCAAGCGCTGACCTGGCGCGGATTTTCCACCCGCGAGCCGCCCTGGTCGCAGGCCAGCAGGTAGACCTGCAGGCGGTGCGGGTCGCCGTGGTGGCCGATCGCGGTAGCGGCAGGAAAGCCTTCGACGAAGAAGTCGCCCATGCCGGCGGCGCGGCCGTCGCAGAAATGCTTGTAGCGTTCGGCGTCACCTTCACCATGATTGATCGCGCCGAGATAGTTCCACACGCGCAGCACATGCTGCGCGCCGCGGGCCGCCACGAAGTGGTGCAGTTGCTCGTAGGCCAGCTTCGCTGTGGAGGCGGCGTCCCCGTGTTCACGTTCATCCAGCTCGATCGCGGCGAACAGCCAGCCGCCACCGGACGACCAGTGCAATGCACCGTCGCGGCCACAACTGACCGGCGCATCGACCTGCCACAGCTCCAGCGGCGCGGGTGCGTCGAAGCCTTCCAGCGCGACTTGCAGGTAGCGCGGATCGGCGCTTGCCGGTGCGTCTGCGGCGAAACCGAACAAGGCCAGCGTGCCGGGTTCGTCCAGCGTGCTGGCGACCTCGGCGTAGCGGTAGGACACCCGCGGCGCGCGGCGCGGCAGCGGGTCAATCAGTGGGTTTTCACATCCCTGAACCATGGAGTACAACCGGGAACGACAAGGGCGCTATGTTACACTCCGCGCCCAGTGCCACCGGGGGGAGGCAATGCAACAGACGTACGGAATCGAGCATGGCGGAACAGACAGCGGCACAGCACGAATTGGCCACGTTGATCGTGACCTGCCTGAATCTCGAGAGCGTGACGCCGGAGCAGATCGACCCCGAGGCCCCGCTGTTCGGCGGCGAGCTGGGGCTGGATTCCATCGATGCGCTGGAGATCGCGCTGGCCGTGTCCAAGCGCTACGGTTTCCAGTTGCGCTCGGACAACCCGGACAACAAGCAGATCTTCACCAGCCTGCGCAGCTTGTCGGCGCATGTCGAGCTGAACCGCGTCGGCTGAGGCCGGCGCTCACACACACTGTCAACGCCGTGGTCGTCACGCCGCATTCCGTCGTCAGTGGCAAGCTTCCGGTTTCGACGGAGCCATCGCGGAACCCGGCATGAGGTCTGTTTCTCCTTCGCTTGAAAGCACGCCGCGGCGCTATGCGCTGCTGTTGCTGCCGGCGTACCCGTTGCTGGCGATTGCCGGGGCGGTGACGCATCGGCAGGTGTTCCCGTTGCTGGCGCTGGCCTTGTTGCTGACCGTGCTGATGTTGCCGCGCCTGCTCACCTTTCGCGTGGCAGCGTGGCTGGTCTGGTTGGGCGTGCTCGCCGCGCTGCTGCTGCTGTCGCTGTACGGCTTTGCCGGTTTGCTGCTGGAAGCCGTGCCGGTGCTGATCAACGCGTTGCTGGCGTGCTGGTTTGGCCGCACGCTGGGCACGGCCGAGCCGCTGGTGGCGCGCTTCATCGTGGCGATTGAGGGCGCCGAGCGCTTGCAGCAGGCGGGTGTGGCCGATTACGCGCGCCAGGTCACCTGGTTCTGGACGTTGCTGCTGGGCGCGCAGGCACTCCTGTTGAGCGTGTTGCTGCTGTGCGCCGAACATAGCGGTTTGTTGGTGCGCTTCGGTATCACCTCGCCCTTGCAGGTACCCGAACGCTGGGCAGCGACGTGGCTGCATCTGGGTTGTTATGTATTGCTGGCGGCCGCGTTCCTGCTCGAATACGGCTATCGCCGCTGGCGGTTGCGCCACCTGAGCCATCCTGGCCTGCACGACATGCTGCTGCAGCTGGCCCTGCACTGGCCGCAGTTGCTGCGCGGCAAGGGCGCGGTGGCGTCATGAGCGGAGCGGGCTTCAATGAAGCGGGTTTCGAACAGACGCTGTGCATCGACGCGAAGCATCCGGCGTTGCCCGGCCATTTTCCGGGCCAGCCGCTGGTGCCGGGCGTGATCCTGCTGGAGCAGCTGGCGCTGGCGCTGCGCGCGTGGCGCGGGCAACGGCTGGCCGGTGTGCTGGAAGCGAAATTCATGGCGCCGTTGTTGCCGGAGCAGACGGCCACGCTGCGTTTGACGGAAGCGGATGCGGAGCGCGCACGATTCCGCTTCGAGATTCGGCGTGACGACATGTTGCTGGCACGCGGCATGATCGAGGGCGCGCCATGAGCGCGAACGAACACTGGCAGAGCCGCCCGGAAGGCGGCGGCCGCTTCGCGATCTGGCTGATCCGCGCGATTGCGCTGTACGGCGGGCGTCGGCTGGGCCGGCTGTGCCTGTATCCGATCACGTTGTACTTCTACCTGCGCCGCGGGCCGGAACGGTTGGCCTCCAAGCAGTACCTGCAGCGTGCGCTCGGCCGGCCGGTCTCGCAGTGGCAGGTGATCAAGCACATCCATTGTTTTGCCGCCACGATCCTGGACCGGATCTTCCTGCTGGCACACGGCGAAAAACCCTTCCAGATCGAGACGCAGGGACTGGAACTGCTCGACGAGCGCATCGCGCAGGGTCGTGGCGTGCTGCTGTTCGGCTCGCATCAGGGCAGCTTCGAGGCACTGCGGGCGATCGGCGCGCGCCGGCCGGAATTGCCGTTGCGGGTGGTGCTGGACAAGCAGAAGACACCGGCGATGACCGAACTGCTGGAAGCGCTGGCGCCGGAGGTGGGCGCCAACGTGATCGACGCGGCGCAGGACGGCACCTCGATCGCGCTGGCGATGGCCGAGGCATGCCAGAGTGGTGCGGTGGTGGCGATGCTGGCCGATCGCGGCCGCGGCCATGAGGTGTTGCGACGTGCCGACCTGCTCGGCTCACCCGCGCCGTTTCCGGTCAGCCCATGGCTGCTTGCGCATGCGCTGCAGGTGCCGGTGGTGCTGTGCTTCGGCCTGTACCTGGGCGGCAACCGTTATCGGCTGATCTTCGAGCCACTGAGCGATCGGGTCGAGATTCCACGGCATAACCGCGGCCCGGCACTGGACGCGATGATTGCCCGCTACGCGCAACGGTTGGAACACTACATCCATGTCGCTCCCTACAACTGGTTCAATTTCTATGATTTCTGGCAAGACGCGCCTGTTGCTGCTGAGCCTGCTGTTGCCGCTGTGGGCGAGCGCGTCGGCGTCTGAGCCGGCCGCGGCATCGTCATCGGCGCAAGCGTTGATTACGGCGCTGGGCCAGCCGGCGCCCGCACATACGGCGTTCGCCGAGGCGCGCTTCCTGCAGGTGCTGGCGCGGCCGCTGGTGGTATCCGGCCAGTTGTCGTGGCTGGGTGGCGATCAGCTGCAGCGGCGTGTCGATCACCCGCAACAGGAAACCGCCACCATCGCCAACGGCGAAGTGACCCAGCAACGTGTCGGCAAGAGCCCGCGCCATTTTTCGCTCAAGCGCGCGCCGCAGCTGCAGGTCCTGCTGGACAGTTTCGTGGCGTTGCTCAGTGGTGACGCCGGCCGCTTGCAGCAGGCGTTCGAGATCAGGCAGACCGGGGATGCCGCCGCGGCGTGGACGCTGACCCTGCTGCCGCGTGACGCAAAGGTGGCCAAGACCGTCGCCAGCATCACCATCGACGGCTACGCGAAGGAGTCGCGCTGCATGCACATGCAGGAAGCCGACGGCGATCTGGCGATCGACCTGCTCGGCGCACTGGCGGCGAAGATGCCGGCGCAGCCCACCCGCGAGGCGCTGCAGGCGCTGTGCCAGGGCACGCCCTGAGCATGCGCCGGGGCGCCCGCGCGACGCTGCTGATCGCCTGGCTGCTGGTCCTGGCCGGGCTCGGCTGGATGGTCAGCCAGCGCCTGAAGATCAGCACCGACCTGCGCAGCTTCATGCCGGCGCCGACCACGCCGGATCAGCGCCTGTTGATGGAGCAGGTCGGCGACGGGCCCGGTTCGCGCCTGCTGCTGCTATCGATCAGTGGCCAGTCCGACGCGCAATTGGCCGCGCTGAGTCAGGGCCTCGCTACGGCGCTGAAAAACGACAAGCGCTACAGCCAGATCCTCAACGGCAGTTTTGATTTGGGCGCGCTGGATGCCAGCCTGCTGCCGTATCGCTACCTGCTGTCGCCGACGCTGGATACGCAGCCGCTGGACGAGGCGTATCTGGCCGATCAGCTGCAGCAGCGGTTGGATGATCTGTCCTCGCCGGCGGCGAGCCTGCTGAAGGGTCTGCTGCCGCGCGATCCCACGCTGGAAGTGCTCAAGCTGGCCGAGTTGTGGGCGCCGGCGAAGTCGCCGGAAGTGCGTGAAGGCGTGTGGTTCTCGCCGCAGAACGAAGCCTTGCTGCTGGTGCAGACGGTCGCCGCGGGTTTCGATCCGGGCGCACAGCAGCGGGCGATCGACGGCATCCAGCAGGCATTCCACGCGTTGCCCGGCAGCGCCGGCGCGAAACTCGAGCTGAGCGGGCCGGGTTATTTCAGCGTGGTCGTCGGCGCACAGACGCGGCATCAGGCCGACTGGATCGGGCGCATCTCCACCGTGGGTTTCATCGCGCTGCTGCTGCTGGCGTACCGCAGCTTCAGTTCGCTGCTGCTGTCGGCGCTGCCGATTGCCAGTGCCGCGCTGGCCGGCATCGCCGCGCTGACCGTGGCGTTTTCCGAAGTGCACGGCATCACCTTGGCGTTTGGCTTCACCCTGCTCGGCGTGGCGCAGGAGTACCCGATCCGCGTGCTCAGCCATCGCCGCGCCGGCGAGGATGCGGTGCAGAGCGTGCGCGCGTTGTGGCCGCTGTTGCTCACCGCGATCGCTTCGGCATGCATTGCCTATCTGGCGTTCTACGCGTCGGGTGTGAATGGCTTAAAGCAGCTGGCGGTGTTCACCATCGTCGGCCTGCTGGTGGCGGGCTTCAGCACCCGCTACCTGCTGTCGCATCTGTTGCCGGTGCGTGTGCGCGACGTGGCCGACATGCGCTGGTTGGCGAAGGCGCGCGCGTTCGTCGACCGCCTGCCGCGGCCGCGCTGGATTCCCCTCGTGGTGGCGCTGGCGATCGTGCTGATGCTGGCCTTCGCGCGTGGCTCGTTCTGGCAGAACAACCTTGCCGCGTTGACGCCGTTGCCGCAGGACATGCTGCAGCACGACGCGCGTCTGCGCGAGGCGCTCGGCGCACCGGACGTGCGCTACCTGCTGGTGCTGCAGGCTTCGAGCGAGCAAGGCGTGCTGGCGTTGTCGGAACAATTGCAGTCGCAGGTGGATGCACTGGTGGCGAAGCATGCGGTCGACGCGCTGGAACTGCCATCGCGCTACCTGCCGACGGTGGCCTTGCAGCAGGCACGACAGCAGAAGCTGCCGGATCGCGCCACGCTGCAGCAGTCCCTGCACGAAGCGCTGCAGGGCCTGCCGTTCCGCCCCGATCTGTTCCAGTCGTTCCTCGACGACGTGCAGGCGGCGCGTGCGCTGCCACCACTGACACCCGAGCGTTACGCACAGACGCCGCTTGGCCAGCGGCTCGCCGCGATGCTGGTGCAGCGCGACGGGCACTGGCTGGGACTGGGCACGATCAGCGGCGTGCACGACGTGGCCGCATTGCAGGCACTCGGTGAAAACTCCCACGGCACGGTTCGCCTGCTCGACCTGAAGGCAGCGAGCGAATCGCTGGTGGTCGATTACCGCACGCGCATCCTGCAGGCCTTGCTGATCGCTGCGGTCTTGTTGGTGCTTACCATCACGATCTCGCTGCGAAGCCTTCGTCGTGCCTGGCACGTGCTGGCGCCGATGACGCTGGCGACGTTCCTGGTGCTGGCGGTCGAGCGCGTGGCCGGCGTCGAGATCTCGCTGTTCCACCTGGTCGCCCTGATTCTTGCCGGCGGCCTCGGCCTGCACTACGCGTTGTTCTTCGAACGCGATACCGGCGATCCGGCCGAGCAACGGCGCACCCTGCACGCGACCATCGTCTGCGTGCTGTCCGCGCTGCTGGTGTTCGGCATGCTGGCGTGGGCCACGATTCCGGTGCTTCGTGCGATCGGGCTTACCGTGAGCCTCGGCGTGGCGTTCCACTTCTGCCTGTCGATCTTGATGGCGCCGCATGCTTCCGAAGACTGACTGGGCGTCATTGATCCCGCACGCCGGCACGATGTGCCTGCTGGATGCGGTGCAGGCGTGGGATGCCAGCACAATCCATGCGGTCAGCGCCGGACATGCGCGCATCGAGAATCCGCTGCGTGAAAGCCAGGGCCTGCACGCAGTGCACCTGGCCGAGTACGGCGCACAGGCGATGGCGGTGCACGGTGCTTTGCTGGCGCGTTCGCGCGGCATCGAGGAAGTGCGTCCCGGCCGGCTGGTCAGCCTGCGCGACGTGCAGTTGTTCGAGGAATACGTCGATCGGCTGGACGGCCATCTGGACGTCCATGCCGAATGCCTGTACGCCGACGACGGCGGCGCGCAGTATGCATTCCGCGTCGAGCATCGCGGCCGGCTGCTCGCCAGCGGCCGTGCTGCCGTCATCCATCCTGCCATCTGAGCATCGAGCGAGTGTCGCCATGTCAGAAATCATGAGTTCACGTCGCGCACTCGTCACCGGCGGCAGCGGCGAACTGGGTGGTGCGATCTGCCACGCGCTCGCCGGCGCCGGCTGGCAGGTGATCGTGCATGGTCACCAGAGCCTGGCCCGGGCCGAGGAAACCGCGGCGGCGATCCGCGCGGCCAGTGGCAGCGCGCAGGCGATCGCGTTCGACGTCACCGATGCCGAAGTGACCCGTGCGGCACTGGATGTGCTGCTGAGCGAAGGGCCGATCCACGCGCTGATCAACAACGCCGGCGTGCACGACGACGCGCCGATGGCCGGGATGAGCGAGGAGCAATGGCACCGGGTGATCGATGTCTCGTTGCACGGCTTCTTCCACGTCACCCAGCCGTTGCTGCTGCCGATGGCGCGCGCGCGTTTCGGCCGCATCGTGTCGGTCAGTTCGGTAGCGGCGCAGCTGGGCAATCGCGGGCAGACCAATTACGCGGCGGCGAAGGCGGCGCTGCACGGCGCCAGCAAGTCGCTGGCGCGCGAAATGGCCTCGCGCGGCATCACCGTCAACGTGGTCGCGCCCGGCGTGATCGAGGGGCGCATGGCCGACGCGGCGTTTCCGCCGGAACGCATCCGCGAGGTGGTGCCGGCGCAGCGCGCCGGCAAGCCGGAAGAGGTTGCCGCGCTGGTCGCGTTCCTGTGTTCGGAGGCTGCCGGCTACATCAACGGCCAGGTGATCGGCGTCAACGGCGGCATGGGCTGACATCCCGCCGGACGGTCAATTCAAGGGCGACCGACGACGATCGGCGCGGCGAGCGATCGGCGATGACTGGCCATGACGTCGCCGTAATGAAAGACCCGGCCGATCGTGTAGAGGGTGATGCGGGTGACATCGCCGACCGGATTGAAATGGCTGAGGCGGAACTCGCCGTGGTAACGCGAGGCGATCGGTACCGAGACCACGCCGAGCTTTTTCTCGCGCGAGGCTGCGATCAGGATCGCCGCTTCGAACACGAAATTCTCCGCCGGCAGGTCGGCCAGGTCCAGCGCCGCGCGCGGATACCAGCGCTGGCCACTCTGGGTGTCGGCGATCGGCTGCGCGCAGGCCCACGAGATGCCCCAGTCGGCGACGGCGTTGGCGCGGCGACGGGCCTTCGGCTGTTGCTCGCGATCGAGCAGGCGCGCACCGATCACAATGTGTTCGGGATACTGTGTGGCGGCCGCCACGATGCGCGGGATGTCGCTGGCCAGGTGCTGGCCGTCGCCATCCATCGTCAGCACCGCGTCGTAGCCCTGCCGCAGCGCCTCGCGAAAGCCGCGGCGCAGCGCCTCGCCCTTGCCGTGTCGCTCATTCTGACGCAGCAAGGTCACTGGCAACGCGGCGACGATGTCTGGCGTGCGATCGTTGGAGCCGTCGTCGATCACGATGACCGGTGCACCCAGCGCCAGCACGGACTCGACCACCGACTGGATCGCGGCTTCCTCGTTGAGGCAGGGAATCAGCACGCACCAGCGCGCGACAGCGGTATTCAAGCGACCAGCTCCCTTTCAGACATGATCCATGTCGATCTGCAGCCCCAGTGTAGCGGCGGCCGCCAGCTGGCAGCGTCCTTCGGTGCGGGTCAGCAACGCCAGCAGCGGCAAACCACTGGCTGACGGGTTGTCGTCGCGCCAGCCGGCCAGCGGTTCGTCCAGTGCGCTATCCGGGTGTGCCGGGGTCAGCTCCAGATCGAGCCGGGCCAGTGTCGCGCCGCTGCGTTCGGGCGCCAATACCAGCGCACAGCCGAACGGCTGGCGGCAGTGGGTGACTTCGCCCAGCGGCCCACTGCCGGCGGTGTCGCTGCACACCAGCAGTACCGCGCGCTGTTCGGCCACCGCCTGGCTGGCCGCTTCGAGCAGGCCGGCGCCGAAGCTGGCGCGCTGCGCGGCCACCGCGGTGGAGGGGGTGTGGCAATCGGTGGCGATGGTCCAGTAGCCGACCGCCGCGTTGTGCACCGAATTGTGGAAACGGATCGGCGACAGCTCGGCCGGCGCCTGCGCCAGCGTCGCGCACATGTAGTCGGTGATCGGCTGGTCGCCGTGCGAGGAGGCGAAGACGCAGGCCAGCGTGGCGGCGTCGCGGCCGCTCATCGCCACCGCCTGCCCGGCCACTTCGACCGCCAGCAGCACGCTTTCCGGCGCACGCCGGCGTTCGTTCGGCGGCAGTCTGGCGGCGGCAGGGCGGGCGGGTGGCGGCACCGGCGTGGCACCGCCCAGCAGCGACTTGAGTGCGGCGAAGTCGGCCAGTTGCGGCGACCACAGGCCGACGCCTTCCACATAGACGCGCAGCGCACTCATGCGGCGAATCCCGCACGGGCGAACGCGAGGCAGGCATTGTTGCCGCCGAAGCCGAACGAGTTGCTGAGCGCCACGTCGACGCGCTGCTGCTCGTTGCGCCAGGCGAACGACGCGCCGCAAAGCGGATCGGGAGCCTCGCCGCCGAGGTTGCCGGGAACCAGGCCGTGCTCGATCGCCAGCAGCGCGATGGTGGCCTCGACGATGCCGGCCGCACCCAGCGTGTGGCCGGTGAAACCCTTGGTGGAGCTGGCCCGCGTACGGGCCGGAAATGCGCGACCGACCAGTGCCGCCTCGACCTCGTCGTTCTTCTGGCTGGCGGTGCCGTGCAGGTTGATGTAGTCGACCTGGCTGACGTCGAGGCCGGCGCGGGTCAATGCGTCACGCAGCGCCAGTTCGGCGCCGAGTCCGTCCGGATGTGGGGTGGACATGTGATGCGCGTCGCTGGCTTCGCCGTAGCCGAGCAGTTGCGGCGCGTCGGGCGCGCTGTCGATCCGTTCCAGCAAGGCGAAGCCGGCCGCTTCGCCGATCGAGATGCCATCGCGCGCGGCGTCGAACGGCCGGCACGGAGCGAGCGACACCAGCTCCAGCGCGTTGAAGCCGAACAGCACGCTGTCGCACAGGGTATCCACGCCACCGACCACCGCCGCATCGATCAGACCGAGGCGGATCATCCGCTCGGCATTGGCAAACACCTTGGCGCTGGACGAGCAGGCGGTCGAGATCGTCAGGCACGGACCTTCCAGTTGCAGCGCGGCCGCCACGAAGGCGGCCAGCGAATGCGGCGCGTGGATCGCCGGACGCAGCATGTCGTCGGCAAAACCGCCATCGGGATCGAGCCGACGGTACGCCTCTTCGGTGGCGCCGATGCTGGCGGTGGAGGTGCCCAGCAGCAGCGCAATGCGACCGGCGCCGTAGCGTTCGCGCGCGGCCTGCACGCGGTCGAGAAAGCTGTCCTGGTTCAGGCCGAGCCAGGCCAGCCGGTTGTTGCGGCATTCCCACGTCGCCAGCGTGGCGGGCAGGGCGCCCTCTTCCACGCCGTCGACGCGGCCGATCCAGCACGCCAGCGGCGCGCTGCTGAAGTCATTCGGGCGCAGTCCACTGCGTGCGGCCTGCAGCGCGTCGAGATGCGCTGTGCGACCGTGGCCAATGGCGGAAGTGGCGGTGTACGCGGTGATCGCGAGGGGTGTCATCAGGTCAAGCATCGCGAAAGCCTAGCGGGCACCCCGTGACTTGCCTAGCCTGCGGCGGTCACCGCACAGGCGGGCATTCAGCGTGATCGCGATGGCATGAAGGTGCCGCGAATACCGGGTCGAGCGACTAAGCTGATGCACTTCCCTGCACCAGTACAGTCCACTCCATGCCTGCAGCACGAAGCCCCTGGCGTTATCTGCGTGACCACGACATCCTGCATGCGGGTGTGGTGACCGTGCTGGCGGTGTTGTTGAGTGGCGGCCTGGTCTGGCTGGGTTACCTGATCCATGTCTGCCGGGTGGCTGCGCGCAGTCCGCTGGCACCGTCGCGACGGATGACGGCGCTGGTGTTCGGTCGCCGACTGGAGAACGATGCGCCGGAGCACGACTACCAGCTGCGTTTGCAACGCGTGCTGACCCTGGTCGAGCAGGGACGGACCGATCATGTCCTGCTGCTCGGCGGTTGCAGCGGCGGCCAGTGCAGCGAGGCGGCGGCCGGCCATGCATGGCTGCAGCAGCACGGACTGTCCGCCGAGGTTTGGGTGGAGCTGGAGCCGGATTCGATCGATTCGCTGGAGAACCTGCGTCAGGCGCGCCAGTTGCTGCAGGCGCAGGCGGATGGCGCCGAGTTGCCGCCGGTGGCCCTGATCACCAGTCGCTACCATCTTGCCCGTTGCCTGCTGTTGGCGCGTCGGCTGGGTCTTGACGTTGTGCCGATCGCCGCCGAGCCGGCGATCTCCTGGCATGGGCGTTATCTGGGTCTACTGTTGATCGAATCCGGTTTTCTGATGTGGACCGACCTGGGCCTGCGCTGGGCGCAGTTGATCGGTCTTCGACGGATGCACGAGCGCATCAGCTGATCTGGTGCGGGTCGGCGTGACGCTGCGCCGCAGCCGTGCGTGCCGATGCACTTGCTAAGCTTGCGCCAATCAACCGACGAGCCAGACGATGAGCCAGCAGGCGGATCTTGCCGAAACCTTTTTGCGCGGACTGCAGGACCGCCTCTGCGCCGCGATCGAGCAGGTCGACGGCAGCGCACGCTTCGAGGAAGACGCATGGCAGCGCGCGGCCGGCGGTGGCGGGCGTACCCGCGTGCTGCGCGATGGCGCGGTGTTCGAACAGGCCGGCGTCAACTTCTCGCGGGTCAGTGGCAATCAGCTGCCGCCCAGTGCCACCGCGCACCGACCCGAGCTGGCCGGCGGCAGTTTCATCGCCACCGGCGTCTCGCTGGTGCTGCATCCGAAGAATCCGCACGTGCCGACCACGCACGCGAACGTGCGCTATTTCGAGGCCAGCAAGGAAGGCGTGGAGCCGGTGTGGTGGTTCGGCGGCGGCTTCGATCTCACCCCGTTCTATCCAGTGGGCGAGGACGTGCTGCACTGGCACACGGTGGCGCGCGATCTGTGCGCGCCGTACGGCGCGGACGTCTATCCGCGTTACAAGCAGTGGTGTGACGAGTATTTCTACCTGAAGCATCGCGACGAGACGCGCGGCGTCGGCGGCTTGTTCTACGACGATCTCAACGAGGGCGGCTTCGAGCGCTGCTTCGCGTTCACCCGCGCGGTCGGCGAGGGTTTCCTCGATGCGTATCTGCCGATCGTCGAGCATCGCAAGGACACGCCGTACGGCGAGCGCGAGCGCGAATTCCAGTTGTACCGGCGTGGTCGCTACGTGGAGTTCAACCTGGTCTACGACCGCGGCACGCTGTTCGGCCTGCAGTCTGGCGGGCGCACCGAGTCGATCCTGATGAGCCTGCCTCCGCGGGTGCGCTTCGAATACGCCTATACGCCCGAAACCGGTTCGGCCGAAGCGAAGCTAACCGACTATTTGAAGCCGCGCGACTGGCTGTAAAAGTACGGCCCCGCCATGACGGCGGGGCCGTGGTCGGGGAAACTCAGTTAGCCGGCGTCGCGCCGCTGAACTTCACCGGCGTGGCGCCCTTGACCGGGCCGATCTGCGCGCTGTCGCTGACCTTCAGCACCACGTCGCGACGAAACTCGAGGGTGCCCTGCACCACGGCGTGCGGGCCGATCACCACCACCGGCGTGCGGCTGTTGTTGTGGAACCAGCCACCGGGCTTGTCGACCAGGATGCCGCCTTCGACGTGCGAGTTCGCACCGATCGTGATATCGCCGCCGACCGTTTCGATGCCGCCGGCCACATGGGCGTTGTCCAGCACGATCCCGCCGTTGACGTTGCCCAGCTTGCCGCCGACATCGGCGCCTTGCGCCAGGTGAATGCTGCCGTTGACCGTGCTCACTTCGCCGCTGACCCGGCTGGCACTGCCGATGCTGACCGCACCGTTGACCGTGCCCAGCTCGCTGGCCTGCGCCTTGTCGCCCAGTTCGACCGCGCCGTTGACGGTGCTGGCCTTGTGCACGACGGCGCCGCCAGCGATATGCACGGCGCCGTTGACGGTGCTGACATCACCGACTTGCTGGCCGGCCTCGACCTGCACCGTGCCGTTGACCTTGTCGATATCGTTGTCGCGCGCGGTCGCCAGCAGTGGCAGGCTCAGCGCCAGGGCGGCGAGGATGAGAATCGTCGGGGAACGACGCATGGCAATCTCCCTATGTGATTTGAGTGGCGTGGGTGGGTAGTGGCAGTAGGATGCTCCGCCCGCGCCGCGGGTTTAGCATGACCTGTGGCAGGGGCCGCATTTGACGATGCCGGGGCGGGCCTGCACCATTCCCGGTTCATTTCATCCAAGTTGGGCACCCCGATGCACAAGCTCGTCCTGATCCGCCACGGTCAATCCCAGTGGAACCTCGACAACCGCTTCAGCGGCTGGGCCGACGTCGACCTCACTGCGCAGGGCATGGCCGAAGCGCAGGAGGCCGGGCGGTTGCTGCAGGCGGATGGTTTCACCTTCGACGTGGCGCATACCTCGGTGCTCAAGCGCGCGGTGCGCACGCTGTGGGGTGTGCAGGACGCGATGGGCCTGATGTGGCTGCCGGTCGTCACCGACTGGCGCCTCAACGAGCGCCACTACGGCGCGCTGACCGGCCTCAACAAGGCCGAGACGGCGGCGAAGTACGGCGAGGACCAGGTCAAGATCTGGCGCCGCAGCTACGACATCCCGCCGCCGCCGCTGGAGCGCAGCGCGAACGAGTCGGTGCACGATCCGCGTTACGCCACGCTCGATCCGAAAGAAATTCCCGACACCGAATGCCTGAAGGACACCGTGGCGCGCGTGATGCCGTACTGGGACGAGGTGCTGGCGCCGGCGATCCGCGCCGGCCAGCGCGTGCTGGTGGCCGCGCACGGCAACTCGCTGCGTGCGCTGGTGAAATACCTGGACGGCATCTCCGACGAGGCCATCGTCGAGCTGAACATCCCCAACGGCGTGCCGCTGGTGTACGAGTTCGACGAGCATCTCAAGCCGTTGCGCCATTACTACCTGGGCGATGCCGAAGCGATCGCGGCGAAGATGGCCGCGGTGGCGAACCAGGGCAAGGCGAAGTAGGTCGGCATGATGTCCGGTGCGAGCTCACCGAAAGCGATGGCCGCCGCACTCACCGACTACTGGTCGCCACGAGTGGTCGGTGAAGTCGATGACAGCTATATCAAGGTGGCCAAGGTCCGTGGTTCGCTGTGCTGGCACAGCCACGATGACGAGGATGAGTTGTTTCTCATCCTGAAGGGACATCTGCGCATCGAGCTGGAGCATGCCGCGCCGGTCGAGCTGGATGAAGGCGAGATGTTCGTGGTGCCCAAGGGCATGCGGCACAATCCGGTGGCCGAGCAGGAATGCCTGCTGATGCTGATCGAGCGCAAGTCGACCCTGCACACCGGCAACGTCGTGACGGAGCGGACGCGTTCGCTGGCCGAGCAGCTCGGGGCCGGCTGAGCCCGTACCTGGGGTCCTGGCGAAGGGTGACAAACATCAGTCGTCAGCCGCGCTTCGCTCGACTAAGCTGGGTACTGTCCATCCCACGGTGCCGTCCATGCCTGCCCATCTGACCAATTACCTGATCATGTTGCCGCTGCTGGCCTGGATGGTGTGGCGGCGCGTGAGCCGCCAGTTCGGGCGCCAGCCGATCCAGCGCAAGCGGATGATCTTCCGCATCGCGGTGTTTTCGGTCATCGGTGTCCTGCTCGCACTCAGCGGCTTTCACAAGATCGAACTGGCCGAGGGATTGTTGGGTGGCGCGCTGATCGGCGCCGTGCTGGGTCTGCTTGGCATACGGTTGACCCGTTTCGAAGTCGATCCGGTCAAGGGTGACTGCTATGTGCCGAACCCATGGATCGGTGCGTTGCTCACGGTGCTGCTGCTCGGTCGGTTGGTCTGGCGCTTGATGGTGGTGCTGCCGCAGATGCAGCAGGCATCGGCGGCCGCGACGCAGGCGGCGGATTACCAGGGGCAACCGTTGGCCGGCTATACCTCCAGCCCACTCACCATGCTGGTGATCGGTCTGCTGGTCGGTTACTACGTCGTGTATTTCAGCGGCCTGCTGATCCATCACCGTCGTTTCCAGCGTACACATCCGGGTACGACGGCGGCGTAAAGGCCGCGGTTACGGTCCGGCGAACATTGCCGAGAACTCCCGCGCGAAACGATGCACGTCGCCGGGCCATCGGGCGGACAGGTAGTTACCATCGCGCACCACGAACGCCGGTGAGGCGTCGTGTTCGCTGTCGCGGGCCAGACCATTCGTCTTGCGGCGGTAGTCCGGTGCATCGCGGGGTACGTCGAGAAAGTCGGTCGGCGCGGCCAGTGCACGCGTCACTTCCTGCTGCACCGACATGTAGCCGGCGGGCTGACCAGGGGCTTCGAGATAGGTGCGGTAGTAATGCGGATCCCAGTAGCGGGTGATCCGCGCAGTCGACCAGGCCTTCTTCTCGAGTGCCCAGGTCAACGCGGTGGTGCGGCGACCGAACAGCACCGACTTTCCGTCCATCGAGCCGCTGCGCGCGGCCAGCAGCACGCCGTGGCAGATCGCCGCGACCGGCTTGTCCGCCGCGAAGAACGCCGCGACCAGCGTCTGCAACAGCGGACTTTCCAGATACTCGCGCATGCCGCGTGCGCGATGGCCGCCCGGCAGCAGCAAGCCATCGAACGCCATGGCGTCCAGTGCATCCCAGCGCAGCGGCGCGCGGAACGCGGCGTCCCGCAGCATGGCCGCATAGGCCTTGCGGGCATTGGCGTTCGCGCGCAGCAGCAAGCCGACCAGGCGCAACCGGTTCAGTCCCGGCAGCCAGCCCCAAGGATCGAGGCCCACGCCGCCGACCATCAGTTCGTCGGCCGCGGCGGGCTGTCCGTTCGGTGTGGCGAAGATCACCTGATGACCCTCGTCGTGCAGCGTGCGCCAGCTCACCGCGACTTCCGATGGATCGAAGTCGCGGCGCGGCAGCGGGATCAGGATGCGGGCCATGACGGCGTGTTAGCTCACAGCGATCGGCTGCATGGCCCCGACGGAATTCACGGCACGATGCTCACATCGATCTCGATCGGATAGCTGGCGTGGTCCGGCAGCTTCGGCGGTGCCGGCAGCGTCATCTTGCCCAGGCTGGTGGCGAGACAGTTGGCGACCGGCGTGGCCGGTTGCACGTCGATCCGGTGTGGCTTGCCGTCCGGCGCCACATCGGCGACCACGGTGAACGGCGATTTGTCCGCCGGCGTGTTGCTGACGATGCAGGCCTTCAGCGCGGCGGCGAACGGCTCGTTGATGTGGTTCCACAATTGCTTCTGATACGCCGGACCGGTGTTGCCGGCCTCGACCAGCCTGCCCTGCATCACGCGCGCGGTGAAGTTGTCGCCGGGCGTTCCCTGCGGGGCGCCCAGCAGCAGGGCAAGAGCGAGAAGGGCGGGCATGGGCAGTTCCGGTAGCAAGAGGCAGCGAGCACGTTAGCAGTTCAGCCGCGCAGGTTCATTCGGCCCGGTGCCCCAGCGCCAGGTACGCCTCGCTCTGCATCTCGATCAGGCGCGACTCGGTGCGGCCGAATTCGGCGCGCAGGCGTTCGCCGTCGTACAGCTCGGTGATCGGCGCGGCGGCCGACAGCACCAGTTTCACGTGACGGTCGTAGAACTCATCGACCAATTGCACGAAGCGCTTCGCCGCGTCCTCGCTGTAGATGCTGAACTGCGGCACGTTTTCGATGATGATCGCCGGGCCGGCCTTGGCTAGCGCGATGTAGTCGGCGACCGCGCGCGGGCCTTCGCACAGGGCATCGAAGTCGAACCACAGGATGTTGTCGGCACCCTTGCGATAGGGGATGTCGCGGCCGTTGATGTGCAGCATCCCGTCCTGTTGCACGGTGCCGCTGGCCTGGCTGGCGAAGATGCGTTCGAGTGCGCGGTGGGCCTCGGCGCCGGGCGGCGTGAGATACACCGGTGCCTGGGTCAGCGCGCGCAGGCGCCAATCACGCGACGAAGCCATCTCGACTACGTGGCAGCGTTGTTCGATCAGCGCGATGGCGGGCAGGAAGCGCGCGCGCTGCAGGCCGTCCTTGTACAGGTTCGCCGGTGCGGTGTTGGACGTGGTGACCAAAGTTACGCCGCGCGCGAACAGCGCATCGAGCAGGTTGGCCAGGATCATCGCGTCGCCGATGTCGTTGACCAGGAACTCGTCCAGGCACAGCACGCGGCAGCGGGAGGCGAGTTCGGCCGCGACCTCGACCAGCGGACTCTGCCGCTCGCCCAGCGCACGCAGGCTCGCGTGCACTTCGCCCATGAAGCGGTGGTAGTGCCGCCGCAACGCGACGCCATGCGGCAGGCTGGCCACGAACAGATCCATCAGGAAGGTCTTGCCGCGACCGACCGTGCCCCACAGGTACAGGCCGGGTATGGCTTCGGGCGACTCGTTGCCGAGCAGGGATTTCAGCCGTCCAAACAGACCGCCATTGGTTTCAGGCTGGGCGCACAGTGCCGCATGCAAGCGATCGAACTCGGGCAACAGCGCCAGCTGGGTCGGGTCGGACTCCCAGCGATGCGCGGCGACGCCTTCCTGGTAGCGCGCACTGGGCGCAAGCGATGGGGTTTCACTCATGGAGCGGCGTCTTGGATGATTGGATGGACGAGCGTCAGGCGTTGGGCGACATGCTTCACGACTGACGCGGTGGCGGCAGCCAGTCGAGCACGGCGTGTTTGACCGCGCCGCGCAGATCCATCAGCCGGCGATGGAAGAAGTGGCCGGTCTCGGGCATGCGCACCAGTTCCGGCGGCACCTCGAGGCTGTCGATCCAGTCGAATACGGCCTGCGGCTCGACTACCTCGTCTTCCTCGCCCATCACCACCAACCACGGACAGCCGGGCGGGGTGAGCGATGCGAATGACCAGCGGCCGGCCGGCGGAGCGATGCTGATCAGCGCCCTGGCCTGCAGCTTGGCGGCGTTGCGAATCGTGACATAGCTGCCGAACGAGAAGCCGGCCAGCCACAGCGTATCGTCCGGCCGCGTGCAGCGCACCCAGGCGACCACGGCGGCCAGGTCATCGCCTTCACCGTCACCGTTGTCGTAGACGCCGGCGGAGGAGCCGGTACCGCGGAAGTTGAAGCGCACGGTGTCCAGTCCGGATTCGCGCAACGAGCGATCGAGCATGGTCACCACCTTGTTGTGCATGGTGCCGCCCTGCACCGGGTTCGGGTGACAGATCACCGCGACGCCGCGACGCGCGACGGTCGGCTCGGCGACGTCGCTGATGGTTTCGAGCTTGCCGGTGGGGCCGTCGAGCATGAAACTGGCGGCGACATCCGGAAAGCTGGCAGGGTCGGCGGGGAGCTCGGTGGGATTCATGCACACGATGATAACCGCCGCTGCGCTTTGCCGCCGCGGGCGCCGTCGATGAACCATCTGGCGCATGCGCTGCTCGCTGGCGACGACGAGTGGTTGCAACTGGGCGGCATGCTCGGCGACTTCGTGCACGGCCAGCCCGATCCGCAGCTGTACCCGCAACGTGCGGTCACCGGCATCCGCCTGCATCGCGCGATCGACGTGTATACCGACGCCCACCCCGAGGTGCTGGCAGCCAAGGCGTTGCTGCCGCCGCCGTACCGGCGTTATGCCGGCATCCTGCTGGATATGTGGTTCGATCATTGTCTGGCGCGGGACTTTCCGCGCTGGAGTGCGCAGTCGCTGGAGGCGTATTCGGTAGCGTTGCGTGCGTTGCTGCAGCGGCACGATGCGCTGTTGCCGCCGGAGTTGCGGCGGTTTCGTGGCTATATGAGTGCGCATGACTTGCCCGCCGGGTATGCCGATCGCGCGATGCTGGGGCAAGCACTGGCGGGAATCGGCCAGCGTTTGAGCCGGGCCAATCCGCTGGATTCGGCATTGCCGGTGCTGGTGCAACGGGAAGTTGAGCTGCAGGTGCGCTTCGAGGCGTTCTTTCCGCAGCTGCAGGGATTTGCGCGTGAGTGGGTTGCGGAGCACACGGAGTGAGCGTCTGTACTCCCTACCCTGCAATGCAGGGGAGGGCTGGGGAGGGGTGCTTTTGATCTTCTCGCATGCCGGAGCTCCCTCTCCCCAACCCTCTCTCCACGGGGGAGAGGGGGCAAACGAAAACGCCGCCCTTTTCAGGGCGGCGTTTGGCGAAAGCTTGTTGGATCAAGCCAATTACTTGGCTTGATCGACAATCCAGTGCACGGCGTTCTTCACCTGTTCGTCGGTGAGCGCCGGGTTGCCGCCCTTCGGCGGCATGAAGTTGCCGTCCGGGCCGTGGTAACCCTCGATCGCGTGCTTGACCAGGGTGTCGATGCCTTCGGCGATGCGCGGGCTCCACATGGCCTTGTCACCGACCTTGGGTGCGCCGGCCACGCCGGAAGTGTGGCAGCTGGTGCACAGGTGATCGAAGATTTCCTTGCCGTCGGTGGTGCCGCCGTAGGCGACCTGCGAGGCAGCGGCCTTGGCGGCGGCATCGGCGGCCGCCTGCATCGCGGCGCGACCGGTGTTGCCGGCGTAGACGGCGCCGGCCGGCGCGATCCGCTCGGTGACCTTGGCCGGCTGGTCCGGGTTGGTTTCGTGCGGCTCGTGCTCGTAGATCGCCAGTGCCGTGAAGATCAGGATCACCGTCAGTACCGCCAGACCGCCAATCATGACCGAAAACTGGCGCAAGACGCTCTGATCGGATTTGCTCATGGGACCGCTCACGCACGTACTCCTGTCAGTGGGCAGCGCGGAACGCCACGATGGCTGCTCCGACCTGCCTGAATTGCCTGTACTGTCGCACCGGTCTGGCGAACTCATCCCGGCGTGGATTGTCGTACTTGGAGGTACGACACGAATATCGCTTGCCAGCCAACCCCGGTGGCGGGGTCGGAAGGCAACCAGTCGCGGATTATAAACGAAGCGCGCGGCAAGTTTCAGGCCTCGATGCGGGATGCCGACGGTGTCGCCCGGTTTTCGTACGGCCGGCCGCAGGCCTTGATGCAAGCCATGTAACGGTCGCCCCTGCCATCGGTCATGCCCCACCCCTGTCAACCGGCATTGTTCAAGTTCGTTCAACTGCCCCTATGCTTTCGCCCCAGAGGAGTCGGTCGGACATTGTCCCCGCGGGTGAAACCGACAAACTCCATACACATCAGATATGCATACTGCGTGATGGTGTGCCATGTGGCCGCGCCGTTTCAGTTAAGTCCAGGAGTTTCACATGTCGCGTTTTTGGAAGATCGCATTGATCGTCATTGCGGTGATCGTGGTGGTGGGGATCGGTTTCCGGCTGTTGCACAAGCCGGCTGCCGAAGGCACCTCTCGCCGTGGTGCTGGCGCGAATGCCGCCGCCCAGAACGGCGGACAAGACAGCAAGGACGGCAAGGACAATGCGCCGGTGCCGGTCACGGTCGAGCCGGTGGTGAGCCAGAACGTGCCGATCTATCTGACCGGGCTGGGCACGGTGCAGGCGCTCAACACGGTGACGATCAACCCGCAGGTGGCCGGGCAGATGATGAGCATCAACTTCACCGAGGGCCAGTCGGTGAAGAAGGGCGATCTGCTGGCGCAGATCGATCCGCGCACTTTCCAGGCCGCCTATGACCAGGCGGTCGCCAAGCAGAAGCAGGACCAGGCCCTGCTCGCCACCGCGCAGAGCACGCTCAAGCGCAATCAGGCGCTGGTGGCCAGCGGTTATGTGGCGGCACTGGACATGGATACCTTCCGCAACAACGTCGGCCAGTTGCAGGCCGGCGTGACCGCGGATGAGGCGAGCGTACGCTCCAGCAAGGTGCAGCTGGACTACACCCGCATCATCTCGCCCTGCGATTGCGTCACCGGTATCCGCAGTGTGGATCCGGGCAATGTGGTGAATACCTCCACCGCGATCGTCACGCTGACCCAGGTGCATCCGATCTACGTGATCTTCTATCTGCCCGAGCAGAACCTGGAAGTCGTGCGCAATGCGTTCAAAGGTGGCGCCCAGCTCGAGGTGACGGCGCTGGATCGCACCGACGCCCATCCGCTCGCCAGCGGCGGCGTGCTGCAGGTGATCGACAACCAGATCGACACCAGCACCGGCACGTTCAAGCTGCGTTCGCAGTTCCCGAACGTGGACAACACCTTGTGGCCGGGTCAGTTCGTCAACGTGCAGCTGAAGGTGCGCACCGATGCCGGTGGCCTGGTGATTCCGGCCCAGGCGGTGCAGCGCGGCCCGGATGGCGACTATGTGTACCTGCTGCAGGACGACAAGACGGTGAAGATGCAGCCGGTGACGACGGCCAACGAGGTCGGTGCCAGCCACGTGATGATCATCAAGGGCCTGACCGTCGGGCAGCAGGTGGTCACCGAGGGCCAGTTCCGGCTCAAGCCCGGCAGCAAGGTGCAGGCGCTGAAGCCCGGTGAAGTGCCGGCGGCGCCTTCAGCGGCCGAACTGCAGAAGTCCAAGCAGAACGGTCAGAAGGGCGGTGGCCGCCGTGGCGGTTGATGGCAGTACGGCAGAGGCTTGCGCCCGGCGCGACCGGGCATGCCGTTGTCTGGCCATGATCGCGGCTGAAGCCGCTCCTACACGTTACGGATAGCCATGGGATTTTCGACACTCTTCATTCGCCGGCCGATCGCCACCTCGTTGCTGATGGTCGCGATCCTGCTGCTCGGCATCCTCGGTTACCGCCAGTTGCCGGTGTCGGCGCTGCCGGAGATCGAGGCGCCCAGCCTGGTGGTGACCACGCAGTATCCGGGTGCCAGTGCCGCCACCATGGCTTCGCTGGTGACCACGCCGCTGGAGCGCAACCTTGGCCAGATTTCCGGCCTGGCGATGATGACCTCCGACTCGTCGGCCGGCCTGTCGACGATCGTGCTGCAGTTCAACATGGACCGCGACATCGACATCGCCGCGCAGGACGTGCAGTCGGCGTTGAACCAGGCGCGTGGCACCTTGCCCAGCACGCTGCCGTATCCGCCGGTGTACAACCGGGTGAATCCGGCGGATGCGCCGATCCTCACGCTAGAGCTCACCTCCGACAGCCTGCCGCTGCGCGACGTGAACAACTACGCCGATTCGATCCTGGCGCAGAAGCTGTCGCAGGTGCAGGGCGTGGGCCTGGTCTCGATCGCCGGCAACGTGCGTCCCGCGGTGCGGGTGCAGGTGAATCCGGCGCAGCTGTCCAATCTCGGTCTGACCATGGAGGACGTGCGCAGCGCGCTGACCCAGGCCAACGTGAACGCGCCGAAGGGCACGCTCAACGGCGCCACGCAGAGCTACAGCATCGGCACCAACGATCAGCTCGCCACGGCCGAGGAATACAAGAGCACCATCATCAGCTACAAGAGCAATTCGCCCGTACGTCTCTCCGATGTGGCGAACGTGGTCGATGGTGCGGAGAACGACCAGCTCGCCGCGTGGGCGAACGGCAAGCCGGCGGTGCTGCTGGACATTCGTCGCCAGCCAGGCGCGAACATCGTGCAGACGGTGGAGTCGATCCGGCAGATCCTGCCGCAGCTGCGCGCCGTGCTGCCGGCCAGCGTGCATCTGGACGTGTTCGCCGATCGCACGGTGACCATTCGCGCCTCGGTGCACGATGTCGAGTTCACCCTGCTGCTGACGATCTTCCTGGTCGTCGCGGTGATCTTCGTGTTCCTGCGCCGGTTCTGGGCCACGATCATTCCTTCGGTGGCGGTACCGCTGTCACTTCTCGGCACGTTCGGTGTGATGGCGTTCACCGGCATGTCGCTGGACAACCTTTCGCTGATGGCGCTGACCGTGGCCACCGGTTTCGTGGTCGACGATGCGATCGTGATGATCGAGAACATCGTGCGCTACATCGAGCAGGGCAAGGACGGCAAGGAGGCCGCCGAGATCGGTGCGAAGGAAATCGGCTTCACCGTGCTGTCGCTGACCGTATCGCTGGTCGCGGTATTCCTGCCGCTGCTGCTGATGCCCGGCGTCACCGGCCGCTTGTTCCACGAATTCGCGTGGGTGCTGACGATCGCGGTGACCATCTCGATGCTGGTGTCGCTGACGCTGACGCCGATGATGTGCGCCTACCTGCTCAAGCCCGACCAGTTGCCGCCCGGCGACGACGCGCACGAGCGCCAGGTGGCCGGCAGCAAACCGGATCTGTGGATGCGTACGGTGGGCGTGTACGAGCGTTCGCTGGACTGGGTGCTAGATCATCAGCGGATCACCATCACGGTGGCGGCTGCCGCCGTGGTACTCACCGTGTTCCTGTACATCGCGATTCCCAAGGGTCTGCTGCCCGAGCAGGACACCGGCATGATCACCGGCGTGGTGCAGGCCGACCAGAACGTGGCGTTCCCGCAGATGGAGCAGCGTACCCAGGCGGTGGCGGAGGCGTTGCGCAAGCAGGACGGTGTGGCAGGTGTGGCCGCCTTCATCGGTGCCGGCTCGGTCAACCCCACGCTGAACCAGGGCCAGCTCAGCATCGTGCTGAAGGACCGCGGCGATCGCGCCAACCTGGACACCATGGTAGCGAACCTGCAGGCGGCCGCGGCCGGTATTCCGGGTATCGCGCTGTACCTCAAGCCGGTGCAGGACGTGACGCTGGACAGCCAGGTGTCCGCCACGGAATACCAGTACTCGCTGTCGGACGTGAACGCGACCGAGCTGTCCGGCTATGCCAACCAGATGACCCAGGCCATGCGCCAGCGCCCGGAGCTGGCCGACGTCGGCAACAACCTCGCCGACCAGGGCACTGCGTTGAAGCTGACCATCGACCGCGACAAGGCGAGCCGGCTCGGTGTGCCGGTGCAGACGATCGATGACACGCTGTACGACTCGTTCGGCCAGCGCCAGATCTCGACCATCTTCACCCAGCTCAACCAGTACCGCGTGGTACTGGAGGTGGCACCGCAGTTCCGCACCAGCACCTCGCTGCTGAACCAGCTGGCGGTGAAGAGCAACGGCAACGGTGCGTTGACCGGCAGCAACGCGACCAGTTTCGGCCAGGCCGCCTCGAGCAATTCGTCCACCAGCACCGGCATCAGCGTCGCCAATACCGGCGTCATCATCGGCAGCGGCAGCATCATTCCGATCGCCTCGCTGGCGACGTCCGAGATCACCACCGCGCCCTTGGTGGTCAGCCATCAGCAGCAGCTGCCGGCGGTGACCGTATCGTTCAACCTGGCGCCGGGCTATTCGCTGTCGCAGGCGGTGGATGCGATCCACGAGATCGAGAAGCAGCTGAACTTCCCGGCGCAGGTACGCGGTCAATTCATCGGCAAGGCAGCGGAGTTCTCCTCCAGTCTCGGTGACGAGGTGTTGCTGCTGCTGGCCGCGGTGATCGTGATCTACATCGTGCTGGGCGTGCTGTACGAGAGCTACATCCATCCGCTGACGATCATCTCCACCCTGCCGCCGGCCGGTGTCGGTGCGCTGCTGGCGCTAATCCTGTGCGGCATGAGCCTGTCGGTGGACGGCATCGTCGGCATTGTGCTGTTGATAGGTATCGTCAAGAAGAACGCGATCATGATGATCGACTTCGCGATCGAGGCGAAACGCACCGGCCTGAATGCGCACGACGCGATCCGGCGTGCCTGCCTGCTGCGCTTCCGCCCGATCATGATGACCACCGCAGCGGCGATGCTCGGTGCATTGCCGCTCGCGCTCGGCAACGGCATCGGTTCGGAACTGCGCCGCCCGCTCGGCGTGTCGATCGTCGGCGGCCTGCTGCTGTCGCAGCTGGTGACGCTGTACACCACGCCGGTGATCTATCTGTACATGGAGCGTTTCTCCGACTGGCTCGCCGCGCGCCGCGAACAGCGCGCACTCCGGCACGCGAGCCAGGGCGCGGCGTGATGCCGCCGATGTCCCGACGTGGCCTCGCCATCGCGGGCGCCTCGGCTGGACCATGAAACAGATGGCCAATCATCCCTGCGCCGCCTCAACCTTTTCGCGGCTGAGGCGTTAGCAGGGGATGAATCTTTCACGCGCCATCTGCAATAAAGTCATCCGTACCCTGGTCAAGCCTGATCCATGAATATCTCCGGCCCGTTCATCCGCCGTCCGATCGGCACCTCGCTGCTGGCGATCGGCGTGTTCGTCGTCGGGGTGATCTGCTATGCGCTGCTCGGCGTCTCGGCGTTGCCGGACATGCAGATACCGGTGATCTTCGTGCAGGCCAGCCAGGCCGGCGCCAGTGCCGGCACGATGGCTTCCACCGTGGCCGCGCCACTGGAGCGGCACCTGGGCCAGGTCACCGGCATCGACACCATGCGTTCGTCCAGTTCGCTGGGCAGCACCCAGGTGTTCCTGATGTTCAATACCGGCCGCAACCTGGATGCCGCGGCGCGCGACGTGCAGGCGGCGATCAACGCGGCGCAGTCGGATCTGCCGTCGGGCCTCAACAACCCACCCAGTTACGAGAAGGCGAATCCGAACGACGATCCGATCATCGCCTTCGCGCTGACTTCCGACACGCAAGCCGCACGCGACCTCTACGACGTCGCCGATTCGCTGCTGGCACAGCGGCTGCGCCAGCTCGAAGGGGTGGCTTCGGTGGATATCGCCGGCGCGTCGACGCCGGCGGTGCGCGTCGACGTGAACCTGCGCGCGCTCAACGCGATGGGTCTGTCGCCGGACGATCTGCGCAACGCGCTGACCGCCGCGAACGTGACCTCGCCGCAGGGTTTCCTGTCGGACGGCCGTACCACCATGGCGGTGACGGCCAACGATGCCCTGCATAACGCCGACGATTTCGCGCAGCTGGTCATCGCGAACCAGAAGGGCGTGGCCGTGCGCCTGTCCGATGTCGCCAAGGTCTACGACGGTACCCAGGACGCGTACCAGGCGGCGTGGTTCGAGGGCAAACCCGCGATCCTGATGTACGTCTACAAGCAATCCAATGCCAACATCATCGGCACGGTGGACCGGGTCAAGGCGGCGATCCCCGAGCTGCGCGGTTATCTGCAGCCGGGCACCACACTGACACCGTATTTCGATGGCACGCCGACCATCCGTGCATCACTGCACGAAGTCCAGGCCACGCTGCTGATCAGCCTGGCGATGGTGGTGCTGACGATGGCGCTGTTCCTGCGCCGGCTGGCGCCCACCCTGATCGCTGCGGTGGCGGTGCCGTTGTCGCTGGCCGGCGCGGCGACGCTGATGTACGTGCTCGGCTACACGCTCAACAACCTGACCCTGCTGGCCTTGGTCGTCGCGATCGGCTTCGTTGTCGACGATGCGATCGTGGTGATCGAGAACATCGTGCGGCATATCGACCAGGGCATGACGCGGATGCAGGCGGCACTGACCGGTGCGCGCGAGATCGGGTTCACCATCGTGTCGATCACCGGTTCGCTGATTGCGGTGTTCATCCCGCTGCTGTTCATGGGCGGCATCACCGGCATGTTCTTCAAGGAGTTCACGATGACGCTGGTGGCGGCGATCGTGATTTCGGCCATGGTGTCGTTGACCCTCACGCCGTCCATGTGCGGTCATTTCCTGCGCGGACATCGCGAAGCGGCGGAATCGTCGCGCTGGGGCCAGGCGATCGACCGCTTCCACCAGCGCATGCTGGCGGTCTATACCCGCGCGCTGGATTTCTCGCTGCGGCATGCCTTGCTGCTATCGCTGACGCCGCTGATCCTGATCGGCGTCACCGTATTCCTGTTCACCCAGGTCAAGACCAGCCTGTTTCCGCAGCAGGACACCGGCCTGATTCGTGGTCGCGCGACGTCGGGCGCCACCGTGTCGTTCCAGGATTCCGTCGATCGCCAGCAACGCTTGATTGACATGCTGCTGAAGGATCACGACGTCGCCACCGTCGGCGCGCGACTGGGCAGCAGTCGGCAGGGCGCCAGCGGTTTCTTCGACATCCAACTGAAGACGCACCAGGCAGGACGCACGGACAATACCTTCGATGCGCTGGCGCGGCTCAGTGCGAAGGCGGCGAAGTACCCGGACCTGAATGTGCGGCTGCGCCCGATCCAGGACTTGCCCAGCTTCGGTGGTGGTGGCAGCAGCCAGGGCGCGCAGTACCAGATATCACTGCAGGGCGACGACCTGGCCAAGCTGCAGGAATGGCTGCCGAAGCTGGTCACCGAGCTGAAGAAGAATACCCAGCTGCGGGATGTCGGCAGCGACATCGATGATGCCGGCCTCGAGCAGGATATCGTGATCGATCGCGACAAGGCCGCCCGGCTCGGACTCTCGATCGGCACCATCGATGGCGCGCTGTACGATGCGTTCGGCCAGCGTCAGGTATCGACGATCTATTCCGATCTCAACCAGTACAAGGTGGTGATCAACGCGCTGCCGAACCAGACCGCGTCACCGGCTTCGCTTAACAGCACCTACGTGAAGTCGACCAACGGCAAGATGATTCCGCTGACCGCGTTCGCGCACCAGCAGGCTGGCCTCGCACCGACCCAGGTCACCCACCAGAACCAGCAGACCACGATGGGTCTCAGCTTCAACCTGGCGCCCGGCGTGAGCATGGGCGAGGCGTTGCAAGTGATCCAGGCCACGGCCAACAGCATGCGCATGCCGGGCGACATCAAGCTCAACGTGGGTGGCGATTTCCAACGTTTCCAGCAGTCGCAGAGCGGCATGCTGTGGCTGGTGCTGGGCGCGATCCTCACCGTCTACATCGTGCTCGGCATGCTGTACGAGAGCCTGATCCATCCGGTGACGATCCTGTCCACCCTGCCGGCGGCCGGCGTCGGTGCGTTGCTGGCGCTGTGGCTCACCAACACCGACCTGTCGGTGATCGCGCAGATCGCGCTGGTGCTGTTGATCGGCATCGTCAAGAAGAACGCGATCATGATGATCGACTTCGCCCTGGTCGCCGAACGCGAGCACGGCAAGAATCCGATGGAGGCCGTGCGCGAGGCCTGCATCGTGCGCTTCCGCCCGATCATGATGACCACCATGGTGGCGATCCTCGCCGCATTGCCGATCGCGATCGGCCTGGGCGAAGGCTCCGAGCTGCGCCGTCCGCTCGGCATCGCGCTGATCGGCGGCCTGCTGATCTCGCAAAGCCTCACCCTGCTCAGCACACCCGCGCTGTACGTGATCTTCTCGTGCCTGGCCGAGCGGCGCAGAAGCTGGAGCGCACGTCGACGTGAGCGCAAGACCATTGTGGCCAGCGCCAGCGCCGGATGAGCTTCTCTGCACGCTGAACTCGCGCTGGCGGCAGCAGTTCGAAGGGGCTGCGTGCACACTTTGACTGAACGCGCGCGCAGCGCACTCACAAGCCGTTAACTGCAAGCTGCGTATCACTGACCGCTCTTCCGAAGCGGAGATGCGTTCATGGGCAACGAGAACAGCCGAGTCGCATTTCTCCGATGTGCATCGCGATCAGCTCGCTGATCCGGATCGGATCACGACCGGCCAGCAGCTGAAGATTCCCGCCACGCCCTGAACCACTGCCCAGTTCAACGCAGGAGATACGTCCCATGAAGATGACTCGCCCACCCTTGATCCTTGCCGCATCGCTGGCCGCCGTTCTGGCCTTGAGTGCCTGCGGCAAGCATGATGAATCGGCTTCGTCGGTACCGGCCACGCCACCGCCGGCCGCCTCCGCACCGGCGATGGCGCCGGCGCCATCGCCGGCATCCACGGCAGCCGCGGGCATGCCGGCCAGCGACGCGCCCGCTGCCGTCACGTTCGGCTCGGTGGAGCTGGGATCAACCGTCGATGCCAGCAACAAGATCCTCGCCAGCGGCAGCAGCTTCGCCCCGTCGGACACCATCTATGCCTCGGTCGACACCAGCGGCAGCGGCACCGCCACGCTGGCTGCGACGTGGAGCGACCAGGACGGCAAGACCGTGCACGAGGACAGCAAGACCCTCAATTCCAGCGGTCCGGAGACCACCGCCTTCATGATCAGCAAACCCAGTGGCTTCGCGGCCGGCAATTACAAGGTCGACATTTCCTTGAATGGCAGCCAAGTCGCCAGCAAGGATTTCTCGATCAGGTAAGTCGCGGCAGCAGCGACGGATGCAACAAGGGCGCGGCCATGCCGCGCCCTTTGTCGTTGCGGCGATGAGTGCTTCACCGTCCGTGCTTTCCCCTCCCCGGCGAAAACGCGACAATGGGAGGCTTTCGTGAGTGCCGATCGGGCTCGCCCAGGGCAACCTGGAATGATCCGGCTGGCGCAGACGTGATGCGTCTGCGACGGCGGCTCCCAGCGGCAGCCCATCCCTGAACGTCGTAACTAGAGAGGTCCATCAGACAATGTCCACCACGCCCAAGATCATCTACACGCTGACCGATGAAGCGCCGTTTCTGGCCACGCAGTCCCTGTTGCCGATCATCGCCGCGTTCACCGGCATCGCGGGTATCAAGGTGGAGGCGCGCGACATCTCGCTGGCCGGCCGCATCATTGCGCTGTTCCCTGAGTTCCTGCGCGACGATCAGAAGATGGCCGACGACCTGGCCGAGCTGGGCCAGCTCGCCACCACGCCCGAAGCGAACATCATCAAGCTGCCGAACATCAGCGCCTCGATGCCGCAGCTGAAGGCGGCGATCAAAGAGCTGCAGAGCCAGGGCTACGCGTTGCCGGAGTATCCGGACGAGCCGAAGGATGCGTCGGAAAAGGACATCAAGTCGCGCTATGACCGGGTCAAGGGCAGCGCGGTGAATCCGGTGCTGCGCGAGGGCAACTCCGATCGCCGCGCACCGACGTCGGTGAAAAACTATGCGCGCAAGCATCCGCACAAGATGGGCGCGTGGAGCAAGGATTCGAAGACCCACGTGGCGCATATGGACGGTGGCGATTTCTACGGCACCGAGAAATCTACCGTCGTCGCGCAGGCCGGCAACGTCAGCATCGAGTGGTTCGGCAAGGACGGCAGCCATACCGTGCTGAAGCCGAAGACTGCCTTGCTGGCCGGCGAGATCATCGACGCCGCGGTGATGAGCAAGCGCGCGCTGGCCAGCTTCATTGACGCGCAGATTGCCGATGCGAAGCAGCAGGGTGTGCTGTTCTCCGTGCATCTGAAGGCGACCATGATGAAGGTCTCCGATCCGATCATGTTCGGCGTGGTGATCAGCGAGTTCTACGCGGACGTGCTGGCGAAGCACGCTGCTGTGCTGAAGCAGGTCGGTTTCAATCCGAACAACGGCATCGGCGACCTGTATGCGCGCATCGCCGCGTTGCCGGAAGCGCAGCAGTCGCAGATCAAGGCCGATATCGACGCGGAGTACGCGCAGCGTCCGGGTCTGGCGATGGTCAATTCCGACAAGGGCATCACGAGCCTGCATGTGTCCAGCGACGTGATCATCGATGCCTCGATGCCGGCGATGATCCGCGACTCCGGCAAGATGTGGAACGCCGAAGGCAAGCTGCAGGACATCGTCGCGGTGATCCCCGACCGCAGCTACGCCGGCGTGTATCAAGCCACCATCGACGACTGCAAGACGCATGGCGCGTTCGATCCGGCGACTATGGGCAGCGTGCCGAACGTGGGCCTGATGGCGCAGGCGGCCGAAGAATACGGCTCGCACGACAAGACCTTCCAGATTGCCGCCGACGGCGTGGTGAAGGTGATCGACGAAGCCGGTAACGTACTGCTGCAGCACGAGGTCGAGGCGGGCGATATCTGGCGCATGTGCCAGACCAAGGATGCGCCGATCCAGGATTGGGTGAAGCTGGCGGTGAGCCGCGCGCGGCACACGCCGGCGGTGTTCTGGCTGGATCCGCAGCGCGCCCATGACGCGCAGATGATCAAGAAAGTCGAGCGTTACCTGAAGGATCACGACCTCAGCGGCCTGGACATCCGCATCATGGATCCGGTCGCAGCCACGAAGTTCTCGCTGGAGCGCATCCGCCAGGGGCTGGACACGATTTCCGTCACCGGCAACGTGCTGCGCGACTACCTGACCGACCTGTTCCCGATCATGGAGCTGGGAACCAGCGCCAAGATGCTCTCGATCGTGCCGCTGATGGCCGGCGGTGGCCTGTTCGAAACCGGCGCCGGCGGTTCCGCGCCCAAGCACGTGCAGCAATTCCTCGAAGAGGACTACCTGCGCTGGGATTCGCTGGGCGAGTTCCTCGCGCTGGCCGCGTCGCTGGAACATCTGGGCAATCGTTACGGTAGTGCCGAGGTCGACGTGCTGGCCAAGACGCTCGATCAGGCCAACGGCAAGTTCCTCGACAACAACAAGTCGCCGTCACGCAAGGTCGGTGAACTGGACAACCGCGGCAGTCATTTCTACCTGGCGCTGTACTGGGCGCAGGCGCTGGCCTCGCAGGATACGCATCCCGCACTGAAGGCGAAGTTCGCATCGCTGGCCAAGGCTTTGCAGGAGAACGAGGCGAAGATCGTCGCCGAACTCAATGGCGCGCAGGGCAAGCCGGTGGATATCCAGGGTTATTACCACCCGAACCTGAAGCTGGTCAGTGCGGCCATGCGCCCCAGCGCGACGTTCAACACTGCGCTGGCGATGCTGTCGGCTTGAGGTAGTCGCGTTGATCTGAACGTGCTGCACGCACAACGGCAGTGACAGAAACGGGGCGCTCCATGGCGCCCCGTTTCTGTCTGGATGGTCGCCGATCCATGGGCAACCTGCGAGTCAGGATCGGCCTGACACAATGCATGTCTATGAAGATGGAGCCTTGCCGATGCGTCTGATGCGCGCTTTATTCCTGTTCGTGTTGAGCGGCCTGCTGCCGGTGTTCGCACAGTCGACGGTGACCACGACCGTGCCGCCACCGGTGCCATCGGACGTGGCCGAACTCGCTGCCGTGGTCGTCACCGGTGTGCAGCCCGGGCCCGGGCTGTGGAAGGTGACCCGGAAAGATCCGGCGACCGGCGACCATGTGTTGTGGGTGCTCGGCACGCTGTCGCCGTTGCCGCAGAGCGTGCAATGGCAGTCGCATGACCTTGAGCAGGTGATCAGCGAGTCGCAGCAGGTGCTGTTGTCGCCGTCGGTCACGTTCAAGGCCGATGTCGGCTTTCTCGGCAAGATGTTCCTGTTGCCGTCGGCCTACAGCGCACGCAAGAACGACGATGGGCAAACCCTGCAACAGGTTCTGCCGCCGCCGGTGTATGCGCGCTGGCAGGTGCTCAAGCAGAAGTACATCGGCAACGATCGTGGCATCGAGCGCTGGCGGCCGATCTTCGTGGCGCAGGAGCTGTACAAGAGAGCGATCAAGGCCAATGGCCTGAGCAAGACCGGCGGGATCCAGGCCAACGTCGACGCGCTGGCCAAGCGCTACGGCGTCAAGGAAGTGCCGACCAGCTATCAGGTGGTCATCGAACATCCGGGTGCGGCGCTCAAGGCATTCAAGAGCTCAGCCCCGCACGACACGACGTGTTTCATTCGCACGATGGACAGCATCGAGCAGGACATGCCGGCGATGAAGGCGCGCGCCAACGCATGGGCCACCGGTGATCTGCAGGCGCTGCGCGAGCTGCCCGACAGTGCGCGCCGGGATGCCTGTGTTGCGGCGCTCGCCGATGCGGGTTTTGCGCGCACGCTGGGACTCGATGATGTGCCGGCGAAGCTGGCACAGGTCTGGCTGGCTGCTGCACGCGCAACATTAGGCAGCAATAAGCAGTCGTTCGCGATGCTGCCGATGGATGAGCTGCTGAAGCCGGACGGCTATATCAGCAAGCTGAAGGCGCAGGGTTATGTGGTCGAGTCACCGGAAGATGACGATGCCGATCCGGCGGCCAGCAGCAGCGTCGGCGTCAGCAAGGGCGTCGGCTCGGCATCGCACTGATCAGCCGGCGCTGGCCAGATCCAGCTGCGCGATCTCGTCGTGGCTCAGCTGCAGTGACGTGGCGCCAAGCAATTCATGCAACTGTTCCACGCTGGTGGCGCTGACGATCGGTGCGGTAAGACCGGGCCGGGCGATCAGCCACCCCAGCGCGACCTGGGCCGGCGTGGCGTGGTGTGCGGCAGCGACCGCATCGAGCGTGGCGAGCACCTGCTGGCCATGCGGATTCAGGAATTTCTTCACGGCGCCACCGCGTGCCGCGCTCTTGGCCAGGTCGGCGGCATTGCGGTACTTGCCACTGAGGAAGCCACTGGCCAGCGCGTAGTAGCTGATCACCCCGATGTTTTCCGCGCGGATCAGCGGTTCCAGTTCCTTCTCGTAGCCGGCGCGGCTGACCAGGTTGTATTCCGGTTGCAGGCTTTCGTAGCGCGGCAGGCCATGTTGTTTCGAGACCGCCAGCGCATCGGCAAAGCGTGCGGCGCCGTAGTTGGAGGCGCCGATCACGCGCACTTTGCCGGCCTCGATCAGTCGTGCGAACGCGCCCAGCGTTTCCGCCATCGGCACGCTGGCATCGTCCTCATGCGCCTGATACAGATCGATGTGGTCGGTCTGCAGGCGCTGGAGCGAGCCATCGACGGCCTGCTGGATATTGGCCGGCGACAGGCCGGGGTGCTCGGCCCATTTCGCCACCTTGGTGGCGATCACCACCTGGCCGCGCTTGCCGCTCTGCTTGAGCCAGCGACCGATGATGGTTTCCGACTCGCCGCCGCGATTGCCCGGGACCCACGCGGAATACACATCAGCGGTATCGATCAGATTGCCGCCGCCGCCGACGAACGCATCAAGCAGTTCGAACGAGCGCTTTTCGTCGGCACTCCAACCGAACACGTTGCCGCCGAACGCGAGCGGGGCGATGGACAACGACGATTTGCCAAGTGGGCGCTTGTGCACGGGTGAACACCTCGAGCCATGGGAAGTGCCAAGCATGCACGCGTCCGGGCAAATAAGGCGTGATTGATCCGGGGCGGTTGCGCGCCGGACACGGGTGGCGTCGACTCAGCGCGGTCCGACCAGCCGCGGCCAGACCGCCGCGCAGCACATCCGCGCGATGGTCTTGGGTTTCGCCGGGGCGGGCTTGCGCCGACTCGTCGTGGTGCGGGTATCGGGGCGCCAGGGCAGATCGTTATGGGTGACGTGGCCATGCAGGAACAACAGGTTGGTCCAGAGTGAGCTCATGACGGGATCTCCTGAGAGCATCGAGGCTTGGTGTGAGTTCAAGATACGCGGGCCACACGCCGCCAAAAAGCGATATATTGGCAAGCCAGACTTGAGAGAAATTCAAGATGGGAAAGCTGCCGCTGGGCTTGCTGCAACAGTTCGTGCTGGTCGCCCGGCTGGGCAATCTGTCGCGCGCCGCGACGCAGGCGAATCTCACCGTGAGTGCGCTCAGTCATCAGATGCGCCAGCTGGAAGAGCGGCTGGAGCGACGGCTGTTCGAACGCGGGCCGCGTGGAGTGACACTGACCGTCGAGGGCTGCAGCCTGCTCGAGGCGGTCGGCGAGCATTTCGACGGCATCGAGCATGCGCTGTCGCGCTACCACCAGCGTCGCCACGATGCGCTCGCGCTCAGCGCCAGTCCCGGCATCATGTCGAGCTGGCTGGTGCCGCGACTGCCGCGACTGGTCGCGCGGCATCCGGACCTGGAACTCAGCCTGCAGTCGACGTCGGCGCTGGTGAATTTCGAGCGTGAGCCGGTCGATGTCGGTCTGCGCTACGGTCGTGGCGACTGGCCCGGCCTGCACAGCGAGCGGCTGTTCGGTGAATGGATTGCGCCGGTCGCGGCGCCCGAACTGGTGGCGCGGATGGACGGCGTCGATCCGCGTGACCTGTCGCGCTGGCCGCTGCTCGGCGAACCGCCGCCCTCCACGCGCTGGAGTGACTGGTTCGCCCGCAGCGGCGGTACGCCACCGACGCGCTACGTGGCGCAGTTCGACAGCCTCGATGCGCTGCGCCACGCAGCGCTGGAAGGTCTTGGCGTGGCGCTGGGGCGGATGGTGACGTCGAAGTCGCTGATCGACGCCGGGCGGCTGCAGGTGCTGGGCGAAAGCTACCTGGCGGTGAAGGAGGCGTACTGGCTGGTGTATCCGCCGCGCTCGCAGGAGCATCGCGGCTTGCAGCTGTTCCGCGAATGGCTGCTGGCTGAGGCGGACGACTATGGCCGCCAGATGTCGGCGTTTCGGCCCGATGACACGCCACTGGGCTGATGCGGTTTCGCAAAGCGGGCGGACCCGTCATCATCGTGGGTCGTTGCAGGCCGCTTGCCAGGAGTTTGAACCATGAAGTCACGTGCCGCCGTAGCCTGGGAAGCGGGCAAACCGCTCACGATTGAGCAAGTCGATGTCGCCGCACCGAAGGCCGGCGAGGTGCTGGTGCGCATCGTCGCCACCGGTGTCTGCCACACCGATGCGTTCACCTTGTCGGGCGCCGATCCGGAAGGCATGTTCCCGGTGATCCTCGGGCATGAAGGCGGTGGCATCGTCGAGGAAGTCGGTGCGGGCGTCACCTCGCTCAAGGTTGGCGACCACGTGATCCCGCTGTACACGCCCGAATGCGGCGAGTGCAAATTCTGCCGTTCGGGCAAGACCAACCTGTGCCAGAAGATCCGCATCACCCAGGGCAAGGGCCTGATGCCCGACGGCACCTCGCGCTTCTCGCTCAACGGCAAGCCGCTGCTGCATTACATGGGCACCAGCACCTTCAGCGAATACACCGTGCTGCCGGAAATTTCGCTGGCGAAGATCAACCCGGCTGCGCCACTGGAAAAAGTGTGTCTGCTCGGTTGCGGCATCACCACCGGCATCGGCGCGGTACTCAATACGGCGAAGGTCGAGCCGGGTGCATCGGTGGCCGTGTTCGGCATGGGCGGTATCGGCTTGTCGGTAGTGCAGGGCGCGGTGATGGCGAAGGCCGGCCGCATCGTGGTGGTCGACACCAACCCGGCGAAGTTCGAGATGGCGAAATTGCTCGGTGCGACCGACTGCATCAATCCGAAGGATTACCCGGACACGCCGATCCAGCAGGTGATCGTGGATCTCACCGATGGCGGCGTGGACTATTCGTTCGAGTGCATCGGCAACGTCCATGTGATGCGCGCGGCGCTGGAGTGCTGCCACAAGGGCTGGGGCGAGTCGATCATCATCGGCGTGGCCGGCGCCGGGCAGGAGATCAGCACGCGGCCGTTCCAGCTGGTGACTGGTCGCGTGTGGCGCGGTTCCGCGTTCGGCGGGGTCAAGGGTCGCTCGCAATTACCCGGCTATGTCGATCGCTACATGGCCGGCGAGATCCGGATCGACGAGATGATCACCGAGGTACTGCCGCTGGAGCGTATCAACGACGCGTTCGAGCTGATGCATGCAGGCAGGGTGATCCGCTCGGTGATCCACTACTGACAGGAGCTGCCGAAGCTCTAGAATAAGCGCGCGCCGCCAGCTCATCTTGCTGGTGGTGTTTATCTTTCCATGTCTGCATGTCCATCGGGTCATCCTGAGAGCCGCGCCGTCAGCCTTGTCGACGGCACGGCGAATTTCAGCCCCGTGGCGAAACGGGCGCGTTGTGGGGGCATCGACTTCTCTGAAGCATCCACCGGGCGTGCACATGGTTTTCGTGATACTGCGTCAAGTCTGGCTGGCTGATACGCCAAGGGGTCACCAATGAAACGCGGGATGAAAGCGACTGGTCTGGGTGCTGCCTTGTTGCTGGCCATGCTTTTCGGCATGCCGGTCATGGTCAACGCCCAAGTAGCGCCAACGGCGTCGACCGAGCCGGATCAGCCCACCGACGAACTGGTGCCGCCGACCAGTGCCAGCGATTTCACGTCGTCCCAGTTGGACAGCGTGCTGGCCGGCAGCTGGCGCTCGCCCGCGAACCGTGCACGCGACGTGTATCGCCATCCCAAGGCGACCTTGCAGTTCTTCGGTATCCGGCCGGATCAGACGGTGGTGGAAATCACGCCAGGCGGTGGCTGGTACAGCGAAATCCTCGCGCCGCTGCTGCATGACAACGGCCACTACATCGCCGCGGTGCAGGTGCCCGCCGGTGGTGGCGAAGCGCGTCGCGATGGCGATGCCCTGCATCAGAAGTTTTCCGCTGACGCGGCGCACTATGGCAAGGCGAAGTTCGTCGAATTCGATCCGAAGGCGCCGGTGTTCGGGGCGCCCGGTTCGGTCGATCTGGTGTTGACCTTCCGCAACGTGCACAACTGGATCGCCTCCAATAAAGATGGGGCCGATACCGCGCCGGCGATGTTCAAGGCGTTCTTCGCGGTGTTGCGGCCCGGCGGCGTGCTCGGGGTGGTCGACCATCGGGCCAACGATGGGACATCGTTGGACGCGGTGAAGCAGAGCGGCTACCTGCCGACCCGTTACGTGGTGCAGTTGGCTACCGCGGCGGGCTTCACGCTGGACGAAAGCAGCGAGATCAATGCCAACCCGAAGGACACCAAGGATTATCCGAAGGGTGTGTGGACGCTGCCACCGACGCTCACACTGGGCGAGCAGGACAAGGCGAAGTATCTGGCGATCGGCGAATCCGACCGGATGACGCTGCGCTTCATCAAGCCGGCGGCACCGGCTGTTTCGGCATCGATTCACTGAGGCCATCGCGCGCCCGCTGGCGAGGCGCGCGAGTCGGACACGCATGCTGATCGCATTGAACAAACCGTTTGGCGTGTTGTGCCAATTCACCGATCCGGACGGGCGGCGCACGCTGGCCGAATTCGTCAGGCAAAAAGACGTCTATGCGGCTGGACGGCTGGATCATGATAGTGAAGGTCTGCTGTTGCTGACCGACGATGGACGATTGGCGCAGCGGCTGACTGACCCACGCTACAAGCAGGGCAAGACCTACCTGGCCCAGGTCGATGGTGCGATCGACGAGGCGGCGCTGCAGGCACTGTGTCATGGCGTGCTGTTGAACGACGGCCCAACCCTGCCGGCCGAAGCCGTATTGGCCACCGAGCCGGACTGGCTGTGGCCACGCGATCCGCCGGTCCGTTTCCGCAAGAGCATTCCCACCAGCTGGCTCAGCCTCACCCTGCGCGAAGGCCGCAACCGCCAGGTGCGTCGAATGACGGCGGCGGTGGGCTTTCCGACCCTGCGCCTGATCCGCGTGCGGATCGGCGAGCATGCGTTGGACGGGCTGGCGCCGGGTGAAACGAGGGTGCTCGCCGGTTGAGGGCGGACGTTGTACTCCCTCCCCTGCATGCAGGGGAGGGTTGGCGACCGCAAGGGAGTCCTTTAGGTGAGGGGTGCTTTTGACCATGAAGTGCCCCCTGCGCGCAGAGGGACCAGACCTCACGGCAGCCCGAAGAACACCTCGGCCGTCGCCGTGCTGTTGGCCGCGGTGACTTCCACCGGCTCGCCGCGGTCGCGCGCGATCTCCTCGCAGATGTGCTTCAGATACATCGGCTCGTTGCGCCGGTGTGCCGGTGGCGGCCGCACCGTGCGGGGCAGCAGGTAGGGCGCGTCGGTCTCGATCATCAATCGGTTTGCCGGAATCTCGCGCACCAGTTCGCGCAGATGGGTGCCACGGCGTTCGTCGCAGATCCAGCCGGTGATGCCGATATGGCAATCCAGCGCCAGGTAATCCCGCAGCGCCTCGCCGGTATCGGTGAAGCAGTGCACCACGGCCGCGGGAATCTTGTCGCGATAACGGCGCAGCAGCGCGATGAAGTCCGCGTGTGCATCGCGCTGGTGCAGAAACAGCGGCTTCTGCACATCCACGGCAATCTGCAACTGCCGCTCGAACACCTGCAACTGCACATCGCGCGGCGAATAGTTGCGGTTGTAGTCCAGCCCGGTTTCGCCGATCGCGCGAACCGAAGCCTCGCGCGCCAGTTCGCGCAGCAGGGCATCAGTGGCGTCGTCATAGTCGATCGCATGGTGGGGATGCACGCCGACCGTGGCGAACAACAGGCCGGGATGGGCCTTGGCCAAGGCCAGTGCATGCCTGCTGCCGTCGCGCGAGGCACCAGTAACGATCATTCGCGTCACACCATGCGTTAGCGCACGTTGCAGCACGGCATCGAGATCAGGGTGGAACGACTCGTGGCAAAGGTTGGCGCCGATATCAAGTAACTGCATGGTCTTGGCCGTTAAAGAGCCGCCAATTCTGGCAGACGCCATGTTTCGCACAAGCGTACTGACACTCGCATTGCAGCATTTTGTGTGCATTGAACGTCAAGAATTTGCGTTGACGTTCGCAAGAACTTGCTGTTAGTTTTCGTGATGTGCTCCACAGACTTTAAGTCGCGGTTAAAAGTCGCGGCTCTCTTCCACGGACATGACGATCGCTAACGAACGGGGGTTCGCAGCAGGCGGGAGCCGATGATGTTCTGAGTTGATCAGGCATCGTCGAGGTGAGGGGCGGGATGCGGGGGGCGAGTCATTGGACGACTGCGGCATGGTCGAAACAGCGGCTCTGGTGTATGCGCAGCGTAGTGCTTGCGGACCCATCCCCTCCGAGCATGACCAAGTAACCAATTTTCAGGCTGTGTGCGCGATTCGGGCGCGGTGGAAGAGTGCGCCTTGATTTTTTTGGTGCCGGCTGACGGCGCTATTTCAACGGGAGGGGTTTTGCACCATGAAGAACGTAATGACTCAGGCAGCAGCGGTGATCCTGACTGGCTTTTTCGCCAGTGCGGCGATCGCGGCTGATAAAAAGCCGGCGCCGCCGGTACAGCCAGTGAATACCGCTGGCGGTTCGCTGCAGATCGCTTTTATTGATCCGGTCACCAAGAAGCTGCGTGCGGCCACGCCGGAAGAAGCTGCCAATTTTGCAGCAAAGCTGGAAGCCCAGCGCGCGCTTCAGGCACAGCAGCCCAGCACGAGTGGCCGCCCGCGCACCGATGCCGAGGCGCTGAAGGCCGCTCGTACGGTGAGCGTCAACGGCTACACCATGGTCGTTGCCGACACTCCCGAGACCGAAGTCAATTATCTGATCGGCATGGTCGATGCCAACGGCAATTTGGTGGGGGCGCATTCCACCGGTGACGCTGCGACCACGACCGCCGCGGAGGTGACGAAATGATCCGTCGTAACAAGCTTTTCGCCGCCCTGATGGTCGCGGGTGTGCTGAGTCTGGCCGGCAATGCCATGGCCGCGACCCTCACCGTCATCAACAAGGACCCTGCTGGCCAGGGTCTCAACGATCCGAAGCCTGCCGCCCCGATCGGCGGCAACGTCGGCACCACCCGCGGCGAGCAGGCGCGCATCGTGTTCGAGTTCGCCGCCAACATGTGGGGCGCGGTCCTGAAGAGCGACGGCCCGATCGCGATCGACGCCAAATTCTCTCCACTGCAGTGCGACAGCACAGGCGTCGTCCTGGGCTCCACCGGCACCAACGGCACCGGGCGTTTTACAGTCGCCAATGGCGTACCTCCGGGTGCGAAAGCGGATATCTGGTATCCCGGCTCGATGGTCAATATGTTCATCGGCGGCGACGCCTCGCCGACCCAGTCCGAAATGACCATGTCATTCAACGGCGCGCTGGGTTCCACGTGCCTGCCCGATGGTGGCTGGTACTTCGGTCTGGATGGCAATACGCCGCAGGGCCAGAACAACCTGCTGAACGTGATGCTGCATGAAATGGGTCATGGCCTGGGCTTCAACTTCCGCAGCAACCTCACCAGCGGTGCGTTGAGCGGCGGCTTCGACGATATCTGGACGTCGTTCATGTACGACAACCAGGTCGGCAAGGCGTGGGCTGCGATGACCAATGCCGAGCGCGTGGCTTCGGTAAAGCGAGATGGCACGCTGGTGTTCCGCGGCCCCAACGTCGTGGCACAAGCACCCCTGGCCCTGGGCAAGCCGCCGGTGCTGAAGGTGACGGCTCCGGCCGCTGCGGCCGGTGACTACGTCTATGCAGCGGCTGCATTCGGCCCCACCCCCACCCCGGCGAACTTCAACGGTTCGGCCGTGGTGGCAGCGGATCCCACTGGGCTGGCTTGTGAAGCGTTGACCAATGCTTCGGACATCGCAGGGCATATTGCAATCGTTACGCGTGGCACCTGCGGCTTTGCTGTCAAGGCGCGCAATGCCGAGGCTGCTGGCGCCTCAGCCGTGATCATCGCCAACAATGTGCCGGGCGTGCTTACCGCCGCGGGCGATACGTTGCCGAACAACATTCCGACGATTCTGGTCAGCGATACGGACGGTGCCAAGCTCAAGGCGAACACCGCGGGCTCCAGCATGACGCTGGGCCTCGGTACAGGCCTGGCCGGCGCCGACGCGAACGGCAACGTGTTGATCTACACGCCGACGGTAGTGTCGCCGGGCTCGACGCTCTCGCATTTCGACACCCGTCTGTCGCCGAATGCGTTGATGGAACCTTTCGAAAGCTCCGACCTGAAGGGTCACATCAACCTCGACCTGTCGCCGGCCATGTACAAGGACGAAGGCTGGGTGCTGAATGAAACCGGCCAGATGCTGCTGAGCTGCAACACCGGCGTGCCGACCTGGGTCCCGGGCGGCAGCGTGATCGGCGCCAACGTGTATGCCAAGGCCAAGAATCTGGCCGCATCGGCGGCCAATATCGGCACTTACCGCGCGTCGATGCAGGCCTATGCAGCCGACCTGGCTACCCAGGAGTTGGTCACGGCACAGCAGGCCACCAGCCTGAATGCCTGCCTCAGCAATGCGGAAACGCAGAAGCAGTACAGGGCCTGGAGTCCGTTTGCGCCGGCCACCCTGCAGAACGGGCTGACGGTCGCTGGTCAGAGTGGAAAGGCCGGTAGCGCCAAGATCTACGAGCTTGATGTGCCGAGCGGTGCGATTGCCCTGACCCTGCGTACCCTGGGTGGCACGGGCGATGTGTCGATCTACGTGAAGGTGGGCGAGGCGGCTGATCCCACGAACTACACCTACAAGTCGGTCCATGCCGGTACCAACGCCGAGTCTGTTCTGATCGCACGTCCGGCTGCCGGTACGTACAGCGTCACGGTGTACGGCGAGACCGATTACAGCGGCGTGAGCGTTCTGGGCAGCTTCGCCAATACCCCGCAGTAAAGACGGAAGACAGCAGGAGCGGGTTCCGCTGAGACGGCGATCCGCTCCTGCCAATTCAACCGGATCGCGCGCATGCCCTCGGTTCAAACCGTTGCATGACGCCTCCGGGCGGAAAACGGGATCCTCGGCAAGCCGGGGATTCCGTACTGGAATTGCACGGCCGTATAGACGTCCGTTTGCCATGAATAAAGAAGCTACGCCATGGCGTGAATTGTGCTCGACATGCTCGATGCACTTCAGCCTGGCGCAACGAGGTGCGGAAGAGAGTTGTCCTGCGCCAAACAATTGAATGTCGAAATTACATGGGGAAGTCATGAACAAGATTTACAGCAAGGTCTGGAACAAGTCGTTGGGTATGCTCGTGGTGGCCTCGGAGCTGGCTCATGCGAACGGCAAGGGCAGCAGCGTCAAACGCGCGCGCGCCGCCGCCGCGACACTGGCTGTGAGTCTGGTCATGGCGACCAGTTCGGCGTATGCGGGCAATAGCTGCGATGCGTTTTACGGTGGTCCGGGCGCAACGGGTGCGCCGACGGCGACGGGCCAGGATGCGCTGTCGTGCGGCCTCTACGCCAACGCGAATGGCTTGCGCAGCGTTGCCCTCGGCTCCTGGAGTAACGCAACCGCAGACTACAGTGTTGCCCTCGGCAATGGGGCCACCGCCATGGGCGAGTACTCGATGGCATCGGGTGCGTTGAGCACGGCGTGGGGTCTGGGGAGTGTGGCGACGGGTTACAACTCGCTGGCGCTTGGCGACCACGCGGTGGCGACGGGCGCGAGCAGCTTTGCGATCGGCGAGGAGAGTTCGGCATACGGCTTCGGGTCGACGGCGGGTGGCGACTTCAGCACGGCGCTGGGTGCCGGCAGCGTGGCGCAGGGCACGGGTGCGTCGGCGATGGGTTGGGGTGCGGGTGCGCTGGGCGACTACAGCACGGCGTCCGGTTACGCCAGCATGGCCAGTGGTGCGAGCAGCGTGGCGACCGGTGTTGGCAGCGAGGCCACTGGTGACTTCTCGACGGCGTTGGGTGAGGGCACCGCGGCATCAGGCTATGCAGCCAGCGCAGTAGGTGCGGAAAGTGTGGCCAGCGGTGACTTGTCGATGGCGGTCGGCGTCGCCGCGACGGCGAGCGGTCAGCAATCGCTGTCAGCAGGTTACCTGGCGGCGGCTTCGAATGATGGAGCAACCGCGATCGGCGGACGAAGTGTAGCCAGCGGCTTCCTTGGCACGAGTGTGGGCTATGGTGCGCAGGCCATCGGCGACTCTTCGCTGGCAGCCGGCGTGAGCGCCCTTGCCAATGCAGCCAGCAGCACGGCGTTGGGCAATGGCGCGCAGGCGACGGCGGCGAACGCGGTGGCGCTGGGCAGCAACTCGGTGGCGAGTATCGCCAACACGGTGTCCTTAGGCCATCTGGCTACCGACGTGAATCCGGCCACAGGCACGGCCTACGGCAGTGCGCTGAATCGTCGTGTGACCAACGTGGCGGCCGGTACGCTGAGTGCGACCAGCACCGATGCGGTGAATGGCAGCCAGCTCAACACCACCAACACGAACGTGGCAGCGAATACGGCGAACATTGCGGCGAACACGGCGTCGATCAACACGATCAACAATACGGCGGTGTTCTACACGGATGCGACGCGCACAGCGGTGTCGCTGGGCGATGGCACGACACCGGTGACGGTGGGCAACGTGGCCAACGGTGTGGCCAATAACGACGCGGTGAACAAGGGTCAGTTGGATACGGTGGCGGCGACGGCAGCGGCGGCGACGCGCTTCTTCCAGGCGGACGGTGCGACGGATGGCAGCGAAGACGCGCTGGCATTCGGCGAGCACTCGACGGCGTCGGGCGCGAGCAGCTTTGCGATCGGCGAGGAGAGTTCGGCATACGGCTTCGGGTCGACGGCGGGTGGCGACTTCAGTACGGCGCTGGGTGCCGGCAGCGCGGCGATGGGCAGCGGTGCGTCGGCGATCGGCTGGGGGGCAGGTGCGCTGGGCGACCACAGCACGGCGTCCGGCTATGCGAGCTTCGCCAGCGGTGAGGACAGTGTGGCGACGGGTACCAACGCGCAGGCCCTCGGCGACGGCAGCGTAGCGACGGGTGGCTACAGCGTTGCCAGCGGCATCGAGGCGTCGGCCTCCGGTTACCTGGCGAGCGCTTCGGGTGATGTGGCGACGGCGGTGGGTAGTGAGAGCATCGCCAGTGGCGACGCTTCCCTGGCAGCGGGTTATGGAGCGACCGCTTCGAACGACTTCGCGACCGCCGTGGGTGAAGGCACGGTGGCGTCGGGTCTTGGCGCGAGCGCCGTAGGCGCGGAAAGCGTGGCCAGTGGCGACCTCTCGCTGGCGGTGGGCGCGTTGGCGACGGCCAGCAACACGTACGCGGTGGCACTGGGCACGTCGGCGACGGCCTCGGCGGCCAGCAGCATGGCGTTGGGCTATAGCGCCCAGGCGACGGCGGCGAACGCGGTGGCGCTGGGCAGCAACTCGGTGGCCGACGTGGCCAACACGGTGTCGGTGGGTACTGCAACGAGCCAGCGCAAGATCGTGAACATGGCGGCGGGTACGTTGAGCGCGACCAGCAAGGATGCGGTGAACGGCAGCCAGCTGTTCACGACCAATGCCAACGTGGCGGCGAACACGGCGAACATCGCGGCGAACACGGCGTCGATCAACACGATCAACAATACGGCGGTGTTCTACACCGATGCGACGCGCACAGCGGTGTCGCTGGGCGATGGCACGACACCGGTGACGGTGGGCAACGTGGCCAACGGTGTGGCCAATAACGACGCGGTGAACAAGGGTCAGCTGGATACGGTGGCGGCGACGGCAGCGGCGGCGACGCGCTTCTTCCAGGCGGACGGTGCGACGGATGGCAGCGAAGACGCGCTGGCATTCGGCGAGCACTCGACGGCGTCGGGCGCGAGCAGCTTTGCGATCGGCGAGGAGAGTTCGGCATACGGCTTCGGGTCGACGGCGGGTGGCGACTTCAGCACGGCGCTGGGTGCCGGTAGCGTGGCGCAGGGTACCGGCGCGTCGGCGATGGGCTGGGGGGCAGGTGCGCTGGGCGACTACAGCACGGCGTCCGGCTACAGCAGCTTCGCTTCGGGTGCCGACAGTGTGGCGACGGGTACCAACGCGCAGGCCCTCGGCGACGGCAGCGTAGCGACGGGTGGCTACAGCGTTGCCAGCGGTATCGAGGCGTTGGCTTCCGGTTACCTGGCGAGCGCTACGGGCGCGGTAGCGACGGCGATCGGTAGCGAAAGCCAGGCCAGCGGCGACGAATCGACGGCCGTCGGTTATTACAGTTCGGCATCGGGTCTAGGTGCCACGGCCCTGGGCGGAGAGAGCGTCTCCAGCGGCTACGCCGCGGTGGCGGTGGGTGCCGTGTCGACCGCGTCCGGCGACTATGCGGCTGCACTGGGCAGCTTCTCTACTGCCAGTGCCGCCAACAGCGTGGCCTTGGGCTTCAATACGGCGGCCAGCGCGAGCAACAGCGTGGCGCTGGGTGCCAACTCGGTGGCGGGTATCGCCAACACGGTGTCCGTGGGCCATCTGGCTACCGACGTGAATCCGAACACAGGCGTGGCTTACGGCAGTGCGCTGAATCGTCGTGTGACCAACGTGGCGGCCGGTACGCTGAGTGCGACCAGCACCGATGCGGTGAATGGCAGCCAGCTCAACACCACCAACACGAACGTGGCAGCGAATACGGCGAACATTGCGGCGAACACGGCGTCGATCAACACGATCAACAACACGGCGGTGTTCTACACCGATGCGGGCAAGACGGCGGTGGCGTTGGGTACGGCGGGCACGCCGGTGACGGTGAGCAACGTGGCCGACGGTGTGGCCAATAACGACGCGGTGAACAAGGGTCAGCTGGATACGGTGGCGGCGACGGCAGCGGCGGCGACGCGCTTCTTCCAGGCGGACGGTGCGACCGACGGCAGCGAAGACGCGCTGGCCTATGGCGAGCACTCGGTGGCTGCCGGTGCGAACAGCAGCGCGATCGGCGTGGAGAGTGCGGCGTATGGCTCCGGTTCGGGTGCCATGGGCGACAACAGCGTGGCGCTGGGTGCGGGTAGCTTCGCGTTCATGACAGGTTCGTCGGCGATCGGTTCGCTGTCCACGGCGCTGGGTGCATTCAGCACGGCGACCGGTTACACCAGTGTGGCCAGCGGTGACTACAGCGTGGCGACCGGCAACAACGCGCAAGCCAGCGGTGCCGGCAGCGTGGCGACCGGCAGCGATAGCGTTGCCAGCGATGTCGGTGCCTCGGCCTACGGCAACGGTGCAAAGGCGACCGGTCTGAACAGCACGGCCGGCGGCACCGGGTCGTTGGCCAGCGGCGAAGAGGCGTTGGCGTCGGGTTACGGTGCAAATGCATCGGACGATGGCGCGACGGCGATCGGTAGCGAAAGCGAAGCCAGCGGCATCGAGTCGACAGCGGTCGGGTATGCCACCTCGGCATCGGGTCTGGGTTCTACCGCCCTGGGCGCTGAAAGCGTTTCGAGCGGATACACCTCGCTGGCGGTGGGCGCGTTGGCGAATGCGTCAGGCGACTATGCGGCTGCACTGGGTAGTTTCTCTACCGCCAGTGGCGCAAGCAGCGTGGCGGTAGGCGAGAGCAGCATGGCCACTGGCGACGAAAGCGTAGCGCTCGGCGGCAGCGCTGCTGGCGGCGCCTTTGTTACCGAAGCTTCCGGTTACGGCGCGACGGCGCTGGGTGCAGGCAGCTACGCAACGGGTGATTTCTCGTCGGCGGTGGGTTGGCTGGCCGGATCGGATGCGGTCAACGGCACGGCGCTGGGTGCAGGTGCGTGGGTGCAAGCCACGGCCAACAATGCGGTGGCGCTGGGTGCGCAGTCGCTGGCTGACCGTGCCAACACGGTGTCGGTGGGCAGTGCCGGCAGCGAGCGTCAGATCACCAACGTGGCAGCCGGTACGCAGGCCACGGATGCGGTGAACAAGGCTCAGCTCGACGCAGTCGCAGCACAGGCCGGTCAGCTGGATGCGCTGGCGGTGAAGTACGACGATGCCAACAAGGATCAGATCACTCTGGCTGGTGCCAACGGCACCCGGATCAGCAATCTGCAGGCCAGTGATGTGTCGAGCGATGCCGCCACTGTGGGGCAGATCGAAGACGTGCTGAGTGCCTTCGGCGGTGGTGCGATGTTGCAGGCAGGCGGTGCGATCACCATGCCGAGCTACGCCATTCAGGGCGGCAGCTACAACAACGTCGGCGACGCCCTGGGTGCACTGGACTCGGTGTTGAGTGGGGCCTTGGCCAACATCGACAGTCTCGACAGCCGGATGACTTCGTTGGAACAGGGTGCTGCCAACGGCGGAATCACCAACTCGCGTGTGGCGGTCGATGGTGCGGACGACGGCAGTGATGCGGCCAGCGTGATGTCCGGTTCCAAGGGCGTCGCACTCGGCTCCAACGCCGAGGCTGGTGGCGATCACGGCACGGCGGTGGGTGGCGACAGCTATGCCGCCGGACCGAATGACACCGCGATCGGCGGCAATGCCAAAGTGAACGCTGATGGCAGCACCGCGGTCGGTGCCAACACCACCATCGCAGCGGCGGCGACCAACGCGGTAGCGGTCGGTGAAGGGGCGTCGGTGACGGCGGCTTCCGGTACCGCGATCGGTCAGGGCAGCTCGGCTACGGCGGCCGGTGCGGTCGCTCTGGGCCAGGGTTCGGTGGCCGATCGCGCTAATACAGTGTCGGTGGGTACGGCGGCGAACAACCGGCAGATCACCAACGTCGCGGCCGGCACGCAGGCTACCGATGCGGCCAACCTGGGCCAAGTACAGGATGCGTTGGTGACGGCCAAGGGCTATACCGACGCCAGCGCCCAGCAGACCTTGCAGAGCGCGAAGTCGTATACCGACCAGAAGGTCAGCAGCTTTGCCACCACCAGCGACGTCAACTCGCTGCGTGACCAGGTCAACAACCAGTTCCACGTGATGGACAAGCGTGTGAACCAGGTCGGCGCGATGGGTACGGCGATGGCGCAGATGGCGTTCAGCACCCAGGGCATCAACACGGACAACCGGCTGGGTGTGGGCGTGGGCGGTTACCACGGCCAGGCAGCCCTGTCGGTGGGTTACTCGCGGCAGTTGTCGCCAAGGGCGAACGTGACCTTCGGTGCGGCGGTCAGCGGTAACGAGAGCTCCGGCGGTGTGGGCGTGGGTATCGGCTGGTAAGAGCCGGCAGCGGCCCGGCTTGCCGGGTCGCTGGGCTGGACGGAAACCGGCGCCCTGGTGGCGCCGGTTTTTTGTGCGGGACGACGCAATTACCGGGTGCCGGACAGATCATTCCCCTGGCGCGTCCGGGCATGCTCGCCTGTCGTTGGCCGGATGTGATACCAATGGCGTTTGCCGCGTGAGCGTCGGGGGGCGTTGACGGGGCAATCGCATGAACTTGAGTGGGGTGGATGGATGTCGGCAGCCATTGAGCCGGTGACCAGCGGGGCAGACAAGATGCCGGACAGTCGCGAGGCGGAAGTCTGCGCATGGCTGGTTGCGCGTGGTCGTCTGAAAGACAGCGATCTGGGTCGCGCACGCCGGTTGCACGAGGAATCGTCCGAGGGCACGTTGACCACCTTGATGGCCACGCTCGGGCTGGTGTCCGAGCGTGACCTGGCCGAAGCGTGGGCCGAATTGCTGCAGGTGCCGCTGCTGTCCGCGCGCGATGCGCCGGAAATGCCGCCGGCCGATCTGGACATATCGCTGCGCTTTCTCAAGCAGCAGCATGTCGTGCCGGTACACGACGAGGTGGATGGACTGGCCTTGATCGTGTCCGATCCGGCCGATCCGTATCCGCGGCAGGCGGTCGAGCTTGCTGCCGGTCGACCGGTGGCGTTGCGGGTGGGCCTGCGTTCGGAAATCGACGGCCTGATCGAACGTTATTACGGCAGCGGCCGCTCGGCGATGGGCACGATCGTGGAGAACCTCGATGGCAGCGCTGCCGAAGAGGATGACGTCGAGCACCTGCGTGATCTGGCTTCCGAGGCGCCGGTCATCCGGTTGGTCAATCTTATTCTTCAGCGCGCGGTCGAACAGCGCGCGTCCGACGTGCACATCGAACCGTTCGAGAACCGACTGAAGGTGCGCTACCGCATCGACGGCGTATTGCATGAAGTGGAAGCGCCGCCGTCGTCATCCACCGCGGCGGTAATCTCGCGCGTGAAGATCATGGCGCGCTTGAACATCGCCGAGCGCCGCCTGCCGCAGGACGGCCGCATCCAGTTGCGCGTTCAGGGCAAGGAACTCGATCTGCGCGTGTCGACCGTGCCGACCAGCTTCGGCGAGTCGGTGGTGATGCGCATCCTCGATCGCGAATCGGTGGTGTTCGATTTCGAATCGCTCGGCTTCACCGACAGCTTCAAACAGCGCTTCGTCGATGTGCTGGAAAAGCCGCACGGCATCCTGCTGGTGACCGGTCCGACCGGTTCGGGCAAGACCACCACGCTGTACACCGCGCTGTCGCAGATCAACACCAACGACGTCAAGATCATCACGGTCGAGGATCCGGTCGAGTACCAGCTCGAAGGCATCAACCAGATCCAGGTGAAGCCGCAGATCGGGCTGGATTTTTCAGGCGCCTTGCGTTCGATCATGCGCCAGGACCCGGACGTGATCATGATCGGCGAAATGCGCGATCTGGAAACCTGCCGCATCGCGATCCAGTCCGCGCTCACCGGCCATCTGGTGCTGTCCACGCTGCACACCAACAGCGCGGCCGGCGGCATCACGCGCCTGCTCGACATGGGCGTGGAGGATTACCTGCTCGGCTCGACCATCAACGGCATCCTGGCGCAGCGGCTGGTGCGCCGGCTCGATCCGGAAACCGCGATTGCCTATGAGGCCTTGCCGGAAGTGATCGCGCAATTCGAACTGGAGAAATACACCGACGAGCGGCCGATCCGGCTGTGGAAACCCGGCAGTAGCGCAGCCAATCCCAGCGGTTACCGCGGCCGCCGCGCGATCATGGAATTCCTCACCATGAGCGACCCGCTGCGCCGGCTGGTGATGCAACGCGCCAACGAAGGTGAGATCGAACGGCAGGCACGTGCCGAAGGCATGCGCACAATGTACGAGGACGGCATCGCCAAGGCCGTGGCTGGTATCACCACGCTGGAAGAGGTCCTGCGCGTGACGCAGGAAGGCTGACGTGGCGCAGTTCCGTTACAAGGCGGTCAACGACGCTGGCGAGATGCTGCAGGGCCAGATGGAGGCGGCCAGCGTCGAGGAAGTGATCGGGCGTCTGCAGGATCAGGGCCATACCCCGCTGGAAGCGCAGCCAGCCGATGGTGCGGCCGGCGGCAGCGGTCTCGCGGCGTTGTTCAAGCGCGGTCCGTTCACGGGCGATCAGCTGGCCCAGTTCACCCACCAGCTGGCGACCTTGCTCGGTGCCGGCCAGCCGCTGGATCGCGCGCTCAGCATCCTGCTCGACCTGCCCGAGAGCGAGAGCGCGAAGAAGCTGATCGAGCGCGTGCGCGATCGTGTACGCGGCGGCAACACCTTGTCTTCGGCACTGGATGAAGAGCATGGCGTATTCCCCAAGCTGTACATCAGCCTGGTGCGCGCCGGCGAGGCGGGTGGTTCGCTGGAGGAAACGCTGCGCCGGCTCGCCGATTATTTGGAGCGCGCGCAGGCGATGCGCGGCAGCATCGTCAATGCACTGATCTATCCCGCATTCCTGATGGTCGGCGTGCTCGGTTCGCTGGTACTGCTGCTGGCCTACGTGGTGCCGCAGTTCGTGCCGATCTTCGAGGACATGCAGGTACCGATTCCGTGGATCACCCAGGCCGTGCTGATACTTGGCAACACGCTGCAGACGTGGTGGTGGCTGATCCTGCTGCTGATTGGTGGTGGCGTGTTCGTCTGGCGCGCGCGTCTGCGCGAACCGGCCGCGCGGCTCGCCTGGCATACCAAGTTGCTGACCTTGCGCCTGATCGGTCCGCTGCTGCTGAAGGTGGAGACGGCGCGGATCGCGCGCACGCTTGGCACCTTGCTGAAGAACGGCGTGCCGCTGTTGAGTGCGCTGACCATCGCGCGCCAGGTCACCGGCAATCTCGCGCTGGATACGGCGTTGAGCGCGGCGCACGAACAGGTCAAGGGCGGCGCCGGGCTCAGCTTCGCGCTGGGGCAGTCGAAACTGTTCCCGCGGCTGGCGATGCAGATGGTGCAGGTCGGCGAGGAAGCCGGCCAGCTCGACACCATGCTGCTGAAAGTGGCCGATACATTTGAACTTGAGTCCAAACGCGCGATCGATCGTTTACTGGCTGCGCTGGTGCCGGCGCTGACCATCGTGATGACGGTGATGGTGGCGATCATCATGGCAGCGATCCTGCTGCCGCTGCTCAGCCTGACCAGCAATATCCAATAGCCATTCCCTTCGCAGATTTGAGGTGATTCCCATGCAGTACAGACAACCACGACGCATCGGCTTGAACGCCGGTTTCACCCTGCTCGAAATGCTCGCGGTGATCGTGCTGATCGGCATCATCGGTGCCGTAGTGGTGACCCAGGTCGGCAAGAACGTCGACAAGGGCAAGTACGGCGCCGGCAAGGCACAGCTGACGACGCTGAGCCAGAAGATCGAGAACTACGCGCTCGACAACGGCGCGCCGCCGCAGCAGCTGGAGGATCTGCTGGTGAAGCCGGCCAACGCGGCCAACTGGCAGGGGCCGTATGCGAAGGAGTCCGAGCTGAAGGATCCGTGGGGACATGCCTTCGGCTATCAGTACCCGGGCCAGCACGGCAATTTCGACCTGATTTTCTACGGTCAGGACGGCAAGCCCGGTGGCGACGGTTATAGCCAGGACGTGGGTAACTGGCAGTAAGCCATGAAGGCATCGCGCGCCCGCGGTTTCACCCTGCTCGAAATGCTGGCGGTGATTCTGTTGATCGGCATTGCGGCGGCAGCGGTGTCGATCTCGGTGACGCAGGGGCTGGCCAGCGCGCGCGTGCGCGCCGCCAGCAGCGAGCTGGCGGGTGCGTTGCGTGCCACCCGCGCGCAGGCGATCGTGCGCGGGCAGGAACAGCACTTCGATATCGACACCCGCACGAACAGCTACCTCAATGTGAAGCAGCAGGACGTGCGGCTGCCGAAGGGGTTGAAGGTCAGCATCACCAGCGCGAAGGAAGACCAGCCGAACGATCACACCGGGCGCATCCGCTTCTTCCCCGACGGCAGTTCCACCGGCGGGCGCATCACCTTGCAGAGTGGCAAGCGCGAGTGGCATGTCAACGTGTCGTGGCTGACCGGTGAAGTGCGTGTGGTCGACACGGTGGCGGTGCGATGAACGGCATACGCCGGCAGCAGGGCTTCAGCCTGCTCGAGGTGATCGCGGCAATCATGCTGCTGGCGATCGCATTCACCGCGTTGATGAAAGTGGCCGGCGCATCGATCAGCCTGAGCCACAACGCGGCCGAACACAGCCAGGCCGCGATGTGCGCGCGCAGCCTGCTCGACAGCGTGTTCGTGGGTGAACCGATCAAGTCGGGCAGCAGTTCGGGGAAATTCGACCAGCAGTACCGCTGGCAGCTCAACGTGACGCCATGGAACCAGACCGGCAACGCTGCCCCGGGTGTATCGCTGCATCTCTATCAGCTGGACTTGGACGTGTTGTGGGGGCCGCTGGCGCATCCGCGTTCGGCGCACTTCCGTACCTTGCGGCTGGGCGGTCCGGACGCTGCCAACAGCATGCAGGCAGCGCCATGAAGCGTGCCGCCGGCTTTACGTTGCTGGAAGTGCTCGCCGCGCTGGTGCTGCTGGCGCTGTTGCTGGTCGGCGTGTATTCGGGCATTCGCACCGCCACCCACAGCGTACGCTCGGGCACCGCCGCGATCGAACGGCTTGATCAGATCCGCTCGGCCCAGCAGTTCCTGCGGCGCGAGCTGGCGCAGAGCCTGACCCAGCCGATCAGCCATACCGATCAGGGCGAGCCGATCTATTTCGTCGGCAGCGCGCACGAGATGCGCTATGTCGCGCCGCTGCCCGGCTATCTCGGCAAGCTCGGGCCGCAGTTGCAGCGGCTGCAGCTGGTCGACGACGGTCATGACGGATTGCGGCTGGAATTGAGCCTGACCTTGCTGCCGCCGGACGGCAGGCCACCGCAGCCGCTGGGTGAGCCGCAGGTGCTGCTCGATCACATCAAGGAGGGCAGCTTCAGTTATCGCGGTGTCGATGGTCAGGGCGCCGCCGTGCCGTGGGTAACGGCATGGGTCGATGGCAGGGTGCTGCCGCAGCTGGTGCGGATCAAGCTGCAGTCGCCCGGCAACGTCGAGTGGCCGCAACTGGACGTGCCGTTGCGGGTCAATCCGGTACAGCCCAACGTGTTGCAGCGGATGGGTCTGCGCGGCAGGAGCACGCCATGAGATGGCAGTCGCTGCCGCGTCGTGCGAATCAGCGCGGGGTCGCCCTGTTGCTGGTGCTGTGGGCATGCACCTTGCTGGCGATCCTGCTCGGCGGTTATGCCGCACTGGCGCGTACCGAAGGCCTGCAGGCGCGTTATCAGTTTGCGCAGACTCAGGCGCATTACGCCGCCGAGGCCGGCTTGATGCGTGCCGCCTACGGCTTGCAGGATCCGGTGGCGAAGCAGCGCTGGATCGGCGACGGCCGGCCTTACACCTTCCAATACGACAACGCCACGATCTCGCTGTCAGCGATCGACGAGAGCGGCAAGGTCGATCTCAACACCGCTACGCCCGAGGTACTGCAGGCACTGTTCCATGCCACAGGGTTGAAGCCGGCCGATGCGCAGGTGCTGGCTGATCGTGTGGTGGACTGGCACAGTCCGGCCAGCCTCGGCGATGAGGCTGATACCGAGCGTGCCAAGTATGTGGGGGCCGGACGCGACTACGGTCCTCGCCATGGGTCGTTTGCCAGCATCGAGGAGTTGCAGATGGTGCTTGGCATCACGCCGGCGCTGTATCGGCAGCTGGAGCCGGTGGTAACGATCTGGTCGGGCACCGCGAGCCCGAACCCGAATACCGCGCCGCCGTTGGCGCTGGCCGCGATTCCGGGGATGACGCCGGAACAGCTGGTGGCGATCCAGGCCGCACGCAGCCGGCAGGCGAACGACCCAAGTCTGGCTCTCGGCAATGGAACAACGCATAGTATCCGGTCGGAGGCCACGCTGGCCGACGGCACGCACGCCGTCCTGCGTGCCACGATTCGTTTGACGGGACAGGGGAGCGCACAACCGTACGTGGTGCTGCGCTGGCAGGAGGGTGAGGCAGAATGAGTACGGCAACGCAGTCGCTGCAGCCGTTGATGGATCGCGTACGCCGCGGCTGGCGGGCTTCGCCGTTGCCGGGATTCCTGGGTTGGTGGGGTGGCGAGCTGCGCAATCTGCTGCCGTTGCGCTGGCGCGGCTGGTTCGGCAGTGGCGCGGACTGGCATCTGCTGCAGCACTCCGAGGTCGCGGCGCAATGGACGCTGCGCCGTTGTGGTTACGCCGAACCGTTGGCGAGCTGGGACGACAGCGTCGACGTCGCAACCGGCGATGCGCACCTCCCACCGGCTGCACTGGACGCCGCGTTGCGCCATGTCGATCGCGAAGATCGGCGCCTGGCGCTGCTGATGCCGGGCGCCGTCGTGTTGCGCCGTCCGCTGGCGTTGCCGCTGGCCGCGCGCGACAACCTGCGACAGGTCGTCGGGTTCGAGATGGACCGGCAGACGCCCTTCAACATGGCACAGGTGTACTACGCCGTGCGCGAGTTGGGCACGCCAGCGGCTGCGGGCCGTTTCAACGCGGAGCTGGTGGCGGTCACCCGTGGCACGCTGGATCCGTTGCTGGCGCGTCTGCATGCGCAAGGCGTTTCGATCGACGCGGTGGACGTGGCGGTGGCGAACGATCGCCTCGGCGTCAACCTGTTGTCGCCGGAACAGACGCCGCATCGCGCGCGTCCGCGCCGGCGCCTGAATCTGGCGCTGGCTGGCGCCTGCGTGTTGTTGCTGGTGCTGGTGCTCAGCGCGTGGCTGCATAACCGCGAGGCGGCACTCAGCCAGATGCAGGCCGAGGTCGACAGCATGCGCAGCGAGGCGCAGCAGGTGGTCGCGCTGCGTCAGCAGCTGCAGGACAACGCCGGCGCGGCCGGTTTCCTGGCCCAGCGCAAGAAGAACACCGTCAGCATGCTCAGCCTGCTGCAGGAAGCCACCGCGCGGTTGCCGGACAGTGCGTGGCTGGAGCGTTTCAGCGTCGACAACACCGGCCAGATCGGTTTTCAGGGGCAGAGCCAGCAGGCGACGAAACTGCTCGACGCCTTGAAGGACTCCACGCTGATCACCGATGCCAGTTTCCAGGGCAGCATCCAGCCGGATCCAACCACCGGCAAGGAGCGTTTCTACCTGACCGCGCGGGTGCATCAGCCCACCGCCGGCAAGGCGAAGTCGCCGGCTCCGGCCAGCAGCGGGAGTGCGCCATGAAGATGACTGCACTCAATCCGCGCGACAGCCGCATCGTGGCGATCGGTTTGTTGCTGCTGGCCTTGCTGCTGGCTTATTTCGTGTTGCTGCACTGGTGGTTCGTGGCGCCGTTGCAGCAGATCCGCAGTGACATGGCCGACCTGCGGGATACCCACAGCCGCTACGCCGCCGCGATCGCCGAGAAGCCGGCTTTGCAGCAGCGCATCGCCACGCTCGGCGCCGGCCAGGCCGCCAGCAGCGCGTTCCTGGCGGCGGATGATCCGAACACGGCCGCGGCCGATCTGATGCAGCGCGTGGTCGACGTGGTCGCCAGCAACACGAAGGGCGGCAGCTGCGTGGTAAGTCAGAAGATGCCGTTGCCGAATCCACCCGTCAGTGCCGGTGAGCCGTACCGCAAGGCGGCGGTAAGCATCAGCCTGAGCTGCGACGTCGAGCCGCTGGCGGCCGTGCTGCAAGCGCTGGAACAGGGCACGCCGTACCTGTTTGTCGACGATATCGGCATCTATCGCAATCCGGTGGCGGCGCAGCAGAATCATGCGGCGCCGCTGGAAGTGCAGTTCACTCTGTCCGGCTATGTGCGGCCAGCGCGCAGCGCGCCCGCGCCTGCGTCATCCAGCGAGCCGCCCGTTAGCGCGGGAGCGACGCCATGAACGCCGCCAACCAACGCCAATTGACGCCGATTCTGGCAGCGATTGCGGCACTGCTCGGCGCCGTGTTGTTGCTGCTGTTGAGCGGCATCGGTCGCGGTGCGCAGTGGGATGCGCCGCGCGCGCTCGCCGCGTTGCCGCCGGTTGGCAATCCGGCCGATCTGCCGCAGCCGTTGCCGCTGCAGCAGTTTGCGCTGGTCTGGCAGAAACCGCTGTTCAGCCCCGACCGCAAACCGGTGGCGCATGCGGCCGATGGTGGCAGCAACCTCGGTGATCTCGAACTGACCGGCATCATCCTCACGCCCGATCTGCACATGGCCTTGCTGCACGACAAGAACGGCGACAAGCAGGTACGCCTGCACGAAGGCGAGTCGCTGCCCGATGGCAGCGTGAAGCTGGTCGAGGTGCGTCCACGCTCGGCACTGTTCGATTCGTCCGCGGGCCGCACCGAACTGAAGCTGCCAGCTGGCGCTCTGATCGACGACAACACGACGGCTGCGACTGCAGCCTCATCTGCGAATGCAGGTCCGGGTGCCGGTACGATCATGCGCGTCGAGCCGGGGGCTGCGGGAATGGGTACGCCGCCGCAACAGTCCGCGCCGAACCCCGCCGCAGAATCGGCCGCCGAGCGGTTGCGCCAGAGTATCCAGAAACGTCGGGCTGCCCGTGCCGCCGCGGCCAATGAAGGAGTACGTTGATCCATGTTCCGCACGCTCACCCAGCAAGTCCTGCGCACCGCCACACTTGCCGTTGTCGTGGGCATGGCCGGTTGTGCCAGCCTGCCGCAGCCGCATGACGACGGCGCGCTGCAGCGCGAGGCGATGGCCGGCACGCACAAGCCGGTGCCGGCGCCGCTACCGTTGAACAACGACACCGGCAGCGGCAGCGAGGCCACGGCGCAAGCCGAAGTCAGTCACGGCAGCGGCCAGTTCATCCGGCCCAGTGCGCTGAGTACGCCACGTCCGGCGGCGAGTGGTAACGGCGCGGTGACGTTCAACTTCGAGAACCAGCCGGTGCAGGCGGTGGTCAAGGCGATCCTCGGCGACCTGCTCAAACAGAACTACACCATCGTGCCGGGCGTGCAGGGCAATATCTCGTTCGCCACCTCGGAGCCGGTCGATTCGAGCCAGGCGTTGCCGATCCTGGAGACCTTGCTGTCGTGGACGCATAACGCGCTGGTGCAGCGCAACGGCGGCTATGTGGTGATGCCGGAGAAGGAAGCGGTAGCCGGCAATCTGGTGCCGAGCCTCGGCGCCTCGGCACCGCAGGGTGGCCTGCAGGCACGGCTGTTCCCGCTGCGCTACATCTCGGCCACCGAGATGCAGAAGCTGATCAAGCCGTTCGCGCGGACGGACTCGACCTTGCTGGTGGATCAGGCACGCAACCTGCTGGTGATGTCCGGTACGCCGGAAGAACTGGCCAACTACCAGAGCATGGTGCGCACCTTCGACGTCGACTGGCTGCGCGGCATGTCGGTGGGCGTGTTCAACCTGCAGTACGCCAACGTCGGCGAGCTGATGCCGAAGCTGGACGGCATGTTCGGCAAGGGCGGCGACACACCGCTGGCCGGCATGCTGCGCTTCATCCCGATCGCACGCACCAACGCGATCGTGGTGATCAGCACCCAGCCGGAATATCTGCAGGAAGTGGGCGACTGGATCGCCAAGATCGACCGTGGCGGCGGCAACGAGCCGCAACTGTTCGTCTACGATGTGCGCAACATCAAGGCTTCGGACCTGGCGAAGTATCTGGCTCAGATCTACACCAACGGCGCCGGCAGCGGCGGCGACAACGGCGGCCAGGTCGGGCCGGGTCTGAGCAGTGGCACCCTGGGCAGTGCCAACAACACCAATGGCGCCAGCAGCATGGGCAGTACCGCCGGCAGCTTCGGCAGTTCAGCCGGCGGCATGACCGGTGCGACGGGCACAAGCGGCTTTGGCGGGCTCGGCAACACCACGGGTACGTCCGGTACCAGCGGTGGTTTCGGCGGCAGCATCGCGGGTGGCGGCGGTGGAAAGAGCTTCGGCGTGGGCGCCGCGGGCGGCACGGCTGACGCCAGCGGTAGTGGCAGCGGCGGCTCGAACGAGCAGCAGTACAGTTCCAGCGACGGCAGCGTGAAGATCAGTTCGGTCGACAGCAGCAACCAGCTGATGGTGCGAGCGCGACCGTCGCAGTGGGAGGAGATCAAGGGAGCGATCGCCAAGCTGGACAACGTGCCGCTGCAGGTGCAGATCGAGACGCGCATCATGGAAGTGACGCTGACCGGCGACTTCCAGTTCGGCGTGCAGTGGTATCTGCAGGGGCTGACCGGCAGCACCACCAACAGCGACGGCAGTGTCACGCCCGGCGAGCCGTATCGCCATCGCCAGATCGCGCTGGGTTCGGGCGGCAATACCTACAACACCGGCGACGCGCTGTTCTATTCCTTCATCAACAGCAGGATGCAAGTAGCGCTCAGCGCGATGGAGACCAATGGCAATACCAAGACGCTGTCGGCGCCATCGATGGTCGTGCTCAACAACCAGCTGGCGCATATCCAGGTGGGCAACCAGATCCCGGTCAACCAGACCTCGATCATCGGCTTGGGCACAGGCAGCAGCACGGAAGCGACAGCCAGCAATGTCACCTATCTGCCGACCGGCGTGATTCTCGATGTGCAGCCGCGGGTGAATCCAGGTGGCCTGGTTTACCTCAACGTGCATCAGCAGGTCAGCTCGACACTTGGCCAGGCGAACTCGCAGGGCAACTTCACCATCGCGCAACGTGACGTGGCGACCCAGGTCGCGGTGCAGAGCGGGCAGACCGTGCTGCTCGGCGGTCTGATCCAGCAAGACGAGTCCGGTACCGATACCGGCATCCCCGGACTCAATCGCATCCCGTGGCTGGGCCGGTTGTTCGGCACCACCAGCCGCGGCAAGGCACGCACCGAGCTGATCGTGCTGATCACGCCGCGGGTGATTCGCGGCGCCGAGGATGCCAAGCAGATCACCGACGACTACCAGGACAAGTTCGAGTCGCTGGCACCGCTGCGCACATCGGCCGACCATGCCGTTGCAACGCCAGCGGTCATCGCACCGCTGCCGACCACGACGGCACCTGCGCCCGGCTGGCCGGAGCAGTTGCAGCAGCATGCCGAGACCGCGCTGCAGCATTCCGACTACACCACCGCACAGGAACTGGCGATGCAGTCGTGGAAGCAGGGCTCGCAGCGCGGCGCTCTGTGCGAACGCAACTGGCAGGTCATCATCGAGGCGCGCAAGCACAGCAATCGGCTGGGTACCGTTGATGCTGCCCGCAAGCAGCAGGCCGAGTGCCTGCGATAAGCGCCATCGGCATGATGGTGGCGCCGGGCTGACCCGAGTCAGCGAGAGTTTGTCGCGGGTGGTCGCACGGGCCACCCGCGGCAGCCGTTATCATCGGCGCGGATGACTGCATCCCCGCCGATTTTTCCCATCACGTCACTGCTGCCGCAGATCTGCGAGTCGCTCGCCGCTTGTTCGCGGCTGGTGCTGGAAGCGCCACCGGGCGCCGGCAAGACCACCCAGGTGCCGCTGGCCCTGCTCGACGCGGCATGGCTGGAAGGGCAGAAGATCGTGATGCTGGAGCCGCGCCGGATTGCCGCGCGCGCCGCCGCACAGTTCATGGCGCAACAGCTTGGTGAAGCGGTTGGCCAGACCGTCGGCTATCGCATCCGCTTCGAATCGAAGGTGAGCGCGGCAACCCGGATCGAGGTGGTCACCGAGGGCATCCTCACGCGGCTGATCCAGCACGATCCGGAACTGAGCGGTATCGGCGCGATCGTGTTCGATGAATTCCACGAGCGCCATCTGGCCGGCGATCTCGGCGCCGTGCTGGCGCTGGACGTGCAGGCCACGCTGCGACCCGAGCTGCGCCTGCTGGTGATGTCGGCCACGCTGGATGGCGAGCGCATCGCGCAGTGGCTGGATGCGCCACGGCTGTCCAGTCCCGGCCGCAGTTTCCCGGTGCGCATCGAACATCCGCCGGCACGTACACAGGAAAGCATCGAGCATCATCTGGCCCGCATCGCGCGACAGGCGCTGGAAGAAAACGACGGCGACGTGCTGGCGTTCCTGCCCGGCCAGCGCGAGATCGCGCGAACACAGGCTGTGCTGGCGCAGACGTTGACGCGCGATGACGTCGAGGTGCTCGCGTTGCACGGCGAACTCTCGCTGGCCGAACAGCAGGCCGCGCTGGCGCCGGCTGAAGCGGGGACACGGCGCATCGTGCTGGCGACCAATGTGGCCGAGTCGAGCATCACCTTGCCGGGTATCTGCGCGGTGATCGACGCCGGCCTCGCGCGCGAGCCGCGCTTCGATCCGAACTCCGGGTTCACCCGACTGGAGACGGTCAGCATCTCGCAGGCTTCGGCTGACCAGCGCGCCGGTCGTGCCGGTCGTGTGGCGGCGGGCACGGCGTATCGCCTGTGGCCGCAGAGCAAGCGGCTGGAACCGGCGCGCAGCGCGGAAATCGCCCAGGCCGAGCTTTCCGCGCTGGCGTTGGAACTGGCCGCCTGGGGCGTCCCGGCTGATGGCATCGAAGCGATGCACTGGCTGGATTCGCCACCGGTCGGTGCGCTGGCGCAGGCACGTGAGCTGCTGACCCGGCTTGGCGCGCTGGGTACGGATGGCCGCATCAGCGCGCTGGGTCGCGGGATGCTGGAGCTGGGCGCCGCGCCGCGTCTTGCCGCGGCGGCATGGCGTGCGCCGGTCGAGTGGCGTGCACTGATCGCCGATCTGCTGGCCTTGATGGAGGCGCGTTCGCCATTGCGTGGCGGACAGGCGCGCAGCGATGATTTTCGGGTGCGGGTGGCCGCGCTGCATGCGTCGCGCGATCGCCGCGGCAGTGCCGCGCGCGGCGAGGTGGACACCGGTGCACTGGCCGCGATCGAGCAAGCCAGCAAGGGTTGGCGTCGCCGTCTGGACGTCCGTACCGCGGCCAGCGGCATGCCGGACAGCCACCGTGTGGGTGAGCTGCTGTTGCACGCGTTTCCCGATCGTGTCGCGCGTCGCGACGACAACAATCCGTTGCGTTACACGCTGGCGAATGGCCGTGGCGCGCGCCTGCACGAAAACACCGCCCTGCATGGCGAACCCTGGCTGGTCGCGCTGGATCTGCGCTACGAGGCGCGCGACAGCCTGATCCTGGCCGCCGCACCGCTCGACTCGCGCGTGCTGGAGCGCGATTACCCCGCCCAGTTCACGCGTGAACGCACGTTGCGCTGGAATGCCGAACGCGCCGCCGTCGAAGCGTTCGACGAGCAGCGTTTCGGCGCCATCGTGCTGGAACGCCGCAGTGTCCCGGTACGGCCGCAGGATGCGTTGCCAGCCCTGCTCGCGGCAGTGCGCGCCAACGGTCTCGACGTGTTGCCGTGGAGCGAACATGCGCGGCGACTGCGCGCGCGCATGCAGGCGCTGCGTGCATGGATGCCGGAGCTGGGCCTGCCCGATGTTTCCGATGCGGCCTTGCTGACGTCGCTGGAGGAGTGGCTGGCACCGTATCTGGAGGGCAAGCATCGGCTCGACGCATTGGGTGCAGACGAGTTGTCGCAGGCGCTGGCGGCGTTGTTCGATTACGAGCAGCGGCGCCTGCTCGATGCGCAGGCACCGGAAAGCCTCACGGTGCCGAGCGGCCAGAGCCGACGGCTCGAATACGCCGAAGGCGAGCCGCCGGTGCTGGCCGTGAAACTGCAGGAATTGTTCGGCCTCGCCGATACGCCGCGCGTTGGCGGCGGCCGTATTCCGGTCACCTTGCACCTGCTGTCGCCGGCCGGTCGACCGATCCAGGCGACCCAGGATCTGAAAGGTTTCTGGGAGCGCACCTATCCGGAAGTGCGCAAGGAACTGAAAGGCCGTTATCCGCGCCATCCATGGCCGGACGACCCGTGGACCGCCACACCAACGCATCGGGCGAAGCCACGCGGGAGCTGATCCAGCTTTTCAATGTGGCAGCCGGGCTATCCCGATCACGCGATCAGATGCCGCTGCGTGTTGCGAGCATGCACCAGAGCATGTGCGACAGCGAACCGGCATGAGCAGGAATCGCAAGAAATAATGTTCAAGCGTCGAGCCTTCAACCATCGGCGGGTCTTTTTTGGCACCTGCCAGTTTGCATTTCGTGAAATCGATTACTCGCTTGTCGGTGTGAGGTTTCGGCTGCGTCAATCGTAAATCTCATGGCGTGCATTTTTTTATTAATCGGCAGCGATAAGATTTTGCCAAGTCGAAAATTGAAAGTAGAGGCGCAAGATAATGCGAAATTTCAATGCGAACATTAAAAGTGAGATGGTAATCACATAGGATTAATTCTGGGTTGACACCCCTTATTGCGGCCACTAGTTTCCCCCGATCCGTCGCGGGGAAACATCAAGGCGGATGGTTCCGTAACGGCGTCATGGATCGGGGGATCCATACGTCGTTCAAGCAATGACTCGACACCGTTCTCTAGGAAAGACAGGGGGAGCAACGGTTTACCGGGTATCGCGGAATCGCAAGGCACTGATGGAAATACGAGAGTCGTGCGAGGGCGCGACATGTCATTGCCACGGGGTCTGGGCGGCCGTGTTAGGCCCGCTCGTCCTCATTTCGGGGAAATCAATTCATGAAGCACAAGTTTTTATTGAATACTCTTGCCGCCTGCACCTTGCTCGGCTTCGCCACCGGGCCGGCGTTCGCTGCTGCTCAGGAGACCAACCCGTATGCGCCGGCCAACGGCCACGCGTACCGTCACGGTGCGCTGCCGCACCGCGACGTGTGGCAGAAGATGCAACAGTGGAAGGCCCAGCACAATCCAACCGTGCAGACGGCAGCCACCGGCATCGAAACGCTGAGCTACGGCGGCGCCCTCGACAGTGTGGGCGTGATGAGCGGCAAGGTGAAGGTCTACATCGTGTACTACGGCACCCAGTGGGGCACGCGCAGCACCAATGCCGCAGGCGACTCCGTGTTCACCGGCGACGCCGACGGCGGCGCGGCGAAAGCCGAGGAAATGTTCAAGGGCATCGGCACCAACAACGAACTGTGGTCGGCTGACCTGACCCAGTGGTGCGACGGCCCCAACGTCACCAGCGGCGCGACCAGCTGCCCGTCGAACGCCAGCTTCGTGCCGTACCAGAGTGGCGGCACCCTTGCCGGCGTCTGGTACGACAACTCCAAGGCCTCGCCAGCTACTGCCACGCAAGCCCAGCTCGCTGCCGAAGCGGTTTCCGCTGCGGCGCACTTCGGCAACACCGCGGCAGGTTCGAACCGTTACACCTACTACATCATCATGTCGCCGCACGGCACCAACCCGGACAGCTACCAGGGTTCGTACTGCGCATGGCATGACTACACCACGTCGTCGTACGGCGATCTCGCGTACAGCAACCAGCCGTACAACATGGATTCCGGTGCGGGCTGCGGCGTGAACTTCGTCAACTCGGGCAGCGCCGGTACGCTGGACGGCTACACCATGACGCTCGGCCACGAGTGGCACGAAATGATGTCGGATACGTATCCGGCCGGCGGCTGGACCAACCACACCGGCAATGCGACCTACAACGGCCAGGAAAACTCTGACGAGTGCGCCTGGATCGCGGCGGGTTCGCCCGGCGGTGCGGCCAACATCACCTTTGCCACCGGCACGTTCACCGAGCAGGCCAGCTGGTCCAACGACACCAACGCGTGCTCGATTTCGCATCCGATCGTCGGTGGCGGCGGCGGTGGCGGCACACCGGTCGCGAACTTCAGTGACACGATCAGCGGCTTGACGGTGAACTTCACCGACAGCTCCACCGATACCGGCGGCACCATTTCGTCGCATTCGTGGACCTTCGGCGACGGCAGCACCTCGACGGCGACCAGCCCGAGCCACACCTATGCGGCAGCCGGCACCTACAGCGTGACCGAGACGGTGACCGACAGCGTCAGCGGTGCGACCAACTCCAAGACGTCCTCCGTGACCGTCGCGAGCACCGGTGGCACGCCGACCGCCAACTTCACCGACACCGTCAGCGGCCTGACTGCGACCTTTACCGATACTTCCACTGATTCGGGCGGCACCATCGGCTCGCATGCGTGGACCTTCGGTGACGGCAGCACGTCGACCGCCACCAGCCCGAGCCACACCTATGCGGCAGCGGGTACCTACAGCGTCACCGAGACGGTGACCGATAGTGTCGATGGCCAGACCAGCTCCAAGACGGCATCGGTGACGGTCACCAGCGGCGGTGGCTCGTCGCAGCTGTTCGGCAACACCGGCTTCGAAAGCGGCGCTGCCTCGCCGTGGACGATGAGCTCCGGCACGCTGTGCAGCAACAGCACCTGCTCGGGTGAAGTTGCCCATGGCGGCACCTGGTTCGCGTGGCTCGACGGTTACGGCACAACGCACACCGACACGCTGTCGCAGTCAGTGACCATTCCGGCTGGCAAGACCTCGGCCACCCTGTCGTACTACCTGCACATCGATACGGCGGAGACCGGATCGACGGCATATGACAAGCTGACCGTGCAGGTGCTGAACAGCGCGGGCACGGTGCTCGCGACATTGGCGACGTACTCGAATGTCAACGCCGCGAGTGGTTACACCGTGCATACGGCCAACCTTGCCGCGTACATCGGGCAGACGGTGACGATCAAGTTCACCGGCAAGGAAGACAGCTCGCTGCAGACCTCGTTCGTGCTGGACGATGTCACGCTGACCGTGCAGTAAGTAAACCTTGACGGCAGCCGTCTCGCGCGGCTGCCGTCAATGGCTCCAGGATGCGCAAGGTTGCGCCTCCGGTTTCGACCAGGAAGTCCACCGGCCCGATCGGCAACGATCGGGCTTTTTTTTGCGCGCGGGTGACGGGGCCAGGCTGACACGGTATTTGAAAGGGGCGAGACATCTTTTTTGCCACCGGAATATCTGTGGATATTGACGAATTCAACCGATGGATTCGCGCCGTGCATTGACCTGTAGTGCGTTGACGAACGGATTTGATCAATATCGCAAGATAATGCGATTTACACATGGTGCACATTATTTACTCGCCGTAACCGTCTAGGATTAATTCCCAGTTGACACAAGCGAGCCGGAGCCATTAGTTTCGCCTGTCCGTCGCGGGGAGACATCAAGGCGGATGGTTCCGTAACGGCGGCATGGATCGGGGGATCCATGTGTCGTTCAAGCAATAACTCGACACCGTTCTCCAGGGAAGACAGGAGGATCAACGGTTAATCGGGTATCGCGGAATCGCAAGGCACTGATTGAAATACGAGAGTCGTGCGAGGGCGCGACATGTCATTGCCACGAGGTCTGGGCGGCCGCGTTAGGTCCGCTCGTCCTCATTTCGGGGAAATCAATTCATGAAGCACAAGTTTTTATTGAACACTCTTGCCGCCTGCGCATTGCTCGGCTTTGCCGCCGCGCCGGCGTTCTCTTCAACTTCGGAGACCAACCCGTATTCGCCGGCCAACGGTCACGCGTACCGTCACGGTGTGCTGCCGACCCGCGATGTGCTGAACCAGATGAACCACTGGACGGCCTCGCATTCGCTTGCCGCAGTCAATACAGCCACCGGTGCGAACACGCTGAGCTACGGCGGCGCCCTCGATAGTGTGGGCGTGATGGACAGCCACGTGAAGGTCTATATCGTGTACTACGGCACCCAGTGGGGCACGCGCAGCACCAATGCCAAGGGCGACTCCGTGTTCACCGGCGACGCCGACGGCGCCGCGGCGGTGGCTGAAGAAATGTTCAAGGGTATCGGCACCGGCAACGAGCTGTGGTCGGCGGACCTGACCCAGTGGTGCGACGGCCCCAACGTCGCCAAGGGTGCGACCAGCTGCCCGTCGAACGGCAGCTTTGTGCCGTACCAGACCGGCGGTACCCTTGCCGGCGTGTGGTACGACAACTCCAAGGCCTCGCCTCGCGCTGCCACGACCGCCCAGCTGGCGGCTGAAGCGGTCGCTGCCGCGAAGCACTTCGGCAACACCGCGGCAGGCTCGAACCGCTACACCTACTACATCATCGCGTCACCGCACGGCACCAACCCGGACAGGTATCAGCGTAGTTACTGCGCGTGGCATGACTACACCACTTCGAGCTACGGTGACATCGCGTACAGCAATCAGCCGTACAACATGGATTCCGGCGCGGGCTGCGGTGTGAACTTCGTCAACTCGGGCAGTGCCGGTACGCTGGACGGCTGGACCATGACGCTCGGTCACGAGTGGCACGAAATGATGTCGGATACGTATCCGGCCGGCGGCTGGACCGCGAGCAGTGGCCAGGAAAACTCCGACGAGTGCGCCTGGATCGCGGCGGGTTCACCCGGTGGTGCGGCCAACGTCACGATGGGCACCGGCACGTTCACCGAGCAGGCCAGCTGGTCCAACGACACCAACGCGTGCGCGATTTCGCACCCGATACTCCACTAAGTAGCGAACTGGTGGCATGCGGTGCGCAGGGACGCGCATCGGTCATTTGAAGCATGGGGCCCGGCCGGCAACGGTCGGGCCTTTTCGTGTCGGTCATTTGAAGACATGCCGCTCGACAATATGAACAGCGCAAGATCGTGTCTGCATGATTAATCGAAAACGATGCGCAAGATAATGCGTAAATCTTGATGTGTGCGTTAGATTTTGCGCCTGTAATCACGCCTGACCAATGCTGAGTTGACACTCGCGCATCATCGCGACTAGCTTCAAACGATCCGTCTCGGCGAAACATCAGGCGGATGGTTCCGTAACGGCGTCATGAATCGGAAGGTCGCGCACCGTTCAAGCAACAACTCGACACCGTCCTCGAGGAACGACAGGGGGAGCGACGGCTCACCGGGGCCGCGGAACCGCAAGGCAATTGATTGCAGTACGAGAGTCGCGCGAGCGCGCGGCATGTCTATTGCCACGAGGTCTGGGCGGCCGTGTTCGGCCCGCTCGTCCTCATTCCGGGGAAATCAATTCATGAAGTCCAATTTTCTGTTGAACACTCTTGCCGCCTGCAGCTTGCTCGGCTTTGCTGCCGCGCCGGTATTCGCCCAGGAGACCAACCCCTATTCGCCGGCCAACGGCCATTCGTATCGCCACGGTGTCGTGCCGCATCGCGACGTGTGGCAGAAGATGCAGCACTACGAAGCCCAACACCCGCTTGCCGCGGTCAACAAGGCCTCCGGTTCGAAGACGCTGCACTACGGCGGTGGCATCAGTGGCGTCGGCGTCATGTCCACCCACGTGCGGGTCTATCTGGTGATGTACGGCAGCCAGTGGGGCACCCAGGGCACCGACAGCAAGGGCAATGCCACGTTCACCGGTGATCCGAGCGGAGCGGCGCCGGTCACGCAGATGATGTTCAAGGGCATCGGCACCGGCAACGAGCTGTGGTCGGCGGATCTGACCCAGTGGTGCGACGGCCCCAACGTCACTACTGGCGCGACCAGCTGCCCGTCGAACGGCAGCTTCGTGCCGTACCAGACCGGCGGCACGCTCGCCGGCGTGTGGTACGACAACTCCAAGGCCTCGCCTGCTGCTGCCACGCAAGCCCAGCTCGCTGCCGAGGCGGTCGCTGCCGCGGCGCACTTCGGCAACACGGCCGCCGGGTCGAACCGTGACACCTACTACGTCATCATGTCGCCACACGGCACCAATCCGGACAACTACCAGGGTGCGTACTGCGCGTGGCACGACTACACCACCTCGAGCTACGGCGACATCGCGTACAGCAACCAGCCGTACAACACGGATTCCGGCGCCGGTTGCGGCGTCAACTTCGTCAACTCGGGCAGTGCCGGTACGCTGGACGGCTACACCATGACGCTCGGTCACGAGTGGCATGAAATGATGTCGGATACGTATCCGGCTGGTGGCTGGACTGCAAGCAACGGTCAGGAAAACTCCGACGAGTGCGCCTGGATCGCGGCAGGATCACCCGGTGGCGCAGCCAACATCACGATGGGCAACGGCACCTATACCGAGCAGGCCAGCTGGTCCAATGACACCAATTCGTGTGCGATCTCGCACCCGATTGTTGGCGGTGGTGGCGGCACCAGTGGTACTCCGGTGGCGAACTTCACCTTCACCACGAGCAAACTTGTCGCAAAATTCACCGACACCTCCACGGAGACGGGCGGCACGATCAGCGGGCACTCGTGGAGCTTTGGCGACGGCAGCAGCTCCACCGCGACCAGCCCGAGCCACACCTACGCGGCGGCCGGCACCTACAGCGTGACCGAGACGGTGACCGACAGCGTCAACGGCACCTCGAACGCCAAGACAGCATCGGTAACCGTAAAGAGGCATTGATGACGATCATCAGTCGTACGTAACCCCGGCGGCAGTCGCTTCGCGCGGCTGCTGTCTCGGGTTCTCCGGGATGCATGACATCGCATCCCGGTTTCCGAGCTGAAGTCTTCCCGCCCGATCGACAACGATCGGGCTTTTTTGTGCGAGCGACATGCGACCATGTGCGGATGACTCCGACAACCCCTCCACGATTGGCGATCATCGGTGGCGGCCCGGCTGGCCTGATGGCGGCCGAGGCGGCGTGCGCGGCGGGCGTGGCCGTCGATCTGTACGACACGATGGGTTCGGTCGGCCGAAAATTCCTGTTGGCCGGCAAGGGCGGCCTCAATCTGACCCACAGCGAGCCGCAGGCACGTTTTGTCGAACGCTACGGCGCGCGGCGGACGGAGATCCAGCGCTGGCTCAATGCGTTCGACGCGGATGCGCTGCGCACCTGGGCGCGCGGGCTCGGGGTGGAAACCTTTGCCGGTAGTTCCGGCCGGGTATTCCCTGCCGATCTGAAGGCGGCACCATTGCTGCGTGGCTGGCTGCGACGCCTGCGCGAATCCGGCGTGACGTTCCACATGCATCATCGCTGGCTCGGTTGGCAGGCGCACGGCGCCTTGCACTTCGCCACGCCGCAGGGCGAACGGGCGGTGCCGACGGACGCGGTGATCCTGGCGCTCGGCGGCGCCAGCTGGCCGCAGCTCGGCTCCGATGGCGCCTGGGTAAAACCGTTGCAGGAAGCAGCGATCGACATCGCACCACTGCAACCGGCGAACTGCGGTTTCGAGCTGGCGTGGAGCGAGCATCTGTCCAGCCGTTTCGGCGGCGCTCCGCTCAAACCGGTGGTGGCACATTGGGTCGATCGCCGCGGAGCGGCGCATGCGCGTCAGGGCGAATGCGTGCTCAGCGAATATGGCATCGAGGGCAGCCTGATCTATGCGATCGGCGCGGAGCTGCGCGAGCAGATTGCCGAACGTGGCGACGCCACGCTGATGCTCGATCTGGTGCCCGGTTACACCGAATCGGTGCTCGCCGAGCGCCTCGCGGCACCACGCGGCAAGCACAGCATCGGCGACTGGCTGCGTCGTCGCGCCGGGCTGGATGCGGCGAAGTGCGCGCTGGTATTCGAGCTTACCGACAAGGCCACCCTGGCCAATCCGGTGGCGTTGGCGAAACAACTCAAGGCGCTACCGCTGCGGCTGCGCGCACCACGACCGGTCGCCGAAGCGATCAGCACTGCCGGTGGCGTGCGACTGGAAGCGCTGGATGAAAACCTGATGCTGCATGTCCGTCCCGGCGTGTTCTGTGCCGGCGAGATGCTCGACTGGGAAGCCCCGACTGGTGGCTATCTGCTGACCGCGTGCTTCGCCAGCGGGTTGCTCGCCGGTCGCGGCGCCGCACGCTGGTTGAAAGCGCAGCAGAGGCAACGCGACGTTTGATCGCCGGTATTAGGGCGCGCGCTTTTTCACCAGCGTGATCTCGAACAGCTTCGGCCAGCGCTTGCCGGTGACGAACAGGCGATCGTGCGCGGCGTCATAGGCGATGCCGTTGAGTACGTCGTTGCCAGGGTCGGGCAGCTGGTTGATGTCGAACAAACCGTCGAGATCGATCCAGCCCACGACGTGGCCGTTCGCCGGGTCGATTCGCGCGATGCGGTTGGTCAGCCACACGTTCGCGTAGATCTCGCCCTTGATCCATTCCAGCTCATTGAGGTTGGTGACCGGCACCCCGTCGGCCGTCACCGTGATGCGGCGGATCGTAGCCAGCGATTCCGGGTCGAGCACGCGCAGTACCGCCGTGCCATCGCTCATGTAGAGATGACGATCATCGCGGGTCAACGCCCAGCCTTCGCCCGGATAGGTAAACGTGCGCTGCAATTTGAAGCTGGTCAGGTCGTAGACGAAGCCGGTCTGTGTCTGCCAGGTGAGCTGCACCAGCCGGTTCTTCCAGTCCACGATGCCTTCGCCGAAATACTGCGACGGCACGTTGTAACGCTGCACCGTCTCGCCACTCTGCAGCTCGACCTTGCGTACCGTCGAGGTGCCGGCCTGGCCGGTGCTTTCGTAGAGATAGCCGTCCTTGTAGAACAGGCCTTCGGTATAGGCGCCAGGGTCATGCGGATAGCTGTGCACGACCTTGTAGCCATAGACGGGAATGGATGTGGCCGCACGCGCACCGCCGCCGAGCAGGGCGAGAGCAAAAAAGATCAGGGACAGGCCGGGCGATCGGGTCATCGGTCAGCTACACGCAGGGGAAAGGTTGGGATCAGCTCAGCGGGCGCACGCGGAAATTGCGGCCCTTGATCTTGCCGGCACGCAACCGCTCCAGTGCCTTGTTCGCCAGCGCCCGGCTGATCGCCACGTAGGCGCGAGTGGCGAACACGTCGATCTTGCCGATGTCCTTGGCGTCGAGTCCGGCATCGCCGGTGAGTGCACCGAGGATATCGCCGGGGCGCAGCTTGTCCTGTCGCCCGGCGTCGATCACCAAGGTCTTCATCGGCGCCAGATGCAAGGTCTTGCCGCGCGACGGCGCCACTTTCAGCGGACGCCAGGGCAGCGGCGTGCCGTTGAGCTCCTCGATGTTCGCCGCCTTCGGCCGCTCGCGCGGCGTGCACAGCGTGATCGCCAGGCCAGTCTGGCCGGCGCGGCCGGTGCGGCCGATGCGATGCGTGTGGGTTTCCGGATCGTGGGCGATGTCGTAGCTCACCACCAGCGGCAGCGCGACGATGTCGAGCCCGCGCGCAGCGACGTCGGTGGCAACCAGCACCGCGCAACTGCGGTTGGCGAAGCGCACCAGCACCTCGTCGCGATCACGCTGCTCCATGTCGCCGTGCAGCGCCAGCGCGGAGAAGCCGCGACGATCGAGTTCCTGCGCCACTGCATCCACTTCGCGGCGCATATTGCAGAACACCAGCGCATGCTCGGCGTGCGCGCCACCCAACAGCTGAGCCAGCGCGTCAGGTTTCTGCGCAGGCTCCACTTCGTGGAAGCGCTGCTCGATCGCCGGCTGTTCATGCACCGGCGCGTCTACGGTGACCTCGACGGGATTCTTCTGCACGCGCTGGCTCACCGCGCGGATCTCGTCCGGGTACGTCGCCGAGAACAGCAGGGTCTGGTGGTGCTTGGCGATGCGTCCGATGATGTCGTCGATCGCCTCGGTGAAACCCATGTCGAGCATGCGATCGGCCTCGTCCAGCACCAGCACCTTGATGCCGCCGCCGTGCAGGCTTTCCCGCTTCAGATGTTCCTGCACGCGGCCAGGCGTGCCGACCACGATGTGCGGGTCATGCGTCAACGAAGCCAACTGCGGCCCCAGCGGCATGCCGCCGCACAAGGTCAGCAGCTTCACGTTCGGGATGTTCGCGGCGAGTTTGCGGATCGCCTTGCTGACCTGATCGGCCAGTTCACGCGTCGGACACAGCACCAGCGCCTGCAGCCGGATCGTGTCCACGTCGATCGATTGCAGCAGGCTCAGCCCGAACGCCGCGGTCTTGCCACTGCCGGTCTGCGCTTGTGCGATCACGTCGCGACCCTCCAGCATCGGCGGCAGGCTTTGCGCCTGCACCGGCGTCATCGTGGCGTAGCCGAGCGTTTCGACGCTGGCGAGCAGGGCGGGTTTGAGCGGGAGCGAGCTGAAGGTGGTCATCTGTATATGATCGCACGACCGCCACCATACGCCCTTGCGACTTGCATCCGGCCGCCAGCTCGCGGACCCTGTGCGGCTATCGCCTCAGTGATTACCGCCATGGATATCGTTTTCATCGAAGATCTGCGCATCGACACCGTCATAGGCATCTACGACTGGGAGCGCCGCGTGCGGCAGGCGTTGTCGTTCGATATCGAGATGGCGTTCGACAACACGGTGCCGGCGGCCAGCGACGACATCGCGCTGACGTTGAACTACAAGGATGTGTCCAAGCGCCTGATCGGTTACGTGGGTGAGTCGAGTTTCGGTCTGGTCGAGACGCTGGCCGAGCGCTGCGCGGCGATCATCCGCGAGGAGTTCGGGGTCAGCTGGGTGCGCCTGAAATTGTCCAAGCCCGGCGCGGTGCGCGGGGCGAAGGCGGTCGGCGTGCGGATCGAACGCGGCACGCGGCCGGACTGATGGCGCGGGTCTACTTGAGCCTGGGCTCCAATCTCGAGCCGCGGCGCTATCTGCCTGCGGCGATTGACGCGTTGCGCGATCGCTTCGGCGCGATCGCGGTATCGCCGGCGTATCGCAGCCGCTCGGTGGGTTTTGACGGTGCGGACTTCGTCAATCTGGCGGTTGGGCTGGATACCGACCTCTCGCCCGAGGCGCTGAATGACTGGCTGCATGCGCTGGAGGATAGCCACGGCCGCCGCCGCGATGTGCCGCGCTACTCCGACCGCACGTTGGATATCGACATCGTGTTCTACGACGCGCTGGTGCTCGATGGGCCGGGCCATCTGCAGATTCCGCGCAACGAGATCAAGCACGCCTTCGTGCTGCGGCCAATCGCGGATATCGCGCCGGCGTTCCGGCACCCGCTGAGTGGGCGCAGCATGGCCGAACTGTGGGCGGCGTTTCCGGCGGAACAAGAGCCGCTGATCGTCGAGCCGCTGCCGGACTGAGTGGTCCGCACTGTTGCGTGTCGATGGCTGGTGCTAGAAAGGCAACTCACTATCCACGGACGCGGGGCGACGCACATGGCTGGAAAATTTGCACGCAGTTGGGCCTTGATGAAGGCGAGCGCGACGGTGTTGCGCTCGGACAAGTCATTGCTGGTGTTTCCGTTGCTGTCGGGGCTGTGCACGCTGCTGGTGGCGGCGAGTTTCCTGATCCCGGTCGCAGTGATGGTGATCGGTGGCGAACATGCCGGGCAGGACTTCCATCAACGCATGTCGGCGGGCGCATATCTGCTGATGTTCGCGTTCTATCTGGTGCAGTACTTCGTGATCATCTTCTTCCAGACCGCGTTGACCGGTGTGGCGCTGATGCATCTGCGCGGTGAGCCGACCAGTGTGGCGACGGGTTTTGCGCTGGCGCGTTCGCGGCTTCCGCACATCCTTGGTTACGCGCTGATTGCGGCCACCGTTGGTCTGCTGTTGCGGATGGTGCAGGAGCGGCTCGGCCTGATCGGGCGGCTGGTGGTCGGCTTCCTCGGTCTGGCATGGACCGTGGCAACGTTTCTGGTGGTGCCGATCCTCGCCAGCCAGGACGTGGGGCCGGTGGATGCAGTCAAGCGCAGTGTGGAGCTGCTCAAGCGCAGCTGGGGCGAGAACCTGATCGGCAACGGCGGCATCGGTGTGGTGTTCGGCCTGCTGATGTTCGTGGCTGTGCTGGTGGGTGCGGCACTGATCGGCGGAGCGTTCGCACTGCAGTCGGTCGTGGCGATCGTGCTGGCGGTAACCGTGGTGGTGCTGGGATTCATCCTGCTCGGGCTGATCCAGTCGTCGCTGCAGGGTATTTATGCGGCCGCGCTGTATCGCTATGCGGAAGGTGGCGAGGCCAGTGTCGGTTTCGATCAGGCGTTGCTGGAGCAGGCGTTCCGCAGCAAGCAGAAGCAGTGATGCGATGAACTGCCTCCCCGCGCAGGGAGGCAGTCACACCGACAATGTGCGGCCGCCGTCGATGCGGATGATCTGGCCGGTGACGAATGGCGCGTCGCGCAGCAGCCACAGTACCGCGCTGGCCACATCGTCCGGCGTGCCCGCACGCTGCAGCGGCGTGCGGGCCAGCATTACCTGCTGGTCAGCATACGGCTTGCCGTCGCTCGGCCACATCACGGCGCCGGGCGCTACGCCGTTGACGCGTATGTCCGGACCCAGATCCAGTGCAAGTGAGCGGGTCATCGCGGCGAGCGCCGCCTTGGCCATGCAGTACAGCGGGTGTGCCGCCAGTGGCCGTTCGGCGTAAATGTCGATCATGTTGACGATGCCGCCGCGCGCTGCGCGCAGGGCCGGTATCGCCGCCTGGCTGAGGAAGAACGGTGCCTGCGCGTTGGAGGTGAACAGCTCGTTCCATTGTTGCACTGTCGCGGTGCCCAGCGGGGTGGGATAGAACGCCGAGGCATTGTTGACCAATGCGTCGAGCCGGCCGTAATGCGCCAGCAGCTGATCGATCATGACCGGTAGCGTCGACAACTCGGCCAGTTCGGCCTGCAGCAGCAAGGTGCTGCCGCTGCGCTGCTGCTCCAGTTCATCGGCGAGTACGCGGGCATCATCGACGGAATGGCGATAGTGCAGGGCGAGGTCGTAGCCGGCCGCGTGCAGCGTGCGTGCGATCACCGCACCCACGCGACGACCGGCGCCGGTGATCAGTGCGACGGGGCGATCATGGCGTGGCTTCATGCGTCGGTTCCTGCGGCAGTCCAGCGGGCAGCTTGCCGTAAAGCATGCAGTGCGTCATCCACTGGCGAGCGATCAGTCCGCCTTCGGCTGGCGCGGTTTCCTGCTGGCGGCCTTGCGTGCGGCATTGGCGACTTTGCGCGCGGCACCGGTGGTCGCCTTGTCGACCAGCTTGTCCATCGCGCGACGCACCGGTGAGGCCTTCTTGCGCGGCGCCGCCTTGACCGCTTCCGCAACGGTTTCATCGCCTTCGTCGGTCATCACGACATCGCCACTGAACAGGGCGATCGCGGTGCTGGCGACCTGTCCGGTGTCGTAATACGCGTAGGCGCCGACACCGAGCGCGCCGATCACCGGCAGCCAGCGCGAAAGGCCCTCGCTCACCGTGCGCTGGGTCAGCTTCACGCCGACCTGCTTGGCCACCCGTTGAGCGACGGTGTAAGACATCCGTCGGAACACCAGCCGGTCGCCCATCTGCACGACCAGGTCGCGGAACGCCTGCGCGGCGGTATGCCGGAACAGGCACCACAACATCTGTTCGCGGCCCAGGCTGTGATTGCGACCGTAAGCGGCGGCGATATCGCTGACCATCTGGCCCTGGATTTTCCAGATCGCGATCAGCTCCGGCAGCAGAGTCAGCCAGCCCAGCGGACCCGGCGGCAGCGCCAGCGAACCGGCGGTGAGTGCGGCGCGCTGGGCCGCGCGCTGGGCTAGCCGGCGCGCCTCCGTGGCGGGGTCCTTGCTGCTGCCGACCTTGCTGTCCGGCACCTTGCTGACGAAATCGAGGATCGCCTGGGTCACCCGGTTGTGCTCGACCGGTGCGATGACGGCGGGAACCTGCTCGCTGTGCTTGGCCATGCGGTACTCCATGGAATCGCCACCGTGAAAGGCGGACGTCCATGCAGTCTAGAGGAGCTGTGTGAAGCCGGACTCAATGGCCGGCAGTGGCTGATCGCGGCGGGTTACGGCCCTGGACAAGACATGACTTCTGGCCCAGGCAGGTGAGGCGGATGGTTAGTAATGTTATAACATTACACACAACTCCCTTTTTGACCCCTTGCTGGAATTCATGATGAAACCATCCCTGCTCGCCCTGAGCCTTGCCGCTGCCCTGGCGGTGACCGCCGTGCACGCCACCGAGACGCCGCTGACAACAGTTGCCGCCACAGGCACGGATGACCCGGCTGATAGCGGCAACGACCAGCCCACGACCAAGACTCTGGGCGCGATCGACGTGTCGGCCAAGCTGGATCAGGCGCGCAACGCGCTATCGCCGGATACCGGCAGCAGCCAGTACGTGATCGACCAGAAGGCGATCGCCCAGCTGCCACTGGGTGCGGCCACGCCGATGAACCAGGTGTTGTTGCAGGCGCCGGGCGTGGTGCAGGATTCCTATGGCGGCCTGCACGTGCGCGGCGACCACGCGAACCTGCAATACCGCATCAATGGCGTGATCATTCCCGAGTCGATCGGTGGCTTCGGGCAAAGTCTCGATGCGCGCATGATCGATAACGTGAAGCTGCTCGATGGCGCACTGCCGGCCCAGTACGGCCTGCGCACGGCCGCGGTTGTCGACATCACCACCCGCAGCGGGCATGACCTGGGCAATGGCGGCAGTGTCGGTATCACCGCTGGCTCTTACGGCACGCTCAACCCGAATGCGTCGATCTGGGGCAGCGATGATCGCTGGAGTTACTTCCTCACGGCCAATTATCTGGAAAACGACGTCGGCATCGAGAACCCGACGGCCAGCAAGAAGGCGATCCACGACCATACCAATCAGGTGAAGAGCTTCGGCGACATCAGCTACCTGATCAACGACGACACCCGCTTGAGCCTGCTGTTCGGCATGGCCAACAACCGCTTCCAGATTCCAAACAATCCAGGCCAGCAACCGCAGTTCGGCTACCTGGATACCGTCGATTTCAACTCCGCCGATCTGAACGAGCAGCAGCGCGAGAACACCCGCTTCGGCGTGCTGGCGCTGCAGGGTCGGTTGGGCCTGACCGACTATCAGGTATCGGTGGGCCAGCGTTACAGCAGCGTCGCCTATACGCCGGACGAGATCGGTGAGCTGATGTTCAACGGCGTTGCCTCGGCGGTGACTCGCGACAATCGCGCCAGCACGTTGCAGGCGGATTTCTCCACGCCGATGGGCAGCAGCCATACCTTGCGCTACGGCGTCTACAGCAGTTTCGAACGCGCCGTCAGCGGCAACGATGCGTGGGTGTTTCCGGCCGACGCCGATGGCAACCAGACCAGCACCACGCCGATCAACATCCTCGACAACAGCCGCCTCACTGCAAAGACCTGGTCGGCCTATGTGCAGGACGAGTGGAGCATCGGCGACAAGTGGACGCTGAACTATGGCTTGCGCGGCGACCAGTACCAGTTGGCGCGCACCGAGAGCCAGCTGAGCCCGCGCCTCGGCTTGGTCTGGCAGGCGACCGCCAGCACCACCGTGCACGCCGGCTACTCGCGCTACTTCACGCCGCCGGCGACCGAGATGATCGCCAGCGCCAATATCGCCAAATTCGACGGCACCACCAACGCCGTGCCGGACAACGGCAACAACACGCCGCTGGCCGAGCGCTCGGACTACTTCGACGCGGGTATTTCGCAGAACCTCGGCAGTGCCTGGACCGTGGGCGTGGACGCTTACTACCGCAACGTGCAGCGACTGCAGGATGAGGGCCAGTTCGGTTCCGCGCTGGTCTATTCGACCTTCAACTACGACCTCGGTCGGGTGAAAGGTCTGGAGTTCACTGCCAACTACCAGCAGGGCCCGCTGTCGGCCTATTTCAACGTGGCGCTGAGCCAAGCGATGGGCAAGCGCATCATCACCAGCCAGTACAACTTCTCGCCGGAAGATCTGGCCTACGTCTACAACCATTACATCTTCCTCGACCACGACCAGAAACTGTCTTCCTCCGGCGGCGTCAACTACGCGCTGGACAGCAACACCAAGCTCGGCGCCGATTTCCTGTTCGGCAGCGGATTGCGCAAGGACGGCACCGTGCCGAACGGCGCCTCGCTGCCGGCGTACTTCCAGTTGAACCTCAACGTCTCGCACGACTTCACCTTTGATCATTTCGGCAAGCTGCATACCCAGCTGGCGGTGATCAATGCGTTGGACCGCACCTATGAGCTGCGCGACGGCACCGGCATCGGCGTCGGCGCACCACAGTTCGGTCCGCGTCGCGGCCTGTATCTGAGCCTGCAGAAGGATTTCTGATCGCGCCCCATCCGCTATGCTTGCCGCGCTTTTCACTACCGGCAAGTCCGATGCCTTCCCGTCTCCCTGAACCCAGCGCCGACGAGCGCGCGCATTCCGATCATCTGCTGCAGTTGTTGCGCGAGCAGATCGCCTCGCACGGGCCACTGCCGTTCTCGCAATACATGGAGCGTTGTCTGTATACGCCGGGGCTGGGTTACTACAGCGCGGGCAAGACCAAGTTCGGCGCGGCTGGTGATTTCGTCACTGCGCCGGAACTGGGTGATCTGTTCGCGCGCTGCGTGATCAATGCAGTGCAGCCGACACTGGCGATGCTTGGCGACGACGCGGATTTTCTGGAGCTGGGTGGAGGCAGCGGCGCCTTCGCCGAGGCAGCACTCAAGGCGCTGGTGGCTGACGGCACGCTGCCGCGGCAGTACCTGATCCTCGAACCCAGTGCGGACCTGCGCGAGCGTCAGAACGAACGGCTGCACGCAAATCTCCCAGCCGAGCTCAGCGCCCGTGTGCAATGGCTGGATCGTCCACCCGAACAGGACTGGCGCGGCGTGCTGTTTGCCAACGAAGTGATCGACGCGCTGCCGGCCACGCGCTTTGCGATGCGTGCTGGTGAAGTCTACGAAGAATACGTGGCGCTGGATGGCGAAGGCCGTTTGATGCGCATCGATCGTCCGGCCGATGCGCTGGTGGCCGGTGCAGTGCGTCATGTCGAACGCGATCTCGGCAGCGACTTTGTTGATGGCTATCGTTCGGAAATCCTGCCGCAGCTGCCGTACTGGATCCAGGCGGTGGCCGGTTCGCTCACGGCTGGACTGATGCTGTTCGTCGACTACGGTTACGTGCGTCGCGAGTTCTACCTTCCCGAGCGCGACGACGGCACCTTGATGGCGCATTACCGCCATCACGCGCACAACGATCCGCTGTACCTGCCAGGCCTCAACGACCTCACTGCCTCGGTCGATTTCACTGCGCTGGCCGAAGCGGGCAACTCGGCCGGCTTCGGTGTGGCCGCGTACCTGCCGCAGGCACAGTTCCTGATCGGCGCCGGTCTGCAGGAGATCTTCGAAAGCGAGCAGGCGAAGATCGCCGACGAGCACAGCCGCTATCGGCTCGCGCAGCAGGTGAAGCGGCTGATGCTGCCCGATCAGATGGGCGAACGCTTCCAGGCGATGCTGCTGGCGCGTGGCCTCGACGTGCTACCGTTGCCGGCCGAGCTGCTGGCGGCCGATCAGGGCGGCCGGCTTTGACCGGACCGGTGTCGATTCAGCCGTCTGGACGGCTGCGCTGGCAACGGCTATGGATCGCGCTGGGCGGCGTGATCATGCTCTGGATACTGTGGATGGCGCTGCGCCCGGACCCCGGCATTACGCTGGATTTCCCGTATGGCGACAAGCTGCTTCACGCGACCACGTTCACCTGCCTGATGGGCTGGTGGGGCAATGTCTATCGCGAACGGCATGCCCGTGGCTGGGCCGCATGGGGCTGCCTGGCATTCGGCATCTTCATCGAGTTCGCGCAGTGGTTGTGCCCACCACGCGATGCCGATGTGTTCGACGTACTGGCCGATGGCATCGGCATCCTGCTGGCGCTCTTGTTGCTGCGCACGGCGCTCGCCAATGTACTGGCGAGCGTCGAGTCATGGTCAATGCGTTGGCGCAGGCACTGAGCCGATCGAACTGGCGGTAGCCGGCGCGGTTGAGCTGGCTGGCACCGGCACGGAAGCCGCTGCTGCCGGCAATGGCTCCACCGCGGTCGAATCGGTTGGCCGGCGCACCAGTCCGCCATGTCGGAACAGCCCGCTGGCGACCTGGTAATAGGCGATCGCTTGATCGATCTGACCTTCGTCTTGCGGCGTGATCGGCGTGGCATCGCCGGTGGCGTAGTCCGGCTTCATCTGCTCCAGCTTGCGCTGCGGTTCCAACACGGTGAGCACGTCGTTGTGCAGGTAGCCAAGCTTCTCGTAGGTGGCCGGGAACGCGCGCTCGCGACCGGGCTCCAGCTGGAACAGGTCGTAGCCGAAGAAGCGCGAGCGGTAGCTGAAGTTGAGCAGGCCGAGCAGGGTCGGCGCGATGTCGACCTGGCCCATCAGCCGCTCCACGCGCTGCGGCTTGATGTGCTTCGGCGCATAGATCCACAGCGGGATGTGATAGCGGTTCACCGGCACGCTGGTCTTGCCGGCGCTGGAGGCGCAGTGGTCGGCAGTGATCACGAACACGGTGTCGTCAAAATACGATTTCTCGCGCGCACGCTTGATGAAGTCGCCGATCGACCAGTCGGTATACGCCACCGCGCCGGGACGGGTCTGGTTGGCCTGGCTGACGCGTCCGGCCGGGAAGGTGTACGGCCGGTGGTTGGAGGTGGTCATGATGTGCAGGAAGAACGGCTTGCCGGCGGCATGTGCGTCGTCCATCTGCTTCAGTGCCAGCGTGTACAGATCCTCGTCGGCCACGCCCCACACGTTCTCGCTGTGGATCGTGGCGCCCTTCGGGATGTCGCGACGATCCACCGTGCGATAGCCGTTGTGGCCGAAGAAGTAATTCATGTTGTCGAATTCGCCGTAGCCGCCGTAGACGAAGTCCGACTGGTAGCCGCGGTCGTTGAAGATGTCCGCCAGCGAGAACAGGTTCTCGTTGTTGTGCTCCTTCAGCAGCGAGTCGCCGGGCGTCGGCGGCACCGACAGCGACAGCGCTTCCAGCCCGCGCACGGTGCGCGTGCCGTTCGCGTAGAGGTTGTCGAAGAACAGGCTCTGGCTGACCAGCGAGTCGAGGTACGGCGTGATGTTTTCCTTGCTGCCGAACGTGCCTAGATAATCGCCGGACAGGCTCTCCACGCTGATCAGCACCACGTTGAGATGCTGCTCCGGGCCGACCCGGCGGATCGCGCGGGTGAGATCCTGCGGGTCATCGCTGAGGTAGGTCGCGTCCGGCGTCTTGAGGCCTTCGCGCACCAGCCGGAATGCCTGATCATCCGGCAACGTGCGGTAGAACTTCGCGTAGTCGAGATGGCTGCTGCGGAATGCGTTGAAGAACTGGTAGATGCCGTTGCCGGCCAGTTCGTTGACGTAGTTGTTGCTGGTGCGATCCTTCATGCCGCCGTTGACTGCGGCCAGCGAGACCACGGTCAGCACCAGCCACAGCAGCGCGATCTTGCCACGCTGCCATAAGCGACTGCCGTCGTCGCGCGCACGCAGGCCGCGCCGGCCGATCGCGAACACCACCAGGGCGCCCACCACCAGCAAGGCCAGCCAGCGGCCGATCGGGTACGACTCGCGGATATTGCCGATCACCTCGTTGGTGTAGACCAGATAGTCCACCGCGATGAAATTGAAGCGCACGCTGAACTCGTTCCAGAACACCAGCTCCGACGCCGCCACGAACAGCAGCCCGTACAGCAGAACCAGCGCCAGCCCGTACAGCGCCCACTGGCCGCCGCGCGAGACATAGGCGAAACCCGGGATCGGCAATACCAGCAGGAACAGCACCACCAGCGGCCAGGTCATGCCTATGTGTGCGCGATACAGCGCATACAGCACGCCCAGGCACAGTGCATACACCAGCGCCAGCGCCAGTATCCACAGCAGCCACTGGCCCAGGCCGGAGACCGTGGCACGTCGCGTCGGCACCAGCCACAGGAACAGCACCAGCGGCCACGCCACGTAGATATAGGTGATCAGGTCATAGCCGAAACCCACGCCGAATGCGTACAGCAGGTTCAGTGGCGTATGTGCCACTTCGTTGCCGGACATGATCAGCAGCACCACGCGGGTGACGAACGAGATCGCGATGAAGGTGATCGCCAGCCACCACAACGGGCGAAAACGCTGACGCAGCGGGGAAGTCGGGGTGAATGCGCTCGACACAGGCAACTCCAGCAAAAAAATATGTGATCAACGGGCGCGCGATGCAGGCGCCGTAACCCGGGCTTTATACCGCGGATCAGCTTGGCGAATGGTTAGTTTTCAGCGCGGCGATGGCGTGGGTTCGTGCCGTTTCCATGGCCGCGCCGATCGCTGAACCGCTCAGGCCCGCGGCAACAAAGGCTGCAGCATCGACCGCCGCCGCGGCCGCACGCGCGTCGCGCAGGTACGCCGCCTGCGGGTAGGCATCGTGCTCGTGGCCAAGCCGGCCACGTTTGTCCGCTTCGCAGGCAGCCAGGAAGGCATCCAGCCGCGCCGGTCGCCGCAGTGCATCGAGCGAACTCAGCAACTTCAGCACGGTGGCCGGCTTCAGCTCGAACGCGCGATGCGCATTCAGATGCTCACGGCACACCAGTTCGGCCAGCGCGGCGTGCTCGGTCGGTACCTTCAGGCGAGCGGTCAGCGCGCGCAGCGGTGCCACACCGCGATGCTCATGGCCGATATGCCGCGGCAGATCGTCGGCTGGCGTCAGTGCCTTGCCGAGGTCGTGCGTGAGCGCGCAGAAACCGACCAGGTCATCGCCCGGTGCGAGCCGTGCCGCCGCATCCAGCACCATCTCCAGATGCACGCCGGTGTCGATCTCCGGATGGAACTCGGCACGCTGCGGTACGCCATACAAGGCATCGATCTCGGGAAACAGCACGGCCAGTGCGCCGCACTCACGCAGCACGCGCAGGAATGCCGACGGCTGCGGCTCGCCCAGCGCCTTGCGCGTTTCCGCCCACACGCGTTCGGGCACCAGATGATCGACCTCGCCGTCGCGCACCATCTGCCGCATCAGCGCCATCGTCTCCTCGGCCACCGTGAAACCGAGCGGCGCGAAGCGCGCGGCGAAGCGTGCCACCCGCAGCACACGCACCGGATCCTCGACGAACGCCGGCGACACATGGCGCAACACGCGTGCCTCGATGTCGCGCACGCCGTGGTACGGATCGGTCAGCGCGCCGTGCCCGTCCTGCGCGATCGCGTTGATGGTGAGGTCGCGCCGCGCCAGATCCTGCTCCAGCGTCACCGTCGCATCGGCCTGGAACACGAAGCCGTGATAGCCGCGCCCGGTCTTGCGCTCGGTGCGCGCCAGCGCATATTCCTCGCCGGTCTGCGGATGCAGGAACACCGGGAAGTCCTTTCCCACCGGCTTGTAGCCCAGCGCCAGCAACTCCTCCGGCAGCGCGCCGACCACCACGTGATCGCGATCGACCACCGGCCGCCCCAGCAAGTTGTCACGGACCGCGCCGCCGACCAGATAGATGTGCATGGGAGGATTCTGCCATGCGCCATGCCAGCTGATGCCATGCGTCGGCATCGCAGCCGGGAATCGAGACGGCCAAGCCGAGGAGTCGCCACGTGCTTTATGCCGCCGCGGCCCTCACGTAAGCTTGTGACACAGGATTGGGGAATCTCATCATGGCGGTAAAGCTGGTTCATCGGCTGATGCAGGATCGCGCTGCCGGTTTGTCGCCGGCGGTGGCGCAGCTGTTGGACGAAGCGGCCACCGCGCTGACCCGCAACGAACTGAATGCCGCCGAGACGAACTTGCTCGAGGTGCTGACGCAGGTGCCGGATTGCGTGGAGGCGCAGCGTCTGCGGGGGCTGTTGATGCATTTGCGCGGCGATTACGCGCAGGCCGTGCTGCTGCTGCGACAGGCGCTGGCGCTGAGTCCGGAGCACGCGCTGATTCACATGAATCTGGGCATTTCGCAGCACGCTTGCGGCGAGGTTGATGCGGCGCTGGTGTCCCTGCAGCGAGCCAGCAAACTGGCGGCCGATTTCGCCCCGGCCTGGTTCAACCTGGGTCGGGTGCTGAGCATGCAGGGCCGTCCGGTCGGCGCAGTGACCGCGCTGCATCGCACGCTGGATATCGATCCGGATCATGTGGCGGCGCGGGTCGTGTTGGCGGAGGTACAGACCCGGCTCGGCGCGCTGGATCTGGCGAGCACGAATTACCGCGAAGTGTTGCGGCGCCAACCCGGTCATGCGGATGCGTGGATCGGCTTGGCCAATCTGCCGGCGGTGCGTTTCGACAAGGACGATGTCGTGTGCCTGCGGCAGGCCTTGCAGATGCCGCAGACGCCGCAGGCGCGCGTATCACTGGGCTTCGCGCTGACCCGGGCGCTGGAGGACCAGGCCGACTACCGCGCGGCTTTCCGCGCACTGTACAAGGCCAACGCACAGATGCGTCGCCTGATGGGTTGGGATGCCGCGGCCGCGCGGGCCAAGGTCAGCACGATGCTCGACATGTTCGCCGCGCCGATGCCCGACGCGCCGGATGCCGCGCTGGGCGAGGAGGTGATCTTTCTGGTGTCATTGCCGCAGTCCGGCGCCGACGTGACCACGCAGATTCTCGCCAGACATCCGCAGGTCGGCGCGGTCGATGCGTTGCCCGACCTGCAGCAGGTCATCAGCGCCGAGTCGGCACGCTGCGGACAACCGTTCGCGCAATGGGCACGGACAGCCACGGCGACGGACTGGGCGCGGCTGGGGCAGGACTATCTGGCGCGCACGGCATCGGCACGCGCTGGCAAGCCGCGTTTCGTCGATGCCAATCCGCTCAACTGGCGACTGGTGGGTGCGGCGCTGGCGATGCTGCCCGGGGCGCGCGTGGTGAACAGCCGCGGCGATGCGCTGGAAACCTGCTTCGCCTGTTACCGCCAGCTGTTCGCCAACGGCCACGAGTTCAGTTACGACCTCGACCACATCGCCAGCTACTGGCGCGACTACGACCGGCTCAGCCGACACTGGCAGCGACTGTTTCCCCAGCGATTCCTCGAGTATGCCCTCGAGTCCTTGTCAGCCGATCCTGCAGTCCAGGTTCGACGCTTGCTGGCGTTCTGCGGTCTTGACTACGATCCGGCCTGCCTGGCGTTCCATCACGAACTGCCCAGCGCACGCAGTGCGCTGTATGGCCGCGATCTGGATCGATTGAAGGTGTTGCTGGGCGCCGCTTGATCGGGGCACGGTCGGTTCGTGCCGCCATGAGCAACACGCCGGGCCATGCGCCGATCCTGGATACGACGCGGTATCAAGGCGACGCGTTTGATGCGCTGGATGGCGCCGCCGGTGCGCTGACCGGTTCGACGGCAGGACAGCCGACCGCGCGACGCACCGTCGATGCGTTTGGCAGTCCATACGGCTGGCCGATTGCACTCAGGCGCGTGCTCAGCGGTACGGCGGTGCCATGCAGGCGCCAGTCGTAGATCACGCTGAACGCCATCACCCGCGCCACGTATTCGCGGGTTTCCTTGAACGGGATGGTTGCCACGAACAGCTCCGGCGTCAGCGTGCCGCGCGCGGTCAGCCACTGGTCGACCCGGTTCGGGCCGGCGTTGTAGGCGGCGCTGGCCAGCCACGGCGAACCGTTGAAGCGTTCGGCCATCTGCGCGAGATAGCGGGTGCCCAGCACGATATTGGTGGCCGGGTCGTACAGCGTGTCGCCACCGCCCCAGTTCAGGCCGTTGCGCTTAGCGACCAGTTCGGCCGTAGCCGGCAGCAGCTGCATCAGGCCGCGGGCGTCGGCGCCGGAGCGGGCGTCGCTCATCCACGCGCTTTCGGCGCGCAGGATGCCGTAGGCCCAGACCGGCTCGATGCCGGCCTGTTCGGCCTGCGGCACCACACCATCCTGGCTGGCCAGCGGGAAGCGCAGGTTGTACAGCCGCAGCGCGTCGCCACTGCTGAGGGTGAACACCGCGCGGTCATACCAGCCGCGCCGGTTGGCCAGATCGGAGGCGACCTGCAGGGTGGCCTGATCGGCGTCCTGCAGCGCGCGTGTCCATTCGCGCCGCGCCAGTTTGGGCAGGTCGACCGCGTACAGCTCGAACGCGCGCAGCAGGCCGGGGTTGGCCAGCAGGGCCTGTTCGCGTTGCGGATCGGCGGCGACGGTCAGCGGACAGATCGCATACGGCAGGTCGAGCTTGTCGGCGGCGAGAAAACCGAAGAACGTCGTCTTGCCAGCTTGCGCACTGAGCTGCTGCTGCGCCTCGTTGTTGCGGCCCAGCGCGATCAAGGCGCGGGCGTGGAAGTATTGCCACTCGCCATCCTGCTGCTGGTCGGCGGGCATCGCGTCGATGGCCGCCAGCACGGCGCTCCAGTTCTGTTGCGCCAGCGCGACGCGCGCGCGCCATTCGCGGCTGGTGTCGGTCTGCATGGCGGCGGGCAACGCGATCAGCCGGGCCAGCGCGCCGTCGTCGAAATCGGTGGCATGGAACAGCGCCAGCGCATACAGGATCTGGCCGCGCTGCTGTTCGCTGAAGCTGAAGTGCGTCTGCAGCTGCTGCCATGCCGTGTCCGCATTGGCGGACTGGCGGCGCGCCAGCCGGGTCAGTGCCAGTGTGGCGGCCTGTCGGTTGCGCGAGGTATCGGGCCAGTCGGCCGCCGTCGTCAGCGCACCGGCCGGATCGCGCAGCGCCTGGGCGAGTCGTTGCGCGGTGGCGCGATCGTCCGTCGGCAGCCAGTTGGCCAGGCTGGCGATGGTGCCGGGCTGGCCGGCATCGGCAGCGCGGTCGATGCGCGTCCACAGCCGTGCACTGGTCAGCAGGCCCTGGTCGTGCGCGGCGTTGAGCACCGGGTCGCAGGCATCGGGCAGATTCGGCTTGGCCCACAACGTGGCCAGGTCCTTGTCGAAATCCAGCGCGCTGCTGCTGGCCAGTCGTGCTTGCAATGCATCGCAGCTGAGCGTGTCGCCGAGGCCGGGCTGATACAGCGCGAGGAAATTGTTCCAGTCCTGTCGACGCGCCAGCTCCAGCAGGAACGCACGGCGCAGGTCGGCCGCGGGAATCCAGTCGGGATATTGCTTGAGATACGACTCCACGGTGGCGCGGTCGATCTGCTGGATGTCGTGCTCCAGCGCGGCCTCTTGCAGATACGGATACAGCGGATAGTCGCGCAGGCCGGCGGCGATGCTGCGCCAGCCGTCACCGCCCTGCTGCGCAACAGCGTAGGCCTGCTTGAAGGCGGCGCGCTGGGTGGCCGTGGGCTCGCCGGCCTGTACGGACGTGGTGGCCAGCAGCCAGCCGGCCGTCAACACCAGACAGGTAAGTGCGGTGCGCCGCGAGGGTAGACGGGAAACCATGGGAGCTCCTGCAATCGATCCGTCGGCAGTCTAGTTCATGCTCCCTCGGCGCCAGGTGAACACGGGCCATCGGCGCACTTGGATGTGCCTGTTAAGCTGACGCGCTTCGTCGTCAGCATCTACGGACCCGGCATGTCGTCTGCCTTTTCGCCCCTCAATCGCCGGCAAGGATTCGCCTGGCTGGCGCTGGTCTTGCTGGCGCTGGCCGGCGCGTACTGGTGGTGGGCGATCGGCCGGCCGGTGGCGCTGCCGGATGCGCCGTCGGCGCGGATCGCCTGTGTGTCGTATGCGCCGTTCCGCAACGCCGGCGAAACACCGCTGGATGCGCAGGCCTTCATCAGTTCCGAGCGCATCGACGAGGATCTGCGTGCGCTGTCGCAACGCTTCGATTGCGTGCGCACCTACTCGCAGGGACAGGGTCTGAGCGCGGTGCCGCAGATCGCCGAACGTTACGGCATGAAGGTGCTGCTGGGCATCTGGCTGGGCAGCGACAAGAAGGCGAATGCGCAGCAGGTCGAGCTGGGCATCGCCACTGCGCGCAAATATCCGCAGGTATTGCGCGGGGTCATCGTCGGCAATGAGGTGCTGTTGCGCGGCGATCTGTCGGCGAAGCAATTGGACGGCTATCTGCGCGAAGTGCGCGCCGCGGTCAGCGTGCCGGTGACGTATGCGGACGTGTGGGAGTTCTGGCTGCGTCATCCCGAACTGGCCGGCTCGGTCGACTACCTCACCATCCACATCCTGCCGTACTGGGAGGACACGCCGGTGTCGCCGGAGCGCGCGGTACAACATGTGGCGACGGTGTACGCGCAAGTGCAGCAGGCGTTTCCTGGCCGGCGCGTGATGATCGGCGAAACTGGCTGGCCCAGCGCCGGGCGGCCGCGCCAGGCAGCCAGCGCCAGCGTGGTCAACGAGGCGCGCTATCTGCGCGAATTCCTGCTCTACGCGGCCACCGTGCAGATGCCGTACAACGTGATCGAGGCGTTCGACCAGCCGTGGAAGCGCGCGCAGGAAGGCACCGCCGGCGGTTACTGGGGCATCTTCGATGCGCAGGCGCGGCCGAAGTTCGCGATGGTCGGCCCGGTGACCGAGGAGCCGCGCTGGTGGGCCGGCTGGCTCGCGGGTGTGGCCGGTGCGTGGCTGTTCGTGCTGGTCGGCGTATGGCGTCGACGCTGGAGCGGCTGGCGCGGTTGGCTGGCCTTGAAGCTGGGCGGCTTTGCCAGTGGTTGCGCACTGGCGTGGCAGTTTCGCCAGATGCTGTTCGCCTGTCGCGATACGTGGGAATGGACGGAGTCGCTGATCGCCTGCGCGCTGGCGTTGCTCAGTGCGCTATGGCTGGCGCGCTGGATCGCTGCGCGGATGGCCGGAGGCGTCTCGCTTTCGTTGCCGCATTGGCTGCGCCTCGGCTGGCTGTTCGCGCTGGCGTTCTATGAATTGCTGCTGGTATTCGACGGGCGCTATCGGGATTTTCCGCTGGGACTGTTCCTGCTGCCCTGCGCCGGCTTCGCGCTGATCGGCTGGCTGTCCGATCGAGGCGAGGTGGCGATGCCGCTGCTGGAGGAACGTTTCCTCGCCGCCTGGCTGCCGCTGCTGGCGGCGATCGTGCTGGTGCAGGAAGGCGGCCTCACGCCGGTGGCGTGGTTATGGCTGGGATTGAATCTGCTGCTGGCGTTGCCGGTGCTGTTCGACTGGCGCAGCGCGCGACTGCAGTCGCAGCAGGCGTAGGCAGCCGAGCAGCAGCGCCAGCGCGCCGGCCTCGAAGCAGTACAGCTCCAGCGCGAACACGCCCAGCGCGGCAGCCAGCCATGCCAGCCACGGGCGTTGCCACAGCAGCGCCAGTACGGCAGTAATCAATGCCACGACACCGTAGACGTTGTGCAGGAAGCCCAGCACCAGCCACTGTCGTCCGCTGCACCACGAGGGCGCGTGGCTGGTGCTGCACAGCTGTCCGATCGCACTGGATTCGATCAGGCCGTAGCGCAGCCATGCTGTAGCCAGCGCCACGATCAGCAGCAACACCCATGGGAGTGCAAAGCGCCACGTCGACTTCACGGGCGCCGCCCCCGCGATGCCTTGCCGCCGACATGTGCCGGCAGACGGATTTCCGCTGCCAGCGGCAGGTGATCGGAGAACGCCTGCGGCAGCGCCCAGGTCTTGTCCAGCTGGATCGCGGAGGTGGTCAGGATGTGATCCAGTGCCCGGCGTGGTTTCCAGCTGGGGAAGGTCGGGGTCGACTGCGTCGGCGGCTGCAGATTGCACTTGGCGAACAGGTGCGCCATCTCGACGCTGTGCGGCTCCGTATTCAGGTCGCCCATCAACACCGCGTGCGGGAAATCATGCAGCAACTCGGCGATGAAGCCGAGCTGGCGCGCACGCGCAGGTGCGCTCAAGGACAGATGCGCGATCATCACCGCCAGTGCGTTGTCGCCTTCGCCGAACTGCGCCAGCAGCGCGCCGCGGCCAGGGATCCGGCTGGGCAGCGGATAGTCCGTCACCGAATGTGGTTCAAGCCGGCTGATCAGTCCGTTCGCCGAATGCGCCAACTTGGCCATCGCCCGATTCGGCTGGTGGCTCCAGTACGGCATGCCGGCGGTTTCGGCGAGGTAGCGGGTCTGGTTGAGAAAGCCCGAGCGCAGGCTGCCGGCATCGGCCTCCTGCAGGCCGATCACGTCGAACTGCGGCAGTACCTCGGCGAGCCGGTCGAGGTTGTCCATCTTGTTGCGTCCCGGCAGTACCGCCGTGAAGCTGCGGGTGACGTATTCGCTGTAACGCTGCACGCTGGCGCCGGCCAGGATGTTGCAGCTCAGCAGGCGCAGACGGCGCTCGGCAGGGGCGGCTTGGAGAATCGCGGCGCGGGTCATCGCAACACACTACACGGGGAAGGGGATGCCCACACTCACGGACGTGCGCCGGGCAAGAGCAGCGAAGCATGATCCACCGCATGTGAACGAGATGCCAGCCGCGCCACCAAAGGTGACGCGGTGCGGGTGGCTTATTTGCCGGCCAGCTCGCGTTTGACCAGCCACAGTGTCACGGCAACCATTTCGTCATACGAGTGGACGGTGGCCACGCGATACTTGCCGTTGACCACGATGGTCGGCGTGCCATCCACCTGCCACTTCTGGATCAGGGCCAGGTCGCTCTTCAGCTTCGCGGTCGCTTCGGGGGATGTGGCGATGCGCATGAACGCGGCCCGGTCGACGCCCTCGCGTGCGTAGAAGTCAGCCAGCTCGTCCATCGAATTGATCGGATAGTTCTGGCCGAACTTGGCGGCGAACAGCGCCAGATGGGTGCGGTCGACCACCTTCAGCTGGTCCGCCGCGTAATAGGCGCGTGCGAACGGCAGCCATTCGGCGCTGAACGGCGCCGGCATCAGCTTGAACTCGGCACCTGCCGGCAGCTGTTTGCGCAACTCTTCGGCGACCGGCGCGAACTGCGCGCAGTGAATGCAGCCGTACGAAAATACCTCGACCACTTCCACCTTGCCGGTGCTGCTGTAACGCTGTTGCGGGGCGGGCAGGGTCACGTATTCGTTGCCGTCGGTATACGGCGCGGCGGCACCGGGCTGCGCGCTGCAGGCGCTGGCCAGCAGCAGGCCGCCGATCAGGAAGATGGCACGCAATCGGGTCATTCGCTTGAGCATGGGGTGTTCTCTTCGCAGGGCGGCCATGGGCCGTGGATGAGTCAGAATCAAATGAACCGGCTTACTTGCCGGCCGCTTCCTTGGCCACCAGCCACTGGGTCAGCTCGATCGACTGCGCGAAGCCACCCGCGGAGTTCGGCGTGAAGCGGTACTTGCCGTCGATGATCATGGTCGGGGTGCTGTCTACACCATAGGCCTTCATCAGGTCGTCGGCGCGCTTCATCTGGGTATTGATCGAGAACGAGTTGGCGACGCCGAGGAACTCTTTCGGGTCGACGCCGTACTTGGCGTAGAACTTCGCGATGTCGTCGATCGTGGGCCACGCATCCTTCGGCTTGGGCTTGCCGGCCTTGAGGTCGTAGGTGGCCAGTTCGCCGGTTTTCCAGGAGGCATCGAACATCGCATCGTGGGTCTTGTCGACCACGCCGAGCGCCTGCGCCGCGTAGAACGCGCGCTGGAACACCGGCCAGTTCTCGTCCGGACGGAACGAGGCCGCCAGATAGTTCATCACCGCGTTCGGCGGCAGGCTCTTGGCGATCTGGTCGACGGTGGAATGGAAACCGTTGCAGGCCGGGCAGGCATACGAGAACACCTCGGTCACCTCGATCTTGCCCGGATGGCTGGTCGGCTGTGCCGGCTCGATCACGAAGTAGTTCTTGCCCTCGACCCATTTGCCGTTGTCGACGAACGGTGCGGCCGCGGCAGCTGGCGCGGCTTCGGCTGGTGCGACGGCGGTGTCGGCGGCAGCCGGCGCTGCACTGCTGCTGGCTGGCGGGGCCGCAGTTGTCGTGGCGCTGGCCGGTGCCGTGCTGCTGGCTGCGGCTGGCGTGGCCGCGGTGCTGCTGACCACGGGCGCGGTCGGCTGAGCGCTGCCGCTGTTGTCATGGCTGCAGGCGGCAAGCGCGAGCAGGGCGGCACACAGGAACGGCAGACGCTTCAACATGGCAAACCTCGAAAGATGGGGCCCGAATCGATGGGGCTGATCGAGTGGGGCTAAAACCGACAGCGCCGACCTTTCGGTCGGCGCGTGGTCGATCAGGGCGTGGCGGCCGGCTGGGTATCGGCGCTGTGCAAGCCCTCGATGTAACTGGACAGTGCGGCGATGTCGTCGGCGTCGAGCTTCTTCGCGATCGTCGGCATGATCTGCGCGTGGGCGTCGTCGCCCCAGGTGGTGCCGTCATGCCAGGCCTTCAGCGTGGCCTGGATGTACTGCGCGTGCTGACTGGTCAGCTGCGGATACATCGCGCCCGGATTGCCGCGGCCGTCGATGCTGTGGCAGGCCATGCAGGCCGGGATGCCACGCGTGCTGTCGCCTTGGCGGAACAGCGTCTCGCCTTTTTCCACCAGCGCCTGATCGGCCACGCCGGGCAGCGGGGTCTTGCTGGCGAAGTAGGCACCGACGTCGTGCATGTCCTGGGTGGACAGCGGTGTGGCCATGCCCAGCATGATCGGGTTCTGTCGCTTGCTCGCCTTGAAGTCGGTCAGCTGGCGCACGATGTACTGCTCGCTTTGGCCAGCCAGCTTCGGGTATTGCGCGTCGCTGGAGTTGCCGTCCATGCCGTGGCAGGCACCGCAGACGGCGGCCTTGGCCTGGCCGGCGGTGGCATCACCCGGCTTCACGGCGACTTCGGCACCCGCGGCAGCAGCAGGTGCTGTGCTGGCCGGCGTCGCCGCAGTGGTGGCAGCGGCTGGCGCAGCAGTTTTCGGCTGGGCGTCTTGTGCCGTCACCACACTGGCAGACAGGGCGAACACAAGGGCAATGGCGGACCCGAGAACAGCGGGCCGAAAACCAGCGGACCGAAAACTCATACACTTGACTCCCGAGAGACTTGCAAACACTGCCAGAGATTGCGGCCATGCGGCCCGCAACAGGCAGAAACCGCAGAATTATCCCTGTGCCACCATAGCTTGGTCAAACCATTCCCATGTCGAATCCCCTTCAGGGCGCGCAATTCGTGCTCGCCGCCCACCGCATCAGCCAGCTTCCCGCCGACCAGGGCGCCGAGGTGGCGTTTGCCGGCCGCTCCAATGCCGGCAAGTCCAGCGCGCTGAATGCGTTGACCAATCACAAGGGACTGGCGCGTACGTCCAAGACGCCTGGCCGCACGCAGCAGATGGTCGCGTTCAGCCTGCCGCCGCCGACCCAGGTCGATGGCCAGCCACCGGCGGATGTGCGCCTGATCGACTTGCCGGGCTACGGCTACGCCAAGGTGCCGCTGGAAATGCGCGAGCACTGGAAGCTGGAGATCGACGCCTACCTGCATCAGCGCCGCAGCCTGCGCGGGCTGGTGCTGATCGTCGACATCCGCCATCCGCTGAAGGAGTTCGACCGGCTGATGCTGGAGTTCTGCTTCGCCACCCAGCTGCCCTGCCACCTCTTGCTGACTAAGGCCGACAAACTCTCGCGCGGTCAGGCCACGCAGGCGCTGGCCACCTTGCGCAAGCAGTTCGCCGCTGAAGGGCTGCATGCGACCGCGCAGATCTTCTCGTCCTCCGCCGGTACCGGCGTGGAAGAGGCGCGGCAGGCGGTGATGACGTTGCTGCGACAGCCGCGCGACGGCGCCCATCAAGGCCACGAACGCTGAAGGGTGCCTTGTTCCAGGAGCCCGCTAGCGGATTCCTGCAGGAAATCGCGTGAGGCGATCAGCCGCGCACGGCTTCCATGAACACCGCGCATAGCGCCTGCATGCCGACGCGATCGTCCTCGTCGAAGCGATTGATCACCGGGCTGTCCACATCCCACACGCCGAGCAGGCTGCCGTCGGCCTTGACCAGCGGCACCACGATTTCCGACTGTGAGGCGGCATCGCAGGCGATGTGTCCGTCGAATGCGTTGACGTCGCGCACCAACTGGGTCTCGCGGTTCTGCGCGGCAGTGCCGCAGACACCGCGACCGAGCGCGATGCGAATGCACGCCGGCTTGCCCTGGAACGGACCGACCACCAGCTCGCTGCCGTCGTACAGGTAGAAGCCGGCCCAGTTCACTTCGGGCAGGCTGTGATAGATCAGTGCGCTGAAATTCGCCGCGTTCGCGATCAAATCGCGTTCGCCGGCGAGCAGGCCGCGGGCCTGCTGCGCAAGGTCTTCGTAGTGCTCGCGCTTGCTGGCGTAGCTGTGGGATTTCAGTTCGAACATGCGACGCGTCCGGCGGCAAAGCCCGTATTATGCGCCGAGCGATCATGGCGGGGATGCAGCATGAGCTTGACCGAACAGCGCGAGGGCATCGAGGCGGGGCGGCTGGACATGTTCGTGGATGGCGCGTTCGCGTTCATCCTGACCTTGCTGCTGATCGGCGGCGACAAGATTCCCGACAGTACCGACAAGCTGCTGTACATGCTCGGCGGCGTGCCGGCGTTCGCGGTGTGCTTCTTCCAGATCGCCTTCTTCTGGCATGGTCATGTGCGCTGGCGCAAGCGTTGTCACAGCGCCGACAGCACCGGCCGCTGGCTGTCGCTGCTGCTGGTGTTTTTCGCGATGATCTTCGTCTATCCCTTGCACATGGTGTACTCGGGTGCGTTCAACAGCTTGAGTGGCGGCGCGTTGCCGAGCGATTTCCAGATGACGGGCGGGCCGGCGGACATGCGCGCGCTGTTCGTCTGTTTTGGCTTCGCCTATGCCTGCATGGCCGGCACGCTGACGTTGCTGTTCCTGCACGCGGCGAAGAGTGCGGCGAAGCGTGGCTTCAACAATCTCGATGCGCGCCGCGAGCTGCGCATCTGGAGCGTGCCGGCAACGATCGGCCTGGCCTCGGCGCTCACCGCACTGTTGCTGCCGCTGTCGGCGCCCGGTTGGGCATGGTCGATCCCCGGTTTCATGTATTCGCTGTTATTCCTGATAGGGCCGGTGGTGAACCGCTTCAATCGACGTTACGCCCCGGCGTGACGACCGCCGTCTTCATCGCCGGCACCGACACCGGCATCGGCAAGACGCATGCGGCGTGCACTTTGCTGCACGCGTTGCGCGCGGCGGGACATAGCGCCTGCGGCATGAAGCCGGTCGCCAGCGGATGTTTGGAAACACCCGATGGCCTGCGCAATGACGATGCGCTGGCGCTGCAGGCGGCGAGCAACGCGACACCGTTATATGCGTTGATCAACCCGATTGCGTTGCGCGATCCGCTGTCGCCGCACTTGGCTGCCGCGCATGACGGTGTGGAAATTTCGCTGGCGCCGCTGCGTGCGGCCTTCGATCAATTGAGTGGTAACTATCAGAAGGTGGTGGTCGAGGGCGTGGGCGGCTGGCTGGTGCCGCTGGCGCCGGGGTTGCTGGCGGCGGACATCGCCAAGCAGTGGCGGTTGCCGGTGATCCTGGTGGTCGGTTTGCGGCTGGGCTGTCTCAATCACGCCTTGCTCAGTGCGCGGATGATCGAAGCCGATGGCTGCCGCCTGCTCGGCTGGATCGGCAACTGCATCGATCCGGCGATGGGCGCGTTGGATGAAAACCTGACTACGCTGCGCGAGTTGCTGCCCGCGCCGTGTCTGGGCGTGCTGCCGCATGGCATGGCACCGGCCCAGGCGGCGAGCCGATTGGCGGCGGCGGTGGCGGCCTTGGACTGAGCTTCACATCCGTCGTGCTTGGATAGGCGCCTACCCCATCACCGGAGGCCATATGGCTCGCAATCACTACTATCTTTCGATCGCCGATCTGGCCCATGCGCGCGGTGACGACCCGCGTTTTGCCTGGGATGGCGCCAGTCCGGACGGTTTTGCCACAGCGCTGCAACAAGCGTTGCGCGACGACGGCCTGTTCCAGCGCTGGCGCGCGGTGCAGCCCGATCCGGATGCGGTGAACAGCAGTCTGGGCGCTTCCGATCCGGCGGCGCAGGTGACGGCGCAGGTCGCCGACCTGCGCACCGACATCGATCTGCTCACCGACCTGCCGATGAGCGTCGTGCGCCATCGGCTTTATCTGCTGATCGGCTCGGCGTGGCAGCTGCGCGACATGCGCGCTGCCTGAGCTGGCGTCGTGCCCGCTCAGGCGGCATGACCTGTGGGCTTGGAGAAACCGGGCAGGACTGGGTACAGTCGGAAGTTCCGACTTACTGTGTCCGATCACGGACGCGCCACCTGGGGAAGCCCGATGTTCCGTCTCCGCTTGATTGTGATTGCCACCACGATGGCACTGGCCGCCTGCTCGCAGCAGCCGAATGGTGCCGCCACCTCACCCGCGACAGCCGCCTCGACGGCTGCCGCCAGCAGTGCCGCACCGGCCGCCACCGCCATGACCAGCAATCCATTCTTCAGCGCCAGCACCCTGCCGTTCCAGGCGCCGCCGTTCGACAAGATCAAGGACGCCGACTACCAGCCCGCGATCGACGAGGGCATGAAGCAGCAGCTGGCCGAGATCGAGAAGATCGCAAACAACCCGGAGGCGCCGACGTTCGAGAACACCTTCGTGGCGATGGAGAAGTCCGGCGTCATGCTGAAGCGCGTGCTGGCGGTGTTCGGTGCGGTCACCGGTGCCAATACCGACGATGCGCTGCAGAAGGTGCAGGAAGACGAGGCGCCGAAGCTGGCCGCGCACCAGGATGCGATCTACCTCGACAGCAAGCTGTTTCAGCGCGTCGAGACGATCTACAACCAGCGCGATACGCTCAAGCTCGATCTGGAATCGGCGCGCCTGGTCGAGGTGGTCTACAAGGACTTTGTACATGCCGGTGCCAAGCTGTCGGATGCAGACAAGGCCAAGCTGAAGGATCTCAACAAGGAAGAATCCACGCTCAGCACCGCGTTCACCAACAAGCTGCTGGCGGCGACCAAGGATGCCGCACCGGTGCTCGACGACAAGGCGAAGCTGGCCGGCCTGTCCGACGCCGAACTCGCCGCGGCCACGCAGGCCGGCAAGGATCGCAAGCTCGCCGATGGCAAGTACGTGCTGACCCTGCAGAACACCACCCAGCAGCCCGAGCTGCAGGACCTGAGTGACCGCGACACGCGCGAGGCACTGTTCAACGCCTCGTGGAACCGTGCCGAGAAGGGCGATGCCAACGACACTCGCAAGACGATCGAGCGGCTCGCGCAGATCCGCGCCGAGCAGGCCAAGCTGATCGGTTTCCCGAACTACGCGGCGTGGAAGCTCGACGACCAGATGGCGAAGACGCCGGAGACGGCGATGTCGTTCATGGACAAGCTGGCGCCGGCCGCGGTGGCACGAGCGAAGCGCGAGGCTGCCGATATCCAGGCGCAGATCGACAAGGACCAGGCCGCGCTGAAGCAGCCCAGCTTCAAGCTGGCGCCGTGGGACTGGAATCGTTACGCCGAGGAAGTGCGCAAGGCCAAATACGACCTCGACGAAAGCCAGATCAAGCCGTATTTCGAACTCGACAACGTGCTGCAGAACGGCGTGTTCTACGTCGCCAACCAGCTGTACGGGCTGACCTTCAAGGAACGCCACGACATTCCGGTGTACCAGCCCGATGTGCGCGTGTTCGAAGTGTTCGACAAGGACGGCACCTCGATGGCGCTGTTCTACTGCGATTACTTCAAGCGCGACAACAAGAACGGCGGCGCCTGGATGGACAATCTGGTCGCCCAGTCGAAGCTGCTCGGTACCAAGCCGGTGATCTACAACGTCACCAACTTCAGCAAGCCGGCCGCTGGTCAGCCGGCGCTGTTGTCGTTCGATGACGTGATCACCATGTTCCACGAATTCGGCCATGGCCTGCACGGCATCTTCGCCGACTCGCAGTATCCGACCCTGTCCGGTACCAATACGGCACGCGATTTCGTCGAATTCCCGTCGCAGTTCAACGAACACTGGGCGACCGATCCGAAAGTGTTCGCGAACTACGCGAAGAACTACAAGAGCGGTGAGCCGATGCCGCAGGCGCTGGTCGACAAGATGACCAAGGCCGGCAAGTTCAACTCGGGCTACGGCATGACCGAGCTGGTCGCCGCTGCGCTGCTCGACATGAACTGGCACATGCTCGGTGCCGATGCGCCGCTGCAGGATGCCGACCAGTTCGAAACCGCCGCGTTGAAGAAGGACAACATCGACCTCAGCTACGTGCCGCCGCGTTACCGCTCCAGCTACTTCCAGCACATCTGGGGCAACGGCTATGCGGCCGGTTACTACGCCTATCTGTGGACCGAGATGCTGGCCGACGATGCCTTCGTGGGCTTCAAGGATCACGGCGGTCTGACCCGCGAGAACGGTGATCGCTTCCGCGCGATGATCCTGTCGCGTGGCAACACCGAAGAGCTGGCGAAGCTTTACAAGGACTGGCGTGGTCAGGACCCGAGCATCGAGCCGATGCTGGTCAACCGCGGACTGAAGGACGCCCCGAAGAAGTAAGCCGTCATGACGGCATGAAACACGAAACGGGCCGGCATCATGCCGGCCCGTTTTTCATGGGCGACCCTTCATGGCGCGGACAGACCGGTCGGAGGCTGCGTCACCCGATGATGTGCCAGAAAGTTGGACACCAGCCGCGCGATTTCATCGGGTATCTGCAGCGTGGCGAAGTGGCCCGCATCGAGAACGTGGATCTCCGCCTGCGGCGCATCGCGCAGGTAGGCGAAAGCCCCGGGCGTGGTGAAGAAGTCATCATGGCTGCCCCACAGCACCAGCACGGGAGTCTTCAGTTTCCTGAGCTGGGCCTGCCATGCGGGATAACGCGCGACGTTGTTGCCATAGTCGAACCACAGATCGTTGCGCGCCTCGATCACGCCGGGCCGCTGCTCGGCCGTGGTTGCCTGCAGCACCACGTCCGGACTGATGTCGTCGTCGTTGCTCCAGCCGACGGCGCGCGGGTAACCGAGTGATTTGGCATAGCTGGCGCGGCGCGCGTCGAGGGCGGCATTGCGATGCCGCCAATGCTGTCGCAATTCGCCTTGCGGGTCCTGCGCGGTGGGAAAGCCATCCAGATGGATGACGCCGTTCTGCACGATGAGCGCGGTGACCGCCTGCGGCTCGGCGCTGATCAACCGGAAGCCGACCGGGACGCCATAGTCCTGCATGAAGAGTCCGTACTGCGTGATGCCGCGTGCCTTCAGGAAATCATGCACCGTCGCGGCCACATGATCGAACGTGTACGCATAGGTCTTGCGATCGGGCGCATCGGAATAACCGAACGAGGGATAGTCGATCGACACGACATGCACGGCCTGCGTCGCCACCAGATCCTCCATCACCTTGACGTACTGGATCGACGACAGCGGGTTGCCAGGCAGGAACAGGATGGTCGGGGCCTTCGGGTCGCCGCCCTCGCGATAGAACAGATGGATGCCGTTCACGTTTTGCCAGCCATGCGTGAGCGTCGCGGCGCTGGCGGGCAACGCCGTCGCACCGAGGCCGGATAGAAAGAGCAGAAACAGCAGGCGACGCATGGTGCTCATGAGGGTTTCCGGGTATTCCGTCGAAGGTGCACGCTAGTATTGAATGCGCACTATGTGCCGTGAAGTGATGATTCCTCACCATGCGATGAATGCGATTCAACGATGAAATACCTGCTGCCGCCGATGCATACCCTGCGCACGTTCGAGGCGCTGGGTCGGCTTCGCCACTTCACGCGCACGGCCGAGGAATTGCATCTCACGACGAGTGCGGTCAGTCATCAGATCAGGGTGCTTGAGTCGTTCCATGCCGCCCGGCTTTTCGTGCGCAACCGGCACGACGTGGCGCTGACGCCGGCAGGCGAGCGCCTGATGGTGGCGGTCCGCCATGCCTTGCAGCAACTCTCGACAGCGAGCGAATCCATTCGCGCGCAGGATGCGGCCCGTCTGTCGGTGACGGCACCACCATCGCTGGTCAGCCGCTGGCTGATGCCTCGGCTTGGTGTGTTCCTGCAGCAACACCCGACGGTTGATTTCAGGCTGCGTGCCACTTCGGCGGTTGTCGACCTGGCTGCAGAAGAGATCGACCTGGGTATCCGCTTCGGTGGCGGTCGATGGCCCGGCATGCGCAGCGAAAAGCTGTTTGACGAAGAAATCTTCCCGGTGGCTTCACCGGCTTACCTGGCGCACATGAAAGTGCGCCGGTGGGCGGATCTGCGCCGCTGCCTGCTGCTGCGTGACGACTTCCACTCGTGGGAAGACTGGCTGGATGAGATCGGTGCCACGACGGCGGGTTGCACGTTTGGTTCGGTCTTCAACGATTCAGCACTTTCGCTGCAGGCGGCCGAAGCGGGGCAGGGAGTGGTCCTCGCACGCAGCCTGCTGGCCGCCGACGCCATCAAGGCCGGCACGCTGGCGCGGGTCGGCAAAAGGGCGGTGCGCTCGCGCGGCAGCTATTACCTGGTGGCGCCATCCGACCGGCAGGATGGTGCAGCCGTCGGCTTGTTCCGCGAATGGTTGCGCGAAACGGCCAGCCACTGACTATGGTCGGCAGCTTCGGCGACTGCTGGATGCGCTGAAGAAGCTGATATCGCCGCGCGAGCCGTCGAAGACATCCAGTGTGATCTGCATAGGCCGCACAGACACGGGTCGCGTGGAATAATCGAACCTCCCCGACCGAAGCGGTGCACGTGTGGACAGCCATCATTTCCTGCAGACCGCGGTGGTGTTCCTGCTCGCCACCGTGATCGCGGTACCGCTGACCAAGCGCTTCCGACTCGGTGCGGTGCTCGGCTACCTGCTGGCTGGCGTGGTGATCGGGCCGCAGCTGCTGGGTCTGGTCAGTGACACCGAGGGGGTCGCCACGATCTCCGAGTTTGGTGTGGTGCTGATGCTGTTCGTGATCGGCCTGGAGCTGTCGCCACAGCGGTTGTGGGTGATGCGCCGCTCGGTATTCGGCACCGGTCTGTTGCAGGTGCTGGCCAGCAGCATCGCGATCGGCGCGGCGGCGTATTTCCTGTTCGGTCTCAGCGGCAAGGCGGCGGCGATCGTCGGCGGCAGTCTGGCGCTGTCGTCCACCGCATTCGGCCTGCAGATCCTGGCCGAGCGCAAGGAGGCCGGTGCAGCCTACGGCCGTCAGGTGTTCGCGGTGCTGTTGTTCCAGGATCTGGCGGCGATCCCGCTGATTGCCGCGGTGCCGCTGCTGGCTTCGTCGAACGCGCACAACTTCGACGTGTTCGCGGTGCTGCGCACGATCGGGATGATCCTGGCGGTGGTGGTCGGTGGCCGTTATCTGTTGCGGCCAGTGTTCCGTTTCGTGGCACGCGCGGACTCGGTGGAGGTGTTCACTGCCACCGCGCTGCTGGTGGTGACGGGCGTCGCGCTGTTGATGGAGCTGGCCGGGGTTTCCGCCACGCTGGGAGCGTTCCTCGCCGGCATGCTGCTGGCCGACTCGGAATACCGGCACGAGATGGAGTCGAACATCGAGCCGTTCAAAGGCCTGCTGCTGGGGCTGTTCTTCATCAGCGTCGGCATGTCGATGGATATCTCGCTGCTGCTGCATCGGCCCGGTCTGATCTTCGGCCTGGTGGCGGCCTTGCTGCTGCTGAAGAGCCTGCTGCTGTGGCCGCTGGGGCGGCTGCTGGGCGGGCTCAACCGTTCCGATAGCTTGCGCATGCTGGTGCTGCTGGCCTGCGGTGGCGAGTTTGCCTTCGTGGTGCTGCGGCAGGCGGCCGAGCAGCAGCTGATCGAGGTCGGTCAACGCGACGCGCTGGTGCTGACGATCACCCTGACGATGGCGCTGACGCCGTTGCTGGTAGTGCTGGCGGCGAAGGCGCTGAACGTGATGCCGAAGAAACCGGCGCGTGAGTTCGACACCATCGACACCGCGCCGCCGCGGGTGATCATCGCCGGCTTCGGCCGGGTCGGACAGATCATCGCCCGCGTGCTGCGCGCGCAGGGCATTCCGTTCGTGGCGCTGGAGCATTCGGCCGAGCAGGTCGATGCCTCGCGCCGCTTTGGCACCATCAACTTGTTCTTCGGCGATCCGGCGCGGCCGGAACTGTTGCGCGCGGCACAGGCCGACAAGGCCGAGGTGTTCGTGCTGGCCACCGACGACCCGGAGGCGAACCTGCACACCGCGCGGCTGGTGCGGCGGCAGTATCCGCATCTGAAAATCGTCGCGCGCGCACGCAATCGCCAGCATGTGTTCCGCCTGATGGATCTGGGTGTGGACGAGCCGGTGCGCGAGACGTTCCACTCCAGCCTCAAGATGACCCGCAAGACGCTGGAGGCGCTCGGCCTGTCGCAGCAACTGGCGGCCGATCGGGTCGAGCGGTTCCGCCGCCACGACGAGGACCTGCTGAAGAAGCAGGCACTCGTCTACGACGACGAAACCAAGCTGATCCAAAGCACGCGCGATGCACTGGTCGATCTGCAGCGCCTGTTCGAGGCGGACGCCGAGCCGAGTGCGGAACGTCAGCGCCAACGTGATCCGGCGGTGCCGCTGACCGGCGAGGATTGACCGGGTTCCCACGTCACCACGGCTCGCGCGGTGGCAAGTTTGCGCTGGACTGGAGTAGGTTGCGTCAACCGGCTGACGATCCCGACGTTGCCTAGAACCATGCCTACGACTCAGCTCCCTGCTTTGACCGGTCCCGTCGTGATCCGCTTCGGCCGGCTCGGCGACACCATCCTGCTGCAGCCGCTGTTGCACAAACTGCACATGCGCTATGGCCGGCCTTGCCAGTTGCTGGCGCTGGGGGACTGGTCGCCGGCGCTTTATTCGGCGCAGCCGGAAGTGGCCGGGTGCATTCCCCTGCGTTCGCAGTACGGTCCGATCTGGATGCGCCCGCAACGCTGGCGCGCGGCGCTGGCCTTGCGGCGCCTGCGTGGGTCGCCGTTCTACATCTGCGAACCCGAGTTCCGCACACGAACGAAGGTGCGCCCGATGCTGGCGCTGGCCGGTGTACCGGCCGAGCATTGCACGTTCATCGAAGATATCCCGTCGATCGAAGACGAGCACTGGGTGGATTGGCTGTTGCGCTTCGCCGACACCACCCCGGCCGCATTTCGCGCAAGTTGCGCATCGATGGCACTTCCCGTTCATGCGGCGCCGCAATTGCATGTCAGTGCGGCCGAGCGTGTCGATCGCGATGCATGGCTGCGCGAACAAGGCATGGGCGGGCGTCCGCTGGTGCTGCTGCAACCAGCCAACAAGCGCACCATGCGATGGAATGGAGTGCGCGCGGCGGAAGATGACGACAAGTCCTGGCCGGCCGAGCGCTGGGCCGCGCTGGCGCGTGCCATCAGCTATCGCCTGCCGCAGGCACAGGTGCTGTTTTGTGGTTCCGCCGCCGAGGCCGGCTATCTCGATACCTTGCTGGCGGTTACCGATGCGGAGTCACCCAGGATCGCCGCTGCCGCCTTGCCGTTGGGTCGTCTCAAGGCGCTGCTGGAGATCGCCCACAGCATGGTCTCGATAGACACCGGGCCAGCCCATCTTGCCGCGGCCATGGGTTGTCCGCTGGTGGTGCTGATGGGGAACCGCTCGCCGCAGTTGTGGACCCCGCGCAGCGGGTCCGGCAGCGAGGTGAGGCTTCTCGGTGGCCTGCCGGCGGTTCGACGGGTGGACGAGATCGAAACCGCCCAGGTCGTGAGTGCATGGCGCGCGTTGCGCGGACGCACGGCGGCCGAGACCGCCCACCAGGACGCTGTCGAAACGATCGCCTACTCGGCCGGCTGCGCCGGCTGACGCAGCGTTTGTCGCACGCTCGGGATCGCGCCGCCGCGAGCGGCCAGTTCATGCGCGATGTCGACATAGCCGAGTTGCCGCGCCACATCCGCCGCGGTGCGGCCGAACGCATCGGCCGCATTGCGATCGGCCCCGCGCGACAGCAGTACGCGCGCCGGCGGCAGCAACGCATGCATGGCGCAGGCGTGCAGCGCGGTGACGCCGCGCTGATCGGCATGTTCGACCTTGGCACCGGCTTCCAACAGCAGCGGGACCAGTGCGCCGATATGCGTGGCATCGCATTCGCTGCCGGGGCGCAGCTGCGCACCGAGCAGCAGCAGCAGCGGTGTCTTGCCCTCGCTGTCCGCATGATTGATGTCGGCGCCGCGCTTGAGCAGGCTGTCGAACAGGCGGCGTGCACGCAGGCTGTCGTTGTGTTCGAAGCCGAACTGCGCGGCCGCATGCAAGGCGCTGCGCCCACCGGCATCGACGGCGTTGATGTCGGCACCGGCGTCGAGCAAGGGCTCGACGATTTCCGGATAGCCCATCGCGGCGGCCACCATCAGCGCAGTGGCCTCATTCGGCAGCCGCTGATCGGCGCTGACCTTGTGCTGCAGCAGCAGCGCGACCAGTGCCTCGCGGCGTGCGGCGACCGCAGCGGCCAGCGGAGTTACGCCGCTGTGCGCGGCCAGCGCCGGATCGGCACCGGCATCCAGCAGGCAGGCGGCGATCTCGCGATGGCCGGCACCACAGGCGCGCAGCAGCGCGGTGGCGCCCTGCTCGTCGCGAGTATCGACGGCGAAACCCAATTCCAGCAGGCGCTGCACGCTGGCCAGCGCACCGGCGGCAGCCGCGGCCGGCAGATCGGCTGGGCGCAGTGGACGGTTCGGTCGCGACCAGTCGCGCCAGTCCAGCCAGCGTTCCACCGCTGGGTGCTCCAGCGCCAGTCCCAGCGGCGTTTCGCCGTTTGCATCGGCGGCTTCGGGATTCGCACCGTGAGCGATCAAGGCTCGCACCAGCGGCAGCGCCCGTGCGCCATGTTCGAGCGCGGCGAACAGCGGCGTGCGGCCGTCGCGGTCGCGCGTATTCGGATCGCAGCCTCGTGTCAGCAAAACTTGCAGCAATTCGGGCTGGGCATTGACCACGGCCAGGTGCAGCGGGGTGCGTTCGCGCGCATCTGGACCGAACGGATCGGCACCGCGTTCGAGCAGGTTCAGTGGCAGCGCGGCGGCTTGTGCCACGCCGCTCAGGCGCGACAACGCCTGTGCCAGCAGGCCGCTGCCGGCCGGGCTGGCACCGGCCTGCAGCAGGTCGTCCAGTGCCTCGGTCGAATTCGGCAATTGCTGCAGCAAGGCGTCGAACAGACGCCGGCCCAACGGTGGCAGGATCGGGGCGTCGGCGGTTTCGGCATCGTCGATGCGCGGTGCTTCGAAGCGGGCTTCGGCGTCGAGGCCGTGATCGAGCAGCCAGCGACGGCCGGCGGCGAGACCTGGCGTGACCAGGTCCAGATACAGCTGCGCCAGTTGCGCCTGCGGCCATTCGCGCACGCGTTCGGCAAAACCCGACACGATCGCCCAGTGACCGAAGCGCAACGCGTCGAGCAGGTGCGCCGGCGTGTCGGCGCCTTCGGCCAGCAGGTCCTGGCTGAGGCTGGCCGGCAGCGGTGTATCCGGGTCGAGCAGGGCAACCAGATCCCAGCGACCAGCGGCAGCGGCGTGGTCGAGCGCGCTGCGGCCATCGCTGCCGGGTGCCTTCGGTTCGGCGCCCAGTGCCAGCAAGGCGCGCACGGTTTCGCCATGCGCATGCGGCGACTGGCAGGCCAAGGTCAAGGCATCACGGCCGTGCTGGTCGCGCACGCGTGCGTCGGGCTGCGCCTCGGCCAGCAGCTGCACGATGCCGCCGGCGCCGGCGCGGGCCGCTTCCATCAGTGCAGTGCTGCCACGCTGGTCGGTCAGGTTGATATCGGCACCGGCCGCGCACAGTACGCGGGCGATCTGTTCGTGCCCTTCGGCGGCGGCGCCCAGCAGCGCATGTCGATGCCGCGCATCGACCGCATTGATCGCGGCGCGATGCTTGAGCAGCAGCTTGACCCCTTCGACATCGTCGTCGGCGATGCCGGCGGCGGCGACCAGTGCCGGTTCGCCGTCGGTCGGCGCCGGCTTGGCGCCGTGTTCCAGCAGGAATTTCGCCAGCGGCCAGTTGGCGGCACGACAAGCGGTGGCCAGTGGACTGATGCCGGCCTTGTTCAGCGCGTTGATCGGCGCGGCCGCGTCCAGCAGCATCGCCGCGACGCCCGGCTCGGCGCTGAGTACCGCACCGTGCAGCGCGGTATTGCCCTCGACATCGGCGACCAGCGGGCTGGCGCCATTGGTGAGCAGGGTCAGCACCGCTTCGGCGCGGCCGTGCCAGCTGTCGCGGGTAGCGGCCAGTAGCGGGGTAATGCCGCCGCTGGCGCGATTCACGTCGGCGCCCTTGGCGATCAGCGCGCGCAGCAGACGCGTATCCGGCAGCAACGCGGCCAGCATCAGTACCGGGCGCTGATCGCGGTCATCGGCGGTCGGCGCGGTGTTGGGGTCGGCACCGGCCTCGACCAGCGCCAGTGCGCGTTCGATATCGCCGTCACGAGTCGCCGCCAGCAACGCTTCGGCCTGCTCGGGCGTGCCGGCGGTGCGTTCCTGTTCGCTCAGCACGGGACGCGGGGCGGGCGCGGCTCCGGTCGACAACGCGGCGTAGTCGCTGCGCCGACGCGGTTGATGCCGCTCGCACAGCAGCGCGCGCAGCGTGCGGTTGGCGATGATCAGGCAACCCAGCGGCAGCAGCACGACGCCGTAGATCGCCAGCGCGGCGATGCGCGGTTCGGGCGGCAGCACGCCATACAGACCGGTCAGCGCGACCGCGCCGAAGGCCAGCACCAGCAATGAGAGTGCGGCCGGCAGGAAGTGACTGAAGAAATGTTCCTCCTGCGACAGATGTCGACCGAACGCGATGCTGCGCAAGGTCGCGGTGAAAATCCACGAACCATCGCGTTGGCGCGGATAGGCGTCGTCCCATACAAAGACCAGCCCGAACGCAGGCCACAGCCGCCACAGCGCGACCAGCGCCAGTACCAGCATCGCGGCTAGGATCAACGCGGCGCTGAGGCTGGGCGTCTGGCTCAACTTCAGCATCGGCCACGCGACCAGTACGAACACCAGCGCCGCGTAGCCGGTGAACATCACCAGATGCGCGGCGCCGCGGCGCAACACGGTACGGCCGAAACGCGGTTCGGGATCGAAACCGATCGCGTGGCAGATCGCCGCCATGGTCAGTGCGTTCGCCAGCAGCAGCGGGATCAGGGTCAGTGGGTGGGTAGCCAGTCCGGCGGCGGCGACCGCGAGCAGACCTGGAATGAACCAGGCGAGAGCTTGCAAGAGAGGAGGGCGGCGGCGCGATTTGGGCTGGGTCATGGAGACAGTATAGAAATCGTTGGACGTGCAGACGGTAACCAAGTGTTAACGCCAGCGACATGATGGCGCGATCAGTCGTCCCGATCATCCCGCGGGGAGTGGGTATAGGCGAGATGATTGGCGGTGGCCAGGGTTTCCTGCGGCGGCAGCTGCAGATGCCAGCCCTGCATGCGCAGGTTGGTGAGCACCTGCTCGGTGTCCTCGACCGGCAGCTTGCGTTGCTCGTCCAACTGCACTTCCATCACGAAGCGCAGTTCACCCAGCAACAGGACCAGCGACTCGGGCAGCACATCGAACGCATCGCGCTGCGCCAGCCACAGGTAGCTGTCGGCCTTGCGCCGGCTGGCATAGACATGGCACTGCATGACGCGACCTCCTTCGGGGCGATGTGATGGACTGATCAGGGTAGCAGCGTGGCTGGCCGCTTGCCCGCCGAGCGGTGCCGATGGCGGGGTTGCAAGAATTCACGTGGAAGGAAGGCGCAGCCAGACGGCGTCTGCAGCATTCGTACCCGTTCGTTAGTTAAATGTTGCGACTGCACTTGCAACACCTTGGGCGAGCGGGCAAAGTGCGGCGCAGGGGCTTCAAACGCGCGTATGAATTTCATCTTTGATTTGTCGCAGTCCCCGCTATCTACCCGAGCCGCATCACGACAAAAAAGCAGGAGCAAGCGATGCACATGTCTTTCCGTTCCTTCACGGGCGCTGCCCGTCCGCTCGCGCTCGCCGCGCTGAGCGTAGCCATTCTCGGCGCACTTGTGCCAGGCGCCGCCCATGCCAGCGCTTTCCAGCTCAAGGAAAACAGCGCCACGGGTCTGGGCCGTGCCTATGCCGGTTCTACTACTGCTGGTGGCGATGTCTCGGTGGTGGCGAACAACCCCGCGGCGATGAGCGATCTCGACGGCACCTATGTGCAGGCCGATATCACCGCGATCAACTTCAGCACCAAATTCACCGGCAGTAGTCACGACGTTCTGGGTCGCCCGATCAGCGGCGGCAACGGCGGCGACGGCGGCACCACGTTGCCGGTGCCGGCGCTGGCCATCGCCACCAAGGTGAGCGACCGGGTCAACCTCGGTATCGCACTCGACGTGCCGTTCGGCTTCCAGACCGAGTATGACCGCAACTGGATGGGCCGCTACGACGCGATCAAGACCAAGCTGCAGTCGTTCGATTCCACACTCTCGGCCTCGTTCAAGATCAACGACCAGTGGAGCGTGGGCGCCAGCGCGATCGCCGAGCGCACCAATGTCGACCTGACCAACGCGATCAACTTCAATGCCGTGGGCCTGGGTATCCAGCAGGGCATCGGCGCACAGACGGCGGCGGGCGTGGCGCAAATCCAGGCTGCCGCGCAGGCCGGCCAGATCCCGCCGGCGCAGGCCGCCGCGATGATCCAGGCGGCCGTGCAGCAGGGTCAGGCCGCAGCGGCTGGTGTGGCCGCGCTGACTCCGCCGGGCGGGGATGGTTACGCCCAGGTCAAGGGTGGCAACTGGGCTTGGGGCTGGCAGGTCGGTGCGTACTGGAAGCCGACCACGACCGACCGCTTGGCGCTGAATTACCGCTCGCGCATCACTCATGACATCGACGGCACCGCCAACTTCACCACCACGGCGGGTTACGGCCTGCTGCTGGCCAACCCGGCGCTGGCTGGCAGCATCCCGCCGTTCCAGCGCACCGCCGGCACGGCTCGCCTCACCAACCCGGCAGTCGCTAGCCTGAGCTACTGGCACCAGGAAGAGAAGTTCGGCCTTGGCATGGACGTCGCCTGGACGCAGTGGAGCTTGATGCGCCAGGTCACCCTGAACTACGCCAACCCGGCGCAGCCGACCACCACGCTGCCGTTCAATTGGCGCAACACCTTTTACGTCTCCGTCGGCGGCGATTATTACCTCAGCGACAAGCTGACCCTGCGCGGCGGCCTCGCGATCGACCAGGCGCCGATGTCCGCGGGCAATCGCGATCCGCGCGTACCCGATGCCGCCCGCCGGATGGCCACGGTCGGTCTCGGCTACAAGGTGAGCGATCATTTCGAGATCAACGCCTCGTATGCGCACATCTTCGTCAGCCACGCGGGTGTGAACGGCTCGAAGAGCGCAACCGGCGACGTGCTGACAGGCAGCTTCGACGACTACGGCAACCTGCTGAGCTTCTCGGCGCAGTACAAGTTCTAACTGCCGCAACACGAAACAGACGTCCAAACAAAAACCTCCCCGCGGAAGCGGGGAGGTTTTTTTATGCGCTTGAGTAGCCGGCGCAGAGGTCGGTGTTCAACCCCGCTTGAGCAACAGTTCCAGCATGCGCCGGAAGCGTGCGCCGTACGGCGGATTGAGCAGGCCGACGCCGTTGAAGCGCGCTTGGCGGAACACCGGCTTCAGATGCGAAAACGTGCGGAAGCCGGCTTCGCCGTGATAGCCGCCCATGCCGGAGGCGCCGACGCCGCCGAATGGCAGGCCATGCTGCGCGATGTGAAACAGCGTGTCGTTGAGGCTGACGCCGCCGGCCACGGTGCGTGCCAGCACACGATCGATCAACGTCCGATCCTGCTCGAACAGGTACAGCGCCAGCGGATGCGGATGAGCGGCGACGTAGCTGATCGCCTCGTCCAGCGAATCGTAGGGAACCAGTGGCAGCAGCGGGCCGAAGATCTCCTCCTGCATCACGCCCATGCTGTCGTTGACCTCGCTCAGCAGTTGCGGCGGCAACAGGCGGCGCGCCGGATCATCCGTGGCCTCGCTCAGCGGATGCACCTGTGCACCCGCAGCCACGGCGCCATCGCGCAGTCCGACCAGACGCTGGTACTGGCGATCGGAAGCGACGCTGGCGTATTGCGTGCTTTGTGCCAGTTGGGGATACATCTGCGTCACCGCGCGGCGGGCGGTGGCGATGAAATCCGCCACACGTGCGCGCGGCAGCAGCACATAGTCCGGTGCGATGCAGGTCTGTCCGGCGTTGACCAGTTTGCCGAACACGATGCGTTCCACCGCGTTGTCGAAGCGCGCACCGGGGCCGATGATTGCCGGCGATTTGCCGCCGAGTTCGAGCGTCACCGGAGTCAGGCTGGTGGATGCCGCGCGCATCACGTGATGACCCACTGCAGTGGAGCCGGTGAACAGCAGGTGGTCGAACGGCAGCGCGGAGAATGCCTGCGCCACTTCGGCGTCGCCGGTCACCACCAGCACTTCGTCCGACTGGAAATGCCGGGCCATCTGCTCGGCGAACAACGCCGAGAAGCGTGGCGTGTATTCGCTCATCTTGATCATCGCGCGATTGCCGGCGACCAGCGCGTCGACCAGCGGGCCGATCGCCAGATACAGCGGATAATTCCACGGCACGATGATGCCGATGATGCCCAGTGGCTGCGGCATCAGTACATTGCGGGCGGGTAGAAAGGCGAGACCCGCCAACGAACCCCGTGGGCGCATCCAGCGCCGGCCATGGCACAGTGCGTGGCGGATGCCGGACAGGCTGGGGAAGATTTCCAGCAGATCGGTTTCTTCGGCAGGACGCTGACCGAAGTCGGCGCTGATCGCCTCGGCGAAGGCGCCGCGCTGTTCGCGCAGCATCGTCTCCAGCGCGCGCAACCGCTTTGCGCGCACATCCCATGGCGGCATCGGATCAGCTGCTTGTGCCGTGCGCATGCACTGCAATGCGGGAATAAGTCCTGCGATCGCTAACTCAGACATGTTGATGGATGCTCATTGTTCGCGGCGGAATTCATCAAAGAACGCGTGGTCGATCTCGTAGATGGTCTTCGGCTTCACGCCGATGCCTGCATCTTGAAAAAGCTCGACTAGCTGCTCTCCATCAATCAGTTCGATTGGCACGACACCATCGCGTGAGGCTTCGCTCTCGGCATCGTTCGTGAAACGTCCGGTGGTGATGAACACACCTTTTTCGGCGCGGCCGAGCAAGGCATTACGGAACTCGCCCACGGCACTGCGCGAGACGACATCCTTGTAGCGTTTGGCCTGAAATGCCACACGCAAGCTGACGAACGGACTCAGTCGCAGCAGGCCGTAACCATCGATGCCGCCATCGCGTGAGCGTTGGGTAACTTCGACATCCTCAAACCCGTGTTCGCGCAAGAGGCGTCCACAGATCAGTTCGAAGCCGTACGGCGGCAGAGATTTGAGGATGTCTAGAAGGTCCAGTTCCTGAGACTCTTCTGGAGTCACCGCATCGGTGGTTTCGGGAATTGGCAGGGCGTCGCCTGCTGCATCCTGTTTGCGTAAGGACTGGCTGATCTTTACTCGGCCTAGAAAGATGGTTCGTGCTGCATCTTCATCAAGATGGGCTTTCCAGCCGAGCGGACTCAGCACCCAGAGGCCGCGTTTGCTGTCGTCCAGTAAACCGTCCCAGACCAGATACTGGCGTGCCCACTGCACTTGGTTGTGGAAGCGGTTGGCTCCCGACTTGATCGTGGCTTCGGTGATCTCTGGAGGTAGCTGAAGCTCTCGTGCTATCCAACTTGAAACTTCTTTCGGCTTGGCCGATCCACCCAGCGCACGCAGGCAATCAAGCAACGGGCCCATCCAGTGGACGAATTCGGCTTGGCCCTTTTTCAACTTCGACATGCGCAACGCTCCGTGTGAGTACACGCAACGTACTCGCCGCATCGACTCCATGGCAATGGAGTCGATGCGGCGAAGTGATATTTACTCGCCGATCGTCAGCAGCGAGGCGTTGCCACCGGCCGCCGTGGTGTTGATGGTGAGCGTGCGCTCGCCGGCGAAGCGCAGCAGATAGTGTGGGCCGCCGGCCTTGGGGCCGGTGCCGGACAGGTTCTCGCCGCCGAACGGCTGCACGCCGACCACCGCGCCGATCTGGTTGCGGTTGACGTAGCAGTTGCCGACGCGGGCGTGGCTGGCGATGTAGTCGACGGTGTCGTTGATGCGGCTGTGAATGCCAAGGGTGAGGCCGTAGCCGGTGGCATTGATCTGATCGACCACCTGCTTCAGCTCGCTACCCTTCCAGCGGATCACGTGCAGCACTGGGCCGAACACTTCGCGGGTCAACGTAGCGAGCGAGGGAATCTCGTAGGCGCGCGGGGCGAAGAAGGTGCCGTTGGCGGTGAGTGCCGGATCGAGCTTCACTTCGCCGATCTTCTTCGCTTCCTTGTCCATGCGTGCGGCGTGCTCGACCAGGATCTTCTTCGCGTCCTCGTCGATCACCGGGCCGACGTCGGTGGACAGCTGGCCCGGGTCACCCACCTTCAACTCGCCCATCGCGCCGGCGAGCATCGCGCAGACCTTGTCGGCTATGTCTTCCTGCACGAACAGCACGCGCGCGGCGGAGCAGCGCTGGCCGGCGGACTGGAACGCCGAGGCGATCACGTCCTTGACGATCTGCTCGGGCAGGGCGGAGGAGTCGGCGATCATCGCGTTCTGGCCACCGGTCTCGGCGATCAGCGCGGCGATCGACGCATTGCGTGCGGCCAGTGCGCGATTGATTGCCCAAGCGGTCTCGGTGGAGCCGGTGAAGGCCACGCCGGCGACGCGCGGATCGCGGGTCAGGGCGGCGCCCACGGTGGCACCGTCGCCCGGCAGGTATTGCAGCACGTCGGCCGGCACGCCGGCGTCGTGCAGCAGTTTCACCGCGGCGTAGCCGATCAGTGAGGTCTGCTCGGCCGGCTTGGCGATGACCGCATTGCCGGCGGCCAGCGCGGCGCTGACCTGGCCGAGGAAGATCGCCAGCGGGAAGTTCCACGGGCTGATGCAGACGAACACGCCGCGGCCGTTGAGGAACAGCTGGTTGCTCTCGCCGGTCGGACCCGGCAACTGCTCGGGCTGACCGAACAGGCGGCGCGCCATGGTGGCGTAGTAGCGCAGGAAGTCGGCCGCCTCGCGAATCTCGGCGATCGCATCGGGCAGGCTCTTGCCAGCCTCGCGCACGCACAGCGCGATGAACTCGCCGCGATTGGCTTCGAGCTGCTCGGCGGCGTGTTCGAGTATCGCGGCGCGGCTGGCGGCGGGCAGGCGATCCCAGCTGTGCTGGGCGGCGACCGCGTTTGCTAGCGCCTTGTCGACGGTGGCGCTGTCGGCGCTGACGTAGCTGCCCACATTCTGGCGGCGGTCGGCCGGGTTGGTCACTTGGATGGTCGCGCCATTGGCGGTTGTGCCCGGCACCAGCGGAGCCGCGGCCCACGGGCCGGCATGGGCGTTGACCGCGTCGGCCATCGCCTTCAGTTCATTGTCGTTGGAGAAGTTGACGCCCATGGAATTCTTCCGGAGTTCTGCGTAGATGTTGACCGGCAGCGGGATGCGCGGATGCGGGATCGAAGCAAAAGCACGCACCGTTTCGCAGGGGTCGGCGACCAGGGTGCGCACCGGCACGCTCTCGTCGACGACGCGGTTGACGAAGCTGGTGTTGGCGCCGTTTTCGAGCAGGCGGCGCACCAGGTATGGCAGCAGGTCCTCGTGCGTGCCGACCGGCGCGTACACGCGGCAAGGCACGTTCAAGTTCTGCGGACCGATCACTTCGGCGTACAAATCGGTGCCCATGCCATGCAGGCGCTGGTACTCGTACGGGCGGCCCTGCGCGATGTGATGCACGGCAGCGATCGAGTGCGCGTTATGGGTTGCGAACTGCGGATAGATCAGTTCGACGCCGGCATTGAACAGGCGCCGCGCGCAGGCCAGGTACGACACGTCGGTGTTCGGCTTGCGCGTATACACCGGGTAGCCGGCCAGGCCGTTTTCCTGCGCGCGCTTGATCTCGGCGTCCCAGTAGGCGCCCTTGACCAGGCGTACATACCAGCGACGATTCGCGGCGCGGGCGGTTTCGATCAGCCAGTCGATCACGAACGGGGTGCGCTTGGCATAGGCCTGCACCACGATGCCGAGGCCGTTCCAGCCTTGCAGCGACGGATGCGCGAACACGTCACCGATGATGTCGAGCGACAGTTCGAGGCGCTCGGCTTCCTCGGCGTCCACCGACAGCGCGATGCCGTGCTTCATCGCCAGTTGCGACAGCTCCAGCAGTTTTTCGCTGAGCTGGCGGTGGGCGAGTTCGCGCTTGGCCACTTCGTAGCGTGGGTGCAGCGCGGACAGCTTCACCGAGATCGACGGTGCGTCGGTGTGGTTCGCGAACGGGCCGCGCGCGCCGATCGCGGCGATCGCGTTGCGGTAATCCTGCTGGTAGCGCTCGGCGGTCTCGCTGGTCAGCGCGGACTCGCCTAGCATGTCGTAGGAATAGCGGTACACCGCGTATTCCTTTTTCGCGCAGCGGTCCAGCGCTTCGTCGATGGTCTGCCCCATCACGAACTGGTGGCCCATGATGCGCATCGCCTGACGCACGGCGAGGCGGATCGCCGGTTCGCCGGCGCGACCGACCAGCCGCTTCAGCGCGCCGGTGAAATCGTGGCGGGTATCTTCGGCGAGGTTCACCAGATGCCCGGTGAGCATCAGGCCCCAGGTGGAGGCGTTGACGAACAGCGACTCGCTCTGGCCCAGATGCTTCTTCCAGTCCGCATCGCCCAGCTTGTCGCGGATCAGCTTGTCCGCGGTCGCCTTGTCGGGAATGCGCAGCAGCGCCTCGGCGACGCACATCAGCAGCACGCCTTCCTCGGAGGAGAGGTCGTACTGGCGCATGAAGGATTCGACGGCGCTCTGGTCCTTGGCGCGCAGGCGCACCCGGCTGACCAGCTCGGCCGCGAGGTCGATCACCTTCTCGCGCTCGACTGGCGGCAGGGTGGCTTGGGCGAGCAGGTCGTTGACTGCTTCGGTTTCGTCGCGTAGCCAGGCGGCGGTGATGCGTACGCGCGCCGGCGTGCTGTCGAGGGGGAGTTCGGGGCTGAGGATGGGCTGGGTCACGGGCTGGTCGAAGGATTCGCCGCTGCGAAGGGGAGCGCGCGATTGTACGCGGACTGCGCAGATTGGGGCAGCGCGGCGACCGCACTGGCGCCGGATAAGTTGCTGTCCGGGTGCTTCACCAAGGGCCTTGCGGTGCCGTTCGCGGGGCTTCCTTGCAGGCCTGATCCGGATCAGGCGGGTGCGACATTCTTGCCCGCTGCCTCGCCGCGGCCTATCATTCCGGCGTTCCAGGCACGCCGGATCCCCATGATCGTGCTTCGACCAGCTACCGCCGGCTTGCCGTGCGTGACGATGTGGCTCAAGCCCAATCGCACGCTCAGCCGGCGCGGTTTGCGTCGATTGATCGTGGTTCTGGTGGCGCTGGTGCTGATAACGGCAGGACTGGGTGCGTGGCAGGGGAATGTGTTTGCTCCGCTGTTTGCCTTGGTCGAATCCGCCGCCGTGGCTGTCGCCTTGAGCGTGGCCTGGCGGGCCGGCGATCGCAGTGAGCGCATCACCCTCGACGCTGTGTCGCTGGAGGTGCAGTCGCTGCCGGGCCGGCGCCGCATGCGTTTCCAGGCGTACTGGGTGCGTGTGTTGCTGGAGCCGGGCGGCGGGCGTCAGCGCCTGCTGCTGTCATCGCACGGGCGCGAGTTGGAGATTGGCGCTTTTCTGGCGGAACAGGAACGCGTCGAGCTGTCGAGAAAACTCATGGTGCTGCTGGCCGATCTCAACGGCCTGTCGCGCAAGTAGGTTCAACAAAGGTGCAAGACATGACATCTGGCGGCATCAGGCGATCATTCACGGCAGCGGCGACCCTCGCCCTTGCATCGTTCGGCAGCGTGGTTCATGCCGCTCCCGGTCCGTGGCAGCTGAACATGGAGCGCGGCGCGAGCACCTGGTCGCAAGTGCCGTACCACCTGAACAACATTTCGCTCGCCGTGTGCACGGTGATCGGTATTCTGGTGTTCGGCGCGATGTTCATCGCGATGTTCCGCTTCCGCAAATCGCGCGGTGCGGTGGCCGAGAAGTGGTCACACAACACCATGGTGGAAGTCATCTGGACCACCATCCCGGTGATCATCCTGGTCGTGCTGGCCTACCTGGCCACCGGCGGACTCACCTCGTGGGCCGACACCACCGGTTCGCAGATGACCGTCAAGGTCACCGGCTACCAGTGGAAGTGGCGCTACGACTATGTCGAATACCAGGGCAAGCCGATCGACAAGGTCGGCTTCATGTCCAAGCTCGATACGCAGAGCGACCAGACCCGCCAGCTCGCTTCGGGCATGGACCCGTATGCGGTCAAGGTCGGCGACGAGAACACCTACCTGCTGAATGTGGACAAGCCGCTGGTGGTGCCGGTCGACACCAAGATCCGCTTCGTGATCACCAGCGGCGACGTGATCCACTCTTGGTGGGTGCCGGCGACCGGCTGGAAGCTCGACGCGATCCCCGGAATCATCAACGCGGCCTGGGCCAACTTCCAGACGCCGGGCACCTATCGTGGCCAGTGTGCCGAGCTGTGCGGCCAGGATCACGGCTTCATGCCGATCGTGGTGGTGGTCAAGTCGAAGGCGGATTTCGCCACCTGGCTGGCCGAGCAGCAGGCGCAGTCCGCTGCGCCCGCCGCGGCACCGGCACCGGCGGCAGCCTCCAGCACCGCCGCGCCGCAAACCAGCCAGGTCGCTCCGGCAGCGGATGCGGCCAAGCAGGGCTGATCCAGCCCGGTTCGGCCGTTCCCGGTACACGCTTTTTCACGCAGTCGCATTCAATATTTCAGGTTAGAGGTGCAAGGCCATGTCCTACGCAGCCACCCATGATCAGCACGATGATCACCACGGCGCGCCGAAAGGTTTCTTCCAGCGTTGGTGCATGTCCACCAACCACAAGGACATCGGCACGCTGTATCTGGTCTTCGCACTGGTGATGTTCTTCATCGGCGGCAGCTTTGCCATGCTGATCCGCGCCGAGCTGTTCAAGCCCGGCCTGCAGTTGATGCAGCCGTACTTCTTCAACCAGCTGACCACCATGCATGCGCTGGTGATGATCTTCGGCGCGATCATGCCGGCCTTCGTCGGCCTCGGTAACTGGATGATCCCGTTGATGGTCGGCGCGCCGGACATGGCGCTGCCACGCATGAACAACCTGTCGTTCTGGATCCTGCCGTTCGCGTTCACGCTGTTGCTGTCCACCCTGTTCATGGCAGGTGGCGGCCCGGCCGGCGGCTGGACGATGTATCCGCCGCTGTCGCTGCAGAGTGATTCGCTTGCCTACGTGGTGTTCGCGGTCCATCTGATGGGCATCAGCTCGATCATGGGTGCGATCAACATCATCGCCACCATCCTCAACATGCGCGCGCCTGGCATGGAGCTGTTGAAGATGCCGGTGTTCGTGTGGAGCTGGCTGATCACCGCGTTCCTGCTGATCGCGGTGATGCCGGTGCTGGCTGGCGCAGTGACCATGCTGCTGACCGACAAGTACTTCGGCACCAACTTCTTCAACCCGGGCGGCGGCGGCGACCCCGTCTTGTACCAGCACATCTTCTGGTTCTTCGGGCATCCCGAGGTGTACATCATGATCCTGCCCGCATTCGGGATCATCTCGGAGATCGTGCCGACCTTCGCGCGCAAGCCGATCTTCGGCTACAAGGCGATGGTGTTCGCGATTGCCTCGATCGCCTTCCTGTCGTTCATCGTGTGGGCGCATCACATGTTCGCGGTCGGCCTGCCGCTGGGCGCCGAGATTTTCTTCATGTACGCGACGATGCTGATCGCGGTGCCGACTGGTGTGAAGGTGTTCAACTGGGTCGCCACCATGTGGGGCAGCTCGATGACGTTCGAGACGCCGATGCTGTTCGCGGTCGGTTTCATCATCCTGTTCACCATCGGCGGCTTCTCCGGCCTGATGCTGGCGCTGGTGCCGGCCGACTTCCAGTACCACGACACCTACTTCGTGGTGGCGCATTTCCACTACGTGCTGGTGACCGGCGCGCTGTTCGCGATCATTGCCGCGACCTACTACTGGCTGCCGAAGTGGACCGGCAACATGTACAGCGAGTTCTGGGCCAAGATGCATTTCTGGAACAGCGTGATCTGGGTCAACGTGCTGTTCTTCCCGCAGCACTTCCTGGGTCTGGCCGGTATGCCGCGCCGCATTCCCGACTACAACGTGGCGTTCGCCAACTTCAACATGATCAGCTCGATCGGCGGCTTCCTGTTCGGCGCCACCCAGCTGATTTTCATCGGCGTGCTGATCCATTGCGCGTTCTTCTCGAAGAAGAAGGCCACCGACCGCGTCTGGGAAGGTGCCAAGGGTCTGGAGTGGACGGTGCCGTCGCCGGCCCCGCACCACACCTTCGACGTGCCGCCGGTGATTCACGACGACGAGCTGGCGCACGGTCACGTGAACGATTGATCCACCACCACGTCGCCCCAGCCTTGTCGGGCTGAGGCGACGCAAGAAGCCGATCCACATGAAACAGCAGACCATGAACACGGAAATCGCGGCACGTCGCAAGGGTGTACGACGCACCTTGGTGGTGACGGTTTCGATCGCGCTGGCGTTTTTCCTGGTGTCGTTTCTGCAGATCCTGCTGATGAAATAGCGGTACCGCGGTCGCTACACGTTTTTCTTCAATACGTTTCCTTCAACCGGTCGGGTTCGACGATCGGCATGCAGTTCCCCGGTCGGCGTGACGGGGTTAAGTCATCAAGAGAAATCCACGGGGTCTCACCATGGGTCAGCAGCACGACGCTTACTTTGTTCCGGCCAAGAGCTATTGGCCGATCGTGGCCGCAGTGGTCATGTTCACCACCGTGTTCGGTGCCGCGCACTGGCTGAACGCGGAGCCCGGCGACGCCGGCTTCGGCAAGACCGTGCTGACCGTCGGCGTGATCGGCGTGCTGGGCATGTTCTTCGGCTGGTTCCGTTCGGTCATCAACGAGTCGCTGTCCGGCAGCTACAACCACCAGGTGGACACCTCGTTCCGCATGGGCATGATGTGGTTCATCTTCTCCGAGGTGATGTTCTTCGGCGCGTTCTTCGGTGCGCTGTTCTACATCCGCATGTTCTCGGTACCGTGGCTCGGTGGCACCGGCCATGGCACGCTGACCCACCAGTTCCTGTGGAGCGACTACGCCGCTTCATGGGGTGCCAATGCCGGCAACGGTCCGGAGCACATCGGAGGTGCCTTCAGCACCGTCCCGGCGTGGGGCCTGCCGCTGCTGAACACGCTGATCCTGCTCAGCTCCAGCGTCACCGTGACGATTGCGCACCACGCATTGCGTGCCGGTCATCGTGGCAAGATCCTGGTGTTTCTGGGCCTGACCGTGCTGCTCGGCGCGCTGTTCCTGAACTTCCAGGCGCACGAGTACATCGAGGCCTACAAGGAACTGAACCTGACCCTGCACAGCGGCGTGTACGGCTCGACCTTCTTCCTGCTGACCGGTTTCCACGGCCTGCACGTGACGCTGGGTACGATCATGCTGGCGGTGATCTGGTTCCGCGTGCTGAAGGGCCACTTCAACAAGGATCACCACTTCGGCTTCGAAGCGGTGGCGTGGTACTGGCACTTCGTCGACGTGGTCTGGCTCGGCCTGTTCATGTTCGTTTATATCCTCTGACGCGGCGTCCGTTTCGCGAAGAGCTAAAGAGCCACGACACACGCACAACAAAAAGCCCGCCATTGGCGGGCTTTTTGTTGTTGACGCAGCGAGCGGTTCAACCGTTACGGGCGCTTGCCACGATGGGGCGCGATTTGTCGCGGCTGGAGCGCGCTGCCGACACAGCCGCTACAATCACTGGCCGACATCGTGCGGATGCAGCCAACCCATCCAGATGCCGAGCGCGACCATGCCGATCAGCAGCAGCGACAGGCCGATGCGGCGGGTCAAGGCCCATACCGTGCGCTTGTCGTCGTCCTTGTCGGTCATCATGAAGTACAGCGCCTGGCCGAGGCTGAAGATCACCACCAGCAGCACCACCACCAGCGCACATTTGTAGACGGTTTCCACGTGATTGATCCGATCCATTACGACCTGGGCAGTATAGCGACCACCGGCGGACTCGCCGCGTGAGCGGATTTCGCCGCCCGTCCTGGTGGGCATTGCTGCTGACGGCGGCCGGAGCCTTGCTGTTCATACGTTTGGGCATCTGGCAGCTGCATCGCGCCGACTTCAAGGAAGCACTTCTGCGGCGGTATGCCGCATCGGCGTCCGCGCCGATGCAGGACTTCGCCAAGGTGGCCGCCACGCCACCGGCCGACAGCTTTCCGCGCGTGCAGGTGAGTGGTCACTATCTCACCGACCGGCTGTATCTGCTGGACAATCCGAAGCACGACGGTATGGGCGGCGTAGAGGTATTCGCGCCGCTCGTCCTGCACGATCAGTCGTCGTTGCTGCTGGTGGATCTGGGTTTCCTGCCGGGCAACGGCAACGGCAAGCTCCCGCAGCTGCCGGCGTTGTCGACCAACGAGATCAGCTTGCAGGGTTTGTATGTGCCGCCACCGCCGGTCGGTTTCGAGATGGGTGGCGATGCGCTGGCGCGACAGACGCACTGGCCGAAGAGCAGCATCTTCCTGGATCCGGCAGAAATCGCCCGCGATCTCGGCCGCCCGTTGTATCCGCGGATGCTGGCGCTGGACGCCGATCCGGCCTCGATCTATGTGCGCGTACACACCCTCGATTTTTCCTCGATGCCGCCGGCGCGGCACCGCGCGTATGCGTTCCAGTGGTTCACCTTCGCGCTCGCCGCGGTGGTGATCCTGCTGGCTGTACATCGCAAGCGCAAACCGCGCAAATCCTGATACCACCAAGGTCACGAACTCCGATGAAACCAGTCGATCCCGTTGCGTTGCGCAGAAGCCGAATCTATCTGCTGCTGATTGCGCTGGTGTTTGCCGCGCCGATGATCATCGCCGGCCTGCTCAGTTTTTCCGGCTGGCAGCCGGGCGTGAAAGGCAATGGCCACGCGATCCTGCCACAGCGCAATTTCGTCGACGAGAAGCTGCAGGTGAAGCTGGACAACGGTCAGGTGTGGCCGTGGCGCGACAGCGAGCCGCGCTTTACCCTGATCGCGCTGGCCGGTCCTGACTGCGCCGCGCGCTGCTTCGAGACGCTGACCGACATCGCGCAGGCGCGCGTCATGCTCAATCGCAACCAGACGCGCCTGCGCCTGCTCTATCTCGGCACGCCACCGGCAGATGCGAGTAAGCGCGTTGCGATGCAAACCTATTGGACGATGGGCAGCGATGTCGATGGCAAGCTGGCTGCGTACACGCCGGCCACACCGGACAGCGTCAGTGCAGTGCTGGTGGAGTCCAACGGTACCGCGCTGTCGTTGTATCCGGCTGGTTTCGATGGTCCGGGTCTGCTGCGGGATCTGCAGAAGGTGGTCAAGTGATGTCGGCGCGCTCGCTGAAAATCCTGCGTAATCTGTCCCTGCTCGCCGCGGTGTTCGCGTTCGGGCTGGTGATGTTCGGCGCGTTCGTGCGGCTGTCCAATGCCGGCTTGTCCTGTCCGGACTGGCCGACCTGCTACGGCCAGGCGACTTGGCCGCAGCATGCGCAGGCGGTGGCGCACGCCGACGCGGCGTTTCCGGATCGTCCGTACGAGGCGCACAAGGCCTGGCGCGAACAGGTGCATCGCTTCCTGGCCGGTACGCTCGGCGTGATGGTGTTGCTGCTGGCGGTGATCGCGAGCTGGCGCAAACGCAGCGCGCTGCTGGCGGTGATCGCTGGCGCGGTGTTCGCGGCGATCGGTGTGGGGTTGTACATGCGTGGCGAACACGTGTGGTCGTCGCTGCTGGCTGCGTGCGCGATCGGTTTGCCGATGATTGCCGCGATCCGGTTGCAGCAGCCAGGCGCCTGGAAGATCTGCGTGCTGGCGCTGGCGGTGATCATCTTCCAGGCGATGCTGGGCATGTGGACGGTGACCCTGCTGTTGAAGCCGATCGTGGTGATGGGTCATCTGCTTGGCGGCATGACCACGTTCGCGTTGCTGGCGTATGCCGCACTGCGCTTTGCCGGCGTGGCGGCACCCGATGATCGCATGGCCGATCTGCGCCGGCTGGTGACGATCGGCATCGTGCTGCTGTTCTGCCAGATCGCGCTGGGCGGCTGGACCTCGGCGAACTATGCGGCACTCGCCTGTGGCTACGGCCCCGGCTCGTTCCCGCAATGCCTGGGTCAGTGGGCGCCGCCGACGGATTTCGAGCAGGGCTTCGTGTTGTGGCGCGGTATCGGCGTCAATTACGAAGGTGGCGTGCTGGACATGGCCGCGCGCAGCGCGATCCAGCTGGCGCATCGCTTCGGCGCGCTGGTGGTGTTCTGCTACCTCGGCTGGCTGTCGCACAAGCTCGCCAGGCGCGGCCTGCGTGTGCTCGGCCTCGCGATCGCGCTGGCGCTGGCGGCGCAGGTGCTGCTGGGCATCAGCAATGTGTACTTCGGACTGCCGTTGCCAGTGGCGACCGCGCACAATGGCGTCGCCGCACTGTTGCTGTTCACCTTGCTGGCCACGTTGGCGCGCACGCAGCGACAGCATGACGAATCGATGTTCCTGTCGCTGGAGCCACGTTGAAAATGGAACTGACTAGAGATCTGATCAGCGAATACTTGCAGCTGACCAAGCCGCGCGTCGTCGCGTTGCTGGTGTTCTGCGCGGTGATCGGCATGTTCCTCGCCGTGCCGGGCATCCCGCCGTGGCGCGCGCTGGTGTTCGGCACACTGGGCATCTGGATGGCCTCCGGTTCGGCCGCCGCGTTCAACCACCTGATCGACGAGCGTATCGACAAGCTGATGGCGCGCACCGCGCGGCGTCCGCTGGCCACCGGCTCGCTGACGCCACGACAGGTACTGGTGTTTGCGGTGCTGCTTGGCATCGCCTCGATGCTGGTGCTGGCGTTGCTGGTCAATCTGCTCACCGCACTGCTCACCTTCGGCGGCCTGATTGGATACGCGTTGGTGTACACCGCGTATCTCAAGCGTGCCACCCCGCAGAACATCGTGATCGGCGGTCTCGCCGGTGCGATTCCGCCGGTGCTGGGGTGGACGGCAGTCACCGGTCACCTGCACGCGTTCGCCCTGCAGTTGTGCCTGATCATCTTCGTGTGGACGCCGCCGCATTTCTGGGCGCTGGCGATCTTCCGCCGCGACGATTACGCGCGCGCGCAGGTGCCGATGCTGCCGGTCACTCACGGCGTGGCCTACACCCGCTGGCATGTGCTGTTCTACACAGTGCTGCTGGTGCTGGTGACTTTGCTACCGGCGCTGACCGGAATGAGTGGGCTGATCTACCTCGGCGGCGCCGTCGTGCTGGATGTGGGCTTCCTGTATTACGCCGTGCGCTTGCTGAACCCGCCGGACGAGCTGTTCCCGATGAAGGTGTTCAAGTACTCGATCGTGTACCTGATGGCGTTGTTCGCGTTTCTGCTGGCCGACCACTGGCTGGTCGAGCCGATCGTGCAGCAGGGACTGGTACTGCAGCATCTGAGCTGAACCCCAGCGGGCTTGCCCGCGCCGGGCATCGCTGATTTCAGGCAATGACATTGATCCATTCGACCCTGGTGGGTTGACACTTCCGCAGCGCAGCACGACAATGCGCGCGCCTCCCGGCGCACCGCGTCGGTCGGCTCCCAGTCCTGACAAACCAAGGCATATGGACGTTTACCCTAGTCGCAACGTCGTCATCCGCGAGCATCGGATGTCGGCGACGCATAACAACAAGTTGAACGCCTGCGGCGACCGCCTGCGGTCGGCTGGTGCTTTCCTCGACTAGGGAAAGTCCGGCCCACCCCTGACGACGCCATAGGCGTCGTTACGAGGAGATGGGCCCATGAAGCTCCTTCGCGATTCCCTTCTGTTGCGCGCACTGCGCCGGCTGCTGGCTGGCCGTCGTCATACCGTGCGCCGTCCGTACACCGTCACCGTGCCCGCGCCGCTCGAACGCGCGGCCGCCGGCAACAATGTGATAGAACTGCACCGCCGCACCCCGTCGGCGGTCAGCCGCGTATCCGCGCCTGCTCAGGCCGATGTACTGCCATCGTCCGTACATCTCGCGCTGGTATCCAGTCGCTGATGGTCGCGAAGACGACATGCAAGGGATGGCCCCCGCCAGCGGCGGCGCCGTTCCGGCCGCATGCGCGGCCATGCGCACCGACCGTGGCGCAGCTGGCGGATTGATTCCGCAGACTCGCACCGGCGGCAGGCATCAGCGAATTCACGGAAGCGAGTCATGAACAAGCAATCCAATCAGGCCGTCGCGGCCAAGACGGCGGGCAAGGCTGCGGCAGCAGTGCATGCGGCAGTTGCGCAGGAGGCCTTCCGCGCGAACGACGAGCTGCTGGCAGCGCTGGAGACCACCCCGGCGGGCCTCGACGAGGAACAGATCGAGGCGCGGCTGCATCGCGACGGCATCAACGAGGTCTCGCACGAGAAGCCGCCGCACTGGTCGCGGCAATTGCTGCGTGCGTTCAAGAACCCGTTCATCATCGTCTTGCTGGTGCTGGCGGTGGTGCAGGTGTTTGCCACGCCGGACGACATGTCCGGGCCGATCATCATTGCGGTGATGGTGACGATCAGCGTGTTGCTGAACTTCACCCAGGAATTCCGTTCGTCGCGCGCGGCCGAGAACCTCAAGGCGATGGTGCGCAACACGGCCACGGTGACGCGCAAGGCCTCCGATGGCCACAGCGAGCAGATCGAGGTGCCGGTGGTCGAGCTGGTCGCCGGTGACATCGTGCACCTGGGCGCCGGCGACATGGTGCCTGGCGACCTGCGCCTGCTCAGCGCGAAGGACCTGTTCATCAGCCAGGCGATCCTCACCGGCGAATCGCTGCCGGTGGAGAAGTCCGCGCCGGCGCGCGTGAGTGATGGCAGCAGCCCGCAGAAGTACGACAGCCCGCTCGACCTGCCCACGGTCTGCTACATGGGCACCAACGTGATCAGCGGTACCGCCACGGCGGTGGTGGTGTCGACGGGCGCGCGGACCTACCTCGGCTCGCTGGCGCACAGCATGTCCGGTCAACGCGTGCAGACCAGTTTCGATCGCGGCGTGAAAAGCGTCAGCTGGCTGCTGATCCGCTTCATGGCGGTGATGGTGCCGGTGGTCTTCCTGATCAACGGCTTCGACAAGCATGATTGGACCGAAGCTTTCCTGTTCGCGCTCTCCGTGGCAGTCGGCCTGACTCCGGAGATGCTGCCGCTGATCGTCACCGCCAACCTTTCCAAGGGCGCGCTGGCGATGTCGCGGCGCAAGGTGGTGGTGAAGCGGCTCAACGCGATCCAGAACTTCGGTGCGATGGATGTGTTGTGCACCGACAAGACCGGCACGCTGACGCTGGACAAGATCGTGCTGGAGCGCCATCTCGATCTGGACGGCGAAGAGTCCGATGAGGCGCTGGAATTCGGCTACCTCAACAGCCGCTTCCAGACCGGCCTGAAAAACCTGATGGACAAGGCGGTGCTGGAGCATCGCGATCTGGAGGCCGCGGCGACGCGCTACCGGGTGATCGACGAGATCCCGTTCGACTTCCAGCGCCGGCGCATGTCGGTGGTGGTGGCCAAGGACGATGGCGAGCATCTGCTGATCTGCAAGGGCGCGGTCGAAGAGATGTTGTCGATCTGCGCCTATGCCAAGGTCGGCGACGTCACCGAGCCGATGACCGACGAGCGCCGGCGTGACATCAAGGAGATGACGCACAAGCTCAACGAGGACGGCCTGCGCGTGCTGGTGGTCGCGGTGCAGCGTGAGCCGAGCCACGATCGGCCGTACAGCGTGGCCGACGAAAGCGACCTGATCGCGGTCGGCTGCCTGGCCTTCCTGGATCCGCCGAAGGACTCGGCCGCTACCGCGATCCGCGCGCTGCACCAGCACGGTGTCGAAGTGAAGGTGATCACCGGTGACAACGAGGCGGTGACCCGCAAGATTTGCCGTGAAGTCGGGCTGGATGTCACCCATTCAATACAGGGCAAGGAAATCGAGTCGCTCGACGATGCCGCGCTGGATGCGTTGGTGGCGCGCGTCACGGTGTTCGCCAAGATGTCGCCGCTGCAGAAGGCGCGCGTGGTGCGTTCGCTGCAACGTCTGGGTCATACGGTGGGTTTCCTCGGTGATGGCATCAACGATGCGCCGGCGTTGCACGACGCCGATGTCGGCATCTCGGTGGATACCGCGACCGACATCGCGAAGGAATCGGCCGACATCATCCTGCTTGAAAAAAACCTGATGGTGCTGGAGGAGGGCGTGTTGGAAGGGCGCGTCACCTTCGGCAATATCATGAAGTACATCAAGATGACGGCCAGCTCGAACTTCGGCAACGTGCTCAGCATCCTGATCGCCAGCGCGTTCCTGCCGTTCATGCCGATGCTGCCGCTGCAGATTCTGGTGCTGAACCTGCTGTACGACATTTCGCAGCTGTCGATCCCGTTCGACCGCATGGACGAGGATTACCTGCGCAAGCCGCGCAAATGGGATGCCGGCGACATCGGTCGTTTCATGGTGTGGGTGGGGCCGGCCAGCTCGGTATTCGACATCACCACCTTCCTGCTGCTGTGGTACGTGTTTGGCGCGAATGCGCCGGCGCACCAGTCGCTGTTCCAGTCCGGCTGGTTCATCGAGAGCCTGCTGACGCAGACGCTGGTGGTGCACATGATCCGCACGCGCAAGATCCCGTTCCTGCAGAGCAGCGCCGCGGCACCGGTGCTCGGCCTGACCACGGCGATCATCGTGATCGGCATGCTGCTGCCGTACACCGCGATCGGCGCGAAGATCGGCATGATGGAAATGCCGCCGGTGTATTTCGCGTGGCTGGCATTGACCGTGGTGGCGTATTGCGCGCTGACCCAGCTGGTCAAGGTGATCTACATCCGCCGTTACGGACGTTGGCTGTGATTTTCTGACGTGCTCTGTGCTTTGCAGCAGCCATTCAATTGGCGAGGTAATACGAGGACGGCACGGTGAAGAACGGCTCGCCATTTGATGAAAGACGAATGCTTTATGCGTAACAGCAAATCAAACTCGGAGCATCGCGGTTGAGGTCACTTCGCCGTCAACGGTGTTCGGGTGCCGACCCGCAAGTTCGATAAATTCAATCCGTGCTGCTGCGCTCGCGCATCGCGTCCATAGTCAGTGTGGCCAGCTGGCGCAACCGGGTGCCGCCGGCGTCGGTAAGCAGCTCTTTCAAGCGTGCACTGGCGTCGTCCTGATCCAGCGTGTGGCGTTCGGCCAGCGAAGCGGCGAGAGCGCGTCCCATGCTGTCGAAGATCAGCGCGTAGGCGAACGCGTGCAGCACGCCGCCGCCGAGCGTGCCGAGGCCGGGAAACGCCTTCAGTGCATTGCCGGCGACAGCCAGCACGATCGAGGTGCCGGTGCGCAGGGTCAGCCTGGCCTGTTGCACGAAGTCCTCAATCTGCACGTCGCTGACTTTCACGCCGTAGAGTTCTGCCAGTGCGCGGGTGAGGCCGGTGGCGAGCACGCCCTGGATCACCAGGTCGCTGCCTGGCGCCACCGCGGCGAGCGCGCCGACGATCGCGCGGCGTGCGTACTTGCGCACGATGCGTTCGGCCTCCTCGGCGCGGGTCCGCGCTTCCAGCGTGCCGGTGCGTTGATGCAGGCCGGCCAGCACGGCGTTCTCGCGCAGGTTTTCCAGGCCCTCGGCGCCGGGCGCGGTAAGTCGGTCGAGTGCCTGCAGCAGCGGTTCGATCGCGGGCTTGCGCTGGCGTTCGACCGATTCGGTGCTGCCATCGGCGAGCTGTCGTTGATAACGCTCGCTGCCGCCGGCGCTGATCGCGAGTACCGCACTGGCGATGCCGCGTGACTGCTGGCGCAGGCGGGTCAGCAATTGTTCGCGTTCCACCGAGGTCCACTGATCGGCCTTGTTCAAGACCAGCAGCAGCGGCTTGCCGAAATCGGCGAGCCAGTGCAGCTCATCACCTTGGCTGCGATTGAGATCGCCGGCGCACAGATAGATCACGGCATGCGCCCGCAACGCTTCTTCGCGCGCCAGGGTTTCGTGTGCTTCGCCACCGGCTTCGCGGCTGCCGGGTACGTCAGCGAGCACCAGCGTGCGGCCATCGGCAAGCCGGCCGTCGTAATGGCCGACGTCGCGGGTGGTGCCGCCGCGCGCGTCGCTGGCGACTTGCGCATGCGGTGCCAGTGCACGGATCAGGCTCGATTTGCCGGTGGAGATTTCGCCGAACAGCACGACGTAGACGCGCGCACTGGCGCGGCGGCGATCGAGTTCGCCGAGTTCGGCCGTCAACGTGCCGGTATCGGCACCGCGTTCGCGCAGCTGGCCGATGCGCTGCTCCAGACTGCCGCGGTCGGGTACCGGCAGCGGTCGACGTTTGCGCCGCGGACGCAGCAGCCACCACAGCAGGCTCAAGCCGGCCGCCGCAAAAATCAGCAGGATGCCGCCAAGCGTCCATTGCAGCCACGTCGGCAAGGCGAGGAAGCGTTGCGCCAAGGCCAGCGCACGCTCGGCGGCCGCGAACAGCAGCCACAACAACGCGGCCATGGCTAGCGCGGAGAACAGCAGTCGCAGGCGTCGGGACATGCACGCATTCTAGCGAGCTTCTTCCAGCCGACTCCGTGTGCTTGGTCGGCCATGACTGGCGAACGTGCTCCGCTCGCGTCGGTGCCGCGGTTTTGGCACTATCGTGCATTGGGGTGACGCAGCTTTGATCGGAGCTGCGCATGTTTCGCGATAGCGTTCGTGGGGAAGCGATGGGGAGCGGTTTCAGGTTGTCGATGTGGCTGCTGGGCATGGCCTTGGTCGTCATGCCCGTGCCCGTCACCCGGGCTTCGCCGGTGACGTCCAGCGCGCAGACGACGGACCTGCTGCCGACGCCGCAATTCCGGCGCTATGGGACGACGGATGGTTTGCCGAGCGAGCCGATCTACGCGGTGGCACAGGATCGCAACGGCCTGATGTGGTTTGGCTCGGCCGGTGGCCTAGTGCGCTTCGACGGTGTCAGTTTCAAGGTGTTCCGGAATGAGGCGGATGATCCGAATTCCTTGCCCGCGAATTCGACCTATTCGCTACTGATCGATCGCGACAATCGGGTCTGGACGGGTGGCATTTCGACCGGGCTGATTGCCTATGACCAGAACAGCGGGCGCTTCCGGCATTGGACGCATGACGACCAGCAGCCCGCCAGTCTCGCCGGCGACGAAGTCTGGAGCATCGCGCAGACGGCCGACGGCAGTTTGTGGGTGGCCACGGAAAACGGCCTCGATCGCATGCGAGCGGATGGAAGTGGCTTCGAGCATGTGCCGCTGGATGTCGGCGGGAAACATGTCGCCTCGTTCGGCCAGACACGCGCGCTGCTTGCCGACACCAATGGCCGTCTGTGGATCGGTGCGGAAAGTGGCCTGTATCTGCGCGAGCCCGATGGGACGATGCGCCAGGTGCCGGTGGATTCATCCTTTCATGGCGATGTCGGCAAGGCCTGGCGCATCGACGGCGGCGATGGCGAAGTCAGGGTGTCGCTGACCGGCGGCCTGCTGATCATCGGTAGCGATGGGGTTGCGCGACCGCTGGCGAGCCAGCAGTTGTCATCGCAGCGGATCATGAGCAGCACCCGTGACTCATCGGGGCGGCTGTGGCTCGGCACAGCCAATGGTGTCCTGCTGGATCATGGTGATGGGCATCTGCAGCGAATCACCGGCCAACCGCTGTTGCCGGGCGGGCTTCCGAGCAACAAGACATGGCAGACCACGCTCGACGCTGAAGGTGGACTGTGGATCACCTTCGAGCAGTCCAGCCTTGCCTACCTGCCGCCGGGCTGGAACGGGTTTGCCCGCTTCACCCACATTCCGGACGATCCCGGCAGCCTGACCGGCATTGTGGCGTCGACGATCCGCATGAGTCGCGATGGCCAGTTGTGGCTGGGTGGCAACAATGGCTGGATCGACAAGCTGGATGCGAGCACCGGTCGGGTGCAGCATGTCGTGCAAAGCATGCAGGGGCAGGTCGTATCACTCGCAGAGGATACGCGTGGCCGCCTGTGGATCGACAACTCACCCCAGCTCAACCTGCTCGACCACGGCAAGCTCACTCCGATCGATCTCGATCATGCGCGGGTGACACGGCCGGTGCTGCTCTGTGCCGGTGACGATGGACGGATGTATGTCGCTTCGTGGAATGAAGGCGTCTTCGTCGTCGACCCCGACAGCCTGGTTGTTGCGCCGGTGGCGATGGAGCAGGGCAGCGACGATATTCTTCGTCCCGAACAACTCACCTTTCATGCCAGCAGCCTCTGGTATGCCAGTGAGGGTGGCTTGCTGCGCCGGGACGACAAGGACGGCAAGCTGCTTTTCGTGCCTGGCGTGCCGCGACAGAGCATCGTTGCTTTCGCCTTCGATGCGACGGGCTTCTGGCTGGCCACCGGGTCGGTGCTTGAACATTACCGGTATGCCGACGGGCATGCGGTGCGCGATGACAGCATCGATCTCAATCATGAGGGGCTCAAGTCTGATCTGCGCGACTTGCGGGTGGACAAGCAAGGCCGGTTATGGGTGTTTGCCAACCCGGGTTTGTGGCAGTTCGATCGGCAAACGCGCCGTTTCAGATCGTTTGGTCCGGCACAGGGTCTGTTGAACGCCAATTTCGACGGAAGTGCGACCGCCATGGCTCCCGGGGGAATGATGTTTGCCATCAGCGACGACGGTGTCGTGGCATTCCAGCCCGAGCGATTGCTTCAGTCAGAAAAGATCGGCACGTCGCCGACATTGACGTTGGCGTATCTCAACGTGCAGCGCGCCGGTGAAGTGCGCGCCATCGCCCTCGACAGCAAGGTGGTGCAACTGGGTTGGCGCGATCGTGACCTGCGCGTGGGCGTGCGACTGGCCTCATTCATCAACCCTGCCGCCAATCATTATCGTTACCGCTTGAAGGGGTTTGACAGTGGTTGGGTCGATGCGGGCAATCGCGGCGAGCGTGATTTTGCAGGGCTGGCGGCGGGTGACTATGCGTTGGACGTACAGGCCGCCGCTGCAGATCATCAGTGGGTCACGCTGGCCGCGCCGATCAGGATTCATGTGCAGGCACCGCCATGGCTGCGCTGGTGGGCATGGGTCATCTATGTGCTGCTGTTTGCCGCCATGGTCGGCCTGATCCTGCATGGCTGGCGCCGCCGCCTGGCCCAGCGTCACCACATGCAATTGGTCGAACAGCAACGCCAGATGGCCGAAGCGGCCAGCGCGGCGAAGACCCAGTTCCTGGCCACGCTCAGTCACGAGATCCGCACGCCGATGACCGGCGTGATGGGCATGGCCGAGCTGTTGCTGAGCA
>NZ_BMXT01000004.1 GCF_014651895.1 Rhodanobacter panaciterrae
ATCCACGTGACCAATCGTGCCGACGTTGACGTGCGGCTTGGTGCGTTCGAATTTACCCTTTGCCATGCGCGCTAAACCCCGATGGAGTCAATGAATTGAAAGGAACCCGCCCTTTTCGGGGCTGACCGTGACCGGCCGGATGAAATGGTGCTCATAACAGGAATCGAACCTGTGACCTCTTCCTTACCAAGGAAGTGCTCTACCGACTGAGCTACATGAGCGTGTATTTGGTGTATTTCAGCCGTCCTCCGTGACGGCGTAGATCAAGACCAGCATCCTGCCGGACTCTTCAATCAAAGCAGCGCAATGGAGCGGAAGGCGGGAATCGAACCCGCGTAATCAGTTTGGAAAACTGATGTTCTACCATTGAACTACTCCCGCCCTGCGCGGAACTCTTGCTGGTGGAGGGAGGTGGATTCGAACCACCGAAGGCGTAAGCCAGCAGATTTACAGTCTGCCCCCGTTGGCCGCTTGGGTATCCCTCCAACAAAGAACGCGTATTGTGTGGATCGGGCCCCAAACTGTCAACACCTTGTGGCACCAAATTCGCATGCTGGAGCGAATTTCCTGCGGAATTCCGCGTCCGTCATCAGCCCAATGATGCGGCGCGCAGGTCGACCAGCTTCTCCATCCCCTTGGACAGTTCCAGCAACTGCTTCGCCTGCGCCTGCAGTTGACGCTCGCTGTCGTCGTGCGGCTCCCAATGCGGCACCGGGGTCGGCTTGCCGTCCGGACGATCCAGCGCCACGAACACCATCACGCAACTGGTCGCCAGCCGGTGCTCGTCCTTGCGCAGGTCACGCGCCAGCACATCCACGGCGAAATGCATGCTCGAGGTACCGGTGTGGATCAGTCGCGCCCGCACCGTGACCATGTCACCGATCAGGATCGGCGCCACGAACTGGATGCCACTGACCGACGCGGTGACGCAATACGCCCCGCTCCAGGCCACAGCGCAGGCATAGCCGGCCTGGTCGATCCATTTCATCACCATGCCGCCATGCACCTTGCCGCCGAAATTGACGTCGGTAGGCTCGGCGAGAAAGCGGAACGTCACTTCGTGCTGTTGTCCGGGCATGTGGACTCCCGCGAAACTAACCATGAATGGAATCCGCATTATGCCTATGCGGCAGTCAACCTGTTGCTCGGCAAACGGATGCACACAAAAAAAGCCCCGGCCAGACCGGGGCTTTTTTTGTGGCGGAGCGAGGCTCAGACGTTGAACAGGAAGTGCAGCACGTCGCCATCCTTGACGATGTAGTCCTTGCCTTCCTTGCGCAACCGCCCGGCTGCAGCGGCACCTGCCTCGCCCTTGTACTGGATGAAGTCGTCGTAGCTCATCGTCTCGGCGCGGATGAAGCCGCGCTCGAAGTCGGTATGGATCACCCCGGCCGCCTGTGGTGCGGTGAAACCGCGCTTGATCGTCCAGGCACGCACTTCCTTCACGCCGGCGGTGAAGTAGGTCTGCAGGTCGAGCAGTTTGTAACCGGCGCGGATCACCCGGTTCAGACCCGGCTCGTCGAGGCCCATGTCCTTCAGGAACTCGTCGCGGTCCGCATCTTCCAGCTGCGCCATTTCCTCTTCGATCGCCGCACATACCGGCACCACTTCGGCACCTTCGGTGACGGCACGAGCACGCACCAGCTCCAGCAGCGGGTTGTTCTCGAAGCCGTCATCTGCGACGTTCGCGATGTACATCAACGGCTTCAGGGTGAGCAGGAACAGGTCGCGCACCAGCGCCTTCTCTTCCTCGTCCAGGCCCAGGCTGCGCGCGGACTTGCCTTCATTGAGGCCAGCCGACAGCTTCTGCAGCACCGGCTTCTTCGCCATGGCTTCCTTGTCGTTCGCCTTGGCCGCGCGCTCGGCACGGTTCAGTGCCTTGTCGACCGACTCCAGGTCCGCCAGCGCCAGCTCGGTGTCGATAGTGTCGATGTCGGAGAGCGGATCGACCTTGCCGGCGACATGGATCACGTCACCCTCGAAACAGCGCACCACGTGGGCGATCGCATCCACTTCGCGGATATGCGCCAGGAACTTGTTGCCGAGACCTTCGCCCTTCGACGCACCGGCGACCAGGCCGGCGATGTCGACGAACTCGACCGCGGTCGGGATCACCTTCTGCGGATTGACGATGGCGGACAGTGCATTGAGACGCGGGTCAGGCACCGGCACCACGCCCACATTCGGCTCGATCGTGCAGAACGGAAAGTTCGCCGCCGCGATGCCGGCCTTGGTCAGCGCGTTGAACAGGGTGGACTTGCCGACGTTAGGCAGGCCGACGATGCCGCATTTGATACCCATGATGATTCCGGTGGGGAAACGCGTGTGGCTATCGGTCGAATGACCGGCCCGCAACCCGCGTCTGCCGCATAAATGGTGGTGTTACCTGGTTTTGCTTTCTTCTGTCGTATGCAACTGCTGCATCGCCTTGTCGAACTGACCGTCGACCGCCAGCGGCAGCACGTCCATGGTGCGGGCGATACCGCCGAGGATCGCATCCTCGTCCTGCGCCGATGGCCGGCCCAACACCCATGGCGTGACTTGGTCGCGATGACCGGGATGACCGATGCCCACGCGCAGGCGATGAAACTTGCCGTGACCCAGATGTGCCATGAGGTCGCGCAGACCGTTCTGGCCGCCGTGGCCACCGTCGAACTTCATCCGCACGGTACCGGCAGGCAGGTCCAGATCATCGTGCGCAATCAGGCACTGTTCCGGCTCGATCTTGTAGTAGCGCAACGCCGAAACCACGGCGATGCCGCTCTTGTTCATGAAGGTGGAGGGCTTGAGCAACCATATCTGCTGGCCGCCGATGCGCACGCGACAGCTTTCGCCATGCAGCTTGCCATCGAAACTGAAACGCTCGCCCTGCCCGCTGGCCAGAGCGTCAACAAACCAGAACCCGGCGTTGTGCCGGGTTCGGAGATATTCGGCACCGGGATTGCCCAGTCCGACGATGAGTTGCAGTCCTGCCATGAGCAGCCAGCCATGCGAGTCCCGCGCCCGATACGGGCGCGGGACAGCATGACTTACTTCTTGTCGGCAGGCTTGGCTGCAGGCTTGGCAGACTTGGCTGCAGCGGCCTTGTTCGCCTCGGCCTCGGCCACGGCAGCAGCGTCTTCGGCAGCGTCCTCGGCACTTTCCTTGACCACGTTGACCGTGACCACCGGGATGTCGTGCGACTCACCGAGCTGCAGCGCGGGCAATTCGACATTGGCCGGCAGCTTCAGCTCGGACAGGTGGACGATGTCGCCAGCCTTCAGCGCGCCCAGGTCGAGTTCGATGAACTCGGGCAGGTGCTTCGGCAGGCAGCTGACTTCCACTTCGGTCAGGTTGTGCGAGATCACCACGCCAGAGGTCTTGCCGGCCGGCGACGATTCCTGGTTCAGGAAGTGCAGCGGCACGTTCACGCGCACCTTGGCGTTCTCGTCGATGCGCAGGAAATCCATGTGCATCATCAGCTGCTTGTACGGATGCTTCTGCCAGTCGCGCACCAGCACCTTCTGCACCTTGCCGTCGACGTTGAGGTCGAGCACCGAGGAGAAGAACCACTCGTTCTTCGCGGCGAGCAGGATGGTGTTGTGTTCGATCTGGATGCTCTCGGGGGCCTGGCCGGCGCCGTAGACGACGGCAGGCACGAAGCTCGCATGACGCAGGCGGCGGCTCGCACCTTTCCCCTCGTCCTTGCGGCTCTGCGCCTTGATTTCATGAGTCTTGGTCATTTCAGTACTACCTAGGTTTGTGTTTGCCGCCTCGCGGCGGCTTGAATGGTTCCCCCGCGACCAGAGGAACCGAGTAAAGGGACAAGTCCCTCAGTCGACGTACAACGAACTCACCGACTCGCCAAAGGCGATGCGGCGAATGGTTTCCGCCAGCAGCTCGGCAACCGAGAGCTGACGGATCTTGGCGCAGGCCTGCACTTCCGGGCGCAGCGGCAAGGTGTTGGTGACCACCAGCTGGTCGAGCTGGGAGCCTTCGATATTGCTGATCGCCGCACCCGACAACACCGGGTGCACGCAGTAGGCGACCACCTTGCGGGCACCGCGATCCTTCAACGCCGCCGCTGCCGCACACAGCGTACCGGCAGTGTCGACGATGTCGTCGACCATCACGCAGGTCTTGCCTTCCACGTCGCCGATGATGTTCATCACGGTGGACACGTTCGCGCGCGGCCGGCGTTTGTCGATGATCGCCAGATCGGCATCGTCCAGCCGCTTGGCGATGGCCCGCGCACGCACCACACCACCCACGTCCGGACTGACCACGATCAGGTCGTCCATGCTGTGGCTGCGCCAGATGTCGGCCAGCAGCACCGGCGAGGCATATACGTTGTCGACCGGAATATCGAAGAAACCCTGGATCTGGTCGGCATGCAGATCCACCGTCAACACCCGGTCGACGCCGGCGGCGCCAATCATCCTGGCAGCCAACTTGGCGGTGATCGGCACCCGCGCCGAACGCGGCCGGCGATCCTGTCTGGCATAACCGAAATACGGGATCACCGCGGTGACACTGGCCGCCGAGGCACGCTTGAGCGCATCGGTCAGCGCCAGCAGCTCGAACAGGTTTACCGCGCTCGGCGCGCCGGTCGGCTGCAGCACGAACACTTCCTGCTTGCGGACATTTTCCTCGATCTCGATCTGCACTTCGCCGTCGCTGAACGTGCCGACCAGTGCCTTGCCCAGCGGCACGCCCAGACGATGGGCGACATCCTCGGCCAAGGCACGGTGCGCGTTACCGGTAAACAGCATCATCGGGGTGGACGTGTCCACGGTGTTACCTCGAAACAAAAGCCATCATGAAATGGCTGGGGCGGCAGGATTCGAACCTGCGTATGCGGGAATCAAAATCCCGTGCCTTAACCAGCTTGGCGACGCCCCAGTAGTATTTGTGTTCGCTTGTACCTGTCGCTGTTGTTGCCTGACCGTCAGCGGCCGTCTGTTGTCCGTGTCGCCCGCGCCGCGCCGCGATGGCGCGCCAATGCATCCTGCAGGGGTGACACATCGACACCCATGGCCACCTGCGCCGTGAATGCCGCCGGGCAACGTGCGGTAATCGTCGTCGCCCGATCGAATGACTTCGCCTCCAGAAACACGCAGCCACCGCTGCCGGACAGCCGCGCCTGACCGAAACCGCCGAGCCAGTCCAGTGCTGCAGCCACCCGCGGGTGCCGCGCACGTACGACCGGCGCAAAGGCGTTTTCCGTCGTTTCACCGGAAACAAAGGACGAAATTGTCGCCCGCGGGGCATTTCGTGTCAATTCAGACGCTTGAAAAAGCGCGGCGGTCGGCACCGATTCGTGCGGGTCGATCACCACATAGTGCCGCGACGGCAGGCTCAGTGGGGTGAGCTGCTCGCCGATGCCCTCGGCCCAGGCCGAGCCGCCGCGCACGAACACCGGCACGTCGGCACCGAGCTGGCGGCCTAGCTCGGCCAGCACATCCTCGGCCAGATCCAGCTGCCAGAGCTGGTTCAACGCCACCAGCACGGTCGCCGCGTCGGAACTGCCGCCACCCAGGCCGCCGCCCATCGGAATGCGCTTTTCCACCTCGATATCCACGCCGAGCGAGACGCCGGCGTGCTCGATATCCGCGCTGTGCGGAACGCCGGCGTGCTGCTGCAGCAACTGCGCTGCGCGCACCACCAGATCCGTATGCGCGGGCACGCCCGGTATCTCGCCGTGTCGCCGGATCTCGCCGTCATCGCGCAGGCGCAGGCGGATCTCGTCGCCCCAGTCGAGCAGGCGGAATACGGTCTGCAATTCGTGGTAACCATCGGGCCGACGCCCGGTGATGCGCAGGAACAGGTTCAACTTGGCCGGCGCGGGCCACACCGTCCACTCGTCGTGACCTGGCGCCGACAGCGGCCGGCTCATGAACACACGCAGGTGATCGGGAAACCCGTTCTCGCGATCGCGCTGGCGCGCATACGCAAATGCCGGATCGTCCTTGTCGACCACGGCAAAGCCATGCTTCGCATAGAACGGCGCATTCCAGCGCACGTCGGCCAACGTGCCCAGGTCGACCCGCCGGTAGCCGGCGGCCCGCGCCCACGCGCAAGCGCGCTCCAGCAGGGCCGCGCCGATGCCGCGCTGGCCATATTCCGGCAACACGTCGATTTCGGCGATGCCGATGACCGCGCCGCCCGCGTCTGTATCCAGCCACACGAAACCGACTGGTGCGGCCGCCTCGTTCAACGCCACCCAGACCAGGCCGCGACCGATCGCCTGCTGTAGCAACTCCGGTGGGATCGACATCGCCGAGTAACTCGGCCACGCCGGATGACCACGGAACAACTGCACGGCCTGGCGCTCGATCGCGCACAAGGCATCGACCTGGCTCGGCTCGGCACGTTCGATCAGGAAGGCCATCATGGTTCCGTCATTCACACAACGGCCGCATCGCCGTCAGAGGGCGCAAAGCCTAACCCAACCGGGATGACGACGGCGCTTACTGGAACTGCCACGATTCGATCGACAGTTTCACCTTGTACGGCAATTTCTCGGCGTACACCTTCTTTGGCAGCGGCGGCTGGCGACTGCCGTCCCATTCACGATAATCGACCGCCCAGCCATCCTGCTGCAGCAGCGACGGCAACCGGTCCGTGCCGAAACTCAGTTCAGCCGGACCACTGTCGGCGCGCAGGCCAAGCACCCAGGCGCGCAGGTCGCGCAGCGGCACTTCCCAGCCCAATGCCTTGCGCATCAACGCCTCGGCATCCGGCCCGCGCAACGGGCCCGGCTCGAGACCTTCCAGCAACGCGCCATCCGCACCGCCACTGAGCCGGAAACTCTTGCCGGTGATCGGCGCACGCAGCACGAACTCGTATTGGTCACCATTTTGCGTCCAGCTGAAACTGCCGCTGCCACCGTCCTTGCCATCGGAAACGCCGAGACGCCCCTGCAGTACCCAGTGATCGGCATGCGCCAGCGCCTGCTCGCGCACGAGCTGGGCGTTGAGCAAACCGGCGTCGCCCTTCATGCGTACCGCGGGCACGCAGGCGGCCAGCAGCAGCGGCAACGCGACTGCGAGAAAACGGAGATTTCGCTTCATGGATGCAACCGCTTCAGGGTTTGCTGCAGGCTGCTGCTGTGCGGATCGAGCTTGCGCACCTCGTCGAAGACGCGCTGCGCATCCTGCGTATGGCCCTGCTTCCACAACACTTCGCCCAGATGCACGCCGACATCGGCGTCCTTGCGTGCCAGCCAGGCGCCACGCAGTGTCTGCGCTGCCTGATCCAGATTGCCCATGCGGTATTGCAGCCAACCCCACGAATCGGCGATCGCAGGATCATCCGGTTTGGCCGCGCGGGCGACACTGATCAATCGCTCAGCCTCGGGCAGGTCGCGATTCGCATCGGCCAGGGTGTAGCCGAGCGCATTGCTGGCATCGACATCGCCCGGCTTGATCTTCAGCAGATGCTGGAAATCCTGCACTGCCAGATCGATCTGGCCCGCGTCGGCATAGGTCAGGCCACGGTTGTACAGCAGCCCTGGATCGTCCGGCACCACTTGCAGGGCGTGGCTGAAGGCAGCCTCGGCCTTCGCATAATTCTGTTCGCGCAGATACAACTCGGCATCGAGCTGCCACGCCTGCCGCAGCTGCGCCGGCTGATCGAGATAGCTCATCTGCATCTGCTCGAGCATTTGATGCGCATCGGCCCGCTTGCCTTGCGAGTGCAGCAACATCGCACTGTGCAGGTCGGCATCGAACGCATGCGCGTCGTCATCGCCCACCTGCTCGTACCAGGCCAATGCCTCGGCATCGCGATGCTGCATCTCGGCCAGCTGACCGAGCAGATAGGCGCTGGCAGTACGCACATCGGGCGGGGCCTTCTGCATCTCCTGATACAGCGCTGCCAGCGCCTTGTCGTTCTTGTCGCGCGCCGCCAGGCCCGCGCGCATCGCGTAGGTGTCGGCGTTCTGCGGACCCTGTTCGAGCAACCTGGACGCGCCGGTGTAGTCACCGGCCTGGCTGAGCAGACCGGCGTAGGCCAGCCGCAGCTGGGTATTCTTCGGCGCCTTGGCCAGCGCCTTCTGCAGCAGCAGGCGGGCACCGGCGCGATCGCCATCCTTGAATTTCATCTGCGCCGCCCAGGCGTAGGTTTCGGCGCTCTTGAAGCGCTGCACCGCTGCGTCCGCAATCTGCATGGCGTAGGCGTGCCGGCCGAACTTGTCGCCCAGTTCGCTCATCGCCAGCCAGGCCTGCGCTTCGCCGGGCAAACGTTGCGGAGTCGCCAGGGCTTCCAGCAGACGCGCCGCCTGGGCCTGATCGCGCGCACCTACCAGCACACGACCGAACTGACGCCAGGCATCCTTGTCGCCACTGGCGGTCAACAGCTCCAGCTGGCGCCGCGCTTCGTCCGCATCGCCATGATTCAGCGCCAGCTCGGCACGCGCCTGCGCCATCCCGGCCGGCTTCGCGCCCAGTGCCTGCCAGCGGTCCAGCGCCCGCTGTGCTGCCGCATCGTCGCGCACAGCAATCGCCAGGCCGGCAGCTCGCTCGGCCACCTCGGGATCGTTGCTCAGCGCCATCGCCTTGCCGTAATGGTCCGAGGCCGTCTTCAAGTCGGTATGGCTCAACGCCATCTCACCGGCCAGCAACTGCGCCATCACGTCGTGATCGGCGTCCGGCGTGGCCACCACCAGGGTTGCCAACGGTTGCGCGGTGCCGACCGTTTTCTGGGCCGGCCGCAGCGGCGCACCGGCACAGGCGGCCAGACCCAGCGCCAGCAGCGTGAGTGCCGTAAAATGCCGCAGTTGCTTGAACTTGCTCGCCCCGCTCCGCACACTACTCTCCATCCACATGCCTGTTCTGCTCGCCTTGCTCATCGCCTGGCGACGTTGCGCCAAGCTTAGCCTACGCCGCCGGATCCCTGCCGCCGAGATGCTCTCCTCACCATGCCGCTGATCGCCCTCGGGCTCAATCACCTCACCGCGCCGGTCAGCCTGCGCGAACAGGTGGCGTTCGATGCGGACGCCGCGGGCGAGGCTTTGCTTGAGCTGACCCGCGAACCCGGCGTGGAAGAGGCGATGATCCTGTCCACCTGCAACCGTACCGAGCTGTATGTCGGCGTGGCGGCCGGTGCCGAGGACATCCCGCGGGCATGGTTGAGTCGTCATCATCGTCTGACTCCCGGCAAGCTGGATGAGTTCCTGTATCGGCACGATGAAGACGACGCCGTGCGCCACATGTTCCGCGTCGCCACCGGGCTCGACTCGATGGTGCTGGGCGAACCGCAGATCCTCGGCCAGGTGAAGGATGCGTACCAGCAGGCCCGCGACGCGCAGGCACTGAAGGCGCCGATGGACCGCTTGTTGCAGCACACCTTCGCGGTAGCCAAGCGCGTGCGCACGGATACCCGCATCGGCGCGCATACGGTCTCGGTCGCGTTCACCGCGGTGCGGTTGGCCGAACAGGTGTTCGCCGATCTCCAGCAGGCCTGCGTGTTGCTGATCGGTGCCGGCGACACCATCGAGCTGGCCGCGCGGCATCTGGCCGAGAAGCAGGCGCGCCGGATCATCGTCGCCAACCGCACGCTGGAAACCGCGCAGGAACTGGCCGGTCGCTATGGCGGTTACGCGATCGCGCTGGCCGACCTGCCGCAGCATCTGGCCGAAGTCGACATCGTGATCTCCTCCACCGCCGCGCGGCAGCCCATCGTGACCCGCACGATGGTCGAGCACGCGATGGCGACGCGACGGCGCAAGCCGATGTTCATGGTCGACATCGCGGTGCCGCGCGATATCGAAGCGAGCGTGGGCGAGTTGCCGGATGTCTATCTGTACGGCATCGACGACCTGCACCAGGTGATCGACGACAACCGCCGCTCGCGCGCCGCCGCTGCGCACGACGCCGAGGCGATTATCGACCTGCAGGTGGACCGTTACATGGCCTGGCGGCGTGCGCTGACCCTGAAGAATCCCGCCGTGGACATGCGCCAGCACGCGGAGACCTACCGCGACGAAGTGCTGGGCAAGGCCCGCGCGATGCTGGCCAACGGCAAGTCGGCCGACGACGCGCTGGCGTTTCTCGCCAACACGCTGACCAACAAACTGCTGCACCACCCCAGCGCGCGTCTGCGCGAGGCGGCGCTGAACGGCGATCTGGATCTGCTGCATGCGGCAGGTCGCCTGTACGGACGGGATGACGAGCAAGGCTCGAGCGACGAATAGCGAGAGCGGCTGGCTGCCGCTCACCGGAACAGCGGCTTCGCCGTCACCCTCGCCACTCATCACGCGTACCTGCTTTATGACCCCATCGATCCGCCGCAAGCTCGAAGCACTGGCCGAGCGCCACGAGGAAATCGGCCTGCTGCTGTCGCAGTCCGACGTGCACGCCGACAACACCCGCTTCCGCGAGCTCTCGCAGGAATACGCCCAGCTCGAACCGGTCACCACCTCGCTCCGCGAGCACGACCAGGCCGAACGCGAGCTGGCCGAAACCCGCGCGATGCTGGACGACCCCGAGCTGCGCGAGATGGCACTCGACGATGTACGCCGGCTGGAGCAGCGCCTGCTCGATCTGGACGGCGAACTGCAGCTGCTGCTGCTGCCGAAGGATCCACGCGACGAGGCCAACCTGTATCTCGAAGTGCGCGCCGGCAGCGGCGGCGACGAGGCGGCGATCTTCGCCGGCGACCTGTTCCGCATGTACCTGCGCTACGCCGAAAGTCGCCGCTGGCATGTCGAGATTCTCAGCGAGCATGCCGGCGAACATGGCGGCTACAAGGAGATCGTGGCCCGCGTCGAAGGCGGCGGCGCCTATTCGCAATTGAAATTCGAATCGGGCACCCATTGCGTGAAGCGCGTGCCGGTCACCGAGTCGCAGGGGCGCGTGCACACCTCCACCGCCACCGTGGCCGTGCTGCCCGAGCTGGACGAGATCGAGGACATCACGATCAACCCGGCCGATCTCAAGACCGACACCTTCCGCGCCTCCGGCGCTGGCGGTCAGCACGTCAACAAGACCGACTCGGCGATCCGCATCACCCACCTGCCGACCGGCACCGTGGTGGAGTGCCAGGAAGAACGCAGCCAGCACAAGAACCGCGCCCGCGCGATGAGCCTGCTGAAGGCGCGTCTGCTCGACACCGAACGCAGCAAGCAGACCGCCGAGCAGGCCGAGTCACGCCGGCTGCAGGTCGGCACCGGCGATCGCAGCCAGCGCATCCGCACGTACCGTTACAAGGACAACCTGGTCACCGACCACCGGATCGGCCTGAACCTGTACAGCCTCGCCGAGATCATGCAGGGCGACCTCGGCGAACTGATCGACACGCTGACCCGCGAGCACCAGGCCGACCAGTTGCAGGCGCTCGGCGGCGTCTGAACCTCACCGTCACGGTTCGTCGGGGTAACCTTCGACCCCTACTACCTGCGACTAGCGACTCGGGGCGTACGATCTGCGACAGCCCTCCCCTTGTCGTCATTCCGGCGAAGGCCGGAATCGCACTTCGACTTTCATACACTGCAGTGCGATTCCGGCCTTCGCCGGAATGACGATGCAGAGGAGTTTCGAGGCATGGAAGTTCGGAGATCGACATGAGCAAGCACTACCGCAAGACGATGAAGCAACTGCAGCTCGAGCTGATCCGCCTTCAGCACGGCCTGCATAGCAGCGGCAAGCGACTGCTAGTCATCTTCGAAGGCCGCGATGCCGCCGGCAAGGGCGGCACCATCAAGGCCATCACCGAGAGTCTGGACACCCGCGACTATCGCATCGCCGCGCTGCCCAAACCGAGCGAGCAGGAAGCCTCGCAATGGTATTTCCAGCGCTACGTTGCCCACCTGCCCTGTGCTGGCGAGTTCGTGCTGTTCGACCGCAGCTGGTACAACCGCGCCGTGGTGGAACCGGCAATGGGTTTCTGTAGCCGGCAGGAATACGAAGCCTTCCTCGATGCGGTGCCGGCGTTCGAGAAGCTGCTCACCGACGACGGCATCATCCTGCTCAAGTACTGGCTGGCGGTGGATCAGGCCGAGCAGGAAGAGCGCTTCGCCGAGCGCGCCGATGATCCGCTCAAGCGCTGGAAACTCTCGCCGGTCGACCTGGCCGCGCGGCAGAAATATGCCGAGATGGGCAAGCTGCGCGACGTGATGATCGAGCGCACGCACACCGTCAACGCGCCATGGTTCGTGGTCGATTTCAACGACCAGAAGCGCGGTCGCGTCAACCTGATCCGGCATCTGCTGCAACAAGTGCCATTCGATGACAAACCGATCGCCGACGTGAAGCTGCCCAAGCTCAAGGGCAAACCGAAGACCGAGCACGTCACCGACAAGGCGGTACTGGTGCCGGATACGTTCTGACCCTCAGCCGGTATGGAAACCGTGCAGGTCCTGTTCCGGCAGATCCTCGCGACTGACCACGTCGACCTTCGCCGCCGGCGGTCCGTGCTGCAACCAGCGCTCCAGCGCATCGAGTGCGTTCGCTGCGCCGCTGGCCAGCACTTCGACGCTTCCATCCAACCGGTTCTTCGCATGCCCGACCAAGCCGAGGCGCAACGCCTGCTCGCGGGTGCTGGCGCGATAGAACACGCCCTGCACCCGGCCGCTGACGATGAAACGTGCAGCAGGCATCACATCATTTGCCGCTGATGGCCGCTTCGAGCGAGGCGGCGGTGACCGGACCGACGAACGGTTGGGTCACCGTGCCGTCCGGGCGGATCAGATAGGTGGTAGGCAACCCACGTGGCTCGTCGAAATCCTTCAGCGGCTTGTCCATCAGGACCTGGGCGATCGGATAGACCACTGGATGCTTCGCCACGAAAGCCTTGATGTCGGCCGGCTCGCTGTCATCGTAGGCCAGCCCGATCGCCGCGACGTTCTTGTGGGTGGCGACGAAGTGCGAGATGTCCGGCATCTCCTTGATGCACGGCACGCACCATGTCGCCCAGTAATTGACGATCACCCACTTGCCTCGCTGCGCAGCGAGGTCGAAGGTTTTGCCGTCCAGCGTGGCGATCTTGAGCGTGGGTTGCGCCGGCATCGCCGCATGCGCCGGTGCGATGAGTACCAGTGCGAAGGCCAGTGCAGCAAATGATTTGAACAGGGTCATGCAGTTTCCTCGGGTTCGTTAATCGCCGGCGCTGGAAACGCCAGGTGCAGTCGCGTACCCAATTGAATATCCAGCGCAGCGGCCACCTTGATGAGCAAACCGATCAGTTCGGCCGGCAGGTCGAGGCCCAGCTGCGCCACTTCCTCGGCGGGTTTGAGCGGCAGACGATAGCCGGTATGGGCATAGATACGCAGCAGGTCGGTACTGTCGAGACTGCGGCAAAGCAGCCAGCCGCCGGTCTCGCCTTGCCGGATCAGCCCGGCACGTCGCAAGTCATCGAAATAGGCGGCAATCAGGCCGCTGCGCAGATACGGTTCGCGCACGCGCACCGCCAACGGATCCACGCAGTTACCCGCGCGCTGCGCCTCGACGAAATGCCGCAGCACCACCATCAGGCCGAGGAACTCCGCTCCTTCCGGCAGCGTTTTATCGGGCGGCAGGTATTCGTAGGAGGAGATCGACGCAGCGATCGACGCACCGAGTATCACGATGACCCACGCCAGATAGATCCACAGCAGAAAGATCGGCAGCGCCGCCAGTGCGCCATAGATCTGCTGGTAGGTATGCGCGCTGTGCACGAACCAGCGGAAACCCCAGCGTGCGATCTCGAACACCACCGCACCGAGCAGCGCACCGATCGTCGCATCGCGCCTCGACACGCGCCGGTTCGGCACCACCACATACAGCAGCCACAAGGTGATGAAGGTGACCACAAACGGCAGTGCGCGCAGCAGCCACCCGCCCAACCCGAGCTGCACCGCCGTACCCTGCAGCAGCGGCAACGCCGTGATGTAGGAACTCACCGCGAGGCCGCCGACCACCAGGATCGGCCCCAGCGTCAACGCGGCCCAATACAGCAGCAAGCGCGAGACCCAGCCGCGCGGCCGCTGCACGCGCCAGATCCGGTTCATCCGGTCCTCAATGCTGACCATCATCGAGATCGCGCTGAACAGCATGACCAGGATGCTGATGCCGGTCAGTCCGCTGGCGTTGCTGGCGAATACCTGCAACGCCTCCTGCACGTGATGGCCCGCGGCTGGCACGAAGCTGCGGAACACGAAGTTGAGCAACGTATCGCGCGCACCCGCGAACACCGGGAACACCGAGAACATCGCCAGCGCCGCCACCATCAACGGCACCAGCGACACCAGCGTGGTGTAGGACAGCGCGCCGGCCGTCTCGAAGCACTTGTCGTCGACAAAGCGCTGCCAGATGAAGCGGCTGAAGCTCGACGTGCGGTCGCGGTCGTAACGCAAGGCCATGAACATCCCTTCGTGGATTGCCGTCCCGCAATCGGCGTGACGGCAACATCGGCGGCATCACTCGTTACACTAGCGCATCGCCACTGAATGCCCCAAATGCATGGACATCCTCGTTCTGTACTACAGCCGCAGCGGCCACACCGCCCAGATGGCGCGGCTGATCGCCCGCGGCATCGAGGAAGTCCCCGGCATGCGTGCACGCCTGCGCCAGGTGCCCCCGGTGGCGCCGGTGACTGAAGTGGCACAACCGCCCGAACCCGAGGACGGTGCGCCATACGTGCAGAAACAGGATCTGCTTGATTGCATCGGACTGGCCATGGGCAGCCCCACCCGCTTCGGCAACATGGCCGCGCCACTGAAATATTTTCTCGACTCAACCGGCGCCGAATGGGCCAGCGGCGCACTGGTCGGCAAACCCGCCGCCCTGTTCACCTCGACCAGCACCATGCACGGCGGCCAGGAATCCACCCTGCTGACGATGGCGCTGCCGCTGCTGCATCACGGTATGCTGCTGCTCGGCGTGCCGTATACCGAGCCGGCACTGACCGCGACGCAGAGCGGTGGCACGCCGTACGGCGCCAGCCACGTCGCTGGCGCCAAGGGCGACAACCCGATCAGCGAGCATGAACGCGAACTGGCCCGCGCGCTGGGCCGCCGGCTCGCCGATACCGCACGCAAGCTGGCGGCTGGCGCATGAGCGCTCGTGTCGCCCTGCCGACGGAACAACAGCTGGGTCTGCTCGCCTGGGCCGCATTGGTCGTACTGCAACTGGTCTGGTACGCGTGGCTGTTCCCTCCGCAGACCATCCCCGTATGGCTGGTACTGACGATCACAGTCGTGCCACTGCTGCTGCCCTTGCTGGCGATCCGCGATCCGCGCCGTGCACTGCTCTGGGTCGGCATCCTCAGTCTGTTCTATTTCTGCCACGGCATCGCCGAAGGCTGGAGCTCGTCCAGCGAACGCTGGCTGGCACTGATTGAGATCGTGCTGACCTTGCTGCTGATCGGCACGCTGGGTGCCGGCGTCAAGCGCAAGCAGCGCAATTAGCTTGCTACTGAAGCAGCAAAGGCAGTCAGAGCAAACACCTGCGCACGATCACCCACTGCCTCACCCGAACACCACCATGTTCTGCCGGCTCAGCGCCACCGGCTCGCCGTGCGGTCCCCACAGCATCACGCTCTGGTTGGTGTAGCCGTCGCGGGCAGCGATCAGTTGGGCGTCGACACGCCAGTCGTCCATGCCCAAATCGTCGTAGCGGTCGCGCAGCAGCTCGATCATCCAGGTGAGCGAGCTGCCGGGGGTTGGTACATCGAACATCGACAGTGCGATCGGCGGGATGAAGTCGGCGAAGGCGAGCACGTGGGTTTCGTCGGGTTGGCTGTCGTCGCGCAAGGAAAGCTGCAGCACGCTGTCGCGCTGGCTGCCACCGCCGAATGGCAGGTCACCTCGCAACCAGCGTGCTCGGAAGTGCTGGGTGAAGGCAGGCATCTGGCCTTCGACGTAGCGCAGTTCCTTCGATGTCGCAGCCACGATGGGCAACTGCTCAGGCTGGAAGTTAAGCGCCGAGGGACGCGCGCTGCCGAACACGCCGACCAGACGGCACAACGTTTGATCGCCATCGCACAGACTCGCCTCGACCTGGATCACGCTGCGACCTTCGCGCAAGCGTTGCGCACGAATGGTCACGCCACCGGCCGGCACCGGCGCGACGAAAGTCACCTGCAGGGTGCGCAGCGGCATGTCCGCCGGCACCAGCTCGCGCATCGCGTGTAAGGCGAGCGCCGCCTGCAGCCCACCGAACGCGCTGCGCCCCTGCAACCAGTCCTCGCTCACCGTGGCCTGCCAGTGATCGCCCTGGCGCGTCACCGTCTGCATCGCTTCGGAGAATCGCATCGTTCGCCCCGCGCCCATCGAATGGCCTCCGATGATGCCAGTACGGCGAGCCGAATGCGCGCATGCCTATACTCGACATCTTGAATCCGGATGGAGATCGCCATGGCCTTCCTGCAGGATCCACCGCGACTGCCGCACCCGTATCGTAGCGATCGCTCGCTGCTGGCGTTGCTCGATCGCGCACTTCCAGCCGACCGGCGTGCGGCGCTGGACACCGATCTCGACGCGATCGGCGATTACGCGCAGATGGCATGGCAACGAGCATGCACCACGACGCGACGCAAGCCGGTGCTGACGCAATGGGATGCGTGGGGACAACGCATCGACCGCATCGAGCTGACGCCGGCGTGGCAGGAAGGCGCGGCGATGACGACGCGACATGCGGTGCTCGCCGCCGGTCATGGCGACAGCGAGCATGCGCGACTGGAAGAGTTCGCCCGCATCTATCTGTATCACTTGGCCAGCGAGTTCTATACCTGCCCGCTGGCGATGACCGATGGAGCCGCCACCGCGATCAAGGCATCCGGCAATCGTGCGCTGATCGAACGCGCGTTGCCGCATTTCCTCAGCCGCGACGCTTCGACGTTCTGGCTCAGCGGCCAGTGGATGACCGAGAACACCGGCGGCTCCGATGTGGGCAGCACCGAAACCGTTGCCCGCCAGGACGCCAGCGGCCAATGGCGACTCTATGGCCGCAAGTGGTTCAGTTCGGCGGTGGTCGGCGAAGCCGCATTGGCGCTGGCGCGGCCGGAAGGCGCAGGCACCGGCACCGCCGCGCTGGCACTGTTCTATGTCGAGACGATGGATGGCGAGCGACGCAAGCCGGAACTCGTCATCGATCGCCTGAAGGACAAGCTCGGCACACACGAACTGCCCACGGCGGAAATCCATCTCGACGGGCTGCCCGCGTGGCCACTGGGCGAACTCGCCCACGGCGTGCGTCAGGTGGCGCCGATGCTCAATGTCACCCGCACATGGAATGCGATCTGCGCGATTGCCAGCATGGCGCGTGCGATCAGCCTGGCACGCGACTACGCGACGCGGCGGCAGGCATTTGGCCGTCCGTTGATCGAGCAGCCGCTGCATGCGCAGACACTGGCCGACATGCAGGCCGAATTCGAGGGTGCGTTCGCGCTGGCGTTCGAGGTCGCGCACCTGCTTGGCCGCGTCGAACATGGCGCCGCTGCCCCGCATGAAGCCGCGCTGCTGCGTCTGCTCACTCCACTGGCCAAGTTGTGGACCGGCAAGCTGGCGGTGAAGTTGTGCTCGGAAGCGCTGGAGTGTTTCGGCGGCGCCGGTTACATCGAGGACACCGGCCTGCCGCAGCTGCTACGCGACGCACAGGTGTATGCGATCTGGGAAGGCACCACCAATGTGCTGTCGCTGGACAGTCTGCGTGCGCTGGCCGGCGACACATTCGCCGCGTTGCGTACAGCCAGTGCCGCGTGGCTGGACGGCAACGACGACATGCATGCGGCCAGTGCGATCCGACAGACGCTGGATGCAGCTGCACGCTGGCTCGACCAGCACGCGGCCACACGCGATATGCTGGAAGCCGGCGCACGCGGCCTTGCCATCTCCCTGGCGCGTTGCGCAGCGGCGGCCTTGCTGGCACGGCAAGCCATCTGGTCAAACAGGCAAGGCAATCCACGTCCTGCCGCGGCGCTGCAACGCTTCGTCGGCCACGGCCTCGATCGACTGGTGTCGCCGGACACCGGCAACACGGCACTGCTGCTGGGCTGACCATCCTTTCGCAGGATTCCACTTGCGCGGCGATGCTCTCTGGCGCGTTGCAAAGACATCATCGCGGCAAGCGCTCCACGCGTGCACGGGCTAAAATGCCCCGTCCCCCTCTTCGGCCACCCGCATGCAGCATCTGACCATCGTCACCACTGGCGGCACCATCGACAAGATCTATTTCGACGACAAGTCGGATTACAAGATCGGCGCGCCACAGATCGGCGAGATCCTCGGCCAGCTCGGCGTGGCGTTCCAGTTCGACGTGATTCCGATCCTGCGCAAGGACAGCCTGCACATGGGTGCCGAGGATCGCGCGCTGGTGCGCTCGACGATCGAGGCCCAGCCGCATCGCCATGTGCTGGTCACCCACGGCACCGACACCATGGTGGAGACGGCGAAGGAACTGGCAACCATCAAGGGCAAGGTGATCGTGCTGACCGGTGCGCTGAATCCCGCGCGCTTTCAGGGCTCCGATGCGGTGTTCAATATCGGCTGTGCGGTGGCCGCGGTGCAGACGCTGCCCGATGGGGTCTACATCACCATGAACGGTCGCGTGTGGGATCCGGCGAAGGTGCGCAAGAACCGCGACGCCAATCGTTTCGAGGAAGCGGCCGGCTAGTCACTCCGCTCTGCTTATTCTGTCGAAAGAAGAAGGCCCGGTCACAGCGACCGGGCCTTCCGCATTACGACTGGCTGCAACTGAAAGAGCGGATCATCCCTGATCCGCTGCGGGGCTTACCAGGTGGCTTTCAGCGACACCCCGGAGAACGCCGTGTAACCGCGCAGCTTGATGTAGTACGTGGCGGCTGCCGGCGCGTTGAACGTGCAGGTTTCCGCGTTGCCACTCACGTACGGACGGCAGTCGTAGCTGGTCGTGGTCGGCGCCGAACCCTTCTTGACGTAAAGATCCGCGTCACCCGTACCGCCCGAGCTTGCGATGGTCAGCGTAGTGCTGCCAGCCGGCAGGACCACGGTATAGCTCAGTTCCTGGCCCGCGGCACCTGCCTGGCCGGTTACCGGCACGCCGTTCTGCAGACCGCTGCCGCCACCACCGCCACCTGCGGTGTAGGACGCCTTGACCGTGACACCGGAGTACGCGGCATAGGCGTGCGCCTTGATGTAGTACTTGCCGGCACTCGGCGCGGCCACAGTGCAGCTCTCGGCATTGCCGCTCTTGTACGGACGGCAGTCATAACTGCTGGTGGTCGGTGCGGAACCGAACTTGGTGTACAGGTCGGCATCGCCGGTACCACCGGAGATCGACATCACCAGGTTGGTGGCACCGGCCGGGACGGTGATGAAGTAGTCGTTGTCGGCACCCGTCGCCGCTGCCACGCCGGTGACGCCAACGTTGTTCTGCAGCTCGGTAGTGGTACCGCCACCGCCGCCGCTGCCCGGACAGGTCACGCCGACGCCAGTGAATGCCGCGATCACATCATTCGCGTTGTAGCCCAGATCGGTCGCCGCCGATTCCACGCCGCAAGCACCGGAGTTGAAGGTCGAGGTTGCCGTCCAGTACGACTTGTTCGCCAGCGCATAGACCTGGAACGCCTTCTTGACATCCCAGCCGGTGGTCTTGGCCAGCAGGCAAAATGACTTGTTGTAGACACCGCTGGAGTAATGCACGTCGAGACTGGAGGTGTAATTGGCCGCGTTGTCGATCGAGCCGCCATCCTGCGTCGGGTTGCACATGTAGCGCAGCGCGTCGCCGATGCCGGCACTGGTCTTGACGATATCGCGCCCGACCAGGAAGTCGGCGGCACCACGGTCATAGAATTCGGCCGCTTCGCCGGCAATGTCCGAGTAGGCCTCGTTCATGCCGCCGGACTGGCCGGTGTAGGCGAGGTTCGAGTTCTGCTCGGTGTAGCCGTGACTGATCTCGTGGCTGGTCACGTCCAGCGACACCAGCGGGTAGAACGTGCTGGCGCCGTCACCGAAGTTCATCGCGGTGCCGTCCCAGAACGCATTCTCGTAGTTGCTCTTGTAGTGCACGTTCATGCGCAGCTGCATGCTCAGTGGCGCCGCCCCGGTGTAGGCCACGTACATGTCGTGCACGACGCCACCGAAATGGTGCGCGTCATTGACCGGCGAATAGGCGCCGTTGATCGCATCCGTGTCGCTGTTCGGGCAGGTGAAGCTGACCACCGAACCGCCACTGGTGCCATGGTTGAGGTTGTAGGTCTTGACGTTGGTGTTGACCAGCGTGCAGGTACTGCCGGACTGGGTCACGTCGAGCGCGGCGTAGTTGGTTCCGTAGATGTATTTGCCGGTCTTGGTGTTGCCGCCGGGGCCGGTCGCCGAGGCATCGGTCAGACCGTCCCAGCTCATGATGACTGCACCGGTATTCGCATCGATGATCGCGGTCGGACGGGTCGGGTTCGCACCATTGACGAAATAGGAGGTGCGATAGACCAGCCGGGCCGGGCCGTTGTCCTGCGGATACACGAACAGGTCGGCCTGCTGGTTGTTCATCGTCTCGCCGCCGGCCAGCATGGTGTGTGCGTGCCCCTTGAGCGCGACGATGGCGGCAGTCGGCGTCAGCTTTGGCGTAACCGAAGTCAAATCCAGTTGCACGTTCTGCAACAGCTCGCCGGTGGCGCGCAGCGCATTGCCCTGCGCATCCTGCACCACCGCAATGCTGCGGCCGTAGACCGGCACGCCGCGGAACATCTGTTGCTGACGCACGACATGATGACCACCGGCGATGGCCACCGAGCTGCGCGCCGCCAGCGTCGTGTCCTGACCGAGGTTCAAATGTGCGGCCAGTGCATTGGCAGGCACCGCACCGAGATTCTGTGCGTGCAGGGTCTGCGTGGTGGCAGCGGTCGCTGCCGAGGCGGTAGCCATGCCGATCGCGGCAACCAGCAGTTTCAGACGGAAATGGTTGGGCATTCAAAACTCCTAGACAAGATTTCGGGGACAAACAGGCCCGATGCGGCCATGTGGACCCCATGCAAGAATTGCCGTGCAGGACACGGCCCCTTAGTTCTTTAGCTGTCTAGCGATCCCAAAATACGTCCCGGTTCGGCTGCCATTCCCCCTGGCATTCCCTGCAAGGGCAGCGCGTGGACGCGTAGCTGCAAGACGGCGAGCACGCCGCCAAAGGATCATCCGTCAACCTCCCCGGCGACGAATGCGAACACGTTATTACTTGCGATTCGGCGCAGCCATCTGATTTTTTCCTACGCCGGGTGACGACAGTCACAGCACGAAGCATCCGCAAGCTCGCGATGCGCATAGCGCACAACAGCCGTCCGATGCGGGCCACGCCACGCGGAATGGGGCTTTGGCCGCGTCGATCAATCACCAGGGTTGTCGTTTGTCACGAGACAAATCGATCACATAATCTTGCGTTGACGAAACACAAGGTCGCCATTGCATCGCATGAGATTACGTCTTGCTGTCGCGCTGGTTGCGCCCGCGTGGCGGACTCAGAGCATGCCCGTCTCGAGCTTGGCAGCGTCGGACATCATCGAATGGCTCCATGGCGGATCGAACACCAGGTCCACATCCGCTTCGGCGACGGTGGGAATCATTTCCAGCTTGGTCCGCGCGTCGTCCACCAGGATGTCGCCCATGCCGCAGCCGGGCGCAGTCAAGGTGAGCTTCACATAGACCTTGCGCTGACCCGATTCGGTCTGTTCCAGACTGAGGTCGTAGACCAGCCCCAGCTCGACCACATTGACCGGAATCTCCGGATCGAACACGGTGCGCAACTGATCCCACGCCAGTTTTTCCACATCCGCATTGGTGGCATCGGCGGCTACCTCGATCGGCGCCGGCGGTTCCTTGCCCAGCGCGTCGGCATCCTTGCCGGCGATGCGGAACAGGTTGCCTTCCACGTAGACGGTGAAACTGCCGCCCAGCGCCTGGGTGATGTAACCGATCTGGCCGGCGGGAAGGCTCACCACATCACCTTGCGGCACCATGACGGCACTGCAATCACGCATCAGGGTGAAGGGTTCGCTGCTCAGACTGAAACCACTCATACCACTCGCCAATCCTGTATCTGCGGGCGCGACTACGCGTCGAACCCAGGTTGTGCATTATGCCGCCCGCCGCGCGGTCCCGCTTGTCCCAGATCAGGCCGGAATCATGGAACTCAAGGGAATGCCGCCGTGCGCTTGGCGCCGTCGTCGGCCGGCATCACGTTATGATGGCTGCTTTGCCTGATGGACCAACGCATGTTCCCAGCCGCCCTGCCGTGTCGTCGCCGATGAGTGTGCGCAACGTATTGCTGTTTGTGTTCGCGCTGTTCAGCGCCGCCATGTTGGGACTGGCCGCCGGCGCGGTATGGATGGTCGCTACGCTGTATCTGCGTCATCCGCTGCCATGGCTGGCGCTGCCGATCGGTGCACTGCTGGCCTGGGCCATCCGCAGCTTTGTACGTCCAGCGGGCGTCGGTGCCGCGCTGTTGGCGGCATGGGGCACGCTGCTGGCGGCAATCTACGTCAACATGTTGATCGTCGGCATATTGATCGCCGGCAACATGGGCATGGGCCTGATCGATGCCATGCGCACGGCCGGTGCCGGCATGCTGTGGCAGCTGGCACGCATGGCGTTGTCGCCGCCGGATATCGGCTATACCGCACTGGCCACGCTACTGGCCGCATGGCTGGCCTGGCGCGCACCACGCAAGCGTGCGCGCGCCATCGCCGCTGACAAATGACTCAGGCGTCGATCGCCTTCAGCTCCGTCACCAGCTCGCCCACCGCGGCCTGACCGTCGCCGTACAACATGCGCGTGTTGTCGGCATAGAACAGCGCATTCTCGATGCCGGCAAAGCCGGTGCCCTTGCCGCGCTTGATCACGATTACGTGCTTGGCCGCACTCACGTCGAGAATCGGCATGCCGTAGATCGGCGACGCCGGATCGGTCTTGGCCAGCGGATTGACCACGTCGTTGGCGCCGATCACCAGCGCCACGTCGGTGGCTGGAAACTCCGGGTTGATGTCATCCATGTCGGCGATCAGGTCGTACGGCACGCCGGCCTCGGCCAGCAGTACGTTCATGTGGCCGGGCATACGCCCCGCCACCGGATGGATCGCGAATTTCACCTTCACCCCACGCTTGATCAGCAACTGGGCGAATTCCCACACCTTGTGCTGTGCCTGCGCCACCGCCAAGCCGTAACCGGGCACGATCACCACGCGCTCGGCATAGGCCATCATCACCGCCGCATCTGCCCCATCGATCGGCTTCTGCGCACCCTCGATCGCCTGCGCTTCGCCGCCAGCGGCACCGAAGCTGCCGAACAGCACGTTGCCGATCGAGCGGTTCATCGCCTTGGCCATCAATTGGGTCAGCAGCGTGCCGGCGGCGCCCACCACCATGCCAGCGATGATCATCGCCTCGTTGCCCAACACGAAACCCTCGAACGCCACTGCCAGTCCGGTGAACGCGTTGTACAACGAGATCACCACCGGCATGTCGGCGCCGCCGATCGGCAGCGTCATCATCAATCCGAACAGCAGCGCCAGCGCGAAGAACGCCACGATCAGCGCCAGGCTGGCATGACCGCCGGCCAGCGCGATGCCGATCAGCACCGCCGCAGCCAGCAACAACATATTGACCACGCGCTGCCCGGCAAACACGAAGCGCTTGTCCAGCCAGCCCTGCAGCTTGGCGAACGCGATCAGCGAGCCGGAAAAGCTCACCGCGCCGATCAATGCACCGAGCACACCCAGTCCCAGCTCCAGCGGCGACAGCAGGACCACATCCGCCACCGGCTGCAGCGCATTGATCGCCCAACTCTCCGGCCGCAATGGCGACGTATCCGGGATGCCTGCCGGATGCAGCAGTGCCAGATTGCGCACGTATCCGATCAGCTCGACCGCGCCTATCGCCGCCGCCGCACCACCGCCCATGCCGTTGTACAGCGCCACCATCTGCGGCATCGCGGTCATCGCCACGCGTTTGCCGCTCCACCACGCGGCACTGACGCCGATCAGCACCGCGGCGGCAATCAGTGGTAAGTGGTGCATGTCCGGCAGGAAGAACGTGGCCAGCACTGCCAGCAGCATGCCGTAGCCAGCCCATACGATGCCGCCGCGCGCGGTGCGCGGCGAACTCATGCGTTTCAGACCCAGGATGAACAGCAGCGCGGCGAGGAAATAACAGGCCTTGATCAACGTCGGCAGCCAGCTCATCAGTGGCTCCCCTTGCCGGCGTCCGGCTTGCTGGGCTTGAACATCTCCAGCATCCGCTCGGTCACCACGTAGCCACCGGCGGCGTTGCCCGCACCCAGCAGAACGCCGATGAAGCCGATGGTGATCTCGAACGGCGTCTGCGCGTGGCCTAGCGCAATCATCGCCCCAACCAGCACAATGCCGTGCACGAAGTTGGAACCGGACATCAGCGGCGTGTGCAGGATCACCGGCACCCGCGCGATGATTTCGTAGCCGGTAAACGCTGCCAGCATGAAGATATACAGCGCCAGGAAACCGTCGATCATGACCCCATCCCCTATGAAAGCCGCCCGCCAGGACGTCGTGTTTGCATCATACGGGTGCTGGTCAACCCGTGCGAGCCTGCCGCGTTGATTACGGGAACCGAACCGATGGAGCCTGGGGATGCGTCATCCGACGATGCTGACGAGGCGGCCATGAGCAGTGTGGCCGGCACGCTCGATGTTGAACTGCTGAGCGACACCCGTGAGACACCCGCCACGCTGGATGCGTTTCTGGCGCAGGTCGAGCGGCGCGCGTTCCGCATGGCCGAACTGCAGTTGCGTCAGCGTGAGGACGCCATGGATGCCGTGCAGGACGCCATGCTGCGGCTGGTCAGGCATTACCGCGACAAACCCGCGGCGGAATGGTCGCCGTTGTTCTGGGGCATCCTGCGCCGGCGCATCGTCGATCTGCAGCGCCGTCGCAAGGTGCGCTCGATCGTGGTGGGCTGGCTCGGTGGCGGCCGCGACGATGAGGGCGACGAGCTGCCCACCTGGGAGCCTGCCGACCCAGGCCCCGGCCCGCTCGACCGGCTGCACGATGTGCAGTCGTACGCCGACATGGCCGCCGCGGTCAGGCAGCTGCCGGGGCGACAGCGCGAGGCTTTCATGCTGCGCATGCTGGAAGGGCTGGATGTGGCGGAAACCGCACGCGCCATGGGCTGCTCCGAAGGCAGTGTAAAAACGCATCTGTCACGCGCAATGCATCATCTGCGCGATCAACTGGAGGACTGGCGATGACCTCGTCCGATAAGAATCGATCCGACAAGCATTTCGAACAGCGTGCCCGCAAACTCTGGCACGAGGCTGCCCAACATATCGATCCGGCGACCGCCGGGCGCTTGCGCGCAGCGCGTCGGAAAGCACTCGAGGCAACGCAGGCGCGGACCCACCACACCGTTCGCTGGCTGATCCCGACTGGCGCCTTCGCCGCGATCGCACTGGCCACGATGATGGTGTGGCAACCATTGCAGCAACGCCACGCAACCACGTCGATGCCGGTCAGCAGCGTGACCGATTCCACCGCGGATCTGGACAACGATCTGCCGCCGGACGCCGACAAGACCGATCCCAACCTCTACCAGAACCTCGACTTCTACGGCTGGCTAGCCTCCAGCAATACCGATGCCAGCAGCCAGCGGACCAACCAGTGATGAGCCGATCGTTCCGCATGCTGTCTTTGCTGTTTGCCGCACTGCTTGGCAGTGTCGTCGCGGCCGTACCGTTGCATGCGCAGGAAATACCCCCCGCCGAACGTGACATGCCGGCACCGCCGGCACGCCCATGGAGCAGCCTTAGTCCGGCTCAGCGCGACATGCTCTCGCCGCTGGCGCAGAAATGGGACGAGCTGCCGCCACGCCGACAGGCGAACATGCTGAAAAAGGCTGAGCACTGGAACACGCTTTCGCCTGAGAAGCGCGAGGAAGTCCGCCAGCGCATTGCACGCTGGCAGCAAATGACACCCGAGCAGCGCCAGCAGACGCGTGCGAATGTTAAGGAGTTCCGCCAGTTGCCGCCGGAACAGCGCGCGAAATTGCATGCAGCCTTTGAACGTTTCCAGCAATTGCCGCCGAAGCAACGTGAGCAGCTGCTCAACCAGTGGCATGCCATTCCTCCGGGCCAGCGCATGCGTTGGCTCAGGCAGAACGGTCATGCAGATTTGCAATCCGGTTCCGGCAAACCCTGACTTCCTCAAATGCCCCTCCTTGTGCGGGGCACTCTGTTTCAGCCGGTCAGGCGGTAAATCGAATCTCGCCAGCGTGGCTCAGACAGCTCTTGGCGACCAGCTCGTCATTGAAATCCGGCTGCAACGCACCGTCGTGCACCAGCAGCTCGACGAAATTGAAGACATTGCGCGCATACATCTCCGACGCATGCAGCGGCGCGCCAGCCGGCAGGTTCAGCGGCCCCAGGATCACCACGCCGCCATGTTCGACCCGCTCGCCCGGCTTGGTGAGTTCGCAATTGCCACCACCCTCGGCAGCCAGATCGACGATCAGTGCGCCCGGCTTCATGCCATCGACCATCGCTGCGGTGAGGATCTTCGGCGCGGGACGGCCCGGTACGGCCGCGGTGGTGACGATCACGTCGATCGATTTCAGATGTTCGGCCAGCGCCTGCTGTTGCGCGGCGCGCTCCTCCGCCGACAGCTCGCGCGCATAACCACCACTGCCGGCCGCACTGACGCCGAGTTCGAGAAACTTCGCGCCCAGTGATTCCACCTGCTCGCGCGTTTCCGGGCGGACATCGTAGCCTTCGATCTGCGCACCCAACCGACGCGCGGTGGCGATCGCCTGCAACCCGGCTACGCCGGCGCCGATCACCAGCACCTTGGATGGCCGGATCGTGCCGGCCGCGGTGGTCAGCATCGGGAAGAACTTCGGCGAAGCCTCGGCCGCGATCAGCATGGCGCGATAGCCAGCCACCGCCGCCTGCGAACTCAGCACATCCATCGCCTGCGCGCGAGTGGTGCGCGGCAGCAGCTCCAGCGAAAACGCGGTCAACTTGCGCGCGGTGAGCGCGGCGACGCGCCCGGTGGCGCCATACGGCCGCAGCTGACCAACCACCACGCTGCCCTCGCGCAAACCGACATATACGGCGTCGTCCGGCGGCAGCACACAGGCGAGCAGATCGGCCTGGGCCAGCACACCGGCAGCGTCGGCAAATTCGGCGTCGGCGTCGGCGTATGCAACGTCGGGGAAACCGGCGGCACGCCCCGCATCGTGTTCCAGCAGAACGCGCAAACCCTTGCCGCGCAGCTTCTTCGCCATCTCGGGCGTGATCGCCACGCGGCGCTCTCCAGCGGCGGTCTCACGCAAAGCGGCTACGGTGATCGGCATGGTGCAGTCCCCTCGACAGTGATTGGGACATCTTAGCGGCTTGCCGTACCGGTTTTGATCCGGGCCGGCCGAAAAGAGTAAGCTGGCCCGCCGGCACACGCGGCCCATGCTGTCCGGGGTCCTTGCCGGAGATCCCGATGCCCGTATCCACCACCACGTTCACCGACTTGCTTGCTCTGGCGCGCAGCGCGCGCAAACAAGCCTATGCCCCGTATTCGAATTTCCTGGTCGGCGCCGCGCTGCTGACCCGCGACGGCCGCCAGTTCAGCGGCTGCAATGTGGAAAACGCGTCCTACGGTCTGTGCAACTGCGCCGAACGAACCGCGCTCTTCAGCGCGATCGCTGCCGGCTGCCAACCTGGCGATTTCGTGGCTCTCGCCGTGATCGCCGATACCGACCATCCGGTCAGCCCCTGCGGCGCCTGCCGCCAGGTGATGTCCGAACTGTGCGACGACGCGATGCCTGTGCTGCTGGCCAATCTGCACGGCGCAACGCAGGAAACCAGTGTGGCCGCGCTGCTGCCGGGCTCGTTCAAGCTGCCGCTATCGGCCTGACGGTTGGCCGATCCGCCCGTTAGCATGGGCATCCCCACGTCGAAAGAGCGATCCATGCCCGCTGCCCTGTCCCTACTCCAGCAACGCCATTCCGTCCCCTCACGTCAGCTCGACGAGCCCGCACCAGACGAGGCGACGTTGCATGCTCTGCTGGAAGCGGCGATCCGCGTGCCCGACCACGGCAAGCTGGTACCGTTCCGGCTGATCCGCATGCAAGGCGGGGCAAAGTTGCAATTCGGCGAACGGCTGGCCGCGATCGCAATCCGCAACGATCCCGACATGTCCGAAGCCAAGCGCGAGAAGGAACGCCTGCGCTATACCTTCGCGCCGCTGGTGCTGGTCGTGGTGGCGCGGATCGACGCCGACAGCAAGGTGCCGGAGATCGAGCAGAAGCTGTGCGCCGGCAACGTCGCCTACAACATCCTGCTCGGCGCGTATGCACTGGACTTCGGCGCGCAATGGCTGACCGGCTGGGCCGCGTACGACCGTGAAGTGGCGGCGATCCTCGGACTGGCCGAACACGAACACGTGGTCGGTTTCGTGCATCTGGGCACGCCGCAGATCGAGGTGCCTGACCGCGATCGCCCGGCGCTGGCCGATCTGCTCAGCACCTGGGCGCCGTGAACACGACGGCAAGCGGACTTCCAGCCGTCCATCTGGTCGATGGCAGTCTGTATGTGTTTCGCGCCTGGCATTCGATGCCAGATGAGTTTTTCGATGCGGATGGCCATCCGGTCAACGCGGTGCACGGGTATACCCGCTTCCTGTGCGAACTGCTGGAACGGGCGCAGCCGGAGCACATCGCGGTGGCATTCGATGCCTCGCTGACCAGCTCGTTCCGCAACGCAATCTATCCGCCCTACAAGGCCAATCGCGAACTGCCACCACCGGATCTGGAGCGGCAGTTCGTGCAGTGCCGCGCGGTCACCGAAGCGCTCGGCATCCACCTGATGATCGATCACAGCTTCGAGGCCGACGACCTGATCGGCAGCACCGTGTGGAACCTGCGTGCACTCGGCTGGCGCAGCGTGATCGTCTCTGCCGACAAGGACTTCGGCCAGCTGCTGGGCGAACACGACGAGCAATGGGACTATGCCCGCAGCCAGCGCTGGGGGCCGGCCGGCGTGCACGAGAAGCTCGGTGTGCATCCGCATCAGGTCGCCGACTATCTCGCACTGTGCGGCGACGCGGTGGACAACATTCCCGGCGTGCCCGGCATCGGTGCGAAGACCGCCGCCGCCCTGCTCAGCCACTTCGGCAGCCTCGACATCCTGCTCGACCGCATCGACGAGGTGGCGTTCCTGCGTCTGCGTGGCGCCGCGACCTGCGCCGCGAAACTGCGCGAGCATGCCGAACAGGCGCGGCTGTATCGACGGCTTACCCGCATCGCGCTGGACGCTCCCGGCGCCAGCACGATCGAAGTGCTGCTGCGCCGACGCCAGCAGCCCGATCAGCTCGACAGCCTTTGCGAGCAGCTGCGCTTCGGCGCGTTCACCCGCAGTCGCCTGCGCGCGCTGCTGCGCTGAACCTCACAGACCGGATCATTCCACTCCCCCGGTTGTCGCTATCGACCGGACAGTTCAACATGGCCGCTGGTTTTTCTCGACACGCGATCACTGATGAACGATGCCAACCGCATTCCCGCCGACGCCAGCGCCCCGGTGGAAACCCTCTACGAAGGCCGCTGGCTGAGCCTGCGCAAGCGCGGCCGCTGGGAATACGCCGAGCGCAACAATCCCGGCGGCGCGGTGATCATCCTGGCGGTGACGCCGGACGACAACGTACTGTTCGTCGAGCAGTACCGCGTGTCGATCCTGCAGAACACCATCGAGATGCCGGCCGGTCTGGTCGGCGACGAGGTCGACCAGGCCGACGAGAGCGCGTTGCTCGCCGCGCAGCGCGAACTGGAAGAGGAAACCGGCTACCGCTGCGCACGAGTGGAATTCGTCCATTGCGGCCCGTCATCGTCCGGCATGAGCACCGAGATGATCACCTTTGCGCGCGCGTGGGAGCTGGAAAAAGTGGGGCCCGGCGGCGGCGACGAGACCGAGAACATCGTGGTGCATGAGGTACCACGCCGCGAAGCCGGCGCGTGGCTGTTCGCACGCGCGGCCGAAGGCTATTCGATCGACCCGAAACTGTTCGCCGGGCTGTGGTTCATCGAACACACCAACCTGCACCAGACTGCACACACCGCCGTCTGAACGTTGAATGCCGCCGACCGAATCAGGATTGCTTCGGTCGTATGGAGCCGCGGCGCAAGCGCCAGATCGCGATGCCGAGACCGAGCAACGTGACCGTCAGCCAGCCACACAGCATGCGCGTGTCACCACCCAGCCACAGCATGCTGGCCACGGCACCCACGACCATGGCACCCAGACCCAGCGCCAGCAGCACGTCACGCTGGTCGCGCTGTGCCACCAGCAACAGGAGCGCGCCCAGCGCGGCCAGCAGCACGGCCAGTATCTGCCGGATCAGTACGAACTCCGGCGGCACCGGCAGATCCGGAAACATGTCGAGCAACGGCACGTCACCCAGCTGCACGTAATAACCCTTGCCGTCGGCGGCCTCGGCTGCAGCCACGATCCGGTCGCCGCTTATCCGCCCGACAATGGTCAACTGCTGCAACGGAACTTCATCCCAGCTCACTCGCAGATCGCCCAGCCGCGGATCGCCCGGATGCGCGCTGGTCACCAGATAGTCCTGGTAAAGAGTGAAACTCGCCGCGAGATTTTCCGGCAATGATTTCGGATCCGGCGCGATCTGCTCCGAACCGGGCAGCGCGTGCAACATCACCGGCCCCAGCTTGAATCCGCCCAACTGCACCAGACCGGCATCGAACTGCTTGCCACTGATCGGGAAGCTGACGGGATTCGCGTGGCCGCGCGGGTCCTCGAAGTGGCTGGAATCCAGTGGCCGATCGACCCAGTCCAGCTCGTAATGGACACTGTCGCCGATACGTATCTCGCGCCACTGGAACATCTCCACGTGACGCACCAGCACTGGCGTGTTCACCTGCAGGTTGAACTCCGGGTCATGCGGCGCTTCCACCACGTTCGGCGTTCCGACAATGCGTGCCATGTAGCCGTGCTGGCCCGCCTGTGGCTGGGCATTCGCGTCGAGATCGATCATCTCGCCACCATGCCGACTGGCCGCTGCGCGATAGTTGAGCAGGCCACGCGCCGTCATCGCCACCAACCCGATGCCGGCCAGCACCAGCAAGGCGCCGGCTATATTCAGCAGCAGCCCGTGCAAGGACAGTCCCTTGCGCAAATTCATCAGCTCACTCCAGCCGATAATTGCAGTGATGCGCCATGCAGTCCGCCCTGCTCATCGGCCGTACCGAAACGGCCGCGCTCGTCGCGGGTCACCCGCGCCAGCGCACAGTCATGATCGTGGGTGAAGAAAAGCCGCACATCGCGCGCCAGCTTGTCCTCCAGAAACACCTTCTTCTCGTCGATCAGCTTCTCCGGCCAGCGGTCGTAACCCATGGTGATCGGCAGATGCACCCAGAACCGGCCGGGGATCAGATCGGCACTGAACACCACACCGCCAACTTCGGCCAGCATCAGGCCCGGTGTATGGCCGTCTGAAAAGCTGAAGCGCACCGACTTGCCCAGCGTCTGCGAATACTCGCCTTCGACCAGCTCCAGCCGGCCGCTGGCTTGCAGCAGCGGCTGCAGTTCGGGCACGAACGAGGCGCGATCGCGCGGATGCGGTTTCAGTGCCCGACGCCAATGCTCGGCACCGACCACGAAGTGCGCGTTCGGAAACAACAGGCGCAATGGTTGACCTTCCTCCCACGCCGCCAGCAAACCGCCGGCATGATCGAAATGCAGGTGCGACAACACCACCACGTCGATGTCTTCGTGCGACAGACCGACTTCGGCCAGCGACTCCAGCAGCACATGCTGCGACTCGACCACGCCATAACGCTCGCGCAGCGCCGGCTCGAAGAACGCGCCGATGCCGGTCTCGAACAACACGTTGCGGCCGCCAAGGTTCTTCACCAGCAGGCAGCGGCAGGCCAGCGGGATACGGTTCTCATCGTCCGGCTTGATCCAGCGCGACCACAACGCTTTCGGCGCGTTGCCGAACATCGCGCCGCCATCAAGCTGCTGCGAATTGCCGAGGAGGGAGAACAGTTCCATGGTCTGACCTTACTGCACCTTGCCCAGACCCGACGGTCGGCGCGGATCGCTGGCCGCATCGAGCTTGTTGGTCTTGCGATCCCAGGTCACCACGTTCATGAAGCCCCACGACTCGCGCTGCTTCAGCGTGTAACCCATTTTCGTCAGCGCCTCGCTGGTCGCCGGATCGAACGTACCGTCCTCAACCATCACCTCGTCCGGCAGGTACTGATGGTGGAAGCGCTTGTGCGCGGCGATCTGCTGTGCGCTCTCGCCGTCGATGAAGTGCAGGATGCCTTCGAGCACCTGGGTGATGATGGTCGAACCACCGGGCGAGCCGATCACCGCGGTGCGGTCGGCACCGATCACGATGCTCGGCGACATCGACGACAGCATGCGCTTGCCCGGCTCCGGCGCATTCGCCGCGCTGCCGAGCAGGCCGTAGACGTTCGGCTTGTTCGGCACCAACGCAAAGTCGTCCATCTCGTCGTTCAGCAGTACGCCGGTGCCCTCGGCGACGAAGGTGGAACCCATCGTGTAGTTCACCGTCGAGGTCACTGCCGCCATGTTGCCGTCGGCGTCGATGATCGAGAAATGGGTGGTGTGCATGCCCGGCTCTGGCGCCTCGGCGCGCGGCAGCATCGATGATGGCGTGGCCTTGTCCGGCAGGATGCCCTGGCGCAGGCCGTCGGCGTAGAACGGCGACAGCAGCATGTCCAGCGGCATCTTCACGAAATCCGGGTCGCCCAGATAATCGTTGTGGTCGCGGAACGCGCGGCGCATCGCCTCGACGATGTAATGCACCCGCTGCGCCTGATCCATCTTCGTCAGGTCGATGCCGGACAGGATGTTGAGGATCTCGGCGATCGCCACACCACCGGACGACGGTGGTGGCGCGGTAACGATGCGGTAGCCGTGATAGTTCACGGTGATCGGCGTGCGCTCCTTGGCCTGATAGCTGGCCAGATCAGCCAGCGTCCAGTTGCCGCCGGCCGCACGCACGGCGGCAACCAGCTTCTGTGCAGTCTCGCCATGATAGAAACCGTCGTCGCCGTGTGCGGCAATCAGCTCCCAGGTGCGCGCCTGATCCGGATCGCGCCAGATCACACCCTCGGCGGGCGGCTTGCCGTTCGGCAGGTACTTCGCTACCGACGCCGGCCAGCGCTCCAGGGTCTTCTGTTCCGCGGCGATCGAGCCACGCAGGCGTGCATCCGGCTGAAAACCGTCGCGGGCGATGCGGATCGCCGGCGCCAGTGACTGTTGCAACGGCAGTCGACCGTAGCGCTTCGCGATCAGCACCAGGCCAGCCGGCTCGCCCGGAATGCCGGCCGAGAGCGGGCCCTTCAGCGCGGCATCACGATTCGGGCTGCCGTCGGGGTTGATATAATCCTTGCGATTGACCGCCGCAGGTGCGGCTTCGCGGGCGTCGATGAAAACATCATGACCATCCTTCGCCCGATGCAGCACGGCCATGAAGCCGCCGCCGATGCCGGAGCTCTCCGGCTCCACCACTGACAGCGTGGAAGCGACCGCGATGGCCGCGTCGAATGCGTTGCCGCCCTTGGCCAGCACTTCGAGGCCGGCATTGGTGGCGAGGAAATTTGCGCTGGCGATTGCCGCATGACCCGGGCGCTGCTGCATCGAGGCGGAATGAGCCGTCGCGGCAGCCTTCGGCGTGCCGTCGGCCGCGAGTGCCGTACCACCAACCAGCAACAGGCTCAGCGACAGCACCCGCCAGTTCAGGGGAAAGTTCATGTGGCGGACTCCTGCGCCATCAGATGGCGGTATTTGAGATCGAGCTGCGCGGGCGACTCGACATGTTCGGGATCGCTGATGATGCATTCGACCGGGCACACCACCACGCACTGCGGTTCGTCATGATGACCAACGCACTCGGTACACAACGCCGGATCGATCACGTAAAACTCCTCGCCCAGCGAGATCGCCTTGTTCGGGCAAGCCGGTTCACAGACGTCGCAATTGACGCAGGTATCGAGGATTTTCAGGGACATGGCAGTCGATACTACATGCTGGGGAGTGACGCTTGGGGAGGGCGTACCGGCGCGCTGGCGATCTCACAGCGACCGGCCCCACACATCGCCCTCGCGCCGTGGCAACGAGGGCGACGATGCAACACCTCGCCGGCTTGGCCGGCGCGGTCACTTCATTACATGACGACGAAGCGGATCGTGGCACCGGTCGGCTTCAGCGCATCGGTGACGCGCTGCTCGTCAGCCTGGTCGCCGATGAACAGGACGATCACGTCCTTGAACGAACCGGGCTTGGCATCCTTGAACGCGGCGATGACCAGGTCGGCCGTCGTCGCGGAAACCGGGCCACCGAAGGCCAGCAGGTTGCCCGGCAGGACGCCGCGCGCCACGGTGTCCTGCACGCTCTGCAACTGGCGGTCGTTCTGCGCCTTGGCATCGTCGGTCGTGCCGGCCGTCACCATGTAGGCATACGGCTGGCTGGCGCTCATGCCCTGCATGTTCTTCTGCACGATCTGACCGAGGTAGCTGTTCCACGCCTTGGAATCATTCGGATCGGTCGGCTTGGGCGCCTGCTGTGCCTGCTGCTGGCCGGCCTGCTGGTCATCTCCGTGCTTGCCGCAGGCGCTCAGGGCCAAAGTGGCGGTCAGTGCGATGGCAGCGATGAGAGCGAACTTACGCATGGTTATCACCTTCTGTTTCGGGTTGCTTGTTGGAGCCGGTCCGGCCCTTGTGCCAGCGCTGCCGCATGGCCTGTTGTACCGCCGGATGCACGAAACCGGAAATATCCCCGCCGAGGCGGCCGATCTCGCGCACCAGCGACGAGGAAATGAAACTGTATTGCTCCGCCGGCGTCAGAAACAGCGTTTCCGCCTGCGGAATCAGATGCCGGTTCATGCTGGCCAGCTGGAATTCGTATTCGAAATCCGACACCGCACGCAGGCCGCGGATAATCACGCCGGCACCGACTTCCTCGGTGAAGGTGGCCAGCAGGCAATCGAAGCCGCGCACTTCCACGTTCGGCAAGTCGGCCAGCGCCAGCCGCGCCAGTGTGATCCGCTCGTCGATGCTGAAACCCGGCCCCTTACTGGAGCTGTCGGCCACCGCCACGATCACCCGGTCGAACAGCGGTGCCGCGCGCGTCACCAGGTCGGTGTGACCGTTGGTGATCGGATCGAAGGTGCCTGGATAGATGGCCAGGCGCGGATTGCCCAAAGGTTTTCTCACGAGACGAAAGCGGCAGCGGAATTGGCCCCTAGCTTAACGGAAGCGCGCGCCGATAGAGCGCAAAACGCACCTCGCCGGCATGCCCTTCGCGGTACAGCTGCCAGTTCGGTGGCAGTGTCGGTGCCATGGCGCGCGGCGACTCCACATAAACCCAGGCCTGCGCGGCCAGCCAGCCGCCCTGCTCCAGCTGCTGGGCCAGCGCCGACCACAGCTCCAGCGCAAACGGCGGATCGAGAAAGACCAGGTCCTGCGCCTGCGGCACACCGCGCAGAAACAGCCCCGCATCGAGTACGGCCACCTGGCCAGCCGTGGCCTTGAGCCGCGCCAGGTTGTCGCGCAGCACCTGCGCCGCACGCGCGTCGCGCTCGACGAACTGCACGCTGGCCGCTCCACGCGACAGTGCCTCGATGCCCAGCGCGCCGGTGCCGGCGCACAGGTCCAGGCAACGCGCACCCTCGACTATCGGCGCCAGCCAGTTGAACAGCGTCTCGCGCACCCGTTCGGCGGTAGGCCGCAGGCCCGGCAGATCCGGCACGTCGAGCCGTGAGTTACGCAGGCTGCCGCCGATGATGCGGATCCGCCCCGGCCCGGCCTTCCGCCCGCCGTTCATGGCGCCGCGCCCTCAGCGGCCAGTACAGGTTGGAGTGTTAGCATGCCGCCCATTGTCTTTGAATCACGGCCGCAATGCTCAAGTTCTGGAAGAAGAAGCCCACCGAAACGGGGCCGGCGCAGCCCACCAGCGAGAAGCCCGCCGACGCCGTCGCGCCGGAAAGCGGTGATCCGCTGTTGCACGAGGCACTGGCGGAAGTCCCCGCGCCCGCCGAAACGCAGCCCGAGGCCGAACGCTTCGCCGCGCCGGCCATCGAACCCGCAGCCACCGCAGAGGCTCCAACACCGACCAAGCGCAGCTGGCGCGAACGGCTGTCCGGCAATGCCTTCGCGCGCGGCCTCAGCTCGCTGTTCGTGCGTCATCCCAAGCTCGACGACGATCTGCTCGACGAGCTGGAAACCACGCTGATCACCGCCGACGTAGGCGTCGAAGCCAGCAGTGAGCTCGTGGAAGGTCTGCGCAAGCGCATGCACAAGCGCGAGTTCGCCGATGCGCCCGCCTTGCTGGCCGCCTTGCGCCAGGCGCTGGTCGCGCTGCTGAAGCCGGTCGAACAACCGCTGGACGTGCGCGGCAAACAGCCGTACGTGGTGCTCGTCGTCGGCATCAACGGCGCCGGCAAGACCACCACCATCGGCAAACTGGCGCGCCGCTGGCGCGATGAGAAACGCGCGGTGATGCTGGCCGCTGGCGACACCTTCCGTGCCGCCGCCGTCGAACAACTGAAGACCTGGGGCGAACGCAACCAGGTGCCGGTGATCTCGCAGGGTCAGGATGCCGACGCCGCCAGCGTGATTTTCGACGCATTGCAGGCCGCGCGTTCGCGCGGCACCGACGTGCTGATCGCCGACACCGCCGGGCGCCTGCACACCCAAGGCGGCCTGATGGACGAACTGGGCAAGATCGCCCGCGTGCTGAAGAAAATCGACGACGCTGCGCCGCACGAAGTGCTGATGGTGATCGACGGCACTACCGGCCAGAACGCGGTCAACCAAGTACGCCAGTTCCGCCAGATCGTCGGCGTCACCGGCCTGGTCGTGACCAAGCTCGACGGCACCGCCAAGGGCGGCGTGGTGTTTGCGCTGGCACGCGAGTTCGGCCTGCCGATTCGCTACGTCGGCCTCGGCGAGACCGCCACCGACCTGCGCGTATTCGAGGCCGAGGCGTTTGTCGACGGCCTGCTGCCAGCCAGCCTTGGCGACGGGCATGGGCATGACTGATCCACGCTGGCGAGGCTGAGCGATGTCGCACCGACTGCGGCTGATCCTGCTGGTGCTTGGCGGCCTCGTGCTGACGCTGGTACTCGTCGCGCTGATCGCGGTCTATCTGGTGCTGCAACCGGATCGCTTCACCCGCATGCTGCAGACCCAGGCACATGCCGCCGGACTGGAATTGAACCTGGCCAGCCCAGCCAGCCCGACCCTGTTTCCGCGCCCGGCGCTGGATCTCGACGGCATCACGCTCAATGCAGAAGGTGCCAACGTCCCGATCCTGCTGGCTGCCCGCGGCCGACTGGCGCTGCCCTGGCGTACGCTGTTCGGCGGCCCCACGGTGATCTCGCAACTGCAGATCGATTCGCCGCGAGTCGATCTGGACGCACTGCAGGAGTGGCTGGCCGCCCTGCCCGCGCAGCCGGCAGGTGCGCCACCGAACATTCCACGCATCGACACCGGCATCAGCATCAACCATGGCAGCGTGGTGCGCGGCAATGAGCTGCTGCTCGACAACGTCGCGCTGGAAGCCGGCAGCCTGATCTCGGGCCAGCCGTTTCCGCTCAGCCTGTCCGCCACTACCGCGGCGAACACGCCAGTGCAATTGCGGCTGTCTGCCACGCCGCGAATCGAAGGCAATACGCTGCAACTGGACAACATCACCCTGCACCTGTCGCAAGGCAGCGCGATGACGCTCGCGCTCACCGGCAACGCACACTGGCATGGCGCCGCCGATGCCGCTGCCAGCCTCACCGGCAAGCTTGACCAGGCCGATGCCGGTCAATACGACATTGCGCTCGGGCTGACTCCGGCCGACCAGAACAACCCGCTGCTGCTCGCACTGAAACTCGACGGCCCCGACAACCACGCCGACCTGCGCCTGCCGCCGCTGGCGCTGGCGCATTGGTGGAGCCAACTCGGCGACGAACAGGCACCGCAATTGAGTGTGCCGCCGATAAATGGCCATGCTGAAATCGCGAAGATCGAAACCGGCGGCATCAGCATCGAAGGGCTTACCGTACAGACCGGCGACAGCGTCCCTGCGGCCGTCAGCACCGCCGCGACACCGGCGAAATCCGCCATCAGCAAGAAGCCATGAGCGCAACCGTTGCCGCCCGCCTGCTGCGCTGGTTCGATCAGCACGGCCGCAAGGATCTGCCGTGGCAACACCCACGTGATGCCTACCGTGTGTGGCTGTCCGAAGTGATGCTGCAGCAGACCCAGGTCGCCACCGTCATCGGTTACTTCGAGCGTTTCATCAACGCGCTGCCGACGCTGCGTGATCTCGCCGCTGCCGACGAAGACACCGTGCTGGCGCTGTGGTCAGGCCTCGGCTACTACCGTCGCGCGCGCTTCCTGCATCGCGCCGCGCAGATTTGCATGGCGCAACATGGCGGCGAACTGCCACGCGATTTCGATGCGCTGTGCGCCTTGCCCGGTATCGGCCGCTCTACCGCCGGGGCCATCCTGGCGCAGGCGCATGGACTGCGTTTCGCGATCCTCGATGGCAACGTCAAGCGCGTGCTCACCCGCTATCACGGCATCCACGGCCATCCGGGCGAAAGCGCCGTGGGAAAGCAGCTGTGGCAGCATGCCGAAGCGCACACACCGACCGCCCGGGTTGCCGACTACACCCAGGCGATCATGGATCTCGGCGCCACCCTCTGCGTGCGCTCGCGCCCGCGCTGTGAGGACTGTCCGCTGACCAGCGACTGCATCGCGTACCGCGACGATCTCACCACGCTGCTACCCAGCCGCAAGCCCGGAAAAACCCTTCCCACCCGCGCCACCGTGATGCTGATTCTGCGCGACAGCCTGGGCCGTGTGCTGCTGGAACGGCGTGGCCCGCAGGGCGTGTGGTCAGGCCTGTGGAGCTTGCCCGAAGCGACCGATCCCGATGGTGCCTGGCGCATAGCGCAACAGCATGCGCAGATCGACGACGTGCAAACCCTCGCCCCGTTCACCCACGTGTTCAGCCACTATCGGCTGAACATTGAGCCACTGCTGTTCGATCGCGCGACAGCACAGCGCGGCATCGCCGATAATCCGCAACTGCGCTGGTGCAGTGCTAACGAACTCAGCGCACTTGGCCTGCCTGCGCCCGTGCGCACGCTACTGCTGCAAATCAACGACGCCGGCTGAGCCCACGTCGCAAGCTCCGCACTTCACCCCGGCAGTGAACGACCAACACGGCCGACAAGGAACCAGACCATGAGCCGCACCATCCATTGCGCCAAGCTCGGCATCGACGCCGAAGGCCTCGACTTCGCCCCCTGGCCCGGCCCGCTCGGTCAGCGCATCTACGCAGAGATCTCCAAGCCCGCGTGGCAGCAGTGGCTGGCCCACCAGACCACGCTGATCAACGAATACCGGCTCAATCCGCTCGACCCGAAAGCACGCAAATACCTCGCCGAGGAGATGGAGAAATTCCTGTTCGGCGGCGACTTCGCCAAGGCCTCCGGCTTCACCGCCCCCGACGCCGAGTCTTGACGAAACGCCGCGTATTCGGTCTAATGCGCGGCTCCACGCAACATCGGCAACCCTCGCGGTTGTCCCGTGGAAGCAAGGTTTCCGGCCGAGTAGCTCAGTTGGTAGAGCAGGGGATTGAAAATCCCCGTGTCGGCGGTTCGATTCCGTCCTCGGCCACCATGTACAGCATCGTCTGAGCCCACTTTCGCGAGTGGGCTTTTTCGTTTGCGAAGCGGCCTAAAAACATGGCATGACTGGACTATCGACATCCTCAGAGTCCACTCCGTTCCGACGATTCATCCAGCATGGTGAATCGGCGCCATGGCATGCGACACGTTTTACCCGCGACCAACGGTGCTACATTCGGCCCTCAACCACCAAAAACGTAGGGGGATATGCGTATGAGTCGGAAAGGATTTGCCGTTCGATCGGCGTTGCTCGTGGGGCTGATGGCCGCTGCATTCGCCGGCCCTGCCCTCGCGCAGCAGCAACCCAGCGCGGGGCTTGGCAGTGCATGGCCCACCGATACGCAGGACGTGAGCAGCATGCCTGGTTACCACGTCTACACCTGGGTCAAGTCAGGCGTGAAGTACATCCAGGTCAACGACTACTCGGGCAATGTCCTGGTAGCCGTGGCCACAGCGAACGGCGTGTTCCTGCCATTGCCGATGGGCAGCAGCGCGAAGAATCTTCAAACGCCGCAGGGTGACTCCTCCAGTCCGGCGCCGACGACAGGCGCCACGGTCTATCAGGACGATTCGGTGCAGGTCACGGCCACACCACAAAGCAATGGCGCAGTGATGTTCCAGGCAGCAGCGGCACCTTGCACCGATCCGGTCGAGTGCAGCACGCACGTCAACTGAAACTGAAGATCTCCGGGGTGGTGCGTTCGACCAGCACCACCTGCTCCAGCGAATCGGCCTCGTCGTCGTAGACCATCATGCTGATGCATTCGCCATGTGCGGTGGTGTGCACCTTGATCGTGCCTTCATAGAGCGCGGCACGATCCCTGATGGCATCCATGCCCAAGCCGGTGGCGGCCAAGCGGTGGAGCAAGGGGCCACCACGCACCAGCAATCCCGAATCCGCCGAAAAGAGTGCATCGATCCGGACGACAGCCCAACGCCGCCCGGCGTGCTGACCGCTGCGCAGGTGAACCGTGAGATCGCCCACGCTGTGGGCGGCGCACAGGTGAGTGACCACCTCGCATACCAGGCGGTGAAGTGCGAGTTGCATGGGGTGGGACAACTGGTCCACACCACCCCGCGCCCGGCACCAATAACCGATGCGATGGCTGTTGAGGGCTCGGGCAATGCCACCATGACGCAGTGCGGCGGCCAGGCCTTGCTCACGCAAAGTCACTGGATTCAGGCCGTCTGCCAACTGGAACAACTGTTCCCGGGTGACCGTGGTGCGGCGCCGAAGCTCGCGTGAATCCACCTGCGGCCGAAACTGTCGCAGGCGTTCGAACATCATCTCTTCGGTTGCATGCACAGTTTCACTGATCAACTCGATCCCCAACGAGGTCTGGCGCAACTGCGCCTCGCACTGCGCCTGGATACGGCGAGCCAGATCGAGGGATTTTTCGGCGGGTTCGCCTCCGTGCCCTTTCTGCTGATGCAGCTGTGCAATCCGGCTTCCAAACAGCAACATCGACGTAGTGGCAAAGGCCACAAAAACCTCAGCCTGCAGAGTCGACGTATCACGCAGTTCAGGCATCGTCACTACCACGGCGATGCTCGCGACCGCGCCGCCGACTGCAGCGCCATGCCAACCGTGGCGCAGAGCAAGCCAGATCACCGGTAAAAACATCAGCATCTGTGCGACCTGTCGCGACCCCACACTCGACGCCTCCAGCCCGATCCATACGAGCAGCGCCAACGCCGGCAGCACGAACGCCACTGACTCGATCGCCAGACGACCGCGCAATGCATTCTCGATGGTCACACGCCACGACGCGGCCCGCTTTGCCCTGCCCTCCCACACCATCAGCACGAGGGGCACCAGCGTCAGAATGCCCAAGTAGTTGCCAATGAAATACTGTGCTGCAGCAACGCCGTAGTCGATCGGCGGATAATTGGAGGGAGTTTTGACCACCGAGAGTGCAGCCAGGTTCATAAGGGACCAAAGCCCAGAAATCACCAACGTGCATATCAGCACGGCACCCATGCGCACCGGACCACGAGCAGGGATCATGCTCAAGCGGTCGCGGCATGCCTTGACCACCGGCATCGCAAGGGCGATGGGAGGCACCAGCATGAGGCTGGACCAGACCCAGCCAAAGCTCTCAAGGCACGAGAGGCTGACATACGCCAATGGGCCAATTTCGCCGATCACCAGTGCCGGCCAATAACGGTAAGGCACCAGCAACAGCACGGACAGGCGGTAGCCGGTGAACAGCACCCAGTGCGACCACGACACTTGTCGCAGCAGCGCATATCCGAGCGCATAGCACAGGGCTACCGCGCCATGCCGCAGCCATACGCTCCATCGTATTCCATGACTCATCCGGTGCCCCTCGATGACCAGACATCTTTCGGCAAGAACGATTGGGGGTCATACCCCTTCGTGATCATGCCTGTGAAATCGCGCCGAAACTGCGAACCCACACACGGAGCGGACCGCCCCGAAAAGAACTTCCCCGCCTGATAGTCCTATACCGGCGCCTTCTCTGCAATGCTCCCGATGGTCGCCAACCCACATGCAGAGAGGCCGCCCAAAACCTGGGCCGGCCCTGGAGCCGCACAAATGACGGATCCGGCCAACCTGCCGCCGGAACTGACAATTTCGGTGGCGGCGGCGCTATTCGCAACATCCATCGATAATTTGAAACGATGATCCAGCCCAGCAAGCAACGCCGCCTCATACTTCCAAACGGTCATCCGGTCGCGCCACCAGTGCATACAGCGCCGGCATCAGGAAGATGCTGATCAGCAGGCGCGTGAACAGGCCGCTGACGATGACCAGGGCAAACGGCCGCTGGGTATCGGTGCCGACGCCAGTGGACAGTGCCGCCGGCAACAGTCCCAGCGCTGCCACCAGCGCGGTCATCATGATCGGGCGCAACCGCAGGATCGCACCTTCACGAATGGCCTCGGTGATATCGGTGCCGCTGCGCCGGAGTTCGTTGACGTAAGAGATGTACACGACGGCCGTCTGCACCGAGACGCCAAACAGGGCCAGGAAGCCGATGCCGGACGAAACCGAGAACGGTGTGCCGGTGAGCCACAGCGCCACGATGCCGCCGACCGGAGCCGACAACAGTACGCCGAGTACGGTGATCAGCGGGAACTTGAAGTTGCTGTACAGCGTGAACAGCAGCAGAAAAATCAGCGCCAGGGTCAGCGGCAGAATGACATTGAGCTGCGCGCGCGATGCCGTGTACTCGGTGTATTCCCCACCCCAGTCCAGGTGGTAGCCCTGCGGCATGACCACCTTCTTGTTGACTTGCTGGATGCCATCTTCCACCGCGCCAGCCAGATCGCGCCCTTCCACCGAGAACTGCACGCCGATGTAGCGTGAATTGTTCTGGCGGTAGATGAACGAGGCACCGTTGGTCACCTGGATGTCCGCGAACTCCTTGAGTGGAATCTGTTGCCCGCCGGGCGTGGCTACCGGAATATTGCCGATTTCCTCGGGGGTATCCCGGTAGGGACGATCGAGGCGGACCACGAGATCAAACTGCTTTTCCTGCTGCACCACCTGGGTGGCCACGTCGCCGCCGATGGCGGTGGTTATCAGCGCATTGATGTCGTCGACGTTCACGCCGTAGCGGGCAATCGCCGCGCGATTGATCTTGATGGTCAGGCTGGGCTGGCCAAGCTCCTTCACCAGGGTGACATCGTGGATGCCGCGCACCTTCTCCAGGATCTGCTTGATCGCCTTGCCCTTCTGCTGCAGCGTATCCAGATTCGGGCCGAACACCTTGACCGCCAGCGCGCTCTTCAGGCCCGACTCCGCCTCATCCACCGCATCCTCCGCCGGCTGGGTGTAGTTGAAGATGATGCCGGGAAACGACTGCAGCTTCTGGTTGATCGCCTGGGTCAGCGCAGCCTTGGTGCGATAGCGGCCCGTCCATTCCGAGTAGGGTTTCAGGCCGACGTAGAACTCGACGTTGAAGAAACCGGTCGAATCGGTGCCGTCATCGGGCCGACCCAGTTCGGAGGCAACCGTGGTGACTTCGGGAAAGGAGCGCAGAATGTCCCTGATCTGTGGCGTGATCTTGGCCGACTCGTCGTACGAGATCGTGTAGGGCATCGTGGCACGCACCCACAATGCGCCTTCATCCAGCTGCGGCATGAACTCGCCGCCGATGAAAGGGATCAGCAGCAGCGAAACCGCCAGCACGATGGTCGCGGCACCCGTCGTCCACCAAGGGCGGGCCAGGCAGGCATCGAGACCCTTGGTGTAAACCGACTTGATCGCCTCGAACACGGCATTGCGCCGTTCACGCACGCCATTGCGCATGAAGTGCGCGCACAACACCGGCAGCAAGACCAGGGTGACGATCAGCGAACCGACCAGGGCGAAGACCATGGTGTCCGCCATCGGCTTGAACAGCGTGCCCGAGGGACCGGACAGCACATAGATCGGCAGGAAGCTGGCCACGATCACCGCGACGGCATAGAACAGCGGGCGATCCACTTCTGCAGCCGCGTCCAGAATCACTTCCTTGATGCTGAGCGAGGTTCCCTTTCGCTCCGCTATCTGGCGGTAGATGTTTTCCACCATCACCACCGCGCCATCCACCAGGATGCCGAAATCGATCGCGCCGATGGAAAGCAGGTTGGCCGAGGCTTGCTGGAGATCGAGACAGATGAACGCGAACAGCAGCGCCAGCGGGATGGTGGTGGCGACGATCAGTCCGGCGCGGAAATCGTAGAGGAAGAAGATGAGGATCACGACGACCAGCACCATGCCGCGCAGCAGGTTGTCTTCCACCACCTTGGTGGTCAGCGCGATCAGGTCGCTGCGGTCGTAGAACGGAACGACTTTCACATCCTTGGGCAGGATCTGCTCGTTCAGCTCTTTCGTCTTCGCCTCGACACCCTTCAGGACGTCCTGCGTCTTTTCGCCCTTGCGCAACAGGATGACGCCCTCCACCGCATCGTTCTGCTTCTCGAAGCCGAACTCGCCCAGCCGTGGCGCGATGCCAATGGTCACGCGACCGACATCCTTCAGCAGGATCGGGGTGCCGTTGTGAACGGCCAGCACTACGTTGCCGATGTCTTCCAGCGTTTCCATGCGGCCCAGGCCGCGCACGTAATAGAACTGGCCACCCTGCGAATAGAAACCACCGCCGGCATTGCTGTTGTTGGCCGTCAGCGAGGCTTCCACCTGCTGCACCGACAGGCCGGCGCCGGCAACTTTCACCGGATCGAGCAGCACCTGATATTGCATGGTGCCGCCGCCAAACCCCGAATCATCCGCCACACCGGGAACCGACTTGTACTGGGGCTCGATGGTCCAGGCCTCGAGCGTCTTCAGCTCCATCGGCGAGCGGTCGGAACTTTGCAATACGTATCGGTAGATCAGGCCCGATGGCGAGGACAATGGGGATACCGACGGAGTCACTCCGCTCGGCAAGCTGACACCAGGCAGCAGGTTGAACACCTGCTGGCGCGTGTAGTCATCACCCGCGCCTTCGTGGAACGTGATGACGACGTCGGACAATCCATACAGCGAGATCGAGCGGACGTTGTCCGTCTTCGGAATGCCGGTCATGCCGATTTCCATCGGCACCGTGATCAGCCGCTCCACTTCCTCGGCGGTATGCCCAGGCCACTGGGTAATGATCTCGACGATGGGCGGCGACAGATCCGGATAGGCATCCACCGGCAACCGCTGCAACGACCGCGCGCCCGCGCCGATCAATACCAGCATCATCAGGATGACGAGAAAGGGCTGGCCCAGCGAAGCGGCCACGACCCGGTTCATGAGCGACGTCGTTCGCGACGGCGCCGAGGGCAGTTGGTCGCTCATTGGCTTTGCATGAACTGGACGAAGATGGCGCCATCGATCACGACCTGGTCGCCGCTCTTGAGCCCTTCCGGAATCACGTACTGGTCGCCGGTGCGAGAACCCAAAGTCACATGCTGTCGCGCGAAACTGCCGTCAGGCTGGACGGCATAGACAAACGGCAGGTTCTCATCATCACGCAGGATCGCCGACACCGGCACCAGCAGCCCGCTGCTTGGTTGACGGGCCTGGATTCGTACGCGGACATACATCTGTTTCTTCAGCAGGCCGCGGGGATTTTCGACGACTACTCGCGCGATCACCGCACGAGTGTCGGGATCCACCACGGCCGAGATGTTGTCCACGGTTCCGTCAAGGCTGGTCGAAGCGGTACCGGTCTCCACCTGCGCGGAGTCGCCCACGCTGACCGAAGCCAGCTCGGAGGCGGAAATCTGCGTCATCACCCAGACGCGTGAAAGATCGGCCACCGTGAAGCACGGCGTGGTGCCCGCCTGCAGCAGTTGTCCTGGCGTAATCAGCTTTTCCGCCACGGTGCCGGTGATCGGCGAGCGGATGATGCCCTGGATGCGCGACACCGCTCGGCCGGCCTGGATGTCCTTGATGATTTGCGGATCCACATCCAGCGAGACCAGCGCCTGCCGGGCAGCATCACGATCTGCCTCGGCATTGGCCGCATCGGTCTGAGCCTGCTCTGCTTCACGCGTCGAGACACCATTGTGCTGAACCAGGTCCTTGTCCGCATCGGCAAGCCGACGTGCATTCTTTGCGGTGACGATGGCCTTGACGTAGGTGCTGACGGCCGCGGCAAAATCGGGCGAGTCAACTTCCGCCAGCGGCTCGCCCTTCTTCACCTTCTGGCCGGGGGAAACGAGCAGGCGCGACACCGGACCCGAGAACGGTGCCAGCACGCTGGTGGCCTGCTCGTTGTCGAAGTCCACCGCACCGGTGCTGTCGACCGTCTTGCGGAACTGGGAGGGCGCGACGGTGTAGAGGTGGATGCTCTTGCGCTGGTCGGTCGTCAAGCTGACATTCCTGGGCGTCGCCGAGGCCGCCTGCGCGTCGTTGTCCGTTTTGCTTGAGCAACCCTGGACCAGCGCGAGCGTCAGCAGCATCCCGGCAGCCAGGAGTGTGCGCAGCCATCTGCCCCGGCATTCCACACCCGGCATCGTGTAAAGAGATTTATTTTTCATCTTTGTTCCGGATTGAATCTGCCTGGTCCAGCTCCGCACGGTGCCACCAGCCACCGCCCAGCGCCTGAAACAACGCGGCCGTATCGGCATAACGATTGGCCTGGGCCTGCACTAGGGCGATCTGTGTTTGCTGGTCGGCTTGCTCGGCGCTCAGCAGCGAGAGATAACTGGCATAGCCGTCCTTCCACTGGCGCTGGGACAGATCCAGAGTGACCTTGGCCGCATTGGCGGCAGCGGCGGCGGCCTTCAGGCCCTCGGCGTCCTGTTCAAGCGCGGTCAGTGTGTCGGCGACATTCTGAAAGGCGGTCAGGACCGTGCTGCGATATTGCTCGGCCGCTTCAACATAAGCCGCCTTCGCTGCGCGCTGCTGGTGCAGCAGTGCTCCGCCCTGAAAAATGGGCGCGGTCAGATCTGCGCCCAAACTCCAGAATCCCGTGCCTGACTTGAACACCTGGCCGATCGCCAGCGCCGTGCTGCCTGCATTCGCGGTCAACTGGATATTCGGCAACCGGTTCGCCGTGGCGATACCGACCTGCGCACTGGCAGCATGCATGTTCGCCTCGGCCTGCAGCACATCCGGGCGCTGCGCCACCAGTTGCGAAGGCAGGCTCAGTGGCAACTCCTGCGGCAGCTGCAAATCCGCCAGTTCGAATTTTTCAGCCGATGCCTGGCTCGGGAACTGGCCAGCCAGAACAGCGAGCAGGTGACTCTGCTGGTCCAGCTGCTTGACCAGAGCTGGCAGCGTGGCCGTGACCTGGGCGAGCTGCGATTCCTGCGCGGCGACCTCCAGCCGACCGACGTAACCCTTCGCCATCTGGTAGCGCAGGATCTGCAGCATGTGCGTGTTGATCTCGATCAGCCGGCGCGTCGCATCGATCTGCGCCTGCAGCGATGCCCGCTGGACCGCGGCGGCCACCACATTCGCGCTCAACGTGATCTGCGCCGCGATCATCTGGTAGCGAACGGCCTGTTCCTGTGCCTTCAACGACTCCACGGTACGGCGGTTCAGCCCGAACACGTCGGGCGCATACGACACACTGACCTGTGGAGTGAACAGGTTGTACAAAAAGGCGTTGTTGCTGGGTACCGGCGCGAGTGCACCGGGCGGATCCTGCTGACGGGTGGCCGAAAACCCTGCGCTGACGCTGGGGTAGTAGGCACCCCGCCCTGCCAGCGTATTTTCCCTGGCCACCGACAATGCCGCCTGCGCCGCCTTGAGATCGGGATTGCTGGCGAGTGACTGTTTAATCAGCGCATTCAGCGGTCTGGAATGAAACAGCGTCCACCAGTCGGCAGGTATGTCGCTGCCCTTGTTGAAGCGCTGGGCTTCGCCACCGGCCACGTTCGCGCTGCTGGCCGTGGTCGCAAGCGGATGGGCGGTGTAATCGCCGATATCAGGCGCAGCGGGTTTCCTGAAGTCGGGGCCTACGGCGCAGCCGGCAAGCCATAGACAGGAGATGATCCCGATGAAAGGTAGCGCGATGAAAAGCGGCACATGCGATGACAGGGCATGGGCAACCGACGAAACTTTCGCCATTACCTCACCTCTCGCCCCCCGGGTCTTGGCAAGCGCATCGACCCACGTCTTGTTCATGCGAGCGTGTCTTCAGGGAATGGGGTAACCGGAATGCAACGATATATCGTATCAATTATGGACGAAAGCCATGCCGAAAGTCACGGTTTCAAATGGACCCTCTCCATCACTCCGCGGCATCGGAGCGACGTGCGAAAATCGGATCACCCAACGATGACCCGCGTAGCCCATGACCTCCCAGAAATACGACTTCCGCCAGTTCCAGGAAGAACTTGCCAAACTCGAACGCAAGGTTGAAAAGCAGCAACCGTCCAAACCACTTGGCAAGAAGGCCGTGGCGGCCCAGCGTCTGGCGATGGCGCGCGAAGAATTCCTAGTGCTGCGCAAGCGGCACGAGCTGACCGTTGCGGACGTCGTCGCCTTCTTCCCCGAGGAAGAAGGCATCGCCTACCTGCAGCAGCTCATCGTCGCGGCGCAGGCAAAGCCCCGGCGGACACGCAAGGTTACGGAAGCACCCGACGCGGGTTGAGGGCCGATGCGCCAACCGACCTGATAGCGGCACTCGGCCATCACCCTGTATCTCCGCGCAGACCGCCTCGACGGCAGGTGGAAAGCCAACGCGCACACCTCGCCCGACAACTGCGTCAAACTCAAGATCGGCGCTGGCAAATGGACGGCCAAACCGTCGGCGTTTCGGCATGTGCCACGACACGAGCCGGCCCAGACGAATAGACCAGACCTCGGATGCTCACTAGTATCGGAGCACTCCTTCCCCGATCGGTGACTGCCCGTGAAGCGATTGCTCCTCTCCACCTTGGTCGCAGCCGCGTGTCCAGTCGCGCTGGCCGCCGGCACCATGCCGACCTTCAGCACCGAGCGCCTGTCCGCCGAGGTCAAGACGTTGTCCTCGGATTGGTTCGAGGGTCGTGGCCCGGCCACGCCGGCCGAGACGAAAACCATCGACTACATGGTGGCGCAGATGACGGCCGCCGGCTTGCAGCCCGGTGGCGATCTGAAGGATGGCAAGCGTGCATGGACCCAGGCGGTGCCACTGCGGCGCAGCCAGATCGTCGGCACGCCAACGTTGACACTCCAGCTCGATGGCCACAGCGAGACCCTGAGCCAGGGTGAACAGATTGCGATACGCGCGCCGATGGACGGCTCGACCACGGTGGCGATCGCGAACGCACCACTGGTGTTCGTCGGTTATGGCGTGAAGGCACCCGAGCGCAACTGGGACGACTTCAAGGGCGTCGACCTGCACGGCAAGATCGCGGTGGTGCTGGTCAATGATCCGGATTTCGAGACGGGTGTGGGTGACTTCGGCGGCAAGGCGATGACCTACTACGGCCGCTGGACCTATAAGTATGAGGAGGCTGCGCGGCAAGGCGCGCTGGGCATGCTGGTGGTGCATGAAACCGCGCCGGCCTCATACGGCTGGGCCACGGTGAAGAACTCCAATACCAACACCATGTTCGACATCGTGCGCGACAAACCGTCTGCGGTGCATCCGGAACTGGAAGGCTGGATCCAGCGCGACCTGGCGGTGCAGATGTTCAAGCACGCCGGGCTGGATTTCGACGCCTTGAAGAAGCAGGCGCAGACGCGCGCGTTCAAACCGGTGACGCTGAAGGGCGAGACTTTCTCGGCCAGCTTCAAGGTCGATACCAGCGTGATCACCTCGCACAACATCGTTGGCCGCATCGAAGGCAGCAAGCGCCCGGACGAGACGGTGATCTACAGCGCACACTGGGATCATCTCGGCGTCGGCCAGCCCGATGCGAAGGGCGACCGCATCTACAACGGCGCGGTCGACAACGCGACCGGCACCGCGGCGCTGATCGAAATGGGCCGCGCCTTCGCGCAGGGACCGCGGCCCGAGCGTTCGGTGGTGTTCCTCAACGTCACCGCCGAGGAAAAGGGCTTGCTCGGCTCCGAGTATTACGCGTCGAATCCGTTGTATCCGCTGGCCAAGACCGCCGGCGTGTTGAACGTGGATGCGCTCGACCCGCACGGCCCCGCGCGCAACTTCACCATCTCCGGCAGCGCCAAGCTCGGTTTGCTGGATGACCTGATCGCCGATGCGAAGACCTACGGCATGGCCTACACGCCGGACCCGAAGCCGGAGGCCGGCGGATTCTTCCGCTCCGATCATTTCTCGTTCGCCAAACGCGGCGTGCCGGCGATCTCGTTCGGCTCAGGGGATGACTGGATCGACGGCGGCCTCAAAGCCGGCAAGGCCGCCGACGACGACTACACCGCCAAGCGCTATCACCAGCCCGGCGATGAGTGGCAGGCCAACTGGCCGTTCACCGGCATGGCGCGCGACCTGCAGCTGCTCTACATGGTCGGCAACAAGTTGGCGAACTCCGATGCGTGGCCGAACTGGAGCGAGGATTCGGAATTCCGCGGCATTCGCGACAAGACGGCGGCCGAACGGAAGTAGTCTTCGCCGTGCTCCCTCCCCTGCTTGTCCCAAAGGGACTTCCTTCGGTCGCAGGGGGAGGGTTGGGGTGGGGTCAGCTCTTGACCTTTGCGCCAGCCTGAGCAACCCCCTCCTGACCTCCCCCTGCGACCGAAGGAAGTCCCTTTGGGACAAGCAGGGGAAGGAACAAAAACAATCAATGTCGACCGTAGGCCCACAGCAGAAACGGCGGCAACATCTGCTTCCATGATGCCTGGTTGTGCACACCGTCCTGCAGCTGGAACAGCGATGCATCCGCGCTACGCGACGGATGCGTCGCGTAATCCATGTCGATCGAATAGCCGAGCTGCTTCAAGCCACGGACATGGAAGCCACCGGCCTCGCGATACCCTTCGAGCAGATCCTGTGCGTCGTCGACGGTGTCGTTGATGCCGTCGCTATCGCGATCCTTGGTCTCCTCTGCCGTACCCACCGCAAACCACATCTTCAGACCGACGCGCTTGCCGCCACGATCAACCATCGCCTGCGCCAGCCGCGTGTGCTGCACCGTTGTGGCGCTGGTGCGGTCTGCCGCCAGCCAGAACGAAGGCGAGAAGGCGCCGACCCGGCCGAACACCTCCGGATACTGCCAGCCTAAATTGAAGGCATTCAGCGCACCCAGCGACCAGCCCAGCATCGTGCGTTCGCGCGCGGACTGGCGCGTGCGGTAGTGCGCGTCGACGTATGGCACCAGCGCGGTGGCGACCCAGGCGGAATAATCTTGCGCACGCGTGCCGATCGGACCGATTACCGAGCCACCGACGAGACTGCGCGAGGTCGTGCGGTCGGACAAACCATAGCCACTGGCGCGATCGGTCAGCATGTCGATCGCCACCACGATGACCGGTTCGATCGCATGCTCGCGATAGAGTCGCGCCAGCGTCGCCTGCAGGCCCACCGCCACCATGTCCTGGCCATCGTTCGCGTACAGCACGGGATAATGACGAACGGTGTGGCTGTAATCGGGCGGCAGATAGACCGTGACCTTGATCTTCTCCGGCGCGAACGCGGGCGCATCCAGTTGCAGTTGCACGATCGCGCTTTCGGCAGCGATATCCGAGGCCAGCGCCGGCTGCATCGCGACAACCAGCAGCGCGCCAAGCAACCACCTCAGTGCGATGCTCATGCGAGATTCCGCGCCATCACTCGACGCTGGCGAACCACACGCCATAGCCGGGCAGTTGCAGCTGGTTGCCGTCAAGCTGCCCCTGCAGCAGACCGTGGCCGTCCAATCGAAGCTGCTTGCCGAGCGTCGCGGGCAAGCGGATATCGACAGTGGCATCGGCTAGGTTGAACACGACCAGGGTGGTTTGGCCATCAAGACGGCGGGTGAACGCCAATACCGGCTCACTGGTGTCGATGAACTCGATGTCGCCCCGACACAGTGCCGGCTGCGACTGACGCCAGTGCATGAAGCTGCGGAAGCCGTTCAATACCGAATGCGGGTCGGCCTCCTGCCGGGACACCGCCAACGCGCGATGCTCCTGCGGCACCGGCAGCCATGGCATGCCGCGACTGAAACCGGCGTGCGCGTCGTCGCTCCACGGCATCGGCGTGCGGCAGCCATCGCGCCCCTTGAACTGCGGCCAGAACGCGATGCCGTAGGGATCCTGCAGCGACTCGTACGGCAGCTCGGCCTCGGTCAGGCCCAGTTCCTCGCCCTGATATACGCATACCGAACCGCGCAGCGAACAGACCATCGCGGTAAGCAGGTTGGCCAGCTGTGTCGAAGACTGGCCCCGGCCCCAGCGCGTCAGCACGCGCTCGACATCGTGGTTGGAGATTGCCCAGCACGGCCAGCCTTCGGTCATCTGCGCTTCCAGCGCCTGCACCGTGCCACGGATGTGGGCGGCACTGAAGTCATCGGTCAGCAGCTCGAAGCTGTAGCCCATGTGCAGACGGCCGTGGCGGGTGTATTCGGCCATCGTCGCCAGCGAATCCTCCGACGAAATCTCGCCCAGTGCAGCCACGTCCGGATAGCGATCCATCAAGGTGCGCAACTCGCCGAGAAACGCCAGGTTCTCCGGTCGCGTGTTGTTGTAGTAGTGGTACTGGAACGCGTACGGGTTGTCCGGGCTGAAGCCGCGGCCCACGCGCTTCTCTTTCGGCTTGGGCGGGTTGTCGCGCAGCTCGCGATCGTGGAAGCAGAAGTTGATCGCGTCCAGACGCACGCCGTCCACGCCCTTGTCCAGCCAGAAGCGCACGCTGTCGAGGATCGCCGCGCGCACCTCGGGATGATGGAAATTCAGGTCCGGCTGCGAGGTCAGGAAATTGTGCAGGTAGTACTGCCCGCGTCGCGGCTCCCACTGCCAGGCCGATCCGCCGAACAGCGACAACCAGTTGTTCGGCGCACCGCCGTCATCCTTCGCATCGGCCCATACGTACCAGTCGGCCTTCGGGTTGTCGCGACTCTCGCGACTTTCCTTGAACCAGACATGCTCGATCGAGGTGTGGCTGAGCACCTGGTCGATCATCACCTTCAGACCGAGCCCGTGCGCCTTGGCCAGCAGGCGGTCGAAATCCGCCAGCGTGCCGAACAGCGGGTCGACATCGCGGTAGTCGGCAATGTCGTAACCGAAGTCGGCCATCGGCGACTTGAAGAATGGCGCAATCCAGATCGCGTCGACACCGAGGCTGGCCACATAATCGAGCCGCTCGATGATGCCCGGCAAATCACCCACGCCGTTGCCGTCGGTGTCCAGGAAGCTGCGCGGGTAAATCTGGTAGATGACGGCTCCGCGCCACCAGGGTGCATCACTCATTCGCATGTCCCGTAAGTTCTTGCTCGAGTCGAAGCGACCCACCGGAGGCGGTGCTTTCGCAGCATGTCGGGGAGCTTACTGGCAGCATGCCGGTGCAGCCGTGACAGTGCATACGTATTCATGAAAGTTCGTTATCGCACTGCAGCATGCAACGCACTGAAATCGTATGGACGTCCAAACAAATAACCGCTTCGGTCGCACCGGATGTTGCACTTGCTGGCTTTCAGCGCACTTTGAATGCGTCAGAGCACTTCGAAAAATCGAACCGGAGCGGCATTTGCCACATGATCGAATACCCGTTTGCGGTGCACAGCAGCACAATGAATACGTATGCAGGAAACGGTTTGCCTGTTGGGGGCGGCCCTACCATGGCGGCCACGTCGACGGGTTACCGGCACACACATGCGTGCCGTCCATCGCAACGTTGGGGCTGGTGATTGCAACCACTACAAATAATGACGCGCAACTTTGGGAGGGGATAACGGTGATATTCAAACGTAACGTGCTTGCCTTGGCACTGGCATCGGTCGGCTTCTGCGCGACCTCCGCCGTATACGCGGCCGCGCCGCAGAATGACCAGCCTGCCAGTTCGCAGGACACCAGCCAGACCGCGAAAGATGCCCAGGCCGTCAAGGATGCCAAGGCGAAGAAGAAGCAGGAAGCCACCCAGCTTGGCGTAGTGACGGTGAGCGGCTTCGCGCAAAGCGTCCAGAACGCGACCGCGGTCAAGCAGTCGTCTGACGAGATCGTCGAAGCGATCTCCGCCGAAGACATCGGCAAGCTGCCCGACGTCAGCATCGCCGAATCGATCGCCCGCCTGCCGGGCGTTTCGGCGCAGCGTGTCGCGGGTCGGGCGCAGGTCATCAGCGTGCGAGGCCTCTCGCCAGACTTCGCCACCACGCTGCTCAACGGCCGCGAGATGGTCAGCACCGGCGACAACCGCAGCGTGGAGTTCGACCAATATCCGTCCGAACTGATGAGCGGCGTTACGGTATACAAGACACCGAACGCCAGCCTGATCGGCCAAGGACTCTCGGGCACCTTGGACATGCACACCGTCCGCCCACTGGACTACCACGAAGACGTGGCTGTGGTCGGTGTACGCGGCCAGCACAATTCGCTGGGTTCGGCAGCCAATGCCAGCGCCAACGGCAATCGCTTCAACGCAAGCTATATCGGTCAGTTTCTTGACCGCACGCTGGGTATTGCCGTCGGCTACGCGCACTCCCTGACGCCGACCCAGGAAAATCAGGTCGGCCTGTACGAACCGTGGGAGCAGGTGGGTGCTGGCTGGCGTCCCGGCGTACCTGCCGGCACCTTTTACTCGGAGGGCATCAAGGCCCTACGCCGCACCGGCTACACCAAGCGCGACGGCGTGATGGCCACGGTGGAATGGCGGCCCTCGGACCAATGGACGAGCACGCTCGACCTGTTCCACACCAAGGCCACGCAGAAAGACACGGCTAATCAGTTCGAGGTCAATCTCGGCGACTACAACGGCGGTTATGGCCATATCAACGTCACCAACCCCGTCATCAACGGCAACGGGACGTTCACTGGCGGCACGGCGGCCAATCTGTATCCGCTGGTGCGCGGGATGTACGACAGCCGTCACGACACGATCAACGCCGCCGGATGGAAGAACGAATTCACCGCCGGACAAGTCAGCATCGTGGCCGATCTCAGCTACTCCAAGGCCAAGCGTCGCGAACTCGAGCTGGAAACCAATACCCAGTTGGAGCCAGTTCCGCAGCTGGACACGCTGAACCTGAATTACTCGAGCAGCAACTTCTCCCAGCTGTCGCCCGGGCTGGATTATTCCGATCCGAGCAAGCTGTACCTGCGCAATACCATTTACGGCTCGGGCTACGGCAAGGTGCCGCGGGTCAGCGATGAGTTGAAGAGCGCCAAGCTCGGCGCCATCGTGCCGATGCCGGATTCGATCAGCTCGGTGGTCCCGAATGTCGAAATCGGTGTCAACTACGCCGACCGCGAAAAGAACAAGCAGCAACCCGAAGGGAATATCAATGTCGGCGCGCAGGGCGATACCACCATCGCTCCCGATCTGCAGTACGGCTTGGTCGATCTCGGCTTCGCCGGCGTGGGCCGGATCCCGTCGTGGTACGTACCTGGCGTCGTCGCGCGCTACATGACCTTCCAGCCAAGCTCGGATGCTTCGTACCTGGTGTCGAAAGCCTGGGCATTGTCCGAGAAGATCACCACCGCGTACGCCATGGGCAACATCGACACCACATGGGGTGTGCCGGTCCGGGGCAATATTGGCGTCCAGCTGCAGCATGCCGACCAGTCCTCGTCCGCCAACCTGTTCAACGGCACGCAACCTGTTGGCAGCCAAATCCAGGCGATCTCAAGCGGCAAGGCCTACACAGACGTGCTGCCCAGCCTGAATCTCGCCTTCTCGCTGACCGAAGAGCAGATGCTTCGCGTGGCGCTGGCCAAGCAGGTGGCACGTCCGCGCATGGACGATATGCGTGCCTCCATGGACTTCGGTGTCGACAGCGCAACCGGCAAGCCTGGCGCCAGCGGTGGCAATCCGAAGCTCGATCCGTGGCGCGCCAACGCCTTCGATCTTTCGTGGGAGAAATACTTTGGCGACAGCGGCGGTTACGTGGCCGCCGCGTTCTTCTACAAGGAGCTGACCAGCTACATCTATACGCAGACCAGCGACAACTACGACTTCTCTGCTCAGGTGGCTGGTTACACACCACCGCCGGGTTCGCCACCGGCGTTGAAGACCGGCACGTACAGCTCGCCGATGAACGGCAAGGGTGGCTCGCTGAGAGGCCTCGAACTCTCCACATCGTTGCCGCTGAAGCTGCTCACGCCGGTGCTTGACGGCTTCGGGATCCTGGCGAGCGCCAGCTTCAACGACAGCAGCATCAAGATCCTGGCGCCGGAGAACGCCACCAGTGTCGGCAACGGCCCCATCAACCTGCCCGGCTTGTCAAAGCGCGTGTACAACCTGACCGCCTACTATGAGAAGAACGGGTTCGACGCACGCATCAGCGAGCGCAAGCGTTCGGACTTCATCGGCGAGATTGGCAACTTCGACGGCGCCCGCACGCTGCGCTACGTCGTCGGTGAAAATATCTTCGACGCCCAAGTCGGTTACACCTTCGGCCCCGCCAGCAGCCTCCATGGGCTGAGCGTGCAGTTGCAGGCCAGTAACCTGACGAACGCGCCCTACCGCACTTACGCTGGCACGAAGGATCGCCCACTCGAGTACATCGAGTGGGGTCGCACCTACCTGCTTGGCGCTACCTACAAGTTCTGAGCTAACGCGCCCCCATCCTGCCGGCGGCGACGCTGGCAGGTTTTTTTTGGCTGACCTTTGTATAGCGTTCGCGACTCGACAAGCCTGCCCAAAACGTCGACTGTCCACGCCTGCTGTTGTCGATCGGAGTAACCACGCTCCGCCTGTGCAATTAAAAACCTGCCGCTCACCCCGCATTGCTTCGCGGAAAACCGCACGACCGTGCGGATGAATAAATATGCAAAACCAATGGCACCCGCCGCGCTGCGGCCTGCCATGAAGAGCGCTCCCGAGGATTGATCGATGCCGTTCCGTGCACATCATCAGCCACACGAGAACAACGCGATCACCCGCAAGTTGTCGGAGTCTCCGTTTATACGCCTGATACGCCCTGCTGCCCTCGCCCCACTCCTGTGCACCACCCTGCTCGCCACCGGATGCGCGACGCAATCACCGCATGCGCCCGTCGCTGACCACGGTACCGCCACCAAGACGTCGCCGCCGAGCGAGTCATCCATCGCCTGCTCGGATGTCTGGTACGAAATCTTCGTGCGCAGCTGGTACGACACCAATGGCGACGGCATCGGTGACCTCAACGGCGTCACCGCGAAACTCGATTACCTCAAGTCGCTCGGTATCAGCGGCATCTGGCTGATGCCGATCAATCCATCGCCGAGCTACCACGGCTACGACGTCACCGATTACTACGGCATCAACCCGCAATACGGCACGATGAAGGATTTCCAGCGCCTGCTGGATGAAGCGCACAAGCGCGGTATCAAGGTGATCATCGACCTGGTGATCAACCACACCAGCGACCAGCATCCGTGGTTCCTCGCCGCCAGCAACCCTGCCGACCCGCATCACGACTGGTACAGCTGGGCAAAACCCGGCACCGATCTGAATGCCACCAGCGCCACTGACACACCTGCGTGGCATGCCACACCGAGCGGCCAGCACTACATCGGCGTGTTCACCGGCACGATGCCGGATCTGGATTACGACACGCCGGCGGTACGCGAAGAGATGGTTCGCCTGGGCCAGTTCTGGCTGAAGAAGGGTGTCGACGGCTTCCGTCTCGATGCGGCCCAGCACATCTATTACGACTTCAAGTCGCAAGATGGCGATCCAGCCGTGCTGAAAAAGAACCTAACCTGGGGGTCGGAGTTCCGCCGCGGTCTCGACGAGGTCAGGCCCGATGCCTACGTGGTCGGCGAGGTTACCCAGGACGACGCGGAAAAACTCGCACCCTGGTTCAAGCCACTGAGCGCCGTGTTCGATTTTCCACTGGCGACGCATCTGATCGACAGCGCGAAGAGTGAACGCGCAGGCGATCTTGGTGGCGTCCTCGCACGCACCGATGCCGCCTATCGCAAGGCCACCGGCAAGTCAGGCGTGGATGCGCCGTTCCTGTCCAACCACGATCAGGAGCGCGTGATGAGCCAGCTCGACGGCAATGCGCAGCACATGCGCATGGCCGCCGCGCTGCTGCTCACCCTGCCCGGCCAGCCGTTCGTCTACTACGGCGAGGAACTCGGCATGCGCGGCAAGAAGCCCGATCCGGATCTGCGCGAACCGATGCGCTGGAACCGCGATCCGCACGCCAGGGGCACCACCGCGTGGGAGGCATCGACCTCCGGCAACGGCTCGGCAGTGTCGGTCGCGGCCGAACAGGCCGACCCCGATTCGCTGCTCAACTACTACACGAAGTTGATCCACTGGCGCAGCACCATCCCCGCACTGCGCGACGGCGACTACCGCATCTACCCGGAGGCGAACGACCACCTGCTGGCGTGGCAGCGCGCCGACGCGCATGGCGCGGTACTGGTTATCCACAACCTTTCCGGCCAGCCGCAATCGATGCCTCTGGACGTGCCCGGCCAGCCGCGCTACACCCGCGTGCTGCGCCAGAGCACGCACGGTGCTTCCCTCCACGACGGCCGCGTGCAGCTGCCGCCCTACAGCAGCGTGGTCCTGCAATGACGACACGACAACACTTCCTCGCCACGTTCGCTGCGATTGCCTTCGCAGTGGCCATGCCTGCGGCCGGAGACGCTGCGGACACCGCTGCATCGGCCACGTCGGTCGATGGCCGCGGCGTCACGTTCCAGCTCGACCACGAGCAGGTCTGGATCCACCTCGACGGCCCCGGCGTGGTGCACGTGCAGGCGCTGCCCGCCGGCGCCACCGACACGCATACGCTGGTGCTCGATCCTCATGCGAAGCCGGCGGTCGTCGCGAACGCGCGCGTGCACGATGACGACGACACGCTCACCCTAGCCAGCGACCGCCTCGCCGCGATCTGGCACAAGCGGACCAACACGCTGGAGCTGCAGGACGCGCAACGCCACCCGCTGCTCACGCTCGACCTGGCCGCGCTGGCGCATGGCGAAGTGCAGCTGACCCACGCGCCGGGTGACGCACTGTACGGCATCGGCGGCTACGACAAGGACGCCGACGCCTCCGCCGGACTGCTGCGCACCGGTGCGCAGGTGGCCAAGGCCGGCGAACAGGGCCACGCCGGCGCGCCGTTCGTGTGGAGCACGGCCGGCTACAGCGTGCTGGTGGACAGCGACGGCGCGGACTTCAAACTGCACGACGGGCGCATCGACATCGGCGGCATGTCAAAACCAGAGACAGACGTCTATTTGATGGTCGGCGATCCGCCGCAACTGTTCGGCGATCTGGCGAACCTCAGCGGCCACGCGCCACTGTTCCCGAAGTGGGCGAACGGCTTCATCAACAGCCAGTGGGGCATCGACGAGCCGGAGTTCCGCTACATCATCGCCAACTACCGTCAACGACACATCCCGCTCGACGCCTTCACCTTCGATTTCGACTGGAAGGCGTGGGGCGAGGACTGGGGTGAGTTCCGCTGGAACGCGGAGAAATTCCCCAACGGCCCCATCGGCCAGCTGAAGGCCAACATGGACAAGCTCGGTGTGCACATGACCGGCATCATGAAGCCGCGCGTGCACGTGGACACCGTCGAGGGCCGCTATGCCACCGCGCACGACCTGTGGCTGCCCAACGAGAAGGCATCGCCGGACTACTTCTCGCACAAGAGCGTGAAGGACATCGACTTCGACAAGTCCGCCGCGCGCGTGTGGTGGTTCAACGATGCGCTCAAGCACAGCTTCGACACCGGCATCGTCGGCTGGTGGAACGACGAGGCCGACACCACTCAGAGCGACACTCAGTTCCTCAACATGCAGCGTGCCACCTACGACGGCCAGCGCGCGATTTCCAACCAGCGCGTGTGGTCGATCAACCGCAACTTCTGGCTAGGCTCGCAGCGCTACGCCTACGGCCTGTGGTCGGGCGACATCGACACGGGCTTCGCCAGCATGGCCGCGCAACGGCCGCGCATGTTGAGCGCGATCAACGTGGGCGAGATGCAATGGGGCATGGATGGCGGCGGTTTCAAGGGCCATCCGTCCGACGAGAACTATGCGCGCTGGATCGAGTTCGGCGCGTTCACGCCGATCTTCCGCGTGCACGGTGAGCAGGGCGAAAAGCGCCAGCCATGGGTGTACGGCGCGGAGCACAGGCTGCCTGACGCCCCACTGCCGATCGGTTACAACGGCGCAGCGGCCGAAGTGGCGGCAATCAAGGCGATCCGCCTGCGCTACGCACTGCTGCCCTACATTTACGCCTACCAGCACCGCGCAAGCAGCATAGGCATTGGCTTGGTACAACCGCTCGCCTTCGTCTGGCCGCACGATGCCAACGTGCGCAACGATGTCGACAGCTGGCTGTTCGGCGACTGGCTGCTGGTGTCGCCGGTGGTCGAGCCAGGCCAGACTTCGAAAGACGTCTACCTGCCGGCCGGACGCTGGACCGACTGGTTCAGCGGCAAGGTCCATCAAGGCGGTCAGACCATCCACCTCGCCATCGACAACACGCATTGGAACGACATCCCGCTGTTCATCCGCGACGGCGCGATCATCCCGACTCAGCCACCGATGGATTACGTCGGTGAGAAGCCGCTAACCCAACTCGATGTCGAGGTGTTTCCCGCCGCCCAGCGCAGCCACTTCGATTACTACGACGATGACGGCGCAACTTACGATTACGAGCACGGCGCGTATTTCAGCCAGCTTCTGTCCGTGCAGCAGAATGGCGATGGCGTGCAGTTCGAGACCAGCGCAGTCACCGGCAGCTACAAGCCGGCGTTGCAGTTCTATCTGCTGAAGATTCACGGCAACACGACCACTACGATCACCGGCAACAACACGCAGCTACCGTCCTTCGCCAGTCTTGATGCCTTGCAACACAGTCAGGGCGAAGGCTGGGCCAGCGGCCACGACCGTTTCGGCGCCGTAACCTGGGTACGGATCGCCACAGGCAAGTCGCAAACCCTGGTGCTTGCGTCGAAGCACTGAGCGCTCGGAGCTTTGCCGCAGCAGTGGACGCAGCGGCCGGCTCGGACGAGACTCTACGTCTCGGTGCCTGCTTGGTCAGCCACCAACGATCCCGCGGGCCTTTCCGCCGCGACAGCATGGACATCGCCATGTCATCCGCTCGCCACTTCGCCATTGCCGTTTGCATCGCCCTGCTGCTCGCCGGCACGCTCCACGCGTCACCTGCCGTCACCGAGCAGATCCGCGTCGACGCCAGCGCCAGCACCACGCCCTTCCCGCATTTCTGGGAGCAGATGCTCGGCTCCGGCCGCGCCTCGCTGGCCCTGCGCGACGACTACCGCAAGGATCTGGACGCGGTACACCAAGCCACCGGCGTCGGCTACATCCGCTTCCACGGCATCCTCGACCACGACGTAGGCCTGGTGCAACGCGACGCGCAAGGAAAGATTTCCTACAACTTCTCCTACGTCGACCAGATCTACGACGGCCTGCTCGAGCATGGCTTCAAACCGTTCGTCGAACTCGGCTTCATGCCGCCGGAACTGACTTCGGACCCGAACGCGCTGCATCCATTCTGGTACCACCCGAACATCGCGCCGCCGAAAGACTACGCCGAGTGGGACGCGATGATCGGCGTGCTGGCGAAGCACCTGGTCGAACGCTATGGCATCGACGAAGTGGCCAGCTGGTACTTCGAGGTGTGGAACGAACCGAACATCGGGTTCTGGGCGGGCACGCCGCCGCAGGCCACCTACTTCACCCTGTACGACCACACCGTGCGCGCGCTCAAGGCCGTGAGCCCGCGCATCCGTGTGGGCGGCCCGTCCACCGCACAGGCCGCATGGGCCACCGAGTTCCTCGCGCACACGCACAAGAACAACGTGCCGGTCGATTTCGTCAGCACGCACGTCTACGGCGACGACACCGCCGACAATGTGTTCCACACCAACGAGAAGATTCCGCGCGCCGACATGGTCTGCCGCTCGGTCGACAAGGTGCACAAGGAAATCGCCGCCTCGCCCTACCCGCACCTGCCGCTTGTCTTCAGCGAATACAACGCCAGCTACGCCAACCTGCCCAACGTCACCGACACCGTGTTCATGGGGCCGTGGCTCGCCAACACGATCCGCGAGTGCGCCGGCAAGGTCGAGATCATGAGCTACTGGTCGTTCTCCGACGTGTTCGAGGAACAAGGCGTCGTGCGCAACCCGTTCTACGGCGGCTTCGGCCTGATCGCCGCCGACCGCATTCCCAAACCCGCGTTCAACGCGTTCAGCATGCTACACAAGCTGGGCGACAAACGGCTCGCGGTCGATTCCGATTCCGCCCTGGTCACCCGGCGCGACGATGGCAGCGTGGTCATCGCGCTGTGGAACTACGCCCCACCCGTCGGCGACACCGCCAGCTATACGCCGGGCGTACCCGCCGGCACACCGAAACACTTCAGCATCGACGTGCAGCATCTGCCCGCCAGCGCCCATGCCACGGTCTGGCGGGTAGACGCCACCCACGGCAATGCTGTCGCCCCGTTCGACCGGATGGGCCGCCCCGACTTCCCCAGCCGCAAGCAGATCGTCGAACTGCGCAAAGCCGGTGAGCTGGCCGCACCGGAGTCCATGGCGGTGAGCAACGGCAAGTTCGAGCTCACCGTTCCGGTACAGGGGCTGGTCGTGGTGGTGATTCGCTGAGGCCGGCCAACCCGACGGAAGCTCAACGCCCATCCCGCAGCTCGCGCCGGTCTCTGCCGCCCATGAATACGTATGCATGGGCTGGTTGCTGCAGTGCGACGCTATCTACCATGCGGTAGTCCAAGCCAATCGGCATGAACCGACATGCTGCGCCTGCCGGGCGAAGTCCAGACGTGACACAACAGCTGCAGGAGGGGTCATGCCGATCGAGCACATCATCCAACGCGGGCCGCGCGCGGCACACGCATGCTGAGCATCGCCCTGGCTGCCGCGCTGGCCGCAAGTGCGGCGACACCGGCCTGGCACGACGGACTGGATTGGCACGGTGTGCACGTGAGCATGAGCCAGGACGCGCAAGGCAGCTACACGCTGGCGTGGCCTTACGGGCAACGCGTGATTCCAGTCCAGCCATTACACACGGATACCGCCAGTCCGCTGTTCGATGGTTTGTTCGCCATGGCGCAAGACGACCTGAAGCAGGACTCGGTGACGGCGATCCGCGATGGCGCGTTCGATCACGGCCAGCCGATTCCCTGCCAGTGTTTCGAGACCGGGTTGAAGTGGCCGTATGTATGGACACGCGACCTGTCGTATTCGGTCGACCTCGGGCTGTGGCGCTTCGATCCCGCACGTTCGCGCAACGGCTTGCAGTTCAAGCTGTCCGACGTGCGTGTGCCGTCTGCGCCGCAAGGCCTGTATGTGATGCAGGACACCGGCTCCGGCGGCAGCTGGCCGATCAGCACCGATCGCGTGGTGTGGTTCCTCGGCGCCCAGCACCTGCTCGGCGACAAGGCGTTCGCTGCGGACGTCTACCGCGCGCTGGGCAACACGCTGGCGCAGGATCGGCAGTACGCATTCGATGCCGGGTTCGGGTTGTACCGCGGCGAGACCTCGTTCCTCGACTGGCGCGAACAGACCTATCCGGCGTGGACGGCGGACAACGTCGTCGCCATCGGGCAATCGTTCGCGCTATCCACCAATGTGTTGCACTACCAGGCGCTTCAGCTGGCCGCATCACAGGCCGATGCGCATCACGATGCGAAAGCCGCCAGCGATTACCGCGCTCAAGCCGCCACACTGAAGACCGCGATCAACGCGCACTTCTGGCGCGCCGATCGCGGTCTGTACATGAGCTATCTCGGTGGCGACGGTACGCCATACGACACCTACGACCTGCTCGGCATCGCGCTGGCGATCACCAGCGGCGTAGCCGATGGCGAGCGTGCGCGACAGACGCTGGCGAACTATCCGACCTGGCCGGCCGGCAGTCCGGTGATCTGGCCCGAACGCGCCGACCAGCCGATCTACCACAATCGCGCGATCTGGCCGTTCGTCAGCGCCTACGCGCTGCGCGCTGCGCGCACAGTGAACGCACCGTCACGCATCGCGCACGAGATCGAGTCGGTGATGCGCGGCGCGGCACTGTACGGCTCCAATATGGAGAACTACGAGCTGCTGACCCAGGGCCAGCACGTGGACGAGGGCAAGCTCAGCGGCCCGGTGGTCAATTCGCCGAGGCAGGTGTGGTCGGTGGCAGCCTATTTCGCGGTAGTGACCGAGGGCGTGTTCGGTCTCACCGAAGATGGGCATGTCGAACCCAAACTCCCCACCTCGCTGGTGCCGATGCTGTTCGGCCAGCGCACGTCGATCACGCTGAACCTGCCGGATCGACAGATCACGCTACAGCTTCCCGCGCATCACGACGGCAACCTGCTGGTCGCCGACCGCGCCGACACCCATGGCACCAGTACGGTCGTAACGCTCAAGGCGATCCAGGTGCAAGACACGCCGCTGCGCACCGACGCACCGCTGTACGCACCAACCGCTCCCGCCGCGCCGGTGCTCACCGCCGATGCCGGCAGCTGGCACGTGCAAGTCGATGGCAAGGTGATGCTCTTCATCAACGGCCAGCGCCATGGCAGCATCGACGGCAATGGCCAGCTCGCACGTCAGCCGGGACTGCTCTGCGTCAACGCCACGCGCATCGATGCACAAGGCCTCGAATCACTGCACAGCCCCGACATCTGCGTGGGCGATGTGACGAAAATGGCTGGCAACTGGCCGCGCATGTGGATGGCATCAGCCACCGGCAACTATCGCGTCTCACTCGACTACGCCAATGAACATGGCCCGATCAATACCGGCATCACCGCCACGGTGAAAATGCTACTGATCCGCTGCGCCGGCAGCGACGAGCAACGCCTGCCGATCGTGATGCCGCACAGCATCGGCGTGCAGCACTCGACCTGGGGCCGCTTCGCCGCGAAAGCCGGCGCCGGCTGCCAGTTCACCCTCGATGACGGCTTCAACATGAGCTATCTCACCCACTTCGCCCACTACACCGGCGGCGCCGGCGGCAGCGACGGCCCGTTGAACCAGGCCGACGTGCGCGAGCTGGTGATCGCCCCTCTTGCCACGGAAACCACCACTCCATGAAGTCAAAACCCGAACTGTCGTTCTGGCAGATCTGGAACATGTGCTTCGGCTTCCTCGGCATCCAGTTCGGCTTCGCGCTGCAGAACGCCAACGTCAGCCGGATCTTCCAGACGCTGGGCGCGAACGTGGACCAGATTCCGGTGCTTTGGATCGCCGCGCCATTTACCGGGCTGATCGTGCAGCCGGTCATCGGCTACTTCTCCGACCGCACCTGGAACCGCTTCGGTCGGCGCCGGCCGTATTTCTTCGCCGGCGCGGTGCTGGCGACGATCGCCCTGCTGGCGATACCCAACTCGCCCACGCTGTGGATCGCCGCCGGCCTGCTGTGGATCATGGATGCGTCGTTCAACGTCTCGATGGAACCGTTCCGCGCCTTCGTCGGCGACCAGCTGCCGCCATCGCAGCGCCCGCTGGGCTACGCGATGCAAAGTGTGTTCATCGGCGTGGGCGCGGTGGTGGCCTCGTTCCTGCCCTATCTGCTCACCCACTTCGGCGTGGCCAACACGGCACCGGCTGGCGTGGTGCCGCACTCGGTGAAGTACGCCTTCTTCGCCGGCGCGCTCGTGCTGCTTGCGGCGATGCTGTGGACCATCCTGAGCACCCGCGAGTATCCACCGGAACAACTGGAGTCGTTCTCGGACAACCGCATCGCGGAGGCGCCCGGCAGCGTGGCCGGCGCGTGGAAGATCGGCACGCTGTTTCTGGTGCTGGGGCTGGTGCTGCTCGGTCTGATCCTGCGCTTCGCGCTGGACAAGGAGCTGTACCTGCTGGCCGCCGGGCTGGTCGGTTTCGGCGCACTGTTCGTGTGGCTCAGCCAAACCCGCAGCGATGGCGCGCTACGCCACATCATGGGCGATCTGCATGGCATGCCCAAACCGATGCGCCGGCTCAACTGGGTGCAATTCTTCTCCTGGTTCGCCATGTTCGCGATGTGGATCAACACCACCTCGGCCGTATCGCAGACTTTCTACGGCAGCAGCGATACGACGTCCGTGGCCTATAACGAGGGCGCCAACTGGGCCGGCGTGTTGATGGGCACCTACAACGGCGTGGGCGTGCTTGCGGCGATCCTGATCCCGCTGCTGGTGCGCGCCTGTGGGCTGCGCATGAGTCATCTGATCAACCTGTGGCTGGGCGGGCTGGGTCTGCTGTCGTTCCTGGTGATCCGCGATCCGCACTGGCTGATCGCGTCGATGGTTGGCGTGGGCTTCGCCTGGGCGTCGATCCTCTCGCTGCCCTACGCGATGCTGTCGGACAACCTGCCGGCGGCGAAGATGGGCATCTACATGGGCATCTTCAATTTCTTCATCGTGATCCCGCAACTGCTCGCCGCCAGCGTGCTGGGTGTGCTGCTGAAGCTGTTCTTCCACAACCAGCCGATCTGGGCGCTGGGTATGGGTGGCGCCAGCCTGCTCATCGCGGGCCTGTGCACGCTGCGCGTGCCCGACCCCGAAGCCTGACCAGACACGCCCGCGCCCCGCTCCACGGAACCCGAACCATGTCCAAGCTGCGCCTGCTTCCCGCCCTCGTCGCCACCCTCGCCTGCAGCTTCGCGCACGCGGCCACACCGGCGAAGGCAGCCGAGTTCGTTGGCACCGACGAGCCGTTCGCCTCCAACGCGATCTACTTCGTGATGACCGACCGCTTCGTCAACGGCGATCCGTCCAACGACCAGCGCCACCAGGGTGGTGCGCATCCCACCTTCGACATTCCGGTACCAGGCGCGCCCGAGGGCCAGAGCGACAACATCGGCTACCTCGGCGGCGACTTCAAGGGCGTGCTGAACAACGCCGGCTATATCCGCGGCATGGGCTTCGGCGCTGTGTGGATCACGCCGATCGTGCAGAACCCGGACGAGGCGTTCACCGGCGGCGACCCGGTGAGCTGGGGCTCGAAGTTCACCGACCGCGGCAAGACCGGTTTCCACGGCTACTGGGGCGTCAACTTCTACAAGCTCGACCCGCACCTGCCCAGCAAGGGCCTCGACTTCGCCCAGTTCACCACGGCGATGCATGCGCAAGGCCTGAAGGTGGTGCAGGACATCGTCGCCAATCACGGCTCGCCCGCCTTCAGCATGCCGAAGGCGCAGCCGATGTTCGGCCAGATCTACGACAAGGACGGCAAGCTGATCGCCGACCATCAGAACCTGCGCCCGGACCAGCTCGACCCCGTGCGCAATCCACTGCACCGCTTCTATCACGCGTATGAAGATCTAGCGCAACTGTCCAACAACGACGACGAGAACCCGGCCGTACTGGACTACTTCGTCGGTGCCTACCTGCAATGGGCCGGCGAAGGCGCTGACGAGTTCCGCATCGACACCATCAGCCACATGCCCACCGCGTTCTGGAAACAGTTCGCCGCGCGCATACGCGCGAAGCATCCGGGCTTCTTCATGTTCGGCGAGGCGTTCGACTACAGCCCCGACAATATCGGCCAGTACACCTGGGCGAAGAACGGCGGCATCAGCGTGCTCGACTTCCCGCTGCGCGGGCGCGTCGCCGACGTGTTCGAACATCCCGGCAGCGACTACGCCCACCTGCTCGACCGCCTCTACCTCACCAACGGCCCCTACGCGAACCCGTACGACCTAGTCACGTTCTACGACAACCACGACATGGCCCGACTCAAGGCCAGCGACAACGGCTTCATCGACGCCAACAACTGGCTGTTCACCGCGCGCGGCATCCCGGCGGTCTATTACGGCTCGGAAACCGGCTTCGAGCGCGGCAAGGCCGAGCACGAAGGCAACCGCAACTACTACGGCCAACAGCGCATCGACGACGCGTCAAAGAGTCCGATCTACCATCAGCTCAAACGCATCGCACAACTGCGCGAAAAGGCGCCAGCACTGCAACGCGGCCTGATGCTGCCGCTGCGCTTCGCCGGCGACCAGGCCGCGTTCTATCGCGTGTACCAGAAAGGCGACGTACACCAGATCGCGCTGGTGCTGCTCAACAAGGGCGACCAGCCAGCCGACTTCACCATCAGCGACAAGCTGCAGTCGGGGCACTGGCAACCCGCCTTCGGCGGCAACGCCATCGAAGTAGCGGACGGCGGCAACCTGCACACCAGCGTCGCCGCCCACGACGTGCAGGTCTACCTGCTCGACGCCACTGCCACCCGCGCCGATTTCGTCGCCGAGCTGACGCGGCTGATGGAAGAGCGCGGGCACCCTGTCAACTGAACCACCTTGCTAAACACTGCGTGATTAGGCTGCAGAATTAGACGACACCCCAGAACACAAGCTATTGATCTGCGTAAACCGACGCATCGAAAACAACAGCCACCGCACGGGATAGGCTGCAGGATTACACTGCGTTATGAAATCTACTAAGCGTTAGCACTCATCTATGGAAGATCGCGACGATCCCTACGCCGATCCCGAAGTTGAAGCTCGGTGGTTCGCTGAGCAACGCAATGACGTGCTCGATTACCTCATGCAAGAAGGTGTGAGCCACGGCGGCGTCCCAGAAGCGCCTGCCTGGTCCGCATCACCGTATGTTTCTGTCTGGCGCGTCGGCAGTGTCAAAACGCCAGCGACTGTCGGTTGGTGGGCTATCTGTGGCGACTGCCCTTGCGACTACGTTTCAGCAGCGGACGCCAGCAACCCACGCGAAGCAATCAAAGCCATCGCATCACTTTGGCAAGAGAAGGCAGCGTTCATGGCACGTGGCGAAACGCATCCAACCTTTGTCATCGGTTTGGGCGAGAGCGACGAGGAGCTTGCTCCACTGCTGTCATCAAGAGCTGAACTGCTTCTTGAGTGGGTTGAGGACGATGACGCATGGGGCGATGAGTCGTAGCATCAAGTTTGAACTGCACGGTTGATCAGTCTTCATCGAAGCACTCCTGGGGTGTTTGGTAGTTCAACCTCTTTCGCGGTCTGGCGTTGAGAGCATCAGCGATCAGACTGCAATCGAGCTGCGTGATCGCGTGCATGCTGGTGCCTTTAGGCAAGCGCATTCAAAAAGGGGAAAACTCATGGCACATCGACTGATCTGGATCGCGGCGCTGTATCTGGTCTTGGGCGCCACTCTCGGCCTGTATATGGGGGCCACCCAGAACTTCATACTGGCACCGGTTCATGCCCACATCCTGTTGGCTGGTTGGCTTTCGTTGGCAATGGCTGGCGTCATCTATCGCTTATACCCAGCCGCAAGCGACACCCGACTCGCCAAGGCACATTTTTGGCTGCACAACCTGGGACTTCCCATCTTCATGCTTGGCCTGGCGTCCATGCTGACGGGTCACAATGTGCCTGCCCTGGTACCCGTAGGAGCGCTTGCTTTCTTCGTTGGCTTGCTGTGTTTCAGCATTAACCTGTGGCGTCGTGTCAGAGGCTGAGGCGGTCTAACTTCAGCATCAGGCCGATGTGCTGACGACGCGCTCGACTCAGGGGCGCGCCTTCGGCAACGCGCTGAAGAACGCCTCTGCCTCCCGCACCGGCAGCGCAGGGCCGAGATGATTGCCCTGCAGTTCGTCACAGCCCATCTCTGCCAGAAAATCTGTCTGCGCCTGCGTCTCCACGCCCTCGGCGGCCACCGTCATGTGCAGTTGATGGCCGAGCGTGATGATGGCCTGGGCGATCGCGGCGTCATCGGCGTCCGTCGGCAGACCACGCACAAAACTCTGGTCGATCTTCAGCTTGTCGATGGGAAACTGCTTAAGGTAGGCCAGGCTGGAATAGCCGGTACCGAAGTCGTCCAATGACAGCAGGGTACCGAGTGCCTTGAGCCCGGTCAGGGTGCGACGAATCCACTCGACGTTTTCCATCAACGAGCTCTCGGTCATTTCGATGTCCAGCATTGCCGGCGGCACGGCTTGCCGCTGCAATGCCGCAGCCACCGTATCGACCAGGCCTGGACGCAAAAGCTGTTGCGCCGAGACGTTCACTGCCACGCAGAAATCGCGATGGCCGCGATCCAGCCATGTGCGCACCTGTCTGCACGCGGTATCAAGCACCCATTCACCGATCTCGGGCATCAATCCAAGCGCCTCGGCCACAGGTATGAAGCGGCCTGGCGATACCAGACCGAGTTCATGACTGTTCCAGCGCAGCAGCGCCTCGAACCCGGTCAAGGCGTGATCGTGCGCCCGATGCTGTGGTTGGTAGTAAAGCTCCAGCTCGTTGTCGCGAATCGCATCGCGCAGATGAGTGCCCAGCACCAGCCGCTCTTCGAGTGCGCGCATCTGCTCGATGGAAAATTCGGAAACGCGGTCGCGGCCATCGCGCTTGGCTCGGGTCATCGCGGCCTCGGCACTGCGCAGCAGACTCTTCGGCGTATCGCCATGATCGGGCGAGTGGCTGATGCCGACACTGGCGGTCAGCAGCAGCCGGTAGTCGTCACCCTCGATGGGCTCGGCCACCGCTGCACGCAATCGTTCGGCCAGTTCAAGCACGCTTTGCCGAGACATGCCGCGAATCGCGACGACGAATTTGTCGCCGGCAAAACGCGCGACCTGGCCCTGCCGTCCCAGCGCCGCCTGCAACCGGCTGGCCAGCCGTTTCAGCACGTCATCGCCGGTCGCGTGCCCCACGGATTCATTGACCACCTGGAAACGATCCGGCCCGACAATCATTACCCAGACTGACGCCGCCCTATCCTGCAGCATCGCAGCGAGGACCTGCTCGATCACCAGGTGATGAGGCAGTCCGGTGACCGCGTCGTGGCTGGAGGCGTAGGCCAGCTCCGCCTCGGCGCGACGACGTTCGGTGATGTCGCGCGCCACGGCATAGAGCATGCCGTCCGGCGCGGCAAACGACACCCACTCCAACCAGTGCTCGCTACCATCCTTGTAGACGCAGCGATTGACGAACTCATGGACCTGCGGCCCCGACCCGCTCAACGTCAGCATCGGGTCCGCGCTGTCCGAACCAACTTCCGGCCGCAGGAATTCCCGGTAGTTCCTCGACATCAGCTCGTCGGCGCTGTAGCCGGTGGCGTGCGACAACGCCGGATTGAACTGGACGATCCGCTCGCTCTGCGGATCGAGAATGCAGAAGATCTCCAGCGACATCTCGAAGAAGCGGTTGCGCTCGCGCAGCCGCCCGACCAGCCGGGCGCTCTCGATGGCGATGCCGGTGATCGGCAACATGCGATCGATGCTCTGCAGTTCCTCCAGGCGTGGCTCGCGCGGCTCGCGGTAATACACGGCAAACGTACCCAGAACCTGGCCGTGGCTGCCAGGCACAGGTGTCGACCAGCAAGCCCTCAGTCCGTGGGCCAGCGCTGGCGCCTTGTAGTTCTCCCAGTACGGGTGACTGGCGATGTCGGCCACCACGACGCGCTCGCCACGCCACGCCGCGGTACCGCATGAGCCGCATGCCTCGCCGACTTCCAGTCCATGAATGGATTGGTTGTAGGTTTCCGGCAGGCTCGGCGCAGCACCGTGCAATACGTGCCGCCCATCGTCGTCCAGCAGCAGCAACGAGCAGAGCGCACCGGGGTTCAGCACCTCGTGCAGGCGCGCGATGCGCTCCAGACTTTCAGCCAGTGGCCGGTGTGCGGCGATTCCCACCAGAATCTCGTGCTGGCCGGCCGCCATCTGCTCCGTTCTCTTGCGCTCGGTGATGTCCTGACAGGCACCCAGCATGCGGACAGCACGACCGGTCTCATCGACATCCACGGCACCACGGCTCAGCAAGCTGCGCTCGGAGCCGTCCGTGCGAACAATGCATTCCTCGAACTCGAACGGCTGGTGATTGTTGGCCGCCAGCTCGATGACTTGCTGCACCCGTGCGCGATCCAGCGGATGCACCAGGGCGAGATAGGCCTCGAACGTGGCCGCATACTGCTCCGGTGTCACGCCATAGATGCGGTACAGCTCCGTCGACCAGGTCACCCGATTGCTGGCGATGTCCCACTCCCAACTGCCGAGGTGTGCCACCTGCTGCGCTTGATCGAGCATCCGCTGCTGCTGTTGCAGCATCTGCTCGGCCTGCTTGCGCTCGGTGATGTCGCGGAAATAAATGGTCAGACCGTTCAGCGACGGATAGATACGGTTCTCGAACCAGCGGTTGTACGGAGGGTAGAACGCCTCGATCTGGATCATCCGCTGTTCGGCCATCGCCTGCTCGTAGGCACGCTGGAATGGCTGGTCGACGCCCTCCGGAAATTCCGTCCAGATGTGCCGGCCGATCAGTTCCTCGGCGCGGCGCCCGAAAAATTCGCAGGCTTTCGCGTTCAGAAAGGTGTAGCGCCACTCACAATCCAATGCCACATAGGCATCGGTGATGCGCTCGAACACCTGATGAAACTCCATCTCTGACGGGGTACGTCCCATGGCGTGCTCGTTCCTGTCATTTGGGAATGCGCGGTGCAGGGTAAGTGATCGCGCAGGCGCGCCACAATGGCGGCTTGCCGATGGCACTACCAGGCCGCGTCAACCCCGCAGCTCAGCGCAGGCTCGACCGCCGCACCATCAGCTTCACCGGCAACACCTCGCTGTCAGCCGGCTCGCCGCGGATCAAGGCGAGCAGGCTGTCGACGAGCACTTCACCGGCCTGCTTGGTGTCCTGCAATACGGTGGTCAGCGGCGGGTTGACGAAGCTGGCCATGGCAATGTCGTCGAAGCCGGCCAGCGCCACATCCTGCGGCACGCGCAGGCCGTGATCGCTGAGCGCACGCATGGCGCCGATCGCGATCAGGTCGCTGGCGGCGAATACCGCATCGAAACCGGCCTCGCGGGTGATCAGGTTGCGCATCGCTTCATAGCCGGAGCGTTCGGTGCTCTCGGCATTTTCCTGCAGCGCCGGGTCGACCTCCACACCAGCCTGCTGCAGGGCATCGGCATAGCCGCGATAGCGTCCGAAGAATTCCGGGTAGTGGCTGGAGGCGTCGCCGAGGAAGGCGATGCGGCGGCAGCCGCGCTCCAGAAGGTGTTCGGCCACAACCTGGCCGCCGCGGAAGTTGTCGCTGCCGATCGAGACGCCCGGCTGGTCCGGCAACACCGCGCCCCAGCGCACGAAACGGGTGCCCTGGGCGACCAGTTTTTCCAGCTTGTCGGTATAAGCCAGATAGTCGCCGTAGCCGAGCAGGATCAGGCCATCGGCTTTCTTGCTGTCGGCAAAATCGGCGTGCCAGTCGCGCGAGAACTGCTGGAACGAGATCAGCAGGTCGTAGCCCTGCAGCGCGCAGGCACGGGTGATCGAGCCGAGCATCGACAGGAAGAACGGGTTGATGTGCGACTCGTCGGCGGTGGGGTCTTCGAAGAACAGCAGCGCCAGCGTGCCGGTATGCATCCGACGCAGGTTGGAGGCGTTCTTGTCGAGTTTGTAGTTGAGCTGTTCGGCCGCGGCCTCGATGCGCCGGCGGGTTTCCTCATTGACCAGCGGACTGCCACGCAGCGCACGCGACACGGTGGCCTGGGAAACCCCGGCCAAGTGGGCGATGTCGATCGAGGTGGACTTTCCCTTCATCTGCAGCCTGATCCGGAATCCGCCCAACCGACCGTGAAGCGCCGTGGGCTGATCCGAATCCTAGCTGCTTTGCGCGCAGCCTGCCGCCCACCGCTCCGGTGGCAGCCACAAGCCGGCTGCGGAGACCGCCGACCGTCTGACGATCTGGCTTTGAAGCCCTCAGGCTTGCATGTCCTCCAGCTCGATCCCCTTGGTCTCACGCACCGCGTACAGCACGAACAGCAGCGACAGCAGCGCAAAGCCGGCGTACAGCCCGTAGGCGAAGGTAAGCCCGATCTCGGCCAGCGCCGGGAAGCTGCTGGTGATCGCGAAGTTCGCCAGCCACTGCGCCGCCGCGGCCACCGCCAGCGCGGTGGCGCGGATCCGGTTCGGGAACATCTCGCCCAGCAGCACCCACACCACCGGACCCCAGCTCACCCCGAAAAACACCACATAGGCATTCGCGGCAATCAGCGCGACGATGCCGGTGGCACCGGGCAGGCTGAGCGTGGCACCGCTGCCCGTCGCCTGCGAGAAGCACCACGCCATCAACCCCAGGGTGATCGCCATGCCGGCCGAACCGATCACCAGCAAGGGCTTGCGGCCGATCCGGTCGACCAGGGCGATCGCCACCAGCGTCACCAGCACGTTGACGATCGAGGTAGCCACCGTGATCGTGAACGAGTCGGCCTCGCTGAAGCCGACCGAATGCCACAGGGTCGACGAGTAATAGAAGATCACGTTGATGCCGACGAACTGCTGGAACACCGACAGCAGGATGCCGATCCACACCACCGGCAACAGGCCGGCAGCCTTGCCGAGCAGATCGCTGAGGCGCGGCTGATGCTCGGAACGCAGGCTGTCCTCGATGTCGTGCAGTTTGCTGTCCAGCGCGGCTTCGTCGTGCAGGTTCAGCACACTGCGCAGCACCACCTTGGCTTCGGCCAGACGGCCCTTGGCCACCAGATAGCGCGGTGACTCCGGCACGCCCAGCACCAGGGTGCCGTAGACCAGCGCGGGCAGCACCGCCGCCAGGAACATCCAGCGCCACGCGGCCAGCCCCAGCCACGACGGCAGCGACGAACCGCCGGCCGCACCGGCCAGCCACGCATCACTGAGCAGCGCGGCGAAGATGCCAAGCACGATCGCCAGCTGCTGCATCGAGCCGAGTCGGCCACGAATGTATGCGGGCGACACTTCGGCGATATAGGTCGGTGCGATCACCGAGGCCACGCCGACGCCGATGCCGCCGACCAGTCGCCACAGAATCAGTTGCCACACGGCACCGGCCAGTCCCGAGCCCAGCGCACTGGCGACCAGCAGCACCGCGGCCACCTGCATGGTGCGCACGCGACCCCAGCGGTTGGCCAGCATGCCGGCATACCAGGCGCCCAGCGCCGAACCGAGCAAGGCGCACGACACCGCGAAACCGGTCTGTGTGGCATCCAGCGTAAAGGCGCCACGGATCGCATCGACTGCGCCGTTGATCACCGCCGTATCGAAACCGAACAGGAAGCCACCCAGCGCCGCTGCGGCCGAGATCAACACCACCCGCGTGGTGGCATGCTGGTCCGATCCATCTGTCGCGTGCACTGTGCTCATCGCGTCTCCCCAACGTCATGGCATAAAGATGTACGCCGAGTCTGCACTGCGGCCTTGGCCATGTCCGGCTGAATACGTATGCAGCCGGATGGGACGGCGTGGATCAGGCCGCGTCCGGCGTGACCGTCTGACCGGCCTGCCCCGCACGCAGATGTTCGAGCATGCCGCGCGCCAGTTCGGACTGTGCCAGTACCACCAGGTCGGCACCCTGCTGCTGCAGGTGCGCCTCGCTGGCCGCGGAGTCGGCGCGCGCGATGATCTGCAACCGCGGATTGGCCAGCCGCGCCACTCGCACCACCTCGCCGCTCTCGAACGCATCGGGCACGGTCACCACCAAAGCGCGCGCGTGGGCGAGATTGGCCGCTTCCAGCACATCGTCCCGCGCCGCGTTGCCGACGATCGTCGCGATGCCGTGCTGATGCAGCATCGCGACACGCTCCTTTTCCTCTTCCAGTACAAGCACCGCCTGACCCTGATCGTGCAACGCCTCGCCGATCAGCCGCCCCACACGACCGTAGCCGGCCACCACCACATGTGCGCTCAGCGTGCTGGTGATCAAAATTTCGGGGGGCGTTGCGATGATCGTGGCGGCGTCATGACCACGTTGCCGTGCCTCGCGCGCATCCAGCCATGGCTTCGCGCGATCGAGCAGCTTGAACAGCAGCGGATTGAGCAGGATCGACAGGATCGCGGCGGCCAGCAGCACGTCCTGCGCCTCTTTCGAGACCAGGTTCTGCACCACGCCCACGCCGATCAGGATGAACGAGAATTCGCCGATCTGCGCCAGGCTGGTGGCGATCGTCAGCGCGGTGCGCAACGGACGTCCGGACACCAGCACGATGCCGAACGCGGCCAACGACTTGCCGAGCACCACGATCAGCAGCGCCGCCAGCACCACCCATGGCTGGGTCAGCACCACCTGATAGTTGAACAACATGCCGATCGAGACGAAGAACAGCACCGCGAACGCATCGCGCAGCGGCAACGTTTCCTCGGTGGCGCGCTGAGCCAGCTTCGACTCGCCCATCATCATGCCGGCGAAGAACGCACCCAGTTCGAACGACACCCCGAACAGACCGGCCGCCCCAAACGCCACACCCAGCGCGATCGCCAGCACGGCCAGACGAAACAGTTCGCGCGAACCGGTATATGCGACGACCTTGAGAATCCACGGGATCAGCCGCTTGCCGACCACCAGCATCAGCGCCACGAACAGCGCCACCTTGCCGATAGTGAACGCGACCGTGCCGGCGATCGCGCCGAACGACAACGCGGCGCCACCTTGCGTGCCACTACCCAGCGCCAGCCCGATCGCCGGCAGCAGCACCAGCGCCAACACCATCGCCAGGTCCTCGACGATCAGCCAGCCGACCGCGATGCGGCCGCGTTCGGTTTCCATCAGGCGGTGCTCTTCCATCGCCCGCAACAGCACCACCGTGCTGGCCACCGACAGCGCCAGACCGAACACAAAGCCCTGCGCAAACGGCCAGCCCAGCGCCCAGCCCAGCAGCATGCCGAGCACGGTGGCGACCGCCATCTGGCCGAGCGCGCCGGGGATCGCGATGTTCTTGACCGACAGCAGATCCTTCAACGAAAAGTGCAGGCCGACACCGAACATCAGCAGCACCACGCCCACCTCGGCCAGCTGATGCGCCAGATGCCCGTCGGCGACGTAGCCCGGCGTGAACGGCCCGACCACCACACCGGCCATCAGATAACCGGCCAGTGGCGGCAGCCTCAGTTTGTGCGCCAGCGCAGCAAACACGAAGGCCAGCACGATGCCGCTGACGAGGGTGGCGATGAGTGGGGCGTCGTGCATGCGCGATCCTTTCAGTGCAACGATGGAAACCGCACGACGTGACAGCCGCGCGACATGCAGAGGTGTGCGCCGCCGTCGTCCGACGCTGGCCTGCACGTGCAAGATCCTTCAGTTGTAAGGGCGATCCATGGCCAGCGCAAGCGCCACGGGAACTTTGAACAGGCGCTTATTCCTGCGCGTTGATGACTGCCAGAAAATCGCGGCCGTAACGCTTCAGCTTGGCCTCGCCGACACCGCTGATGGTGGCCAGCTCGTCCTCGTTCGCCGGCAGCGCACGCAGCATCGCCAGCAAGGTGGCGTCGTGGAACACCACGTACGGCGGCACGCCCTGCTGCTTGGCCAGCTGCGTGCGCAGCGCGCGCAGTTCGTCCCACATCGACTGCTCGTAGGCTTCGATGCCGAGGCTGCCGCCGGTCACCAATTTACTGTCGCGGCGGCGCCGGCTGCCACGCTCTGGCCGCGCATCCTCGCGCAGCTTCACCGGCTTGCCGCCGCTGAGCACGGCGCGACTGGCGGCGGTCAGCCGCAGCGTGCCGTAGCCTTCGACATCCGCTTCGAGCAGGCCGGCAGCGAGCAATTGGCGAAACACCGAGCGCCACTGCTTCTCGTCCATCTCGGCACCGATGCCGAACGTGCTGAGACGATGATGGTCGAGGCTGAGCACACGCTCGGTTTCCTCGCCGCGCAACACGTCGATCACGTGGCCGGAGCCGAAACGCTGGCCGGTGCGATACACCGCCGACAGCGCCTTCTGCGCCGGCACGGTGGCGTCCCACGTCTTCGGTGGAGCGATGCAGTTGTCGCAATGGCCGCAGGGGCCGGGATAGGTCTCACCGAACGTGCCGAGCAGCAGCTGGCGACGGCAATCGGTGGCCTCGGCATAGGCCAGCAGCGACTCCAGCTTCTGCCGCTCGACCCGCTTGCGCTCGTCGGCAGACTCCGACTGCGCGATCATCTGACTCATCGTCACCACGTCGGACAGGCCGTAGATCATCCACGCCTCAGCCGGCAGGCTGTCGCGGCCGGCGCGACCGGTTTCCTGGTAGTAGCCCTCGATGCTGCGCGGCAGGTCCAGGTGCGCCACGAAGCGCACGTCGGGCTTGTCGATGCCCATGCCGAACGCGACCGTGGCGACCATCACCACGCCGTCCTCACGCAGGAAACGCTTCTGGTTTTTCGCGCGCGTCGGCGCGTCGAGGCCGGCGTGATACGGCAACGCCTCGACACCCATTTCAGCCAGCCATTCGGCGGTGTCGCCCACCTTCTTGCGACTGAGGCAGTACACGATGCCGGACTCGCCCTGATGTCCCTGCAGGAATTCGGTGAGCTGACGCTTCGCGTTGTGGCGCAGGCCGACCCGGTAGCCGATGTTCGGTCGGTCGAAACTCGACACGAACTGGCGCGCGTCCTGCAACGACAGACGCTCGACGATCTCCTCGCGCGTGCGCGGGTCGGCGGTGGCGGTGAGCGCGATCCGCGGCACCGCGGGGAAGCGCTGATGCAAGATCGCCAGCTCGCGGTATTCCGGACGGAAATCGTGACCCCACTGCGATACGCAATGCGCTTCGTCGATCGCGAACAATGCCACTTCGGTGCGCTCGAGCTGACCGAGGAAGCGCTGGGTCAGCAACCGCTCCGGCGCCACGTAGAGCAGGTTCAGTTCGCCGGCCAGCAACTGCCGCTCGACCTCGCGCTGTTCGTCCGCACCGAGACTGGAGTTGAGATACGCGGCGGCCACGCCGGCCTCGCGCAGCGCGTCGACCTGGTCCTGCATCAGCGCGATCAGCGGCGACACCACGATGCCGGTGCCCTGGCGCAGCAGCGCGGGGATCTGATAGCACAAGGATTTGCCGCCGCCCGTCGGCATCAGCACCAGCGCGTCACCACCTTCGCTCAGATGCTCGACGACGGCCTGTTGCTGGCCGCGGAAACTGGAATAACCGAAAACGCTTTGGAGCAGGTCGAGGGCAGAGGCATTCATCGGCCACATGCTACCAAACCGGGCCAGCCGACCCGACGGCAAAGCCTGTGGCGTATCGTCAGAGCCGCCGCCATTCAGGCGTCCGGCATGCCCCACAAAGCGTGGTCGAGATCACCGTCCAGGCCGAATCGCGACAGTGGCACGCGGCCATTCTTCACCTCGACGCCTTCGGCCCGCAGCAGCCGGGATTGCTCGCGAAAACCACAACTGCCCGGCGGCATCGCGATGTGGCCGCTGGAACGCAGCACGCGATACCACGGCAGTTCCATGCCATCGGGCACTTCGCCGAGCAGCCGGCCGACCAGTCGCGCCCGTCCCGGCAGGCCCGCGCGGGCGGCAATGGCGCCATAACTGGCCACGCGACCGGGCGGAATCGCGGCGATGGCAACGTAAATACGGGTGGCGGGATCGTTCATGGCAGGCGCGACTTGGACACGGAGTCGTGTCAGAGTAGCAGTGCTTTTCGCCAGCCAAGGAAGTCGCACCATGCGCCACTTCGAAGCCGTGCGTTCCCATATCGGCAGCCAGCACGAGCTGCGCCACAACGATCCGTATCTGATCAGTTTCGATCTGGAACTGGCGCATGAGCGCCATCAGGGCATCTATCTGGCCGAACTCGAGGACGAAGCGGGCCGCCGTTACCTGCGCATCTCCACTCCGATCGGTCCGCTCGCCGGCACCGATCCCAACCGCTGCCTGCGCTTCAATTGGCAGCAGCGCACCGGCTTTCTGGCGGTGGCCGATCTGGACGGTTCACCGTACCTGCATCTGTGCGAGAACCGCCCCTACGAATATCTCGACACTGCCGAACTGCAGCGCGTGGTGCGCGAGCTGGGCACGTTGGGCGACCAGCTGGAACAGATCATCGCCAGCGGTGGTGACGCGCTCTGAGCCGAATCAGGACACCATCTTGACCAGCATCACCAACCCGTAGGCCAGCAACGCGGTGATCGGCAGGGTCAGGATCCACGCCCACACCATCCGTTCGACCACCGACCAGCGGATCGCATTGAAACGCTTGGCCGCGCCCACGCCCATGATCGAGGCGGACACGTTGTGGGTGGTCGACACCGGGATGCCGAACGCCGAAGCGGTGAGGATCACCAGCGCGGAACTGGTCTCGGCGGCAAAACCGTTGATCGGATGCAGCTTGACCATCTTGTGGCCGAGCGTCTTGATGATGCGCCAGCCGCCACCGGCAGTGCCGGCAGCCATGGTCAGCGCGGACACCACTTTCACCCACACGGGAATGGCGAAGCCACCAGCCGGATTCTCGTCGATGCGCAGGAAATCCAGCCACGCCGGTAGCTGGTCGAACTGATGCGCGGCGGTGGCGCCGGCCAATGCCAGCGCGATGATGCCCATGCTCTTCTGCGCGTCGTTCATGCCGTGCGCCACGCCCATCGCGCTGGCCGAAACGATCTGCGCCTTGCCGAAGAAGGAGTTGACGAACGGCGTGCGCCCGAACCGGCGCAACCAGCCGTGCCGATTCGCGAACCAGGCCAGCAGCGCGTACAAGCCGCCCATCAGGAGGAAGCTGATGACGAAACCAGCCGCCGGCGACATCACCATCGGGATGATCACCTTGGGAATCACGCCATGGCCCTTCAGCCAGCTGTCCTCGATCCAGATCACCGAGGCGAAATTGTTGTCCGAAGCCGCCAGCGCCGCGCCCACCAGCGAACCGACCAGCGCATGGCTGGAGCTGGACGGCAGGCCCAGCCACCAAGTGATCAGGTTCCACACGATCGCCCCGAGCAGCGCGCAGATCAGCAACTGCGAGCCCATCTCGACCACGCCGACATTGATCAGCCCCGACGCGATCGTGGCCGCGACCGCCGTGCCCATGAACGCGCCGATGAGGTTGGTGCCGGCAGCCAGCAACACCGCCTGACCGGGGGTGAGCACCTTGGTCGCCACCACCGTGGCGATCGAGTTGGCGGTGTCGTGGAAGCCGTTGATATAGGTGAAGACGAGCGCGATCACCACCACCGCGATGACGATGCTCATGCGCGAGCTCCGCTCAGCAACTGGAGGTCACGTGGTACTGGCATCACGCCCGACAACGTCGGCATCGCGGCGGGGCAATGCAGAATACGCAAGGTCACGGCGGCGGCCTCAGGAGTTCTTCAGCACGATCGAATAGACGATGTTGCCGACGTCGCGGCACTTGTCGATGGCTTTCTCGATCAGCTCGAACAGGTCTTTCGCCAGCATCGCGCGCATCACGTCACCACCTTCGATGTACAGCGTGCGATACGGCGCCAGCAGCATGCGGTCGCCTTCCGACTCCAGCGCCTGCAAGCGATCCTGCAGCTTCTTCACCGGGTCGATGCGCAGGCCGCGACGCAACTCGCCGATCATCTCCGCAACGACTTCGCTGGAACGCTGCAGCACCTGCGCGCGTTGGGCGAAATCCACCCCGACCAGACGATCGGCCACGATCTCGTAGCGTTCGGCAAACTTCTCGATGGTCTTGGGAATCTTGTACAGCGCCGAGTTCAGTGCCTCGATGTCCTCGCGGTCGAGCGCAGTGACGAACGTGTTCACCAGTCCCTCGCTGATCTGCGCCGCCAGTTCTTTCTCGCGGGCACGCGTGGCGGTGAAAGCCGCCATGACCGAACCGCCAGCGGGGTTGGTCAGCAGCTCATGCAGGGCCTTGGCGCTTTCGTGGGCGGTGGCGGCGCTCTGTTCAAGCAGCCCGTAGAACTTGTCGCCTTTGCCGAAAATCGTCTGCAGTGAAAACATGCGGGCCACGCCTGAGGGGAAACAGAGTGACGGGAATGTTACAGGACTGCCATGCTGCCCTGCATCAACACCCGGAACTCCCGGCGTGAAGTGTTGGCCCCGCAGCCCTTACACTGTACCCATGCGCCCTCCCCCATCTAGCCCACGATGCTGACCGAAATTGCGCTCGTCCTCGTGCTGGCCCTGTGCAATGCCTTCTTCGCGCTATCGGAGATGGCACTCGTCGCCTCGCGCAAGAGCCGTCTCAGACAAATGGCCAAAACCAGCCGCGGTGCCGCGCTGGCCCTGCGCCACGCCGAGGCCCCGGAACACTTCCTGTCCACCATCCAGGTCGGCATCACCCTGCTGATGCTGATCACTGGCGCAATCGCCGGCGATGCACTCGGCGGCCATATCGCCGATGCGCTGCAAGGCGAGCAACTGGCGTGGTTGGCTCCGTACAGCCGGATCCTCGGCATCGTGCTCGGCTTCGTGCTGATTTCGTTCATCCAGATCGTGATCGGCGAACTGGTGCCAAAGCGGTTGGCGCTGTCGGCTCCGGAACGGTTCTCGTCGTACGCAGCGTTCCCGATGCTGCTGCTGTCACGGCTGACCTTGCCATTCGTGTGGCTGCTGAATGTGTCGAGCAACCTGCTGTTGCGGCTGATGCGGGTCAAACAGCACGGCCAGGGCGTAGTCACCGAGGAAGAGATTCGCCTGTTGGTGGCTGAAAGTGCCGAACAAGGCGTGCTCGATCCGGACGAGCACAACATGGTCAACCGCGTGCTGCGCCTGGGCGACCGTACGGTGGACAGCGTGATGACGCCGCGCATGCGCATCGCCTGGCTGGATACCGCTGCCACCCGTGAAGAGAACATTGAAGTGCTCCGAGCAACTCCGTATTCGCGCTATCCGGTGTATCGGGGCGACGAGAGCGAAGTGGTCGGTGTGGTCGAGGTGAAGCGCCTGCTGCACAGCTTTGCCGACGGCAAGCTGGAGCTGTTCGATCACCTGTCCAAGCCGCTGTTCGTGCCAGCTACCGCGCGCGCGCTGGATCTGCTGGAAGAGTTCCGCGACGCCGAAACGCCGCTGGCGCTGGTGGTCGACGAGTATGGCGACATCGAGGGCGTGGTCACGGTCAACGACCTGCTCGCTGCGGTAGTCGGCGCCAGCCAGATCGGCCACAACGGCGCCGACGACAACGCACCGATCATGCAGCGCGCGGATGGCAGCTGGCTGATCGACGGCAGCCTGTCCACCGACGATCTGCGCGAACTGCTGCAGGTCGGCGAATTGCCCGGCGAGGACGAGCACGAATACCGCACCGCCGCCGGCATGGTGATGACGGCGCTGGGCCATGTGCCGCAGACCGGTGAAGTGTTCGCCTGGCACGGCATCCGCTTCGAGGTGGTCGACCTCGATGGTGCCCGCATCGACAAGCTGCTGGTCACGCCCGCACCGTCGCTGGAACTCTCGGACGACGAGCAGTAGCGCAACTGTCCCTCCCCTGCATCGCAGGGGAGGGAGAAAATCTGGTTACTTGTTCTTCGCCAACCCCGCCATCCGCTGCGCGTCAGCCAGAATGCCGTGCAACACCCGCAACTCGCGCTCATCCGGCTGCGCACGCTGGAACAGCTTGCGCAGGCGCAACATGATCGTGGTCGGCTCGCGCCCCTTGTGGAACTCGATCTCGTCCAGCGTCTGCGCCAGATGCCGGTAGAACTGCTCCATCTGCGCCGCATCGGCTGGCGGCTCGTCGTGCGCTGGCGGCAACGGCGCGGGTGCGTCGCCGAGCATCGCCACGCGCAGCTCATAGGCCATCACCTGCACGGCCTGTGACAGGTTGAGTGAACTGAAATCGTCCACGCTGGGAATCCGCACCATCGCATGGCAGCGCGCCAGCTCATCGTTCTCCAGTCCGGTGCGCTCGTTGCCGAACACCAGCGCCACCTGTTCGCCGCGAGCCGCCGCGGCCAGTACCTGTTGCGCGGCCTCGCGGGGGGGAATCTCCGGCAGGTTCACTCCGCGCCGGCGCGCCGACAAGCCCAATGCCAGGCTGGTCCCCGTCAGGCTGTCGACCAGGTCAGCGTGGATGCCGGCCTTGGCCAGCACCTCGTCCGCGCCAGCGGCCAGCGCACTGGCCTCCGGATCGGGAAAGCGGTGCGGCGTCACCAGTTCCAGCCGGGTGAAACCCATCGTGCGGATCGCCCGTGCCGCACTGCCGATATTGCCCGGATGCGAGGTACGTACCAGCACGTAGCGGATGCGGGCGGTGAGGTCGTATAGATCGGTCATCTGGTGCATGGCTTGGCGGTAAGTAGCTGACAAGGATAATGGACACGGGGCAGCTGCGGCCCGGTCCGGCCCCAGCTCTGCTAGAATCGCCGACCGCAAACCCGCTCTCTTCCAAAGTCGAAACCATGGCCAGACCACACGTCACGATCGCGGCGCGCGCCGCGCGTTCTGCAGGCAATGTGATCCTGCGCTACATGAACCGCATCGACGGCCTCAACATCGTCGAGAAGCAGCAGCTCGATTTCGTCTCCGAAGTCGACAAGCTGGCCGAGGCGGAGATCATCAAGGAATTGCGCCGCGCCTACCCCGACCACGCCATCCTCGCCGAGGAAAGCGGCGCGACCGGCAAGGGCCCGCTGACCTGGGTGATCGACCCGCTCGATGGCACCCACAACTACCTGCGCGGCATCCCGCACTTCAGCGTGTCTATCGCGCTGCTGGAGAAGGGTGTGCCGATCCACGCCGTGGTGTTCGACCCGCTGCGCGACGAGCTGTACACAGCCAGCAAGGGCGACGGCGCCTATCTCAACGACCGCCGCATGCGCGTCTCCAAGCGCGAGAACCTCGGCGGCGCGATGATCGCCACCGGCTTCCCGTTCCGCCAGCGCGAGCACCTGGTGCCGCAACTCGACATGACCCGCGCCATCCTCGGCCAGGCCGAAGACATCCGCCGCTCCGGCTCCGCCGCACTCGACCTGGCCTACGTCGCCGCCGGCCGCTACGACGGCTACTTCGAGATCGGCCTGAAGCCGTGGGACATGGCTGCCGGCGTGCTGCTGGTGCACGAGGCCGGTGGCCGCTACTGCGACTTCGCCGGCCGCGACGGCATCCCCGAAAGCGGCAACATCATCGCCGGCAACCTCAACGTGGCCAAGGCGATGGTCGATGCGATCGGGCAGCAGGCGACGCCGGTGTTGCTCAAGGCTTGAGCGGTTTGTTCGATTGAAACAGTGAAGGCGCCCTTGGGCGCCTTCACTGTTTCAGGGAGAGGCTTCGCCCGTTTCGCGCAGGAAGCCACGCAAGAACGGCACCGTGATTCGCCGCTGCGCGGCGAGCGACGCCACATCCAGCCGGTCGAGCAGATCAAGCAACGCGCCGAGGTCGCGTGCATAACGGGCGAACAGCCAGTCCAGCACGTTGTCGTCCAGTTCGATGCCGCGCGAGGCGGCCTGCGCTTTCAGTACGGCGCGGCGTTCGTCGTCGTCGAGCGGCTTGAGCGCGAACTGGGTGCAGGCGCCGAGACGGGAACGCAGGTCGGGCAGTTCGATACCGAGCTGGGCTGGCGTGGCATCGGCGGCGAATAGCAGTGCGCTGCCTTCGGCGCGGGCACGGTTGTACAGGTCGAACAGCGCATGCTCTGCTTCGCGGTTGCCGGCGATGGCGCCGAGATCGTCCAGCGCCAGCAGTTCGCTGCCGGCGACGCCACGCAGGGCAGCCACATGATCGCCCAGCGTCGCCAGCGGCAGATACTGCACGCGCCGGCCGGCGGCGCTGGCCGCCTGGCAGGCCGCCATCAGCAGATGACTGCGACCGCTGCCGCTGGCGCCGTGCAGGTAGATCCACGGCGCAGCGGGCTCCAGCGCGAGCGCCTGCACCGCGGCCAACGCGACCGCATTGGCGCCAGCGTGGAAATGTTCAAAGCGCTGGCGACGCGGCCAGCGCAGCGCCAGCGGCAGCTGCGGGATCATGGTTCGGCCCGTTCGTCCTGCGATGGCTTGACGATGGTGTCGGTCTCGACCTCGCCATCCTGACGCACGGTGGCATCCACTTCGGCGATCACCGGATCGTCCGGCCCCTCTTCGGTATACAGCTCGCTCAACCGGTAGCGTTCGAGCAGATAGCGCAGCAGCACCATGATCACCGACGCCGCCGGCAACGCCAGCAACACGCCGAGGAAGCCGAACAGGTAACCGCCGGCCAGCACCGCGAAGATCACCGCCACCGGATGCAGGCCGATCTTGTCGCCGACCAGCTTGGGCACCAGTACATAGCCTTCCAGCAGCTGGCCGACCATGAACACGCCGCAGACCAGCAGCACGTGGGTCCAGTCCCCGTATTGCACCAGCGCGGCGATGATTGCCGCGACGAAGCCGATGATGAAACCCAGGTACGGCACGAAGCTGAGCAGGCCGGCGACCAAGCCGATCAGCAAGCCGACCGACAGTCCGACCAGCCCCAAACCAACACCGTAGAACACGCCCAGCGCCAGCATCACCAGCAATTGGCCGCGCACGAAGGCACCGAGGATCTTGTCGGACTCGCGCGCCAGATGCGCGACGGTCGGCTGGATCGAGCGCGGCAGCATGCGGTCGATGGTGGCGACCAGGCGGTCCCAGTCGCGCAGCAGGTAGAACGCCACCACCGGGATCAGCACCAGGTTGGTCATCCACATGACGACGCCCAGCCCGGAGCGCGAGACCTTGCCCAGCACCGTCGTGGCGACATCGCCGATCGAGCCGATATGTGCCTTGATCGCGGCCAGCAGGCGGTCACTGTCGAACGTGTGCGGGTCCAGATGCAGGCGCGCCTGCAGCCACGGCCACGCCACGTTCTGCGCCCACTCGCCGTAGCGCGGCAGGTTCTCGACCAGGTTCTCGACCTGGCGTGCGATCAGCGGGATCAGCAGCAGCAACACGCCGATCACCACGACCAGCAGCACCGCGAAAACGATGGTGGCTGCCCAACTGCGGTTCAGCCCGAGCCGCTCCAGCCGGTCCGCCAGCGGATCACCCAGATAGGCCAGCATGGCGGCGACCGCAAACGGCATCAGCACCGGCGCCAGCAGCCAGATCAGGTAGACGATGACCGCCGCGATGGCGAACAGCTGCCAGCGGCGCGAACTGTCCTGATTCATGTTCAATGCCCCGGCAGCCAACGCAGGTTCGCGTCGGCACCGGCATGCGGCTCACCCTGCAACAGCAGGCGGCCACCGGCAGCGAGATTTGCGGCCAGTCCGCTCATCGGCACGGACGCCTTGACGTGCAGCAGCACGGCATCGTTCTCCGCGCCCAGCGTCGTGACCTGCTTGATCGAGGGGTCGGCCTGCAGGGTAGCCAGCAGGTTCGCGTAATCCGTCGCCGAAGCCAGCCCGCTGACCCACAGCTTGCCTTCGCTGGGGCCGGCGCCGATCACATTGAGCTGCTTGCCGATGTGATCGACCATGCTGTTGCCGGCATCGCCGAGCAACACGTCCCGGGTCGCGCCCTGGCTGCTCCAATGCTGCGGCTGGCCACCGGAAATCAGCGTCCAGTCGGCGCCACCGTCGTGCAGCTTGCCGAGCAGGACCAGGCCGGTGTGGTACTGCTGGTTGATCGTTGCCAGTGCGGCCGGATCGGCGCTGGCGACCTTTGCCGTATCGGGCGCACCGGCGGCATCGGGATACACCACGTTGGTACCGCGCGCGGCCGCTGCCGTGGCCAGGCCGGCCAGTGCCGCCTGATTCAACAAGTGGCCATCACTGCCCTGCACCAGCAGCAGGACCGGCGGCTTGATACCCGCGCTGGTCACGCCAAGCTTCGACACCAGCCGGCGCACCGAACCCGGATCGAAGTCCACATTCAGGATCATGCCGGTGGCGGCGCGCTGGTACTGGAATTTCTTCACGATCGAGCTGGCTTTGCCGAGCGCATCGGCATAACCGGCGTTGCTGCGCAGATCCTGGCCACCGGCAATCCGCGTCAGCACCTGCCCGAGCGCGGTAGCGAACGCCTGATCGCGTTGCGCGTCGCTGGTGTCGGCCACCGGCACGACGACCGAATACGGCGAGCCCGAACTCTGTGCATGCAGCGGCGACAGTGCGGCAAAACCCAGCAACAGGACGACGATGAGCAGGCGGGACAGGCGCATGGGGGTGGGCATCTTCGGAGGAAAGCTTCTGGAAGTCTGCCCAATCGCGCCTCCAGCGTCCATCGGAGCCGTCACCAAACCAGCATTCGGCGACCGGCAACGACGCCACAAGCTGCTAAACTTGCGCGTTTCATCCACGCCGGTTCTTCGCCATGTCTGACGCCCTCACCTACCGCGCCGCCGGCGTTGACATCGACGCTGGCAATGCGCTGGTCGAACGCATCAAGCCGCTGGTCAAGCGCACGATCCGCCCGGAAGTGATGGGCGGACTGGGCGGCTTCGGCGGCCTGTTCGACCTGTCCGGCCGCTACAAGGAACCGGTGCTGGTATCCGGCACCGACGGCGTCGGCACCAAGCTGAAGCTGGCGCAGATCCTCAACCGTCACGACACCATCGGCATCGACCTGGTCGGCATGTGCGTCAACGACGTGCTGGTGCAGGGCGCCGAGCCGCTGTTCTTCCTCGACTACTTCGCCACCGGCAAGCTCGATGTGGATACCGCGGTGGCCGTGGTCGGCGGCATCGCGAAAGGCTGCGAACTGGCCGGCTGCGCGCTGATCGGCGGCGAGACCGCCGAGATGCCGGACATGTATCCGCCGGGCGAATACGACCTGGCCGGCTTCACCGTCGGTGCGGTGGAGAAGTCGCAGATGCTCAGCGGCGACGGCATCGTCGCCGGCGACGTGGTCCTTGGTGTGGCTTCGTCCGGCCCGCACTCGAACGGTTATTCGCTGGTCCGCAAAATTCTCGAGCGCGCCGGCAATCCTCTCGATCTCGATCTCGGTGGCGTAAAGCTGGCCGACGCATTGATGGCGCCGACGACGATCTACGTGAAGTCGATGCTGGAGTTGCTGAAAAGTGAGTCCGTGCACGGCATGGCCCACATCACCGGTGGCGGCTTGAAAGAGAACATCATCCGCGTGGTGCCAGACGGTCTCGGCATCGCACTGGATGCCAGCACCATCGTGCTGCCACCGGTGTTCGACTGGCTGATGCGCGAAGGCAACGTGGCGCGCGAGGAAATGTGGCGGACGTTCAACTGCGGCGTCGGCTTCACCGTGATCCTGCCGCGCGATGCCGTCAGCGCTGCTTCGGCGCTGCTGGCGAAACACGGCCTGGCCAGTTCGGTGGTCGGCGAGATCGTGCCGGCGCAAGGCGACGAACGCGTGCATATCGGCTGACCACGACTCCGCAACGCCTTCGATGACTACGCCACTGCCACGCGTCGCCGTGCTCGCCTCCGGGCGCGGCAGCAATCTTGCCGCGCTGCTCGAAGCGCGTGAGCGTGGCGAACTGCCGGTCGAGTTCGTGCTGGTCGGCAGCGACAAGGCCAGCGCCGGCGCACTGCGACTGGCCGAAGCGGCCAATATCCCCACGCTGGCGCTCGATCCGCGCAGTTATCCGGATCGGCGCGCGTTCGATCTGGACCTGTTCGCCCGCATCAGTGCCAGCGGCGCCGAGTGGCTGGTGCTGGCCGGCTTCATGCGCATCCTCGATGGTGAGGCGCTGACGCCGTGGGTTGGCCGGATGATCAATATCCATCCGTCGCTGCTGCCGAAATACCGCGGCCTGCATACCCATCGTCGCGCGCTGGAAGCGGGCGACCATGAGCACGGCGCCAGCGTGCACTTCGTCACCGCCGAACTGGACGGCGGCCCGGTGATCGCACAGGCGCGCCTCGCGATCGCTGCTGGCGACGATGAACACAAACTCGCGCTACGACTGTTGCCGCTGGAACATCGGCTGCTGCCGGCCGTGCTGGGTTTGTTGGCCAATCGACGCCTGCAATGGGATGGCCACGCGGTGCGATTCGACGGACAGCTTTTGCACAAGCCGCTGGTACTCGGCGATGAAGGCCTGCAGCCGGCAGAGTGATCCCCGGTTCAGCCCGGCGCCGGCAGACTCGGCGCATGACTATCCGAACCCTGCTTGCTCCCCTGATCGGCCTCGGCCTGCTGCTCGGCACCCAGGCCACCCTCGCCGCTGCGCCCGGCGCCTTCACCGCCACCTATAACGTGTCGCAAGGCGGCGAGCCGATGGGCGTCGCCACCGTCACCCTGCGCAACGCCGGCAACGGCGAATGGGTCTACAGCAAGGACGTCAAGAGCACCGGCGGACTGGCGGCGATGCTCGGCGCCAGCCTCACCGAGGCCTCGCGCTTCCGCTGGAAAGGTGATGCACCCGAAGCGATCCGCTACGACTACCAGTTGCAGACCGGCATCAAGAACAAGCAGCGGCACATGACCGTGGATTGGGCCAGCAATCAGGTGACCCTCGACGAAGGCAAGGGTCCGCAGACCTATCCGGCCAGCCCCGGCATGGTCGAGCGCAATACCACGTCACTGGCACTTGGCCTGGCACTGCGCGACGGCAAGCAGCAGATCACCCTGCCGGTCGCCGTGCGCCAGCAGGTGCAGACGCAGAGCTTCAAGGTGACCGGCAAGGAAGCCGTCAAGGTTCCGGCCGGCAGTTTCAACGCCGAGCGGATCGACCGCACCGACGCCGAACGCGGTTTCAGCGCGTGGTATGTACCGGCCCGCTACCTGCTGCCGGTGAAATTGTCGCAGCACGACGGCGGTGATCTGACGATGGAGCTGGTGAGCTACCGCGCCAACTGAAGGCAACTTCAGATTTGCCCGGCAACCCGACATAAAAAAGCCCGGCATTGCCGGGCTTTTTGTTTGCGACGATCAACGACTCAGTTCGGCAGACGCCGAATCTTCGCGCCGAGCACGCCGAGTTTCTCCTCGATGTTCTCGTAGCCGCGGTCGATGTGGTAGACGCGGTCGACGATGGTGTCGCCCTTCGCCACCAGACCGGCCAGCACCAGGCAGGCCGACGCGCGCAGGTCGGTCGCCATGATCGGCGCACCGCTCATCTGCTCGACGCCCTGCACCACGGCGGTGTTGCCTTCGAGCTGGATGTTGGCACCCAGTCGCTGCAATTCCTGCGCATGCATGAAGCGGTTCTCGAACACCGTCTCGGTGACCACACCGGTGCCTTCGGCGACGCAGTTGAGCGCGGTGAATTGTGCCTGCATGTCGGTCGGAAACGCCGGGTACGGCGCGGTGCTGATATTGACCGCCTTCGGCCGGCGCCCGCCCATGTCCAGCTCGATCCAGTCGTCGCCGGTCGAGATGTGCGCACCGGCCTCTTCCAGCTTGGCCAGCACGGCGTCGAGCGTGTTGGCGCGCGCGTGCCGCGTGCGTACCTTGCCGCCGGTCATCGCCGCGCCGACCAGGAAAGTACCGGTTTCGATGCGGTCGGGCAGCACATCGTATTCAGCACCGTGCAAGCGCTCGACGCCGTGGATGATCATGGTCGAGGTACCGGCGCCTTCGATCTGCGCGCCCATCGCGATCAGGCAGTGGGCCAGATCGACCACCTCGGGTTCCTGCGCGGCGTTCTCGATCACCGTAGTGCCTTGCGCCAAGGTGGCGGCCATCATGATGTTCTCGGTACCGGTGACGGTGACCATGTCCATCTGGATGTGCGCGCCCTTGAGCCGCTTCGCCTTTGCCTTGATGTAGCCGTTCTCGACCGTGATGTCGGCGCCCAGCGCCTGCAGGCCACGGATGTGCTGGTCGACCGGGCGCGAACCGATCGCGCAGCCGCCCGGCAGCGAGACCTCAGCCTGGCCGAAACGTGCCACCAGCGGGCCGAGCACCAAGATCGATGCGCGCATGGTGCGCACCAGGTCGTACGGCGCGATGCAGGTGCTGGTGGTGCGCGGATCGACGTGCATCTTCATGCGGTCGTCCAGCACCAACTGCACGCCCATCTGGCCGAGCAGTTCGATGAACGTAGTGACGTCGTGCAGATGCGGCACGTTGCCGATGCTGACCGGCTCATCGGCCAGCAGGCAGGCGGCGAGAATCGGCAGCACGGCGTTCTTGGCGCCGGAAATACCGACCTCGCCATTGAGCGGCACGCCGCCACTGATCAGGATCTTGGCCATCGTTGTTCCTAACTTGTGCGCTCCTCCATGAGCGCAAAGAAGAACCGGCATCCATGCCGGACTTTTCAATTCGAGCGGAAATCACCCTTGGCGCGCTGCGGCTTCCTCGGGTGTGAGGGTTTTCAGCGCCAGCGCGTGGATCGCGCCGCCCATCAGGTCGCCCAGCGTGGCATACACCAGCCGATGCCGCGCCAGCGGCAACTTGCCGGCGAACTGGCTGGCCACCACAGTGGCCTCGAAATGCACGCCATCGGCGCCACTGACCTCGGCCTGGGCACCGAGCAGGCCGTTTTCGATCATTGCCTGGATGCTGGCTGAGTCCATCGGGGGCGTTCCATACGAAGCTTGAGTCGGCAAAGACGTGGATTCAGCCGTTGCTGGAATCCATTGCGCTGACTTATGACGTTAAAATACGAATGTGCCATGGTAATGGAAATCCGCTGGCGCAGAAACGACAACGGTCCCAGATCAGCACAACCGGCGCCTCGTCCCATGGCGTCAGCGGCACCTGATCCCTCCTTTTACCGAGCCTCCATGAACGCACGCATCGCCTCGCCCGCCCCGATCGACCTGAGCCCGGACGCCATCACGCGCAGCGCGCGCACGGTGATTGCCACCGAAGCGGCCGCGGTGCACGCGCTGGAGCCGAGGATCGGGACGGACTTCGTCGAGGCCTGCCGGCTGATCCTGGCCTGCAAGGGCCGCGTGGTGGTCAGCGGCATGGGCAAGTCCGGCCATGTGGCGCGCAAGATCGCCGCCACCCTGGCCTCGACCGGCACGCCGGCGTTCTTCGTCCATCCGGGCGAGGCCAGCCACGGCGACCTCGGCATGATCCTGCCGCAGGACGTGGTGCTGGCGCTGTCCTACTCGGGCGAGACCGACGAGCTGCTGTTCATCCTGCCGGTGATCAAGCGCCAGGGCATCCCGCTGATCGCGATCACCGGCAAGCCCGGCTCGTCGCTGGCAAGCCAGGCCGACGTGCATCTGGATGGCAGCATTTCCAGCGAAGCCTGCCCGTTGGGTCTGGCGCCGACCACCAGTACCACGGTCGCGCTGGTGCTGGGCGATGCGTTGGCGATCGCGCTGCTGGAAGCGCGCGGTTTCACCTCGGACGATTTCGCCCGCTCGCACCCGGCCGGCGCGTTGGGCCGGCGCCTGCTGCTGCGCATCAGCGACGTGATGCACAGTGGCGACGACGTGCCACGCGTATCGCCGGACTCAGGCATCACCGCCGCGCTGGTCGAGATGACCCGCAAGCACCTAGGCATGACTGCGGTAGTCGACGCCGATCAACGTTTGCTTGGCGTATTCACCGACGGCGATCTGCGTCGCGCGCTGGACGACGAGGGCGTGGACCTGCGCGGCGCCACCGTGGCCGAACTGATGACTCGCGGCCCCAAGACGATCGGTGCCGACAAGCTGGCTGCGGAAGCGGCGCAGCTGATGGAAAAGCACCAGATCCACGCCTTGCTGGTGGTCGACGATGAACAGCGCGTGGTCGGCGCATTGAACATTCATGATCTGCTCCGTGCGCGTGTGGTCTGATCCCGACTCTGATTTGCCTTGGCAAATCAGAAAAATCAAACACGCCGCTCTTGACTTGGCTCCCCCAGAACACCAAAGCCGTGCCCATCAACTACCTCGCCAACCTCTCCGCTGACCTCCTCGCCCGTGCCGCCAAGATCCGGCTGGCAGTGTTCGACGTGGACGGCACCCTGACCGACGGTCGCCTGTGGTACGGCGAAGACGGCCGCGAGACCAAGGTGTTCCACGTGCACGACGGGCTCGGCCTGAAGCGTCTGCAGGCGAACGGCGTGCAGGTTGCGTTGATCACCGCGCGGATCAGCCACCCGGTGGCGCTGCGCGCCGAAGAACTGGACATCGCCCACGTCTACCAGGGCCAAGGCGACAAGCGTGCCTGCCTGCAGGAACTGCTCGACGCGCTGCATCTCACCACCGAACAGGTCGCCTTCGTCGGCGACGACCTGCCCGACCTGCCGCCGATGCGCATCGCCGGGCTGGCCGTGGCGGTGGCGAACGCGCACCCGTGGGTGGCCGAGGCAGCGCATTGGCAGACCACCAAGGGCGGCGGCATGGGTGCCGCGCGCGAAGTGTGCGATCTGATCCTGCACGCGCAGGGCAAGAGTGTCGCCGAGCGGGAGCGCTGGCAGTGAGCCTGCTCCTCTGGCTGCGCGACCGGCGGCTGCCGGCCGCGATCATCGTGTTGGCACTGGCTGCCGGCGCGGCTCAAATACTGCTGTGGTGGATCGGCCCGGCGCCGAAGGCCAACGACTTTGTCGGGCCGCCACGTTCCGGCTACACCCTCACCAACTTCCGGATGTGGTCCTACGGTCTCGACGGCCTACCCGCCTTCCGGATGCAGTCGCCGCACCTGGAACGCCACGAGGGCGACGAGTCGCTGTACATCAATTCGCCCAAGTTCGAGCTGCCTTCCAACGAGGCCGGCGTACCGGACTGGCTGGGCGAGTCGCTGTACAGCTGGGTCGACAAGAGCGGCACCCTGATCAAGCTGCAGGGTCCGGTTTACATGCACCGGCCGGCTTTTGCCGGCACGGACGCCGCGGAAATGCACACCAGCGAGGTCACTGCGTGGCCGAAAGAAAACCGCATGGAAACTGCCGCGCCGGTGCAGATGGTGCAAGGCGCCACTACAATGAGTGGAACCGGCATGCGTGCCAGTCTCAACGACAATCACCTGGAGTTGCTCGATGACAGCCACGGCTCGTTCCCACCGCGCAAGCGCAAGTCGTAAGTTCGCCGTCGGCCTGCTCTGGGCCGCGCTGTTGGGTCTGCTGCCAGGGCTCGCGCTGGCCAAGAAGTCCGATCGCGAACAGCCGCTGAACTATGTGGCCAAGACCACCAATGCCTTCAACGCGCCAAACACGATCACCACGCTCACTGGCAGCGTGAAGATCACCCAAGGCACGCTGCTGGTCACCGGCGACGTGGCCAAGCTGTACCTGGACGCCGACACCCAGATTTCCCGCGTGGTGGTCACCGGCAATCCGGCGCATATCCAGCAGCTGGACGAGAACAACAATCTCATGCAGGGCGATGCCGCCACGCTCGACTATGACAACATCCATGGCATCGCCGTGCTCAGCACCCACGCTTCGGTGAAGCAGCAGGGTCGCGGTGAATTCCACGGCGACAAGCTGACCTACAACACCGATACCAGCCTGATCACCGGCGAATCCAATGGCACCGGACTGGTATCGGGCACCATCATGCCCAAGCTCAAGCCGGCCGCAGCCACGCCGGCCAAGCCCGCTGCGCCTGCACAGACCACGACACCCACCACGCCGGCCACCGTTCCGGCCCACAGTGCCTCGACCTCCATACCGGGGCAGCCGTAACCGATGCTATCTGCCGAAGGTCTGCAAAAAAGTTTCAAGGCACGTCAGGTCGTGCGCGACTTCGCTTTCTCGATCCGCGAGGGGGAGGTCGTCGGCCTGCTTGGCCCCAACGGCGCCGGCAAGACCACCTGCTTCTACATGGTGGTCGGCCTGATTGAGGCCGATGCCGGCACCATCAAGCTGGACATGCAGGACATCACCAGTCTGCCGATGCACTCGCGCGCCAAGCTCGGCATCGGCTACCTGCCGCAGGAAGCGTCGGTGTTCCGCCGGCTCAGCGTGGCCGACAACATCATGGCCGTGCTGGAACTGCGCGACGGCCTCAGTGCGCAACAGCGCAGCACCGAGCTGGAGAGCCTGCTCGATGAACTGAAGATCGCCCATATCGCCGGCCAGAAAGGCATCAGCCTGTCCGGCGGCGAACGGCGCCGGGTCGAGATTGCCCGCGCGCTGGCCGCGCAACCGCGCTACATGCTGCTGGATGAACCCTTCGCCGGCGTCGACCCGATCTCGGTCGGCGAGATCCAGCGCATCGTGCGGCACCTGAAGGAACGCGGCATCGGCGTGCTGATCACCGACCACAACGTGCGCGAGACGCTCGGCATCTGTGACCGTGCCTATATCCTCAACGACGGCGAAGTGCTGTCACGCGGCACTCCAGCGCACATCCTCGCCGATGAAAAGGTGCGCGAGGTGTATCTCGGACGCGAGTTCCGTCTCTGATTTACCTGTCGTGGTTTCCTTCTGATTCGTCAGCTGGCTATGGCTGCGCCTTCGGGCAAGCGTTAGGATGGCCGCGAGTTCCTTCGACCCGGCTGGCATGAAACCCGCACTGCAGTTTCGCCTCCATCAGCAACTGACCCTGACGCCGCAATTGCAGCAGGCGATCCGTCTGTTGCAGCTGTCGCAGCTGGAGCTGGAAGCGGAGTTGCGCCAGATCGCCGAAAGCAATCCGTTGCTGGAATTCGCCGAGGAAATCGAGGACGACGAAGCGGTCGACAACGCCGAGGCCGAAAGCGAATACCCGAGCGCCGAGAGTGTCGCCGCCACCAGCAGCAGCGAACACGATGGCGACGACGTCAGCGACTGGGCCGACGGCGGCGGTGTCGCCGAAGCGCCGATCGACTTCTCCAGCAGCAGCGTCAGCAGTGGCTCCAGCTCACGCAATGACGAAGACTTCGAGCCGCAGAACGCCGCGCCGGAAACCCTGCAGCAACATCTGCTGTGGCAGCTCAACCTGGCCTCGTTCAATCCGCGCCAGCACCTGATCGCCACCGTGTTGATCGACGCGCTGAATACCGCCGGTTATCTGACCGAGGGACTGGACGCGGTACTTGCCGCACTGCCGGCCGATCTCAACGCCACCCTCGACGAAGTCGACGCCGTGCGCCGCCAGCTGCAAGGCTTCGACCCTGCCGGCGTGGGCAGCCTCGACCTGCGCGACTGTCTGCGCGTGCAGCTGGAACAATTCGACCCAGACACGCCGCAACGCGAGCTGGCGCTGCGCATGGTCGACACCGAGCTGGAGCTGCTCGCGCGCAACGACATCGCCCGACTCGCACGACGTCTGCGTGCCAGCGAGGACGATGTCGCGGCGGCGGCGGTGCTGATCCGCAGCCTCGATCCGCGCCCCGGCGCAGCACTCGATGCCACCCCGGTGGAATACGTCGCACCGGATGTCTACGCGTTGCGCGACGGCAGCCGCTGGCGGGTCAGCCTGAATCCGGACGCGCAGCCACGGCTTGGCTTGAATCAGCATTACTGCGGCCTGATCGCCCGCGCCCGCGGTGAGGATGCCAGCTGGATGCGCGGCCAGCTGCAGGAAGCGCGCTGGCTGATCAAGAGTCTGGAATCGCGTGCCGAAACCCTGCTCAAGGTCGCCGATGCGATCGTGCGGCGGCAGAGCGCGTTTCTCGACTACGGTCCCGAAGCGATGCACCCGCTGGTGCTGCGCGAGGTGGCCGAGGAAGTGGGCATGCACGAGTCCACCATCTCGCGCGTCACCACCCGCAAGTACCTGCACACGCCGCGTGGTACGTTCGAACTGAAGTATTTCTTTTCCAGCGGTGTCTCCACCGAGGATGGCGGCAGCGCCTCAGCCACCGCGATCCAGGCCATGCTGCGCAAGCTGATCGACGCCGAGGATGCGCGCAAGCCACTGTCCGACCAGGCGATTGCCGAGGAGCTTCAACGCAAGGGTATCCAGGTGGCCCGTCGCACCGTGGCCAAATACCGCGAGGGACTGCGCATTCCCACCTCCAGCGAACGTCAACGCGCCAGTTGACCCGTGGCGGAAGATCCACGGGAACTTGGTTATCGCAAAAGCGTTCCCATACCTGTACCGACTGCTTGACGATGTACCGCCGCCACCTCGGCTACGGTACGTTCACCCGCCGCGAAAAGCGGCACTGCACCACCAGAGGAGGCGCCCTATGCAATTCCAACTCAGCGGCCAGCAGATTGAAGTCACCCCGGCCCTGCGCGAACACGCCACCGCCAAGCTCGACCGCCTCACGCGCCTCGATGAAAAACTGCTCAGCCTCGCCATCGTGCTGTCGGTCGACAAGCTCCGACAACGTGCCGAAGGCACGCTCGGCGCGATCGGCGCCACCTTGCATGCCGAAGCCACCGAGGCCGACATGTATGCTTCCATCGACGTGCTGTTCGACAAACTGGTCATCCAGTTGCGCAAGCATCGCGAAAAGGTCAGCGACAAGCACCAGCAGGAAGCGCGCGAAGCGCGTCAATACGGCTGAGTCCGGCTGAGTTGCCACCCACGGCCCGCCCGATCCAGGCGGGCCGTTCTCGTTTCTGAACACGCGCATCCGCCCAAGCTGGCACAATGCCGGTGACACCGCCAAAGCCTACCCGGCGGTGCAAGGGATCGCCGCTTGGACCGTATCAGCGCACGACAACTCTACGATGGCGTCCACGAACGCATGGCCCTGCGCTGGCTCTCCGGCATGCGCGGGGAATCGCGGGTGATCGAACCCGGTGCCGCGCAGTCGCGCCGGCCGTCGCTGATCGGCTACCTCAACGTCATCTACCCGAACAAGATCCAGATCATCGGCACCGAGGAGCTGAACTTCCTCGACGGACTGGATTCGCGCCAACGCTGGGAAGTGATGCACAAGATCGCTGCCTACCAGCCGCTGGCGCTGATCGTGACCAAGGATCAATCGGTGCCCGCCGACCTGCGCGAAGTCGCCGAGGAAACCAACACGCCGCTGTGGATCAGCCCCAAGCGCGGCCACGAACTGCTGACCTACATGCAATACCACCTGGCGCGCATGCTGGCGGCGAAGACGACCCTGCACGGCGTGTTCCTGGAAGTGTTCTCGATCGGCGTGCTGATCACCGGCGAAGCCGGCTCCGGCAAGAGCGAGCTGGCGCTGGAGCTGATCAGCCGCGGCCATCGGCTGGTCGCCGACGATGCCACCGAGTTCACCCTGATCGCGCCGGACGTGATCGACGGCAGCTGCCCCGAACTGCTGCAGGACTTGCTCGAAGTGCGCGGACTGGGTGTGCTCAACGTGCGCGAGATGTTCGGCCACATGTCGGTCAAGACGTCCAAGTACCTGCGCCTGGTGATCCACCTGAAGCCGATGCGCGACGGCGAGGAAACTGACGCACTGACCCGCCTCACCGGCGACATCGGCCATCGCGAGATCTTCGACGTGCCGATGCCGATGATCACCATCCCGGTGGCTCCCGGACGCAACCTGGCCGTGCTGGTCGAAGCTGCGGTGCGCAGTCACGCCCTGAAGAGCAAGGGCATCGATCCGGCACAGACCTTCATTGACCGGCAGGCGCATCAACTGCGCCGGCTGCCTCCATGGTGATTGCATGAGCGACAACAATACTTTCCAGCTCAATCCGCTGACCGATCCGCACGAGATCCACCTGATCGTGCTCACCGGCATGTCCGGTGGTGGCAAGACGGTAGCGTTGCGCGCGCTGGAAGACCTGGAGTTCTACTGCGTCGACAACCTGCCCTCGGTGTTGTTGCCGCAGCTGGTCGATGCCGCCACCAGCGGCGATCGCCGCGGCCGGCCGCGACGCATCGCGGTCGGCGTGGACGTGCGCAACCGCGGCACCGATTTCACGCACATGCCGACCGTGCTGTCGGAGCTGGCGGCCGCCGGCGTACAGGTGCATCTGATTTTTCTGGATTGCCGTGACGAAGTTCTGATCAAGCGCTATTCGGAAACCCGCCGCCGCCATCCACTGGCCCTCCGTGGCGTGTCGCTGGCCGATGCGATCGTCGAGGAACGCAAACTGCTGCGCCCGCTGATGGCGATCGCCGAGAAAGTGATCGATTCCAGCGAGCTCAACGTGCATCAATTGCGCCGGCTGGTCGCCACCGGCTACGCGCAGGCAACCGAAGGGCTGACCTTGATGTTCCAGTCGTTCGCGTTCCGTCGCGGGCTGCCGCTGGACGCGGATTTCGTGTTCGACGCGCGCTGCCTGCCGAATCCGCACTGGCAACCACATCTGCGCCCACTGTCGGGCAAGGACGCAGCGGTGCGCGAGTTCCTCGACGCGGAACCGCTGGTCGGCGAATACTTCACCGACACCGCGCGCTGGCTGGATGCCTGGCTGCCGCGCTTCGAGCAGGACGACCGCAGCTACGTGACGATCTCGATCGGCTGCACCGGCGGCCGGCATCGTTCGGTCTATCTGGTCGAAAAGCTCGCCGCCTACTATCGCGATCGTCGCGAAGGCGTGCTCACCTTCCATCGCGAGCTCGAATGATGAACATGACTCTCGCAAACTCCAGCGGCCGCCGCCCATGAGCGTCGGCGTGCTGCTGATGACCCACGAGGCGGTCGGCAAGGCGCTGATCTCCGCCGCGCATCACGTGATGCCGAAGCTGCCGTTGCAGGTGGCAGCGGTGGAAGTGCCGCCCAGCGCCGACCCGGACGTGATGCGCACGCTCACTGCCCACCACGCGCGCGAACTCGATCAGGGTGACGGCGTACTGATCCTGGCCGACCTTTACGGCGCCACGCCGTGCAATATCGGCCTGTCGCTCAGCGCGCTCGGCGTGCATCTGCGCTGCGTCTCCGGCCTCAACTTGCCGATGCTGCTGCGCGTACTCAACTATGCGGAAAAACCACTGGACGAACTGGCCGAGATCGCGGCCAGCGGTGGCCGCGGAGGAATCTTCATAGATCATGCCTGACCTAAATTATGCTTGAGCAAGAGATTGTCATTTCCAACCGGCTGGGGCTGCACGCCCGCGCCTCGGCCAAACTGGTGCAGCTGGTGCAGGGTTTCAAATCCACGGTGTGGCTGGTCAGCAAGGGTCGCGAAGTCAACGCCCAGAGCATCATGGGCGTGATGATGCTGGCCGCCGGCCTCGGCAGCCCGGTGACCATCCGCGCCGATGGCCCGGACGAGGAAGCCGCACTGACCGCGGTGGTTGCACTGTTCGAGCGCAAGTTCGACGAAGGAGCGTGAATGGGTGACGCGTTGATCAGACTGACAGCAGCGGCAGCCGACGTGTCGCCGGGCGCGCCTGTCTGTCTGCGACCGGAGCGGCATGCATGAGGCACCTGCTCAACGGCACCATTGCAGCCCATGGCATGGCACTGGGCCGCGCCCGGCTGGTACAGCCGAGTCGCTATAGCGTCGACACGCGCCCGCTGGCCGAGGATGAGATCGAGGGCGAGTTGTTGCTGCTGCATCGCGCACTGGATACCGCTCGACAGGAGCTGCGCGAACTGCGCGGCAAGCTGCACGGCGCGCTGGCGCGCGAGGTCAACGAATTCATCGACGCGCACAGCCTGCTGCTGGACGACGCCGAACTGCTGCGCGGGCTGGACGACCTGGTCCGGATCGGCCACTACCGCCCCGGTGCCGCACTGAAGAAACAGCGCGACCGCCTGTCTGCCGTGTTCGAGGCGATGGACGACCCCTACCTGCGCAGCCGCAAGGAAGACGTCGAACAAGTAATCAACCGGGTGATCTCCGCGCTGCAGCGGCAGACCAGCCCGGAGGAACGCAAGCTGGCCGCGCGCGTCGGCGAGATCCTGATCGCCGACTCCATCGCGCCGGGCGACATGGCGCAGCTGGCCGGCAATGGCTTGCTCGGCGTGGTCGCCAGCTCCGGCAGCGCGTATTCGCACAGCGCGATCCTGGCACGCAGTCTCGGCCTGCCGATGCTGGTCGGCACCCGCGATGCGCTGTCGAACATCCACGACGACGACCTGATCCTGCTCGACGCCGAGAAAGGCGAGGCCGTGGTGCACCCGACCGCGCAAGACCTGTCGCGCTATCGCGCCTGGCAACGCGAGGCCGCGATCGAAGGTCGCCGGCTGGCCAAGCTGGCGAACGCACCCACGCGCACCCGCGACGGCATCGAGGTCGGCTTGCTGGCGAATGCCGAGACCGCGGCCGACGTGGCGATGGCGCGTGCCCGCGGCGCCGACGGCGTCGGCCTGTACCGCACCGAATTCCTGTTCCTCAAGCACAAGGGCCTGCCGTCCGAAGACGAGCAGTTCATCGCCTATCGCGACCTGGTGATGGGCATGGGCGGCCTGCCGGTGACCATCCGCACGCTGGACCTGGGCGCCGACAAGGCCGATGCCGCCGGGCTGTCGCTGCGCGGCGAGGACAACCCCGCGCTCGGCGTGCGCGGCGTGCGCCTGTCGCTGCGCTACCCGGCGGTGTTCACCACCCAGATCCGCGCGATCCTGCGCGCCGCCTGCTACGGCCCGGTACGCGTGCTGGTGCCGATGGTGACCCAGCCGGATGAGCTCATTGCGGTGCGCACGCTGTTCAAGCTGGCACGGCAGGACCTGAAGCGCGAGAACATCGACCTGCCGGAGAAGCTGCCGCTGGGCGCGATGATCGAGGTGCCGGCGGCGGCGATCAACGTGCGCGCGCTGCTTGAATACTCCGACTTCCTCGCTATCGGTACCAACGACCTGGCCCAGTACGTACTCGCCGCCGACCGCGGCAACGACGCGCTGGAAAACATCTACAACCCGTTGCAACCAGCATTGCTGCGGTTGCTCTCGCACGTGATCAGTGCCGGCCGGCGCGCGAAGAAACCAGTCAGCCTGTGTGGCGAGATCGCCGGCGACGTGAACTTCACTGCCCTGCTGCTGATGCTCGGCCTGCACGAATTCAGCATGCACCCGAGTCAGATCCTGCACGTGCGCGACCGCCTCGCCACGCTCGACCATGCCGACCTGCGCCGGCATGCCGCGCAGTTGATGCGTGCGCATACCCACGAACAAGCCGAAGCACTGTTGAACCGGATCGTGGGCGCGTCGGCACCAGGCTGAAGTCTCCGGCCCCGGCACAGGGCAAAGCCACCTCGCGACCCACCGGCAACACGGCGGCTCAGCCACCTCCAATTGTCACGAATTATTTCGCTGCGCTTTACATATCCCGGCGCATTGTCAGCGGTCAGGGGAAAGCAGTGGCGTGCCCGTTCAGACCGCCCGGGACTTCAGCACGACAACTCCGTATATCTCATGAAACCGATCAACGGCTATGGGGAGTGTCAACCATGAAAAAGCTACTTTTCGCTGGACTGCTGGGAGGTTTGCTGGGGGTATGCCTGATACCCTCGCTCGCCATGGCGCAGAGCGCCTTCGACGGTACCTGGAAGATCGATCTGCATCGGGTGCAGATGCCGAAGAAGCCGGACGTCATCCTGCTGCAGAACGACATGTACCAATGCAAGACCTGCGCTCCGGCGATCAACGTCAAGGCCGACGGTGAGGATCAGAGCGTCACCGGCCATCCGTATTTCGACATGATCGCGATCAAGGTCGTCGACGATCACACGGTTCGGGAAACCGCGAAGAAAGCCGGCAAGGTCGTCTCGACCTCGACCACCACGGTCGCCGCCGACGGCAAGACCGCCAGCTTCGAGTTCACCGACAGCAGCAACAGCAACGCCGAACCGGTGACCGGCAATGGCACCATGACGCGAGTGGAGAAAGGCCCGGCCGGATCGCATGCCATTTCCGGCTCCTGGCGGACGACGACGGTCAACAACGTCTCCGACAACGGACTGACGATGACCTATAAAGTGGAGGGGGACAGCCTCCACATGAGCAGCCCGACCGGGCAGTCCTACAGCGCGAAGATGGATGGCACCGATGCGCCGTACATGGGCGACCCGGGAACCACCAGCGTCTCGGTGAAACAGCTCGGCAAGAACATGCTGCAGGAAACCGACAAGCGCGACGGCAAGGTGATCAGCGTCGCGAAAATGACCGTCGCGGCAGACGGCAAGAGCATGACCATCACGGTCGAGGACAAGCTGCACGGCTCAAGCTCGTCGTTCGTGGCGATGAAGAATTAGTCCTGACGCGCAGGCCATGGATGGCCTGCCCCGACAGCCGGCTCAGCGACGGCGGCTGCCGGGCTGGGCGTTGTCAAGATCGGTGCCTTCCAGGAACGCATCCAGCAAGGCACCGCGGTATTTCTGCCGATGCAGCAGCAGCGAAAGCTTGCGGCGCAGGTCGAGGAATGGTGTCTTCAATGCCTTCAATCGTCCGGTCGCCAACGCGTCGGTGACCGCCACCGCCGGCAGGCAGGCGATGCCGAGGCCGGCCACCACGGCCTGCTTGATCGCCTCGATCTGGTCGAGCTCGAGCACGGTTTCGCCAGGCGGCAGTTGCGCCAGCACACGCTCGCTGGTCGCACGCGTGGCCGAGCCGGGCTCGCGCAGGACCCAGCGTGCGCCGGCAAAGTCGGCGGGCTTCAAGCCGCGCTTGCGCGCCAATGGATGCTCCGGCGGCGCGCACACCACCAGCAAGTCGTCGCGCCACGGTCGCACTTCCAGCAGGGGATGCGTCACTGGCCCTTCGACGCAGCCGATATCCAGGCTGTGGTCGAGCATGCCGGCGGCAATCGCTTCGGTATTCGCCACGCGCAGGCGGATCGCCACCTGCGGATGCGCGCGCACGAACGCGCCGAGCAGTTCGCCGACGCGGTAATTGCCGACCGTGTTGCTGGCGCCGATGCGCAACTCGCCGCTCAGCGTCGCACCGTCTTCGCTGCCGCGTCGACCGAACTCGGCGTGCCGCTCCAGCAGCTCTTGCGCCAGCGGCAACAGCTCGCGGCCGCGCGCATTCAGATGCAGACGGCCGCGCTCGCGTGCGAACACCGGCGCATCCAGCTGCCGCTCCATTTCCGCCAGCGCCATGCTGGCGGCCGGCTGGGTCAGGTGCAGCCGTTCGGCAGCAGCGCGCACACTGCCGTGCAGCGCAATCTGCACGAACACATCGAGCTGGCGCGGACTGATATTGATCATCAGCCGATCTTATCAGCTTGCCTTATACATCCGATCATATTTTCCAAGTTTTACTGATTGATGCGCGAGCGGACAATGGCGCATTGCCGGAGCCCATGCATGACCGCATCGTCCATCGCCACCCTCATTCGCCCCACGCTGCGCGACAGCGCCCCCGGCCTGCTACTTGCCGTGGGCATCGGCCTGCTCGCACTGCTGCTGGGGCGCTGGGCGCCTCTGATCGGTGGGCCGGTGATCGGCATCGTGCTGGGCATCGTCGTGCGCAACCTGCTGTCGCCGGGCGCACGCTACACGCCGGGCATCGCGTTCGCCGGCAAGAAGGTGCTGCAGTGGTCGATCATCGCGCTGGGCTTCGGGCTCAGCTTGAATCAAGTAGCCAAGACCGGCCTCGAATCGCTGTCGGTGACCCTGGTGACGATGACCGTAGCCTTCCTCACCGCGTGGCTGCTCGGCCGCTGGCTCGGCGTGCACGACAAGCTGAAGATCCTGATCGGCGTCGGCACCGCGATCTGTGGCGGCTCGGCGATCGCCGCGGTGACGCCAATCATCCGCCCGGACGATCACGACACTGCGTTCGCGATCTCCACCATCTTTTTGTTCAACCTGGTTGCGGTGCTGCTGTTCCCGTTGCTTGGCCACCTGATGCATCTGAGCGACCTGGGCTTCGGCTTATGGGCCGGTACCGCGATCAACGACACCTCGTCAGTGGTCGCCGCCGGCTACAGCTTCAGCAAGGCCGCCGGCGACTACGCCACCATCGTCAAGCTGACCCGCGCCACCCTGATCATTCCGGTCTGCCTGGTGCTGGCCTTCGTCGTCGCCGCGCGCGAGAAGCGCAAGCATGCACAAGCCGGCAGCGTCGGCCACTTCAGCCTCGCCAGCATCTTCCCGTGGTTCATCCTGTGGTTCCTGGTCGCCTCGGCACTACGCACCGTCGGCCTGATTCCGCTGGCCATCCAGCCGGCCATCCACACCCTGGCCGAGTTCCTGATCATCGTCGCGCTCACCGCGATCGGGCTGTCCGCGAACCTGCGCAAGATGGCCGCCAGCGGCGCACGGCCGATCCTGCTGGGGCTTGGGGTGTGGATTGCCGTGTCAGTCAGCAGCTTGCTGGTGCAGCTGGTGATCGGGCAGCTTTAGCAGGGAGTGGAGAGGAGTGAGAAAGAGTGGATTGCCCGACTCGTTTCTCGTTCCTCACCTTCACTTGCCACTTGAAGCCGATGCCGGCTGGCCGTGCATCAGCAAGTGCCGGATATAGGCGTGCACGTCGTCCTTCGACACCAAGCCACGCTTGGACGTATCGATGGCATCGAAGTTTTTGGCGATGAACGGAACATGTCCGGCTTCCGCCTCATCCTTGCTGAGCAGACCGTCGTGGCTCCTGTCGGCAGCGTCGAAATTCCTGTCCAGTCTGTCGACGCTGTCGGCAATATTGCCGAGTCCGTTCTGTGCGGAGGCCAACAACGGCGCACTCATGCAGGCGCCAAACACAAGCAGGATGAGCATCGTACGAAACATGGCAATCTCCTGTGGGCAAGACCGGCAGCAGCATATCGCATGCTAGTGATCTCCCACACTCACAACCACTCAAGCCCTGCCTTGCTCCACCAACGTCAACGCCACCTTGTCACGCAGATACACCGGTAGCGCCAACCACCAAGAGCGTAAGTCGGCAACGACTAATCAATCGCTATAACATTCGATCAGGCACGACGGCGCCTGTGTCGTATACACGAAGACTTACAACCGTACCTGCATGCAGGAATCTGCCTGAATCCACTCGGATGCTGAGAACGCGACCATCCGGCAGCGCTACCTCCGAAGCGAATACAGTTCCGTAGTGCCGACCAGACCAGATAGCTGAGCTGCTTCGTACTGTGCCTGTAACCAGGTGGTAGGGACCGGTTGCTCGTGGTGCCGTAAACGCCCAGTACATCTTCATCGCAAACAGCGGTACCAGTGCGATTAAAAACCACGCATGGTATGGGTGGCGTGCCGCATAAGACTGCTGCTCGATGGAAGACTGATTGAAATGAAGCGAAGTTTCCCGGTCGACTTCTTGATCAATCGGTTTGGCGGATTCCTTTTCGCGAGATTCGGCCTCCAGATCCTGCAGCTGCTTGTCTGCCTGGCTGAAAAGTTCATCCAGATCCTTGTTCATTTGAAGTCCCCCGACCGCTTCAACACCCGCTCTTCGGTTTCGAGCGCTTCACAGCTCAAGCCCTGCCCTGCTCCACCAACGTCAACGCCACCTTGTCGCGCAGATACACCGGCAGTGCCAGATCCGGCGCTTGCACATGGCCGGCCTTGAACTCGCGCAGCGCCAGCTCGGCGACGTGCGTGGCTTGCGGATAACGCAGGCCATCGGCGGAATGCAGGGTCCCGGTGAGGCGCTGGCTCAGCACGGCGGCATAGGTGGCCCAACCGCTGCCGACTACCTGCCAGGCATCGGCTTCGGGCAACTGCAGCGACTCGGCGGTGCAGATGCGTTCGTCGTCCAGCGCGATCAGGCCACCGTTGTCGTCACGGCGGTAGCAGGCCGCGTAGATCTCGCCCATGCGCGCGTCGATCACGGCGAGGATCGTGGCGCCCTCTTCCTCCGGCGCCTCCAGCGCCAGTGCAGCCAGCGAAGAGATGGTGATCACCGGCAGATCCAGTGCCAGCGCCATGCCCTGCGCCAACGACACCCCGAGGCGCACGCCGGTGAACGCGCCAGGACCGCGGCCTACCGCGATCGCGTCCAGCGCTTGCCGACCGATACCGGCTTCGGCCAGCAGCGCATCGGCCATCGGCAACACCAGCTCGGTGTGCCGGCGCGGCGCGATCTCGCTGCGCGCGATCAGTTCGTCGCCGTGGATCAGGGCAACGGAGCAGGCTTCGGTGGCGGTTTCGATCGCGAGCAAGTTCATGATCGCTCCATGATAGCGGCTGGCGGCGCCGGCGGCTCGGTCGAGGTCGGCCCCGTGGTCGTCGGTACATACGCATACCAGTCGATGCGGCGGGTCAGATACATCATCAGCGCCACCATCACCAGCAGCACCAGCGCGCCGATCAGCAACGCGTACTGCTCGGCCGCAATCAGTCCGTACAGCATCGCGTAGATCAGCCCCAGCACGCCGCCCAGCAGCAGGCCGGCACGCCGCGCGTGCAGCACCGCCGTCGCGTAACCGCCCACGATCAGGGCTACCGCAGCCGCGGCCAGCGCATAGGCCGGACCGAAACCGATCTGCTCGGACAGCGCCAGCAACACCACATAGAACGTGGCCAGCGCCGCACCGACCAGCAAGTATTGCACCGGATGCACACGCAACCGCTTGAGGATCTCGAACAGGAAGAACGCCACGAAGGTCATCGCGATGAACAGCAAGCCGTATTTGCCCGCGCGCACGTTGCGCTGGTACACGTCGACCGGCTGGTACAACTGCACGCCGAAGGTGGATGCCTGCAGCGCCTTGTCCATGCCGTCGCCAGCATCGGTCCAGTGCTGGCCATAGTTGCGGTTGAGATCGAGCATGTGCCAGTGCGCGCTGAAACCCTTGGCATCGATCGCTTGCTCCAGCGGCAGCGCCGCACCGATGAAACTCGGATCGCGCCACGGTGCACGCATCGTCACATCGGTGCTGCGCGCCAGCGGCAGCAGCTGCAGTGATTCGGTACCGGCCAGCTTGAGCGTGATCTCGACGTCGATCGGCTGATCGGCCAGCGCATCCAGGTCGATCGGCACCACCACGTTCGACCACGGACCGACATGATTGGCCGACGAATCGAAGCGTGCCGGCTTGCCGTTGATGCGCAGCTCGCTCACCTCCTGCAGCCCGCGCAGATCGCCGATCGGCAGCCGCAACTCGGCCTTGCTGCCCTGCCACTGTGCATTGCTGGCACGGCGGAACTGGGCCAGGTCCTCGACCCGGAACTGCGTGTCGAGCTTCACCGTGGAAACGAAGACCGGTGCGGTGTAGATGCCGTAGCTGCGTGTCTGCACGTCCAGTACCGCATCCATTTTCAACGTATCCGCCAGCATGCTTTCGCTGCCAGCACGCGTTTGCGGCGGTTGGTTCTCCGCCACCGCCACCTGGCTCAGCGTCGGCACCGTCAGCACCGGGCCACCCAGCACCTGCTGGCCGCCCCAGCCCTGCGCGATCTGCGCAATCGCCATCTCGCGCAGTTGCTGCCGCTCGCTCACCAGCCCGCTCACCTGCATCAGCGGTATCGTCATCAGCAACGCCAGCACGCCGATGCCGAGCACCTTGGCCGTCACCGTCTGTGTCCATGCATTCATCGGATCGCACTCCCTTGGATGGAGTGTGGATCACAACAGCCGCCGCGGCGGTGACGCGGGCAATCCGGGGCGAGCAGCGGGCCATCAGATGGCACTGGCGTGTCCGTGTTGGTGACAGCTCCTGTCGCCGCGGGAAACTCCATGCGTCCCGCACGGTCGCCTTGTATCAGGCGATCATCGTTTGCCGAGACTGCCCCACCGCCATCCATCCAGCCGAAGGTCAGGTGGCTCCATGCACACGATCGCTCCTGGACTGCAACTTCGATATCAAGCATGCCATGGCGATCTTCCGATCGAAATCGGACTCCCGATAATCATCACATCGCGTTTCAAGGCATTCCTGCCAACGTTCCCTGATGAAACATGATCTTCCACTCGCCACTATCGAGCCGCCAGATCGTGCTGCGCCGGCTCAGCCGTTCACCCTGCTCCAAGGTGTAAGTGAGCAGATAGGTATCTGGCCCGAGTTCGCGGCAGTGGAAGTCGCGGGTGATCCAGCTGCGTTCGTCGGGATCGGGTGCGCGCTGTTCGAGTACGTCGAGCACGTGCGCACGGCCGTAACGGTTGCCGGAGGCGCCGATTTCCCAGAAGTCGTCGGCGGTCATGCGTTCGAAGTCGGCGCGGGTGCTGCCGAACTCGGGGCGATGGAAGATCGGCTCGCGCCGGCGCAGCTCGTCGAGTACGCCGGCCAGTTCGGGCGCGGTCGTGAGGTCGGGTTCCATTGCGGCCATCATCGCCTCCGGCGACAGGATCAGGCTGGCGGCTGCCACAGTTCGATGCGTGTACCTTCCGGATCGACGATCCAGCCGAAGTGGCCGAATTCGCTCTTGTCGACGCGCTCGTCCACTTCGACACCATCGGCACGCAGCTGCGCCAGCAACGCATCGAGATCATCGACGCGGAAGTTGAGCATGTACGGCTGCGCACCGGCGCCGAAGTAGGTGGTGTCGGCGGCGAACGGCGACCACAGCGTGTAGCCGGGGCGCTGCTCGTCTTCTTTGAAGCGCACGCCGCCCCATTTCTCCGCGACGAGGCCGAGGTGCTTCGCATACCACGCCGACAGTGCGGCCGGGTCGCGTGACTTGAAGAAGATGCCGCCAAGTCCGGTCACTTTTGCCATCGTTCAATCCTCGCTGAGATTAGCCACATCTACCCCGACTCTGTCGGGGGAAAGGTAATTCATGAAGAATGCTCGCACATCCGCCAGCTCGCGCGTGCGCGGCATCGGTGGCAGGCTGGCCAGGAACAGCTTGCCGTAACCCTTCGTAGTCAGCCGCGGATCGCACAGCACCAGCACGCCGCGGTCGTGCACGTCGCGGATCAGCCGGCCGGCGCCCTGCTTCAGCGCGATCACCGCGCTAGGCACCTGCCAACCCATGAACGGGTTGATACCGGATTGTTCGAGTGCTTCCAGCCTTGCCATCAGCACAGGATCGTCCGGTGCGGCGAAAGGTAGCTTGTCGATCACCACTACACTGAGCGCCTCACCGACCACGTCGACGCCTTCCCAGAAACTCGCCGCACCGAGCAGCACACCGTGGCCGCTGGCGCGGAATTCCTCCAGCAGGCGTGGCCGCGGTGCGGTGCCCTGCACGAACAGCGGCCACGGCACCTTGTCCTGCAGCAGCTCGGCGGCGCGGCGCAATGCGCGATGTGAGGTGAACAGCAGAAACGCGCGACCGTTCGAGGCGTGCAGCACCGGCAACACCGTCTCGATCACCTGCTCGGTGTAATCACGCGCGTTCGGATCGGTCAGGCCGGACGGCAGATAGCACAGCGCCTGCCGCGCATAGTCGAACGGACTTTCCAGGCTCAGCGTCTGCGGATCGTCCAGACCGAGCTGGCGCGCGAAGTGCTCGAAGTTGCCGGCGACCGACAACGTAGCCGAGGTGTGAATCCACGCCGCATGGGTGCGCTCACGCAGGCTGCGCATCGGCACGGCCAGATCCAGCGGCGTGGCGTACAGCGCAAAACCGCGCGGAAAGGTTTCGTACCAGCGCACGTCACGATCGCCGTGCGACTCGACGATGCGATCCAGCCGCTCGGTGAACAGGTCGGCGCGTTCGTGCAAGTTGGTGAAACCACGCGAACGCTCGGCCTGCGAGGCGAGCAGCTCGGCCAGCGTGGCGAGCAGTTCGCGCAGATCATGCAGCGACTCGCGCACGCCGGCGCGATCTTCCAGTTGCTGGAATGCGCCGCGCGACGGCAAGGCATCCATCGCCAGCCGCAGCTTGCGCAATGCATCCTGCAGCGCTTCCACCGGCTCCAGCAGCAGGCCGATCGCGCCGGTAATGCCATTGCATTCGGTCAGTGCGTCCTGCGCCAGTTCAGTCAACTGGCGCGCACTGATGCTTTGCGAAAAGAACTGGCCGGCCAGCTCAGGAATCTGGTGCGCCTCGTCCAGGATGAAGGCCGCTGCACCCGGCAGGATCTCGCCGAAACCTTCCTGCTTCAGCGCGAGGTCGGCAAACAGCAGATGGTGATTGACCACCACCACGTCCGCCTCCATCGCTTCGCGGCGCGCCTTCACCACATGGCAGTCGTCGAAGAACGGGCACTCCACGCCGAGGCAGTTTTCCGGCGTGGAGGTGACGCGTGGCCACAGCGGCGATTCCTCCGGCACCTCGGCCAGCTCCATCCGGTCGCCGCGGCGTGTACGTGCCGACCACGCGCGGATCGTCGCCAGCTGCGCGGCCTGCGTGCGTTCGTAGGTGGCGCCCTCACGCACGGTCTGGTCGAGTCGGTACAGGCAAAGATAATTCGCACGCCCTTTAAGCAACGCCGTCTTCAGCCGCGCGCCCAGCACCGAACGCACCTTGGGCAGGTCGCGGAAATACAGCTGGTCCTGCAGTGTCTTGGTGCCAGTGGAGATGATCACCCGCTCGCCTGACAGCAGTGCTGGTACCAGGTAGGCGAAGGTCTTGCCGGTGCCGGTGCCGGCTTCGGCAATCAGCGTGTCGCGCCCGGCGATCGCGTGCTGCACCGCGCGCGCCATCGCCTGCTGCGCCAGCCGCGGTGCGAAGTTCGGCAGCTCGCGCGCGAACGGGCCATCGGCACCGAGCAGGGCGCCGATGTCGTCGGACTCGGTGTCATCGAGGTCGGTCATCCGCCAAGTATGGCCGAGCGGATCGGTATGGCAAACCAACTCGCTCACCCGGCCACGGGAACCTTGCGCAGCGGCATCGCATCCACTGGCAGCGTTCCATCCGTCCATCGAAGGGGAATCGATATGAGACTACTTGCACCTGCACTGGCACCCGCACTCGATCTGGTCGACATCCACGGCCAGCCGATCGTGATCGGCCACAGCGGCCGCCTCACCCTGCTCTCGTTCTTTCGCGATGCCGCCTGCCCGTTCTGCAATTTCAGGATCTACGAACTGACCAACCGGCACGCGGAACTGTCAGCGCTGGGGTTGGAGATCGTCGCCGTATTCAGCGCGTCGCAAGCAGAGGTTCTGCGCTTCGCCGGACATCGTCCACGCCCCTTTCCGCTCGCCGCCGATCCCACCTCGACCGCGCACGAGATCTACGGCATCGAGCGCTCGCTGTGGCGCAAGCTGAAGGCGATCGTGTCGCGCGTGCCGACCCTGCTCAAGGGCATGCGTCTGGTCGGCCTGGCCGGTTTGAACACCAGCAACCTGATGCCCGCCGATTTCCTGATCGACGAACGCGGCCGCATCGTCGAGGCTTACTACGGTGACGATGCCGGCGATCGCATCCCGATCGAGCGGGTCGAGCAGTTCCTCAGCCGTCGCCAGTACCGACACGCGGCATAAGCTCCGGTTCCCGCACAACGCCGCCACTGGCACGCGTGCCGGCAAAGGTTCACCATGCCGGCACCATCACGGGGGAACGCATCATGACGACCGAACTGAGCATGTTGTGCTGGAGTGTTGTGCTGGGGCTGCTGCAGATCGCGATCGCCGCGACTTTTTCTGTCAGCCAGCGCGGACTGGGCTGGGCGGCAGGAGCCCGCGACGCGGTGCTGCCACCGCTCACCGGCATCGGTGGCCGGTTCGATCGCGCCCGCGCCAACTTCCTGGAAACCTTCCCGCTGTTCCTCGCCGTCGTGCTGATCACCCATCTGCTGCAACGTCACGACAGCATGACCGTGCTCGGCGCGCAGCTCTATTTCTGGAGTCGGTTGATCTACGTGCCGCTATACGCCGCCGGTATTGCCTACGTGCGCACGCTGGCCTGGGCTGTGAGCATCGTCGGCATCGTGCTGTTGCTGACGGCGTTGTTCTGAAACAATCCGCTGGAATTAGTCGCCATGACCCACAGTCTCGACTTTGTTGGTCTCAACAAGAAGCTATTCCTCCTACGCCATCTGATCGCAGGCAACAAAGAATTCTCCCGGCGCGAACAGCAATACCAAGGCACCCAAGCCGAACCATCTGAGGGATGGGATCAGCATGCCGCGCGATTGCAATACATGGTCAGTAATGACCTGATTGAGATTGCGGCGAAGTTTCGTGTGATGCAGGACACAGCTTCCATACAACTTTCGTCGGCTTCTCTGCGTGAACTAGATCATTCTTGCTTGGGAAAAAGGAGCATTGGAACTGTTCTATCGGGTGATGTTGAGCTAACTCTTCGTGAGTCTTGTAACAAGATCATCCACGCAAGCAAGTTCCAGCTCATATTTCAGAATGCCCGCAGTGCCGTACCTCGTCATCTTTATTCTTACTGGAACGGCATTTGTCAGTTCTCAGGATCACAAGGCAAGAACAACTGGAGAATCGCATTGGATGTCTATAGATGGGCTGACGCAATGGACTGTTTCTTGGAGGAACTCGCGGGCAATGTTGACTCGTGACACAGATGGCGCCTAACGATTTACAAAAACGAACCGCTGCGCCGCCGCTTAACTCCAGCGTCAGACCTCAGGTGTAACGATGCCGCGCTTGAATAATGCATTTGCGTTTCGCGGCGGCTGTCACTGCGGCCAGCTTCGCGTGGACTTCTCAACCGCGCTGGACCCGGCAAGCATCACTCCCCGAGCCTGCGACTGTTCGTTCTGTCAAAAGCACGGTGCCGCCTACATTTCAGATCCGGCCGGGCAACTGTCCGTCACCATGCAGAGCGCAGATGCGTTGCGTCGGTATCGCCAGGGATCAAATACGGCTGAATTCCTGCTCTGCGATCGATGCGGCGTGCTGGTTGCCGTCGTCTTTGAACACAACGCGCGCATTTACGGCGCTGTCAACGCTCGATCCCTGGATGGGGCCACTGGCTTTGGGGCTGCAATCCCGGCTTCGCCGCAGTTGCTGGCGCCTGGCGAAAAGGTCGAACGATGGTCGCAACTGTGGGTTCCAGATGTTGAGCTGGTCACATCCGATCGTTAACGCAGGCTTGCCGGAAGAGCACCACTAACTGCAGTTAGCTGGCCCAGCAAGATGGCCCTGGCAACACCGACTCAGTAACGCGAAACGCCACCCTTGTGGCACTCCTGCACACCCTTCCGCGCGGTGTCTGCGCCGCCGGCATCGCCAGCCTGCAGGCGCATCTCGACGATGGTCTGCCAGTTGCGTGCGCACAGCGGGCCGAGCTTGGGACCGAGCGACCATGATTGGTGGGCAAGTCGTTCCGCCGTGGCGAAGTCCTTCAGGCGGATCGCAACTTCGGCGCGATCCTGCAGCATGTCGGGTGAGTCGGGCCTGAGTTTGAGCGCCTGGTCGAGCTTGCCTGCCGCATCCGCATAGCGACCGGCCTGCTCGTCGTTCTTTGCCATGTCCTGCAAGGCAGCGACGCCGGGATCGCGCAGTGGGTTGACGTCGATGACGGATTTTTCGCGATCACCGGCGGCGCGGATCGCGCCGATCATGTCGCGGTCTGGCGCTACAGTCGGCTTGACCGTTGTCGGCGTCGACTCGAACAGGCTGCAGCCACCAAGCAATGTGACAGCCAGCAGGAAGGGCAGTACGGACAGGCGCTTGAACGAAGACAACATGGTCAGTTCCGGATCGGAGTATCGGTGGTGGCAGGTGCGACGCTGCCGGCGGATGCAGGATGATCGCCGCCGCCGAACAGGTTTTGCACACCTTGCCAGAAGCAGCCTTCGGTATCGCTCGACAAGGTGCCGGCGACGACCGGGAACTGGCGAGCGCCTTCGCACTGCGACTCGGTGCGCTTGCCGTCGCTCGGATTGATCCAGGCCATCTCCAGTCCGTCGCCCGGTGCGGCGGACAACGGCTGGGTGGGCAGCTTGGCGAACAGGTCGCGCCAGGCACGCAGCGCGCCGGTGGCGCCGAACAGGCCGGTCGACTTGTTGTCGTCACGACCCATCCAGAACACCGCCAGATGCTCGCCCGTGAAGCCAGCGAACCAGCTGTCGCGGGTGTCGTTGCTGGTACCGGTCTTGCCGGCGGCATGCAGCCATGACAGCCCGGAATTGCCGATCGAGCTGGCGGTGCCGTACAGCGCCACCTGCTGCATCGCCCAGGTGGTCAGGCGCACGGCGTCCTGGTATTCGCCATTGCCACCTTGCACCTGATAGCGCTTGATGGTGCGGCCGTTGCCGTCGACCACGCCGCGCACGGCGACCAGCGGCAAGGCATGACCGTCGGCGGCGATGTATTGATACAGCTGTGCCAGCTGCAGCGGCGCCAGGTCGATCGCGCCGATCAGCAGCGACGGACTCGGATTGACGTCGGTGAGGCCGAACGATTCCAGGAACGACTTGATCCGCGGCAAGCCCACTTCGAGACCGAGATGGATGGTGGCGAGGTTCCACGACTTCGCCAGCGCATCGACCATCGGCATCTGGCCGTGGCTCTGGTTGTCGTCGTTCTGCGGCGTCCACATGCTGCCGTTCGGCTGGCGCATGTTGATCGGGCTGTCGTCGAGCAGGCTGGACAGGTTCCAGCGCTCGGGCTGGGTCAACGCCACCAGATAGACGAATGGCTTGATCGTCGAGCCGATCGGCCGGCGCGCATCGAGCGCGCGATTGAAGCCCTGGTCGCCGGGAATCTTGCTGCCGACTACGGCCAGCACGCTGCCGGTCTGCGCGTTGGTCACCACCGCTGCCGCCTGCAGCGGATCGGCGCGCTTGCCGAGACTCTTCATGGTCTCGGCGATTGCCTGCTCGGTGTACAGCTGCGCGGCCGGATCGAGTGTGGTGAATACCGACAGATTGCCCTGGCTCAGCGTCTCGTCGTCGAAGTCGGCGGTGATCTGGGTGCGCACCAGCTGCATGAAGGCGGGGAAGCGGTTGTGCGGCAACTGGCCGTTACTGACGATATCCAGCGGCGCGGCCTGCGCCGCGTTGAGCTGCGCCGCGCTGAGCAGGCCGGTGCTGGCGAACTCCTGCAACACCAGGTTGCGTCGAGTCAGCGCGCGCTCCGGCGAACGGCGTGGATCGTAATAGCTCGGTCCCTTCACCATGCCGACCAGCAGCGCGATCTCCTGCGGGCGAAGATCTTCCAGCCGGCGTCCGAAGTAGAACTCGGACGCCGCCGCAAAACCGTGCACCGCCTGGCCGCCCTGCTGGCCAAGGAAAACGTCATTGACGTAGGCCTCGAGAATCCGCCCCTTGTCGTAATGCGCCTCCAGCAGCAGCGACATCAGCGCTTCGTTGATCTTGCGCGTGAAGTTCTGGTCGCGACTGAGGAACAGGTTGCGCACCAGCTGCTGGGTCAGCGTGGAACCGCCCTGCACGGTATGCCCGGCACGCAGGTTGGCAAACGCGGCACGCATGATCGCGCTGAAGTCGATGCCGATGTGATGCTTGAAATCGCGGTCCTCGACCGCCTGCAGACCGTTCAGCAGCAGCGGTGGCACGTCGGCCAGATGCACGAAGCGGCGCTCTTCCTGGCTGGCGCCGTACAGTGTGGCGATGCGCGCCGGATCCAGATGCGCAAGCGCCAGCTTCTTGTCGCTGGCGGCATCCTGCACCGACTGTACGGTGCCCTTGCCGAGAGTTACGCGAATGCGCTTCGGCAACTCGCCGCCATCAGGGCCGGCGTAGCCGCGCGAGGTGATCGTGTAGCGCGAGCCCTGCTTCACCCAGCTGCCGGCGACCTGGCCGTGGCCGTCGTTGCTGTAACCGGCGAAGGTCAGTTCCAGCTCCAGCGCGGCCGGGGTCATCGGCATGTCGGCGGCCAGCGGCAGCGGGCGCGCGTAGACCCGGGTCGGCACGGCGAACACCAGATCGTTGAAGCGATCCTGCACGCGCTTGTTCAGCACCAGCGTGTACGGCAGCACGAAGCCGAACAACAGGCCCATGCCGATCCAGAACGGGATGCGCAGCCACGGCCAGCAGCGGCGCGCGAGCGAACAAAGGCGATTCAAAAAGTCCAACGCGGGGGAATCCGGCAATCAAGTGGTTCGATCATAGGGCCTGCTACCCGGCGGGCATATGAACGCGGCGGCCGGTTTGGTGGCGAATTGCAGGCAATGTGGCGGGTTGCGGCTACGGCGGCGAGACCCACATCGAAGCTTCCGGCCGGAATGGCCGTGGGCGAATCCCGAGTAGCCGCTGCAATTCGTCGTTGTCGGCGATCAGGTCGCTGTCCAGCCGGCTCAACGGCCCGCGCAACGGTGGCAGCGCGTGCTGACCCAGCCGCAGCAGCCACGTCGGCAGCGGCAGCGGCACGGTGGCCTGCGGCAGGCTACGGCGCACGCGCGCAAACATCTCGCCAGCCGGCAGACGCTCGCCGCCGCCGATCGGCAGAATCCGGCCGGATGTCGCCGGGCAATCCAGCACCGCCATGACAATCTGCGCAACATCGTCCGCGTGCACCGGCTGGCGCAGGCCGCGGCCGGCGGGTAACGGGAACAGGCGCATGCGCAGTGCACGGCGGGCGATCGGGGTCAGGCTCTTGTCGAGTCCGGCGCCGTAAACCAGGGTCGGCCGCAGTACCGTCCAGGCACAACCGTGGCGGGCACACGCCGCGGCGAGCGCGGTTTCGCCGTCGCGCAACTGGCGCGAAATCTCGCGTTCGGCCGGCACGCTGGAGTCGTGTTTGGTCTCGGCACTCATCGAACTGGTGGCGATCACCCGTGGCGCGTCGGTCAAACGGGTCTGCGCCAGCCAGTCGGCCAACTCCTGCAAGGGACCGAAACTGATGATCGCCGACAATGGCGGCAAGGCCGGTACGTCGGCGGGCAGCGCGCCCTGCAGCCAGCTCACTCCGGCCTGCGCCGGCCGCGGATACCGGCTCAATGCCAACACCGGCTCGCCACTGGCCAACAGGCGTGGCAACAGGAAGTGGCCGATCTGGCTGCTGCCGCCAAACACCAGTACCGTCATGCAGCGCTCACCGGTTGCCCTGCAGGCGCGCGGTCAGATCGAGGACGCGCGGATGATTCGGTGCCAGCTTGCGGGCGTGCTCCAGCGACTGGCCGGCGTCGATCTGGTCACCACGCGCGAGCTGCTGCTCGGCCTGATCGAGCCAGGCGCTGGCCAGCCGATCGCTCAACGCACTCTGCGCCGCATCGCCCGGCGCCAGCTCGGCCAGGTTCGCCAGCATGTCGTCGGCCTGCTTCAGTTTGCCGGCGGCGAGTGCCTGGTTGAACTGCTGCTCGACCTGGCCAGGCAAGGCCTGCAGACCATGCATGGCTGCGTCGTTGTTGCCGTCGATCGCCAGCGCGCTGCGATACAGGTCGTACGCGCTGTCGCCGGGCGGCATCATGATGTCGCCGTTCTTCGTGGCCGCCTGCGCGCGCTGCACCAGTCGCGCCACCGCCGCGCTCTGCTGCGGCGACAGCGCCGCCGGTGCGGGTGGTGCTTCGCTGTCGTCTGCCGCCGCAGCCGTCGCCGGCTGTGATGTCGCACTGCCCAGACGTGCACGTGCGGCGGCAAGATCGGCCGACTTCGGCGCCAACTCCGTCGCCTGATCGAGCAGCTTCGTCGCCTGTGCGGCGTCGCCGGCATCGATCGCGGCATTCGCCTGCACCGTCATCGCCTGCGCCACCTTGCCAAGGCCGGCCCTGGCCTGCGCATTGTCCGGATCGAGCTTGAGTGCAGCCTGGAAATAAGCCAGCGCGGTGTCGTCACCTGTGCCGCCGATGCGACCGGCGCGCAAGGCATCCTGACCCTGCTTGAGGGTCGCATCCAGTGCGCTGTTGTCCTGCTTGCGGGTCTGCGCCTGCAGCGCACGCAGCGCCGGCAGCGCACCGTTGTTCGGCTGCAACGCGGCGAGTTGTTCGATGCTGGCGTTGGCCGCGTCGGTGTCCTTCGCATCGAGTGCCTTGCGCGCCTGCACTGCCAGTGCGTAACCGACCTGATCGAGTCCGTGTGCCGCCACCGCATTGCCGGGATCGCTGCGCAACACGCGCTGGTACAGCGCACCGGCACCATCGGCGCCATCCAGCTTGCCGGCGGCCAATGCCTGCTGGGCCTGGTCGACCAGGTCCACCGTCTGCACCTGCGACGCGTGGGCGCTGCTGATCGCATGATCCAACCGATCGATATCGCTGCCGCCGCCGAGCAGTTCACGGGCAATCGCTGCCTGCTGGGTGGCCTGATCGAGATGACCGGCCTGCAGCGCGGCGTCGGCCTGCGCCAGTTCGGCCTGACCCACCTGGCGCAAGCCATCGTGTGCGCGCTCGTTGTCCGGCTCCAGCGCGATCGCGGCCTGGAACAGTTCGCGCGCACTGGTACCGTCCTGGCCGTCCAGACGGCCATCCTGCAAGGCCTGCTGTGCCTGCGTCAGCACCGTGTTGAGGTCGGTACGCGGCAGCATGTCGCGCAAGCGGTTCTGGTTAAGCCAGAGTGCACCAACCACCGCGATTACCAGCAACAGCAACAGCGGAACCAGCCAGTTGCGCCGACGGCTTCGGCGCGTCGGCACGGCCGTCCTCCCATGCGGACGGCGCGGCTCGACCGACACTTGCGGCAGACCGTCGGTGGATGACGCGCGCGGCGCATCCAGACGATCGAGATCCCCCAGGGTGGGCTCGGTGCGCGTGGGTGGATGTGCGTCGTGCTGGTCTCGGCGTCCGCTCATGATCCGTGGCTGTGCAGGTTGTCGCTGCAGCTTAACATCGGGCCACTAGCCGCTATCCCGCCAACGCGCGGGCATTGCGGGGGCATTCAGCCGACGCCGACCCGGCGTACGTCGATCACATTCGGCAATGCCAGCAGTTTGCCGAGCAGGGTCGACAGTTGTTCGAAATCGCGCACGCGCAGGGTGAAGCGCATCTCCACTTCGCCGGTATGTGCGAACAGCCGGCTGGAGGAGGCGATGATGTGCGTGCCGGCGTTGCTGACGACGCTGGTGACGTCCTTCTGCAAGCCCTTGCGATCGTAGCCACGCAGTTCGATGTCGACCTCGTAAGCCTGGCTGGCGGCGCTGCCCCAGTTCACCTCGATCACTCGATCCGGATCGCGCCGCGCCAACCGCGCCAGGCTGCCGCAATCGGCGCGATGCACCGACACGCCGCGACCCTTGGTGATGAAGCCGCGCACGGAGTCGCCGGGCAGCGGCTGGCAACAGCGTGCCAACGTGGTCAGCAGGTTGCCGATGCCCTCGATGCTGAGTGCGCTGCGATCGAGCGTGACCGGTCGTGCCGTCACCGGCGGCGGCGGTGCCGGCGGTTGCGCAGCTTCCTGCACCACGCGGGCGATCTGGCCGGGCGTGATCTCGCCCAGCGCCAGCGCGATCAGCAACTCGTCGTGGGTCTGCAGGTGGAAATGCGCGGGCAGCTTGCTCACGTCCGCGCCCGACAGCGCCAACCGCTTCAGTTCGCGCTCGAACATGCTGCGGCCAACCGCAAGATTCGCGTCGTGCGCGATCCGGCGGAACCACGCGCGCACCTTGTCTTTCGCCCGCGAGGTGGTGAGGTAACCGTGGTGCGGCGAAAGCCAGTCGCGACTGGGCTCGCCGATCTTGGTGGTGAGGATTTCCACCCGATCGCCACTTTGCGGCTGGAACGTCAGCGGCACGATGCGGCCGTTGACCTTGGCGCCGCGGCAACGATGGCCGACCTCGGTATGCACCAAGTAGGCAAAATCCAGCACGGTCGAACCACGCGCCAGATCGAACACCTCGCCCTTGGGCGTCAGCAGGTAGACGCGATCTTCCAGCAGTTCGGTATGCAGCTCGGCGGCCAGCGCACTGTCGTCGCCGCGCGGCTCCAGCAGCTTGCGCATCCAGGCGATCTTCGCCTCGAATTCGGCATCGCTGCTGCCGCCTTCCTTGTAACGCCAGTGCGCAGCCACACCCAGTTCGTTCGCGCGATGCATCTCGTGGGTGCGGATCTGCACTTCGAGCGTCTTGCCTTCCGGTCCCAGCACGGCGGTATGCAATGACTGGTAGCCGTTCGCCTTGGGCCGCGCGATGTAGTCGTCGAATTCGCCCGGCAGATGCGGCCAACGCGCATGTACCACGCCCAGCGCGGCGTAGCAGTCGGTGATGTTGTCGACCAGCACGCGCACCGCGCGGATGTCGTACATGTCGGAGAAGTCCAGCGACTTGCGCTGCATCTTCTTCCAGATCGAATAGATGTGCTTGGGCCGCCCGGCCAGCTCGGCATGGATGCCGGCGGCGGCGAGCGAGCGCTGCAATTCGTCCAGCGACTCGCGGATGAAACTCTCGCGGTCGCTGCGCCGCTCGTCGAGCAGCTTGGCGATGCGGCGGTAGGTGTCCAGCTGCAGGAAGCGGAACGCCAGATCCTCCAGCTCCCATTTCAACTGCCAGATGCCGAGCCGGTTCGCCAGCGGTGCATGGATGTCGCGGGTCAGCCGTGCCAGCGCTGCCGCCTGCTCTGCCGGCAGCGACGCCGCCGCACGCATCCGCGCCAGCTGTCGCGCCAGCAGCACGAACACCACACGCAAATCGCGCACGATCGCCAGCAGCAGGCGACGCAAACCTTCGGCCGCGCCCTCCGGCGCTCGCTGCGCATGCAGTGCCCACACTTGCTCGGCCGCCTGCTGGCCGCCGACCAGCCGCTGCAGTTCCGCCGGCAGCTTCGCGGCGTGGGTCTTCCACAATGCTGGGGCGATCCGCGCCAGCTCGAACCACAAGGCCGCCGCCTGGGTCTGCGCATCGCAACCGAGCATGCCGAGCAGATCCAGCACGTCGGCGCATTCGGCCTCGGGAACGGGATGCGCCGCGCAGGCCTGCAACGCCTCGGCCAGCACCGGCGGCAACGTGCCGGCGCGATCGCGCCAGGGCTGCAGGCTGGTGGATGTGACGGGCGGAGCCATGCGAAGGAATGTCCGGTTACGGACGTCCATAGTAGCCGCAGTGCCTGCGTTTTCCTCAGTAATTCGCCTAGTGCCCGCCGCAGACTTCCACTCAGCCCAGCGCCGCCAACGCCTTCACCAGCCGCTTCGCCGAGACCGGTTCGGCGGTCTTCAGTTCCTGCGCGAACAGCGACACGCGCCATTCCTCGATCAGCCAGCGCAGCTCGGACAAGTCCTTCGCATCGGCGCCGGCGGCGCGGTGCTGCAGGTATGCGCGCCAGTACGGCATCACCTGCAGCATGCGCTGCTGATCCTTCGCCGGATCCTGGCGCAGACGCTCGCCGCGCAGGCGCATCGCCTTGAGGTAACGCGGGTAATGCGCCAGCCGCGCCGCCGGCAGCTCGCGCAGGAAGCCTGGCGTCAGCAAGGCGTCGAACTGTTCGCGCAGGTCGTCATAGCTGGCGCGCGCGAAGCCCAGCAAGGGTGGCTGCAGCCACGGCTTCAGTTCAGCCTGCGCCTCGATGATCGGCTCGGCCAGCTTCAGCCGTTCGACGCCGGCACCGAACAGCTCGCGCGAAAACTGGGTGCGCAGCTTCTCGAACGCACCAGCCGTGCGCACATCCAGCTCATGCTGTTCGAGCAGATCGCCGAAGCCACCTTCGAGCAGGTCCTCGCGCAAGCCGTCAACGCCGCCCAGCGGCGCGTATTTCAACGCCAGTGCATTGCCGATCGGCAGGCGCCGACGCGCCTGTTTCGCATCGCTGGCCAGCGCGTTGCGCAGCAGCCGCACCACGCCCTGCCGGTGCGCCGCGCGCGCCTCGTCGCTGCGCTCGAACACGCGCAACGCCACCGTCTCGCCCAGATCGACCAGCGCCGGGAACGCCATCAGGCCGCCGTCGGAACGCACCTGCGCGGGAATCTCCTCGAAATCCCAGCTGGCGACGTTCTCGCGAGTCAGCTCGATGTCGGTCTTGCGCGAGAACGCTTCGCGCGCCTGACCCTCCCATTGCCCGCGCAGCGCGGCGAGGTCGCGGCCGCTGGACAGCGTTTTGCCGCCCTCGTCATGAAGCCGGTATCGCATACGAAAATGCGGCGGCAGCTCGACAGCGGAAAATTCCGCCGCGGCGATATCGGCACCGGTGGCGCGCTTGAGGAACGTCGCCAGAGTTTTCGCGAGTGGTTCGTCGCGCGGCGACTCGGCCTCAACGAACGCGCGTGCGAAATCCGGCGCCGGCACGAAGTTGCGCCGCAGCGCCTTGGGCAGACCACGGATCAGCTCGGCCACCTTTTCGCCCAGCAGGCCGGGCACCAGCCATTCGCAACGCGCGGGCGGCAGCGCGTTCAACATCGCCAGCGGCAGATGCAGAGTGACGCCATCCGCTTCGTCGCCCGGCATGAAACGGTATTCGAGCTTGTACCTTTGCGGCGGGATTTCGAGCGCAGCAGGAAACGCCTTCGCATCCAGTCCGGCACCACCGACCATCACATCGTCCAGCGACCAGCGCAACGCCGCCTGATCCGCCGGGCGCGCCTTGCGATACCACGCATCCAGTGCGCGGCTGCTGGCGATCTCTTCGGGCAGCTTGCCCTCGAAGAACGCAACCAGATCGTCTTCGTGACGGATCAGTCCTTCGCGACGCTGCTTCGCCTCGATGCCGAGCGCATCTTCCAGCACGCGTTGGTTCGCGCGCACGAAATCGGCTCTGCTGTCGATGTCGCCACGGACCAGTGCCTCGCGCAGGAAGATCGCGTGCGCCAGCGTCGGGTCCTGCTGCTGGAACGTCACCGGACGTTTCTCCACCAGCACCAGACCGAACAAGCTGACCTGCTCGTACGCCACCACGCAGCCGCGCTTCTTCGACCAATGGGCTTCGCGGCAACTCATGCGCAACAGATGCGCCGCCTGCTGCTCGATCCACTGCGGCTCGACTCGCGCATTCATCATGCCCCACACGCGACCGCCCACATCGAGAATCTGCGCGGAGAAGATCCAGTTCGGTGGCACCTTGGACAGTACCGAGCCGGGAAATACGTGGAACTTGCGCTCGCGCGTGCTCTGGTAGACGCCCTTCTCATCCTTGCGGCCGACCTGGGTCGGCAGGCCGGCCAGGAGGCTGCGGTGGACGGATTCGTACAGATGCTCGGCGGCATCGCCGTCCTGGCTCCCTCCCCTGCTCGCAGGGGAGGGTTGGGGAGGGGTTCGCTTTTGACTTTGCGCGACAGAGCGAAAAGCTTCACCCCCTCCCGACCTCCCCCTGCGCGCAGGGAGAGGAGCAGAGCCCGCATTCCGCGCTTCGTCTTGAGTGGAAGTCGATCCATCCAGCTTCCAGCCCAGCTCCTGCACCACCAGCAACAACTGCCGATGCAATTCGCGCCACTCGCGCATGCGCATGAAGCTGAGGAAATGCCGCGAACACCAGTCGCGCAGCTTCGACTGGGTCAGTTCCTCATGCGCGTCGTGATAGGCGCGCCACAGGTTCAGCACGCCGACGAAATCGGATTTCGGATCGGTGAACACCGCATGCGCGGCGTCGGCCTGCTGGCGTGCATCCGACGGGCGCTCGCGTGGATCCTGGATGCTGAGAAACGACACGATGGTGAGCAGTTCGCGCAACGAATGCAGTTTCTCGCCCTCGACCAGCATGCGCGCCAGCTGCACGTCGATCGGCAGCTTCGCCAGCGTGCGGCCGATCGCGGTGAGCTTGCGTGCATCGTCGATCGCCGAAATCTCGGCGAGCCGACGGTAGCCGTCGGCCACCACGCGCGGGTCCGGCGCCTCCAGGAACGGGAACGCCTCCACGTCGCCCAGCTGCAACGCCAGCATGCGCAGGATCACGTTGGCCAGCGACGAGCGCAACAATTCCGGATCGGTGAACGCGGCACGGCTGGCGAAGTCGGCTTCGTCGTAGAGGCGATAGCAGATACCGGGGCCGACACGCCCGCAACGGCCCTTGCGCTGGTCGGCGGCGGCCTGGGAAATCGGCTCCACATGCAACCGCTCGAGCTGGCTGCGCTGGCTGTAACGCTTCACCCGCGCCGTGCCAGTGTCGATCACGTAGCGGATGCGCGGCACGGTCAGCGACGTCTCGGCCACATTGGTCGCCAGCACCACGCGGCGCTTGATGCCGGGCTTGAACACGCGATCCTGGTCGCCGGCGGAGAGCCGCGCATACAGCGGCATGATCTCGGTCTCGCGATACTGCCGACGCGACAACAGCAGATGCGCGTCGCGAATCTCGCGCTCACCAGGCAGGAAGATCAGCACGTCGCCGCGCGGATCGTCATGGCTGATTTCATCGAGTACGGCCGCAATATGTTCGGCGCTGCCCTGCTGCATGTCCTTGCTGCGACCCTGCCGCGCGGCGATCTCGTCCAGCGATCGCCAGCGCAATTCGACCGGATACGCACGCCCCTCCACCTCGACCACCGGCGCGCCGTCGAAATGCTCGGCGAAGCGTGCAGTGTCGATCGTCGCCGAGGTGACGATGATCTTCAGTTCGGGCCGCTTCAGCGCCAGCTGCTTCAGATAGCCGAGCAGGAAGTCGATGTTGAGGCTGCGCTCGTGCGCCTCGTCGATGATGATGGTGTCGTACGCGCTCAGCCACGGATCGCCCTGCGTCTCGGCGAGCAGGATGCCGTCGGTCATGAACTTGATCAGGCTGCGCTCGGAGACCTGGTCGTTGAAGCGCACCTGGAAACCAACGATATCGCCGACCTGCGTACCCAGCTCCTCGGCCACGCGGCGGGCGACCGAGCGCGCCGCCAACCGGCGCGGCTGGGTGCACCCGATCATGCCGGCCTCGCCACGACCGGCGGCCAGGCACAACTTCGGCAACTGGGTGGTCTTGCCCGAACCGGTCTCGCCGGCGATCACCACCACCTGATGCTCGCGGATCAGCTTGATGATGTCCTCGCCGCGCGCGCTGATCGGCAGCGATTCGTCCAGGCTGATCGCCGGCTTCGCCGCGACACGGGCGCGCCGCTTCGCCGCCGAACGCTCGATATCCGCGATCAAGGCCGCCAGCTTGTTCTCGTCGGGCCGGCGCGACAGCGCACGCCAACGACCCAGCAAGCGACCGAAGTCGCGGCTGGAAACCGTATCCAGCTGTCTGCGCAGCTGGCGCAGACCGGGATCGGCGGCGGGTTCGGGAGTGCGGAGGTCGTTCATCGGACCGCACATGATAGCGGTTGGCGGGTTGCCAACTTGATAGCCTCCGGCGACGAAGGCACTCCCGACATGGTCACCGGCCAGTTGGATGCTGCTTGGCTGCTCATAAGTGTGCCGACAAACGGCTCGCGACCGCGAAAGCGGCTGGCGGGACGCCATATGGTGCCGCTTTTCATGTTCCATGCCCAAGTCGCGGCGGATGCGCACGGACAGTTCCGGAAGTCGAAATCTTCCATCAGGGCTGACCTTGCGCTGACCGCGGCGAACGATCCTTGTTGAGCCTACTGCCATGCATTGGTTAAGCTCCTCAGGCTTCACCGCCTGTTGCGCAGGCTTCCTCCGGGGATTTTTTTGAGCGCCACCGCAGCAAACCACAACAGTCGGTATCCGCTGCTCATTGCGATCATGCTTGCCTTGGTCGTGGCCGCGATGAATATCGGGCTGTGGTGGTGGGGCAACCTGCCGCATGGTCCGGACGACTGGCACGGCAAGATCGGCGGCTTCGCGTTCTCCCCGTTCCAGCGCTACCAGGACCCGCTCAAGCAGGACTACCCCAGCGACGACGAGATCGATCGCGACCTCAAGCTGGTCGCCAAGTATTCCGATCGCATCCGCACCTACTCGATGCAGGTCAATCCGCAGGCCTACCGGCTGGCCGAAAAGGACGGCCTGGACGTGATGGCCGGCGCCGAGATCGGCCGACGGATGGACAACAACGAGAAGGAGATCGACACGCTGATTGCGATGGCGCGTCATTTCCCCGGCTCGATCAAGCGGGTCATCGTGGGCAACGAGGTGCTGTTCCGCAACGACCTCACGCCCGAACAGATGATGGTCTACCTCGATCGCGTGCGTGCCGCCGTGCGCCAGCCGGTGTCGATCGCCGAACCGGAATACATCTGGCTGAAGTATCCCGAGCTGGCCGACCATGTCGACTTCATCACCATTCACATCTTCCCGTTCTGGAATGGCATACCGGTAGCCAACGGCAACGCACTTGATGCGGCACTGGGCTCGTACCAGACGTTGCAGCAGCGGTTTCCGTACAAGCACATCGTGGTCGGCGAGATCGGCTGGCCGTCCAACGGCGACCGTCACGAGCACGCCGATCCGTCGGTATCGAACGAGGCGATCTTCATCCGCGAGTGGCTGCTCGCGGCGAAGCAGCGCAACATCGACTACTACCTGATGGAAGCGTTCGACCAACCGTGGAAGGAGCAGCTGTCGGGCCGCACCGAAGCGTACTGGGGCATCTTCAACGCCGACCGCCAGCCGAAATTTCCGTTCACCGGCCCGGTGACCGAGGACACCGGCTGGCCGTGGAAGGCGATCGCGGCGAGCCTGCTGGCGCTGCTGCCAATGATTTTCTTCGCGCGCCGCTTCAGCCGCTTCAAGCTGATGGGGCGGCTGTTCTTCTGCATGCTGATCCAGCTCGCCTGCGGCCTGATCACCTGGTCGGCCACGCTGCCGTTCAACTTCTACCTGAGCTGGATCGACTGGACCATGCTGGTGCTGTTGTTCCCGGCCCAGATCGCGATCCTGGCGATCCTGCTGATCAACGGCTTCGAGTTCACCGAAGTGCTGTGGCGGCGCGAGTGGATCCGCCACGCCGGCATGCTGACGCCGGACCCGCCGGAGAAGCAGCCGTTCGTGTCGATCCATCTGGCCTGCTACAACGAGCCGCCGGAGATGGTGATCGTCACGCTCGATTCGCTGGCCGCGCTCGACTACGCCAACTTCGAAGTGCTGGTGATCGACAACAACACCAAGGACCCGGTGGTGTGGAAGCCGGTGCAGGAGTACTGCGAGAAACTCGGCAAGCGCTTCCGCTTCTTCCATCTGGAACCGTGGCCCGGCTACAAGGCCGGCGCGCTGAACTTTGGCCTGAAGGAAACCGACCCGCAGGCCGACGTGGTGGCGGTGATCGACGCCGACTACGAGGTACGCGCCGACTGGCTGGCCACGCTCACCGGTTACTTCCACGATCCCAAGGTCGCCGTGGTGCAGTGCCCGCAGGCGCACCGCGAGTTTGAGCACAACGTGTTCCGCCGGATGACCGCGTGGGAGTACGACGGCTTCTTCCGCATCGGCATGCACCATCGCAACGAGCGCAACGCGATCATCCAGCACGGCACCATGACGATGGTCCGGCGCAGCGCGCTGGAAGGCACCGGCGGCTGGTCCGAATGGACGATCTGCGAGGACGCCGAGCTGGGCCTGCGCCTGATGCACTCCGGCTACGAACTGGTCTATGTCGACGAGCTGATGGGCAAGGGCCTGACCCCGGCCGACTTCAAGGCGTACAAGAGCCAGCGCTATCGCTGGGCGTTCGGCGCGATGCAGATCCTCAAGGGTCGCTGGAGCTGGATGACCCAGAAGGGTCCGCTCAGTGCCGGCCAGCGCTTCCACTTCCTCACCGGCTGGTTCAGCTGGTTCGCCGATGCGCTGCACCTGATCTTCACCCTGATGGCGCTGTTCTGGACCGCCGGCATGGTGGCCTACCCGCAGTACTTCAGCCTGCCGATGCAGCTGTTCCTGATCCCGGTGATCGGCTTCTTCTTCGCCAAGGCGATCTTCGGCATCGTGCTGTATCGCGCCCGCGTGCCGTGCAGCTGGTATGACACGCTGATGGCGTCGCTGGCCAGCATGGGCCTGTCGCACGCGATCGCCCGCGGCATCCTGCATGGCCTGACCCGCGAGAAGACCTCGTTCGTGGTCACCGCCAAGAGCCGGCGCCTGGGTGGCAGCAACTTCGCCGCATTCGCACCGGTACGCGAGGAAGGCCTGATGGCGATCGCACTGGCGTTGTGCATCGTCGGCATGGCGCTGGGTTACGGCACGCGCTTCATCGAAGGCACGCTGTGGATGTTCATCCTCGCGGCGCAGTCGATTCCGTATGTCTCCGCGGTGATCGGCGCGTGGATCGCACACAAGGCGGGCGACAAGGCCGGCTGATGCGGCCTCGGCCGCATCGGCAAATCAGACACGCGGCTTTGCTCTGAAGCTGGAGGAAACGCCAGCGTTCATACCCAGCCAACAACGACTTGGGTAAGCTGCCCTCACTCGCGAAGACGCCATCGAGGACGGAACCCCACGCATGCGCCGAATCCCCCGACGCCTGAGCCTGCTGTTACTGCCGCTGGTGCTGTTGTCGACACGGGCCCATGCCGGCGTGCAGCTGACGGTGGATGGTGTGGCGGATCCGTTGAAAAGCGCAGTGATCTCCGGCGTCGAGCTTTCGCAATACGCCACGCGTGAGGTCAGCGATGCGCAGCTGCGCCGCCTGTACGAACGCGCGCCCGAACAGGTGAAATCCTCGCTGGAGCCCTACGGCTATTACGACGCCACCGTCACCGGCGACCTGCAGCAGGTTGGCAAGAACTGGCAGGTCACGCTGCATGTAAAACCCGGCGAACCGGTGAAGGTCACCGCCGTCGACGTGCAACTGGACAAGACGGCTGCCGATATCGCACCGATCCGGCGCGCGCAGCGCGCGCTTGAACGGATGAAGGGCAAGACGCTGGATCACGGCGCCTACGACGCTGCCCGCGACACGCTGAGCGCACAGCTCACCGCCAATGGTTTTCTCGATGCCCGGCTGCTCACCCATCGGGTCGAAGTGAACCGCGCCAACCACAGCGCCTCGATCAAACTGGCGTGGCAGGCCGGACCACGCTATCGCTACGGTCAGGTGCACTTCGAAGGATCGCAGTTCAACGACGGTTTCCTCGACCGCTATGTGCCGTTCAAGTCCGGCGACTATTTTTCGCAGGATCAGCTGCTTGGTCTGCAGCAAGCACTGAATGGCGCCGATTATTTCGCGGTGGTGAATGTGCTGCCCGATGTGGACGAGGCGAAGAACGGCGTCGTCGATGTCGACGTGCAGTTGGCGCCGGCCAAGCGCACGATCTACACCGGCGGCCCGTTCATCGGCACCGATACCGGCTTCGGCCTGCGCGGCGGCATGGAGCGGCGCTGGGTCAACCGGCGCGGGCACAAGTGGAAGAACGAACTGGTCGTGGCGGAGCGGCTGAAGACGCTGTCCACGCTGTACTCGATCCCGATGCCCGGCGACAACCAGCGCAGCTTCAACGTCGGCGCGAACTTCCGCGACGCGAATACCACCACGTCGCAATCGCGTACGCTCGAGTTGGTCGGCAACGAGACCCGGCTATGGCATGGCTGGACGCGCACGCTGGGTGTGCATGCGCTGGATGGCACCTTCACCGTTGGCAAGCACGGCAACGAGCCGGACAACACGCCGGGCATCGAGCACGGTCGCAGCACCGAGGTATTCGCCGAAGCTACGCTGTCGCGCAAGCAGGTCGATAATCCGACGTTCGCGCGCAGTGGCTGGTCGCTCACCCTGAGCGCGCGCAGCACCGCCGGTGCGCTGTTGTCCGATGCCAGCTTCAGCCAGCTCACCGCCGATGCGAAATGGATCCGCGCGTTCGGTGCGAAGAAGCGCAACCGGCTGATCCTGCGCGGCAGCGCCGGCTACACCTGGACCAACGACTTCACCGCGCTGCCGCCGCAGCTGCGCTTCTTCGCTGGTGGCGACCGCTCGGTGCGTGGCTACGGCTACCAGTCGATCGGCCCACGCAACAGCGACGACCGCGTGATCGGCGGCACCAGCCTGCTGGTCGCCAGCACCGAGGTCGAGCATTACTTCACGCGCAACTGGGGCATGGCCGCGTTCGTCGATACCGGCAATGCGTTCAGTGGCACCGATTATCGCCCCAAGATCGGCGCCGGCCTGGGCGTTCGCTGGCTGTCACCGGTCGGCATGATCCGCGTCGACCTCGGCACGCCGATCCACGACTCACGCAACCATGGCATCGAATTGCACCTGGTGATCGGGCCGGATTTCTGAGATGACCACGACGACCGCCATCGTTGCCGTTCCCCGTCGCCGTCGCTGGTTGCGACGACTGGGCATCGCGTTGCTGCTGATCCTGCTGCTGTTCGCCGTCGCCGCTGGCTGGTTGCTCGGCACCGGCTCGGGCCTGCGCTTTGCGCTGGCGCGGATGCAGGCGGCCACCGATGGCGCGCTGCGCGTGCAGCATGCGCAGGGACGCTTGATCGGGCCACTGGATCTGGCCGGCGTGCGTTACGACGATGGCAAGGGCACCGTGGTGAATGTGGCGAAGGCGCATCTGGACCTGCGCCTCTGGCCGCTGCTGGCCAAACGCGTGCACGTACTCGTGCTGGATGTCGATGACGTCGACGTGGCGTTGCCCAAGCCAGCGCCGGAGCAGACTTCCAGCTCCAGTAGTTTCTCGCTGCAGCCGCCGATCGAGTTGATCCTCGATCGCGTCCACGTCGGCACGGTGAAGGTGACACAGGACGGCCAACTACTGTTTGCCTCCGACAATCTCGACCTGGCCGGCAGCTGGACTCATAACGGCATCGAATTCAGCCGGCTCGCCCTGCAGGCACCGGACGGTCACGTCGATCTCGTCGGCACGCTGGCGATCGGCAAGGGTTACCAGGGCGACAGCAAGGCCAGCTTCGCGTGGAAGGTCGACGATACCGACTACGCCGGCAACCTCGTCGCGCACAGCGACAGCAGACAGGCGCATCTCGAGCTCACGCTCAGCGCGCCGACCGTCGCGCAGCTGCAACTGGATCTGAGCCAGGGCGGCGACTACGCCTGGACCGGCAAGCTCGATGTGCCACGTTTCGACCCGAAGCCGCTGCTCGGCGCCAGCTCGCTGAAGGCGCTGGCGATTGCCGTGCAGGGTCATGGCGACCGTTACGGCGGCACGCTCGATGGCCGGCTCGACCTCAACGACTACCAGCTGTTGTTGCAGCCGTTGCGCGCGCAGTTCAGCCACGACTTCAGCACGCTGACCTTGCAGCAGCTCAATCTCGGCTCGCCGCAGATCAAGGGCAGTGTCGCCGCCAGCGGCGTGGTGCAGCTCGATGCGAAACCGCTCAGCGCCCAGCTCGACATCCAGTGGAACGATCTGCTGCTGCCGCAGGAACTGGTCGGCCAGGTGCTGGCCAGCCATGGCGTGCTCAAGGCCAGCGGCACGGCCGACAAGTATCACGCCGAGGGTGATGTCGAGATCGGACCACCCGGCAAGCTGGCAAAGCTGGCGCTGAACCTCGACGGCACCGCGCAGCTGATCACCTTGCACACGCTGGCATTGAAACAGCCGCAAGGCGTCGTGCAGGCGAACGGCACGCTGACCCTGCAACCCGCTTTCGCATGGCAGGCCGAGGCCAGCGCCGACCGCTTCGATCCCGGCCAGCTGTTTGCCGGCTGGAACGGCGCGCTGGATTTCGACATCGCCAGCCACGGCACACTGCCGAAGGATGGCCCCGACGCCACATTGGAAATCCGCAAGCTGGCCGGCAAGCTGCGCGATCGCTCGATCGGCGGCAACGGCAAGCTGCACCTGTCATCGAACGAGGTGATCGACGGTCAGCTCGAACTCGCCTCGGGCAGCAGCACGGTGAAACTGGATGCCAGGCCCGGCACCGAGAACAACGCGGAACTGCAACTGGCGGTCGCCTCGCTCGGCGACTGGCTGCCGAATGCCAGCGGCCATCTGGATGGCCATTTCACTATCCGAGGCAGGCAGCCGAGGCTCAGCATCAATGGCCAGCTGCATGGCCAGTCGCTGGCGTGGCAGCAACAGAAGGTGGACACCCTGCAGCTGATCGTCGGCCTGCCTGACATCAGTCGCCTCGCCGGCAAGCTGGATCTGCAGACCAGCAACGTGCACTTGCAGGGGCTGACGTTCCAGCACTTCAACCTGCTTGCCGAAGGCAGCGAGGGCGATCATAGGTTGAGTGTGGACGCGCGTGGCACCCAGCTCTCCGGCAAGCTGGCCCTGCACGGTGCGCTGAAGGGTTCGGCATGGAACGGCACGCTCGCCACGCTCGATCTGGAGCCGCAGGGCATGCCCGGCTGGCGCCTGCAGCAGCCATCGCAGCTGAGCTACCACGACGGCGCGATGAGCCTGTCCGAACTGTGCCTGAGCGCCGGCGATCCGCAGCTGTGCGTGGCGGCGAAACAGGACAAGCCCGGCAATCTCGACGCCAGCTACCGGCTGCATGCGTTGCCGCTGGCGCTGCTGCTGAACGCAGCCGGCGATGCCGACTTGCCGATGCGCGCCGACGGCATCCTGGAAGGCAACGGAAAAATTCGCCGCAACGCTGCCGGCGCGCTCAGCGGCAATGCCTCGATCAGCTCGGCACAAGGCAGCATCACCTACATCGATCGCGCGGATGCGCCGCTGCTTCGCTACGACCAGCTGCGCCTGAATGCCGAGCTCTCCCCCGCCAGCCAGCGCATCGACGTGCACAGTGGGCTCGATGATGGCGGCCGTCTGGATGGCCAGATCACCATCAGTGGCGCGCAGCAGACACTGGGCGGCCAGCTCGACCTGCGCCTGAACAACCTCGCCTTCATCGAGCTGTTCAGCAGTGAGGTGGCCAACATCAAGGGTGGTGCCGACGGCAACTTCCGCTTCGCCGGCACGCTGAAGCAGCCGGCGATCACCGGCCAGGCCAACGTCCGCGAGTTCGCTGCCGAAGTGCCTTCGGCCGGACTCAAACTGACCCAGGGCCGCCTCAGCGTTAGCACCATCGACGCGCGCCAGTTCCTCGTCAACGGCAGCGTGCAGTCAGGCAAGGGCACACTCGCGATCAATGGCACCGCCAGCCTCGGCACAGACAGTACCGGCCAGGGCAGCCAAACCGCCATCACACTCAAGGGCAGCCAGTTCACCGCTGCCGATATTCCGGCCGCGAAAGTGGTGATCTCGCCTGACCTGACCTTGAAACAGGACGCCAAGGGCATCGACATCGGCGGCGGCCTCACCATCGACAGTGCCGACGTGAACACCGAAAAATTGCCGGGCGCCGGCGCCACCAAGGCTTCGCCCGACGTGGTCGTGATCGACCAGAAACAGCAGGAGCAAGCCGCCAGCAAGCTGCCGATCAGCGCGCTGGTGAAGGTTGATCTTGGCCGCAAGACGCATGTCGTCGGCATGGGCCTGGATGGCCGCGTGACTGGCCTGCTGACGGTCAGCGAACGCCCCGGCCGCGCCACCACCGGCCAGGGCCAGCTTGCGGTGGATGGCACTTATCGCGCGTACGGCCAGAACCTGCAGATCCAGCGCGGCCAGCTGCTGTTCGCCAGCACGCCGATCGACAACCCGGGGCTGAACATCCGCGCGGTGCGCAAGCTCAATCCGAACGCCACCATCGACGAAGGCCAGGAAGTCGGCTTACTGGTTTCCGGCACCGCGCAGCGGCCGATCCTCACCGTGTTCTCCAACCCGGTGATGGAACAGTCCGATGCGTTGTCCTACCTGATCACCGGCAAGCCACTGTCCGAGGTGAAAGGCGGCGAAGGCAGCATGGTCAGCGCCGCCGCGCAGGCGCTCGGTTCGGCCGGCGGCGACCTGCTGGCCAAGCGCATCGGCTCGAAGCTCGGCGTCGACGACATCGGCGTGTCCAGCAACGAGGCGCTCGGCGGCAGCTCGGCGTTCACCGTCGGCAAGTACCTGTCGCCGCGACTCTATCTCAGTTACGGCGTCGGCCTGTTCGAGCCGGGCGAAGTGATCACCCTGCGTTACCGTTTCGGCAAGCGCTGGAATTTCGAGGCGCAGCAGGCCACCGACTTCAGTCGCGCCAGTCTCAACTACCGCTTCGAGAAGTAGAGCGCCAGAGCCACCCTGCTCTCGCTAGCCCATCAGTCATGCGCACAAACCGGGATTGGCGCACTATCTTGGGCACTCCATCCTGCCGGGATATAAACCATGCAACGCATCCGTTGGATTCTGACCGCCGCCGTCCTGTGCGGATCGAGTGTCTGGGCGGCCACGCCTGCACCAACACCGCACGCTGCCGACCACCCCACCGGCGTGGATCTGGCCGGCATCGACCACAGCGTGAAGCCGGGCGACGACTTCGACAGCTACGCCAACGGCAACTGGCGCAAGACCGCGGTGATTCCGGCCGACCGTGCCAGCACCGGCATCTTCCTGCAGGTATTCAACAAGGCCGAGCAACGCAACGCCGAGCTGATCAAGGCAGCCGCCGCGGCCAAGGCACCCGCCGGTTCCAACGAAAGCAAGATCGCCGACTACTACGCCGCCTTCATGGATCAGGCCGGCATCGCCAAGCATGGCCTGAGCCCGCTCAAGCCCGAACTTGCGAAGATCGACGCGATCAAGACGCCAGCCGATCTCGCCAGCGTGCTGGGCAGCCAGCTGCGCGCCGACGTCGATCCGGTCAACGCGACCAACTTCAGCACCGAGCATCTGTTCGGCCTGTTCGTGACGCAAGGGCTGGAGGATTCCGCGCACAACGTGGCCTACCTGCTGCAGGGCGGCCTCGGCATGCCGAACCGCGACTACTACCTCGCCACCGACAAGGACATGGCCGGCATCCGCGCCAAGTACCAGTCCTACATCGCCGCCCAGCTGAAGAACGCCGGCATCGCCGACGCGGACCCCAAGGCGAAGGCCGTGTTCGAACTGGAAATGAAGATCGCCAAGGTGCAGGAAAGCCTGGTCGACAGCGAAGACGTGCACAAGGCCAACAACCCGTGGAACACCGGAGACTTTGCCAGCAAGGCGCCGGGCTTGGACTGGGCCGCCTATCTGCACGCCGCCGGCCTCGACACGCAGAAACAGATCACCGTGTGGCAGCCAAGCGCGATCAAGGGCATCTCCGCACTGGTCGCCAGCGAACCGCTGGACACCTGGAAGGCCTTCCTCACCTTCCACACCATCAATCACAGCGCCGGCCTGCTGCCGCCGGCCTTCGCCGACGCCAGTTTCGAGTTCTACGGCCACACGCTGCAGGGCACGCCGAAACAGCGTGATCGCTGGAAGCGTGCGATCGGCGCGGTCAACGCCGACCTCGGCGACGCAGTCGGGCAGATCTACGTGAAGAAATACTTCCCTGCCTCGTCCAAGGCGCAGGTGAAGCAGATGGTCGACAACATCCTCGCCGCGTTCAACGACCGCGTCGACCAGCTCGATTGGATGACGCCGGCCACCAAGCAGAAGGCCAAGGCGAAGATCGCCACCGTCCGTGTCGGCGTCGGCTATCCGGAAACCTGGCGCGACTACTCCGATCTGACGATCAGCCGCGACGATCCGGTCGGCAATCGCCTGCGCGCCGAGCAGCACGAGTACCAGCACCAGCTGGCCAAGCTCGGCCAGAGCGTCGACAAGGGCGAGTGGTGGATGACGCCGCAGACCGTCAACGCGGTGAACCTGCCATTGCAGAACGCGCTGAACTTCCCGGCCGCGATCCTCGAAGCACCGTTCTTCGATCCGAAGGCCGATGCGGCGTCGAACTATGGTTCGATCGGCGCGGTGATCGGTCACGAGATCAGCCACAGCTTCGACAACACCGGCGCCGAGTTCGACGCCGAAGGCCGCTTGGCGAACTGGTGGACGCCGGAAGACCAGGCCCACTTCAAGGCCACCGGCCAGAAGCTGGTCGAACAGTACAACGCGTATGAGCCGCTGCCCGGACTGCACGTCAACGGCCAGCAGACGCTGGGCGAGAACATCGCCGACGTGTCCGGCCTGACCATCGCCTGGATCGCGTATCACAAGTCGCTCGACGGCAAGCCCGCGCCGGTGATCGACGGCCTCACCGGCGACCAGCGCTTCTTCCTCGCGTTCGCGCAGTCATGGCGCGAGAAGACCCGCGATGCCGCACTGCGTGCCCAGGTGATCGGCGACGGCCACGCCCCCGGCAACTTCCGCGCACAGACCGTGCGGAACCTCGACGCCTGGTACGACGCGTTCTCGCCGAAGCCCGGCGAGAAGCTGTACCTGGCACCAAAGGATCGCGTGAAGATCTGGTAATTCCGCTCAGTTCTTGATGGCAAAAGGGCCGCGATTCGCAGGAATCGCGGCCCTTTTCTTTACGACATCAGCTTTATGACAATCAGCCGATGCCCAGGCCGTCGATACCCGTGATCGTTGCCGCATCGAATCCGGCCAGTTCCGTGAAACGGCGACCGCGCTCGGCGTAGTCCTTGAACTGATCGAAACTGGGTGCGCCGGGTGATAGAAGGATTACGCCGTCCCGTGGCGTGCGAGCTTTCGCCTCGGCGACAGCGCTGGCGAGATCGTCGACTCGCACCATCGAGCAATTCACTTCAGCCGCACGCAGGGCCGCTTCGATACGTGCGCCATTGCTGCCCATGCAGACAATCGCGTTCGGCGGCGCGGTGCGCACCGCCTCGACGAACGGCGTCCAGTCCAGCCCGCGATCATGACCGCCAACCAGCACAGTCACCGCGCGACCATGCAGACTTTCCAGTGCCGCCAGCGTAGCCAGCGGCGTGGTGCTGATCGAGTCGTTGACCCAGTGCCAGCCATCGTGTTCGCCCAGCGGTTGCAGGCGATTCGGCAGCGGGCGGAAGCGCGCAAGTGCCGGTGCAGCCGCCAGTGCATCCATGCCGACTGCAGCCAGCGCCGCCAGTGCGGCGCAAGCGTTGAGTGCATTGTGCAAGCCCGGCGCAGCCAGCTGCGCAACGGGAAAGACTTCATGCGAACCACGGCAGATGAAACCGTCAGCGACATGCCAGCCTTCCGGCTGACCGAACAACAACCGATGTGGATGAGCTTGCGTGCGCTCCAGCAAGGCCGGCTGCAGCGCATTGACCAGCAGCTGCCGCGAAACGTCGGCCAGGCGCAGCTTGTCGGCGACGTAACGTTCGCGCGAACCGTGCCAGTCCAGGTGTTCCTCGTACAGGCTGGTGATCACGCCGAACTCAAGCGGGCCTGCTTCGCCGGTCTGGAAGCTGGACAGTTCGATCACCCACAGATCAGCGCGCTGATCGAGCAGTTCCAGCAGTGGCAGGCCGATATTGCCGGCCAGTGCCGTGCGCACACCGAGTGCACGCGCCAGATGAGCGATCAGGGCACTCGTGGTGCTCTTGCCCTTGGTGCCGGTGACCGCGATGACATGCGCGTCCGGTTGCTTTTCGAAGCAGTGCTCGCCAAACCACAGCGCCGTACCGGAAGTAACCTGCAGGCCCTGCGCCTGCGCCGCCAACAAGGCCGGCTTGTATGCCGAGATGCCAGGCGATTTCACCACCACATCGAATTGGCCCAGCGTGGTCGCGTCCGGTTCGCCAGCAACAACATCAATCGCCGCGTCGAACGCGCGGGCAGCATCGACTTCGGCCGCACTGCAGAACAAGGTGAAGTGCTGATCGCCACAGCGCTGACGCAACGCATGGATGGCCGCACGCCCTTCGCGCCCGAAACCCCAGACCGCCACGCGGCGGCCGCGCAGATCGGCAATACGCATCAGCCGATCGTCGCCAAGGCCGGCTGCAACCGGGTCGGCACATGATGTTCGGCCGACGGCTCAAGCCACGGCTCCAGCGCCAGCTGCGATGCATCCAGCTGCGGCAGGATTTCGCTACGGAAGCGTTCGATCAGCGCGTCCTCCTGCCACTCCGGCCGCTGGCTCAGCGCGTACATCGCGGCGCGCGCCTCGGCGCCCTCGCCCACGCATTCGAACGGCTTGTGGTCCTGGTATTCCAGCAGCGCGTCGAAACCACTGGCCTGATTCTCGTCGTCCAGCAGGTTGCGCCCGAAGATCGACAGCAGCCGCGGCTTGGGCAGGAACGGCGCCAGCGCAAGGAACACGAAATGGCATTTCGGACATTGTCCGCACCAGCGGTCGGCCGGCTTGGGACCGAGCAGCTTGAAGTTGCGATTGCAGCTGGAGAACGCGTCGAAGTACGGCATGAGCTTCGCGAACGCACGGGTGATCGCCAGTTCCGAATACGGGCGCAGCAGCGAGCAGTAGTCGAGATCGCTGGCCACATGCGTGTGCAGCCAGTTGCCCAGCAGCTGCTCGAACGCGTAGCCCTTGCTCCACTGATGGTTCACCTGCTGGCCTTCGTACTCCAGCGTGGCGGCCGAGGCGGAGCGCTCGTTGGCGAACGCGATCGAATCGTAGCCGTACAGGATCGCGGCGACGGCGAGGATCGCCGAGTTCACCGCGGTCACCGGGATGTGCCCGTTCCACGCACCGAGCCGGTTCAGCTCGAACAAGCCGGGCGCCAGCTCGCGCTGGATGTTCAGCGTGGGCAGGCCGGTGCGCTCGGCGCAGGCGGCGATCAGCGCTGAATTGCCGACCCATACGGCGGTCGCCTCGCCGCCGATCGACTTGATCGCCTCGACCGCGACCAGTGAATCCTTGCCGCCGCCGATTGGCACCAGCGTGCGTTTGGGCAAACCTGCTGCAGGTGCCGGCGGCTGTGCCGCAGCGCCACGCGGAAACGTGATACGTCCACGCAGATCCAGCCCGTTGCGATAGGCGAACTCGGCCAGTCCATGCAGATACAACTGATCCAGCAACTCGGCGGTGGCGTCATCCAGCGGACCGCTGGCCACTTCAATCTTCGGCGGCACGCCAGCCTTGTAGTAACTGACACCCGCAATCAGATGCAGCAGTTTCAGCGCCGCATCGAATGCCGCCGCATGCCCAGCCGGAATCGCCGGCGCATGCGGGAAACGAATCCGCTCGACCAGTTCCTCACCGTCGTCGAACGCGTACGCCAGCTCGGCCACGCCATCGGCGTAGCTGCAGCGCACGAAGCGGAACAGCTGGGTCAGCCGCGGTTGAATCATCTTGCTCACCAATACTTTCTCCAGCGCCAGGCGCCTATTCGATCACGATCTCGTCGGCTTCGTCGCGCAGGTTGTAATGCGAGGACATCACCTTGCCGTAAGCACCCGCCTGCGCAATCAGCATCACGTCGCCCTCCTGCGCCTCGGGCAGGCGACGGTCGGTGCCGAGCACGTCGCCACTCTCGCAGATCGGGCCGACCACCTGGTACAGCGCGGTGGCAGGCTCATCGAGCCGGCTGAGATTGACGATCTCGTGCCAGGCGTCGTAGAGGGCGGGACGGATCAGGCTGTTCATGCCGGTGTCGATGCCGAGATAGCGGAACGCACTCTTGCCCTTCTGCTGGGTCACCCGCGCCAGCAGCACACCGGCATCGGCGACCAGGTAACGGCCGGGTTCCATCCACAGCTGGTATTGCGGATAAGCCGCCTTGACCTCGCGCAGCACCCGATCGAGTTCAGCGATGTCGAGCCGTGCCTCGCCCGGATGCGATGGCACGCCAAGGCCACCACCGATATTCAGGAAGGTCACGCTGCCGATGCGCTCGGCCAGGCTGGCCAGCTGCGCATAGACCTCGCCCCAGTGGCCAGCATCAAGTACGCCCGAACCCAGATGCGCATGCAGGCCGCGCACGATCACGCCATGGGTTTCGGCCAGCTGCAGGAAGATCGCCAGCTGATCCAGCGGCAGGCCAAACTTGCTGCCGCTGCCGCCGGTGCGCACCTTTTCGTGATGACCGAGGCCGCGGCCCAGATCCACCCGCAGCACGATCTCCCGGCCGCGGAACAATTCGCCCCAATGCTCGATCGGGTACAACGAATCCAGCGTCACCGCGGCGCGGGTGCCGAGCGCAAAGACGTAATCCTCGCGGGGCGCGAAGTTCGGTGTGAACAGCAGCGGCGTGGCTTCCGGCACGATCGCGCTGACCGCCCTCAATTCGCCTGGCGAGACGCACTCGAACGCGAAGCCTTCCGCGACCAGTGCGCGCAGGATCGCCGGATGGGTGTTCGCCTTCACCGCATAATGCAGACGATCGACCGCAGCCAGCGTGTTCAGCTCGCGCGCCTGCTGGCGCACCGTCGGCAAGTGATAGACGTAACGCGGCGTTGCCTCGGCAGCCAGCTCCAGCAGACGCTGCCGTTGCGACTCGCGCCACCATGCCGTCGCTGCGCTGGGTGCTTCGCCACTGCCGTACAAGGTCTGCCAGCTGGGGCCGAACAGTTCACTGTCGTCGGTACGCAGCGCACCGGCCGAAATCAGCAGGTCGTGCAGATGCGGCAGCAGAGTATCAACCACCTCCTCGTCCACCACGAAAGTGAGATTGAGGTTGTTCGACGACTGCGAAATCATGTGCACGCGCAACTGGCCGAACTCGGCCAGCACGCCGGACAGCGTGTGCAGCAGCGAACGCATGCCGCGGCCGACCAAAGTAATTGCAGCGCATGGCGCGATCACCTTGACCCGACACACCTTGGCCAGATCGCTGGCCAGTGCGGCGATCGCGTCGGAGTCGAGCAGGTTCTCGGTGGGATCGAGCGACACCGTGACATTGGTCTCGGCCGAACCGATCAGGTCCACCGACAGCCCGTGCTGCTTGAAGTGCGCGAATACGTCGGCGAGGAAACCGACCTGCTGCCACATGCCGACCGATTCCATCGACACCAGGGTGATGCCTTTGCGCGCGCTGATCGCCTTGACGCTGGGCGCATGTGCGCGTACTTCGGGGCCGATCACGGTGCCATCCAACTCCGGCCGGTTGGTGTCCTTGATCAGCAGCGGCACGCGCGGTTCGCGCAGAGGCGACAGGCAGCGCGGATGCAGCACCTTGGCACCGGTGGAGGCGATTTCCTGCGCCTCCTCGTAGTCCAGTCGCTGCAGCAGGCGTGCGCCCGGCACCTGGCGTGGGTTGGCGGTGAACATGCCGGCTACGTCGGTCCAGATCTCCACCCGCTGCGCCTTCAGCAACGCGCCGAAGTAGGAGGCGGACGTGTCGGAGCCGCCGCGTCCCAGCAACACGGTGCGACCCTGCGACTCCCGGGCGATGAAGCCCTGGGTGATGAACACCTCACCCAGCGTGGCCAGCCGTGCGGCCAGCACCGGATCAGGTCGCGAATCGACCATCGAGGACAGCAGCCGGGTGCGCTCGTTCTGGTTTGGCAAAGCAATCGCAGCGAGACAGTCACGCGCGTCCAGCCACTGTGTGGGCAGTCCGCTATGGCTGAGAAAGGCGGCACCGAGTGCGCTGGAGAGCAGCTCGCCATGGGCCTGGATCGCCGCTGCCCATGCCAGCTCGCCAAGAACAGCCGAACCGTTCTCAGCCAGCGTGGCCAATTCGGACAGTCGCGCACCGAGCGTATCCGGAACCGCCAGCTGCATGTGATCGAGCAGGTCGTAGTGACGCTGTGCGATCGCCTTGGCAGCCTCGATGCGTTTGCCCTTGTCACCGTGGGTGCACAGTTGTTTGAGTGCGTCGGTGATGCCGGTGAGCGCCGAAACGACAACCAGTACACGCGCGCCTTCGGCACGACGGCTGGCTACCAGCTCCAGAATGTTCTGCCAGCGCGGCAAGGTGGCGACACTGGTGCCGCCAAACTTCATCACGATCCAGGATGCGTCGGCATGGAGCGACGCGGGGCTTTGCGGATTCACGGCTACCTTCAGTGGCGGTGGTGGAAAACAATCCGGCCAGTGTTGCGCCGCAGCAGGTGGAATGCAACCGCTCGGAGGCTGCATACGTTTGGATGGCTAAATGCGGTGACGTATGGACCGAAGAACCGTCATCCCGGCGGAAGCCGGGATCCAGTGACTCTCTCCGCCAGACGTGCAGGCGCTGGATTCCAGCGTTCGCTGGGATGACGGGTCAGAAGAAAGTTGGTGTTACGCCACGACCACGGGAATCTTGCCGATCCGTGCCTGCCATTCTTTCGGTCCCGTCTGATGCACCGAGGTACCCGCGGAATCCACTGCCACCGTCACCGGCATGTCCTGCACGGTGAACTCGTAGATCGCCTCCATGCCCAGATCGGCAAAGCCGACCACGCGCGAAGCCTTGATCGCCTTGGACACCAGATACGCCGCGCCGCCGACCGCCATCAGGTACACCGACTGGTGCTTCTTGATCGCCTCGATTGCCGCCGGACCGCGCTCGGCCTTGCCGACCATACCGAGCAGACCGGTCTGCGCCAGCACCTGTTCGGTGAACTTGTCCATGCGGGTGGCCGTGGTCGGGCCGGCGGGACCGACCACTTCGTCGCGCACCGCATCGACCGGGCCGACGTAATAGATGAAGCGGCCCTTGAAATCCACCGGCAGCGGCTCGCCCTTGTTCAACATCTCGACCATGCGCTTGTGCGCGGCGTCGCGACCGGTCAGCAGCTTGCCGTTGAGCAGCAGCACTTCGCCCGGCTTCCAGCTCGCCACTTCCTCGCGCGTCACGCTGTCGAGGTTCACCCGACGCCCCTTCGAGCTGTCGTAGGTCAGCTTCGGCCAGTCTTCCAGCGACGGCGGATCGAGCATCACCGGGCCGGAACCGTCCAGCGTGAAGTGCGCGTGGCGGGTCGCCGCGCAGTTCGGGATCAGCGCCACCGGCAGGTTCGCCGCGTGGGTCGGGTAATCCTTGATCTTGATGTCGAGCACGGTGGTGAGGCCGCCCAGGCCTTGCGCACCGATGCCGAGCGCGTTGACCTTTTCGTACAGCTCGATGCGCAGTTCCTCGGCGCGATTGCTCGGTCCGCGCGCGATCAGCTCCTGGATGTCGATCGGCTCCATCAGCGCCTCCTTCGCCAGCAGCATCGCCTTCTCGGCGGTGCCGCCGATACCCAGGCCGAGCATGCCCGGCGGGCACCAGCCGGCGCCCATCGTGGGCACGGTCTTCAGCACCCAGTCGACGATCGAGTCGGACGGGTTGAGCATCACGAACTTCGATTTCGCCTCGGAGCCGCCACCCTTCGCCGCCACGATCACGTCGAGCTTGTCGCCCGGCACGATAGCCACGTTGATGATCGCCGGTGTGTTGTCCTTGGTGTTGACGCGCTTGCCGGCCGGGTCGGCCAGGATGCTCGCACGCAGCTTGTTGTCCGGGTCGTTGTAGGCACGACGCACGCCCTCGTTGACCATCTCGTCCAGCGACAGCGTGGCGTCCCACTGCACGTTCATGCCGACCTTGAGAAACACGGTCACGATGCCAGTGTCCTGGCACAGCGGGCGATGCCCTTCCGCGGCCATGCGCGAATTGATCAGGATCTGCGCCATCGCATCCCTGGCCGCCGGGCTCTCTTCACGCTCGTAGGCGGCGGCGAGGCCCTTGATGTAGTCGACCGGGTGGTAATAACTGATGTACTGCAGCGCGTCGGCGACGGACTGGATCAGATCGTCTTGCTTGATGATGGTCATGAGGCGGCTTCGACTCCGGGAAATACCGCGTCGAAAACGGCCGTTTGCGACGCACAATCTCTCTATTGTGCCGCAACTCGGCCTGCGACCAGAAAGTGGGCGGACCGTCAGCAGACGCAGGCAAGATCCAACACCTGGCGTTTTGCCAGCCTGCGGCAGCCTCGATCCAAAAAGCACAACCGCAATTTCATGCGGGATATTTTGAGCTGTGGCCTGCGTTTCGAGAAATATTTCGCCTGATCAGACACTTCCAAGATCGATCTCACGCTGCTAGCGTCGCCGAACCAGCGCGGATTGATCTTCAGGGGCCGTCCTGGGTTCTCGGGAACGAGATTACGAACGTACGGCTCACCGGCCTGCCGGGCGCGCGGGCGCTACGCAATGTGGTGCCACAGCGTTACCCAGCGTGACCGTTTCAACCCTTGGAGAAAGCTCATGCTCACGCACTTGCATCGCAAGTCGCTCGCGACTTCGTTGGCGTTGCTGCTTTGCGGCTTCGCTACCACATCTTTCGCCGCAAGCGGCTCGACGCCTACCGACCTGGGGGCAAGCAATCCCGGTCAAACCGTGAATGTCACGCTGGTGCTCGGCCTGCACAATCAGGACGCACTCGAGCAGTACATCTACAGCACGGTCACTCAGGGCAATCCCTCGTATCACCGCTTCCTCACCACGGCACAGTTTGCGGATCGCTATGGCGCCACTGCCGACGAGATCGCCAAAGTGCAGTCGTACCTGAAGCAGCAGGGGCTCACCCAGGTCGAGTTGCTGCCGAATCATCTGGCGATCAAGGTCAGCGGCACGATCGGCCAGTTCAATACGGCCTTCCATACGTCCATCCATGATTACCAGGCCAGTGACGGCACCACCTTCCACCGACCGAATGCCACACCAAGTATGCCCTCGGCGCTTTCCGGCACGCTGGTCGTGGCCTCGGGCCTCAGCAGCGAGGCCCGCTATCGCTCGCATCGCGTCAGCGTGCTCCCGCTACCGCAGGGTCCGACAACCAATGCACTGGCGAGGAGCGCGACGGCGCCCGCCACCGTTCCGTGCACCGGCAACCCCACCGCCACCTGCACACCCGAGGCATTCACGGTCGGTGACGTGGCCAACCGCTACAACATCAACCCGCTCTACAAGGCCGGCGTGAACGGCAAGGGCTCGACCATCGGCATCGCCACGCTGGCGAATTTCCTGCCCGCCGACGCCTACAGCTACTGGAGCACGATCGGCTTGGCCGTGAAGCCCAAGCGCATCACCCAGGTGCACGTGGACGGTGGCGGCCCACTCGGCAGCAATGCCGGCTCTGGCGAAACCTCGCTCGATGTCGAACAGTCCGGTGGCCTGGCGCCCTGGGCGAACATCATCGTGTACGACGCACCCAATACCGATGCCGGCTTCTTCGATGTATTCAATCAGGCGGTGTCCGACAACAAGGTGGACAGCCTGTCGGTCAGTTGGGGCTCGCCGGAAATCGCCTACTTCCCGCAGCTCAACAGCGGCGTCGACTACACGGACGAATTGCTGGCCTTCCACCAGGTCTTCATGGAAGCGGCTGCGCAGGGCATCTCGATGTTCGCCACATCCGGTGATTCGGGCGCCTACGACACGGTGCGCGGACTGGGCGGCTTTCTCACCGACCCCGTACCACCGCCGCTCACCACCGACGCCCCAGGCTCCGATCCCTTCATCACCACCGCAGGCGGCACCACCGTACCGTTTTCTTTCAGCTTCAGCGGTGGGCCGACGGCGTCGATCAGCAAGGAAAGTGTCTGGGCTTGGGACTGGATCTCCAACTACTTCAACACCAATTTCGGCGTGGATATCACCGATGAGGTGTTCTCGGTCGGTGGCGGTGGCGGCGTGAGCGTGTTCTGGTCGTTGCCGCGCTATCAGCAGTTCACCTCCGGCATCCGCAAGAGTGAGAAGAACCAGACCCTGCTGCTCCCGCCGTCGCGTATTTTTCCGCTCGGCGTCAACTACACGTTGCCGGCCAACTACCGCGGCCGCAACGTACCCGACATCTCGCTCGACGCGGACCCCTATACCGGCTACAGCTTCGTCTCGTCATTGGATGGCACGGGCCTGCTGACGGGCGAAGGCGGCACCAGTTTCGTCGCACCCCAGCTCAACGGCATCAGCGCCCTGCTGAAGCAGTCGACCCGCGGTCGCGTCGGTTTCTGGAATCCACAGGTCTATCCGCTGCAGAACATCTTCGGCTATGGCCCGTTCTCGCCGTTCAACGACATCAGGGCCGGCGACAACTGGTTCTACAACGGCGTCAATGGCTATGACCCCGGCGCAGGCATCGGCACGCTCAACGTGACGAACCTGTCCTTGTTCCTCAGCGTCTTCTGACCATCCCTGGACCCGCCGCACAGGAAGCCGACGCCGCAAGACGTCGGCTTCCTGCTTGCTGGTGCCTCGTCCCCGTCTGCCGTAACCCACCGTGCGCACGCTGGCCGGGGCGCACTCCACTTGTGACGGACGCTTGCGGGTGGCATCGTCAGGCGATTGCCCAGCCGGAATCGCCATGCCCCGCACTCGCCGCTTCATGCAGCTCGATGTGTTCTCCAGCCTGCCGCTGCTCGGCAACGCGCTGGCCGTGGTGATCGACGGCGACGGCCTGGACGACGCCACGATGCAAGCATTCGCATGCTGGACCAACCTGTCTGAAACCACCTTCCTGCTGCCGCCAACCCGCGCCGACGCAGACTACCGCGTACGCATCTTCACCCCGCGCCAGGAGCTGCCTTTCTCCGGCCACCCGAGCGTCGGTAGCGCGTATGCCGCGATCGAATCCGCGCTGGTACCGCCCGGCAAATTCGATCTGGTACAGGAGTGCGCCGCCGGGTTATTGCCCGTGCGCGTCAAGGGCCGCGGCGAGGAACGGATCATCCATGTGCAGGCGCCGCCTGCCAGCGTGCAGACGCTAGACGCACGCGAGCGTGCCCAGTTGGCGAAAGCCTTGCACCTCGATCTCACGCATGCCCGGATGCGACTGGTCGACAACGGACCGCTCTGGCTCGTCTGCGATCTGCACAGCGCTGCAGACGTGCGCCAATTGCAACCTGATCTTGCGCTGATCGCCACGCTCAGCCAGGCCACCGGCGCGGTCGGTGCCTGTGTATTCGGCCGCGAGCTCACACGTGATGCGAGGGGTGATGCAGCGATGGCTGTGCGTGCATTCTGTCCCGCCGATGGCATTCCCGAAGATCCCGTCACCGGCAGTGCGAATGCCGCGATCATGGCCTTCCTGGCCGAGGTCGGCGACCCCGCCGGCTACGGCCTGCACTACCGCACCAGCCAAGGACGCGAAGTAGGTCGCGATGGCTACATCGAGGTGATGCGCGATGCGGCGACCGGCGCCATCAGCATCGGCGGCGCCTGCGCCATGGGTATCCGCGGCGAGTTTCGCCTGGACTGAAACACCACAGGCTTGCCCGCATGCGTGACGCCCGCCATGCTGCGCCTCCCGCCCTTGGTGACCTACTGCATGAACGACCACCAGCCCGGTTATCTGCGCAGCCTGCGCCCGTGGGATGCCGCCCTGATCGTGGTTGGCGGCATCATCGGCGGCGGCATTTTTCTCAACCCCGGGATTGCCGCACAGCGCACCGAGTCGGGCCTGGCGTTGCTGTTGATGTGGGCTGGTGCCGGCGTACTCACCCTGATCGGCGCGCTGTGCTACGCCGAGCTCGGTGCACGCCGCCCGCATGCGGGCGGCACGTATGTCTATCTGCGCGAAGCGTTTGGACCACTGGCCGGCTTCCTGTTCGGCTGGACCATGTTGCTGGTGATCTATTCCGGTTCCACCGCGGCGGTGGCGACGATCTTCGCCAGCTATGCATCGGCGGTGTTCGGCCTGCCACCGTCGATGGCGCTGCCGCTGACGATCGGTGCGCTGGTGTTCGTCAGCGGCATCAACCTGTTTGGCATCCGCCTCGGCGCGCAGATCCAGAACCTGTTCGCCCTGCTCAAGCTGCTGGCGGTGGCCGTGCTGGTGGTATGCGGGCTGTTCCTCGCCGGTGCCGGTCATGGCCAGGTGCTGGCGATCGATCCGGCGCGCAGCGGGGTCGGCTTCATCGGTGCAGCGCTGCCAGTGCTGTTCGCGTACTCCGGCTTCACCTATCTCAACAACCTAGCCGGCGAGGTGCGCGATCCGCAACGCACGCTGCCGCGCGCGCTGACGCTCGGCATGCTGCTGGTGATCGTCGCCTACGTGCTGGTCAACGTGGCCTATCTGGCCGTGCTCGGGCATGACGGCCTCGCCGCCAGCCGCGCGCCGGCAGCCGACGTGATGCAACAGGTCGTCGGCCCGATCGGCGCCAAAATCATTGCGCTTGGCGTGGCGATATCCACGCTGGGCTTCTGCAACATCACCCTGGTCGCCGGCGCACGCGTGCTGCAGGTGATGGGCGAGGACGGCCTGTTCTTCCGTGCGGTAGCGCGGCTGCACCCGCGCTACCGCACGCCGAACACCGCGTTGCTGCTGCTGGCCGGCTGGGCAATCGTGCTGGCGCTGTCGGGCAGTTACGGCCAGTTGCTGGACTACGCCACGTTCGGCGACTGGCTGGCCTGCGCGGTCGGTGTCGCCACACTGTTCTGGTATCGCCGCCGCGATGGCGCCACGGCGAGCTTCAAGGTGCCGGGTTATCCGTGGCTGCCGCTGCTGTTCATCGGCACGGTGGCGTGGGTGGTGGTGATGACGATGCGCGACAACCCGCGCAACGCCGGCATCGGTGCGCTGATCATGCTGGCCGGCGTGCCGGTATACGTGGTCTGGCGCCGCCTGTTCAGTCGCGCACACCCCTAAGCGGGCGGCAGCAATGCCACAATGTGCGGACAGATTTCGTGAGGAGATGATGGATGGCGCCCGTGCAAGCCCAGGCCGTGCCGGTCACTACGGACAGCAGTATCGTGCCCGAGAAGGTACGCGACGGCATTGATCTGCAGATCAACGGCGAGCACTACCGCCACACCGGCGATCCGCAGATGCCGCTGTTGTGGTACCTGCGCGACGTGCTGCGGCTGACCGGCACCAAGTACGGTGGCGAGCGCGGCGAAAACGGCGCCGACCTGGTGCTGCTCGACGGCAAGGCGGTCTCCGCGATCACCCAGCCGCTCGCCAAGCTGGCCGACAGGCAGATCGTCACGGTGGAAGGCCTGGCCGGCAACGACGGCAGCCTGCATCCGATGCAGCAGGCCTTTGTCGACGAGGATGCGATCGGTTGCGGCTACTGCACGCCCGGCTGGCTGATCGCCGCGGTCGACCTGCTCAGGCGCAAGCCGCATCCCGGCGACGACGATATCGACCAGTTGCCGAACCTGTGCCGCTGCGGCTGCCAGACCCGTGTGCGCCGCGCGATCAAGCGCGTCGCCGCCGGCAAGGCGGGCCAGCCATGAGCAACCATCCCACCACGCCGAACCAGATCCGACTCTCACGCCGCCGCTTCCTGCAGGTACTGGCTGGCACCGCCGGCGCGCTGGTCGTCGGCATCCGCATGGCCGATGCGGCCGATGCGCCGCTGCCGCTGGCCCTGCTCGGCGACAGCTTTTATGACCTCGGCGTCTACGTGCGCATCGACGCCGACGGCAACGTGCTGATCGGCGCACGCGATCCGGACACCGGCACCGGCGTCGCCACCTCGCTGCCACGAATCATCGCCGACGAACTCGATGCCGACTGGAACCGCGTCAGCGTAGTGCCGCTCGGCCTCGGCGTGACCGACAACAACGGCCAGCCGCGCTGGACCTACGGACGCCAGGTCGGCGGCAGCGGCGGTTCGATCCCCGCCGCCTGGAACGACCTGCGCCAGGTCGGCGCGACCGCACGCTGGTTGCTGCTGCAAGCCGCGGCGCGTCGACTCGGCGTGCCCGCCAACAAGTTGCGCTGCGAGGCCGGCACCGTGATCGCGCCGGACGGCCGTCGCTTCACCTACGGCAACCTGGCCGCGGACGCCAGCAAGATCGCCCTGCCCACCACCGCGCCGCCGCTGAAAGACGCCGCGAACTATCAGCTGATCGGCAAGCCGGCCGGTGACGTCGACGCACGCGAGATCGTCACCGGCCTGACCCGCTATGCGATCGACGAGCACTACGGCGATGCGCTGGTCGCCGTGCTGGTGCACTGCCCGTGGTCGGACGGCACGCTGGCGCATATCGACGACACCGACACGCTCGCCGTCAAAGGCGTTGTGAAAGTGGTGCGCCTGCGACCCGAACCCGGCCAGCCGCTGGGCAGCACGGTGATCGCCCCGGCCGTGGCGGTGCTGGCCGAAGACACCTGGTCGGCATTGCAAGGCCGCGAGAAGCTCAAGCTCGAATGGAAGCCCGGCGCCAGCGGCAGTGAAAGCAGCTACGTACTGGAGCAGCAAGCCGGCGCCCTGCTCGCCGGCAAGACCGATCCCACCACGCGCGTACGCAACGACGGCGACGTCGATGCCGCGGGCAGGAAAGCCGCACGCCGGCTCGACGCCACCTACTACCAGCCGTGGCTGGCGCATGCCACTGCTGAACCGATGAATTGTCTGGTGAAGCTGGACAAGGATCGCGCCAGCCTCGTCGTGCCGACCCAGGCACCGCAGAAAGCATGGGCGGTGGTGCAGCGACTGACCGGCCTGAGTCCCGCGCAGATCGACATCCGCGTGCCACGCGTCGGCGGCGGTTACGGCCGCCGGCTCGATCACGACTATGTCGCCGAGGCGGTGATGCTGGCCAGAGCCGTCGACAAGCCGGTGCGCCTGCTGTGGACACGCGGCCAGGACTTCGGCCACGACTATTATCGCTCCGGCAGCGTGCACCAGCTCAGCGCGACCCTCGATCGCAAGCGCCAACTGACCGGCTGGAACCAGCGCATGGCCAGCGCCTCGGCGCTGACCCGGCGCAACATGCCCGACAACCGGTTATGGACGTCCGAACTGCACGCTGACCAGCTGCCCGCCGCGCTGGTGCCGAACTATCGCAGCGACTGGTATGCGCTGGATTCCGTGATTCCGCGCGGCCCGATGCGCGGCATGCCACACCTCAGCAACGCGTTCGCGGTGGAAAGTTTCATCGACGAAATCGCGAACAGCATGAAAGAGGATCCGCTGGTCACTCGCCTGCGCATGCTCGGCGCGCCGCGCGAGCTGCCGCTGAGCGCCGGCGGCACGCTCGATACCGGTCGCCTGGCCAACGTGCTGAAGCTGGTCACCGACCGGATCGAATGGAAGAACTGGCTGCACAGCGTCAACGGCCTCGGCATCGCCTGCTGGCATGTCGACGGCGCCTACGTGGCGCATGCGATCGAGGTGGCGATGCAGGGCCAGAAGCTGGTGATCCAGCGCGTGGTCTGTGCCGCCGACGTCGGTCGCGTGATCAACCCGCTGGGTCTGGAAGGTCAGCTCGCCGGCGCCACGCTCGATGCGCTGTCCACCGCGTTGAACCTCGCCATCACCTTCAAGGACGGCCAGATTCAGCAACACAACTACAAGGACTATCCGCTGGCCAGCATGGCGCAGCTGCCGAACGCGGTCGAAGTCATCGTCGTGCCCGCCGATGACCGCCCGCCTGCCGGTGCCAGCTTCCTCGCCATGCCGACCGCCGCCCCGGCGCTGGCCAATGCCGTCTTCCGCGCCAGCGCCGTGCGCGTGCGTCGGCTGCCGCTGATGAAGGAGTTGCTGCGCATGCTGTAAGGCCGCGCCGGTGCCGTAGACCTGCCCTCGTCACGCAGCTGCCACCGGCCGCAACCGCGGAAAATATGGGCCCGCCAGCACGAACAGCCACACCACCAGCACGAACGGAAACGTCAGCGCCGGCATCCCGATCGGCTGCAGTGCCGCCGATGTCGCCGCGAACACGATCGTCGTGGTGATCGCGGCCAGCACTGCATAGGCGATCGACGCCGCATCCAGCACGAAGAACACGCCGCCCAGCGCGATCGCCGCCAGGACGGCGTTGAAGCCGAACGCGCCGGAGCGGATCGCCGGTTCGGCCGCACCCATCCCCCACGCCACCAGCAAGCCGGTCAGCGAACCCAGCAGGGCCGTGACACAGGCCACCCGCGAACTGACCAGCAACGCGATCACGAAGATCACGCCGGTGATCACGTTGCCCTGGAAGAACACCTGCGCCACCCCATTGAAGGTTCCCTGCAGTACGGTCGACGCGCTCACGATGCCCTCAACCGTCGCCGCCTGCGGCAGTCCGGCCGTCGGCAGCACATGCGTCGAATGCAGCCGGCCGAAGCGCGCGCACGCCAGCAGAAATCCCAGCGCGGTGAATACAAACGGCGCGGTCAGCACCGGCATTTTCCAGACACTCAGCAAGTGCAGCATTGCGGCCATAAGGATCGTCGTGCAGGCCGAAGCCAGCACCACATAGCTCCAGCTCAACAGGTCCGGCTGCAGGAAATACAGCAGCGCAATCGCCACCAGCGCGCCATTGAAACCGAACAGCCCGACCCGCACCAGCGCGCGGTCGACCCCAAGCAGCATCGCCGTCGCCGTGCTCACCGCCGTACCGACCAGCACCGCCAGCCCGAACAGCGTCGAGTTGTAGAAAATCCCGAACAGGAACAGCAGGCCCGCATAGCTGTTGTTCTGCAGCATCACCTGGCCGATGCCGCGAAGCAGCGCATCCACAAACCCCAGCAGCTGTTGCAGCGAGCCATTGCCGTCAACCATCAGCCCGGTCGAAGTGACCCGCACGGTCGCCGCCGATGTGGCAGAAATATCCACAGACCCCATGACCCCGTCTCCCGCTGAGATGTTGACCTTGAACTCGTGCAAAGTGCCAGAAACGGCGCGTCATCGCGACCACCACCGCGGCCGATACGCCATGAATGCTCAGGCGAGCACCACATACTCGCTCTGCACGAGGCCGCTGGCGTACTGCCGTGTGCCGACGTGTCTGAGGATGATGTCGCGCGACAGCTCACCAAACAGCGGAATCCCTACCCCGATAAGCACAGGAACCCGTGTAACCACGAGGCGCTGGATCAACCCGGCCTGAAGGAAGCGCTGAATGGTGATTCCGCCGTCCACATAGATATGCCGGATACCGCGGGCGTCGAGCTGCGCAACGATCTCGGCCGGGTCCCCCGACAGGTGCTCCACCACGGCGTCAGCGGGCGCCGGAGACAGTGCGCGAGTGCTGAGCACAAACACCGGCTTCGTGCCGTACGGCCACGCATCAAAGCCGAGCACCGTTTCGAACGTCTTGCGACCTATCACCAGAGCATCCACCGTGGCCATGAACTCGTCGTAGCCATGCGGTTCGCCACCACCAGGCGGAAGAAAATCGAGCTCGCCATGAAGTCGCGCGATGAAACCATCGAGGCTGGTACCGACAAAGACGGATGCTTGCATGGTCGAGGCCTCTACTTGGCGTATGAACCGATTGGCGCCCGGTTTTCGAGCGGCGTCGACGGGATATCGCTATCGAAACAGTCAGGCAGCACCCGCCTCATTCTGCAGCAGGCGCGCGACCGATGTTGAACACGACGCCATAGGGGTCACGGATGTAACACCGTGGAACGGAAGCGTTCTCTTCCACGATGGTGCAGCCAGCGTCGACCAGCCGGCGTTTTGCTGCCTCGACGTCGGGCACCAGAAACTCGAAGACCGGCCCGTGCTCATCACCCTTCTCGACGTACAGGCAGAACGCACCCGTCTCGAAGCCCATCAACTCCTCGCTCCGATGACTGACCGGAAGCCCAAGCACCGACTCGTAAAACCTGGTGGCATCTGCCCAGGCATCGGTTCGGATAATGACGTCACGTGAAGATTGAAATGCTTTTTTCACGACGATCTCCGAATAGTGACGTGTGGCTTTTGACATGAGCGGGCATCCGCTCGACGGAAGGATCAGGCGTCTCTGCGTTTCCCAGCGGCGTAAAACGCAAGCCCGAGACAAACAGCCACCGCGCTGAACGAGACAACTGGCACCACGAAAATGAACTTCCATGCCAGGGCGGCAGACGCAACGGACACCAACAAGAACGAGCCGATCAGAGGGCGAACGCGACGTGCATCAGACTTCGCGATGGATGCAAGTTGCCACAAGGCAACCGCCTGTATGAACAGGTAGGCGCTGATGGTGAAGCCGAAGCCAAGAAAAAAGTCCATGTAGGTACGGCTGGCGCCACCGGCATCGAAGTGAAACGACCTCATGGCGCGTAGCACTTCAGTATCCCCTGCGGGAGACCAGAAACCCACTCCGCCGGAGGTGTGTCCCGCGGCAAGCAGCAAGGTGAGAATCGACGCAATTCGCAACAAGAGGAAGCATCGCATGTGGCTCTCCAAGTTCGAGGCGCCTGCCGCTGGACTCAAGCGGTCGCTGCCGCGAGGACTAACTGCTTACGGCGACACAACGCAGCAATCCGCTTGAACGAATAGTCAGGCGGCACTCTCGGGTTTGCGCCGCGGACGCTGCTTGCTGGAAACCGATTGAATGACTGTACGCCCCACACCCGTGAATGGAAGTGGGACTTTGGCTTGTGCGATGGCTGCGTGGATGAGTGCAAGCGTTTCAGGCGCGCGAAGGGTTTTGATACTGGGCACACGTATGAAGCGGTTCTGCTTTCCACTGCCCTGGAGCAGCCTGTCCGGGTCGGCCAGCGTGGCACCTTGGTAGAAAGAAATACCGACTCCGTTTGCTGCCGCGGCAATCGAAACAATGCAATCGGAAGCCCGCGGAGTTGTGCAGTAGCCGATGACGAAGAAGTTGTAGTTGTCGTAGACCAACTCGATGGCGGTGGGCATGAGCTTGCGAAGCTCGACACGGCACTGCCGAATGAGCCCGGCGTTGGCGGGTTCGAACTTGTCGACAAACTCGGCCAGTCGCTTTTCGATGCTCGAATCAGATGCGGTAGTCGCGGTTGATGACTTCATGATTCGTGTTCGCCGAGTTGAATGTTGCCCACGCCACCTGACATCTGAATCAAGCCGCGTTGCACGCATGATCAGACGCCACTAGAGGGCCGATGTGCGGATGAATCAAGTTACTCAATACTGTCAGGAAGGTGTAGCCGTGATTTCCATCTTGCGCCCTAACGCTGGGGCTAAGCGGCGGCGAAGCCACCCGCCTCGAATGACTGGTTACCGAAGGCGTCACGCCCAGACTCCTGTTCGATTTGGTATTGCATGAGCCGGCTCCTTGAGGCCTAACGCCAGAATTAAGCCGAACCGCGAAGCGGCTTCGGCTTGAATGAATTGTTAGTCGGCACCCGCCGATTTGCCAAGTTCGTTGGACACATACTCAGATATCTCCTTAGTGTTCCTGACGAATTCGGCCTGCAGATCAATCCCGCACTTGTTCGCCAAGACGAGAACCGACCATAAGCAGTCCGATAACTCGTGACCTAGTTTGGCTTGAACATCATCGATTGTGCGGACGCCGGCGTGTGCTTGGACAAGTTTTGCCAGATCGCCAACGTCTCCCATGAAGCCGAGTGCGAGTTCTTGTGTGCTCCAGACGCGGCCGTACCTCTTCGCCTCGAGCTGCTCGTAGAGCTCGTTTAGCTGGAGGGCTGCCTTTTCAAGGTCGCTGAAGTTCATGTGTGCCGCCTAACGCTGGAGTTAAGCGGCGGCGAAGCCGTCCGCCTTGAACGAGTTGTTAGCCATCATTGACCACCAGCCTGAGGGTTGATGTCAGCGCGGGAAGGTTGAGATGGGTCGTAGAACGTATAGTCAACGAACTGGCTCGGACCTTTGTATGGGCGTTTGGAAAGGAATGCGCGTGCGGCCGTCACATAGCTTGCCGGAATTGTTACTTGCACAGGGCCGGAACTGGAGCCCTTGACGTCTCTGACCTGGACGACTTGGAGAGAGCTTATTTTGCCAGCGGCGTCGACCGTCACCAGAAAAAACACCGAATAAAATTTAGTTGGAGTGGCGCACTGTGTCAGCGTAGGAACCGCCAAGAAAGCCGTAAGCAGAATTGCGAATATTCGCCGCATAACGAACCCCTGATGGCTAACGCTTGAGTTAAGCGGCGGCGAAGCCGTCCGCCTTGAATGATTGAATGGACTCCTCCCGCGTCGCCACACGGCTTCGATGAGCCAGACAGGAGCG
>NZ_BMXT01000005.1 GCF_014651895.1 Rhodanobacter panaciterrae
TCCAGATCGCGCGGTTGATCCGTCAGCGCGAACAGGCTGGGCCGCACTTGCCGATCATCGCGGTGACCGCGCGTACCGGTAGCGAGGATGAGCTGCATGCGCGTGCAGTAGGGATGGACGGTTTCCTGCGCAAGCCGCTCAGCGGCGGACAGCTGGCTGCTGCGCTGGCACGACTGCCGGCGGCGACCTCACCGCCGGCAGTCGATCTCGCCTGAGTTACATGTCGTTCTTGTGCAGCTCGAAACCGAGCCGCTGATACTCGCGCCAGCGCGTGCGTGAGCCGTCGCGTTCGGCCGGGTCGGCCGCCACCACTTCCAGCACGCGCTGGTAATGACCACCGGGACAGGTCTCGCGCAAGTTGATCAGCAGCGGACGATCGGCCGTGTCGATGCCCGGCGGCACGATCAGCACGGCAGTCGCCGCGTCATCGTCGTCGCCGGCCAGTTGGTGCGGAATCATCACGTCTTCGTCGAAGGCCCACAGCAGCTCGTCGACCGCTTCGGCCTGCGCGTAATCGCGGGTCAGGATCAAGGTCGGCTGCTGCGCCGCGAACGCCTTCTTGGTCAGCTCGCAGACCAGCAGTAGCGGCTGTTCGCGGAAACGCGGCTTGTCGATCAGATAGAAGTCGGCGCGTGGCATGGCAGGTCGGCTCCGTGGTGCGCTCAGCCGGCGCGATCCAGCAGCCACTGCGCCAGCAGCGCGACCGGCCGGCCGGTCGCCAGGCCCTTGCGGCCTTCGTCCCAGGCGGTGCCGGCGATGTCCAGATGCGCCCAGCGCTGGCCGTCGGTGAAGCGCGACAGGAAGCAGGCGGCGGTGATCGCGCCGGCGCTCTTGCCGCCGATGTTGGCGACGTCGGCAAAGCCGGAGTCGAGCTGGGTCTGGTAGTCGTCCCACAGCGGCAGGCGCCAGGCGCGGTCGAGGGTTTCCTCACCGGCGGCGAGCAGCTCGGCGGCGAGGTCGTCGTGCTTGCTCATCAGGCCAGTGGCATGCTTGCCCAGCGCGATCACGCAGGCGCCGGTGAGCGTGGCAGCGTCGATCAGCGCCTGCGGCTGGAATTTCTGCGCGGTCCAGGTCAGCGCGTCGCACAGGATCAGCCGGCCTTCGGCGTCGGTGTTGAGTACTTCGATGGTGAGGCCGGACAAGCTGGTCAGCACATCGCTGGGGCGGTAGCTGTCGCCGTCGGGCATGTTCTCCACGCTCGGCACCACGCAGACCAGATTGAGCTTGAGGCCCATCTTCACCGCGGCGACAAACGCGCCGAGCACGCCGGCCGCGCCGCCCATGTCGAACTTCATCTCTTCCATGCCGGCGCCGGGTTTCAGGCTGATGCCGCCGGAGTCGAAGGTGACGCCCTTGCCGACGAACGCATACGGCTTGTCGCCATCGTTGCCGCCCTTGTACTCGAGTGCGATCAGCCGCGGCTTGTTGACCGAGCCGCGGCTTACCGCCAGCAGCGAGCCGAAGCCGAGCTTCTCCATCTCGACCTCATCGAGCACTGTGCAGCTGACCTTGTCCTGGGTGTCGGCGAAGGTCTGCGCCTGCGTCGCGATATAGGCCGGGTTGCAGATGTTCGGCGGCAGGTTGGCCAGCTCGCGGGCGAAGCGCACGCCCTCGGCGATGGCTAGAGCCTGGTCGAGGCCCGCCTGCGCGTCGGCTGCGGCGGCGAACGTGAGCGTGGCCAGTTCCGGCTGCTTGCTCTTGTCGCGCGGTTTGAACGTGGCGGTGTAGCGATAGGCCGCATAGTCGCTGGCCAGCGCGGCGATGCGCACACGCCAGGCGCTGTCGCGGCCCGGCACGTCCACTTCGGTCAGATACGACACCGCGTCGGCGACCGGCAGGCGGCCGAGTGCACGGGCCGCTTCGATGTTCACTTTCTGGAAGCGCGCGGCATCGAACGACTTCTGCGTGCCCAAGCCCACCACCAGTACGCGCCTGGCGGTGACTCCGGCCGGCGCAAACAGCAGCGTGCTGCTGCCGGCCTTGCCGCTGATGTCGCCGCTTTCCACCTGGCGCTTGATCAGTCCGCCGGCCACGCTGTCCAGCTGCGCCGCAGCGCTGGTCAGCACACCGTGTTCGTACACGCCGACCAGCACGCAGGCGGTGTCGACGGTTTCGGGGGCGGCGGTGCCGAGGCTGAACTGGAGTGTCATCGGGGTAGTTCCTGCATGGGCCCGGCAGCGGCCGGACAGGCTAGACTTGCGGTTTGCCGGCCCGATCGGGCGCGGCGAGTAAGCGGACAAGTTTATCGCATGCTGAGCATCCTCGACCGCTATTTCCTGCGCGAACTGGCGCAGACCGTGGCCGCCACCGTGGTGGTGTTGCTGGTGATTGTCGCTGGCAGTGCGTTTGCCAAGGTGCTGCAGCAGGTCGCCAACGGCAGTTTCCCGGCCAGCGTGATGTTCCAGGTGCTGGGTCTGCGCACGTTGGACGGATTGACCAACATGATGCCGCTGGCCAGCTTCATCGGTGTGCTGATGGGCCTGGGCCGGATGTACCGCGAGAGCGAGATGCACGTGCTTGCCTCCTCCGGCATGGGGCCGCGTGGTCTGTTGCGACCGGTGCTGCTCCTCGGCGTGGTGCTGGTGGTGATCACCTCGGTGGTGTCGTTATGGCTGGGGCCATGGGCCGTGCGCACCAGCGACGCGATGGTGGCTGCGGCGAACCGTTCGGTGATCGCAGCCGGCCTGGATGCGGGTCGCTTCACCAACCTGCCGGGCAAGGGCGGCATCATTTTCGTCGACAGCCTGAGTCGCGACGGCAGCAAGCTGGGCCGCACGTTTGTCGCGACCCAGAGTGATCCCAGGAAAGGGCCGCCGCATCTGAAAGTCGTCTACGCGGCCAACGGCGAACTGTATCAGGAGAGCGACGGCAATGGCCGTTTCATCGCGTTCAAGGACGGCTGGCAATACGAGATCCCGCTGGGCGCCGACAACTGGCGGCAGATGCGCTACGAGCGCAACGACACTTCGCTTTCCAGCGTGCAGGCCAGCGACGACGACGAAGACCCGGCCCACTCGAAGGGCAGCTGGACGCTGGCCCAGTCGAGCGATCCGGATGATCGGGCCGAGTTCGCCTGGCGCGCGAATGCGCCGCCGCTGACCTTGGTGCTGCTGTTGCTGGCATTGCCGCTGTCGCGGCAGGACCCGCGTGAATCGCGTTACGGCCGGCTGTTGCTGGCGCTGGTGAGTTTCTTCCTCTACAACACGCTGCTGGCGCTCGGCCGCGCGCAGATCGGCAAGGGCCATTGGCACAGTGAGGCGCCGTTGTGGGCGCTGCATGCGGTGGTGCTGGCGCTGGCCGGCTGGATGCTGTGGAAACAGTATTCGCCGCGCAAGCTGCGCCAACCGCAAGCGGGTATGCCGGCATGAGTCTGTCCCTCAACGGCATATTCAACGTCAAACGGGTCGACCGGCTGGTGGCGATGAGCGTGCTCGGTTCGCTGCTGATGGTGTGGCTGGTGCTGACCGGCTTCGATGCAGTGACCCAGTTCCTGCGCCAGCTCGTCCATGTCGGCAAAAACGGCTACACGCTGAGCAACGCGGTCGTCTATGTGCTGGTGACGTTTCCGCGCCGCGCTTACGAAATGTTCGGCAATGCCGCGCTGATCGGTGGTCTGCTCGGCCTCGGCGGCCTCGCCGGCACCGGCGAACTCACCGCGCTGCGTGCAGCCGGTATGTCGCGGCTGCGCATCGCGGGATCGGCGGTCGGCGTGGTGGCGGTGCTGATCGTCGGTGTGGTGATCCTCGGCGAAACAGCGGCGCCATGGGGCGATCAACAGGCGCAGACGATGCAGCTGCGGATGAAATCCGCCGACCTCGGCATGGGTACCAACAGCGGCCTGTGGGCGCGCGATGGCAACAGCTTCATCAACGCCCGTGGCACCTCGCTGAAACGACATGATGGCGTGGGCACGGTGCAGTTGAGCGACGTGCGCGTGTTTACCTTCACCGCCGATGGTCAGCTCAGCCGTTTCGAATGGGCGAAGACGGCCGAACACGACGGCCATGAATGGATCTTGCGGGACGTGCGCAGCACCACGCTCGATGCGCAGGGCACGCATACCACCCTGATCGCCAGCCAGCCGTGGCAGTCCAGCCTCAATCCGCAGGTGCTGGCGCAGTCGGTGATCCAGCCGCAATACCTGTCCATGCGCGACCTGCGCCGCAACATGAACTACCTGGAAAGCAACGGCGAGAGCCCGGGCAGTTACGCGGTGGCGTTCTGGGGCCGTGCGCTGTATCCGCTGAATGTGCTGGTGCTGGTGTTGTGCGCGATGCCGTTCGCGTTCGGTGCGCTGCGCTCCGGTGGCCTGGGCAAGCGCATGTTCATCGGCATGTTGCTGGCGATCGGCTGGTACTTCCTGCAACAGGCGATGGTGAATTTCGGTACGGTCTACGGCATGCCTCCGCTGCTGGCCAATCTGTTGCCGGCCTTGATCCTGGCGTTGGCGGCGTGGCTGTATTTCCGCCGGAGCGCCTGAGTGGTCGAGGGTGGTTGATGGCCGTCAGTGCGCCGCGGACGGTTCAATCCAGCATCGCCAGTGATTCGGCGGTTTCCACGCCGGGGTCGGCGGGCACCTGCGCATCCGGCGTGAACTTGCCGCCCTCGGCCAGTTGCGCGAATAGGCCACCCTGGCGGATCAGCTCGTCGAAGCGGCCCTGTTCCACCAGTCGGCCCTGATCCAGCACCAGGATCAGGTCGGCATTGCGCACGGTGGAGAGCCGGTGCGCGATCACGAAGGTAGTGCGGTTCCTAGTCAGTGCATCGAGCGCGCGCTGGATGCGTGCTTCGGTGGCGTTGTCCAGTGCGCTGGTGGCCTCGTCGAGCACCAGGATCGGCGCGTCCTTCAGCATCGCGCGGGCGATCGCCAGCCGCTGGCGCTCGCCGCCGGACAGCGAGCGGCCGCGCTCGGCGACCAGGGTCTCCAGACCTTCCGGCTTGTTCGCGATGAAGGTGGCTGCCTCGGCGGCGGCGACTGCTTTCTCGATCTCGGCAAGGTCGGCATCCGGCTTGCCCACGCGCAGATTGTCGAGGATCGAGCGGTAGAACATGCCCGGATCCTGGAACACCACGCCGATGTTTCGGCGCAGCGAATCGAGCGTGACCGCGCGGATGTCGTGGCCGTCGATGGTGATCCGGCCGCCGGACGGATCGTAGGCGCGATAGAGCAGGCTGAGCGCGGTGGTCTTGCCGGCGCCGGTCGGACCGACCAGCGCGATCGTGCTGCCGGGAGCGGCGCGAAAGCTCAGCTCATGCAACGCCGGTTGCACCGGGTCATAGCCAAAGCTGACCTGGTCGAACACCACCTCGCCACGCACGCGAGGCAGCTCGATGGCATCGGTCGGTTCGACGATCGCGGGGCGCTGGTCGAGCACGGCGAAGTAGTCGTGCAGCGACTGGGTCTGGAAGAACAGGCCGGAGATGAAGCTGGCGAACTGTTCGAGCCGGCCAATCAGCATCATCGAGAAGCCCACGAAGCTGACGATGCCGCCTACCGTCACTTCGCCGCGCGCATGAAGGGTGGTGCCGAGCGCGAAGATCGCCACGATAGTCAGCGTGCTGGCCGCGCGATTCAGTACCGACAGGATCGCCCAGCCGCGCAGCACCGGATACTGCGCCGCCAGCACGCGCGTCATCATCTCCTTCAGCGCGGCGGCCTCGGCACTGAGCCGGGTAAAACTCTGCACCACGGTGACATTGCCGAATACATCGCCGGCGCGGGTGGCGATCTCGTGGTGCAACTCCTCCACTTCGCCTTGCGCCTTGTGCGTGCGCTGCACTGCGATCGCATTGGAGACGGCGAAGCTGATCATCAGCGCGATCATCAGCAGTGCCAGCTTCCAGTTCATCGCCAAGGCGATCGGGATCATCACGAAGATCGACAGCAGGGTGGCGAGATGCTCGCGGAAGAAGCTCAGCCACAGATTGAACAGGTTGCTGACGCCGTTGTTCATGATCCGCGCGAGCCGGCCAGTGTGGTGCTCGCCGTGGAATGCCAGCGGCAACGCCGCCGCATGTTCGAAGAACGCGGCGATCGCGGCCAGCCGGCGCCGATGCGCGAGGCGATCGGCATGCAGCGACACCCACACGCTGGCGAGCACACCGCCGAACCCGGCCAGCGCCCACCATGCGATCAGCCTTGGCGCGTGACTCGGGCCCGGTGCCGCCAACGCGTCGACCACGCGACCGAACAGCAGCGGTTCGAGGAAATACACGCCGGCCAGCGCGAGATTCGCCAGCGCCAGCGTGATCGCCAGCTTCCGTTCGGGCGCGAGCAACCCGAGTACGCGCAGATAAAGACGCAGGATCGACACGACGATAAAACCCCTTGGATGCGTGACTGCACACTGCGAATTTCGCCATGCTACTACTGCAGGCCAGCTGAATCGGTCAGTGGACGGGAGCTGGCAGCACCGATGGGTTGCTCGTTGTCACGCGACCGATCAAGCTGCTGGGGTTTCCTGATCGAGAGGACTTTGCCGTGGATGTAATCGACCTGCGCAGCGACACCGTGACCCGGCCCACGACCGCGATGCGCGCGGCGATGCTGGCGGCGGAGGTGGGCGACGACGTCTACGGCGAGGATCCCACCGTCAATGCGCTGCAGCAGCGGCTGGCCGACGAGCTCGGTTTCGACGCCGGGCTGTTCGTGCCCAGCGGCACGCAGTCCAACCTGCTGGCGCTGCTGGCGCATTGCGAACGCGGCGACGAATACCTGGTCGGCATGGACGCGCATACCTACAAGTTCGAGGGTGGTGGTGCGGCGGTACTCGGCTCGATCCAGCCGCAGCCGATCGTGCACGCGGCCGACGGCACGTTGCCGCTGAAGAGCATCGAGGCGGCGATCAAGCCGGTCGATCCGCACTTCGCGCGCACCCGCCTGCTGGCGCTGGAAAATACCTGGCACGGTCGTACGTTGCCGCTGGATTACCTCACCGCCGCGCACGACGTGGCGCGTTCGCACGGCCTCGGCCTGCACCTGGACGGTGCGCGGTTGTACAACGCCGCAGTCGCCTGCGAGGTGCCGGCGCGCGAAATCGCACGGCATTTCGACACCGTGTCGATCTGCCTGTCGAAGGGGCTTGGTGCGCCGGTGGGCTCGGTGCTGGTCGGTTCGCACGCGCTGATCGACAAGGCGCGCCGCTGGCGCAAGGTCACCGGCGGCGGCTGGCGGCAAGCCGGCATCCTCGCGGCGGCCGGTCTGTACGCATTGGATCACCACGTGGCGCGACTGGCCGACGATCACAACCGGGCGGCGTACCTGGCCGGTCGCTTGCGCGAGATCGCCGGTATCGACCTGCTCGGCCAGTACACCAACATGGTTTTCATCGACGTGCCGGCCGAACGCCTGCGCGATCTGGACGTCCATCTGCGCGAGGCCGGCATCCGCATCAGCATCGGTTACCTGCCCACGTTGCGACTGGTGACGCATCTGGATATCAGCGATGCCGACATCGAGCGCACGGTCGAGGCGTTTGCGGCATTTTTCAGCCGTCGTTGAACGGCGACTCAATCCTGCCCGCAGCGCGTCCGGCGACGGTGCCGCCACCACAGCACCAGCATGGTCAGCACCAGGATGCCGACGAGTGCCCACAGGCTGCCCTGGCCGCGCCGGATCCACTTCACCAGCCACTCGTGGTTGTCCGCGCCGAAGTAGCCCAGGTAGACCCAGAACGGCACGCTGATCAGCGCAGCGACGCTGTCGAGCAGCAGGAAGCGCAGGAATGACACTCGATGGGTCATGCCGGCGGTGAGGTAGACCGTGGTGCGCATGCCGGGCAGGAAGCGTGCGATGAACAGCATGCGATTGCCGTAGTGCTCGAATTTTTGCTGCACCTTGGCATAGCGCGAAGGCGTCAGCACGCGTGCCACGAAGCGCCACTGCAGGATGCGCGCACCGTAATGATGACCAAGCAGGAAAATCGCGGAGTCGCCCAACAGCACGCCGAACATCGCCAGCGCGAACATCGCGTGCACGTTCGCAAAACCGAGCCCGGCGATCACGCCGCCGGCAACCAGGGTGATGTCCTCCGGCAACGGCAGGCCGGCGCCGCAGATCATCAACGCGATGAACACCGCGACGTAGCCGTTCTCGGCGAAGATCGTGATCAGGTGTTGCAGCAGGTCCATCTATGTCCATGCCTCATGTACGGAGTTCCCTGTACCGGCCGAAACGCGCAACGACCGACGACTTGCCGTGGTGGCGCAAGTCATGACTTGGTGCTCATCTGTTCGCGAAGTGGCAGCAGTGTGCGTAACTCCGCTTTCTCGTCATCGCTGAGCTTATCGCGCCGGGCGCTGAGGAAGTTGCGACGCTGGATCAGCGATTGGTGTTCCATACGATCGAGCGCCGAGAGGAACTCCATGCTCTGGGTTTCCAGTTCACCGACCGATAACGCCGCCATCAGCTTCTGCAGTGAGGGATATTCCGGCCGCTCGGCGAAGTGTTCCACCAGCATCGCGGAATTGATGCCGGGCCGCGATCGTGCGATGTCGAGCAATTCGGCCAGCAGCTCCACGCCAGGCTTGTCCAGGCGCAGGAAGCGATACGGTTTTTCCACCTGATCGGCCAACCCCGGCTGCGCCAGCAACAGCGAGATCGCGCTGCGCACCAGACTGCGCTGTACTGCCACGGGCCGTTGCCCGGCGGGCTGCGCGACGGGATCGGCCTGCAGCATGGCGCGGGCGCCACTGCGCTTCTCCAGCTCCTGCGCCATCAGGTCGCGGAACGCACCATCAGGCAATTTCGCGATCAACGGGCGGGCACGTTCGGCCAGTCGCGCGCGACCGTCGAGACTACCCATTTCCACGTCGTGCGATAGCTCGTTGAAGAAATAATCCGACAGCGGCATCGCTTGCTTGATGCGCTGCTCGAAGCCGTCCTTGCCTTCCTTGCGCACCAGTGAATCCGGATCTTCGCCATCGGGCAGGAACAGGAAATACGCCTGGCGCCCGTCACGCAATCGCGGCAGCGCTGACTCCAGCGCCTTCCACGCGGCGGCGCGGCCGGCACGGTCACCATCGAAACAGAACACCACGTCCGGCGCGGCGCGGAACAGCACCTCGGTGTGCTCCGGCGTGGTTGCCGTGCCCAGCGTGGCCACCGCGATCGGCAGACCGGCCTGATGCAGCGCGATCACGTCCATGTAGCCCTCGACCACCACGATCCGCTGCAGGTTCGCGTTGGCCTGCTTGACCTGCCACAGCGCGAACAGCTCGCGGCCCTTGTGGAACAGCGGCGTCTCGGGGGAGTTGAGGTATTTGGGAGACTGCTCCGAAGATAGAACGCGGCCGCCGAACGCAATCACTCGGCCGCGGCGGTCGAGGATCGGGAACATCAGCCGCTCGCGGAAACGATCGTACTTGCTGCCGCGCTCGCTGCTGGCGACCATGCCGGCCTCGTTCAACAGCTCCATCCGCCGCGGGCTGTTGCCCAGCGACTTGATCACGCCGTCGTAGCCGGCCGGCGCCCAGCCGAGGCGGAAGCGCTGGATCGTTTCCGCGTCCAGTCCCCGTTTTTTGCAGTAGGCCTGTGCGTCGGCGTTGCGCGGCAATTCGGCTTCGTACCAGCTGGCGGCGGCATCCAGCAGCGCGTAGAGGTCGGTCTTGTCCTCGCGCGGCGCGGCCTCGCGACCGCCTTCGCGCGGCACCTTCAAGCCGACCGTCTGTGCCAGTTCCTCAACCGCGTCGGGAAATTCCAGCCGGTCGTAATCCATCAGGAACTTGATCGCACTGCCATGCACGCCGCAGCCGAAGCAATGGAAGAACTGCTTGGCCGGGCTCACGTAGAACGACGGCGAGCGCTCGTTGTGGAACGGGCAGCACGCCGTCCACTCGCGCCCGGCCTTCTTCAGCGGCACGCGTCGCTCGATCACGTCGACGATGTCGACGCGGGCTAGCAGTTCATCGATGAAACTGTCGGGGATCAGGCCGCGCATGCCGAGCATTGTAGAGTGTCGCCGGGACGAATTAAGGGAGCTGCGGGATATGTGGCAGAAGCTACTGATGGCATTGCTGTTTTCAATGGCGGGGATGGCATGGGCGGGCGATCCACCGGATCGGGCCATGCAGATCTACGATCAGGTGCAGGGTCTGCGCGACAAGGCGGGCAAGCTGGCCGATCCGGAGCATCCCGATCCGAAGCAACTGCAGGAAGCGGAAGCCACCTTGCGCCAAGCCCTGGCGATTCTGAATGCGACGGAGGTGAGGCGCCTGGGGAATGGCAACGTCTACCTGGCCAGTCGTCGCAGCGACGTCAATCGGGACCTGGCCGAGGTGCTTGCGCTGGAAGGACGCAAACAGGAGGCGCTGGATGCGCTCGACGCGATGCTGGCCGATGCCTGGTACGGGGGGGGCGCTCAAGTACTACGAGAGCGAGCCCGCGCTCGCCAGCCTGCGCGATGAGCCCCGTTTCCAGGCTCTCCTGGCGACCTTGCGCGCGAACAACCGGCTATGGGCCGATACCGCGTTCGCCACGCCGGCCGGCAGCATGCCCGACGAGGCGCATCGTATCGCCGGGCTGTCGCTGTTCTGGTCGCAGGCCAAGTACAACTTCGTCTATTTCGACCATGTGCCGGGGCTGGACTGGGATCAGGTCTACCTGGATTTTCTGCCGAAGGTGATGGCTGCCAAGAGCCTGCACAATTATTACGACGTGCTGATGCGGCTGGCTCCCTTGCTGCACGACGGGCACACCAATATCTATCCGCCGGTGTCGATCCAGGACGAGTTCTACGCCAATCCGGCGTTGACCACCGGGCTGGTCGAGGGCCACGTGTTGGTGTTGGCGGTGAACAGCCCGCGTGTAGCGGTGGCCGGGGTGCATGTCGGAGACGAGATCGTCAGCATCGATGGCATGGAGGTCCGTCGTTATGCCGAAGAGCGCGTGGCGCCCTATGTGAGCAGCAGCACATCGCAGGATCGCGCTGTGCGCATGTATACCTACGGGCTGCTTCATGGCGATCATCGTCAACCGGTGACGCTGGGTTTGCGCGATGCCGCGGGACGCATGCGCACCGCGACGCTTTCGCGCGAGCAGGATCCAGACGCGCGGCCACGTTCCATGTTCCAGTGGCAGTTGCTCAAGGGCGACATTGCCTACCTCTCGCTGGACGAGTTCGCCGACGATCGTGCGGTGAAAGCCTTCGAGCAGGCATGGCCGCAGATCCGGCAGGCCCGAGGGCTGATTCTCGATGTGCGGCGCAATGGTGGTGGTTCCAGCAGGCCGGGTCAGATCATTCTCAGCTATCTGAGTCAGCAGCCGGTACCCGGTGCGCATTCGACAACCCGCATCTATTCGCCGGCAGCGCACGCCAATGGCGAGACGTGGATGAGTTGGCGCCCGTTGCCCGATACCGACGAACCCTTCGAGCAGAAGCACGCAGAGCATTTCAATGGCCCGGTTGCGATGTTGATTGGCCCACGCACGTTTTCGGCCGCCGAGGATTTCGCCATGATGTTCGACGCCATGCAGCGTGGGGTGCTGGTGGGCGAGACCACCGGTGGCAGTACCGGCAGTCCTCTGCAGTTCGATTTGCCGGGCGGCGGCAAGGCGCGCATCTGTGCCAAACGCGACGTCTACCCCGATGGCCACGAATTCGTCGGCAAGGGCATCGCGCCGGATATTGCCGTGGCGCCCACGATGGCGGACATTCACGCAGGTCGCGATCCTGTGCTGGAGCACGCTGTAGCCGTGTTGCGCAAGTCAGCGTCAGCGGCCTCGCCATCGCGTAGAAGCAAGTCGTGACCGGCACATGCTATGGCATGTGCCGACCTTGTGACTGAAAGCCGTCAGAGCAGGTGGATCACACCGATCACGGCCAGCAGCGCCAGTAGGAACAGGATCACGAAGCATGCAAACAGCACCTTGGCGATCGTGGCGCTGGCGCCAGAGACGCCGCCGAAACCGAGCCAACCGCTGACCAGCGAGATGATGGCGAAAATGATGGCCCACTTGATCATGCGATTTTCCTGCGTCGATGAGCGGCCACGCCGAAGGGGGGGGAGAGGCCCGGCGAGCCATGTGGCGCTTTTGTAACGGGCTGGATGTGAACGCAATGCATCGCCGGCTTGCCGTCAACGGCCGTGGCCGGCAAGCTGCACGGTCAGGTCGACCGGAACAGTAAGCATGGTGATCACGGCGGTGATGGTGCACAAACAGCGCGCGATCGTGCGTGCCTTCGAACAGGCTGCCGCGACCACGGCGACGACGGCATGTCGCGCAGAGCAGTTGGGGCTGAAGCCGGGCATGGCCTGGCACCAACTGGTGGGCCATGCGGTGCTGCGTTGCCCAGGCGACGGGCGCTATTTCCTGGATCTGGCGAATTGGCAGCGACTGCGCCGGCGCCGCCGACGTATGGCGCTGGCGGCAGTCATTGCCGGCTTGCTGGTGGTGCTGGCCGTAATTTTGCTGACGACACGAGCCAGCTGAAGCCTCAGCCGGCCAGCTTTGCCTTGATCTTGCCGGACACCACGGCCATGTCGGCGCGGCCGGCGGCCTTTTCCTTCACTGCAGCAACCACTTTGCCCATGTCGCGGGCCGAACTGGCACCGGTGTCGCTGATCGCGGCTGCGATCAAGGCGTCGATCTCCGCCTCGTTCAGCTTGCTTGGCAGGTAGGTTTCGATCACCACCATCTCGGCACGCTCGATCGCGGACAGATCCTCGCGATGGGCGGCATCGAACTGGCTGACCGAATCGCGCCGCTGCTTGAGCATCTTCTCCAGCGTAGCCAGCACCTGCACGTCATCCAGCTCGATTCGCTCGTCCACTTCACGCTGCTTGATCGCCGCCAGCATCAGTCGGATCACCCCCAGCCGGTGCTTTTCGCCGCCGCGCATGGCGTTTTTCATGTCTTCGGTGAGCTGCTGCTTGAGCGTCATGGCGGGAGCCTTGGGAGGTGGGGAATCCATTCTACGGAAACGACAAAGCCGGCGTTGTCTTTGCGGACAACACCGGCCAGTTCGAATCCGAGAGCTTGCGGTGGCTGCGAGAACCCGCGCCGACCGTGTTTCCTGTTATGCGCGGCGCCGGGGCGCTGCATGATCCATCGACAGGCGACGGATCGGGGGAAACTCAGTACAGACGGACTTTGCGCGAGACGTCACGCGACAGACGACGCAGGTGACGCTTCACCGCGGCAGCGCGCTTGCGCTTGCGCTCCTGGGTCGGCTTCTCATAGAACTCACGCTTGCGCGTTTCAGCCAAGACGCCGGCCTTCTCGCAGGTACGCTTGAAACGACGCAGTGCAATCTCGAACGGCTCGTTCTCGCGAACTTTTACGTTGGGCATGGAAACTCCGAGTGGTAATCTGCCCGCATGTACGGGACTGTCAAATAGGGCGAGCCGCGAATTATACCGTGGATATCACAGAATTTTCAAAGCCGGCGAACAAACCGATCCTTGGCATCGAAACCTCGTGCGATGAAACCGGGGTGGCGTTGCTGCGCTGGGAGCCGGATGCGCCGGGCCGTGGCCTGCTGGCGCACACCTTATATAGCCAGATCAAGCTGCATGCCGACTACGGTGGAGTGGTGCCTGAACTGGCCAGCCGCGACCACGTACGCAAGCTGCTGCCGCTGATCCGCGAAGCGCTGGCCGAGGCCGGCCTGACCGTGCAGGATCTAGGCGGGGTGGCCTATACCGCCGGTCCCGGCCTGGTCGGCGCCTTGCTGGTGGGGGCTTCGGCCGGACGCGCGTTGGCCTGGGCGCTGGGTGTGCCGGCGATCGGGGTGCACCACATGGAGGGCCACCTGCTGGCGCCGCTGCTGGAGGACAACCCGCCGGAGCCGCCGTTCGTGGCGCTGCTGGTGTCCGGCGGCCATTCGATGCTGGTCGAGGTCAAGGCGATAGGCCAGTACACGATCCTCGGCGATACGCTGGACGATGCCGCCGGCGAGGCGTTCGACAAGACCGCCAAGCTGATGGGTTTGCCGTATCCGGGCGGCCCGGCGCTGGCCAAACTGGCCGAGCAGGGCCGTGCCGGCGCGTTCCGCTTCTCCCGCCCGATGACCGACCGACCGGGGCTGGATTTCAGCTTCTCCGGTCTGAAAACCCAGGTGCTGCTGGCCTGGCAGAAGTCGGATCAGAGCGAACAGACCCGTGCCGATATCGCACGGGCGTTCGAGGAGGCGATCGTCGACACGCTGATCATCAAGTGCAGACGCGCCTTGCAGGCCAGCGGCACGCATCGGCTGGTGATCGCCGGTGGCGTCGGCGCGAACCGGAGATTGCGCAGCGAACTCGCCACAGCCGGCGCGAAGGACGGTTTCCAGGTGTATTTTCCGCGGTTCGACTTCTGCACCGACAACGGCGCAATGATCGCACTGGCCGGCGCGATCCGGCTGGCCAGCGGCCAGCATCAGGATGCCTCGGTGCAGGTTTATCCGCGTTGGGATTTGCAGAGTCTGCCGGCGGCGTAAGGCCACCAGGCAACACTCACCACTGTGTGCGCCCGGGCAGCAGGCCTTTCAGCTCCGCCTCGGTGAGATTGCGCCACTGCCCGACCTTCAGGTGGGCGAGTTTCACGTTGACGATGCGCACGCGGCGCAGCTGAGTCACCCGATAACCGAACGCGGCAGCCATCAGCCGGATCTGCCGGTTCAGGCCCTGGGTCAGCACGATCGAGAAGCCGAATTTGGCGATCCGGCGCACGCGGCAGGGCTGGGTCATCTGGCCGTGGATGCGCACGCCCTTGGCCATGTCGGCGAGGAATTCGTCGGTGACGGACTTGTTCACCGCAACCAGATATTCCTTCTCGTGGTGGTTCTCCGAGCGCAGGATCTCGTTGACGATGTCGCCGTTGCTGGTCAGCAGGATCAGTCCCTCGGAATCCTTGTCCAGCCTTCCGATCGGGAAGATCCGCTGCGGATGGTCGACGAAGTCCACGATATTGCCGTCGACGCCGTGATCGGTAGTGCAGGTGATGCCGACCGGTTTGTTCAGAGCGATATACACCGCCTTCTTCGCCGCCGGCGTGGCCGCGAGGATGCGCGCACGCACGATCTCGCCATCGACGCGTACCTCGTCGCCTTCGAGCGCCTTGGCACCCGTCGAGACCACCTCGCCGTTGATGGTGACGCGGCCGGCGATCAGCAGATCATCCGCCTCGCGGCGCGAGCACAGGCCGGCTTCGCTGATGTATTTGTTGACGCGCATGCGTTACGAACGCAGCCCGACGCCGCGCTTGAGCAACTGCAGCGCCACGATCGACAGCCCGACCACGAAGCCCAGCATCACCACGAACGCCACGCCCACATCCACGTCGCTGATACCCAGCACGCCGAAGCGGAACGCGTTGACCATGTACAGGATCGGATTGGCGTGCGAGATCGCCTGCCACGGCTCGCTGAGCATCTTCACCGAGTAGAACACGCCACCGAGATAGGTCAGCGGAGTCAGGATGAAGGTTGGCACCAGCGCGATGTCGTCGAACTTCTTCGCGTACACCGCATTGACGAAACCGGCCAGCGAGAAAATCGTGGCACCAAGCAGCACCGACAGGAAGGTGATGAAAGGGTGCGCCACGTGCAGCGAAGTGAAGAGCAACGCAATGCCCAGCACCATCGCACCGACCACTAGCCCACGCGCCACCGCGCCGGTGACATAGCCGAGCAGGATCACCCAGTTCGGCATCGGCGACACCAGCATCTCCTCCACCGCGCGGCTGAACTTGGCGCCGAAGAACGAGCTGGAGATGTTGGCGTAGCAGTTGTTGATCACGCTCATCATGACCAGGCCGGGCACGATGTACTGCATGTAGCTGAAGCCGCCCTGGATCGTGCCGATGCGGCTGCCGATCAGCTTGCCGAAGATCACGAAGTACAGCGTCATGGTGATCGCCGGCGGGATCAGCGTCTGCGTCCAGATCCGCACGATGCGCACGATCTCGCGGCGCACGATGGTGTTGAGGGCGACCAGGTTGGCGGCGGTATTGCTCATGCTGCCTGCTCCTTGCCGTTGCGGCCGCCTTCGACGAGCCGTACGAACAGCTCCTCCAGCCGGTTGGTCTTGTTGCGCATCGAGGTCACCATGATGCCGTGCGTGGACAGTGCCGCGAACAGCGAGTTGAGGTCATGCGAGCGGGCCATCTCGGCCTCCAGCATGTGTTCGTCGCGGCGGCGCAGAGTGACGCCGGGCAGGCTGGGAAGCTCGTCGGGCATGGCGGCGACGTCCAGCACGAAGGTCTCCACATCCAGCGTTGCCAGCAGGCGTTTCATGCTGGTGTTCTCGATGATCGTGCCGTGGTCGATGATCGCGATATTGCGGCACAGCGACTCGGCTTCTTCCAGGTAGTGCGTGGTGAGGATCACCGTGGTGCCGGCCGCGTTGATGCCGCTGACGAACTGCCACATCGAGCGGCGGATCTCGATATCCACGCCGGCGGTCGGTTCGTCGAGGATCAGCAGCTTCGGCTCGTTCATCATCGCGCGGGCGATCATCAGTCGGCGCTTCATGCCGCCGGACAAGGTGCGTGCCTGCATCTGCGCCTTGTCCCACAGGCGCAGTTCCTTCAGGTACTTCTCCGCGCGCTCGGCGGCGATCTTGCGCGGGATGCCGTAGAAACCCGCCTCGTTCACGCAGATGTCGAACGGCTTCTCGAACTGGTTGAAGTTGATCTCCTGCGGCACCAGGCCGATCAGCCGCATCGCCTCGCTGCGCTGCTTGTTCACCGACACGCCGAAGACTTGCGCATCGCCGCCGCTGGAATTCACCAGCGAGGACAGGATGCCGATCAGGGTGGATTTGCCGGCACCGTTGGGGCCGAGCAGGGCAAAGAAGTCGCCAGGCTGCACCGTCAGCGAGATGCCCTTGAGGGCCTCCACGCCGTTGCTGTAGGTCTTGCGCAGGTTGTCGACAACGAGTGCAGGTGTGGAGGTCATGGATGGCGCCGGGTGAGGGAAAGCCGAGGGAAACCAGCTGCATGGACATGCCTGGCACCGGCAAAACAGGTAGCCGAGCGTGCCTTGCAGCTTGGTCGGTGGCTCGCAGCCACCTATTATAGCGGGCTTGATGCCACCGCCCGGTTCCTGCCGGTGCACTCACTGTCCCGGAATCCGCTACATGGCCGACCACTTCCAGCTCCGCCTCGTCGACAGCCGCATGCTTGTCCCCACGGTGCGCCACCTCGTGTTCGAGCGTGCCGACGGTCAGCCTTTGGCGTTTGTGCCGGGCCAGTTCCTGCAGGTGCACTTCCATTACGAGGACGGCACCGCGACCAAGCGCAGCTACTCGGTCGCCACCGTGGGCGATGGTGTTTCACCGGTGCAGCGCATCGAGATCGCGGTGAGCTACGTCGAGGGTGGCGCGGCGACCAAGCTGCTGGGTGATCTCGAAAATGGCGGCATCATCGACGCCAGCGGCCCGTATGGCCGCTTCTGCCTGCAGGACGCCGACACCCATCCGCGCTACCTGCTGCTTGCCACCGGCACCGGTGTCACGCCGTACCGCGCGATGCTGCCGCAGATCGAAAAGCTGCTGGCGAAAGGCGGCCGCGAAGTGGTGCTGCTGTACGGCGCCCGCACCGAAGCCGAACTGCTCTACGGCGAAGAATTCGAGGCGTTCGCGCAAACCCATCCTGGCTTCATCTTCCACGGCTGCCTCAGCCGTGAAGCCCGCGCCACCCCGCGCGCCACCGACCGCAGCGGCCATGTGCAGAACGTGCTGGCCGAACTCGGCCCGCACGCCGATCGAGACATTGCCTACCTGTGCGGCAACCCGAACATGGTCGATGCGGCCTTCATCGTGCTGAAGGAGTTCGGCTTGCCGGTGCCGCAGATCCGGCGCGAGAAGTACATCTCGTCTCGCTGAGGCAACCACGGCACGCATCGTCCATGCCAATCCGCAGCGCGGATGTTCCGGCCGATCAATCGACCCTCGGCCTCTTCACGCTGCGATCAGACCCGTTGCTGGAATATCTCCAGTCACCATTAAAACGTGATAAGCGTCTCAGTTTAAGTGTGCGCATACGCACAGAGTCGATTCTGTTCTCAAGGTCTGGGTTCATAACGCTGATGCACTTGGGTGCCCCGTAATCGCTACGGGGTGCTGTGAGGTGCGATATGAAGTGGTTGGCCAGCAGGTCATGGATGAGCGTCGCCGTTGTCGGAATGCTGTGCATTCCGCAGGTGAGTGCGGCGAGCGAATCGACAGGTGCAGCAAGTGGACGGATCACCTTCACGGGGACGATCGTGGAAGCGACGTGTAGCGCGACTACTGAGCGAATAGCGACATGGGTTGCTGGCGCCCCTGAATTGGGGCAGCCGCATTTAGATAGCTGCGCCAAATCGGGCGAGGCCGCCATCACTTCGCAGGTCTACACGACAACCGCGATCCATATATCAAATGCGGAAACGGATCCCGTATTGAGCTACTTCAACGATTATGTCAGGGCTGCCGAAGCGGATCCGATATTGATCACGCAGGTCTACGAATGAGCCGAGATTATCTATGCGCCTGGTTCGGCATGGGCGAGGATATCGTCCTCTGATTAATTTCCCCGGTGCCTTCTCCGCGGTTACGTGAACGCCACAGGAAAGCAGGAAGCGAAACCCATGCTGGTTGCTGGGTGTTCGATTGAACATCAATCCACTCAGGGATAAGTCAAGGTGTAGGTTGCCGTGGCATTGACGATGCCGGGGCCAGCCACATCGGTAGCGTAATACTGCGCGTAATACGTAACGCCCAGGTTGCCTGACGGCGAGGTGGTTCCCAAGGCCGTTTTCACACTGCCCGTAATATCCACCGGGGCAGGCGAGCTGCTGCTGTCCAGCAGTTGCACGCCGACGTTTAGTGCGGAGCCACTGGAAGCGAGTACGGTGGCCGATGGCGTTCCACTGACCGTGGCGGGTGTGCCCGAGAACGAGATCGAGACTGGTGCACTGGCAGGGCAGCCCGTGAGGTTGAGCGGCACGGGCGTCATGCCACCAGTTGCCCCAGTAGTGCCCAATTGCGATGCAGAGATTGCAGGCAATGTCACCGAGACATTCAAGCTATTGCAACCGCTTGACGCGATCGTGGTACCGGCACTGAGCGTCAAACTGCCCGCTGGCGTGAACGAGACTGAGCCTTGGCTTACGGTAGCGGTGTAGTTGCCGATCAGGGTGATGCTGCCCAGCGGGCCTGGTGTGATCGCACCCGATATGGTCTTCACCAGTTGCGCGGAATAGCTCTGAGTGAACGAACCGGAAGGCTGAGAGATGGAACCGACGGTAAAGCCGCTGGCCGTGTGACTGGTGATGCTGGGATTAGTGGGTGTCAATTGCAGTGCAATGCCCGTCACACTGGTCTGGAAGGTGATGACGCCGCCGGTTAGCGTGTCGGAAGCGTCCAGAGCCGCGAGGCCGATTGCGGTGAATGTGACGCTTGGTGTCGGGTTGATTGTGGTGCAACTGAAGAGAGCCGACCCGCTCTGCGGGTTGCCGACAGGCGTGCCTGCGGGTGTGTTCGCCGGAACGGTAACCGTGCCGAAGGAGCTGATGGTCACGCTACTTGGCCCGTAGCACGTTGACGATGTCGCGTAGGCAGCCGAGGGCCACCCCAGCAACCACAGCAGCAACAGACCGATCAGAGTACGCAGATCGGGCATTGAGCAGCAATGGGAAATGAATCTAGATTCATTTCGTGCCCGTGCAGAAGTCAATCCGTCACGATCCATAATTTATGGGTACGTCAGCGTATAGGTGGCTGTGGCACTGACCTGACCGACTGCCACGGTGCCGGCGGTGGTCTGATAATACTGCGCGAAAAAGGGCAGGTTCATGGTGCCGTTCTGAGTGGCGCCCTCGGAGATTGCCGTGTCGAAGGTAACAGGGGTGATACCGTCCTGTTTGAGGATCTGCACGCCTACGCGCGTCGCGTAGCCTGTGCCGGTGGTGTTGCTGATCACGCCGGCGGCGCCGGAAGCATTGGTTGTGCTCAAGGTGATACTGAGATTGGCGCCGGAGATGCAGTTCAATTGCACTTGGAACGGTTGTTGGCCGGCAGTGCTGGTTTTACCGGTAAAAGCCGTGGCGCTTACCGCAGGAAGCGTCACCACGGTGGGATCGACAGCCGCCGCGCAGGTGGGAACGACAAACTTGATGTTGGTTATCTTGAAAATTTCAACAGGATTGGTGCCGCTCGTCATGTCGACATTCCACTGCAGCTGTCCAGCTGTGATGGTCATGTTCTGCGTGCTGCCTAACTGGCCTTGGGGGATGATGCCCGTCACAACCAGCTGCAAGGCAGAAGCTACGCTGAAGGCAGTACCTGCTGCATTGGCCGGTACGGATGCATTGTTCGGATAGGACGACAAGGGAGAGGTTGTATCCGGATGCAGGATCCGGAAGGACAGCCACGAAAGATTGGTTGGAAAGAGGGTTTGGTCGCTGCCCACGGGCGCGCCGTAGCTACTGACGATGCCATTGTTGGTGGTGCCTGTGCAGACGAGGGTCGGGTAGCTTGCCGGAGTGGCTTGTGCCGACGTCCACACAACGGTGCCTATGGCAGTGCCGGTGGCTGACAGGGTAATTTGGCCGCCAGGCGGTGCGAACGTCACCGTACCGGGACTGTTGGTGTTGGTGCAATTGGCGTGGGCACGCCCAGACAGAGCCAGCGCAACCATGGCCAGAAGAAGTACCGCCAACCGCCCATGACCGGCGCGATGTCGTGGATGTGTCTGGACGGCAGCAGTTGCCGTTTGTCGTCCAATTGCACGGCAGGATGCGCGTTGCAGGGGCGGCCTACTAACGGTTGCACGGTCGGTCATGCTCCACCCACCTTCTGCGGCTGTGTTGCGGTATTGTCCGCGACGCACGTGGCTTGGATCTGCTGATACGCCGTCGTGACCTTGCCGGGCTTGGGCAGTGTGTATGGGAATGCGCAAGCATGCGCCGCACCTTGCTCATCATTCCACTGGACGTTGAGCCTGCCGCTCGGGCCGACACCACGCAGCAGCGTCAGGCCGGCCTGTCCGACCACGCCCAAGGTTTGGTTCGTGGCATCGAACACCTGTGCACCGAACGGCGCCGGTTTGCCATCGGACATGCGGATGCGTGCGATCAGCGCGCGGCCAGTCGTGCTCTTGAAGTCCACCATCACTACTGCGCCAGCATAGGGCGCCACCTGTGCGCTGGTGGCATCCAGTTGTACGCCCAGCGGCAGGCCCTTCGGGTCGATCTGGATGGTGTCGAGCTGATAGGGAGTGAGGTAGGGCACCAGCGCATAACCGGAGCGGTCCACGCTCAGGCCCGGCGCATTGGTAATGTGCGCGCCGAATGCGCCCGGTACATGCACGATGGCCACGGTATCGCCCATCGGCTGGCCGAAGGTGATGCCGCCCTTGTGCGCAACCACCGCGCCGCTGGCGTTAAAGGATGCCTGTGAGTAGCCGCTGCCGTTGCCGATGCTGGCGTTGAGCGTGGCATAGGGGCTGTTGTAGCCAGCGTTTGCACTGAAGGCGCTGCCGGTATCGTTGCTGCTGTGCGAGGCGGTGGCGCCGTAGCTGAACTGGTTCCACTGGCCCAGAGTGCCGTTGACGGTGGCCTGTTCCTGCGAGCCGCTGTTGCTGTCGTGGTTGAGATTGAACGAGATGCTGGGCGCACGTGGGGAGTCGCCCAGCGGCAGGGTGGCGTTGAAGTAAACCCGGTTGTCGTAGCCGCCCAGTTCCGTGCGTCCGCGGCTCACGGAGACGCCGTAAGCAAGACGCCCGAAATGGTTGTTGTAGCCCACCTGAAACTGCGTGTCGCTGCCGTTGCGGTTCCAGTAGTCGTTGATCGAGGCGTTGGCGTATAGCGAACTGCCGCTGCTTCCCAACTGCTGGTTGAGTGTCAGGGTGAAGCGGTTGCGCTGTTGCAGCAGACCATGCGCGGTGTAGATATTGCTGCTGTTGTAGACGGTGCCGTTCAGCGCCGCGAGTTGGGCTGGCGTGAGTTGACTCTGCACCGGCAGGCCGTCGATCGTCTGCTGATTGGTCGGCTGGTACTGCAGCGCGTTCATGCCGCGGCTGGCGTAATCGCGTGCGGCTTCGGCGTCGCTCAGGCTCAGGAAGCCGCTGGTGGAATAGCGATCGGCGGCCACGCTCAGCGAAGTGCTGGTTTCCGGGATGACCTTGCTGTAGCTGACGCGGAAGCTCTGGCCGTCGTAGGTACCGTAGCCGGGAATACTCGCGTGGGCGTGGGTGACATCCAGCGCCACTGCGCCGAAGCGCGTGTTCAACGCACCGCCGATCAGCGCTGCGGCGTAGCCTTCCGAGCCCTGCACGCCGGCATAGCCGGTGAGTCGGTTGCTGAAGCCGTGTTGCACCGCGGCCTGGATCACGTCGGGCCGGTTCTGCAGGTTGGTGTTGCGCAGTTGGCCGGCGGCGATGTCGAAGCGGGTAACGCCGGGGCGCATCAGTTGCGCCACCGAGGCGTAGGGCACGGTGAGACTGTGTTGGCGACCGTCGGCCTCCGTAATGTTAGCGACCAGATCGCCGCCGTAGCCGGTGGGATAGAGATCGTCGAGCACGAAAGGGCCGGGCGCGACGGTGGTCTGGTAGATCTGCACGCCGTTCTGGGTCACCGTGACCTTGGCATTGGTGTAGGCCACGCCATGTATTACCGGCGCGTAGCCGCGCAGCGACTGCGGCAGCATGCGGTCGTCGGTGCTCAGTTGCGCGCCGCGCAAGCCGTAGCTGTCGAACACGGCGCCGTCGGTGTAGCTGTCGCCCAAACTCAGCACGGCGCCCAGACTGGGCAGCGCGCGCTGCACGTAGGCATCGATGTTGTGCCAGTGACGCTGGCTCGGTAGGTTGGCGCCTGATTGCAGCGTGCCGGTGCTGTCCTGCCGGAACTGCCAGAGGCCGATGTTGAAGCCGGCGCGAAGGCCCAGGTAGGTGCTGGTCTGGCTTAGTCCGCCGCTGGTGGTGCGGAAGCTGTCGAAGTTGTAGTTGAGCAGGAACGCGGGTATGCCTGCGTCCCACGACGCCGGGTTGACCCAGCCGCGCGGCCGCTGGTTCATGTAGACCTGCGGCACGCTGGCGTCCATGCGCAGGGAGGGCATATCAAAGGACAGCGTGGCGCCGGGGATCAGGTCGCCCAGACTCACGCAGTCGGACGATGAGGGCTGCGCCGCCGCCGCCGCGGCATCGGTCTTGGCGGGCACTAGACCCATGCGATCAAACAATTCGGTGCTGACGCAAGGCACGGCGTTGGCGTTCTTGGACGGCGCGGCGAAACGCACGTCCATGCGGCCCACCCAGTTCTTGTTGAGATAGACGTCGAGATTGTAGATGCCAGGTAGCGCGGGGTTGCCGTGTTCGAAGCGTGAGAGATCGGCGGTGTCGTGCCCGGCGCCAGGCAGCATACTGCGGTCGAAATTGGCGAAGCCACCGCCGGCGCTGGCATCGGCGGCCGCACCGTCAGCGGCAGCGGCAGCTGCCGCTGCCGCCCAAGTCGGGTAAGGCCAGCCCAGGACTACGGCAAACGCCACGCCACAGGCCACCGCCAGCGCAGCGCGGCGCATCGGCGAGTGGCTGGAAGGGGCGCGCCGTGATTCCATTACGGTGTCACGATGCCTTTGTGGATATCTGTCGCGCCGTAGTCATTGACGGTGGCAAAGACCACCGGCGTACCAGTGGAGGGCACTTGCGTGACGCCTTTCAGGGACAGGCGAAGGTCGCCAAAGGGCGCGACCATGCCGCTGGTTTCAGGGCTCGGTTTGCTGTCGACGCCGAGCGACAGATTGCTGATCGTGACGTAATACGGCGTGGGATTGTGTACTTCCAACGCCGCGCCTTGGCCGGCGGCAGCCTTGAAAGTCAGTTTGTCGGGTGCCTTCAGCGCATCGTCCGGCAGGTCGGCTGGGCGATAGAACAGTTTCAGCCGCGAGCGTATCGCGAACTGCAGATAGTTGCGGCCAGCGTACTGAGGGCCACTGGGCTTGGGTGGAATTTCCAGCACGTTCAGCCAGAACAGCGACTCGCGGTCGGTCGGCAGTGGCTGGGAACCCTGCGTAAAGAGAATCCGCAGGCTCTGGTCCTTGTGCGGATCCATGCGGAACAGCGGCGGTGTGATCAGAAAGGGCGTGCTGACGCTGTCCGGCGTCGAGTCGGGGTTGCCGGTGTCGATCCACGCCTCGACCAGTGCAGGATGATCGCTCTCGTTGGACAGGCGCACGGTGATCTCGCCCTGCTGGGCGGGAAACACGACACGCGTGCCGCCGATGACGACGCTGGCATAGGCTGGTGGTATCGCCAGACACAAAGCGAGCACCGCCGCGCCAAGTGCGCGGATCAGGATGTTCATGGGCACCTCTTACGCTGAAGTCGGGTTGCAGCAGCAAGCTGCCGCATTCGCAGGAATGCGGCAGCCGCAGAGCGTTTGCTTAGTTGTAGGTCAGCGTATAGCTCACCACCGCGCTCACCGTGCCAGCGGTGACGGCCGTGGCCGTCGGCTGGTAATACTGAGCGCCGTAGGCCAGCGTTGCCGTGCCACCGGAGATGGTTGCGGTGACCGGACCGAAGGCAGGTTGGGCATTCAGGTTGAAGCCAGCGCCCGCCGGTGTGGCCAACTGGACTTCCACGTTGGAAGTGCCGCCCGAGTTCGTGATGGCACCGGTTGACGCGTCGATGTTAGTGGAGAACGTTGCGCCTACCTGGACGCCCGCGGGCGTCACCGGGCAGCCGGTCAGGTTCAGCGAAAATGGTGTCAAGCCTTGGGCATTGCCTATCCCGGTGAAGGCCGAGGCCTGCACATCGGGCAACGTGACCGCCACATTGCCGGCGGACACGGTTCCGCCAGTTACGGTGGCTACGGAGCAGGTCGACGACAAGACCTTGCCAGTGAAGGTAATGGTGCCGGTAGCTGCATTGGCAGCCTGCGGAGCGAATGCTGCGATACCGAAGCCGGCGATCAGCGCAGCGGAGAGAAGAGTCTTGTTCATGCGTATTTCCTTTCAGGATGTTGGTTTGTTAACTGGTTTAACGCGCTGTGGACAACTATGTGGTCGCACTACTGCACCACCCCGACTGCAGCCCTGCGCGTGGCTGGTCGACGAGGAATCAGCAAGGGGCGTGCCAACGCGTGCTTGAAAACGGTTACTCAACTGCCAGACCCGTCGCGTAGCGATGGTGGTGGCATGGAAACCCCTGTGGACGCACGCTTTGTGGTCCTTCCCTGACAAATTATGGCATCGAAAAGTGCGAACCACGTCACTTTGTTTAACAATTTGTTTACGTTTAGAGGTGTCAGGTTGTGACGCAAACCACATAAGCAGCTCAACATGTAAAGCTGACTTGACATCAGTCAAGCAAAGCTCCTACTCTGCAATTGTCAAGCTTCCTTGACATATTCGAGCAGGAGAGACGCGATGCGTAAAACCCCTAAATTCCGTCGAGTCATTCTTCCGTTGCTGGTCCTTGCGCTGGCGTTGGCTGGCGGCCAAGTGCTGTGGGCGGACGAAGCATCGGCAAGCAGCAGCGTCGATGGCCTGAAGGTGGAGCGTCATGGCGATCACGGGCGGCCGGTGATCCTGATCCCTGGTCTCGCCGGGGGGCCGTGGGTATGGCAACAGGCGATCGCGTCACTGGAAAAGGATCATGTGGTGTATGCCGTCACCCTGGCTGGTTTCGATGGCACGCCGGTGCCGACCGATGGCGGCAACCTGTTCGATCGCGCCGACTCCTCCCTGCTGCAGCTGATCCGACAGCAGAAGATCGACCGGCCGGTGCTGGTAGGCCACAGTCTCGGCGGTACCTTGGCGCTGCGTATCGCCGGCGAGCATCCCGAGCTGATTTCGGGAGTGGTCGCGGTGGACGGCCTGCCGTTGTTTCCCGGCATGGATCGGGTCAGCGCCGAGCAGCGCATCGCCATGGCTGCCGGCATGCGCAAACAAATGGAGTCAGCCACACCTGAGCAGTTCAAGGCACAGCAACTGGACTACATGCAGAAGATCGGCGTGATAGATCCCGCCCTAGCTGCGCGCTACGCACCGTTTAACGCACGCAGCGACATAAAGGCCACCGCTGAATACATGGCGGAGGATCTGGCCGCCGATGGACGCCCCGGTCTGAAGAGCGCGAACGTGCCGATCCTGGAAATCTCGCCATACAACGCACCGGACTTCAGCCATCCGCCGATGATCATGAGCGAAGCGCAGAAGACGGCGTATTACCAGAGCCTGCTGGCCAACGCGCCGAATGCCAAGGTGGTGTCGATCTCGCCGTCGCGGCACTTCGTGATGCTCGATCAACCGGCGAAATTCCAGCAGGTGCTGGACGATTTTCTGAAAACCACTGAGCGGAGTGCGCAGCCTTGAGTCGTTCGATTCACCAGCGCTACCAGCGCGAATTCTGGCCGGCGATGGTGGCCTACATGGCAATCATGTTTCTGCTCTGGCCGCTGCTGCCACAGGTGCACAGCGAGCTGTTGAAGATTGCGCTCGCTGTGCTGCCGGTGGTGCCGGTGCTGTTCGTGGTGCGCGCGATGGTGCGACTGGTGCTGGGCAGCGACGAGCTGGAGCAGCGCATCCACCTGATCGGTCTGGCGATAGCGGCCACGGTGGTGAGCACGCTCAGCCTGGCTGGCGGTTTTCTCGCTGCTGCCGGTGTCCTCAAGCTGGATGGCGCGATCCTGATCTGGGTGTGGCCGACCCTGGTGGTGGTGTATGCCGCCGGGCGCAGCTGGGCCAGCCGTCGTTACGGTGGCAGCGACGTGATGTGCAACAACGGGATTGCCTGGCATTGGCGGCTGTTGTTCGCGGCGTTGGGGTTTGCCGGGATCGCTGGGCTGGGACGCCATCAACTGCTCGACTATCAGCTCGGCATGCTGTGTGGCATGAGCGCGGCACTGGCGGGGTGGGCGCTGGTGCTGGCGGTGCTGCGCTGGCGCAGACGGCATGGCCGGCACGAAACGCTGTGATGTCGCATGAACCCTTTGTCACCGCATCAAAAGGAAGCCGCCATGCGCGCCGTCCATAAACGCTATCTGCGGGAATTCATTCCGGCGATGTCCGCCTACGTGCTGCTGGTCCTGCTTTACGGCGTATTGATGCCGCGGACGGAAGGCATGCTGTGGCGGATAGTACTGGCGTTGCTGCCGTTGCTGCCGATCGTGCTGGTGATCCGCGCCATCGTGCGTGTCATTCGCGACCAGGACGAGCTGGAGCGCCGCATCGATCTGGAGGCGATCGCGATCGCCGCGATGTCGACCGGGTTTGGCTATTTCAGCTTTGGTTTTCTGTTGAATGCGGGTATCGGCCAGAAGGTCACGCCGGCTGACGTCGCGATCTGGGTGATGCCGTGTCTGTTCGGGACATTCGGTCTGGCCAAGCTGCTTGTCGCGAGGCGCTACCGCAGCCATGAATAACCACGTACGCGAACTGCGCGGCGAACAGAGCTGGTCGCAGGCGGATCTGGCCGAGCGGCTGGATGTTTCGCGGCAGACCATCAACGCGATCGAGACCGGCAAGTACGATCCCAGCCTGCCGCTCGCATTCAAGATTGCGCAGTTGTTTGGCCGTCCAATTGAATCGATTTTTGACCCGGGGAGCAGTACGTGAGCATGAAACCCAGAACACGCATGGGCGTGGTGGTCGCCATCGCGGTGGCGATCTTCGTGGCCAACCAGCACGCCCATCATCGCGGGCAGGAAAAAGATCAGGCGCCCGTAGCAAGTGCGACGGCGGCTTCACCGGCGGTTGCCACGAAGGTGACGCCGGCCAAACCGGCCACGTGGAAACTCGGTGCGCTCACACTGACCGCGTGCAACCTGGCCCAGCCGAACAGCGGACTCAGCACGGCAGCCTGGTGCGCGGATTTTCCGGTGCCGGAGAATCGCGCGGATCCGCACAGCCGCACGATCAAGTTGAAGTTGGCGGTGTTGCGCTCCAGCGCGCAGGTCGCGAGCAAGGACATGCTGGCGTTTCTGGTCGGTGGTCCGGGTCAGGCGGCCACCGATTCGGCCAGCCAGATAGCAGCGATGCTGCAGCCCTTGATGGCGCATCGCGACGTGCTGCTGCTGGACCAGCGAGGTACCGGCGGCTCGAACGCGCTGACCTGCAAGGATTCAGGCGATGCGACCAAGTCCGACGACGACAGCACGTTCGATGCGGCCAGAATGCGTGCCTCCGCTGCCGATTGCCTCAAACAATTGAGCGGCCGCGCCGACCCGCGCTACTACACCACCACGATCGCGGCGCAGGATCTGGAGGACGTGCGCAAGGCGATCGGCTCGCCGCAGTTCGATCTGATCGGTGTGTCGTACGGCACGCGGATGGCGCAGCAGTATCTGATGCGCTATCCGGATGCGGTGCGCAGCATGGTGCTGGACAGCACCGTGCCGAATTCGCTGGCACTGGGCGAGGATTTCGCGCGCAACCTCGACGACGCGCTGAAGGCGCAGTTCGCGCGCTGCACGGCGGAGCCGGCATGCAAGAAGCAGTTTGGCGATCCGGACCAGACGCTGTATCAGCTGCGCGACGCGCTGCGGGCGAACCCGCATGAGGTCAGCTTCCGCGATCCGCAGAGCTACCGCACGGTCAAGCGAGTGTTGAACGAGAACTCGCTGGCCAGTGTGGTGCGGATGTTTGCGTATACGCCGGCTACCGCTGCGCTGTTGCCGTTGTCGATCGATGCCGCTGCGCACGGCGACGTCGGTCCGCTGCTGGGTCAGGCGAAGATCCTGTCCGGCGACCTGTCCGAGCTGATGGGCAGCGGCATGCAGTACTCGGTGATCTGCAGCGAGGATGCCGACCTGCTCACGCCGCGCCCGCAGGATGCCGACACCATCCTGGGCACGCACATGATCGACGCATTCGGTGCGGTCTGCTCGGTGTGGCCGAAAGGTACGCGCCCGGCCGATTTCCATCAGCCGCTGAAGACCGACAAGCCGGTGCTGCTGCTGGCCGGTCAGTACGATCCGGTGACGCCGCCGCGCTACGCCGACGAGGTGGCCAAGGGTCTGCCGAATGCGCGCGTGCTGCTCTTCAAGGGACAGGCACACAGCGTGATGGCGGTCGGTTGCGCGCCGCAGCTGGTGCAGCACTTCATCGAAAAACTCGACCCGAAGACGCTGGACGCGAGCTGCCTGGATCGCCTGCAGCCCACGCCGATCTTCATCGATTTCAACGGGGCCACGCCATGAAATATCACTTCACGAAAAATCCGCACGTTCTGGCCAACGCCATGCTGTGGGCTGCAGCCATCATTGCCGCCGCGATCCTCGGTGCGCCCGTGTTCCTTTTCCTGGTGCTGCTTCCGCTGCTGGCCACGCTGTCCGTGGTGACCTTTGGCTCGCGCGCTGCTTCAAACGGAGTGACTCGTCGTGATTGAAGTCAGAAACCTGCATAAAGCATTCGGCGCGGTGAAAGCCGTCGACGGCGTCAGCTTCACCGCCCGCGACGGCGAGATCACCGGCCTGCTCGGCCCCAACGGCGCGGGCAAGACCACCACGCTGCGCATGCTGTACACGCTGATGACGCCCGACCGCGGCCAGGTGCTGGTGGACGGCATCGACGCGGCAGTCGATCCGCTCGGCGTGCGCCGCCAGCTCGGCGTGTTGCCGGATGCGCGCGGCCTGTACAAGCGGCTCACTGCGCGGGAGAACATCGACTATTTCGCGCGGCTGCATGGCCTGCCGGAGGACCTGTTGAAGAGTCGCCGCGATGCGCTGATCGAGGCGCTGGAAATGGGCGACATCGCCGATCGCCGCACCGAAGGTTTCTCGCAAGGCCAGCGGGTGAAGACTGCGATCGCCCGCGCACTGGTACACGACCCGCGCAACGTGATCCTCGACGAACCGACCAACGGCCTCGACGTGATGGCTACGCGCGCGCTGCGCCAGTTCATGGCGCGGCTGAAAGGCGAAGGCCGGTGTGTACTGTTTTCCAGTCACATCATGCAGGAGGTCGCCGCGTTGTGTGACCGCATCGTGGTGATCGCGCACGGCCGCGTGGTGGCCGACGAATCGCCGGACGCGCTGCGTGCGCAGACCGGCGAGAGCAATCTGGAGGATGCATTCGTGAAGATCATCGGTAGCGACGAGGGCCTGGCCGCATGAACACCGTTCCCACGAAACTGCAGCGCAGCCGCGCCTTCCTCACCGTGTTCCTGAAGGAGGTGAAGGAGAACCTGCGCGACCGCCGCACGCTGATCAGCGCCTTCCTCACCGGTCCGCTGCTGGGGCCGGTCGTCTTCGCGATGGTGATCAACGTCACACTCAATCGGGAACTGGACAAGGCCGAGAAGCCATTGCCGGTACCGGTGATCGGTGCCGAGTACGCGCCGAATCTGATCGACGCGCTGAAAGCCGGCGGCGTGGTGCCGGGTGCGCCGGTGGCCGATCCGGAAAAGGCGGTGCGCAAGCGGGATGCCGACGTGGTGCTGCGCATTGCGTCCGATTACGGTGCGGCGTGGCGCAAGGGCGAACCGGTGCAGGTAGAGCTGATCTACGACTCCTCGCAGAGCGATGCCAACACACCGGTGGAACGGGTGACCCATCTGGTCGAAGGCTACGCGCGCCAGCAAGGTGCGATGAGGCTGGTGGCGCGCGGCTTGTCACCCAGCACCGCATGGCCGTTGCAGGTGGCCAAGCGCGATCAGGCCACGCCGCAATCGCGCGCGGTACTGATGTTCGCGATGCTGCCGTACTTCTTCGTAATCACCATCCTGACGGGTGGCATGTATCTGGCGATCGACCTCACCGCCGGCGAACGCGAGCGGCAATCGCTGGAGCCGCTGTTTGCCAACCCGGTGGCACGTTGGAAGATCCTTTGCGGCAAGCTGGCGGCGATCTGCGCATTTTCCACTACCAGCCTGTTGATCACGGTGGTGGGGTTTGCAGTAGTAGGCCGCTTCATTCCCGCCGAGAAGCTCGGCATGGAACTCGATCTTGGCCTGCACTTCGGCGGCAGCGCATTGCTGCTGATGCTGCCGCTGGTGCTGCTGTTTGCCGCGCTGCAATCGATGGTGGCGGCGTTCGCCAAAAGCTATCGCGAGGCGCAGACCTATCTCTCGCTGCTCATGCTGGTGCCGATCATCCCCAGCCTTTTGCTGGTGGTCATGCCGATCAAGGCGCAGGCGTGGATGTACGCGATACCGCTGCTGGGCCAGAACCTCGGCATCATGCAGTTGCTGCGCGGTGACGGCGTCACCGCCGAGCAGATCGGCCTGTGCCTCACTGGCAGTCTGGCAGCGGCGCTGGTCGCGGTGCTGGTGACGATCCAGCTGTACCGCTCGGAGCGGTTGGCGATTTCGGCCTGAGGCTGTTTTCAAGATCAAGAGCACCCCTTCCCAGCCCTCCCTTGCAAGAGTAGGGGAGGGAGCGCATCGGGAACTTCAGCCCTGCGGCGGTGCGGTCAGTTCCTGCGCGTTGAGATAGCCGTGGTGATGGTGGTCGAGCTTGTGGAATTGGTGGCGCAGGTTGTCTTGGTATTCCTTCAAGGTGATCGGCTTGCCGTGGCCGCCGGGTAGCTCGCTGGTCTCGAGGATGCCGTCGCCATTGCTGTCCATGCTCTGGAAGCCTCGGCTCATGTAGGCCACGTATTCGGCCTCGCTCACCTTGCCGTCGCCGTTGGTGTCGAACTGCTTGAGGTAGTCCGCACGCGAGTCCTGTGCGAATGCGGTCAGCGGCATGAGTAGTGCCACGGCGATGACCAGTCGACGCATCAGCGGCTGCCGCCGTGGATGCCGATGAACTGCAGGAACTCCGCACGGGTGCGCGCGTCGTCGCGGAAGCTGCCGAGCATCTGGCTGGTCACCATCGACACACCGCGCTTGTGCACGCCGCGGGTTGTCATGCATTCGTGGCTGGCGTCGATCACCACCGCCACGCCGGCCGGATGCAGGGTTTCCTGGATGCACTGCGCGATCTGCGCGGTGAGTTTTTCCTGCACCTGGAAGCGCCGCGCGTAGCCCTCCACCACGCGGGCCAGCTTGCTGATGCCGACGACCCGGTTGGTCGGCATGTAGCCGACGTGCGCGCGGCCGATGATCGGCGCCATGTGGTGTTCGCAATGGCTCTCGAATTCGATGTCGCGCAGCACCACCATCTCGTCGTAGCCGGCCACTTCCTTGAAGGTTCGGCGCAGGTAGTCACCAGGATCGGACTCGTAGCCGGAAAACCAGTCGCGATACGCCTTGACCACCCGCTTGGGCGTGTCGAGCAGGCCTTCGCGCGTCGGGTCCTCGCCGGCCCAGCGCAGCAGGATGCGCACGGCCTCTTCGGCCTGTTCCCGGGTGACGTCGCGCTGGTCGCTCATGGAGATTCCTTCGGTTCTGCGGATTCCCTCCAGTTTAACGAATGCGTCAAGCGACCGTGCGCCGGCGCTCAAGGATCGGGCACGAAATGGTCGGGGAACGGCTGCGGCGCAGCCGGGCGCCGCGGCGGCACCACGCCACGGGCGAGCAGGTGTTCCCAGGTGTCGTAGTACAGCGTGATCACTTCGTCAGGTGTGCTGGAGGCGCGTTCGAAATCGACATAGGTGATCGCGGAATCCTCGCGCTGGCCGTGGCCGGTACCCAGCGGGCCGTCAGTCCGGGCTTTGGCCATCGACGCCTCGTTCATGGATGCCTGAGCCTGCGGTGCAGCCATGGAGCTCGCGGTAGGGCGGCCCATGGATTCCTCGACCGGTGCTGCTGGCGCGGGTCTGGGGGTGTAGGTTTCCCGGGATGCTGCGTCAGCCACGGGTGCCGGCATCACGGGCTGCGTGTAGACGCGCTGGCGGCGGAACACCGCTACGCCGATGACGCCCACATTGTCGGGACGTCCGGTGCGCACGGCGTAACTCTGCGCAAAATCCGCGAAGACGAAGTCGGCGACCTGCGACATGCTCTTGCGCCAGCCGAGCACGTCGGTGCTGGCGTACGGATCCAGCACATAGCCGGTCTGCGACCAGTCCGCGGTGTCGCCGGAGATCGCATTTACCGCATCGACCGAGAGGACTGCCATCTCGTCGGTACCGGCACGGTTGCGCAGGCTGATCTGGTAGAGGTGTCCCGGCTCGCCGGCGATGTAGTAGCGGCCGTCGTGCCGGTAGACCGGCAAGGTGCGCTGGCTGGTGCGGTCGTACACGTTCAGATCGACTAGGCGGCCCACCGCGGCGGCGGAGGCGGCATGGGCCATGCCCGCCGCGAAGGCGAGTGCAAGCAACAGGGTTTTCATGAGGCGACTCCGGCATGCACCGCGGATCGATGCATGGGATGTAACGTCGCGTCGCTGCCGATGGGGTTAATGCAGACTCGGATATCGCGGCACGCGCAGAGGCAATGCCGGCGTCTTCAGGATGACGAGCGGGCGGCGAACAAGCGTCGTTCCAGCTTGTCGAACGCAAGCGTCACCAGCAGGGCCGCAGCGGCGCCCAGGGTGACTTCACCCAACCGGAACAGGGCGAATTGCCAGAACGCGCCGCTGTGCGGCACCAGCATGATGATCGTGGTGGTGATGCCGCTGATGCGTCCGGCCGCGCCCAGGTTGAACACCGAGCACAGCAGCATGCCGACGATCACCGCCAGCACATAGGCTGGATAGTGATCCTGCCAAAGCATCGCGGCACCCATGCCGATCAGGCCGCCGAGCAGCGCGCCGATGAACTGGTCGCGTGAGGAACTGCGCACCTCGGCATAACTGCTCTGACTTACCGAGATCGCGGTGATCGCGGCCCAGAAGCCTTGTTCCAGGCCCAGCAAGCTGGCGGCGAAGTAACCCAGGCTCGCGGCCAGTACGGCGCGCAGTGCGTGAATCAGGCCGACGATCAAGCGCTCGCGTGGTGGCAATGCCTGCCGCAGGCGCAACAGGTCGCCGGCCAGTAGATCGAGCCGGTGACGGTGCTCGGTCAACGGTCGGCGCGGTTCGCTCATGCTTCCTCGTCAGCTTCGATGTCGCCAGCCGTATCGCCGGCTTCGTCGTCGCTCAACGCATTCCCGAGCAACAGGGTGGTGTCTTCGCCGGACAGGGACTCCACGCCACGAAGCTTCTTCTCGATCGTACGGGTCTTCTTGCCCGCCTCGCTGATGCTCTTGCTCACGGTATTGAGCTGGCGTTCGGCCTTTTCCAGCACAAGACCGAATTTCCCGAATTCGTTCTTCACGGCGCCCAGCAACTTCCATACTTCGCTGCTGCGTTTGGCAATCGCCAGTGTGCGGAAACCCATCTGCAAGCTGTTGAGCAGGGCACTGAGCGTGGTCGGGCCGGCCACGGTGACGCGATGGTCGCGCTGCAGAGCCTCGAACAGGCCGGGGCGGCGCAATACCTCGGCATACAGTCCTTCGGTAGGCAGGAACAACACGGCGAAATCCGTGGTGTGCGGCGGCGCCACGTATTTGGACTTGATGCGTTTGGCTTCTTCGCGGATACGGACTTCCAGCGCGCGACCCGCCGCCGCCGCCGCGTCCGCGTCGGCCGCATCCTGGGCGTCCAGCAGACGTTGGTAGTCCTCGACCGGGAACTTCGAGTCGATCGGCAGATAAACGCTTTCACCTTCATTCTGGCCGGGCATGCGTATCGCGTACTCGACTCGTTCATTGCTGCCGGGCACGGTGATGACGTTGGAGGCGTATTGCTCGGCGGTCAGCAGGTCTTCCAGCAAGGCACCAAGTTGCGCCTCGCCGAAAATGCCGCGCTGCTTCACATTGTTGAGCACGCGTTTGAGGTCGCCCACGCCGACCGCGAGGTTCTGCATCTCGCCCAGTCCGCGCTGCACCGCTTCCAGTCGCTCGGAGACCAGCTGGAACGACTGGCCCAGCCGCGTCTCCAGCGTGCTCTGCAACTTCTCATCGACGGTGGCGCGCATCTGTTCGAGCTTGGCCGCGTTGTCCTGCTGGATCGCTCCGAGCTTGGCTTCCAGTGTGGCGCGCACTTCACCCATGCGCTTCTCGTGGTCGGCACCGAGCGCGGCGAGGCGTTGCTGCTGCTGTTCGCCGAAATGATTGAGGGCCAGCGTGGTTTCCTCGCGGCTCCTGCGCGCGTCATCAGCCAGTCGCTGCGCCAGCGCCTGCAGGCCGTTGTCGGTGCGCTCGGTGAGCAGGTTCAGGCGCTGGCCGAAACCGTCGATGCGCTCGATCTGCTGTTGCGACATGCCGCCGAGTTGTTCGACGACATGACCGCGGAAACGATCGAAACCCTGCTGCAGCTCCTCACGGCCGCTGCGCTGTTCGTCGCGCAGGCCGCGTTGCAGGCGCTCGCCGTCGTCCTTCAGTGCATCCAGTCGGGTCGTGATGCCGGTATCACCGCGTGCGCGCAACAGGCTTATCACCTGCAGCACGATGATCACCAGCACGGCGACAACCAGGACGATCAACAGCATTTCAGTAGCAGGCATAAGGGAATCCAGTGATGCAGATGGCGAGTTTACGCAACGCCGTCTCGCCCGCTGCGATCAGGCCGATCAATCCACGCGGCAGTACATGGCCTTGAGGTAACGCCCCTCGGGGACATCGGTGCGGAACGGATGGTCGGCGCCGGCCCCGCGTACTTCCAGCACCTGGATCTCGCGGCCGGCGTTGAGCGCGACCCGGCGCAGCATTTCCAGGAATTCGCTTTCACCGACCAGGCCAGTGCACGAGCAGGTCAGCAGCAGGCCGCCGGGCGGGATGATGTCGAGCGCCATGCGGTTCATCGCGAAGTATTTCTTCAGCGCGTCCATCACCTTGCTGCGGTCGCGGGTGAGCTTGGCCGGATCGAGGATTACCGCGTCGTATTGCTCGCCACGCGCCACGGCGGCACGCACCCAGTCGAAGATGTCGGACTGTTCGAACGTCACTGCAACATTGTTCGCCGCGGCGTTGGCGCGGGCGATCTCCAGGATGCCCGCATCCAGGTCCACGCCGACCGCCTCGCGCGCACCGGCCGCCATCGCATGCACCGCGAAGCCGCCGGCGTTGCAGCACAGGTCGAGCACGCGGCGGCCCTTGGCCAGTTCGGCGAAGCGTTTGCGGTTGTCGCGCTGGTCGGCGAAGAAGCCGGTCTTGTGGCCGGAGCCTGGCGCGGCGTGGAAGCGCAGTCCGTGCTCGTGCACCTCCACCGCCGTAGGCACGTCGCCGCTGCGGCAGTCGAACGACTCCTGCTTCTGCACGTGCGATTCGGCGAACCAGTACAGGCGTGCACCCGGAAAATGCGTGAGCAACGCGGCGTGGATCGCCTCGCGGAAACGCCACATGCCGGCGGCGAAGTATTCGATCACCAGGATGTCGGCGTAGCGGTCGACGATCAGGCCGGACAGGTCATCGCCTTCGCTGTGCACCACGCGCCAGGCGTCGCTGACCTGGTCGAGCTGCAGCCACTCGCGACGCAACTGCACTGCGCGGGCGATGCGTGCGGCAATCCAGCCCGCGTCGATCGCCTGATCCGGATGGCTGTCGAGCAGGCGCAAGGCAATCCGCGCATGGCCATTCCAGAACGCGCGGCCGACGAAGCGGCCTTTCATGTCCTGCACCTCGACCACGCTGCCCGGCGGCAGCTTCGATTCCGGCTTGTAGATCTGCGCCGACCATACCCACGGATGGCCGGGGTTGCGATCGGATTTCAGGCGAATGACGGGCAGGGTCGGTGCCGGCGGCAGCTGGTCAGGTGAGTTCATTCACACATGATAGCGTGCGCGCCCGGTTAGACATGACTCAGCGCAGCCGCAGCACCAGCCACGACAGCAGCGCCAGCAGGTTGATGCCGAGCCGCGAGACGGCCGGGCCGGTCACCGCCAGCACGAAGCCCTGGCTGCCGAAATGCCAGTCGATGCCCAGCCGTGGCGCGGCCTGCAGCGTGGCAAACACGTTCACGAAGGCGCCGCAGTGCAGCGCGTAACTGAAGACAGGGAACGCGATCAGCGGCAGCTGCAGCAACTGCGCCCAGCCCGACATGCGCACGCCGTGCTCGCTGCCGGTCATCAACTGCACGCCGGCGGCCAGCACGAAGCCGTACAACGCCAGGCCGAGCAGCGCGACCAGACTGTCATGCGCGCCGAACGGAAGCAGCCGATGCAGCATCGCGGCCACGCCATAGAAGCCACCAGCGACTTCGAGGATGCCGATCAGGCGAAAGAGAGTGTTGCGCACGGGTGGCCTCGCTCAAAAAGCGCAAGCTTAGCCGAGCGGAACCGATGTGATCTGCGCAGGGCGTCGTGATCTTTGATGCCGATGCCGTGGACAGACGACAACACGATTCAGGCGATCAGCACGCCGCGCGTTTCCTCGACGATGGCATGCGGCACGAAACGCGCGCTGTCCTGCGTGATCAGCGAGCGATCCTCGCGGATGCCGATGCCGCAGGCGCGGTCACCGACGATCCAGCTGCCGATCAGCGGGTAGTTACCGTCGAAGCCGGTCAGCGGATGGCAAGCCTGGCGGATGCACGGGCCCTCGCGGTACGGGCCGTCGGTGCGCAACTCGCGGCCGTCGTCCAGACGCATCGCGATGTTCGCGCCCTCACGCGAATGCAATGGCTTGCGCACCCAGCCGCGCGGCAGTTCGTCGCCATCGTCGAACGCGGCAGCCAGCAGGTTCGGATGGCCCCGATGGGCGTCCCACAGCAGCGGCAGGATGCCCTTGTTGCTGAGCAGGGCCTTCCATGGTGGCTCGATCAGCTGCAAGCCGGAGCGCGGCAGGTACTGGCCGAACGACTCACGGAACATGTCTTCCAGCGGATACAGCTTGAACAGGCAGCCGATTACCCGGTCGTCCAGATCGGTGAAGCGGCCGTCGGCGGAAATGCCAATATCCTCGATCGCCAAGCTGCCGCAGTCGATGCCAGCCTGCAGCGCGCAATCGCGCAGATAAGCGATGGTGCCCTGGTCTTCCACCGAATCACGTACGGCGGCGAAGTGGAACGGTCGCGCGATGCCGCGCGCGATCGTGCCGAATGCCTCCACCAGCGACTCGTAAATCGAGTTGAACTGGTCGCTGCCGGCCGGCAGCTGGCGACGTGCAAGTTGATCCTCCAGCCATTGCCACTGGAAGAACGCGGCCTCGTACAGCGAGGTCGGCGTGTCGTAGTTCAGCTCATAGAGTTTCGCCGGGCCGCTGCCGTCATAGCCGAAATCCATGCGACCGTAGAGATGCGGCTGGCGCTCGCGCCAGCTCTGCGCGATCCAGTCCCAATACGGCTCGGGAATCGCCAGTTGGCGTAGCTTCTGCTCGTTGCCGACGATGCCGTCGAGCAGATCGAGCGCCATCGCGTGCAGTTCCTCGCTGGGTGCTTCGATGTCTTGCTCGATCTCGCGCAGGCTGAACGCGTAGTAGGCGGATTCGTCCCAGTACGGCGCATCGTCGATGGTATGGAAACCGAAGCCGCACTCGGCGGCCTTGCTGCGCCAATCGGGGCGCTCGGCCAAGACGACACGGCGCATCAGCTGCCGAAGCCGCGACTGCTGCCGGATCTGCCGAAGCCGGAGCGGCTGGTGGTGACCGCGCGATCGGCAGTGGCGTTGATCGGCACCATCGCGCTGCCGGCGCCGTTGCGATAGACGCCGCCAGCCCCACCGGGGGCCGGCTGTTGCCAGCCACCGTTGCTGTCGCGGAACGCCGGCGCACTGTTGAAGCCGCTCATCGGCGAACCGTTGCGCAGCATCTGCGACAGGAAGAAACCGGTCATCAGCGGGCCGAAGAACGAATGATTGGCGCCGTCATTGCGTTCGGCGCACTGCTCTTTGCCGTACTTGGCCTCGCACTCCTCGCGATTGGCGAAACGTGGCGCGGTGGTCGCCGCATCCTTTTGCGCCTTGTCGAACGCCTGCTTGCAGGTGGCGCTGTCGTTGGTCTGCGCCACGCAGGCCTCGACCGAGGTGTACAGACCTTCGCGCGATGCACTTTCGCTGCGATCGCAGGCGCTCAGCAACAGCGGGGCTGTGCTCATCAGCAGCAATACGGCAGTCTTGGATCGCTTCATGGGGAACGCTCGTGCGGGATATCCGGCCAAGCATGCCTGCTTGGCCGTGCGGATGAAAGTTCTTGCCGAGCCGGTGCACGCGGATGCCGCAGCGGCGTCGCTGATCGTCATTCGAGTTCGTCGGCCAGTTCGTGCAGGTCGGCGAGGTGCTGTTCCCACCAACGCGATTCGGCGGCAAACGGAAACGCGATGGGGAACGCCGGATCGTGCCAGCGTGCGGCGATCCAGCCGGCGTAATGCAGTTGACGCATCGCGCGCAGGGCCGGGATCAGCAGCAACTCGCCGTCGTCGAAATCGCGGAATTGTCGGTAGCCTTCGAGCACTGCCTTCATCGCGCGCTCGTCATTGGCGAGCATCCACAGATCCTGCACCGCCGGGCCAGTGCGTGCGTCGTCGAAGTCGACGAAGTGCGGGCCGGCATCGGTCCACAACACGTTGCCCGGATGACAGTCGCCGTGCAGGCGTAGTTGCCGCACCGGTCCGATCGCTTCCATGCGTGCGGCGATGGCGGCATCGAGCCGGGTCGCCGCTGCACGGTAATTCGTCTGCAACGACGTCGGCAGCAGCAACGAACCAAGCACCGCCAGCATCGGCTGCTGCACCATCGTGTCGCGATCGAGCCGGCCGCGATGGACGAACGGCGCGCGTGCGCCGATCACGTGCATGCGCGCGATCAGCCGACCCAGCCATTGCAGCTGATCGAGTGCTTCAAGCTCGGGCGCGCGGCCGCCGCGGCGTGGCGTCAGCGCGTAACGGAAGCCATCGTGTTGCAGCAGCGTATGACCAGCGAATGCGAGCGGCGCGACCACCGGCAGTTCCGCATCGGCCAGTTCCTGCGCGAACGCATGTTCCTCGACGATCGCGGCGTCGCTCCAGCGGCCGGGTCGATAGAACTTCGCGATCACAGGCGATATTTCTTCCAGCCCGACCTGCCACACACGGTTCTCGTAACTGTTCAGCGCCAGCAAGCGGCCGTCCGGCCATAGTCCGCAAGCGCTGACCGCGTCGAGCACCAGGTCGGGGGTGAGGCTGGCGTAGGGCGCGTCCGCCGTCATGAAGAAAATGCTCTTTGCGTTCGCCTCCTCTCCCCTAGTGGGAGAGGATTGAGGAGAGGGGGGCTCGTTCGCGCGGAAGCCACGCTCAACGCAGTCCCACGGTACGCGCGGCGATCACCGCCATGGTGATGCGCGAGATGCATACCAGTGCGCCGTCCTCGCTTTCGATGCGGATTTCCCATACCTGCGTGGTGCGACCGACATGCAGCATGCGCGCAGTGCCGGTGACGGTACCGCTACGCACGCCACGGATGTGGTTGGCGTTGATGTCGAGGCCGACCGCCAGTTCCTTCTCCGGATCGAGCGTGAGCATCGCGGCGGTGCTGCCCAGCGTCTCGGCCAGTACCACCGAGGCGCCGCCGTGCAGCAGGCCGTACGGCTGATGGGTGCGATGGTCGACCGGCATGGTGCCCTGCAGCCAGTCGTCGCCGATCGCGCTGATGCGGATGCCCAGCGTCTCCATCATGGTGTTGGCGCTCCACCCGTTGATGCGGGCGAGGTCGGGTGGCTGCTTCCAGAGGCTCATCGTTGATTCCTGTGTGGCGAGCCCGCATTGTTGTCCGCTGCGATCGCCACGACAATGCACCTGGTGTTTACCGTTACCCTCAAATCCTCCGACCGCCAGTTTTCGGTCGCCGCCGGCGAAACCGTGCTGGAAGCGGCGCAGCGGGCGGGCGTGGCGTTGCCTTATTCCTGTCGCGCCGGCGTCTGCGGCAGTTGCAAGGCGACCTTGCTGCAGGGGCATTGCGAGTACCCGCGCAACCCGCCGCTGGCGTTGAGTGCCAGCGCGCTGGCGCATCACGCGGTACTGCTGTGCCAGGCGGTACCGAGCAGCGACCTGTTGCTGGAAGCGCGTGAAGTGACCTCGGTCGAGGACATCGCGCGGCGCCAGCTCGGCATGGTGGTGACCGACAAATGGCCGCTGGCACCGGACGTGATCGGCTTGCGCCTGCTGCCGGCGCACGGTGAGCGCCGGCTCAATCGGCTGCCCGGCCAGTACGTGGATGTGCTGCTGGAGGACGGCAAGCGCCGACCGTTCTCGATCGCCAATGGCCCGCAAGCCGACGGCATGATCGAGCTGCATGTGCGGCATGTGACGGGCGGCGGCTTTACCTCGTGGGTCTATGACACGCTGAAAGTGGGTGACCATCTGCGCATCGAGGGACCGCTGGGCACTTTCGTGCCGCGCGAGGATTCCGAGCGGCCGATGCTGTTCATGGCCGGCGGCACCGGCTTCGCGCCGGTCAAGGCGATCGTCGAGCACTTCATTGCGCTGGGTACACGGCGACCCATGCAGTTGTACTGGGGCGCGCGCACGGCCGCGGATCTGTACCTGCGCCCGCTGGCTGAACGTTGGGCGCGCGAACTGCCGAACCTGCAGTTCAACGCGGTAGTGTCCGATCCGGATCAGAGCGCGGGTCTGCGCATTGGGCTGGTGCACGAGGCGCTGCTGGCCGACCAGCCCGACCTTTCCGGCCACGACCTGTACATGAGCGGGCCGCCGGCGATGATCGACGCCGCGCATCCGTTGTTCCTCGATGCCGGCCTGCCGGAAGAGCGGTTGTATTACGACTCGTTCGAGTACGCGCCGGATGTGCTGGCGCAGATCATCGCCGGGCGTGCCGGCATCCACGATCGTTCTTTGTAGGAGCGAACTCCTGCATCACGCAGCGGGTTACTTGTTGCCTTTGGCAACGGGCAGCTGCGCCGCATGCCACGCCAGCACGCCACCGCCCAGGGTGTAGACCTTCTCGAAACCGGCCTTGACCAGTCGCTGTGCGGCCTTGATCGAGTTGCCGCGGCCGTCCTTGTCCATCACCACGACGGGCATGTCCTTAGTCTTGGCCAGTTCCTTCTTTTCCGGATCGAACTGGCTCATCGCCACGTGCTTCGCGCCGGGCACGTGCATCTTCTCGAAATCGGCGATCGACGACAGATCGATCAGCAGCGGGGTTTCACGATTGATCAGCAAGGTCAGCCCGGCCGGGGTCAGTTCCTTGGTCTTGCTGAAGAGATCCATCACCAGCGTGGCGATCAGCGCCACCAGCAGGATCACGAACAGGGCCGCCAGGGCCACGTGGTTGCCGATAAATTCGGGCAGCTTGTGCAGGATGTCGTTCATCGTCAGTCCACTGTGCCTCGATGGCACGCGCTCGGGTAAACCGTCGATTATACGGGTACGGCGCGCCTGCCGTGGCCGGCTCAGTCCTGCGTGATATCCGGCAGGCCGCTGGTCAGCCACCAGTGCTTGGTCTTTTCGTCGTAGTGCCAGGTCTGGTGATCGACGATGGTGCGCTCGGACTGGGTATGCAGGTTGACGATGCTGATCTGCGCCGTCTGCTGCACGTCGAAGTCGCCGGTCGGCACCGGGCCGGCGCCAGCGTCGTACTCGCTCACACGTACCTGCTGATAGCGCGCGATATCCAGCTTGCTCATCGGGTGGGCGGCGCGTGCGGCTGGTTCGATGAACTGCGCCGCGCTCTGGAAATCGCCCCAACGCAACGTGCTGCCGTAGGCGGTGAGCGTGGTGGTCAGTGCGTCGCTGCGGGTCTTGGTGGCGCAACCCGCCAGCAACAGCACGGACGACACGGCGAGAATGCTCAGAATGCGGCGCATGGTGGTTTCTTCCCGGTGGATGCCCAGCCATTCTGCCTCAAGCAGGTGCCGGCGGTTCAATCGCGTCAGATTTAGTCGCGTCGCTTGGCCACGAAGCGCGCGCTCAAGGTGGCGGCGGGCTTGCCGTCATCGCCCGGCACCACGCAGGCGACTTCGATGCGTGCCCGGCCGCGTGTGGTCAGCGTGTTGAAGAACGTGGCCCAACTCGCCGTTGCCGCCAGTCGCGCCTCGCTGCGGAAGTCCTGCCACAGCGGCGACAGGTAGTGCACATGGGATTCGGCCACGAACACATCGCAGTCGTGGCCGTACCGGCGCAGCGCCATCTCCACCAGCGCCCAGCCGCTCAAGGTCATCAGGCTGACCAGGCTGCCGCCGAACGCGCAACCCTTGTCGTTGACGTTTGGCGCCAGCGGCGCCAGCAGGCTGAGCATGTCGTCGTCGCTGTGGATCAGCTGCAGATCCATCGCATGGGCCAGCGGAATCTCGTCGCGGATGAACTGGATCAGCGCCTGTGCCTGCGCGGTGGTGTCGTCGGTCGTGCTCACGTTGATCGGGCGTCCATGGGGAGTGGAAGACCTCCCAGTGTAGGGCCGCCGTTACACTGCGGCCATCGCGACAATCGGATACGCACGCGGATGCAGCGACAATCTCCAGTGGACAACGAGAATCTGCGCGGCCGGATCGTGGTGATCACCCGTCCCGCCGGCACCGCCGCGGCGTTGACGCGCCGGGTGCGTGCGCTTGGCGGCATGCCGCTGCTGCTGCCGGGACTGGCCTTGCGCGGGGCGGCCGACGAGGCCGTTGCACGTGCCGGTCTGAAAGTGGCGCTGCTGGATGAATTGCTGGTGTTCACCAGCCCCGCGGCGGTGCGCCACGCGGCGGCCCTGGCGCCATTGCAGACGACGGCGACGGTGCTGGCGGTGGGTCAGGGCACGGCGCAGGCGTTGCGTCGATATGGCATCGCTGCGCTGTTGTCACCGCAACGGCAGGACAGCGAGGGCCTGCTGGAGCATCCCGCCTTGCAGGATCTGCACGGTCGCCGCGTTGCGCTGATCGGCGCGGCCGGTGGTCGCGGTGTGTTGCGCGAGCAGCTCGCCGCGCGCGGTGCCCGACTGCGCGAGCTGCATGCGTATCGGCGGGTACCGCCGCGCCTCGATCGTCGTCACGTCGACGCCTTGCTGCAGTTGCCGGCGTCGGCGCGGGTGCTGCTGTCCAGCGCGGAAGCATTGCAGAATCTGCAGCAGCTGTTGCCGCCGCCGGCATGGGCGCGGCTGTGTGCAGCGACCGCGGTGGTCAGCAGTGAGCGACTGGCCGCTGCCGCGCGCGCCGCCGGTTTCAGCCGCATTGTGCTGGCCGCTTCGGCACTGTCGGCCGACCTGCTGGATGCAGCCCGGCGCGCGGGCTGAGCCTTCACGCCATCGTGCTACGAACGCGGGCGTATGGGCTGCTAGCATGTGCGCATGAGCAACGTAGACAAGCCGAACGAGCCCGCTGCGCCCGAGGGCGCCCGTCCCGACCCCATCCTGGTCGATCCGTTGCCAGCACGCCCGGGACGACCCACGGCCCCGCGGCCCGCGCCGGCATCGCGCGGTGGCGGCAGTCTGGCGCTGGCGGTGTTGCTGGCCCTGATCGCAGTGGGTGCATCCGGCTACATCGGTTGGCGCCAATGGCAACAAGAGCAGGGCCATGCCACCGACAGCCAGGACGTGGCCAGCCTGCAGCAGCGTGTGGCGACGCTGGAAACCACGCTGGCGGGTGTCAACGGCGAACGCGGTAGCCTCAATCAGCGCCTCAACGACGCGGCGGCGGTGAACCGTTCGTTGCGTGAGGAACTGCTCGGTCAGGCCGAACGCACGCGCAATCTCGAAGACGCGGTGGCGAAGCTGGCCGAGAAGAGCCTGTCCGGCCACGATGCGATGCTGCTGGATGAAACCGAATCGCTGCTGCGCATGGCCGGCGAACGCTACACGCTGTTCCATGACGCGCAGGGCGCGGCGGCCGCGTACGCGCTGGCCGACCAGACTCTGGCCGCGGTCAACGATGGTGCGTTCAGCGGGCTGCGTCAGAGCATCGGCGCCGAACGCGAGGCACTGGCGAAGAGTCAGCCGGCCACCCAGGCCAGCGCATTGCAGCAGCTGACCGAGCTGCGCGGCACCCTCGACAGCCTGCCGCTGAAGCCACTCAATCCGTCGACCACGACGCAGACGCCGGATGCGTGGTCGCGCATCGGTCGTGCGCTGGCCAGCGTGGTCAGCGTGCAACGCGACAACGGCGCGCCGATGGCGGTGGCCGACGCGCGTTTCGCGCGCGAACTGGCCGCGCTCGATCTGGCCCAGGCGCAGGCCGCGTTGCTGGCCTACGACAGCAAGGACTATGCGGCCGCGCTACAGCGCGTGGACAGCAGCCTGTCGACCCAGTTCGACGACACCGCGCCGGCCGTGCAGCAGGCGCACAAGACGCTCGCTGAACTGGCCACGCAGCTGCCGACCAGCGCACCGGTGAAGCTCGGTGCCGCACTGACCGAGCTGCGCAATCTGCGCACGGTGCATGCGCTCAGCCCGGCCGCTGCCAACGCCGCGCCGGCTACTGCCAGCAGTGTTGTGCGGGCGGGCGGAGCCCGGCCATGAGGGTGTGGCGCTGGATCCTGCTGCTGGTGATCGTCGCCACGCTGGTCGCGTTTGGCTGGCACTGGGTGGCTGAAGATCCGGGTTATGTGCTGTTGCGTATGCGCGGATGGCGGGTCGAAACCACGCTGGTCGCGGCGGTTCTGATTTTGCTGCTGGCGTGGGCGTTGCTTACCGCCGCGTGGCGCCTGCTACGCTGGCCGTTCGGCGCATTCTCGCGTCGGCATCGGCGGCTCAGTCAGCAGCGCATGGGCGATGGCCTGATCGCGTTGATCGAAGGTCGCCACGGCGATGCCGAGCGCGACCTCAATCGTGCTTCACGTCTCGAGAGCTTGCGCGGACCGGCCCTGCTGGCTGCCGCTGAAGCGGCCTCGCGCCGCGGCGAACACGGGCGTGCGCTGGAAGCATTGAACCAGGCATCGCAGTCCGCGCCGCAGGCCGCCCGCGTGTTGCGTGCGCGTGTGCTGCGTCGCGATGGCAAGCCTGCCGAGGCGTTGGCCTTGCTGATTCCCGAATCCGACAAGGGCACGTTGACGCCGGGTGGCTGGCGCGAGCTGGCGCTGTCGGCCTTGGCGCACGGCGATATCCGGCGTGCCCGCGAAGCGCTCGATCCGCTGCAGAAGAGCGGCGCGCTTGGCAGTCGTGCCTACGCTTTACTGGAAGCACGGGTGCTCACCGCGACGATCCATGCCGCGCCGGATGGTGCTGCACTGAACACGCTGTGGTCGCAACTGCCGAAGGCGCAGCGCCGGGTGCCCGCGGTGATCGACGCGTATGCGCGCCGCGCGGCTGGCTTCGGCCTGATTCTGCCGGCGATGGATGAAGTGGAGTCCGCGTTGCGCCGCGAATGGTCGCCGCTGCTGATCGAAACCTACGGCACGCTCGGCGGTAACGATATCGAGGCGCGCCTGCGTCGCGCCGAAGGCTGGTACGACAGCCATCCGAATGACGCCGTACTCCTGCTCACGCTCGGTCGCATGTGCGTGCGACTGAAGTTGTGGGGCAAGGCGCAGCAGCATCTCCAGCGTTCACTCGCGCTGGTGCCCAGCGCGGGTGCGTGGGAAGCGCTCGGCGACAGCTTCGCCGGCCAGGGCAATGCGGAGCAGGCGCAACGCTGTTATCGCAATGCACTGGCGTTGATCCGTGGCGATGCGGTTGATCAGCTCCCGCCGGAACAGCGAGCCGGTCATCTCGATACACGTCCGGTCGCGATCGAAGAGCGCAACGAGCATGGGGTGCCGCGCTTGCGTGAGTAGCGCGCATGCAGCGGGTGCGCTGGCTTCAATGCACCGACATCGCCCAGGTGATATAGGCCGCACTTACCGCGGTCAGCGTCAAGGCGACCAGGAAGATGATGTCGGCGGTGCGTTCGAGTCGATAGTTCCTGGTCACGTTGCGCGTGCGCAAGGCCCAGTACGACAGCAGGGAAGAGATCAGGTAAAGCATCGCGTTCACGGCCAGCAGATCGTCAGCGAACAGGTCGGATTTATGCTGTGAAATCACCACGCGAATGATGCCGACTACCGTCAGGCAGACACCCACCATCGCAGCTGATGCGGTGAAGATGTGCACGCAGATGTTTTCATCGAGCCGGGTTTGTTCAGGCGCGTCCTGCGTGGTGGCCGGTGGGTTCATGATGGTTCTTCGCTGGCGACAAGTGACTAGCGATTGAACGCGCCGGCTATGCAAGAGTTTCGTCGGGATGTTGCAAGCATTCATGTGGCCGTCGCGAAGATCAGGATCTTGCGGTCGGTCATGATGATTGAGTTCGGTCAGTTCCGGGCTGGCACAGCCAATGCGCTGATTGATCTCGTCGCGACCGAGATCCACTCCACGCAGTTTCATGCGTGGAGTGGAGCCAAACGGACGAATACGTACGCCGGCTTACAGCGGTGTCAGGTTCGCGTATGCCGCTACCAGCCACTTGCTGCCGGCGCCTTCGAAATTCACTTGCAACCGCGTGTGTGCACCGCTGCCTTCGGCGCTGAGCACCACGCCTTCGCCAAAGCTGGGATGGCTGACCCGCTGGCCGAGTTTCACTGGCAGGGTTTCTTCCAGCGATGACGAGGTCTCGCGTGGGCGTCCGGCGTACATCGGTCGGGTGACCTGCACGCGCGGGCGTACTTCGTCGATCAGTTCCGCCGGGATTTCACCAAGGAAGCGCGATGGGCGCGCCAGCATTTCAGTGCCGTGCATGCGGCGCGACTCGGCGTGGGTGACGATGAGTTTTTCGCGGGCGCGGGTGATGCCGACGTAGGCGAGCCGGCGCTCCTCTTCCAGCCGGCCTTCGTCGTCGACCGAACGCTGGCTGGGGAACAGGCCCTCTTCCATGCCGACCAGGAACACCACCGGAAACTCCAGTCCCTTGGCCGAGTGGAGGGTCATCAACTGCACGCAGTCGTCCCAGGCCTCGCCCTGGTTCTCGCCGGCTTCCAGGGTGGCGTGCGACAGGAACGCGGACAGCTCGCTGAGGCCGGCGTCGATATCCTCGGCGGTGCGTTCGAAGCGGCTGGCGACGTTGACCAGCTCGTCCAGGTTTTCCACCCGCGACTCGGCGTTGCCACGCGAGTCCTTCTCGTAGAAGTCGCGCAGGCCGGTGTGGGTGATCGCGTGGTCGATCTGTTCGGCGAGGGTCAAGCCGCCCTTTTCGTCTTCGGCCGTGAGTGGCTGGAATGCGCGTGCCATCTCGTCGATCAGCACGAAGAACGCCTTCACCGCGTTCTTCGCGCGGCCGGCGAGTTCACTGCCGCCGCTCAACTCGACCAGCGCCGATTCCCACATCGAGGTGTTGTCGCTGCGCGCGCGCCGGCGCAGTGCATCGAGCGTACGGTCGCCGATGCCGCGCGGCGGCGTGTTCACCGCGCGCTCGAACGCCGCGTCGTCGTGACGGTTCGCGGTGAGGCGCAGATAGGCCAGCGCATCCTTGACCTCGGCGCGCTCGAAGAAGCGCTGGCCGCCGTAGACGCGATACTTGATGTTGCGCTGGGTCAGCTGTTCCTCGAAGTTGCGCGATTGCGCGTTCGAGCGGTACAGGATCGCGCAGTCTTTCGCCGCACCATGTTCGGCGATGTATTCGCGGATACGCTCGATCACGAAGCGCGCTTCGTCCTGCTCGTTGTACGCGGCGTACAGCGCGATGCGTTCGCCGTCCTCGCCCGCCGTCCACAGTTGCTTGCCGAGACGGCTGCCGTTGCGCTGGATCACGCTGTTGGCGGCCTTCAGGATGGTCGAGGTGGAGCGGTAGTTCTGTTCCAGCTTGATCGTGCGCGCGCCGGGAAAATCGCGCAGGAACTGCGCCATGTTCTCGACCTTGGCGCCGCGCCAGCCGTAGATCGACTGGTCGTCGTCGCCGACAGCGAAAACCTTGCCGGCGCTGCCGGCGAGCACGCGAATCCAGGCGTACTGCAGCGTGTTGGTGTCCTGGAATTCGTCGATCAGCAGATGCCGCCAACGCTGCTGGTAGTGCTCGAGCACGGCCGGGTTCTTCAACCACAACTCGTGCGCGCGCAGCAGCAGTTCGCCGAAATCGACAAGGCCGGCCCGACGACATGCGTCTTCGTAGGCCTTGTAGATGTTGACGAACGTGTGCGTGACCGGATGGTCGCGATGCTCGATGCCGTCCGGCCGCTTGCCCTCGTCCTTCCAGTTGTTGATCTGCCAGCAAGCCTGGCGCGGTGGATACTTCGCATCGTCCAGGCCCAGCCCGGCGACCACGCGCTTGACCAGCCGCAGCTGATCGTCGGAGTCGAGGATCTGGAAGGTTTCCGGCAGGCCGGCTTCGCGCCAGTGTCGCCGCAACAGGCGATGCGCGATGCCGTGGAAGGTGCCGACGGTGAGCCCTTGGGTACCGCCGGGAATCAGCGCCTCCAGCCGCGCGCGCATTTCGCCGGCCGCCTTGTTGGTGAAGGTGACGGCGAGGATCGCCCACGGTGGCACGCGTTCGGCCTGGGTCAGCCAGCCGATGCGGTGGGTGAGTACGCGGGTCTTGCCGGAGCCGGCGCCGGCCAGCACCAGGTAGTGGCCGGGCGGGGCGCAGACAGCTTCACGCTGTGCTTCGTTGAGCGGGTCGATCAGGTACGAGACATCCATCGCACCCATTGTAGTGGCCACAACGAAAAACCGCCGCGGCTGCGGCGGTTTCCGGAAGCTTCAACCCTTCTTCATGAAGCCACCGACCGCCAGCAGGCCGCCGACCACGATGCCGGCGATGCCGATCCACTGGGGGACGCCCTTGTCGTGAGTGGCGGTGATCTTGGCCGTGCCGACCTGCAGCAGCGTCTCGGTGTCCTGATAACTGGCGTGCCCGGAGACGACCCAGATGCCGGCTACCAGCAAGATGATGCCGACGATGATCAGTCCTGCGCGCATGGAGGTTTCCCCTTGATGGATGTGGCCCGAGTATGCCGGCTGCCGGCGTGCACAAAAAGTACAGGCCGGGGGTACCGGCCAGATTGCAGGCAAAAAAAGGCCCCGAAGGTTAGGGGGAACCTTCGGGGCCGGGCGGACGCGAGGGACCCAGGGGAGAGGTTCGCGTCTGTGGCGGCTCAGGGAGGTGAGCCAGCCATGGATGCCGTTGCGTGCATCCGTACTGTTAGTGCGTGATTTGTCGAGAAAGTTGCAGGATTTTTGAAGAAATTTAAAAACGATTCATTCTCATGAAAAATTAACCGCCAAGTCGTTGTTGTGGCAGAGGGTATGCACCGGAACGGCTCAATGTGCCTCGTCCCAGTTGGCACCCACACCCACATCGACCAGCAATGGCACCGCCAGTTCCGCGGCGCCGGACATCCGTTCGATCACCGCGGCGCGCACTTCGTCGACTGCATCCGCGCGCACCTCGAACACCAGTTCATCGTGCACCTGCATCAGCATGTGGGCGTTGTCGCGATCTTTCAGCCAGCCGGCCACCGCAATCATCGCGCGCTTGATGATGTCGGCTGCGCTGCCCTGCATCGGCGCGTTCACGGCGGCGCGCTCGGCGCCCTGGCGCAGGCCCTGGTTGCGCGAGGTGAGGTTTTCCAGATACAGCCGGCGGCCGAAGATGGTTTCGACGTAGCCATCGCGATGCGCCTGTTCACGTGTCGCATCCATGAACGCGCGCACGCCGGGATAGCGTGAGAAGTAGCGGCCCATGTAGTCGCTGGCCTCGCCGCGGTCGACGCCGAGCTGGCGTGCCAGCCCGAATGCACTCATGCCGTACATCAGGCCGAAGTTGATCGCCTTGGCGGCGCGGCGCTGGTTGGTGGTGATCTCTTCCGGCGGCACGCCGAACACTTCCGCCGCGGTGGCGCGATGTACGTCGCCGCCGGAATGAAATGCGCGCAGCAGGCCTTCGTCGCCGGACAGGTGCGCCATGATGCGCAGCTCGATCTGCGAATAATCCGCGGCGAGCACTTTCCATCCCGGCGGTGCGATGAACGCCTGGCGGATGCGCCGGCCTTCCTCGGTGCGCACCGGGATATTCTGCAGGTTCGGATCGGACGAGGAGACCCGCCCGGTCGCCACCGAACCCTGATGATAGCTGGTATGCACGCGGCCGGTGCGCGGATTGACGATGCTGGAGAGCTTGTCGGTGTAGGTCGAGCGCAGCTTGGCGAGGCCGCGATAGTCGAGGATCAGTCGCGGCAGTTCATGTGTATCGGCGATCGCTTCCAGCGCTTCCTCGTTGGTCGACGGCTGGCCGGTCGGCGTCTTCAGTTTCGCCTGCAGACCGAGCTCGTCGAACAACACCGCCTGCAGTTGCTTCGGCGAATCGAGGTTGAATTCGTGGCCGGCCAGCGCGTACGACTGTTGCTGCAGCTCCAGCATGCGCTTGCCCAGCTGCTGGCTCTGCCGGCGCAGCTCGTCGCCATCGATCAGCACGCCGCGCTGCTCCATCCCGGCCAGCACCGGCACCAGCGGGATCTCGATGTCTTCGTAGACCTTGCGTAACGCCGGCACGCTCTCAAGCTTGGGCCACAGCGCGAGGTGCAGGCGCAAGGTGATGTCGGCATCCTCGGCGGCGTAGCGGCAGGCGGTGTCCAGGTCCACCTGCGAGAACGAAATCTGCTTGGCGCCCTTGCCGGCGACCTGCTCGTACTTGATCGTCTCGTAGCCGAGATACTTCTTCGCCAGCGAGTCCATGTCGTGGCGCGTGGCGGTGGCGTTCCACACGTACGACTCCAGCATCGAATCGTGCTTCAGGCCCTGCACCACGATGCCGTAGTTCGACAGGATGTTGATGTCGTACTTCGCATGCTGGCCGAGCTTGGGTCGGGCCGGATCCTTGAAGATTGGTTTCAGCGTGCGCAGCACTTCGTCGCGATCGAGCTGTTGCGGCACGCCGGGATAGTCATGGCCGAGCGGGATGTAACAGGCCTTGCCTGCTTCCACCGCGAAGCTGATGCCGACGATATCCGCGCGCATCGCATCGATGCTGGTGGTCTCGGTGTCGAACGCGATCAGCGGTGCGTGGCGCAGTTTTTCCAGCCACGCGTCGAATTGCGGTTGCGTGGTGACCAGCTCGTATTCGCCGGGTGCCGAAAATTCCGATGTCCCTGTGGGATCGGCTTCAGCCGCGATGCTCTTGTCGGCAACCGGAGCGGGAGCGTCGCGACTGAAGTCGCTCCCACCCGTCGCGGCGGCGGCATCCAGATCCTTCAATGCCGCCTTGAACTCGTAGCGGGCATACAGCTCGCGCAACTGCGCGGTGTCGGCGTCGCGCTGGGCCAGGTCGGTGGGGCTGAACTCCAGCGGCACATCGGTCTTGATCGTCACCAGCTCGCGCGACAACGGCAGTCGTGGCAGTGCCTCGCGCAGGCTCTCGCCGATCTTGCCGCCGACCTTGTCGGCGTTCGCGATGACGCCGTCCAGGGTGTGGTATTCGGCCAGCCATTTGGCGGCGGTCTTGGGCCCGCACTTGGGCACGCCCGGCACGTTGTCGACGGTGTCGCCGGTGAGCGCGAGGAAGTCGATGATCTGCTCCGGTCGCACGCCGAATTTCTCCATTACGCCGTCGCTGTCCATCACCGTGTTGCTCATGGTGTTGATCAGGGTGACCTGCGGACTGACCAGTTGCGCCATATCCTTGTCGCCGGTGGAAACCAGCACTTCGATGCCAAGCGCCTGCGCCTGCACGGCCAGTGTGCCGATCACGTCGTCGGCCTCGACGCCGGGTACGCGCAGGATCGGGAAGCCGAGCGCGCCGACGATCGCCAGCATCGGCTCGACCTGCGCGCGCAGGTCGTCCGGCATCGGCGGGCGGTTTGCCTTGTACTGGTCGTACAACGCGTCGCGGAAGGTTGGGCCGGGGGCGTCGCTGACGAAGGCCAGATACTCCGGCTTCGCCTTCAGCGTGGCGCGCAGCATGTTGACTACGCCGAACAGCGCGCCGGTCGGCTCGCCGTGGGCGTTGCTCAGCGGTGGCAGCGCATGGAATGCGCGGTACAGGTAGGAGGAGCCGTCGATCAGGATTAATTTGGGCATGGGCCATTCTCGCACGCGTCAATCCGCTTCACGGAAGGTCGGCCGATGCACTGGTATGCTCAGCTCCCCGATCGAGGTTGCCGCCATGAAAACCGCTGCCTTGCTGGCTGCCGCCAGCGTCCTGTTCGCCTCCAGTGTGTTCGCGCAGTCGTCTCCCTCGACGAATGTGCCGCCACCGCCCGGGATCAATGATCCGGGCGTGCAGGCGGTGACGCCGGCGCCCAAGCCTGCCGCCAAACCCCGCGCGACCCACGCCACCACGCCGACGCATCACCCGCTGGATCTGAAGCCACAGGCGTTGCCGGCGAGGCAGGACAGCGGTACGGCACACGCCGGGCCGGACAAGTCGTTGCCGGAGATCAAGGTCCGTCAGGAAGGCGACAACAGCGTCCAGGAATACAGCCGCAACGGCCGCGTCTACATGGTGGTGGTGACGCCGAAGAATGGCATCGCGCAGACCTACATGGTCGATCCCCAGGGTCGCGTGGTCGACGAGCACGGCCAGAAGCCAGTGGGGCCGGTGATGTACAAGGTGCTGGAGTGGGGCAAGGCCAAGCCGCCCGCCGAGGATTCGAGCGGGGCAACGCCGGACGACGAGAGTCACTGAGCCTCGTCTGGAACGTCGCTGCCGCCGCGCCGCGACGACACCGTATCGATGTCGAACGGAGGGCAGGGCGATGCAACTGCGTGAAAGCTGGCTGCTGTTTGCGTTGGGCTCGGCGCTGTTCGCGGCGCTGACGGCCTTGTTCGGCAAGCTCGGCGTGGTCGGCATCAACTCCAATCTCGCCACCTTCATTCGCACCATCGTGATCCTGATCGTCACCGCCGGCATCCTCAGCCTGCGCCAGGAATGGGCCAAGCCCACCGGGCTGCCATGGCACAGCTGGCTGTTCCTGGTGCTGTCCGGCATCGCCACCGGCCTGTCATGGCTGTGCTACTACCGCGCGCTGCAGCTGGGGCCGGTGAGCAAGGTGGCGCCGATCGACAAGCTCAGTGTGGCGATCGCGATCGTGCTGGCCTTGCTTTTCCTCGGCGAGAAACCGAGCCTGCCGTTGCTGATCGGCGGCGGGCTGATCGTGGCCGGTGCGATGGTGATCGCGTTGTTCTGAGCTGCACCGTTCAGCGCGGATCATCCAGTTCCGGATAATGCCGGAAGATGCCGTTTTCGTTGAATGGCAATCGGCGTGATGAATCGAGATAGGCCGCGATGCGTGGCCGCACGGCGACCCGCTGGCGCAGCGCGCACAGCAAGGGCAGTTGACGCTCCAGTCGCTGCATCGCGCGGGGGAACGCATACTCCAGCCCGGCCATCAGCTGGAACAGCGAGAGGTCGACGTAGGAGTGTTCACGCACGGCATGCAGCCCGCCGCCGCGCTCCAGCACCTGCTCGAAGTAGTCCAGGAATTTCGGCAGCCGCGTTTCGCGCAGAGCCGCCGCACGCCGTTGTGCTTCGACGCGCTGGTCCTCGTAGTACAGGTTGCTGGCGATCGGGTGGTGCGCATCGTGCACTTCGGCGACCAGATCACTGATGGTCAGCTGCAGCTGATGCGCATACAGCCGTCGGCTTTCGCTGTCGGGCACCAGGCCGAGTGGCGGTCCGAGGTACTGCAGGATGTTCGCGACCTGCGCGATCACCAGCCTGCCCGCCTTGAGAAACGGTGGCGCGAAGGGCAACGCACCCTCATGGGCGCCGTCGAGGAAGCGCACGATGGCGTCATCGCCTTGTATGCGGGCCACATCGTCGTAGCTGGCGCCGGCGTCTTCCAGCGCCAGCCGCACGAATTCGCCGCGACCCTGGATGCCCGTCCAGTAATACAGCTCGTAGTGCATGGCAGCCTCCGGAGCGAAGATGTCGATGCTGGAGCGAGCGGCTTCTACGGAACGTGAGTGTGCATGCCTCAGTGCCGGCGCTGCCTGATTTACTTCCGGCATTAAGCCGGAAGTGAAATAGATATGCCCGGCATTAATGCCGGAAGTGACGCATCCCAGTGAATACCATCGCCATGTCGTGCTCGTCGGCAGCGGCGATCACTTCGCTGTCGCGCATCGAGCCGCCGGGCTGGATCACCGCGCTGATGCCGGCCGCGGCGGCCGCATCAATACCGTCGCGGAACGGGAAGAACGCATCCGAGGCCATCACCGAGCCGCGCACCTCGAGCTTCTCGTCGGCGGCCTTGATGCCGGCGATCTTCGCGCTGTAGACGCGGCTCATCTGGCCGGCGCCGATGCCGATGGTCTGGCGGTCGCGGGCGTAGACGATGGCATTGCTCTTGACGAACTTGGCCACCTTCCAGGCGAAGATCAGATCGTGGATCTGCGCTTCGGTCGGCGCACGGCGGGTGACAATCTTCAGATCCTCCGCGCCGACCATGCCGAGGTCGGCGCTCTGGATCAACAGGCCCGAACCCACGCGCTTGGAGTTGTTGCCGGGATGGGCGTGCAGCAGGCTGCCATCGTCCGGCAGCGGGATCACCAGCACACGCACATTACCCTTCTTGGCGAACGCCTTCAGCGCCTCATTCGCGTAGCCCGGTGCCAGCACTACCTCGACAAACTGGCGCTCGACGATCGCGCGTGCGGTGGCGCCGTCCACTTCGCGGTTGAACGCGATGATGCCGCCGAACGCCGAGGTCGGATCGGTCTGGTAGGCCAGGTCGTACGCCTTGCCGATGCCGTCCAGACTCACCGCGACTCCGCACGGGTTGGCGTGCTTGACGATCACGCAGGCCGGCTTGGTAAAGCTGCGCACGCATTCCCACGCGGCGTCGGCGTCGGCGATGTTGTTGAACGACAGCTCCTTGCCCTGCAGCTGGCGGAAGGTGGCGAGCGTGCCGGGCGCCGGATACAGGTCGCGATAGAACGCGGCTTGCTGGTGCGGGTTCTCGCCGTAGCGCAGGTCCATCAGCTTGACGAAGCGACCGTTGACCTGGCCCGGGAAGGCGGCATGAGCGGTGATGGCGTCCTGCGTCTCGTTGAGTTCGAGGCCGGACAGGTAGTCGCTGATCGCGCCGTCGTAGCTGGCGACGTTGTTGAATGCGGCGACGGCGAGCTTGAAGCGGGTGGTGCGGCTAAGGCCGCCATGCTGTTCGATTTCGGCCAGCGCGCTTTCGTACTGCTCGGGCGAGGTCAGCACACCGACGTCATTCCAGTTTTTCGCCGCCGAACGCAGCATCGCCGGGCCGCCGATGTCGATGTTTTCGATCGCGTCCTCCAGCGTGCAGGCAGGCTTCGCCACAGTCTGCTCGAATGGGTACAGATTCAGTACCAGCAAATCGATTGGCGCGATGCCCAGCTCGGCCATCACCGCGTCGTCGGTGCCGCGCCGACCGAGCAGGCCGCCGTGCACTTTCGGGTGCAGCGTCTTGACGCGGCCGTCCATGATCTCGGGAAAGCCGGTGACGTCGGCGACGTCGGTGACCGCGATGCCAGCTTCGCGCAGCGCCTTCGCGCTGCCGCCGGTGGAAAGCAGTTCGATACCCTTGTCGGCGAGACGGCGGCCCAGATCGATCAGGCCGGTCTTGTCGGAAACGCTGAGCAGGGCGCGACGGACCGGGACGAGCTGGGGCGTGGACATGAGCGGGTTTCCAGGAGGGGAAAGCCGCTCATTATAGCCGTCTGATTGATGGGCGGCCTTGGTGGGCGGCCCTGATAAGAATTACAGCAGGCCGTGAGCGGCCAGTTTCTTGCGCAAGGTGGCGCGGTTGATGCCCAGTGCACTCGCCGCACGGCTCTGGTTGCCGTCATGGAAGGCCAGCACTTCGCGCAGCAGGGGCAACTCGACTTCGCGCAGCACCAGCGCGTGCAGACCTTCGGCACACTCGGTATCGCCGATGTCGGCGAGGTAGCGACGTACCGTACGGCTGACGCACTCGCTCAGCGCACTGGAAGATCCCACGCTGTGCGGTCCGCCATGCTGAGGGCCGGCGCTATGTGAGCCTGCACTCTGCGACGAGGTCGGTATGGCGGCCTCGACAACAGGCAGTCTTGCGGCATTCACGGACATCTTCCCTCACGTACGAAGCGGCCGCTGTGCGGGCCACTGCCTATGGTTATGACTGACGTTGCAAGTCGCGGCGTGTATCGAATGCTGGTCGGCACTCTGCGCGAGGGACCGAGTCTACCCGTGCCAGCCGATAATTTTAAGTACCAGGGCCGCTCTATTCGAAGTTGAATTCAAACGCCACCGCCTTGTCGCCGGGGTCTTCGAGCTCCAGCAGCAGCACGGCGCTGGCGCCTGGCGCCAGGCCGTGCTGCAGAATCGCGCTGTCGTCGAGGTACTCGCGTGGCTGCAGTCGGCGCATCGCGATGCGCTGACCCTGTGCGTCCGACAAGGTGATCGTCACGATCGGATACGGTTGCGCAAAGACCGCGTCGTTACGCACGCTGGCGCTGATCATCAGTGCACCGGCAACACTGGGATGCGCCTGCACGTTGCTGGCGAGCAGTTGCAACTGCTGTGGTGCGGCGACCAGCGGCACCTCGCAGCCGAGCACGGCACAGCTGCTGCGCAGCCAGCCACCCACGGTGGGATTGCGGATCAGCGGGTCGCGCTCGGCCCAAGCCAGCTGGATGGCGAGCAGCAGCATCAGCAGCACGCACGCGACAAGCCACGGCCAGCGTCGCTCGCCGGACGAGCGCAGGCGGCGGCGAGGCTCACGCTGGCGTGATCGCCTGGGCTGTTTCGCCCGTGGCTCGCGGGCAAAGCGCGGTGCGAACACCAGCTGCGAGAAATCTTCGGTGGCCGGTGTCGCTGCCACGACGGCCTCGTCCTGGACGACAGCCGCGGGAGCGGGTCGCGGTCGATAGACCACCAGATCGAGGCGCGGCGGTTCGAGCGCCGGCTCGTTCACCGCCATTTCGATGAACGGTTCAGGTGGCAGCTGTTCGGTGAGCGTGGCGACGCTGTCGAAGCTGGCCTCGCAATGTCCGCACACGACGTGGCCGTGCGCCTTCGCGAGCGTCTGCGCATCCAGCGAAAACACGGACAGGCATTCGGGGCATTGTGTATACATGCAGGCCGTTTTGAATCGGTGTCCGGCAAGCTTAGCAGGGTGATCGCGCCGACAAGCCGGCGGGCAGTCTCAGCCGCGGCGGCGACCGCTGATGCGGACCCAGTCTTCGCGCGTATCCACACGCAGGTCGTCGAACCATTCGGCGTAACGCTGCAGCAGTTCGTCCTGCTGGCCAATCAGGATGCCGGAGATCGCGAACGGTGCGCCGGGCTTTGCGGCGGCGGCGAACGTCGGCGCGAGTTCGCCGAGTGGGCCGGCGAGGATATTGGCGATGAATACGTCGGCTTGCTCGACAACAACGTCTTCGGGCAGGTACACGGCAAGGCGATCCGCCACGCCGTTGCGTTCGGCGTTGTCGATGGAAGCGGTGAGTGCCTGCGGATCGTTGTCGACGCCGACCGCGCTGGCTGCGCCAAGCTTCAATGCGGCGATCGCCAGGATGCCGGAGCCGCAACCGAAGTCGGTCAGTGTCTTGCCGGCCAAATCCAGGCCGTCCAGCCATTCCAGGCACAGCGCGGTGGTCGGGTGGGTGCCGCTGCCGAATGCGAGGCCGGGATCGAGCCGGACCACCACGAGGTTCTCATCGGTGGGTGGTTCGATGTTCCACGGATAGATCCACAATCGGCGCCCGAATGGCATTGGCTTGAACTGATCCATCCATGCGCGCTCCCAGTCCTGGTCGGCGATGTCGCGGAACGTCAGCTGATCCGGTTCCAGCCACGGCAGCAGTTCGCCGAGTGCTTCGGTGAGGCCACGACGGTCGGTGCCGGCATCGAACAGCGCGTTCAGCGTGATCGTCGGCCACAGCGGCAACTCGCCCACGCCGGGTTCGAAGATCGCCTGCTCATCCGGCGTCTCCGCATTGGCGTCCTGCAGCGTGATCGACAAGGCGCCGAGATCGTCCAGCGCTTCTTCGGTGCCGGGCTGCTGCTCGGTGCGGACAATCAGGGAGAGTTCGAGCCAGGGCATGCGATGTCCGTGGGTGAGGCGTGGCGATAGGCGACATCCGCTGCGCGGCGAATGATGGCTCGCGCAGCGGACGGTTCTTGCGGCGCGGCGGTCAGTGACCGGCGGCGGGGTGTTCCTTCTGCTCTGCCATCCGCTTTTCCAGATAGTGGATGTTCTGCCCACCGTGCTGGAAGCCGACGTCGGCCATGATGCGCTGCTGCAGCGGGATGTTGCACTTCACGCCTTCGATCACCGTCTCGGCCAGCGCCAGACGCATGCGTGCAATCGCGGTCTCGCGATCGGGGCCGTGCACGATCAGCTTGCCGATCATCGAATCGTAGTTCGGCGGAATCTTGTAGCCGTCGTACAGATGCGTGTCCACGCGCACGCCGGGACCGCCGGGTGCCTCGAAGCGCTTCACCGTGCCGGGACTCGGCATGAAGGTGTCCGGATCCTCGGCGTTGATGCGGCACTCGATCGCGTGGCCACGGATGACGATGTCTTCCTGCCTGATCGACAACTTTTCGCCGCCGGCGATCAGCAGCTGTTCGCGCACCAGGTCGACGCCGGTGATCAGCTCGGTCACCGGGTGCTCGACCTGGATGCGGGTGTTCATCTCGATGAAGTAGAAGCGACCGTTCTCGTACAGGAACTCGAACGTGCCGGCGCCGCGGTAGTTGATGCGGATGCAGGCGTCGACGCAGACCTTGCCGATCGCGGCGCGCTGTTCGTCGGTGATGCCCGGCGCCGGCGCTTCCTCGACCACCTTCTGATGGCGGCGCTGCATCGAGCAGTCGCGTTCGCCGAGATGGATCGCGTTGCCTTGGCCGTCGGCGAGTACCTGGATCTCCACGTGGCGCGGATTCTCCAGGAACTTCTCCATGTAGACCTGCTCGTTGCCGAACGCAGCCTTCGCCTCGGCCTTGGTCATCGTGATGGCATTGCCCAGGTGCGCCTCGGTACGCACTACGCGCATGCCGCGACCGCCGCCACCGCCGGCGGCCTTGATGATCACCGGGTAGCCGATTTCGCGGGCGATCTTGATATTGGTATCGACGTCCTCGCCAAGCGGACCGCCGGAGCCGGGCACGCACGGTACGCCAGCGGCCTTCATCGCGCGGATCGCCTCGACCTTGTCACCCATCAGGCGGATCACGTCAGCGGTCGGGCCGATGAAGATGAAGCCGGACTGCTCCACCTGCTCGGCGAAGTCGGCGCGCTCGGACAGGAAGCCGTAGCCCGGATGGATCGCCTGGGCGTCGGTGATCTCCGCCGCCGCGATGATGCGCGGGATGTTGAGGTAGCTGTCGACCGACGGCCCGGGACCGATGCAGATCGACTCGTCGGCGAGGCCGACATGCTTCAGATTGCGGTCCACGGTGGAGTGCACCGCCACAGTCTTGATGCCCAGACTGTGGCAGGCGCGCAATACACGCAGCGCGATTTCGCCGCGGTTGGCGATGACGACCTTCTCGAGCATCCGGGCGGCCTCAGGCAATCACGAACATGGGTTCGTCGAATTCCACCGGCTGGCCGTTCTCGACCAGAATCGCCTGCACGGTGCCGGCCACGTCGGCCTCGATCTGGTTGAACATCTTCATCGCCTCGATGATGCCCAGCGTCTCGCCGGCCTTGACCTGCTGACCGACCTTGGCGAAGGCTGGCGTGCCCGGTGTGGCCGACGCGTAGAACGTGCCGACCATCGGCGCCTTCACTACGTGGCCGGCCGGCAGCGCGTTCGCGACCGGAGTCTCGACGACGGCAGCAACGGGTGCGGCGACCGCGATCGGTGCGGGTGCGGCCGCCACAGCCACGGGCGCGGCGGCGACCGGCGCAGCGCTCTTCGGTACCCGCGACAGGCGGACGACTTCCTCGCCCTCCTTGATCTCCAGTTCGGCGAGGTTGGATTCCTCGAGCAGGTCAATCAGTTTCTTGATTTTGCGCAAATCCATCGGATCAGCCTTTGTCAGTCATGCCACCGGGGTGGCTGGAATTGAATGGGTTGGCCATGTGGCCGTATTTTGTTGTCACGCAGCGCCGGGCGCTGGCGCCTGCAAACGCTGGATCGCCGCATCCAGCGCCAACCGGTAGCTGTCGCCGCCGAAGCCGCAGATCACACCGACCGCGATGTCCGACAGATACGAGTGATGGCGGAAGGCTTCCCGCGCAAACACATTGGACAGGTGCACTTCGATGAACGGGATCGCCACCGAGGCCAGTGCATCGCGCAGGGCAATGCTGGTGTGGGTGAAGGCGCCGGCGTTGATCAGGATCATCGCGGTCCGGTCGTCGCGGCCCTGATGGATGCGGCCGATCAGCTCATGCTCGGCGTTGGACTGGCACCAGGCCAGTTCGTGCCCAGCTGCCTGCGCACGTTCGGCCAGCCGCTGATTGATATCAGTCAGCGTTTCGTGGCCGTAGATGTCCGGCTCGCGTACACCCAGCAGGTTGAGGTTGGGTCCGTGCAGGACCAGGATCTTCGCCACGGCATCGTCCAGCTTGCGTCCGGAGGCTCCGGCACCCGGCGCAGTGTGCGCGTAGTCGTGGATGTTGTCCAGTTCACTGCAGATCGACGATGTTTGCCGGAGAAGTGCAGGATTTCCATGCGTAGGCGTATGTCGACCCTTGATCAGGGCGTGGCGTGCATCGGTTCGAACCACTGTTCCAGTTGCTGAGTGGACAAGGTTCCAGCATGTGTCGCCAAAATGCTCCCATCCGCGTCGATAAGTACGCTGTATGGCAATATTTCACGGGAATTGCCAAGCTGCAGCGAGGTGCTTGGCGGAGTCAGTTGGCCCAGTAAAATCGGGTAATTCACCGGATGTGCGGCCAGAAAGGCGCGCGCATGGGCGGGCTCATCCATCGCAATACCAATCACGATCGGTGCATGTTCGCCGAACTTTTCCTGTACTTGATTCAGTGCCGGCATTTCTTCCAGGCACGGCCCACACCAGCTGGCCCAGAAATTCAGCAGCACCCGCTGGCCGCGGTAATCGCTCAACCGGTGCAACTTGCCGTCGAGGTCGGGCAAGATGAGTGCGGGCAACGACTGGCCGATCAGTGCCGAATCCATCGTTGTTGCTGGCTGCTTGCCGCGATGTTCGGCGTAACCACCCACGGCGGCGGCCAATACAGCCAGTCCCAGGATCAGCCAGTTGCTGCGACTCAACATCAGCGTGCCGCCTCGGTCAGCGCCTGCTCGACCAGCGAGGATGTCAGTACCGTCGACAGCTGCTTGCCTGGGCCACCGTTTTTCGGGAACACGACATACAGCGGCACACCGGGGGAATGGTATTGCTGCAGGAACGCACTGATGGTGGGATTCACGTCGGTCCAGTCGCCTTTCATGTAGACCGCGCCGGTGCGCTGGAGCAGATCGCGGAACGCCTGGGTGTTCAGCACGGTGTGCTCGTTCGCCTTGCAGGTGACGCACCAGTCGGCCGTCATGTCGACGAATACCGGCGTGCCGGCGGCGCGCAATTCGGCCAGTTTTTCCGGGCTGTAAGCGATAACGCCGTCCTCGCTCGCGGCGACGCTGGACGGCGCCGGCACGTGGGCGAGCAGATACATCGGCACCAGCGTGGCGATCGCCAGGATGGCGACCAGCGTCTTGCTGATCACGCCGCGCGAGCGGCTGCGTTCGAACCACCACAGCGTCATCGCCAGCAGCACCATCGCCACCAGCACCAGGCCGACCGCATCGGCGCCGCGCTGGTTCGCCAGCACCCAGACCAGCCATGCCGCGGTGAGGTACATCGGGAACGCCAGCACTTGCTTCAGCGTTTCCATCCAGCGACCGGGCCGCGGCAGCAGACGCGCCAGTGCGGGTACGAAACCGATCAACAGGAACGGCAGCGCCAAGCCAATGCCCAATGCCAGGAACACCAGCAGCGCGGACAGCATCGGCGCGGCAAACGCATACGCCAAAGCGCTGCCCATGAATGGCGCGGTACACGGGCTGGCCACCACCACCGCCAGTACGCCGGTGAAGAAATCGCCGGCCGGCCCGGAGCGGTTGGCCAGGCTGGCACCGGTATTGCCCAGCGCGGCGCCGAACTGCACCACACCGGACATTGACAGTCCGACCGCCAGCATCACCAGCGCCAGTGCGCCGACCACGAGCGGTTGTTGCAGTTGCGTGCCCCAGCCCAGCGCGTGGCCGGCCGAACGCAAGGCGAGAATGCCCAGGCCCAGCGCGGCAAAGCTGACCAGCACACCGGCGGTATAGAACAGGGCGTGTCGACGTGCAGTGGCTTGGTTCTCGCCGCTTTCGAGCACGCTGACGGCCTTGATCGACAGCACCGGCAGCACGCATGGCATCAGGTTCAACACCAGGCCGCCGCCAAGCGCGAGCAGCAATGCGGCGATCAGGCTGACCTGCAGCGGACCTTCGCCGGCGCTGGCCGGCGGCAATTCCGGTGCTGTCTCGATGGTCTGGCCGGCAGCGGCGACACCGCTGCCGAGATCGACGCTTGCCGCGCGGGTCATCAGCGGATAGCACAGGCCGCCGTCCTGGCAGCCCTGGAAGCTGGCCTCAAGCGTCAGTTGCTTGCGCCCGGCGAGGTCGCCATTGACCGTCACCGGCAATTCGACCTGATCGAAGTACACAGTGACGTCGCCGTAGTGCTCGTCATGATGTGCGGTGCCGGCCGGCCATGCCGGCGTCAGGCTGAGACCGTTGGCATCCTTGAGCTTCAGCGAGGTCTGATCGCGATACAGGTAGTAACCCTTCGGCATCGTCCAGCGCAGCAGCAGCTGATGCGGGTTCTGCGCCAGCGCTTCGAAGCGGAACGCCTGTTCGGCCGGCAGCGGCGCACTGTCCATGCCAGCGGTCGCGCTGTTGGTACGGCTGCCCAGTTGCCCGAGCGCGGCGCCAAGCGGATTGTTGCTGGCCGGTGGGGTCGTGTTGCCAAGGTTAGTCGGCAACGGCAGATCCAGTTGCTCGGTATGCGGCGGGTAGCAGATCTTCGGATCGACCTCGTGGCAGCCCTGATACTGCACGCTCAACTTCAGTCGCGTAGTGCCGGCAGCAACGGTGTATGGCAGCGTGGCATCGACGCCGTGGTGGTACGTCTCGACATCGCCCAGGTATTCGTCGTGATGCTTCTCGCCGTCGGGCAGTTGTGCCTCGCCCAGCGTCACTCCGTTGGCGCCCTTGAACTTCATGCGGCCGCGGTAGAGGTAATAGTCCGGCGCGATCGTCCAGTGCAGCTTCAATACGCCGGGCGAAGAAGCGTCAGCATTGAGCTTGTACGCCTCGGTGACCGGCAGCAGATCGGCGGTGTCCTGCGCAAGAACGGTCTGCGCGCCCGCCAGCAGGGCGAACAGAAGCGACAACAGCGCGGCCCGGCGGCCGTGGAAAATCGAGCGCATTGCAACTCCGCGTTCTGGATCGTGTTTCGACGTGAAAGCGGATTATGGCCCAGCTTTCGATCGGCGCCCGGATATGCGGCATTAGAGCCTGTTTACGATCAGGCCTTTTCGACCTGATCAAGGGAAACGGCGGCATTCGCCCCGAAACGCAGCATGCCGGTGGTCAGCGCCACGCCGAGCAGGATCACCACGCAGCCGCCGGCCATGGCGACGGTGACCGTCTCGCCTAGGAACAGCGCGCCCCATAGCACGCCGAATACCGGAATCAGGTACAGCACAGCCATCGAGCGGGTCGAGCCGATGCGCGCCATCAAGCGGTAGAACAGCACGTAAGCGAGCGAGGTGCACGCCGCGGCGAGGCCGAACATGGCGAACCAGGCTTGCGCCGTGGGCGCTTTCGCCGGCCATAGCCAGACGGTGAAGGGCAGCAGCAGGAGCGCGGCTGCGAACTGGCTGCCGATCGCCACGGTCATCGGTGTCACCACCTGCAGGCGGCGATGGCTGTAATGGGCGCCGAAGGTGTAGCAGAGATTGGCGCCGACACAGGCGGCCATCGCCCAGCCGACCGAGCTGTCGCCATGACCGAAACCAAGGCTGCCGCCGATCAGCCACACCACGCCGGCCAGACCGATCAGCAAGCCGCTGGCACGGGGAAGGTCGAGCCTTTCGCCTAGCCACAGCCAGCCGGAGGCTGCCACCAGCAACGGCGCGATCGCGTCGAAGATGGCTGAGAGACCGGCCGGCAGGCTTTGCGCCGCGTAGGAGAACAGGATGAACGGCAACGCCGAGTTGGCGATGCCGACGATGAGCACCGACCGCCAGTGCGTGCGCAGCTCGGCCAGGCGCTCACGCGAATTCAGCAAGGGGATGGAGCAGATGGCCGCGCCAATGGCGCGCATGCCGGCTAGCGCCATGCCGCCGAACTGGTTGGCACCCATGCGCATGAACAGGAACGAGGCGCCCCACAAGGCGCCAAGCAGCAACAGGGCGGCGGCGTCGGACTTTTTCATGGCATCGGTTTGAAGGTGGCGGAGAACACAGGCTAATTCCGTGCACTGACAGGATCTGTCAGCAGTCTTGCCCGACGCTTTCCGTGTGAGTGGGTCGTCAGGCGTGCCGGACGGCCGCTGCGTCAGCCGCCGACGGTTTGCCGTACCCAGTCCAGATAAGCGGTGTGACCGAACGCCACCGGTACGGCGATCAGCTCCGGCAGCTCGTAGGGGTGCAGTGCCAGCAAGCGTGTTTTCAGCGCGTCGAAGCACCCGGCGGTGGTCTTGATCAGCAGCAATTCCTCGTCGTCGGTGGTCACGGCGCCTTGCCAACGATAGGTGGAACGGATGCCGGCCAGCCGGTTGACGCAGGCGGCCAGCCGTTCGTTGACCAGCGTCTCGGCGATCGTCTGCGCGCAGGTGCTGTCGGGGCAGCTGCAATAGCAGAGCAGGACGGTGTCAGGACTTGTCTGTGGCGCCATCGGCCAAGCCTAAAGGGAAACGGGCCAGTCGCGCGCGGCACAGCTGCCAAAGCCGAGGTGATTTTGCTGATCGCCCTTGAAACCCGTCCCCGTCCACCCAATTAGCTGTCCATCCCTGGTTCAAATGTTCTTGCAGCGGCGTTGCATACCCGTAAAATTGGCACTCATTTACTCAGAGTGCTAACAAGACTGCCGATCCGGGTCTTCAAAGCCTTGTCCCACCTCAATAGTCAGCTGGAGTTGTCCATGAGCACACTGCGTCCGTTGCACGACCGCGTCATCGTCAAGCGTCTCGAAGAAGAGCGCGTCTCCGCCGGTGGCATCGTCATCCCCGACAGCGCCACCGAAAAGCCCACCCGCGGCAAGGTCGTCGCCGCCGGCACCGGCCTGATCATGGCTGACGGCAAGGTGCGCCCGATGTCGCTGAAGGCTGGCGACACCGTGCTGTTCGGCAAGTACGCCGGCCAGGAAATCAAGATCGACGGTGAAGATCTGGTGTTCCTGAAGGAAGACGACATCGTGGCTGTGATCGAAGGCTGATCAGCCTGATCGGGATTCGTGAGCGCGTATATCCGCGCACGCTGCCTTTCCCCGGTTCCTGATCTTTCGCGCTACCGCTTGAAAAGCAAACCCCATTCCTATTCAAAATTTTTGAGGCAAAAATTTTATGGCTGCTAAAGAAGTCCGTTTCGGCGAAGACGCCCGCGCCCGCATGCTCAAGGGCGTGAACACCCTGGCCAACGCGGTCAAGGTCACCCTGGGCCCGAAGGGCCGCAACGTCGTGCTCGAGAAGAGCTTCGGCGCCCCCACGATCACCAAGGACGGCGTGTCCGTTGCGAAGGAGATCGAACTGGCCGACCGTTACGAGAACCTCGGCGCGCAGATCGTCAAGGAAGCCGCTTCCAAGACCTCCGACGTCGCCGGTGACGGCACCACCACCGCGACCGTGCTGGCGCAGGCGTTCATCCAGGAAGGCCTCAAGGCTGTTGCCGCCGGCATCAACCCGATGGACCTGAAGCGCGGCATCGACAAGGCCGTTGCGGCTGCCGTCGGCGAGCTGAAGAAGCTGTCGAACCCGACCGCGAATGACAAGGAAATTGCCCAGGTCGGTACGATCTCGGCCAACTCCGACACCAACATCGGCGACATCATCGCCACCGCGATGAAGAAAGTCGGCAAGGAAGGCGTGATCACGGTCGAGGAAGGCTCGGGTCTCGAGAACGAGCTCGACGTCGTCGAGGGCATGCAGTTCGATCGCGGTTACCTGTCGCCGTACTTCATCAACAACCAGGCTTCGCAGCAGGTTGAGCTGGACGACCCGTTCATCCTGATCCACGACAAGAAGGTCTCCAACGTTCGCGAGCTGCTGCCGGTGCTGGAAGCCGTTGCCAAGGCTGGCAAGCCGCTGCTGATCGTCGCCGAGGAAGTCGAAGGCGAGGCGCTGGCCACCCTGGTGGTCAACACCATCCGCGGCATCGTCAAGGTCGCCGCCGTGAAGGCGCCGGGCTTCGGTGACCGTCGCAAGGCGATCCTGGAAGACATCGCGGTGCTGACCAACGGTCAGGTCGTGTCCGAGGAAGTGGGCCTGTCGCTGGAGAAGACCACGCTCGCCGATCTTGGTCGTGCCAAGCGCATCGTCATCACCAAGGAAAACACCACGATCATCGACGGTGCCGGTGAAGCCGAGAAGATCCAGTCGCGCATCGGCCAGATCAAGGCGCAGATCGAGGAGACCTCCTCCGACTACGATCGCGAGAAGCTGCAGGAGCGCGTGGCCAAGCTGGCCGGCGGCGTTGCGGTCATCAAGGTCGGTGCCGGCACCGAAATCGAAATGAAGGAAAAGAAGGCCCGCGTCGAAGACGCCCTGCACGCCACGCGCGCAGCCGTCGAAGAAGGCGTGGTCCCGGGCGGCGGCGTTGCGCTGATCCGTGCACTGAAGGCCGTCGAAGGCCTGAAGGGCGACAACACCGATCAGGACCTGGGCATCGCGATCACCCGTCGCGCGCTGGAAGCGCCGCTGCGTGCGATCGTGTCCAACGCCGGCGAAGAGCCGTCGGTCATCGTCAACCGCGTCAAGGAAGGCACCGGCAACTTCGGCTACAACGCCGCGACCGGTGAGTTCGGCGACATGGTGGCGATGGGCATCCTGGATCCGACCAAGGTGACCCGCACCGCGCTGCAGCACGCTTCGTCGGTTGCCGGCCTGGCGATCACCACCGAGGCGATCGTTGCCGAGCTGCCGAAGAAAGACGACGGCCACGGCCATGGCGGCGGTGGCATGGGCGGCGGTATGGGCGGCATGGGCGGTATGGACTTCTAAGTCCAGCCTTTCCAGGCAGCACTACGGAAAACCCCGCCTCGGCGGGGTTTTCTTTTTTTGCGCGGCGCTAAGCGGTAGCTGGCGCACACAATAGTGTTTATGGCAGCTCAGCACCCAGATTTGAGGGCCTCAAGTGTCGTCCGCAGAGGCTACCCGACTTCAAATCGGACAAGTAGCAATGGCAGTTGATGCGTGGAAATGAAGAAATCTCAGCCATACGGTTCATCCCAGCGAACTAGCTCGCTCATGCTGACGTTGTGGTCGACGAAGGGCAGCAGGTACCACCGCATACCTTGCAGAGCATTGTAGGCATTTCAATGCCAACCCTTCCTTTCCCCAAACGCTAGTCTGACATCTGGGGCAGCGGTAGCAAACTTTCCGCTTGCGCTTAGCGTGATCGGTATTGATCACGGAAACCAGTCGCTGGAATCCATCGCACACCGGCAACAAAAGATGCCGGCGCGTTGCGGCACGTAGGTGTGCGCCAGTCAATGAAAGTACATTTATTTCGCTGGGCACAAATCCTTGATCGAGCCAGTCGATAGCCGATCCTTGTTCGATCCACTCAACGCAGGAGGCGACGAATGGCCCTCGCGCGACAGGAGTGACAATTACATGTTGCCCAGTCTTGCGATGTGGAGCACCGGGCACGCTCACGGTAAAACCAAGCGTCTCCATTTTTGAGGACCACTCAGAGTTGTGGTATCCCGCCCGGCTCGGTGATCCGTACGTGTGCTGCCACAAATGGCATTGTCCCTGCACAATTGCTTGAAGGATCATCAACAACGGTCGCTCCGCGAATAGCGCGGGATTCAACGCTACCTCATGCATCGTGCTGCCGGTCGTCTTTCGCCAGCGGCTCGGCAGGAAGAGCGACAAAGCGCGCATGTGCCGCTGCAGACTAACCGTATGTGGTGGCAGTTGCCCCTCGAATAAAGTGTGGTTGAAATGCTCGGCGGCCCGAAGAAAAGGTTGGGCCGTGTCGACTAAAGGGGTGCGAGCTTGCGTCATAGTGAAATTGTATCGTACGATACATTTATAGACAATTGTACTTGTCTCTGCACTTTGGCTAGGGCGGGAGCTCATGGGGAAGCAACAGGAGGCGAGCGCAAAAATGGCATGCAGGCCAAAACGCTTTGTTGATTTTTTTGCCGGCCTAGGTGGCTTTCATGTTGGTTTGTCGGCCCTCGGGCATGAATGCGTCTTTGCCAGCGAGTTAGACGAGGAACTGCAGCAGCTTTACGAAAACAACTTTGGCTTGCGGCCCACGGGCGACATTCGCCTTGTTGACGTTAACGATGTCCCGCAACATGACATTCTCTGTGCCGGCTTTCCATGCCAACCCTTCTCTCTGGCAGGCAAAAAAAAAGGTGCCGCATGTCCTGAATCTGGCAAGTTGATCGACGACGTCTTTCGTGTAATTGCGCATCACACCCCGGAATATGTGATGCTTGAGAACGTCCCTAACGTGCTCACAATTGCGGATGGAGAGTTCTGGAACCACATCACAAAGTCTTTTGGCCGACTCGGCTATGAGCTGCAACACCGCATATATTCGCCCATGCAGTTTGGTTTTCCGCAACAGCGGCTGCGACTTTTCGTAGTAGCCTCGCGAACTGGTTTAGACCATTTCGTATGGCCTGAAGGACAACCACAGCCCGTCACACCACTGTCGCGCTTTATCAGGCGCACCACGGCAGACCATCGCCCTGTTGAACCAGCAAAACTTGCAGTGTTGGAACACTGGAATCGACTCTTGGAGCGATTGGAAGTGTTCTCCCACGTAACTTTGTTGGCTCCGGAGCTTGGTGCAACCTATCCATTGGACGGTCTTCCCTATCGCGGATGGCGAGCATGTCGCGGCGCCTTTGGTGACAAACTCGACGATGCAGCATCACGCGTTGAAGCGCAAACGATGTTGCCTCACTACGTCTCTGATCGTCCCGATGGTCGCCCTCCGCAATGGTTGCTCCCATCTATTGAATATTCGCGCGCGGTTTATGCAACAAACCCCGAGTTCTACGACAACTGGAAGCGCGATATCCGGGGGGAACACAATAGTTGGCAAAAACTCGAATGGCGCAGTGATAGGTCGGTGCGGGATATTTGGCAGCACACCTTACAGTTCCGGGCATCTGGCATTCGCGTCATGCGGCCAGAGTTGGCACCTTCCTTGGTCGCCATGACGCCTACGCAGACTCCTATCATTGGTTCTCAACGGCGCTATATTGCAGTTCGCGAGGCCGCTGCGTTACAGGCTCTACACGCGCTGCCAACACTACCGAAGAATACCGCTAAAGCGTTTAAGGCATTAGGCAATGCCGTCAATGCACGGATTGTCCATGAGATTGCTCTTGCGCTAACAGCTCAAGGAGGAAGGGGAAATGTTCGAAGTCAATGTGGCGCCAGATATGGCGATGTACAGCCTTCTGCGCAATCAAGGCTATGATCCAGCCTATGCGCTAGCCGAGTTCGTTGATAACGCTGTTCATGCATACCAGGTGCACTGTAAACAGCGCCAGAAGAAAGGCGATCCGCTTCGCCTAACATTGAAGGTCTACTCCGCCGATTACCACGATGCAACATTGCGGAACAGTATAACTATTGAGGACGATGGTCCGGGCATCAGTCGGGAGCGCCTCCCCGATGCACTTAAGCCGGCCCGCGGGCATGGTGGTCGAGGTCTGAGCGAATTCGGCATAGGCATGAAAGCGGCGGCGGTCTGGTTTAGTGACGCATGGCGGCTTGCCACGATACCCGTCGGCGAGGCCAAGCGGTATGACTTCGCTTTTGATCTCGACGACTTGCTGGATAGTGGCAAGGACACCCTTAAAGTTCATGAGCATACTGCCAAACAGGGATCCCCTAGTGGCACCACGATCACTTTAAGCAATTTGCGTCAGATATTAGACACACACAAATACAAACATGTGTGCGATCTACTTCGAGAGCTCTATCAGAGATTTACTGCAGGCGATTCACCCCGACTCGTCCTGACTGCTTACCTCAACGAAACGCCTCATGCGTTGCAGTACTTGCCCCCTGCACGCAAGGTCCTTTTTGCACCTGTACATCGCCTGGTAGGAAAGGTGACCTATGCGATTGGTGAAGATCGCACGTGGACTGTCCCCATCAGCATGGATTTTCAAGGTCGCCGCATTACCGGTCATATCAGCTTACTGGAGACAGGCAGCTACAAAGATAATCCCGGACTGGTTCTTTATCGCAATGAACGGGTAATTGTCGGCACCACGAAGAAGCCATACTTACCCCAGACCCTATTTGGTACCTCAAATAAGTACGCCCGCCAGCGTGTTTTTGGTGAACTCCATATGGATGGACTGCCTGTTACCTACACTAAGGATGGTTTTCTAATCGACGAGCAGGCTTTTGTGCAGCAGTTGCGCGCTGATCCGAACGTGGCGGCTTTGATCAAGCAAGCTGAGTCGTATCGGACTGATAACGACAAAGTCACCAAGGTTGCGGATGAGGCAGCTTTTGAAGCAGTAACGAAAGGTAAATCCAGTCCAGCTTCAAAGTCTAAGGATCCTACGAAAACCGACGGGAATGTGGGAAGTGGAAAGGAGAATCCTGCTGAAGCACCTGGCAGCCAGAATTCACCGCCAGGAACAGGAGCGCCGCCAGTTCCAGGACCGGAAAGGCCGAGCAAGAAGCCGCAAGATGGCCCATTTGTCTCGACGCTCAAGCGGCTACATGACACAGCCTCATCCCACGGTCTTAAAACAATCATCAACGAAGCGCTTTATCAATATAACTGGCGACGTGATGTCGCCGCCGCTCTGTGCTTACGCATAGTTGTGGAACTTGGCGTGCTGGAGCGTCTAAGACGCGACTTTTCTGTTCACTATGCTCGGGTCGCGGATCAGGGTATTAAGAAGGTACTCAACTATCTTCATACGAACGGTAACGGCGTTTTCGATACAAAACTTGATCATCGTGTAATTAAGTGCGTGCAAAGCGCTGTAGGCGGGCAGCAAATGGCGATCATTTTGCTCAATAACATCGCACATGGCAGCTATCAGCCTACCCACAGTGAGCTAGACAAATTCGTGACGACGCTTGAGCCGTTGCTGCTATGGGCCTACACGTGACAGGCGATATCGCTGGCAATTTTGTTAGGCCCGCTTTCGATCAAAACGGCAGTACCCTACTGATTCGCTTCGCTGGGTTACCAAGGGCGCATCCGGCCATGGTTTTGTAGCCGATTTTGCGCGGCGAATATGCCGTGACGAGAGTAGCTCTTCCAAGCCTGAGATCAACCGGTGTCGGCGATTTGAACACCGTGTGCTACTAAGCTTGCTCTTGAATTCGAGGGAGGGGCCTGCAATGGATGCAAATAGAATCTGGGCGCGCATCGATTTCTTGGGTGCCTTTGGCGGCCTATGGTTTGGAATTGCCGCTAGGGATGCGCTGAGCGCCGCTTTCGGCTGGGCCACGATCGTAAACGTGGCTGCGCTTGCCTACGTCGGTCAAAAGCTAGGGTTTTCAGTCAGCGCTGGACAGGGTTGGAGCCAAGTTCTATTTTACGCGGCGATCTGTTTTTCCGTCGGTGTGGCGATAGCATTCGCCGTCAATTTGGCTTTTGTCTCCCACTTCAAGGCCTATCGCGAGCTTCGTCCTTTGGCACTGGGCATTAGGAACAACCTGAGATCCCCAGATTTCGTATGCAACAATACAGCCCGCGGCTACAATGCCTCCGTAACGGTGACAAACCGGTCAAGTAGGCACCTGCTCGATTGCGTTGTGCACATACTAAACGCTCCGCAAGTCGACGGCTCGATCAGACCACGATTCGTGGAGAAGTTTGATCTTCCACCGAAATCCACAAGGACGATCTTCATCGCGTATTGGTTCTCTCGGCAGCTACCCAATAGCGACGATCCCGCCGTGAATCTTTCGGGGCCAGTCGGTGCAGGTTTCGGCGGCAATCGAAGCGCCGTATCGAGTGGTTCCGTTTTGCAAGTCCGGGTGGCAGCTCCAGATGTGCCCACCAAACATATAGGTTGCACGGTGTGCATTGACAATCAACAACGGTTGCTCAGAACGACTGCGATGAAGCTCAATACTTTGTTTGAAGTTTAGCTCCCGCTACGGATTCCGGTCACGCCTGAACACTGCGCTGATATTGATTAACGCACGAAGGCGGCTTGCCGATTGCTGGCCGACGGGCGTTGCCAGCATCTAATTTTTATCACATCAACGGACTTTTTCGCCGCATTTGCCCTATCTTGGTAGGCGGAACATTGCCTCTTACGTCATGATTGTTACGCGCAACACCTTGCATATCCTGTTGGAGACGGCCATGAATATCGACAAATTCGACACTGCCGTGATTCCGCCTCCCGAGTACGACGGCAGACTCTACCAAGTACCCAATGGGCAATGGGGATTTGTGATCGAAGCTGATGGTGAATTTATCCTGCGCGCTGGTGGTTATGACGACGAGGACGAAGCCCGCGCGGGTATGTGCGACTTCTTAGAGCCTTACGTGAACGAGGCGTTCGTGGCCAAAATGTTCGCGGAAGGCGGCTATGAGGGCGAGGACGAACAGGGACGAATGGTGCGTACGTTGCCCGGCTGGGGAGTGGAAGTGATCGACGGCAGCGAAGCCAAGTCCCCATGCACGACCTCGCGACTGTAAGGGGCTAACGCGGAGCGCTGGTCGGCCTGACCGGGGCGCTGCCTGGACTCCACTATCACTAGTTGGTGCGCGCATATCCGCGATCTTTTTGGTGGTTCCTTCGATCATCGTTGTGCCCGCGCCTGGTTTCCTCGAATGAGCCTAGCCTCCAAGATCGGGTCTTCGAACTCGATCGTTTTCCGCGTAGCGGGATCAATCCGACGCTCATAGCCCGGCTCATAATTTGGGTCTGCCACGTGACGAGCAATTACGGGCCAGTCAATGTCGTACATGACCGCGGAGATCGGCATTCGCCGACGTACGCTGTTCACACACTCCTGGAGGAGCTCGGTCGATGGGGCGATCCATGGAAGCTTTAGAGCTGCGGGAAGCGCTCGGTACATGTCCATGCTAAGCAGCAGATGCGACAGCTCGTCGCCCTGTATTTCCGCCTGCCGGACCAGCGCGACGATGGCGATAAATCCCCATAGGTCGCCGCGCGAAGCAAGCGCCGATGAGTCATTTGGAAGAGCGTTGTAGTAGCCGCTCGGGGAACCAGGGAAGCGCCATTCCCAACCCATATCGACCTTCTGTCGAAGCGATGTGATCACGTCTTCGACTTGGTGCGCAGGCAGCGCCCGATCGCCAAGAAGTTCGTATAGGGGGAGATCAAACATATGCAGCGTACTGGGCAGGTGCTTTTCGAGCATGACTGCCGAGGAGCGTGATGGAAGCGTGCTCCCCGCCTTCCACTTGGTCACCAAATTGGATTCCGTTCGGCCTCGATGGACAAAGCGCTCGGCGAAGGCTTTGAGTTCCATGCCACTAATCCAGTGTGCGTGGTCTAGCCATACCGCTCCACGAAGTCGCCGCCAGGCCGATTGCCTCGATGAGGGCTTGCCCGAAGGTTTGCCAAGCAGCTCAAGAAGGATTTCTTGCATCGGTCAACTTTGAGGTCGAATGCCGGCCAGAACTTGACAGCCCACGGCGGCGTCAGGCTGAACGATACTGCAAAGGACAGAACAGGATCGAGCGGTATCAAGGCTATGAAGCACGAAGCTCATCAGCACTTCGGTATAGATCAAACGCGGGAATCTGCCCTGAAGGCTCGATATGGCGAACTATTGAGTTTGGCCGACCTGGCCGGCGTGCTCCGGTACCCGAGTGTCCAGGCGATACAAAAAGCGCGTTTGCGTGGTGCGCTCGGGCTACCCATGTTCCAGATCCCGGGAAGACGAGGGTGGCTCGCTACTGCGCGCGCAGTCGCCACCTACTTAGAGGATTTGGATGCCAAGAGCAATTGCGCAGTGGCTATAGACGAGTTCCGCTAAGTTCCGCGAGTCGATCTTAATCGCTGGTCGCTGCTCAACTGATAGTTCAGACGCGAAGGCTATAGGTGCCTTGAATCTACTTGCTACCGCGGTATCCGGCTGATGCCATAGCGTTCTATCGAAGAGGTGCTACACGACCCAGTGAGTCGAAACAACGCAACAAAACCATCCCGGCCAAAAACGACGAAGCCCGCACCTCTGGCAAGGTTACGGGCTTCGAAAAAGCGCAGCTGTTCAAGGACTGCAGCGCGATCGTGACCTTCCCATGATCCAATGTCAATACGCCAGCGGCGTGTTAGGAAGGCCTTGCCCGGAAACCTGAACTAGCTGTCTGGCTGGAAGGAGAGGTCTTGCCTCTTCGAAGCCAGGTGGCCCAGAGGCAACCCACTATGGCTAAGAAGAGTTGTAATTCCGTGCGCGGCGCTTCGCGCCGCGATTTCGCGCGTGAAGCGCAGTATTTCACCGAGGATGAGGCCGAGCAGATGCTCGCTGAATTTCGGTGGCTATCACCAGGTCAGCAAATCTGCCCCAGCTGCGGCGTTCTGGATCGTCACTATCGCATTGCTTCACGTCGGCAGTGGCGGTGCAGGCATGTTGGCTGCAGTCATACATTCAGTGTGACCAGCGGGACGCGGTTCGACAGCCACAAGATCTCCTTCCGGAAGATCATTCGCCTCCTCATACACGCCGAAGCATCACCCAAAGGCAGCACGTTAGTCGCGACGTCCAACGCGGTCTGCATGGTCGAAAAGTGCTCCCAGCAAAACCTCATGAAGATCCGCGAGGCCATCATGGACAACACCGACAGCCCAGGCCAGTTGAAGCTTTCGGGCACTATCCATGTAGACGGCATTCATGTGTGTGGCAAGTTCCGGCGCTCGAATCGGCGCATGAAGGCGACTTCTGGCTCAGTCCTTGCGGTACATGGAACCACCGAGGTCAAGCGCCGTCTCCGCTCGATCAACCCTCAATCGAAAGGTAATCAACGGCGCGCAAAGAACAAGCGTGTCGCGATCGCGATGGTCGAGGTCGATTCCCAGCTGGGAGGAGCCAGACGTGTCGTTGTCGCCATGTGCCGCTCGGAAAACGCTAGCGATGTGATGACACTGGCGCAGCAGTATATCGAGCCGGGTTCAAGGGTCTTCACCGACGAAAATCCAGCCTACAACAAGCTGGGTAGCTGCTTCGAACACTTTGTTGTCAATCACAGTGTGGAGTATTCAACGCCCGAGGGCGTCAACGAAAACCTCGCAGAGAGTTTCTTTTCTCGGGTTCGAAGGGGCGAGTACGGCGTGCATCACGGCTTTCGCCCAATGTACATGGCCTTCTATGTACATGAATATGCTTGGCGCGAGACGTATCGCAGGAGAACTCAGCGCGAGAAGGTCAAACAACTCGCCTCATGGTTGTTGGCCCCTGGCTACTCTCGTTATTGGCGCGGCTATCACGGCGGGAATCGCCGTCGTCACTTGCGGCAGCCGCGTCCAGAGATCGTCATGGGTTCCGTGGACGCTCCGTGGCAAGATGCCAGGAGCACGGCTCGCAAGGCCCCCGGTTAGGGGACCTCGTAAGCATTCCGCGTTGCGCCATGATGCAGAGCCTTACCCGGACACGCACTTTCACCCGTTCCATCTGATCTGGGTCTAAACAGACAGGCAATGCATCCGATACGGCCGCCACGAAGTCCCTCGTGGTGGCCGTACCGTTTTCAGATCCTCGCAATGTCGCATAGATCAGGCGAGTAAGTCCGCCATGGCCAAGCAAGGATAGGTGGGAATGAGGACGGATCGGCCGCAGCTCCTGCGCATTGAGCTTGATCTCATGCATCCGCATGACAGCCTCAATTTGCAGCTGCTTGGCCTGTAGCCCAGCAATCTCTTTCTTGCAGACGGCCATCTGTTCGCGCAGCTGGATCAACTGATCCTGTTTCTGAAGTATCTGACCTGCAAATCGCGTCTGCTTATTGATCAGCCACTTGAGTGAGGAAGGTGTACCAGGCATGCCCAAAGAATAAGGCCAGCTCGATGCCTGGTCTTGTGCATCAGCTACCGCTTACCGTTGCGCGGTGGAAGGTTCGTGCGCATGCCTTCTACTCAGCAAAAGGCCTCGTGAGTTTCCTCACGAGGCCTGGTCTTGCGCGGACCAACTATTGAAGATCAGTGCCCGTTCGTAGCCGCCTTGGCATCCACCTTGGCATCGGCGCCGACCGATTGACTGGTGGCGGTCTGCTTGACGGCATCGCCGACCGAGCCGGCGGTGCGGTCGGTGGACTGGATGGCCGAGTGTGCGGCGTCGCGTACATCGCCACCCACGCCTTGACCGGCTGCACCAGCCTTGCCAGCGGTGTTGGCGGTATCGATGCCTGCGCCGGCATCGACATTGGCGTTTGCGTCGGCATGCGTATCGCCTGCGCCAGCTCCGGCCGAGCCGCCGGCATTCACGCCGGCATTGGCGCTACCACTGTTGTTGATAGTGGAACGGGTCGTGTCGACGGTCTTGTGCGTCATGTGCTTCGTCTTGTGCTCGGCACGATGCAGAGTCTGTGTGGTCTGGGCGCCGGTCTGATCGACCGCATGCATGGCGTTGGGCACAGCCGCACCGGCATTCACGCCGGCGCCGACGTGTGCAGCGCCACCGAGGTTGACCTGGGCGAAGGCAGGAATGCTGAGCGCACTGGTGGCAACGATGAGGGCGGCAAGCATGGTCTTGTGCATGACATGTTTCCTTCGGATGAGAGGGGTGCGCTGAAGCACCCGGCTCCAACGCTGCATGGACGCTAGGCGTCAGCACCCCACTGCGACATGAACGTGCTTGTCCCCACTTCAGTTGGCAGACAGCTCGCTGAATCGCCACTCAGAATCCTTATGTGGCGATAACGTGGCTTTCACTAGGCGCATGCATGGTGGACGTCTGGGCGTCCGCCATGTTCATCGCGGCAGCGCGGTTGCCGTTCGTGGTTGCGCCGGCTCGACGCTGTTGTGGGCCGTGCCGCCGTTGGGCGGCGAGGTGGGCTTTGGCAGGAGTTTGTCGAGTTTGCCGTCCATGCGCAGCTGATCGATGCTGGCCATGGCCTGGTCAACACTCTGCTGCTCGCTGCCCTCGTCAGGCGGTGGTGCGCCGGGGGCCGCGGTCAGTGCGGCGAGCTGTGGGCCGATCAGTCCGGTCAGCGCGAAATAGGCATCATCGTGGATGCCGGCCTGTTCCAGCAGCTTGCCGGGCAGCAGCCATGCGGCGGTGTCCTCCTGCGCGGACTGACCCTGCTGGTGCGGATCGACCAGCAGCCAAGTGCCGGCTTGCGACAGCATGTCCTTGTCGTCGATGAAGCCGGTGATCTGATAACTGTTGCTCAGTGCCGGCAGATGATCGCCATAGAACAGCACCAGGCTCGGTCGATGGCGCTGGGCCAGCCATGCGACCAACCGACCGAGTTCGGCGTCGGCATGTTGCAGATGGTAGAGGTAGGTCTGCAGTTCTTGCTTGTCCATGCCGGTGATGCCGTCGGGCACGGGAATGGCATCGCGTTCGGCGACATTGGCAGGCTCGACATCGTACGGGCCATGCGCCTCGATGCTGATGGCGAAGATGAATTGCGACGGCCCGGTATCCTTCAGTTGGCGCATGATCTCGTCGGTCATCGCGCTGTCGGCCATGTATTTACCGTCCATCGCTGCATTGGCGGGGAACGATGACTGCGACACGAAGCGATCGAAGCCGAGCGACTTGAACGCGGTGGTGCGATTCCAGAACGCCGGGTCGTTGCCGTGCAGTGCGATGGTTTCGTAGCCATGCCGCTTGAGCGTGTGCATCAGGCTGGGCACGGCTTTGTGACTCATCTGCAGATAGGGAAACTGCAGGTTGTCGAAGTAGCGCAGCGACAGCCCGGTGAGCACCTCGAATTCGGTGCGGATGGTGCCGCCGCCGAAGGTCGGCACATGCAGCTTGCCGCTGATGCCGTGCGCAGCCAGGCGACGCAGGTTCGGCGCGAAGTTGCTGGTTTCGTAGCCACGCATGATGGCGGGATCGAAGAACGATTCGCTCTGCACCACCACGATGTCGGGCAACGGACTGCTTGCCGTCGGCATCTGCATGGACTGTTGCAGCGATGCCGCAGACTGCTCGATCAATTGCGTGGCGGCCACGCGATCCGGCTTGTGCTTGCCGTGACTGTATTGCAGACGAAACATCATCAGCGAACTGAGCAGGCCGGAATGCGTGCTGGTGGACGAGGCCGACCATGGTTCCAGCCACAGCACCTGACCGTTGTAGATTTTCCCCCAGGCGGGCAGGCCGGCCAGCAGGCTGATCAGTACAAGCGTCAAAACGCCACCGGCGAACAACCGTTTGCCGCGCGTACGCCGCGGGAACAGCGGCGGCTCAAAGTGCCACATCGCGACGATCAGGGCCACCCCGGCCAGCAGTCCCAGATACGGCCACGGACTGTGCGGCAGGTAGCCGGCGAGCAGATGCATGCCGCCCTTGCGCAGCTGGCCGACCATGCGGAAATCGTCCGGCAGCAACGGCGTGCCGAGGTTCGCCACCTTCAACACGTTGACGCCGTATACCAAGCCTTGCAGCAGGAACGCCAGCCCGAACGACAACAGCACCCGGCGGCTGAGCACCAGCAGCAGGCCGGCCAGCAGCAGGCCGGGCCACGCATTCGCCAGCGGGAAACGTGGTTGATCGAGCAGTCGCAACGGAGTGACGCCCATGCCGCCATCCACCACGCCGGTCAGCAGCACGAACGCCAGTGCCAGCAGCAGTACCAAGGCAGTACGTGGAGCCAGTGTGTGCCAACGGCCGGGCGGATTTGCGGGGCTCAGAGGCATGGCCGTCCTGCAGTTTCTGTCATGGGATGGACACGTGAATGTAATGGGATGCAGATGAACAGCGTGTAGGCGGCGAACGGCGAGTTTCGGGCTTGTCCGCGGGTTAATCAACGCGCCTGGGCGGAGTCGGTGCACCGAGCTTCATGGCGCATGCCAGCTCGGGTCGGTCAGCTGTCCTTTACGGCACAATGGTCCGATGCCTGCCCATGAATCTCCCGCGCTGCGTGCGCTGATCGACGACCGCTACGGCGACCTTGCTGCCCGCTGCCGCGCCGCTGGTGTGCCGCTGCACGACGACGCCGGCGTGGCCGAACGGATCCGGCGTACCCTGCTGGCCAGTGACTTCGCGTTCGACGTGTGGTGTCGCCAGCCGCAGCTGCTGGCGCCGCAGGGGCTGGAACGGCTGCGTTCCGGCAGCGATGCCAGCGCGCGCATCGACGCGCTGAAACTGCCTGACGACGAAGCCGCCTGCATGGTCGCGCTGCGCCGCTTCCGTCACGCCGAGGCACTGCGGCTGGTGTTTCGTGATGTGAACGGGCTGGACGAGTTGCCGGAAACGTTGTCCGCCACCAGCGTGCTGTACGAAGCCTTGCTGGACGTGGCACTGGGCTGGTCCGAACACGCGTTGGCGACGCGTTACGGCCACAGCCGCAATCACGACGGCGTGCGGCAACGCCTGCTGGTGATCGGCTTCGGCAAGCTCGGTGGCAGCGAACTGAATTTTTCCTCCGACATCGATCTAGTACTGGCCTATCCGCACGGCGGCCAGACCGACGGCGCTCGTCCGCTCGACAACAGCGAATATTTCATCCGGCTTGGCCGCCAGCTGGTGCGGCTGTTGAACGAGCCGACCATGGACGGCATCTGCGCGCGGGTCGACCTGCGCCTGCGTCCGTTCGGCAATGCCGGTCGGCTGGCGCTGTCGTTTGCCGCGATGGAGCAGTACTACCAGAGCGAGGGTCGTGACTGGGAACGTTATGCCTGGATCAAGGCGCGGCCGGTGGCGGGCGATCGCGCCGCCGGCAAGCAGCTGCAGGAACTGTTGCGGCCGTTCGTCTACCGCAAGTACCTCGATTACACCGCGTTCGCCGGCCTGCGCGAGATGAAGGCGTTGATCGATGCGGAGGTGGCGCGCAAGGATCTGGCCGACAACCTCAAGCTCGGTCCCGGCGGCATCCGCGAAATCGAGTTCATCGTGCAGCTGACCCAATTGATTCGCGGCGGTCGCGAACCCAGCCTGCGCGTGCGCGGGCTGTTGCCGGCACTGACTGCGTGCGAGGCGCGCGGGCACATTGCCGCCGCGCGCGCACGGATGTTGCGCGAGGCCTACGTGTTGCTGCGCCGGGTCGAAAACCGCGTGCAGATGTTGCGCGATGCGCAGACCCACGACATTCCCGACGATGCTTTGAGCCGCGAGCGCATCGCGCTGAGCCTGGACTACCCCGACTGGGACACGCTGGATACGGCACTGGCAAAACACCGCGCCATCGTCAGCGAGGAATTTGCCGCCGTGCTGATGCCGCAGGGCGGTCGCGCGGCCAGCGTGCCGGCCGCGGACATGGTGTTGTGGCAGCGGGCCTGTGACGAATCGCTCGATGCGGCTGTGCTGGAAGCCTCCGGTTTCGTACCTGGTGCCGAACTTGCTGATGCGTTGCTGAAATTGCCGCAGGCCGCACCGGTGCGGGCGATGTCCGCGCGTTCGCGCGAGCGGCTCGATCATCTGATGCCGCAGTTGTTCAGTGCCGCACGTGGGACGCCCGCGCCGGTTCCGAGTCTGCTGCGTCTTTGCCGGTTGATGCAGGCGGTGGCGCGGCGTTCGTCGTATCTGGCGCTGCTGGAAGAACAGCCGGCCGCACGCAAGCGGCTGGTACGCCTGTTCGGCGAAAGTGCGTTCCTGGCCGAGCGGGTGATCGCACAACCGCTGTTGCTGGACGACGTACTCGATCCACGCATCGATCAACTGCCGTTCAAGCGTGCCGATATCGCGGCCGAGATTGCCCGCGTGCTGACCACGCTGGACGAACGCGAGGCGGAAGCCGAGCTCGACCGGATCAACGAGTTCAAGGCGTCCACCGCGTTCCGGCTAGGGCTCGCCTTCAACGATGGTCGCGCCGATGCGGTCGCCACTTCACGTAGGCTCGCCGCACTGGCCGAGTCGGTGGTGGGTGCGGTGCTGGCGCTGGCCGAACGCGAGCTGATCGCCCAACACGGACGCTTGCCCGGCGAGGGTTCCGGTTTCGGCGTGCTCGGTTACGGCAGCCTGGGCGGCGAGGAGCTGGGCTTCGCCTCGGATCTGGATCTGGTGTTCGTCTTCGATGGTCGCCGTGCGCAGGCGTTAAGCGACGGCGCGCGCCCGATTGAAGGTTCGCGCTGGTATCAGCGGTTGGCCCAGCGGGTAATGAACTGGCTCACCCTGTTGACCCGCGGTGGCCGTCTGTACGAGGTCGATACGCGACTGCGTCCCGACGGTTCCAAGGGCTTGCTGGTCAGCAGCCTGGATGCGTTTGTCGCGTACCAGAAAAGTCGTGCGTGGACGTGGGAGCACCAGGCCTTGCTGCGTGCGCGCCCGGTGGCCGGCGATGCGGCACTCAACCGCGAGCTGGCCGACGTGCGGCGTGAGATTCTGGCCGTGCCGCGCGAACTCTCCGCAGTGCTGACCGACGTCAGCAGCATGCGGCAACGCTGGCGCGCCGAGCGTGACCGCTCCGAGGCGCGCCAGCTCGATCTCAAGCAGGGCCACGGCGGTCTGCTCGATATCGAATTCGCGCTGCAGGGCTTGGTGCTGGCGCATGCGACGCAGCGACCGGACCTGCTTGGTGTCACCGCGAACGCCGGCCTGATCGAAGCTTGTCGCACGGCCGGTTGGCTCGATGCCGATCAGGCCGCGATCCTGACCGTGGCACATGCCGACCTGCTGCAACGCGCGCTGGCCTGCACGCTGGATCTGCGCCCGCGCGTCGCGCCGCGCGATGCGGAACTTGAACAGCTGTGCGGCAGCGTGCGCGAGATTACCGCCGTGCTGGGATTCACGTTCGGCTGAGCGGAAGTTTCTCGCTGCCGATCGGGCGCCGCGGGTTCAGCTCGAGGCGGACTGGGATTGCCGCTGCTGGATGCGCATGCGCAATTCGGCGGCGATGCTGGTGGTCTCGCGCAGCGGCACAGACGAACCGGTGGCCGTGCTGTCGAGATCGTGCAAGCGTCCGGCGTCGCGCAATGCCTGATGAAACCGCGCGATCTTCGCCGGCAGCGGCGCGGTGACGAAGGTCTGCACCGGGCAGCCGACCGCGCAGGCCTCGCTGAGCATGTTGACCGAATCGGGCGTGACGACGAGACGATCGGCCCAGCCGAGTACGCCGGGATACGGGTTGCGGCCATCGTCGCGACCGGCCCAGAACATGCCGGCCACGCCTTTCAGGGCATGGCGAAAAACCTCGATCAGCGCCGGCGAGGTGCGTCGCGAGGCCAGCACCAGCAAGCTGCCGCCTTTGAGACGCTGGCGTTCCAGCAGGCGTGCGGCCAGTTGGCGGGCGTACTCGGCATCCAGCGCGATGCCCTGACGCGGACCGCCGAGCAGCACGCCGACGCGCGGCTGCGGCAGCTCGGCGAAGCTGGGGCAGGATTCGCGGCCGTCGGCCAGCCAGGCATCGTCCACCGAATTCAGCGAGCCGAGCGGTTGCAGCACGTTGGCGCCGTCGATGCGGTCGTGTTGTGGCGCGATCACCGTATCCCAATGGGCCGGATCGATGCGCGGATCGAGGATCTGCACGGTGTAGCACTGACGATCGGACAGGCGACGCAGCAGGCGGGTGAACAGCGCCGCCGCGCGACCGCAACCGATCGCCACGCTGGGCCACGGCGGCGCAAACAGTTCGCGCTGGCTGGCGGGCAGGGCGAGCTGGCCACCGAGCGTGAGGCGCGGCGCCAGCCACGACCATGGCGCGTGCGGCTCCAGCACCAGATGGCGGATCGGCATCTGCAGCGGCTCGGCCAGCGCCAGTGCCTGACGCTGATTGCCGGCGGCCGCGTCGGTGATCACCCAGCATTCGCCATGCAGCTTCAGCATGGGCGCTGGCACCGTGGCATTGTTTCCCGAATGAACACAGTACGTTCCCCGCAGCCGTCATCTGTTGGCGTACGCCCGCCTATACACTTGTACGCTATGGCGCCATCGTCGGCGCGTCCATGCAGCAGAGGATACCCATGAGTGAGTTGCTTTCCGAGGCCAGCCTCGACCAGTTGTTCCGCAACGCCCGTACCTTCAATGCCTGGTTGCCGAAGGATGTGAGCGACGAGCAGCTGCATCAGCTCTACGAGCTGGCCAAGTTCGGGCCGACCAGCGCGAACTCCTCGCCGATGCGGGTGGTGTTCGTGAAATCGAAGGAAGCCAAGGCGAAGCTGGCGCCGTTCTTGTCCGAGGGTAATCGCGCCAAGACCATGGTGGCGCCGGTGACCGCGATCATCGCCACCGACCACGAGTTCTACGAACGGCTGCCGAAGTTGTTCCCCCACGCCGATGCGCGCAGCTGGTTCGTCGGCAACCAGCCAATGATCGACACCACTGCGTTCCGCAATGCGACCCTGCAGGGCGCCTATGTGCTGATGGCGGCACGCGCACTCGGGCTCGACTGCGGACCGATGTCCGGTTATGACCAGGCTGGTGTGGATGCGGCGTTCTTTGCCGGCAGCGCGGTCAAATCCAATTTCCTGATCAATATCGGTTACGGCGATGCCAGCCGCGATCTGTTCCCGCGCAGTCCCCGGCTTGCGTTCGACGAAGCCTGCACGATTGCCTGAAGCACCCCCAGCATTTCCCCTCTTCCAAGGAGTCACCTCATGCGTGCATTGAAGTATCTCGTTCTCGCCGGCCTGCTCGGCGCCGCCGTATCGGTGCAGGCCGCGCCGGTCACCTACAAGCTCGATCCGGGCCACACCATGGTGCTGTTCAGCTGGAACCACTTCGGCTATTCCAATCCCGTCGCTGACTTCGGTCTGGGCGAGGGCACCCTGGTATTCGACGAGCAGCATCCAGCCCAGTCCAGCGTGGACGTGACCCTGCCGCTGGCCAACCTCGACACGCATGTGCCGGCACTGGACAAGCATCTGAAGGAAGCCGATTTCCTCGATGCCGACAAGTACCCGACGGTGACGTTCAAGAGCAGCAAGGTGCAGCCGCTGGGCGGTCACAAGTTCAAGGTCACCGGTGACCTGACCGTGCATGGCGTGACCAAGACGGTGGTGCTGGACGCCACGTTGAACAAGGTCGGCCCGCATCCGATGACCAAGGCGCAGGCAATCGGCTTCGACGCCACTGCCAGCATCAAGCGCTCTGACTTCGGTGTCGGTGCTTATGTGCCCAACGTCAGCGACGCGATCACCATCCGCATCACCACGGAAGGCGCGGTGCCGAAGGCCGACGCAGCGCAGTAAGCTTTCGCAGCCCACAAAAAAACCGCGCCGTCACCGGCGCGGTTTTTTTTGTGGGTCGCGCGCCGGCGTCAGTTGGACTTCACACCGGCATCTTTCAACGACTCCAGCTTGCTCACGTCGACGCTGGACACTGCCTGCTTCAACTGGTCGATGCTGTCCGCGTTGCCGGTCGCCTTGACCGTGAAACGCTGGCCGAGTACGACGCTGTACTCGCCGGACTTGGACTGGGTATCCCATGCCTCGTGCACCATGTTGCCGTCGACGGTGTGGGTCTTGTCATAGCCGTGGTCGGTCTCCTTCTCCTCTTCCGGCGCCATCGCGGCGTCTTCCGGCGCCATCGCGGCGGCCATCGCCACGAAGCCCTTGGCGCCGCCGGTGTCGGTAACCTCCAGCGTGATGTGCTGATTGCTGTCGTTGCTGTATTCGGCACTGGCATCGGACACCTGCATGCCCATTGCGCTGTTGCGCTGGGCCGAGATGCTGGTCCGCTTGAGGCCGCCCAGGCTGTCGGGCAGGAAGGTCTTGATCTGATCCGGGGCGAGCGCCTCGACGCTGCCGTTGGTGCCGGATACCGCGCCCAGCATCTTGCCCATCGCGGCCGATTGCGCGGCGCTGTCGCCGGATTTCTGTGCGGCATCCATATCCTTGCTGGCCTGTTCGGCGCGCTGGCCCATCGCGGCGAGTTTGCCGAGTGCGCTGTTGCTGTCGACGGTGACGCTGCCGTTGTCACCGTTGCTGCCGGTGATGTGCATGCCGCTCATCGCCGCGCCACCCATCATCGCGGTGCCGATCACGCCGCCGACGATCAGCGCGATGATCCAGCTCAGCACGAACGCGATGATCACGCTGACTGCGGTGTAGCCACCGGCTTTTTCCGCCGGGCACTTCATCGTGTGCGGCAGGCCCAGATACAGCAGGTAGATGGCGTAGACGGCACCGGCAATCGCGACCAGCATGCCCAGCCACGGCACGATCACCGCGATGCCGGCGATCCAGCTGGCGGTCCACGCGTAGGCGACGGTCTTGAGCGCCTGCACCATGTCCTTCTGGCCGCCGAAGGTGGGCGCCAGCGCATTGATGATCAGCGCCATCACGTAAGCCAGCCCCAGGGTCAGCGCGTAATGCAGCACCATGCCGACGATGCCCATGCCGATCGGCGTGCGCACGGTGATGCCGAGGAAGCTGGTGCCGATCAGACTGCCCTTGAGGAAGCCGGCGATGATCGGAAAGGCGGCGACGATCGCGATGTAGCCAGCGTAAAGGCTGCTGGTCGTGGCCGGCTCGGTCGCAACGACGGGCCATTCGGTCTTGGGTGTAGTCAGGATGGCCTTGACGCGTTCGATGATTTTTCCGAAGTCCATGATCTGCTCCCGAATAGTTGCAGTTGACCCGGTGCGCGGCGCCGGGTTGAAGATGATGTGCCCGTTTCGTGACAAAGCCTGCAGCCACCTGTCGGCCGAATGCCGCGGCTGATTCCCCAGCGCTACCCCCTCTGTCCCCCGACAGAAGGCTGCAGCCTGCTACCATTTACGGCTTGATGTCCAGTCTGGAGTTCACCGATGTCGCCCTCTCTTTCCGCGACGCTGCCGCTGGTGCCGGCAAATGCCGAAAATCGTTACGAAGTGACGCGCGCCGACCTGCCGCTGTCGTGCCCGATGCCCGGCATGGCGCTGTGGAACTCGCATCCGAAGGTGTATCTGCCAATCGTCGATGACGGCGGCGAATCAACCTGTGCCTACTGTGGCGCGCATTACGTGCTGCGCGACTGACCCTCTGGCGGCATTCGGTCCGCTGGCGGCACCATTTTTGCTTGTCTTCAGAGAATGAAAGCCTCCAGCCCAGAGCTCATGTCCAGCATTGCCGTTCCTGCCAAGCTGCTGACGGTGGTCCAACTGATCCCCGCACTGCATTCCGGTGGCGCGGAGCGATCGGCGCTGGAGATTGCCCGGGCGCTGGTGCAGGCCGGGCACCGTTCGGTGGTGATCTCGGCCGGCGGCCGACTGGTCGAGCAGTTGCAGGCCGAAGGCAGTGAGCACATCACGCTCGATCTGGGCCGCAAGTCGCTGCGTACGCTGGGCCAGCTCGGCGCGTTGCGGCGGGTGTTGCGCGAGCTGAAGCCGGACATTGTGCACGCCCGTTCGCGCTTGCCGGCCTGGCTGGGTCGGTGGGCGATGAAGGGGATGGCACCGCAGCCGCACTTCGTCACCACCGTGCACGGGCTCAATTCACCGGGACGCTACAGCGCGATCCTGCTGCGTGGCGAACGGGTGATCGCGGTCTCGCAGACCATGCGCGATTTCGTGCTGAGCCATTATCCGTGGCTGGAGCCGGTCAAGGTGCGGGTGATTCCGCGTGGCATCGACCCGGCTGATTTTCCCTATGGGCACCGACCTGACGACGCCTGGCAAAAGGCGTTCTTTGCCGAATATCCGACGCTGACCGGTGCGCCGTTGCTCACCCTTCCCGGGCGCGGCACGCGCCTGAAGGGGCATCACGACGCGATCGAGCTGCTGGCCGACCTCAAGCGCCGCGGTATCGAGGCGCGCCTGCTGCTGCTGGGCGTGATCGAACCCGGTCGGGAGGCGTATGTGGCCGAGCTGCACGAGCTGATTCGCCTGCGCGGGGTCACCTCGCAGGTCGTGCTTACGCCACCGCGCCACGACATCCGTGACATCTACGCGGTATCGGCGCTGGTGCTGCAGCTGTCGAACAAGCCCGAATCGTTCGGGCGCACCGTGATCGAGGCGCTGTCGCTGTGCCGGCCGGTGCTTGGCTATGCGCATGGCGGCGTCGGCGAATTGCTGGCTGAACTGTATCCGGCTGGTCGCGTGCCGCCGGGCGATCGCGAGCGGCTGGTTGAACGCGCGGCCGAATTGCTGCGGGTGGCGCCGCCGATTTCGCCGCTGCAGAGTTACCGCCTGATCGACATGCAGCAGGCCACCCTGGCGCTGTACGACGAAGTGGCTGGCGGCTGAGAGCCCGCTGCGGGTCCGCGAACGTTTGCGCTCGCCTACAATGCGTGACCACTTTCGCTCCGGTTCGCGCATGAATTCCTTCGGTACCTCACTCAAGGCCGCACTGGGTTCCCCGTTGCTGCCGTTCTGGTTGGTGATTGCGTTGCTGCCGTTCGGGCGCAGTTCGGAACTGGGCACGTTCCTGTGCCTGCTCGGCGTGATCATGCTGTTTGCGCGAAACCGGCACGCGCTGCGGGAGCATGCGGGTGCGCGCCTGTTGCTGTGGTTGCTGGCCGCCTATGTTGGCGCGGCGCTGCTGTCCGCCGTCGACGCGATCATGCCAGGCAAGAGCTGGAGCACCGTGGCCGCCCTGTTGCGCTACACGCCGCTGGGCTTGTATGCGTGCTTCGCGATCCGGCGCGAGCACAAGTTGCAGGCGCTGTATGTAGCCGTCGCACTGGTATTGGCGCTGTGGTGTGCCGATGCGTGGGTGCAGGCGTTGACCGGCTGGAGCCTGGGCGGTCACGCCGAGGCCGAGCGCGTCTCCGGCATTTTCGGCGCCGACAATCTCAAGCTGGGCCCGACCCTGGCGGTGCTGTCGCCGTTTGCGCTGTGGGCGGCACGACGACGCTGGGGTTTGCCGGGTCTGCTGTGCGCCTTCGTGTTGGTACTCGGGCCGGTGCTGTTGGCCGGTTCGCGTGCGGCGTGGCTGTGCTACGCGCTGGTGGCGCTGGGCTTTGCCTGGCGCGAGGCCCGTTCGCCGCTGCGCTTTGCCGGGTTCTGCGTGGTTGCGGCGGTGCTGCTGGGATTGGCCGGCGGCATCGCCTGGAAAACTTCCACGCGCTTCCAGGATCGGATGCAGCTCACCCTGCTGGCGCTGCACGGCACCAACCAATCGATCGATAGCGCGCTCAGTGGCCGGCTCGATATCTGGCACGCCAGCGCGGGCATGATTGCGGCGCATCCGATCAATGGCGTCGGCGTGCGCGGCTTCCGCTATGCCTATCCAAGCTATGCGCCGGCGAATGATCATTTTGTGGCTACCGAAGAAGCCTGCGGTGTCGGCGAGGGCGCCTGTCATGCGCATCAGCTGGCGCTGGAGATCCTCACCGAAACCGGTGCGATCGGCTTGCTGCTGTGGCTCGCTGCGGTCGTGCTGGCGCTGCGTGCTTGGCGGCGCGTGGGCGCGGCCGCACGTGCCCGGGCCTTTCCGGTCAGCCTGGCGCTGGGCGTGATGCTGTTCCCGTTGAACACCCACCTGGCGTTCTATTCGGCGTGGTGGGGGTTGTTGTTCGCCTGGCTGCTCGGCTTGTGGTGCGCCGCGTTGTATGTGGAGGGCGACGATGAGCGAGCGTGAACCACTGTCGGTGGTGGTGACCACGCTCGACAATGCCGACACGCTTGATGCCTGCCTGCGCGGGGTGAGCTGGGCCGACGAGATCGTGGTGCTGGACTCGGGTTCGACCGATGCCACCACGGCGATCGCCGCGCACTACGGCGCGCGCATCCACACCCAGCCGTTCGCTGGCTACAGCGCGCAGAAGCAGGCAGCGATCGACCTGGCCAGTCATCGCTGGGTATTGCTGCTGGACTCCGATGAGTCGCTGGAACCGGATGCCGCCGCGCTGCTGCAGCAGGCGTTGCGGATGCCGGTGCATGCGGGCTATCAGCTGTGGCGGCGCGAGTGGCAGTTCTGGCGCTGGCAGTCGCGGCGCAGTCGGCTCAATCATTACGTGCGGTTGTTCGACCGCCAGCGCGCGCGGATGAGCGATCACGAGGTGCACGAAGAAGTGCAGGTGGACGGCTCGGTAGGTGTGCTCGACGTGGTCATCGATCACTACGGCGAACCCGACATCGCCGGGCGCGTGGCCAAGGCCAATCGCTACTCCGGCATGCAGCTGGACGATCTGGCTCGACGCAAGGTGACGTGGTTGCGGCTGCGCATGGTGGTCTACCCGACGGTGGCGTTCCTGCGTTACTACGTGCTGCGCGGGCATTGGCGTTCCGGCTGGGCCGGTTTCATCGCGGCGCGAATCCACGCGTTCTACGCGTTCCTGAAATACGCCAAGTTGTACGAATCGCGGCAGCGGCGGGACTGATCCCGCAAAGAGAGTCACCCGTCGATCAATATCTGCTGGAACGTATCGGCGATCACGCGCGTGCTGAAATGCTGTTGCACGTAGAGGTGTGCAGCCACGCCCATCGATATCCGCAGGGATGGATCGCACAGCTTCAGGATCGCCTCGCGCCAGGCCGTCACGTCGCCTGGCGGTAGCAGCAGACCGGTCACGCCCGCTTCCAGTGTCTCGGGAATCCCGCCGATATCGCTGCCGAGCACGGGAACGCCGGCAGCTTGTGCTTCGACCGAGACACGGCCGAACGTTTCCGTCGCTACCGATGGAAAGGCCAGCATGGAGAACGCGCTGTAATACGGATGGACGTCGTGGATCCAGCCTAGGAAGTGGTGCCTGGCTACAGTCGGATGGGCAGCGGCGCGGTTGCGCAGCGCCTGCGCCTCCGGTCCGTCGCCCAGCCACACGCAGTGCAGTCGGGGCTCCACTGCCATCGCCGCTGCGGCCGCTTCGAACAGGGGGGAGATGCCCTTGCCGCCCTGGATGCGCCCGGAATAGCCGAGCACAATCGCGTTCTCGTCCAGGCCGAGCGAGCGCAGGATCTCGCTGCGCTGCTGCGGATTGTGCTGGCACAGCTCCATGTTGACCGGGTTGTAGAGCACCCGCACTAGATCGCCTGGGACACCGCGGTCCAGATAGGCCTGACGAGCGTGCTTCGAGACGGCCAGGAATCGCTGCGCCAGACGCGGGATGAGATAGGCGGAAAACCGCTTCATCGGCGGCGTGCGATGGCGGAACAGCGCCACCGGCACGCGCAGCAATCGTCCGGCCAGGATCAGCGGCCAGTATTCCTTGCCGAAGTTGCCGACCAGCCAGTCGGGTTTCAGCGCGCGCGCGGCCTTGAAGACGGCGGCATAGCCGCGCAGGTCGAGCACATTGCGGAACTTCGCCTTGTACAGACGCACATTGGACTGCGCCAGCCCCTGCCAGATCAGGCCGTCCGGATAGACCACCGCACCGACTTCATGCCCAGCTTCGGCCATCGCCTGCACCAGGGCGACGAAGTGGCTGGCGGCCCCGGTGTTCTCGGGGTTGGTACCGACAAAGAGCAGTTTCACGCCCGGCGATCCTCGTAACCCGACATCACGCGCATGGCGAACTGTGGCAACAGGTGATGGCGCGCGATCTGCACCCGCGGCAGCTGCCACAAGTCCATGCCGGCGCTGACACGGCCGCGTGCCGTGGTGGTGGCTGCGGCAAAGCCGGCTTCGCGCACCACGCCAGCCACGCGATCATCGGTATCGCCGTATGGGTAGCAGAATTGCGTGACCGGTACGTCGAGGTGATCTTCCAATGTTGCCTTGCTGCCATGGATCTCGTCGTGCAACTGCGCGTCGCTGCATCGGGTCAGCCGGGGATGGTTGCGGGTATGTGCGCCGATCTCCATGCCGCCGCGTTGCCAGCTGCGCAGCTGCTCCACCGACATCAACGGTTTGCGCACACCCAGTTTTTCGTCGTCCCACTGGTTGTACTGCCCGATGCTGCCGCTGACGACATAACAGGTGGCGCTGAAGCCGTAGCGCTGCAGTACCGGCAGCGCAGACTCCAGGTTGTCCACGTAGCCATCGTCCAGCGTGATGATGGCGATGCGACCGCTGCGCTCGCCCTGCAGGTAAGGCATCGCGGCGGACATGGACAGTCCGGTGTAGCCGAACCGCCGCAACAGCCACATCTGCCGCGCAAACGCACCGGGGCTCACGTACAGGCTGCGCCAGCGGCGGATCTCGCGCGGGGCGTTCGCGATGTTGTGGTAGGTGAGGATCGGCAGGGCAGTCGCCGGCGTATCGCGGCTCATGCCGTACCCCGTGCTTCACGATGCGCCGGTGGCGTCCAGGCCATGGCGCCGGGTTCGCTGAAGCGGGCGTGCTCGTGCTGACCGAAGCAAGGCCAGGACGGACAGAGTGGGGTCGACATGGGGTGATCAGGCCTTCGAATACTGGTGCAATTTCACACCAGGCAGCCTTTCGTCGACCTGTCGACTTCAGTACGGCGGGAGGGTGTCCGCCGGCCGCGTCTTGAAGCGCTTGTGCACCCACAGATACTGCTCGGGTGCTTCGCGCACCATCTGCTCGATGCAGGCGTTGACGCGGGCGGTGTCGTCCAGCACATCAGTGCCCGGAAAGTTTTCCAGCGGCGCACCGAGCCGCAGGGCATAGCCCTGGCCATCGGGCAGTCGACGATGGAAGAACGGGATCACCACGGCGCCGGACATCCGCGCCAGATGGTGGGTCGCCGTGATGGTTGCCGCCGGCACGCCGAAGAACGGCACGAACACGCTGTCCTTGCTGCGCATGTCCTGATCCGGGGCGTACCACAGCGTGCCGCCGCCGCGCAGGTACTTCACCGTGCCGCGGATATCGTCCTTGTCGAACATCGCGGCGGCGTAGTGCAGGCGTGCCCGCAACACGACCCACTCGAACACGGCCGAATCCATCTTCCGGTACATGCCGGCGATGCGGATGCGTTGCGAGACCAGTCGCGCGCACAGCTCCAGATGCGAGAAGTGACCGCCCACCAGCAGCACGCCCTTGCCCTGCGCGCGCGCGGCTTCCAGATGCTGCAGCCCTTCGATGCGGGTTGGAATCTCGGCCATGCGGCGGTCGCTGCCCAGCCAGCCCAGCGCAAACTCCACCATCATCAAGCCGATGTCGCGCAGGTTGGCGTCGACCAGCGCGGCGCGGTCGCGGGCATCGAGCTCGGGGAAGCACAGCGCGATATTGGTCTCGGCGATATGTCGTCGGGCGGAAGGAATCCGCAATACCAGCGCACCAAGGCGGCGCCCCAACCACATCAAAGCGGCCTGTGGCAGTCGCGCGATCAGCCAGACCACGGCCACGCCCAGCCATGCCGGCCATTGGCGCGGCGCCAGCAGGGAGCGAGTGAAGGTGGGGCGGGGCATGCCGGGCATCGTCGGCATTGTAGCGGGCTGTCTTCGATATCGAGCCAGTGAGGGTCGGCGGCTCTCGCTATACTCGCGCGTTCGTTGCAAGGATCGACGGTTGCGCTATCTCTATACCCTCGCGATGTTTCTGGTAACGCCGCTGCTGGTGCTGCGGTTGCTGGCGCGTGGAGTACGTTCGCGGCCCTATCATCACCGCTGGCCCGAACGGTTCGGCTTGTTCGATGCGCCCGGGTTCAGTGGCAGCCTGTGGGTGCATGCGGTGTCGGTCGGCGAGGTCAACGCGGCCGAACCGATGATCAAGGCGTTGCGCCGGGATTATCCGAACGCGCCGCTGGTGATCACCACGGTGACCCCGACCGGTACTGCGCGAGTGCACCAGCTGTTTGGCGACAGCGTGTTTCATGTCTACCTGCCGTATGACCTGCCATTTGCCGTGCGCGGCTTCCTGAAAAGGATACGGCCGCGACTGGCGTTGATCGTGGAAACCGAGATCTGGCCGAACCTGTACTTCGCCTGCCGGCGGCGCGGCATTCCGCTGATGATCGTCAATGCGCGACTGTCCGAACGTTCGTTGCGCGGCTACAAACCGATGCGTGGACTGGCACGCTCGGCGCTGCGCTGCGTGCGCCTGATTGCCGCGCAGTCGCGCACCGATGCCGCACGTTATCGGCTGCTGGGTGCGGATCCAGAGCGGATCACCGTTACCGGCAACATGAAATTCGACATGCCGATCCCGGAAGGAGCCGTGGCGGAGGGTGCGGCCATGCGCAACCACTGGGGGCCGAGGCGTCCGGTTTGGATGGCGGCGAGTACGCACGAAGGCGAGGAACTGGCGGTACTCGAGGCGCACCTGCAGGTATTGAAGCGATTGCCCGATGCGCTACTGCTGCTCGCACCACGTCATCCGGAGCGCTTCCGGATCGTTGAGCACGCGGTGCGCAGTCTGGGTTTCACATGTGCCACACGCAGCAACGATGAAGTACCGTCGCCATCGCATCAGGTCTTCGTGATCGACGCGATGGGTCAGTTGATACCGTTCTTCGCGGCGACTGAAGTGGCTTTCGTCGGTGGCAGCCTGGTGCCGATCGGTGGCCACAACGTGCTGGAGCCGGCGGCGCTGTCGGTTCCGGTCGTGGTGGGTCCGCACACGTTCAACTTCGAGGAAATCACCCATAGTCTGATCCAGCAAGGTGGCGCCGAACGCGTGACTGGTGCCGATCGACTCGGCCCGGACGTGCTGAAGTTGTTGTTCGACACCAGCAAGCGTGCACGGATGGGGCAGGCTGCGCAGCAAGTGTTCGAGCGCGAACGCGGCGCGGTGCAGCGGATCATGCAGCTGATCGATACGATGCTGCAGGAATAGTCCACGTGCGCAAAGTGCTGACAGCAAAACGGCCGGGTCTGATCCCGGCCGTTTTGGTATGCAACGCGCGGCGGTTTACTGCAGCAAGGCGTTGATCGTCTCGATGTCCTTCAGGTCGGCGGTGCCAGCAGTTTCCCTGAGCAGCAGCTTGTTCAGGATGAACTGATGGCGGGCCTGCGAGTAGGTGCTTTCCGAGGAGGTCAGGGTCTGGATCGCCAGCAGCACGTTGGTCATCGTCTGGGTGCCCACCTCGAAACCGGCGCGGGTCGCGTCCAGCGCTTTCTGGCCGGAGTCCACCGAGGCCTTGGCTGACTCCACCTGGGCGATGCCGGCGATCACCGAGCGGTAGTAGTTGAGCGTATCGCGGATCACCTGGCGACGCTGCGATTCCATCGCGTCGGTGGCGGAGTCGCGCTCGTAGATCGACTGGCGCACGCGCGACTGGGTCGCACCACCGGAGAAGATCGGCACGGTCAGGGTCAGCCCGATGGTGGTCGAGGCGGGGTCACGATAGCGGCTGGCGGCGTCGGTTTCGGACCAGCCGGCGCCCTTGCCGTAGGTGACGCCGGCACTGATCGTCGGCAGATGGCCGGCGCGCGCCGCGGTGATGTTGTGCTGCGCGGTTTCCACGTTGTTTTTCTGCGCCAGCAGGCTGGGGTTGGTCTGCAGGGCCTGCTTGACCCAGCTGTCCTGATCGGCCGGCGTGGGCGGATCCATCGGCAGGTCGTCGCGCAGTTTCTTCAGGTCGCCGGTCGGCTTGCCGGTGATCTGAGTGAGTGCCTCGCGGGCATCGTTGAGCGTGTTCTGCGCGGTGATCGTCTGCGACTTGGCCGCTTCGTAATAGGCCTTGGCCTGATAGACGTCGGTGACCGCCGAGAGACCTACCTTGAAGCGCTGGTCGGACTGCTCGTACTGCTGCCGGAATGCATCCTCGTTGGCCTTGGCGAAAGTCAGTGCGTCCTCGCTGGTCAATACGCCGAAGTAGGCCGTGGCCACGCGCACGTACAAGTCCTGCGCTGCCGCCTGGTACAACTCGTCCTGCGCGGCCGAAGCCGAGTGCGCGGCCTTGAGGTTGGCGTACTTGCTGAAGTCGAACACGGTCTGGCTGAGTGTGCCGCCGATGCTGCGCGAGCGGCTATGCCCCATCAGGTTGCCACCGTTGGTCTGGTTCAGGCTCATGCTCCCGTTGATCTGGGGCAACAGCAGCGCACGTGCCTGATCCACACCCTCGCCGGTGGCCAAACGGGTGGCGTCGGCTTGTGCCAGCACCGGATCGTTGGCGCGCGCGTCATGGTAGGCATCGAGCAGATCCGTACCGTGGCTGGGCAGCGAAATGGCGGCCAGTGCCAGGGCCAGGGTGAGCAGCTTCAAACGCATGGGTTGCCTCATGGGGATCGGTCGGGGCTTATTCAGAAGACGAACCGTTGTGGGGGTTCGGCGTGAGTCAGATAAGGCAGGTCAGTTTCGAACAGGGTTTCTTCGCGGTAACGGCCGGCCCCTTCGTGGGTCAGCAAGGTGGCGTGCTGCACCGGCGACAGCCCGCGCACGACCAGCGCACGCGCACCGGGCTTGAGCCAGGTCAGCCAGCGTGGCGGAATTTCGAAGACGGCGCCGGTTACTACCAGCGCATCGAACAAGCCATCGGGCTGCCATGCCTGGACGGCCTCAGCGGTGACCAGGCTGGCGTTGGCGATACCTACCGCTTGCAGCCGCTGCGCCGCCGCCGTGGTGAAATCCGCGTGGATGTCCACGCTGGTCACCTGCGCTGACAGCGTGGCCAGACAGGCAGTGAGAAAACCCGAGCCGGTGCCGATTTCCAGCACGCGATCGGTCGGCTGCAACTCCAGCGCCTGCAGCACCCGACCTTCCACCACCGGCTTCATCATCACTTCGCCGTGGCCCAGTGGCAGGCACAGGTCGGCAAAGGCCAGCTGGCGATGCGCGGCGTCGACGAAATCCTCGCGGCGCACGCGGCTGATGACGTCGAGCACGCGGCCGTCCAGCACTTCCCACGGGCGCACCTGGTTTTCCACCATGTTGAGTCGCGCCTGCTCGATATTCATCGCCATCTGCTCGTGTCCCGTGCGGATCGAAAAAGGTCAAAAAGGATAAGCGTTTAGGCCCACTCCCACAATGACACGTCCGACATGACAAGCCTGCGGGTTGTGTGTCAGCCCACGAAGTGCCGGAAGTCATCGCAAGCAGTTGACGGACGTCACCCGTGATCGGATGCGCGCATGAATGCGCAGAAACCGTGGAGTCGGCGGCATTCTGGAAAATAATTGAACCGCTGCGTATAATAAAGCTCGAATTCCGTTTTGTGAAGGTGGAGGCATGAATACCAGCGCGCAAATCAAACCCCAGGGTCCCGGTCGTCCGAAGGACATGGAGAAGCGTGCCGCGATTCTCGCGGCAGCCAAGGCGCTGTTCATCCGCAATGCGTTTGCCGGCACCAGCATGGACGCGATCGCCGCCGACGCCGGCGTATCCAAGCTCACCGTCTACAGCCACTACGGCGACAAGGACAACCTGTTCCGCGAAGTGATCCGCTCGCGCATCCAGGATCTGCTGCCGGAAGAGACTTACTTCTTCGATGCGCAGGTCGATATCAAGGAAACCCTGTTGCGCGTCGCGTTGACGCACGCCCATCTGGATTGCAATGCCGAAACCGTGGGTACCTTCCGCGCCATCCTCAGCGACTGCCGGCAAGGCAATCCGCGCTACGGCAAGTTGATCTGGGAAGAGGGCGCCATGCGTACGCATGGCTTGATGGAACGTCTGCTGCAAAAGGCGGTTGACGCCGGACAACTGGAGGTCGACGACGTAGCGCGTGCCAGCGGACAGTTCCTGGCCCTGATCAAGGGCAATCTGATGATGCGTCAGATGTTTGGTTGCATGGATTGTCCGCAGAGCTATGCCGAGGAAATCGAAGCCACGGCGCGAGACGGTGTCACCATGTTCCTGCGCGCCTATCGGCCGCGCTGAGCCAACCCTCACCTGCCCGCTCGGTGCAGGAATGGTTTGGATGAAGGAGTGGCACCGCAAGATCTGACCCAGCGAAACGTCATGCGTCGAGTCCAAGCCGGGTGAAGGTTCCTTCACCCGGCTTTTTCGTGTGCGTGTCTACGCTGAGGGAACTCCCACGACATCGATGCGTGTCGTCGCTGTCCATTCCCTCGCACCGCAGGAGCAAGCCATGGCCAAGAGCAAGCCGTTCGTCAGCGACATCGAGAACATCCGCAAGCGCGCCCGCAAGGATATCGAGAAGGGCGCGATGACTGCGGGCTACAGCGCCGACCGCGCCACCGTGGTCAAGCTGCTCAACCATGCGTTGGCGACCGAGCTGGTCTGCGTGCTGCGCTACAAGTACCACTACTACATGGCGTCGGGCATCAACTCGCAGAGCGTCAAGGCCGAGTTCCTGCAGCACGCGAACGAGGAGCAGGCTCACGCCGATCTGATCGCCGAGCGCATCACCCAGCTCGACGGCAAGCCGAACCTGTCGCCAGACGGTCTACTCAGCCGCAGTCATTCCGATTACGTCGAAGGCGACGATCTGGTCGACATGATCAAGGAGAACCTGGTCGCCGAGCGCATCGCGATCGACAGCTACCGCGAGATCATTGACTACATCGGCACCGACGACTCAACCACCCGTCGCATGCTCGAAGGCATCCTGGCGATGGAAGAGGAGCACGCCGAAGACATGAACACGCTGCTGGAACAGCTCGGCAAGAAAGGCGAGCCGGCCAAGCCGGCACCCGACAAGAAGGCAGCCGCCGGCAAACGCGGCTGATCGTCGGGAGCGAAAGAAGCGCATGCGCTTCTTTCGCTCGGTGCATCACCAGCCTGCCAGCGCCAGTTTGCCGATGCTGGTGCCGGACTCCAGCCGACGATGTGCTTCACGCAGGTTCGTGGCGTTGATCGGCGACAGAGTTTCTGTGCGCGTACCGCGCAACTCGCCGGCATCGATCAGCGCGGCCACGCGATCGAGGATGCGGCCTTGCTCGGCCTGGTCGGCGGTTTTGAAGCGCGGGCGGGCGAACATCATCTCCCAGTGGATGCCGATGCTCTTGGCTTTGTACGGATCGCCGATCTTCAGTGCGCTGCTCGGTTCGACGATCAGGCCGACGTGGCCCAGCGGGGCCAGGATCTCGCCGAGGGTGTCCCAGTAACGAGAGGTATCGGCGAGGTTGAGTGCGGCATCGACCTGGTCGAAACCCAGTGCGGCCAACTGCGGACCCAGCGGCTGGCGATGGTCGATCACGTGCTGCGCGCCCAGCGAGCGACACCATGCGATGGTCTCGGCACGCGAGGCGGTGGCGATCACGCTGAAGCCGGCGCGCCGCGCCAGCTGGATCGCGATCGAGCCGACCCCGCCGGCGCCGCCGATGATCAGCAGTGACTTGCCCTCGCCGCCGTGCTCGCTGTCGAACGGCATGCGCTGGAACAGCAGCTCCCACGCGGTGATCGTGGTCAGCGGCAGCGCCGCCGCGTCGGCCAGATCCAATGACTGTGGCGCGTGGCCGACCAGTCGCGCATCGACCAGCTGGTACTCGGCATTGCTGCCGGAGCGGGTGACATCGCCGGCGTAGTACACGCGATCGCCCGGCTTGAAGCCGCTGACCGATTCACCGATCGCCTCGACCGTGCCGGCGGCGTCGTAGCCGAGCACTTTCGGCTGCGCCTCGACCTGCTGCTTCGGCGAACGGATCTTGGTATCGACCGGATTCACCGACACGGCTTTGACGCGAACCAGCAGGTCATGTTCGCCGGGTGCCGGCTTGGGCAGTTCGACATCGATCAGCGACTGCGGATCGTCGATCGGCAGATAGCGGGTGAGGGCAACAGCTTTCATGGCGACTCCATAACCGAGGTGTGGCGGATTTCGGACGGTACTTGCTCAACGTTCCACGACAGAAGCATCAAGCATAGGCCGATGGTCGTGAGTGGTGATGCTGGTAAAACCGAAGCCGTTCTAAACAGCGGTTTCCGGGCATGCCAGCGCGATAGTGCGGCGTGGTTGGCGGCTGTCCAGACGAACACTCCACAGTGCGACGGCAAGTCCAAGCACCAGCGCCGCCACCCACGTCACCGCGCCGAGGCTCGCCGGGCCGTGGCTGATCACCACGCCGCCCAGCCATGCACCGATCGCGTTGCCGAGGTTGAACGCGGCGATGTTGAAACTCGACGCCAGCACCTGGCCGCCGGTGGCCTTCTGCAACACACGCAATTGCAGCGGCGCCACGGTGGCAAATGCGGCGATGCCGAGCAGGCCGCTGAAGGCGATCATCGCCGGCTTGCTGTGCAGTGCAAACGTCATCGCCCCGAGCACGATCGCCAGCGCGGCCAGCGAGCCCAGCAAGGTCGCCACCAGTCGCTTGTCGGCAAGTCGGCCACCGAGCAGGTTGCCGACCACCATGCCACCGCCGAACACCAGCAGAATCGGCGACACCGCTGAGTCGGCGAAACCGGTGACGCGGGTCAGGATCGGTTGGATATAGGTGAACACCGCGAACACGCCGGCAAAACCGAGCACGGTCATCAGCAGGCCAAGCAGCACTTGCGGATGCGCGATGCCTTTCAGCTCCTCGACGAATTTCATTGGCGCGTGGTCGCCGCGGTCGGCCGGCACCAGCGTGGCGATGATCACGGTGGCGAGAACGCCGATCGCGCTGACCGCCCAGAACGTGGCGCGCCAGCCGAAGTGCAGGCCCAGCCACGCGCCGGCCGGCACGCCGAGCAGGGTCGCCACGGTGAGGCCGGTGAACATGATCGAGATCGCCGAGGCCTTGCGGTCCTCCGCCACCAGCCCGGTTGCCACCACCGCGCCGACGCCGAAAAAGGTGCCGTGGGCCAGCTAGGTGATCACCCGCGCGAGCATAAGCACGCCGTAGCTTGGCGCCAGTGCGCTGGCCACGTTGCCGATGGTGAAGATCACCATCAACGCGATCAGTGCGGTCTTGTGCGGCAATCGGCTGGTTGCTGCAGTCAGCAGGGGCGCGCCGACGAACACGCCCAGCGCATAGCCGGAGATCAGCAGGCCGGCCGCGGCGATGCTGACGTGCAGATCGGCTGACACCTGCAACAACAGGCCCATGATCACGAATTCGGTAGTACCGATGCCGAACGCGCCGGCGGTCAGCGCGTACAGCGCCAACGGCGTGCGGGGTCGGGTGGAGGCAAGGCTGGGCATGACGACAGTCCGGACAGAAACGATGCACCAGCTTAGGCAGTTGCCTTTTCTCAAAAAACCACCAAGATGGCTAATCATTATCAATGAATGATTGATAGTCATGGATCGTGTCGGCGACCTCAGCCTGTTCCTGCGCGTGCTCGACCTCGGTTCGATCAGCGCGGCCGCGCGCAGCCTCGACCTGTCGGTGGCGGTGGCCAGCCAGCGCCTGAAGCGGCTGGAGCGCGACCTCGACGTGCGCCTGCTGCATCGGACCACCCGCCAACTGCACGCCACACCGGAAGGTGCCGCCCTGGCCGAACAGGGGCGTGCTCTGGTGGAGGATCTGGAAGCACTCACCGGTGGCTTGCGCCAAGGCGCCACCGAAGTAAGCGGTACCTTGCGCGTCACGTTGCCGGCCTCGTTCGGCCGTCAGTACATCTCGCCGCTGTTGCCGGAATTCCTCGCCCTGCATCCGCGGGTGAAGCTCAGCGTGAACCTCAACGACCAGATGCTGGATCTGGTCGGTTCCGGTTTCGATCTGGGCATCCGCGTGGGCGCACTGGGCGATTCCGCCCTGGTGGCGCGCAAGCTGGCGACGAACCGGCGCGTCCTGTGCGCGTCACCGGATTACCTGCGCCGACACGGCATGCCACACACACCGGCGGATCTGGCCGGGCACGACTGTCTGCTGTTGGTCGGCAGTCAGGGGCGGCAGGACGTGTGGCATTTTGGTGATGGCAACGGCGGCGAAATCGCCCAGCGTGTGCACGGTCGCTTCGAGAGCAATCAGGGCGAACTGCTGCGTGATGCGGTGGTGGCTGGGCTGGGCATCGCCCTGCACTCGATCTGGCACGTGCATGAGGAGCTGCATGCGAAGCGGCTGCGGGTCGTGCTGCCGGATTATCCGCTCGCCGAAACCGGCATCTACGCGGTGATGCCGCAGCGCCGGCTGGTACCGCCGCGGGTGCGCGCCTTCATCGATTTTCTGGCTGCACGGCTAGGTGAGAACCCGCCGTGGGAGCGGGCGCGCCACCGCTGAAGGTGACGCGCCGCCGATCGGTCTGGTATTACGCCTTGGCCGGCTTGCTCGCCTGGTAACGCTCGATGCCAGCCACGATCTCGGCCTTCGCCTCGTCGGCGCCGACCCAACCTTCAATCTTCACCCACTTGCCCTTCTCCAGATCCTTGTAGTGCTCGAAGAAGTGGCCGATGCGCTCCAGCCAGTGCGGCGAGACGCCTTTCATGTCGGTGATGTGTGCATAGCCCGGGAAGATCTTCGGCGCGGGCAGCACGATCAGCTTCTCGTCACTGCCGGCCTCGTCGGACATCTTCAGCATGCCGACCGGAATGCAACGGATCACCGAACCGGGGATCAGCGACAGCGGCAGGATCACCAACGCGTCCAGCGGATCGCCGTCGCCGCCCAGCGTGCCCGGCACGTAGCCGTAGTTGCACGGGTAACGCATCGGGGTGGACAGGATGCGGTCGACGAAGATCGCGCCGCTTTCCTTCTCCACCTCGTACTTGATCGGCTCGGCATCCTTGGGGATTTCAATGATGACGTTGATTTCGTGCGGCACGTCGCGGCCGGCGGGGACGAGATGCAGACCCATGGGATGTCCTTGCTGCGGAGAGGAAAGTTGGCCTGCAAGGATACGCCAAACGCTGCTGCGGCGCAGCAACACCGCATCGGCCCGATCGAGCTCAGGTCTTTGCCGATGTCTTGTAGGGCCGCTCGCGCAGCCACTTGGTGGCGATCCATTTCTCGCCGCGCAGCACCGGCAGACCGGCGTGCAGCGAGCTGCGGTCGCCGCCTTCGTAGGCGAAATAGACGGCCGAACCGCGGCGGGCGGTGACGGTCAGGCCGATCTCAGGGAACGCGGTGCCGCCGCCCTGCGCGGGCGTATTCAGATACATCACCACGCTGGCGATGCGTTGCCCACCGGCGGCGGTGATCGCGCCGTAGCCGGGCTGTTCCGGATCGAACCAGTCGTAGTGCGGTTCGTACTCCTGGCCGGGCAGGTAATGCAGGATCTGCAGGCCCTCGCCGTGATTCACCGGCACACCGAGCAGGCTGGCGAGGCGTTGCTCGATGCGGCCGACCAGCGGCAACTCGTTCAAGGTGAAAAACATGCCTTCGCTGGTGCGCCGGTGGTCCACCTGATGCTTGCCTTCGCTGTCGACGGTGAGCGCGCGTTGCAGCCGCGGTCGCGCCAGTTCGATCAGCTCGGCGCATTCCTGCTCGGTAAGGATGCCGTCCAGCACCCGCAGCATGGGAGCTTCCACGCTGATCGGGATCTGGATGATGTGTCCGTCGACGCTGACTTCGGGTGCTTCGGGGTGTTTCGTGCGCAGCCCGGGCGGCGCCTGCTTGCCGGTACTCGCATGCAGTGCGGCCAGCGGCAGCTTCAATACCTCGGCGACGATGCTGCGGCTCTGCCGCGGGTCGTAACCGTTCTCCTTCATCAGCCGCAGTACTTCCGGCACGCCGTGGCCTACTCGGGTCGTGGCAAGAATCCATTCGCGCAGTTCGGGGCTGATCGTGATGCGTGTCTGCATGGCGGGTTTGAGTGGACTGACAAACCGAAAGCTTACTTCACGCGTGGTCGCGGGTGCTGTCGGAAATCATTCGGGCATCGATCTCGTTCATGCAGGCACCAAACAGCTTCATGGCGTCACGCAGCTCACCGGTCGACAAGCCGCAATAGCCGAGCAGCAGCCCCTGGCGCGATGGCGGGTTCAGATAGTGTGGCGCCATCGAATACATGCCCAGACCACGCGAGCTGGCAAGTTCGAGCAGCGCCTCCGCACGAGCCTTGTCGTAATCGCGGAACCACACGACCACATGCATACCGGCCGGCGAATCGACGATCTCCACACGCTCGCCGACATATTCGCGCAAGCCTCGGATGAGTTCCTGATGACGGGCCTTGAGCTCTTTGCGAACCACCCGCAGGTGCCGCTCGAATCCACCGTCCTCCATGTAGTGCGCCAACGCTGCCTGCTCGAAGCCCGGGCAGGAAAAATCATTGAGGAACTTGGCGGTGATGAAGTCTTCCCGCAGCGCGACAGGAAGGATCATGTAGGCCAGTCTCAAGGTGCCAAACAGGACCTTGGAGAACGTCCCGACATAGATCACCCGGTCGGCCTGATCGAGCGAACGCAAGGCCGCCAGCGGCTTGGCGTCGTAACGGAATTCGCCGTCGTAGTCGTCCTCGATGATCCAGCATTTCTTCGCATCGGCGTAGCGCAACAGTTCCAGTCGGCGCTGCAGCGACAGTACGGCGCCCGTCGGGAACTGGTGCGAGGGCGTCACGCAGATCAGCGAAGGCGCGGCTGCAGGCAGTTCACTGCACACCAGTCCGTCGTCGTCGGTGCGGACCCCCTGTACGCGGGCACCGTGCGCGATCAGCGCTTGATAGGCGCCGAAATAATGCGGCTCCTCCAATACCACGGTGTCGCCTTCGTTCAGCAGCACGCGGGCGGCAAGCGAGAACGCCTGCTGGGTGCCACTGACGATGAGTACATTTTCCGGCTGTACCTGCACACCGCGGCGGCGGGCGAGATAGTCGCAAACCTGCTGGCGCAATGCCGGCAAACCCTGTGACCCCGCGCCGCTTGCCGGCATGTAGGTTGCGGCCCGCGCCAGTTCGCGCGCCCAGACGCTACTGAGCATGGGGTTGATGGTCGGCTCGCCGTAGTTCATGTGATAACGCAAGCCGCGATGCAGTATGGCCATCCGGCGATCCTGCACTCGTCGCGCGCGTTCCGCGTAGAGCGAAGGTGCAACGATGGCATCAACCGGCGGTTGCAATGCCGCCCCCGGCTGCAGCGTGGTGACGTAGCTGCCCGAACCCACGCGGGCGTCGATGAAGCCTTCCGCCCGCAGCTGGTCGTAGGCGGCCAGCACCGTGGTACGTGACAGCTCGAGTTCGTGCGCAAGCTCGCGTGTAGGTGGCAGCCGCGAACCGGCGACGATGCGGCCATCGAGAATGGCGGACTTCATGGCGCGGGTGAGCTGCGCATACTGCGGCCCGCGGCCGTCGAGTTCCAGAAACATGCAGATTGGCTCCGGGAAACTTTGCGAAATTGGCTATGGATGAACGGTGCGGCTATACCTATTCTCGGTGACAGCATGGCTGGCCGGGCGTGCCACCGCCATCGACATTAACCTTCCCCACGGCCCTGCGGATGTGACGCCCCCCATCAATGTTCCGCAGGGCCACTTTTTCCAATCGGATGGTTCACGCCGCGCCCGCAATCCGGGTACAGCGATCGCGCATTCTTGAGCAAGGGAGAACACATGGAAAGCTTGACCAGGCTCGGCCGCATCTTCTTCGGCACCGGCATGCTCGCATTCGGGCTGATGAACGTCGTCACCGGCATCCCGGTGCTGGGGATCGAGCCGATACCCGACGGTGCACCCGCGCACGCATTCTGGGCTTACGCCACGGGCGTGCTGCTGATCGCTGGTGGCGTCGGTGTGTACTTGGGGCGCCAGCGGGCCCGGATCGCCGCCGTGGGACTCGGTGTACTGCTCTTCCTGTGGCTGATCGTGCTGCATCTACCGACGCTGGCCATGCATATTCACAACGGCAGCGTGTGGACCTCTGCGTTCGAATGCTTTGCCCTGTGCAGCGGTGCCTGGATCCTGGCCGCTGCACTCGCCGATGGGAACTCCGACCGGAGTGCTGCTGCCGATCGACTTCGGCGTATGGCGGGAACCGGCCGTTACGCCTTCGGCGTGTCGCTGCCCGTATTCGGTGCGCTGCATTTCATCTACTGGCAATACGTAGCCAGCGTGATACCGGGCTGGATACCGGGATCGCCTGTGTTCTGGGCGTACTTCACTGGCTGCGCGCACATCGCCGCCGGGCTGGCGATCCTCAGCGGCGTGCAGGCCCGGCTGGCGGCAACGCTGCTGGGCAGTATGTTCACCAGTTGGGTAGTCCTGCTGCATGTACCGCGGGTCTTCGCACATCCGGACCATCTGGATGAATGGACCAGTCTGTGTGTGGCGATCGGCCTTAGCGGCGTGGCCTGGCTGATGGCTGGTTATTTTGCGAGGCAGGCTTCGGGCAGACAGGCCCACCTCGAGCGGCCCGACCAGCGGGAGCCAGCCTCGGCGTAAGCAACGCCGCTCAGCCGAACGAGAAGGTGTACGCGTGCAGCCCCGCTCCGGGGACGCGCAGTGTCAGTTGGTGATCGCGATAGTCGTGGCTGTCAAACAGGGTATAGAGCTGGCTTGGCTGCACCGTCACCGATGGCTGTGGCTTGCCATCGACCAGGATCTCGAGCGTGACCGGTTGATCCGAACTGGCCACCATGTGCAGCTTGCCGGCTTTGAAGTGCAGGTGGATCTCGCCGTGGTCGCCGGTCAAACGGGCGTACTGGTCGGTGATTTCCCACTGACCCGACAAACCGAACTGGTTCAGGGCAAGGCGGCCGGGCATCGTGAAGCGCTGGATGCCGTTGCGTGGTGTATCCACGCCGGCCAGATTCTTCTGGTGCGCGCTGCCGAAGAACATTTCTGGCGAGCCGATCCGGTCCAATGCATTGTCGGACGAGGCGTCGTTCGCTAGCAGATTCATGCCCAGTAACAGGCGGACGGCATTTTCCATGCGCAGATAATTGCCTTCACCGAACTGATGACCAATCAGGTTGCCGTTCTGATCAATCAAATATTGAGCAGGCCAATACTGGTTGTGCCACGCATTCCAAGTATCCAGGTGGTTGTCCAGCGCCACCGGATAAGTCACGCCAAGACGCCTGACTGCGTGGTCGACATTGGCCGCGTTGCCTTCGAAATCGAACTCTGGCGAATGCACGCCCACCACCACCAGTCCCTTATCCTTGTAAGTCTCGTACAAGTGTTCCGTTCGCGGCATCGCGCGCAGGCAGTTGATGCACGAGTAGGCCCAGAAATCGACAAGCACTACTTTGCCGCGCAGCGTGGCCATGGTGAGCGGAGGCGAATTGATCCAGCGATCGATGCCGGCAAAGTCCGGTACTTGGGCAGCCGTGACGGGTATCAGAGCACGGGTGGAGAAACTTGAGGCGAGCGCGAAAAACAATGCCAGAAGCATACGAAGCCTGTGGCGGCTGGGGCGATAGGACCAGCTCATTGATCGTATTGAGAGAATCATGTCCGTTTCATGCCTGGTTTCGAGCTGCGCGAGTCGATGCATAGCGCCGAGCATGGCTCCGCAGACTGCGACCGGATTTCAGGTTGAGGTGGCGGTATTCTTGATCCCGCCCGATGCGGCTTAGGTTCCGGTACACCCAGCGACTAACGGAGCCACGACTCAAGTCTTCGACTTCCCTGTGTCTGAACTTGCGGCCATCCATGGCCGCGCATTGCTGTGCTTCGTTGCATCAATTGAAACGAGACTTCTCACTATGGTGTACGGGCCACATCGGTAGTGATTTGCCGGTCATCAGAAGTCGTAGGTCACGCCGAATTGCACGTAACGTGGTGCTTCCGTACCCAGCGGCCGACCGTAACTGGCATTTGAATACACGGGTGTGGGATTAGTAGGGGTTCCGTTCGGGAAATACTGGTTGTACCTGGGGTAGTACTGAACCACCTTCTGTTCGTTCAGCACATTGTGGATCTGCAGCTGGACTGCAAACTTCTTGTCCGCCCACAACGGTCGATACTCAAAACTCAGATCCAGCTGATGGATCCACGGCGTGAAGCCGGTCGAACCACCTGGGGTCGGCACGCCACCGCACCAGTGATAGAAGGTGCCGTAACCCAAGCCTGGGTTGGTCTGATCCGGACCGTAGTAACCAAGGCAGCTCTTGGGTGTACCCGATGCCACGGTGACGACGCCGCTTATCAGCCACTCCGACGCGACCTGGTATGTGCCGTAAGCCTTGATCACATGCCTGCGATCATTGGCCTGATCGCCGTTCGCGTACTGCATGAGCTGGCCGTAATCCCACTGCGTGGTGATCGAGCCGGAAGAACCGCCCTGACCAATGTTCGATTGCACCGGACCTTCCGTGCTGCCGTAGCTCTTGGAGAAGACGTAGTCGAGCTTGCCGGTCCATTTGTCTGCAAACTGATGCTCCAGGAAGCCTTCGAGCGAGTAGTAGTGACGGGTCGCCTTCGGGAAACCGAACTGCTGCGGCGTCACCGTGTAGTGGTAATAACCACCTGCCGGATTGACGACACTGAAGGTATTGGTTGAACCCGGATTGATCAGTACGCTGCCCTGGATGCCGTAAGTGGACGGATTGGCCTTGCAATCATCAAGCGCCGAAACACCCGGTGTCAGCGACGCTATGCCCGGATTCTGTGCGAGCAGTTGCACGCATTGCGTGGCTCCGTCGCCGACATCGTCGATGATGCGGCCCAGCTTGCGATACGTGGCCTGCACGCCATAGGTCCATGACGGGGCGAACTGCTGCTGCATGCCCAGCACAAACTCGTCCTGGTATTCAGCCTTGATATTGGTGGAATGCACCGTGTAAGGGTTGAGCGCCTGACCGTATTCGTTGTTCAGCGACACCGGGACACCGGGCCCCGTCGTCTGTCCGCGCGAATTGATCGGAGTCAGGCCTGTCGGATAGCCAGTTGCCGGATCGATACCCGAGTAGGTGTAGTACTCATTGGTAAAGGTCGATGCCGAGGCTTCACGCACCGCCACACCGGTCGGCAGCGCCAAGTAGTAACGACCAACATTGCCGAACACCTTCATGCTGGAGTCGCCGAACACGTCCCAGCTGAAACCAAGGCGTGGCGCCCATTGCCCATGCGTCTCGCGGATGTAGGGAACCGCGTCAGAATTGAGGTTGGTGAACTGATCGTTGCGGATGCCGAGATTCAAGAGCAGGTTGGGGGTGACCTGCCAGTTATCCTGCACATACTGCGCGCGCTGTTTAACCGACACCGTTGCGGCCGTAAAGAACTGCTGCTTGCTGACTGTGTAGCCACCCGCGCCGTTTGCATAGGCTCCAGGCGCATCGACCCACGGAGCCGCACCCGGGTCTTGACCAACCAGGTAGGTCGACGGACTGCCCTGCGCATATACCCACGAGTAGCCCGGGCCCGTGGTGATGCTGCCATCGCCACTGTCAAATGTATTCTGGTTGTCGATACCGAACTGGATATCGTGCGAACCGATCTTCCAGTCCAGATCGACACGCAAATTGTTGTTGCCACCTGTGTGATTCGTGTTGGGGATGATGCTGTTCTGATTTGAGTTCTGGATGCCGTTCGGATTGCCGCCGGTGAGTGCGGGGTTTTCCTGGTTCGGCTGAACAATGCCGGCCAACTGCGAACCCGTATCCGCACCCGGCTGCACTGTGTAATAAGTGCCCTTCATCTTGCCGTACATCGCATTCAGGGTCAGATTGTCAGTGATGTACGAGGTGTATTTGGCGATCCAGATACCAAACGAATTCTTGCCCTGCGGCTCGTAGCTGTTGAAGGCTCCGGTCTTGTGCGCCACGTTGTCGTAGTCGTAGTAATCGCCTTCGAAATGCTGAGCGTTGCGAATGCCGGTGACGGACACGGTGTTGCTGTCGTTGATGTTCCAGTCCACCTTGCCGTAGAACTTGGGCAGGCTGAACTTGTTTTTCGCGATCAAGGCCGAGCCAACAGGCTGGTTGTCGTCCGTCTGCTGTTTATCGACTTCGGCAGACAGGAAGAAGAACAGCTTGTCCTTGATCAGCGGGCCGCTGACATAAGCGTCATACACGGTCTCCCAATTCGAATTGGGCTGTCGGTACGTGTACATCTTCCCCACATTGCCGGTCGCGCTCGAATGGGGATTGTTGTAGTGCCAGTTGACGTAGTTGCCTTCGGCGAAAGCAGGGCGCCACAAGGCCTGAGCGCCGAAATGCCACTCGTTGGTGCCGCTCTTGCCGATCTGGCTGATAACGCCGCCAGCGGAGCGACCGTAAGCAGCTCCATAACCGCTGGTCAGCGTCTCCTGCTGTTCGATCGAACCGTACGGCAACGTAATGCCGCCCTGGTTATAGAGCGGATCGGAGCTGTTGTAGCCGTTGATGTAATACGCGTTCTCCTGCACCGACGAGCCGCCAAAGGAGACCATCGGTGCGCCAGTCGGACCGCCGCCGCTGGTCATGGCCATATTCAGTGCCACAGCGCCCGCCACCGAACCCGGAGCCAGCAAGGCGATGGCTTCGCCCGAACGCGCAAGCGGCAGATGCGACAGCTGTTCGGAGGTGATGACTTGACTCTGGCGGGTTGAAGAGACGTCGATCGCGAGAAGCGAATTGGCCGTGACGGTTACCGCAGTCAGGTTCTGCGCATCCTTGTTGGCGGCTGCCACAGTGAAGTTGACTGCTGCTCCACTCGACGCATTGGGAGAGACATTCGCCTGCGACTGGATGGTCTGACCGTTCTGCACCAGGTTAACGGTGTAAGCACCAATCGGCACCGTGATCGAATAGTGGCCGGTGCTATCCACCGGCACCGAACGATTGAATCCGGCGCCGCCGATGATTTGGACAGATTCGCCGCTGGCTACTGGCGCGGTACCAAAAATACTGCCGGTTGTGGCTTGTGCGAATGCAGATGAGGTTGCCATGGTGCCGCACAGGCCAAGAGCAATCGCAACAGTCAATCTCGAGACGGATGGTATTGGGCGGCCATTGCAGTAATTCGCTTGACTATATTTTCTGCTTTTCATGTAACTCCCCATTTTCATCGGTGAAACGCGAGTTGGACGCGAACCCTGAATGACTGTCTGGTTCGTCCGAGGTGTGGTGCTTCAGAATCTTCTTGATCGGCTTTCGCTCGGTGCCGAGCCGGTCCTTTTGTCTGCGGAGCAGGACGGTTCCAGTCAGGCGACCAGTGCACTACTGCGCCGCATCTGGCCACTCAACATGCTGTGGAAGGCGATCAGGCGATCGATGTAGCCCGGCTCGTCGGCGCTGCGAAGGATGTCGTAGAGCTCTGCCAAAACATCAGCACGCTGCATGGGGTTCAACGAACCGCCGAGCAGTCCGACGTAGGACTGCAGCAGGCGCAATGCAGCAGCAAGTACGCGTGAATCGACGGCCAGCCGGACCGATCGTGCGGAGTTGTTTTCTTGATGACTGGCTGCGGGCATCGCAAGAGACACCGGCTGTTCGCTCGAAGGTAGCGAGGCGGGCTCGTTGACGGCGGCATCAGGTCGCATCGGACCTTCGCCGGTGATCAGCCAGATCAGCGAAATATTCAAGGTTTTTGCCATGACGATGCATCGTTCACGCGAAATATCGCTCTGGCCATCGCGCCAGCTGCGAATGGCTCCTTCGGAGAATCCGCAGCGCCGCGCAATAGCCGCCATGCTTCCTTCGCTGAGGATCAGCAGCCGCATACGCGCTGCGAGGCCGTTGCTGCTCGCTGCCGGCATTGAAAGCGCGGTAAGCGAAGGCGGTTCGCCATGGGCGCAAGTTTCCGTTGAATGCGTAGAGCTGACGTCCAGAAATGGTATGCGGGTGATGAAACCATCGTTCATGTATGTCTGCGCACTGCTATTTCTTCTTGCGGTTGAGCCAGCCACGCGGGACTCAGAGCCGGTTGGATCGGTGTGTGAAGCGGACATCGGCATCGTCGTAACTCCATGCAGTGGGAAAAGCCATCCATGGCCGAGGGCGATCAGCACGCGCGGTACCAGCGCGTGGGGAACTGATCGCTGGCATGTCAATCTTTCGTTACAAGAAAGTGCTTGATTCGTAGCGTAGGCATCCTGGTCGAAGCGATACATAGCCAATTCGAGCGAACTTTCAGATACCAATTCGTCAATCTGCGTCGCGCTCGTTGGAGAAGCTTGAGGTGTTGTGCGCGTTCGCGGCGGCACAGGGTCCTTTCATCGCGCACGGCGAATGAATTCAGTTGACGCCACTGGCAAATTGGAGGCACGAAATTCAGCGGCGAAGAATGCTCTGCGCCAAAATGCGGCGTAACGAAATAGCGCGCCGATATACCGAGGCTTGCGGCTCGGTAAAGAAGTTGACCGTGTGGATTGCATTGATCGCGGGAAACCCACGCCATCAACCATGACGATGAACCGATATCCGGAACGGTAGTCCCGTTCCGGATATCGTCGTTACAAAAACAAGGCGAGTCTTATTTCAGCTGATCCCACAGGAAGTCATAGGCCAGCGCGTGCATGTGCGCGGATTGCTTGTTGTCCGCGCCGGCGCCGTGGCCACCTTCGAGGTTCTCGTAGAACCACACGTTCGAGATGCCCATCGCCTGCATCTTCGCGGCCATCTTGCGTGCCTGCACCGGGCCGACGCGGTCGTCGCTGGTGGTGGTGTAGAACAGCACCGGCGGGTAATGCGTGTCCTTGTGCAGGTTCTGGTACGGCGAGAACGTCTTGATGAAGTTCCAGTCCGCCGTATCCGGGTTGCCGTATTCGGCCATCCACGACGCGCCGGCCGACAGGTGGGTGTAGCGCTTCATGTCGAGCAGCGGCACTTCGCAGGCGATCGCGCCGAACAGCTGGGGATACATCGTCAGCATGTTGCCCATCAGCAGGCCGCCGTTGCTGCCGCCTTCGGCGCCGAGATGTTTCGCCGATGTCACGCCGCGCTTGACCAGGTCCTCGGCAACGGCCGCGAAATCCTCGTAGGCATGCGGACGATTCGCCTTCAGCGCGGCCTGGTGCCATTGCGGACCGTATTCGCCGCCGCCGCGGATGTTCGCGATCACGTAGACGCCGCCACGTTCCAGCCAGGCGCGGCCGATGCTGCCGCTGTAGTGCGGCTGCAGCGAGACTTCGAAACCGCCGTAGCCATACAGCAGGGTGCGGTTGGAGCCATCCACCTTCATGTCCTTCGGCGCGATCTCGAAATACGGCACGCGGGTGCCGTCTTTCGAGTTGACGAAGTGCTGGCTGACGGTGAATTTCGCGGCGTCAAAGAACGCGGGCTCCTTCTTGATCGTCTCCGCCGGCACGTTGCCAAGCACGCCACGCTCGAGCGTGGCCGGGGCGAGGAAGCCGGTGACGTCGAGCCAGTATTCATCGCTGTGATCGGGATCGGTGTCGATCACGCTGATCGTGCTCATCGCCGGTGCACCTGGCATGGCCTCGCGTTTCCAGTCGCCGGTCGGCGTGGCCATCAGCGGCTGGGTCAGCACTTCCAGCCGGCTCTTGACGTCGTCCATCAGGTTGAGGATCAGGTGATGACGGGTCCACGCGTACGAGTCCAGCGAGGTATGCGCGTCCGGCTGGAACAGCACGGTGAAATGGGCGTTGCCGGCCATGAAGCTGTCGAACTGTGTTGCCAGCAGCGCGCCGGATGGATAGGTGGTGCCATCGACCGTCCATGGCGAACGGATTCGCACCAGCAGCCATTCGCGATGGGCGTCGGCGTCTGCATCGGTCGGCACGTCGAGCCGGGTCAGCTTGTCGCCGCTGCGCTGATACAGCTCGCTGTGGAAGAAATCCTTGGCGACGGAAACGAAGTCGCGTTCATAACCCGGCGTGCGGTCGTGATACGCGCTGATCGCGAGGTCGGTCGGTTTGCCCTCGTACACGGTGGTGGCGTTGGACAGCGGCGTGCCGCGCTTCCATTGCTTGACGATGCGCGGGTAGCTCGATTCGGTCATCGAGCCGGGACCGAAGTTGGTGCCGACGTAGAGGGTGTTCTCGTCGATCCAGCCGACCTGGGTCTTTGCCACTGGCAGCTCGAAGCCACCCTTCACGAAGGCCTTGTGCGGAATGCTGAATTCACGCACCGCGATCGCATCGCCGCCATCCGGCGACAACGAAATCAGGCAGCGTTCGAACGCCGGCTTCAGGCACTGCACGCCCTTGAACACCCAGCGCTTGTTCTCGGCCTTGTTCAGCGCGTCGATGTCCAGCAGCACCTCCCACTTCGGCTCGGCCTTGCGGTACTCGGCCAGGGTGGTGCGCCGCCACACACCGCGCGGATGCGCCTGGTCGCGCCAGAAGTTGTACAGTTCGTCGCCCATCCGGTTGACGTAGGGAATGCGCGCATCCGAATCGAGCACTTCGAGGATGCTGTCACGGGTCTTGACGAACTCGGCGTTGTTGACGAACTGTTTCGTCGTCACCGCGTTCTGCTGCTTCACCCAGTCCATCGAGCGGCTGCCGCGGATGTCCTCCAGCCACAGGAACGGATCGTCGGTCGACTGGGCATCCACAGGCGTGGCGGTGGGTTTGTTGTCGCGGGCGTTGACGTTATTCATGCCCGTCAGTGTGACGCCGAGTGCCAGCATCAGCCAGACCGATTTCATCGTGTGCCCCTCGTATGCGAATGGATTGGTCGGCATGGATCGCCGTCGATCGAGCGTACCTGCGCGATGATACGGCCGCCCGTGACTAAAGTCAGGAACGCAGCGATTCGCGTTGACATAAACAAAAATCCCGCCTCGAAGGCGGGATTTTTGCCGGAGTGGAACGGGTGGCTTACAGCAACGGAATCAGCAGCAGCGTCATGATGTTGATGATCTTGATCCGCGCCTGCGGCGCCCCTCACCCCGTCCCCCTCTCCCGCTTTGCGGGAGAGGGGCGAAGGTGCCGAGCGGGAATCGCTTCGGCTACAGCAGCGGGATCAACAGCAGCGCCACGATGTTGATGATCTTGATCAGCGGGTTCACCGCGGGACCCGCGGTGTCCTTGTACGGATCGCCAACGGTATCGCCAGTCACCGCGGCCTTGTGCGCCTCGGAACCCTTGCCGCCGTGATGGCCGTCCTCGATGTACTTCTTCGCGTTGTCCCATGCGCCACCGCCGGTGGTCATCGAAATCGCCACGAACAGGCCGGTGACGATGGTGCCGATCAGCACGCCGCCGAGTGCCTGCGCGCCTGCCTGGGATGAACCGGCCAGCCACTTGAAGCCGAACGCGACCACCACCGGCACCAGCACCGGCAGCAGCGACGGCACGATCATCTCCTTGATGGCGGACTTGGTCAGCATGTCCACCGCCTTGTCGTACTGCGGCTTGCCGGTGCCTTCCATGATGCCGGGAATGTCGCGGAATTGGCGGCGCACTTCCTCCACCACCGCGCCGGCTGCACGACCCACGGCTTCCATCGCCATCGCGCCGAACAGGTACGGGATCAAGCCACCTATGAGGAGACCGATGATCACGTAGTGGTTCGACAAATCGAACATCGTGTCGACGCCGAAGTGTGTCTTGAGGTTGTGTGTGTAATCGGCGAACAGCACCAGTGCGGCCAGTGCGGCCGAGCCGATTGCGTAACCCTTGGTCACCGCCTTGGTAGTGTTGCCGACCGCGTCGAGCGGATCGGTAACGCCGCGCACTTCCGGCGGCAGGTCGGCCATCTCGGCGATGCCGCCGGCGTTGTCGGTGATCGGGCCGTAAGCGTCCAGCGCCACGATCATGCCGGCCATCGACAGCATCGAAGTCGCGGCGATCGCGATGCCGTACAGGCCACCCAGTGCAAAGGCGCTCCAGATTGCGGCGCAGATCACGATCACCGGCAGTGCGGTGGACTTCATCGAGATGCCGAGACCCGCGATGATGTTGGTGCCGTGGCCGGTGGTCGATGCGGCAGCGATGTGCTGCACCGGGCTGTACTGCGTGCCGGTGTAAAACTCGGTGATCCACACGATCAGACCGGTCAGCACCAGGCCGATCAGCGAGCAATGGAACAGTGCGTGGTTGGAAATCACCAGGCCGTCGCCGGTGGTGAGGCCATCCGGCAACAGGTTGCCGGTGACGAACCAGAACGCGACGGCCGAGAGCACCGCCGATACGATCACGCCCTTGTACAGCGCACCCATGATCGAGCCGCCGGTTTTCACCTTGACGAAGAAGGTCGCGATGATCGAGGCGATGATGGACACCGCGCCGATGACCAGCGGGTACAGCACGGCATTGAGGTTGTTGGCGAAGGTAAGGCCGGCCAGCAGCATCGTGGCAATCACGGTCACGGCATAAGTCTCGAACAGGTCGGCCGCCATGCCGGCGCAATCGCCGACGTTGTCGCCGACGTTGTCGGCGATCACCGCCGGATTGCGCGGATCATCCTCGGGAATGCCGGCCTCGACCTTGCCGACCAGATCGGCACCGACATCGGCGCCCTTGGTGAAGATGCCGCCGCCAAGACGCGCGAAGATCGAGATCAGCGAGCTGCCGAAGGCCAGTCCGACCAGCGCATGCAGGGCAGGCTCGCCGCTGATGCCCATGTGGTTGAGCACCAGCCAGTAACCGGTGACGCCAAGTAGCGCCAGGCCGACCACCAGCATGCCGGTGATCGCACCGCCACGAAATGCCACGTCCATCGCGGCGCTGAGGCCGCGTCGAGCAGCTTCGGCCGTACGTACGTTGGCGCGCACGGACACGTTCATGCCAACGTAACCGGCCGCACCGGAAAGCACGGCACCGACCAGGAAGCCGATCGCCGTCTGCCAGTTGAGAAAGAAGCCGATCAGCAGCATCAGCACCACGCCGACCATGCCGATGGTGGCGTACTGGCGGTTGAGGTAGGCGCGCGCACCTTCCTGGATGGCTGCTGCAATCTCCTGCATCCGATCGTTGCCCGGCGATTGCGCCAGGATCCAGCGCGCGGAAATCGCGCCATACAAAATCGCCACTACCGCACACGCCAGAACGATCCAGCCATACTGCTGCAGCATCGGAACCTCCCCATGATTGTCAGTGGCCGTCCGGAACGGGCGGTCCCCCGGAGTATAGGCAGAGGTTGTTGCACAGGCTGTTGTGCGGCGCAGCGCATGGCTTCGCGCCATCCACAAATGAAAAGGGCCATGCACGGATGCATGGCCCTCGACTCATTCACGCTGGCGCCGACTCAATGCAACGCCATGTCCAAGATGACGCCGGTGGCGATCGCGACCAGCAGGTAGTCGTTGTCCGCACGCACCCAGTGATAGCCGCGCGGTGGCGGACGCAGGCGGTAATAACCGTAGTTGCGCACGACGTAGGTCGGGCCGTAATAGCGATGGCCGCGTTCCCAGTGATGCGGGCCACCGTAGTAGCGCGGGCCGCCATCGCGATAGCCGTAGCGACGATGATCGTCACCGCGCCAGCGGCGGTCGTCATGCCCGCGATCGTGTCCATGGCGACCGCGATCATGGTCACCATGGCCGTGATCTGGGGCAGCTATGGCGAAGCTGCCAGTGGCAAGCAGGGTAACGGCAATGAGCAGGCGGCTGATGAGTTTCATCATGGTCTCCTTCGTGGTCGTCGCGACCGCAACAGCGCGGTCATCTGACTTCGGACGAGGGAATCGTAGGAACGTGCGGCTGAACGTAGTCCCATTACGGACCCGATGATTTCAGCTTTCGCTCAGCAACTGCGAGCCGGCTCACAAATGCAGAGGTCTCAGCGCTGGAAGCCAGCCAGCTTCTTTGCCACCGCAACATTTTTCAGTCGCACATACCGCGGCAGTCCATCCTTGCCGTAGGGCAGCGGTGCTTCGCCGCGGATCAGTGGCGCGAGATAACGCCGCGCGGCAGCGGTGATGCCAAAGCCGTCGCGGGTGATGAAGCTCTTCGGCATCTTCTTTTCGCGGTTGGCGATCTTTGCCAGCGACGCCGGTTCGACCTTCCAGCGATACGGCACATCGCTGCTGCGCACGATGACCGGCATCACCGCGTTCATGCCGGCCAGCGCGTAGTCGACCGCAGCCTTGCCGACCGCGAAGGCCTGTTCGGCGTCGACCGCCGAGGCAGCGTGACGCGCGGAGCGCTGCAGATAATCAGGCAGCGCCCAGTGGTATTTGTAGCCGAGCTTCTCCTTCACCAACGCCGCCAGCACTGGCGCGACACCGCCGAGCTGCGCGTGGCCGAACGCATCGCGTGTACCGGCCTCGGCGAGAAACTGGCCGGCCGCGTTGCGCACGCCTTCGGAGGCGACCACGGTGCACCAGCCAACGCGCTCGACGGTGGCTTTCACCTTGGCCAGGAATGCGGCTTCGTCGAACGTGTTTTCGGGGAACAGAATGATGTGCGGCGGCGCATCCGCGCCTTCACCAGCGAGTCCGGCGGCAGCGGCGATCCAGCCGGCGTGACGGCCCATCACTTCGAGAATGAATACCTTGGTCGAGGTCTCGGCCATCGAGGCCACGTCGAGACTCGCCTCCAGTGTGGAGATCGCGGTGTACTTCGCCACCGAGCCGAAACCGGGGCAGCAGTCGGTGACGGCCAAGTCGTTGTCCACCGTCTTCGGCACGCCGATGCAGCGGATGTCGTAACCCATGGCCTTGCCCAGTTGCGAGATCTTCAGCGCGGTGTCGGCCGAGTCGTTGCCGCCGTTGTAGAGGAACCAGCGGATGTCGTGCGCGCGGAATACATCGATCAGTCGTGCGTATTCGGCGCGGTTGTCTTCCAGCGACTTCAGCTTGTAGCGACATGAGCCGAACGCGCCGCCGGGCGTGTGCCGCAGTGCGGTGATCGCCGCGGCCGATTCCTTAGAGGTGTCGATCAACTCCTCGCGCAGCGCACCGAGAATGCCGTTGCGCGCCGCATACACCTTCACACCCTTGGCGCGGGCGCCCTCGATCACGCCGGCGGCGGTGGCATTGATCACTGCGGTGACACCGCCGGACTGGGCGTACAGCAGATTGCCGGTGATGGCTGGTGAACGACGGCTCGGGCTCATGATGATCCTCAATCAGGCAGTGGCTGGCTGGTTGCGGCCAGCGGCAAATCTTTTTGACAACAGACACTTGGCGACAGGTAACGAAGTACGCCGTTTGACGGCACCGGGTACAGCCGCTAATTTGACAGCCAATTATGGGAATCTGGCGGGCTGCTGCAGTGTGCGGCAGCCCGTCAAACTTGTGGAGCATTATGCGACTCGTCCTACTTGGTGCGCCCGGCTCGGGCAAAGGCACGCAGGCTGCCCGGTTGAAGATGGAACTGGGTGTGCCGCATATCTCGACCGGCGACATGCTGCGCGCTGCCGTCGCGGCCGGCACGCCGATGGGACTCAAGGCCAAGGCCGTGATGGACGCCGGCCAACTGGTTTCCGACGACATCCTGCTTGGCATGCTGGAAGACCGCTTGACCCAGGACGACGCAAAAGCCGGTTTCATCCTCGATGGCTACCCGCGCAATCTGGCCCAGGCCGATGCGCTCGATCAGCTGCTGGCGAAGATCGGTCAGCCGCTGGATGCGGTGGTGAAGCTCGACGTGCCGAACGAGGCGATCATCGCCCGCTGCGAGATCCGCTTCGAGGCGGAAGGCCGCGCCGACGACAATCCGGTGACCGTGCGCAAACGCCTGGCGATCTACGCCGAGCAGACCGCGCCGGTGGCCGACTTCTACGCCCGGCGCGGCAAGCTGCAGATCGTCGACGGCGTCGGTGAACTGGGCGAGGTCACCGCACGGGTCAAGCAGGCGCTGCAGAACGAAGCAGCGGCCGCGAACGGCTGAGCACTTCCCGCTCCCGTCGAGCAGGTTTCCAAGGAATCTGTCCCAGCATGCGTCTGCATATCCTCGGCATCTGCGGCACCTTCATGGGCGGTGTCGCCGCGCTGGCGCGCGAGCTGGGCCACACGGTCGAAGGTTCCGACGCCAACGTCTATCCGCCGATGAGTACGCAGCTCGAAGCGCTCGGCATCGGCTTGATGAGTGGTTACGCGGCGGAGCATCTGCAGCCCGCGCCCGACCTAGTGGTTGTCGGCAATGCGATGACCCGCGGCAACCCCGCTATCGAATACATGCTCGATCAGCGCCTGCGTTACATCTCCGGCCCGCAGTGGCTGGGCGAGACGCTGCTGGCCGATCGCGATGTGCTGGCGGTCGCTGGCACCCACGGCAAGACCACCACCACCAGCCTGTTGGCACATCTGCTGGAGCATGCTTCAAAAGAGCAGGCCGGTCTCTCGCCGGGCTTTCTGGTCGGCGGTGTGCCGGGCAATTTCGGCGTGTCGGCGCGGCTGGGGCAGGGCAAGCCGTTCGTGATCGAGGCGGACGAGTACGACACCGCATTCTTCGACAAGCGCAGCAAGTTCGTACACTACCGGCCGCGCATCGCGATCCTCAACAACCTCGAATTCGATCACGCGGATATCTTTCCGGATGTGGCTGCGATCCAGCGCCAGTTCCATCATCTGGTGCGTACCGTGCCGGGCAATGGCCGATTGATCGTCAATGCTCACGATCAGCGACTGGCCGAGGTGCTGGCGATGGGTTGCTGGACGCCGGTGGAGACCTTCGGCATCGGCTGTGGCGACTGGCAGGCCACACTGATCGAAGCGGACGGTTCGGCATTCACCGTACATCGCAACGGCGAACTGATTGGTGACCTGCACTGGTCGCTGCTCGGCAACCACAGCGTGATGAACGCGCTGGCCGCGCTGGCCGCAGCGACGGCTGCCGGCGCCGATCCACGCGCACTGCTGCCGGCGTTTGCTTCGTTCGAGAGCGTCAAGCGGCGGATGGAGCTGGTCGGTGAAGTGAATGGCGTGCGTGTCTACGACGACTTCGCCCATCATCCCACCGCGATCGCCACTACCTTGGCTGGGTTGCGCGCGAAGATCGGCAACGCACGCATCCTGGTGGCGCTGGAGCCGCGCTCGAACTCGATGCGCCAGGGCGCGCATGCCGAAGCACTGGCACCGTCGCTGGCTGATGCCGATGCGGTGGTGTTCCTGCACCGCCCCGAATTGCCGTGGGACGCCAGTCACGTCACTGCAGCACTGGATGGTCGTGGCAGCACGGCGCCGACAGTCGACGCGCTGATCGCCGCCTTGCACGAGCAAGTGCACCCTGGCGACCAGGTGATCTTCATGTCCAACGGCGGCTTCGAGGCGGCGCCCCGACGGTTTGTCGAGCGTCTACGGCAGGACTGAGTCAGCCGCCGCTGACCGGTGCGGTGGCACTCGTTACACTCGTCGCATGGCCGCCCAATCGCCGCTGATCGAGATGCCGTTGTTTCCGCTGGCCTCCGTGCTGTTTCCCGGCGGCCAGCTGCAACTGCGCATCTTCGAACCACGCTATCTGGATCTGGTTCGCGAGTGCTCGCGTTATGGCACCGGTTTTGGTGTGTGTCTGATCCTCGAAGGACAGGAGGTCGGCGCACCGGCGATCCCGGCGGCGATCGGCACGATTGCGCGGATCACCGATTTTCATCGTGGCGAGGATGGCCTGCTTGGCATCGTGGCCGAGGGTGGTCCGCGCTTTCGCGTGGCACGTAGCCGCGTGCGTTCTGATGGGCTGCTGCGCGGCGATGCTGAGGTCTGGCCGGCCGAGCCGGAAGAGGTGGTGCCGGTGGAGTTTGCTTTGCTGCAGAGCATTCTCGAACGTTTGATCGAGACGATGGCGCCGCAGTGGCGGCATGCCCCGCGCAGTGCCTACGACGATGCCAGCTGGGTGGGTTTCCGGTTGGCCGAACTGTTGCCGCTGGATGCGAGCGAACAGCAGCACATGCTCGAACTGAACGATCCGGTGCAGCGTCTGGCCGAGCTGCGCGATATCCTGCCGCGCTTCCAGAAACCGTGAATCATCGACGCGCTCACGTCGTAAACTGATGTTTTGCGATGGAGTCGATGCGCATGGGCAATCTCGCCGGCAAGACCTTGTTCATCACCGGTGCCTCGCGCGGCATCGGCCTGGCGATCGCGCTGCGCGCCGCCCGTGACGGCGCCAACATCGTGATCGCGGCCAAGAGCGGTGTGCCGAATCCGAAACTGCCCGGCACCATCCATACCGCGGCCACCGCCGTCGAGGCAGCCGGTGGCAAGGCGCTGGCGTTGCAGGTCGACATCCGCGAAGAGGCGCAGGTGCAAGCCGCCGCAGCACAGGCGGCCGAACATTTTGGCGGCATCGACATCGTGGTTAACAACGCCAGCGCAATCTGGCTGGCCGGTACCGCCGATACGCCGATGAAGCGCTACGACCTGATGCATCAGGTCAACACGCGCGGCACGTTCCTGGTGACCCAGAGCTGCCTGCCGTATTTGATGCAGGCAGCGAATCCGCATGTGCTGATGCTGTCGCCGCCACCGAACCTCGACCCGAAATGGTTTGCCCCGCACACCGCTTACACCATCGCCAAGTACGGCATGAGCCTGTGCGTGCTGGGCATGAGCGCGGAGTTTGCACCGCTCGGCATCGCGGTGAACGCTCTATGGCCACGCACTGTAATCGCCACCGCGGCCATTGGCATGATCGACGGCGTGAAGGTCGAGCATTGTCGCAAACCCGAAATTGTCGCCGACGCTGCGCACGCCATCCTCGGCCGTTCGGCGCGCGACTATACCGGCCACTTTGCGATCGACGAGGACGTCCTGCGCGAAACCGGCAAGGACGACTTCACCGACTACGCCGTCCAGCCGGGCATGCCATTGTTGCCGGATCTTTTTCTGGACTGAATTTTCTTGCGATGATGACGTACGCGGGGGAGTGCTGCGGCAGTGCGGCAAACTCCTGAAGAGAAGACGGATTGCCGCCTCGCAATCGCGACGCAAATTCTTGTCGTATCGCTATTTCTTGCGAAAAAAACATGAATCTCTTTACATACTCCCGGTGCACCCGAGTGTATATTGTGTGATGCACATCACACTTTTGTAGCAACCAGGGCGCAGGATGCGGCTGCGAAAGTACGGGGATTCATCGCCTGCCAAGGCGGTCGTCTCGAACTGCGTCAGCGACCTTGGAAGCAGGGGAGTCAGTGCCATGACTACTAGTGAGCGGGCATCCAGGCGTTGCGTGGTTTGGTTCGGTCAACCCACCACCGAGGAGCGTGCCGGTCTGGCGCACGCAGGATGGCGAACACGGGTCGGCGACGCCCAGTTGCGGGATGGCGTGGGTATGCGGCGCGACGATATCGTGGTGGCGATGGCCGATTTGCGGCACAGCGATGCGGACGCCGTCAGTGCCATGGGGCGGTTGATGGACAATCATCCGTGGCTACCGTGGCTGGCGGTGGTTCTGCAGCAGACTGCCGCGAGTACACCGGAGGTAGAGCGCATTCTCCGGGCCAGTGCCGATTTCTTCACCGAACCGGTCGATGTGAAACGCCTGATCGAGACGCTGACGCGGATTGGCAATGGTTGGCTGCAGGTGGCCGAAAACACGGATATCCCGGGTATCGTGGGTGCCATCAGTCCGATCATGCGCGCGACCATGGCCAGCCTGCGCAAATACGCGCCGGTTGAGTTGCCGGTGCTGATCACCGGGGAGACCGGCAGCGGCAAGGAAGTGGCGGCCCGCGCGCTGCACGGGCTATCGGCCCGCTGCGAGCGCCCATTCATTGCCATCAATTGCGGGGCGCTACCGTTGAATCTGGTGCAGTCCGAGCTGTTCGGGCACGAACGTGGCGCCTTTACCGGTGCGAATGCCCGACGTGTCGGCCATTTCGAGGCGGCGGCTGGCGGTACGGTATTTCTGGATGAAGTCGGTGACCTGCCACTCGATGCGCAGACCAGTCTGCTGCGCTTGCTGCAGGAAGGCACGCTGGAGCGCGTAGGTTCCAGTCAATCGATCAAACTGGACGTGCGTGTGCTGGCCGCCACGCACGTCGATCTGGAGAAAGCCGTAGCGCAGGGTCGTTTTCGCGAGGATCTGTATTACCGACTCAATGTCCTGCGACTGCACATGCCGGCGCTGCGTGAGCGCGAAGGCGATGTCGAATTGCTTGCACAACATTTTCTCGATGCATTCCGCCTGCGACATCACAGCCGTGCTCGCGCATTCAGCAACAGTGCGAGGCAGGCATTGCGAGGGTTTGCGTGGCCCGGCAATGTGCGCGAGCTGCTCAACCGCGTGCAACGCGCCGCCGTGGTGGCCGAGGGCACGCTGATCAGCGCAGTCGATCTGGATCTTCAGAGCGCGCAACCGATAACCGCCAACCATTCGAGCCTCGACCTGACCCGTGTTTCAGCCGAGCGCGAGGCGATACTGAAGTGCCTGCACGAATGTCATTTCAACATCAGCGAATGCGCGCGACGACTCAACGTGTCGCGGGTCACCGTGTATCGCCTCTGCAAGAAGCACAAGGTGGCGCTCGATGAGCTTCGCGACGGTGATCGGCCCTCAGCCGGGCGACGAATAGTCGGTGCGAACGGGGATGGTTCGGCGGTGGCACAGGGCATGTAGGTGGGGGCGAAGCTGCGTGTACAGATGCAGCCTTCGGGTCAGTCTCACGTCAGGAGTCGTCAAAAGGAGTCCCCCGGCCCGCAGGGGACGGGTCGGGGGGTCCAGTGGTGCCCGGCTACAGGATCCGGGTTACCGCCCACGTTCGCCGCGCTCGCGGCCTATAAGGTGCTCACTGGCAGCTATCGCGGCAGCAACAAGTCCGTTGCGTTCGACAGCATGTGAGTTATTCGTCGGTGACTTCCTTCAACCTTGGCAAGCATAAGCTGAGCAATGTTTGTGCCAATGGCACGCAATGCAGCAACAGCAAGAGTTGGGAGCCCATTCGGTGACTTGTAGCGCGGTTCACACTGTCACAGCGTTACAGTTCGGCAGCAGTGCTTACCACTCATCGTCAGGCCGGCAAGTGGCGCGGTGAAGCGCTTTCGCTGGACTGGAACATAAGTGATACAGCGTGTTGGTTGGTATACAACGCAGCCGTACGGAACTGTGCAAACCTGCCTTCAGGTTTTACGATGCGCGGTGCGCGCCATCCCAATCATGTGTCGATGGCAGCCAGAATCGCCCCACCAGAATCATCCATTGTTGGTGTCGCCGGCCGGCGATGCCCGGAGCAAGACATGCACGACCGACTGCCCTCAAGCGCACCCCTGACGGATCTGGGGAAGCGTTACTGGCTACCTGTCTACCGGCCGCGAGAGCTCGTGCTCGACCACGGCAAGGGTGCCCACGTATGGGATACGCAGGGTCGCGACTACGTGGATTTCGGTGCCGGCATTGCGGTCAACGCGCTCGGCCATCAGGACCCGGATCTGCTCGATGCACTGACTGCGCAGGCGCACAAGCTGTGGCATGCCAGCAACGTGTTCTATACCGAGCCGCCGTTGCGGCTGGCGGAGGAGTTGGTGTGCGCCTCCGGATTCGCCGAGCGCGTGTTCCTGTGCAATTCCGGCGCCGAGGCGAACGAGGCGGCGATCAAGCTGGTGCGCAAGTGGGCGGCATCGAAAGGCCGTGCGCCGGAACAACGCACCATCATCACCTTTAGGGGTTCGTTCCATGGCCGCACGCTGGCGACGGTCACCGCTACCGCGCAGCCGAAGTACCAGGAAGGCTACGAGCCGTTGCCGGCCGGCTTCCGCTACCTCGACTTCAACGATGCGGCGGCACTTGAGTTGGCCTTTGCTGCTGGCGACATCGCTGCGGTGATGCTGGAGCCGGTGCAGGGCGAGGGCGGCGTCTTGCCCGCCGCGCCGGGCTTCCTCAAGCGCGTTCGCGAGCTGTGTGATCAACACGATGCGCTGCTGGTGCTGGATGAGATCCAGTGCGGGATGGGTCGCACCGGCACGCTATTCGCGCACACGCAGGATGAAGTAACGCCGGATATCGTGACCCTGGCCAAGGCGCTCGGTTGCGGTTTCCCAATCGGCGTGATGCTGGCCGGACCGAAGGTGGCCGAAGTGATGCAGTACGGCGCGCACGGCACCACATTCGGCGGCAATCCGATGGCAGCAGCGGTGGCGCGGGTGGCCTTGCGCAAGCTGGGTTCGCCGGAATTGCTGGCGAATGTGGAACGTCAGTCAGCTGCACTGCGGGCTACGCTGATCCAGCTGGGTGCGGAGTTCGGCGTGTTCACAGACGTGCGTGGTCGCGGCCTGATGCTTGGTGCCGTGCTGGCCGATGCGTACAAGGGGCGCGCTGGCGAGGTGCTCGATATCGCGGCGAGTCACGGACTATTGCTGCTGCAGGCTGGCCCCGATGTATTGCGACTGGTGCCGCCGCTGAATATCACCGATGAAGAATTGGCCGATGGCCTTGCACGTTTGCACACTGCGCTGCGGGCCTTCGCTGCAAAATAAGCCGGAAAATCTCCCGACTTCTCCATTGGAGCCATCGCGATGAAATATCTGCACAGCATGGTGCGCGTGCACGACCTGGACGCTTCGCTGCGCTTCTATTGTGAAGGTCTCGGATTGCGTGAGGTGCGTCGCACGGAAGTACCTGACGGCAAATACACGCTGGTGTTTCTGTCCGCCGCGGACAGTCCGGAGGCCGAGATCGAGCTGACCTGGAACTGGGGTTCGCAGGAAGACTATGGCTCGGCACGCAACTTCGGTCACCTGGCGTTCCGCGTCGAAGACATCTACGCCACCTGCGCCCGGCTGCAGGCGATGGGCTACACCATCCATCGTCCGCCGCGTGACGGTCACATGGCCTTCGTGCGTTCACCCGATCTGATCTCGATCGAGCTGTTACAGGAAGGGCATCTGCCACCGCGTGAGCCGTGGGCGTCGATGCCGAATACCGGCAACTGGTAAGCGGTCACGCTCGCGTCGCTAAGCGACGCGAGCGTATGCGTTACTAGAGTGCCTCGCGCAGGGCGCCACGGGCGGCTTCGAGCGTATCGGCAATGTCCTGGTCGCTGTGTGCGCTGGACATGAAGCCGGCCTCGAACGCGGATGGCGCCAGATACATGCCACGCTTCAGCATGCCGTGGAAGAAGCGGTTGAACAGCGCGGTATCCGCCGAAGTGGCTTGCGCGTAGCTCTCCACTTTTTCAGCACTGAAGAACAGGCCGAACATGCCTCCGACGCGATTGGTGCTGAACGCGATACCTTCTCCGTCGGCGACCGACTGGAAGCCGTCGGTGAGCAGGCGCGTGCGGGCAGCGAGTTGATCGTGAAAGCCGGGAGTCTGGATCAGCCCCAGCATGGCCAGGCCTGCCGCCATCGCTACCGGATTGCCGCTCAGCGTGCCGGCCTGATAAATCGGGCCGCTCGGTGCGATCTGTTGCATCAGGTCGCGGCGACCGCCGTAGGCGCCCACCGGCATGCCGCCGCCGATGATCTTGCCGAACGTGGTCAGATCCGGGGTCACGCCGTAATGCGCCTGCGCACCACCGAGCGCGACACGGAAACCGGTCATCACCTCGTCGAAGATCAACAGCGCGCCGGACTGTGTGCACAGTTCGCGCAGGCCTTGCAGATAACCGTCCACGGGCAGGATGCAGTTCATGTTGCCGGCCACCGGCTCGATGATCAGGCCGGCGATGTCATGGCCGTGTTCGGCGAACAGCGCCTTCGCCGCGTCGAGATCGTTGTACGGCAGGGTCAGCGTGAGATCAGCATTCGCCTTCGGCACGCCCGGCGAGGTCGGCACGCCGAAAGTCAGTGCGCCCGAGCCGGCTTTCACGAGGAAACTGTCGCCGTGGCCGTGATAGCAACCCTCGAACTTCACGATCTTGCTGCGGCCGGTGGCGCCGCGGGCGAGCCGGATCGCCGACATCGTCGCCTCCGTGCCGGAGTTGACCATGCGCACCATCTCGATCGACGGAATCAGCCGGGTGATCGTTTCGGCCATGGTGACTTCGGCCGCGCAGGGCGTGCCGAACGACAACCCATTCTTGATCGCGCGTTCGACTGCCTCGCGCACGGCCGGATGATTGTGGCCAACGATCATCGGCCCCCATGAGCCGACGTAATCGATGTAACGCGTGCCTTCGACATCCCACAGGTACGCCCCGTCCGCGCGTGCGGTGAAGAACGGCTCACCGCCGACCGACTTGAACGCGCGCACCGGCGAGTTCACGCCACCGGGCATCAGTTGCTGGGCGCGCTGGAAGAGTTCGTGGTTGGTCATCGTGCGGCTCTCAATGGGGCTGTTCTTGATCGGAGGGATACAGGTCGGTAAAGCGTTGCGCGGTGGCGCGTACATCGGTGGCGCCGAATACGGCGGAAATCACGGCCAGATATTCCGCGCCAGCTTCAACTAGTGCTGCGCCATTGTCCGGCGTGATGCCGCCGATCGCCACTCGCGGCAGGCCAAGCGCGGCGCTTTGCCTCAGCAGGTCGATCGAAACACGCGGGGCCAGTGGCTTGGTGGGTGAGTGAAAAAACGTGCCGAACGAGATGTAGCTCGCACCAGCCCTGGCGGCCTCCTGCGCACGTTGCAACGAGCCGCGGCACGACACGCCGAGGATCGCGTGTTCGCCGAGCTCGGTGCGGACGGCGCCGATGTCATCATCGGTGCCGCTCAGGTGCACGCCTTGTGCACCCACGGTCCGCGCCAGATCGATATCGCTGTCGATGATCAACGGTACGCCGCTGGCTTGGCAGAGCTTCAGGACTGCCGTCGCTTCGGCATGGCGGCGCGGTGCATCGGTACTTTCGTCGCGGTACTGCAGTAATCGTGCGCCGCCAGCCAGGGCCTGCGCGACCACCTCCAGCAGATCGGGGCGCGGTCCATCGGTGATGGCATACAGGCCACGGCCTGGCCACGCTGCAAACGTATTCAAATCATGACCTCACGTGTGTGGGCTGGGATGACTGGTATCGCTGCAATGCTTTCGCATTGCCGGGCGAGTTGCGAGAATGTGCCATTCCCTAGCGATCCGAAGAAGTCCGACCATGAGCCAGAGTTCCACCGAAACCCCAGCAGCCTTGCGTAAATGGATGTGCGTCGTCTGCGGTTATATCTACGACGAAGCCATCGGCGTGCCCGATGAAGGAATCGCCGCCGGCACACGCTGGGAAGATGTGCCCGACACCTGGACCTGTCCGGATTGCGGTACCACCAAGGACGACTTCGAGATGATCGAACTCGACTGAAGGCCGATTCCTGCCCGCAAACGGCCCGATCCCGTCAGCGCATTGGCCGGGCCGTCTGCTCTGATGTTCCTGCGCACGATCAAGTGCCACGTTATACAAGGAACATCCCATGCAACAGTTCATTCCGTTCGAAGATGACTGGGACGCACTGGCAAGCCTGCGTCCGGAAGATCTGATTCCCTATCGTGTCGGGCTGCTGGACAAATCCAGCAAGCCGGCCGCTCAGCGCACCGTTCCGATGTCGCCGTCGATCTTCAACTCATCACCCGCTTGCGCACCTATCCGATGTGCTGTGCCAGCAGACAGCTCCAGCACGTAGCGCGCGGGCGCGTTGCTGGGGTAGATCGGACAGGGATCTGCCTTGCACGGCGGCACATTCAACTGCATCGATACCAGTCGGCGCTCGGTATCGAAATACAGGATGTCGAGCGGGATCAGGGTGTTTTTCATCCAGAACGCCTGCGGCGCCTGGTAGGAAAACACGAACAGCATGCTGTGATCAGGCGCCAAGGTGGTGCGCATCATCAGGCCGTGCACGCGGCTGGCGTCGTCAGTGGCGAACTCCACCGAGAAGCGCTGCCCGTGCAGTTCCACAGCTGGCGTCGTGTCCTTTGCCTGTGTAGCACCAGCGCTGCTGATCAGCAGCAAGAGCATCGGTACAAGCCATCGTTTCATCATGATCACTCATCACGGGTGGATAGATGGTCGAGAAGTGTAGCGCCGAGGCTGTGCGCACCTTCATGACAAATAAAGTCATCGCGCCCCCTTCACAGACGCGTGCCACGGCGCTATGATTCTCGCCCCTTCGACGAGACGCCCTCTCGTGAAGGTCTCCGCAACAAACCACGACGAAAAATTCTTCTTCGCAGGTGTTGACGGTCGCGAAAAGCGATGTAGAATGGGCGGCTCACCTAGGACGAAACGTCCTCGGCGCG
>NZ_BMXT01000006.1 GCF_014651895.1 Rhodanobacter panaciterrae
GATTCATTCATCCGGCATCTATCGACCAAGCATTCTCGGCTAGTTGCATGAGGAGTCCATACACGAAATGTTAGGCCTATCGTTCGCGCTTGATGGCCGAAACAATGAACCAACACCAGTAGCGTACCCCAAAAGAAGTCGATGATACGGCGGTGCCAAATATGCCAGCCAACGGGCGCCACCCGTGAGCGGCTAGCCGATACCCAAATACGGCAAAAGTGATACTGACTATTGGGAGAAGGATGAAAAATAGTATTGCTCCGATGTACATGCCCTTCATGCAAACTTCGCCGGGCGTACAAGGAAACATGACTCTAATGAGGAACTGTTCGAGCAAGAGGCTGACTATCGCGCCGACACAAAGTCCACCCAAAGCTGCCGCGATTCTCAGCGAGACCTTGATGACGCAGAGAAGAGCTTTAGGTATTCGTTCCATGGTGGCCTAACGCTAAGTAGACCCCGAAAGTGAGGTGTTGCGCCGAGTATGCGAGCCAGCCACGAGCTTGCACAAGCGGCATGTATTTCTTTCGGATCAGTCTCTTGTGCTGCCGCACCACGCTCCAGCCAGGCAACACGATGCCGTTGTTATCCGGGACTTTTGAGGGTGTATGAGTTAGCCGGTGAAATCGCAGGTGTAACGGGAGCTTCTGCGAGGCGCGACGGAATCCGATGCCTGGCTTGCTGCTTATGCGGCAACAACGCGTCAGAAACGAAATACAGCTCACCCCGCTCGCGGCCAGTTGAGCTCCACGCTGTGCTCCACCCCATCATCGACCAGTGCAATGCAGCCATCCGCTTGCACCACACCATCCAGCCACACGGTGCTCAATGTGCCCGCCTCGCTCTGGCGCAGGTTGATCCGGTACGGCGTGTCGCGGTGGCGATAGTCCAGCGAGAAGCCGTCCCACTCGGCGGGCAGCACCGGCGCGAAGCGCAGTTTGCCGGCTTCCAGCCGCAGACCAAGCAGCGATTCGACGATCAGCCGGTACATCCAGCCGGCGGAGCCGGTGTACCAGCTCCAGCCGCCGCGGCCGATGTGGGGCTCGACGGCGTAGACGTCGGCGCTGACCACGTAGGGCTCGACCTTGTAGACGTCCATTTCGATGGCGTCGCTGCCGTGGCTGACCGGGTTGATCATGCGCAGCAGTTCCCATGCGCGGGCGCTGTCGCCGAGTTCGGCGAAGGCCATCGTGGCCCAGATCGCGGCGTGCGTGTACTGGCCGCCGTTCTCGCGCACGCCGGGCACGTAGCCCTTGATGTAGCCGGGGTCGAGCGGCGACTTGTCGAAGGGCGGATCGAGCAGTTGCACCAGGCCGGCGTCGCAACGCACCAGGTGCTGGTCGAGTGAAGTCATTGCCTGCTGCTGGCGTTCGGGCGTGGCGATGCCGGATAGCACGGACCAGCTCTGCGCGATCGAGTCGATACGGCACTCGTCGTTGCTGCTGGAGCCGAGCGGGGTGCCGTCGTCGAAATACGCGCGGCGATACCAGGCGCCGTCCCACGCATGCTGTTCCAGCGCGACGCGCAGCAAGCTGACCTCGCTTTCGCAGCGCAGCGCGAACGCTTCGTCGTCGTGCAGCCGGGCCACTTCGGCGAAGCGGGTCAGCACGTCGCAGGAGAAGAAGCCCAGCCATACGCTTTCGCCGCGACCGGCTTCGCCGACGCGGTTCATGCCGTCGTTCCAGTCGCCGCTGCCGATCAGCGGCAGGCCGTGCACGCCGCGCGGCAGGCTGTGTTCGATCGCGCGCACGCAATGCCGGTACAGCGTTTCGCGCAGGCCCGACGGTTGCGGCAGGTCGTAGTAGGACTCTTCGCCGTGATGCAGCGGGCGGCCTTCGATATAGCCGACCGGTTGATCCAGCACGCCGGTGTCGGCGCTGGCCAGCACGTAGCGGCTGGTGGCCAGCGGCAGCCACAGGTAGTCGTCGGAGCAGGCGGTGCGCACACCGCGGTCCAGCGGTGGATGCCACCAGTGCTGCACGTCGCCTTCGGGGAACTGGTGCGCGGCGCACAGCAACAGTTGCGCGCGCGACAGTTCGGGCGCCGCGTGCAGCAGCGCCATCGAATCCTGCAGCTGGTCGCGGAAGCCGAACGCGCCGCCGGACTGGTAGTAGCCGCTGCGCGCCCACATGCGGCAGGCGATGGTCTGGTACAGCAGCCAGCCGTTGGCCAGCACGTCGAGCGCCGGCTCCGGTGTCTTGATCTGCACGGCGCCGAGCGTGCGCGACCAGTGCGCGCGCACTTTCGCCAGCGCATCGGCGGCGCTGCCGGTGCCGCGGAAGCGTTGCACCAGTGCGCCGGCGTCGGCCGCGTCGCGACCGAGGCCAAGCCGGAAGATCAGCTGACGCTGCTCGCCAGCGTCCAGTGTCACGCTGACCTGCAGCGCCGCGCACGGATCGAAGCCCGCGCCGAGCCGGCCGGACAGCTGGGTGCGCCCCAGCCCGGCCGGTGCCGCGGTGCTGCCGTTGCGGCCGAGGAATTCGCCGCGGTCGCCGTCGATGCCGCGGGCGGGGTCGTCGACGTCGAAGAACGCGACCCGGTTCGGGAACTCGGTGTTGTACGCATTGCGGGCGAACAGCGCGCCGCTGGCCGGATCCGATTCGGTGACCACGTGCATCGCCGTGCGCTCGCGCAAGTCGCCGAGCAGCCATTCGACATAGCCAGTAACACTGAGCTTGCGTGGCTGGCCGGAATCGTTGCGCAGCTTCAGCACCGAGAATTTCACCGAGGCATCCAGCGCCACGTAGATCCACAGCTCGGAGTGGATGCCGTCCTCGACATGCTCGAACACGCTGTAGCCGAAGCCGTGGCGGGTGATGTAGTCGCCGTTGCCGCGTGCGGGCAATGGCGTGGGCGACCAGACCTGGCCGGTCTCCTCGTCGCGCAGGTACAGCGCTTCGCCGCTGGCGTCGCCGACCGGGTCGTTGTGCCACGGCGTGAGACGGAATTCGTGCGCGTTCTCGCCCCAGGTATACGCGCTGCCGCTCTCGGAGATCACCGTGCCGAAGTGCGGGTTGGCCAGCACGTTGGACCACGGCGCCGGGGTGGCATCGCCTGCGCCCAGCGTGATCACATACTCGCGGCCGTCCGCGCTGAAGCCGCCGTGCGGATTGGTCAGCTGCAGCGGGAGAGCAGCGGGTGCGAGTGCGCTGGACGAGATGCGTCGCGGCTTGCTCGGTTCGAAGCGCGGCGCGTGCGTTTCCGCCCGACGCCGGCTGATCTGTTCGGTCAGGCTGCCGCGGTTGTCGGCCAGGATGATCCGTGCGCTGGCCAGCATCAGCATGCGGTCCTCGCCGGACAGCTGCTGCGCCGGACGCACGAAGATGCCGCCGGGATGATCGAGCAGGCTGGCCTCGCTGCCGGAGGCGATCAGACCCATGATCAGGTCCTGCAGCTCCTGCCGGTAGCCGGCGCGATCCTCGTTCCAGATCACCAGATCCACCGCCAGTCCTTTCTGGCGCCAGTACGCATGCGCCTGCACCAGCTGGCGCACCAGTTCGATCCGCGCCGGATCGGCGATCTGCAGCAGCACGATCGGCAGGTCGCCGGAGATCGCCTGTCCCCACAGCCCGGACTGGCCGCGCCGGTTGCCACGCAGCAGCGCCGGCTCGGCGCGCAAGTTCGCGTTCGGGTAGATGATCGAGGTGGCCATGTGCTCGTACAGCTGCGCATCGGCGAGGCTGGCGTTGAGCTGGCGCAGCAGCACCTGGCTGTGCGTCCACGCCAGGTCGAACACGCGGTCGGCCAGATGGCGGTCGCGGTATTTGCCGATCAGTTGCAGGCAGCCGGCGCGCTGGTCGGCGATGCCGGTGACGAAGTCGATGGTGGCCGACTGCTCCGGCTCCAGCGTGATGCGGCAGCGGATCGCCACGATCGGATCGAGCACCGAGCCGGCACTGTTGGACAGCTGCGCCTGTTCGCGATCCAGCACCTGTGGCTGCGCCGTGCTGCGACCGCGGCCGATGAAGCGTGCGCGGTCGGTCTCGTAGGAAATCTGATCGATGTCGGCATCGTGCACGGCCAGCAGGTGGCACATCCACGGCACGTGCTCGTCGTGCGCGCGTGGTCGGCGCGTGCACACGATCGCCTGCAGCTCCGGGACCAGCTCGGTCTGCACGAACAGCTTGCTGAAGGCCGGATGCAGCGCGTCGGCGAGCGGCGGCGCCAGCACCACTTCGGCGTAGCTGGTCAGCTCGATCGTGCGCCGCGTGCGGCTGCGGTTGGTGATGCGCGTGCGGCGAAGCTCGATGTCGTCCTCGGGCGACACCACGATCTCGGTGTGCGCGTCGAACTCGCGTTCGCGCACGCGGAACTCAGCGCGCGCGTCGGAGAAGATCGCCTCGAACAGTTCGGTCTTCTTCAGCGTCGGCTGGTACGCGGTGGACCAGTACTCGCCGCTGGCGACGTCGCGCAGGTAGCAGAACATGCCCCAGTGATCGCGCGTGATGTCCTCGCGCCAGCGCGTCAGCGCCAGTTCGCCGCGCCGGCTGTAGCCGCCGCCGGCACTGCTGATCATCGCGTGGTAGTGGCCGTTCGACAGCAGCTGCACGGCCGGTCGCTGCCGGTCCGGGTCGGCGAACACGCGCAGTCGCGCTTCGGCGGCGCGCGAATTGCCGTCCTGTTCGGGGAAGCCGGAAGCATGCAGGTATTCCGCGGCCGTCCGCGGCACGCGTTCCTGCAGCAGCAGGCTGGTCGCCTGGAACTGCGGATCGGATTCGAAGCGCCGCTGCATCGGCCGCCCCAGCATCGCGTAGGCCAGCGCCAGCAGGCTCATGCCCTGGTGATGCGCCATGAACGATTGCACCAGCGCCGAGCTCTGCCCCAGCGGCAATCGGGCCGGGGTGTAGTCGATCGCCTCGTACAGGCCGAAGCGACCGGCCGCGCCGGCGTCGGCCAGTCGCTGCAGATTTCGGGTCGCCGCGGCCGGCGCCACCACCATCGCCAGCACGGTGGCATACGGCGCGATCACCACGTCATCGCCGAGCCCGCGCTTGAGGCCGAGGCCGGGCACGCCGAACGCGCGGTACTGGTAGGTGAAGTGCGCGTCCAGCGTGTTGTAGCCCGATTCGGACACGCCCCACGGCACGCCCAGCTGGTTGCCGTATTCGATCTGTCGCGCCACCGCGGCACGACAGGTCTGGTCGAGCAGGGTGCCTTCGTAGCTCGGCATTACCAGCGTCGGCATCAGGTATTCGAACATCGAGCCGGTCCACGACAGCAGCACCGGTTCGCCGCCGCTGGTGGTCAGCAGCCGGCCCAGCGAGAACCAGTTGTCCTGCGGCAGCTGGCCCTGCGCGATCGCCACGAAACTGGCCAACCGCGCTTCCGAAGCGAGCAGGTCGTAGTAGCTCGCGTCGAGCCGGCGCTCGTCGACGTTGTAACCGATCGCCAGCAGGTCGCGCGCGCTGTCGTACAGGAAGCGGTAGTCCATCAGCGCCAGCTCGCCGGCCTGCTGTGCGAGCTTCTCGATCGCGGCGATGCGTTCGCGCGCATGTTCGCGGATGGCCTCGGCATCGGCGTCGGCGGCCCAGCACAGCGGCTCGATCCGGGCGAGCTGGCGCAACGTGGGAATACCGTTGAAGCCGCCGTCGTCGTCGTGCGGCGGATCGAGCTTGAACAAGGCGGCCTCGTCGCACAGGTCGCTGGATTGTTCGAGCAGGGCCGCGAGCCAGAATTCCGCCTCGCTGCCGGGTTCGACGCGCAGCGTCTGCGCCAGCGCGTGGGCGTGATCGAGCTGCTGTTGGAGTAGTGCCGTGACTGCACTGGTGACGTTTGGCGGCGTGAGCAGCGCGGCCTGCAGTTCGCGCTGCAGCGGAGCCAGCAGGGCGGCGCCGCTGCTGTCGAGCGTGTCGTGCAAGACGTTCAACGTATCGAGCAGACCTTGCAGCACACGCGGCTGGAATACCGGTTCGTCGAGCAGTGCCAGCAGGCCCGGCCGCAGGGTCAGCAGGTGGCCGGCGAGGTTGCCGCTGTCCACCGCCGAGATGTACAGCGGCGCCAGCGGCCGCAGGCTCAGCGTGTCGTACCAGTTGTAGAAGTGGCCGCGATGGCGCGGCAGTGCCTGCATCGTGGCCAGCGTCTGGCGCGTGCGTTCGAGCAGGCGGCCGCTGCTGAGGAAACCGAAATCGAAGCCGGCCAGGTTCGCCAGCAGCGCCATGCCGATATTCGTCGGCGAGGTGCGATGGGCGATCACCGGTCCGGGCTGCTCCTGCAGGTTGTCCGGCGGCAGCCAGTGGTCGGCCGGGCCGACGTGGGTATCGAAGAACGCCCACGTGCGCCGTGCCAGCACGCGCAGGAAGCGCAGCTGCGCCGGGCTCGGCGCGAACGCGTCGGGTTTGCGCGCCTGGCTGATCCACCATGCCAGCGACGGCGACAGCAGCCACAGCAGCAGCAACGGTGCCGCCAGCAGCAGGACCATCGGCCGCTGAAGCGCCAGCGTCACGGTCAGCACCAGCGCGAGCAGCGGGCCGATCCACATCACCCGCCACAACGCCGCCGGCGCGTTGTTGCTGTGGCGTTCGACGTCGCTGGAGGTCTGCCACTGCAGCAGGTTCCGGTGGCTGATCGCCATCCGCCACAGCGTGCGCACGATCGCGTCGAGCTGGTACAGCACCTCATGCGGCAACCATGCCAGCCCCAGCGCGATCCGCGCGAAATGCTGCATGCCGGCCTGGAAACCGGCGCGCAGATGCTGGTCCAGCTGCACCTCGCGCGGCTTCTGCACCAGCTCCAGCAGGGCCGACAGCAGCGGCGGCACCAGCACCATCGCCAGCACCGCCAGCGTCCACGACAGCACCGGCGACAGCAGCAACCAGCCGGTGACCAGCAGCACCAGCAGCGAGGTCGGCACCAGGCTGCGGCGCAGGTTGTCGAGAATCTTCCAGCGTGACAGCGCGGTCAGCGCGTTGCGGCGCCAGCCGTCATGCGCGCTCGGTGCCCACGGCAACAGCCACGGCAGCAGCTGCCAGTCGCCGCGAATCCAGCGATGGCGGCGCTTCACGTCGGCGCCGTAGCGGGCCGGGTATTCCTCGAACAGTTGCACATCGCTGAGCAGGCCCGCGCGTGCGTGGCAGCCCTCGACCAGGTCGTGGCTGAGGATGCGGTTTTCCGGGAAGCGTCCTTCCAGGCTGCGCTCGAACGCATCGATCGCGTAGATGCCCTTGCCGATGAACGAGCCTTCGCGGAACACGTCCTGATAGACGTCCGAGACCATCTGCGTATACGGGTCGATGCCGGCATCGCTGCCGTACAGCTGCGCGTAGCGCGAGCGTGCGGTGCTGGGCAGGCTGATCCCCACGCGCGGCTGCAGGATCGCGTAGCCGGAGACCACGCGCCGCTGTACCGGGTCATACACCGCGCGGTTGAGTGGATGGTCGATGGTGCCGACGAAGGCCTGCGCCGCATCGCGCGGCAGTTCGGTGTCGGTGTCCAGCGTGATCACGTACTGCACCGGCGGCAGTCTCGTGATGTCGCCGACGACCAGCATGAAGCGGTCGTGCGCATTGCCGCGCAGCGGCAATGCCAGATCGGTTTGCTGGCCGCGCAGCAGCGCGTTGAGATCGGCCAGTTTGCCGCGCTTGCGCTCGTGGCCCATCCAGCAGCGCTCGGCCGCGTTCCAGCGGCGCGGTCGGTGGAACAGGAAGAAGCGATCGGCATCGCTGCCGGCGTAGTGCTCGTTGAGCGCCTCGATGCGTCGCCGCGCCAGTCGCAGCAAGGCTTCATCGCCGGGCAAGGTCTCGCTGTCCGCGTCGGCGAAATCGGTGAGCAGGGCGAAGTGCAGGTGCTCGTCGCGGTTGCCGAGGAAGCGCACTTCCAGCGCCTCGACCAGATCCTCGACGTCCTGCGCGCTGGCGAACAGGCTGGGGATCGCCACCAGTGTGCGCGCACTGGCCGGGATGCCATCCGAATAATCCATCCGCGGCAACTGCTGCGGTGCCACCGTCAGCGTGGCCATCCAGTTGAGCAGGCTCAGCCCCAGTTGGCTGGCCAGGATGGTGGCCGGCACCGCGAGCGCGATCAGCGCCCACAGCGGCAGCCGGTCGTGCGCGGCGGCAGCGACCAGCGGCTGCGCGAACGCAAACGTCAGCAAGGCCAGCAGGCCCAGGTAGATCGGCAACGGCGCACGGTCGAAAGCGCGACGCAGTGTCGTGCTCAGTCGGGGCCGGATGCCGAGGTGTTGTTCCAGCGTGCGGCGGCCGCGATCGATCAGGTAGAAGCCGACGTGCTGCGGCAGCGAGGCGGTGCTGTCGGTCGGTGCGTCGGCCTGGCACAGCGCGATCGCCGCCTCGGCCACCTCCAGTTCGGTCACCCGATGATGGCGCGCGAGCGCTTCCACCACGTGGCGATAACGGTCGCGGGTAGCGAAATCCATCGCCGCGTAGACGCCGACCGGATCCTCGCGCAGCCGTTGTTCGACCAGGCTGCTGTGCTCGACGAAGTCGCGCCAGTCGATCGCCGACAGCGCCCGCAGGCTGCCGATGCTGTTGCTGATCGAGACCTGGTTGGCCGCCTGCTGCTGCGCTTCGAGCTGCACCAGATGCTCGATGCTCTGGCCCGACGCGGACAGGCGCTGCTCGATCCAGCTCAGCGGCAGTGCCAGTGCCGGGCTCTGACCCTGCAGCCGGCGCGCCATTTCGGCGACGAACGAGCCGTTCATCGGCGGGTTCGAGCGCGCCATGTCGGCGACCACCAGCACCACCGAGTTCGGATCGCGCTCGGCGGTGGCGGTCATCGTGTCGGCCCAGCGCGCGGCCTTGCCGCGATGGCGCCAGTCCGCCATCACCCGCGCGGCGACCCGGCGCAGGTTCTCGAGCAGCGCCAGCCGCAGCATGATCGGGATCGCCCACAGCTCGCCCAGCTTCAGCGGGGTCACGCTCTGGTAGGCGTTGATGAAGCGGTGCACGCTGTTGGTGTCGACGCGGCCGTCGCCGTGCGAAATGATTTCCAGCGCGATGTCGTACACCCGCGGCAGGCCGGCCGACGGGCCGTTGTCCAGTCGCGGCAGTTCGCGGCTGTAGCCTTTCGGCAAATGCCGGCGGGCGATCCGGACCTGTTCCTCGAGCAGGTAGAAGTTGTCGAGCAGCCACTCGCCGGCCGGGGTCACGCGCCATTTGCGCCGGGTCGCGTCGGTCAGCCGCTCGCAGGTATGCGCCAGCACCGCTTCGTTGTCGGCCAGCCGGGCCAGCAGCAAGTCCGCACTCGAGCGCGTACTCAAGCGGTGCTGGCTGGCCAGCGCCGCGCCATGCCGCTCCATCTGCTCGGCGCTGAACAGTTCCGAACGCAGTGCCGGTTCCTGTTCCGGCCGGGTCCGCGCTGCCGCACGACGGCGCCGGAACGCGCGCAGGCGGCGCAGCTTGAGCAGGTCGAGGAGGTTGCCGATGTTCAAATCCGATGTTCCTTGAGGTTCATGCCAGCTCGGCTGTGCGGCGTCCGTCCGGAGGACGGTCTGGCCTGGCGACGCTCTGGCGGATATCCGCTACGGCTTGCGGCTACCGCTCGGACCCTACGCGCCGGCGTGTGAAGATGGCGCACGCTACGATGGGCGCTTGTTTCTCACCGGAGTCATGCCGTGTCGTTGTCGATTCGCGCCGCCGCCCTCACCGATCTCGCCGAACTCGTCGCCTGGAATGCGGCGATGGCGTGGGAAACCGAACACAAGCAGCTCGATCCCGCGACCCTTGAGCGCGGCATCCGCGGCGTGTTCGAGCAGCCGCGTCGCGGCTTCTACCTGATCGCCGAATGTGATGGCGTGGCGGTCGGCAGCCTGCTGGTGACGTATGAATGGAGCGACTGGCGCTGCGGCGATTTCTGGTGGATCCAGAGCGTGTATGTCACACCTGAAGCGCGGCGCGGTGGCGTGTTCCGCGCGCTGTACGCCGCGGTCGAGCAGCGTGCGGCGGCGGCCGGTGCGGTCGGCCTGCGCCTGTATGTGGAAACCGAGAACCAGCGCGCGCAGGCAACCTACGCCGACCTCGGCATGCAGCGCTGCCACTATTGGATGTACGAGGCGCTGCTGGGCGCCGCGGACGGCAAATCCGATTGAGCCGGCTCAGGCGGGTTCGATCAGCCGCTGCTGGAATTCCGCCGCGGGCATCGGCGCACCGAACAGGAAACCCTGCAGCTGCGTGCAGCCGGCGTGGCGCAGGAACGCACCCTGCTCGCGGGTTTCCACGCCTTCGGCGATCACCGTCTTGTTGAGGCTGCGCGCCATCGCGATGATCGCGCTGGTGATCGTGGCGGTGTCGCGATCGCTGATCAGGTCGTGCACGAACACGCGGTCGATCTTCAGCGCATCGATCGGGAAGTGCTTCAGGTACGACAGGCTGCAATAGCCGGTGCCGAAATCGTCCAGCGACAGCCGCACGCCGCGTTGCTTGATCCGGCGCAGCAAGCCCGTGGTGGCGTCGCCGCCGGACATCACCATGCGCTCGGTCAGTTCCAGTTCGAGCAGGTCGGCATCGAGCCCGGTTTCGTTCAGCACGTCGTCCAGCCAGCTGTAGAAGTCGGCGTGCTGGAACTGCAGCGGCGAAACATTCACCGAGACCGGAATGGAGTGGCCGCGCAACCGCCACAACTGTGCCTGCTTGCACGCCTGACGCAGCACCCAGGCGCCGATCGGCAGGATCAGTCCGCTGTCTTCGGCGACCGGGATGAACTGGTCCGGCTTGTACAGCTCGCGGCCGTTCGCATGCCAGCGCAGCAGTGCTTCGGCGCCGACGACGCGGCCACTCTGCGCGTCCACCTTGGGCTGGTAGTGCAGGCTCAGCTCGTGCTGGGGCAGCGCCTGGCGCAATGCAGCCTCGATCCGCCGGCGCGCCTGCGCGCGCTCGTTCATCGAGGCGGTGAAGAAGCGGTAACCGTGCTGGCCTTGCGCCTTCACCGCGACCAGCGCGGTTTCCGCGTGCTGCAGCAGGTCTTCCGCTTCGGTGGCGTCGTCCGGATAGACGCTGATGCCGATGCTGATGCGCAGCCCCACCTCGGCCAAGCCGTCGACATGGATCTGCTCGCACTGGTTGATCAGGATCTGGCACAGGCTGGCCGCCTCGCCCACGCTTTCCAGGTGCGGCAGCACCACCACGAATTCGTCGCCGCCATAACGGCTCAGCAATTCGTCGCCGGGCAGGCAGCGGTGCAACTGTTCGGCGAAGGCGCGCAGCACGCGGTCGCCGGTGCTGTGGCCATGCAGTTCGTTGGTCTGCTTGAAATTGTCGATGTCGATGAAGAGCAGCGCGGCGCGTTGCTGGCGACGGTTGGCGGTGGCCAGCGCCTGGGCGAGGTGTCCGTTCAGCTGGCTGCGGTTGGGCAGCCCGGTGAGCGTGTCGTGCTGGGTCAGATGGATCATCTTCAGCGCCAGCGCACGGGTCTCGCTGATGTCGTGGAACACCAGCACGCCGCCGATCACGTTGCCGGCGTGGTCGTGGATCGGCGCGGAGGAATCCTCCACCGGCGTGTCGAAACCATGCCGATGGCGCAGCAGGGTCTTGCCGGCCAGATCGACGATGGTGTTGTGCTCGATCGCCGCCCGCAGCGGGTTGGCGATGCGGTGGCCATGCTGGGCGTCGAACAGCTGGAAGATTTCCTCGATCGGCCGGCCCTGCGCCTCGTCGCTGGTCCAGCCGGTCATCGCCTCGGCGATCGGATTGAGCGAGGTGATGCACAGCTGCGGATCGGTGGTGATCACCGCGTCGCCGATCGAGCGCAGGGTCACCTCGGCCAGCTCACGTTCGCGATGCAGCGCCTCCTCGAACGCCTTGCGCTGGCTGATGTCCTGCACCTGCGAGACGAAATACAGCGGGTTACCATGCTCGTCGCGCACCAGTGACACGCTGAGCTGGATGTAGACGACGCGGCCGTCCTTGTGGAAGTTGCGCTTCTCCATCTGATACGACTCGCGCCGGCCTGCCAGCAGCTGGGCCATCAACTCCGTGTCGGCGGCCATGTCGTCCGGATAGGTGATCGCGGTGATGTCCAGCGCCAGCAACTCTTCCTCGCAATAGCCAAGCATCTGGCATACCGCCGCATTGACGCGCAGGAAGTGGCCGTCCGGATGGGTCAGCGCCATGCCGATCGCGGCATGCTGGAACGCACCGAAGAAACGTTGCTCGCTTTCGTACAGCTGCAATTGCAGCGTGTGCCGTTCGGTGATGTCGACCAGCGCGGTGAATACGCCGCGCACGTGGCCGTTGGTGTCGAAATCGGGTTGGAAATTGCCGTGCGCATAGCGCCGCTCGTTGCCGTTGTACAACTCGCCCTCGAAGCTGGCCATCTGGCCACCGTAGGCTTTCTCCAGCGCGGGCGCGGCACTCTGGTAGTTGCGCTGGCCGACCACATCGATCAGGCGCAGGCCGAGCACCGCCTGGGGGTCGAGGCCAAGCCAGCTGCGATGGGTTTCATTGGCGTAGCCAAAACGCTGGTCGGCATCGAGATAGGCCAGCAATACCGGAGCGCCGCGCAAGATTCGCTCGGGCCAGTCTGGCTCGTGAAGTAGCGATGGCAATACCTCGGCAGACTCGTGCGGCCGCATGGTCATTCCGTCAGCTGGAGCGCGCCCCCTGTCGGCGCCCCTGCATCATGCGCCGAGTTTCGGCCGCGATACAAATGCCGCGGTCGGCCACGCTGCCGGACTCAATGCGGGGCCGGACTCAATGCAGGGCAGTCACCGGCGCGCTCAGCTGGCCACGGTCGTCCAGCATGACGCGGCCCAGCGCATGCAGTTCGGCGGCGATGCCATAGCGATCGGCCAGTCGTGCCAACAAGGGCCCGAGCGCCTGCGGTTGCAGCGGATAGCCATGCGCCAGTGCCCGGGCGGTGCCGCCTTCCCCGCGTTGCGCCACGGTGATCGCGACCACGCCGAGACCGGGTGCCTCGTGCGCGAACAGTGCCGGCGGCTCGTAGCCGGGCGCAACTGCGGCCACAGTCTCCAGCAGATAGCCGGCTTCGGCCTCGGTCTGTGCCGCGGACTGCAGCCGCAACGGCAGCTGATGCGCGTCGAGCAGCGCGGCGTACTGGCGCAGCTCGAACACGATGCCGGCGAATGCATGCGCGCGCTGCGTGACATCACCCGTCTGCGCGGCCAGCCATTGTGCCGGCGATTGCGTCAGCACCTTGCCGTCGGCGTAGTGCAGGCTCAGCCCGCGCGCGCTCATGCTCGATTCGGCGCGCTGCGGGGCCAGCAGCGCCGCTTCCAGCAGGGTCCACAACGGCGCCAGGTTGACGTGCTCGTACTGCACGCAGGTCAGCGCCAGCAGGTCGTTGCGGCTGAGGTAACGCACATGCTCCAGACGGATGCCAAGCGTGCGCATCAGCCAGTCGGCGGTCAGCGTGCCGGCTTCACCGCGGCCGACCAGATGGATTTCCAGCAATTCGGACAGTTCTTCGGCCAGCGCCGCGGGCGCCAGCAGGCTCAGTGGCAGCAAGCGCATCGGGCCGTCGGCAAAGATCGGCGACGGCTCCAATGGTTGCGCCGGCATGTGGCCGTCGTGACTGCCGAACGCCACCACGTTGTCCAGCTGGCCGCGCGGCACGCGCCGGGCCAGCTCATCCAGCGTGGCCCAGACCGGAAAGCCCGGTCGCAGCAGTTCGACCTGGTCGAACAGTGCGCCGGCCAGCGCCAGCCGGGCTTCGCTGACCTGCGGCACCAGCGTGTGCAGGTCGACCGCAATCAGCTCCGCCAGCTCGGCGGCCTCGTCGCGACTGAGGGTCATGCGTGCCGGCGCCTCGCCAGCGACCGGTTCCAGGGCCAGCACGATGGGCAGGGCGAGCAGCGTCTGTGCTTCCACGTGACTGACATCCGAACGACAAAGAGAACGGATTCTACCATTCAGCGTTTTGGGCTTTCGCCGCGCGGCAGCGCGGGTTAGCCTTGGCTGACTTGAGTGGTGGACAGTTTCGAGCATGGAAAACACGCTAACGCGCGTCGGGGTGGTCGGTGGTGTACGCATCCCGTTCTGCCGCAACAACACCGCGTATGCCGACGTCGGCAACTTCGGCATGTCGGTGAAGGTGCTCGGCGCGCTGGTCGAACGGTTCGGACTGCACGGTGTGGAGTTGGGTGAAGTGGCGATGGGTGCGGTGATCAAGCATTCGTCGGACTGGAACCTGGCACGCGAGGCGCTGCTCAGTTCCGGGCTGGCGCCGACCACACCGGGCATCACCACCGCACGTGCCTGCGGCACCTCGCTGGACAACGCGATCATCATCGCCAACAAGATCGCCGTGGGGCAGATCACGGCGGGCATCGCCGGCGGCTCGGACACCACCAGCGACGTGCCGATCGTCTACGGCACACGCTTGCGCAAGCGGCTGCTGGCGATGAACCGCGCGAAGACGCCGCTGGACAAGTTGAAGGTGGCGCTGCGCGGCTTCTCCTTGCGCGAGCTGAAGCCCTCGTTCCCTGGCGTGGCCGAACCGCGCACCGGCAAGTCGATGGGCGACCACTGCGAGCAGATGGCGAAGGAATGGCAGATCACGCGCGAGGCGCAGGATCAGCTATCGGTGGACAGCCACCACAAGCTGGCCGCCGCGTATGCCGACGGCTTCTTCGACGAACTGCTGGTGCCGTTCCGCGGCCTCAAGCGCGACGGCTTCCTGCGCCCGGATTCGACGATGCAGAAGCTGGCCACGTTGAAGCCGGCGTTCGACAAGAGTTCCGGCCGCGGCACGCTGACCGCGGGCAATTCCACCGGCCTGTCCGACGGTGCGGCCGCCGTCCTGCTGGCCAGCGACGCGTGGGCCGCGCAGCGCGGTTTGAAAATCCAGGCGTATCTGCGCGACGCCGAAGTGGCCGCAGTGGACTTCGTCCACGGCGAAGGCCTGCTGATGGCACCGACCATCGCGGTGCCGCGCATGCTGGCGCGCCAGGGTCTGACTCTGCAGGACTTCGACTACTACGAGATCCACGAGGCGTTCGCGGCGCAGGTGCTGTGCACGCTGCGTGCGTGGGAGTCGGCCGAGTACTGCAAGAACCGGCTCGGTCTGGATGCTCCGCTAGGTTCGATCGATCCGGCCAAGCTCAACGTGCACGGCTCCAGCCTCGCGGTCGGTCATCCGTTTGCCGCCACCGGTGCGCGGATCATCGCCACCCTGGCGAAGATGCTGGAACAGAAAGGCTCCGGCCGTGGCCTGATCTCGATCTGCACCGCCGGTGGCATGGGCGTCACCGCGATCCTCGAGCGGCCGTAATACCGGCATGCTGCGTCTACGCACCACCACCACCCTGAGCGTACTGGCGCTGGCGATCGGCATCGCCGGTACCGGCTGGCTCAGCACGTTGACCGTCGGCTGGCGCGGGCCGGCACCACGGCTCGCGGCGACGCGGCATGCAGCGTACGTGCAGCGGCATGCCGCGCCTTCGCTGCGGCAGCGGCAACGTCCGGCCAGCGTGGTGCAGGCGTCTCGTGCAAAAGAAAATCCCGTCATCGGCGACAGCGGCGAAGCGCAGGCCGCCGTGGTTGCCCGGCCACCGGCACTGGTGCCGCTGGCGATGCCCGCTGACACCTCGCAGCCGTGGGACGAACTGCGTGGCCATCTGGACGGTCGCGTGGTCGTGCACGTCGGCATCGACGGCAACGGTCGGGTCCAGGCGGCCAGCCTGGTCGAGTCCAGCGGTGATTCGGTACTCGACGAGCATGCCTTGCGCAGCGTGCGCGGCTGGCGCTTCGCGGTGCCGGGCGATCATCCGGAGGGGATCAGCGGCGAGCTGCCGATGCGTTTCTCCGCGCAGGGTGAGCGCCTCGCGCAGTCGCCGTAGATCTCAGAGCACGCCTTTCGCGCCGACCCCGAACGCGGTGAACAGCCGCGTGATGATCAGTTTCGGCGACAGCGCCACGTCGGGGAAATCGCCGACCGGCTGATAGCAGGCGTAGAAGCCCGGATCGCTGGCGCGCATTGGCTGGCAGTCGGGGTTGAGGTCGTAACTGGTGGCATAGCGGAACGGCCACAGATCGAACAGCGGCAAGCTTTCGGAGATGCTGCCAATCGCGTCGCTGATGTCGGAGAGCACCGGTACCGTCGACTGCCGCGGTGCGATCGTCCACGCGTTTTCCGGTTGGGTGTCGCGCATGATGCTGTGGCGCAGCTGGTCGGCAAACGTGGGGTCGTAGATGATCACCCCGGCTTCGGTGTTGTAGTGGTCCGAACGCGGATCGAAGTTGTGCGAGCCGACCATCGCAAACGCATCGTCGATCACGATCGACTTCGCATGCAGGCCGAAACGGCGGCCCTCGCTGAGCAACGGCGCCGGCCGGTTGTTGCTGCCGCGGCTGCCGAGCAGGTGGAAACGCGCCTGTTTGGCACTGGCCGGGCTGGCGGTTTCCGCCGGCAGCACGGTCGTGTCCACGCCGAGATTGGCCAGCTCGTTGTCCACCGCCGGGCCTGGCGCATGCGGTTTCAATTCGTGGATCTCGAAGCCGAAGGTCTTCAGGTAACGCTTGCGGTGCTTGTACGACATCGCATACACGGCGAATGCGTCAGTCGAGGCCAGCGAGTTGGTCGAGACGATCACCCGCGGCGGCTCGGCGCGCTTGTGCAGCCGCTTGAAGATGCGCTGGGCCTTCTTGCTCATCACCAGATACGGCGTCTGCAACAGCACCTCGCGTTTGGCGTCGCCGATCATGCGCATGATGTGCTGGGTGAAATCCAGCGCGCGCTGCTTGTCCGGCTTGTCGGTCTTCGAGGGCAGGTCGCTGAAGTAGTCGACCTTGCCGGCCTGCAGCGAAGGATCGACCAGCCACGCCCGCAGCCACAACGGATCTTCGGCGGCCTGCTGCACCTGTGCGACCCGCAGCGGGCGGCGGTAGTGTGGCGCTGGCCAGGCCGACGTCGCGTTGTCGTCCAGGATGCGCTGATTGACGTCGCGCAGGTGGGTCAGCGGCACCGCGCGCTTGTGCTTCCAGAACAGCTCGAAACTGGCCGCCATCTGCTTCGCGGCGGGACCACCGACCATCACGTCGCGATCGACGTAGTCGAAGTCATCGTCCCAGTTGAAGTAGCGATCCTCGTAGTTGCGTCCACCGGTGATGCCGATGCTGTCGTCCACCAGCAGCAGTTTGTTGTGCATGCGCTGGTTGAACTGCATGAAGCAGCACAGGATGCCGGCGGCGAATTCCAGCGGCTGGGTACGGGCCTTGTGGAAGGTCGGGTTGTACAGCCGCACCTGCAGGTTCGCATTGACTCGCGCCAGCCGGTCGAGCAGATCCGGGTCGTTGAACGAGAACAGCTGGTCGGCCAGGATGCGCACCTGCACGCCGCGCCGCGCCGCCTGCACCAGTTCATCCAACACCAGCTGGCCGGTGTCATCCTGGTCCCAGATATAGGTTTGCACGTCGATCGACTGCCGTGCGGCGCGGATCAGGTTGATGCGTGCCGCCAGCGCCGGTTCGCTGTCGTCGAGCAGGGTCACCACGTGCACCGGTTGTTCCGGCGTCGATGCGGCCAGCGCCCGGGTTGCCTCGGCCAGCAGTGGCGACGGCACCGCGCAATGGTCGGCTTGCGCGCAGTTCACGCTGCGGTCGGTGGTGCTGGCGACGATCGCGTCGGCGCGACGGATCTGCGCCTGCGACAGCGTGCAGCCCTGCAACAGCAGGATCGCAAGCAAGAGCGGCAGGCTGAATCGACGCAGGAAACCAAGCATGCACGAATGATACGGAGGATGTGTGCCGCAACGGTGAGAGCGTGCCATGCGGGCGTCGTTCAACCGCGCTGAAGCGTCAGCGCGATCGGCGAACGTGGGGTGATGCGTCGCGTCAGGGCGACCAGAACGCGTCCAGTCGGGCATTGCCCGGTTCCAGCGAACCATTCAGGTGCAGCACGGCCAGCGCACCGGGCGGCATGCCGCGGAATTCGTCGGAGCGGCCTTCGACCAACAACGCCACCAGCCGCTCGATGCCGGGATTGTGACCCACCAGCATGACGGTGCGGGCGTCGCCGTGCTGGTCGAGCAAGGCCAGCAGTTCGCCGGGCGAGGCGTCGTAGATTTCGCTGGCCAGTTGCGGCACCGGCGCGGAGTCGATCGCGGCCAGCGCCAGGCGGGTGGTCTCGTCGGTGCGCCGGGTCGGCGAACACAACACGCGATCGGGTCGGATGCCGTGCGAGGCCAGCCACAATCCGGCCGCCTGCGCCTCCTTTTCGCCGCGTGCGCTGAGCGGACGCTGCTGGTCATCGCCCGCGGTTTCTATCGGGACGGCTTCGGCATGGCGCAACAAAATCAGTTCTTGCATGGAGGACTCCGGGGTGTGGTCGCGCGTGGCGCGATGGCTGCATCAAGAGGGGCTCGCTTCAATGTTGACGCTTGATCCAGCGCAGCAGCGCCTTCCAGTCCTGCTGGTGGTTGCGCACCTGCTCGGACTGGTAATCGAAGATGCCCTTGCCCAGTGCACCCAGCAGCACATAGGCTTGGCTGTCGCGCAGTTGCGCCACGATCGGAAACGGGGATTGTTCGGCGAGCTGGGCGATCGCGTCCTGGCTGGCGTGAGTCCAAGGCTTCAGGCGGTTGGCGACCAGCCCCACCGGCAGCTTGCCGCGCTTGATGCGGTTGATCGACTGCAGCTCCTCGATGAAGTGGAGGGTGGCGTGCAGGTCGAACGAGGACGGCAGCACCGGCACCAGCAGCACGTCGGCCTGTTCCAGATACGGTTCCAGTTCGCGCTCGCCGGAGCCGGCCGGCGTGTCGATCAGCAGTTGCTGGGTATCCGGCGGCAATTTCTGCAGGGATTTTCGGCCGCCTTCGAGCGCCAGCACGCCGGGAACGTTGTCCGGTCGCAGGCTGGCCCAGCGGTAGCTGGAGCCTTGCCGGTCGGCGTCGATGATGGCGGTGTGCTGCCCTGCCTGTGCCCAGTGCGAGGCCAGCTGGGTCACCAGCGTGCTCTTGCCGCATCCGCCCTTGCTGCTTGCCACCAGCGTCGTAAGCATCGACTCACCCTTGTCGCGGAAGGTGACCCAAGCCTACACGGCTGCGGATGCGGCGCAAAGCGCGCGTTGCGATGAACTCAACCCGGCTGGTGCGGCTGCCAGTCGGCGGGTGCTTCGGCCGGAATGCTGTTGTCGCGCAAGGCCGCCAGCAACAGACTCATCTCGGTGCCGCCGTTGCGCGCTAGTGCCAGCAGATGCTGGGCCAGCGCCGGTTCGTTCTGCGCCCGGGCCAGCAGCTGGCCGAAGCTCTGTACTTGCCAGATCAGGTTGCGGCGGGCGTTCTTCGCTTCTTGCTGCTGCTCCGGATCGTCCGCCAGCACTTCGCGCAGATGCAGGCCGAGCGAACGCGACAGCGGACTGGAGCCCCACTCGAGCAGCTGGCCCAGCTTCAGGCAGTCGGCCTTGGTCGAGGCATCGCCGCTGGCGTTCTCGCACAGCTTGGCGACGAGTTGCAGCCCCGGTTGCGGCTGCGTGCCGGCGATGCCGTAGACCAGCATGGTCTGCATGCCCACCGCGCCGGCCTTCGAGGCCGGATCGAAGGTATCGGCCGGTGGCGGCAGCACGCCGATCGAACTGGCCAGCGCCTTCAGGCTGGCGCCGGTGTAGTCGTCATACAGCTTGCTGGCGGCGGCCTTGCCCAGATCCTCGCGGGCAGCGTCGTGCTTCAGGTCGTGCGCGTCTGCGCCGAGCTTGAGCAGCCATACCGCGGCATTGTCCGGTGCCTGGGTCAGCAGCTGGTCCAGCGCGGCGGTATTCGGGCAGGCATCGGCCTTGGCGTCGCAATCGGCCAGCCGCGCCCAGCTGACTGCCGCATCGGCGCCTTCAGCCATGGCGGCTCGTCCGATCAGGGTGTGGAAGCTGTTGACATCCGGCTGGTTGAACAGTGGCCGGGCCAGCAAGGCCGCAGCCAGCAGCGGCAGGGCATCGGCGCGCGGCGCCAGCACGCTGACCAGATCGCGCTGGAAGGCCAGCTGGGCCTTGTCGCGAGCCGTGGCGGCCTTGCTCGGTGCATGCCGGGTTTTGTTGCTGGCGGTTGTGCCGGCGAAGACCGGCGTGGCCAGTAGTGACAAGGCGCAAGTCAGGGCGAGGTAGCGCAATCCACGCGTCATTGGGCTTGGGTCCGCAATAAAGCGTTCAGCATAGCTCGTGCAGATTAAGCGCGGCTGATCCGCCGGTCCGTGCAACGGGGTGGCCCGATCAGGTTTGCCAGGATCACCAGTTTCGGCGCAAGGGCGCGCCCTCATGCTTCGGGAGACGCGTAGTGGATCATTTGTCGACATTCGCCGGTGGCGCCCCGTGGTTCGTCGGCTGGGGCACGCTGGCGCTGATCAACGCGGCGCTGGCACAGGGCAAGAACCGCAGCGGGCTGCTGTGGTTCCTGTTGTCGTTGTTGTGCGGCCCCTTCGCCACGCTGCTGCTGGTGCTGTTGCCGAAGGTGCGCAGCAAGATGTTCTAGGCGTGCCGCGCTTACTCGCCGAGCGCTTCGCGCATGAATTCCGGCTGAGCCAGCGCGCCCTTGTGGATATCAGCGTTGTAGTAACGGGTCGGGAAGTTCTTGCCGAGCGCGCCGCGCTCGCGGAAGCCGGACAGGTCGCCGCCCTTGCGCGCCATCGTGCAGCTCCACCAGCCGGTCGGGTAGCACGGCTGCGGGAACGGCAGCGTCTTCACCGCGCTGAAGCCGGAGGTGCGCATCGCCGAGCGCATCGACTTGATCAGGTCCAGGTGCGCCAGCGGCGATTCGCTCTGCTGCACCAGCAGGCCGCCGTGACGCAGCGCCTTGTGGCAGCTGGCGTAGAACGCGGCGTTGAACAGGCCTTCGGCCGGGCCGACCGGATCGGTCGAGTCGACGATCACCAGGTCCAGCGACTCCGGCTCGCATTCGGCCATGTACTTGATGCCGTCGATGAACAGCAGTTCGGCGCGCGGATCATGGTTCGAATCGCACAGCTCGGGAAAATACTCCTCGGCCAGTCGCGTGACGCGCTCGTCGATCTCGACCTGCACCGCCGACTCCACTTCCTCGTGCTTGAGCACTTCGCGCAGCGTGCCGCAGTCGCCGCCGCCGATCACCACCACGCGCTTGGCGCGCGCATGGGTGAACAGCGCCGGGTGGGTCATCATCTCGTGATAGAAGAAGTTGTCGCGGGTGGTCAGCATCACGCAGCCATCGATCACCATCAGGTTGCCCCAGTCGGTGGTCTTGTAGATCTCGATGGTCTGGAACGGGGTCTTCTCCGCGTGCAGCAGTTGCTCGGTGCGAAAACCGATGGAGGAGCCGGAAGCTTGGTGGGCTTCGGTGAACCAGCTGATCTGCTGCGACATGGCGGGGTGTTCCTGGCGAACCGGATGGAAGGATAAAGACTGCCAATTGTAGCGATAACGGCGGTGAACGTCCCGGCACGGGGACGGGGCGTCATGCGCCAATTGTCACAGCGGACCATTACAATGGCGCCCTGGCATCGCCGGCGCAGCGCGTCTGGTGGCCGACAAGCCCGATCGACCCCGCGGCGTGCGAGGCTTCCGGTCGCTCGGGCTTCGTGCTCCTTCGTCGAGCAACACCGTCAAGGCTCGCCGCTGCGACGACATCATCCGTTGGTAAAAGGAGCTTCGCTGATGTCGAACCATTGGAATACTGACTCTGCCCGCCACACCTACGCCGTGCCGCATTGGGGTGATGGCTATGTGGACGTGAGCGCGGCCGGCGAGATCGTGATGCGCCCACGCGGCGCCAGCGGCCCCGCCCTGTCGCTGCCGCAGATCGTCGAGCGTGCCCGCGCCGATGGCCTGCGCCTGCCCTTGCTGGTGCGCTTTCCCGACATCCTGGCCGATCGCCTCGCGCGGTTGCAGGGCGCCTTTGCGCGAGCAATTGCCGACAGCGCCTATGCGGGCGGCTATACGGCGATCTACCCGATCAAGGTGAACCAGCAGCGCGGCGTCGCCGGCGAGCTGGTCGCCGCCGGCACGCATGGCTTCGGCCTCGAGGCCGGCTCGAAACCCGAGCTGATGGCGGTGCTGGCGATGGCGCGGCCCGGCTCGATCGTGATCTGCAACGGCTACAAGGATCGCGAATACATCCACCTCGCGCTGATCGGCCTGAAGCTGGGCCTGCGCGTGCATATCGTGATCGAGAAGCTGTCCGAGCTGGACCATGTGTTCAGCGAAGCGAAGGCGCTTAACGTGGAGCCGCTGCTGGGCGTGCGCGTGCGGCTTGCCTCGATCGGCGCGGGCAAGTGGCAGAACACCGGCGGCGACAAGGGCAAGTTCGGCCTGTCGCCGAATCAGGTGCTGACCTTGATCGAGCGGCTCGATGCGGCCGGCCTCAAGCACACGCTGAAGCTGCAGCACTTCCACATGGGCTCGCAGATCTCCAACGTGCGCGACATCGCCAACGGCATGCGCGAGGCGACGCGCTATTTCGTCGAGCTGAGCCGGATGGGCGTGCCGCTGGAGATCGTCGACGTCGGCGGTGGCCTCGGCGTGGATTACGAAGGCTCGCGGTCGCGCAGCCACAATTCGATCAACTACTCGATCGAGCAGTACGCCGCCACGATCGTGCAGTCGCTGGCCGAGGCGGTCGAGACCGAAGGTCTGCCCGCGCCGCACATCCTCACCGAGGCCGGTCGCGCGATGACCGCGCATCACGCGGTGATGGTGGTCAACGTGACCGAGGTGGAACCGGTGCCGGTCGGCGCGATTCCGCCCTTGCGCGTGGAAGAGCCCGCCGTGTTGCGCCGGCTGCGCGAAACCTGGGAGGAACTGGATCGCCGTCCCGCGCTGGAGCTGTTCCACGAGGCCCAGCACCATCTGCAGGAGGGCCAGACGCTGTACGCGCTGGGCCAGCTGGCGCTGGCCGATCGCGCGCGGCTGGACGAGATGTACTACGCGATCGCCGGCGCCGTGCGCACGCGCCTGTTGCCGGCCGAACGCTCGCATCGACAGGCGCTGGACGAGCTGGACGAGAAGCTGGTCGACAAGTACTTCGTCAACTTCTCGGTGTTCGAATCGATCCCCGACGTGTGGGCGATCGGCCAGATCTTTCCGATCGCGCCGATCGCGCGGCTGGACGAACAGCCGACCCGGCGCGGCGTGATCGTTGACCTCACCTGCGATTCGGACGGCCGTATCGACCACTACGTCGATGCCGAAGGTGTCGACGTGAGCCTGCCGCTGCATGCACTGAAGGACGGTGAAAGCTACCGCCTCGGTATCTTCATGGTCGGCGCCTACCAGGAAACGCTGGGCGATATCCACAACCTGTTCGGCGATACCGATGCGGTGAACGTGCGCGTGGACGGCGACAGCTACACGTTCGCGCACGTGCGCCGCGGCGACACCACCGACCTGATGCTCGATTACGTTGGCTACGACCTCGAGGCGCTGCGCCAGAGCTACCGTGAGCGCATTGCCAGCGCGGGACTGAGCGGTGCCGAGGCCGAACAGCTGTATGGCGCGCTCGACGGCGGCCTGACCGCCTACACCTATCTGGCGGAAGAAACACACTGATCCGTTAGCCGAGCTTCCCTTCCTGGCGCGGCCGGGGTTCAATGGTGCGACGCAAAAAATCCCCACACATCGATCAAGGAGTCACGCATGGCAAGTCTTGATGGCAAGGTGGCATTGATCACTGGCGCGGCCAGTGGTATCGGCAAGGCGATCGCCGAGCTGTATGCAAAAAACGGTGCCGCGGTGGGCATTGCCGATATCAACCAGCAGGCCGCCGATGCAGCTGCCGCCGAGATCAATGCGGCCGGTGGCAAGGCCATCGGCGTGGCGATGGACGTCAGCAACGAGGATGCGGTCAACGCGGGCACTGACAAAGTGGTGGCCGCGTTTGGCCGTCTGGACATCCTGATCTCCAATGCCGGCGTGCAGATCATCAACCCGATCGACCAGTTCGCGTTCGCCGACTGGAAGAAGATGCTGGCGATCCACCTCGATGGCGGTTTCCTCACCACCAAGGCCGCGCTACAGCACATGTACAAGGGCGACCAGGGCGGCATCGTGATCTACATGGGCTCGGTGCATTCGCACGAAGCGTCCAAGCTGAAGTCCGCCTATGTCGCTGCCAAGCATGGCCTGCTCGGCCTGGCGCGCACGCTGGCGAAGGAAGGCGCCGCCCACAACGTGCGCTCGCACGTGATCTGCCCCGGCTTCGTGCGCACGCCGTTGGTGGAGAAGCAGATTCCCGAGCAGGCGAAGGAGCTGGGCATCAGCGAAGCGGACGTGATCAAGAACGTGATGCTGAAGGACACCGTCGACGGCGTGTTCACCACGGTCGAGGACATCGCGCAGACCGCGCTGTACCTGGCCACCTTCCCCAGCGCCGCATTGACCGGCCAGTCGTTCGTGGTCAGCCACGGTTGGTACATGCAGTAACGACGAAGCAGCTGCACTCGTGGCGGCGTGGTCGAGGCGATCGCGCTGCCGTCGTAGCCATGCCGTGCCAGGACATGTCCCCATGAAGATTGCCGACGTGAAGGCGAATGCGTTCGCCATGCCGCTGACCAGCCCGGCGTTTCCGCCCGGGCCGTATCGCTTCATCAACCGTGAATTCCTGGTGATCACCTACCGCACCGACATCGATGCGCTGCGTGCGGTGGTGCCCGAGCCGCTGGAAGTCACCGAGCCGCTGGTCAAGTACGAATTCATCCGGATGCCGGATTCCACCGGCTTCGGTGACTACACCGAGTCGGGTCAGGTGATTCCGGTGAGTTTCCGCGGGCAACGTGGCGGCTACGTGCATTCCATGTACTTGAACGACCACCCGCCGATTGCCGGCGGCCGCGAACTCTGGGGTTTCCCCAAGAAGCTGGCCAGTCCGGTGCTGGAGACCGAGATCGACACCCTGGTCGGTACCCTCGACTACGGCAAGGTGCGCGTCGCCAAGGCCACGATGGGTTTCAAGCATCGCGAGGTGGACCATGCCGCGGTGCTGGCCGGCCTCGCGGCACCGGGTTTCCTGCTGAAGATCATCCCTCACGTGGACGGTACGCCGCGCATTTGCGAGTTGGTCCGTTACTACACCACCAACGTCACGCTGAAGGGTGCATGGAGCGGACCCGGTTCGCTCGAGTTGCACCCGCACGCACTGGCGCCGGTGGCGGATCTGCCGGTGCTGAAGGTGGAGTCGGCGCTGCACTACATCACCGACCTCACCTTGGATCTGGGCGAGGTCGTGCATGACTACCTTGCTGATTGAATCGCCTCGCCAGATGAACGGAGCCAGCGCGTGAACTCTCGCAAATCCAGTCCGCCCGCCGACAATGGCGGCAAGTCCGCTTCCGCCCGGCCGGCGCAGGAGTACCACACCACTGCTCTGGTTTTGCAGGGTGGTGGTGCGCTCGGTGCCTACCAGGCCGGCGTCTACGAAGCGATGGCCGAGGCCGGTCGCCATCCGAACTGGGTGGCCGGCATCTCGATCGGCGCGTTGAACGCGGCGATCATCGCCGGCAATCCGCCGGAGCGGCGAGTCGAGCGGTTGCGCGAATTCTGGCAGACCATCTGCCAGCCGCCGCTGCTGCCGGCGCTGGGACTGCCGGCATTGCCGGATGGCCAGGCTTGGCCGGCATCCGCGCTGGGCGCGATGAGCGGCTGGGCTGCCTGGCGCGCACTTACCGAAGGCCAGGCTGGCTTCTTCACGCCGCGGTTGCCACCGCCCTATCTGCAGGCACCGGATGGACCGGCCAGCGCCAGCTACTACGACACCGCGCCACTGCGCGGCACGTTGGAGCGGCTCGCCGATTTCGACCGGATCAACGATCCGCGCACCTTGCGCGTGTCGGTCGGCGCGGTGAACGTGCGCACCGGCAACTTCGCCTACTTCGACAGTACACAGCAGCGCCTGCGGCCCGAGCATTTCATGGCCTCCGGCGCGTTGCCGCCGGGCTTTCCCGCGGTGGAGATCGACGGTGAGTTCTACTGGGATGGCGGCATGGTCTCAAATACGCCGCTGTACCGGGTGCTGACCGAGCAGCCGCGGCGCGACACGCTGGTGTTCCAGGTCGATCTGTGGAGCGCCGCCGGCACGCTGCCGCAGGACATGCTGCAGGTCGCCGAGCGCAGCAAGGAGATCCAGTTTTCCAGCCGCACGCGACTCGTCACCGAACACATGCGCACCGTGCAGGAACAGCAGCGCCTGCTGCACGACCTGATGGCGCTGGTGCCGGCCGATCGCCGCGGCGATCCGGCGTTCCGCCGTGCCGAAGCGCGCGCCAACGGCGCGCTGGTCAACGTGGTGCACCTGATCTATCGCGACAAGCCGTACGAAGGCAACTACAAGGACTACGAGTTCAGCGCGGCGACGATGCAGGAACATTGGCGCAGTGGTGTGGATGACATGCGCAAGACGCTGGGGCATGCGCACTGGCTCGACCTGCCCGATCCCGCGCGTCCATTCGTAACGCATGACGCGCATCGCGGCGAGGCCAGCTGATCGCTCCGCGCGTGCTTGTACGGGGTTGGAGAAAGCGTGCTGCCCGCCCGCCGGGCGTATCCGCTCAGCTGTCGCGGGCAACCTGCAGCCCGGCCGCCGACTGGCTGACCGGCATCACCTCGATGCGGTTGATGTTCAGGTGTGGCGGCTGGTTGGCGACCCACCAGATCGTGTCGGCAATATCGCCGGCGGTGATCGGGTGGGCGCCGGCGTAGAGCTGCTCTGATGCGGCCTGGTCGCCACTGGTGCGCACCAGGGTGAACTCGGTTTCGGCCATGCCCGGCTCGATCGAGCTCACCCGCACGCCGGTGCCGTGCAGATCGCTGCGCAGATTCTGCGAGAACTGGGTGACGAAGGCCTTGGTGCCGCCGTATACATTGCCGCCGCGGTAGGCGTAGCTGCCCGCGATCGAGCTGATGTTGATGATGGTGCCGCGGCGCTCGATCAGTTGGGGCAGCAGCAGATGGGTCATCGTCACCAGCGCGGTGATGTTGGTGTCGATCATCTGCTTCCACTGCGCCAGATCCGCCTGTTGCGCCGGCGCGGTGCCCAGCGCCAGGCCGGCGTTGTTGACCAGCAGGTCGATGTCGGCGAACGCCGGCGGCAGGTTGGCATGCGCCGCACGCATCGCAGCCTCGTCGCGGACGTCGAACGCCGTTGCGTGCACGCGGTCAGCGCCGTGGCGTTCAACCAGTTGCTGCAACCGATCGGCGCGACGGCCGCTGGCGATCACCCGCCAGCCCCCGGCCACGAAACGTTCCACGGCGGCGGCGCCGAACCCGGAGGTGGCGCCGGTGATCCAGGCAGTCTTGGTGGTCATGCGTGAGAGTCCAGCGCGCAGGTCTGTGTCGTCGTGCGCACGATGCGCGCTATTTGCCTTCCTTCAAGGCAATCGCATTGATTCCCGCCCCAGCCAGTCGCTGCTTGGTCGATTCCAGTTCGGTGGCGGAACGGAACGGACCGAGACGCACGCGGTTGTAGGTCTGGCCGCCGATGTTGACCGATTGCACGTTGGCGATGAAACCCTGCATGGCCAGTTTCGCTTTCAGCGTTTCCGCATCACCGGCGTTCGGGAAGGCGCCGACCTGCAGCAGGTAGCCACTGCCGGTGCCGGGTTGCGGCACGGCGGTGGCCGGCGCGGCGGTGATGTTCTCGCTGACCGCGGCCGGTGCATTCGCCGGCGCGGCGGGCGTTGCCGCCTGCTGGGCCGCAGCCTGTTGCTGGGCCTGCAGTTGTGCGGCTTGCTGCTTCTGCTGCTGTTCGGCGCGCGCCTGCGCGCTGATCACGGCGTCGGGGATGCGCACTTCCTTCTCCGACAGCACCGAGTAGAAATCGAATTGCGGTTTCTTCGGTGCGCTGTCGCTGGCGGCCGGTTCGACCACGCCGGGCTCGCTGCCGCGTTCGGCGGTGGCCTGCGGATTAGCCTGCGGGCCGTTGGGTTTGTTCATGCTGGTCAGCAGACTGCCACGCATCATCACCGCCATCAGGATGGCGCCGATCAGCACGCCGATGACGGCGTAGCCCCAGCCCGGGAAACCGTTGCTGCTGTTGCGCACGGCCTGCCGACCCTTGCCCTTGCGTGCTGCCATTACATGCTCTCCGGGGCGCTCAGGCCCAACAATGCCAAGCCATTTTTCAACACTTGCCGCGTCGCCACCACCAGCGCGAGGCGCGCGTTGCGCAACGCGGCGTCCTCGACCAGGAACTGATGCGAGTTGTAGTAGGTGTGGAATGCGTTGGCCAATTCACGCAGCCATGCGGCGACCAGATGCGGCTCCAGATTTGCCGCCGCGGCGTCGACCAGCTCCGGATACTTCGACAGCTCGGTCAGCAGGATCTGCTCGTGCTCGTTGTCCAACCGGGCCAGGTGGGCGAGGCCGTCCTGCAGGTCGAACGTGAAGCCCTTCTCGCCGGCTTGGCGCAGCACGCTGCACACGCGGGCATGCGCGTACTGGATGTAGTACACCGGGTTGTCGTTCGATTGCGAACGGGCCAGGTCGATGTCGAATATCAGCTGCGAATCGGTCTTGCGCGCGATCAGGAAGTAGCGAGTGGCGTCGCAGCCGGCTTCGTCGATCAGGTCGCGCAGGGTGAGATAGCTGCCGGCACGCTTGGAAATCTTCACTTCCTCGCCGCCGCGCATCACGGTGATCATCTGGTACAGCACGTAGTTCGGCCAGCCCTTGGGGATGCCCGCATCCAGCGCCTGCAGGCCGGCTTTCACGCGGGCTAGGCTGCCGTGGTGATCGGAGCCGAGCACGGTGATGGCGCTCTCGTAGCCGCGTTGCCACTTGCTCAGGTGATAGGCCACGTCCGGCACGAAGTAGGTGTAACTGCCGTCGGACTTGCGCATCACGCGGTCTTTGTCGTCGCCGTAGTCGGTGCTGCGCAGCCACAGCGCACCACCTTCTTCGTAGGTGTGACCGTGGGCGACCAGCTCGCGCACGGTCTCTTCCACCTTGCCGTCGCTGTACAGCGAGGACTCCAGGAAATACGTGTCGAAACCGACGCCGAACGCCTTCAGGTCGAGGTCCTGCTCGCGGCGCAGGCTGGCCACGGCGAAGCGGCGGATCGCGTCGAGGTCGTCGACATCGCCGGCGCCGGTCACCGTCTCGCCGTCGGCGACCACCGATTCGCGGTCGAGGTAGGCCCGCGCCACGTCGGCGATGTAGTCGCCGCGGTAGCCGCTTTCAGGCCAGCTGCTGTCGTCCGGGGTGATCCCGCGCGCGCGTGCCTGCACCGAGATCGCCAGATTCGCGATCTGCACGCCGGCATCGTTGTAGTAGTACTCGCGCTTGACGTTGCAGCCGGTGGCGTCGAGCAACCGGCTCAGGCAGTCGCCGATGACGGCGTTGCGGCCGTGACCCACATGCAGCGGACCGGTCGGATTCGCCGAAACGAATTCCACACCGACCGTCTTGCCATGGCCGGCGCTGCTGCGGCCGTAAGCATCGCCTTCGGCCATGATGCGGCGCACTTCGGCGTGGTAGGCGCCGGCGGCGAGGAAGAAGTTGATGAAACCGGGACCGGCGATTTCGATCTTCGCCACCAGTTCGTTCACCGGCAACGCGGCCACCAGTTTGTCGGCCAGTTCACGTGGCTTCGCACGAGCCGGCTTGGCCAGCAGCATCGCCACGTTGCAGGCGAAGTCACCATGCTCGCGGCTGCGCGCGCGCTCGATCACGAACCCCGGCAGGGTCAGGTCGGCAGGCAGGGTGGCATCGGCTTGCAGGGTCTGGATCGCCTGCAGCACCAAGTCGCGCAACTGTTCTTTCACGGGTGGGATCGGTTTCGTGATGGAACCGCCAATCCTAACAGACCACCATGCCGACGAAACGCACCGGTCTTGGTGCTTGCAGCCAGCGTATGTGCGTGGCCGCGGGTCTTGATGCACCGCGACGAGCCGCCCTGTGGATAAGTCTGTGGGGAAAGCTGGAGAGGCCGGTTCGAAATCCATCTCGGGATCCCGGAAACGGGCTTGTCACAATAAATAATCAAATTAATTCAATGAATTAAAGCGTCAACTTGCAGTAAAGGGCATGATCGGGCCGGCAAGGGCTTGTATCGCTCTTTTGTGCATAAGTTTCGGCGACTTGGCGGCCCTTCATGCGAGCGGCAGGTGTCATCGGTTCGTCATGCGGCATTGCGACAATGGCCGGGCCTGGACATGACTCCCCTCCATGAAACGGCAAGTGGAGACGCCGCTCTCTCCCCTCCCCCAATCGGCCCCACGGCGTGGTTCATTCCACGCCGTTTTTTTATCGCCGCGGTTCAGGGCTCAGAGCAGGCCGCGGGCGGCCATCGATACCGGCTCACCACTGCCGATCACCAGATGATCGAGCACGCGCACGCCAACCAACTGCAATGCATCGCGCAATTCGTGGGTGATCGCACGATCGGCGGCACTGGGTTCGGCGACGCCGGAGGGATGGTTGTGCGCGAAGATCACGGCGCAGGCGTTGTGCTGCAGGCAGGCGCGCACCACTTCGCGCGGATGCACGCTGGCGCCGTCGACGGTGCCGCGGAACAATTCCTCGAACGCCAGCACGCGATGGCGGTTGTCCAGATACAGGCAGCCGAATACTTCGTACGGCAGATGGCGCAGACGCGCGCGCAGGAAATCGCCGCTGTCGCGCGGGTTGCCCAGGCTGGGTTTTTCCTGCAGCTGCTCGGCCAGGCTGCGCCGGGCCAGTTCGAGTGCGGCGGCGATGCGGGCACGCTTGGCCGGACCCAGTCCACCGGCGCGGATCTGCTGGTCGGGCCGGCCAAGCAGCGCGCCCAGACTGCCGGCCGTGCTCAGCAGTTCGCGCCCCAGCACCAACGCATCCTTGCCGCGACTGCCGCTGCCCAGCAGCACCGCCAGCAATTCGGCGTCGGACAGTGCAGTACTGCCACGGGTCAGCAGCTTTTCACGCGGGCGTTCGCCTTCGGGCCAGTCACGGATGCTCATGCGCTCAACTTGCCGGACAGCACCGCTGCCAGGCAGCGGTCATGGCGAATGAATCCGGTAAGCTAGGCATCTGCCCGATTGTCAGGCCTGTCTTACATGAGTCTTGCCCAACGCCGCATCCTGCTGGGTGTATCCGGCGGCATCGCCGCCTACAAGTCCTGCGAGCTGGTTCGCCGCCTGCGCGATCTCGATGCCGAGGTGCGTGTGGTGATGACCGAGGGTGCCACCCACTTCGTCAGCCCGACCACGTTCCAGGCACTGTCCGGCCAGAGCGTGCGGGTGAGCCTGTGGGACGCGCAGGCCGAGGCAGCGATGGGACATATCGAGCTGGCGCGCTGGGCCGAACGAATCCTGATTGCGCCAGCCAGCGCCGACATGCTGGCGCGACTGGCGCATGGCATGGCCGACGACCTGCTGACCACACTGTGCCTGGCCAGCGCCGCGCCGCTGTATCTGGCGCCGGCGATGAACCAGCAGATGTGGGCGCATCCGGCGGTGCAGGCGAATATCGGCACGTTGCGCCAGCGCGGTGTGCAACTGCTCGGCCCGGCCGCTGGCGATCAGGCTTGTGGTGACGTCGGCACAGGCCGGATGCTGGAGCCGCACGAATTGCGTGATGCGTTGCTGGCCTCGTTCGGCAACCAGTCGCTGGCTGGGTTGAAGGTGCTGGTCAGTGCTGGCCCGACCTACGAAGACATCGACCCGGTGCGTTTCATCGGCAACCGCAGTTCCGGCCGAATGGGTTTCGCGGTGGCTGCTGCTGCTGTCCAGGCGGGCGCCAGGGTGACCCTGATTGCCGGGCCGGTGAGCCTGGCGACACCGGCCGGTGTCGCGCAACGCATCGATGTGCGCAGCGCGGCGCAGATGCATGCGGCGGTGCTGAGCGCCGCGGCGCAGGCGGACATCTATATCGGCGCAGCGGCAGTCGGCGATTACCGCCCGCTGGAAGTATCCGCGCAAAAACTGAAAAAGCGCGACGGTACCGGCCTGTCGCTGCAGCTCGCCGAGAATCCGGACATTCTGGCCAGTCTGTCGGCGCAAACCGCGCACCCGTTCCTGGTCGGATTCGCCGCGGAGACGCATGATGTGGCGAGCTATGCGCAGGGCAAACTGCGGCACAAGGGGCTGGACATGATTGCGGCCAATCAGGTGGGTGACGGTCTCGGTTTCGAGGCGGCCGACAACGCGTTGACGTTGTACTGGGCCGACGGCATGGTCGAACTGCCGCGGGCGGCGAAACCCGAACTGGCGCGCCAGCTGATCGCCCAGGTGGCTGAGCGCTATCGGGCGGCGCGCGGATGACGATCGACGTCGAGCTGAAAATTCTCGATCCGCGCCTCGGCGACAGCATTCCGTTGCCACAGGCCGCTACCCCCGGCAGCGCCGGCATGGATCTGCGTGCCGCATTGGAGGCACCACTGACGCTGGCGCCGGGCGAAAGTGCGCTGGTACCCAGTGGCATCGCGATCCACATCGGTGATCCAGGCTGGTGCGCGCTGATCGTGCCGCGCTCGGGGCTGGGTCACAAACACGGCCTGGTGATGGGCAATCTGGTCGGGGTGATCGACGCCGACTATCAGGGGCCGCTGATGATTTCATGCTGGAATCGCGGCACACAGTCGTACACCATCGCGGTGGGCGATCGGATTGCCCAGTTGCTGCTGGTGCCGGTGGCGCAGGCGCGGCTGAAGGTCGTGACCGAATTTGCGCCGAGTGAACGCGGCAGCGGTGGTTTTGGTTCGACGGGTAACCAATGAGCAGACAGGTGGGTTCGGAACCTATCGGATCGGCACGCAGGCACAGCCGTGGGGGCGGGATATGGCGTTGAATATCGCGAAAGAACGGCTGCGCAACCTGCAGATCGACTGGAACGATCTGTTGCCACTGGCTGGTGGCACCCTCTTGCTGCTGCTGGGGCTGTTCTGCGCGTGGCAGACTTGGCTGATCGCGGATGAAGGAAATGCCATCGAGCGGGTGCATATCGCCCAGAACGAGGCGGTGCAGGCGATGTCCGATGAAGTCGCCAGACAACGCGGCACCGTCGAAAAGGTGTTGGCTGGGGTGGACCCGGCCACCCTGATGAGCGATCCGGCGCAGTCCGCGGCGGCGCTGCGCCAGCAGTTGCCGCAGGCGAAGAAACTAGAGCTGTACAGCGGCGATCTGAACGAGGTGCTGAAGGCCAACTACCGCGAGTTCGGTTACGCCAAGGCGGCCCAGCTGATGGCTGCGCAGAGTGCCGAAGGGGTGCCGCTGGCACAGAGTGTTTCCTATGGCGGCGACGATCGCCGGCTGAGTCTGGTGATTCCGCTGGGACCGCCGCAACAGGCGCAGGCATGGGCTTGGGTCGAGCTGCCGTTCGCTCCGCTGCGGCAACGTTTCGATGCGATCTCGCCAGCTGGTGGCCGGCTGGAGTTCCGCCAGGGCGACGAGCACGGCAACGTGCAGCTGTTTTCGCATGGCGCCGCGTCGGCCGAGGCCGAAGCGACCAGCAAGCCGGTCGCCGGCAGCGTGTTCAGTGTCGGCGCCGGTTTGCCCGGTGCCTTCATTGTGTTGCCGCGCTCGTGGTTGTTGAGTGGCTTGCTGACCTTGCTGGGCTTGGGCGGCGGAAGCTACCTGTTGTGGCTGCGCCTGCGTTGGCGCGAGGTGCCGACGGTTGAGCCCGAGGAAGTGGCGTTGCCGGAGAGAATCGAAAATGTCCCCGCACTGACCAGGGCAGCGAGGCCATCTGCGGCCCCCTCACCAGCGCCACCGGTCACCGCGACGGTCAATGTGGATCCAAGCATCTTCCGCGCGTACGACGTGCGCGGCGTGGTCGGCAAGACCTTGAACAAGGAGGTCGCGCACGCGCTCGGTCAGTCGATTGGTGCGTTGATGAACGAGAAGGGCCTGCGCGAAATCGTGGTCGGCCGTGATGGTCGCCTGTCCGGGCCGGAGCTGGCCGGCGCGCTGGCCGATGGCCTGCGTGCGGCTGGTATCGACGTGATCGATGTCGGCGCGGTACCCACGCCGGTGATCTATTACGCGGCGTATCGCTTCAATACCGGTTGCGGCGTGGCGGTGACCGGCAGCCACAATCCGCCGGACTACAACGGCTTCAAGATCGTGGTCGGCGGCCAGACCTTGTCCGAGGGTGCGATCCAGGATCTGTACCAGCGCATCGCCAGCGGCGCGCTGGCCAGCGATGGTCGGGGCAGCCTGCGCCAGGTCGACGTGGCGCCCGACTACATCGAAAAGATCGTCTCCGACGTACTTGCCGAGCGCCGCCTGAAGATCGTCGTCGATTGCGGCAACGGCATTCCCGGTGCGATCGCACCGCAGGTGCTGGAAGGGGTCGGTTGCGAGGTGATCCCGCTGTACTGCGACGTCGACGGCACGTTCCCGAATCACCATCCGGATCCGTCAGATCCCCACAATCTCGAGGATCTGATCCTGTCAGTGAAACGGACCGGTGCCGATCTGGGCATCGCGTTCGATGGCGACGGCGATCGCCTCGGCGTGGTCACCCGCTCCGGCGAGATCATCTATCCGGACCGTCTGCTGATGCTGTTCGCGCGCGATGTGCTGTCGCGCCAGCCCGGCGCCACCGTCATCTATGACGTCAAGTGCACCAGCCATTTGAAGGGCCAGATCCTGGATGCCGGCGGCAGCCCGCTGATGTGGCGCACCGGCCATTCACTGATCAAGGCGAAGATGCGCGAGACCGGTGCCGAGCTGGCCGGCGAGATGAGTGGGCACTTCTTCTTCAAGGAGCGCTGGTACGGTTTCGACGACGGCATCTACGCGGCTGCCCGCTTGCTGGAAATCCTTGCCGGCGACCTGCAGGGGCGCAGCCCGGAAGAGATCTTCACCACGCTGCCGAAGAGCGTCTCCACACCCGAGCTGAAGATCGAGTTGGCCGAGGGCGAGCACTATCGCTTCATGGACAAGTTGCGCCAGCAGGCCAACTTCGACGATGCCACCCTGATCACCATCGACGGGCTGCGTGCGGACTGGCCGGATGGCTGGGGCCTGGTCCGCGCCTCCAATACCACGCCGGTACTGGTGCTGCGTTTCGAGGCGGACGATGCCGCAGCGCTGAAGCGCATCCAGCTGATCTTCCGCAAGCAGCTGCTGGCGGTGGATTTCAAGCTGAAATTGCCGTACTGAACTGATACCGGCGGTAAGAAAAAGGCCAGCGAAAGCTGGCCTGTATTCCTCACGAAAACAGCGGCGGGTTACTCCGTGGGCTGCGCTTGCGCCGCCTTGAGCTCGCGATAGTGCGCCAGTTGCTTGGCTTGCTGTTGCACGGTCTGCACGCGCAAAGCCTGTTGGCGCTGCAACGCGCTGCGCTGGGCGGTGACGATGCCACGCTGCTGGGCGATGTTGTCGACCAGGAACTTCGGCACCGGCGTCTTGGCGTTCTCCATGTCGGCCGCGCGCGCGAGCAGGTCGGTGAGTGCCTTTTCCTGGCTGCGCAGGTTGATCTGGGTGGTGTGGATCTGTTGGTCGATGGTATCCAGCGCCTGCTGTTGCGAGATCTTGTACGACTCTTCGTCCGGATAGGCCGCCAGCATCTGCGTTTCGGCGTTGGCGATCTCCTGCGCCGCGCGCTGCTTGGCCGCCTGTTCGGCCGCCAGCTTGTTGGCGGCGGCGCGCTCTTCGGCGTTCAACTGGCGCGGCACATGCTGCACTACCAGACCATGGTCGTTGACTAGGTCATAGCCGTACTTCATCGCATCGGCGGTAAGGCTGTCGCTGAAATGCATCAGGCCTTGTCCGTCGTACCATTTGTAGCGGATGTTGCCGGTGTTCTGGGCGTGCGCCGACAGGCTCGCGACCAGCACGACAGCAGCAAAAACAAGTAGTGATTTGCGCATGGATTCTCCCTTGTTTCCCAGTATAGCCGTCGTCATCGTGCTGCCTAGCACTGTATCCGCCGCTACGGTTGCCACTGTGATCGGGTTCGCTGGAGTTTAGGGGTCCCTGGTTGAACTCAACCCTGAACCCCGTAGCGTTCGCGATAAGCCAGCAGACGAGCGTGCTCGGTGGCCAATTGAGGCTGTTCGCCGGCATACGCCAGCACGTCGTCGAGGCTGGTGATCGCGATCACCGGAATACCGTAGTCGGTAGCCACTTCCTGCGCGGCGGAGTGCTCGCCCTGGCCGCGTTCCTGCCGATCCAGTGCGATCAGCACACCGGCCGGTTCCGCGCCGTGCGCACGGATCAAGGCCAGTGATTCACGCACCGCGGTGCCGGCCGTCATCACGTCGTCGACGATCAGCACGCGGCCCTTGAGCGGCGCACCGACCAGCACGCCACCCTCGCCGTGATCCTTCGCCTCCTTGCGGTTGTACGCCCACGGCAAGTCACGCTGGTGTTGATCGGCCAGTGCGATGGCGGTAGCCGCGGCCAGTGCGATGCCCTTGTAGGCAGGGCCGAACAGCATGTCGACCTTGATTCCGGCATTGACCACGGCGGCGGCGTAGGCACGCCCGAGCTGGGCCAATGCGGCGCCCGAATCAATGCGCCCCATGTTGAAGAAGTACGGGCTTTGCCGGCCGGATTTCAGGGTGAACTCGCCGAAGCGCAGCACTTCGCGTTGCAGGGTGAGTTCGATGAAGTCGCGCTGGTAGTCGTGCACAAGTCGTCTCGCTGGCAGTCGGAATCAGGGCGGCGCTCGCAGCAGCAGATGCTGCGGGCCGGAACGGCCGCCATGGTACAGCTCGCCGCTGTCGTGGAAGCCGGCCCGCAGGTACAAGCGCAAGGCTGCATGGTTGTTGTGGTTCACCGTGAGTACTAGCAGGCTGTCGATCGCGCCCACGTCATCCCGCTGGGCCGGCAGCACGCGCAAGCGTAGCAAAGCCGGGCGCAGTTCGAGATTGACCGGGGCGACGCGAATGGCGGGACGTTCAGGCATGTTCCCTTCTGCTGGCGGTAGTGAGGCGTCGCGGTTGTTATGATCACCCATCACGAGCCGGGAGACTTCATGCGCATCATCAGCCTCAATGCCAACGGCATCCGCTCGGCCGCGACCAAGGGCGTGTTCGACTGGCTGCGCACACAAAACGCGGACGTGGTCTGCCTGCAGGAAACCAAGGCACAGGAGGATCAGTTGAGCGATCCGATGTTCCGTCCCGACGGCCATCATTGTTTCTATCGCGACGCCAGGAGCAAGAAGGGCTACAGCGGCGTGGCGATCTACGCCAAGCGCGAGCCCGACCAAGTGCTGACTGAGCTGGGCTGGGACGAGTTCGACAACGAAGGTCGTTACATCGAGGCGCGTTTCGGCAACCTCTCGGTGGTGTCGCTGTACTTCCCGTCCGGCTCTTCCGGCGATGAACGCCAGCAGTTCAAGTTCAGGGCGATGGAGTGGATCACGCCGATTTTCGACACGTGGCTGAAAAGCGGCCGCGACTACGTGATCTGCGGCGACTGGAACATCGTGCACACCAAGAACGACATCAAGAACTGGAGTTCGAACCAGAAGAACTCCGGCTGTCTGCCGGAGGAACGTGCATGGCTGGATCTGTTGTTCCAGCAGCGTGGCTGGGTCGACAGCTTCCGTGCGATCAAGCCCGAGGCGGTCGAATACACCTGGTGGTCGAACCGCGGCCAGGCGCGCGCGAACAACGTGGGGTGGCGCATCGACTACCAGGTCTGCACGCCGTCACTGCGCGAACGCCTGCGCGACTGCTCGATCTACCGCGAGCAGCGTTTCTCCGACCACGCGCCGTATACGGTCGATTATGTCGACTGAGCCCATGTTGCCGACGACAACAGTCATGCCGGGCCGCCCCTGGCGCGTGCTCAGCATCGGCCTGCTGGGTTTTGCCTCGGGCCTGCCGTTGGCGTTGTCGCTGAGTACGCTGCAAGCGTGGTTCACCACATCCGGGATGAGTCTGAAGGCGATCGGCTGGGTCACCCTGATCAGTCAGGCCTACGTGTTCAAGTTCCTGTGGGCGCCGCTGCTGGATCGCCTGCCATTGCCGTTTCTCGGTCGCCGCCGCGGCTGGATCCTGCTGATGCAACTGCTGTGCGGTGCGGCGCTGATCAGCATGAGTTTCTACACACCGCAAGGCGCGGCGACCACGATCGCGTTCCTTGGTGTGCTGCTGGCGTTCGCCTCCGCCACGCAGGACATTGCCTACGACGCGCATCGTACCGACCTGCTGCCTCCGGCCGAGCGCGGCTGGGGTACCGCGTTCTCGCAGGGTGGTTATCGGCTCGGCATGCTGGTCTCCGGAGCGTTGGCGCTGATCCTTGCCGACCATCTGGGTTGGGCATCGGTATACCGGTTAATGGGTGCGCTGATGCTGGGCTCGCTGCTGGTTACCGTGCTGTCGCCGGATGCCCCGGACGAGCGTCCCACGCGGAGCTTCGCCGAGGCGGTGGTACAGCCATTCGTGGACTTCTTTCAGCGTTACGGCAAGATAGCGTTGGCGTGGCTGGCGCTGATGGTGCTGTACAAACTGAGCGATGCGTTTGCGTTGTCGCTGTCGACCACGTTCCTGTTGCGCGTGCCGCAGTTCTCGCTGACTCAGCTGGGGGCGATCAACAAGACCTTCGGCTTGATGGCTGGCCTGCTCGGTGCGCTGGCCGGTGGCTGGGTGGTGACACGGATACGGTTGTTTCCGGCATTGCTGATACTGGGAGTGGCGCAGGCGCTGGTGAATCTGGGCTATATCTGGCTGGTGCACAGCGGGCCGGACATCTACGCGCTGGCCACGGTGGTGGGATTGGAGAACTTCTTCAGCGGATTGGGCAGCACCGCCTTCGTGGTGTTGGTGACCGGGTTGTGCAACATGCGTTTCTCCGCGACCCAGTACGCGCTGCTGTCCTCGCTGTCGGCGGTGGGGCGAGTGTTTCTCGGCCCGGTGGCGGCGTGGCTGGTGCCGCAGGTAGGCTGGTCGACGTTCTTCGTGATCACTGTCTTGTCGGCGATTCCGGGGTTGTTGCTGGTGATCGTGCTGCGTCATGCGATCCATCGCGTCGAACTGGCCCAGCCACACTGAGATTGCCAACCAGACCACGGAAGTGTCCTCCAGATCAGTCAGAATTCCAGCCAGCATGAGGGGGCCTCAAATCCCTGCGGAACACGGAGTGACGCCTGTGCCGGACATGATCCTGCAGCACGTTGACAGCTTGCTGACCGAACGCGTCAAGGCGCTGGCGCGGGATCGGCAGTGTTCAATCAATGATGTTCTGCTGCACGCCTTGCGCAATGGTCTGGGCATGTCACCCGCGCAACAGCGCAGCGAAACCCTCTGTGACCCGCAGACATTGGCCGCACTCGAAGGCGATTGGGAAGCTGCGGAACAGGGCGTATTCCAGGAGGCGCTGCACGCTTTGGCGCAGACCCACCCGACTCAATTGGCGCCGGAAAGTATCCGTTTCGACGGGTCTGCCGCGGGCGCGGAATAGATCGCACCGAGTACTCGCAGTCCACGTGCACCGGTCACCGCCGGCAGATTGCCGGGCAGGCCGAGCAAACGCTGTCGCGCCAGCCACGCAAACGCGGTGGCTTCGAGAAAATCCGGATCGATGCCGTAGCGAGCGGTACTGCACAGGACGCGTGGTACCAGCAGTTCGCCCAGTCGGCGCATCAGCGCGCCGTTATGCACGCCACCACCGCAAGCCAGCACCTCATCTGCGTCTGGTGCGTGTTGTGTGATCGCCATGGCAACGCTGCGAGCGCTGAGTTCGAGCAACGTGGCCTGCACGTCCGCCGGATTCAATCCAGCCAGTGGCGCCTGCGCGGCCAGCCAGTCCAGATGGAAATGTTCACGTCCGGTGCTCTTCGGCGGCGGCAGCGCGAAGTAAGCGTCGGCCAGCAGGGCATCAAGCAGGTCCGGGTCGAGCCGGCCGCTCGCTGCAAACGCTCCGTCGCGATCGAATGGTTCGCCGCGATGACGCAGGCACCAGGCATCGAGCAAACCGTTGGCCGGGCCGGTGTCGAAACCGCGCACGCTGCCATCGGCGCCGAGCACGGTGATATTGGCAATGCCGCCGAGATTGAGCACCACTCGCGCATGGCCCGGGCGGCCCAGCAGCATCGCGTGCAGTACCGGCAACAACGGTGCACCCTGCCCGCCAGCGGCGAGGTCGGCACGCCGGAAATCCGCCACTACATCGATGTGACAGCGCTCGGCAATCGTGGTCGGATCGCCCACCTGCAGGGTGAATGGATAGTCGCCGCCGGGGCGGTGGCGCAAGGTCTGGCCGTGCGAACCGATTGCACGCACGGCTTGCGCCGGCGTGCCGCTTTGCTCAAGCAATTGCAGGGCGGCATCGGCGAAACAGCGGCCGATTTCGACGTCCAGCCGTCCAAACGCATCCAAGTCCAGCGCGGCCTCGCCTTGCGCCAGCGCCAGCATGCGCTCGCGCAAGGCTGGCGGCCACGCATGGGTGTGGGTCGCCAGAACCTGTGGTGTGTCGCGAGCAAAGTCGACCAGAACAGCATCGATGCTGTCTGCGCTGGTGCCGGAGATCAGTCCGATATAAAGCGCCGTAGCGTCATTCACGCTCGCGTTTCGCTCAGTTGTCGTTGTTGGCAGGCGCGTTCGTACGGGCCAGCTTGATACGGGCATCCAGTTCGGTCAGTCGTGCCATCTGCGGTTTCACCACCTGGGCCTTGAACTTCGCCAACTGGACTGCCGGCAGTGGTTCGGGCTGAGGCAGCGTCACCGTCTGCGGATTGCGCTGCTCGCCGTTGACACGGAATTCGTAGTGCAGATGCGGGCCGGTAGCCAGGCCGGTCATGCCTACGAAGCCGATCACCTGGCCCTGGCTGACATGCTGGCCGACACGTTCACTGCCGAATCGCGACATATGGCCGTAGGCCGTGCTGATCGTGTTGTTGTGCTGGATGATCACGAAGTTGCCGTAGCCGCTCATCCAGCCCTTGAACTTGATCACGCCATCACCGGCGGCATGGATCGGCGTGCCCGTGGGCGCCGCGTAATCGACACCCTTGTGCGCACGCATGCGGCCAAGGATCGGATGCATGCGTGCCGCACTGAAGGTCGAGGAAATGCGGGTAAAGTCGACCGGGATGCGCAGGAACGACTTCTGGATCGGCCGGCCATCTTCGCTGAACCAGCCCTCGCTGCCGTCAGCCTTCTTGAAGCGATAGGCCGTGTAGCGTTTGCCCTGGTTGATGAATTCGGCGGCGACGATATTGCCTTCGCCGTAGCGCACACCATCGCGGTAGAGATCGTCATAGATCACCGTGAAGCTGTCACCAACGCGCAAGTCCTGCACGAAATCGACGTCGTACTTGAACAGGTCGGCCAGTTTGCCGACCATCGCTGCATTCATGCCCGCCTGGTCGCCGGCGGCATACAGGCTGCTGCGAATGACGCCGTGCGCCACCTGTTCGCGCAGGTCCATGTCGCGCTGCTGAAAGGAGACAGTGGGTTGCGTGCCGTCGAGGCGAACGATCGCGAGATTGGCCTGATCCTGGTCGAAGCGGAAGCCTTTGAGGCTGCCATCGCTGTCCAGCAGGAAATCGAATTCCTGACCGGGTCGGATGTTGTGCAGCGCGGATTTTGCACTGCCGGATGCGTCCATCACTTTCTGCAGGTCGGCCATGCCGAGGCCGCGGGCGTTGAAGATATCCGACAGGGTCTGGCCGGGCTGCACCCGCACCACCTGCCAGTCGTCCACGGTGGCAGCCGTCGTGTCGATCGGCGCGACTTTCGGCAGCGCCAACGGCAACAGCGAATGCACTTCCGGTGTCGGCGTCGGGCGCATCGCGCTGGCCCACGCGGGCATGATGAAGCCGGACAACAAGGTGATCAGCAAAGCGGTACCGGCGAGTACGAAACGTTCGCGATGCCAGTGGATCGGTTCGATTTCGGCTGAACGGTTGAACGACCAATGCGAGCAGCGCTCGTAGAAGTGGGAGTGCCGGCGTTGTGCCTTGCGGCAGATCGCCTGCTTGCGGGCATGCCGCGCCCCCTGCTTTTCTTCAGCCATGCTGTGAACGCCCCGCGGTACAAAGTAACAAACTGCGCGTACCATAACGGTCATGTGTAAATGGCGTCAACGCCTTTTCCATCAAGGGTTTGCGCGACATTCCTGGTTAACGCACAATTAACGTTGACGGCACGATCACGTTTCGTGACCGCTGTCCACTACCGTCATCCTTTAGAGAGATACACATGAGCGAGCTTGAGCAGGCGCTGGCCACGATTGCGCGTGGCGCCGACGAAATCATCAAGCGGGAGGACTTGGCCGAGCGCCTGAAAAGCGGCCGCCCGTTGCGGATCAAGGCTGGCTTCGACCCGACTGCGCCGGATCTGCATCTCGGCCATACCGTATTGCTGAACAAGATGCGCCAGTTTCAGGATCTGGGTCACCAGGTGATCTTCCTGATCGGCGACTTCACCGGCATGATCGGCGACCCCACCGGCAAGAACGTCACGCGCAAGCCGCTGACCCGCGAGGATGTGCTGGCCAACGCCGAGACCTACGCCGAGCAGGTCTACAAGGTGCTGGATCGGGAGAAGACCGAGTTGCGCTTCAATTCCGAGTGGTTTGGCCAGATGTCGGCCGCCGACATGATCAAGTTGGCTGCCCAGCACACCGTGGCGCGGATGCTCGAGCGCGATGACTTCACCAAACGCTATGCGGCGCAGCAGCCGATTGCGATCCACGAGTTCCTGTATCCGCTGGTGCAGGGCTACGACTCGGTCGCGCTGAAGGCGGATGTCGAGTTGGGTGGCACCGACCAGAAGTTCAACCTGCTGATGGGTCGCGCGTTACAGGAGCACCACGGCCAAGCACCACAGATCGTGCTGACCATGCCGTTGCTGGAAGGTCTGGATGGCGTCAACAAGATGTCCAAGTCGCTCGGCAACTACATCGGCATCAACGAGCCGGCGATCGACATCGTCACCAAGACCATGAAGATCGGCGACGAGTTGATGTGGCGCTGGTTCGAACTGCTCAGCTTCGAGGTGTCGCTGGCCGAGCTAGTACAGATGAAGAAGGACATCGCCAGCGGTGCGCTCAACCCGCGCGATGCCAAGCTGCGCCTCGCGCATGAACTGACGGCGCGCTTCCACGGAGCGGCCGCGGCCGAACTGGCGATTGCCGGCTGGCACGCGGTCGTGCGCGGCGAAGGTGATACTGCTTTGTTGCCGCAGGTTGACATCGTGGTGCCCGCTGAAGGCTTGCGCCTCGCCGCCTTGCTCAGCGCGGCCGGCCTGACGGCGAGCAACTCCGAAGCCAGCCGTAAGCTGAAGGAGCGAGCCGTACGCATCGACGCCGAAGTCGTGGAAGACGCCCAGCGCGTATTCCTTGCCGGTTTCGAAGGCGTACTGCAGGTGGGCAAGCGCAACTTTGCACGCGTGAAGCTCGTCGAGGCGTGATCGAAGCGTCGTTTGATCCCCGCAGGATGGATCGAGCGGCACTTTTCAAAAGATAAATTCACGCGTCGTCAGCTGTTTGCGGCACATCTGCAAAAGAAGTTTCAAGAAACGCTTGCTAAAAAAATCACAGATCGTATTATTCGCGGCCCGCAGTCGCCCAGACGTCGCAAGACGGACCGCCGGGACCTCGAAAAAAAGCTTCAACGAGGGTGTTGACGGTCGCGAAAAGCGATGTAGAATGGGCGGCTCACCTAGGACGAAACGTCCTCGGCGCG
>NZ_BMXT01000007.1 GCF_014651895.1 Rhodanobacter panaciterrae
ATCCACGTGACCAATCGTGCCGACGTTGACGTGCGGCTTGGTGCGTTCGAATTTACCCTTTGCCATGACTCGAAACCTCTGAAAGAACTATGTTATTTGGAGAAAGAAAGCCTTATCAGGCCTTCTTCATGACCTGCTCGGCGATGTTGTTCGGCGCTTCGGCGTAATGGTCGAATTCCATCGTGAAGGTGGCACGACCCTGGGTCAGCGAACGAATGGTCGTCGCATAGCCGAACATTTCACCCAGCGGAACCATCGCGTCGATGGTCTTGCCCGACGGCGTGTCGTCCTGGCCCTGGAGCAGGCCACGACGGCGGCTCATGTCGCCCATGACGTCACCGACGTACTCTTCCGGCGTCACCACTTCGATCTTCATGATCGGCTCGAGCAGCACCGGCGACGCCTTCGCGAAGCCCTGCTTGAACGCCATCGATGCAGCGAGCTTGAACGCCATTTCAGACGAGTCGACGTCGTGGTAGGAACCGAACACGAGCTTCACCTTCACGCCCACGACCGGGAAGCCGGCCAGCGGGCCGCTGGTGATGGTTTCGCGCAGACCCTTTTCGACCGACGGGATGAATTCCTTCGGAATCACGCCACCGGTGATGTCGTTGATGAAGAGGAAATCATTCTTCACGTTCGGGTCGGCACGATCGGCCTCGGTCATCGGGGACAGCTCGATCACGACGTGACCGTACTGACCCTTACCGCCGGACTGCTTGGCGTGCTTGTAATCCGACTTGACGTCCGACGAACGGATCGTCTCGCGGTAAGCCACCTGCGGCTTGCCGACATTGGCCTCGACGTTGAACTCACGGCGCATGCGATCCACCAGGATGTCCAGGTGAAGCTCGCCCATGCCCGAAATGATGGTCTGACCCGACTCTTCGTCCGTGCGTACACGGAACGACGGATCTTCCGCAGCCAGACGGCCGAGGGCGACACCCATCTTTTCCTGGTCCGACTTGGTCTTCGGCTCGACCGCCATCGAGATCACCGGCTCCGGGAACGTCATGCGCTCCAGAGTGATGATGTGATCTTGTGCGCACAGCGTGTCGCCGGTCGTCACGTCCTTCAGGCCAACCGCCGCGGCGATATCGCCGGCACGGACTTCCTTCAGTTCCTGACGCTCGTTCGCGTGCATCTGCAGAATGCGGCCGATGCGCTCTTTCTTGCTCTTGACCGGGTTGTACACGGCGTCGCCGGAGTTCAGCGTGCCCGAGTAGACACGGAAGAACGTCAGCGAACCGACGAACGGATCGGTCATGATCTTGAACGCGAGCGCGGAGAACGGTGCGGCGTCGTCAGCCTTGCGCGTGGCTTCCTTGTCGTCTTCGTCGATACCGGCGACCGGCGGACGATCGGACGGCGACGGCAGCAACTGCACCACCGCGTCGAGCATCGCCTGGACGCCCTTGTTCTTGAACGCCGTACCGCAGTAGACCGGAATGATTTCGTTGGCGAGCGTGCGCTGACGAAGACCGCCGATGATCTCGGCCTCGGTAAGGTCGCCCCCTTCGAGATACTTGTTCATCAAGTCTTCGGTCGCTTCGGCTGCGGACTCGACCATGAAGGCATGCGCTTCGGCGGCCTGATCGACCAGATTTGCCGGAATATCGCGGTATTCGAACTTCATGCCCTGGGATTCCATATCCCAGATGATCGCCTTCATCTTGAGCAGGTCGACCACGCCCTCGAAACCGTCTTCGGCACCGATCGGCACCTGCATCGGCACCGGATGCGCGCCGAGGCGTGCCTTCAGCTGGCCGACGACCTTGTCGAAGTTGGCACCGGTGCGGTCCATCTTATTGACGAACGCAAGACGCGGCACCTTGTACTTGTTGGCCTGACGCCACACCGTCTCGGACTGCGGCTGCACACCACCGACCGCGCACAGCACAAACACCGCGCCATCCAGCACGCGCAGCGAGCGCTCGACTTCGATGGTGAAATCGACGTGTCCCGGGGTATCGATGATGTTGAAACGGTGCTGTTCCAGCGAACCGTCCATGCCTTTCCAGAACGCCGTCGTTGCCGCCGACGTGATGGTGATGCCGCGCTCCTGCTCCTGCTCCATCCAGTCCATCGTGGCCGCACCGTCATGCACTTCGCCAATCTTGTGACTGACACCGGTGTAGAACAGGATGCGCTCCGTGGTCGTGGTCTTGCCGGCATCGATGTGAGCCATGATGCCGAAGTTGCGGTAGCGGTCGATCGGAGTGGTGCGTGCCATGGATATTTACCTGTGTCGGGCGTTCCTGCCCCGATTCAAAACAGCCGTCCGGGCCGTGTTATTAATGAAAAGTCCGGCATGGATACCGGCTTGTTCTTTACCGCCCAAGGGAAGACGGCTTAAATCAAGAACCGGCACGAATGCCGGGTTCTTCATTTGCCGTCATGCATGACGGCATTAAGTACCGCTGGCCTGTTTTGCCGTCAGAGGACGGCAAAACCAGATACTTACCAGCGATAGTGCGAGAAGGCCTTGTTGGCCTCTGCCATGCGATGCGTTTCTTCGCGCTTCTTGGCGGCGCCGCCGCGGCTTTCCGAAGCCTCGAGCAGCTCAGCGGCCAGCTTGCGCGGCATCGAAGTCTCGCCACGCTTGCGCGCAGCATCGATGACCCAGCGCATCGCCAGCGCCATACGGCGACCCGGACGCACTTCGACCGGCACCTGATAGGTGGCGCCGCCGACACGACGCGACTTCACTTCGACCGCCGGAGCGATGTTGTTGAGCGCCTTCTCGACCAGAGCCACCGGTTCGGCATTCTTTTCGCCGATATGCTGCAACGCACCGTAAACGATGCTCTCGGCCACGGACTTCTTGCCGCTCTTCATCACCATGTTGATGAAGCGGGCAATCAGCTGACTGCCATGCTTGGGATCCGGCAGAATCAGACGGGCGGGATGTGAACCTTTACGCGACATGTTTCGAGTCCTTTACTTCTTCGGGCGCTTGGCGCCGTACTTCGAGCGCGATTGACGACGCTTGGTGACACCAGCGCAATCGAGGCTGCCGCGCACTGTGTGATAACGCACACCGGGCAGATCCTTGACGCGACCGCCGCGGATCAGCACCACCCTGATGATCTCGAAGCCGTTGGTCAGGCGCACTTTGGCAACCTTGCGCAACGCCGAGTTCGGCTTTTTCGGGGTGGTCGTGTAAACGCGCGTGCAGACACCACGACGCTGCGGGCTGCTCTGCAGTGCCGGCGACCCACTCTTGTAGGTCTTGGGGCTGCGGGATTTGCGCACCAATTGGTTGACTGTCGTCATGCGAAGCTGTTCCTGAAAACATAAAGGCAGCCCGAATAAGCTCGGTCTGCCAAGAAGCGGGAATTTAACATGAGCAGCCTGCCATAGGCAAGCTAGCGCTCTGTCGTCCTGGACCCGAACACGAGGTGCATCCATGCACCTCATTTCGTATGTCAGCGAGTGAAACCCTGAACGGGCTTACTCGACACCGTTATCACTACCGACTGGAGCCTCGGCAAACGAGGCTGCAGGCGTGGAACCGGAGAGAGTCTCCAGATCCGAAGCGGACAAACCGCCCTGGCGACGACGCGCTGCGTGGTACGCCAGACCTGTACCTGCCGGAATAAGACGGCCGACAATAACATTTTCCTTCAGGCCGCGCAAGGTATCGCGTGTGCCACGAACCGCCGCTTCGGTAAGAACGCGGGTGGTTTCCTGGAACGAGGCCGCCGAGATGAACGACTCGGTCGCCAGCGACGCTTTGGTGATGCCCAGCAGGATCGACTGATACTCGGCCGGACGCTCGCCCTTGGCGGTCGCACGGTCGTTTTCGCCATTGATACGCACGCGCTCGATCTGCTCGCCGCGCAGGTAATGGCTGTCACCCGGCTCGACGATCTCGACCTTGCGCAGCATCTGGCGAATGATCGCTTCGATGTGCTTGTCGTTGATCTTCACGCCCTGCAGGCGATACACGTCCTGGATTTCCTTGACCAGGTACGAGGCCAGCGGCTCCACGCCCAGCAGGCGCAGGATGTCATGCGGGCTCGGCTCGCCGTCGACGACGGTTTCGCCCTTCTCCACATGCTCGCCTTCGAACACGATGACCTGACGCCACTTCGGAATCAGCTCCTCGTGCTCGTTGCCATCGACGTCCTTGATGATCAGACGCTGCTTGCCCTTGGTGTCCTTGCCGAAGCTGATGATGCCGGAGCGCTCGGCCAGGATCGCCGGCTCCTTCGGCTTGCGTGCCTCGAACAGGTCGGCCACGCGCGGCAGACCACCGGTGATGTCGCGGGTCTTCGAGGTTTCCTGCGGAATACGTGCCACCACGTCGCCCACGCCCACTTCGGCACCGTTCTGGATCGACACGATCGCACCAGCCGGCAGGAAGTACTGCGCGGCGATGTCGGTGCCCGGCAGCTTGAGCTCGCGGCCCTTGGCATCTTCCAGGCGCACGATCGGACGCAGGTCCTTCGCCTGCGCACCACGACGCTTCGGATCGGTGACCACCGCCGACTCCAGACCGGTCAGTTCATCGGTCTGGCTCTGCACGGTGACGCCGTCGAGGAAGTCGATGAAACGCACCACGCCGGCCACTTCGGTGACGATCGGATGGGTATGCGGATCCCAGTTCGCCACGGTCTGACCAGGCTTGACCGATGCACCATCCTTGACTGCGATGATGGCACCGTACGGCACCTTGTAACGCTCGCGCTCACGGCCGCTGGCATCGATCACGCTGAGCTCGCCGGAGCGCGACACAGCGACCATATGGCCCTGCTTGTGCTGCACGGACTTGAGGTTGTTGTACTTCAGCGAACCGGTGGTCTTCACCGTCACGTTGTCCACCGCAGCAGCACGCGACGCGGCACCACCGATGTGGAACGTACGCATGGTCAGCTGGGTACCAGGCTCACCGATCGACTGCGCGGCGACCACACCCACGGCCTCGCCCATGTTGACCAGATGGCCACGGGCCAGATCGCGGCCGTAGCACAGCTTGCACACGCCATGAGGGGCTGCGCAGGTGATCGGCGAACGCACCTTGATGATCTGCACGCCGGCCTTGTCGAGCTTCTCGACCAGCGCCTCGTTGAGCAGGGTGTCGCGCGTGACGATGGCCTGATCGTCGTCGCCGGGGGCGTAGACGTCCTCGACCACCACACGACCGAGAACGCGCTCACGCAACGGCTCGACCACATCGCCGCCTTCGACGATCGGCTGCATGATCACGCCGTCTTCGGTGCCGCAGTCGTCCATCGTGATGACCACGTCCTGTGCCACGTCGACCAGTCGACGGGTCAGGTAACCGGAGTTCGCCGTCTTCAACGCCGTATCCGCCAGGCCCTTACGAGCACCGTGGGTCGAGTTGAAGTACTGCAGCACATTCAGGCCTTCGCGGAAGTTGGCCTTGATCGGGGTCTCGATGATCGAGCCATCCGGACGCGCCATCAGGCCACGCATGCCGGCCAGCTGACGGATCTGCGCCACCGAACCACGGGCGCCGGAGTCGGCCATGATGTACAGCGAGTTCATCGACTTCTGGTTGACCATCTTGCCGTCGGCATCCATCACCTTCTCGGTGCCGATGCCGTCGATCATGGCTTTCGCCACCAGTTCGCTGGTACGCGACCAGATGTCGACCACCTTGTTGTAGCGCTCGCCGGCGGTGACCAGACCCGACTGGTACTGCTGCTGGATCTCGACGACTTCCTTCTCGGCCTCTTCCAGGATCGGCTTCTTCTCGGCCGGAATCAGCATGTCATCGATGCCGATCGAGATACCGGCACGCGTGGCGAAGCGGTAGCCGGTGTACATCAGCTTGTCGGCGAACACCACGGTCTCTTTCAGACCCAGCAAACGGTAGCTAGAGTTGATCAGGCGCGAGATGTTCTTCTTGGTCAGCTCGGTATTGGCCAGCTCGAACGGCAGGCCTTCCGGCAGGATCTCGGCCAGCAGTGCGCGGCCAACGGTAGTCTCGACGATCTTGGTCTCGTGCGTGCGGGTGCCATCTTCGGCGATATTCACCAGCTTCAGGCGCACCTTGACCTTGGCGTGCAGCTCGACCGCACGGTTGTCGTATGCACGACGCGCCTCGGAAATACCCGAGAACACCATGCCGGTACCCTTGACGTTGATCAGCTCGCGGGTCATGTAGTACAGACCCAGCACGACGTCCTGGGTCGGCACGATGATCGGCTCGCCGTTGGCCGGGCTGAGGATGTTGTTGGACGACATCATCAGCGTGCGCGCTTCCAGCTGCGCCTCGATCGACAGCGGCACATGGACGGCCATCTGATCGCCGTCGAAGTCGGCGTTGAATGCCGTACAGACGAGCGGATGCAGCTGGATCGCCTTGCCTTCGATCAGCTTCGGCTCGAACGCCTGGATGCCCAGACGATGCAGGGTCGGCGCACGGTTCAGCAGCACCGGATGTTCGCGGATCACCTCTTCGAGGATGTCCCACACCTGGGCCTCTTCGCGCTCGACCAGCTTCTTCGCCGCCTTGATGGTGGTGGCTTCGCCACGTGCCTGCAGCTTGGCGAAGATGAACGGCTTGAACAGCTCAAGCGCCATCTTCTTCGGCAGGCCACACTGGTGCAGACGCAGGGTCGGACCAACCACGATCACCGAACGACCGGAGTAGTCCACGCGCTTGCCGAGCAGGTTCTGGCGGAAGCGGCCCTGCTTGCCCTTGATCATGTCGGCCAACGACTTCAGCGCGCGCTTGTTCGTGCCGGTGATGGCACGACCGCGACGACCGTTGTCGAGCAGCGCATCGACCGATTCCTGCAGCATGCGCTTCTCGTTGCGCACGATGATGTCGGGCGCATTGAGCTCGAGCAGACGCTTCAGACGGTTGTTGCGGTTGATCACGCGACGGTACAGATCGTTCAGATCGGAGGTGGCGAAACGGCCACCGTCCAGCGGCACCAACGGGCGCAGGTCCGGCGGCAGCACGGGCAGAACGGTCAGCACCATCCACTCCGGCTTGTTGCCGGATTCCAGGAACGCCTCGATCAGCTTCACGCGCTTGGTCAGGCGCTTCAGCTTGGTCTCGGAGTTGGTGGAGGTGATCTCTTCCTTCAGGCGAATGACTTCGCCCGGCAGGTCGAGCGACTTCAGCAGGTGGAAGACGGCCTCGGCACCCATGCGGGCATCGAACTCGTCGCCATGCTCTTCGGTCGCTTCCAGGTACTGGTCTTCGCTGAGCAGCTGGCCGCGCTCGAGCGCGGTCATGCCCGGATCGATCACCACGAAGGCTTCGAAGTACAGGATGCGCTCGATGTCACGCAGCGTCATGTCCAGCATCAGGCCGATGCGCGACGGCAGCGACTTGAGGAACCAGATGTGCGCGGTCGGGCTGGCCAACTCGATGTGGCCCATACGCTCACGACGCACCTTGGCCAGCGTCACTTCCGTGCCGCACTTCTCGCAGACCACGCCACGATGCTTCATGCGCTTGTACTTGCCGCACAGGCACTCGTAGTCCTTCACCGGTCCGAAGATAGCGGCGCAGAACAGGCCGTCACGCTCCGGCTTGAAGGTACGGTAGTTGATGGTTTCCGGCTTCTTCACTTCGCCGTACGACCATGAACGGATCAGCTCCGGCGAGGCCAACGCGATCTTGATCGCGTCGAAATCCGGCGTCGCGCGCTGCTGATTGAACAGATTGAGCAAGTCTTTCATTCGAAATCTCCGGTGACTGCGCGGATCACTTGATCTCTTCCAGATCGATGTCGATGGCAAGCGAGCGGATTTCCTTCACCAACACGTTGAAGGATTCCGGCATGCCTGCGGTCATCTCGTGGTTACCGTCGACAATGTTCTTGTACATCTGGTTGCGGCCCTGCACGTCGTCGGACTTCACCGTCAGCATTTCCTGCAGGGTGTAAGCCGCGCCGTAGGCTTCCAGTGCCCACACTTCCATCTCGCCGAAGCGCTGACCACCGAACTGCGCCTTGCCGCCCAACGGCTGCTGGGTGACCAGCGAATACGGACCGGTGGAACGCGCGTGCATCTTGTCGTCGACCAGATGGTTGAGCTTGAGGTAATGCATGTAGCCGACAGTGACCGGGCGATCGAACGACTCGCCGGTGCGACCGTCGAACAGCATGGTCTGACCGGATTCCGGCAGATCAGCCAGCTTCAGCATCGCCTTGATCTCGGTCTCTTCCGCACCGTCGAATACCGGTGTCGCCATCGGCACGCCTTCCTGCAGGTTGGTGGCGAGCGTGAAGATCTCCTTGTCGGTAAGCGACTTGAGATCGACGTGCTGCACGGCACCGGCCACATGGGTGTTGTAGATCTGGTCGAGGAACTCGCGGATCTTGGCGACCTTCTCCTGCGCCTCGAGCATCTTCTGGATCTTCTTGCCCAAGCCCTTGGCGGCCCAGCCCAGGTGGACTTCCAGAATCTGACCGATGTTCATACGCGAAGGCACGCCCAGCGGGTTCAGCACGATGTCGACCGGCACGCCGTCAGCGGAGTACGGCATGTCTTCAACCGGCACCACGTTGGACACGACACCCTTGTTGCCGTGACGACCAGCCATCTTGTCGCCCGGCTGGATGCGACGCTTCACGGCCAGGAACACCTTGACCATCTTCAGCACGCCCGGTGCCAGATCGTCGCCCTGGGTGATCTTCCCCTGCTTCTCCTTGAAGCGCTTGTCGAATTCCTCCTTGTGGCGCTTGACCTGATCGGCCGCGCGCTCGAGGAACTCGGTGACTTCCTCATCCTTGACGTTGATCTTGAACCAGTCGTCCTTCTTCAGGCCGTCCAGGTAAGCGTCGGTGATTTCGGTGCCACGCTTCAGGCCACCCGGACCACTCATCGCGGACTTGCCGACGAGCTGGGTGCGCATGCGGCTGTAGATCGCGCCTTCGAGGATGCGGAACTGGTCGTCCAGATCCTTGCGGATCCGCTTGACCTCGGTTTCCTCGATCTGCTTGGCGCGCTTGTCCTTCTCGATGCCGTCGCGAGTGAACACCTGCACGTCGATGACGGTGCCGTCCATACCCGGCGGCACACGCAGCGAGCTGTCCTTCACGTCGGACGCCTTCTCGCCGAAGATCGCGCGCAGCAGCTTCTCTTCCGGCGTGAGCTGGCTCTCGCCCTTCGGCGTGACCTTGCCGACCATGATGTCGCCGGCCTTCACTTCCGCACCGATGTAGACAATGCCCGACTCGTCCAGACGTGCGAGCGCCTGCTCGCCCACGTTCGGGATGTCGGCGGTGATTTCCTCGGCACCCAGCTTGGTGTCACGCGCGATGCAGGACAGCTCCTCGATGTGGATCGAGGTGTAGCGGTCTTCCTGCACGACGCGCTCGGACAGCAGGATCGAGTCTTCGAAGTTGTAGCCGTTCCACGGCATGAAGGCGATCAGCATGTTCTGGCCGAGCGCGAGCTCGCCCAGATCGGTCGACGAACCGTCGGCCAGCGTGTCACCCACCGCCACCACGTCACCCACATTCACCAGCGGACGCTGGTTGAGGTTGGTGTTCTGGTTGGAGCGGGTGTACTTGGTCAGCGTGTAGATATCGACGCCGGCATCATTGTCGCCGACCTCTTCCTCGTTCACGCGCACCACGATACGGGCCGCATCGACCTGGTCGATCACGCCGCCGCGCTTGGCGGAAACGATGACGCCAGAGTCGCGCGCCACGGCGCGCTCGATGCCGGTACCCACCAGCGGAGTCTGCGAACGCAGGGTCGGCACGGCCTGACGCTGCATGTTCGCACCCATCAGGGCGCGGTTCGCATCGTCGTGCTCGAGGAACGGCACCAGCGCCGCAGCGACCGACACGGTCTGCATCGGCGAGACGTCCATGTAGTCGACTTCGGCAGCCGGACGCAGCTCGGACTCACCACGGAAACGGCAGGACACGAAGTCCTCGACGAAACCGCCGTGCTTGTCCAGCGGCGAGTTCGCCTGCGCGATCACGTGATCGCCTTCCTCGATTGCCGACAGGTAATCGACCTTGTCGGTCACCTTGCTGTGCGCGACCTTGCGGTACGGCGTCTCGAGGAAGCCATACGAGTTGGTGCGCGCATACACGGCGAGCGAGTTGATCAGGCCGATGTTCGGGCCTTCCGGCGTTTCGATGGTGCAGACGCGGCCGTAATGGGTCGGATGCACGTCGCGCACTTCGAAACCGGCGCGCTCGCGGGTCAGGCCACCCGGCCCGAGCGCGGAGACGCGACGCTTGTGCGTCACTTCGGACAGCGGATTGTTCTGATCCATGAACTGGGACAGCTGCGAGGAGCCAAAGAACTCCTTCACCGCCGCCGCCACCGGCTTGGCGTTGATCAGGTCCTGCGGGGTCAGGCCATCGGCCTCGGCCAGCGACAGGCGCTCGCGCACCGCACGCTCGACGCGCACCAGACCGATGCGGAAGGTGTTCTCGGCCATTTCGCCGACCGAACGCACGCGACGGTTGCCGAGGTGATCGATGTCATCGACGGTGCCATGACCGTTCTTGATGTCGATCAGCACCTTCAGCACGTCGAGGATGTCGGACGTTTCGCCCTGCTCCTTGACCAGCCGCTGCGATTCCTCTTCCTTGCGCTCGCTGAAGTACTTGTGGTCGTACAGCACGCCCGGACCGAGGATTTCCTTGCGACCCACGCGGCGGTTGAACTTCATCCGGCCCACGCCCGACAGGTCGTAGCGGTCGAAGGTGAAGAACAGATTGAAGAACAGGTTCTGCGCGGCATCCTTGGTCGGCGGCTCGCCCGGACGCATCATGCGATAGATTTCCACCAGCGCTTCCAGCGGCGTCTTGGTGTTGTCGATGCGCAAGGTGTGCGAGATGTAGGCGCCACGGTCGAGGTCGTTGACGTACAGCGTCGGCACGACTTCGATACCGGCCTTGCGGAAGTTCTCCAGCTGCTCGGCGGTGATCTCGTCGTTGGCCGAAGCCAGCAACTCACCGGTCTTGCTGTCGACGATGTCGGTGGCCAGGATGCGGCCGATCGGATAGTCGTCCGGCACTTCCAGCGCGGTGATGTTTTCAGCCGCCAGCTGACGCACGTGGCGCGCGGTGATGCGCTTGCCGGCTTCCACCAGCACGGTGCCGCCGATCGCCAGATCGAAGCTCAGCGTCTCGCCGCGCAGACGCTCGGCGACCAGCTCTAGCGTGGTGCCACCCTTCTTGCCGAGGTGGAACACGTTGTGCTCGAAGAAGATGCCCAGCATCTCCTCGTTGTTGTAGCCGAGCGCGCGCAGCAGCACCGTCACCGGCAGCTTGCGGCGACGGTCGATACGGGTGAACAGCGCGTCCTTCGGGTCGAACTCGAAGTCGAGCCAGGAGCCGCGGTAAGGAATCACGCGCGCCGAGAACAGCAACTTGCCCGAGCTGTGCGTCTTGCCGCGGTCGTGATCGAAGAACACGCCCGGCGAACGATGCAGCTGCGAGACGATCACGCGCTCAGTGCCGTTGATGATGAAGGTGCCAGTGTCGGTCATGAGCGGAATTTCGCCCATGTAGACCTCCTGCTCCTTGATGTACTTGACCACCTTCTTCGAGGCCGGGCTGTCCTTGTCATAGATGACCAGGCGCACGGTGGTGCGCAGCGGCGCACCGTAGGTCATGCCGCGGTTGCGGCATTCGCGCTCGTCGAACGCCGGCTCGCCGAGACGATAGTCGACATATTCCAGTGCGGCATTGCCCGAATAACTGGTGATCGGAAATACCGATTTCAGTGCCGCATGCAAACCCTTTTCGCCGCGCTGTTTGGGCGCGACATGCTCCTGCAGAAACTCCCGGTAGGAATCAGTCTGGATGGTCAGCAGGTTCGGCACGCCCAGTACGGGCGGACGCTTGCCAAAATCCTTGCGGATGCGTTTCTTCTCGGTAAACGAGTAGGCCATGATCGGTAGCGCCTCGGTTCGCAGTGACGCCGGTGGTGCACACACCGGCTGAATGAAAAATCAGGTGTTCGACAAATCCGGAGATTTGGGAATCGAGAATCGGGAATCGTTCAGAGCGGCAGGCACGTGCTTTCTGACGATTCCCGATTCTCCATTCCCCATTCCCCATTCCCGCTTAAAGCAGGCAAAGCCCGGGGGCTCACGCCCCCAGGCTCGCTTGACGCTAGATCAGACTGACGACGCGCAAGGCGCCAATTACTTCAGTTCGACCGTAGCGCCGGCAGCTTCGAGGTCCTTCTTGAACTTCTCGGCGTCTTCCTTCGACACGGCTTCCTTCAGGACGCCGCCGGCCTCGGTGAGGTCCTTGGCTTCCTTCAGGCCCAGGCCGGTGATCGCGCGGACAGCCTTGATCACGTCGACCTTCTTGGCGCCGGCGTTCTTCAGGATGACGTCGAACTCGGTCTGCGCTTCGGCAACCGGGGCAGCAGCAGCCGGGCCAGCAGCGGCAACCGGGGCAGCGGCGGACACGCCAAACTTCTCTTCGATGGCCTTGACCAGATCCATCACTTCCATCAGCGACTTGGCGGCTACGGCTTCAACGATTTGTTCGTTGGACAGGGACATTTGATTTACCTCTGGGGTTGATTCGATTTAGTAAGTAGACGGCGAACTTAGGCGGGCTCGACTTCGGCCGGGGCTTCGGCGGCGACTTCGCCACCACCCTGCTTGTCGGCCACGGCCTTGACGGCGCGGGCAAACATCGAGGCCGGTTCGGCCAGCAGACGGGCCAGCATGGCCAGCGCCTGTTCGCGGGTCGGCAGCGAGGCCAGCACGTCGACGTGCTCAGCCGGCAGCAACTTGCCTTCCACCGAGACGATTTTCGCCTTCAGCTTGTCGTTGCCCTTGGCGAATTCCTTGATCAGACGCCCGGCAGCGCCGGGTTCTTCCATCGAGAATGCGTACAGCAGCGGACCGACCAGGGCGTCCTTGACGACCTCGAACTCGGTACCGACGACGGCGCGCGACGCCAGCGTGTTCTTGACGACTCGCAAGTACACACTGGTTTCACGGGCCTTCTTGCGCATCGCGGTCATCTGCTCGACCGTGGTGCCTGCATACTCGACAGCAATCAAGGAGTGAGCCTTCGCGGCAACTTCTGCCAGTTCGGCGACTACTTCATGCTTCTGAGACAGATTTAGAGCCATTGCACTCCTCCAAATGAACTCCGCTTACGGCTCCTGCCGCGTGCGGTCCTGGGCGACGCCATCCTTGACGTCGGGGACACAAGGTGTCCCGGGTGTTGGCCTTTCCAGAACAGATCGAACAATTCCAGATCGGGCAGCACCATCTGCGCAGGCCGGATTTGCAAGAAACCCGATTAAGCGGTCCCGCTGGCGACGACGGCGATTCCATGCCAGTGCGAGCGTCCTGCCCGTCGTCATCGCGCGCTGATCGCGCCTGCGGTCTTTGACGGCTGCTCCGGCCTGTGGGCCAGGGCTGCCTTCAAAAACTTGCCTGCATCGACGAAACCGCCGATGCAGGACTTGATTCTTACTTGGCTGCTGTGTTCAGCGACGAGGTATCGACGGCAACGCCGACGCCCATCGTGCTGGACAGGGCAACCTTCTGCAGGAACTGACCCTTCGCCGTGGACGGCTTGGCCTTCAGCAGGTCGGCGATCAGCGTGTTGAGGTTGTCCGCGAGCTGGGACGCCTCGAAGCTGGCCTTGCCGATGGTGGCGTGGATGATGCCCGCCTTGTCGTTGCGGAACTTCACCTGGCCGGCCTTGGCGTTCTTCACGGCGGTGGCGACGTCGGCGGTGACCGAGCCGTCCTTCGGATTCGGCATCAGGCCGCGCGGACCGAGCAACTGACCGAGCTTGCCGACCACGCGCATCGCGTCCGGCGTGGCGATCACGCGACCGAAGTCGAGATCACCGGCCTGCATACGCTCGGCCAGGTCGTCCATGCCGACGGCGTCAGCACCGGCGGCTTTGGCGGCCTCGGCCTTCTCGCCCGGCGGGCAGAACACGGCAACCTTGACGGTCTTGCCGGTGCCATGCGGCAGCAGCGAGGAACCACGTACGCCCTGGTCGGACTTCTTCGCGTCGATGCCCAGACGCACGGCCACGTCCACCGACTCGGCGAACTTCGCCGTGGCGTTGTCCTTGACGATCTTCAGGGCTTCTTCCAGGCCATAGAACTTGCCAGGCTGCACCGCGGCCGTAGCCGACTTCATACGCTTCGTGAGCTTTGCCATGTCTTAACCCTCCACCACAAGGCCCATGCTGCGGGCGCTACCGGCAATGGTGCGCACCGCGGCGTCGAGATCGGCAGCCGTCAGATCCGGCTCCTTCTGCTTTGCCACGTCTTCCAGCTGCTTTCGGGTGACCTTGCCGACCTTGTCGGTATTCGGCTTCGGCGAACCCTTGGCGGTGCCGGTGATCTTCTTCAGAAGAATCGTGGCGGGCGGGGTCTTGGTGATGAAGGTGAAGCTGCGGTCGGAGTACGCGGTGATGATGCACGGAATCGGCAGACCCGGCTCCAGCTTCTGCGTGGCGGCATTGAACGCCTTGCAGAACTCCATGATGTTCAGACCGCGCTGGCCGAGGGCGGGGCCCACCGGCGGCGACGGATTGGCCTGACCGGCCTTGACCTGCAACTTGATGTAACCGACAACTTTCTTTGCCATTGGGATTTTCCTCGCGAGTCCAGGCGCCTTGCGGCTCCTCGCTGTGCACCGGTCCATGGATGAAAGGAACGGATCCGCCTCATGCGAATCCTGAAACGCGGACACGCCGGATCAAAAAGATCCAGCGTGAACCGCGCAGTATAGAGATTGGTCAGGCTTTCAGCAAGCCCCGTGCCAAGATGACGCTACCCGCCAGATCAGGCTTTCTCGACCTGACCGAATTCCAGCTCGACCGGGGTCGAACGACCGAAGATCAGCACCGCAACGCGCAGGCGACTCTTCTCGTAGTTGACTTCCTCGACCACGCCATTGAAATCGTTGAACGGACCCTCGGTGACGCGCACCATCTCGCCCGGCTCGAACAGCACCTTGGGCCGCGGCTTCTCGACACCTTCACGCACGCGACTGAGGATGGCGTCGGCCTCGCTGTCCTTGATCGGCAGCGGGCGATCGGCGGTGCCGCCGATGAAACCCATCACCTTCGGGGTTTCCTTGATCAGATGCCAGCACTCGTCGTCGATCCGCGGCGCCTTGCCTTCGGTATTCGTCTCGATCTGCACCAGCACGTAGCCGGGGAAGAACTTGCGCTCGCTGCGCCGTTTCTGGCCGCCGCGCATCTCGATCACTTCCTCGGTCGGCACCAGCACTTCGCCGAACTTCTCTTCCATCTCGGCGCGCTTGATACGCTCCTCGAGGGAACGCTTCACCTGATTCTCGAAGCCCGAATAGGCGTGCACCACATACCAGCGCTTGCTCATGCTCACCTCAGCCACCCAACTTCAGCAGCCAGTCGAGAATGACCGACTTCAGGATCAGATCGATCAGACCCAGCAGCAGCGACAGGACAATCACCACCAGGATAATGATGCCGGTCGTCTTGATCGTCTCGTCGCGAGTCGGCCAGACCACCTTGCGCATTTCGAACTGCGACTCGGCGATGAAATTCCGCACTCGCCGACCCAGCGCGGTGAACGCGGCAATCGCCAGTGCAAGCACCAGCGCGGCCAGCACGCCCAACAGGCGCACCGACGAGGAAATATTGCCGTCTCGGCCGAGCCAGGAGTAGGCGACGATACCGGCGACCAGCACCAGCAACGCCAGTACCAGCTTGCCGATGTCGGCGGCGTTCGTGCCCTTGGGCTGTTCTGCCTTGGTATTCATGCACTAGTGATCAGGTGTCAGCAGCATGCCGCGCCTTACGGCCGACCTTGCCATCGTCACCCGTCTCGATCCTCGGGGAAGTGGCACGCCAGGAGGGACTTGAACCCCCAACCTGCGGTTTTGGAGACCGCTGCTCTGCCAATTGAGCTACTGGCGTACATGGCTTGAACTTGAAACACGACGGCGAGCGGCTTTGAGTCCGCTCGCCCCGTGGAGTTTGAGCTGCGCACCGAAGCGCGCCGCCCGTATCTTACTTGATGACCTTGGCCACCACGCCGGCGCCGACGGTACGGCCGCCTTCGCGAATGGCGAAGCG
>NZ_BMXT01000008.1 GCF_014651895.1 Rhodanobacter panaciterrae
ATCGAGAAATCGGTAGCAAGTGATTGATCTTTGACAGTGTGCGCAGGTGAATTGTGTGGACGTCTTGCGATGGAGGGTTACGACCTGTCCAAGCAATGCAAGCGTCCAATGAAAGAAAAAGTCAGTAATGAGTTTTGATTTTGTTGGGACTAACGCTTCAGAAAGATAGATGACCGAGCTCGCAAGGGTGAGGTTGTCGAAAACTTAAGTGAAGAGTTTGATCCTGGCTCAGATTGAACGCTGGCGGCATGCCTAACACATGCAAGTCGAACGGCAGCACAGCAGTAGCAATACTGTGGGTGGCGAGTGGCGGACGGGTGAGTAATGCATCGGGACCTACCTGAACGTGGGGGATAACGTAGGGAAACTTACGCTAATACCGCATACGTCCTACGGGAGAAAGCGGGGGACCTTCGGGCCTCGCGCGGTCAGACGGACCGATGTTCGATTAGCTAGTTGGTAAGGTAACGGCTTACCAAGGCGACGATCGATAGCTGGTCTGAGAGGATGATCAGCCACACTGGAACTGAGACACGGTCCAGACTCCTACGGGAGGCAGCAGTGGGGAATATTGGACAATGGGCGCAAGCCTGATCCAGCAATGCCGCGTGTGTGAAGAAGGCCTTCGGGTTGTAAAGCACTTTTATCAGGAGCGAAATACTGTCGGTTAATAACCGGCGGGGCTGACGGTACCTGAGGAATAAGCACCGGCTAACTTCGTGCCAGCAGCCGCGGTAATACGAAGGGTGCAAGCGTTAATCGGAATTACTGGGCGTAAAGGGTGCGTAGGCGGTTGTTTAAGTCTGTCGTGAAATCCCCGGGCTCAACCTGGGAATGGCGATGGATACTGGACAGCTAGAGTGTGTCAGAGGATGGTGGAATTCCCGGTGTAGCGGTGAAATGCGTAGAGATCGGGAGGAACATCAGTGGCGAAGGCGGCCATCTGGGACAACACTGACGCTGAAGCACGAAAGCGTGGGGAGCAAACAGGATTAGATACCCTGGTAGTCCACGCCCTAAACGATGCGAACTGGATGTTGGTCTCAACTCGGAGATCAGTGTCGAAGCTAACGCGTTAAGTTCGCCGCCTGGGGAGTACGGTCGCAAGACTGAAACTCAAAGGAATTGACGGGGGCCCGCACAAGCGGTGGAGTATGTGGTTTAATTCGATGCAACGCGAAGAACCTTACCTGGCCTTGACATGTCCGGAATCCAGCAGAGATGCAGGAGTGCCTTCGGGAATCGGAACACAGGTGCTGCATGGCTGTCGTCAGCTCGTGTCGTGAGATGTTGGGTTAAGTCCCGCAACGAGCGCAACCCTTGTCCTTAGTTGCCAGCGAGTAATGTCGGGAACTCTAAGGAGACTGCCGGTGACAAACCGGAGGAAGGTGGGGATGACGTCAAGTCATCATGGCCCTTACGGCCAGGGCTACACACGTACTACAATGGTCGGTACAGAGGGTTGCAATACCGCGAGGTGGAGCCAATCCCAGAAAGCCGATCCCAGTCCGGATCGGAGTCTGCAACTCGACTCCGTGAAGTCGGAATCGCTAGTAATCGCGGATCAGCTATGCCGCGGTGAATACGTTCCCGGGCCTTGTACACACCGCCCGTCACACCATGGGAGTGAGTTGCTCCAGAAGCCGTTAGTCTAACCGCAAGGGGGACGACGACCACGGAGTGGTTCATGACTGGGGTGAAGTCGTAACAAGGTAGCCGTATCGGAAGGTGCGGCTGGATCACCTCCTTTCAAGAAATGACAGTCGCAACCTTTGGTTGCAAGACGTCCACACAAGACACCTGTACTTCACGCAAAGTCCCTTTTGCGAAGAGCGAACATCAAGGCCGTCCATTCATGGACGGACTCTTCAACAAAAGCCGCTTCGGACCCGTTTCCAAGCGAGCTGATGTAGGTTCTGGGGCTCGATCTCTGGGTCTGTAGCTCAGGTGGTTAGAGCGCACCCCTGATAAGGGTGAGGCCGGTGGTTCGAGTCCACCCAGACCCACCATTATGCCAAGGATACCTTGGGGCCTTAGCTCAGCTGGGAGAGCACCTGCTTTGCAAGCAGGGGGTCGTCGGTTCGATCCCGACAGGCTCCACCACTCAAGCGTCGCGTGAAGTATCAGCACACAAAAGATTTTGAAATCACCCGGCATTGAGGCCGGCGTGATGTTCTTTGAAAACAAGTAAACGAGTGACAAGCGTCTTGGTTCGAACCGAACCGAGACAAGTGTTAAGGCAAGTAACGAAGTGGTTTGGACGTTAATCCCGAGGCGACTTGGGGTTATATGGTCAAGCGACTAAGCGTATACGGTGGATGCCTTGGCAGTCAGAGGCGATGAAGGACGTGGCAGCCTGCGAAAAGTGTCGGGGAGCTGGCAACAAGCTTTGATCCGGCAATGTCCGAATGGGGAAACCCACTCCGCAAGGAGTACTGCATGGTGAATACATAGCCATGCAGGGCGAACCCGGGGAACTGAAATATCTAAGTACCCGGAGGAAAAGAAATCAACCGAGATTCCCTGAGTAGCGACGAGCGAACGGGGACTAGCCCAAAAGCACATTATGTTTTAGTCAAACGGGATGGAAAGCCCGGCCATAGATGGTGATAGCCCAGTCGACGAAAAGGCATTTTGTGTGAAATTGAGTAAGGCGGGGCACGTGAAACCTTGTCTGAACATGGGGGGACCATCCTCCAAGGCTAAATACTACTGACTGACCGATAGCGAACTAGTACCGTGAGGGAAAGGCGAAAAGAACCCCGGAGAGGGGAGTGAAATAGACCCTGAAACCGTATACGTACAAGCAGTGGAAGCCCGTAAGGGTAACTGCGTACCTTTTGTATAATGGGTCAGCGACTTACTGTCAGTGGCAAGCTTAACCGTATAGGGGAGGCGAAGAGAAATCGAGTCTGAATAGGGCGCATAGTCTCTGGCAGTAGACCCGAAACCGAGTGATCTATCCTTGGCCAGGTTGAAGGTGCGGTAACACGCACTGGAGGACCGAACCCACATCTGTTGCAATAGATGGGGATGAGCTGAGGATAGGAGTGAAAGGCTAAACAAACTCGGAGATAGCTGGTTCTCCTCGAAAGCTATTTAGGTAGCGCCTCGTGCGAATACTGTTGGGGGTAGAGCACTGTTATGGCTAGGGGGTCATCGCGACTTACCAAACCATGGCAAACTCCGAATACCAACACGTACTACACGGGAGACACACGGCGGGTGCTAACGTCCGTCGTGAAAAGGGAAACAACCCAGACCCGCAGCTAAGGTCCCAAAGTCATAGCTAAGTGGAAAACGATGTGGAAAGGCATAGACAGCCAGGAGGTTGGCTTAGAAGCAGCCACCCTTTAAAGAAAGCGTAATAGCTCACTGGTCGAGTCGGTCTGCGCGGAAGATTTAACGGGGCTAAGCTATGCACCGAAGCTCGGGGTGTGCACATTTATGTGTACGCGGTAGAGGAGCGTTCCGTAAGCCTGTGAAGGTGGATTGTAAAGTCTGCTGGAGGTATCGGAAGTGCGAATGCTGACATGAGTAACGATAATGGGGGTGAAAAGCCCCCACGCCGAAAGCCCAAGGTTTCCTCGCGCAACGTTAATCGGCGCAGGGTGAGTCGGCCCCTAAGGCGAGGCAGAAATGCGTAGTCGATGGGAAGCAGGTTAATATTCCTGCACTTTTCCATAGTGCGATGTGGGGACGGAGAAGGTTAGGTCTACCGGGCGTTGGTTGTCCCGGGGAAAGGAGGTAGGCATGAATCTTAGGCAAATCCGGGATTCTTTATGCCGAGCACCGAGACGAGCCCTATTGGGCGAAGTGACTGACACCACGCTTCCAGGAAAAGCCACTAAGCTTCAGCTATGGAAAAACCGTACCGCAAACCGACACTGGTAGGCAGGGTGAGAATCCCAAGGCGCTTGAGAGAACTCGGGTGAAGGAACTAGGCAAAATGGCACCGTAACTTCGGGAGAAGGTGCGCCCATTGACGTGGTCACGTGCGTGACTGAGCGTCGATGGGTCGCAGTAACCTGGCCGCTGCGACTGTTTATCAAAAACACAGCACTCTGCAAACACGAAAGTGGACGTATAGGGTGTGACGCCTGCCCGGTGCTGGAAGGTTAATTGATGGGGTCAGCCGCAAGGCGAAGCTCTTGATCGAAGCCCCAGTAAACGGCGGCCGTAACTATAACGGTCCTAAGGTAGCGAAATTCCTTGTCGGGTAAGTTCCGACCTGCACGAATGGCGTAACGACAGCGGCGCTGTCTCCACCCGAGACTCAGTGAAATTGAATTCGCTGTGAAGATGCAGCGTTCCCGCGGCAAGACGGAAAGACCCCGTGAACCTTTACTATAGCTTTACACTGAACGTTGAGTTCTTCTGTGTAGGATAGGTGGGAGGCTTTGAAGCGCAGACGCCAGTTTGCGTGGAGCCATCCTTGAAATACCACCCTGAAGTGCTTGACGTTCTAACCTAGGCCCGTAATCCGGGTCAGGGACCGTGTATGGTGGGTAGTTTGACTGGGGCGGTCTCCTCCCAAAGAGTAACGGAGGAGCACGAAGGTACGCTCAGCGCGGTCGGACATCGCGCACTGTGTGCAATGGCATAAGCGTGCTTGACTGCGAGATCGACGGATCAAGCAGGTACGAAAGTAGGTCATAGTGATCCGGTGGTTCTGTATGGAAGGGCCATCGCTCAACGGATAAAAGGTACTCCGGGGATAACAGGCTGATACCGCCCAAGAGTTCATATCGACGGCGGTGTTTGGCACCTCGATGTCGGCTCATCACATCCTGGGGCTGTAGCCGGTCCCAAGGGTATGGCTGTTCGCCATTTAAAGTGGTACGCGAGCTGGGTTCAGAACGTCGTGAGACAGTTCGGTCCCTATCTGTCGTGGGCGTTGGAGATTTGAGGGGGGCTGCTCCTAGTACGAGAGGACCGGAGTGGACGTTCCGCTGGTGTTCGGGTTGTCATGCCCATGGCATTGCCCGGTAGCTACGAACGGAAGTGATAACCGCTGAAAGCATCTAAGCGGGAAGCACGCCCCAAGATGAGATCTCCCGAGAGCTTGACTCTCCTTAAGGCACCATCAAGACTAGGTGGTTGATAGGTCAGGTGTGGAAGCGCAGCAATGCGTTGAGCTAACTGATACTAATGAGCCGTGAGGCTTGACCATATAACCCCAAGACGCTTCGTTCCTTAGCGACGTCTCGATTCGAATTCACCTCGACGCTTGTCACTCGTTTACGATTTATCCACGTGAGATCCCTCTCACGGAAGCGTCTGGTCAGAGGTATTTGACCGGACACTTCAAGAAGAATGTGGAGCCGGCGCTTACGCGCTGCTCCCACCCCTTCCCTGGCGGCCATAGCGGCGTGGTACTTTGCCATGC
>NZ_BMXT01000009.1 GCF_014651895.1 Rhodanobacter panaciterrae
TCCAGATCGCGCGGTTGATCCGTCAGCGCGAACAGGCTGGGCCGCACTTGCCGATCATCGCGGTGACTGCGCGTGCGGGCAACGCGGACGAGGCACGCGCCCGTGCGGCAGGCATGGATGGTTTTCTGCGCAAGCCGCTCAGCGGCGAGCAACTGGCCGCCGCGCTGGCGCAAAATGTGACCAGCATCACATCGCGGCTGGGCGATTACGCCTGAGTGGCGTGGCGTCTGCCGCCGTGCTCGCACCGGTACAGGGGTTTTGGCATCATCGACTGCGCCGGGATAGCCGCCAGCACCGCGCTTCGTGATTTGCCATCGGTTCGTGGGCGATAGCGACAGGGGCGGGAATGGACAGCCCGAGGGGAGCACGGCGGATGTTTTCAGCAGTATGGCTGAGTATGGCCTTGGGCCTGACGGCACCGGTATCGAGTGCGTCCGTGCCGTCGCCGGCCATCACGACGTCCGTTACCGGTCTGCTGCCGACGCCTCAGTTCCGCCGTTACGACACGGCCGATGGCCTGCCCAGCAGTATCGTCTACGCGGTCGCGCAGGATCGCGATGGAGCGATGTGGTTCGGCACCAAGGGGGGCATCGCCCGTTACGACGGCGTCGACTTCAAGGTGTTTCGCCATGTTGCTGGCGATGCGGACACCCTTTACGAGAACGGCATTGCCTCGCTGCTGTTCGATCGTGACGGCAAGCTCTGGGCCGGTGGTCTGGAGGCCGGACTTAACCGCTACGATCCGGACACCGGGAAGTTCGCGCATTGGGAGCACGACCCGCAGGATCCCTCCAGTCTGAGCAGCGACAAGGTCTGGGCGATCGCGCAGAGTGCCGACGGCAATTTGTGGGTCGGCACGGTGCGCGGGCTGGACGTCATGCATCCTGGCAGCAACGGTTTCGAGCATGTCAGCGACGCGTTGCTGGGCAGCACGCCGTCGGCGTTCGGGCTGGTTGGCGCGTTGTTTGTGGACGAGCGGCAGCAACTGTGGATCGGGACCAGCAAGGGCGTGTTCCGGCGCGATCCTGCGGGCCACTTGCACCGCGTGTCGCAACTCGGCGAGTCCGCACCGATCGACGCCTGGTCCATCGACAGCCAGGACGGCGAGGTGCACATCGCCACCTCCGAGGGCCTGTTGCTGGCAGGCAGCGACGACGTGGCGCGGCCGCTGATGGGTGTCGGAGCTCCGCAAGGTAACGTGCTCAGCAGTGTCCGCGACCGGTCCGGCCGATTGTGGGCAGGCACGCAGCATGGTCTGTTCATGCAGGCGCAGCCGGGCCAGCCGGTGCTGGCGGTGACCGACCAGCCGGTACTGCGCGGCGATCTTCCCGGTACCTGGGTGTGGTCGATGCTGGTCGACCACGAAGGCGGCCTGTGGGTGACCCTGGTGGACGGTGGCGTGGGCTACCTGGCACCCGACTGGAAGGACACCAGCCGGTTCACGCACATCCCGGATGATCCGGACAGCTTGCGTGATTCGATCGTCACCGCGATGGCCCGCGGGCACGATGGGCGGGTCTGGGTCGGCGAACGCGGCGGGCGAATCGACAAGCTCGATCCGCATACCGGCAAGGTGCAGCATGTGCTGTCCGGTCTGCGCGGCGACGTGCTGGGCATGACCCAGGATGCCCACGAGCGATTGTGGATCACCGTGCGCGGTGGGCTCTATCGTTACACCGAAGGCAAACCACCGGAGCAAGCCGATCCGCACAATCTGCTGCTGAAGCACCCGCTGGAAGTGGAGCAGGGCCCGGATGACCGGATGTATGTGCGCACCTTCGGCGAGGGACTGTTCCGGGTTGATCCCGAGACGCTTGCGGTCACCCGGGTGCCGATGGACGAGTCCAACCAGAAGCTGCTGTGGGGCAGCCAGCTCACCCGCCACGGTGACATGTTCTGGTACGCCAGTGACGGCGGCATGCTGCGGCTCGACGCGGAACACCATCGTTTCGAGGCGATCTCCGGCGTGCGGCAGGACCGCCCGGTGAACGCCTTCGATTTCACTGCCGACGGCTTGTGGATGGCACGTCCCGACGGACTGGAGCATTACCACTATGCCGGCGCGGCGTTGGTACTCGACCGTACCGTCGGCGCGGCGCAGGGATGGCCGTCCATCACCGTGGTCGATCTGCGCGTCGATGCACGGCAGCGGCTCTGGATGTTTGGCCGCGACGGCCTGTGGCGCTTCGATCCGCAGAGTGGCCGCTTCCAGGCGTTCGGATTGCAGAATGGCCTGGCCAATGGGGAGTTTTCCCGCGGCTACGCGCTGATGCCTGATGGCAACCTGTATGCGCCCACGCTCGGTGGCGTGGTGGGTTTCAATCCGGATCGGATGCACGACCGTACCGACGTGTCGCCGTTGCGGGTCAGCGGCATCAGCGTGCGTCGTGCTGGCAAGCTGCGGGTGCTGCCGACGGACGAGAAGCAGATCCAGCTGGAGTGGCGGGATCGGGGTTTCAACGTATCGGTGCGGCTGTTCTCCTTCATCGACCCGGCATCGAACCATTACCGCTTTCTGCTGCGCGGCTTCGACACGACATGGGTGGACACCGGCGACCACGGCGAACGGGATTTCGCGGGGCTGGCTGCGGGTGACTACACGCTGGAGGTGCAGGCGGCGGGCGCGAACGGTCAATGGGTGCATCTGCCTGTGCCGCTGAAAATCCACGTGCAGGCACCACCGTGGAGCCGCTGGTGGGCGTGGCTGGCGTATGTGCTGCTGAGTCTGCTGGTCGTCGGTCTGATCCTGCAGGCCTGGCGCCGCCGCCTGGCCCAGCGTCACCACATGCAATTGGTCGAACAGCAACGCCAGATGGCCGAAGCGGCCAGCGCGGCGAAGACCCAGTTCCTAGCTACGCTCAGTCACGAGATCCGCACGCCGATGACCGGCGTGATGGGCATGGCCGAGCTGTTGCTGAGCA
>NZ_BMXT01000010.1 GCF_014651895.1 Rhodanobacter panaciterrae
TAGGCTCCGGACACGGGATCACGAGAGGAGTCCGCCATGCATGCTACGCCTGACAATACGGTTGCCGCCACGGTGGCGGTCGATCTGGCCAAGGATGTATTCGAACTGGCGTTTGCCGATGCCGACCACCGTATCCTGGAGCGCAAGCAACTGTCGCGTCGCGCCTTTGCGCATGTGCTGGATAACCGTGTACCACTGCGCGTGGTGATGGAAGCCTGCGGCAGTGCGCATTACTGGGCGCGACGATTCGCCGGACAGGGGCATACCGTGTGTTTGTTGCCGGCTCGCGACGTGCGTCCCTACGTGCGACGCAACAAGACCGATCGCACCGACGTGGCCGGCATCCTGGAAGCGGATCGCTGCGCGCAGATCGACCCGGTGCCGATCAAGTCGCCCGAGCAACAGGGTGTGCAGGCATTGCATCGCATCCGCGAACGGCTCAAGAGCCAGCGTACGTCCACGATCAATCTGCTGCGTGGTGTGCTGCGCGAGTTTGGCCTGATCATTCCGCTGGGCGCGGCCAAGGTTCGCCCGGCGGTGCTGGCAGCGCTCGAAGACGGCGACAACGACCTGCCCATGGCCTTGCGCCACACGCTGGGTGAATTGCTCGATCGCTTGGCGGGCCTGCAAGCGGACATGACGGCGATCGAGCAGCGGCTGGAGGCGTTTGCCGAAAGCGATCTGCCAAGCCAGCGCTATCAGAGCGTGCCGGGCATCGGCGTGCTGACCGCCACCGCCTTGCGTGCCAGTGTCGGATCGCTGGATCGGTTCCGCAGTGGCCGTCACTTCGCGGCATGGCTGGGACTGACCCCGCGCGAGCACTCTTCCGGCGCGCAGCGCCATCTCGGCGCCATGAGCAAGCGCGGCGACGGCTACCTGCGTCTGCTGCTGATCCATGGAGCACGCGCCGCCCTGCGGGCGGCGCAGGTTCGGCAGCGAAAGGATCAACCGCTCGATCGTCTGCAGGCATGGGCACTGGCGCTGCAGGCTCGACAAGGTCACAACAAGGCGGCGGTCGCACTGGCCAACAAGGTCGCCCGACGCGTCTGGGCGATGGAGCATCATCACGCCGTGTTCGACGGCAATCACCGTAGTGTGCGGCCTGCCGTCGCTACCGGCGTGGTGTGCGTCATCGAATAACCGTTCTACTTCCCCGAGTTGCCAAGGCGATCTGTGTCATGGCGAATGTGTCGGTCCCGAATCGAATCAAGCCGATAACACTTCTGGCCTGCGAGGCCGCTCCGAACGATTGGCTTTCGATTCGCGGATTCCATGATGGCCCGAGCGTCACGCGCTCACCCCAAGGCCGAATACACGACTGCAACC
>NZ_BMXT01000011.1 GCF_014651895.1 Rhodanobacter panaciterrae
CAGACCTTCGTCCATCGCGATCGGGTGGATCAGGCTCACCACCATCTTCACGTTGTCGCCCGGCATCACCATCTCCACGCCGTCCGGCAACTGGCAAGCGCCGGTCACGTCGGTCGTGCGGAAGTAGAACTGCGGACGGTAACCCTTGAAGAACGGCGTATGACGGCCACCCTCGTCCTTCGACAGCACATAGACTTCGGCTTCGAAGTCGGTGTGCGGGGTGATCGTGCCCGGCTTGGCCAGCACCTGGCCACGCTCCACGTCGTCACGCTTCAGACCGCGCAGCAGCAGACCGGCGTTGTCGCCTGCCTGACCCTGATCCAGCAGCTTGCGGAACATTTCCACGCCGGTGACCGTGGTCTTCTGCGTGTCGCGGATACCGACCACTTCGATTTCGTCGCCGACCTTGATGATGCCGCGCTCGATACGACCGGTCACCACGGTGCCGCGGCCCGAGATCGAGAACACGTCTTCCACCGGCATCAGGAACGGACGGTCGATGACGCGCGTCGGCTCCGGGATGTAGCTGTCCAGCGCGTCGACCAGCTTGATGATCGCCGGCACGCCGATTTCGCTCTGGTCGCCTTCCAGCGCCAGCTTGGCCGAACCGTGGATGATCGGGGTGTCGTCGCCCGGGAATTCGTACTTGGTCAGCAGCTCGCGCACTTCCATCTCGACCAGCTCGAGCAGCTCGGCGTCGTCCACCATGTCGGCCTTGTTCAGGAACACGACGATGTACGGCACGCCGACCTGACGGCTCAGCAGGATGTGTTCGCGGGTCTGCGGCATCGGGCCATCGGCAGCCGAGCACACCAGGATCGCGCCGTCCATCTGCGCTGCGCCCGTGATCATGTTCTTCACGTAGTCAGCATGGCCCGGGCAATCGACGTGCGCGTAATGACGCACCGGCGACTCGTATTCCACGTGGGCGGTCGAGATCGTGATGCCGCGCGCCTTCTCTTCCGGCGCCGCGTCGATCGAGCTGTAATCCTTGAACTCGCCACCGAAACGTTCCGCACCGACCTTCGTCAGCGCTGCCGTCAGCGTCGTCTTGCCGTG
>NZ_BMXT01000012.1 GCF_014651895.1 Rhodanobacter panaciterrae
CGCCGCTGAGTCCGCAACAGCATGACTACACCCAGGCCATGCAACGCTCCGGCGGGATGCTGCTGAAGCTGCTCAACGACGCCCTGGATCTGGCCCGCATCGAAGCGGGCAAACTGGAGCTGGAGCCGGCGCCGTTCGATCCGCGCCAGTTGCTCGAGGACGTGACCCAGCTGGAACAGGGTCTGGCCCATACCAAGGGCATCCGCTTCGTACTCGAGATGGCGGACGACTTGCCGAAGCAGTTGCTTGGCGATGCGTTGCGGATCAAGCAGGTGCTGTTGAACCTGGCCAACAACGCGCTGAAGTTCACCGAGCACGGCAGCGTCACCCTGCGTGCGCAGCGCACCACCGATGGTCTGCAGTTCAGCGTCAGCGATACCGGTCCAGGTATTCCCGAGGCGAGTCAGGCGCGCCTGTTCCAGCGTTTCGAACAGGAAGACGGTCCGCAGCGTCGCGCCGGCAGCGGTCTGGGTCTGGCGATCTGCCGCGAGCTGGTCGACATGATGGGCGGCAGCATCGAACTGGAATCGCGTCTCGCGCACGGCAGCACATTCCGCGTGCGGTTGCCGCTACCCGAACCGGCAGTGGCCCCACCGTCGATCGACGTCGTCACCGGTCAGTGTTATCGACTGCTGCTGGTGGAAGACGACACCATCGTGGCGGCGGTGATCCGCGGCCTGCTCGAACGCGAAGGTCACCACGTGGTGCATGTCACCAACGGACTGGCGGCACTGGCCGAGCTGGCGCAGGCGAGCTTCGAGGCGGTACTGCTGGATCTGGATCTGCCCGGCGTCGACGGCT